>JUEB01000033.1 GCA_000802095.1 Peptococcaceae bacterium BICA1-7 | reverse complement strand
GCTGTCCTCGCTCACCATCATCTCGCTCGCCCCTGTTGCGGACAGGGTAAGCGTTACGGAAGTGCTGTTGGTGTAGGTGTTTCCGCCGTTGATGCTGATGCTGCCTCCGGTGGGAGCCGTTGTGTCCAGCGTGATGCTATCGCTTATGGTTCCGCTGGCCTCATTGCCCGCTGCGTCCCTGTATTTCACATAGACCGTCTTTATTCCGTCTCCGCTGCTCAGCGTGAAGCTCTTGCTGGTTGCATATTCCTCGTAGCTTGCGCCGCTGAAGCCGCTGTCCTCGCTCACCATCATCTCGCTTGCGCCTGCGGCAGACAGGGTAAGCGTTACGGAAGTGCTGTTGGCATATGTAGCCCCGCCATTGATGCTGATGCTGCCTCCGGTGGGGGCTGTTGTATCCAGCGTGATGCTGTCGCTGATGGTTCCGCTGGCCTCATTGCCCGCAGCGTCCCTGTATTTCACATAGACCGTCTTTGTCCCGTCTCCGCTGCTCAGAGTGAAGCTCTTGCTGGTTGCATATGCCTCATAGCTTGCGCCGCTGAAGCCGCTGTCCTCGCTAACCATCATCTCGCTCGCCCCTGTGGCGGACAGGGTAAGCGTCACCGTGGTGCTGGTGGTGTAGGTGTCTCCGCCGTTTATACTGATGCTGCCTCCGGTGGGAGCTGCCAGATCAGCTGTAAATGCCACGCCTGATATGGTGGAGGTATTTCCAGCCGCATCAACCGCGTATACCCCGTACGATGTCCCGTCAGATATCCCTATATGGTTCGCAGCTACTGTTATCGTAGTATCAGTATTGGCTGCCGTCACATTTGCCTCTCCTATTTTAGCAGTGGCTATATCAGAGATATCGGCTGCAGTGCCATCAGGTACTACATACAGCTTCCCGGTCGCTTCGCTGCTCTGTGCCACTACATTAAAACCTTCCGCTTTCTCCGCCGCATTTACCAGCGCATCGCCACCCGCTGTTGTTCCTGCTGTTATGGCTGCGGTCGGAACTGTCGTATCTTTGCTCACCGTATCGGTTGCAGCAATTCCCTCGTTCCCTGCCGCATCGGTAATAGTAGCGTTCAGCGTCAGCGTTCCGTCTCCAAGGGGAGTCACATTGATGCCTGATGTTGTGTCCGTCGCTGTAGAAATCGTTCCGCTACCCGTAACAGGACCTCCGCCGCCGCTGCTCATAACTGTGTAATTGTATACGGCCCCAGGCTCAGCTCCTGAAAAGGTGAAGGAAAAATTATTCTTATTGGCATTGTTTACATATTCAGATGCAATGCTAACCGAATACCCGCTTGGTGTAATCACATCCTTTAATACCGTATCCGTTGCCGCACTCCCCGTGTTGCCTGCAACGTCAGTCAGCGTCACGCTTAGTGTAAGCGTTCCGTCGGACAGGCCGCTCACGTCTATTCCCGATATTGTATCGGTTGCCGAAGCTATTGTACCACTGCCTGTGACAGAACCGCCACCGCCGCTGCTTGTGATTGTATAGTTATAAGTTGCCCCCACCTCCGCCCCGGCAAATGTATATGCGAAATTGGTCTTATTGGCATCGGTTATGCTAGTTGGACCAATGTCCACGCTGTAGCCGCCGGGCGGGTTTGTATCCAGTGTTAAATTCAAATTTATCCCATCAAACTCCACATAGTCGCAGTCTGCTGTTTTGAAACTAGGAGCATATGGATCTGTAACTCCTTGCTCAATATATGCAGCAAGTGATATTTTTATCAGTCTGGTATTGGAGTTTATGTTGTAATAGGTTTCAGATACCTCACTCCATTCATTGTTTTGATTTCGAAGCGGGTAAGCAGGGTCTGATGCCACGTCCGGCCCTTGAATGGAATATGTGTCCAATAAATTATTTAAATTATCATATAAGTCAAGCCTTATTATGGAACTAGCGGAATTCCAGTATTTTCTGGTATAGCCTGAAATGTTCAGGTTCACCTTGTGTTGCGCAATATCCGAAGCAAAGCTTGATACATCTATTTCCTGGTATGACTCGGCATCTGCTGTGCCTGTATTATTAAAATAGTCAAGAACATAAGAACCATCGCCTGAATATGGTAAAATACTAATACCAGCTGGATCTATTACACTAAGCAATCCATCGCCCGTTACATCGGTCCATCCTGTTTTATCTCCGCTTGAAAAGCTCCCATTTGACACCAGATTGTCTCCATATGCACTTGCATAAGCTCTACTGCATAAGGCAAAAGTAAACAATATAGCAATAACCGACAGTTTTTTAATACTTGCTTTAACGTCCATATTTACCTCCCGATTCCCTTACATTCATAATATTGACCTACCACAAATTACTGCGGTATGGAATCAGTGTGTGTAAAATTCAATGAAATTGCAATCATGTTGGAAAGACATCCCTGATATAACCTCAGGGATGTCTTTCAGTAATAACTTTTGTTTACTATTTTGTGACAGTCACTGTATAATCCCTTGGAGTCTGTCCATCAGACGGTTTTACCTGAATAGGTATCTGTGTGCTGGAAGTCGAAAGGCTTATAGCCGAAGAAGTCTCTCCGCTGCTCAATTGTTGACCGTTAACCACTATCTGTGCTGCAGTATCTTCGGCGAACGGAGTAATTGTAACTGCTGTAGAGGCTGATGGAACATTTGTCGTATAACTTGTAACGGTATGATCCATAGTAATAGTAATTTCCCCTGATCCCGATCTGCCAGTGTAAATGACTTCCACCTCCGTCAGATACGGGCTGCTTGCACGGGTAACCGCCACGGTATAGGTCTGCACAGGCACGCCTGGAGAGGTCAGCTGCACTGTCACCGTGTTTGCTCCTACATTCAGGCTTATTGGAGCAGAGGGCTGACCGGAAGTTGTTGTCACGCCGTTTACGGTCATGGTGGAGGGCGCCCCGCCCGAAGTAGCCGTTACCGTTATGCTGGTCACGTCATATCCGACACTTGCAGTATAGTTGTATACGGCGCTGTTAAAGGCAGGATTCAGTGTGCCGCTGCTCAAGGTCAGGTTGGTGAGGACGGGCACCGGCGCTTCATATATCTCAAGTTCCTCTATGGAAGCAAGGCCCTTGTTGGCGTTCAGGCCGCTTGTCACAGACACCCTGTAAAACCTGAAATTTACAATTGCCGTAGTCCTGTCGGTAGTGCTTAGCGTGTTGCCGGTTACGGTATCTATATCCGTCCAGCTTACATAGTCATTGCTGCCCTGGAACTTGTAGTCTCTGTTGCTGTAGCTGGTGGAAGGCGTAAAGCCGCCGACGCACATATGTTTTACCACCCAGCGGTTTACGAATTTCTGCGAACCCATATCCACCATCAGCCAGCCCGGGTAAGCAGTGCTGACGCTGTTGCACACCCATCTGTTAAGCGGGGAGGTAAAGCCGTCAACTGCTTTGTTAGGGCTAAAGGGAAGCACATAGCTGCTTGCAGTCGCAGTTTTATTTAAAGCGATATTTCCCATTATCATTTTCCTTTCCGCTTGCTTTCCCGCACCTTCATATTCTGTTTATACAAAGTGCAGGACCGCAAGTTAAATTAATCCCTCGTGGGGTAAATGCCTGACAGGCACATATAATAGTTCATACCGGGTATCGGCTCTGCGCCTATGAGGTTTGGAACTGCAAAATTGGTCTGTCCGTCGCCTCCGAATTTATTGCTAATCAGAGAAAAAAGAGCTGTGTTTTGCTGGATGCTGAGAAGTGTCCCGTCACACTTTTTCCATCCCATGGGTGTAAATGAATATGGGAATAATACAATTTGACCTATAAAATAATCCATGTCATTAACCTCCTAATAATCCTATTAAATAGTTAACTTCTGGAAGGATAGATACCCTGAATGGCGATATAATAACGCATTCCATAAGGACATTTATCTTCCGGGATGTTCGGCAGCATGAAAGTTGTCGTGCCGTTTCCCCCGAAGGTGGTGCCAATGAGTGTGTAAAGCGCTTGGTTTTGGTTGATGTTCAAAGTCTGTCCTGCGCATTCCATCCAGTATGCCGGCGCAAAGCCATAGGGAAAAAGCTCGATATCACCAAGTAATGGATCCATAAAAACACCTCCTTCCCCTCATATACTCTATGAACATGTTCCTTTCATTCCTTGGCACTGCTAATTATTAAGCTATTTTTTGAATACCTGGTTATATTTACTAATACATTATCATTTTACGCTATTTTTTTCAATACTTACCATTTCATTTTGTAGCATAATTAGAATTAATATTCTTTAATGTTTAATTATGTCATTTATGGTATTCTATTATATAAATATTTGAAGAGCATTGAAGGAGTATTTTATTATGGAGAAACTAAAAAAGCTTAATGATATATGCACAATTCTCTTTAAAGAAGATGACAATTACTTCGAATTATCAAATGCCATCGATGACCTGAACCAGCTTTTTTATGAAACGTCTAAAATAGATGCCGGATCAAATGCAGCCAGAGAAGATATATACCTCCCGACCGGAAAGGCAATCGGAGCCTTCTGGGCGGCAATGTGCGTCAAGGAGATGATGAGAACCAAACAGTTTATCAAAGGCATATATAAAGGTATCAAAGCAGCACAGGAAAGGTTTGAAGGTGAGCCTATACATGTCCTATACGCTGGTACAGGTCCTTTTGCCACTCTCGCAGTTCCCTTTACCTCACTTTTTTCTCCCAGGGAAATCAACTTCACCTTCCTCGAAATCAATCCCGAGAGCATACGACTCCTTAATAATGTTATCAATACCTTAAATATAAAAAATTACATAAATGAAATAGTGTTATGCGACGCAGCAGAGTATAAATACAATAAAAGCAAGCCTATACACATGCTTATTACCGAAACCATGCTTAATGCACTGCAAAAGGAACCTCAGGTTGCAATAACAATGAACCTTGTGCCGCAAATGCTTAAAGATGGAATACTTATACCTCAGAATATAAGAATCGAGGCAGCGCTGCTCAATCCCAAAAAGGATAATTATAGAATGGCAGGCGCCAAGGATTATGACGGTAAATGCTATCAAATTATAGATACCGTATTTGATTTTAATAAAGAAACCGCACGCCAAAGCTGCGGCACTTTCCCTGAAATGGAACTTGACATCCCGGACAACATCGAAGCAGGCTATAACGAATTATGCCTATTAACCAATATTCAAATTTTCGACAACGTATACCTTGCAAACTGGCAGTGTTCTCTGAATCTTCCCAAAAGAATCATGCAGCTGAAACAGGATGCCAGCCCTATAAATAAAGTCAGCTTTCAATACATCTTAAATAAAAGTCCGGGCTTTAATTTCAAGGTGGTTTCATAAGATCCTCTGCACCCATTGATTCAAATTGGCCCTTTAAAGCGGACCGCTTTATTTAAAATTGGGCGTTGATTTCAGCAACTGCTCTGATAAAATAGACTTTATGGGATGGAGGGGTGTAAGTTGAAAAAAAGCAGGCTGCTGCCAGTGCTGGCCATTACTCTCACCGCAGTGATTTGGGGACTTTCTTTTTTAAGCATAAAAATATCGGTGGCGGTAATTCCACCCATGACCCTGGCACTGCTAAGGTTCATCATGGCCTCAGTGCTTTTATCGTTGATGATAAGAATTCTTGAGCCGGGATCAAAGCTGAAAAAAGAGGATATACCTGCTCTCTCGGTGGCCGGGATAATAGGCATAACGGTATATTTTTTCTTTGAGAACAACGGGGTAAAAATGACCACGGCCTCGGTGGCCTCCATGATCATTGCGGCCATACCCATCCTTTCCTTACTGGCTGACTACCTGTTTTTTAAAAGCCCCCTGTCGCCGTATAAGATTTTTTGCGTTCTTCTGTCCATAATTGGGGTGTACCTGGTGGTGGGAGCCAATCTCACCGGACCTCACGGCCGGAGCAATCTTATGGGCAACCTGATGATGATGGGTGCAGCCCTTTCCTGGGTGGCCTACGGTATTTTTACACGCCCCCTGGGGAAAAAGTATTCCCAGCTATATATAGTAACCTACCAGACCATCTTCGGAACCTTATGTCTGGTCCCCTTTTCCCTGCTGGAGATGGGTAACTGGCAGCCTGTGTCAACAGTCGTTATGCTGAATGTGGCCTTTCTGGGGGTGTTCTGCTCGGCCCTGGGCTACTACCTTTACGTCTATGCCTTAAAGAGCCTGGGCATCGGGGTGGTTTCCCTATTCATCAACCTCATCCCGGTGGTTACCGTGATCAGCAGCTATTTCATACTTAAAGAAACCATCAGCCCGGCCCAGATGGCCGGAGGGGCACTGATTATCGTATCGGTCTACCTGGCCAGCTGGAGGCAGGCAGCCGGGTCCCGGGCCGCCTCCCCTGAGGCCGGATCTAAAAAACAGGCCCCGGTCTGAGGCCTGCCCTGGCTACTCCCTGAGCCATTTTACACTATAGCCTTCATTCTGTAGGGTCTCTTCCAGGTCCCGGGCCAGTATATTGGAAGGATCATACCTTACTCTCATTTCCTCGCCGCCGGGGCTTACGTTTATGTCCAGCACCCCGGAATACTTATAAAGAGCATTTGCTGCCGCCAACCGGGAATCGGATGAGTCCAATCCCCCCACCCCAATTACTACCTCAGCCAATTTACATTTCCCCCTCCATAGCTTTTGTATATTTAATATAACCAGGGATGCGCAAAGAACTACACTTATGGCGTTATTCAACTACATTTATACCAGCTGGAATAAAATTTTGTCATAATATTGCAAGTCATACTATATATACTGTATAATTCTACACAATACGTATCAACGTAGATACAAAAAAGAGACATTGAAGTCCCTGCCGTTTTGCGGCAGGGACTTTTTTTGAGAGGGAGATAATCATGACAAAAAAGTATACTGCCTGGATTATTGGAGCCCTACCGGCCCTGGCTTTTACCACAGCCCTGGCACTGATATTTGACCGGAGACTGATCACCTTTTTACTGCTGGCAGTTAACACTGCCGCAGTGGGCGTTCTTTTCTCAGTTATCTTAACCAGGCACAGCCGGAACAAGGCCGACAGGCTGAGGGATGAAGCGGAATCACTGGGCGCCCTTTTAAAAGAGATTACCCTTAAGGTCCAGTTGGCCTCGGGCCAGGTATTTGCTGCAGTGGAGCAGATGAGCCTGACCACCGGGGCAGCCCGCCAGGCAGCCGCCAATTTTTCAGAAGTGGAGGAGGTGGCCTCGTCCCTGGCCCTACTTTCCGAAAGCCTGGGCCGGGAAACAAGGGAAAATGAAATAGCTCTTACCAACTGCCGCGCCGACATGGAAAACGCCCGCAGCGCCATAGATCAGATCAAAAGCCAGTCCCTGGATGTGGCCCACCATGTGTCCGGGCTGGTGGAATCAGTAGCCCGTGTTGACATCATACTGGATAGCATAATAAAAATTTCCGACCGGACCAGACTCCTGTCGCTTAACGCCGCCATAGAGGCAGCCCGATCAGGTGAGCACGGCAAGGGCTTCGCGGTGGTGGCCCAGGAGGTAAAGAAGCTTTCTGAAAGCACCTTCTCCGCCACCAATGAGGTTACTGAAATTATCAGCTCCATCCGCAGGGATGTCCGGCTGGTTGAAGAAAAGGTTTCCGGGGCTGGAAAAAGCGTTACGGAAGGGGTCAGGCACACACTTAACGCCCGGTCAAGCCTGGACAGCATCGCCACAGCAGTGGAAGCAATATCCTCCACCGTGCAGAGATCCAGCGGGGAGATGGGAGAATATCTCCGGCACGTGGATGTAGCCGCCCAATCCCAGCAGGATAACCTGGACAAAATAAAAGAACTGGGGGAAATAATGCAGAGAGCGGCCTCCATAATAGATGACGCCGGCAAAAAGATAAAGCTGGAGGAGAACGTTATAAAAGACAGCGGCCAGTTTAGGGAAAAAACCGGCAGGCTGATGAAGCTGCTGAAAGAGCTGTCTTCCAACCCGGCTGTTTCAGATATGCATGCAGAGGGCCACCAAAATGTACTGGCCCGGTTTCTTAAAAGTTATCCGGAGCTGGAAGCAGTGTGGACCAACAATATGGACGGCACCTTCGTCTTCTCCCAACCTCCTGCCGGGCTGGCCAATGCCAGGGCCAGGGACTGGTGGAAGCAGGCGGCCGCCGGGAAAGAGTATGTTTCGGAAATATATGTTTCGGCCATCACCCAAAGGCCCTGCGTAACTCTTTCCGCTCCGGTATGTAATTCTTCAGGACAGATAGTGGGGGTAATCGGGGCCGATATGGGGCTATAAAGAAGTTTAAAGGTAATACCTCCGGTCAGAATTCAGGAGTCAGAATACAGAAGACAGAATAACCAAGCATTTCTAATATGCAGTTTTGCAAAGGAATTCTAAAATCCTGGCTACTGCATTCCGGATTCCGACCTGTAAGAATTCCAGTGAAAGGATAGCTAATATAATTATCCTCCGTGTACCGTTTTTCCGTCTGATAAAAAAACCGGAAAGGCGGTTTTTTTATATTGACAATTGAGGCCTGATGAAGGCATCTGGTAAAAAAAGGTTCTCATTATCCATTTTTTGCATACCAAATAATTGTAAAGTTTTTTGCCCGGAGGAAGCCATGGTTTTTCTTTACGCTGTTTTGGGGATGCTGTGCTGGGGACTGGCCCCACTGTTCGGAAAGCTGGGGCTGTATAAAGTCAATCCCGCCACCGCCCTTTCAGTCAGAACACTTATGGCGGCCACACTGGTGATGTTCTGGCTTATCGGGTCCAGGGGCTTTGGACAGGTTTTTCAAATACCTCCCCTGTTCTGGGTTTTGATAGGCATAGAGGCCATTCTGGCAACACTTCTGGGCGACCTGGCCTATTTTGCCGCCCTTAAAAGGGGCAATATAAACGACGTGACCCTTATTATGGCCTGCTCCCCCCTGGTAACCATGCTTTTAAGCTACTTCTTCCTGGGGGAAATGATTAAAAATTTCCAGTTGCTTGGGGCCTTTTTTATAACACTGGGACTGGTCATTATAAGCATGGAGTACTAAAAGAATTATTTACCTGACTTTGCTGTGTGACACCCTTGCCGGTTCCGGCATATATGAGCTTATATGCCAAACAGGGGGAGGAAGGACCGGTGGGTCACAACCAGAATACACCGATAATTGATGCTGTCACCAAATATGTTAATGACTGGACCGTCAGGTTCCATATGCCCGGCCACAAAGGAGCGCCGGTTATGGAGGGACTCATTGGAAGGCTTATAGGCAACAGGGCCTTTGCCGCCGATGTTACCAATGTTCCCGGCATGGATGATCTCCACCAGGCTCAGAGTGTTATAAAAGAAGCCCAGGAATTGGCGGCCCAAACCTTTGGGGCCGATCGCACCTATTTCCTGGTAAATGGGAGCTCCTGCGGCCTGCAGGCCCTGATCATGGCGGTTTGCGGGCCGGGAGACAAACTACTGGTGCCCCGGAACATGCACCGCTCAATACTGAGCGGAATTATTCTGACAGGGGCCGTGCCTATTTTCTACAGGCCTGAATACGACAGTCATTTCGCCATCCCTCTGAGCACCTCCCCGGACACTATCGAATATTACACCAGCCGCCACCCGGACATAAAGGCCGTGGTGCTGGTCAACCCCACATATCACGGTATTGTTTCGGATATTTCAGCAATCTCTTGTATAACGCGCCAGTTAAATATTCCCCTGCTTGTGGATGAGGCCCACGGCCCGCACCTGCGCTTTCATGAAGAACTGCCCCGGCCCTCCCTGGATGAGGGCGCCGACGCCGCTGTTCAGGGAACTCATAAAATGCTTTCAGCCCTTACCCAGGCCTCCATGCTCCACCTGAAGGGCTCAAAGGTGGACCCGGACAGGGTGGAGTCTGCCTTAAGGCTCCTTCAGAGCACCAGCACCTCCTACCTGCTTCTTTCGTCCCTTGACGCCACCAGATCCCAGATGTCCTCCAACGGAAGGGAAATTCTGCAGGGGTCGCTGGAACTGGCTTTTTACCTGAGAAAGGAAATAATGGCGCTGGAGGGGTTTTCCCTTCTGGAAGCGGAAAGGGAGGGAATTTTCGGGCTTGACCCTACAAAGATAACCATATCCCTAAGGGACCTTAAAATTTCGGGTTTCTGGTCCGAGCAGTGGCTGAGGGAAAAACACAGCATCCAGGTAGAAATGTCAGATATGTTTAACCTTTTACTTATAGTGACCCACGGCAATTTCAAAGTGCACGCGGTCCGCTTCCTGGAAAGTCTCCGGGACATGAAAAAACACCGGGAGGGCCGGGAAGATCCAGGCCCATTTAATAATTGGGAGGAAAAATACTTTATGCCTGAAGTTCCGAAGCAGGCGATAACCCCCCGGGAAGCGTTCTGGACACCGTGGTCAGCAGTTACCCTGCTCGAAGCAAGGGGCCGTATATGCTCTGAAACCATAGCCTGCTATCCTCCGGGCATTCCCATAATCTGTCCTGGTGAGGTGATCACCGGCGGTATAGTGGATTACTTGCTGCTCATGAAAAACATGGGCGCTCATTTCCAGGGGTGTCAGGATCCACTGCTGAGGACTGTAAGAGTAATTCGGTAAAATAAATGCCGCCACAGTTTCTAAAGAAATTTTTTGCGCATAATAACAGTAGCTTGAAAAAATACCGGGAGATTGTGAATGAAAAGTAAGGATGTAATTATTCTCACGGTGGTCGGTATTATATTCTGCTTTATCTGCGCACAGCAGGGCATGGCCAGTCCCGACCCGCCTCCGGCTCCTGAAACAGGCGCAACCCAGTCCCTGGAAAAGTTTAAAGATATGGATAAGCCCTATGAAGGACCCCTTCCCTGGGAGAATGACATAAAATTCCAGAAGGCCCGGTCCAAAAGCGGCACACCGCTCCTAATGGCCGCCTACAGGGCCACGCTGCACGACCCCATTATGGCCGAGGGCTACAATATAGGCCTGGCAGCGGATCAGCTGGCCGGTACAGTAGTGCAGCCAAATGAAATATTTTCTCAGAATGACACCATCGGCCCCTATACAGAAAGCAAGGGCTACCGTGCGGGACCAACCTATTCCGGCAACAGGCTGGTCACCACAGTGGGGGGCGGGGTCTGTAAAATAGCCACCCTGCTGTACAATGTGGTGACTTTCAGCGATTTGAAGATTATTATGCGCAGCGCCCACTCCATGACAGTGCCCTATGTCCCGCCGGGGCAGGATGCCACTGTGTATTACGGGGTAAGGGATTTCCGCTTTATTAACAATTCCGGGGGGCCTGTGTTGATCTGGTCCCAGAAGTCCGGTGATACACTGTACATGGCCCTTTACGGCACAAAAAAGCCACCCGTGGTAAGGTGGCACCATATATTGATAACAACCGCACCTTTCTGGACACTTTACCAGCATAACCCCTCTCTTAATCCAGGGGACGAGAGGGTCATTGCCCCCGGCCAGGACGGCTGCACGGTAAAGTCCTGGGTGACCGTTGAAACACCTGACGGCATGATTACCTCCAAGAAAAAGGGAATCAGTTATTACAGCGCCAGCCCACGGATCATAGAAAGGGGACCCCAAAAGCCCGGTACCGACACTGTCACTTTTGGGCAGCAGATTTTAAAGACTTTATTTCCCGGCTACTGAATACCGTAGGCCCGGGCCAGTATTTCATTCATCATCAGACCAGTCCATAGCCCTGGTCACTGCCCTTTTCCAGCCCCGGTACAGCTTTTCTCTCACAGCCCCGTCCATGCTGCCGGCAAACCTGCGGTCCAGCTGCCACCTTCCGGCCAGTTCTTCCCTGTTCTTCCAAAATCCAACAGCCAGCCCGGCCAGGTAGGCGGCGCCCAGGGCAGTTGTCTCAATAACCCTGGGCCTCTCCACGGGCACACCCAGTATATCCGCCTGAAATTGCATCAATAGATTATTGCTGACAGCTCCCCCGTCAACCTTCAGTGTACTGAGACTTATCCCTGAATCTGCCTCCATGGCCCCCAGAACATCCCTTGTCTGGTAGGCCATGGACTCCAGAGCCGCCCTTATAATATGCTCCCTGGTGGTGCCCCTGGTGATTCCCACTATGGCTCCCCTGGCCCTCATGTCCCAGTATGGCGCCCCCAGCCCAACAAAGGCGGGCACCAGGTACACCCCCCCGGTGTCACTGACCTTTCCGGCAAGATACTCTGATTCCTGAGTAGTCTCCAGCACCTTGAGGCCGTCCCTCAGCCACTGCATGGCGGCCCCGGCGATAAAAATACTACCCTCCAGGGCATATTCCACCCTGCCCCCTATTCCCCAGGCAATGGTGGTTAAAAGCCCGTTTTGGGAATCATACAGCCTGTCACCCGTGTTCATCAGCATAAAGCAGCCGGTGCCGTATGTATTTTTGGCCATCCCCGGGCTGTAGCAGGCCTGTCCGAAAAGAGCGGCCTGCTGATCTCCTGCCGCGCCGCCGATAGGCGCCCGGCAGCCAAAGAACTGGCCGGGATCGGTTTCTCCGTATACCCGGCTGGAGGGCTGCGCCTCCGGCAGCATGCACAGGGGAACTCCCAGCTGGTCCAGCAGCTCCTGGTCCCAGCACAAATCCCTTATATTGTACATAAGAGTGCGGGAGGCGTTGGAATAGTCGGTTACATGGACCCGGCCGCCGGTCAGCTTCCAGATAAGCCAGGTATCCATGGTCCCAAAAAGAATATCCCCGGCCTCGGCCCTTTCCCTGACACCCGGAACATTGTCCAGTATCCACCCTGCCTTGGTGCCCGAAAAATAAGCATCCAGCACCAGGCCTGTTTTCCTCCGAAAGGTCCCCTCCAGGCCCCTTTCCTTTAACTGGTCACAAATTGCGGCAGTCCGCCGGCACTGCCACACAATAGCGTTGTACACCGGTCTGCCGGTGTTTTTGTCCCACAGCACGGTGGTCTCCCGCTGGTTGGTTATCCCTATGGAGGCTATCTCCCCGGGGCTGGCCCCGGTCCTGGCCAGCAGCTCGGCCATTACACCGTACTGGGTGCTCCAGATTTCCTCGGGGTCATGCTCAACCCACCCCGGCCTGGGGTAAATCTGGCTGAACTCCTTCTGGGCAATCCCTACTATATTACTGCTGTCGAATAGAATGGCCCGGCAGCTGGTGGTTCCCTGGTCAAGAGCCAGGACATATTTCTTTTCCATAAGACCCCACCCCACAACTTAATGATCCCACTGATAAACCTTACAAATTATTTATTAGTCAGTAATTCTATAAGAGCCGGTACTTCTTTTTTTATTTTTACACATTTTCTTCCTTTCCCTTTGTCAATCCTGCTCAGGTCCGCCCCGCAGCACCGCCCGTTACAATTTTTCTATCAATAAATAATAATTTTTATCAGCGTTTTGTCTTTATAATAAATATTTTATTGTCTAAATATTTTTCTTTAAGAAACTTTAATATTGACTGAATACTCATTCAGTTATAAATTATAGGTAAGACTATTTTTATAAGGATGTGTGATAATGCCTGCAAATTTTTTATTTAACACCCGGGACCTCAAGTTTATCCTGAAGGAATGGCTCCCCTTAGATCAGGTGCTGTCCTATGATTTGTTCTCTGAAGCTTACGGCGTGGATGACGTGGACATGATCCTGGAGCAGGCCCTGAAGGTTGCCAGGGATGTTATTGCTCCCACCAACGAAGAGGGAGACAGGCACCCCGCCCACCTGGAGAACGGCAAGGTGGAGCTGCCCGCTTCCTTTAAGGAGGCCTACAAGTTCGTGCAGGACAACGGCTGGGGCTCCAGCAACCTGGACGAGGAAAGCGGCGCCGCCCTGCCGGAGATTCTGCAGACCGCCGTCAACGAGCTGTTCTGCGCCGCCAACCCCGCTTTTGTGCCCTACGTGGGCGCCACTACCGGATCGGCCCGCCTGATCCAGACTTTTGGGGACGAAAAGGCCAAGGAACTATACCTCGGTAAAATGCTGGACGGAACCTGGACCGGCACCATGTGCCTCACCGAGCCCAACGCCGGGTCCGACGTGGGTGACATCACCTCCAAGGCCTTCCCCACCGATACCCCCGGAGTTTACAAAATTAAGAGCACCAAGTGCTTCATCACCGCCGGAGACCACAACCTTACCGAGAATATTATACACTTGCTGCTGGCCCGCATTGAGGGGGCGGCCCCGGGAACAAAGGGCATCTCACTTTTCGTGGTTCCCAAGTTCCGTGTCAGCGACAGCGGAGAGATTACCGGGCCCAACGACGTCACCACAGTTGCCGTGGAGCACAAGCTGGGGCTTAGGGGGTCGGCCACAGCCATGCTCAGCTTCGGTGACAACAATGACTGCTACGGCTACCTGCTGGGCAATCCTCCCGACGAAAAGGGCAAGGCCCAGGGCATGGCCCAAATGTTCCAGATGATGAACGGCGCCCGCTTCGAAACCGGCCTGATGGCTCTGGCCGCAGCCGCCGTTGCTTACTACCAGGCTGCCCAGTACTCCAAGGAAAGAATTCAGGGACGCCCCATGACCAATCCCAAGGGCGACCGCATTCAAATAGTCAAGCACGTTGACGTAAGGCGTATGCTGATGCACATAAAGGCCCATGTGGAGGCCATGAGGGCAATGATCTATAAAACCGCTCTGCTGGGTGACATAATGAACCATGACGCTGATGAGGCCAAAAGGACTCACGCCTCCAATACCATTGAAGTGAACATACCGCTGGTCAAGGGTTATGTTTCCGATGTGGTCTGGCCGCTGGTGGCCGAAGGCATCCAGGTATACGGCGGCTACGGCTTTACTGAGGAGTACCCGCTGGCCCAGGTGGCCCGGGACTGCAAGATATACTCCATCTGGGAGGGCACCAACTACATCCAGTCCATGGACCTGCTGGGGCGCAAGTGGACCATGAAGAACGGAGAGGTCTTCAAGGCCTGGATGATTGAGCTGAAGCAGCTGATCGAGTCCTTTAACAAGCCTGAATATGCAAAGGAATATGCTATCTTAAGCGAAGCCCACGGAGCATACCGCCAGATTCAGAAGATGGCCATGGGCTTCTACATGGAGCAGAAATTCGACATGTTCCCGCTGTTCGCCACCCGTGTGATGCACTGCACCGCCAAGCTGTACTGCGGCGCTCTGATTATGGAACAGGCCGTACTGGCCTCCGCCAAGGCGGCAGAGGTCGGCGAGGGACACTTCGACTACCCGTTCTACAAGGGCAAGGTTGAGGCCGCCCGCTACTACGTCCGCAACGTGGTGCCTGAAATTATGACCACAGCCAGGATAATGGCAGACGGGGATACCTCGGTGCTGGATGTCCCGGAAGAGTCGTTCAACTTCTAATACTTACCGTTAAAAGGGTAAAGGGGGGTGAAAGCCCCCCCTTTTTTTATTATAGCCAGGAAAGTATGCGTTATGGATATTTTAAAAGCCCTAAAATATTAACGCTGGCTCCGCTCCCAAAATACAATGGGATTGACTGCAATCCTATTGACCGACGCCTTAGCCCTTCTGAACAGCTTTGAAGCCTGACTCAAAGGCCCTTCTGTTTATTTCCTTCACTTCACCTGAAAAGAGCATTTCAATGGTGTCCCTGAAATAATTCCCGTCCACAGGCAGAACACCGGCGCCGGCCAGCGCCCCGGTAAGGACCATGTTGGCGGCCATGGGGCTTCCGGCCTCCATGGCCAGGTCTGTGGCCGGAAGCACGTGGCAGGTGGACACCAGCTTTTTGACCGCCTCAATGATCCTCTGCGGGTCCGGATATTTATCCTCCCCCAGAAGGCAGCCGATGGGGTAGTTGGGCCTGTTGTTCACTATCACCACAGTGTCCTCACTGCCGTATTCCATAAGCACCCGCAGGGTTTCCAGGGGCTCAAAGCCAACCACCAGGCGGGCTTTCCCCCTGGGTATGAGGGGGCCGCAGGTCCGGTCCCGGCTGATCCTGACGTGGCTCATAACCGATCCGCCCCTCTGGGAGGCCCCGAAGGTCTCCCCTATGGAAACACGGCAGCCCGCCTCAACGGCGGCGGCCGCCAGCACCTGGGAGGCCAGCACATTCCCCTGGCCCCCTACCCCGGTAACAATAACATTAAACATGCCCCTACACCGTCCTTTCCACCACGATGGCTTTTCCGGGGCAGAGGGTGGCGCACACCCCGCACCCGTTGCACACCGCCTCGTCTATGCGGGCCCGGCCCCTCTCACTATCCCATATATTTGCCGGGCAGGCAAAAACCCCGCTGCAGAACCTGGCGCAGCCGCAGCTGTCCCCTATGCAGCGGTCCTGGTCCACGTAGACCCTGTTCTTTTTCTTTCCCTTTACCGCCACCAGGGCGCAGGACCTCCTCAGCACCAGCGCCCTGGGGCCCTTTTGCCTGAGAAGTGAGCATATTACCTCAATGGACCCCTCTATGTCATAGGGGTCGTGAACGGTTACCGGGATGCCCATGCCTCCCAGAAGTGACTCTATCTCCACCCTGCCCACCGCCTCTCCGGAGGCGCTCACGCCCCTGCCGGGGTGGGGCTGGTGGCCGGTCATGGCCGTTGTTTCATTGTCCAGTATCACACAGAGTATGTCGGCCTGGTTGTAGCGGGCATTCATAAGGGCCTGGGGGGCGGCATGGAAGAAGGTGGAGTCCCCCACCACCGATATCACCGGCTGCCTGAAATTGAACCGGTCCAGCTTGGCCAGCCCGCAGGCCAGCCCGACACCCGACCCCATGCAGAGCACGGTCTGTAAAAGATTATACCCGGTGCGGTAAAGCCCCAGGGTGTAGCACCCTATGTCACCCAGCACTATGGCCTCCCGCCCGTCCAGCTCCACCGCTGTTTTTATGGCCCAGAAAGAGGCCCTGTGGGGACACCCGGCACAGAGGGCCAGCTCTCTTCCGGGCAGGCTGTGCTCTATTATATCCCGGGCCTCCCCGGCATTGGGAATGGCGGGCGGATGGTACGGAGTATTGAACACCTTACCCAGGCACCCCGCCACTATATCCGGGTCCAGCTCGCCCACAAAGGGACCGCCGGGGCCGGCCACATGTCCCGAATTCTTTCCGTAAAATTTAGTCTGTCCTATTCTGTCCATATTCTTGGCGGCCAGCACCATTACCCCGTCCTCCAGGAAGGAGTCCACCTCCTCGGCAAAAACAACCTCCCGGGCAGGGATAAGGTATTTTATGATAAGTTCTTCCGGAAGCGGCCAGGTGGTGGAGATCTTCAGCACTCCCGCTGTATCCTCCAGACCCAGCATGGCCAGGGCCTCCAGAGAGTAGGTGTAGCTGGGGCCCGAGGCTATCACCAGCCTTTGGGCGTTTTCCGGCCCGGTATAGTAATTAAAGGGTGAATCCCCGGCCAGGGCAGCAGCCCTTTTTATTTTATCTCTCATTCCGGGGGCGAATTTTACACTGGACACAAATCTTTGGGATCTGGTAAAGGTGGCCTCCTTCTTCACCATGGGGATATCCCCCAGCGTCACGTCCCCGCTGGCATGGCATATCCTGGTGGTGCAGCGGACCACCACCGGCTGTCTGAGATCCTCGGACAGGTCAAAGGCAGCCTTTACAATATCCTTGGCCTCCTGTACTGTGGAGGGCTCCAGCACCGGAAAGTTGGCGGTCCTGGCCAGAAGCCGGGAGTCCTCCTCCCTCACGCTGGAATGGGACCCGGGGTCGTCCCCCACCATGATCACCATTCCCGCATTGATGCCCTGCAGGCAGACAGCGGCGGCAAAATCCAGGGCCACGTTGAACCCGTCGGCCTTACATATGGTAAGAGACCTTAAGCCCGCGTAAGAAGCGGCGGTGGCCGCCTCCATAGCCACCTTTTCATTGGTGCTGTACTCGGTATATATGTTGAACCTGGCTCCGAGCCTGGCCAGGGTGGGAAGCACCTCGGAGGTGGGCGAACCCGGGTAGCAGGCTGCAAAGGACACTCCTGCCTCTATGGCCCCCCTGGCCGCCGCCTCATTGCCGGTGAGCACCACCCGCCGCCCGGGCTGGTCCAGGGCTACCGCATGCGCGCTCATTTCTGCAGCACCTCCCACTGTCTTATTATTTCAGCCCTGTATTGATCACTCAATTTAAGGTAGCCGGGCATCTTTCCTCCCTCTCCCTGTATAACCCTCATTTTTTTATTTAGCGCGGCCTTCCTTAGGATGGGCAGCCTCTCCTCGGGGTAGGGCTTTATCTCAATAACACCCTTTTCAGCCGCCCTCTCCACCAGCCTCTGCCCGGCCACGGTGCGCACCACCAGGGTGTTGTACTGCGGGTCAGACTCGGTGGAGCCCACGGAAATATCGGCCCACTCCGAGGTGCAGTCTATACAGGCGCTGCAGGAATCCTTTATGTACTTCCTGATCTGGTCCACCGGCCAGGTGTTGGCCCCGGCGGGGGTAGTTACAGTCAATCCCTCCACAGGTATGTCAACCCTGGTTATTACCTCTCCTTTGGTTTTTTCGGCCAGGAAGTCATAGAATTCAGGGGTCAGTGACCAGAAGCAGAACAGCCCTATGGTCAGGCCAACCGCCCTTTCCCTGTTTCCATGGGCCTCGGAGTGGCAGCCCTGCTGCATTTTCCGCACCGCCTCCACCTGGCAGGGCCTTCCCACCAGTCCCAGCCTGCCGCCGTTAATACCCACAGCCTGATTGAAGGCGGCCAGGGTGGGCACGGCAGTGTATTTTGACCCGGCGCCGGCCATCACCTCCAGGGCAGTCCCGGCATATACCGGCCTGGGGTCCAGGGCGCTGCCCCCGGCCAGCACCGCTCCTTCCACCATTCCGCTGTCCAGGGCAAAGGCCATCAGGCTGGTGGCCGTTCCTCCGTACTGTGCGCCGCCGGCCTTTTCTCCGGCTGCCCGGGAGAAGAATATCCCTTTGTATACCCCCAGGGCCTGATCACTTCTGGGTCCCTGGAAAACAAAATCATCCATCCCATCGATATCCCAAAAGGTCTTCGGACAGGTGCTGTAGCAAGTACCGTCTTTCTGCCCGCAGGGATGGATAACCTTTACCCTGTCCCGGAACGTCTTTATATAGGGGCACAGCCCCACACACATCCCACACCCGGAGCACAGGTTTTTATCTATCACGCAGGATTTAAGCTGCTCCTGGCCCGCCATACCGGGAAACCCCCTTTATACTCCATTTGACTGGCCGGCGCTGACCCTCCGGCCTTCGTTTCCAGCTATTATAAAATAATTCGGGGTAGCCGAGCCGTGATCCTTTCAGCCGGAAAGAATACCCATTCATATTTAGCTCATTACTAAAAATACAATGTCATCTTCACCCCTTCTAAAATACAATGTAAAAACCAGTAAAAGAAATAGAGGTGCTTCTATTGGAATGGGCACTGGCCATAACTGACAGGGGCAGTCTTGATTTAGCCGGCAGCCCCTGGAAGAATATATTCCTTCAGGGAAAATGCAGCCCGCAGCAGGTGGTGGAAAGCCTGTTCGGCAAAATCAGGTTCACCCGACTGTACTTTGGACAGGAATTCTGTGACCGTGCAATTCCCGGAAAGGAAGATATGACCGAGGCAATACTGACTTCCTTAAAAAAGGGCATGAAGTTTTCCCTGGTGACTCCCTACACAACTGAAAAAGCTCTGGTCCGACTGGAAGAGCTATTGGCAGAGCTGGAGGACATAAGACCCTTTAGCGAGGTAATTTGCAATGACTGGGGGGTCATTTATCTGATCAGGAAAAAATTCTCCACCCTTGTTCCGGTGATGGGCCGCCTTCTGAACAAGGCCTGCAGGGAACCCAGGATTTTAAAGCACCTAAAAGATATTCCGGACGGCGAGGCGGCGGCTTACCGGTTCAGCAGCTCTGCAAATCCCTACACGAAGAGCCTTTTAAAAATGCTTGGAGTTGCCAGGGTGGAGGCCGACAACCTGCCCCAGGGAATGGAAGGCGGCCTTTTCGAACGTGGTGTGCCGTCATCCCTTTATATACCCTATGGCTTTGTATCAACGGGAAGAATCTGTTTCCCCGGATCCTGGGGACTGCGGCAGAGAGAAAAATTTATGGCCTCCGGCAGCTCCTGCAGCCGGCTGTGCAGACGGTATTTCCTGGAGATGGATGATCTAAGCGGCTGTGTAGGCGGCGATGCGGTGAAAAGTGTGTTTCAAAAGGGAAACACTGTTTTTTACCGCCAGTCCGAAGGCCTTTTAACCGGTGGTTTAAAAAAAGCCCGAACGCTGGGTATAGACAGGATAGTCTACCAGCCTGTTCCGAATTAAGGGGGAATAGTTCTTGAAGATACTGGCTCCGGTCAGTTCCGCCCGGGAAGCACGGCACCTTATCTCCTGCGGTGCAGGGGAGCTGTACTGCGGCCTGCACCCCGGTATACGGCCAGGCGAAAGTGGAAAACTATGGGTTAACCGCCGGGGGCCGGGACCGGCCAACATCAGCTCTGGAGAGGAAATTAAGAGGCTTACCGAATACGCAGGCCGCCAGGGGGTGCCGGTTTATTTAACCCTGAACCTTCCCTTTTACCCCCCGGCACAGTACCCCGAAATAGTGGGACTGGCCGAAGAAGCAGCGTCCTCCTGGGGTATCAAGGCCTTTATAGTAGGAGATCCCGGCATGATCACAGCCCTCCGGGAAAAGATACCGGGCGTCTCCATCCATGTGAGCAGCCTTTTGGCGGTGCTTAACAGCGCCTCGGCCTCACTTTTCCGGGACCTGGGAGGGTCCAGAATTATTTTTCCCCGCTATATGGGCCTTGAGGAGCTTGGGGAAATAGTATCCAGGGTGGGCCCTGAAACAGAGTACGAAGTATTCATGCTAAATGACGGCTGCGTCTTCGAGGAGGGCTACTGCCAGGCCAGCCATGCCTTCGGAGGGGCCTTCTGCCACCAGCCCTGGCAGTACCGGCCTATATATATACCCGGCCTTCCGGAGCGGCAGCCCAGGGAGCCCTTCTGGCAGCACCTTGGGGACTACAGGCGCTGGCTCTGGTATATAAAGAACTGCGGCGGGATGAGGGGCCCCGGGGGAGCCCCCCTGGGGATGTGCGGGCTCTGCGCCATTCCGAATCTGCAGGCTATGGGAGTGGCCTCTTTGAAAATAGTGGGACGTGAGTCCCCCCTGCAGAAAAAAATGGCCAGTGTCAAACTTATAAAAGAAGCCCTCCGCATCGCGGACAGCCTCAGTAACGAAGATACTGTAAGAGAAAGAATTAAAAAGCTGCGGGGAACCCCGGGGCTGTGCGATTCGGGATATATGTGCTACTTCAGATAAGGCTTAAGGCACTGCTTTCCGGTCAGGAGTCAGAATACAGGAGACAGGAGTTTTACAGGACAGGCTCTCAGGTCTTAATGCCTGAAATTTTCTGTCTCCGACCGTCGAAGAATACCCCCGGGCTCCTCCGGCCAAACGTAAAAAGCACCTCAGCCCCTCCGACCGCATAATCATTTCAGTATAAGCTATTTAGAGATTATCTGGCTTATGGCGCTCTCAACTTCACCCTCCTCGGGAAACCTTCCCAGGCTTTTCTTGGAAAATACTACACGGTCATTTGCCCTGACCTCAAAGACTCCCCCGCTGGAGGGTATAAGGGCTACATCACTGACAGCAAATCTTTTTTTAATGGCATCGGCCAGACCGGCCGCCTTGGGTCGATATCCTCAGGAGTTGCAGTATTCAATACTCAGCACCATTTTATCTGACATGGCAAAAGTCCCCTTTCCCGGTATTATTTATATAACTTATTATAACGCCCTATATCCCATTAGTATACAGATTGTCCCCGATATCCTCACACCTGGGCTGCTGGTTATCCAGATCAACCGGCTAAAATGTTAACCAGCTCAATTGTAGTAGCTCTGCCAAAAGTATATAATAACTGAATAATAGATGATTTATTCTTTTATTCGGCAAGTTAATCCATAAACCGGGGGAGGTGCAGTAGAATGAAAAGGAACATTAAAAATTTTATTCCCCTGGCCCTGCCCGCCGGACTGGTGCTTGTAGCCTGGCTGCTGCTGCAAAGATCCCAGTCCGCACCCTCCACTGACTATGGAATACTTAAATACTCATCCTTCGCAGCCTTTACAGCCAGTCTATTTTTAAGCTACTGGTTCAACCGCAGCTGTATTTTTTATATAACCGTTATACTGGCCGCAAGCCAGCTGCTGATGGGCCGCCTGGCCCCTCCCGGCACAGGCTGGCCCCTCTATTCGCATCAGGTATATACCACCGCCTCGCTGCTTATCCCTGTAAACATACTGCTGTTTTCACTGGTCAGGGAGAGGGGGGTAATATGGGGCCGGGGGAAGCTGTGGGCCTTTTTTGTGCTGGGTCAGGTGCTGCTTATATTTGGGGCAGGGATGGGAGAAACTCCGGGCCTGGTCAACGATCTGAGCGCAGCGCCGTTCTCACCTGAATTTTTCAGTCTTACCCCCCTTCCCCAACTGTCCCTTATAGCCTTCGCAGCAACTTTTTTTGTCCTGATAATCAGGCTTTATTTCAAACCTTCCCCCATGGATGGGGCCCTGGCAGGGGTTTTGCTGGCCTCAGCCCTGGCCTTTCATTATGTTAACAGCCACCTGGCTGTGCCTGTGTTTTTTACCGCAGCGGGAACCATAATGACAGTGGCAGTCCTTCAGGACTCCTACAGAAAGGCCTATATTGACGATCTTACCGGCCTGCCCGGCCGCCGGGCACTTACCGAGGAGCTGGAGAAACTGGATGGAAAGTACTCCATTGCCATGCTGGATATAGACCACTTTAAAAAATTTAACGACACCTACGGACATGACGTGGGCGATGAGGTCTTAAAGCTGATTGCCGCCGGCATAAGGAATGTCTCCGGTGGGGGAAAGCCATTCCGCTATGGGGGAGAAGAATTCACCATACTGTTTCCCGGTCGGAAAATAAGCCAGGCGGAGCACCATCTTGAGGAGCTGAGATCAATAATAGCCAGGAGGCCTTTTATACTGAGGAGTGATAACCGGCCCCCCAGTAAGCCAAAACGGGTCAGCCCCCCCAAGGCCCCCCGCAAAAAGGTATACATAACGGTCAGTATAGGCGTATCTGAAAGCGGCGGGCGGCTGCGCACCGCCGGTGAGGTTGTCAAGGCGGCTGACGAAGCCCTGTACCGGGCCAAGGACCAGGGAAGAAACCGGGTCAGCAGATAAATATACTTATACTGATATTATTTGCGGCCGGAATACAGAAGTCAGAAGTCAGGAGTCAGAATGGTAAAGGGCATTCCTAATAATTTGGAGCTGCCCTAATGAAGTTTAGGAGGGCAATGTATTAATGGAAAATGAATTGGATCAGCTCTACGGGGAAATAGCTGGCTGCCTTAAGTGCACGCTTGGGGCCGAAAGGACCAACACGGTTCGGGACACAGGCAACCCCAGGAACGCGGCGGTGGTATTCGTGGGAGAGGCCCCCGGTTCAAACGAGGTAAAATACGGACTGCCCTTTGCCGGGGAGGCCGGCAAAAAGTTAAACCTTTATCTTGAGATGGCCGGTCTTACCAGGAATGATGTATATATAACCAACGTGGTAAGATGCCGCCCCACAGCCAACATGGGCAGGAGAAACCGCACCCCGTCCAGGGAAATACCACTTTGCGGGGGATGGCTGAACAGGGAGCTTGAGATATTAAAGCCCCGGACGGTAGTCACCCTGGGCAACATTGCCCTTAAATGGCTGTGTGGAAAAGAGTGCACCATAGGTGACTGTCATGGAAAAATTATAGAAAACGGTAATTTTAGTGTTTATCCAATGTACCACCCGGCAGCGGCCATTTATAAAAAGGAGCTGGACGGGCTGATCAGGTCTGAATTCAAAGAGCTAGGCAAATATCTGGGAAAGGTGGATAGTTAAAGTCGGAGAGGGACCTGCTCCCCGGACTCCAGCGCGTAAGCATTAAATTGATATTTCCTTGCCAACCTTAATTTCTATATATTTATCCTCGAACTTTTCCCTAAAAAGATTCAGTGACCAGTCACAGCTGTCATGGGGAGACAACCCTATTATATTGATATTCTCTTTTAATATGCCACTCAGGGATGCTTTGATTTCTTCTTTTGAGATCCACTGCCAGGGCAGCTTGCCCGTACCAAAGATCCTTTGCATATTAAATTTCATCCGGGAAGCTGTAACCGGGTAATGCAATCCGCCGATTATACCGTATATGGGGATATCAAATAATTCTTTGGTACGCTGTATAATTCGCTCAATTCTCTGATGTCCGCACCCAATAATTAAAACTATTCCTTTTCCTTCAACATTGACAGCCAAAGACTGTTCCGCTGTTAACCCCAATAGCCACAGTGCCCTGCTTATTGGTCCAATGGTCGCAATGCCCTTTGCTAATACCTGAGGCTCCCTGATTTGGGTAAGAGAGGCAGTGGGATGATTCATTTCGGTGGGTGTATATACCCTCAGGCCTTTTAAATCAAGGTCGGCAGCAGAAGGGGAAAAGGTTTTTTTACGCTCATTTCTATTGCCGCCTATATGATCTCTGTGGAGATGGGTTATAAATATACAACTAAGATCTTTAAAACTGACCTTCAATTTTTCCATATTCGCCAATAAAGGTGAGGGGTGCTTTTTTCCCTGATTATAGCCCACATCAAGTAAAATCTTGTTTTCACCGGCAGTAACGAGGTAAGAAACTCCGGGCTCCCCCTGCAATTCAGTACTGGCCGGATAGTATTCACACAGTGGCAGAATACTTAAGCTATCCACCGATCCGATGTCAAGCTTCCTTGGAGCATATTCTTTCCAGAGGTTTTTTTCAATCTTTTTGTCCCTATGAAATTTAAAAGTAAAATAGGCAATGGCTATAACTATTAAGGCAGCAATTGAGATAAGGAAGAGTAAAAAGGAATCTGTCATTTAATAAGCCCTCCTGGTTATTTAGCAGTTAAAAATTTTTGACACAGAAATAAATTTACAAAAAAATTTACCATTAAATTTTTATACCTTCCACACCAGCCAGCATATTAAGAAAGATATGGCCACCCGGCCCTATACCAGCTTACTTTGCCATAATATTTCAATGGGGTCTAATCACCCCTGTCCTTTTTAACCACAGCGCCAAGCTCTATAACCACTTCCACCCCTTTTCCGGAGATATTCAAATTATCCTGCGCACCTCGGCCCTCCTGAAGACTGGCCTTAATTTCCAGAATCCCACCGGGAGGAATTATCCCGCAGGAGTCGCTAATTACCTCCAGCAGCTTCTTTTGGCACTTTTTCTCGTCTCCCCTGACAATAATAGGACCAGGGGGAAGCATTATCTTTACCTCAACATCCTCCCGGCGCTTTCCGGCGGCTTCCCCGGCTATCTTTTTGATGAGCCCGTTTATATCAAAGGCCTCCTGCCCGGCCTCGGCCAGGTCAGCCGGTAAGGATACATCCTTTTTAATCCAGGCCTGCCCCCCTTCCGGGTAGCCCGCCCCCTCAAATTTAAGTATCTGCCTGGCGGCCTTTACCTTCACCAGGTGCACATAGCTTTTCAATGTGTCGAGAGTGGTTTCCATCTCCCTGGACATGTCCTTGAACCTCACCTTTCTCCGGCCGTCCCAGCCGGCGCAGATAACCGGCTTTTGCCTCATGGCCAGCTGCAGGCAGACATCGCACTCAGGCCTGCACCTGATTATCTCACCGCCCTGGCGCGCCTTTTGGGGCCAGAGGTGGTCCACCATGAGGACCCTGCCCAGACCTACCAGATCGGCCTGTCCACCGATTATACTTTCCGCCAATTCCGGTGTGGCTATACGGCCCGAGGCTATTACCGGAATACTCACCTCTTTTTTTATCTCCCCGGCCAGGTCGGCCATATAGCCGTCCTTCCAGGAAAGCTCCAGCTTATCCTGCCGGAACATTGACTCATAGGTTCCTGCGGTCACCGACAGGTAGGCCGCTCCCCTTTCTTCCAGCCTGCGGGCCAGCACCCTGGCCTCCTCCAGCACGAAGCCGTCGGAGAGCCACTCATCAGCCAAAAAGCGGCAGCCCACCGGAAAATCTGGCCCCACGGCCTCCCTGACCCCATCCAGCAGCTCCAGAAAAAAGCGCATCCTGTTTTCCAGGCTGCCCCCGTATTGGTCACTGCGACAGTTGGTCCGGGGGGAAAGGAACTGTGCCGGAAGGTAGCCGGTGGCCCCGTGCAGCTCCACCATGTCAAACCCGGCCTTTTTTATCCTCCTTGCCGCAGAGGAGTAATCACAGATAACTCCCTTAATTTCCTCCCGGGTAAGCGGATGGGGAGCCGGACCATCGAAGGCGGGTATATTTGAGGCTGAAACAGGCCGGTGCACCTGGGCAAACCTGCCGGCATGGTTTATCTGGCAGCAGGCCACCGCCCCCTTTTCCTTGATGGCGCCGGCCAGGTGGGACAGCCCCGGTATGTATAGATCATCGTCCCCTCTCAGGAGGAGGCCGAAGTGTGACTGCTTTGCATTGACAACAACATTCTCTGTAACAATCATAGCTGCGCCGCCGGAGGCTATTTCGCTGTAGTGCTGTATAACAGCCCTGGTCACATGCCCCCGGGTGCTGCCGTAGGCTGTAAAAAGGGGCAGCATTACTATGCGGCTGGACAGCCTGCAGGGACCAATATCAAGCGGAGTAAACAGTTTTTCACACATAAAAATACCTCCCCCGATAACCCATAGCCTACAATATTATCCATGCGGTTAAGATACTATAAATATATGTATTTTCCTCCTGCCCCGTAAATACCGGGGAGGTATTTATTTAACATAAGACCGTAAACCCGTGTGGTGTAATAGCTGGCACAGCCTGTGAGACCTTTGCTATAATAGGAGGCAGCAAGGAGGTTTAAGAGGTGAGGAAATTCCAGCAGAATACTGAATGAATAAGGCCGGGAGGGCTGGGAGCTTGTATCGGTGGTATGGGCCTGCTATTTAAAAAGGCCCCTTGACGGCTGAAACGGAGGCAAAATGGATTACAGGATGGTAGCGCTGGACCTGGACGGAACTCTTTTAGACGACGGAAAGCGGATATGCCGCTACAGCATGGATATACTCCGGGCGCTGCGCTCAATCAATATAGAAATTGTGGTGGCCACCGGCCGCAGGTACAGGTTCGCCAAATCACTTTTTACAGACTGCGGCTTTCCTGTCACCATACTGTGCAGCGGGGGAACCTGTGCCCGCAATACCCTGGATGACCGTAAAATTATGTCCCGCTGCCTTGATACAGACCTGTTTCATGACATAGTCCGCACCGGCAGGGAGCACTCACTGCACCCTCTTCTGCACGTAGACAGATCCGGGGAGGGGTGCGACTTCCTTATTGAATTTGACAGGGAGGCCCCCTGCTACAATTCCTATATTTCCGACGGTGTGAAAGAGTATAAGGTGGTGGGGGATTTCCTTCAGTACCGGGAGGGAGACATTCTCCTGGTATGCTTTATGGGAGGGGAAAAGGAGTTGGAGGTTTTTCGGGGCCGGATAATGGAGAGGCACGGCAGCCTCCTGCACTCTCATATACTGACCACCCTGAAAAGTATTGGGCCGGTGCTTGAGATACTGAACCCCCTGGGCACCAAGTGGACAATGCTGGCCGACTATGCCCAAAGCCTCGGCATAACCACCGGGGAAATTGTGGCCCTGGGTGATGACAACAATGATATAGAAATAATAAAAAACTCCGGGCTGGGCATAGCCATGAAAAACGCCACCGATAAGGTAAAAGAGGTGGCCCGGGCTGTAACCCTGCACACCAACAACCAGGAGGGGGCGGCCAGGGCCCTGGCCGGGGTATTCTGCCTTTAGTGCCTGACTGCTTTTTTATAGACACACATGCATATACAATTTCGGCGCCACAGAGGAATGAAAATATTTTTTGGCATGCTATTGATGAATGTCCTAATAAACCACAGAGCACACAGAGGACACAGAGGTTTTAGCCCTGCCTGAATGTCTAATAATATTTTATAAATAAGCCGGAGAAGGACTGGCATAACTTCTGGAATTGTAGAATTTTGCTCGATAGTAGTGCCTGTTAGCTTTTCTCTGTGATCTCTGTGCCCTCTGTGGTTTTAAAATAGACAGTCATCAGCCCCCGGCATGGGAGTATTTTTCTCCGTCAAAGGCCAGATCTCCCCTGTTTACCATCCTCTCCAGGTGCTTTGCCACCATCAGTTCCTCCCATGCCCGCACCCACTGGTCCACCAGGAACTGCTTACCATATATCAGCCCCAATTCGGCAATTTCCTTCAGGGTCAAGGGAATTTCCAGGGCAGAGGCAATCCTGCGGTCCCTCCCGGCTATCTTTTCCAGGTAAGCATCCAGCCCGGCCCTAAATTCTTTCCGGCTCAATACCCCTGCCTCGTGCCCGGTTATAAAGTAATCGGCGTCCAGGCCGGCTATTTTCCTGGAGGACTCAATAAACTGATCTATGTCGCTATCCGGAGCGCCATACCAGGGGCCAAAGCCGGTCAGGTCGATGTCCCCGGTATATACAGCGCCTTCACCGGGAAAGTACAGGCAGGAAAACCCCTGGCAGTGCCCCGGTGTGCCCACCACCTCCATCCTGGTCCCGCCCAGATGAAATACCTGTCCCCAGCGGTAGGTTCCAGTAAGCCTTGCCGTGGAAAGCAACCACTCGTGCCTGTTCTGGGGGCTGTAGGGGCTCTGGGGGGTGTCCTTCCGTGAAATTCTTTCCAGCCAGTCCTTCAGCCATTCCTCACCGTATATTTGGGCCATCCCGTTCCTGCGGGCCACTTCCTCAGTATTTATAAAGCAGTCTGACTCAAACTGGTTGATATATATTTCCGATTCATCAAATAAATAGTTATAGGCAATATGGTCAAAGTGATAATGGGTGTTTACAACCATGTCCACAGGCACACTTTTTCTTACTTCAGAAAGCCTTTCCAGGCCTGCCCCCGGGTCAACTATCACCTTGACCCGGTCGTCAATCAATAAAGTATTGCAAAAAGGGAAACGGCCTCCCCTCTCCCCCTGTATTATCCTTATCCTGCCGATCTCCATCGGAGCACCCCGCTCTCCATCTTTTTTGAGATAGCACAGTCTGTCCCTGCGCCCTCCATTCAACACTTGCAATAATTATACCGGATATAATTATTGCAAAAAAGAATAATGCCGAAAAAGGACACCGGCAGGTGTCCTTTTTCGGGTATCAGTTACCTTGTTTACGCGCTCTCGTAATAAATATCCTCATCTTCCACCCCGGCGTGCTTTAAGGCCTTCAGGCTGGCCCTGACCATGGGCGGGGGGCCGCACATGTAAACCTTGTAGCCCTTTAAGTCCATATCCTTCATGGCGTCGGTGACAAACCCCTTCTTACCCTTCCAGCCAGCGTCCGAGGCCACCACCTTTATATACTCAAATTTCTCGCAGCTGGTCTTAAGCCTGGTAAAGTGATCATCATAGATAAACTCACCGGAGTGGTTCACACCGTATATAAGCTTGACGTCTTTTTCGCAGCCCGATTTTTCCACCGCATCCCTGGCCATCTGGACAAAGGGGGTTATTCCTATCCCGCCGGCCACAAAAAGAATCCTGTCGCTTTTCTCATTCAATACAAACTCACTTCCCATGGGCCCTTCAAGCACCACCGGGTCCCCCTCTTTAAAGTTGTTGAATATTATATCTGTTCCATAGCCCCCGGGCATTTTTTTAACGGTTATGCTCAGTTCGGAGCCGTCTTCACTGAAGGAGGATATTGAGTAAGCCCTGAACATTACAGGCTTTTCCTGTATTTTCACCAGTATGAACTGGCCCGGCCGGCACTCCACCCTTTCAGTGTCCGTAAGGCCGAAGGTATATTCGTTAACGTCACCGCCCAGCGGTCTGACTCTTTTGAGCACGGCGGCAATCTTCCGCCTCTTCCGGTACCCGTCTATGTCTGTTTCCTCCTTAATCCGGAGGGCCTCCCCGGCATTATTCAGGGACAGTATCCCGGCAGGACAGTTTTTAACACAGGTGGAGCACCTTATGCAGGCCTCGCTGTCAAACTGGTTCTGGTCTGAGAATTCCAGGTAGGGAGTCAGCTGCATTGGACAGACCCTTGAACATTTCCCGCAGCTGTGGCACATTTCCGTCCGGGCCACCGTAACCTTTTGATCAGTAGCCCTGTTCAGGCGCAGCAGCTTGCCCAGCTTGTAGGACAGTATCTCCAGGGTTCCCATGGGGCAGAAGGAACACCAGGCCCGGGGGCTGACCAGTAGCGCCAGAGTGGTCCCCACTATGGTTACAACCAGGTAGTTGATTACAAAAATGTAGCCCAGCTTATCCAGAAAGGTGGCCGACCCGAATATACCCAGCACCTTTATCAGGCGGCCCCCCAGCATATACATAAACCATGTAAAGGCAAGGGCCATGGCTATTTTAGACTTTAAAAAGGAGGGTATTTTTGTGTTAATACTTATGGGCATAATTATTGAGTCAAAAAGGCTTCCGTGGGGACACAGATTACCGCACCAGTACTTACCCTTTAAAAAGCCCATTACCGCCAGGGTCGTCATCAGAGGAATCATTAAAAGCCCCAGCTTTGGAAGCCACAGACCCCCAAAGGCTACCAGCGGAACAAACAGCCAGGAGTACTTCCTCACAGATGAAAAAATACGGTTTGTTTTGATGTAAAACGATCCCATTTAAATTAACCTCCCTATTTTAAGTAAGTATGAAATTATTATCGGCTCAGATTTTTTGATACCCCATGGGGTATCGTAGGTCAATTATATAACCCTCCGACGTCTATGTCAAAGGGGTACTTGTACATTTTTATTTTAAATAAAACCTTAATGCCTTGTACGTCTATGCCTAAATGTACAGCAAAAATTATTAAATACCTTATACCCACGGGGGTTTACTGATGCTTTCTTTTTATTCCGGCTGTTTTATGATAGAATTCTTAAAATAAATATTGGGAGAAATGATATGATCTATGATTTCGACCGACTCATAGACAGGAGAAATACAGCCAGCGTCAAGTGGGACTCCAATCAGGCCCTTTTCGGCAGGGAAAGCCTGCTGGACATGTGGGTGGCCGATATGGACTTCCCGTGCCCGGAGCAGGTGGTCCGGGCCATCAGGGAAAGGGCGGAGCATCCCGTTTTTGGCTATACATACCCTGAGGAGTCCCTTTATGAGGCCATCATGGAAAGGCTGGAAAGGCATTTTGACTGGAAAGTCAAAAAAGAGTGGATTGTGTTTACCGCCGGGGTGGTTAACGGGCTGCACCTGGCCCTGAAGGCATACACCCGCCCGGGTGACGAGGTTGTCATACAGCCTCCTGTTTATTATCCCTTTTTCAACTCCATAAAAGACAGCGGCTGCCTGGCTCTGCACAACCCCCTGGCTTTTGACGGCTCCCGCTATACCATGAGCCTGACCGGTCTGGAGAATCTGTTTTTGGCCTCTGAGACCTTCCCTGTCCGCAGCCCCAGGATAAAAATGTTCATTCTCTGCAGCCCCCACAATCCGGTGGGCAGGGTGTGGACCAGGGAGGAGCTGCTTACACTGGGAGAGATCTGCTTAAAAAACGGCTGCCTTCTGATATCGGATGAGATACACTGCGACCTTATGGTGGGAGAATCAAGGCACACCGTCACCGCCTCTCTGTCGGAGCAGCTGGAGAGGCAGACAATAACCCTTATGTCGGCCAGCAAAACCTTTAACCTGGCCGGGCTGGACACCTCCTTCGCAGTGATTCCCGACGACAGACTGAGAAAGGAGTTTGTCCAGGCCCAGGCCGGCCACAGCACCGGGAATATATTCGGGCTCACCGCCCTGGAGGCAGCCTACCGCCACGGGGACCAGTACCTTGCCCAGCTTAAGGAGTACCTGACCGGAAATATTGAGTATTTTATAGCCGAGGTGGAAAAAAGAATGCCGGCGCTGAAAGTTATCAGGCCCGAGGGCACCTATCTGGCCTGGGTGGATATGAGGGGCCTGGGCATGAGCCCCCTGAAGCTGCAGTCCTTCATCCGTGACCGGGCCGGGCTGGCCCTGGATGACGGCTTTATATTCGGCCCCGGGGGTGAGGGCTTCCAGAGGTTCAACCTGGCCTGCCCCCGCAGTGTGGTGGCCGAGGCGCTTGCCCGGCTGGAGGAGGCCGTGAAAACCAGGCCATAACGTCATAAACTTACCCGGGGGATTCTTATTTTTATAGTGAGAGTCCCCTGTCTTTTGCATCGGATGCGGCCCACCAAAATTCTTCTCAGTTTTTAGCTAAAATATTTGAGAAAAGCTATTGATTGTATGGCAGTTATACTATAAAATCATACCTAGTTATACTATGCATAGATATATTACCCATTAGAAAGGGGGATTGCCGTGAAGGTAAACAAGGAGCTTTTAAAAGGAAGTACTGTGATTCTGGTTTTGAGCATGCTGGACCGTGAGCCTATGTATGGCTATCAGATGATCAAGGAAATTGAAAAAGAGTCCAGCGGCGTTTTTATGTTCAAAGAAGGAACCCTATACCCTATTTTGCACTCACTGGAGGCCGGCGGCATGATTGAGTCCTACTGGTGGGGCAATGAAGGCAGCCGGCAAAGGAAGTATTATAAAATCACCGAAAAAGGAAACAGCTGCTTAAAGGAAAAGAGGCAGGAGTGGGAAACCTTCAGCTCGGCGGTGGATAAAGTTCTAAATAAGGAGGCTTTTGTATGGGGACAGCTGATGACGCAAGAATAACGGAATATATCAATGAAGTATGCCAGCAGATAAAATTCCGTGAAATGCACCAGGAGGTTAAGCTTGAGCTTAATGCCCATCTTCATGAGGTGGCGGATGAATATACGGCCGGGGGATTTTCTGAAAAAGAGGCGGTGGACAGGGCCATTGCCCAGATGGGAAGCTCCGCTATAGTAGGGAAACAGCTTAACAGGGTTCATAAGTCAAAGCCGGAATGGAGTATTGTAACCCTAAGTCTTCTTTTTGTAGGCCTGGGCTTACTGGCCCTATACTTTATTGAAAGACAGGCATTATCAGCCACCCCTGTGCATCTCTTTACCAGGAGCGTGGTTTTCACCATTATTGGGGCGGCTATTGCAGCAGGTCTGTATTTGTGTGACTATAGAAAGCTGATGCCCTATTCCAGGCATATCTATACAGGAACCTTATTAATGCTGGTTGCTGTGATTATATTTGGTCAGAGTGTGAACGGGAAAAATTATCTTAGTATTGGCCCTTTCTCCTTTGACATCGTAGGCATAAGCCCACTTTTATTGGGCATGGCCTTAGCAGGGATTTTAAGCGGCTGGGACTGGAATAAGCCCCAAAAGCTGCTACAGGGCCTGCTGCTGTGTGTTGTGCCGCTGGCCCTTATGTGGGCAAGCGGACCCCTGTCGGCCAGCGCTGTTTACGCCGCAGCCTGCACTGTAATTGTGATAGCTTCGGGGGCGGGGCGTAGAATAACCCTATTACTGGTCGGCTCGCTATTCAGTGTGCTTATCATGATGACAATTGCAGGAATTCCATACATGTTCCAGAGGCTAACAGGTTTTATAAGTCCTGAAAATGACCCTTTGGGCAGCGGCTGGCTCAGTATACAGCTGGGGGAATTAATTGGCGGCTCCGGGATGTTTGGCCAGGGGCTGGCTCAGCAGCCCAAGCTTATACCTTACCTGCACACCGATTTTATTTTCTCTTACATAACTTTCTCCTTCGGCTGGATAGCCGGGGGTATTCTGGCTGCACTGGCGGTTATGTTTATCATACGCCTGGCGGGTGTGGCAAAAACAGTGAAAAATACCTATGCCAGGCTTCTTATAAGCGGGTTTGTAGCCATCTTCGCGGTTCAGTTTTTGTGGAACATATTGATGAATATAGGGCTGGCCCCCATTGCCGGGATTGGGCTGCCATTGATCAGCTATGGAGGCTCCCAGCTAATCTTCAACGCCGCCGCGCTGGGCCTGGTTTTCAGTATATACAGAAGGAGAAATATCTCGATCACTCTGCTTACGGCTAAATAGCACCCGTATTCTTCCGACAGTGTATAATATATACTATGGAGGTGTTTTAGTGGCTGAAAAGGATTTGATTCAGGATCCCGGTTTTACCCCTGCATATGACCAGATTTATAACTATATGAATAAAACAGCCCAGGCTCATTGGCAGGATTTAAATTCCTTTATACAAGAGAAATATAAAGCCTCTCCAAAGATAATGTACAGCAAGTGCTCGGCAAAGCCCGGGTGGAATGTGAAATATAATAAATCCGGCAAGTCTATATGCACACTGTACCCTGAAAAGGACGGCTTTGTTGCCCTGGTTGTCATTACACTGGATCTTATACCGGTAATTGAGGCTATGAGCAGCCGGTTTGAGACAGATGTACTTGCTTTGATAAGTTCCGCCCGGCCCTTCAACGGCACACTGTGGCTTATGATTCAGGTAAACAGGGCTGCTGTTGTCGATAATGTAAAGGATCTGCTGCTGCTGAAGCGCCGCTAGTCAGACAAATAATCCCGGCACCGCCTTTGAGCATAATGTTCTATTTTACAACCTGGCCGTTCAAATTCTTAACATATCCCAACCTCTCATCATTTAACCTTTCCCTCTATAGCAGGGGCTCAGAGGCGCCCCACAAAAGAATTCCTGCCTGTATCCCCGCCGCTCATGGTTGGTACTGTTATTGCAACAGGAGAATTACGGCTTTCACACTGGCGGTTTGGTCGTCCAGTCCTTGAGTGGAAGCCCTCTAAAACCGAAAGGAGACTGAGCATGAGAACAAGGGAACAGTATATCGAGAGATTGGGTAAAATGAACTGCAACCTATACAGCAACGGTGAGAAGATCGACCGCCTGGATGAGCGCCAGGAAGGGGCCATCAATGTAATGAGCCTTACCTTCGACGCAGCCTGGGACCCGGCCAGCAAGGATCTTTGCACAGCCACCTCCCACCTCACCGGGGAGACCATCAACCGCTTCAACCACATTCATCAGAACGTGGAAGACCTGCATAAGAAACAGGACATGACCCGGTATTTGTGCAACAAGGTGGGGCAGTGCATCCAGCGGTGCATGGGGATTGACGCCGCCAATGCCCTCAACGCTGTTTCCTTTGAGGCGCAGAAGTCACCCCAGGCCAAAACAGCTTACTATGACAACTGGCTTAAGTGGCTGGAGCGCTTCCAGACCGAAGATCTGGTAGCCAGCTGCGCCCAGACCGATGTCAAGGGCGAGCGCCTGAAAAGGCCCTCAGAGCAGACTGACCCCGATATGTACGTGCGTGTTGTGGAAGAGCGCAGTGACGGCATAGTGGTCCGGGGCTCCAAGGTCCATATCTCCGAGGCCTCCATATCCGACGAGATACTGGTGGTGCCCAACAGGGCCCTCAGAAAGGGTGAGGAGGCCTATGCGGTGTGCTTCGCGGTTCCTTCTGACTATGAGGGCATAAAGCAGGTTGTGCACTACCACAATTCCCGCAAGAGAGACCACTTTGACAAGGGAAATCATTTTGGCTACAGCGATTCCTATGTCATCTTTGACGACTGCTTCATTCCCTGGGACAGGGTGTTCCTGTGCGGTGAAACCATCCACGGCGGCCTGTCGGCCCTTCTGTTCGCGCTTTTTCACCGTCACTCCTACTCAGGCTGCAAGCCTGCCACGCTGGATTTTGTGATCGGACTGGCCGGGCTGGCGGCGGAGATCAACGGAATTGAAAAGGCCCCCCACGTGAGGGAACTGCTTTCCAAGCTGATTATGACCGGCGAGCTGGGCTACGCTGCAGGCTATACCGCCTCCGCCCTGGGCAAGCCCGAGGTATTCATGCCCGGCATGGGCTTTGTGCCCTACGGACCCGGCAGCTATATCCCCCACTCCATCTATGCCAATGTGGGAAGGTGCCTGACCGGAGAGGCAGTGTTCCACGAGCAGGAGATATTGTGCAACATAGCAGGGGGACTGCCCGCAACCTTCCCTTATGAAAAAGATCTGGCCAACCCTGAAACCAGGGCCCTGCTGGAAAAATACATAAACAGAAACCCCAGAATGCCTATCGAGGACCAGATAAGGTTCTGGCTGACTTTCGTAGATTTCGGTCTGTCCGGCTCCGCCGGCTCGATGACTTACGGCGCCTATCACGGCGGCGGCTCCCCCATCATGGAGCAGATAGCCATCACCAGCCAGTATGATATAGAGTCCAAAAAAGACCTAGTCAGGAACCTGGCCGGAATGTCTCCCAGAAAAAAATAGCTGTAAGACCGGAAGTTTGAAAACAAAAAGGGGTTAGGCTTACAAAGCCTGACCCCGTATCATTTTTCTGATCTCCCGACCCAAAGTCCATCCTCTTGAGCAGTCTCCTGTCTCCCGACCACAGGTACTACCTCAAGGCAGTCTCCCGACCTTTAAAACCCTCCCTTAAGAGATTAAATCATCCCCTCTTCATGGTCAAAGAAACCCTCTTGCGGCGGGGGTCCACCTCCAGCACCCGGACATCCACAACATCCCCCACCGACACCACATCCATAGGGTGCCTGACATACTGGTCGCTCAGCTGGGAGAGGTGCACCAGTCCGTCCACCTTCACCCCTATATCCACAAAAGCCCCAAAGTCCACCACGTTGCGCACCGTGCCCTTCAGCTCCATGCCTGGGCTGAGGTCCTCCAGTGAGAGAACATCACTGCGGAAGAGTGGGCCGGGCAAGTCCTCCCTGGGGTCGCGGCCCGGGCGCTTTAAGCTGTCCAGTATGTCCCGCACGGTGGGCGCCCCGGCCTCCAGGAGGGCGGCGGCCTCTCCGGGCTCAACCTCCTCAAGCCTCCTCCGCAATTCCGGGGTGCCCACCCCGTCCAGGGAGGCGTTCACCATCCCCAGCAGCTTTTCGGCCAGGGTGTAGGACTCAGGGTGTATAGAGGTATGATCCAGGGGGTTGGCGCTCTCCGGAATGCGTAAAAAGCCCACGCACTGCTCAAAGGTTTTGGGCCCCAGGCGGGGAACTTTTTTAAGCTGACGGCGGTCCTTAAACCTGCCGGTTTCTTCCCTGTACCTGACTATATTTTCGGCCACGGTGCTGTTCACCCCGGCAATGTAAGATAATAAGGGGGCCGAGGCTGTGTTCAGGTCGCAGCCCACGTAATTGACCACCGACTCCACCACCGCGGACAGGCTGTCCTCCAGCCTTTTGGGGGCAATATCGTGCTGGTACTGGCCCACTCCCACTGCCCTGGGCTCTATCTTCACCAGCTCGGCCAGCGGGTCCTGCAGCCTCCTGGCTATGGACACCGCACTGCGTCCGGAGACATCCAGCCCCGGAAACTCCCGGGCGGCCAGCTCCGAGGCAGAGTAAACACTGGCCCCGGCTTCACTGACAATTATATAGCGGATATTTCTTTCCCCGTACCCGCTGATAAATGAGGCCACGAACTGCTCGGTTTCCCTGGAGGCGGTGCCGTTGCCGATGGCTATCACATCCACCTTATACTGGCCGGCCAGCCTGGTAAACTCCCGGAGGGCTTCCTCCACCCTGTTCTGGGGCGGCGTGGGGTATACCACCCCCACCTCCAAAAGTCTGCCGGTGTCGTCCACCACCGCCCACTTGCATCCGGTGCGGTAGGCCGGGTCAACCCCCAGCACCACCCTGCCCTTTACCGGAGACTGTAGCAGAAGCTGGCGCAGGTTTTTGGAGAATATGGACACAGCCTGCTCCTCGGCCTTTTCGGTGAGCCCACCCCGGACATCCCTCTCCACCGCCGGTGCAATAAGCCTGCGGTAGCTGTCCCTCACCGCCGCATGCACTATTTCAGAGGTAACCGAGGGCACCTTTACCCACTTCCGGGCTATGTGTCCGGTAATAACCTCCTCGTCGGCCTCCACCGCCACTTTTAAAAATTCTTCCCTTTCCCCCCGGTTTATGGCCAGCACCCGGTGGGGCAAAACAAGCCTTACAGGCTCATGAAAGTCATAATACATCTCGTAAACCGAAGGGGCCTCCCTGTCCCTGGCGCTTACTGAAAGCACTCCGCTCTTAAAGGTATACTCCCTTACCCAGCCCCTTATCTCGGGATCATCGGACACCTCTTCGGCCACTATATCCATAGCCCCCTGCAGGGCCTCTTCCCCTGTGCCGGCACCTTTATCAGCATTCAGGTATTTATCCGCCTCCCGGGCGGGGTCTCCGGACCCCGGAAATGAGAGCAGGTAGCGGGCCAGAGGCTCCAAACCCTTCTCCCGGGCCACCGACGCCCTGGTTTTCCTCTTCTGGCGGTAAGGCCGGTACAGGTCCTCCACCTGGGTGACCCTGGAGGCCTTCAGTATCTTATCCCTCAGCTCTTCAGTCAGCTTTCCCTGGTCCTCAATAAGCCGGATAACCTCTTCCTTGCGGGCGTTGAGGCCCCGGTAGAATTTGAGCCTCTCCTCCACCAGGCGGATTTTAACCTCGTCCAGCTCACCGGTGACCTCTTTCCGGTAGCGGGCAATAAAGGGCACTGTGTTGCCCTCATCCAGCAGGGCGGCTGTTTTCTGAGCCTGCCCCATGGTTATGCCGGCCTCACCGGCGATCAATTGGAAAAGCTGCCTGTCTTCCATATTTACCTCCAAATAACATTATGCGAATCCGCTAAAAAGCTAAAAAGCCTTTTTGCCACAGCCATACCGCTGCAAGCACCTGTATAAAAAGTATGGCCGGCACTACCACGGTAAATTTAAAGTGTCTGGTCTTGTGCCTGAAGCTCCTTAAGCCCAATATCACCCCGGCCGCTCCCCCGGCCAGGGAGACCAGCAGGAAGCGTCTTTCGGGAATCCTCCAGGCGCCGGCCCGGGACCTGGACTTGTCCTGCCCCATCATAAAATACCCCCATAGGTTTACCAGTAAAAGATAGCCGGCAAATACAGCCCAAGGCTTCATCCATATCCCTCCCCGGGTGAGCCAACATTAAAAGCTGCCGATTAAGGCAGCTTTTAAACAGCGTCTGTAATTTTTTATTGCTGCAGACCCTCTATTTTCATGGTTTTCCAAACGCCTTCTCCGGTCATGGAGATATTTACCCCATCAGGGGCGGTCTGGGCGTCCTTTTTAAGGTAGACCGTGACACCGTTGGCAACTACGCTCTCATATTCCTCAGGTGGTGTGGGCTGTCCTGCATACACGGCAGGCTCATAAGTTACGCCCCTTCACCCCCTGCACATTTCTATCTGCACGGTTATAGTGTCAGTCTGCTTCAGGATATAATCCCTTGCATCGTCGGTAATCTGCACCTTTGCCACTTTTTTATCCCTCCTGAATTATTCAGGGCCTTTTATTATAGACCCCTGCCGGTTTATTACCCGGCGGGCCGGGGATTAATGCCCTGTTTTTGTCTCTTACTGGTTTATTCTAGCTTTACTGTATTAATTCCTCTTTTAAAACACTTTTTAAAACACTGAAAATACCACACACTATATTGTCTGCGTGTTGGTGTCTGACTATGCGGACTTCCTTTTCAGCAGGAATACTCCGGCCAGTATAACAATCCCCCCGGCGGCCTGCCACAGGGTGAGACTTTCCCCCAGCGCCCAAAAGGCCAGCAGCGCTGTGGCGGCGGGCTCAAAGGTGCTTATAATGGCCGCCCTGGAGGGGCCGATAATCTGGACCCCCCTCATCAGGGCCGCCATGGCTATAACCGTAGACACAATTCCCAGCGCCACAATGGCGGCCCAGGCCTGGAAGCTTAAGTCCAGGTGGAGCTGCCCCCTGGACAGGGCCAGTATTCCCACGGCCAGAGCCACTATGGAAGAAACGTAGGCGTTATACACCGGGGTTTGTATCCCGGACAGCAGGCGGGCTGTACCCACCAGAAAAATAGCGTTGGTCACGGCGGCGGCCACTGACAGAAGCACCCCCCTCATGTCCAGTTCCCCCACCGGCTGCCCTAGAATAAAGGCAGCGCCCAGAAATGTGAGAGCCAGGGCAGCCCCTTTAGGCCAGGTGATTTTTTCCTTTAAAAAGAAAAAGGCCAGTATGGTTACTATGGTAGGGTACAGGTAGAGAAAAAGTATGGCCATGGCCGCCGGTATGTACTGGAAGGCTTGAAAAAGAGCCAGCACAGTAAGGGTCTGGGCCCCCAGGGAAAGGGCGGCCACCCCCTGCAGCTGGCGGGCTGAAAGTTTGTAGGGGTACCCTCCGGCCAGAATAAAGCCCCAGAATATAAAGGCTGCGATTATATAGCGCAGGGTTAGGGTGGTCATCACCCCGGCCCCTCCCTGATAGGCTATCTTGGCAGCTATGGCCTCGGTGCTAAGGCACAGGGTGGATACTATTACCAGGGCCACTCCCAGACCCTGTCCTCCGGATTTTAATACATTACCCAATAATTTGCCCTTTCTTCTACTCCTGTTTATTCCACTTTATATCTATGTTCAACAATTTATTTACCCTTCCCTGCCCGGCCCTCCTTTAAAAAACTGTTCAGCTCCGGGAAAGGCGGTCCAGCGCCAGTCCGGCAAGCCCCAAAAGGGCCGCCACCCCGGTGATAAGGTACAGCCCCAGGCCGATGCCCATGCCCAGCCCGGCAGTGAGCCAGATACTGGCGGCGGTGGTAATTCCCCGGACATGATCCCTCTCCTTGAAGATTATCCCCCCTCCTATAAAGCCCACCCCGCTGACAATCTGGGCAGACACCCGGGCAGGGTCCCTTACCAAAGGGCCCCCTTCCGTAAGGGGAAAGCCATAGCTCCCGGCAATAGTGAACAGGGCAGCCCCCAGGCAGACCAGGGTGTGGGTGCGCAGCCCAGCGGGCTTGTGCCGCCTTTCCCTCTCCAGGCCAAAGAGACCTCCCAGCATAAAGGATAGCACCAGCCTGAGAATAATTTCGAACTGATCTTGCATAACCGGCCCCCCATTTTTACGCTATTGTCCCCTAAAGTATGGCCATAAAAACTTAATACTTCTTTAAAAATAATAAATGCCGCCATTTTACAGGCGGCACCTCAGCTTTATCCCCGTCTCCCGACTCAGAATATATTCTTCTATCTTATTTTCCCGAAAACCCCTCGGGTCTCTATTAGCCACAGAGGGCACAGAGATCACAGAGAATTACTCACAGGCACTACCCTGAAGCAAAGAAGCCGATAGTTTGAAAGCCTCTGTCAGTCTTCCCCAAATTTATTTAATAGAATTTTTTATTAGCATACAAGCAGGACAAAAAACCTCTGTGTCCTCTGTGGCTTTAAAAAGGACCCGAATTTTCATTCTCCTTGGTGGCTGCTTAGGCGGCCCTGGTGTCTGGATTCCTAATTCCGGTCGAAAAGCAGTGCCTGTCAGCCGCTAAAGCTTTCCCTGAACAGCCTCAAATAGTCCTCCCGGGTAATCTCCCTGCAGTTGCTGGGAGTGGACCCGTTCACGTAAGAGGCCTCGGCCAGCTTCTCAAAGTCGGCCTCCTTCACATAGTCAAGGCTTCTAAATGACGGTATGCCGATATCCTCGGCCAGCTTACCCAGCTCCTGCACCAGCATTGTGGCCGCCCCGGCGCTGGAGAGCCCCGCCACCGGCAGGCCGCAGGCCTCAGCCGCCCGGGCGTGCTTTTCCGGGTCAGCCTGGGCGTTAAAGGCGGTAACCATAGGGAAAAACATGGAGTTGGCCACCCCGTGAGGAGTGTCATAAAGCCCCCCCAGGGCCTCGGCCATACAGTGGACTGCGGCCACATCGGCGTGGGAAAAGGCTATTCCGGCCAGCAGTGAGCCAATCATCATGTTGTACCGGGCTCCGGAGTCACCTCCCTGAACAGCCGCCCTCAGCGAGGGGAATATCCTGCCCATGGCCGCCAGGGCCATCACATCGGACATTGGGTTGGCCGGGCGGCAGGTAAAGGCCTCCACTGCATGGACCAGGGCGTCCATGCCGGTAGAGGCTTTGGTGGCAGGCGGCAGGAGGCGGGTTGTGTCCGGGTCCACAATGGCCAGCCGGGGAGCCATGCCCACATCCTTTACAGTCATTTTGAATTTTCTTTCAGTGTCTGTAATCACCGCCGACCTGGTCACCTCGGACCCGGTTCCGGCGGTGGTGGGAATGGCCACCAGGGGAGTGATCTCCCGGGTTATTCTTCCCCTTCCCTCGTAGTCCCGGATATATCCACCGTGGGTCTGCAAGACAGCGATGGCCTTGGCGGAGTCCAGCACCGACCCGCCTCCCACCGCCACTATAACATCGGCCTTAAACTGCCGGGCAGCCTCGCCGCCGGCCTCACAGTCCCGGTCTTTTGGATTGGGCTCCACCTGGTCAAACCACAGGCAGTCAAACCCTTCCCGGCTGAGGGAATCCCCCACCTCCCCGGCCAGCCCGGCGGCACGGACTCCCCGGTCGGTCACCAAAAACACCCTTTTCCCCCCGGTGACACCCTTTACAAGTGCCCCGGAGTTCTTTAAAATACCGCACCCCGCCTCAATTCTGGTGGGGAGATAAAAGCCAAAAGAAGTATCCACCTTAAAAACTTCCCTTCAATGTTTTTTACTGTATAAAGTTTCTCCCCGGCACTGGCTTTACCCTTTTAAATCAACCACACTTTCCGGCATCTCCCTGACCACACCGGTCCGCCTGGCGGCCTCCTCCACCGCCCTGGCCACAGCCGGGGCCACCTCCTCGTTGAATACCGAGGGTATAATGTCTTCAGCAGACAGATGCCCGGCGTCCACCACTCCAGCCAGGGCATGGGCCGCCGCCAGGCACATCTCATCGTTAACAGTCAGTGCCCGGCAGTCCAGTGCCCCCCTGAAAACACCCGGGAAGGCCAGGGCGTTGTTTATCTGGTTGGGGTAGTCGGACCTTCCGGTGGCAATTACACCGGCTATGTCATATATGTCCTCAGGATTGATTTCCGGCTCCGGGTTGGCCAGGGCGAATACCACAGGCTTTTCGGCCATATTGACAATATCCTCCCGGGAGAGCAGCCCCGGGGCGGACACACCGATGAACACATCGGCCCCCCGGAGGACCTCTTTTAAAGTTCCCCGGACACCCTTCCCGTTGGTGTTCTGGGCCAGCCACGCCTTGGCCGGGTCTGTGGGGGGATTCTCCCGGGATATGGCCCCCTTCCTGTCACAAACAATAATGTCCCGGGCCCCGGCGCTGATAAGCATTTTTGTTATGGCCATCCCCGCCGCACCGGCCCCGCTCATGGTCACCCGCACCTTCCGCAGATCCTTTTCCACCACCTTAAGGGCGTTGATCAGTCCCGCCAGGGCAACAATGGCGGTGCCATGCTGGTCATCATGAAAAACCGGTATGTCCAGTATTGTCGAAAGCCGCTCCTCTATCTCAAAACACCTGGGAGCGGCTATATCCTCCAGGTTGATGCCCCCAAAGGCCGGGGCCAGGGCGGCCACAACACTTATAATCTGATCGGTGTCCTGGGTGTCCAGGCATATGGGGAAGGCGTCTATGCCGGAGAACTTCTTAAAGAGAAGGGCCTTGCCCTCCATTACCGGCAGTGCGGCGGCAGCCCCCAGATTGCCCAGGCCCAGAACAGCCGATCCATCTGTCACAATGGCCACCGAATTCCCTTTCATGGTCAGCCGGTAGGCCAGGCCGGGATCCCTGGCGATAGCCTCGGAAATCCGGGCCACACCGGGAGTGTACACAAGGGACAGGTCTTCCCAGTCGGTCACCGGCTTTTTGGGCATAATTTCAATCTTGCCTCCCAGGTGCCTGTTATAGACCCTGTCGGCCACATGCACCACATTTACCCCCGGAATCTGGCCCAGGGCGCTGACCAGCCCCCCGATGGTGTCCCTTCCCTGCAGGCGCACCATTATATCCCTGATCAGCTGTGTCGGTGAGGCCGAGATAAGTTCGATAGCCCCCACGCTTCCTCCTTCCCTGGCGATAGCGTTCAGCACACCGGCCAGGGTGCCGGGGCGGTTGATCAGCCTTACACGTATAACCATATTTAAGGACATTCCCATAAAAATCACTCCTAATCTTTAGTAGGCCTGAAATTAATGCCAGCATTAATGTGATCATGCATGTCCTATTTAAACCCCAGAGCACACAGAGAACACAGAGGTTTTTAGCCCTGCCTGAATGTTTAATATTCTTTTTACTAAATGATTTGGAAAACGACTGGCAACTGGCATAACTCCTTCAATGGTAGTGCCTGTTATTTTTTCTCTGTGATCTCTGTGCCCTCTGTGGTTTTAAAAAGACATTTATTATTTACAGGATAGAGGCCATATCCTTAAGCATCCTGAAAAAAAACAGCTTTTGGGAGTATGGCACAGTGCTTCGCCCACTGGGGTTGGGGGCGATAAAATCCTTTACTCCATCACAAACACCCTGACCGGAGGCAGGGCCGTACTGCACAGGCTCTCCCGCCTTTTTCCCGGCATAGCACCGGTACACCTCCTTACCCAGAAGACACACCACCTCCGGTCGGTACAGGCTGACCTTTCCTCTCAGCTCCCCTGCCCCCTCTCTTTTTTCCGGGCCGGACAGGTCTGAGCTGCTCCTGCTGGGCCGGGCGGCCAGGTTTGTCAGCCCGTAGCCCAGGGCAGGCAGCAGCCTGTCCTCTGCGGGCAGATAAAGCCTGCCGGTAAGCCCCGCATCATAAAGCAGACGCCAGAACTGGTTACCCCTGCCGGCATAGTGATTCCCCAGGGAGGCCGATCTTTCCCCGGGATTATAGCCCACAAACAAAATTTTAAGATTAAAGTCCAGATAATCAGGCAGCTCTCCCAAAAACGCCGGCCCCCCGCCCATGGCCGCACGGCAGAAAGTTATCCGCCGGCAGGTTATATGTTTTTACTAGTAAGAATTGGATATATTCTAACCATAAAATTTGCAAATATCAATTCACAGTACGCAAGTACCGTTTATTTATTACATCCCATACCTCGTCAGCAATAGCATATAAGGAAAAATAAGGAGGATATTCAGTATTTATGACGAATTTACACATTAAGTATCAACTCAAAGGACAGTCATGCCTGCTACCTGCAATTAAAATGTTCAGGGTGCTAAATGTTTCCAGCTGATTTACAGGGGGGTTATACCAATGCTGGACTTTTTAAAGAGTTTGATAATAGGCCTGCCGGATTTTACCAGAAGAGTGCTATTAGAGCTGAAAGGAAGCGAATACCACCAAAGGGTGGAGTATTATGCGGCAGCTCTTTTGTTTTTACTGCTGGTGGCTTTTTTATTCCTTCCCGGAACCATGCTGAAGCTAAGGAGAAAAATAACGATTGCCCTTATTTTTGGGGTCTCACCGATAATGCTGTATATAGTCCCTGTAAGCATGGCCCCCCCGGACAGCAGGCTGGCCCCGGCCTGGCCCTACTTTTCCCTTATTGCCTGTATTTTCATAATTTTATATATCCTTGAGGAAATACTGATATGGCGATTTTTATACAAAAAAAGGAAAAGCCACTATCCCTCATGGCTTAAGCCACCCGAAAAATACAGGTAGCAATAAATATAAAGGGCCGGGAAGATTCTATTCCCAGCCCTAATTATTATTCCCTTTCAGTATAATAGGCCACTCCCACCGTTCCCGGCCCGACGTGGAGACCAATTACCGGGCCTATGGGCACCATCGTTGCTTTAACCTTTAGCTTCTCTTCTATACTGCCGGCCAGCCTGTCCCCCCCGCCATTACAGTTTATATGGTGCACAACAACTTCCCCCAGGCCTTTCTTTCCGGCATCTTTAAAAAGATGGTCGGCTATGCTCTGTATTGCCCTGGACTGGGTAAGAACCTTTTCCTGGACCTCTACCTTCCCGTCTTTGATGGTGAGCACCGGCCTGATCTTTAATACCTGGCCCAGAAGGGCCGCCGCACCTCCTATCCTGCCGCCCCGCCTGAGATACTCCAGGGTTTCAGGCACGAACATGAACCGCAGCCTGCTGATAACCTCCCTGGCCCGGCCGGCAACCTGGTCAGCCGGCATCCCTTCCCTGGCCGCCCTTGCCGCAGCCAGCACCGCAAAGCCCATAGCCATGCAGTTGAACCGGGAGTCGATTATCTCCAGGGCAGCATCCGGGTAGTTGCTCAAAACCATATTTTTGGCCATCAGCGCGGTGGAATATGTTTGGCTCATTTCTGAGGAGAGAAAAATACCCACTACTCCTTTCCCGCTCGCCACGATACTCTCGAAAACATCGTAAAAGTCGAACAGAGCAGGTGGCGAGGAGGTGGGGTTCATCCTGCTCCCCAGCATCCTTTCATAAAAAGATCTGCTGTCTGTGTCCTCTTCCTTGAAGGACTCCGACTCAAAATTCACATTAAGGGAAATCACCGAAATATCCAGTTCTTTTCTCAGAGCGTGGGGAATGTATGAGGTGCTGTCCGTCACAACCTTGACCATTTAAAAAACCTCCATGCGGCAGGATATTATAAACCTTGTAATGTAGGCTCTTTGCTAAGGCTGCAAGCCAGTTCCCCTGCCGAATTCACTAAAAAGTTTACCACTCCCCCCGCCAAATTTAAATAATGCAGGCGTCCCAAAAGAAAAGGAAAATAGGCCCTCTTCCAGGCCGGGCAATAAAAAAACCGCCGGTTAGCGGTCAAATGAATGTATTTAAAAAACCACAGAACACACAGAGAAAACATAAAAATGCTTGTTCATCCACTTTTTCTTTAGAGCATAATTCTGAAATTTGGATTCTACCCTGAAACTGAAATATGAATGTCTTTTTTATGAACCACAGAGGACACAGAGATCACAGAGAATTGCTTTCAGGCATTACTCTCAGGTCTGAAACCTATGTATTAAATAATAGATTTTTTTAGCCCAATCAATTCTTTTAATAAAAACCTTTAAGCAGGGCTTAAAAACCTCTGTGCCCTCTGTGTGCTCTGTGGCTTAAAAAGGACCCATTTTTTCATCTTCCTTGGTGGCTGCATTAAGGAGGTCAAAGGTAGCTCTCCACCTGTTTTTCCACGGCGGCCATCTCCTCCCCGGTCAGTTCCCGGCCCAGAAAGCCCGACAGGGCCTTAATGGCGGCACCCACGGCCACCCTTCGAACATCCACCTCAGCCGGCCTTTCCACCGGGCGGGTCCGCTGCTCGTACTTTGCCGAGGGAAGTCCCGGGCTTAGCCTGTCCGCCATGCTGTCAAGCTGCTTTTCCATGTCCGGCCCCAGGGTGTAGTCCTCTTCCCGCTCTGGTCGTTGGCGGCCTGCTTTTTTCGGCGCAGACTGCTCCTCGGGGGCCCAAACGGGAATATCCTGGCTCTCCTTCTTCACAGCCCGTCTTTCCTTCTCAGCTTCCTTTTTCTTGGCATATTTTGCAAAGGCGCCGGCTATTTCCTCCTCCAACTGGGACAGCTCGGCCCTGTGCTGGTCTATAAACACTGGATCCCTGTGGCCGCCCTTTTCCAGCATTTCTATCAGGTCCAGCTGATTTGCGATGACGGCCTGCAAGGCCGGGGTAACCTTAATGGGCACCTTCACCAGGTCACTGTCGTACTGATATCCCGAGGCTGTGAGCATTTCCTGCTTTTTATTGTCGGCCAAATAAAACACCCCATCCATTTATTTTCTGATTAACTGGTTATTTCTAAGTTTACCATCCTTCCGGCCCCGTGAAAAGGAAGACGTGCAATATCCCGCTACAGGCATATGAAAATTGGGAAAAAGACATAGCCCCGGATTTACATCCGGGGCTATGTCTTTAAGGGTAGGGCAAGTTATATTTAAACACCCGCTCTTTAGGGCGGATACGTGCCTCTCACTGCTGTCGTTATATTATAGTGGTTTTATGTGGGGCAGGTTTATGGTCAGCAAGGCCAGGGCTATAACAAACCCTACAAAAATGGCGAATCGCCCGTTTATCTTAAGTCACCTCCTTTAAAACCGCCGCCGGGACTTCATCCGTGCGCCCTTCGGTCCCCGGCTGATTACCGGAGATATAAAATAGATGGCTGCGGCTCTTTACTACCTGTATATATAGACGCACCAGAAGCCTATATGTTTCATAAAAATTTTTCTTTTTTTTATGACAGTGCCAGGACAGAATAAATGACATTAAATTGTCCTTAAAAAGAAAAAAGTCTGCTCTCGCAGGCCTTATCCAGGCTTAAATGCATACTTTTTCCTTTGTATAGTATATAAGCTATATTATACCATTAAAGGCATACATTACTCATCGGTAAAGCTAAAAATCTCCTCCACCGTGGCGTCCAGCACTCTGGCAATGTCAAAGGCCAGCTTAAGGGACGGGTTGTACTTCCCCTTTTCCATGTGAACAATTGTTTCCCGCCTTACCCCAACCTTTTTGGCCAGGTCCTCCTGGGTCATGTCCAGCCTGGCCCGGTATTCCTTAATCCTTGTTTTCAGCCCCATCAGCAGTTGCCCTTCCGGTCGTAGTACACCATCGAGAAGCTGAACACCATTACCTGAATGGCAAAGCCCAGCGCGAAGGCCAATAGAAATACCTGCGTATTTTTACTGAGGCTGCCCGCTGCCAGTCCCACCGCAAAGGTGGCCATGGATACAACAAAGGCGTTTCTGGCCGACCTGTTTACATCGGCCTCAAACCTCTCATCCATGACCCTCTTCCCATAGCTAAAAAAGCTAAAAAAGCCGAAAAAACCGTAAAAGCCGGGATTGTCGGTAAAAAACCCCAGCAGGCCCAGGAATCCCAGCAGCCCCAGGTACTTTAGCCACTTGCCATACATAGTAATACCCTCCTTGTTATAATTTTTTAACAATATGTTATCTATTTATAACTTTTTGTTATTATATTATAACAACTGCCGGCTGTCAAGAAAGATAAAAATATTAAGTCCGCTGTCCTAAACTTCTATAGAAGGCGGTTTATTGACAAAAGGAATATTTTACCGTTTGGGACATAAATATTATACTTTTAGACACGATATAAACCTTTGTAGACCATAATATGTTATTTTTTGGTTTTTCTGGGAGGTTTTGATTTTTTATTGTAGAATATGTATTCCTAACATCAGTTGGGTTCTTTTTTTAGGTGCGGACTGCGGAAGGAGTAAGAAGTGTGTTGGAGGGGGTGGTTATACAAGAATCTTTTCTTTACATAGGAATGTTTACAGAGTATTTTAACAGATAGCTATTTTAAAGGAGGTATATCCGGATGGTATTTAGAAAAGTATTAAGTATGTTACTTGCAACACTCTTGTTAATTATTCCTATATCTGCTAACGCAGCTGAAAAAGGAGATAAGCTCAACTTAAAAGTTAAGCAGATGAAAGAGTTGGAGAGCAAGGGTACTATCAAACAAATTGAAAAAAATATTAAAGATTATTATAAGAATAATTATGTGATAGATGATTCAAAGATAAATGACTTAGATTCACCTGAAGCCAAGGAGTTTATAAAATTAATTGAAGGTGACATGAGACAATTTGGCAATAAAGTTAAATCCAAATCTGATTCATCTGGTGATATCAGTACTCTAAGTTTGGGTGATGAAGAACCTACAGGTAGTAACTCAATAAGCTACTCAGCATTTGAGGATGCAGATATAATTCTAGTGCATGATGGCATATGCTTGTACGGCTATTACAGACATGGGGGAACATATGATGAAGGTCGCGGGGAATTTATCTCAGCACAATTAAGTGATCAAGGGAATGGCGACGGTGTTATTTGGGAAGATAAAAGTTGGTATCGCGATAATTATGACGAAGCAATTGGTGTTTGGGTACCAGACTATGATAACGAAATTCGAACTGAGACCAGAAACTTCATAGTTGATTATCTAAAAGACCAACTTGGAGAACCATATGGATTTACGTCGTTCAATGATAGAGGTACTTGGTATTGCACAAAACTACCTTGGGTTGGTTGGGAAGAACATTATATTTGTGACTTAAATGAAGATGGTGGACTATGTGTGCCTGATGATATTGAAGGTAGTGATGATACTAGTATTTTTGCATCTGCTTACTAAAAAGACGAAGTACCGGGGGGGAACATGTCTTCTCCTCCCCGGTACTTAATTATTCGCAATATTTTATATAACAATAGCTCTGTAAAAAGCTATTATGCAAATGTTCTTGTTTCTGTCTTACAAAAATATTGTTGGTTAAATGGATAGAACTTCTTCAATTATCAGTAATTGAGTTATTATGCGAGGAGACACAAATAATGAAAAAAATTATGATCGGAGCAATGTTCTCTGCTATAGTTGTAGCCATTGCTTTTATTTATTATAGCTTTAAAAATTCACCACAAAGTGAGTATGCTGTTGCAAAGGAAAATGAAGAAATTTATTGTTTAAATACTTCGAGAGATGTATTTTATATATCTGGTAAAGATTACAGTATTTTAAATAAAACGCGGGTTAATGGTGCATGGAGTATGACTCCTGCAAGAAATGGAAAAATATATATAGCAATAAGAGGAAGCCTTTCTAAAGCTGGCAAAGAGGTTGCAGTACTTCAGTATGGTAAAATCATCAAGAATATTGAGCTAGAGTTTCCGTTGCCCAGGGTTATCAAATACAACCAATATAATGATAAAATATATGTTGGCCATATTCGTTTTTTAGGTCAAAACTATATCAGTACTATTGATACTACAAATGATCAAGTGGTTAATTGCATGCCCTATAATTATGAAATAGAGGATATAACTTTTGCAAAGGAAAACATAATGATTGTTAGTTCGTGGGATGCGGATTATAATGACAGAATAGATATTATAGATCTGGATAATAATTCTATTATTGATACAATACCAATTTATTTTAAAGCTTCTTCAATAAAGGTAATAGACAATGCAATATATGCTTTAAACGATTTATCAAGTGAACCCTCGCTTTATGTGATAGATTGGAAAAGAGAACCTCGAATGATAGAAAAAGTAGAACTTGCAGATAATAATCCCTGGAGAATATATACTAATGAAATTAATGGTAAATCATTTTTGTATATAACACATTATAATGTTGATGATATGTCTGGTGAATCAATTTCATTAATTGATCCTTCTAAAAATGTGCTGACTAAGAGACTAGAAAACATTCACCACCCTCGTGATATAGCTTTTAATGGTAATGACATTTTGGTTGGCGATCAAATAAATAATAGATTATTAATTGTAAATAACGATAAAATAATCCATGAAATCGATGTGGGCAGGACAATATCTGTAGTTAAGTCAAAATATTAAACATGGCACAAAGACAGAAGTGCATGTTATTTCAGGAAAACACATAGAGTGTAGACAGGATTGATGCCGATTTGGCATGGTCTAAAAATTCCGGGGCTGTCAAGAAAATATAAAAAATAGTAAGTCAGCTGTATGTTCTCACAATAACCCTGTTCAGTATGTGCCCCCTTATTTCCAGACTAATCCTGGCCTCCCTTCTGACCGCGCCCTTGGTCCCGGTTACCTCTATCATATAGATCCCGTCATCCGGCCACCGGTCATCCAGCGTCTTTTCACCGATAGAATAGATATATTCCCACTGACTTCCGGTATTGGTCATACTGACCTCCCGGGAAGGCTGCCCACCGGGAAGGGCCGGACTTCCATCTTCTTTTTCAGCCATTGGTATTATAGCCGTCATGAAATCCATATCCACAGTGCCCCCGGTGTCAACCTTTACCGCCCTGGCGGTAACCAATATATTTCTTCCCCTCTCAGCCACTTCCGGCTCCACATTGGCTACAATTTGAAAATCATCGCCAACGGTCAATTCTACCCTGTTTATTCTCGGTGTCTGGCTACTATCTGTGGTGGAGAGCTCTGCTTTTACCACAAAGTTATTTCCCTTAGGTATAACATCCCAGGTGTTTAATTCGATATCATAAAAGTTTACTCCATCAGAGGAAACCTGGAATAGAATTGCAGTTCCTGCAGGAATGTCCACAACAGCTTCCAGGTAAACAGCATCGTACTCCTCGGCAGTAGAAAAGGCTTTACTGTAATATAACCTTGGTGTCAGGTAACCTCTATTGAGGCTAAAGGCAGCTGAAGGCTCCAGGGAGATGTCCCGGACAACCTGATCTGTAGCGTCATCCAGGGTATAATATTTCAATAATCCATCTTCATTTATGTAGGCATACTCAACTGTCCCGGCTCTCAGACTGACCGCCACCGGCTTATCAGAGGCATTGAGGCTGTAATCATCCACCCTGACAGCTCCGCCGTCATCCAGGTTCAAAAAATAATCAACACCCTCAGGGGTCATAATAGCGTTTCCAGTGTTGTCGGCGCCCACACCGGCTATATCCTCCAGTCCGGAGATCTTTTTAGCCGGGTCCTCTACGTACCCCCCGGTACCATCGTCATACATGAAATAATAAACGGCATCCTTTGTGGCCAGGCGGAAGTCCGGGCTGTCGTTCACTATTGAAACAGCAACAGGATCGGTAATATCCGGGTTGTATGTGAAGGTATTCTGCAACTGGGTACCCACAACCTCATACCTGTCAACCACGGCCTTTCCGTCATCGTCTTCTTTAAGAACGATTCCTCTGTCGCTGTTTTTAAAACCGGCCACAGACAGAAGGTTTGATAAGCCAGATACTTTCAGATGGGGGTTGTCTGCCATTGAGCCGCCCTCGTGCCGGTAGTAGGCCACTGAATCCCGGGTAATTGACCATATGCCTAAAGTGTCCTGCTGTATGGCCACTCCAATGGAGTCAGTGGCAAAGTCACAGGAGAAGGCCGGATTCTCGGCTACCTGCCCGGTGGCATCGTCCAGCTCATACATTTTGATCCCGTCAGTGGTGGCCACAGCGTAGCCCTGGCCCACATCCTGAAGGGCAAGGGCATTGGGCACCTCCTGCAGGGGGAGCTCCATGCAGCCTTCCTCGCTGTTATAATAGGCGGTTGTTTTATTGAAATCAATATTACTGCTGCCGGAGAAATCATCGTTAAATGTATCGGCCCGGGCAGAGACCGCCGTCAGGACTACTGCCATGAATATAAAAGCAGATAAAACCATTTTTCTCACGGTTCCATAACCCCCTATATTTTGCTGATATTGAGCCTTACAATTCTCCAGACTCCCTCCACGGCAGCCAGATCAATTATAGCCGTGGCCGGGTAGGTCTTTTCCTCCCGGGAAATATAATAGTCAGCCTGAACAATGGCATAATCGTCTGCGGCGCCCAGGCAGGTTATGTTTTTAACCGCCTGCTTAACCTCCCCCTCCGATACCTGGGGAAGTTGACCCTGGGCAGCCGATATCTTTAGCAGCCTTCCCGCCAGGAAACGGGCGGAGCTCTCCTGCTTTTTAGCAGCCGGCAGCTCAATGTACTCCCTTACCACCCCGTCCACTCCGGCCGGCAAAGGGCCCGGTTTTAATTCCCCGTGCTGGTACTCACCATATTGGCAGTTATATATCTTCCAGCTATCGCCCTGTTTTTGCAGACTGAACCTGTAGGCCTCCCGGTCTGCCCCATAAGTGGCTTTTTTTGAAACATCGGCCTCAACCTCGGCAATTTCCCCTGTAATAAAAATGGATTTGGTTTTAATTGCTATAACTTCTTCTGATCTTGTAACCCTTGCCCGATTCTTTCTCGCATCCACCAGGGCCTCGCCGCACAATATACCGTCAACCACATCCCATTTAAGCGCTGTCGAGGCATTTATATACGTCTCAGCCACCCTGGCAGGCTCCGTCAGGCCGGTTTTTGCGTTAGCACACCCGGACAGTGCCAATAATGCTGATATGGTTAATAGTGCCAAAGTCTTTTTAATCATCCAAAAACCCCCTCTATAAAAAGAAAAACCCGGATTATCCGGATCAACAAAGTTCTTTAAAGCTTTCTTATTGTTATTGATTCTCTGCCAATATTTCCGGCTTCATCCTTTACCCATACTGTTATAAGATTCGGTCCGGGTGAATCTACAGGCATGAGTATAACCCCGTCACTAGGCAGAGGCTGATAACCGGTCCCATCCAGACTATAATCAAATTCTGTGCTCACATTATCACTGGCGCTTACCACTACCCTTATTGTATTGCCGGAGGTAGCGGCAGCCCCTGAAGCAGTCCTTATCTTTACCACCGGGGAGGTAGTGTCGCTCCCGAGAGTATTCTGTATATTGTTCACAGTGGTCTGGAGGTTATCTATTTTTGTGTTTGCGGTATTGGCCTCGTTATATGCTGAGCGTGATGCCTCTAAAACAGTTCCGCTGGTGTCCCTTACTGCATTAATGGTGTTGCCGTTAGCGTCCTCCACGGCCCCGTAAGCGTCTTTGGAAATATCCAGCACCGTCCCGTTCGGGTCCCTTACAGCCGAGACAATTAACGAGTTATCATCGTTTACTCCGGTAATTGATGTGTTGATATCATTAACAGCAGCCGTGAGCGCGTCAACCTTTGTATTAACCGTCTGCGCTGTATTGTATGCATTCTGTGAGTTTGTTTTGGCCTGCCGGGCCTCAGAGAGTACAGTTCCACTCCCGTCCCTTACGGCAGTAATAGCATTGCCGTTGGCGCTGGATACAGCGTTATAAGCGTTTAAAGAGTTAGCTGCCGCTGCTCCGGCGTTATTGGCTGCAGTATTGGCCGCAGTTGTTGCCGCGCCAATTGAAGCCCCGACATATGTACCTCCAGTAGTATGCGTAGCAGTAAATGTAGAATTACCGATACCCAAAAGACCATAAGACCCGGCTGATATACCATCATATTGCCTAATATAATAGCTGGTAATTACTCCTGTCACATTCCAGGTACTGCCGTCATCTGGTACCACATAATTTATCCGCCATTTTTCACCGCCAGCATTATATGTACTTAAACTGTATGCCAGTGCCTGTGTCACTGCATTAGTTCTATTAAAACCTGTAATTTGTACAGATAAGGGATTATTATATTCAAATAATTCATAAGCAATTATCCCTGTATCGTATGAGTATGTCGCAGCTTGAGATATTGTGGGCAAACAGATAAACGCAATAAGACAAATGTGTAAAATAATCAGCTTCCTTAAAAAGCATAGCAAACAAAGTTTTCTTATCATTAAAACCACCTCCGATAATTCTCCTCATGGAAAACACTCAACCTGTTTTTATACTGCTGTCTCAGATTCTTCTAATAACAATGCAATCCATACCTATATTTCCAGCTTCATCCTTAACCCAGATATTGATTGGAATGGAACCAAACCCAATTAAGGGGACCGTAATAATTCTATCAACAGGTAAGGGCTGGTAGGTTGTATCGTCCAGGCTGTATGAAAAATTGCTGCTGATGTTATCAGAGGCACTTACTATAATCTTTATTGAACTGCCGCTGGTGGCCCTGGCTCCGGAGACAGTATTCAATTTTATGACAGGGGGTGAGGTGTCTGAGGACATGTAATTATTTACTGTCGTTTGGAGAGTATCTATCTTTTCATTGGCACTCCTTGAGGCATCCAGCACCGTGCCGTTGCTGTCTCTAATGGCAGTAATGGTGTTTCCATTTAAATCCTCTACGGCCCCCTGGGTATCCTTTGAAACTGAAAGCACTGTCCCGCCAGGGTCTCTTACGGCTGATACAAGTGTGTTATCATCATTTACGCCTATGATCGATGTGTTAATTTGATTAACTGCAGCTGTAAGAGAATCAACCTTTGTATTCACCGTCTGGGCCGTATTATATGCGTTCTGGGCGTTTGTACTGGCCTGGGAGGAATTCGTACTAGCAATTTGCGAATTTGTTTTTGCCTGCCGCGCCTCGGATAGCACAGTTCCGCTGGCATCCCTTACTGCTGAAACCGTGTTACCGCTTACATTACTAACTGCATTTAATGATGCGGATGCCTGCGCTGCACTGATGTCTGCGGATGTTTTTGCTGCATTTGCTGCATTTATTGCTGGTTGTATATCCCCTATATCAGCTATATAACCAACTTTTGTTAAAATCATATCCACAGTCATTGTCCAGCTAGAGTTATGACCACTACAAATCTGAGCCTCTACACTTATATTTGAGCAAGGCGCAAAAGCAACTGTCCCAGATTGACTTAATTCTACATAGATTGTACTTCCAATTTGAGTTCCGCCTGATTTAACTCTAAAGGCATATGGATAACGATCTTCAAAACTCCCTCCGGTATCCCTTGGAGTAAAGGTTATTCTCGTTAAAACATCGCTGGCAGGGAATCTGTGCACCTCAGACCATCTATCCGTAAATAAATGATAAATGGTACCCCCACCTGTGTAATCTATTTGCACTGATGCAAAAACTGGACTTGCCATTAAAACCATTGCTAATACAACAATTAGAATCACTTTTTTATTCATTAAATCTCCTCCTTTAAGTTATCAAAGGCAGATTTGCTGTCCGGTCACTGCCCGCTGCTTTTTTTAATGAAAAAGATTATTCTTGCACCCTACTTTTAAAACTTTCTTATAGTAATTGACTTCCGCGACGTATTTCCCGCCTCATCCTTAACCCAGACTGTAATTGTATTGGTCCCCGATGAATTTACTGGAAGGGTTATTATCCCGTCTACAGAGAGCGAAAGATAATCAATCCCATTGAGACTATACTCAAACGTGTTGCTCAGGTTATCCGACACATCCACCATTGCCAGGATAGAACTGCCGCTGGTGGCCCTGGCGCCGGAGACAGTGCTCAGACTGACAACAGGTGGGCTCGTGTCCGCTGACATATAGTTGTTCACCATTGTCTGAAGGGTATCAATCTTTGTTAAAGCCTCCTGTGAAGCATCCCTTGCGGTCCTCGACGCATCCAGAACTGTACCGCTGGTGTCTCTTACTGCATTAATGGTGTTGCCGTTGGGGTCTTTCACTGCTGTAACAATTTCGGAAGTATCCAGAGCGCTTACTTCTGTTGTAAGGCCATCCAATTTGTTGTTGATAACCACTGCCTCATTATAAGCATTCAGGGCATTGGCACTGGCTGTGCCGGCCACCGTAGCCGCATTATCTGCAGAAGTCTTGGCACTGTTTGCCGCATCCCGGGCCTGGGTGGCAACGGTAACGGAGTTATTGGCTGCGGTGGCAGCGTTGGTGGCGGCTGTACTGGCATTATTGGCGGCGGTAGCAGCGTTGGTGGCCGCCGTACTGGAATTATTAGCAGCAGTTCTGGCCTGTCCGGCTGCTGTATTTGCGTTATTAGCCGCATCTGTTGCAGTTTTTAAAGAATATCCAGTGAAACTGCCACTAGTGGTAACAGTTTCAGAGGCAAAATACTCCCCATAACCTGATGAACCATCAAAAGCCCATACAAGCGAAGCTCTAATAGTAACCCTCCATGTACAACCATCGTCTGGAAGAGTATAAGATATGCGTGAACCATTAATTGAGCAAGGAAAACTCTGATAGATATAATGCTGAACATTATATCCTTCTACCGAAGCAGAACTTATATCAGTAGGCCAACTGACAGGAGTATTTACAGTCCGTTCAAGAGCTTCAGATTTTGCAGGCACAGCCATCAACAAAATACATCCTAAAACAAATCCTACAAAGTTGAATAAATATCTGATTTTCATTATAAAACCTCCCTAACACCAATATAGTTTCTATTAAAAAATAAGGCCCCCTAAAAGGGGGGCTAAGTTAGTGTTTTTTAGATGTTATTGATAAGCTCGGTAACCACCGTAGAGTGAACATACATGTAGCTTTTTTCCTCCTGGCCGGCCACTGCGGCAAAGGGACTGGACTTAACCGGGAACCGGATGATCCCCACCACCCCGGATCTGTCAACTGTCTCTGAGTACCCATTGTATCCGTATGTAAAGGGCAGATCCCCGTCCGATACCACTTTAAAATATACCACTTCCACTCTTCCGGCGACGAATGATCCCTCCAACGGGTTATAGGAATGGTCTAAATTAAGATTTTTCTTCAGGTACTCATGGAATTTTACCTCTGCCCTGGCCTCATCAACTACAGCCCTGGGGTTTACCGGGTCACTCAGCAAGTCTTCATCATACTGGCCGGCCGCGGCTCTTAAGGCCAGGGCCAGCTTGGACTTAACCTCTGATTTATTAACAACCACATTCCCCACATCAAAGGTTAGCACCATGACCGCCATCAGGAAAGGGACCGACAGCAGGGCAATAAACAAAACCACCCCTCCGCGCTGATCCTTTAAAAATTTCATTCAAAAAACACCTCACTGGGGATGTCAAAGTGGGATTTCATGATCAGCGGGCTATCTTCTACCACGGCAGTCCCCAGTTTATCAAACAGCGGTATTTTAAATTTTATGGGATATATAACATAGCCGGATATGTTGCTTCCTCTCTGGATGGTATCGTTACTGTCCGTCCCGTAGATATAAACAGTATCTTCCGAGGGCTCTGAAGGCCCGTTTTCTTCAGTGACCACGTAGCCATAGTCCTTTCCCCCGATGGTCCAGTTCTCAATAAAATCTGCCTGACTCCGGCGGATATCGGTGGTAAATTGTCCATTGGTTGCGGCTCTTACCGCAGCTACCCCGGAGGAATAGTTTATTATGGCCTTATTATAGAGCATAGCTCCGAACTCAAAGGAAAGGTATAGCATAAAGAAAATAAAGGGAAGGGCAAACAAGAGCTCAAAAAAAGTCTGCCCCCCCTGGTCTTTATATAATTTTTTTAACATCAGTCGCCAACCTGCCCCACGTCATCCTTTAAATCTCTGGCCACATCCGCCAGGGCATCACCCAGCCCGCCCATGACCACCGCTATGGGCAGTGACACAATGGCCAGGGCCAGCAAAATTTCAAAAAATGTCTGGCCCCCCTGGTCTTCATGCAGCATTTTTAATATTTTCATGCGGCTCACCCCTATCCATTTATGCCCATATCCGGCAGCTTGATGTTTTTAACCTTGTTGGTCAGCTCGTTAAACTTGGGCCCGATCCCCTCACTGGACAGGTTGGTGAGATAAAATGACGCTATCAGAGCTACGGTCACTATTACTATAAAATACTCCATCACACCCTGACCTCTCTGGTCCCGGTGAATCCCCAGGGCCAGGCTTTTTACCTTATTAATCATCATGAATAACCTCCATTTACTAAAATGAGCGCAGCTGGTTAATTATGCTGCTGTATATGGGCATAAGCCAGAGGAGCATTATGGACAGCAACAATACCGCCGGTATTATAGTCATCAATAAAGGCCGGGTCTTTATCCTTCTCCTTATCTCTCCCAGCCTCTTTTCGTATGCTGTTTTTGAGTAGTTGGACAATATGCTGTCCACTTCCATCCCTGACCAGGCGGCCTGTAAAACAACACTGGAAAAATCATAGGCCTGTCGTATTCCACAGCGCAGGGAAAAGTTATGAAGGGCCTTTTCCAGGTCGTTCATTTCCATATCCACCGAGAGTATTCTCATTTCTTCAGCAAGCCTCCCCCGCAGGGAATAATGTACAGCTTTAAGGGCGGTATGAATATCCGACGCCCTGGCAAAAATCCTCACATTGTCAACCATTCTGGGGAATTCTCTGGACAGGTCCTCCCTGCGTCTCCTTTCCAGCCTGCCCAGAGCAAAGCCGGAGCTTTTATGTGCTGCGGCAGCCAGTATTAAGAGGGGCACTGCTTCCGGGGGAGACCTGAACATGATCGGGATGGTCAGGAGGAGCAGCACTATTACTATTCCTGTCTGGGCGGTAACTATGCTCATGGCCGGGACAGGTATTTTAAGAGCCTCCAGGCGTTTATCCATTTCCCGTATTTTTTCAGGCTTTATTGACTTACCGGCTATGCGCTCCAGCACCAGGAGCGGCTTCGGTATATCCCCGGTGTACATTAAAAGCCATGACAGCGCCGTTACACCGGACATTACCGCCACAGATTCAGGTGTTAAAATATTCATAGGCTATCCACCAGCCCCCTTTTGCGGGAAAGATACCAGGCCCCGAATTCAATGCAGACCACAGCCGCCATAAGACCCTGCCCAAGCATTGTGTGGGTGAGTATTTCCCTGGCCGAAGGGTAGTAAAGCCATAGAGCGGTAAAGGCCACCGGCAGGGCCAGGAGGAATATGTATATGATCCATCTCTGCATGGTGGTTTCATTACGCAGATCCTCCCGCAGCTCAATCCTCTTCCTTATTATTTCCGCAGTGCTTTCCACCACGTGCTCGGTCTCCCTGCCAAAGAGCTCGGCCATGACCACCCCGTCCACAAATACCTCTATATCAGGATTGTCCGACTTCTCGGCAAGCTCTTTAAGGCACTCGTTAAGGGGTTTGCCCAGATTATTGTCCATAATCACCCTGTCCAGCTCATCCCTAATGGGAGGCCTGGTTGAGGGTATCACATCATGGATGGCCCGTATCATATCCTTGCCGTTGGACTTGTAAAGTCCAGCCACTATCTGCAGCACCAGCTCGGCCTGCTCGTCCATCAGGGTCTTTCTATTCTGATAGGCCAGCTGCACCCTGGTATAGAAAAACAGGAAAAGCACCACTGCCACCACCACAAACAGCAGCCAGCTATTCATGGCCAATCCCACCGCAATGCCTGTTAAAAAAGATATGCCGCCGGCGGCCGATAAAAAATGGGCCGAGCTTATGTTATAGCCCAGACGGTACAGCTTGAATTCCAGTCCTTTTTTCCTTCCCGGGGTGAGGAAGAAGTGCTCCCTTTTTCTGGCCTCTTCCAGCAGCTGTTTTCTGAGGCCGCTATACCGGGATTTAAAATAATGGGCATTCTTGTACAGAAAAAAGGAAACTATGGCCCCCAGTGCAGATATTGTGGTTAAGACTACCTCCATTATTCACCGCCACCTCCCTGGAAAGGCGAAATACCCGGGAGCTTTTCTCCCATCAGGTTGTCCCTCATTTTCCACAAAAGCTCCGGGGTCAGGGGCTTATCAAATACATAGCTCCCTTTTTCAAAGTCATACCTGTATATGTCGTTAAAGTCAGGCAGGCGGTCCTTATTGCGGTTGGTTACCTCAGAAATATGGAGCCTCCTGGTCCCATCCTTGTATTTTTTTATAAAAACAGTAAGGTCCACCGTTTCACCGATCATCCTTTTAAGGTCATCCACCGGTATGGCGCTGCCCTCGGTCATGGCCCCCAGCAGGCGGTTAATCACCTCCTGCCGGGCATAGTTTGTGTGCAGGCTGGTCAGTGAGCCGTCATGGCCGGTACCCATGGCCTTTAAAAGCTCAATGGCCTCCGGGCCTCTTATTTCACCTATAATTACCCTTTCAGGCCGCATACGCAGAGAGTTTATGGTAAGGGTATAGATGTTGGCCACGTCAGATTTGGTATTGCCCTCCAGGGGTATTACGTGGGGGTGAATGTTTTCAAGGCCCAGCTCGTACACATCTTCTATTGTAATAATCCTCTCATCATGGGGTATGTATCCTCCAAGTATTCTCAAAAGGACGGTTTTCCCCGACCCTGCCGGCCCGCACACTATTATGTTAAGCCTTGCCTTCACCGCATATTTCAGCAGGGTTTCTATCTCCGGGGTGAAGGTGCCGTTATTCAATAGCCCCCGGGCGGTCAACAGACCTTCGTCCACCTTTACCCTGATGGTTATGACCGTGTTTTTACCGGCCGGGGGGACTACCCCATTGACTCTTAAATTCTCATACCGGGCATCCAGTATGGGATTGCTCATATTTATTTTCCTGCCGCACCGCTGGGCTATCCGGTCCAGCAGGTCCCTGACCTCTTTCTCAGACCCAAACCTGACGTCTGTTTTCTCCAGCCTTCCATTAACGTCAATCCAGACGTCGTCAGGGCCGTTCACCATTATTTCCGAGATTCCCGGTATTTTTCTGAGCCTGTCCACCGGTCCCAGGCCCACCAGGTTTGAGATTATCTCCTCCTCCAGGCCGCTCCCTGCCTCCCCGGCAGTCTCAGCCAGGGATTGCCTTATAACGCCTGTGATCTGGTCCATATTCCCGGCCACGTTTTCAAGGAAAAGATCCCCCTGGGTCTTTATGAGATTTAGCCGTATATCCTCTATCAGGGTATTCATATACTGCTGTTTATTAAACCGGCTGCCGGGCATTATGACAGTGTGCTCCGCCGGGTTTTCCTTTTTTATGGCCGGGGGCTTTTTAATCAGGCTTTTCAGCATCGGCCGGCACACCTCCCTCTATATCCTCCATTTTGGCATTGGGATGGGCCGGGCTTAAGTAAAAGGCCTTGGCCTGTGCCTTTGCGAAAAGGAGCCTATTCAAATCCCGCCATTTAACAGCAACGGTTATTTTATCTGTATTCTGAGGCAATGCCGGTTGCAGGGCCTTAACCTCCAGGGCAGGGTGGTCGGTGCCCAGCACTCTCAGCAGGCCCACCTGCATTGATCCTGTTTCTGCCACCGCTGTGGCCACCACCTGATCACCCTCCTTTAAGCCGTTTGGCCATTTGACCTCTGATGCCGTAAAAGTTTGATAGGTCTCATCGGCTCCCAGGCGGGTAAAAACCCCTGACAGGCCGGAGGGGTCATCGGTCAGCCCATTGGTAATTATCTGCTCACTGGAATATATCTGCCTTCCGGCTATTTTCCCGGCAGCCTGGCCTATAGCGGTCACTGCGTTGGGATGACAGTCCTTTAATGATACGGTGATTGTTTTCAGCTGGCTTTCCTTGATCTGCTCCCTGGCCTGTATGTCCTCCGCCGCCGCCACCACCGTAACGGGCCTGTACATACGGTAGTAGGTCAGGTAGGCAAAGGACATGGTAACCACCGTTAACAGAAGGGCTACCCAAAAAGACAGCGGCTTTTGAGGCTTTTTCATATTTTTAATACACCCTCCACTTCCACACGGTTTCTTCCCTTTCCCTTGGCCCTGTATAGGGCCTCATCAGCCCTTTTGATGATATCCTCCGGGGTGTCGCCGGGCCTGTGCAGGGCCACCCCGAAGCTGGCTGTAATATTAACGGACTGCCTCCCACCCATTGCCAGAGGCGATTTTTCAACACTTTCCCGTATGCGTTCTGCAATTACCACCGCAGCTTCAAGTCCGGCCTCACAGATCACCATAAATTCCTCACCGCCAAAGCGGAAAACCTGATCCAAAGGCCGTACGGACCTTCTTACCACACCGGAAAATTGTTTAAGCACCATATCCCCTGCATCATGGCCATAAGTGTCGTTAATTCTTTTGAAAAAATCTATATCCGCCATGATCAGGGATAGCGGCTCAAGCCTGCCCAGGGCTTTTTTCATAAAGATGTTGAGCTGATTCCTGTTCTGCACTCCGGTCAACGGGTCGGTTGTGGACATTATTAACAGGTCCAGATTCTCTCCGGCGTAGCGGGCTTTCTGGTTTAGATGGTCGGAATCCTTATGCTTCATTTTTTTGTAGATCCCGGAGAGCCCGGTGTCCGCCCTGGCAAAATCTGTTATACAGGTGGTAAACACTCTATTGATTACCACCGGGTCGGGATTACTGCTGAGCATGCTTTCAATTTTACTGTTGACCCGCCTGACCCAGAGAATAGTCATGCCCACAAAAGACAGCCAGGCAGCCAGCCAGATAACGCCCACCAGTGGATAAAAGCCGGCGGCAAGTCCTGAAAGGAACAATACAACTCCTCCTGAGCCCCATAGCCACAGGCTCAACTGCTATCCCCCCTCACCGCTCTCAGTATCTCCTCCTGGCCGTATAGCGCCCGAGTCTGTCCATCCCTTGTAATAATGAGGGCGGGGACTGCGGCATCCCATTCCGACCAGGACATGACGCCGAGGTACCCGTTGCTGTCAAGCAGATCTCTTCCCTCTCCCGGGCTTCCTCCCGTGAGGACTGGAGCCCAGCCGTTACCCTCCGGGTCTGCTGCCGCCAGCTTTTCAAGAACTGATCTGCAGGCCCCGCAGGAAGGCGAGAAAAAAAGCGCCGGCCTGACAGCTGTGTCCAGTAAAGCCCCTTCGCCGTCATTTGCCACACTGATGAATTGGCTTATTCTGCCCCCCCGGGCTTCCTCCTGGGAGAACCCGGTAGATACCGGGTAATGCAGCAGCGCACTGGCCGCCAGCATAGCAGTGGCCACCGCAGCCATCACCCTTAAGGACTTTTTCATCCCCCCGCTTTCGGTCACTGCAAGGTATATTACCCCGGCCATAATTAAGAGGTCGGCCTTTATGCAGTCAGTACACCGATAGGAAAGCGCTGACTGCAGGGCAAGAGATGCGCCTATCAGCAGCGCCCCTCCTATGGCAGACCATACAGCATGCCTGGTGGAGGAAAGGGCTGCCATCAGAGCGCAGGCTGCAACCGCCGCCACTGTAAATATGTCAGGGGACTTTGTTGCTGCCAGTAATACTGCCGCAGAAATAAAAAAAAGCCCGCCGTAATATCTCATTGTCCACCTCCTGTTATTCACAGCCCTCAATACTTTTAGCGGCCCTGTGCTTTTGGTTATTAACGTCATAGTAAAAGGTACCCCCCTGGGAGCATTTTGAAGTATCAAGATGTGTTAAGTCGGAGCCATACATCTTGTCCATAAAATTTAGCATCAGTGTTTTTATTTCACCCCTGGCCCGTACAACAACCGAGGGATACAGGTTACTACTTTTATTGTCATAAATCTCTATTGAGGATATGTATGATTCTCCGCCGGCAGCCGAGGTCATTTCTTTTGGCCTGTTCATATCAAAGTACGCCTGGGCTGCAGTTCTGGCCTCGGCCCCATTATCCTCATACTCCACCCACCGCTCAAGAATATTGAATCCACCACACCCGCAGCTGCAGCAGTATTTTTTATAGCCTTTTTGTTCTATCAGCTCATCCTCACGGCCTACCACCTCAAAAGGCTCCCCACAGTCCTTACAACATCTGCGGCATTTATGTTCGCTGCAGCATAAGTCCTCATATCTGCCCGGGTCGATTTCTACCCTTACATATCTTTTGGCGCTAAATGCAGCGGCGTTGGCGGCTGAATCAGTGGCCATTTTTAGTTTTTCACTGACCAGAACCTGTCGGCCGAAATCTACTGCCATAGCCATGATTATAAAAAGAATTGTTATTACAACTGCAAATATAGGGAGGATACTTCCTTCTTCTGAAGTTAACAAATCTTTCAAGTATAAACCTCCTATGCCTAATCCTTTTTAGTCCATGGATATATAGCCACTGACTGAAAGTGATAGTCTTTTAACGGCTTATCATTTAGCAGTTCAGGGAACGTCCTGCTAAAAGGCCTGGCCACATAATGCACAGTACAGGTTACCCCCTTGCTGTCCTGCATAAATTGAATCAGCAGCCTGTCCTGGTCAAGGCCCCATAGCCAGGCGGCATCTTCGGCTCTTTGCCTTGCCAATGCAATGTCCTTGGAAATACAGGCCTCCCGGGCTCCTTCCCTGGCCACCTTTTGCGCCCCGTAATAATCAGTAAAAAGAAATGAGAATGTTACTGTGGCCAGAAAGATTACGGTAACTATAGAAAGCACCAAAACCAGTTCTATAAAAATTACCCCGTCCCGGTTTTTTATCAATTCAGTCCTTTTCGTCCTAACTATCCGGTCTAAACCTGTTTTCAAGAACCCTCGTCGCCTCCTTCCGGATATGTATTCTACCGTTAATAGTTGACTTGCCAAGGGGGTCTATAAGCTTTTGAAACCCGGGAAAAAGGGGGTTCATATAGGCTTCAGCAACGCTATAGCCGTTTCCCGAGGACTTTGAGGCCCTTACCCCTTTTTCCGGGCAGGCAATCACCATTTTGTTTAAATATTTTAAGGCCATTTCTTCAGACTCGCCGGCGTTATTGGTTACCGCAACGTTATGAGCCGCTATTCTGGCGGCCTGGCTAACCTGGGACACATTGTATATCCAGATGCCTATAACAATAATTCCAAGCACAAATCCTATGAAAATAATACCGGCCACCGCAAACTCAACCATGATCGAACCCCTGCTGTCTTTTATAAACATTTGCACATATTCACCCCCTTTAATAAATAAGTCCACCATAGAAAGGTGGGCTTATTTATTACCTCAGTGTTTCTGTCCAGATTTCACTGTCTACATTAAGAATCTTATTATCCACACTTATGGTCACCCTGTCCCGGTTGTCCGGGGGATAAATGTCCTCCGTGCCTACAGGCCAGGCCTCAGCCTCAATTACATAGGTCCCCGGACGGACCGGGAAACCAAAGTCAATACTCTCTTTTTCACCTGGCCCCAGGGTTGCCTCAAAATACTGGGTCTCTCCTTTGCTTTTTATTGAGCCAGTTACACTGATCTCCCCCGGCAGTCCGTCTTTCCTTGTGACATCGACATAGCCTGCCACTGGTGTGATATCACCGTTTATTGAGGTGAATTTGTATTTTTCGGGGATTATTTTAACCTTTATGTCATAGCTCCGGGGAATAACTGCAGCCTCAGCCCGGTTATTGTCCCAGTCCTTATCCAGGTCAGTATCCACCGGATTAACCCGGGACATAATTTTTGTGGTCTGGTCCTGTACTGTAAAGGTATAGCTGTATATCTTCATATCACCGGGCTGCAATGTAATATAACCCTTTTCATCCGGTACCGGCGCTCCGTTAACAGGGGTCAGCTGTACCGGGAACTCCTGACCGTCAACTACATGGTGCAAACGTACCCAGGCCCGTTCCGGCTTTTTATGATCCTGGTTAAGTTTATAGGCCACTGTGCTTGTAATTTTCTGGCCAGGCTGGACGTTTATAAATTTGTCTGTTTCAAGGTTGGTGGACAGGTCCGGTGTAGTTGGTAAAAGTGCTCCCGGCATTATTGGGACTGTGACATACCATAGTGAGCCATTTTCAATATGCCACATACGCCCGATACCCCAGGCGTACTGTGTCGGGGGAGCCAGTATGTGGACGTACTGCTCGATGTTGTCGTAAAGCTCGGTACCTTGTTTGAAATTAGCCATTGTGAAACCGTTATTTGCATTTGCGCCACCGTAAATCAGAATACCAGCCTGTATGGCTGTACGGTATTCGGGGGAACCGTCACCGGGAAATTTTCTAAAAAAAGGATTACTTGCTTTAATGGTTTGATAATTAGTTTTACTCCATGGCTCTCTAACCCACTTCTGACTTGCGAAATCTGCTCCGTTGGCATTTTTATCGGCTGGATAGTCCATGTTGGTGTAATCTTCACCATAATAGGTATAACCGATATAACGATACTGACCATTCCTGATCGAGTTAGCAGCGTGAGGCTGACCGTAGGTTAGAAAGCCATAGCTATAACCATCTCCGCTGGTTATATGGCTAAGTCCTGGGGTAGTAGCATAATTAATATCATCATTATTAAGATTATTATCCTGATAAAAGCCACTATTTTGTAAAGCATTGTCTATAGCCTTAGTTGAATTGAATGACTCAGCTTGAGCTGGATTTATAAAAGCGAGCAAAAGAAAAAAGACCGCCGCTATTGCAGATAGTCTTTTAATCATAATCTATTTTCCTCCTTGTTTATTTGGTATACCAGAGGTCAAATTGTACTGTATATCCACCGCCACCGCCAACACATACTCCCATGCCGTTAGGCGAATAAAAGTTTTTAATCGGCAAAAGCCCATCATTGTATTGTCCCTGTTTGGCATATTCCATGACTTCTGCGCTTGTGGCCGGGTCTACGGTTTGAGAAATAACACTTTGCGCGTCAGCATACTGCTGTTCCAAATCACCTGCTTTAAGGTTAACCCAGAAAACCATCCACTTTCCATCGCCTGCTTTATTAGCATAGTCATCTATCGTTATTTTTGTCTCCGCCGGAATTTTATACCCATTGGCTATAGTTCCAGTCATCGGCGGTTTCGTCACTTGCTCATTTAGAAAATCAACCGAAGTACTAACATCAGGCTGAGGTTGCCCTGCCGGCCAGCAAACCACAGTCTGAGTAGCCTCGTCCCAGCCAACCTCGAAACCCAACCCCTCTGCCACGTACCTGGCCGGGAGGAATGTGCGGTCGCTTTGCAGTGTGGGGGCTACATCAATCGGCCTGGTGACTCCGTTGCTGGTCACACTGGCCTGGCCGATGGTCATTTGAAGGGTGGCGTTTCCTTTAAGGGTAGCAGTCTGGGTGCTGTTGCCCCAGGTGATCCTGCTGTCATCAAGGCCCAGGGCGTTACCCAGAAACCTCACCGGCACGAAGGTGCGGTCGCTCTTTACAAACGGCGCCACATCCATCTTTACTCCTGGAGTCTGCCCGTTGACCACGTAATAGGGTACTCCTATTTTAAAAACCACGCTTTTTACCAGTTGGTTATTCTGATACAAATTAACCTGCTCGGCCATTGCGGGAAGCGCCAGTACCAGGACAAGGACCAGAGCTAACGCTATGGTATTGATTCTTTTCAAAGAACTCACACTCCTATTCGATTTTTGCTCCTAAAGTCTTCCTGTTCGACGTATTTAAGCTTTTTTATTTCTCTGGTTTTAATACTTATACACATACTTGTGCATACTGTCAATATTTACCTGGGAAGTATTCGCTTTTGCGCCACAGGAAGACAGCACCCCACATCTAAATTGATTCTATAGGACTTGACACTTTTGTTTTAATTAAGCATAATAATTATAAATATTTGGAAATACTGAAGATGAGACGGCTTGGGTGCCTCACTGACCAGAGGTGTTTAGGATAACCGGGTTGCTTGCGACAACCCGGTTATCGTTATTTTACCGCAAGGCCAATAATCGACACTACAAGGGTTAATCCGAGAAGCAAGGCGATTACAAGTTGCAGTACGTCAGACGTTTTCACACCGCCTCACCTCCCTTCAAAAATCCTCCGGCAAGTGAGGCCCGTATCAGAGCTTCAGTATCCCAAAGCTAATTCACCATAAAGCTGCGTCCAGCGTTAGATCCCCGCATCCCCTTTAGCATTTATTATGCTTAATGGGTATGCCAGCAGTCTGAGTCCACCATAGCAAGGTGGGCTTATTTATTACCTCAGTGTTTCTGTCCAGATTTCACTGTCTACATTAAGAATCTTATTATCCACACTTATGGTCACCCTGTCCCGGTTGTCCGGGGGATAAATGTCCTCCGTGCCTACAGGCCAGGCCTCAGCCTCAATTACATAGGTCCCCGGACGGGCCGGGAAACCAAAGTCAATACTCTCTTTTTCACCTGGCCCCAGGGTTGCCTCAAAATACTGGGTCTCTCCTTTGCTTTTTATTGAGCCAGTTGCACTGATCTCCCCCGGCAGTCCGTCTTTCCTTGTGACATCGACATAGCCTGCCACTGGTGTGATATCACCGTTTATTGAGGTGAATTTGTATTTTTCGGGGATTATTTTAACCTTTATGTCATAGCTCCGGGGAATAACTGCAGCCTCAGCCCGGTTATTGTCCCAGTCCTTATCCAGGTCAGTATCCACCGGATTAACCCGGGACAGTATTTTTGTGGTCTGGTCCTGTACTGTAAAGGTATAGCTGTATATCTTCATATCACCGGGCTGCAATGTAATATAACCCTTTTCATCCGGTACCGGCGCTCCGTTAACAGGGGTCAGCTGTACCGGGAACTCCTGACCGTCAACTACATGGTGCAAACGTACCCAGGCCCGTTCCGGCTGTTTATGATCCTGGTTAAGTTTGTAGGCCACTGTGCTTGTAATTTTCCGGCCAGGCTGGACGTTTATAAATTTGTCTATTTCAAGGTTGGTGGACAGGTCCGGGGTAGTTGGTAAAAGTGCTCCCGGCATTATTGGGACTGTGACATACCATAGTGAGCCATTTTCAATGTGCCACATACGTCCGATACCCCAAGCGTACTGTGTCGGGGGAGCCAGTATGTGGACGTACTGCTCGATGTTGTCGTAAAGCTCGGTACCTTGTTTGAAATTAGCCATTGTGAAACCGTTATTTGCGTTAGCGCCGCCGTAAATCAGAATACCGGCCTGCATGGCAGTAAGGTATTCGGGGGAGCCGTCACCGGGATTAATGTTAAAATATGCAAAAGAGGGATTACTTGCTTTAACAGCTTTAGCAGAAGGTGATTCCCCCCATGGGTGCCTCACCCAATTTTTGCTTGCGAAATCAGCTCCGTTGGCGTTCTTGTCAGCGGGATAGTCCATGTTGGTGTAATCCTCGCCATAAAAGGTATAACCGATATAGCGTTGCTGGCCATTACGCGGAGGATCTCCGTGAGGCTGGCCATAGGTTAAAAAGCCGTAACTGTTACCATTCCCATCGGTTATATGGCTAAGGCCCGATTTTGTTATGTAATAAAGGCCTCGATCATTTTTCGGTACATTCGGGGACCAATCGTTATAGTAGTCGCTGTTATTCTGTTTAGCATCATTAATGGCAGTTTTTGAATCAAACGGTGTCCCAGCAAAGACCGGACTTAAAAAAGCCAAAAGAAAAAAGACCGCCGCTATTGCGGATAGTCTTTTTATCATAATTCTTTTCCCTCCCTCGCTTATTTTGTTGACCAGAGGTCAAATTGTACGGTGTCGCCTCCACCGGCGCCTACCCTAACAGCCATGTCGTTAGGTGCATTGAAGGTTGTGATAGGGCAATATATAGGATTTTCTCTAGATCCATTTTCTAACGCATATTGCACTTTCTTAGCATAATCAATGGCCTCGGCGGTTGTGGCAGGGTCAACAGTTTGAGAAATAATACTTTGCGTGTCAGCATACTGCTGTTGCAGATTTCTTTTTGTAAGGTTGATGGAGAAAACCATCCATTTGCCATCACTAGCCTCTTTGGCATAATTGGCAATGGTTAAGTCTGTATTCTTGGGAATATTGTAACCATTAACTAAGTCTCCAGATATCGGTTTGGCCGGAGTTGTCCCCTTATTTTCCAGGTAACTCACCACCGCGCTGACATCCGGCTTTATCTCTCCCTCAGGCCAGCAAACCACCGTCTGAGTGGTGTCGTCCCAACTAACCTGGTAGCCCAGCCCCTCGGCCACGTACCTGGCCGGGAGGAATGTGCGGTCGCTTTGCAGTATGGGGGCCACATCAATTATTTTCTTGACCCCATTACTGATGATGCTGGCCTGGCCGATGGTCATTTGTAGGATAGCGTTTCCTTTAAGGGTGGCAGTCTGGGTGCTGTTGTCCCAGATGATTCTGCTGTCATCAAGGCCCAGTGCATTACCCAGAAACCTCACCGGCACGAAGGTGCGGTCGCTCTTTACAAACGGCGCCACGTCCATCTTTACTCCTGGAGTCTGGCCGTTGACCACATAATAGGGTACTCCTATTTTAAAGACCACGCTTTTTACCAGTTGGTTATTCTGATACAAATTAACCTGCTCGGCCATTGCGGGAAGCGCCAGCACCGCCGCCAGGACCAGAGCTAAAGCTATGGTTATGATTCTTTTCACTAAACTCACACTCCTAAGCCTTTTTATCTCCTTATAGTCTTCTTGTCGATGTATTCATGCTTTTTTTAAATTCACTGGTTTTCATACTTATACACATACATGTGTATATTGTCAACATTTACCTGTCAGGAAATATTGCCGCCATTATCTATATAATACTGAAGCACGGCCACTCCCAAAGCCGAAGGCCCCAGCACCGCCCCATAGGGCACCTCTCCTCCGGGGAGCTTGCCGGCCACCACCAGCACTGCAGTCTGCAGTTGTCCTGTTCTACGCCAGGTTGCTGAAAAGCCCCAGGCCATAATTAGCACTCCGGCGGCAAGTGTGCCGAAAAGCACCGGCATAAAGCCCAGGAGCAGGGAAAGGGCCACGGCCAGCTTTAAATCCCCTGCACCCATCTTACCTGACAGGAAAAAGTACAGGTACATGGCAAGAATAATGAGGCTGCCGTATAAATTGAACCAGTTGCCCTCCATAAGGCTTAAGACCACCCCGGCAAGGGCAGCCGGGTACGTGAACACATTGTAGATGCGCCTGCTCCTTAAATCAGTCCAGGTACAGGCGGTCACCAGGACTGCCGCCAGAAAAAAGGAAATAAGAGGGTACACATCAACTGACTCCCTTCAAAAAAATGGCATCATTCCTCCAGCTTTATCATGTCGCCGGGGGCAACACTGGCCTTCAGAGAGCCCCCGGGCAGTTCCACCACCAGGCGGGCCTGCGGCACCAGGCTGCTTATCCTCCAGGAAGGCATCCTTTCCACCACCTGCAGCACCCTCCCCTGCCGGTCAACAAAAATAACGTCAATGTCAAACCGCATAAAAAAGGTGTGTATCTGGCAGCAGGGCTTTATAATCAAAGCCTCACCGGCAGACATCCCCTTTCTTCCCATAAGCCCCCTCAGCCTGCCGGCAAAATTTTTGGCCAAAGTGGTTTCTCCTGCTAAAATTACTCCACTTGATAATTTAAGAACCATGTCAGCACCTTTCATCAGATTGTTTTATTCCATATAAATAAAGGGACACGGTGTAAACCATGTCCCTTCAAATACTATATAAACAACTAATTACCGAGGGCATCCCCTGCATCTTCCACCTTGTCATTTATCCTATCGCCCAGGAATGTAAATCCAGCAACAGCAAAAAGCGCTATCACTACCAGAATAATGGCATACTCCGCCATTCCCTGACCGCTCTCATCTTGATGAAGCCTTTTTATAAAATTTTTCAATTCTTTCACCTCCTTTTCTTTTATGTACACAGCCTTAACACCCCTCTAATTTCCGAAAACAATCAACATATTCCACACTATTGGAAAACCGATCATTGCTCCCAGTGGGAACAGAACAAAAATTATGATGGGGAAAAGCAGTTTTATGGTAAGCTCTCCTGCTGTTTTCTGGGCCTCATACTTTTTCCTGGACATAATCTTTTCCGCATAATGCTTTACCACCGGCTCCAGCGGGCTTCCATAGCGCATGGCCTGCTGTATTTTGGACACCAGCCCGGTTAATTCAGGAATGCCGCAGCGGTCCGCCATTTTATTCAGGGCTGCCGCCCGGCTGTCTCCGGTAGCCATGTCTGCCAGCGCCCTATCAATTTCTCTGGCCAGCTCACCCTTCATAGTAGCCGAAACCTCCTGCAGGGCCAGCATTAAATCAGCGCCCCTTACAGCATTGCCCAGAAGGATGCAAAAGTCCGGTATGTCCCCCTTTATTGCCTCTATACGCTCCCTGGCCCTTTTGTTCAGCCACATGCCCGGGATCAGATACATTACCAGGGCCAGCAGCATGCCCCAGTATATATCCACCCAGCCCAGCAAGGTGGGCGGCAGCAGTAACGCCAGGCACAGAACCGGGAGTCCGTATTGAAGGCCAATAAAGTATTCCGGCTGGATGGTGAGATCGGCCTGGATAATTTTCTTTTGTATTATAGTTTTGCTTATTTCATTACCCAGCTTTGTTCCCGTTTTGTTTAACAGTGTTTCGGCCTGCCCGTTAAGCTCAAAGCCTCCGGGCAGCCGCAGCTTGTTGCCGGCCACCAGAAAAAGAACTGCTGCCGCCGTAAACGCCGCGCCAATGGCTGCCCCGTCAATACCGCCAAGATGAGAGTAAATGTATTTCAGCACCATATTACCCCCCAGTTCATTTGAAGGCTTTTCTGATAATCCTCCGGGTAAATATATTACCGTATATAATCCAGGCAGTTGATGTAATAAAAACTATATTGCCGGGGGCTGTGTTAAATAGCGAGTCCGCGAATCCCGGCGCCAGGAACCTGGTAGCCCCGACAAATAAAAAAGGAAGCGCCGTCAGCACCTTTAAGGTCATCATGTTTTGGGCCACCGCCGCATTGATTATACTCCTGAAGCTTTCCCTGTCCTCGTAAGCATCCATGGAGTGCCGGCAGGTTTCCGCCAGGTCAACACCTACCCTGTTGTAAAGCCTGATGGCAATGGAAAGGGACTTCAGCTCCTCCCAGCCGGTCTCCTTTCTTACCGCCTCAATGGCCTGGGCCAGTGTATCCCCGGTCCTGGTCCGGCGCAGAATTTCATAGAATACATCCCGGGACGGCCTGGGCATGTTGGGAACAGCGTCCTCTACCGCCTGGTAAGGATTCATGCCCCCGTAAGTGGCGCTCTCAAGCTGACCCAGCACATCAGCGAACTGGGTTCTGAGAAGCTCCATTTTGTCCTCTTCCTGTTTATTTTTCCACCACTTCAGCACCAGCGACCCCATACTAAGGCCCAGCAGCCCGAAATACCACTTTCCCGTTACAGCCAGAGCCACCCCGCCCAGTATAACCCCCCCCGCCAGGGTGATAATTACATCCTGGGACGACCTGACCACCTTTTTCCGGGTCTCTATTCTCTCATCACTTAACCTCACCGACCTCCTCCTGGCAAGGCTCACCTTATGGCCCGCAACAGCCCAGAAAACCGCCAGGCCTGTCAGCAGGGCGGCCAGAAAAACCAGTTCACGGTTCACCCGGCCCACCCCCTGTCTGCAAATACTTCCCGCCGGGAAAAACGCTGGGCCACCCATTCGAAGGCATCGGTTTTGGGGCTGTACTGCCAGAGGGTGTTCAGTTTGACATTGAGCACTCCCTCCACCCGCTCCACCCCGGCCACCTCACAGATATGGTCCATCCGCCGCCGGCCTGATCTGTCCTTTAATACATGTATAAAAAGGTCCACGGCGTCTGCTATCTGCTCCACTATGCCGTCGTAGGGTATGTCCATTCCGGCCATCTGCACCATGTTCACCAGCCTTTTTGTGCAATGCCTGGCGGAATTGGCATGGCCGGTGGTCTCGGAGCCCTGGTGCCCGGTGTTCATGGCCTGCAGCATGTCAAAGGCCTCGGCCCCCCGGACCTCCCCCACTATGATGCGGTCAGGCCTCATACGCAGAGCATCCTTAACCAGTTCCCGCTGGGTTATCTCCTCATGCTCGGCGGTGGCCGGCCTGGCCTCCAGCCTTCTGACACTGGGATGCTGCAGCTGCAGCTCGGCTGGGTCCTCGATGGTGATAATATTCTCCTCTTCGGGAATAAAAGAGGCTGTGCAGTTTAAAAAAGTGGTTTTTCCCGATCCGGTGCCCCCGCTAATTACAATATTCATCCTCGACTGCACGGCAATCTTTATAAACTCCATTACCTCCGGGGATATTACACCTCTGGCCATCAGGTTTTCCAGGTTCATGTCCTTTCTGAAGCGGCGGATGGTAAACATGGTCCCATCCACGGACACCGGCGCGGTGTGGGCGATCAGCCTCGACCCGTCAATCAGGCGGGCATTTACCCTGGGTGAGGCCATGTCTATCTTTCTCCCGGTAGGAGCCAGCATTCTTTCCAGAACATCCTTTATGTGGTCCTCATTTCTGAACCGGATGCCCTCTACCACCCTTTCCAGACCGTTCTTCTCTATCCTTATCACATCCCTGCCGGCCTTTATCTCAGTCACCTCGGGGTCGTAGAAAAAAGGCTCCACAGGGCCGTACCCAAGGAGTTCGTTGCCCAGTTCCTCCACCAGCATCAGTGAGGCCTCCTCGCCCAGGGGCACGCTTTTTTCCAGCAATCCCCTGAGCACTATGCTTTTCAGCTTTGACCTGACAATAGGGTCCCGGCTCCTGGTTTTCTCCTCGGGCTTTAAAATACTGCTCAGGGCCTTCTGGACATAAAAACGTATTTCAGCGTACTTCTCCCCGTCCAGACCCGGTATGCCGCCGCCATTTACCGGGACTGGAGGGTCAGTGCCGACGCCCTCCTTTTCCTCAATAAAGAAGCCACTGCACCTGCAGGCCAGCTTTTTGATTAAATCCCTGTCCAGTCCCCCGGTTTCCGGCGGCCCTGATCCCGTGACGCTGTCCAGCAGCAGCTGCAGTCCTCTGGAAAACTGATCCCTCGGTCTTGTCAGCACGGCAAACTGCCTTCTGTTGTTCTCTCCGGCCACTCCGGGAGAATAAGGCAGCGCTCCGGCCAGCTCCAGCCCGGGAATGCTTTCAATATCCGTAGCCCTGATGCCTCCGGGGATGCCTGCCTGGTTTAATACCAGGCGCACCCTGTTTTGGCAGCCCAGCCTCATCATAAACCCGCTGTTTTCGCTCAACAAATCAAGGCTGGCCCGGTCCGGCTTAAAAACAGTCAGAACAGCATCCGCCACAATTATACCGGCCCAAACGCTGTTGCCCGTTCCCACCGGCGGACAGTCAAGTATTATGTAATCAAAGCTTTCCTTCAACAGGGTAAGCATTTTAAATATAAGATCGGGGCCTATATTTTCCACGTGATCATAGTGGACCACCCCGGGTATCACCATAACTCCAGAGGAGTGGGCAAAGACCCCCCTGTTTATTTCCCCCAGACTGTGAATATCTTCCCAGTCCAGTATATTTGTAAGGCACTCCCCGGTAGGCAGACCCATTCTGGCCCTTACCGACCCATACCCTGCCAGGTCGGCCAATATCACTCTTTCAGGATGGGAAAGGGCCACAATTCCAGCCAGGTTTACAGCCACGGTGGTTGCCCCGTCACCCTCGGCAGAGCTTTGCACCGCTATTATCTTTCCTTTTCCGGACAGCGCCTGAGGGCCCACAGGAATGTTGTACAGATGGGTTATCCCACCCTGATCCCGGCTTTCAGCTTTTTCGGCATTCTGGCCGGCCTTCCAGAGAAGCAGATCTTCCTCCTGCCTCTTCACTGGTTTTTTGCCCAGAAATTGTCTTATAGCCATTTCACTGACCCCCCCTGGGCGGGAGCACCGAAAGAGAGAACTTTTTCCCCAGCACATTCCCTTCGGCCACCTTTTGGGCCTCCTCCGGGGTAACCGCCACCACGTAGGACCTTACGGCGGAAGAAGAGTTATCTCTGTCCGCCGTCACCGGTGGGACCTTTAGTATCACTGCCTCCCTGGCCACACACTGAACTTCGGTGACATCCTTTCCCACTGTTATTTCTGTGTATACATTCACCAGGTCCCCAGTGGCCACCCCTTTAAGCCCCGGGGAAGTATCAGCCGGAAGATCTATGGCCTCCTTGCCCGGGGCTATGGAATGCAGCACTGCTTTCAGGCTTCCGGTATCCGCCGCCACATGTCCCTGACGTATAACATCACCGGGGAATATGATGCCGGACACCACTGTTTTACCGGTCACCTCCTGAACTGACTGCACCGCCTCCCCGGGCACGGCGGTGACAGGATAGTCCTTTAATACCACATGTCCAGGCCCAATTACCGTACCTATGGGCATTTTACTGTCAGCCACCACCACTTTAATACTGGGGATGTTAATACCCACATAATACCAGACCACTCCCCCGGCAGCGGCGGCCAGTATTATAGCCAGCAGAATGTGCGATATCCTTTTAAACCTTGACATTCTACACCTCAATTCAGAGTGGTTTTACCGGATACTCTTCCTCTAAAAAGAATAAAAGCCCGCGCCTCAATCTTTAAATGATTGGCAACGGTTTTTACCGCAAATATTGGGGTGAATGGATAAAGTCAAAGCTTCGCCACCCTCAAATACCACATTTGAGTTAATTGGCCTACGTATGCTCTAAGTAGTGGCACAGGCAACCTGGGCACGTTCTCCTATTGCACGAATATATATATAAAATCCGGGTGCTGCCAGTAATAGTTTTTAATAAAAAGGTAAACAGCCTGGTGCAATACTGCTATGGAGACTCCAGCATAAGCCGAAATACCTCATTTTCAGAAATATCTCCGGCAAAAATAGATCTGGCAGACTTTAACAACTCCCGGAATAAACCTAACGGCAGCCTTATAACTGTTTTTCTATTACGCTTTTTCTCTATAAGCTCTTTGAATTTCCCCTTTATCCTGCTGAGCACATCATTATCCGGCAGCCTGAGCTCGGCCATTCTCTCAAGATGAGGTCCGAGGCTGCGTATTTCCTCATCGGATACGGGACAGCCCAGTATTTTGAAAACAAAGGGCATGCTCCTCAAATAATGCCAGAGATGGCCTGTCATAGTGCACCTGACAAAAACATATCCCTTGATCACCTGCTCATTGATTATATTTTTAGTTGAGTGCACCGCCACCTGTCTCACCGGAGCCACTGTTTCATGAATAAGAGCCGCCAGCGGCTGAATTCTCTTTAACCTTTCATCTATGACCCACTTAACGTCCATTTCCCTTCCGCCGTGCACGTGTAAAACCACCCACTGCGCCACCGCCGCTACCTCCCGCCTTTTATTATGAAAGCGTAGCTTTGTTCCGCCATCCTTTTATAATCGCCGCTTTTGATACTGTGCAGCCTGATAGTGTCCCCGCCGCTTTTCTGAATTAAATCAATATCCTTTTCCAACTGGGTAATTTGAGAGGCAATCTGCTTTGTCTTCCGGATCAGATTTATATCCCCGGTTTGAATAAAATCCTCATAACCCCTGGCCTGGAGCTGCTTTTTTTCCCGGGCCAGCTGCCTCTTCTTCAGTATCATGGCGTCAAGCGGGGTAAAAGACAGATCATCCATGGCGGCACCTCCCCGGTTTGCCATTCTTTTCTTTTATTTGCATTATTTATCTATTTAGTTATTTTCTAATATATTGCATCATTATATCCCATAATTTTCCCATTTCATATACTTATAGTAAATTTTTCCTATATATTTGTCTAACTGGTAATTTTTAACGCCTGAAAGGCCCTTTTTTCTGTCTAAAAATGGTATACTGATATCAGTTTGACTTTAGTTTTAGTTAATTCATGGTAAAATAATCTAGTAAATCAGGGACTGCCTAAATAGCGAGGTTACACAGAATGCATCTAAAAGAAATAACTCTTCAGCCGGATAAATACCCGGTCAGGGACATCTACCCTTATTCCCTGGAAATATTTAACGCCACCAGCAAAATTGTATTTAATACTCCGGTGACTTTTTTTACCGGTGAGAACGGCTCCGGTAAATCCACCCTGCTGAGGGCTATAGCCCGCAGGTGCGGCATTTTTTTGTGGAATGATGAGAGACTTTCCTTCGACAGCAATAAATGCTCCGAGGAGTTTTACAGATATATGGATATAGTCTGGGCCGACGGCAAGGTGCATGGGTCCTTCTTCGCCTCTGAAATATTCCGCCACCTGGCCAAAAATATAGATGAGTGGTCAAAGGCCGACCCCGGTATGCTTAAGTATTTCGGCGGGGAGAATTTATTATCCAAATCCCACGGCCAGTATCACATGGCTTTTTTTAAAAGCAGATACAGCATAAAGGGTCTGTACCTTCTGGACGAGCCCGAAAACGCTCTGTCCCCCAAAAAACAGCTGGAATTGCTGAAAGTATTAAAGGAGTCCGGCCAGTCCGGGCAGGCCCAGTTCATCATAGCCACCCACTCCCCCATACTGCTTGCCCTTCCCGGGGCCTGCATCTACAGCTTCGACCATAGCCCTGTAAAGCAGATCCAATATGAGGAAACGGAATACTACCAGATCTACAGGGATTTTTTAAATGACCGGGACAAATATTTAAAACTTATTTAATTTGTTAAAAATACTTTATTATTAGCAGTAATATCATAATAAAAAACAACGCCGGAGCGTTGCAACGGAGGTACCAACAGATGGCACAAAACGGAGCCCTGCCTGCCAGGGACGATATACCGGACCAGTACAAGTGGCGGCTGGAGGACATTTACCCGGGAGATGATCTTTGGGAGAGGGACTTCCGGCAGGTGGAGGAACTGCTGGGCAAGGCTGAGAGCTTTAAGGGGAGGCTGGGGGAATCGGCGGCCACCCTGCTGGAGGCCCTGCGGCTGCAGGACAGCCTCAGGGAAACTACTGAAAAGGTGTACACCTACGCCAGGATGAGGCGTGATGAGGACAATGCAAGAGGCACATACCAGGCTCTGTCGGACCGGGCCGAGGGCTTAAGCACCCGGGCCGGAGCAGCACTTTCCTTCATGGCGCCCGAAATACTGGCCCTGCCGGAGGAAGCCCTGGAGGGCTTTAAGAGGGAGCTCCCCGACCTCTCTCTGTACAGCTTTGCCCTGGACGAAATAACCAGGCAAAAGCCCCACACCCTCACCCCCGACCAGGAGCAGATCGTAGCCCGGGCGGGCGATGTCACCTCGGCCCCGGCCAACATATTCAGGATGCTCAATAACGCCGATATCACCTTCCCTTCCATAACCGGTGAGGACGGGCGGGAGGTGGAGGTTACTCACGGGCGCTATGGGCAGCTTATGGAAAACAGCAGCCGCAGGGTCCGCGAGGATGCCTTCCACTCCATGTACAGCTCCTACCGGAAGCTGAAGAACACCCTGGCGTCCACCCTTAATTCCAGTGTAAAAAAAGATGTTTTCTACTCCAGGGTGCGAAATTTCGGGTCTGCACTGGAGGCCTCACTGTTTGAGGACAATGTATCCACCGAGGTATATGATAACCTTATCAAAACAGTGCGCCTGAACCTGGGGTCGCTGCACCGCTACATGGCCATCCGCAAAAGGCTCCTGGGGGTGGATAAGCTGCACATGTACGACCTGTACGTGCCCCTTTTCAAGGATGTGAAATGGGCAATACCCTATGCCGGGGCGGTGGAAATGGTCAAGGCCGGGCTGGCTCCCCTGGGGAACGAATACAGCCAGGCGGCGGCCGGGGGGCTGGATGCAGGCTGGGTGGATGTATACGAAAACCGTGGTAAAACCAGCGGGGCGTACTCCTGGGGGCCTTACGGAGTTCACCCTTACATACTGATGAACTACCAGGACAATCTGAACAACACCTTTACACTGGCCCATGAGCTGGGGCACGCCATGCACTCTTACTATTCATACCGTCAGCAGCCCTATGTGTACGCCCACTACACCATATTCACCGCCGAAGTGGCCTCAACGGTAAATGAGTCTCTGCTCATGAACCACCTGCTGAGCACGGTGACCGAAAGGGATAAAAAGCTGTTTCTGCTCAACCACTACCTGGAGCAATTCAGAGGGACGGTATTCAGGCAGACCATGTTTGCCGAGTTTGAAAAGATTATCCATGCCAAGTCCGAGGCCGGGGAGCCCCTTACCCCGGATACTCTGTGCGCGGCCTACCGCAAGCTGAATGAGGACTACTACGGGTCAGCCATTGAGCTGGACCATGACATAGACCTGGAGTGGGCCCGCATTCCACACTTCTACTCGGCCTTCTATGTATACAAGTACGCCACCGGCTTCTCGGCGGCCACCGCCCTCACCGGGCAGATACTCAGGGAAGGTGACCCGGCGGTCTCCCGCTACCTGGGCTTCCTTAGAAAAGGGGGATCGGACTACCCGCTGAATATACTGAAATCAGCCGGTGTGGACATGGCCGAGCCCCGTCCTGTCCAGGAGGGACTGAACCTATTTTCACGTCTGCTGGACCAGCTGGAGGAGAATATTGCTCAATAGCATTACCCAGGGTATGGAGACAGGAGACTGCTCAATAGTATTACCCCGGGTCGGGAGACTGCTTGAGGGTAGTACTTTTTGGTCGGGAGACAGGCAGATAAAAACTCCTGTCTCCTGACCCTAGTTCATACTATAGAGCTATCTCCTGTCTCCCGACCTCAAATTCATTCTATAGAGCAGCCTCCTGACCCTAAGTTCATACTGTATAGCAGTCTCCCGACTCCTAGCTTCAGATCTCTAATTCAGGGCTTCTTAGGGTCTGGGGTCAACCCACCACCCCTTCCCCCGGTATTCCTTCTGGACCTCTTTGAGACGCTCCCTTTCTTCCAGGTATTTTTTCTTCATCTCCACCAGCCAGCCACCGAAGTGCTCCTGCAGCCCCCCGGTGGAGAAGCGGTGGTGCCCGGTGACGGATAACTCCGGGACGCCGTCCTCTTTCACCTGCCCCCTGGCCAGGCACAGGGGGCACTCCACGGCCCCGCCAGGAAGGAGCCGGAAGAGGTCCGACCCGCAATAAGGGCACTCCCGGGGTCCCTTTGGACGGTCGGCCCCACTAAACAGGCTCATCCCCATCCTCCGGGCGTACTCCCTTTTTTCTGCAGTCACAACCCCCTCTCCCGGCAGAGTGGCGTGAACCATCCAGCAGTCCACCAGCTTCATCTCCAGCACCCCTGGCAAAACCAGGGCTGAAGTCCTGGTGTAGCCTTCCCAGCCCGGCATGCCGTAAGGTATCACCACTGCGCAGGGCTTGCCCCTGGTTTGTCCGGAATAGTCCACGGCCCCCAGCAGGCGGTCGGTGAGGGCCTTGAAAAGCGCGTGGGGACCCAGAAAATATACCGGGAAGCCGATAACCAGGGCATCTGCCTCCATTATTTTTTTTATTATTAAATTGAAGTCATCCTTAAGGCGGCATTCCACTCCGGGCTCAAGGCATCGGTAGCAGGCCCGGCAGGGGTCAATGCGGTATTCAGTGAGCCTTATCATTTCCCTCTGGCAAGGGTCCGGGACACCGCCCAGAATCTCCTTTAGCAAAAGCTCGGTGTTACCCAGCCTCCTCTCCGAAATAACCAGTCCCAGCACCTTTTTCATTTAAAAAATACCCCTTTCTTCAGACCTTCCCCCAAAGTGGCAGACACATCATACTATAAACTATAAACCATTTTTGTGGAGTCAAAAAGTACCAGGTGAGTAATCTCCCAAAAAACTATCGATAATAATACTCGTATCTCCGTGAAAGGATTTAAAACACCCGAATGCAAAAAAGGTTGGAGTGTAGCGCTCCAGCCTTTTTACCTTTTTAAAGCCGCCCATAAATAATGCCTCCTGCCGCAGGGATTCTCCCGGAAGGGGCATAAAAAAGCCGCCCTATTTTTTTCTAAGCCCCTGGGCATCCATAAAAAAGCCCGACAGCAGCTCCTTGCCGCCGGCCTCGCTGAATACCGCCTTTATGATCACATCCTCCTTTTCCTTGGTGAACTGCGCCCTGTAATAGACAACGGTATACCTCTCCTGCCTCCCTGCCTTTAAAAACTCCTTATCCAGGTAATCCCCTATTTTACTCCTGGTATCAGCGCTAAGCTCCCTGAATACCTGTTCCGGAAGGGATTTTTTCATCTGCTGGTCAAAGTCCCGGGAGAATTTATCATAACTGCCCTCATTAACAGCCATTAATACATTTTCAGTTATCGGGTCGGCATACTGCCTTACCTTTTCCTCATCAACCGTGTCCGACCCGCAGCCTGCCAGGACTGCGGCAACAAAAAGCAGCGTCATGGCAGCCAGGCTGAGTCTCCCTATTTTCAATGTATACATTACCCCCCTCTCTATAAAGCCATGCGGGGCGAATACCCCTGAGAAACACATCCCCAGACAGCGCCCGCTTATATTTTTATGCTGTGTTTTCTGTTTTTATTTATAAAATGACACCTTTTTCGCACGGTGTAATTATTTACATAAAAAAGAGCCATGCAGGATAGCTGACGGCTGATAATGAAAAAAGAGGCTGTCAGCCTCTTTTTTTAAACTTAAATTGCGGGCAGTTTAACGTCTTGCCCGGGACTTCCTACTGCATCCACCCTTGCAGTGAGCCACCTGCCGTAGCATCCAGTGTTTTCTTTGCATTTAAATATTCACCTCCCGGTCTGCACCCTGCCTTCTTTAAAGACATCTTCCCGAGGCCTTAAAGGTCCCGGTCTCTTCCATGGGAATCCTCCAGAAATATATATATTCAAATCCCCCTGTTTATTTCTTGTTATTATGTTACAGGAGGCTGTGCGGAGGCTGCACATCCATACTTAAAAGGCCTGATCTCATCACCATTTTTCTCAGTGCGGGGCTATACATAAAAGGAGATTTAAGGTTCTTTATAAAAATGTTTCTCCTCATCTGCCCGGTATACCGGCTATAGCGCCCGGCAAATCCCTCCGTCCCCTCCTCCAGGCTCCGGGAGCACAGCATGGCGCTTCTGAGCGCATAGCTGATTCCCTCGGCGGAACTGGGGCTGATCCACCCCGCCGCTTCACCCAGGAGGCCCACCCCATCAGACCCCGGATTTATATGATATAGCTTTTCCGGCCTCAGCAAGAAGGACCCCTCCCTTTTAACACAGCTGCCCAACTTAAAGCCGTAATGTCTCAGTCTTTCTTTAAGAAGCTCAAACCTGTGGGCTACCTGATTGTCTAACGCCAGCGCCGCACCCACTATCAGACAGCCCTCCTTGGGGATGGTCCAGCAGTAAAAGTCAGTCAAGTAGGGCAATACCCTTTCGGACTTAAACCACTCCTGAACGGCGATATATTTTTTTGGAAGGGGAAGGCCGGGGAAGGCTATTCTCCGCACCATGGAAAATGCCCCGTCTGCACCGATCACAGCCCTAGCTTGCTCTTCAAGCCTCTTTTCATCTTGCAAAAGGGTTATCTTAAACCCCTGACCGGTTCTTTCAAGGGACTTAAAAACTGCCCCCAGTCGCCTATCCACTGATCCGGGGACCATGGATAAAAGCCAGCGGTCAAATTTCTCCCGGTCAACGTTGATATAGAATCTCTGGTAGTATCTTTCCAGCCCTGTCTGCAGGTCTATTGTCCTTACGGTGAAGAGTTGTGGCCCCACCACCGCCTCCCGGGGCACCCAGCCCCTGTGCGGCCATCATTTTTTGAGCGTCAGGAGCCAGCAGGCCGCCACAGCACTTGGTCCCGGAGCCCTCAGCAGGGCCACCGGCAAACCTTCTCCTGTCCACCAGCAGTACCCTGTGCCTTTTTCCCGCCAGCCGGGCCAGGGTGGCCCCGGCCGGACCGGCCCCTATAATGGCGATATCATACATGTAGTCACACCATTCCAATAATAATTTCCAGCTCACTGTCTACAGTTATTGACTAAACTTTTGTCCCTTTTGTTTCATTAAAGCTATTTATTCCGGAATAAACAGGCCGATTAAGTTAAATATATAATGTATCGGGTAAAAAGGATTTTATCAGCCTTTTCCATTTCATTGATAAAACCCTTAAAAAGCCATCAGGCAGGGCTGATAATCTCTGTGTGCTCTGTGGTTTACTAAGGACATACATTAACAGCATGAAAATATTTTTATTACTCTGTGGTGCCGTATTCTTACAGCGGGGGTATCTATGAATGTCAATTTAAAGCATATATAATATACAATGAATTTGACAGCAATTCGATGGTAAAAGGAGGTTATCAAATGGAAGGAAAGCATTTTATCAAAAATATTGACTTTGCCAAACCACTGGAACTGGAAAGTCTGGTAGACTATCAGGAGGGAAGGGTGGTCAGCAGAACCCTGGCCCAGGGCAGGCCAATAAGCATCACCCTTTTCGCCTTTGACAGGGGCGAGGAGATAAGCACCCACTCGGCCCCAGGGGATGCCATGGTTTACATACTGGACGGCCGGTCGGAGATCACCATAGGGGGAGAAAAGTTTATGGTGGGTAAAGGTGAAACAATTGTCATGCCCGCCAATATCCCCCACGGCCTCCAGGCGGTGGAAAGATTCAAAATGCTGCTGATTGTGGTATTTGACCTTAATTAACGCTGCAGGCGGCAGATTACCCGTTGTATCACAAAAATCCCCGGATTTTTTATAATCAATCCGGGGATTTGCTCCATACCGCCAGAGGCCAGCACAAGATAACCATAAGGAATGCTCAAACCCTTCTGGATTCTACCCTGAAAGCCTCTCGGGTCTCTATTAGCCACAGAGGGCACAGAGATCACAGAGAATTTGCTCTCAGGCATTACTCTCGGGTCTGAAATTTATGTAGATAATAGAGAAGTTCTTAAAGCATTCAAGCAGGCTTAAAAACCTCTGTGTACTCTGTGTCCTCTGTGGTTTGGAAAGGACCCCAATTGCATCTTCTTTGGTGGCCGTTTTAGGCGGCCCGGGGGTCTGAATTCTGTATTCTGGATTCCGACCCCATAAGAATTTCAGTATAAGTTTTATTACCCCTGCATATCCTCATTTATCTTATCCACCTTCTTTTTTATCTCCTTCGGCGGATCGGTTTTTTCCCCCTCAATCTGCCTCTCTATCTTTTGGATCTCACTAAAAAGCTTTTTATCAGTTGTTACATGAATTTGATACTCACTGCCCAGTATGGACAGCCTTTCATGCACCTCTTCCCTGATTGACTTAAGCCTGAATCTGTCCAGCCCGCTAACCTTCACAGCGGTGGAGATATCAGTGTTTACAACTACGGCGGTGCTGTCCTGGACACCCCTGACGGCTTTGGCCATATCTTTAACCTTTGCGGCCAGTTCCGGGTCAACCTGTAACTGCTGCTGGCCCTGACTGCCCTGAGCCTGAGGCTTTTTAGACGGCTCCACTGCCCCGCAGCCTGCCAGTGCTGAAAAAAGCAGCACCAGTAAAATAGTTTTAATACCTGTTTTCATACATACCCAACCCTCTTTATCCCTTTGGTTTAAAAAGAAGCGCTCCCAGGAAGGCAAAAATAATGGCGGCCGAAATACCGGCGCTGGTTACTTCAAATATCCCTGTAAGTATACCCAATATCCCCGTGCTTTCAGCCTCGGCCATGGCTCCGTGCACAAGAGAGTTGCCGAAGCTGGTAATGGGGACGGTGGCGCCGGCCCCGGCAAAATCTATAAGGGGCTCGTAAAGCCCCAGGCCGCTTAATATCGACCCGGATACTACCAGTATGGCCATGGTATGGGCGGGGGTGTACTTAAATACATCCATTAAAATTTGCCCTATTACACATATAAGACCTCCCACCACAAAGGCCCACAGATAAGCTTCCATGCCTTTTCAACTCCTAACAGCCGTACTCTATGGACACAGCATGCGCTATACAGGGTATGGTTTCCTTCTGCTGGTAAGAAAGCGGTGATAAAAGGGCGCCTGTGGCCACAATTAAAACCTTTTTTAGCTCCCCCTTTTTCATCCTGTTCAGAATATGACCGTAAACCACCGTGGCTGAACACCCACAGCCGCTTCCCCCGGACAGCGCCTCGGGATGTTTCTTGTCGTATATCTCCAGGCCGCAGTCGGTAAACAATTCTGACGGAATCTCCAGGCCGTGCTTTTTCAATAAATCTGAGGCTATCTCAAACCCCACCTTCCCCAGGTCACCGGTGGCTATTAAATCATAGTCCCGGGGAGATGCCTGCATGTCCCTCAGGTGGGCCGTAATAGTATCCACCGCGGCAGGAGCCATAGCCCCTCCCATGTTGAAAGGGTCGCTCATGCCCATGTCCACCACCCGGCCGATGGTGGCCGAGGTTACCACCGGGCCGTCACCCCCGGGGGCAAGCAGCGCGGCCCCGGCCCCGGTAACAGTCCACTGGGCTGTGGGAGGCTTCTGGGACCCGTATTCGGTAGGATACCGGTACTGCTTTTCTGTGGCGGCGTTGTGGCTTGAGGTGCCGCATAAGACCCTTTCTCCATAGCCGCTGTCCACTATGAGTGCGCCCAGGGCAAGTCCCTCCATGGAGGTGGAGCAGGCGCCATACAGCCCCAAAAAGGGAACAGCCAGTGTCCTGGCGGCAAAGCTGCTGGATACTACCTGGTTTAAAAGATCGCCACAGAGAAAAAACTGCAGGTCCTTCTTCTGTAACCCGGCCTTTTTAAGAGTTATTTCACAGGCCTCTTCCAGCATCTTTTTTTCGGCCTTTTCGTAGCTGTCCTGGCCCAGCCAAAGATCCCCGTGCAGCAGGTCAAAGTCTTCGGCCAGCGGCCCCTTGGCCTCCTGGGGGCCGCCTACCGTACCGGTTGAGATAATCACGGGCTTAGCCGGATAAACCCAGGTCTGGTGCCCCTTTAACATTCTAGAGCCCCCCCAGCATAGTAATAACTGTTTTAATAAGCGCCACCACAAAGGCCGAAAAAACACCGAAAGCTATTACCGGGCCGGCCAGTTTGAACATTTTTCCCCCTACCCCCAGCACAAACCCCTCGGTTCGGTGCTCGATGGCCGCAGAGGCCATTGTGTTGGCAAAGCCGGTTACCGGCACCGCTGTTCCGGCCCCGGCCCACTGGGCAATGTGGTCATATACTCCCAGCGCGGTGAGCAGCACAGAAATTATTATTAAAATAGCTACAGTGGGATTGCCCGCCGTTTTTTCGGTAAAATCAAAGTTCCATAAAAAAAAATCAGATATAAGCTGACCCAGCAGGCAAATGCCCCCACCCACCAGGAATGCTCTCACACAGTTGCTGAAAACAGGCCTCTTTGGCTCTCTCTGCTTGGCGAAATCATAATACTCCTGCTGCACCGGGGTAAGATTCTTTTTTACCTTGTTGGACATATTCTTTCACCACCCTATTTTGTCAAAAGAGGCCCGGTTTGGTCTACGATATCAGCAAGCACACCGGCAGACCGGGCATACATTCTTTTGGCCTCCGAATCCTGGGTCCCCAGTGCGTAGAGCTCACAGTCAGCCTGGCACTTTTTCAGGGTATAATAGGCCAGTTCCCTGGCCTTGGGCCTGGGCACCTGTATGGCGTCGTCAAAAAGGTCCAGGTAAAGCTGTCCGGTGGAGTCCACCTGGGCAACAAAAACATTTTCGGGGGCCACTCCCGCCTTTTCCAGCTCTGTGCCCAGCCACTTCCTGTTAAGCCCCATGGCCGTCAGTGGCTCATCCATGATGATGCCGTCCATAATAACAGTTTGGGGAACGCTGTCCCGGCCTGCCGCAATATTAAGTGTTTTGGGGGTAACCGGCCGGCTGTCCTTTTTTAAAAGCACACTTATTTCCCCGCTGGGCTCCATAACGGCGAACTCCACATCGGCAAAGCTGAAAACGCTTTTCCTGCGCAGCTCGCTTAGAAGATCCTCCGGGGTAAGGCGAGACTCCAGCAGGCTGTCCTCCAATATCTTGCCGTGGTTGATCAGCACCGCCTCCTTCCCCTGCACAATATCCCTGACAGTTTTATACTTTATGGCCAGGACATATATAAGAGCCGGGAACACAGTCCAGACCGCCAGGGCGATAAGGCCACCGGCAGTGCTGACGGCCAGCCCCATAGAGATGGCGGCCGCAGTAACACCTATAACTATCACCGTCACCAGGTCAAAGAAGGTCATCCGGGCTGTTGTTCTTTTCCCTATCAGCCGCGCCAGCAGGAGGGTAATAGCGAAAAGTCCGGCTGAGCGAAGTAAAATGTTTAGCCACTCAGGCATAGGCATAACTCCCCTACTGCAAATTAAAATCCCTTGTACTGGGGCTCCTGAAATTCCAGTAAGCCCACTCTTTTTTCCAGGTCCCCAATCACCAGGCCAATTTCCCGGGCGCCCGAAGAAAAGGCTTCCCGGGCCTCATTGTTCTGCTCTATCTGAGCAAAGGTCTCCAGAGTTGCCCTGACCCCTTTAAGACTGGCCAGGGTCTGTTTCACCTGGGCGCTGACTGTCAACATGACCACCTCCGCATAACCTATTCTTTTACCAAAAGAGAATTATATTCAAAAAAACTAAAAAAATACGCCTCCCTGGATGAACCAGAGGCGGTGAGATAGCCATTTCCGTTCTTATAGCAGCGGGCTAACTCCGGCGGCAGGCCCGCCCGCTCTATCTGGGCGGCGGTTTCCCCGTAATTGTAGGACGCCTACCAAAAAATAACGCCGGGGATATCCCCGGCCGAAGGGCATGTTTATGTAAGCAGGCTGATTCTACAGGCTGCCCACCCTGGGCCTGCTGTCCATAATGGAAAGAACTCTCCTCTCCACGTCCTTCCCGTATTCGGGATGGTTTAGGCCAATCTGTATGTTGGCTGAGATAAAGCCTGCAATATTGCCCACATCAAACCTGGTGCCGTAGAATTTATAAGCATACATTTCATCCTTTTCGGCCAGCATCTTCAGTGCATCCGTAAGCTGGATTTCTCCGCCGGCCCCCGGGCCCACCCGCTCCAGGCAGTCGAATATTTCAGGAGCTATTATATACCTGCCCACTATAGCCAGGTTTGACGGCGCCTTTCCCGGGGAAGGCTTCTCCACCAGGTCGCCCACCACGAATACATTGGAGGTCAGTCGGACCGGCTTTATTATCCCGTAGTTTTTGACCTCATCCCGGGTCACCTCCATTACCGCCACCATAGTGCCGGGACGCCTCTGGTAGACATCCATCATCTGTTTAAGGCACGGAGTTTCAGACTCTATAAGGTCATCGGGCAGCAGCACCGCAAAGGGCTCCCGCCCTACAAACTCTTTGGCGCAGCATACCGCGTGGCCCAGACCCCTCTGCTCCTGCTGCCTGGTAAAATAGATGCTGGCAAACCCGGCAGGGCGCCGCACCTTTTCCAGTTCACCCTCCCTGCCCTTTATATCGAGGAATGTCTCCAGCTCAACATTCCTGTCAAAATGGTCCTCTATGCATCCCTTGTTCCTGCCGGTAATGATCAGTATATCGGTAATCCCGGCGGCTATTGCCTCCTCCACAACATACTGGATGGCGGGCTTGTCGACAATGGTCAGCATCTCCTTGGGTATAGCCTTGGATGCCGGTAAACACCTGGTGCCCCACCCACCGGCCGGTATTACCGCCTTACGAATTTTTACCATCTGTCAGTTTGCTCCTTTCAATAAGCTGTTTTTATGTCAGTCAATGCAATCCAATCATATCTATGCGGCAAAGACATTTTTATGTCAGGGAAATAACGATTAAAAAAAGCCCTGTCGGGGGGTTAGTCGTCAGCTACCAGCATTCAGCAATCAGCATTTATTCTAGGTGGCTATTAACTATGGCTGACAGCTATGAAAAAAATCGCCCTCCGGGCGACCCAATAGTGACATTCATAGACACACATGCGTATATAATTTCGGCACCACAGAGGAATGAAAATATTTTTTGCATGCTATTGATGAATGTCCTAATAAACCACAGAGCACACAGAGGACACAGAGGTTTTTAGCCCTGCCTGAATGTTACTATTATTATTAAATAAGCCGGAGAGGCCCAGGACGGGCCTTTCGAGGGCGGTCGGTATTCCATTGGCCACAAGTTTTAGAGCTGGTTTACGCCGGAGAACCCGTTGACATATGGGGTTGTTTTTCCAGGCCAGGTTGATATAGGGAGAAAACTGGTTCTTTATACTATTCTATAAGTCTTAGCGCGTCCCAGGAAGAATAAGTGGTGACACCCTTGATCAGGATATTTTTTGGGACATTATTCCAAAGGACTGTATATATTCTTTAATGAAGGCGGCTGAGGTATTCAGCACCTTCTCAGGCTTTATGCCCGCCCTGACCGCCACTTCAACAGCATGGTCAAAAATGCCCACAGAAAAACAGCTGTGGGCGTCGCTGTTTATAGAAACAAGTATTCCGGCCCTGGCGGCCAAACGGGCCATTTGCATACACCGGGGAGGACTGCCGGGGCGGCTCAGGGAAAAGGAATTATTATTTATTTCCAATGCTTTTCCGGCCATCTTCGCGGCCTGGACCACCTTTTCAAGGTCCACCGGGTATTCCGGGTTCCCGGGGTGGCTTATAATATGCACAAAAGGGTTCCTTATAGCTGCCATAAGGGCCATGGTGTTCTGATCCACCGATCCCGCCGGGTAGCCGGTATCACAGTGGAAGCCTGCCAGAACTATGTCCAGTCTTTCAAGAAGCTGTACAGGCATGTCCAGATTCCCCTCCGGATCGATTATGTTGGCCTCAACTCCCTTCAACAGATCCACCTCACCTATATTTTCGGGCAGTCCCATTATCTGGCTGAAATAATACGGGTGGGGCCCGCCGGGCATATTGATACCGTGATCGGTCAGTGCAATCATTTTCAGCCCCCTGAGGGAGGCCTGCTGGGCCATCTCGTTAAGAGTACTGAAAGCATGTCCGCTGGCAACAGAATGTGTATGCAGGTCGGCTTCAATTTTCATAGGTTTATCCTCCTTTTTAAGTAATCTTTTATAGCAAAGCAACTCCCAGTCCGGCCAGTGTACTTCTTTCACTTTGGCTTAGGGTTATATGCGCATATATATCCTGTCCTTTAAATTTGTCAATGAGGGTAACCAGACCATTGTTGGCAGGAGTAAGCCTGCAGTTATCGATCTGCTGAATATCACCGGTGACTATTATTTTAGTGCCCTTCCCGGCCCTGGTAATAATAGTCTTTATATTCTCCTTGGTCAGATTCTGGGCCTCGTCCACAATTATCCACTGTCCCGGAATGGACCTGCCCCTGATGTACGTTAAGGCCTCCAGCTCTATAAAACCCTCTTCCATAAACCTTTCCACCCTTTGAGCCGGATTGCACCTTTCATCGTATTTTCCAGGGGAGAAGTTTTTTACCAGGTACTGCAGGTTATCAAACACCGACCCCATCCAGGCGCTTATTTTTTCATACTTGCTGCCTGGAAGCGCTCCTATATCCCGACCGTGAGGTATCAGCTCCCTGGTTACCACCAGTTTGTCATACCGCCCCTGATTGACCACCTGGCTCAGTCCGGCCGCAAGCGCCAGCAGGGTTTTACCGGTTCCCGCCGGACCCAGCACACTGACCAGATCTATTCCGGGATCCAGCAGGGCATCCATTAAAAAAACCTGCTCCCTGTTGTTTGGAGCAGGCGAAATTCCAAAGGCCCCCGCTTCTTTACCCAGCAGTCGTATGACGCCGCTGCCGAAGCGCCCGTAGTGCAAACCCCCGGCCGAGTCCGCCATGACCAGGTACTGATTGGGCAGGTAGCTGCCTGTTGAACGTATCCGGCCATACTCATAGAGATCCTGCACCTCTTCGTCGGAAATGCTTGTTTTGGCCCAGCCGCTGTACAGGGTTTCCACATCCACATGTTCTACCACGAAATTCTCTGATTTTATACCGAGGACATCGGCAATAATGCGAATACACATGTCCTGGGTCACCAGGACCACATCGTCCGCCTTCTGATAGCCCTTTGAAACGGCCAGAATTCTGGTATCGCTGTTGTGCTTTGAAAGAAAGCCCGGCAGTTCAACATCGGTATGATTTACCTCCACCACCACAATATGCCCTGAATCAAGGGTTACTCCCCTGTGCAGATCCGGGCGCAGAGAGTCCAAAAATCTGATAGCCTGCCTGGCGCAGTAGCCCCGGGAGTCATCCAGACCCTTAAAGCCATCCAGCTCACTTACCACTGCCAGGGGGATCACAATCCTGCATGGGTCCATGGAGGCAAGCGTCTGTTCCAAAGGTCTGTCCAGAAGCACATTTGTATCCAGCACTTTTGCGTTCAAGAACACTCCTCCTGTATGCATAAATTTTATCCTACCCAGCATTTTAAAGCAGCAAGTTAAAGCCAGTATAAAAAAACTGTTAATATTCTGTTCAGCCCTGATGTCTCTACCTGTAAAGAAAAATAAAACCACCGGCATCTTCCTGGCCGGTGGTTGCAGATGGTATTTATAATCTTAATCAGCCTGCGGTCCTGCTAATTCCCTTACCCCCGGCTGAAATAATATTCCCGAACAATTTTTCTTCCCTCATTCTGAAAGGGAGGTCCAGGCAGTTGTTTTCCTCCACCTGTATGGTCCAGGAAGCAATCCTTGTTCCGTACGCCACAGCTTCCCCCAGGGAGTATTTATTTATCAGCCCCATTACGGCGCCGGAAAAGAAGGCGTCACCCGCTCCGCTGGAATCTACCAGCTTGGTGGGAATTACGGGCTGATAACCGGTCTCTGAGGTTCTTGAATCATAATAAACAGCCCCCCTCTCCCCCAGGGTAACCACCATCGAGGGAATGCCGGACCCGGAAGCAAACCGGGCCAGTTCCCTGAGCAGATCACCGGCCTCCAGCCCCTCCAGGCTGGTTTTAAAAATTTTTCCGGCCTCAATGTCATTGCAGATAAAGCAGTCTGTATAGGCAAGCAATTCAGGATTATTTAGTATAACCTCCAGGTTGCCCGGAATTCCGTAGAGCTTTTTACCGTACTCCCGGGCCATCCCTGCCACCCTTCCGGAGATTCGGCTGTTCAAATCTATCTCCAGAACAATGTGGGAGGAGGCCTCCATTATGCCGTGTCCCTTTTCCTCTATTAACTCCTCCAGCAGATCCAGGTTGGGCATCTGTGATATTGACCCGGCCAGGTCACCGCAGTGATCCAATATGGCCAGCCACATACCCATTCCCCGGGAGTCCGAATGCGAAAGGAATTCAAGATCAACACCGGACTTTTTCAGCCTGGCCGCCACCTCCCCGCCCAGGGCCGATCTATCCACCGAAGAGACAAAAAAGGTGGGAACGTTTAGCAGTGCCAGGTTTTCAGCCACATTCCTGCCCACTCCCCCATGCACAAACTGTATACTCCCGAGGTTGCGCCCCAGGGGGCTGTACTCCTGCCTGGAAAAGCCCTTGCAGTCAATAAAGGTTGTCCCTATAACAGCCGCTTTCACTTTAGTTCATTCCTCCACAATTATGTACTGTTTTCTTAATAATCCACATTATTCTATCAGTAATCCCCTTATGCATACAGGGTTTGCCCGAGGTTATCTTCTTTTCAACCATTTCTATTATACCACATAATTTACCATTTACCTTAGTCTTATTTTGACTATTATCCCCTCGACACTTGGCTATTGACCGGCGATTATACCCTTTACGTGAAAAACATCGCGATTTTTCCCAAAGCCCAGCTTTCTGGCCCAGTGAGTCTCATATTTCCTTAATTCTTCATTAGTTATTATTTCTTTTTGTCCCAGTGCAATGCCCAAATCCCTGTACAGAGGTGTCATGGTACTTTCAATGTATTCCAGGGAAAGCCCGGGAAGCTCTCTCCTGCCTATTTCTCCCTCCTCGTGCAGGTGGCTATATGTAAAGAAAAGCTCCAGGTCTGCCCCGGGCCTGGCGGCCCTGGCAATACCGCCCAGTATCTCTTTGCTGCCCTTGATAATACCCTCCAAAAGGCTTCCCCAGGGCAGTATTACAAAAATCTTATCAGCTATACCGCTCATTTCGGCCGGCAGGTCCTCTGCGCTGGCCACCACATATACCGCGTTGGCAGCCCCACCCCGGGCAGCTTTTTTTATCGCTTTGGCAGAGTACTCCATCATGTTCTCGGCGGCGGAGTCCACACCTATAAAGAGATTCCCGGGCTGTTCCCGGGCCATCTTGTAAACAAACCTTCCATCGCCGGTGCCCAGGTCAACAATAACCGAGCTATAGCCTGAGGCCATTTCCCTCAGGTCCAGCCCACCGCCTTCTATCTTTTTGCCTCTGACAATCCTTAACAAAAGAACCCCCCCGCATAAAAAACCGTAACCTGCCGGAAAAACCTCCGGTAAATCAAAATTATAGCACACAAAACAAAAAACTGGCAAAAAAACCCCTTACAGGCGGAGAGAGAGCAAACAGAACAGGCTATTGGCAGGGAAAGAAAAACAGAAAAGAGAGCGCTTGGCTCTCTTTTCTGCTCTTTATATCTGTATCAGCCCAGTATGGCGGCCAGATCCTGGTCTACTGTGGTGATGGGCTTGATGTCAAAGTTCTTCACCAGCACATCCAGCACGTTGGGTGTAATGAAGGCCGGCAGGCTGGGCCCCAGGCGGATGCCCTTGATGCCCAGGTGCAGCAGGGTCAGCAGTATGGCCACGGCCTTCTGCTCGTACCAGGACAGCACCATGGACAGGGGCAGGTCGTTGACTCCGCAGCCAAAGGCTTTGGACAGGGCCACCGCTATCTGGACCGCTGAGTAGGCGTCGTTGCACTGTCCTATATCCAGCAGCCTGGGAATCCCCCCTATATCACCAAGCTTCTTGTCAAAGAAGCGGAACTTGCCGCAGGCCAGGGTCAGCACCACTGTATCCTGGGGGGTCTTTTCCACAAATTCAGTGTAGTAGTTCCGTCCTGGCTTGGCGCCGTCGCAGCCGGCCACCAGGAAGAAGTGTTTGATAGCCCCGCTCTTTACTCCGGCAATGACCTTGTCGGCCACGCCCAGCACTGCATTCCGGGCAAATCCCACCATCACGCTGTCCCCTTCCTCATCCCCGGCAAATCCGGGCATGGCCAGGGCTTTTTCAATAACCGGGCCAAAATCACCGTTCTTGACATGCCTGACTCCAGGCCAGCCCACCAGTCCGGTGGTGAAGATGTTGTCCAGATAGGCCTGGGGGTCCTGTATGCAGTTGGTGGTCATCAGTATGGCGCCGGGAAACTGGGGAAATTCCTTCTTCTGGTTCTGCCAGGCGGTGCCGTAGTGACCATAGAAGTGTTTGTATTTCTTTAGCTCAGGGTAGCCGTGGGTGGGCAGCATCTCACCATGGGTGTATACATATATTCCCTTGCCCTCGGTCTGCTTCAGCAGCTCGGCCAGGTCCTTAAGGTCATGGCCGGATACCAATATGCACTTACCCTTTTTGTGTCCCAGGGGAACCAGAGTGGGCACCGGGTGGCCGTAAGCGCCGGTATTCCCGGCATCCAGCAGCTCCATAGCCCGCAGGTTAATTTCCCCGCACTTCAGCACCAGGCCAACCCAGTCATTCAGGGCCAGCTCCTTGTTGGCCAGCGCAGCCATCCCGTCGTGGATGAAGGCATACACGCTGTCATCTTCCTGGCCCAGTATGCGGGCGTGGTCGGCATAGGCGCTAACCCCCTTGATTCCATAAAGCAGTATCTGCTGCAGAGACTGGACGTCAGGCAAGGCATCGTGGTCCACCGCCAGGCCTCTCTCCTCACCCTGCCTGACAAGGCCCGCCAGGTCCGGCGCCGGACTAAAACTGGCTGAGGGGTCGGTGAAGTTTACATTTCCTCCTGCCCGGGCCACTTTTTCCTTAAGTCCGGAGGCCAGTTCCACGCAACGGTTAATAAGCATCTGGAAGCGGGCCTGGTCGAAGTTCACGTTGGTAAGGGTGGAAAAAACCGCTTCCGCTGTGAAGGTGTTGACTTCAGGGTCTACCACACCCACCCTGCGGCCCTCGCTGGCGTAAAGAGACAGCCCCTTAACGGCATGCAGCAGCAAATCCTGCAGCGCGGCCACCTCCGGCTTTTTACCGCACACTCCCGATACAGTGCACCCTGTTCCCTTGGCTGTTTGTTCACACTGGTTGCAAAACATTTTAGAATCCTCCTTTAATCTATTAATTAATTGTTATTTGATTGCTGGAGCTTAGTGAGGGAAGGCAAAGAGGCTGTCATTTATGTACCTCCCTGCGCGCACCTGGTTTCTGATAACAGATTATCACTTCTGGCCCCTCCGTCAGTATGACGGAGGCCATTGTTCCGGTGTGAGGTTAATCACACTACTACTGGGGCTGGCCTGAAGGTCCTCTTTAAACCACAGAGCACACAGAGATTTTTAACCCGGATATCAGCCTTTTTATAACTTGTGTGTAATGCCTGAAACATTCTGTCTCCGACCGTCGGGAATACATCTTCGGCCCCTCCGGCCAATTGGAAATACATCTTCGGCTCCTCCGGCCAATCGGAAACGCACCCCTGGCCCTCCTGTTCTATTGCCTCAAGCCTGCGCCGATTATATAATACCTGTAGTATGCGTAAGGAGGTATTTGATGAGAGCGGTCATTACAGTAATAGGCAAGGACCGGGTTGGTATAATTGCCGGGGTCAGCACCATCCTGGCCGACTGCAACGTTAACATACTTGACCTGTCCCAGACCATCATGCAGGATGTATTCACCATGATCATGCTGGTGGACATATCCAGGTCCACAGTCACCTTCTCAGGCCTGTCGGAAAGTCTTGACGCCAAGGGCCGGGAGCTGGGGCTTTCGATAAGGATACAGCATGAAGACATTTTCAGCTCAATGCACCGGATATAGGGGGATAAAAAATGATAAGCCCATTTGAGGTAATAGAAACAATAAAAATGATCCAGGAAGAAAAACTTGACATAAGGACCATTACCATGGGAATTTCCCTGCTGGACTGCTGTGATCCGAATGCCGGGGAGGCCTGCCGGAAAATATATGACAAAATAACCGGGCTGGCCTCGGACCTGGTCAGGGTTGGAGAGGATATAGAGCGTGAGTATGGCATCCCCATAATCAACAAAAGGATATCGGTGACACCTATAGCCCTGGTGGCCGGAAGCTCCGGCGAGGAAGACTATGTTATGTTCGCCAGGGCCATGGAAAGGGCTGCCGACCAGGTGGGAGTCAATTTTATAGGAGGCTTTTCCGCCCTGGTGCACAAGGGCTATACCAACGGTGACCGCAGACTGATACACTCCATTCCCGAGGCCCTGTCCGTTACCAGGAAAGTCTGCTCCTCGGTAAATGTGGCTACCACCAAAGCAGGAATCAATATGGACGCTGTAAGGGAAATGGGTCTTATTATAAAGGAGGCCGCCAGTCTTACCGCCGACCAGGGAGGGCTGGCCTGCGCCAAGCTGGTGGTATTCGCCAATGTTCCTGAGGACAACCCCTTTATGGCCGGGGCCTTTCACGGTATAGGAGAGCCTGAGTGCGTGATCAACGTGGGGGTAAGCGGGCCCGGAGCAATAAAGTCAGCCCTGGAGGAGGTAAGGGGTGCTGATTTTGGAGTGGTGGCCGAAACCATCAAGAAGAAAGCCTTTAAAATTACCCGTATGGGCCAGTTGGTGGCCCAGGAGGCCTCCAGAAGGCTGGGGGTGTCCTTTGGCATAGTGGACCTCTCCCTGGCCCCCACCCCCTCGGTGGGAGACAGCGTGGCCCATATACTGGAGGAAATGGGCGTGGAAAAGTGCGGCGCCCACGGAACCACAGCCGCCCTGGCCCTTCTAAATGACGCTGTAAAAAAAGGAGGAACCATGGCCTCATCCTATGTGGGAGGCCTGAGCGGGGCCTTTATCCCGGTCAGCGAGGACGCCGGCATGATAGATGCGGTAAGGTGCGGAGCCCTTTCCCTGGAAAAACTGGAGGCCATGACCTGCGTGTGCTCGGTGGGGCTGGACATGATTGCTGTTCCCGGCGATACAAGCTCAGACACCATTTCCGCCATTATTGCCGATGAGATAGCCATCGGGGTGATCAATAACAAGACCACGGCGGTAAGGATTATTCCCTCCCCAGGCAAAGAGGTGGGAGACCTTGTGGAATTCGGCGGACTTCTGGGGTCCGGCCCGGTGATGAAGGTTAGCCGCTATGGCAGCGGGGAGTTTATTAAAAGGGGAGGGCGCATTCCGGCCCCCATACACAGCCTGAGCAATTAAAAAGTAAATATGAGAATAGCAAAGATCGATTAAAAGCATATACATTTGTCAACAATCTGGGGGTCCTTTATGGGGCCCTCAGGTTGTTGACAAAGTCGAAGTTTTAATTTTCATCCAAAGTGAACAGTATTAAGCAACTTAAGGGCCGGCTTGGAATACCAACCCCATGCAAGCTGGTGCTCCGGCTGAACCGGCTTTAAGACTCGCAGGCAACGGACTGCCGACCACCCTCGAATACCGCGTCCATGCGGCTCTCGGGTTTCCGTCTGCATCCGGCAGACGGATCGGCATTCCGTAAGCCTTCTCCGTCAAAACCCGGTAACAGCCTCCGCAATGCTAGCAAGTGGCTGACTCCCTGCCTCTATGAACGTCATTTTGAAGCATATATAATGATCAATGGGTTTGTCATCAGTCTGGGGGTCCTTTATGGGGCCCTTTTTTTGTTGCCAAAATCAACCATTTAAACAGATTAAACAACATTATTAACAAAGTTTCTGAAAGGAAAATGTGATAAATTATTAATGTACTATATTTTTCCATTAAGGAGGGTAAAGCGTGAAAAAGTTTATACTGGCGGTGGCACTTAGCGTAGTCCTGGCCCTGGGGGCAGGCTGTGGGGGAACAAAAACTATAAAAACTGATGAAGGCACAGTAAAGGTCGATAATAATAAGGTTGAGGTAACCACCAACGACGGAGGAAAATCTCAGATCTCGGTAAACGAACCCGGGGGGATATCACTGCCGGAAGATTATCCGAAGGAGATAGTGCCCATAATTGCTGACGGCAAAATTGTACTGGCCAGTAAAAACGAGGACCCCGACAAAAGAATTTCCTACTGGGTAACAGTCAATTCCCCCAAAGACCCCAAAGAAGTCTACGGCTTTTACCAGGAGGCCCTGAAGGACGCGACGGAAACCCAAAAAACCGAGGTCAACAATGACTATTTTATATCCGGTATAAAAGGAGACCGGAGTTTTACAGTCAGTGTTTCTTCAGAGGAGAACGAGGGAGTTAAAGGTTCCGTGATCCAGATAGTAGTGCTTCCCAAGGAATAAACGCCCGGAATAGGGCACTCCTGTGGGCCGGTAAAAAATCCATAAAAGCTGAGGGCGCCTGACCAGCATTGACCCTCAGCTTTGTTTTTGCAAGTCGGCAGCCGGTATGGTCTATGGCTTACATAGCTTTTATTTCCCCACCAGTTTTTGCAGCAATTCCAGAAACCCCAGGGCATCTGTTTCAAACCTTCCGCACCCCGCCGGGCTCAGGGGATTGGAGGATCCCGTTTCAAACACCAGCCTGCCCGGCTCAATCTCATAAATATCAATAAAACTGTCGTTGCTGTTTATGGTTATTTTCATTACCGGTTTATCCATTATTCTACCCCCCCCATTTTTTTAGTATCACTTCTTTGGCCGGGCTGATATTCCTGCCGACTGTAAATTATAAAATACAATTTACTCACAACAACTAAATGAATCTCTAAAAGGGAGTAGCTGGCATAACGAAGGTGCAGTCAACAGGCTGTCCACCGCCCTGGCGGGCAGGGAAAAAGGGGGATCATAAATCTCTTTGTCCAGTGTGCAAAACAGCATCGCCGGAAGGTGTTTTTTACTTATATAGATAGTCCATGGTCATGGGCAGGCCATTGTTTAGCCCCCTGGAAAAAAGAAGCTGGTAGACATTAAGCCCGGAGGCCCTGAAGGAGGCCGCGCAGCCGCATAAATATAGGCTCCACATGCGTACAAACCTGTCTCCGAATTTTTCCCTGACAGCTGCTATGTTATTTCTAAAATTGGTGTACCACCGGTCCAGTGTAAGGGCATAGTGCAGCCGAAGGCTTTCCGCATGCAGAAGGTGAAAGTTGTGCTCCGTCATGAGCCAGATGGTCTCCCTCAGGGAGGGTATATAGCCTCCGGGGAAAATGTACTTTTCTATCCAGGGGTTCACCGGGTGCTCATCGGCGCCCATAATGGAGTGCAAGAGAGACAGCCCCCCGGGGCGGAGCAGTTTGGATACTACCTCCATATATTGAGCAATATTTTCCCGGCCCACATGCTCAAACATGCCCACGCTTACTACTCTGTCAAAGCTGTGTTCCTCACCGGCAAGGTCAAGGTAATTCTTCAGCTGTATATCCACCGCCCCGGAAAGACCCTCACTCTTCACCTTTTCCCGGGCGGCCCGGTACTGCTCCTGGCTGAGGGTAATTCCCAGGGCCTTTACCCCATACTGCCTGGCCGCCCTGATGACCAGCCAGCCCCAGCCGCAGCCTATATCCAGAAGCCTTTCCCCGGGCTTAAGCTGCAGTTTTTTCAGGATGTAGTCAATTTTTTGCTGCTGGGCCTGGTAAAGAGTGTCACCGGGACTTTTAAAATAGGCGCAGGAATAACTCATGGTCTCATCCAGCCACAGAGAAAAAAAGTCGTTCCCCAGATCGTAGTGGTGCTGTATGTTCTTCTTCTGCCTGGCCTTTGAGTTTCCTATGCCGCTGATGGCCGAGGCAATTCTGCCGGTTAACCCCCTGGAGACTTTGCCTTCCCCATTTCTTTGGGCAATCCGGATAATTTCCTCCAGGCTTCCTTCAAAATCCACCAGCCCGTCCATATATGCCTCCCCTAAGGTCAAAACAGCGTTTTCCGAATTGAAGTTAAAGGGAAGAGGCTTTTTAAAAACAACCTTCACCCTGGGGTCGCCACTGCCGTATGCTACTGTTTCACCATCCCAGTAGGTAACCTCAAAATCTGCCCCCTCAAGTCCGCTGAAAAATGAATGATATATGTTTTTAAGCACTATATCACCCCTGTACTTGATTAACGGGCTGTCTTTCCAGATTAAAATAATCTATAAAGCCCCTGATAATATCTATTCTCCAGCCACACCTGATAGCATATCCGGCAAAAAAAATTAAAAAGTCTCTGGCACTGTAAAGCTTACCCGCTCATTTGAGGCTGTTTGAAAAAAACCCCTTAATAAGGCGGCTTTATCTTGAAGAGGAGTATGAGTTGCTGGTAAGGAAACTACCCCGGGAGAAAATTGAAGACCATATAAACAGAGACTCGGTCTCTTTGCTGCCCCTGATCCGCCAATGGCAGGCAAAGGGAGTGCTTAAACAGGAAAACCCCAAAGCCATTGTTGGTGTGATTCGCTCACTTTTTCTTATATCTCTTCATAAAAGGGAAATTGGTGAAGAAGAATACAATAATACCGCAAAGCTGCTTATCGACCATATATCCGGAGGGATTTCCGCCAAGGAGGCTTAAAAGTTGATAGACGTCAGCAGTTTAACCTATGCCTACCCCAAAAAAAGAGAGAATACCATCGAAGATGTCAGCTTCTCCATACAAAAGGGTGAAATATTCGGCCTTCTGGGTCCTTCCGGAGCAGGCAAGAGCACCATTCAGAAAATTATTACAGGCATCCTTAAGGGGTATAGGGGCTCAGTAAAGGTGATGGGCCGGGAGCTGCGCCAGGTTAAGTCCGACTATTATGAAGAAATAGGAGTAGGCTTTGAGCTGCCCAACCTTTACAGCAAATTTACCGCCCTGGAGAACCTTGACTTTTTCAGGTCCCTGTATGCAGGGGAAACTGAGGACCCCGGGCTCCTCCTAGCCATGGTAGGCCTGGAAAAGGACGCCGGAACAAGGGTATCGGAATTTTCAAAGGGTATGAAAATGAGATTGGTATTCTGCCGGGCCTTTCTAAACAAACCAGAGCTTCTTTTTCTTGATGAGCCCACCTCGGGCCTCGACCCGGCAAATGCCAAGAGGATTAAAAGAATAATACTGGACAGCAAGACCGCTGGAAAAACCATCTTTCTGACCACTCACAACATGAACCTGGCGGAAGAAATCTGCGACCGGGTGGCCTTTATTGTGGATGGCCGGATAAAGCTTATAGATTCACCCGGGTCGTTAAAGGTTGCCAGGGGTAAAAAGGTGGTCCGGGTGGAGTACAGGAGCAGCGGCCCGGTGCAGAGCTCAGATTTCGAACTGGCCGGCCTGGGAGGCAATAGTAATTTTATAAAGCTGATTGCTGAACAAGATATTCAGACCATGCACACCCTGGAGGCCAGCCTTGAGGATATTTTTATACAGGTAACGGGAAGGAGTCTGACATGAGAATACTGTCAGCCCTCAGATTCGATATCAGCTTTCAGTTCAGACACGGGTTCTATTATGCCTATATAATAGTTAGCCTTATTTATATAGCAGGCCTGAGGAGCCTTCCCGCCGGTACAGGAGAGTACCTTTCAGCGCCTGTGCTGTACTCCGACCCTGCGGTATTGGGCTTTTTCTTCATCGGTGGAATAGTGTTGCTGGAAAAGGGCCAGAACATACTGGAGAGTCTCTTTGTCACCCCCTTCAGAGTACACGAGTATATACTGTCCAAAGCCGCCTCTCTTACCATCATATCTGTTGTTTCAAGCTTTGCTATAATTATTTTCAGCTTCGGTGCTGCTTTTAACCCTCTTCCTCTTTTGCTGGGCATCGTTACCGGCTCATTATTTTTCACATTACTGGGCCTGGGGGTGGCGGTGCGCTCCAAAACCATAAACGGCTTTCTGCTAATATCACCACTCTACACTATAGCCTTTTTTCTCCCCTTTCTTGATTACTTTAATATATTTAAAACCTCTCTTTTTATATTCATTCCGGGCAATGCCTCCCTGATGCTTATCAGGGCTTCCTTTACAGAAATTGATGCCCTCGGGACGGTCTCACAGGCTGCCCAGATGGCCTTTTGGATACTGCCCGCCTACCTCTGGGCCCACAAATCCTTCTATAATTATATAGTTTTGAAAACCGGAGGCGGCAAATGAAAAAAATATACACCCTCCTTCTTGGAGATATAAAAAACATCTACCGGGACACCCTGCTTCTGGTAACAGTATTGGCCCCTTTTATACTGGCAGTGCTGATGAAATATGGAGTCCCCCGGATTTCTTCACTGCTTATGCAAAAGACCGGCTTTGACCTGACCCCGCACTACAGCTTCATTATGAGCTACCTTATTATTTTCACCCCTTTAATGCTAGGCACACTGGCAGGATTTATAGTGCTGGACGAAAGAGATGAAAACCTCCTGTCCTACTTTTCGGTGACCCCCCTGTCAAAGGCCGGCTATCTGCTTTACAGGACAGCGCTTCCCACCGCAGCCAGCTTCCTGTTTACTTTTTTGGCTCTGCGGTTTGCAAATCTTGCCGGCCTGAATTATACCGGCCTTATTCCGGTGGTTCTGATGGCCTCTCTGGAAGCTCCGGTTGTGGCATTATTCCTGGGGGCCTTTGCCGCCAACAAGGTGGAAGGACTGGCCTATACCAAGGGCCTGGGAATTCTGTATATAGCTCCGGTAATTGGATATCTGGTAAAATCAAAGCTCCAGCTGCTGGCTTTTATTATCCCGACATTCTGGGTAACCAAAGGTTTTTTGGAAAGCTCACAGCCAGGTTTGACCTACTGGCTTTATATAGGCCCCGGACTTCTTATACACCTGTTGTTAATAAAATACTTCATTAAAAAATTTAGAGCAAAAGTGGATTAGCCCAGATATGAAATAGATGAGATCTTTTGATTACCCTGTAATATACTGGTTATAATGTTATTTTCCAAATATCCAGGGAGTTGTGATTATAAATGCAGGGAATCTATAAAAGGCACGGACTTGTTCTGATCCACGGACTGACCAACAGGCACCGCTGGAGCAGCGGTTTTTTGAAGTCCTGCCTGGACCACTGGGGGTCCGGACAGGTATTCGTTATGTATCTTAACAAATCAAACCAGGTGTTCACCCGCAACATAGACGGCAGAATAATAACCTGTATAGGCCAAAATGATCACCGGGCCGGCAGCGGATCGGTGGCGGAACAGGCCGGTTACATTGCTGAGAAAGCAGACCTGCTCCAGGAATACGGACTCGGCCGGCATTTTTATATAATAGCCCACAGCATGGGGGGCCTGGTCTCCCGCCATTACATTTATCATCACCACAGCCGGGCTGCCGGGCTGGTCACCCTGGGCACCCCCCACCACGGCAGCCCACTGGCCGATTCCTATAACTGGCTGGGCCGGCTGGCCGGTTCCCGGAAGGCCCTGGACAACCTGACACCCCGGTGGACGGCCTGGTTTAACCGGCAGTGCCCGGTGAAAGGCTGCCGCCTCTACGCCGGCGGGAATATATACACCATTCGCGGGCTTTCCAGAGGCCGACTGTGGGAGCTGGGCAGCTTCGGGGAGCTTTTTATCGGCTGGCACCACCTGAGGTGGATATACGGCACCTCCAGTGACGGGATGGTCCCCGACAGCTCCTCGCTGATCGAGGGGGCGGTGCACCTGGCCGACCTGCCCGGCTGCACCCACCAGGATCTGGTTAGGAATACAAGGATCGTTGAAATCTGCTCCCGGGTGCTGACATAAGAATTGTGTTAAACTATAGCTATTGACATTTTAGGCGGAGGAAAAATATGCAAACCTTTGTGGACTGTGTTTACTGCTATCTGAAGCAGGCTGCCACCTGCATGAGCATAGCCGGCGTGGATACGGACAGGCAGCATCAAATTCTGTTTGAACTAATGGACGACATAAAAGCCATGGACAGAAAAAAAACCCCGGCGGAAAACTCTACTGAGATGCTGGTAAAGCTGTACAAGCTGATCGGCAGCGACGACCCCTACCGGGAGGCCAAGGCCAGCTCGAACCACCAGGCACTTAAGCTCTACCCGGGCCTGAAAAAATACCTGGCCGGTTCCGGGGACAAGCTTCATGAGGCGCTGAAAATATCTGTGGCCGGCAATGTAATAGATCTGGGCATCAACAAAAGCTTTGATATTGACGCCAGCCTTAAACAATGCCTGGATACCGGCTTTTCCAGAGACCACTACACCAGTTTCAGAGAAAAGCTGAATCATGTAAATGAGGTGCTCATAGTAGGGGACAACGCCGGAGAAATAGTCTTTGACAGGATTTTGGCCGAAGAGCTGTCCGCCATGGGGAAAAAGGTAATCTACATGGTCAAGGGCGGAAATATATTAAATGACGCCACCCTGGAAGACGCCGTCCTGACAGGCATGGACAGGGTGGCTCAAATCAAAACCACCGGCTCCAATTACCTGGGGGCGCTGCTGCACAGGGTATCAGCCGAGGCCAGGGGCCTTTTGGAGAACTCGGCCCTGGTCATATCAAAGGGCCAGGCCAATTTTGAAACACTGGAGCATCAGGAAATAGCCCGGGGAAGGATATTCTTCCTTCTAAAAATAAAGTGCGACAGCGTTGGCACGGTGGCCGGCTCCAAACTGGGGGATATAGTTTTCTTTACAAGAAAAAAACCCGTTCTGTGAGGGGTGCCGTCTTACAGGCAGTGTCTGGCGCTAGGTATACTCCTCAGTATTGCCCTATCCTCCAGGGCTGGACGGAAGGAATCACCTGTTGACTAATTATTGCTTGCATGATAAAATCCGTGATACTCTTTAATTGTTCACGTTAGGTAATTATTGAGCCGGGGAAGTCAGGATGAGGAAGTCTGCTATAAAAGCTCCGAATTCTATACTGGCAGGATAAGGTGTGATTAGGACAATTATGGATATTGAGCGGAAAATATTTGTTCTGGATGACAATGAAAAGGCGTTAGTAAGACAATCCGGGCAGACTATCAGGTATCCTAAGGGGCAATTAATTTTCTCTGCCAGGGAATATTCCAGTCATGTTTATCTTGTAGAAAGCGGCTGGGTGAAGATATTCAGGCTTGCCAGCGACGGTCGCAAGTTAACTGTAGCCATCAGGCATCCCGGGGAACTTGTGGGCATTGCCGAAACGCTGTGCAATTCAGTCCGTACCTGCTACGGTGAGGCTATGGATGAGGTCGGGCTGGTGGTTTTAAAAAGGGATTCTTTCATTGACCTTTTAATGGCTAACTCGCAACTGTCTTTCAGGGTTGCTGAGGCGCTGGGTGGCAGGCTTAGGGAGGCCCAGGCCATAATTCACGAAATGGTTTACTGGCCGGTCCAGGGGCGGCTTGCTCAATTATTGCTTAAGCTGGCCGAGAGAGCCGGTGTTGATATCGGGGAAGGCGTTGAGCTGAACTTAAGGCTAACCCATGAGGAAATAGCCAGTATGATTGGGACTTCAAGGCCTACCGTAACCTCAGCCTTTAACGCCATGAAAAGTGAAAAGGCAATTGTGATGGAAGGCCGGGATATAAAAATAATTTTCCCCAAGAAACTGAAGAAGTGGTTGCAGCAATAAAATGCTTTTGGCGGAGCGTATAAGGTTGTTGACAGTGATATGTCAACAACCTTTTTATTTATCCGCTTATGTGTATATAGCGAGCCGGAAACAGGAAAAAGAGAGATATTATGGATTTTCTCATTCTCAAAGATAAAAAAAAATTATTTTATAAATAAGTCAAACTTTCAGATAAGACCCCTGAATTTTAGGGGCTTTTCAGTCTTTTTACAATTAGCCTGCATTTTATTTTAAAGGAATTGTAATAAACATTACAATTCCTTTGTTTTAGTGAGAACATACAGATTTGCTTCTTTTTGATATTTTGTTATCAGGTGGACGGCAGCTTGTTGTCAGCTGTTGATTGAAAGGGGGACCGTGAAATTGCCACCGGGTTATTCATATCGTAAGGGAGGGAAAAATGTGAGAGATACAGGGGATTTGAAATGGTACGCCGGCTGGGTCCCGGAAGGCATGGTAAATAATGCCCGAAAGGCAGGATTGAACCCTAATTCCGCTTTTATCGGCTTTTTATTGGCATGGGCAGCCTTTTTCATTATTCTTAATTTACAACCTCCTGCGGGATTAAAACCGGAAGCAATGTCTGCAGCGGCGGTGGCCATATGGGCGGTGATCATCTGGATTACCGAGGCTATCCCGGTGGGGATAACAGGTCTTGTAATTCCTTTGCTGCTGGTTCTCACCAAGTCAGTGCCGGAAATAGGAAAGGCCTACGGCGGCTTTACTCAGGATGCAACCTTTTTAGTATTGGGGTCTTTCATTTTTGCAGCAATTATGCAGTGCATCGGGCTCGACAGAAGGATAGCCATGACCATTCTTTCAAGAGTAAAGCCCCAGGTTGATCAGGTAGTAAAGGGCTTTATGCTGGTAAATACGGTGCTGGGTCTGTTTATACCCGCGGCGGTTTCCAGGGCGGCAGTTCTCTTGCCCGTGGTGCGTGGTATATATGACCTGTTTGGCAAAGATGAGAAAAGCAAGAAGGCGGTAGCTGCCCTTGCCATAACAGGGATATGCTATTTCCCAATGGTAGCAGGCATTCTGCTGCTCACGGCGCACTTGCCGAACGTTATCATGGCGGGACTTTTTGAGAAACAGCTCGGTTACCAGATGAGCTATGCCAAGTGGTTTTGGCTGCACTTACCCATCGTGGGACTGTACCCAATCATGTTTATAATGATCAGAAAGCTGTTTGATATTAAGGGTGTTGAAGTGCCCGGGGGTATTAATTTTATAAAGGAAGAGCAGGAAAAAATCGGTAAAATGAGTGCGGTGGAATGGTTCATTATAGGGATTTTCATGCTGGCCGTCATTTTGTGGATTACTGAGCCTTATCACGGTATAAAAACAGGCATGGCAACAATAATAGCCCTTGGAGTATTCTTTATCCCCGGACTTCTTCCGGTGACGTGGCAGGCTGTGCAGGGCAAGACCATCTGGGGTACCTTTCTCCTTCTGGGTGGAGCGATGTCAATGGCCAATGCCATAAGCAGCACCGGTCTGGCCAAGTGGCTGGCAGAAAGCTCCCACCCTATTTTTGAGGGGCAGCCCTTCCTGGTGATTATAGTGGGACTGATAGCGGTCACGGCAGTTATCCGCATATTCATGCTAAGCAATGTAGCGGCGGTGTCCATGCTGGCCCCCATTATGCTGTCCCTTGCCCAGGTGCTTAATATGAACCCTGTAGCCTTTACGCTCCTGGTATGTAACTTTGACACATTTTCCTTCATCATTCCCACCCAGGTTACTGCCTGCGTAATAGCCTATGGCACCGGTACATTCAATACAAGTACCTATGCACGGGTTGGAATTCCCATAATGGTGGTAACACTGATCTATTTTATGGCGGTTATGATGCCCTGGTACGCCTTTAACGGGCTGCCATTATGGGGCGGATACATGACCTGGAAATAAAATATTCAATAGGAGGTTTTTCAGAATGGGTAAAAATTATCCGACTACTCCCCAGGAGGTCCAGGAAATGCAGATTGAGACAGACATTTTGATTATAGGAGCGGGTAACGCAGGGTGTTACGCAGCTATAGAGGCCAAAAGGCAGGACCCCTCACTCAGGGTCACCCTGATGGAAAAGGCCCACATAGACCGGAGCGGCTGCCTTGCGGGCGGCATGGATGCCATAAATACCTACATCAAAAAGGGTGAAACAGTAGACAGCCTTGTCAAGTGGAGCAGGGAGCAGGCAGGCGGCCTGCAGCGTGACGACCTTTATAAGACTATGGCGGAACTGCTCAACCAGTCAATTGAGGAGTGGGAAGAGTGGGGCCTGCCCGTTAAAAAGGGCGAAAACGGTGAGTACCTTGCCCGGGGCCGCTGGGATATAGCTATTCACGGCTCCGAGATGAAGGTAATCCTGGCCGAAAAGGTCAGGGAGTATGGCTGTGAGATTCTCAACCGGGTAGTGGCCACCAACTTTATTATGGATGGGGACCGTGTAGTTGGAGCCATGGGCTTCAACATCAGAGAGGGCAAGTTTTATGTAATCAAGGCCAAGGCTACCATTGTGGCCACAGGCGGCGCCGGGGGGATTTATAAGCCTTACACCAACGACGGAACCGACTCCCACCACCAGATCTGGTATTCTCCTTTCAATGTGGGAACAGGCTACGCCATGGGTATCAGGGCCGGCGCTGAGATGACCACCTTCGAAATGCGCTGGTGCGCCGTCAGGACTAAAGACTTTAACGGCCCCATTGACACTATCTCGGTGGGCTACAATGCTGCCATGATTAATGCCAGGGGAGAAAAGATTCTGGCTGAGCGCTACGCCCACCTGGGTGGTGACAAGGCCCCCCGGTATATCAGGGCCAATGCCCCCATGGAGGAGTGGTTGGCCGGCCGCGGCCCCTGTTATGTGGATACCACTCACATGACCCCGGATCAGATTAAGGACCTTAAAACTGACTATCTTAACGAGCGCCCAAGCTTTGTGCTGTTCCTGGCCTCACGGAACCAGGATATTTCCAGGGACCCCATTGAAATATACGGCAGCGACCCCTATATTGTGGGCGGTCACACAGCCAGCGGGTACTGGATTGACGTGAAGAGGGGGACAACAGTTCCGGGGCTGTTTGCATGCGGTGACGTTGCAGGCGGAACTCCCAATAAATTTGTCGGAGGCTGCGCTGCTGAGGGCATGCTGTCTGCCCGCGGCGCCATTGACTATATAAAATCAGGTATGGTTAGCCGGATCAATGTTGACGAATCTCTTGTTGAAAAAGAGAAGAACAGGGTGTTCCAGCCCTTTGTCCGGCAGCTTAATGTCGGGGATGGCATTACCCCGCTGGAAATGGAGGAAAGGCTCCAGAGGCTTATGGATGAATACGCCGGAGGAGTTCATCAGTTCTACCGCATGAACAGGGAGCGCCTGGAATACGCCCTTAAGAATATTGCCATTCTGAAAGAGCAGGCAAAATTCCTTGTGGCCACTGACCTGCATGAGCTTATGAGGTGTAATGAGGTTATCGACATGATTGATGTGGCAGAGGTATTGTGCCACCACCTCCTGTACAGGGAAGAAACCCGCTGGCCGGGCTGGCAGACCAGGATGGACTTCCCGGAGAAGAATGACGATAAGTTTAACTGTTTTGTAAACTCACGGAAGAATCTTGAAACAGGTAATATTGAAATGTTTACAAGGCCCATGGAAAAACTGGTTGACTGAAAAATAAGGAAAAATGTTGATTATTTATGAGGAGGTTAGCGATATGCCGCCAAAAGTTGATTTACAGAAATGTGACGGGTGCAAGGGGGAAAAAGAGCCCCTGTGTGTAGCAATATGTCCCGGTGACCTTTTGATGCTTAACGAGGAAACTGTAAAGGCCGCCTGCAGGTCTACCCGTGACTGCTGGGACTGCATGTCCTGCATAAAGGTTTGCCCCCAGGGAGCACTTGAAACAAAGCTGCCCTACCAGCTGGGCTATCACCCGGCCAGGCTGATACCTTTAATGGGAGGTAAAAGAGTAAGCTGGACCTGTGTCAGCCAGGACGGCAAGGTGGAAAGATTCAATTACAAGAACAGGAACTAGTTTAAATTTGAAAAGCTCAGACCGGGGGCCGGAATAAATTTCGGCCCCCCACCACTGTGATGCCTATCGGAGGAGGGTGCAGGAAAATGGCAAAAGGAAAAACTATTGTAGTTGGAGGCGGCATCGCCGGCCTCACCGCAGCTGAAAGGCTTGGCCAGGCGGGTGTGGAAGTCGTTTTATTGGAAAAGGCTGATCGGCTGGGGGGAAGGGTAGCGAATCTGCACCGGTATTATCCCAGGCTTTGTCCTCCCCGGTGCGGGCTTGAGGTCTTACTAAACAGCATTGATAATCTTTCCAACGTAGAGGTGCTGCTGTCAACAGAAATTGCGGGAGTGCAAAAAAAGTCTCCCGGCATTTACACAGTTTTTTTGCGGGATTTAAAGCGGGAAGCTGATCCATATGAGATTGAGGCCGGCGGTTTAATTCTGGCCACCGGGGCGGAGCTTTACAACGCAGCAAAGATTAGTGAATACGGCTATGGTAATTTGCCGGGGGTAATAACATCAATGGAGCTGGAGTCCCTGCTCAGGCCTGAGGGCCCCACAGGGGGCAGGCTTGTTCACCCGGTAACAGGAAAGCCTGTTAGGCGTGTGGCCTTTATACAGTGTGCAGGCAGCAGAGATAAAAACCACCTTTCGTACTGCTCGGGATACTGCTGCACCGTTACCTTAAAACAGATCGAGTACCTTCACAGGGAGTGTAAGGATGTAAGTACATGGATTTTCTACAGGGATATCAGAACACCCGGAAGCAAAGAGGAATATTACAGGCATGTGCGCGAAGAGTACAGCCCCGTGTTTGTGCGGGGAATGCCTTCATCTATAGATGGTGCCGGCGAAGGTTTGACTGTCAGGGCGGATGATACCCTGAGCGGTAAAAAAGTAGAGGGAAATTTTGACCTGGTGGTTTTGGCCACCGGCATGGTCCCGTCTGAACTGCCTGACATAGAAGGCTTGGAAAAGGACGGCCACGGCTTTTTCCCCGGACATATCCCCTGCGCCCCAACTGAGCTGAGGAGGTCGGGAATTTGGGCCGCCGGCTGTGCCCAGCAGCCCATGGACGTGGAAGACAGTGTCAGGAGCGCTCTTTCGGCTGTGGCCCAGTGCCTGGTCAGACTGCAGCAGGAGAATACTGTATATCCTGAGGTGAATAAGAAGAAGTGTGACCACTGCGGCCGGTGTGTTAAGGAATGTCCCTACGGGGCATGTGTTTTGGGGCCGGACGGATACCCTGAGATTTATCCCGGTGACTGCAGGGGCTGCGGTGTCTGTCAGGGAGGCTGCCCGCTTAGTTGCTTAAACCTTCCGGGGCAGGGTATGAAAAAGATAGAGGATGTGGTGGACAAAGTTTTGTCCGGTGACGTTCCCGGGCCCGCGGTACTCCTTTTCCTTTGCAGCAACGACGCTTATCCTGCCTGGAACAGGCTGGTGCGTAAGGATGAAGCAAAAGAAGTTTTAAAAGGAGTTATGCCAATTTCGGTGCCCTGTATAGGTTCGGTTAATATGGCCTGGATAAATGAAGCTTTGATAGGTGGGCTTGACGGTGTGATGCTGGCCGGCTGCCATCCCGGCCAGTGCCATCACGGGGGTGGCGCCAATCATGCTGACACGCGCCTGCAAAACCTCAAGGAGACCTTGGGCCGGATGATGATTGAGCCGGAAAGGCTTTGCCTCACCGGAATAACCATTGACGATTCCGACAGGCTTTTTAGTGAAATAAAGAGATTTAGTGACGTGCTTGCAAAACTGGGCCCCAGCCCGTTCAAATAAAGTGAAGCGGTGATGTGTAATGAGCCGGTATATAGACATAACCGATTTAAAGGAAATGTTTTTTCTGGATACAGCTGCCGCCAAAACAGCTGTTTCCTGTGAGCAGTGCGGCAAGTGTGGGTCAGTGTGCATAGCTCCCTTTAAAAAGCCCAACCCAACTTCTCTCATCCGGCTGGTCCAGCTGGGCCAGGTGGCCGAGGCGCTGCAATCTCCCCTTTTGTGGAGCTGCATAGGATGTGAGCAGTGCAATATGGCTTGTCCCAACAGGCTGAACGTGGCACACCTGGTGCGCAGCTTACGCCGCCTTTCGGCAAGGGAGAGGGATGTGTGTTTTCCCAAATACATTTTCGATCTGTTTGTGGAATGACAGCTAAAACCGGCAATCCCTTTTTATTAAGTTACTGCCGGCTTTTATTCATCTTGCTCTTCTACGGGCACTCTTCCCCTGTCTATTACTCTCTCCACAAATAAAACACCTCCTGTTTATCCTCACAAAAGGTGTTTCCTATAAAAATAAATACTATTATATTTCTAAGCCTTTAAATAATAGGACAGGTAATCCCGTACAATATCTTCCGGGCGGCCGTCAGAGGGGGTCACTCCCACCTCAACCTTTATGCCATTTTGGCTGAACAGCTCCCGGGCGGTCAGGTCCATTTCCCCGGCTATAACAACTCCAACCCCATTTTGGCTGAGCAGTTCCGGTAGCAGGCCGGGATCGGCAGACAGATGATTATATGCCGACACCCTTAATACCTCAAGGGAGCCCTGGCTCACGTCATATATATATAACCTCTCACAGCGCGTAATATCAGGGCAAAGCCGTCCTCCGGAAACAGGCAGCGCTATCTTCATACTAATTCCCCCCTGCCGGAATAAACTAATAATAGCTTATACTGAAATTCCTATGCGTTCAGAATTAAGACAACCGGGCTGCCTATTACAGCCACCAAGAAAGATGAAAATTGGGTCCTTTTTAAACCACAGAGAACACAGAGGACACAGAGGTTTTTAAGCCCTGCTTGAATGTTTTAAGATGTATTATTCAACATAAGTTCATAATTACCTTTTTTAAACAAAGCAATATTTTACTAAAAAGCTTAAAAAAAGCGGCCGGCACGATGACCGGCGCATTCCCGCAATCTAAGGCTTTTCCTCCAGTATAAGGGCATGACTGATGAGATGATGCAGGTGTATAACCCTGCAGTCCAACTGGTAATACTTTATTATATCGGTCAGTTGGTCAAAGCAGTTGTGGCAGGGACAGGCTACCAGGTTGCAGCCGGTGGCCTTGATCTGGTCGGCCTTCAGCTTGCCCTTGGCCATCCGGTATGGGTAAATATCCTTGCCCATGGCAAGAAGGCCGCCGCCGCCACCACAGCAATAGTTCTGCTTGCCGTTGGGCACCATTTCCTTAAATTCCATTACAGTCTTGTTCAGCACGTAGCGGGGCTCGTTCACCAATCCCTGCTTGCGCACAGTATTGCAGGGGTCATGGAAGGTTATGGGCTCAGTGTTTTTGGTCTTGTCCACCTTTAACAGACCCGCCTCAAACCACTCCACGTATTTTTCTATAATGCTTTTTACCGGGTAATCGGCATCCTCCGGGGAGAGCCATACCTTGGGCCCCCATTTATTGGCGTGGGTGGCGTGGCCGCACTCGGTAATAACCAGCTCTTTTACCTTGAGCCTTTTGACCTCGTCGGCATAGCGCTGGGTAATAATCCTGGACTCCTCGTCATTACCGCTAAACAGGGCATAGTGGGTGGCGTCCCACCACCTGCTGCTGCATGTCCAGTTGGCGCCCACATACCACATTATTTTGGCTATGCTCTGAACATCCTGGGGGTAGTACTTTATTTCCCTGGGGTCCCAAAGAAATAGAAAATCGGCCCCCTCCTTGTCCACCGGAATTTTGGCGTTGGGGTCGCCCACCTCGGCCTGCAGCTCTTCCTCCATCCACTCCAGTGTTTCCAGGTATTCCTGGTTGGTTACCTCCATCTGGTTGCCTGTTTTTATCTGGTTGTCCACTACCTCCTGGAGGAAGCCCGGGGATCTGAGCCCGAAATTGCCCCTTACAGTACGTACCAGAGTCAGCACCTCCACACCCATGGGGCAGTCGTTGGTACACCTGCCGCACTGGGTGCAGGCCCATATAAAAGGTGAATTGAGAACCTCCTCTTTCATGCCCAGGGTAAGCATACGTATAAACTTTCTGGGGTCCGCGTGGTCGTGCACCCCGTTGTACGGGCACCCTGCGCTGCACATGCCGCAGGCCAGGCAGTTATAAAAGTTGTTGCGGTCACTGAGAGTACAGGCCTTTGCTACAACCTCGTTAAAAAAATTGGAGTCAAGTTTATTGGCGTCTATTACGCTCATTTCACATACCTCCCTTATGTGGGATGGTCTGTTGAACTCCTTCTATATATTTATATCTATGTTATTCGCTACTGGGGCAGCGCCATGGGGTCTATGTTCATAAAAAGGCTGCTCTGATATTTTTCGATGTCTCCCTCATCACAAAGTCTCGATAATACAGGATCTAAAGGTATACTGCCGATAAAAGGAATATCAAAGGCTTTAGCCATCTCCCTGCCCCTGCCCGGCCCGAACAGCTCTATCTCTTTTCCGCAGTGCGGGCAGACAGCACCGCTCATGTTTTCAACCAGGCCTATTATGGGAACGCTCATCTGCACGGTCATTTTAATTGCTTTTGTCACTATAAGACTGGCCAGGTCCTGGGGAGATGTCACCACTATAACCCCATTGAGAGGCAGGGACTGCATCACCGTCAGGGGAACATCCCCGGTGCCCGGCGGCAGGTCCACCACAAGATAGTCTAGATCCCCCCAGGCCACATCGGTCCAGAATTGTTTAACCGCACCGGCTATTATAGGCCCACGCCATATAACCGGGTCATCTTCATTGGGCATCAAAAGATTTAGTGACATTATTTTTATACCGATGGCGGAAACATGCGGAAATATGGCCAGTCCGTTACTGTCGGCCATACCTCTGACACCAAACATCTTGGGCACGCTGGGTCCTGTTATATCGGCATCCAGCACCCCCACCCTGTACCCTTTTTTACTCAGCTCACAGGCCAAAAGCGAGGTCACTGACGACTTGCCCACACCTCCCTTGCCGCTCATCACCGCAATTACATTCCTTATGCGGCTGTTGTCATTCTCCTTCAGCCTCTCTATGCCGCACTGGGAGCTGTCACAGCCTCCCCCGCTTTTTTTATCCTCACAGGAAGACCCCCCTGAGCCATGATTCATAAACCTTTCCTCCCCCGTCCTTATATTATGGCTACACTCTTCCCTCCTCTCTTTTTTCCTTCTTTATTTGGTCCACCAGATTAATCCAGATCTTCCGCATATCTTCCGAAGCAGTAGAGCCATTTAAGGCCGCCACCGGCTGCTTTTTTATCTGGGCTTCGGTAACAGACCTGTCGTAATGAATCCCTCCCAGCACCTTAAGGCCGTCAGCCCTGGCCCTGTCAGATATCTTTTTGCTCAGCCCGGGATTAATGTCATACTTATTGACACAAAGGTATGCAGGTATATTGAAGTAAGCGGCCAGCCGGGACACCCTCTCCATGTCGTGCTCTCCTGAAACAGTGGGCTCGGTAACAATCAATACCGCGTCAGCTCCTGTTATTGAGGCTATCACAGGACACCCGAGGCCGGGAGGGCCATCCACAATTATAAAGGGAATCCCCTCCCTTTCGGCAATTATCCTGGCCTGCTTTCTCACCAGGGCCACCAGCTTGCCCGAGTTCTCTTCCGCCACGCCCAGCCTGGCATGTACCATAGGCCCGTAGGGAGTATCGGAAACAAACCACTGGCCGTTCACCACCAGCTTAAAGTCAATTGCTTTTTCCGGACAAAAATAGCTGCAAACCCCGCACCCCTCACAGCTAAGGGCATCAACCTCATAGACAGAGCCTTCCTCATCCCTGGTAATAGCCTCAAACCGGCAGAGATCCTTACACCTGCCGCAGCCGCTGCACCTGGCCGGATTGACCGAGGCTTTCTTACCCCCGAAAAAGTTTTCTGCCCTTATTGTACGGGGGCTCATCACCAGATGCAGATCGGCTGCGTCCACATCACAGTCCGCCGCCACCGCCCTGCCGGCCAGGGCGGCCAGTGAGGCCGCCAGGCTTGTCTTTCCGGCCCCCCCCTTACCACTGATAACAACTATTTCCTTCATCTTTTAGCCTCTTTCCCGAGGGAAATTAATAAATCGGTAAAATAGCCCCGAAAATCCGGCAGGGTATCAAATACCAGTTCACCTACTGAGTAGGCCTCGGCAACCCTTCGATCATCCGGAATCTCCGCCAGTATTCCCACTCCCCTTTCCCTGCAGTAGTCGCCGGCCAGATGATTACCGGCTTCCGACCGGTTTACCACTACAGAGAAGGGAATACCCAGCTCCCTGACCATATCTATGGCCAGCCCCAGGTCATTAATCCCAAAGGGGGTTGGCTCGGTAACCAGAATGACGTAATCGGCGCTTTTAATAGAAGTAATCACCGGGCAGGAGGTGCCCGGCGGGGAGTCAATTATTCTCAATACATCCTTTTTCCCTGCCGCCAGCACCGCCTTTATCAGCGGAGGGCTCATGGCCTCACCGATGGTCAGCCTCCCGTGAACAAAGCCAATAGGGCCGGAGTGTCCCTCCTCCAGGACTCCTATGTCTCTGCCCCGTTCACTGATGGCCCCCGCGGGACACACATAAGCGCACCCGCCGCACCCGTGGCACATCTTATCAAAGGTTAAAATGGTTTTTTCAAGGCAGACAATTGCACTGTACTGGCATATTTCCGAGCACAGGCCGCAGTGGGTGCACTTTTCCTCATCAACAGCCGGCACCGGCACATGAATATGCCGGGCGCCGGTGATACGGGGCTTTAAAAAAAGGTGCCCGTTGGGCTCTTCCACATCACAGTCAACATAATAGACCTCACAGCCGGCCCGGGAGGCCGCCAGGGCAAGATTGGAGGAAACGGTGGTTTTTCCCGTTCCCCCCTTGCCGCTGGCAATAGCCACAGTAATGTCCAACATTTATACTCCCCCTGCAAGGGCACTTAATCTTTTACCTGGCCCTGGTCTCTTTCTTTTGTGACCAGCTCCAGAGCTGCCTCAAGGCACTTAACCCGCTCTCTGAGCAAATCTAGCTCCTGCCTGCCGCCCCCGGTGGTTTTAGCTCCCGGTGTGAAGGCCTGGGCTGAACCGCCACGAAATGGCTTTTCTGCTGTATTACGGCAGTTTTTCCGGCCACGGCCGGCCCCCCGTCCACAGCCAAATCCCCGGGAAGTACCCTTTCCTACCTCAGCAATACAATAACCCTGCCCTTTTCCTGTAAATGGACCCCTGCTTAGCGGGCCATTTCCGTTAAAACCCGGCATTTAAAATACCCCCTTAAGACTTATTGCCTGCAGCCTCCATCAGCCTTTCCCTGTCCGCATCCCCGGCCCTGGCCTCCTCCTCCGGGGGCAGAGCCTTTACCTTTTCCTCCACAACCTGATACCTTCTTCTGACCGGCGCCTTTAGTGTTATTACTATTGCCGCACCCTCCCTGACCCTTGCCGGAATTACCTGTTCCATCCCTTCCAGGCATATAAGCACCCCCTCACAGCCATGGGTAACTATGCCCAATGGCCTTCCACATCAGCAGTCTCCGTCTCTTTCAGATCTCCCTTTTTAAACCTGTCCAGCATTTCCGCCACTGTTCCCCCGCCGCCGGAATACACCTTTATGCCTGCGGCCTGCAGCACCCGAAAGGCCTTGGGCCCGCAGTGCCCGGTGATAACAGACTGAGCCCCCAGGCGGGTAACATTATTGGCAGCCTGTATACCCGCTCCCTGGGAGGACTCATAATTTTTTTCATTGCTTACCGCCTTAAACCGGCCGGTTTTTGTATCGGCCACAATAAACCAGCTGCACCTTCCAAACCGGAGATCCACCAGGCTGTCAAGGTACTGCCCCTGTGCGGTGACCACCGTTTTCATAAAGCAACCCCCCGAACTTATGGACATAATTTCATAATAATTATATTTTTATAATGGTCATATGTCAATAATAAGAGGTGTTATTATCCATTAAACTTACTTATTCTTAACTTATAAAAAAAATTGACTGATAAATTTTTAAATATATGCCCGCCAGCTGCTTAACTGGGAATTGCAGCTTGAAATCATTTTATTATTAAATTGCATTATGCAATTAATCTTCTGTTTCACCAGCAAATACAGGGGTTTATATGCAAAAAGCAATATCTTTTTGAAAACATAGCCATTGCATAACGCAATCTTTCGCACTCACCCAATTATTCAAAAAGCTTATATGGCGGTGAAAAGTGTACTGGCACCACATTTGCGTCTTTAGCCGGTGGGATGGCTAGACCTTGTTGTTACTCCTTATTTTTAGCGCCGGATGTCCATTCCGGCGCATCTTTTTTGCGAAGTACTCTAATAAGATGCTACCGGGGGGAGGTGGTCAAACTTTATTTTTCTTTCTACAACTAAAAAATTATAGCCGTCACCAAAAGATCAATGCAAAAACTCTGCCCGGTATCGTAATTGTCATTTCATGAAGGAGGAAAATGCAATGCCAAGATTCAGGGACACAAGCCTTACCCACCGGCCAAGCAATAAGACGCCACGGGTAATTGACCCCAAAAGCATAAATAGGTCTGTTGACCCGGCCGTACTGGAAATGATTGAAAATGCAAGGGAAAACAACATTATTACTGCCTTTGACCGTGTGCTGGCCCAGCAGCCCCAGTGTCAGTTCGGCTATAAGGGAATCTGCTGCCGCTTCTGCATGATGGGCCCCTGCAGGATTAAGTCCGACGAAGGCCCTGCCAGCCGTGGAATCTGCGGCGCCAATGAGTGGACCATTGTGGCCAGGAGCGTGGGCCTGATGATACTTACCGGCTGCGCCTCCCACGCCCAGCACGGAAACCACATAGCCCACGTGCTGCACATGATTGCCGATGGGCATGCGCCGGACTACTCCATAAAGGACCCTGAGAAGCTGGCGCGCATATGTAAAAAGGTAGGCATCACAACCGAGGGAAAAGAAACACTTACCCTGGCCAGGGAGCTTGCGGAACTTGCCATTGAGGACTTTAAGAGGCTTAAGGGCGAGGGAGAGGCCACCTGGATTTCCAAAATGGTTACCGCAGACCGCAATGAGGTATACCGCAGCCACATGGTCATGCCCCACGGCATCCACGCCACCATTTCCGATCTGGTCACCCAGGCCCATGTGGGCATGGACAATGACCCCGTGAACCTGGTATTCAGCGCTGTCCGGGTAGGTCTGGCCGACCTGGCCGGGAAGTGGATAGCCACCGACCTGTCCGACATTATTTTCGGCACCCCGCAGCCTGTTCTGAGCGAGGCCAACATGGGAGTGCTCCAGCCTAAAAAAGTTAATATAATAGTGCACGGCCACAACCCCTTACTCAGTGAAATGATTGTGGCAGCGGCCCGTGACCTTGAGGGAGAGGCCAGGGCGGCCGGAGCAGAGGGCATTCAGCTCTCAGGGATATGCTGTACCGGGAACGAGGTGCTGATGCGCCAGGGAGTTCCTATTGTGACCTCCTTCGCCTCCCAGGAACTGGCCATCTGCACCGGGTCGGTTGATGCCATGGTGGTGGACGTGCAGTGCATAATGCCCAGCCTCAACACCATTGCCCAGTGCTACGGCACCAGGCTTATCACCACCTCGGACATAGTAAAGCAACCCGGCGCCGCCCACATGGACTACCAGGAGGGCAAGGCCATGGAGTGCGCCAAAGATGTAATCCGCCAGGCTATAGATGCCTTCAGGGAAAGGGGAACCAGGCCCGTCCATATACCAAATGTTAAAAACAAGGTGGTTGCCGGCTGGAGCCTGGAGGCAATTTTTGATCTATTTAAGTCCGTGAACCCGGACAACCCGGTAAGAGTGCTGAACGACGCCATACTGTCCGGTGAAATAAAGGGTGTGGTCCTGATGGCCGGGTGCAACAACCTGAAAACCTTCCAGGATCAGGCCCACCTTGAGATTGCCAAGGCACTTTTGAAAAACGATGTATTTATGATCTCCACCGGCTGCCATGCCCAGGCCTGCGCCAAGGCAGGGCTGATGGACCCGGACACGGTGGATCAGTACTGCGGCCCCGGGCTGAAGAGCTTTTACAGCCGCATATCCAAAAATGCCAACCTTAAATACGGCCTTCCCCCGGTGCTGCACGTGGGCTCCTGTGTAGACAACTCCAGGGCGGCCGAGCTTTTGATGGCCATGGCCGAAGACCTCGGCGTGGACACCCCCAAGGTGCCCTTCGTGGCGTCAGCCCCAGAGGCAATGAGCGGCAAGGCCACCAGCATCGGCACCTGGGCTCTCACCATAGGCATGCCTACCCAGGTGGGCACAATGCCGCCTGTGGAAGGCTCGGATCTTATCTACAGCATACTCACCCAGATAGCCGGTGATGTTTTCGGCGGATACTTCATCCTCGAGCCGGATATCCAGGTATCCATTGAAAAATTAATAAGTGCCCTGGAATACCGCACCTGGAAGCTGAAAGTGCACAGACAGGTGGCCGATGACCTGGAAACCGCGCTGTGCCGTAACTGGTAATAAGGAATGGGGACACACCTCCCTGATATGAATCGCTTTGGGGGCCGGAGGAATGTCCCCGATCGGGATGGCTTTTGTCCTCCCCCCAATTCCTAATTCCCAATTTCCAATTCCTATGTTTTGGGGTTGGAAGTATGTCCCCAATTAACAAAGGAGGATGCAAAAATGGCCGAAGCCGTTAATTTTGATCAAATATTTGAAGGAACAGTAGAGCCCGGCAAGGAACCAAAAAAACTGTTTAAAGAAGCCTATGAGGGCGCTATTACCGCCTTGAGCTATGCTGAGATACTGCTAAACATGGCCATTCGCCGGTACGGCAGCGATCACCCGGTGGGCTATCCGGACACTGCCTATTTTTTACCGGTAATTCGCTGTCTAAGTGGAGAGGAAATAAGGACCCTGGGAGACTGCGTCCCGGTGCTGAATAAATTACGCGCCCAGGTCAAAGAACAAAGGACCTTTGCCAACGCCAGAAAGTGGGGCGAGGCCACCTGGTACGCCGCAGACATCATTGAGGCGGTGCGCTATATAAGAAATACCCCTGAAAAACCGCTGCACACACCTCCCTGGACCGGATTCCTGGGAGACCCCGTAGTCCGTATGTACGGCACCAAGCTGGTGGACTGGACCATTCCCGGCGAGGCCGTTATAGTGGGCCGGGCCAAAGACGGCAAGGCCGCCAAGAAGCTGGTGGACAGCTTCATGGCCAAGGGCCTGATGCTCTTTTTGTGCGATGAGATCATCGAGCAGCTGCTGGAAGAGAACGTAAAGCTTGGAGTTGACTACATAGCCTTCCCCCTGGGCAATTTCACCCAGGTGGTGCACGCGGCCAACTTCGCCCTGCGGGCCGGCATGATGTTCGGAGGCATCAAGCCCGGCGACTACGACGCCCAGCGGGACTACCAGCAGCGCCGGGTGCTGGCCTTCATACTATACCTGGGCGAGCATGACATGGTTAAAACAGCGGCCTGCATGGGAGCCATTAATGTTGGCTTCCCGGTAATTACCGATCAGGAGGTTCCCGAAGACCAGCAAATAAAGGACTGGTATGTATCCCAGCCCGACTACGACAAGCTGGTGCAGACCTGCTTAGAGGTCCGGGGCATCAAGATCACCGCCATTGACATCGATGTGCCCATCACCGTGGGCCCGGCCTTCGAGGGTGAGTCCATCCGCAAGAAGGACATGTTCGTAGAATTCGGCGGCCAAAAGACCCCCGGCTTTGAGCTGGTGCGTATGGTGGGAGAGGATGAGATCGAAGACGGCCGGGTTGAGCTGGTGGGGCCTGACATCGATGGCCTGGAGCCAGGCAGCAGGCTGCCCATTGGCATAGTGGTGGATGTTTACGGCCGTAAAATGCAGGAAGACTTTGAGCCTGTGCTGGAGCGCCGCATTCACTACTTCACCAACTACGGCGAGGGTTTGTGGCACGTGGCCCAAAGGGACATCAACTGGGTCCGTATCTCCAAGGATGCCTACGGCAAGGGCTTCCGCATGAAGGATATAGGCAAGATTCTTTATGCCAAGTTCAAGACTGAGTTCTCGGCCATTGTGGACCGGGTTCAGATCACATTGTACACCGACGAGCAAAAGGTTCTGGAAATGAGGGATGTAGCCCGCAGCTACTACCATAAGAGAGACGACCGCTTAAAGGAGCTGCAGGACGAGAAAGTGGACACCTTCTACTCCTGCACCCTGTGCCAGTCCTTCGCCCCCACCCATGTCTGCGTGGTTGCCCCCGAGAGGGTGGGCCTTTGCGGAGCGGTAAGCTGGCTGGATGCCAAGGCGGCCTATGAGATCAATCCCCATGGGGCTAACCAGCCCATACCCAAGGAGGGTGTTCTGGATGATTTCAAGGGCCAGTGGGAGTCCTTTAACCAGTTCTGCTTCAATAACTCCCAGAGGAACATTACCAACGTCAACTTCTACACCATTATGGAGTACCCCATGACCTCCTGCGGCTGCTTTGAGTGCATACTGGCCATGGTGCCCGAGTGCAACGGCTTTATGGTGGTCAACCGTGAGCACGGGGGCATGACCCCGTCCGGCATGACCTTCTCCACCCTGGCCGGAACCATTGGCGCCGGCGCGCAGATGCCCGGATTCATGGGCTGCGGCAAGTCCTACCTGGGCTCCCGCAAATTCGTGCCTGCCGACGGAGGGCTGGGCCGCCTGGTATGGCTTCCCAGGGCACTTAAAGACGAGCTTCGCTCCCTGCTGGAAGAGGCTGCCGAAAATGCAGGCCTTGGCAGGGACTTCGTGGATAAGATTGCCGATGAGTCCATCGGCACCTCCGGGGATGAGATTATGAGCTTCCTGGAAGAGAAGGGGCACCCGGCGCTGACCATGGACCCGCTGCTTTAGTGGAATGGGGACACGCCTGCTGAAGATTAAGTATTCCTTTGAGGACAGGAATGTCCCCGATTGGGAGAATGGGGACTCACCTGCTGAAGATGAGGTATTCCTTTGGGGACAGGAATGTCCCCGATCGGGGTGGGTTTACCGGGAATGATCCTGTTTTGGATATGAGCGATGTGTAATGGCTCCGAGGATCGGAGGAATGTCCCCTATTGGTGTAATCAAAGATTATCTGGTATTTTGGGGCATCTGTCAGCTGGATGGATGCCCCAAATTACAATTATAGGGGCTATAATGTGTTAAAATATATTTGTTATATTCATTTTTCAATAATGGAGGGGCAATGAGCAAGAGTGAGCTGTCAGAGATGAATGAAATTATTCTCAACAGCATAACCGAGGGTGTCTTCACAGTGGACCGGGAGTGGCGCATCACTTCCTTCAACAATGCAGCGGAGCAGGTTATCGGCATTCCCCGGTCCAGAGCTGTGGGCCGTTACTGCTGGGAGGTCTTCCGGGCCAATATCTGTGAGAGCAACTGCGCGCTGCGGCAGACCATGGAATCGGGAACCCCGGTGATTAATAAGGCTGTCACAGTAATAAACTCCTCCGGGAAAAAGGTGCCCATAAGTATATGCACCGGTATCTTAAAAAACAGCAGCCGGCAGGTAATCGGAGGAGTGGAAACCTTCCGCGACCTGAGCCTGGTGGAGGAGCTAAAGAGAGAGCTGAAGGGCCGGTACACCTTTTCCGATATAATAAGTAAAAACCATCAAATGCAGAATATATTCCAAATACTCCCGGATGTTGCTGAAAGTGACAGCACCGTGCTTATTGAAGGCCCCACCGGATCAGGCAAGGAGCTCCTGGCCAGGGCCATTCACAACCTGAGCAGACGGCGGAACAACGCCCTGGTGGCCATAAACTGCGCGGCCCTTCCGGATACACTCCTGGAATCAGAGCTTTTCGGCTATGAGGCAGGGGCTTTCACCGATGCCCGCAGGAGCAAGCAGGGACGCTTTGCCCGGGCTGAGGGAGGCACCATACTGCTTGACGAAATAGGAGACATTTCCCCGGCGCTGCAGGTCAAGCTGCTGCGGGTGCTGCAGGAGAAGGAGTACGAGCCCCTGGGAGCCACATCTCCGGTCAGGTGTAATGTGAGAGTGCTGGCGGCCACCAACAAGAACCTGACCCAGCTTGTAGGGGAGGGTCTTTTCAGAAATGACCTGTACTACCGTGTAAATGTAGTCAAGCTCTCCCTTCCCCCCCTGAACAGCCGCAAGGAGGATATTCCTCTCCTGGTGGACAGCTTTATAGAAAGGTTTAATACACTGAGGGAGAGAGAGGTTGAGGGTGTTTCGGAGGAAGCCCTGGAAACACTGATGAGGCATCATTTTCCAGGAAATGTGAGGGAGTTGGAAAACATTATTGAGCACGCCTTTGTGCTCTGCAAAAAAGGTCCCATAATGACCCGGCACCTGCCTGCCTACCTGCAGGACAACAAAAAAACCGGTCATTTATTAGTAAACAGCTGCACACTGGTGGAAATGGAAACAAGGATGATTTATGACGCCCTGGAGCGCAACAACTGGAATAAAGCGTCCGCTGCCAGGGATCTGGGCATAGATAAAACCACACTGTGGCGTAAGCTTAAAAAGTTTAAAGAGGCCGGGCTGCTGCCCCCCGCAATCATTCAGGACTAGCAGAAAACCCACGCAGTTAATAACTACGGTACCACAGAGTAATGAAAATATTTTTGCATACTTGTTAATGCACGTCCTAATAAACCACAGAGCACACAGAGGACACAGAGATATTTAGCCCCTCCTGAATGTTTAATAATTTTTTTACTAAATGATCTGGAGACGACTGGCATAATCTCGAATTGTAGAATTCCGGATAGTAGTGCCTGTTAGTTTTTTTCTCTGTGATTTCTATGTCCTCTGTGGTTTTTAAAAAAAGACAATCAGTATTTTCAGGATATAATGGGGCTCCTGCCGGAGAGAAATCAGCTCCGCTCAGCGCCTTCCGGGGACACTTTCCGGCAGATTCCCCTTAAAGGACGCCTGGCGCCTGTGACCCGCATACCAGCCCGCCGCCCCCAGCAAAACAGGGTAAAATCCCAGCCAGCCGGTAAAGCCGAATATAATAAGGCAGACAGCCAGCGAAACTGCAGCGCAGACACGGCTGAACCCGGCCCCTTTGAGCAGTTTTACCGCCGAGGCCATCCCGATGATATACAGCACTATAAAAACAGCGCTGGTAAGCTGAATAAGCATCGTTAGATTTAGTCCGTGATAATATCCCACCAGCAGCACCACGGAAAATACCAGCCCCAGGGCTATAAGGACCCGGTGGGGAGTCCTGTAAACAGGGTGCAGCCCTGAAAAGAAAGAGGGGAAATCTCCCTGCCGGGCCTGGGCGTATACCAGGCGGGAAAAACCGGCCACATACGTGTGAATGGTTCCATAGCACACTATAAAGCCAAGGGCCGACACCACCGCCCCGGCCCCCTTGCCCCAGGTGCTGTAGACCATGTGCGCCAGAGCGGCAATCCTGTCCTCTCCCAGATAAGCTCCGGTGCCCACAATAACCAGGGCCAGCAGTATGTACAGAAGGTTGATTACAATAAGAGATATGCCAAGGCTCAGCTGTATATCTCTCCCTGGATTCTTAAACTCCTCGGACAGGTGTCCAATCATCTCCCAGCCCACAAAGGCCCAGAATAAAACAGTCATGGCCACCCCCACGGGGGCCCACCCCCTGGGCGCAAAAGGGATAAAGGCCTTCTTTTCCACCCCGGGCAGCGCCGATGCTATGATAAACAGAAGTATTATGGCAATAACACTGACCACCAGCAGCTGAACCCGGCCCGACAGGGTAATCCCCCGGTAGTTGAAGAACACCGCCAGGGCCAGCATCAGGGCTGCTATAAGAATAACCCCGCCCCTGGTCAGTGAAAAATAGGCGCCAATATAGCCTGCCCCTATAAGTGCAGCCACCGGCGCGCCAATAGGCACAGTCCCCAAAAAAAGCCACCCGGTAACAGTTCCGGCCCTGCGGCCAAAAGCTCTCTGGGCGTATGCCGCTATACCCCCGGCCTCCGGCCACCGGCCGGCCAGATTGCCCATAACTGTCACCAGAGGCACTGTCAGAAGCCCCATCAGTATCCAGCTGACCATGGAGGCCGGCCCGGCCAGCTCGGCAGCCAGCACGGGCAGCACCAGCACCCCGGACCCCAGTACCGCCCCTACCGTTAAAGCCGTTCCCTGCACCCAGCTGATGCTCTTTTTCAAGGCCACTGAATCTTTTTCCATCTTTATCCCCCTGACTTGACGAACTGTCCCCGAAAGATATACTAACTTCAAATACTTATACTAAAATTCCTGTGCGGTCGGAATCCAGAACCAGACCCCCGGGCCGCCTAAAACGGCTACCAGGAAGATGAAATTGGGGTTCTTTTTAAACCACAGAGCACACAGAGGACACAGAGTTTTTTATGCCCTGCTTGAATAGGTTTTTATTAAAAATGGGTTGGGCAAAAAAACTTCTCTTTTATACATAGGTTTTAGACCGGAGAGTAATGCCTGAGAGCAAATTCTCTGTGATCTCTGTGTCCTCTGTGGTTTATAAAAAGGACATTCATCACTTTTAGGGTATAATTCAGGATTCAGAATGATTTGGGCATTCCTTATATTTACATTCTCTTATTGCGCCGTTTACTAGTTATCCTACTCTGGGAGGAAAGGTTTTTTATAGCTTCCACCCAGATTATTACAGCAAACTTAAGAGCTCTTAGCACACTGAAGGGGAAAACACCCTTGCCGTTTTTTTTATTTTTGGCCAGCTCGCTGTGATAATCAATTGTTCCGAAATTATAATAGGCCTGAATTCTCTCATCATCCCTCATCCGGACCAGCTCCTCATATTTTTTCTGGACACCTGATTGAAATTATATTAACATTATCTTGTAATTAATACATACTATAGTTTAGATGGCTTTAATCAGTTATTTCGATAGTTAGGGTGATGTGTTATGGAGCACAGGCAGCTCAAATCCTTTGTTACAGTAGCCAGGTGCGGCAGCTTTACCCGGGCGGCCGAGCTTTTGGACTACGCCCAGTCCAGCGTCACCGCCCAGGTGCAGTCCCTGGAGGCAGAGCTGGGCACCCGGCTGTTCGAGAGACTGGGGCGCAGGGTGATGCTCACCGGCGACGGTGAAAAGCTGATCAAATACGCAGACCAGATAATTAAGCTGTTCTCGGAGGCCAGAGAGGTCATTGGCGGGTCAAGGGTGAGTGGAACTCTTTCCATTGGAGCTCCCGAGTCCCTATGTGTTTACCGGCTGCCGGATCTGCTGCAAAAATACCGCAGGCTGTACCCTGAAGTGAGCATAGTTATAAAGAGCGGGGGCTGTCCGGAGATGACAGGCTGGCTCAGGGAGGGCACTATTGATGTGGCCCTCTTCATTCATCGTGAAATAAAGATTCCTGATCTGATCATGAAAACACTGGTTGCTGAGCCCATGGCAATATTGGTGGGAGCCGGCCACCCCCTCACCGGGAAAGCCGGCATTTCCACAGGTGACCTGGACGGGGAGAACCTTATCCTCTGCGAGGCGGGCTGCAGCTATCGTTTGGCTATCGAGGCCATGCTGGCGGCTGATAGGGCGCAGCCCGCCTCAGTAACAGAGTTTGGCAGTGTGGAGGCCATTAAAAAAACAGTTATCAGCGGCCTGGGCATCACTCTGCTACCCAGGCTGACAGTGGAGAGAGAGGTGGCTGACGGCCTTCTGGCCGAGCTGCGGTGGGATGGGCCGGAATTCAACATGGTCACCCAGATATCCTATCACAAGGATAAATGGATCTCCCCGGCACTGGAGGCCTTTATCCAGATGGCTGATGAGATGGGGAATAACTAAAAAGGAGGGGGTTATTATCCGAAAGAAGATTATGATAGCCCTGCCTGTAATATTTATCGTCTGGTTTATAGTGACAGTGTTTTTTTACTGCCAGCACTACAGGGTGGAGAAGGTTTATAGCGTTAATGAGGAAGTTGTCTTTGATAATTTCATTGTCCAGATCAAAGATTTGACCATAGTGAACTATATGCCAATTAAAGAAAGAGTTACTGAGTATAGTGAGCGGCGGTGGTATTTAAAATTTGCCAGAAAACTGCCCAGCAGTTTTCAAATACCTTTTGTAAATATCTGCTATTTTTACAGCCGTCCCTATGAATTTAATAATCAATTCGGAAATATACGGGCAGAAGGACTAATACTGGACAAAACCATATTTTTAGGAAATGATTTAAGTAATATATGGGATGCTGTTGACATTGATATATATGATGAGAATGAAAGATATTACGGCAGAGGCAGGCATTTAAGGCACCATGACCAATCTAATTATTATCTCTTCGGGGTAAAAGGAGAAAACGCTTCCCTTAAAAGCAATTCCTTTAATCTCTTAATAAGAGACAAGAGCGGCAAACAAGTAAGGACATATGCAGTCAGGCCGGAATGGACACTTAAAACATATACTTATTTTAACAAAAGAACTGAGAACTACCCATTTGATCCACTTTACATAATACACAGTTTCTTATCCCCCATGCGGCAGGGCAAAAAGGAAGTGGCCCTAAAATACCTCCACCCTGGAGAAAAAAATGCTTTATGGGCTGTTTTGGACCATGGCTACTGGGAAATGGGCGGGAATGATTATGTAGTTTACGAGGGTAAGAAGGATAGCTTTGAGAGGGTATACTCGTCAAACATAACCTTTGGCCGGTATGAGTCAGGCTTTACCCCCGAAGACCTAATCCCGGTGGCCTCTCAGAAAATATACTTTGTCATCCGGGACGGCTCCCCCCTGGTTATTGATGCCGACCCACTGACCGTGCCGCCCCGGCAGAACTGAACCAGAAAAAAGCCACCCTCCGGCCAACATCCGGGTGGGTGGCTATTCTATAGTCTACCGGCTTAATCTATACCTTAAATCTTCCTACCAGTTCCTTAAGCTCTCCTGAAAGGCCGGACAGTATTTCAGAGGAAGCGGAAACCTCTTCTACCGCCGCAGTCTGCTCCTGGGTTGAGGCCGCCACATTCTGCACACCTGAGGCAACCTCCCGGGCCGCTGACGCTATATCCTGTATTTTTGCTGTGACATCCTTTATGTCGGTAATTATCTCGCCGAAGACCTCTCCGGTCTCATTAACCACTTCTATACTCTTCTCCACCTCATTTTTCCCTGCTTCCATGGCCCCTGAAACTTCCCTGGTCTTGACCTGTATTCTATTGATAAGATTATAAATCTCCCCCGTTGCCTGCGCAGACTGCTCGGCCAGCTTGCGAACCTCTTCGGCCACCACTGCAAAGCCCCTGCCCTGGTCGCCGGCCCGGGCTGCCTCGATGGCGGCATTCAGCGCCAGGAGATTGGTCTGGTCAGCTATGCTTTTGATAACATCAACAATACTTCCTATTTCTGTGGAGCTTCCGCTCAGCTCATCAATAATCCCGGCCACCCTGGAGGATTCACTGCTTACCGCCAGCACCTGGCTTTTTACCTTCTGCATGGCTGTCAGGCCCTCATCGGCGGTGCCGCTGGCGTGCAGGGCGGCACTGGCCGCTGTCTGGGCGCTGTTGGAGGCGTTTTCCACCGTCACCGATATCTGCCCCATGGTGGCAGCAGTTTCGGTGGCATTGGCCGAGGTTTGCCGGGAGTTTATATTAAGCTGCCCGGCTGACTCTGCCACAATGTTGGCCTTCTCCGCTATCCTTTTGACCAGTTCGCGCATCTGCCCGGTCATATTGTTGAATGCCTCGGCCAGTTCACCTATTTCATCGCCTGTCCGCACATTCAGCCTCCTGGTAAGGTCACCCCCGGCTATGGCGTTGGCCCTTTCCAGCATATATTTCACCGGACGGGTCACCATTCTTGAGAGCAGCAGCGCCAGAATAATTCCTATAATGGCTGTTATTATTAAAGAAGTATACGATACTAACACGGTTTTGCTTATTCCGGCAGCAAATTTTTCCTGCGCGGCCAGGGCCTCTTTATCGTTTAGATCTATAATCTCATTGGCAAAGGTTATGGCCCGGGTTCTTATCTGGTCCGACTCAGCTCCCAGCCGGGAATATTCCCGGCTTAACCTGTCCGGGGAATAAGTGCTCCTGTTGTTGAAAACATCTTTTACCTCATCAAATTTTTTTATATAGCTGTCGCATAAAACAGTCAGGTCCCCGGACAGGCGCTTCTCCTCCTCGGTGTCCGCCTGGGCGGCCACCTGGGCCAGCAACTCCTGAAAGTCCTTCCGGGCGGTTTCATATCTGTCTATGGACATGGCATTATTGTTGATAATAAGCTCGGCCTGAATGCCGTACAGTGTCTCCAGGTATCTTTTCAGCTCCATGGCCCTTCTGACGTCCGCCGCCCTCTTTTGCTGGTCCTCATAAAGTTCATTGATTGATTTCAGCATACTATTGTTATATACCGCCGCAAATGAAAAAAAGACCACTATAACTATGAACCCGGACAGTAATTTTGTCATGAGACTTATTCTCTTACCGGCCATATTATCTCTCCATTCCCATTTTTATCTATTGGGTATACAATAAACATTCCATAAAAGAATGGAAATTCCTCTAATTTTATCAATTTTCAGTAAATTTTACAGTATATAAGCTTTTATTTTAGAAATAGTACCCATGTGCTTATTTTGACACTTATGTTACATTTTTAATTATATGCAAATAAAATAATATACCGCTTCTAAAACAATATATTGCTTTATCAATGGGATTGAGGGGTGGATTATCATTATTAAAAAACACCGTCATAGTGGACCTCTAAAAGGTCTCTTAAGTTTACTGAAAGTAAAAAACCACCCGTGGGAGGTTGTGTTTCCCAACAGGTGGTTTTTTATGCTGCACCAGAAAAGTATATGCTGCTTTAAAGAGCAGTCAGCCGCTTTCTGACAAACAGGAGTCTTTTTGCTGACGGCTGACCGCCCGCAGGGCGGTTTAGTGCCTACTTGATCAGCATTACCGGCCGATCAGTTATATGAATAAGCTTCTGGCTTACACTTCCCAGCACCATACCCTTAAGTCTGGTGAGCCCCCTTGTGCCCATAATTATAATGTCAATGGCGTTATTATGCGCATAAATGTTGATTATTGTAGAAGGGTCCCCTTGTTCAATTATCGCCTTAACGGGAATATTTTTTTCGTCAAAAATTTTCTTTGCCTTATCCAGGGTGGAATTGCCTGTTTCATTCAGAGCTTCCATAAACTTTTCCTTCATATCCAAAGAGGCGCCAAAAATATTAAGGTTTGGAATATTCACCACAGTAAGGACGGTGACTTCGATGGCAGGGTCTTTCAGGAACATTTCTGCGGCATAGTTCGCCGCTTTTACCGCTGACTCGGAACCGTCAAAGGCTACCAGTACTTTTGACATAGTATTTCAGCTCCCTTCTATCAAAAAATTTAATAAATATATGCTATCACAATGTACCTACTTTCACAATCATATTTTTCAGTAATGTACCTTATTGCACATATAAATATATTACTCGGCATTTTTCAACACAATCATCCCCCGCCCATGGGTGAGAATATCTGAACCTCGTCACCATCAGCCAGTTTTGTGCGAAAGCCCTTCAGATTATGTATACTGTCACCGTTTACAAAAATAAGAGAGTTGCGCAGCGCCGCCAGGGTGACCCCCTGGTCCAGCGCCGCCAGTATCTCCAGTAATTCAACAATACTTCCGGCCTCCACCCTTACCCCGCTTCTTTTGGACAGCAGGCGGGTAGGGCCGAAATACCTGACTGTGACCATTTTACTTCCCCCCGGTGAGCCCCAGCCCCCGCAGTGTTTTTTCAGTGGGCCTGCCTCCGCTGTCCCAGCCCCGGGCCTGGTAGTAGTCTTTTTTGAGCTTGCCAAGGGGCACCACGGTTCCCGGATCGTTGGGGTCCTGGGGCTCTTCGGTAAGTCTTTTGGGCAGGCTGTCCTGATCGGCGGTAAGTCCCCTCTGTATATTTATAAGCCTCTCCAGGTTGAAGCCCCGCTCACCTATGGTCTTTAAGGCAAGAAGGTCCACTTTCATTCCGGTCACATGCCTTACCGCCTCAGGGTGAGGCAGCTGCGGCAGATTCACCGGCAGGGGGCTCCGTTTAAGCCTGTTGATAACATGCAGGGATGGCCCCAGATAGGTCATTGACTTGTTTACCAGCCTGGACAGGAGGCTGTTGGGCCGCCTGAGAAGAAATGGAAAAATAAAGTCATAGAGGGAAAACAGGCATATTCCGGCAGCCGAGGCCGCCTCCATGAGATTCTGGAACAGTATATTCATTTCAGCCTTGGCCCTGGTGGTCTGCGGGTTTATAGACATGCTTAAACCCTCCAGAAGGACCACATATCCAGCGTTTAGGTGGCAGCCGCCGCGGTTGGAAACCGCATAGCCCAGCCCCTGCCCCACAGCCCTGCGGGGCTCGTAGGCAGAAAGCTCCAGCCCCTTGGAGTGTATGGCAAAATCTTTGCCCCCGTATTTTTCCGACAGGTACCTGGAACCCTCGGCCAGATCGGCCCCTATCCCCCGGCGGTAGGCAATGTCTTCAAAAATACCGGCCAGGTTATCGGTCCGGCCGAATTCAAGTCCGTTTTTCCAAAGCCCCTTTTCATTAAGCTCCATGGCAAAGGCAATGGTGCCCCCGGCGCTGATAGTGTCCATACCCAGTTCATCCAGCAGCCAGTTCCACTCAAGAATCCTCTCCAGGCTGTTGTTTTCAATATTGGATCCCAGCAGCACCAGTGTCTCAAGCTCCGGACCCTTGACATTTTTACCCCGCACCTCCACCCGTCTGCCGCACTGCACCGGGCAGGTGGTGCAGCCCCGGTTTTTTATCAGATGCTTTTCCGCCAGCATTTCTCCGGACACCATTTCAAAGTCATTGAACTGCCCGTGCCTGAAATTGCGGGTGGCCAGTATTTTCCTGACGTTCATTATGCTCACCAGGCCTGCGGTGCCCAGCCTGGGCAACTGCTCCCCGGTGATGGGGTGGGCCCTCAGCATGGCTGACCATTCCTTAAATAATTTCCTGGCGGCGCTCTCATCTGCCAGCAGCGGCCTCCTGGAGCCACCGGCCACCACTGCCTTCAGGTTTTTAGAGCCCATTACCGCCCCCGCACCGGCACGACCGGCAGTGCGCTCATTGCTGAACACACCGGCATACTTCACCAGGTTCTCTCCGGCGGGTCCGATGACAATCTTTCCATTTTTCCCTCCCAGCATAGCCTGGGCCGCCTGGGTGGTCTTCCCCCATAAATCTCCGGCATCATTAAACTTTATTTCATCCTCCCATATTTCGATCCAGACCGGCCCCGGAGATTTTCCGGTGATCACCAGGCCGTCGTACCCGGCCCTTTTTAGATGCAGCCCGAAATCACCTCCACAGTTGGAGGAAGCAATGAGCCCGGTCTGAGGGGACAGGGTGGAGATATTAAAGCGGCTGGACATCGGGGCCCCGGTGCCTGTGAGGGGGCCGGTGGTAACCACCAGCAGGTTTTCCGGCGCAAAAGGCCTTACCCCGGAAGCAAGGCTGTCAAAAAGTATCTTGGCGGCCATTATCTTCCCGCCCAGATACATTTCCCGGTCCCGGTCAGTCCAGGGATATTCACTGACGCTCCTGTCAGACAGGTTTATTTTCAGAACTTTTCCCATGTAGCCGCCGAATTCTGTAGCCAAAGAAATTCACTCCTTCTATCCTGAAGATAGCTGTCAGCAATCAGCCGTCAGCCGTCAGCCCTCAGCCACTATCCTGATAATCACCCGGGTCTTTATTAGCCACAGAGGGCACAGAGATCACAGAGAATTTACTCCTAAGAATTACTCTCAGGTCTGAAGCAGAGTAGATAATTAGTGAATTTAGCCATTTTAAATCTATTTAATAAAAATCTCATATAGCAATTCAAGCAGGCAACTCTGTGCCCTCTGTGTGCTCTGTGGCGTTAAAAAGGACCGCATTTCCATTCTCCTTTTGTAGCCTCTTATAGCAGCCGGGGGTTAGTATGCTTTCCGTAGGACAGTAAGCACATCTTCCAGAGCTATAGCCCTGGGGTTCATAACCACAGCCCCGTCGTTAATGGCGGTTTTGGCGATTCTTTCAAAGTCCTTCTCCTGTACCCCCACGTCCCGAAGCCGGGTGGGCAGCCCGCACCTGGAGTTAAGCAGTGTAATAAGCTCCCGCACGGCAGACACCGACCTGGCCGCCCTTTCTCCACTGGGGGTGGCCGCGTACACCTCCGGCCCGGCCAGGGGCAGCAGCAAATCAGAGTAGTAGCCGGGCACAGCATCAAGGTTATACTCCATGCCATGGGGCAGCAGTATGGTCATAGCGTCACCGTGAGCCACATGGGCCACACCCCCGCAGGCATGGCCGATGGCGTGAACAATGCCCACCATGGAGTTGGAGAAGGCCGCCCCGGCCATAAGGGAGGCATTGGCCATGGCCAGGCGGGCCTCCTCATCATTACCGTTCTCCACCACCCGGAGAAGGTACTCCCGGGTCAGCTTGATAGCGGCAAAGGCATAGGCGTCGCTCAGGGGGTTTTTCTGGATGCCGGTATAGGCTTCCACCGCGTGGGAAAGAGCGTCCATTCCGGTGGAGGCCGAGGCCCTGGCCGGCAACGACCTGGTCATGCGGGGGTCCAGCACGGCCACATCCGGCAGTAGGTTATAGGACAAAAATTCCATTTTAACATTGCGGTCCGGGTCGGCTATTACTGCCACCATGGTAACCTCGGACCCGGTGCCGGCCGTGGTGGGGATCACAATAAAGGGCATGGCCCTTCTCTTTTTGAGTATTTCAGCCCCGGCATATTTCATTAAGTTATCATCATTTTCGGTTATCACCACACTGACTCCCTTGGCCGTGTCTATCACCGACCCGCCCCCTATGGCAATGATGGAGTCACAATTTTTATCCCGGTACACCCCGGCGGCCTCGTTGACAACTTTTACCGAGGAGTCGATAGGGATGCTGCCATACACCGCCCCTATCACTATATCAGACCCCTTAAGGGCATCCACGGCTGTTTTCACCAGGCCTATCTCCACCAGAATGTCATTGGTCAGAATAATAGGCCTCTTTGCCCCGAGGCTGCTCAATTCGTGGGGAATGTTGTCCAGGGCAAGCTTTCCTGACAGTATCTTTACTGAATTGAGGAATTCATAGTAACTGGGAATCACGGACCCACTTCCTTTCTAATAAAAAAGGCTATAGATTAAACAGTGTTTTTAAATAAATGCGCAGCATGCCTCTTTCTTTTTCCGGCATTTTTTTAAGTATCCTCCGGGCGATAAAAGGAGGAAAAAGATAGGCCTCCACCCGGTACAGGCAGCGAGTCAAAGGCATCCCATAGGCAATAATGTCCCCTTTCATGGAAAAGCGGTGCTCCGCAAAGGACTGGTCGATCCCCGAGAGACCCAGAAGCACTTTCAGGGCGGCGTCAATGCTTTTGAAGCTCACAGCCAGGTGGGCCTCCACCTCTTTTGAGCCCAGGTAGACAAACTCTCCCTTTCTCTTCCCCATCACCATGACCGGGCCCCGGGGCTCAATTTTCATTACCATAGTAAATTGTTCCGGCCACCCGGCGGTCTCTTCCCGGACTTTACTGTCCAGGGCGGCGGCAGCCTGAAAGCCCCTGCCCAGAAACCAGAACACCGCCCGGGCCAGCATTGTTTTCAAAGGCTTTTGGCCGGGCACTATGTCCTCATATCTTTTTTCAGCCATATACCACTGTCACCCCCTGCTTTTATTACTTAATCAACTATATAACCTGGCGCTTTATTAATGACTAAATGCCCTCACACTCAAAAAGGGCCTGGCGGGCCCACCGGAAATGGTCCTCCACCAGGCGGCGGCACTCCTTGTCTTTACCTGCCTCCAGGGCGCTTACTATCCTTTGGTGGTCACGCCCGCACTTTTCTCTTATTTCTCTGGAGCCAAAAAGAACTACCGCATAGCGCTCCAGCATAACCCATATTGTAGAGGCTATGCCCATGAGCACCGGGCTTTTACTGGCCCTGTTAAGAGCCAGGTGGAATTCCCTGTCCAGGGCGGTGAAACTTTCACCGGTCTCCACGGCCTGCTCCATGCGGACAAGCAAATCTTTAAGCTGCCCCTGCTCATCCGGGCTCATCCGTCTGACCGCCAGCTCGGCCATTACCCCCTCGATAACGGTGATGGCGTTATAGGCATCGGTAAGCGAGTCCACATCAAGCCCGTCCTCGGACATGAACCTGAATATAACGGTTTCCAGACCAAAGCTGGTATCATCCGCAATAACAAATATGCCCTCTCCCACCCTCTTTTCAATAACACGCATAAACTCCAGCACCCGCAAGGCCTCCCGCAGGGTGCTGCGGTTTACCCCCAAAAGATCGGCCATTTCCCTCTCCCCGGGCAGCCTGTCCCCCCGGGCGTACTTCCCCTCGGAAATGAGCCCAAGCATCTGGCTGGCTATATCTTCATAAAGAGAGCGCTTCTTTAGCTGCTTAAAGTATGTATTCAATCAGGACCTCCTGCTGTGTCTGTATAGTTGTCCAGTGGCTGGACCAGTGTGATATTTCAGAATATTTTACTACAGCAGCCTTCAAAAAACAATAAAAAATAGTAAAAACCTTCTTCTGTGCATCCCGGTGCCACATTTTTCTCCATACAGCATAACCCCTGTTCGTTGCCTATAGGCAACGAACAGGGGTTAGTAAAAACTGCTAAAAGCCCCCATGCAAGAGCTAGCGGCTGCCGTCCCAGCCGCCGCCCTGGTTGGGATCAGGGCTGGTTTCCTTCCAGGAGCCGCTAAAGGACTTGCCATCGGCTGAAAGAGTAAAGGTAAAGGTGCCGCGGTCATCTGTTTCAGCCCATGTGCCGGTAAGCATATTTCCGGTAACGGTGCCATTGATGGAACCACTTTGATAAGCATAGGAGCCATTAACGCCGGTACCGCTCTGAGTCAGGCTCATGGTGCCGAAATTGGTTTCCCAGTTTCCTGCCCAATCCGCTGCAGGCTTATCCGCCAATGCTTTTTTAAACCGTTCCCCTGCCTTGCCGGACTGATAGAACTCAAGGATCGCATCTTTATCTACACTGAAATCGAACCACTCTTTCATCAGTTTAAAATTCGGGGGATACTCCTGAACCTCCGGCAGACTGTTAACAGAATCAAATGCAGCCACGAACTTCGACCAATACTCCCGTATTTTTGCGTCATCGGCATTGGTATCTCTTTCCATTTTTTCAAGCCATGGCAGTGCTACCCCAATAATATGTTTCATATATTCAATATTACGTTCAGCATATAATTTGTTGTCCAACACGCCCATATCGCCATGGGTATTTTCTATCTTATGCGTCAGTTCATGCCAGACAAGCATTCCCATATCAAGAGAGTCCTCATCGAGCACCCTGGCCGGATCTTCGGATAAAGTAATTGTATCGCTTACCGGATCATACTTCGCCGAAGAATTTGTTTCCTCCTTAATGACTATTTTAACTTCTGAAAGCTCTGAGCGATAGGTTGGCAGGTTGCCAACCCTGATAACATTATTAAACTGAGAACCTTCAAACTGTTTCATATATTTTAGTAGATGCTTGTAGGCATTGGCGTTATTTGTTTGCTGGGCAGCAGCAGTTGTGCCGCTTTCCTGTGAGCTTTTACTGCCTCCTGTCTGACTGGGTGTATTAATCAGTACAGTTTTTGTGGCATCATCCCATTCCACCTTGCCGCCAAAGGTTTCTGCTATAAATCGGGCGGGCACCATGGTCCTGCCGTTTACCAATGTTCCGGGCACTTCCAGCTGAACGGGCTTATTGTTGACCAGAGCTGTGTTGCTGTCAATTGTCAGTCTCATATTAACGGTGTCTGACTTTGCAGTAACCGAATTTGTGTTGTTATCCCATTGTGGAGTAACATTGAGGGCTTCAAATATTTCCCTGAGTGGAACCAGTGTTCTGCCGTTAATTACTACAGGGGTTTCTTTCATCTCCAGGTCAACACCGTTGACATTCACCTTTGTTGCACTTGCGCCATAAACAGGAATACTGATTAAACCTACTATAGCTATAATTACCAGTATTAACCCCATTTTTTTCATATTGGAACTCCCCTTTCTTTTTGGCAATCTTTTACCGTTATCATAAAAGCATTCTTTCTAAAAGTCGTCACCCGAAACGGGTGATTTACCAAAAAAAGCCCCTCACCCATTTGGGTGAGGGACCTCTGAAATGCTCTGTTATCAATGGCTCCGGCTGCTTTGCACCGAATATTGATGTTCCATCATGAGATTGATGAGTTCTGTCCTGTTTTGTATGTTTAATTTGGAGTAAATGTTTTTAATATGCGTTTTCACAGTATTTTCGCTTAAAAACAGCTCGCCGGCAATCATTCGGTAGGTTTTGCCCTTCAGGAGCAAAGCTGCAATTTGGCTTTCGCGCTCGGTGAGCCGGCCAACCAGCGCAAAGCTGTCAGCCATCCTGCTTTGTTCAGCCGGTGACATTTCTGACAATACCGTCAAATAAGCATGGTTTTTCAGCAATGCGGAAAGATATTTATGGAGCGGAGGGAGAAGGATGAGGGTAAAACAAACCACTGCCAGCGCCAGCACAGAAGGATTGTAACTGGAAGCCCCGGAAGCGGTGATAGCATTCCCAATCAGTCCACCCAGCAGCACCCCCAACACATTGGCGGAAAGTCCCGCACCGAGAATTCTTGCCGGATTCTTGCCCAGGCCCAGCATTTCACCGAGGATGCTCCACCAAAACAGGTCATACACACCGCAGGCGCCCAGCATCAGGGTGTTGACCAGCAGGTAGCTGGCCGCCGAGCGGTCAAGAGTCATAAAGCCAAGGAACGCAAACCCTATCATGGCGATGGCGACATAGAGTATGTAGGTTCGATTTGTTTTCTCCGGCAGGTTTTTCATAATATAGAGGGCAATAATATAGGGAACTGCCCAATACCAGCTTACCAGCCACTGATGATGCGCATAGGCGGGGTTCAGCACCTGGTACATCAGCCCCGAGTTGAAGGTAATAACCACAATGAACAAACACAAAAAGGCCAGGGGCTTCACGACACTGGCCTGCTTTTCTGTTTTATCGGACGGGGACGCTGCCTGCACATCCACAGGGCAATCTAGCCGCAAACAGGAACGCGCCTCCCAGCATAAGCATGGAAAGGCCCAGCCCGGCATAAGGCGACAGATGGATGGCCGCCATATTCATCATGATCATGAGGATATTGGAATAAATCAGCACGTCGGCGGCGGTTTTAATGCGCTCGTTGGATGGGGTGCCGCTTTTAAAATAAAAACCCCATGCCGCCACACAGCCTCCCGCCAGAAAGGAGCCTGAAATCAAAGCAATGTTCCAGAGGACGGACGGGTTAAAGAAAAATACACCGGTTCCCAATATACAAAAGACAATGGAAAACAGCATCAGCCGCCTGGCCGCTTTCATTGTCTTAATCAAAAAACCGCAGAAAAACAACCCCGCAACATGGACGGCAATAGACCCGAAAATCATAGAGTGCGGGTCGATACGGAAGCTGTCGGCCAGAGCATACAAAACCTGTCCCTCAAAAGGGAAGGCCAGCAACCAGGAAAAAAACAAGGAAAACACAACAATGGACAATCTGCGTTCATCCATATTTATATTCAAAAAAAACTTGCCGCCTTCACCGCCCGCCAACCATACCACTTCCCCGGTTTATTATCAGTAATGCCGCTATCTATGTTAGTTTTAGGCTTCTTTGACTGTAAAGTAGTCCATCAGTGCCACCCGTTTAAACTTTTCATGCTATACCACAATACTACAAATTTTTGCATGTTTCAATTGCAATTCATGTTTTCTTAAATGATTTTAGAGCATACTGATCATTTACCATATGTTGGCAATCATAGAAAAGCAGATAGCCTTATTTTATTTCTTGTAGTTTAAAGACTATCTGCTATTTTATTATTGCGTTAATCTATAATACCTGATTTTTCTTTGCCGTTTTAGTCCTTATTTATAAACCCTGTAACTATAAACCATAAACGGCCCATTTTCTTTCTGCTCACTCAAATATAACTTCATCACTCCCTGTATTTGAATTTTACCATTCTCTAATTCTGATGATATATTTACCATTTCCGCTTCTTGTGGTGAGACTGCAGAAACTATTTTAGAGTTTTCCATGGTTAAATTAAATTATACATCCCATGGCTCATCTTCTGAGCTCTCTCCCATCTAAAATACCCTTCATAAAACTGCATAGCTAGACCAAGTTGTCCAGCCCCAACCAGTAAGCATAGTAAAGATCCAAAAAACATACTGATTATTTTCTCATGGTAACACACTCCTTTTTGTTTATTAATCTGGCCTATTTTAGTAACGGGCACCCGCAACGAAAGCAAGCATCGTCGCATATGTTGTTTAAGCTGGCGCAGGCTGCGCAAAAAATGATGCTGTCCTTTGACTTATCGTATTTTTCATAGGAATTAAGGCCCGCATGATGCCGCACCCTGTCGCCTATTTGATAATAGCTGTATACTGTGTCATCATCCTCTGCTGTGATTTGATGCTTCTTTCCGTTATCTTCTTTGACCACTACAGCATACTCGATATAGTCAACCCAGTAGTAATCGTTATTGCCGGTGTTTTGTCTGCGGCGCTTGTTTTTGATTTTCTTATCCGTGACCGTCCCATCCCAGGTTTTACTCCTTTTTCTGGCGATGATCTGAAACAGCGCAATGACCATGAACATTCCGCCGATGCCAATTCCGATAAGCAGCGCCTAAGGATTTTCCATTTCGGAGCCGGTTTCGCCGTATATGAAAAAGCCTGTTACGGAGACGACAGCCAGAATAACGGCAAAAATGGCAGACCACCGGTTGGTATTTTTGACGTATTTTGCAAAGGCCGGATCATTGATTTTTAATGAAAAGCTGACGGGAGAATTTGTATCCGGCGGCACGGTTTTGGACGGTTTATTTTGTGTTCCTCCACAGAGCGTGCAGAATTTGACATTTTCCGATATTACTGCTCCACAATGCTGACAGTACATAAAAATCCACCTCTTTATAAACCTGTTATTACGGGAACAACACCAGTTTCATATCGGAATCTTTCCACTATTCTCTGCAGCTCCGGGCTATCCATGGCTGCATGAAGAATTCGGATCTTTTGCGTCCGCCCCTCTGTCCCATAGGTCAGGCAAATGAATTCCCGCCCCACTTCCACTGTTTTCAGACAAACGCCGTCCAGATTAAACTTGATGATTCTGGAATCCAAAAGGATGCCGAAACAGGAGATAAAAACCTCTATTCCTTCAACCGGCAAAGCCTTGCCTGTTTTGCCGCAGGTCCCGGCGTCAATTGTGGCAGGCTGAATATGCAATATTTTATTTTCCATAATCAATTCTGCCGTCTTGAGCTTTTTATATTCCCGCATTGAAAAGCCTGACAAAAACATAGCCGCCAGTATAGCAACTGCCAAAAACAGTTTTGTATGAGACCCAGGGGCAACGGTATCCTGAATGAAAATACAAATAGCCGCCATTGCAACCAGGCCGGTTGCCGCCACCAGGAGGCATAGCCTTTGACTGATCTCTTTCAACCACCATCCCTCCTCTCTTTTGGTAAGCCTCCGATGCTATTATGGTAGTGGACTTCTTTCTAAAAGTCGTCACCCGGAGCGGGTGATTTACTAAAAGAAGCCCCTCACCCTTTCGGGTGAGGGGCTTCAAAAATGCCTGTTATCGATATGTCCGGCTACTTTTGAACGGAACATTGCTATTCCGGCATAAGATTGGAATAAAGTCCTACGGTCGACTAGCCATCAGCTATCAGCAGTCCGGAATCAGACTATCTGGTCGCAGATAAGCGGCTATGGAGAATGAAATTACCGGATAATATCTTCATACTGACATGTTTTTCTGTACGGCTGATAACTGACGGCTGATGGCTGAAAGCTATTCATTAAAAAAGCCTGCTGTACAAGTACAGCAGGCTTTTGTTTTTACCGTTATTCAGTTCTTAGTAGCGGGAAGGACGGTAGCAGTCTCTGCAATATACCGGCTTTTCGCCACTGGGCTGGAAGGGAACTTCGGTGTCTTTGCCGCAGGATGCGCACACTGCAGGATACATCTGACGCTCCTGGCGGTAGCCAAAGTTTCCGCCACCCCTTCTGTTCTGGGCCTTACGTGCTGCACGGCACTCGGGGCAACGACCGGGGTCATTGGTAAATCCCTTTTCAGCAAAAAATTCCTGTTCTGATGCTGAGAAAACAAATTCCACTCCACAGTCACGGCAAGTCAGGGTACGATCTTGATACATTAAAAAACCTCCTCAAATTTGTTATCCATAGGCATTAGGATTTGATGTTGTAACCCTAACCAATGGACAATTGAGGAAGGGATTATTCAAAACCTAATTCGGTGGACACTTGTAATAATAACACGAAGATACCTAATAAGTCAAAAAAAATTTTAAAAATTTATAGTATTTTTTGTAAAATTTAGCAGCGTATATTTAACTATATTTTTTTAGGAGTGGAGTTCTTTACGGAATATGCTTAAAAGGCTGTTTGACTACTGTTTATTGTAATAAAATAATATAAGATTTACTAGTGATTTTGGCGGTGAAAACATGAGAGTACTGGTTGCGGTGGATTCCTTCAAGGGCAGCCTTTCCAGCTCCGAGGCGGGAAGGGCCATTACCGCCGGCATTCACCGGGTCCTCCCGGATGCGGCGGTAACTGCAGTGCCTATGGCCGATGGCGGTGAGGGAACGGTGGAGGCCCTGATCACGGCCACCGGCGGAAGAACTGTGCCGGTATCTGTAACCGGGCCGCTGGGCTACCCGGTGGAGGCCTGGTTCGGACTGCTGCCGGACGGCACTGCGGCGCTGGAAATGGCTGCGGCCTCCGGGCTGACCCTGGTGCCGGAAGAAAAGCGCAACCCCTGTATAACCACCACCTTCGGCACCGGTGAGCTGATCAGGGCGGCCCTGGACCACGGGGCCAAAAGAATAATCATGGGCATAGGCGGCAGCGCCACCAATGACGGCGGGGCGGGAATGGCCCAGGCCCTGGGAGTCCGCCTGCTGGATGCCGGTGGAAAGGATCTGGGCTATGGCGGCGGCCTCCTGGGCAGGCTGTGCAGAATAGACATGTCCGGGCTGGACCACCGTCTAAGAGAGGTAAAAATAGAGGTGGCCTGCGATGTGCAAAACCCCCTGTGCGGCTCTTGCGGCGCCTCTGCGGTATATGGTCCGCAAAAGGGAGCCACCCCTGAGATGGTAGAGACCCTGGACGCCGGGCTGCGCTTCTTTGCCGGCTGCATAGAGGAGCAACTGGGCCTGGAGGTGGCCGGCATACCGGGCAGCGGGGCGGCGGGAGGTCTGGGAGCGGGGCTGCTGGCCTTTGCCGGCGCGGAATTGAAGTCCGGTGTCAACCTGGTGCTGGACGCCGTCAATATTGACAGCTATCTGCAGCAGACCGATCTGGTCATCACCGGTGAAGGGCAGCTAGACGGCCAGTCGGCCTGCGGAAAGGTGCCTGCGGGGGTGGCGGTCAGAGCGGCCAGGTACGGCCTGCCGGTAATAGCCCTGGCGGGCAATATCGGCCCGGGAGCGGACAGTTTATACCGCCTGGGCATAAGCGCGGTGGTAACCATAGTAAGCGGGCCCATGGGACTGAATGAGGCCCTGGACCGGGCCTTTGAGCTGACCTCCGACGCCGCCGCACGCACCATGAGGCTCTTAATGGCCGGCCAAAAGCTGCCCCGGCTTTTTTAAGAACCGCCCTGCGGGCGGTCAGCCATCAGCAGTCAGCGGTCAGCAGGCAGCAAAAAAACTCCTGTATGCCCAAAAGACAAAAAAGGGGACAGGCTACTTTTTCAAAAGTAGCCTGTCCCCTTTTTTGCCCTGGCAATAGTTTTCCTAATATAACCGGTACCGATTGACCTATGCTTTATTACCTCTATAATCATAGATGTATATAAATCTAATCTTTATTGCCACCTGACTGACTCATTTATGGACAAATGGCGCCATTTGTCCTCACACGGCACAAGCGAAACTGTTTAATGGTATATTATGTCATGATGGATGTTCAATTAATTGCAATTCTTCCATGGGGAAGTGACGCACATTATTGGTAACTAGAGTAAGGGAGTGATCGACGGCGACTGCTGCCATAAGGGTGTCAGAAATACTAAGGGTGACCCCCTTTTTCTGATAATCGCGTCTATATAAGCCTGCTCTTCTTGCTGTTTTATAATTGATCGAACACCAGTTCATTGCTTCAAAAAACTCTTCGACTTTAGGGAGTTCTTCGGGGCGAATACCTGAAAAGATTTCTGCACCTACTATTGGGCAAATATAAAGAGAGCCTTCTTGAGATAATTTATCGAGAAAAGAGTTTGCTTCTTTGCCGCCTCGGAACAAGTCTATAAGAATGGTGGTATCCAATAGAAAATCATTGTTCAAAAAGCTCTTTCCTCCTGGCTTCAGATTCATCTCTTAATTTTCTTACCCAATCGGAAATATCTTCCGCTGTCTTAAATTGGGGATAATTGTTTTGGCCCAAAATGCCAGCGGCTTTTTGAATAGCTTTTCTTTGTTTTACCCGCTGTAATTCTTTGCGTGTGGCTTCAATAATAAATTTACTTCGACTGCCATCATTTACATATTTATCTAAGTCATTTAAAAGGTCGGCGGGGAACCTAATAGGTGTTAATTTTGTTTTTTCCATTTCATCACCCTGTATATACATATATTTTATTTAGTATATACAATATTTAACTCTTTGACAACAAAAATGAATTGGAAAAGAACAAGACTAAACGCTGCTAAAATTAAACTGGGGATGTATTTTCAATATGTTAGGTGCCCGGTACGCTAAAGCCGTTGGATTAAATAAATGTAAACAGGCATTTTACTTTGTTCCTGTATTTTATTGAACAAGGGCAGCAATTCGCGTTTTTTGGGGCTGTCTTTTAAGGGTGAAAGGTATATCGTCCCTTTGCCATGGGAGGCAACAGGTGCATCGCGAAGTAAATTTTTTAGGGATTGATAATGTTCATTAGACAATCCTTCTCCGATAAGAAAATTGGCCGTAACTTCAATATTTTTATAAGTGGCGTTAATATCAAGCATCTTCTTGAAGGCTTCGCAAACATGCGATTTATCCAGTGGTTTCCCAATGCGTACCAGAGTGGGCTGATCAGTGGATTCCATCCCTATGTTTATGTAGGTATAAAAAGGGAGCTGATTCAGTCTCTCAAACAATCCATTTCCGGACTCAAGGAGCGAATGCACGCTCCCGAACAAATAAAGAAAAGGCGTTATTCCCCCAGGCCTCTCAAGCCCGAAAGAGCTGAAGGCCTCAGAGGCGGAATCGGAAATCAGATCTTCCCCGGCCGCAAGGGCATCATGATTGCCTAAGAAGAGTCCGCTATAGTTCTCAATGTTTCGGCCATAAAAATCCTTTAATCTTCCAATTTGCTCCAAGATATTTGATCTGGAGCGCGGCTGAAATTTGTTTGCCGATTTAACACAACAGAAATTGCAGTGATAAAGGCATCCGTCCGCAATAATAAGCGGGATAATCTCATAGTCCACATGACGTGTGTCCGGAGGCAAAACCGACACGTCTCCACCAATGATCTGATTCAGCATCCGTGATCGTTCGTGGAGCACGCCTTCATGATTTTCTGTGATGCGGTCTATCAGCTCCTTATCTTTTGTATATAAACCATCTCTTGTTGATACACACAGGTTGGCATACAATTGACCCCATGCGCCAAACGCGTTCATTATCCTGGGATCAGAAGAATAGTTGATCTCCCAGATTGAGTTGCTTGGATATGGCAGGCAAGGCAAATAGTACTCTCCCAACCAAGAAATGATGCCACTTTTACCGCCACTATCACCAACGGTATAATACACCCAATCATTGCCGACCGTTCGCTTTAACTGCTCTGCCGGATGAGGCCAGCTTGTATTCAGGCCTCTGATAAACTTAATTTCCCCATTCAGATTGAACACAAATTCATATTCCGATGTAATAATCTCCGAGTACCTTCCGTATCGAAGCGGAAAACTTGCCTTTGCAATACGGGTGGGGCCTTGCCTTTCAACACTGATTGCAAGATTGTTGAGATAGGGAGTATTCATGTTTTCCCTCTTCTATTTTTTTATTTTATAAATAGGGTATTATCTATAAAATATCATGTAGAGTAAAATAAATCTCACGGTATTTTCTATGGTATCAATTGGCTTTTCCGATTTACAACTTATGTGCAAGGGGTATACCCTATCCTTCAGAGGAAATTCTTCATTTATACGAAAACCTAAAATCACAATAGGGAGCCCCCTCCATAATGGTCTGGGACCGGGTCAGAACTATCTTCGGATTAAAGGCAACGGTCCAGGGTTTATCACGGCAGCAGGACAAACATACTCCGAATTCGATTAAGCCCAATCGCCGGTAGCAATCCGCATATCCGCACCAAGTCACATCAAAGTCGAAATTGCGGTCTGTTTCCTGCAACACATTCATGACCAGCGCGCCATCCTCAGCCCAGACTTCCCTTATGATGCTGGCAAGATGGCTCATGCTGTTACCACCATACCGGGACGCCAATTTACGGGCGGCGTTGGCGGCGTCTTCTTCAAGAGTACGTGTTGCTGTTTCAAGCGCACGCTGATGTCCCATTTCTTGGCCGAAGCCTTTTATCAGCGTTACCATGAGGGGGGCCTGAATCTCGCGGCACCTGACGTGGCTGATTTTGGAAACGGATTCAGTGTTGCTCAAGGTTCCGTCAAGACGCTCTTTTTGCATTTAAAGTCCCATTCCTTTCTCAGTGTGCCGCAAGCGGCCCACCGCTCAAAGCACAAAAATTGATGAAAGTGGTTTCATCCTCCCGTAACTATTTGATAAAACTACAAATTAAAACTCGTTTTGATGACTTTTAAAAAAGTCATAATATATGCGTACATTTTTCAATTCTGTCCACTGTTTCACATCAACGGGATTTTCATCAAGATCATATATTTTTGCTCCACGCATGGCAAGCAGAAACGGAGAATGCGTGGATATAATAAACTGACAACCAAAAAACCGCGCAGAGTCCTCAATAAACTTCATTAATTCCATCTGACGCATTGGAGAAAGACTGTTCTCAGGCTCATCCAATATATAAAGTCCATTTTCACCTATTTTTTCAGTGAAATACAGAAATGCGCTTTCCCCATTGGAATATTCCCGCACATTATTAATCAATTGATTTCTTACAAAACGAGACTGCGTTTTTAATCGGGCATTATTTACTTTTTTAAGCTGCTCGTAGTCTGCCATAGATTTCATCTGAAAATGAGAATATTTTGCATCCAAATATTCTTCAAAAAGCTTTTCCCTTTTTTGATCAATTCCTTCATTGAAATTACGGATATTCAACATATAGTCAAATACATCATCACTGGTAATAATTTTGCTGTTTTCAGGGATGTTGGCCTTAAGGTGCATCTTGCACATATTGACATAGTCAGGAAAAAAATTAGATTTATTATAGATAGAGTCACGATTGATTTCTGTTTTTTCTGCTATAACATTTAATGCGGTGGATTTTCCCGAACCATTTCCACCATATAAAATGGTTACCAGTTCAAAATCAATTCTTTCAAGACCACGTTCTGATAATATCTTAAATGGATAAAACGAGTCATAGCACGTTCTTTTTACCTTTTCCATAAAAAAGTCAAATTCCATATCCCCAGTGGGAAATGTAAAAAAATTTAAATAGACCATTCTTTTCTCCTAAAAACAGGCCACACAGCCAAATACATTGCTTCGAGCAAGTTTCCCTTCGTCATCTTTTTTATACAACGTTGTGGGTTACCCCACTTTAAAAATCATGCAGGTGCTCACCCCGTGAGCATATAATTCATCATTTTCGCCCTTTATACGACCTTCAACAGTGGCTAGTTTTCTTCCGATATGGATGGGCCTGGCCTCACAGCGCACCAGTTTGCTTTCAGCACTTACCGGCTTGATAAAATTCACTTTAACCTCAACCGTCGAACAGGTTATGTTCTGTGGGAGCGTTGTAAGCACCGCGGCGGTCATGGTGGTATCCAGCAGCGTGGTAAGAATTCCCCCATGAACGGTGGCAAAAGGATTATAGTGGTGCTCTCCAGGATAAAGTTCAAATGCCGCAAAGCCATGGTCGACTTCCTTGATCTGGTACCCGATCAGTTTTGCAACCGGCGGCGGGCTGATTTTACCGTCCCTTATGGCCCTCAGATAATCCAGTCCAGAAATGGATGACACCGCATCCCTTTTGTTTATTTGAGGATCGTCCCAGACGATGGTCCGCTTTCTTTCCATGCCTCCTATGCCTCCTCCTGAGTCATACAGATTTATTTTTTATCATACCAATTCCGGGAAGTGGGATCAAATCCCAATAAGCGCCCGCAGTAATTCTCGGTGAAAAGCATTCATTCGTCACAATACTGCTGCTTCACCGAATCCCACCGCTTCAGTGGCCCCAGCCATAATGTCTAAAAAGAAGTGCGTTCCTGCTTTGATATTATAGCCCCTCCTTTATATATTGATAGTAATATGAATAATGGGAGGTTTTATCAGAAAAGTTATGGCCCTAGAAAGTTTATAATGTACTCTATTAATACTTACAGACCATATCAATTAATTATGTACAAAATTTGGAGGGGCAAGCAAGAACCGTCCCGACTTGCCCATTATAGACCTTTTACAATTACCTGTTAATCTATTTCAGTTTCTTTTTGAATCCCTTATGCGTGTCAGGGTTATATCCTGCAGATTCATAAAATTTACAGGCATCAATCCTATTGTTTTCTGTTACAAGAATTATTTGTGTACATTTTTTTTGAGCAGCAATTTTTTCCAACTCAAAAATTAATGCTTTGCCAACCCCTTTGTTCCTGTAATTTTTATCAATTATCATATTTTCCAGAACCATAAATGGCTCGCAGCTGCCATAAAGGTCACTACAGATAACCCCCATTACGGAACCAATTAACCGATCTTTTTCTATAGCACTCATCATTACATGTGTGCCTGTTTTACAAAACTTATTAAACTTAATATACATTTTCTCAACATAAGAATCTTCATTCCAAAATTGCTTATATAACAATGCTAATTCAGGGATATCATCCGCAACCATTTCGCGAATTATCAAGTTTTTACCTCCATAATACAAAGTCCAGGCTATAACATTGAATATACCAGACTATCAAATAAGTTAATATTGATTTAATCTTCCTGTACAAAATTCGGAAGGGCAAGCAAGAAACCGTCCCGACTTGCCTCAGAAAGGGATGACACCGCATCCCTTTTGTTTATTTGAGGATCGTCCCAGACGATGGTCCGCTTTCTTTCCATGCCTCCTCACGCCTCCTCCTGAGTCATACAGATTTATTTTTTATCATACCAATTCCGGGAAGTGGGTTCAAATCAAGCGCCCGCAGTAATTCTCGGCGAAAAGTATTCCTTCGTCACAATACTGCTGCTTCACCGAATCTCACTGCTTCAGTGGCCCCAGCCATAATGTCTAAAAGAAGTGCGTTCCTGCTTTGATATTATAGCCCCTCCTTTATATATTTATAGTAATATGAATAATGGGAGGTTTTATCAGAAAAGTTATGGCCCTAGAAAGTTTATAATGGACTCGATTAATACTTACAAACCATATTAATAATTATGTACAAAATTTGGAGGGGCAAGCAAGAACCGTCCCGACTTGCCCTAGTTGTTATTAAGGGCTCAAACATGCAGTAAAAATGCAGTGTTTGAGCCCTTTTGACGCGCAAAACTTCCGATTGCCCCCTATCCGAACCATCCCCATTTCTACCTTGTAAGTTAAGTGCCTGGCACCATTTTTCCCTCTGTATTCATTGCATTTGTGTTTCTTCTGTCAATAATCTCGTCAAAATTGTAAATAATCTCACCTTCCCTTTTTTGTGCAGTCTGCATTCAATTATACTAATTTTAGTAGTAGAATTGTCCAGCGTCAAAAACAGCATCAGCTTTTCAAAATAGGAATTTTTTATTGTTTTTCTATTTAAAGTAGAAAATTTCTGATGATTGAGTTATAATTAGTTGATTATTAAATTTAATCTCACATATTAACCTATTAATCTAATTAAAATAAACTTTTCATTTCGACTTAGCGCGTAAATGTAGAATAGTACATGAAAAGTTTTTATGAAAACTACTAAAATTATTGGAGCATGACATAGTATTATGGAATGGAAAGCCATAAAGCCGTACCATCTGTTTCAGCATCAAAGCAGTTGGTATGTCATCAATGTTGAAGGAATGTTTGCCAATACCATAAATGAAGCAGCCGCCAGGATGCTTGAAGTAATTAATGCTGAACCGGTCACACAGCCTGAACCCCTCCGGGAAGAGCTCAGAAAACTAGGATTGCTGGCGGAAGGCAGGGGACAAATCCAAACGGACAAAAAAGGATTAAAAAAAGAACCCTTTCCCGTTATAAGCATGTGTCTTTTCCTGACCCAGTCCTGCAATCTCAAATGCGTTTACTGCTATGGCGACGGGGGCGGATATGGCACCGGAGGCAGCATGGAAGAAAAGACCGCCTTACAGGCTGTAAATTGGCTGCTGGAGCAAGCGGGAAAAATCAAAAAACTACATATCGGTTTTTTCGGTGGAGAACCTTTTATAAACTTTCCCCTGATGAAAGCTGTTGTAGAACACGCCGAAAAAAAAGTTCTGGAGATGGGAAAGAAGATTGATTTCCACACTACCACCAATGCCACTCTCTTAAATGATGAAAGAATAGCCTTTATCAAAGAACACCAGATAGCCACCGTGATTAGTTTTGACGGCCCTAAAGAGATACAGGACGCACAGCGACCTTACGCTAACGGCGAAGGGTCCTATGATACCACTGTGCCTAAAATTAAAAAACTGCTGGCAGCAGTGCCCGAAACCCCCGGCCATGCCGTAATCGTCGGCAATACCGAGCCCGAGCTGGTAAAAGAAGCCCTGCAGGAAATCGGTTTTTCCGAGGTATCCATAGTGCCGGCCTCCCAATCGCTGTTTGCAGGAGAATCAGATCGAACCAAAAAGGCAAGAACCCAGCGCATCCTGCAGGCGCTGGAAAAAGAGGCGGAAAATTGGATAAGTCTTACCAAAAGCAGAAACAGTGAAGCCTTAAAAATACTTAAAGCAAGAAATGGACTATATCAAGGATTAATGGCTTTGCTACATAATACCAAAAAACGCTATGCTTGTGGAGCCGGTCTGAGTTCGGCAGCTGTTTCTTGTGCAGGGGATATCTATCTGTGTCACCGTTTCGTGGGCCGGGACGAGTATAAATTGGGGAATGTCTTCGAAAGAGACCTAAACCGGGAAGAATATCAAAAAAGCCCGGTAACCGGCAGTGGAGTATGCGTCGCGTGCTTTGCCAAGTATTACTGCGCTGGTGGCTGCAAGCATGATAACGTGGGTTCCAGCGGCTCGGTGGCAATACCGTCTGAGGACATGTGCCGCTTGAGATGCCGTGAACTTGAACTGGCCGCGGTCATTGCTTGCAGGCTTGATACTGAGGATAAGAAGTTCCTTATTGAACGTGAAATCTTTACCCCTAAACCATGTCCGCTTGATTTTTAGAAACGTTCTTTAAGTGATTAATCATCAAATCCAGCGGGACTATCACTGCGCCGACAAGGGGCAAAATTTCCGCCGCTTGGGCTGCGCTGGCTTTGACAGCACCTATGCACAGGTCATAAAAGGAGAATAGTTGTGCCGACTGTTGATAATGATTCCATAACCTGCATGACAGGAGACTTTTTTCGCGGGCTGCACGCTGACGCAACCTTGCATAACTTGTATGACCGGCAAAATTGTCTTCACTATGAAACCGTCGCCGCTACACTCAACTTTCTTGCCACGGCGCGAACCTTCGGTTTAGAAAGTCCGATTAGTGAAAGCGTCAATGAGGGCGGTTATTCCGTGTATATAAAACGTCAGCAGTGGGCTGAACTACTGAAACAATCACAGCAATCCCGGTATGTTTTGCCGGAAAATTTCGCCGTCAACCCCGTTTGGCAGCGCATCATGGCTTTCGCCGATCAATGGTATACGGGCGCTTCTCTATGTAACAGCCTAAGTGAAGGGCTTTGGCTTGAAGTGGATGTGTCCGGTCCGCCGCCAGTTTTGCCTATTCCCAGTATTTTTTTCGGTGTTAAGAACAATACCGTTGACCAGTCTATTACGGCAATCATGAACGGAATTGCTGTTTTAAACCTTGACTTATCATCCATACAAAGAGACTTGTTGGTCAGATATTTACGAAGGTTTTGTCCTTTGAGTTCATCGTTTCAGGTGGGGCTGATGCTTGCCCGTCCGGCAGCTCCCTTACGATTATGCGCATTTTACGCCAAGTTGCCGGATGTATTAACTGGTTTAAAAGATTTGGGAATTACTACATTAGAAGATTACCCTGATTTCCGGCGGGAATTTCTCCACTTGGCGCCCCGTTTTGTGGGGGTAGATCTTGATATCGGAGACGTATTCGGCGCTAAAGTAGGGCTTGAATTCAAGTATACCTCTGTTGCTGCGATTCGCGAACAACGGGAAAATCAACATGGACAGGCATTCCTCCAATGGCTGGTGAATAAAGGCTGGTGTTTGCCAGAGAAGAGCCAGGCGGTACGAAATTGGATCGGTGGCTATAAATACCATCCAAACCCGGAGGATTTCTGGAGTCCGCGAAAAACAATTTTTCGCACGATTAGTCATATTAAACTGGATTTTCAGCCCGGGAGACCACCCCGTGCCAAAGCGTATTTGGAATATAATGTTAAATGATTTTTTACACACGGTAAATGCCACTTAGCATTGCCCTCTTTGGTATTTAGAGGCTTTTGGGCTTATGTTAGTGCAATTAAACAGTTTCTTTCCATTTTTTGCAGTATCGCTGGATTAAAGAGTAATAAAAAAGATTAAATCCGACCGTTCTATGATCAGCCGGATTTTATTATTTTATTGGTGAATATGATTTAGTTAAAACTGTCACGATGTGTTAACTTACTTACTGTTCCTGCTGCGAGTCACAGCCCAGCCACGAACTACCGCCCCCCGCTACAAGATCTAATTCTTCGTCGCTTAGTTCATCTTTTACAGTATTAATTTCTGCAACAGTAAAATTAAATCCTTCATTTTTAATATAGGCCATTCTCGTATCTGCATTTTTGCACGCGGTGACTTTTTTAGCAAATTCCTCGTCGGTTTTCATTCTGTCAAGAAAAGCTTTTGCTGATTCAATGCTCATTTCTCTTTTCTCCTCCTTTACATTAGCGTGTTATTATGAATATTATACCATAAGAATTGGCTCTTCTTCCCTAAAATATTGCGCGGCTTGCAGAAATATTTATCGGGCTCCGCGACTATGTCTAAAGCTTAATATTGTGCTCGCCCCCTTATGTTTTGGATTACGTAAATAAATACGTTCTAGCTTGGATTTCATTACACATTTTTTTAAATTTTTTAAAAATACATGGAAGGTAAATTAGGTGGCTCCAGGTACATCGTGTCAGGGGACGGTTCGCTGACACATTCATTAGAAACATCCGGGATGCCGTACTAGTTCCTATTACAGATTTCAGGGGAACGGGGTTACTGTCATTCGACATGGTCGTCAACAACCCCTTCCCTTGTCACTCAAGCCGCGCTACGGGTGCTTCCCGCTTTAAAACTTAATCTAGGCTGTTGATCACTCCCAATTTCTTAATTCAACAATTCAACAACCGGCACCATCTAATTCACTAAAGCGGGTATATGTATATTGAATATCCTTTACTTCTTTTATAATTCCATGATTTAAAACAAATTCTCTGGCTTCCTCTGTTCTTTGAGGGTCAGAGTCAGGGCCAACTAAAATATCCTGCCATTTATAATATTTATCAGCACTGGCGTTGCTATCACCGCTGGCTGGCCGGAGTTCCGCAAAATGCCCGTTATCTGCTATGTGAACTGTTCCCAGTTTTTCATCCCAGGTAAGATTAGCCCCCAGTGCTGCTGCTATAAAGCGTAGAGATACCATGGTATGACCGTTTAAAACTATTGAGCCTGCTCCATTACAAAGAGTTTCCTCTGGTATAATACCCGGTTAGATTTCAGTGACAGGATCAACTTCTTTTTGTCTTTCTCTATATGCACCGTCTGGTTTAGTAATGGCTCCCATTTCACGGTTGCACCAAGAGACTCGGCTATTTTTCGTAGCGGCAACAGCATTGCACCATTATAAATTACCGGCTCTTGCTCAAAAAGTATTTGTTCGTCGTTTATAAATACCTTAACGCTTGCAGGAACGAAAGGCTGCTCCTGGGGAGCGGCTCCTATACCCTTCCTTTCGCTGTACCCTGCTGTATATCGTACAGCAAAAGGCACAAATGTCAATAAGTTAAGGCCTGGCACCATTTGTCAATTGGCAGAAAATACTAAATGCTATATAGTTGTAGTGAGTCAAGTGGTATACCCCGAATTAAAAAGTGGAAGGATTAGCTGTTATGAAAAAAGGACAGGAAAATCAAGCATACCTTGTTCAGCATCAAAAGAGAGAGGATAACAATGACGGCCTCCCAGCAGTCAGATTTCTTGAAAATATAGCCTGCGAGTTCGATAGCGAAAGCACCCCGGCCAACCTTGCCGAAACGCTCGAAGTACGCCGGTGTGAACGATACCGATCAGCCGATGCATCGGCCCTCACAACTGAAAGTGTACGTATCGATTACACGCGCATCAGCAGCGTGCCGGACGGCAGGTTCCATACGGAGGTTGATGGCGCTCGCTTCGAGTGCTTTTTCCATGCAAGCGAACACGATTACCTCTACGTTGTGCTGGATACCATGCGCGATGACGAGACAATTACGCACGGGCCACTCCCCCGCTTTCATAAGTGGTCATGGAATACGTTTCTGAGAGGACATCTGCTAAGCATCGAAGACCCGATGTACTTTGAATCGGACATTCCTGTCGGCTGGTTCTACGGCACGCATGAACGAGACTACCGCTACGCAACAGCGAAGCTCGTCATGAGCGTGGCGCGATGCCTCGGCATCCCTAACGAGCGAATTATCTTCTATTCAATCTCATCAGGAGGCACATCGGGCTTGTTCACCGCTGCGAAAATCCCCGGCAGCGTTGCAATAGCATCGAATCCCCAACTTGACCTCACGCGTTTTCTCCCCAGCGCACTCGCCAGATTCAAAGAGTGTACTGGAATTGATCTTGCCTATGAAAAGCAACATGGAGATGTAGGGCGTGTCGATTTCGCGCATGTTTTCTCCACGGATAGCCTTTCCAAGTACCTGGTCATTGTAAATTGCCGTTCGAAGATGGATTTCAATGATCAACTTATCCCTTTCTGTCAAGCACTCGGCATATCCCCTCATTATGGTCTGCAACGGGTGGGGAACTTAATTATCTGGATAATCGATGCCCCTGGCCCGCACCCTCACATATGCTTTGAAAGCAAGACCATGTATTTCGCCATCGATTTCCTTGCAAAAACATTAGCGGATGGCGGCGATACTGATCGGCTCAAGCCGCTCTACATCCTGTTTAGCGAGTTCTGGCATGAGAAGGCGGGGCTGATTGCCGGGGATCCTGCATGCCTCGCCGACGCGGACCCGCTCGCACTCCGCAATCTGATTGGCGGACGGTAATAACCTATATAGTAGGTACTTGAGTCAAGTGCATACCCCCGTTGATTAAATTTAAAACTAAAAATAAATAGAGACAGTGATAGGTAGAAGTGTTTCACAGGAAGTTGAGTTTCCCATTATTAGCCTAATTGGTATATGGATAATTGGAACCGAAATTATTTAAACTTATTGGCAACTTGACGATGCACAAAGCTGCCTTGCGGTTTACCATATCAGATAACTGAAGCGTTAATCCGGGTAATCATTTATTAAAGTGAATTTAACTCCTTTAATTTTAGAAAATGACTTGCAAATCAAACTATGCATCGGTTATGCCTAAAAAGTTAATTTATCAATTCATCACGTGTACCACAGCTTAAAGACTTATTCATACCATGCGCAGAGTGGCCACGGCATCTCATTTGGATCTCCATCTATGACAATTTCTGCCACCATCCCCATGATATCCTTTTGGGTCGCCACCTCAGGACGTACCCAACCCATGTTTTCTCTTATTTCTGCAGAAATGCCTGTTGATATCATGGTGCGCATTACATTAATGATAGATTTAAATAAGACTTCGAAAGACCCCCCATAGGTTTCTGCTAAAACTTGAAGTGCAACTCCTTGAATAAAACCGTAAAATGGCGCGTACCGTAATACAGAGAATAACAAGGCACCGTTTAATTCTACAAACCGTTGGCCTGATTCCAAAATTCCATATCGGCCCGCCGCGAAACAAAGCTCGGGTATAACTGTTTTCTGAAGGCTAGACATAGCCTCAATAGTCGGAAAATGCAATACTCGAGTGTTACTAGATTCCATTAACTCCCAAAGCCTACGTTTAAGGTGTTCCTCCAAGCCATAGGAATCCTCAAGTAATACTTTTCTAACGTCAGTTCCGTCAGTCCTGATAAAGCCCAGGTTTGCAACCCATGTGGGCTTAAAGGGCTCACAGTCGAGTCGATGATGGAATCGGAGAATAGTAAATATCTCTCTATAATCCTTACCCGGAGGCATGGTAATAAAATATCCATTTTGGCGCTGAATACGGGTGAACACTGAGGGTGCCATCACCAATGCAACATTAGCAAATCCCGAGTTATTGCTTGTATCTAAATACCCAAGAAAACGAATGTCGCTTTTGCTTGGCAATGTTGCGAAATAGGCAGCGACTTCTGGGTTTACTGTTACATCTAGCATCGGTGTAGGAAACCCGTAGTGCTGAGCAACTGCGATTGCTTGCGATGAGCTCATTGTCTCAATAAGGAATCTGTGAAGTGATGAAGTGTTTGAAGTACGCCCTAGAGCCATTTTACCAAAGACGTATTCGCGAATTGCCCCCAAAAGGTCAAGACATACCCTCCTACTCCTCGCTGGGCCTGAATTGTTTTGCCTTGCGATCGACGGAGAGAACTGAGTGGCTCCATAATCTGTTGATTCACCACGATAGAAGTACTTTCTCCATCCTTGCTTAGGCCTGACAACATAGACATTGTCGAACAATTGAAAGGTCCAGATCCATAGCAGGAGTGAGTAAATGTCTGGAAACACATAATCAGATGGGGATTTTTCGAATTCCGAATTTAACCCCCTTCAGATATTCAAATACCCTTGACCGTAGCCTCTTTTGGCTGACAACGGCTTGTTGAATTCGAGCCCACTCAGATTCAGCACCATTGGCCGCGGCAAGCGCTGCCAAATAATCATCCTGCCGTGGGTCTACGGTTCGAATGAGAGCTAGATCACCGAACTCAAGAGCGCCGCTTTGAATAACTGTTGGGGGGTGAATACTACAAATCTGATTGTAAATTACATCGATATCTCCGAGAACGTCTAAACTCATCGTATACACCTATAAATTCCTTTAATCGGTTGTGCTCTTCAAATTTTTCATAAATAAGAGATAGCGTTAACATTAACTGTGCGGGTGACGAATTTGTAAGTACTTAACAACAAGCCTAGACTTCATACGTTATAGGTCGCAATATCCGCAAAAAGTAAGAGAATATTTCTAATACGCCAGCTCCCACCAACTACCTATTATAGACCCACATGTGGCACCCTGTGCCACACCATCAAATAGATGAAAACAGGTTTGATATACTTATATCACGGCAAAAGGTCGAAATGTCTTGGTGCCATTGAGCCCGATGTTATAGACTGATTAAGGCTTCCTGCTTGCACCACAAATTGTTGCCATGAGCACGCAGGGTAGAATAATGCTTTACAGGAGGCCCGCCGTAAATTTAAAATCATTGGAGGTCATTCAATGAATGTGATTTACGAGCGCTGTTGTGGTATGGATGTCCACAAGAACACCATTGTCGCCTGTTTAATCAAAGGTAGAAAAAAGGAGATTAGGAGTTTCAGTACGATGACTTCATCTCTTCTTGGCCTTATTGACTGGCTGAAGGATGTTAATTGTCAATGTGTTGCCATGGAAGCAACCGGATCATACTGGAAACCAATCTACAATCTTTTAGAAATGGAGGAGATACATACTTTAGTTGTTAACGCTCAACACATCAAAGCTGTACCTGGTCGAAAAACCGATGTCAAAGACTCTGAGTGGATTGCCGACTTACTTCGTCACGGCCTGCTAAACGGCAGTTATATTCCCAAACGTGAGCAGCGCGAGCTCAAAGAACTTGTCCGTTATCGCAGAAGCATGGTACAGGAGCGAGCCAGAAAATTGAACCGCATCCAGAAGGTGCTTGAGGGCGCAAACATCAAGTTAGCTTCTGTCATAAGCGAAATCGATGGCAAATCATCCCGTGATATGCTTGATATGCTCGTCGCTGGCTGCAATGACGTTAAGGTCATGGCAGATAAAGCACGCAGACAGATGCGAAAGAAAATTCCTCAAATCGAAGAAGCACTTCACGGTTTTATGGGCGACCATCAAAGGCTAATGCTGCGACTCATGCTCAAGCATATTGATATTCTTGAAGAACAAGTCCGTTCGCTTGATCGTGAGATACAAGAAAAGATGAAACCTGTCAATGAACAAATTTGCCTCATTGACACCATTCCAGGAGTTGGTGAACGTAGCGCGCAAGTTATAATTGCCGAAATCGGCGTCAATATGAATCAATTTCCATCGGCTGCACACCTTGCTTCATGGGCTGGTCTTTGCCCTGGCAATAATGAGAGTGCAGGCAAACGTAAAAACGGTAGAACACGCAAAGGCAGCGACATACTTAGGGCTACACTAATAGAATGTGCTAAGGTCGCCGGGCATCTGAAAAATACTTATTTCAGCTCCCAATACACTAGAATTGCTGCAAGGCGCGGAAAAAACCGTGCTACGGTGGCTGTAGCTCATACCATTCTTAAAACAGTGTACTACATGCTCAAAAGCAACTTGCCATACAGAGAGCTTGGAGCAGATTTCTTTGAGTTACGCCAAAAAAACCAGATCGTCAAGAAAACTGTTAAACGGCTAGAAGCCTTGGGATTTAGCGTTACTATTGATCAAGGCATTGGCACCAGTACAGCATAATACTAAATTCTAAGACCTATGATTGTAGCAGCTCAAGCATCAGCTTGAGTATGAGTGGTCTTTTTTTGTTTTTAAGCAACTTTGACACTTTGTTTTCAGGATAGACATTAGTTACATCAATCTAATATATAAACCCTAACTATCCGTAAAAATCTTTCTTGTCCATTTTAAATATTCTAACAAATTGTGACTTACAATGTCTGCAAAACATGTCGAATTAAAAATTATGATAGGTGGAACGCCAAATAAAAAAACCGCCTTGCAGGCGGCGGAATCCAGAATCCAGGAGTCAGAATCCAGAATGTTTTAAAGCATTCATCACAGGATATCTTCCTGTTGGGAGTACAGTACATTGAATTATTGTATCGAAAAGGAGAAGGCATCAATCGAGCGATATACCGGAGTCAGTTACTGCCTTTTAACGAAGGAGCCGTCAAGGATGACGATTTGGCGGCAGGACGCCGCCAAAAGCCTGAGAGGAGCAGGACGCGACTTTCGAGGGCGGTCGTCAGCCTCGGCGAGGAGTTTAAAGGCAGTACTGACGCAGGTCTGAATCGCGAGTGCGATGTCTTCTCCGATACTCCCCAAAGCTTCTACGGTATTTGTAGTCAACAAATTATTTACTCTAGCGCTTTAAAGCGTCATATGGTTTCCTGATCAATAAAAAACCGCCGGTTTGCGGCGGTTCCATCTTGCATACGGCGGGGAGACAGAATCAGGAGGGCATTTCTTACAGTCAAAAGACCCGATAAAGAATGCATGAAAACTCCCGTCTCCCGTCTCCTGTCTCCTTTTCTTAAGCCCTTCAGGTTATCGAAAACCCTACCCTTCTATCGGTTGCTTTTTTCTTTTTAACCTTGCCCAGTATATACTCCTCTGACGCTTTAACATTGTTCCAATATACTGCTATAAAAAGATAGCCTTCCTTAATAAGACTGTTGGCCTCTTCAATAGAAAACACCTTGACCAGCTCTTCAACCCCGGCGCCATTCTCTCCACCGGAGCATGATCCCATGTTTAAATCGGATGAACCGCCCGAACAGCCGCCCACACTATCTCCCCCCATATTCTTTTTATGTGCTTAAACCGGCCTGATTAGCGCTTCAGGCAAAATACCGGCAAAAAAATTGCTCTGGTAGTCCTCGATCCGCCCCTGGTCGCAAAGCTTGGAGAGGCTGGGGTCCAGGGGGAAGCTGCCCAGGAAGGGTATGTTAAATTTCTGGGCTGTTTCCTTGCCCTGGCTATTGCCGAAGAGAGGGAATTCCTCTCCGCAGTGGGGGCAGACAACTCCGCTCATGTTCTCGATCAGCCCCACAATTGGGGCCTCCATAATCCTGGCCATTTTTACTGCCTTACTCACTATCATGGTGGCCAGCTCCTGGGGAGAGGTTACTACAATGATGCCATTTAAAGGCAGAGACTGCATTACCGTCAAAGGCACATCCCCTGTGCCCGGGGGCAGGTCCACAAATAGGTAGTCCAGCTTCCCCCAGGCCACATCGGTCCAGAACTGCTTTACCGCCCCGGCGATGATCGGTCCCCTCCAGATCACCGGATCGTCTTCAACCGGTGTCAGAAGATTTAGAGACATCAGTTTTATCCCGCCGGAGGTTACCACCGGCATTATGGCATTTTCGGTCATCGTGGCGGGACCCTTGACACCAAACATTTTCGGTATACTGGGGCCGGTTATGTCTGCATCCAGCACCCCCACACTATGACCTTTTTTCCTGAAACTGCTGGCCAATAGCGATGTCACCGATGATTTGCCCACGCCGCCCTTTCCGCTCATCACGGCAATAACACTGCCTATCAGGCTGTTATCATTTTGACCCAGCTTTTCCGGGCATTTATCGCCGTCACCCCCGCCGTTCTTTTTGTCAGCACAGCTGCTGCACCCATCATCTTTCTGCATATTTATTCCTGCTCCTTTTATACCGATTCCATTATCTTACAAATGGTCAATAGTTCATAAATATATTAGCTCCATTGTAATTTAAAGTCAATAAAAAGCAGGCTTCCTTAAAAAGAAAAAATAAACAGATATTGATTAATCTAATTCTGTTGACAAGGAATATTTAGGCTATTAAAATATAGTTGACCGACCAGTCTGTCGGGAAAGGTGGCAGAAATATGATGAAAAGGGATGTCAAAAAGGATTTAATCACGGACGCCGCCCTGTCCTGCTTTCTGGCTTCAGGCTACAGCGGCACCTCGGTGGATAGCATTGTAAAGGCATCGGGGGTAAGCAAAGGAGGCATATACTGGCACTTTAAAAGCAAGGAAGAAATATTTCTGTACCTGGTCCAGAAATGGATCAATGAGCGGCAAAGGGACTTTGAGTCCCGCTTGAAACCAGAAGACACGGCCTCGGAAAAGCTAAACAAATTTGTGGACTGCACCCTGGAACAGGCCAAGTCACCGGTGCCCTCGCTTATACATGAGTTTGCCATGGTGGTCAGGGATGAGAGTGTTTTAAATCAGATAAAAGATCTCATGAACAACTACGACGATGATAATATTCTTACAGCTATAATTAACCAGGGCATTGAAAGCGGGGAGTTTAGGCCTCTTGACGCCAGGGCTTCCGCTGAGGTTTTCAGGACGCTGTTTGAAGGAATAATGATGAGGTGTCACTTCCAGCATAAAGACATCTCTTTACTGCGCAGGATTGCTAAAACGGCTATGAATATTTATTTGGAAGGCTTATCAAACAAGTGAGCATTTTTTTTGCCCCTCTAAGACCGACTAGTCGGTTTTGTCAAGTCACTTTTATAGTCCTGGTGTTGTCATATAAAAAAGGAGGAGTTGCAACTTGAAATACTGGCGTTTCATTCTTTTACTGGTGCTGGTTGTGGCACTGTCCGGCTGCGGAAATAAAGCGCCGGCCGCAGAGGAGTATTTACCACCGGTGGAAACTGCCGCCGCCACTGTTTCGGACCTGTCCCATTTGCTTAATACCACCGGGGAAGTAATAGCCAGCGAAGAGGCCGCCATTGCTCCAAAGGTAACCGGCCGGGTAAGCTCTGTGAATGTCTCGGTAGGCGACAGGGTAAATAAGGGCCAGGTGCTGTTGGCGCTGGAGTCCTCAGAGTCCGGCAACTCTGTGGCACAGTCCGAGGCCGCAGTGGGCATCGCCAGGGTAAATGTGCTGAAAGCCCAGCAGGCGCTGGCAGACGCTGAAAAGAGCCACCAGCGGGTCAACTCTCTGTACCAGGCCCAGGCAGTGTCCAAGGCCCAGTGGGAAGAGTCCGAAAGCGCCCTGGCCAGCGCCCGCTTTGGTTTACAGCTGTCCGAGGAACAGCTGAGACAGTCCGAGGCCGCCCTGGCCAGCGCCCGGGAAAACTACGGCAATTATTCGGTGACCTCCCCCATAGCAGGGCATGTTGCTTCCATAAACATAAACAGCGGTGAGCTGGCCAGCCCCCAGATGACCGCCGTAACAGTGGTTAACATGGATAAGGTGAAGGTAAAGGTTAACGTTTCGGAGAATGCCATTACCTTCGTTAAAACAGGCGCCGAGGTTCCGGTAAGCATTGATTCTCTGGAAAAGACGGTAACCGGAGCCGTAGTTTCGGTAGGTCCCCAGAGTGACCCCTCCACCCGCGCCTTCCCGGTTGAGATAGTTCTGAATAATGAGCAGCAGGAAATACGGCCGGGCATGGTAGCAAGCCTTAAACTCCCGGTGGGCACGTCAAAGGGAGCTGTTTCGCTGCCGGCCGACGCTGTCATAGAACGTGACGGCCTGTACTATGTGTTTGTGCTGGAAGACAACATAGCCAGGGAAAAGCAGGTGACCACAGGGATCATAACCGACCGGCTGGTTGAGATAAAAGAAGGAGTCACCGAGGGACAAACAGTTATTGTTAACGGAAACAGGCTGGTTAACGACGGCCAGAAGGTAAAAGTAGTGCAGCCGGCAGGGGGAGGTCAATCCTGATGAAGATTTCCGACTTCTCTATTAACCGCCCCCTGGCCATATCCATGTTTATAATAGCCATGGTTCTAGTGGGGCTCTTTTCCCTTCCCCGGCTGAACGTGGACCTGTATCCAGACATGGAAATACCTGTGGCCGTGATCACCACTTCCTACGAGGGGGCGGACCCCGCCGAAGTGGAGAAAACCATCACCAGGACTATTGAGTCCGCCGTTTCAACTGTCAGCAACATTACTGAGATACAGTCAATATCCAGTTACGGCAACTCTCTGGTGGTTGTCCAGTTTAACTGGGGAACCAACGTTGATAATGCCGTCAACGACCTGAGAGAAAAGCTTGACATGGCCAAGGGCATGCTTCCCAAGGATGCCCAGACTCCCAGAACCATGAAACTGGACCCCAACGCCCAGGCCATCATATCCTTTTCAGTTGAAGGGGCCGATGTAATCAAGCTGAAGAAAATAGCCGAGGATACCATAAAGCCGCGCCTGGAGAGGATAGAAGGAGTGGCCTCGGTTTCAGTCAGCGGGGGTAAGGAAAGAGAGATCAAGGTTAAGCTGAGCCAGGCCAGAATGGAGTCGTACGGCCTCAGCATCTCCCAGGTGTCCCAGGCCCTGGCTGGAGATAATGTTTCAGGCAGCGCCGGAGTGATTGACAAGGGCTCCAGTGAGATTTCCCTCAGGGTGTCCGGAGAATACAACAAAATTGAGGATATAAAAAATATAAGAATCAGTCTCCCCGGGGGGAACTCAATAGCACTGGCCAATATTGCCTCCATAGAGGATTCCTTTAAAAAAGAAAGCAGCTATACCTTTGTAAACGGGGAGCCCTCCCTGGGGCTGGATATCATGAAGGCCTCGGGGGCCAACACCGTCCAGGTGGCCAGAAGTGTTCACAGCGAAGTGGAGGAATTAAACAAAACACTGCCCGGAGAAGTGAAAATAGACACGGTGGTGGATAATGCGGAATTCATTCAGCAGTCCATTTACAACGTTGTTGAGCACGGCCTGCTGGGCGGCCTGATCGCGGTAATTGTACTCTTTCTTTTCCTTCGCAATGTTCGCAGCACCCTGGTGGTGGCCCTTGTTATACCTATATCCATTATAGCCACCTTTACCATGATGTACTTCGGCGGCCAGTCCATCAACGTGCTTACCATGGGCGGCCTGGTACTGGGGCTGGGGTCCCTGGTGGACTTTTCCGTGGTGGTGCTGGAAAGCATTTACCGCTACCGTGAAAACGGCATGGGCATAGTTGAGGCGGCCAAGCTGGGAACCGCAGAGGTGGGCAACGCTGTCATGGCCTCGGCCTCCGCCCAGGTGGTGGTGTTCCTGCCCATTATATTTGTTGAGGGAATCGCCGGGATACTCTTCGGACCCATGGCCATGACCGTCAGCTTTTCACACATAGCCGCCCTTTTGACGGCCCTGACGCTGGTGCCCATGCTGTCTTCAAAGCTTTTGAAGAATGTTCCCCCACCGGAGCTGCACATAACAAATACCAAAACAAGAAACCCGGTCAATATTTTTTCATCCTTCCTGCACAGGCTGAACGGCAGCTACCGGAAGCTTCTAAGCTGGGCGCTGGGCAACCGCAAAAAGGTGGTGGGACTGACAGTGGTGCTGCTTGTCTTAAGTATAGCCGCTACACCTCTGATAGGAACGGAATTCATACCCGCCACCGATCAGGGTGAAATATCGGTGGCGGTGGAGCTGCCTCCCGGTACAAAGGTTAACGAGACGGTAAAGCTGGCCTCCAACCTGGAAAGCCTGGTGAAGAGCGAAATAGGCGATGTGGAAAACATTTTCACCACCGTGGGGTCCGGTGACATGGCTTTTCTTGGCATTACCAGCGGAGAAACCGCTTCGCTGCGAATAAAGCTCAAGCCCCTGGACCAGAGGGAAACCACCACCCAGGAGGAGGCGGAAAAGCTGCGCCGGGCCATGGCCAGCGTTCCCGGTGCAAAGATAACCGTCAGTGTAAGCAGCGCCACCATGGGAGGGTCCGCCAGCCCGGTGGAAATAACTATCCGGGGAGAAGATCTGGCTATATTGCAACAGGCTGGCGACTCCCTTGTAAATACTGTTAAAGAGGTTGAAGGGGTAAGAAATGTAAAGAACTCGCTGGAGGAAACCAGGCCGGAGATGCTGATGGTGGTCAACAGGGAGAATGCCGCCCGCTACGGGCTTTCGGCCTCCCAGATACTGTCCTCGGTGCTCACCTCCTTTAACGGCCAGGTGGTCAGCAGGATGCGCACCGGCGAAGACGAGGTGGACATACGGCTGGAGCTGTCCAGGAACTCAGCGGCAGGCATTGACACACTGTCCAGCCTGACCATTGTGTCCCCCACCGGGGCAAGGGTGCCGCTCAGCTCTGTGGCCAGCATACAAAGCCAGGATGCCCCCCTGCAGATCAACCGCTCGTCACAAAACAGGCAGGTCACCGTCACTGCGGATATTTCCGGGCGGGATACAGGGAGCGTAAATAAAGACATCCAGAGCAGGCTGACAAGCTTTACCCTCCCGGAAGGATACAACCTGGATTTCGGTGGCGAGGCCGAGGATATGGCCGAGTCCTTCGGATCCCTCGGACTGGCGCTGATCCTTTCAGTAATACTGGTGTTCATGGTTATGGTGGCCCAGTTTGAATCACTGTTCCAGCCCTTCATAATAATGTTTTCACTGCCCCCCACATTTATAGGGGTTATACTGGGGCTGGGCCTAACAGGTCACTCCATCAGCGTATCGGCCCTACTGGGGGCCATAATGCTGGTGGGCATAGTGGTAAATAACGCCATTGTGCTGGTTGACTATATAAATACACTGAGGGAAAGAGGTTATGACCGAAACCAGGCCATACTGGAGGCTGGTCCCGTAAGGCTCCGCCCCATACTGATGACGGCGCTGACCACAGTTCTGGCCATTCTGCCCATGGCCTTCGGCGGCGGTGAAGGGGCCGAGAGCCAGGCCCCCATGGCCGTGGTTATAGCCTTCGGGCTGTCACTCTCCACCCTCATCACCCTGGTGCTGGTGCCGGTGGTGTATACCATTTTTGATGACATGGGCACTAAGATTTCCAACTGGTACGCAAAAAAAACCGGCGCCGTTAAGGCCGGTTAAAAAGAGTAACGAAAGGGCCGGTTATAAAACCGGCCCTTCAGGTTGTTGACAAAGTCGAAGCTTTGCGATTTATTCAAAGTGAACAGTAATAAGCCGCTCAAGGGCCGGCCTGGAATACCAACCCCATGCCAACTGGTGCTCCGGCTGAACCGGCTTTAAGACTTGCAGGCAACGGACTGCCGACCACCTCGAATACCGCATCCGTGCGGCTCTCGGTTTCCGTCTGCATCCAGCAGACGGATCGGCACTCCGTAAGCCTTCTGCGTCAAAAGCCGGTAACAGCCTCCGCGATGTTAGCAAGTGGCTGGTATTCCTTGCCTTTATGAATGTCACTTGCAAGCATATATAATGATCAAAGGGGTTGTCAGCAGTCTGAATTAAACAGCACAATTAAAAGACAAGGCGCCGGCAATATTTGCTGTTTTGGCCCTGGTGATATTGTCTTGTGACGCCAGCAGGCAGTCACTTCCTGTTATATGGCCTCCCTGCCTACTTCAGTATTTTTTCTAAAAACTCTCCCGGCGAACATATTTGAAAAATATCTTTTTTCCCTCTCAAGTCCATCAAGTCAGCTTTTAGAAAATGCTTGTCCAGACTTAAAAGCCAATTCACATTACCCGTTATGGCTGCCGCCAAAATAGACGCATCTTTTTGGTTAATCAGCTTTTTAGCTTGCGCTATATCTTCTTCAGCTGGATCTATTATTATAAATGGCAGCTTTTTAAACAGTGCATAAACGTATGGCACACTACCGGGTAATTTTTTTTGCACATTACGGAATACTTCGGTTACAACATCTTCACATATGCAAGGAAGCACAATTTTTAACTCCGCCAAGGCCAAGACTTCATAAGAACCACCTTTTTTCGATGCCAATCCGGCAATGATCACACTGCTATCCAGGAATACTCTAATCTGTCTCATACTCATGACTGCCTTCCCTTAATTCCTGAAGCAGCTGTTCAAGGTCAATGCCGTTCTTATCCATCTCTTTCTGGAAACTATCGGCAAGTTCTTTCACAACTAATCTTTCGGGAGTCAAAACAATTGCCCTTCCTATCTGGAATACCTCCAAATAGGAATCTTCCTTTATGTCCAGCCGCTCTCTGATTTCCGCTGGTATTGTGAATTGTCCTTTACCCCAAACCCTAACCTTTCTAATCTTCCGACCTTCTAAATATCCTGGCGCCATATTATCCGTCATTATTAATATCCGCCTTTCCGACTTTCTCAAATTATACACTAAAAAGGTTCGGGTGGTCGACTCTGAAAAGCATATTTACCCCTTTTTACTCTCCAGAACAAACTGCTGCAGCGCCCCGTCCGGCGTAAACAGCCTCTTATAGGACAGGCCCACCATAATCAGGCAGCCAATGGCCACAGCCGCCGCAATCATCAGCATGACCACGATCTGGTACCTGACAGCCTCCCGGGGATCGGCTCCCCCCAGTATCTGGCCGGTCATCATGCCGGGCAGGCTCACCAGGCCCACCACCATTAAGGAATTAATGGTGGGCGTCATCCCCGCCCTCAGGGCCTCACGGACGCAGGACCGCACAGCCTCCCAGGGGGTGGCCCCGAAGGTAAGCATGGCCTCTATCTGCGGCGCTCCGCTCCTGGACTCACTGTACAGCCTGTCCACCGAAATGGCTATTCCGTTCATGGAATTGCCCAGTATCATGCCGAATATGGGTATTACTATCCTGGCCGAATACCAGGGCTCAGGGGAAATAATCAGCACTGTTACTATGGAGCCCACCAGAAAGGTGCTGGCCAAAAGAGAGGCAAAGGCCATTACGGCGGGGTATCCGGGCACGTTGGGAGTGCGCTTGACAGCGGTTCTGGAGGCTATCAGACTCATTATGGCGATGATCAAAAGAACCAGCCAGAAATTATTGATTCTGAATATATAGGTCAGTGCGTACCCCATGACTGTAAGCTGCAAAAAAGTGCGCACCGTGCCCCAGACAAGGCTTCTTAGCAGGCCCAGCTTTAGAAAGGAAGAAATTCCCCCGGTTATAAGGACCAGCACCACGGTAAAGGCCAGCTGATCATTGGAAATGGGGATAATGGATGCTTCCACGCTTAACCCTCCCGGTGTTTGGCTTCTATATCGAGAAAAGATACCTTGCTTAAAAGTTGAAAATCATCATTGTGCGATACAAGCAGGGCGGCCCGGCCAGGACTGTTCAGCCACCCTGAGAGGAGCCGGTAAAAGGCTTCCCGGGACTTGCCGTCAAGGGCCGCAGTTGGCTCATCCAGCAGTAAAACCGGAGGATCAATAAGCAGAGCCCGGGCAAAGGCCAGCCTTGAGGTCTCACCCCCGGAAAGTGTTCTGGCGTCCTGCTCCCAGAGGCCGGGGGCCAGCAGCAGCTGCTCCATAACCTGCAAGGCCGAATCTTTGTCAAATTTTTTGGAGCTCAATAAGCGTGTCTCAAAAGGTTTGGCCAGGTTGTCGGAGACAGTGCCGTCAAAAATAACAGGCTTTTGGGCCAGGTAATGAACACCCGCCCGCCACTGAGGGCCGGGAGTGGTCTGCCAGCTTTTCCCTTTCAGGAAGGCCTCCCCGCCCGCACAGGGCTGCAGCCTGGCCAGAGTCCTCAGCAGTGTGGTTTTTCCCGCTCCTGAAGGGCCTCGAACTGCCAGCACCCCGCCCCCGGCAACTTGCCCCGAAACCTCAACCTCACGGTTCCGGTCAGCGCCCAGGGTGTATCTAATACTTTTGAAGGCAAAAATAATATCCCCATCCTGCTTCCAGCTACAGGCGTTACCCAAAAGAGAATCTTCTGTCATACACTTTACCTCCGGCCTCCACCTGCCACTGCTCCACAGCTTCTTCGCAGGCCGCATATAAAACATGGTCCGGGAGGCTTGTTATATATATCCCAATTTTTCTTTTTCATGACTTTTTCCCTTTTCCGCTGCACACCGTGATTCATCCATTACCACGGGCATGCTAATAAGACTGATGTCCCCGGTCCGGCTCCATTACCGGGCCAGTGAAATCCTGCAGTCCAGGGCCACCACCCCGCCGGGTCCTGCCAGCAGGGGGTTGATGTCTATCTCGGCAATTTGCGGGAAGCTGCTGACCAGACTGGAAAGCCTGGCTACGGCTTCGGCCAGAGCATTAAGGTCAGCGGGCTCCTGTCCCCTTGCTCCCTGCAGTATTCCAAAAGACCTGGTCTCAGCCATCATGGCCCGGGCCTCCCCTGTGTCCACCGGGGCAACCCGGAAGGATACATCCCTGAATAGCTCGGTATGGATTCCGCCCAGGCCGTAAACCATAACCGGGCCGAATTGCTGGTCACGCCTGGCCCCGATGATCACCTCGGCTCCCTCAGAGCGGCACTCCTGCAGCAGCACCCCCTCCACTCTGGCCTCCGGGGCCTTTTCGGCGGCGCTTTGCATTATCAGGTCAAAGGCCTCAGCCACCTCACCGGCTGTTTTAAGCCCCACGATCACCCCTCCCGCCTCGGACTTGTGTGAAACATCGGGGCTGTCCAGCTTCATCACCAGCGGGAAGCCCAGCTCCCTGGCGGCCCTTTGGGCCTCCTCCCGGCTGGAGGCCGCTATTGACCTCACCGTGGGAATGCCGCAGCAGCTCACAATGTCCAGTGCCTGCATACCCAGTATCTCTTTCCCTCTTTCCCCCGCCGTCAGTAAAAGTTTCTCTATACCTGACGCATCAAAGCCCGGCAGATCTATACCCGCCGGAGAAGGGGCATCTTTAAAGATGTGGTGATAGCTGTACAGAGTTCCCAGCCCCAGAGCGGCCCGCTCGGGGGAAGAGTAGGTCACTATGGTTCCCTCCTCCTCCAGCCTTTGAGCCCAGGCCCGCCGGTGGGGGCCGAAAATCCAGGCCGCCAGCGGCTTGTCCGGGTATTTCCGGGCTGCTTCCTTCAGCGCTCCGGTGACATCCAGCGGGTCCCGGTCCGGCTCCAGATAGGACGGGGTAATACAGGCCACCGCGTCAACCCCGGGGTCCTCCATAACCTTTTCCAGGGCCAGCCTAATAATAGGCAGGTAGCCTTTGGACATGCCGGCAGGCCATATATCGGCCGGGTTTCCCACCTCCATCCACTGGGGATAAACACCGGCCAGAGCGTCCAGCGTTTCCCGGGAGAACTCCGCCAGCTCCAGGCCTTGCCGGGAGAGGGCGTCCACCAGTGCAATCCCCGCCCCGCCCGATATGGTGACAATGGCCACTCTCTTTCCAGGCATGGAGGAATAGGTCATGAAGGTTTTGTTAAGCTCATTCATTTCACCTACATTGTTTACCCTGATCACCCCGGCCTGCCGGAAGGCCGCGCCATAAACGGCATCCTCCCCGGCCAGAGAGCCGCTGTGAGAGCTGGCCGCCCTGGCCCCCTCCTCGCTCCTCCCTGTTTTAAGGCACAGCACAGGCTTTACCCGGGCTACCCGGCGGGCTGCCTCCATGAAGCGCCTGCCCTCCTTAAGTCCCTCCATATGCAGGTTAACCACCCGCACCCTGCTTTCCCTTTCAAAATAGGTGAGGACATCAGCAAAGTCTATGTCCGCAGTGTTCCCTATATCAATACCTATACCGGCCCCGGCGGTAAAATCCAGCGCCCCGGCCATAAATATTCCCGACTGGCAGATCACCCCGTTGGCTGCAGGGCGGTTGGTGAAGGTGACGAAAGAAGTGTTAAAGTCAGCAAAAGAGTTGACCATGCCCAGTGTATTGGGGCCCACCACCCTGGTGCCGGTACCCCTTATGGCCTCAATTATCCCGGCCTGCATTTTTTTCCCCTCTTGATCGGCATCGGCAAACCCCTGGGTAATGATGGCCACAGCCCTGATGCCCCTGGCCACGCACTCCCTGACAATGCCCGGCACGGCCCCCCGGGGGGTGGAGATAACGGCCAGATCCACCACCTCCGGAATGTCTGTAACCGTGGGGTAAACCTTTACTCCCAATATCTCCCCGCCCCTGGGGTTCACTGCGTAGATCCTGCCTCTGTAGCCGCAGGCTATAAGGTTCTCCATACCATTGAAGCTTCCTGGGCCGGTGCGGCTTGAAACCCCGATCATGGCCACAGATTCAGGCTCTACAAATCTTTTTACCTGGATATACAAGTCATCCATAATTCTTACCTCCGATGTCAAAAAGCTGTTTCTTTCTATTGCATAGTTTTCTCTAAAATGATGTGATTCTCCTTGCCAAACCTATATATATCCATATAAATGGATCAGCCCGGCAAACATATGGACTATTAATAAAAAAAAACGCCTTGCAGGCGGCGGGGAGACAGGAGACAGAATAGGCAGGGATTTCAGGCAGCAAAAAGACCTCCTGGTGACATGCATAGAGGGGGAGGGGGTTTAATCCAGGCGGACGTCCCGGAGGCTGCTACTGACTCTTAGCGACAGAGCCATACGGAATGCCGGGCCGGCTGCAGGACGCAGACGGCAGCCGGAATCGACGCATGGACGCGGCGTTGGAGGCGGCCGGCAGTCCGTAGGCGACGAGCTTAGAGTCAGTTCAGCCGGAGGTCCGGGAGATCGGATTCAACCCCCTCCACCGGCCCTTTAGCGACCAATGAGTGACCCAAAAACTACCCCAAAAACTCTGCTTTTACTTTAGTGCTTTAAAGCAGCATATACTTAACGATAAAAAATATGGGGCCGGACTTAACTTTTGCTCTAACAGCAAAAGAAAGTCTGGCCCCACAGTTTTAAAAAGCAGCCCATTCAATAAGCGGGCCCGGTATTTCCGCTACCAGCCCCTGCTGTACTGGTCGGCGCAGGGGAGGCAGACAATCTGACCATTACTGATCCTGGCCCGTGCTTCCATAACGTACTCGCCGCACTGATGGCAGCGCACCGAGTTGAAAATTCTTGCCTTGCCGGGGAACTTAAAATCAATTCTTTCCACCTTGCAGAAGTCATTGTCCGGCATGTCCAGTATCTGGTCGGTCCGCTGGGCCTGATAGGCGTAAAATTCCTTTTTCTCATTGCCGCTGGCGGCGCCGCCGAATACTTTCTTCCTGAGTTCCAGTGCCTCCTGGCTCTGTTTATGCAGTATTTCTCCGTTCACTGATATTCTAAGGGCACTGTTGGAGCTGCGGCTGCCAAAGGTATACACCTGCTTGCCAAAATCCCTGTACAACAGATTTCCTTTCCCCAGCGTACACCCGGTCATCAGCATAACAGCGTCTACGCCACAGGCGTCATTCTCCACTATGGCCACCAGCTCCTCGTCCCGGGACCGCTCACCCAGTTCCTTCAGAGCAATTTGAGCCACCCTGTACCCGATGGCCAGCCCGGGACATGAGTGGCCATGAAACTCAACAGCCTTTTCCCAGGGCGTTTTTTCCATGCACATACTAATCCTCCTCTTCCATAAATACCTGATTTACAGGATCATACTTTTTGCCGGGCTCTCGCTTTGATTTACAAGCAGCCGGGTGTATTGATGCCGGGGGCTGCCCAGAAGCTTTCCGGCAGGACCTTCTTCTACTATGCTGCCTTTTAGCATCACCGCCATCCGGTCGCTAACCTTTCTGGCCAGGGCTATATCATGAGTAATCAGCAATATGGCCAGCCCCCTTTTTTCCTGTAAGCTCAGCATAAGCTTAATGATCTTTGCCTGAATGCTTGCATCCAGGGCCGATGTGGGCTCATCGGCAATAAGCACCCTGGGCTCCAGCACAAGGGCCCTGGCTATGGCCACCCTTTGAGCCTCCCCCCCGCTGAGGTGGTGAGGATATTTGTTAAGAAAGTACTGGTCCCCCGGCAGCTCCACCTCATCCAGAGCCTTCCTGACCAGGTGGTTATTGGCCTCCTCATCTCCGGGCCGGTTAATGTCCAGAGGCTCCCTGACCGCCTGAAGCACGTTCATGCGGTGGCTTATGGACTCCATGGGGTTTTGAAAGATCATCTGCACCCTCTGGTAGAAGAAGGCATCTCTTTTGGAGATATTTGCCCCCTCCAGGCAGAATTCCCCCCCGTCTTCTTTTAATAGGCCCATCACCGTCCTGGCCAGGGTGGTCTTGCCTGAGCCGCTCTCTCCCACCAGGGCCAGTGTCTCACCCTGATAAAGAGTTAAATCCACCTCCCGCACTGCCTTTACCTTACCAAAAATTTTACTCAGCTTTTTTATTTCCAGGAGCGGCACAATGCCTCCCCGGTGGCAGGCTACCAGCCGCCCTCCGGTAACCACGGGTTCGGGAATATCAAGGGAGCAGAGATGGATTCTCTGGGTGCAGCGGGGGTGAAAGGAGCATCCCGTCACACCGGGCATCATCCGGCCGGGTATTCCCTGCAGATCCTTGGTGGTGGACAGGTCCGGGCAGGATCTGATCAGCCCCCTGGTATAGGGGTGGAGAGGGCTTTTGAACACCTCTCCGGTGGGACCCTGCTCTATCAGCCTGCCCCCGTATAGCACGGCTACCCGATCTGAAAAATATGCCGCTGAGTGAATATCATGTGTGATCATAATGGTTATCCTGTCTCCGGCCAGCTTATTAAGCAGGGCCAGTATTTCGGCCTTTGTCCCGGCATCCAGGGAGGCGGTTGGCTCATCCAGGATCAGTATTTCAGGGCTGTTGGCCAGGGCCATGGCGATTAGGGCGCGCTGCTTCAGCCCCCCACTGAGCTGGTGCGGATAAAAACAGGCGGTGGTTTCATCCAGGCCGGCAGAAAGCAAAAGCCCCAGCGCCTTTTTCCTTATTGACCCGGCATCCTTCCGGCTGTGCACCGCTATGGCCTCCGCCACCTGGTCCAAAGCTGTATACAGCGGGTGCAGAGCCCCCTCTACCCCCTGAAACACCATGGCCATTTCCCTGCCCCTGAGGCGGCGGATTTCCTCCTCTTTCAGGGATAGCAAATTTTTGCCCTGAAATAATATTTCACCCTCGCAGCAGCCCTCCACCAATCCCATGACAGAAAGCCCCAGGGTGGTTTTTCCCGCCCCGGACTCACCTATAATAGAAAGGGACTCTCCTTTTTCAAGGGTAAGGTTTATATCCTTCAAGACAGGCAGCCCGCTGTACCTTACGGTTAGTCCGCGAATATCAAGCACTGCCCCCACCTCATTTCTTAAGCCTTGGATTAATGGCTTTTTCCAGAGCAAAGCCGGTAAAGGTAAGCGCGGCAATAGTCATGGAAAGGGCGGCCCCAGCAGGCAATAGCCACCACTTCCACACCTCCAGGTAGGAAAACTTAAGGGCCTGCTGCATCATCTTTCCCCAGCTTATCACAGTGGGGTCCGCAACACCCAGAAAAGAAAGGCCCGCCTCCATAAAAACCGCCCTGCGGAAATTTAGCACCAGTATGGCCGTCAAAACAGGGCCCAGATCGGGTATAATGTGCCTTCTGATCAGGTAGGGCCAGGATGACCCGAAGGTCCGGGCGGCGGCAATATGCATCCTCTCCTTAACAGACAGCGCCTGGGATCTGATCAGCCTTGCCCCACCCGGCCAGAGAAAGGCTGACAGAAGTATTATGAGCATACTGGCGCCGGGCCTGAAATAGGCCGCAGCCAGTATGGCCACAATAACCGGGGGCACTGCTATAAGCGCATCCACCGCCCTCATCAGCACCCGGTCCCCAAAGCCTCCCAGCACTGCCGCCATCCCACCGGCCAGCACACTAAAAAAGGTGGACAGCAGGGCGGCCCCGGAGCCAATCAAAAGAGAGGTGCGGGCACCGTATAAAAGCTGTGCCCAGATATCCTGCCCCACATCATTTGTGCCAAGCCAGTATTGAGATGACGGGGGCTGAAATATAGCCCCGGTGTATTCCGCCGGCTGGTACTGGGAAACAATGGGGGCGCCGATTGCCAGAAGGGCCAGCACTACCAGTGTGCCCATCCCCGCCCGGCCCAGGCTGTCCCTTTTTATTTCACCCCAATAGTTAATGTGCATAAGCTACCCTCGGGTCAATTCTTTTATAGAGCAGGTCAACCAGCAGGTTAACTGTCAGCACCGTCACCGCCGACAGCAGAAGGATGCCCTGCAGCAGGGGGTAGTCCCTGGTCAAAAGGGCATTATACATGAGCGCCCCCATTCCCGGATAGGAAAAAACAATCTCCACAAAGAGCGCCCCGGTAATAAGGTGCGACAGCTGCAGGCCGGCAGCGGTAACCACGGGCAAAAGAGAATTCCTCCCGGCATGGCGGTATCTTACAGCGGGCCCGGAGCAGCCCTTGGACCTGGCCGTCATAATAAAGGGCTCTCCCATGGTGGTAATCATGGTATTCCTGGCCAGCAGGTAGGTGGCCGTCAGCCGGGCCAGCACCAGGGAGGCCAGCGGGAGCGCCAGGTGCCGCAGCCCGTCAATCAGGGCGGGGGCCCAGCCCTGGCCGGTGTACGGCGTAACCGCGCCGGCCAGGGGAACCAGGCCCAGTGTCACACCAAATATAAGCAGCAGCAGCATCCCCACAAAGAAATCCGGCAGCCCGCTGATCCACATAAAACCTCCCAGTAAAAGCCTGTCCACGGTGCGGCCCCGCCGATAGCCCGACTCAATACCGAGGAATAGGCCCAGCCCGGTGGAAATACAGAGGGCCAGCCCCACCAGTAGAGCTGTCCATGGAAAGGAGCCCAATAGAACAGCGGCCACCGGGACGTTATAGTAATATGAGTATCCCAGGTCACCCCTTAAAAGTGATCCGATATAGGCCCTAAACTGCCCGGCCTGGGTCAAATCCAGTGAGTAACGACTGATCAGCTCCTCCTTGAGCTCGGGAGTCATGGCTATCATGGCCTCGTCCCCGTATATAGCCTGCAGGGGGTCCCCTGGCATGAGGCGGGGCAGCATGAAGTTCAGGGTCAGGATAACCATAAGGGCCAGCAGATAATTAATACAATATCCCCTGTTAATCATTTTGATTGACAAAGGCCATCTTATTTAGCGGTATGGGCACCCCGCTGCCCACTCCTTGGAGTGTGTAGTACAGGGGCGCCCTGCCGTCGTGAGCCCAGTACCAGGTGGGATAATAAAGGGGCAGGGCCGGCATTTCCCGGGCATAAATCTCCTGAACCTTGCCCACCAGCTCCCTGCGGCTCTCCCTGTCCATAAGGGTCAGCTGCTGTTTTAAAGCCAGGTTTAGCTCCTGGCTGTCCTGGTATCTGGCGCTGTTAAACCCTTTATCCAGTATCATCCTGTTCAGCATTTCCGGGTCACCGCCCAGTCCTCCGTGCCCGCCCAGGGCTATATCGTACTGACCTTCCGCCACCCTGCTGTCCAGTGTCTTGGACTCCAGGCTGCGCAGGCTCACCTTCAGTCCCACCTTTTCAAGCTGCCCTTTGATCATTTCACCCTCCCGGTCCCCCGGAGCCCCGGGACTACCCTGCCCCCCGCCGCTAACCAGCAGCTCCAGCTCCAGTGCCCGGCCATTTTTTTCAAAAAAATTTCCCTTCTTTTCATAGCCCAGCCCCTTTATCAATAGAGCGGCCCTCTCCGGGCTGTGCGGGTACTGGTTCTCCACGGCTGCATTATACCAGGGGCTGTCCGGGGGAATTAATCCCGGGCTTCCGGGAAGTCCGTGGCCCCTGAGGCAGGTGCCCACCAGAGCCTGGCGGTCTATGGCGAAGGCCAGGGCCTGGCGAAATTCTTTTTTATTCAGGGGCTCCCTCTGGTGATTGATCATCAGCTTGGCCACCCAGTCATGCTTTCCCGCCAGTATAAAGAAGCCTTCCTCATCCAGTGCCCCGCCCAGCTCCGGAGGCACCTGGGCAGCGCTGGCCTGCTTTTGCCTGAGAGCGGCTGCCATAACCTGGCTGCCCATTTTGACAAATCTGATCCGGTCCACTGCGGGCTTTCCCTGGTAGTACTCCCGGTTGGCCCTGTATAGATAAGACCCCTGCTCCTTACTGTAGTCCTCCAGAATGAAGGGCCCGGTTCCCACCAGCGCCTTTTCCTGCTGAAATTTCTCCGGAGAGCCGACATCCTTCCAGATGTGCTCGGGCAGTATGGGCAGGGTCCCTCCTATATACTCCAGAAAAGGAGCGTAGGGCCTGTCCAGGTACATTTTTACCCGGTAGTCGCCAAGAGCCTCGGCCTTTTTCACCACGCCGGCGCTTACTCCCTGATAGGGATGCATTTTTGTATAATCAATGGTAAAAACCACATCCCGGGCAGTGAATTTACTGCCGTCATGCCAGGTGGCGTTCTCCACCAGGCTGAAGGTATAGGAGTTCTCCCCGGCATTATACTCCCAGCTTTTGGCCAGGGCAGGTATGTATTCCTTTTCATTCTTCCATAATAAAGTATCAAAGATTAAGCTCATCCGTATGTAGCCCGGTCCCCGGAAATAGTGGGCATAGGGAGAGGGAAAGCCCCAGTCACCGGTGGCATCGGCCACGGTATATGTATTTTCCGCCTGTGTTCCTTTCTCTTTTTGACCTCCGCACCCGGCCAGGGGAACCACTAAGCTCACCGCCAGGGCAATAATCAGTAAAATTCCATACAATCTACCTGTCACAACACTCCACTCCTTACTCCATAAATGGTACTGGCAGTTGTTTTATGTACAACGGTCACCTCCAACACAGAAAGCCACGCAGTCTCATACACCTTGATTGGTATACGAGCCTCCGTGGCCTTTTTTATCTCACCGGTTGATTTATTTCAAAAATGCATCCTTCATGGAATGCTGTATATTAGTTATTATATATTCTTTTAGATACACTTACAAGTATCCGGTAATTATAATTAACCGGCAAGTCTATCCTTTTAGTCTCCTTTAAAATTAAAGCCCTTTACAATATTCCCGGCCTGCTCGGGGTCATCATAAACTATGTTCCCAATCACCACGGTATCCGCCAGCGAGGCTGCTGATAGCAACTGGCCCGGGGTTTTTATCCCCCCTCCGTAAACCAGATGAATATTTCTTTTGGCCCTGGCCACAGCCTCCAGTAATTCCATATCTCCAAAGACACCGCTGTATTCTATATAGAGCACCGGCAGTCTAAAAATGCTCTGGGCCAGGTGGGTATACGCCACAGCATCCTCCACCGACACTCTCCCTGCACCGGTAAGCCTTCCCGCGGCAGAGTCCGGGTTGCATACCAGGTAGCCCTCGGCCAGTATTTTTTCCCAGCCTATCAGGTCTCCGTATTTTTTAATAGCGCCTATATGCGCGTCAGCCAGCCAGTACCGGTCGGCAGAATTAAGCACAACAGGAATAAAATGAGCGTCCACACCGGGAACTATGGCATCCTCGGCGGTTATTTCCTGGATCAGGGGGCCTTGATAGCCCGACCGGCGGACAGATTCAACCAGCCCTGAGGAATTGGCATAGCTTATTCCCTGGGTGCCCCCCACCACCACGGCGTCCACCGCCGGCAGCCTTAAAATATCGAAGGCCTGGTCCGGCAGGCGCTTATCCGGGTCCAGCTTGATCATAAGCCTCCATTTTTTCCACTCTTCACTTAATCGCATAACAAAAACCCCCGCATTAAACTTTATAACATATCTGCGTAAAAAGAAAGCCGCCCCCCCAAAAGCGGGCAGAGGTTAACGCCGGTATACCCCGGCAGGAAAGCCCATCATTCGGGCAGAATATATAATACCGGTATCTTTACCCAAAGGAGGAATTAGTCCGTGAATAAATTGAAGGTTCTTTTCCACATAAATGATCCCGAGAGGTGGCCCAGAGTACTTTTAAACATCACCAATTTTATTAATGACGCCGGGCCGGCCAACGTGGCTGTAGAGGTGGTGGCAAATGGAGGGGCGGTTTTGGCCCTTACCGGTGAAAGGGCTGACCAAAAGCTGCAGGGGGAAATGGAAAGGCTGGCCGGGCAGGGAATAGTATTTTCCGCCTGCCGGAATGCTTTAAGGATGCACTCCCTGGATGAAGGCAAACTCCCCCCTTACATTACCGTGGTCCCTGCCGGCATAACTGAAATAGCTCAAAAGCAGGCCGGGGGATTCGCCTATATCAAGCCCTGACAGAAGGGGTACCGGATAGCTCACCTCCGTACAATATAACTCCGGTAAAGCATCCACCTCATTATCGGCGCCTCCCCGGCATGATATAATTATAAGAATTGCGAGAAACGTATAATCCATACAGGAGGCGGCTCATGGAATTAAAAATAGTTCCCGGCGACAGCAAGTATCTGACTGACTGTAAAGAGGCCTACAAAAATTCAGAGCTGGGGGAGGCGTATTCTCCATCCGACGACGCACTGAGCTTCCGCCTGCTGGAGGGCATGGGTAAAAGGGAAATATACGTGGCTCTTGATAAAAGCGATCGCTGTATAGGATATATATGGATAGCTCTGAGAGGAGCCTTTTACCATTTCCCCTATTGTCCGGGCCTGGCTGTAAGGAAGGAGTATCGCGGCAGGGGTGTTGGCACTGCCCTGCTAGAGCACTATGAGAAGGCCGGCTTTGAGTACTCCGACAGAATATTTATCCTGGTCAGCGACTTTAACCTGAAGGCCAGAAAGTTGTATGAAAGATTAGGCTACAAGCAGGTTGGACTGCTTCCTGATTTTTTCAAAGAGGGCATAGCTGAGCACATATTAATGAAAAAAGAATAATGGGAAGCAGCAGGAAATAAATTGACGCCCCCGAATAAATGTTAGCAATATTGAGTATAGCCTTGCGTAAGGGGAGATGAAACTGTGGCTTATGATCATAAAATATACAGGGCGCTGCCAGGAGAGCACAATCTGACGGACTACACCGAAGCCTGCGAAGAATTAAGATTCGAGAGCGTGGAAAGACAGTTTAGCTGGCATAGTACAGGACGGTTAAACATCGCCTATGAGGCTGTGGACAGGAACGTTATGGAGAAAAACATGGGGGATTCTATCGCCCTTTACTTTTCCGACGGAGCAAAGGACATTCGCTATACATTTGCACAGATAAAGGACCTTTCAGATAAATTTGCCGCTGTATTAAGAAAATGTGGTATTAAAAAGGGTGATCGCGTAGGCGTTTTTTTGCCCCGCAGCCCGGAGCTGTATATATCCTTTATAGGCATTTTTAAAACAGGGGCGGTGGCGGTGCCACTTTTCGAAGCCTTTATGGAAGAGGCCGTGAAGGACCGCCTTGGTGACTCCGGCGCCGTGGCTGTGATCACCGTTACCGAACTTTTAGAAAGAATACCCCGGGAAGCCCTCCCCGGTCTTAAACATTTATTTGTGGTAAATGAAAGCCCTGACCATCCCAATGTGATCCACTGGTGGCCGGAGGTTGAAAAATCGGATGCCCTTCCAATTGAATGGGTGGACCGGGAGGACCCCATGTTTATACTTTACGCCTCAGGGGCGGACGGCCGGGCAAAGGGGCTGGTGCATGTGCACGGCGCGATGGTGGGGTACCTGATCACCGGGCAGTGGGTGCATGATTTGAAAAAAGATGATGTCTACTGGTGTACAGCCGACCCCGGCTGGATTACCGGCATTGTGTACGGCTTCCTTACACCCTGGATAATGGGCGTGCCGGTGGTGGTGCGCGGCGGCCGCTTTAACGCCGGGGACTGGTGCGCCACCCTGGCTGACTATGGGGTTTCGGTCTGGTACAGCGCCCCCACGGCCTTCAGAATGATCATGTCCGGTGGGGAGGAATTACTAAAAAAATATGATCTGGGCAGGCTTCGCCATATTCTAAGCGTCGGTGAGCCCCTGACTGAAGAGGTGCTGGAATGGTCCCTGGCCAATCTGAACCAGCCCATCTACGACACCTGGTGGATGAGTGAGACCGGGATGAATATGATCTGCAACTACCGGTGCCTGGATATCAAACTGGGTTCCATAGGCCGTCCTTTCCCCGGGATCGGGGCAGCGGTGGTTGATGATCAGGGCAGTATTCTCCCCCCCGGCCAGATAGGCAATCTTGCCATCAGGGCAGGCTGGCCGGCAATGGCCAGAGATGTCTGGAACGACCATGAAAAATATGAGGAGTACTTTAAAATAAAGCCGTGGTTTATTTCCGGAGACGCAGCCTATATGGATAAGGACGGCTGGTTCTACTTCCAGGGCAGGCTGGATGGGGTGATCAACACCGCCGGCGAGCGGGTGGGCCCCTTCGAAGTGGAGGCAAAGCTTGAAGAGCACCCCGCAGTGGACCGGGCCGGAGTGGTTGGAAAGCCCGATCAGCTTAGGGGGGAAATAGTAAAGGCCTATATTGCCTTAAGGGAAGGCGTCATCTGGTCCAGGGAGCTTCATGACCAGTTGAGAAACACAGTCAAAACCGGCCTGGCCGCCCATGCCGCCCCCAGGGAAATAGAGGTTGTGGCCGCCATTCCCCTGACCCGGGAAGGAAAGGTGGACCGCAGGGTATTAAAGGAGTGGGTACTGGGCCTGAATACCGGCCAGCCAAAATAATTTGCCAGGCACAGGGTATATTTTATATGGAACACTTATTACGCGGTGGCCCTTATAATTTTGAGAATGTCCCCCTTTATATCAGTAACCCCGGTGATCATAAGCCCTGCCTTTTTCACACCGGCCACTGTGTCACGGTTTATATTGTCCCCTATCAGGGCCAGGGTCAGGGGGTTTAAAATGTCCATTATTCTGCCCAGCACCGGCCTTTCACTGCGCACATGCTCCAGAAGCACTGCCCGCCCGCCGGGCCTTAAAACCCTTTTTATTTCTTTCAGCCCCCTGACCGGGTCGGGCACCGTGCAGAAAACACAGGTGGCCACCACCGTGTCAAAGGAATGGTCAGGAAAGTCCATATTCTGGGCATCCATTTCCATAAGGCGCACCTTAAGCCCTTTTTCCGAAGCCAGGGCCACGGCCCTTTTGAGCATCAAAGGGCTAAAATCTATGCCGGTGACATCACTGCCGGGGGGGTACAGGGGAAGGTTTAGCCCGGTGCCGACACCCACCTCCAGTATTTTACCGCCAACCCCGGCCAGCACCTCCCTGCGGAGGCTGTGGCTTATTATCCGGTCCACCAGGCCGTATAGAGCAGCATTGCGGTTATACCGCCTCTTAATCACTTCAGTCTGGTCCAAGGGACTACCTCCGGCATCTTTAAACTATTACTAAAAAAACTTAATCTGTTGTCTTAGTCTTCTGACTGCTGACGGCTGACGGCTGATTGCTGAATTTGCCCAGCAGGCCGAAAGAAACCCGGTATAAAAGCCAGTCAAAGGTATTTCCGCACAGATTACCCACCCGGATCATTCTCAGCACAAGGTTAATGTTATCCGAAAAATTTTCCCCGTATGTATTGACAATCTCCCGAACATGGAAAGAGTCCGGCCGGCCCCCGGTTTCAGCCCAGTGCAGGGCGTATTCAAGGGCAGCTATTTCCTCAACCGGACAGCCCTCCATTTTCCCATCCAAAATTGCCTTCAGATCTTCTCCGGCTATACCTTCACTCAAAGCAAGCCTGGTATGCATAAAAGTACAGTAGCGGCACCGGTTTACCGAAGTGACCGCAAGCATCAGCCGCTCCCTGAAGGCAGGTGTAATAAGGCCGCCCCTGCTTATTTTGATTACTTCTCCCCTTTTTTTAATAAGATATCTGATATCATTCAAAAACTCCCCGGGGTTTGTGTATGTCCTTTTTTTAAACTTCCCCTTTACCACTGAGGCACTTTTCATCTCATTATAATAGCCCGTTCTTACCAGGCCCTCTCCTTTTTACTTTAAAGGGTTAATTTTATGGTAATGCACATTTATCCTCTTTTAGCATTCTAAAATACCACCAGCTAATTTCATGATGGTGGCACCCGGCGGCATTTCACCACCTAGAAGTATTAATCCAGGATGACATACCAACGGGGGAGTTGCACAGCCAAAATGCAACGTTGGAATGATAAACCGGCTATTATTCATTCTCTTATATCATACCGGTTCCTGATGTTATTAACTGTATTATTTTGTATATTATTGATAATGGTTTTCAGCAGTGCCCCACAGATATTGTCAATATAGACTTAAATAAATCGTAATATATGAGATGATTTACTCCGCGCAATAAACAAAACAAAGAAATGCTGTTAATTTGGAGGCTAAACCGATGGATTTTGACGTTGTGGTGGTGGGTGGAGGCCCTGTAGGTTGCTTTACCGCTACAGGTATTGCCAAAAACGGTTTTAAGGTTCTGGCGGTGGAAGAGCATAAAAGCATTGGGGAGCCTGTACAGTGTTCCGGTTTAATCTCTCCACGCACCCTAACCCTGGTTAACGCCCCGGGAAGCCTGGTGCTGAGGGAATTTAGCAACGCCCGCATAATGTCTTCCATGGGAAGCGAATTGCTGATTAATGGGGACAGAATACACGCCTATGCTATTGACAGATCGGGCTTTGACCGATACCTGGCAAATCAGGCCCGGGAAGCCGGGGTGGAAATACTTACCGGGGCTAGGGCCACGTTGATAAAGAGAAACTCACACGGGTTCAGTATAAATATAGCTCTTGAGGGCCGGGAAATTACCGCCTGCTGCCGTCTGTTAATCGGCGCCGACGGTGTAAACTCCAGAACAGCCCGCTGGCTGGGACTGCCAAGGGCAGGCGGAAGAGTCAATATGTACGCCGGGGAGCTCCTTCTCAACAGAGTTAACCTGGATGAAATACAGGTTCTTTTAGGACAGGACTTTGCCCCGGGCTGGTTCGGCTGGGTCATTCCACTAACCGGCCGGCTGGCCAGGGTGGGAGTAGGAAGCATTTTTAACAACACCTCCCCCAGGTATTGCTTCAAAAGGATGATTGATTCTTACCCTTCAATTTTCCATGGCTGCAAGGAGATAAGATACACCGGAGGATTGGTTCCCTTCGGCCCGATGAAGAAAATATACGCTTCACATGCCATGCTGGTAGGAGATGCGGCGTCACAGGTAAAGCCCATGTCCGGCGGCGGGCTGTATACGGGGCTAAGGGGCGCACAGATTTGTTCCGGAGTGGCCAATAAGGCTCTTAGCCGGGATTTCCTTTTTGAGAAATACCTTGCAGAGTACCAGTATTTGTGGGATGGCGAATTTAGCGCGGAGTTTGAGTCGGGAGTAAGGCACCGGGAAATATACAGCACTTTTAGTGACATCGATTTACACAAACTTCTCAGGTCTCTTGACCGCCCGTATTGGCGAAGGCTGATCGCCCGCCACGGTGACATCGACTATCCTTCCTGGCTGGGCCGCCGCCTTTTTACAGCCGGTCCCTGGCTGCAGAAATTTGCCCGCGCCGCCATTGATTTATACGAATACGGAGAAAAAATGAAGTCACGTGTGGAAGCGTGAGCAAGCAAAAAGATTCCAGGGGGGAACAAAAGTGAAAAAGGTAAAAGAAAAAAAGAATTGTGTTTCTGTTGTTATTCCGGCGCTGAATGAAGCTGAAGCTATTCAGGGTGTAATAAGAAGCATACCGGTAGAACGTCTTTCCAAACAGGGTTTTAGAGTTCAAATTCTTGTTGTTGATAACGGGTCCCACGATGGGACAGGGGAACTGGCTAAAAAAGCAGGGGCTGAGGTAATCAGGGAAGAGAGAAGGGGTTATGGCCGGGCCTATAAAACAGGGTTTAAAAAAGCAAAAGGGCAGATAATCGTCACAGCAGATGCGGATTTAACATATCCCGTGGAAATAATTCCTGATCTGGTGAAAATGCTTGTGGATCAAAATTTGGATTTTATAACAACAAACAGGTTTGCCAAAATGGAAGAACAGGCCATGTCATTGCGTAATAAAATTGGCAACTCAATATTAAACCTTACCACAAGAGTACTGTTTTTTGCGGATATAAAGGATTCTCAATCAGGAATGTGGTGCTTTAAAAAGGAAGTTGTTCAGCACATTAAACTTGTTTCAGATCATATGCCTTTTTCACAGGAGTTAAAAATAAAAACAATAGCCAGCAAGAAATTTAAGTGGGTTGAGGTTCCTATTGAGTACAGAAACCGGGTTGGGGAGGTAAAACTAAACGGCTGGAAGGATGGCTTTGGCAATTTAATACATTTATTCAGACTAAGGTTTAAAATGTATTCTGCATAGTAGAGGTGGTGTAACCATGGCGAGACACAGAACGGAGATTCCGGATATACCGGAGACTGCTTTAAGCGCACAGCAAAAATCCATCTACCGGCTGGCTGCGGCTAATCTGAACAACAAGGAAATTGGTGATAAACTGGGTATCGACCCTAGGAATGTGGCTGTGCAGCTTTCAAGAATACGTAAGAAAATGAAGAACCTTGGTTATACATACAAATTAGAGCCCAGGGCGGAGCCTGACCAAAACCGGGAGGTATCCCCGGCACAGGCTTTAAAAAACAGGATACATAACGATCCCGGCTACATAATACTATTGTATCAACGTTACGGGACAGGTAGTGATATTTCAAAACAGGACCGGTCTATGCTTGCGGCGGTCGAAAAAGACTCCGCTCTGAGCAGGGGAAGGCTAAAACGTCTGAAGTTGATGAGCTGTGCCGGGAAAAAAGGAGAGGGCTCAGTGCTTATGAAACTGAGCAGAGAAAACCGTGATCGGCTTAAACGCTTCAGTGCTTTAAAAGGCAATGCCATAATTGAAAGCTATTGGGATGACGGCAGCGCCATATATAAGGTTACCCGCAGGGAATTTGAACAGGTGCGGGATTGCCTGGGCATCCGGACATAGAGGATTAAAGATTTTGAACAAATTTTTTTCAACTCCCCTACTCAGTATAAAGCGGCCGGGGTTATACAGCAACGCCTTTTACCTCATCTGCAACAACATGACAGCCTCTCTTTTGGGATTCATTTTCTGGAATGTAATGGCCAGATGCTTTACCACTGCGGAGGTGGGCGTGGGTTCGGCACTGGTGGCGGCCTCAACGCTGATAGCCGGGTTTGCGAACCTGGGGATGGGTATAGGGCTGATACGCTATCTGCCGGAATCAGGCATGAAACCGGAAAGACTGATGAATACCGCTTTCAGCCTGGTGTGTGTAACTGCTGCAGGGGGATCCCTTATATACATTGCCGGCCTGCAGCACTGGTCAAGTGCGTTATGCTTTATCCGTCAGGATTTCTTTCTGTGCCTTATGTTTGTGACTTTTTCCGTCGTCGCCAGCCTTTCTGTTTTGACGGATCAGTCACTGATTGCAGGCCGCTCAGCTCATTATGTGCTTATTAAAAACACGGTCATCAGCCTGTTGAAATTGCCGGCGGCACTGCTTGTTTTCGCCGGATTAAAAGGTTACGGCATATTTGCCGGTGTGGGCGCATCAACGGCTTTTGGCCTGCTGCTTTCCTGGAGACGCTTTTTACCCGCGGTCTACCGGGGGTATTCTCCAAGGCCGCAAATGTCGGCTGATGTACTGAAAAAGGTATTCCCCTATTCCTTCGGCAACTATCTGGCCGGTCTTTTTAATACCCTGCCGGGGCTGATCTACCCGTTAATGGTATTGTCGGCGCTGGGGCCGGAAAAGAATGCATATTTCTTTGTATCGTGGATGATGACCATGGTAATCTGGCTTATTCCCGGAGGGCTTGCCCAGTCCTTTCTGGCCGAAGGATCTAATAACCGTCTGAATAAAGGCGGGAGTGTATACCGCGCTCTTGCCTGGTCTTTTGCCATATGTGTTCCTGCGGCGGTGGCTATGATGCTGCTGGGCGGCTGGTTTTTAAAGTTCTTTGGGCCGGGATATGCGGAAAGCGGGGCGCCTGTTGTACGTTACCTGTCACTGTCTACCATACCGCAGTGCGTCAATGTTATGTTTTTTACAGTAAACCAGTTGGAAAAGAAGGTGCACCTTTTGGTTGCCCAGGCCCTCTTTATTTCGACTGTTTCCCTGATCCTTGGCTGGGGTCTTATGGAGCGGTCCGGCCTGCCCGGTATAGGAGTGGCATATCTTACCGCACAGGCCCTGACGGCATTTTTAGTCTTTATCCCATTAATGAACTCACAGTCAGTTCTTTCAGGAAACAAGGGCAAATTCACTGAATGTCATGGCGGTGTAAACCATTGAACGAAATACAACACCAAATTCCGGAGACACCGGGGTTGACCGCGCGACTGTTTAGGTATGAAAACCTTCTCCTGATCCTGCTGATGGCGGCCTTAATACTGGCCACTGGATTACTGTACAACCTGGTCACGGCTCCCCCGGCCGGTGAGGGGTTTACCGAGTTTTACTTTACGGGCCCAGACGGAATTGCCGGGAACTATCCCCGGTCAATCGCCCCGGGAGGTGAGGGAGTAGTATTGATAGGTGTGGCAAACCACGAATACAAACCAATGTGTTACCGTATTCAAGTCCGTACGGGTGATTATACGGCAAAGGAGCTGCACCCCTTAAAGCTTGAGCATGGCGAAAAATGGGAAAGTGCGTTGTCGTACAGCGCCGGCGGCGCTCAAAAAGATCTATTGGTTGGATTCCTCCTATACCGGGAAAACGACCGGGAGCCGTACAGGGAGTTGCATCTACGGATGGATGTGGTGGAAAGTGAGTGAAGTAAGGATAGCGGGCCTGCTGCGTAAGTTGAAGGAATACATGGGCCTGGAGAGATCAAAGACCCTGGCGGTATACTGGCTTTATGCCGCCGCCGTAGCGCTTGCCGAATTACTTACCGCTTTTTGGAGTATAAAGCTGGGGTTTTTTGTACACCTGTCTCTGACGGGATTATTGCTGGCACACTCGGCCAGGTCTTCCAGACATGGAAAGCCCTGGCTTTATCTGGCGCTCAGCCTTGCGCCGCTAATCAGGGTGGTCAGCCTGTCTATACCACTGGCAGGTATTTCACCCATTCTCTGGTATGTGGCCATCAGTGTTCCACTGTTTGCTTCAGGTGTGATCGTCGCACGGATTTTGGGCTTTAGGTCCCACGATGTGGGCCTGACCTGCGTTAACCTTCCGATGCAGTTTTTAATCGCCCTGGCTGGATTGCCTCTGGGTTTTATTGAATACTCCGTTTCCCTGCCGGCCCCTGTTATAATTCAAAGCGCAACCGGCAATATCTGGCTTTCTGCCATTGTGCTGGTGGTCTGCACCGGTTTTTTGGAAGAGTTTATTTTTCGCGGGATCATGTACTCTGCGGCGGTTAAGGCGGCGGGGGAAAGATTTGCGCTCTTTTTTGCAAGCAGTGTATTTACGATAATGCACATAACACAGCTTTCCTTTTCAGGCTTATTGTTTGTATTTATGGTTTCCCTGTTATTCACCCGGGTTTATGCGTGGCAGGGGTCCATTCTGGGACTGTCTCTAGCCCACGGTATTATTAATATAGCTTTTTATATTGTGTGTCCTTTGGATCCATATCTTAGCTCGTGGTAAGGGGGTGTGAATAATTTGGTGACAACTGTAACGTCAGCTGCCCTATGCGCGGCTGCCGCGACCGGGGCCGGGCCTGCCGCAGGCGTTGACCTGGCTGCGATATTTCTGCTGATCGCCCTGTTAATTGCCAGGGAGCTGACCTACTGGGCTGTGCCGGATGAAGTTTTCTGCCCGGCAGCAGGCGGGTCCGCATGGCCGGGTAAAGGAGAGGATGGCGCAATTCCTCCCTTGAACCGCGCCGGCCGGGTGATGGACGCCGGGATAGTGCCGCTTCTATACGTGTTTGTATTTGTTGTCGCTCACAGGGCAATATTGTATTTTTTTACTGGATGAAGAATAGGTGGCGTCTTTTGAAAAGGAGTTATTAAATTGAGGATATTATGGGTACAGGAAACGGACTGGATTCGCAGAAATCCCATTCACCACCACCATATGCTTGAACGGCTCTCTCTGTGGGGACATGACATCAAAGTAATTGATTACGAAATACTATGGCGGTTTGACGGGAAAAACGGTCACCGGCTTTTCCAGCCTTCGCTGGTTTTTAACAAGGTTTCCAAACTTATCCCCGGGGCGTCCATAGATGTGATCAGGCCGTATATGGTTTATATTCCTGGTGTAAGCCGCCTGACCTGGTTTGCGGGAAACTGCGTAGAATTAATAAAGCTGTTCAGGGACTGGCGTCCCTCTGTGGTGGCCGGCTACGGGGTATCCAACGGACTGCTGGCGTTAAAGCTGGCCAGGAGGTTCAACTGTTCTTACGTTCATTTTTGCATGGAGCCGACCTACAGGATGAGCCCGACGGTGGCCAGGCCTATAGCCTTTCAGTTTGAGCAAAGTATTTTCAGACAGGCTCAAAAGGTGGTGGTTATTAACAACCGGCTGGTGGACTACGCTAAAAAGATGGGAGCCGGAGAGCAAAAAATATCCATACTGAAAGCAGGTATGGAACCTTTTTGGAAAACCAGGCCCCGCCGGGACCAGATAAGGAAAAGGCTTGGGCTGGGTGAAAAAGACAAAATTATTTTGTTCGTAGGCTGGCTGTACAGCCATTCAGGGCTTTTAGAAGTCTGCCGGTCCCTGGAAAACAGGGGAAGGAACCTAAAGCTCCTGATCATCGGAGAGGGGGATATATACCGGGAGCTGCAAAAATTTGCCTCCCGCAACAATAATATAGTACTGCTCGGTCAACAGCCTCATACAAAGGCTGTTGATTTTATTTGCGCCTCTGATTTATGCATAATGCCGTCACAGGACACACCCGTGACAAGGGATATTGTGCCCATGAAAGTCAATGAATACCTGGGTGCGGGAAAACCGGTGGTGTCCACCGGGCTTCGGGGCATGATCGGTGAATTTGGCACTGATTGCGGGGTTATTTACTGTAAGGAGCCTGGAGATGTGGTGGACACCGCTGCAGATTTGCTGGACAGTCCGGTGCTATATCAGATGTATAGCCGCCAGGCCAGGGATTATACCACGGCCAGCGGAACGTGGGACGACGTTGCGGAGAAATTCGGGACAATACTGTATAACCAAACACAGTCGCAAGCTTAAGGAGGAGGATTATGAACATATTGGTTACCGGAGGCCTGGGGGTTGTAGGCATGCCCCTGGTCGCAGAGCTGAAAAAAAGGTCCCATAACGTGGCAGTGGTTGATAAAATACACAGCCACCTGCCGGAATATTTCAGGTGTGATGTCGGAGAGTACCGGCAAATTGAAGACATTTTTCTAAAGCACGGACCTTTCGATTATGTCTATCACCTTGCGGCGGAATTCGGAAGGTGGAACGGGGAGGATTTTTACGAAACCCTCTGGAGAAGCAATGTTGTCGGAACAAAGAACTTAATCAGGCTGCAGGAAAAGCTGGGCTTTAAAATGATCGCCGCCAGCAGCTCCGAGGTCTATGGCGACTACAGCGGGGTCATGGAAGAGGAAGTCATGGTTTTAAACCCCATCAGGCAGATGAATGACTACGCCATGACTAAATGGGTCAATGAAATGCAGATTATGAATTCCAGTGATTTAAACGGAACCTCCACAGTGAGGGTCAGGCTTTTCAATACCTATGGGCCGGGTGAGTACTATTCTCCCTACAGAAGCTGTATATGCCTGTTTGTTTATAACCTTTTGCACAATAGGCCCATAAAGGTGTTTTTAAATCATACCCGCACATCTTCGTACATAGATGACACTGTGTGGACACTGGCCAATATAGTGGACAACTTCAGGGCGGGAGAGGTCTACAACATAGCAGGCAAAGACCTGCACGATATGAAAACAGCATCAGACATCATACTGGGGCTGTTGGGAAAAAACGACTCCCTGGTGGAGTATTACGACGCGGAGCCGGCCACCACACTGCACAAAAGGGTAAGCAGCCAAAAGGCACTGGCCGATCTGGGACACAGGTCCACCATCACCCTGGAAGAAGGCATAAAAAGAACTATAGAATGGCAGCGGGAGGTATACGGAATTGTCAGCCGATAAAATAGTTGTAATGGGGATAGGCTACGTGGGGCTTCCCCTGGCGGTTATGCTTGCCGCCTCCGGCTATGAGGTGGTGGGGGTCGACGTAGACAGCAAAGTGGTGGAGTCGGTTAACAACGGGGCATTGGACAGTGAGCCGGAAATAATCTCGCTGCTGAAAAGAGAAGACCTCACCAGAAGATTTTCAGCCAGGGAAAAACCGTGTGAGGCTGATGTCTACATAATTTCCGTACCCACGCCAATTGACGAGAGAAAAAGGATTGGAGACCTGAGCTACGTAAATGCAGCGGCAAGGTCAATTGTTCCCTTTTTACATAAAGGGTGCCTGGTAATAGTTGAGTCCACAGTCCCCCCCCTGACCTGCAGGGAGACAATAATTCCCATACTAAGTGAGAGCGGGCTGACAGTGGGTGAGGACATTTATCTGGCCCACTGCCCTGAGAGAATACTGCCCGGCAAGGTTATACAGGAAATAATAAGCAATGACCGGGTTATAGGCGGTATAAACCGCCAGTCCGCACTGATGGCCAGGGATATTTACAACAACTTCGTAAAGGGCCAAATATTTGTTACCGATGACATTACCGCCGAGCTTATCAAGCTGATAGAAAACACGTACAGGGATGTGAATATTGCACTGGCCAACGAAATAGCCGCTGTTTGCAGCACTCTGGGTGTGAATGTGATGGAAGCCATTTATCTGGCCAACCAGCACCCGCGAGTTAACGTGCTAAGCCCGGGCATCGGTACCGGGGGACACTGCATACCGGTTGACCCGTGGTTTATAAAGGAGGTTGACCCCGTCAACACCAAGCTTATTCATACCGCCCGGGAGATTAACGAGAGTATTCCGGAAAGAATAGCCGCGGAAATAAGGAAGGCGGTGCGGGATATCAGGGACCCGCACATTGTGGCCCTGGGCATGACGTACAAGCCTGGAACCAATGACACCAGGAACAGCCCTGCGCTTAGGATAATAGAAATGCTCAGGGGCGAGGGGTATACGGTGCAGGCTTTCGATCCCAGAGTTGCCGGGCGGGAGTTTGATTCCATATGCCAGGTTGCCCAAAACGCCGATTTGCTGGTTGTACTGGTGGAACACCCGGAGATAGTGTCGGAGTTGGAGGGATCCCTGGAGGCTGTAAAAAATTGCATGAGGACCCCGAGAGTAATCAGGTTTTACCGGTAAACCACATTATACCGTTAGAGAGGGCTGATCGTGTTGAAGTGGGGCATAGATGCAGTGCCCGCGCCTGCGGGAAAAAACATGGCAGATTCAGGGGTAATAGCGCTGGTGCCGATGAAAGGGCACAGCGAGCGCGTTCCCGGCAAGAACCTGAGAGACTTGAACGGAAAACCTCTTTACCATTGGATCGTGGAGAGCCTTAAGAGATGCCGGTACGTTAAAAAAATAGTCATAAACACCGACAGTGAGGAAATAGCCGGCGACATCTCTCAAAACTTCAATGACATAACCGTTATAAGAAGGCCCGGGCATATATGCGGGGATCACATTTCGGCCAATGAGATAATAGCCTATGATTTAACACAGGTTGGGGGCGAACATTTCTTGCAGACCCACAGCACCAATCCTCTTTTGGACCACTCCACAATAAACGGGGCCGTGGAGGCATATTTCGGAGGACTGGAAGAATACGACTCTCTTTTTTCGGTCAACTGTCTGAGGACCCGGCTATACCGGGCGGACGGCGGGGAAATAAACCACGACCCTGAGAAGCTGGCGCGTACTCAGGATTTGCAGCCGGTCTACGAGGAGAATTCGAATATCTATTTATTCTCGAGGTCATCCTTTATACCCTGCGGGAGAAGGATTGGCAGAAGGCCGCAGATGTTTATGATGGACAGGCTTGAGGCCGTGGACATAGATGAGGAACAGGATTTCAGGCTGGCTGAAATGCTTGTCAGATATAAAGCGGGGTGCGGCAGGTGAGTATCGCTACCGCGCCGAGAAGGCTTTCCAGTATTTTTCTGCGCAAATCGGCAGCCTACGGGTACTACGGCCTGAAAGAGCTTGCCAGGCTGTTTTTCAAAGGGGATAGCCGGGTCTGCAGACATTTTGTGCTGTACCCTGCGGTGAACGACGCCGAAACACTGGGGGATATAGTCAACAGGGTCTCCTGGTACCTGCCTTCCTCCGGGTCATTGAAGATCAGGATAGATATTGTTGCCGGCAGGCAGCTCCTGGGAACAGACTTAAAAAGCATTTTGCCGCCTGCCTCACAACATTGCTATACCGGGGGAAAAGCTGATATCCGCCTGGTAGGAGACAGGCCGGGCCTGGGCAGGTGCGGGGCTGTGTTGATTTGGAATGGGAAAAGCGCCCTTGATCTGGAGGTAATAAGACATATACACAAAGCCGACATAGTTGACCCCACAGGCTACCTCTCACTGGAAAGCACCGTGTACAGGCGCCTGTATGACAGGGCCCTGACAGAGGGGGAAAAAGAAAAGTTAAGGTCTCTGTCAATGAGTAATTACCGGAAATTTGCCGCACACGGATGCGGCCTGCGCAAGGGTTATGTTTTTTGCACCGGGCCCTCGGTGGAAAGTTCCTTCAAGTATGACTTCAGCGACGGCATACGGGTTATTTGCAACAGCATTGTGAACAACGGGGATTTGATGGCCCATATCCGGCCCCACCTGATTTGTTTCGCGGACCCGGTTTTCCACTTCAGCCCCTGCCTTTACGCCGCAGAATTCAGAAGGCTGGTGCTGGAGGCTGTTAAAAAATACGACTGCTTTGTAATGGTGCCCGACTACAACGTGGCACTGCTGCTGGCCCACTACCCTCAGCTTGAGGAAAGAATAATAGGCATGAAGGTTCCCGGAATATGGGACTCTTCTATATTACAAACAGTGAAGAACTATTTCCTGAGACTTTCAGGAAACCGGGACAGGTACAATTTCCCGGCGGAGGACAGTTTTTACGTGGCCGTGGCCAACAGTATACTGCCGCTTTTTATGCTCCCTGTGGCGTCCTCGCAGTGCGAAGAGATTTATATAATTGGCGCGGACGGAAGGAGGCCCGGTGAAAAATACTTTTGGAAGCACAGCTCAAAGTCCCAGTTTACAGAATTGATGGAGTCCGCCTACCGGACTCATCCGGGCTTTTTTTATGACTCTCTTTACGACAGGAATTATAAGGAATACTGTGAGGACGTGGAAAAAATAGTGGCAATGGGAGAGTCAATGGGCAAAAAGTACATATCACTGACGCCGTCTCTTGTCCCGGCTCTGAATAAAAGGTTAGGAAGGGTGTTGCAGTATGAACAGCCCCGGAGACAGCTTAAAGTCCAAACTGAAGAACCGTGAATTGACACTGGGTTCCTGGATTACTCTGGGACACCCGTGCATTGCGGAAATCATGGCGGCGGCCGGATTCGACTGGCTGACCGTTGACATGGAGCACAGCGCCATCAGCACAGACCAGGCCCAGCAGCTTATACAGGTTATTGAGCTTTCCGGCTGTGAGCCTCTGGTAAGAGTGGGAAAAAACGACGCAAAACTGATTGGAAAAGCCATGGATATGGGGGCGCACGGGGTTGTGGTCCCCATGGTCAACTCCAGGAGCGATGCAGAGCGCGCCGTTGCCGCAGTAAAATACCCCCCGCTGGGAAGCCGCGGCGTTGGCATAGCCAGGGCTCATTCCTACGGCCCTTCGTTTGAAAAGCACCTGGCCTGGAACAATGCTGAGAGTGTTGTTGTTGTGCAGATAGAGCATATAGACGCGGTGAAGAATATTGATGAGATTCTGTCAGTAGAAGGTGTAGATGCTTTTTTTGTGGGGCCCTACGACCTTTCCGGGTCCATTGGGGCGCCGGGGCAGTTTGACCACCCGGCCTTCAGGGAAGCATTGGGTGCTATTGAGAGGGCCGGCAAAATGCATGGAATTTCTGCAGGCTACCACGTGGTTCCGGCGGACAGGGAACTGGTGACCGACAGGATGGTCAACGGCTACACTTTTATCGCCTTTAGCGTCGATATTATTTTCCTGGGCGACACCTGCCGTAAAGGGCTGGCAGGAGTGAAAGAATACATGAGCGGGGGAAATTGAGAAATGCATAAAGCTGCCATTATAGGCTACGGGAAGATGGGTAAAATCCGCAAAAACGCCATCGACCTGATTCCCGGGTGCTCCATCGGGTGGGTGTGTGACGACAGCCCGGTGGAGGGAGACTTCAATTATACATATGATCCCGGTGTGATATTTGAAGACAGGGAAGTGGACATGGTATTTGTCTGTACCCCCAACTACCTGATTAAAGATCTGGTGGTAAGGGGGCTTGACGCCCAAAAGCACGTATTCTGCGAAAAACCCCCCGGCATCAGTTCAGGCCAGGTGCTGGATATTATCGGGGCGGAGCAAAGAAACCCCGGCTGCAAGCTGATGATCGGATTCAACCACCGTAGGCACCAGAGCATTCTGGACGCCAAAGAGCTGGTGGACAGCGGTAAATTTGGGAAGATACTGTGGCTGCGCGGCCGCTACGGCAAGAGTGTGGACCAAAACTTTTACAGCACATGGAGGGCCCGGAAAGACCTGGCAGGCAGCGGCATCCTGATGGACCAGGGCATTCACATGCTCGATCTGTTTCTGATGTTTTGCGGCCAATTTGAGGAAGTGAAGTCCTTCTGCTCCAATCTGTACTGGCAGCTTGATGTCGAGGACAATGTATTTGCTATATTCAGGAATAAAAAGGGACAGGTGGCCTCTCTTCATTCCACAATGACCCAGTGGAGAAATTTATTCTCACTGGAGGTTTTCATGGAAAAGGGGTATATCACCATCAACGGCCTGAACACCCCTTCGCAGACCTACGGCAAGGAGCAAATGACCGTGGCCGAGAACAGGACCAAAGCCCCCCAGGCAGTCTGGACCGAGGAACGCAGGATTACCTATTTCGTGGATGATTCCTTTAAAAGTGAGGTAAGTGATTTTGTCAGGTGTATAGACAATAATGAGGCCGTTTGCACGGGAAACTCCCTTGACGCGCTGAAAGTACTGCAGCTCGTTGAAAGAATTTACCAGGACGGAAGCAATTAAATGCTTAACCGGGCAGCTGATAAATTTTTCTTTTTTTTCCTCCTCCCGCTTCATCTGGCGGTTCCGGCCCTTATTTATCTGGGCATTTCGCCTCTGAGGCAAATTATTTGTTTTCTTTACCTTGCCTTTGTGCCGGGAACCCTGATTATCAGGCTAATTAAGCTAAATTTTCAGGGCGCCAAAAGAGTGCTGTGCAGCCTTGGCCTAAGCACGTCCTTTCTATTGATTACGGGCTTTCTCATCAACATGGCCGGTATTGCGGGGGGAAGGCCGGAATCTTTTTGGCAGGCTGTAGTTCCCGTGATTTACCTGGCCACTTTTTTAGCCTCCATCATTTTGTATTACAGGGAAAGGAGAGATGACAGCCCAGAGGAAGGTTGTTTTAGCCTGGCTGCATATTTTAGGGGCCTGAAGGTGAGAGATCTAAACCAGCTGCTTTTTCTGACGCTGCTGCCTGTAATCAGCGCACTGGGCGCCAGTGCTGTCAACATTTATAAGGAAAACAGGGTACTGCTTTTTCTAATTGCCATAATCGCGGTCACAGTCATGCTGATTATGCTTGACAGGCTGGTCGAGGCCAAATACCACCGGTATGCCATAGTCATGATAGCCATAGCGCTTTTATGGCACTGGTCGCTTATCACTCCCTATTTAGTAGGAGGGGATGTGCACGCCGAATTCTATTTTTTCAAGCTGGTGACCCAAAGTGGCTACTGGAATTATCATATATCCAACGATTACAACGCAATGCTGAGCATCACCGTCCTGCCGGCCATATACTCCATTTTTACGGGATTGGATCCCCTGTGGGTATTCAAGCTGGCCTATCCGGTAATATACTCCTTTGTCCCCCTGGCCTTATATGAAATCTATCTATGCCAGGTGAGTAAAAAGGAGTCTTTTTTATCCGTCTTTCTTTTTATGTCCATGGTGGTTTTTTTCAGCATTATGCCGGCGCTTTGCCGGCAGCAAATTGCCGAGCTGTTCCTTGTTCTTTTCTTAATGCTGCTGCTGGACATTAAAGCCGGAGGTTTCCACAGGGCTCTGCTTATTGTGGTGTTTGTTGTCTCCATGGTGGCATCACACTACAGCCTTACGTACATATTCTGTTTCTGCTGTGTTTTCTCAGCGGCAGCAGCATGGATTGAAAAAAGAATACCCACAGCTGTGCCGCTTAAAATGCTTAAAAAAATACGCAGGGAGTGGGAAGAAAGCTTGAGCTGCAGGGGGAATCCGGCTCATGGCTTCCTAACAGCAAACTTTATAACACTGCTTCTGGTGCTGACCATAACCTGGTATCTTTTTATATCCTCAGGAAGCATATTTTACCACGTCCTGAGGGTTGGCGACCACATATACGCCAGCCTGAAGGATATTTTCGAGATCGAGTCAAGAAACCCTTATGTTCTGCAGGCATTAGGCCTGTCAAAAACCCACGGGGGTGAAATCTCATGGAAGATTGCCAGATATGTTCAATACGTTACCCAGTTTTTCATAGTGACGGGTTTCCTTAATACACTGAAAAACATAAAAGACAGCAGCTTTAACAGGACCTACATATTTATGAGCATGTCTGTCTTCCTAGTGCTGGGCTTCTGTGTGGTCATACCCCAATTCTCGGAAACATTGAATATAGACAGGTTTTATCACATTGCCCTTTTTTTTCTCTCACCTTTTTGTATTTTGGGCGGGAAGAAAATAATAAATATCATTTCAGGCTTAATGGGAAAAAAGATATCCCCGCTTAAAAGAGACAGGGTTCTCCCGGGTATTTTGGCCTGCCTGGTAATTGCGCCTTATTTCCTGTTTCAGTCCGGTTTTGTCTTCGAGGTTACCGGCTCTACTCCAACCTCGGTGGCGCTTAATCAGGAGCTGGACTACCACCGCTTTAAAACACAGGAAATACTGGGTAAAAACTGGCTGTCCCCAAGAATTAACGGCGACAGTAAAATATACGCCGACATATACGGAGACCGGCTTCTTTACGAGGATCTTTGGGGCAGGGTATGGCGCATGTGGGGTGACACCGAACGGGTGCCGGGAGGGTCGTACATATTCCTCCGGGATATCAACGTCAACCCCCAAAAAATAAGGAAGAATGAAAAGGATCTGTATACCTACGTGGATATCAGCCAGTCCTCTTTATACAAAAATATTCTGGCAAAGGGAGATCTGGTATACAGCAACGGGGCCTGCCAGGTCTATGTAAGCAAGAAAGGGGGGTAAATAAATGAAATATTTTAGAAAGTACCTCAATGATATTTCTTTTTCACTGAAAAATGTAATTGTTACCAGGCTGTCGGCTGAAATAAACATTGAAGAGGGTATTCTTCTCTGGTGCCGCCAAACCAGCCGGCTGGCGGGCTCCAATAACACCATGTACTTCATAGGCAATGGGGCCAGCGCCATGATGGCCAGCCACATGGCCGCCGACGCCTGCAAAAACGCCGGACTCAAAAGCCTGGCCTTCAACGATACTGCCCTTCTGACAGCCATAAGCAATGATCAGTCCTACGAGGATTCTTTCGCTCTGCCAATAGCTAAATTCGGCAATGCCGGAGACATACTGGTGGCCATCAGCAGCTCCGGAAATTCGGCCAACATTGTTAAATGCATTAAGGCTGCCAGGGAAAAAGAGATGCAGGTAATCACCCTGTCCGGCATGAGCGCTGACAACAAGATACGCCTGCTGGGGGATTTAAATTTTTACGTGCCGGCCAAAACCTACGGCCTGGTGGAGGTTTCGCACCAGTTCATACTTCACTGCTGGCTGGACAAATACCTGGAGGCCTGGGGGGAGGAAAGCTATGAGCTGGAACGTGGCAATAAGTACATCAACCTTCGGTGAAGGGGATGATACCCCGGTAAGGCTGCTAAACGGTAAAGGTATCAATCTTAGGATTAATACTGTGGGACGCCGCCTCACTGAGGATGAGGCCATAGGGCACCTGGAGGGCATGGACGGGCTGATAGCCGGCCTTGAACCTTTATCCCGCAGGGTTCTTCAGTCGGTCCCCCGGTTGAAGGCTATCGCCAGGGTCGGTATAGGAATGTCCAACATTGATCTTAAAGCCGCCCGGGAACTGGGCATAAAGGTATCCAATACACCTGAGGTCCCGGCGCGGGCGGTGGCGGAAATGACCCTCGGCGCCATGCTTGCCGTTTGCCGGCGCCTGCTGCCTATAAATGCTGATATGCACAATGGAAAATGGCAAAAAATACTTGCCATGGGACTGTACAAAACCAGGGTGCTGGTGGTAGGTTACGGCCGCACCGGAAGCAAAGTGGGCCGGCTGCTGCAGGCCCTGGGAGCGGAAGTAAATGTTGCCGATCCCGGCATTGAGGCTTCTTCTCTTAAAGATGGCGAAAAGCTTGTTCCTCTGGAGGAGGGGCTTAAAACAGCCCGTATAATAACACTTCACGCCAGCGGCGATGAGTTGATACTGGGTGAAAATGAATTTTCACTGATGAGGGAAGGTGTGATCCTTTTAAATTCGGCCCGTGGCGGGCTAATCGATGAAAAGGCGCTTATTGACGCCCTGGACAGCGGAATAGTGGGCGGCGCCTGGATTGACGCCTTCCCGGAAGAGCCTTACAAAGGCCCGTTGATTAATTACAGTCAGGTTTTACTGACCCCGCATATCAGCACGTACACCAGGGAGTGCCGCCGTGAGATGGAAACGGCTGCTGCCGAAAATTTACTCAAGGACCTGGGTGTAGGCTTATGAACTGGGAAAAAGAGCTGGACATTGCCGTTATAGCCGCCCGGGAGGCCGGCAAATACCTGGCGGGCCCTCATTGCAGCCGCTCCGTCAACGGTTCGGACGGGAGAGACATAAGGCTTAAGGCGGACCGGGAGGCCGAGAGTATAATACTGGACTGTCTTTTAAAAAACACTGGCTACCCGGTTCTGACCGAAGAGACCGGAGAGCATGGAACACAGGAGGATGGCTCTCCCCTTTGGATAGTGGACCCACTGGACGGGACGGTCAACTTTTTCAGGCGCATTCCCCTGTGCTGTGTTTCAGTAGCTCTCTGGCTGGGTGAAAGGCCGGTGCTGGGGGTGGTTTATGATTTCAACAGCAATCAGCTGTTTACTGGCATCGTGGGGAAGGGGTCATGGCGCAATGGCCAGGCCATCTCAGTCTCAGGTATAGACAGCCCGGAACGTGCGGTGCTGGCCACAGGGTTCCCGGTCAACCGTGATTTCAGACTTAATTCCCTGGTAGGGTTTGCGGACAGGGTAAGAAGTTTTAAAAAGGTCCGCCTGCTGGGATCGGCTGCCCTATCCCTGGCCTACCTGGCCTCAGGCTGCGTGGACGCCTATATTGAAGAAGACATCATGCTTTGGGACGTTGCTGCCGGGATAGCGCTGGTTGAAGCTGCCGGCGGCCGGGTAAGTGTCGAAAGGTCCCGGCGTCATAAGTGGGCGGTAAAAGTAGCCTGCTCGGCACATGAAAACATATTTTGCCGGCGGAAATAACAACAGGAAAGAAGAGAAAGCCCTTATGAATACAAGATATTTATGGCTGTCCCACACTCTGAGCGAAAAAACTGCGGCATATGGCGGCGGGAAGCCGGTATCCGTAAGGATGATCAAGTCCATTGAAGAAGGTGATCACTGTAATTCCGCCTTGTGGGAATTTCCCAACCACCTGGGAACACATGTTGACGCGCCAAGACACTTTTTCCGGGATGGTCTGCCGGTAGATCTTTTTGAACCTTCTTTTTGGATTTTTGAAAAGGTAATGGTGCTGGAAGTAAAATGCGGGCTAAACGACTTAATAGGGCCTGACAGCGTTATTCCTTTTATTAAGGGCAGACCCGAATTACTGCTGATAAAGACCGGCATGGGCCGATATATTGGTGAAAGCCTGTACTGGAGCGATAACCCCGGCTTATCCCCGGGGCTGGGAAGCGCCCTCAGGGCTGCCTTTCCATCTATCCGCGCCGTCGGGGTTGATTTTATATCTGCTACCTCCTGGAAAAACAGGGATACCGGCAGGGAGGCCCACAAAGCCTTTCTGGACCCGCAGGCCGGCGGCAGCCCCATAGTATTGATAGAGGACATGAACCTGACAGGGATTGACGGGCAGTGCACTGTTGAAAGAGTGATCGTCCTGCCCCTGCGCGTGGCCGGCGGAGACGGCTCCCCCTGTACGGTAATTGCCCGCTTGGTTGAGTCTACATAATATTAAAACAATAGGATAGGTGAATTTAATTATGAAAAGAAAAATCATTATTCTTATTGTTACCTTGATGCTGACATTACCAATGGTAGTGCCCGCCAGCGCATCTACCGGATTAGTGCAGTTAAAAGGCGACGGCCCTGCCGTTACCGGGGAGGGTAATCTTCCGGGGCCGGTTATATCCAAAACCACCATTTTTGAATACACCCGACTTCCCTATCTCGTACTGGCCGTGTCTGGAGACACCCTTTACGCTCAGTGCATGGAGACCGGAGATATATACAGCAGCCTGGACGGGGGCACTACCTGGAATGGGCCGCTGGCCGCGGGAATTCCTACTTGCCGTGGCGGCGTGGTAACAGATTCCGGGAAGGTGGTGCTGTTTGCGCTTAACGGAGATGTGTATTATTCAGGTGATCAGGGGGCGTCTTTCACCCGAACCCTTGATGAAAGCTGGAATCCGCTGGTGGGAGGGTTTGACTGCAATGGAGAGACAGTCATATTTGCCCAGTATGGCATAGTCTCCCCCGCCACGTACAAGCTTTACAGGTCGGCTGACGGGGGAAAAACATGGCAGGCTGTTATTTCCAAAAACACCTCTGAAATACGACATTGGCACACGGTCAAATATATCAGAGAGCTGAAAACCTGGATGGTGACAAGCGGTGACGGAGAAACCGAAACTTTTTGGAGCAAGTCGACAAATGACGGGCTGGAATGGACGCGCATAGCAACCGGGAGCCCTCAGTTCAGGACAGTGGGCTTCGCGATCATTCCGTGGAAAACGGCTGTATGGGGCTGTGATTCTTCCCCCAACTCGGTGATTTATGCCGCCAATATCGACGACATGGCCGGCAGCCTGAAAAGAATAGGTATGCTTCCGGGCCACTGCATGGGGGTAGGGGGCTCAAAAAATCTACTTATAGCCTCAGCCAGGATTGAAGATGCCGACCCGAAAGGTTCTAAGCTGTCATGGACTTATGCAAGCCCGGACGCAGGGGCCACCTGGTATCAGGAATTCTCCACGCCCGATTCCTATTACGGCCTAATCGGGCCGGACGCAAAGCACAGGTTTTACCTGCAGTATAGTACGGACGGGTTGTACACCACGGTGAGGGCGGAGCCACGCCAGGGCATAAGTGTTCCGCTTAAGCCGGTGTCCGAAAGCAGTTCCTGGCACCCTTATGAAAAAACAATGGTGTCGTTAAATGCAGCCGATATTTCGTGCGCCCTCCCTTGTTGGTCTTCGGCGCTTAATGAAACGGTTTTCGATCCGGTGCTGGTGCTGAAAAGTTCCCTGGATAAAAAAGTTGTAATAAGGGCCAGCGGAGGCACTGAGTGGCTGACCGACGGCATGGACTCCACTTATGGCTATACCATAGAGGCCGGGAAAGATGCCCTCATCAACAATGAAAGCTGGAGTTTGCTGAAAGGGCCGCTGCCCAAAGGGATGGTTTTGGGTGTTGAAGTTCCTGAGGTTCCTTCTGCCGGCGCCATCACATTTACACTCTACGGCAGGGTTCTTCGTTACGACGACCACAGGCTGATCAGTGTAAAGTGACCGGTTGGTTGAAAAGTTATTACGGAGAGGAACAAAACTCATGACAGGCATCACCCACATGGTGGTTTCCGCATCCATTTACAGCATGAGAGTATTACCCAGGCCTGCCGCCCTGACAGCGGCCTTCGCCAGTCATTTTATTCTTGACGCCATTCCCCACTATGAGCTGACTTTAAACACAAATTTGATCTTACTGGCAGCGGCAGGGCTATTCATCGCCTATATTTCTTTTTTGCGCAGGGACATTTTCATTTCAGCAGCGGCCTTCCTTGGATTATTGCCGGATTTGATCTGGGTGTTCGACCTCAACAGCACCCTGATAAACATTCACAGCTATTTTCATTTTAAAAAGACGTATCCTATACCGCCCACCTTTCTATTGTTTGAATTAGCCCTACTGCTTCTGTTTTTAGCTATTCTGGTGAAAAACCGCCGGTAATGCGGTGAATGCAAGACCTGGAGGAGTTCAAAATGAATGTACTGGTATGCGGCGGCGCCGGGTATATCGGCAGTCATACTGTGAGAGAGCTGGTAAAGGCCGGACATGCCGTTGTAGTGTTGGACAATCTTTCCCGGGGGCACCGGAAGGCGGTAAAAAACGCCATCCTGGTGGAAGGTGATATTGCCGATGGCAGCCTGGTAAGTGATCTGGTGCGGAGTTATGGAATAGACGGGTGTATGCATTTTGCCGCCCTAAGTCAGGTGGGTGAGTCTGTTAGACGGCCGGATGCATACTATTTTAATAATTTAGTCAAGAGCATAAACCTTTTGGACACTCTGGTGGGTACAGGGGTTAAATATTTTATTTTTTCTTCCACTGCTGCTGTTTACGGAAATCCGAAGGAGTTGCCTCTGGGGGAAAACCACCGTACTATGCCCGCAAATCCCTACGGAGCGGCCAAGCTGGCCTTTGAGGAAGTGCTCAAATGGTACAGCCGGGCCTTTGGGTTTAAATATATTAACCTCCGGTATTTCAATGCGGCAGGATCGGATAAAAACTGTGACATAGGTGAGGATCACACTCCGGAAACCCACCTGATTCCCCTGGTGCTGCAGGCGGCATCAGGCAAAAAAACCGAGATCAGTGTCTTTGGCACTGACTACCCTACCCATGACGGCACCTGCATCAGGGATTACATCCATGTTACCGATATAGCGCTGGCCCACTTGCTGGCCCTTGATTACCTTTATTCCGGAAAACCTTCCGACTGCTTTAATCTGGGAAATGGCTGCGGGTATTCCGTGCTGGAAGTTGTCAAAATTGCAGAGGAAATTACAGGGAGGCCGATACCATTAAAGCTTGTCAACAGGCGTCCCGGGGACCCGGCAGTCCTAATCGCCAGTTCCGAAAAAGCACAAAAAGTATTAGGCTGGCAACCTCAGCACAGCAACCTGAAAACAATTCTTGAAACTGCCTGGGACTGGCATAGAAAGCACCCAGACGGATTTGGCGATAATATTTTGGATGGATATCATGTTGCTATAAGCCCAAAAGCTTTCCAGGTGCCGGGAGTGCCCGCCGCTGTGCAAACCCAGCCCAAATAGCCGCCGGCAACCGGATTGGTATTCCATACAGTATCTCCAACACCCCAGTTTCCTCTTACCGGAGCGGCAGTTCCGGTAAGATTTTTTTTCTCATTGATCTCCCAATAATAGCGGGAATCATTGTACTCTCTAAGAACAGGAAGTGCGGATTTGTCTATATTGAGATCCCCATAATTAACTATACTATCAATAATTTTGAAACCTCTTGCACGAATAGCAGCTCCCTTGGAAACACTGCTTTCTCCGATAAATCTTCTTACTGTTGCTCCATTTGTCCTGATATTGTCCCTGGTAACAAGGCCGTTCATAAATACTTCCGGAGATTGGCCGATATTTAATATGCCATAATTACTGGCTAAATCACCATCAAATATACAAGTCTGTATAGTTACGCCATTTATTTGGACAACTTTGGTATGTATCCCATCTACAACAAAAAATGCTTTTTCAGTTTGAGCCGGTGTATATCCCTCAAAGTGGATACTATTCATGAGGAAATTATCGCAGGAAATCACCACAATCCCCATGTTGTACCTGCCCTGCTCAACATTAAGCTGATTAGCTGTCATTTCCGAACAGGATGAAAAGTAAAACCCGTAAGTAGCTCCACCATAGGTTGATTCACTATTTGTGGCATATAGATTAGAAAGCACACAACCGGTTATACCACCATTATAACCGCGTAGATCCATGGCTGCATGGTTAAAATTGTAAAACCGAATATCTTTTATAGTTGTGGAAAAAATGTAGTTTATAGTTTCAGTTACCGGTTCATTACAATAAATACCGCAGGTATTATGAAGAAGCTCGATTCTCTCAATTGTACTGCCATCCATTATCCTATCCACTTTAATCCCGGTACCATTAGGAACACTAACACCAACAGGAGTTTCATGATGACCCAAAATTAAGTCAGATATGCTGATTCTTCCTCCTGCTATAAGCACATCAGCTGCTGGTGTATGTTGAAGTATTTTGGTTCCCTTCATACCACCTCCCATCAATCTTCTATTCCTCAAAACAAGAGGTTTGGTGATTTTATATGCAACCGGAGGCTGAGGAACATAAATTAAACTACCCTCCGGAGAAGAATCTATAGCAAATTGAAGAAAGATAGTATCATCATGAACATTATTACCCTTTGCTCCAAAATCCCTTACGTCAACAAAGGGCTTATCAGAAATGTTTTCCCATTTGGTTTTTCTCTCAGCAGGCATTAATAAATACCTCCCCTTTTTTTACTTCTACTCAAGGTAAACGTAAAGTATACAGGGGTAACCGATACGTAATCATTTTCAAATATTAATATGTCAGCGCCCAGTTTATTGACACTTTTTCCAATATATCCATATATAAAATAAAAAGATACCCACAACTCATTTTTTTTCGTATAAAAAGAGAAAAGGCGCTGGCAAATGGCGCCAACGCCCTTGGATAAAGTCAAATACAAAGTTTTATAGCCGAACGGGCATAAAAGCAATAATTGCAGCAATTACCTGAAGGCCTTTAGAAATTGACTATTTGCCGTCCCCCGGCTCAAAGCTTATTCTTATGTCCACAATCTCCGGCCTGTTCCCCACCCGGATGGGCGGCCCCCAGGTTCCGAAGCCGCAGGACACGATCACCTGCAGGCTTCCTTTGCGAAGATAGCCCCAGTCCACCTCAAATATCCTCCTGGTGATCAGGTTGTTGGGAAACATCTGGCCCAGGTGGGTGTGACCGGAAAACATAAGGTCGGCCCCCTGCTCCCGGCACCGGTCCAGCTCAACCGGCTGATGGTCTAAAAGAATAACCGGCAAAGAGCGGTCAACCCCCTCCATGACCTCAGCAAGGTCCTTTCTGCCTCCTGCCCCCATACGGCCCCGGGAAATCTCATCCCTGCCAACAATATAAAAGCTGTCAGCCACCTTGACGTACTGGTCCCGGAGAACATTTATTCCGGCATCCCCCAGATGGGCGGCAATCACTTCAGACTCCCGGCCGATATACTCGTGATTGCCAGGGACAGCGTACACTCCGTACTCCGGAGCAAGTTTCCGGAAGCTGGAAACCATATCCTGCTCCACAAAGGGGCCCGGGTTTTCATCTATAATGTCGCCGGGCAGAAGAACCAGGTCCGGCCCAAGCTCCTCAATCATGTCTACCATTTGCATAAGGCGGCCATTGTCAACAATAGTCCCCAAGTGCAGGTCGGACGCCACCACCAGGTGCAGGTTCTTCAAAGCGCCGGCCTGCTTTGGTATGTTCACCTGGTACTGAACCACCCGGGGGTGCAGGGCGTTCCACCACCCGTAGGACACAGTGCAGCCCACCACGATAAACACCGCCAGTCCCACGGCCAGGGAGGCCCCGGCATGACCGGCCAGGCCGCCGGGCATAAGACCGGCAATTCTCAGCGCCAGCGCCACAATTTCCACCAGGGCCAGGACCAGGATCAGGTAAAAGAGCGCCGCCAGCCAGTAAGAACCCAGAACAGTCAACCACCTGCCCGCCCCGGCAGGCAAAAAACCACCTCCCAGCCTGGCGGCGAAAAAGGACAGGGCTACCAGCCAGAAGGCTATCCAGTATAGCTTAACACTCAAAAAGGGGACAAACCTCCCCAGCAGCTGCCAGCCCCTCAGCCCCACCCAGAAATTGATCAGGCCGTACATAAGCAGAATGACTGCCAGGACAATAAGAAAACCACCGTTCCTCAATATCACAACCGCCTTGTTTGTTTACTATCACCCAAAGCCCGCAAAGGTCTTTTTACCGCCAGTATGGTCCTGTAATTCCCGGAAAAGCCCGCCGGCCCGTCATTAATAATATCCAGCGGCAGTCCTCTCACCACATCGGAAAAGCGCCGGTTGATATCGGTGCCAATAAATGAAGTAATTATATTCAGCATTTTACGGATAAGACTGACTTCCTTTCCTTCCGGAAGGAATTTGTCAAATACCAGTATTCTTCCGTCTTCCTTCAATACCCTTCTGGCCTCGGCCATGGCCAGGCCGGGGTTCTCAACCACACTTAAAATAAGGTTTAAGACCACAACATCAAAAATGCCGTCAGCAAAGGAAAGCTCTTCAGCATTCATCAGGATCAGTTCGGCGCCCCGCTTTCTTTTAGCGGCCCGGGCCAGCATTTCCTCCGAGAGGTCAACCCCGGTTACGCTTACCTCACCCGGTATATATGAAAGGTCCTGTCCTATGCCTATGCCAACCAGCAACACCTTCTGGCCCGGCCGAAACTCCAAAAGGCCGAGTCCTTTCTTCCTGGCCCCGGCAAAAATTGGGCTTCCCATTATTAAATCATATACGGGAGCAAGAAACCTGTATTTTATAATATTTGTCTTATTGTTAATGGATAACCCTCTTTTCTTTACCGGGAATACCTGCCTGTTATTAATTTCCTCCAAATGTGAGATATTCCTCTAAAATGCAGGCAAAAGGTAAAACCACCTTTTCGGACACCATACTGAAAAGGTGGTTTTGGGTCCCACTCCGGGCGGGCTTAAAAAGGGGACAGACAGGGGAAAGGGTCGTCTAACGCCTCTCCCCTGTCTTTATATGTACCGTGTACGCACAGCCAGGCTCAGATTCCCCTGCCAATGCGGCCGGGACGCTGCTGGTCCAGCTTGGCCTGCTGCTCCGGGGTAAGCACTGCTTTTATCTGCTCCCGGCAGGTTTGGGACTGCTTGTACAGCTCACCCCGCAGGCTGTTTACTTCATTTATCTTTTCTGTGAGCTTGGCGGGGTCAGGATTCTTATCCCAGCTCAACTGTCTTAAGTCGAACATGGCATTCTGCAGTTTGGCTTTTAGCTCCCTGGTATTATTAAAGTGGTCCTGTCTTATTTTCTTTATACCTGCGGACTGCTCGTCGGTAAGCCCCAGGAAAACAGCCTGGTTTTGCAATTTATCCGCACTGAGCTGGGGCGGTGGGTCACCGGGTTTGCAGCCTCCCCCTCCCCAGCCGTAAGACACCTGGGCCAGCCCCAATACAAGCGCCATAACTGCCAAAAGAACGGTCATCCTTTTCATCCATATACTCCTCCCGTAAATTATTTTTTAACACTATATTTTTTTGCCCAACTATACCTAAAACTATTCCCCTGCCCAAAAAAAACCGCCTTTCAGGCGGTGCCGTCTTTACAGACGGCGGGGAGACAGGGGACAGAATAGGCAGGCATTCCTGGAAGCAAAAAGACCTCCTGGTGACATGCATAGAGGGGGAGGGGATTTAATCCAGGCGGACGTCCCGTAGGCTGATACTGGCTCTTAGCGACAGAGCCATACGGAATGCCGGGCCGGCTGCAGGACGCAGACGGCAGCCGGAATCGACGCATGGACGCGGCGTTGGAGGCGACCGGCAGTCCGTTAGGCGACGAGCTTAGAGCCAGTTCAGCCGGAGGTCCGGGAGCTCGGATTCAAGCCCCTCCACCGGCCCTTTAGCGACCACAAAGTGACCCCAAAGCTGCCCTAATCGATCACGTATGTCCCATCCAAACAGGTGGCCTGTACTGGCGAAGGCTGTTTATTTTAATCGCTAAATCTTACCAGTTGGCCCCTGCTGAAAGTCCACTCCGGAGTCTCCAGCCTTTCTCCGAAATCCAGCGGGTACCAGGGGCTTATTTCAGTATCTTGAGGGTTTTTCAATATATGTATATCCTGGGCCGGCATGTAGCTCTGGGCCAGCATGAACATTTTTTGGCCGGACTTGTTCTCGGCCATGTCCACCACTATGACACAGTGGCCCGGATCCTCTCCCTTCAGAAAAACATCGCCTGGCTTCATGTCCTCCACCGCCACCCTCTTCAGCTCCCCGGACAGTGAGAGTGTTCCCGCATAGGCAAAGACCATGTCCAGGTACTTCCTGAAGGAGGCGTAGCTCCCGGAATCGCCCCCGGCCTTCACCCAGCGGGCATTATTCCCCTCCACCACGATTCTGTTGCCCTGCCTCCAGGTGGCATAGTCCGCCTTAAAGCCGCTGGTAAAATTAAAATGTATCTGCTCGTACTGTCCTTTGCCATATAAAAACTCAGCCCTCAGCCTGATAACGGCATCGGCGCACTGCTGAAGATCCCTCTCACCCACGTCCAGGTCAATCACAGCCTCGTAGACCTCCCTGGGCTTCTCAGACCCGTCGTAGTATTTGACTTTGGCGCCATGGGTCTTTAGTGGAAGGCCTCTCAGGTATTGGCCGAAGGAACCCTCCTCCGCCCCGGCCCTGGTATATCCTGCAGGCGGGCTGAACCTCTCAGCCAAAGTACTTCCCTCAATACTGACCAGGCCGGCCGGGGGATTATACTGCTTTACGACAGGTGTTACATCAGTAGGGCCGCAGGCTGCCAGAACCAGCAGGAGCGGCAGCATCACAAATATTTTCCTCATAAATTACTCCATTTTTTGTTGGTCATCAGAAAGTGAATTTCTTATATTTAATATTTCCTCAATATTCTCGAAAAAGATGTCTACCAGATCGGGATCGAAGTATTCCCCTCTTTCTATTCTAAAATATTCCAGTATAAGGTCAAGGCCCCAGGCGTCTTTATAAACCCTGACACTGCCCAGAGCGTCAAAAACATCGGCCAGGGCGGTAATCCTGCCGTATATGTGTATTTCCTTACCCTTTAACCCATAGGGGTAGCCGCTTCCATTATATCTTTCGTGGTGCTGGAGAGCAATGGTGGCCGCTGTCTTCATTATTTCCCTTTTTGATTTATATAGCATTTTATAGCCTATCAGCGAATGGGTTTTCATTACCTCGAATTCTTCCGGGGTAAGCTTTCCCGGCTTTAGAAGTATTGCGTCGGGTATGGCCAGCTTTCCAATATCATGTATAGGAGAGGCCAGCTTCAACAGCTCGGCCTGATATTCTGAAAGGCCGTATTTAAGCCCCAGCAGCTTGGAGTATTCAGCCATCCTCTTTACATGATTCCCCATCTCGTAGGATCTGGCCTCTGCTATTTCACCCAGGGTAAAAATTATTTCCCTTTGAGTATCCTCAATTTCAAGGTTCAGATGAAGATTTTCCATCTCGGCCTCTTTGCGGACAAGGGCATTAACAAATATCTCCCCGATCATTGAAAAAAGCCTTATATCCTCACTCTTCCACACCACGTCTGCCCGTGCCGAATAAAACCCCCAAAAGCCCCTCAGGGAGCCTCCATAAACCATGGGCACTTCCACAAGAGTATGTGTTCCCTCCGGGTAATAACAGCTGGCCTCTCCGCCCGCTGACAGCCGCAGATCTTTCGGAGACTGGTGACAGACCGTCTCAAACACCTTATCTTCAAGCCAGCGTGAAAAACCAGCCGCGGGCAGATCTCTAAACTTGCCCTCCCCAGGCAGTCCGGCTTCTTCCAACCGCCACTGATGAGAGTTATACAGCCTTGTCCCATCATTGGACAATAGAAAAACATAGCACCGGCCGGCTCCCGTAAATTTCCCTATCTCCCTCAGGGCACTGTTTATCTGCGTGTCTGTCTCACTATGCCCCAAGTTTATAAACCCTGTGGATATGGATGAAATGAGCTGCTCAAATAAAACCCTGCTCCTCAGTCTGCCGAAGAGGTCATTTAGCTGGGCTGAAGCATCATTAAACCTTGTGGCCAAAAGACCTATTTCATCTGCGGAATCTAAGTCAATGATCTCCGTTCTGTGGCCCCTCCCGATCCTATCAGACGATAATGAAAGAGCCATATTGTTTATTTTTTCTATCCTATTAACCATATGGCGGCTGAACTTAACTATTACCGCAACTGCTGCAAGCATTATTATGAGACTGGCCAGCATCATCAAATATAACCTGTTGTATACCGAGGCATAAAGCTCTTTTTCAGGTATCAAAAAAACTATCTTCCAGCCTGTTCGGGATAGTGTGTAATAATAAACCCGGAACCTCTCCTTTTCCTTTTCAAGGATAGCTGTTCCGGAATTCTCCATAAGAATCTTTTTTCCCAGGCCGGAAAACTCACTCTCCTTTTCATCGGAAAGATTTTTCATTATTTTTTCCTGGTCACTGTGGGTGATGTAGCGCCCCTTTCGGTCCAATAAAAATACACATCCGCCTTCTTCCATGTGGATGCCGGTAATAAGCTTTTGAATTATGTTCAGGTTGACATCGGCGGTGATTACACCCTGGAAGTTTTCCTTCTGGTCGTGAAACGGGACAGTAGTGGTGATGATGGTAATTCCGGTGGTGCTGTCGTAGTACGGGTCTGTCCACGCCATACCAATTCTCCCGTTTTGATACCACTCCCATGAGTGGTAGTCATAATCCTCTTTCTCATACTCCCCGGTGTATACTGCTTTATTCCCCTTCATATAAACAGCCGGGCCGAAATATCTTTCCCCCGCACTGTGCCTGTACGGCTCATACCAGACCCCCATTCCCAGGGTATCGTCATTTACCATAACCAGCCTTTGCAGCAGCTCACCGAACTCTTCACGGCTCATCTCCAGGCCTTTTCCCTCAACAATAACAGCCAGGGTTTCAGATATTCTCTGGTGTGCGCTAATTTTTTCCTCAAAGCCGGCCATTATATTGTTAAACCGCATATCCATCTTTTCAGAAATTTCCCGGTCAACCATTGCTTTTGTCATCTGGTGATTGATTATTTGCAGAGATATAAAACCCAATATGACAACGGGCAGAAACATCAAAAACATTTTCGTCTTCAACTTCATTCCCTGCAGCATGGTGTTTATTACCTTTCAGGAAAGTAACGGAATTTTTTATTAACAAATTTTTCTATATCAAACGACAATTTCTTCACATTCTCGCCATTTCCTGCATAAGCAATTAACTTATACCACTTTTGCAAAAATAAATAGACCGTGATAACTCCCACGGCCTATCCTGCTTATTTTATGATTTGCCTTTAGGCAATGTAATTATACTGTCACCCAGGAAGGAGGCATCCTCCTCATCATGTGAGACCAGCACAAATGGTATACGCCACCTTTTCTGCAGTTCTTTCAGCTCCTTCCGGAGCCTTGTTTTTGTATTTTTGTCCAGGGCGCTGAAGGGCTCATCCAGCAGTAGCAATTCGGGACTGGCGGCCAGTGCCCTGGTCAGGGCCACACGCTGCTTTTCACCTCCAGACAGCTGGTGGGGGAAACGGTCTATGAGATGTCCCACACCGAAGGAATTAAGCATTTCAACAGGATCTACAAAATGGTCTTCAAAATCACTCTTGTTGCCCTTGACCCCAAATAAAACATTTTGTCTTACGCTCATGTGGGGAAAGAGGGCATAATCCTGAAACAGGTAGCCAATTCTTCTTAAGCGGGCCGGTGTGTCTATTTTTTCCCTTGAGGAATATAGCGTTCTGCCGTTAAGCCTGATATAACCGGAGGAGGGCTTATGGAGCCCCGCCAGGCAGTGCAGAATGGTTGTCTTGCCGGCCCCCGACGGCCCCCACAGCACCATAATCTGACTGCCAATACTTAAACTCAAATCCAGGTCAAAATGCCACAGCTCTTTTTTTATATAGGCTTCCAGCATAAAAATCACCGCAATCTTATATTTCTGCGCCTGGACCAGCGGTTTACCAGGAATATAACTATAAAGCTGAACACTGTAATGATGGCCACCAGAGTTTTGGCGGTGGCGTTATCTCCTGCATCCACCGCAAAATAAATGGCCAGTGGTATTGTCTGGGTCTGCCCCGGAATATTCCCGGCCACCATAAGAGTAGCGCCAAACTCCCCCAGCGCCCTGGCAAAGGACAGCACCAGCCCGGCCATAATTCCGGGCCAGGCCAGGGGAAGGGTTATTGTACAAAAAACCCGCAGCTCACCAGCCCCCAAAGTCCTGGCCGCCTTTTCAAAATTGACATCCACACTCTCAAAAGCCGCCCTGGCGCTCTGATACATAAGCGGCAGGGCCACCACCGTTGACGCCAGAACCGCCGCCCACCAGGTAAACAAAATCTGTATGCCCATCTGAGAGAGGAGACTGCCCAAAAGCCCATTTTTTCCTATCAGCATTAAAAGGCCGTACCCGATAACCGAGGGAGGGAGAACCAGGGGCAGAGTAATGGCCGCCTCGATAAATTCTTTGCCGTAGAACTCCCTGCGGGCCATTAGCCGAGACAGCGGCAGTCCGGCAAGGGTGACTATAACAAGAGCTATTACCGCCACCCGGAGGGAAAGAAAAACAGGGAACCAGTCATTCAAATATGTAAACATACTAATAGCCTGTTTCCTTATAACCTGAAGCCATATTTATCAAATACCCTGGCTGCCTCATCAGAGGAAAGAAAAGCGGCAAAAGCCTCTGCTTCCTCTAAGTGACCGGTATTTTTAATTATGGCCAGGGGATATACGATGGGTGGATGGGATTGGGCGGGGGCTGAGGCTACCACCTTTATTTCCCGGCCCAGCATGGCGTCGGAGCGGTAAACCAGCCCTGCGTCTACATTCCCTGTTTCCACATAGGTCAACACCTGGCGCACATCTTTGGACAGCACAAGCCTGGGCTGGACATCGTCCCACAGACCCATGGAAGTAAGGGCTTCCCTGGCATATTTTCCGGCGGGCACGGATTCAGGCGTGCCGATGCTTATTTTTTTCACCTGGGAGCCCCTTAACCCCTCAAAGCCTTGGATATCAGCATCTTCTTTAGCTATTAACACCAGATCATTTTTAAGCAGGTCTTTCCTTGACTCACTGACAATAAGGCCCTTCTCAGCCAGGGAGTCCATTTGTGATTTTCCCGCCGAGATGAAAAGGTCCACCGGAGCCCCTTCTTCAATCTGTCTTTGCAGTGTACCGGAGGCCGCAAAATTATATGCTATGGATACCCCGGAATGTTGCTTTATGTATATGGCCCTAAGCTCTTCGGCAGCCTCTTTAAGGCTTGCTGCCGCAGAGACCGTCAGGCTGACTGTCTCCACCCCGGAAACCGGCCTTTCCTTTACTCCTCCGCAGCCTCCCAGGCTAAAAGCCACCATTGTCAATAGCACTAAAAAAACAGACCGCCTTATCATATACTCCCCTCCTCATACATGACATTATTGTCCTCATCAATCCGACACTCTCTACCGATGCCGCTTAACAAGAAGTCCAGTAAAAGAGACACCGCTGCCAGAGCAGCTATATTAACGGAAACCGATAAAATGGCCCCTGCCACGCCCATGGCGCACCTCCTTTCCCGGCGCTTTCCCTCAAAAAGACAAAGCCCTAACCTGTGCTGATCAGTTTAGGGCATCTTTGACCTTTGCTAATTCCCCCGCCGGCTTTTAGCTTTCGTTAGCTTGACCGCCTTTGGCCAGGCAGATAAAAATTAATAAGCCTTAACTAAACTAAACATAAATAAAAATCGCTTTAAATATTACTGACACCAAATAACATTACGCTACACCACATGACTATACATTAAATAATAAGATATGATAAAATGTATGTCAATACACCTGGGAGGTTTTTTATGAAGGACGATATCTCATTAACCCCTGAGGAAGTGGCCGGTATATTAAAGATAGCCAAGAATACGGTCTATGAGCTGATTAAAAGGGGCGAGCTTCAGGGCTACCGGGTAGGTAAAAAAATAAGGATTGACCCCAAAGACGTTGACACTTATAAAAGCAGGGGAAAAAGATCTGCCAACAACCCCTTCCAGGGTCCCCTTGAGGCCACCTTTGTTATTCCTCCCCCCCAGTTAAAGCCCGGCATTAAGTCTCGTCCAGGCCAGGAGCTGGTAGTCTGCGGGCAGGACACCATTCTGGATATTCTTACCCGGCACCTGGAGCGGCATCCCGATGGATTCAGGGCTTTACGCCACCACGTGGGAAGTTTTGCCGGCCTCCTGGCGCTTTACCACGGACAGGCCCACATGGCGGCAATCCACCTGTGGGACGGGGACTCCGGCACCTATAACATCCCCTATGTACGCCGCCTCATGCCTGGAATACCTGCGGTGATCATACATCTGGCCTGCCGCCTGCAGGGCTTCTATGTAGCCTGCGGCAACCCCCTGGAGGTAAAGGACTGGCCCGACCTTGTCCGTGCCGGTGTTCGCTTTATAAACCGGGAAAAGGGCTGTGGAACCAGGGTTTTACTGGATGAAAAGCTGCGGCTGCTTAAACTGGACAGAAGATTAATAAATGGTTACCAGAATGAAGAGTCCTCTCATCTGGCTGTCGCCAGCACCGTGGCCAGAGGTGAGGCAGATGTTGGATTGGGTAATGAAAAGGCGGCCCTGATGGTGCGGGGAGTTGAGTTTATACCCGTACATAAAGAGCGCTATGATCTGGTGCTCAAAGAGGAGGATATGGACAGCCCCGGGTTCGGCGCTTTAGTAAGAATACTCCAGTCCGCCGAATTCAAGGCTGAATTGTCCGGCCTGGGGGACTATGATTTAAGTGATACAGGTAAAATAGCAGCGGAAATATAAGTAGTGCCCTCCCCCTAAAAGTAAATAACCCCCGCCGGAAATTATCCTAAACGGGGGGTTCTTCCCGGCCGGTCATGATCAGCAGGCAAAGGAACTGGCCTGGCCGTGCCTTAAAGTCATTTTTTCAAGCATTACCACAAGCCCGGCGATTAGAAAATAGATTGCTTCACTGGTGAGATTATCATCTACAGTGATGTCGAAAAATATATTAAGCCTTGACTCTATATCCTCTTCCGGGCTGGAGTAGCAAATAAGCATGGGCACCTTGGGCAGGGGCAGCAAAGCCAGTGCCATATCCGTATCAAAACTGACCTCTGCCGGCCTTCCCCCCAGAATGGACAATAAGCTTTTTAAAAGATCCATATCTTTATCAGCCATTTTCTTTAATGGCTTTTCACACCTCTGATCAAAAAGAGGATTGTACCTGGACCCGTTTTTAAGTTCCCTGAAGGGTACCCACTTTCCGGAAGGGTTTATTCCCGGGCTGTGCGCAATGTAGTTGAGCAGAGGCAGCAATACCCACGGATTTATGTGAATGTCAGAGGTGACATTCCCCCCGGCATTGATAAAAAATGGTTTTCCCAGGCATTTTATCACCAGGCTGTCACCACGTAACGAGGCTCCAAGCCTTTTTCCCGCGGCAGACAAGTCCAGCCCGGCAACCTCTCCTCTTAACTGCTCCAGTATCTTCTCCTGCTGCTGATCAATATTTACCTTCCTTACTTCTATTCTGCCGCTATATCCCTCAACCGTCTTTCCGTCTACATGGGGACAGTCCCCCAGCTGTTTCAGACCTTTTATCACCGCAGCGGCAAAGGCCAGGCAGGTAGGCACCTGACACTGCCTGCAGTTTGTTTTGGGGAGGAACCTGTATATCTCCAAAGGGCTGTCAATTGTGGACATAGGATATTACCTCTCTTAAAGATTTTTTTATATATATTGTTAACATGTTTACAATATTGCAAAAATCCGTTCCTGTCAATAATCAATTTCTGATCCAATCATAATTTTAGCCTCTTGCTGCCAACATACTCCAGGGTTTATTATGAATAGTGAATCAGTTTTAATAGATACGGAGGTAAAATAAAATGAGTCAGGTGCTATTAAAGATTGAGAATGGCATAGCCACTGTGACCATTAATCGTCCCGAGGCGCTGAATGCGCTTACCCTGGATGTTGTGGAAGAGCTTGGCCGGGCATTTGCCGAGATAGACAGGGACCCCTCGGTGGTGGTGGCTGTTTTGACCGGCGCCGGGGACAAGGCCTTTATTGCCGGGGCGGACATAGGCCTTTTCCTGACACTGGACCAGCACAATGCCCAGAAGGGGTCCAAAATAGGCCAGCTGGTGTGTGACAGTATCGCCTACTGCAGCGTTCCTGTAATAGCAGCCGTAAACGGCTTTGCCTACGGGGGCGGCATGGAGTTTGCTCTGGCCTGCGACATTCGCCTGGCCTCTGAAAACGCCATGTTTGGACAGCAGGAGGTACTATGGGGGAATTTTCCCGGCTGGGGGGGAACTCAACGGCTTCCCAGGCTGGTGGGACAGTCTGACGCCATGAAGATAATACTTACCGGAGAGCCCATAAATGCTGCGGAGGCCTACCGGATGGGCCTGGTAAGCGCTGTATACCCCCAGAGTCAGTTTATGGACAGGGTCTACGAGCTGGCCGGGAAAATAGTTAAAAACGGCCCCGACAACATCCGCTACGCCAAAAAGGCGGTGGTTGAGGGCTCCCGCATATCAACGGCCGGCCTGGCTCTGGAAAACGAGCTGTGGGGACGCTGCTTTGCCGGCGACGAGCCTAAAAAAAGGGTGCAGAGGTTCTTTGCCAAAAGCAAACGCTAAATTTTATCAATACAGGTATAAACTAAAGGGCAGGTTGTTGACAAAGTCGAAGTTTTAATTTTCATCCAAAGTGAACAGTATTAAGCAACTTAAGGGCCGGCTTGGAACACCAACCCCATGCAAGCTGGTGCTCCGGCTGAACCGGCTTTAAGACTCGCAGGCAACGGACTGCCGACCACCCTCGAATACCGCGTCCATGCGGCTCTCGGGTTTCCGTCTGCATCCGGCAGACGGATCGGCATTCCGTAAGCCTTCTCCGTCAAAACCCGGTAACAGCCTCCGCAATGCTAGCAAGTGGCTGGTCATTCCCTGCCTCTATGAACGTCATTTTGAAGCATATATAATGATCAATGGGTTTGTCATCAGTCTGAGGGCAGGTTTTTCAACCTGCCCTTATTTCATTTGCCTCAACACTTCACAGATGTAAAAGTTAAATTCATTTCCGCTTTCTGCTAATCACCTGGTTCAAGTCATCTTAAATACTCAATCATTATATCCGGCTGGCAGGATATTCCTGGCTTGGCCAGCAGCTCAACCAGCCTGGCGCCTTTTTCAGGGTGAAAAAGGTTGGCGGAGCAGCAGCTTCTGATAATCCATGCTGTGTCCAGCCCCCTTTCAGTGCCCGCCAGGGCAAGCACCTCTTCACCTTCAGGTATAGCGGATGCGTCAACAGCCATTAAAACAGTCTCCAGACAAACCAGTGTGCCGGTGGAAATCATCTCCAGTGTTTTAGCAACAATATCAAGAGAGTTGGTGTGGTTTATATGCAATCTCATCGAAAAACTGGGGCCGAAGAAGGGAATGGTTCCCTTTACAATAGTCACATTGTAATCACAAAGAGCCTTGATTTTGTCCTTATCGGTGTCCATGGGAACTCTTTGGTACCCCTTCTCCATCCAGGAGTCCCGGATTTCCCTCAGCTCCGGCACATCTGAAAATGGCCCGGAATCCATTTTGTTGACTTCCCAGTACATACCCTGGGGACAGGTAACAGACACAACTTTTTTATCCCTTACAAGCTTTGCGACCTTCAATGCAGAATCACCGGTAATTGAAGCAACTACAATATAATTGCAGTTAACTGAAGAGTTAACCGCCAACTCAATTAGTCTATCGGTATTAACCGGCCCCGGCCTTTCAAAGACAATCAATTCAAATCCCTCCCGCCAGCAGTCATCTGGATAATTATGGCACAATGCAATGATAATGTTAATCTGATATTTTGTCAACTTATCAGCAACATCCTCTGATTAGAATATGGTTATTCTCAAAACAGGGCAATAAAACTGCCGGGCTATTAGAAATAAACTGCACGAGGTCAAATCTATGGTCTAATTACCTTATCTTAGCAGGAATTTTCCCAAAATCATCTAAATAATAAAATATATTATAATCCAATACAAAAGAAAGGGATTCCCATGGTACTCAACAACCCCCAGGCGACCTATGAGGCACTAAGCAATTTGAGATCAGGTGATCACTTTCAGTGGTACGTGATCCCCCTGCTTATTTTTGTGATCTATATATACGCCAATGAGTATGAAAAAGGCAATTACCGCGCCATCGCCGGCGGCCTGGCCCTTTACATGGTGCACTGGCTGGTGGAAATAGTAAACGGTCTGATCCAGTATTTCTCCGGCCATGCCCTCTGGACTGTGCCCACAGGCACCTCCTTTAGCATAATGGTGGGAGTCGGCATCGAGATCAGCCTTATGTTTTCTGTAGCCGGTATTATAGCCTGTAAAATGATGCCCGGAGATCCCGGACAGAAAGTATTGGGCATCAACAATCGCCTGTTTTACACATTTTTAAACGCAGCCCTGGCCTCGGTAATTGAAATTTTCCTGGTCCGGACCCCTGTCTTCGTCTGGGTTTATCCATGGTGGGGGGCCTTACCGGTCTTTCTGACAGTCTACATACCCTTCTTCGCTGCGGCCTGCTATGGACATGACTGGAGTACCGGGAAACAAAAGCTCTTTATTGGCACTCTTGGCCTGGTGAACATAGTCGCCCTTATAATATTTGGAGCTGTCCTGGGATGGATTTAAAGCATGGCTTCAGGCTGCAGGGAGATTGATTTCCTGGCAGCCTGTCCGGACACTCTGGTTATTCATACCTTACCTTCTGTTATTAAAGAGTACCAGCACCGGCCCGTTCATTGTTTTGGCGGACTCTTTGGTATATTTTACAACCCTCAGTATTTCCCGGTAGGCCTGCTGCACCCCGATCAGCAAAAGGGGCACTCCTATAGAATCCATCCCCAGACCCCTGGACAGAAATCCCCCCACAGTCATCGGAAAGGTAACCGTGGGTGTCATATTGGCAAGTATAATTTTTTCATTCAGCCCACATTCTCTATGCAGGAGATTTATAAAATTTTTCAGGCAGGGCAGCAATACCTTTGAAGTACCCCTTCCCACACTGTAAACCTTATTTCCCTCTTCATCTGCGCCCCGGTAGATAATTCTTCCCATATCCCTATAGGTCAGCCTGTTAAAATAGTCGGTATCCATTATCTCTCTTTTAGTGGGCGTCCTGTCCAGCGGAAGCTTTTTTAAATGCACGGCGGATGCCAGGGAAGAAGAATGGGTTCCTCCATAGCAGTTATATATAAAAATCATTCTATCACCCAAAAAGTATTATCTAACTTTTTAAAGTATTTATAAGTAAACTTTCTACTGCTTTTAGGTATTTTTTAGAGTAAAACCATTATTTACTTTTTTAATACTAGCATACCAGTTAAAAAGCTTGCCGGTATTATAATCAATAATTTTTATCTGAATCCAGTTGCCGCCGCTGATCATTACCGGCACAGCGCACCGGCACAGGATACTGTTTGACTAAAGAGCTGCAGCCCTATAAAATATTTAAGGCGTACACTGCTAAAGGCATAAAGGAGAAGCACATGAGCATATTGACAGTGGAAAATGTGACCCATGGATTCGGCGCCCGGGCCATACTGGAAGATGCCTCCTTCAGACTGCTGAAGGGAGAGCACGTCGGTCTGGTGGGGGCCAATGGAGAGGGCAAATCCAGCTTTTTGGACATTATTACCGGAAAACTGATGCCGGATAAGGGAAAAGTGGAGTGGTCAAACCGTGTTTCGGTGGGCTATATTGATCAGCAGACAATTTTAACCAAGGGCAAATCTATCAGGGAAATACTGAGAGATGCCTTTAAAAGCATGTATGAATTGGAAGCGGAAATGTTCCAGATATATGACAGGATGGGTGAGTCCTCCGGGGATGAGGTAGCCCGGATGATGGAAGATGTGGGGGAAATACAAAGCATCCTGGAGAGCAACGGCTTTTACAGCATAGAGGCCAAAATTGAGGGCATTGCCAATGGCCTGGGACTGGCCGACATCGGCCTGGACAGGGATGTGGCCGAATTAAGCGGCGGCCAGCGCACCAAGGTGCTGCTAACCAAGCTGCTGCTCCAGAATCCCACCATTTTGATTTTGGATGAGCCCACTAATAATCTGGATTTTGAGCATATTGAGTGGCTGAAAAAATATCTTAAAAATTATGAGAACGCCTTTATTCTGGTTTCTCACGATGTACATTTTCTGAATGAGGTGGTCAATGTTATCTACCACGTCGAAAACACCATCCTTACCAGGTACACCGGAGATTACCAGCAATTCCTGCAGATGCATGAATTAAAAAAGCTCCAGGAGCTCAAAGCCTACGAGAAGCAGCAAAAAGAGGTGGAGCGGCTGGAAGACTTCATAGCCCGCAACAAGGCCAGATTCTCCACCACCGGCCGCGCCAAAAGCCGCCAGAAACAGCTGGATAAAATGGAAATACTGGAGAGGCCCAGAGAAAAAGCAAAGCCCACTTTTAGATTTACCGAAGCCAGAACACCGGGAAGAACTATTTTTGAGGCTGTTGATTTAATACTGGGCTACAATGAGCCCTTAACCAGGCCTTTAAATGTAGTTTTGGAAAGAAATAAAAAGGTAGCCCTCCGGGGAGTTAACGGCCTGGGCAAATCCACTTTGCTGAAAACTCTTATGGGCATTATTAAGCCCTTCTCCGGGTCGGTAATGCTGGGCCAGTACCTCCAGCCGGGCTATTTTGAGCAGGAAGGCGCCCAGGAAAACGGACACACAGCCATGGAAGAGATTTGGCGCCATTTCCCCGGACTAAGCAATTACGAAGTACGCCAGGCCCTGGCCAAATGCGGGCTGACCAACGAGCATATTACCAGCCAGATGATGGTATTAAGCGGCGGGGAAAGCGCCAAGGTGCGGCTATGCAAGCTGATGCTAACGGACGTTAACTGGCTGGTCCTTGACGAGCCCACCAACCACCTCGATGTGGATGCCAAGGAAGAACTGAAGAGGGCGCTGAAAGAATTTAAGGGGACAATAGTTCTGGTATCCCACGAGCCGGAGTTTTACGAGGACTGGGTAACCGATGTATGGAACATTGAGGACTGGACCACCAAAATTGTCTGAGAAAAGCTCGGCTGCACAGTGACAAAAAGACTACCCCCTTGTTATCGCATAATAGCATTCACTCACGAAATGGAGTATAGGACCTATGAGCTGGGAAAAGGAACCGGAAGAAGAGGAATTGAATAACCCCTATTCCGGTCATGTCTATTCGGATGAAGCAGAGGAGTATGACCCTCCCCGGAGGCCGTTACTGTTCCGGCTGGTTGCCTTTTTCACAGTGCTGGCCTTCATTGGCTTAATAGCTATAAATTATTGGCCTGTACTTAAGGCCCCTATAGCGGAACTGGTGTTAAACTCACTGCACTATAAAAAGGATATAGATAAACAGCTACTCCAGGCAGTGGTAAAGATTGACGTGATTTCCCGAAAGAATGGCTCTTCCCTGGCAGTTGAGCAGAAGTCGGGAACAGGATTCAATATAGCTGCCAAGGGATTAATAGTTACAAATTACCACGTTATTGGCGGCGACTCTATAAATATAACAGTTAGCTTTCCCAATGGGGATACTTACCCTGCTGCCCACTGGTCCGGAAAGCCGGAGTATGACCTGGCGCTTATTACCCTGGATAAAGAAAAACTGCCGACCGTCCCCCTCAATATGACCAAACCTCCATCACCCGGGGATCGGGTCAGGATAGTGGGCAATCCACTTGGGCTTAACAACATAATAGTTGAGGGTGAGGTAAGACAGTATTTAACTATAAAAGGCCAAAAAGTATTCAGTATAGGCGCCCCAATTTATCCCGGGAATAGCGGAAGCCCTGTTTATGACGGAACCGGGAAGGTAGTGGGCGTGGTATTTGGCAGTTTGCACAGTAATGCGGATCAAAGCGAGTCTGATTTGGGACTGGCCATACCTGTTACAGATATTCTTAAGTTTGATGCTGCACTGTAAACCCTGACTCAAATTTTTACTATTATTCTGTAACCTCTTCCTCCTGTCACAGTCTAACCTACAATTGAAAACAGGAACGGAGGGGTATTTATGGAAATTACTAACAAGGCCGGCTGTTTGCCGGACAAACGGCTGGCGGCCGTTTGCGGACTGTTTTGCCCGGCGTGCAATGTATATATTGGAACCACGGAAGACCCGGAAAAATTAAAAGGCATTGCCGAGCGTATGCAGCGCCCTGTTGAAGAATTGATATGCCACGGGTGCCGGTCGGAAAAAAGGTGTTTTTACTGTGAGAGCTGTAAAAAGCCGGGCTGTGCCGCTGAAAAAGGGATAGACTTTTGCGGCCGGTGCCCGGAGTATCCCTGTGAAGACCTGAAAGTGTTCCAGGCCCAGATGCCGCATAGAATAGAGCTGTGGAAAAACCAGGATCGCATCAGGGAAGTGGGGTATGAAAAATGGTATATGGAAATGGCCGCGCATTTTTCATGTCCCCGGTGCGGTACTATAAATTCCGCCTATGACCTGTCCTGCCGGAAATGCGGAACAAGCCCAAGCTGCACTTATGTGAGTCTGTATAAAGACCAAATTCTCAGACAGCTGGGCGGGAAAAAATAATATTAATGGGTTAATCTAAAAAAAGACAGGGGATTTTCACTTTTAACGGTGATCATCCCCTGTCTTTTTCAGGCGGAGAGACAAGAGCCCTGAAGACGACACACCATAGGCCCTACAGAATAAAAATAATTCCAAAACCCTTCGATATATGTATTAAGGAAAATAATACAATTGTGCAATAAATTGCCATTTTTTGGTTTTTATTTGGCAATAACTATATTTAATTCCAGGCATAATCACATATACCATTTTATTGCCATAAACTGTTATACAAACAGGAAGATATGGTTTTTTTTATTTATTTTTCCATAAGAAGGAGGAAAGCGGATGACCAAGTTTCATCAGGTATTGTTACAGCCGAAATTGCTTGAAGTATCGGCAAAGATCGAACAAACCGGGCACACCCAAAAAGAACAGGACCATTATCCCAAAACAGCCCTGGAACAGCATTACCCGATAGAGGTCCCTCTGTGCGCGCATCCGCCGGAACAGTTGGATACAAAGACAGCGGAAGAAGCTGAAGGGGCCGGTGATATCAAAATAGACGTTGAAAAGCCGGTTCTGGGCACTGATGATTACGCCGGGGAGCAATCTGATATTGCCGAAGAAGTCCCTGAGGGAGAGAAAGCAGCATCAGATACCGGGGAAAAGACTGCCCTGGCCCAGAAGGCCCCAGAGGAAGAAGAATCAGCTTCAGACACCGGGGAGAAAACTGCCCTGGCCCAGGAGGCCCCAGAGGAAGAAAAATCAACTTCAGACACCGGAGTCAGTCTCCCGGCACAGACTGCTGCTGCCCACGCTGCCGCAAGTGAACCCTGGGGAGAACTGTTTGCCCAGGCGGTTAACCTGCATAAACTGGGGGTTGAAGGTAATCGGGACAGCGTTAAGGAGGCCGTTGCACAGCTTGAGAAATTACGGAAGCTGGCGCCTCAAAACACCCTTGTGGAGGCCTACTACGGCAGTGCAACCTCTCTCCTTGGCCGGGACGCTGTTAATCCTACGGAGAGGTTCAATAAGGCCATCAGGGGACTCAAGATACTGGACAGTGCAGTGTCCCGTGAGCCGGAGAATGTAGAAATACGCACTCTGCGGGCTTATGTGTGTTACCGGCTGCCCGAGAATTTTTTTCACCGCACCGGCACTGCAGTAGAAGATTTTAGCTACCTTGCTTCCTGCTACGATGGTAACCCATCCTTCTCAAAAGACTTTTACAGTCAGGTTTTATTTAATTTGGGATCGTCCTATAAGCGCCTTGGTCAAAACCAGGAGGCCGAGTCCACCTGGCAAAAACTTCTGTCTGTGACAAAGGACCCAAAATACATTGAACTTCTCAGGGCTGAAGGCTTTAAGGCCGCCGGCGTTTTACCCGGCCTGGACACCGAAAAAAAAAATAAGCCGCCGGACGAAGAAATAGAGAAAAAACTTACCGAGGGCATTAAACTAAGGGACCTGGCCCTGAAAGGCGATCAAAAGGCCTCCCATAAAGCCATGAGCTTCTTTAAGAAAGCCATGGAGGCTAATCCGGACAGCCCCCTTGCCAGGGCCTATTATGCCGACTGCATGTCCCTGGCGGCGCGGGACGCGGCAGATCCCGGCCAAATGTTTTCCACCCCCATAAAGGCCTCCAAGATAATTGACAGCGCCGTAAACAGCAGTCCTGACGATATAAGGATAAGAATGATCAGGGCCTACCACTCCTTCCGGCTGCCTGAGGCCTTTTTCCACCGCACGGCTCCGGCCATCGCTGATTTTGAATTCCTGGTTCAGATGTATGAAAAAAATCGGTCGGCGTTTGCAGCCGAAACGTACTGGCAGATCCTCTACGACCTGAGCGTGGCTTACCAGCGACTGGGACTGGAGGAGGAGGCCTCTTCAACCCGCGCAAAGCTTCTGTCTCTCAAGCCTGATCCGAGATTCAAAGCCATGATCAATGAAAGCAGCGGCCGTGAAGTGGTCAGGAGCACCCTGGAACAGCTGACCCCGGACAACCGGGAAGCTTTTTACCAGGAAGGATTCCGTCTGCATGATCTGGGTGTGGCAGGCAACCCGGGGGCGTCCAGGCTGGCCCTGGATATGTGGCAAAAAGCCTATGAGGCCTATCCCGGTGACACTGTCGCCAGGGCCTACTTCGGCAGCAGCATGGCCCTGGTGGGTCGGGACGCCACCGAGCCCAACGCCATTTTCGGCAGCGCCATAAAGGGGCTGGTCCATTTAAACCGCGCCATATCACGGGACCGGAACAATCCCAGGATACGCCTGCTGCGGGCCTACCTGGCCTACTCCCTGCCCGAGGTGTTCTTCCACCAGACCAAGCGGGCCATTAAGGATTTCAAATTCCTGAAAATGGTATGTGAGCAGGAAGACAGCATTTTCTCCAGGGACCTCTACCATAAGATACTTTATGACCTGGGTGTGGCCTACCAGCGCACCAGTGACACCGAAAGGGCCCAAAAGATATGGTCAAAGCTTCTGAAAGAAAACCCTGGCTCAAAATATACCGAACTGCTGAAAGAAAGGATGGGCGCCGGGGATGAAGATCAACCTGAAAAAAATAATAAATGACATGGGCAAGCCGGGGCTGGCCGGCAAATACTTTACCGTGCCCAATTTTCCCGACAGCATGCCTTTAGACCGGCTGGCCGAGTTTCAGAGAGAATCACTGATTGAGATAGTAAGGCGAGCCTACAATCATTCCCCCTTTTACCGGGATAAGATGGACCGGGAGGGGGTAAGCCCGGACAGCATAAAATCTCTTGAGGATCTAAGCCTTCTTCCCTTCGTCACCAAGGATGAGCTGCGGGGCAACCCGTGGGCGCTCCTGGCCTGCGACAAGGGGGATATTTCCCTGGTGCAGGTATCTACCGGAACCACCGGAGGAGAAGAAATATACATCATGAATACCTGGGAGGACTATTACCTTTACGAAATGTCCGCCGGCTATCCTACCCTGGTGCCGGTGGAGCGGGGCGATATAGTCCTCAACGCCCTGCCCTACGAAATGAGCTCGGCGGGCCTGGCCTTTCACAAGACCTTTATGGACGGCTGCCGGGCCACCGTGATCCCGGCCGGAAAAGGAGGAGCCTATTCCACTCCGGCCAAAACCATCAAGATGATGCGTGACCTGCAGCCCACCGTGGTGATCACCACCCCCTCCTGGGCCATTACCCTGGCCGAGGCGGCGGCTGAATACGGCTTTGACTTAAAAAGTCTGCCTCTGAAAAAGATGTGGCTCACCGGAGAAGGCTGCTCATATTCCTTCCGCCAGAGAGTGGAGAGTATATGGGGCGCTACGGCCAACTTCTACTATGGCTCCCTGGAGTGCGGCGGAGTAGGCATTGAGTGTGACGCCCACAACGGCTACCACCTGGCCACCGCCCACACAGCTGTTGAAATAGTGGACCCCCACACCGGGAAGGTCATGGAGCCAGGTGAGATTGGGGAGATAGTGGTTACCTGCCTGCTTCGTTACGACACCCCCATACTGCGCTACCGCACCCAGGACCTTGGTTATATAGAATCTGACCCCTGCCCCTGCGGGGTCCCCCTCCCCAGGCTGTTTCTGCGGGGCAGGCTGGTGGACCATGTAGTAATCCGGGGAGTAAAGCTGTCTCCTTTCTACCTGGAAGAATTCCTGATGCGGCTGCCGGAAGTGGGCCACTGGTTCCAGTTCGTGGTTGATCCGGCGGGATCGGACCGGCTGAAAATAAGGGCCGAGCTAGCACCGGGGGTCAGCCCCACTCCGGAGCTGGCTGATTATCTGGCCAGCAAAATGGAATTCGGCACCGGGCTGCCCTGTGAATTTGAAATTGTGGATAAAATTCCCCGCCCGCAGGGCAAAACTGTCCGGGTAGTTGCGCCTGCCGCAAGCGGTACCATCAGAGGATGAAAATTCAGGTCCTTTTAAAGCTACAGAGGACACAGAGTTTTTGCCTGCTTGAATGCTATAAAAGTTTTTAAAAAGGCAGACAAAACTTTAATATCTACTTTCAGACCTCAGAGTAGCGCCTAAGAGTAAATTCTCTGTGATCTCTGTGTCCTCTGCTAATAAAGACCGGGATATTTTCAAACAGGGGAGAAAAAAATGGATAATATAACCCATACTTCGGCAGCCGGGCTGGCCCGGGCCATCCGAGCCAAAAACGTTTCCTCGGAAGAGGCTGTGGGCGCGTACCTGAAGAGTATTGAAAATATAAACCCTTCTCTTAACGCTGTGATCCGGCTGAGAGCGGAGGAGGCCAGGGCCGAGGCCCGCCATGCCGACGCCCTCCTTGCCCGGGGAAAAATAGCCGGGCCGCTCCACGGCGTGCCGGTAACGGTCAAGGATTCCTTTGATACCGCCGGTGTGGTCTCAACAGGGGGCACCGAGGGGCGCAGGAGCTTTGTCCCGGACCGGGACGCCACCGCCGTGGGGCGCTTGAGGTCCGCCGGAGCGGTGCTGCTTGGCAAAACCAATGTTTCGGAACTGAGCCTTTCCTATGAGAGCGACAACCTGGTTTACGGGAGAACCAACAATCCCTATAGCCTATTGCACACCCCCGGCGGAAGCAGCGGAGGCGAGGCGGCCGCCATCGCTGCAGGCGGATCACCGCTGGGACTGGGCAGTGACTCCGCCGGAAGCATTCGCCTGCCCGCTCATTTCTGCGGCATTGCCGGCATCAAGCCCACAACCGGGCTGGTGCCGGCCACAGGCCTCTTCCCGCCTTATATCTGGATGATGGAACAGCTGTCGGCGGTGGGGCCCCTGGCCAGGTTTGTGGAAGACCTGGCGCTGACCCTACCCATTTTGGCCGGAACCGACTGGCTGGACCCCTCCACGGTGCCGGTTCCCCCGGGGGATTCCGGAAAAGTCACGCTGGGGATCCTGAGCGCGGCCTTCTATACCGACAATGGGATTATGTCACCCACCCGGGAAACCTCTGAGGCAGTGAAGTCAGCCGCCGGGGCTCTGTCCGATGCCGGCCTGGCCGTGGTGGAGGACCGCCCGGATATTATAGGCATGTCTCAGGATCTGATGAGCAGCCTTCTTTCCGCCGATGGCGGGTCAGGTATCAACATACTGCTTCAAATGGCCGGAACATCCAGCCCGCACACCCTCACCCGCCAGCTGCTGGACTCGGTGGGGGCCTGTGCGGTGTCAGCCGCCGAGTTTGGCGGGATGATGTACAGGTGGCGCTTCTTCCGCTGTGAGATGCTATCTTTCCTTAAAAAATATGATGTCATTATCTGCCCGGCCTGCGCCCTTCCCGCTATGCCCCACGGCGCTGCAGCCAGCGGCGAAAATGCCCCCGCCTTCAGCTACGCCACCACCTATAACCTCACCGGGTGGCCGGCGGTGGTGGTCCGCTGCGGAACCTCGCCCGAAGGGCTGCCCATAGGAGTACAGGTGGTGGCCCGCCCCTGGCGTGAGGACGTGGCCCTGGCTGTGGCGCTCCATATCGAAAAGGCTCTGGGCGGCTGGCAGCCCCCGCCCCTGCCCCATTACTGATCCCGAAACCAGACAACCGGGCAACTAAGGATGAAATTCAGGTCCTTTTTAACCACAGAGCACACAGAGGACACAGAGATTAAGAGCCCAGCTGATAAGAATTATTCAACTTATAAGAAATGCCTAAACTATTCTGTATTCTGAATTCCGACCGCACAGGGATTTCAGCATAAGTTTTTTTAGAAAGATTGCTGTTACACCATAAAGGAGGAATCTACAGTGATTATTGACGCCCATGCTCATATATCGGCCACCTCCTACGGAGATGTGGCCAATTATATAAGCCAGCTCAAAGAAGCCGGCATTGACCGGGGGGTGGTTGTACCCGGTGGAACTATGGACGTGCGCAGGATGACTGACTACATAATTGGCAAGGCCCAGCCTGAAAACCCCGTCCCTGACAACCACTACGTAAAGGAGTCCTGCCGCCTCCATCCCTCACTTCAGGGCTTTGCCTGTATCGACCCGCACAGCCCGGATGCGGTTGAAGCGCTTGAAGGCAGCTTTAAGCAGGGCTTCCGGGGACTAAAGCTTACACCCATGACACACCAGTTCTCCTTTGCCGGCAAGGTGGTGGCCGCCCTGGCGGAATGCTGCGCAAGCCACGGCTATCCCCTGTACAGCCACGTGGTTTTCAGCCCGGGTGCAGCCACCGCCAGATTTGTGGCCCTGGCCAGGCAGTTCCCCAAAACAAACTTTATTCTCGGGCATATGGGCTTTGGCCCGGCTGACCGGGAAGCAATGGAAGCGGCGGCTGAGCTGCCCAATCTATTCCTGGAAACATCCACCGGAAGCTACCTGCACATTAAGCAGTCAGTAGAAAAGGCCGGCGCCGAAAAAATTATATTCGGCTCAGAGTACCCTCTCTCCCACCCGGCCGTGGAGCTTAAAAAAATACTTCTCTTAGGCTTGCCTGACAAAGAGAGCGAAAAAATACTGGGCGGTAATATCCGGGCGCTCCTGCGCCTTGTTTAGGGGATGATACACACATGAAAACTGAGGAAAAGCTCAGGGCGCTTAACCAGCTGCTGGAGCACTGCAAAGCCTCCCCCTTTTACAGGGAGCGCCTGCCCGGCCGCCCCTTAAGATCCCTGGAGGAATTAAAGGATATTCCCCTGACCACCAAGGAGGACCTCCGCAGCCTGTCCCCCCTGGGGCTCATTTGCGTGCCCCCGAGGGAGATCTTTCAGTACCATGAAACCTTTGGCACCACCGGCGTGCCTGTTTCCACCTGGTTCACCAGGGAGGACCTGCGCTACAATGCCAGAGAGATCACCCTGTGCGGGGTAGATTTCAACCATGACGACACAGTGCTGGTGCGTTTCCCCTATTCCATCTCGGCCATAGCCCATATGATACACGCCGCGGCCCAGATGAAGCGCGCCTGCGTGGTCCCGGTGGGCGCCCGCTCCGCAGTCAGCCCCTTTCCCAGGGTGATCACCCTGCTGCAAAAGCTGCAGGTAACCGTCCTGACCTGCCTGCCCCTGCAGGCGGTGCTTATAGCTGAAACCGCAGAGCTGCTTGGGAAAAAACCCAATCAGGACTTCCCTGACTTAAGGGCCATCTGCACCGCAGGAGAGCCTCTGTCCGCCGGTCGGCGCAGGCTGCTGCAGGATATTTGGGGAGTGCCTGTTTTTGACATCTACGGCATGGCCGAAATAGGCACAGCGGTGGTTGACTGCGAATTCGGAAGGCCTCACCCGCTGGAGGATTACTTTGTTTTTGAACTGCTGGACGAAGAACTGAAGAACGAGGTAAAGCCCGGTGAGCTTGGCTACCTGGTGGTTACCGCCCTCAAAAAGAAGGCCACTCCCATGGTCAGGTATCTTACCGGGGACAGGGCAAGGTTTGTTGAAAAAGAGTGTCCCTGCGGGGCGTCAGCCTCCCTGGAAATAAGAGGCCGCCGGGAAGACACCATTACCGTGGGAGACAGGTCATTGGACCTGTGGGACCTGGATGAAATTGTCTCCCACCTCCCCTGCCGGCGCTTTTGGGCTGTGGGTCCCGCACCCGGCGGGCTGCACCTGGTGGTGGAGGAGGAAAGGAAGTCAGGCAGCATCTCACCCCAGCTGATCAATAAGCTGGAAAAAAAATATAGTATGAAGCTTTATATTGATGTAGTCCCCAGGGGGACCCTCTATGACCGCAGCGAGCTGCTGTCCGTGGGCGTGGTGGGAAAACCGCAATACATCTACTCTGCCGCTGAAATGGGTCAGAAAAAATACATTAAGTCCGCCCGGATGTGAGATCCCCTTACCATGACACACAGAGCCTGTGGTTCATAGAATTTTTATTAGCAAACAGGAGAAAGGAGTAAACCATGGTCAAAAAACAGAAGGAGATATGGTTCGACGGCCGGTCGGTACCCCTTGAGCGATCGGATATCTGGGGGCTGGTAAACAATTCGCCCATTGAAAAAGTGGTGGTATCCGCAGAACAGCGGATAAGCGGCCACTTTCCCCACAAAACCCATCTCATTACCGCGGTCCGCGATACAGAAGATCTGGCCGGGCTGGCCGGCGGGGAAACAGTATTTTCAGATAGCCCGGAAGTACTGGAGGAGGCCAGGCGGCAGGGATACAGGACATGTGTTTTTCTTTCGGTAAACGACAGTGAGGCCCTGGAGCAGTCGTGGCAGGAGGCTGTAAAGCATGACTATGCCGCCGTGGACTTCGACCTGCCTACCAACATACCGCTGGAGCTGATCATCGCCAGGCTTCAGGACAGCAATACTGTTCTCCTGCGCCGGGTGTCAACCGCTGATGACATGGAGGTCGCCTTTGGAGTCCTGGAAAAAGGAAGCGACGGGGTGCTCTTTTCCGGAATGGACAGCAATGAAATCATTGGGCTGACCAGTTACCTGCGTAAAGAAAGAGCCTGTCATCTTGAGCTGTGCCCGCTGGTGGTTACCGAGGTCCGCCATACCGGCATGGGATCAAGGGCCTGTATTGACACTACCGATCTTATGTCCCGGGAAGAGGGCATGATCGTGGGGTCCACTTCGGGGGGCGGGATACTGGTCTGCTCCGAAACCCACTTTCTCCCTTACATGAACCTGCGCCCCTTCAGGGTTAACGCCGGGGCCGTCCACTCCTACGTCTGGGCGCCCAATAACTCCACTGAATATATTACCGACCTGGCTGCCGGAAGCAAGGTATTGTGCGTAAATACAAAGGGAGAGGCCAGGGAAGTGACCGTGGGCCGGGTTAAAACCGAGGTAAGGCCACTTTTATTAATCAAGGGAGAGGCAGCCGGCAGAGAGTTGAATGTCGTAGTGCAGGACGACTGGCATATAAGGATCATGGGCGCAGACGGCCTTCCCCGGAACGCCTCCGCCATCCGGCCCGGCGACAGCCTCCTGGCTTACCTCTGTGAGCCGGGGCGGCACGTCGGCATAAAGGTTGATGAAACAATTATCGAAAAATAATGACACTTAAGGGGGAAGTATTCATGAAAGGGAAAGAAGTGCGCCTGAGACAGCTGTTTAAGCGTTCCAAGCGGCTGTTCATTGTTCCCATGGACCACGGGATCACCATTGGGCCGGCCCCGGGACTTATAGATATTCGCAAGACTGTAAAGGCAGTAGTTGATGGTGGAGCGGACGCTATTATAGTGCATAAGGGACTGGCCAAGCAAATAACTGATTTTGTTTACCCGGGAGGCTGCGATCTGGTGGTCCACCTCTCGGCCTCCACCTCCCTGTCTCCGGACCCTAACAAAAAGGAGACCATATCTTCGGTGAAACACGCCATCCGAATGGGGGCAACCGCGGTATCGGCCCATATAAATCTGGGCGGCAGCTATGAGACCCAAATGCTAAAAGACCTGGGCAAGCTGGCGGAGGAGTGCGATCTCTGGGGAATTCCTCTCCTGGCCATGATGTACGTAAGAGACGGGATTCCAGAAAACGAGTACAACCCGGCGAAAATAAAACATGCTGCCCGGGTGGCTGAGGAAGTGGGCGCAGACATCGTAAAGGTAAACTATACCGGTTCCCCGGAGACTTTCGCCGAGGTTACCGGCGCGGTAAGTATCCCGGTGGTAATTGCAGGCGGCCCCAGGATGGATTCCACCGGCGATTTGCTGTCCATGATTGCAGACGCCGTCAAGGCTGGCGCCGGCGGAGTGGCCATAGGCAGAAACTTATTCCAGGACCCCAGCCCTGAAACCCTGGCCGCCTCCATCCGACAGTTACTGGACAATCAGTAAGAAATATTATAAACCTATTGGTTATTTTTTCCTTTATTGGCACAGTATCTCATCTGTAGCATAATATGTTGTATAAAATTGAAAGGAGTGTTTTATTAATGCCTAAAACCGTAGAAAAGAAGGATTACAAAACTGCAGTGGGCGATTTGACCGGAAAAATTGAAAAAGCCCTGCAGGGGGAAAATCCGTCCGAGGCAATCAAGAAGGCCGTATGGGATATGCTGACGGATATGGGTGTGGAGGCTAAGAAAAAAGAAGAGTAGGTTTTAAATGCAAGCTAAAAATCTGATTTGTGAGGAATGCGGGACAGTATTACAGACTGAAAATAATATGTTCTGGGAGAAATGTAGTAAATGTGGCAAAACACTTTGTTTTAATTGTATCAGCACTAGCTCGAACCTTCAGTACAGTTGCAAAGAATGCCTTGTCAAAAATAAAGGCAAAATCCTCCTGGAGCCATATTAACCAGAGTGTAGAGGTATCCCACAGGATGCCTCTACTTCTTTTTGGGCGGTTCCCTAATCTCCCCCATTTTAATTACCCCTCTCTTTATACTGGCCATTTGTACTTCACAACTGAATTTAAAGACACTATTCGCCCAATAATGTGGTTATTCTATATATGCTATTTATTTGATACAAAGCAAAATATTTCAGACCTCTGTACATACTTCCAGTTCCACTATAATGAAATTATGCTAACTACTACGGCAATTAATGTCGATCAATGTTTTATTTTGTAGAATTTGTTGTTTTATTTTTCCTTGATCATAATAAAAACCTTGATTATGATATTTACAGCACATGTTCAGTTATCGCAATTCTATTTTTTATGTGAATCAATATTATAAAAATTTAAAAGGCACACCCGGGGAAACCCGGGGTCGCAAAGCCATGGGTCTTCAGCATTATGCAATGATTGCCAGGCTGCAGTTTGTTTATCAGGGATGCTGCGGCATCCTTTTTTAAATTCTTTATATGCCATACATACCAATTTATGGCCGAGGTGTAACAATGTCATTTGTGGACAATAGACGCAACTTTAGAGTGTCCCTTGTGGTCCCCATACAGGGGAAGGCAAGAATTGCATCTGTTAATCATACAGAAATAAAAATGGATAAATATTTTCCAATATCCATATTGGACTTCAGCGCCAGCGGGATGAAAATCAACGCCTTATTGGATTTACCTGTGGGCAAAGATATTATTTTGGAGTCTGTTTTTGATTTTGGGGATAAAAATCGTGTTTTACAGGGTGTATTAGTCTGGAAGGAAGAAAGCTATCAGCAAAGAATATATGGTACTAAGTTTATAAATCTCTCAGAAAAGGAGGAACGCCAGTTAGTTTACGACTTAAACAAGTACCAGCTGAGCAAAACCAAACTGGAAAGAACAAAATGCAGTTATAGTGAATCTCCTGCAGCCAAAATGATCTATGCCATACCATATCCGGCAGTATTGTTAACCGCCGAAAAAAAAATAATTGCGGCCAACGATTTATCTGCAAAGCTCGGTGCTTCACCAGGAGCCAAGTGCTACCAGGTGTATTGGAATGAAAGCAAGGCCTGTTCTTTTTGCATGCTTGGAGAAGCCCATAGATATAACGGAATAATCAGTAACACGGTTTATATAAAAAACAAGAAATACATAATGCACTGGCTGTGTTTGGGCAAAAAAATATTCCTGCATTATTGGAGAAGAGTATAGGCGGATACCACACCAAAAGCCGGCAAAAATAAATAACCCCCCAATTATTCATAATTTCAAGCAGGTATTTATAGGCAGTTGATCGAACTAACGTAAAAAATGGCAATAAAATCAGCCTGTTCCATTCAGAATCCAATCAAAAATGATGGGGGAGATAAGTTTGAAGAAAAGAATTATTGCTGTATTACTGTCACTGGCCATTATACTGGTGACTGCCGGAATTGCGGAGGCTGCCCTGGCCACAAGGCAGATCAGCGCTGTTTACCAGAATATGAAGATATACGTAAATGGAATGGCTGTCAGTGTTCCGCCTGATGAGGAGCCGTTTATTTACAACGGAAGAACCTTTGTTCCCATCAGAGTGGTGGCCGAGGCTTTAAACCAGCAGGTGGAGTGGATAGATGCAGCCAAAGCGGTGAAAATATCAGGCACGGTGCAGACTGATCCAAATTTATTGGCCCAAAAAGATAAGGAGATACAGGACCTAAAAGCTCAGCTGGCACAAAAGAATAGTGAAATTACCAGCTTGAATAATACCATCACCTCCCTGCAGAATAATGATAATGATACTGATGATGAAGTGATTAACGACCTGGAGGATGACCTGCTATCCGACTATGACCGCCTGGAAGACGTGGATATTGACGATATCAGCCTTGACGGAGACGAGGACGATGTTGACGTTGATATTGAAGTGGACCTGGGTGACTATGACAGTGAGTGGGAAGATCTGACCGACAGCGACATAGAGAACTGGATTGAGGATATAGTAAACGACATACAAGATGAATTATCGGGAGATACCAACGTTGACGGAACCATTATAGACACCGACAGCGATGATACGCTGGTGGACTTCTCCAAGGACGGGGACGATAGCCTTGACGTAGAATTTGAGGATGATGACTACCGGGATGGAGGGTCGGATTCCGATGATGTTGTGGATAACCTTGAAGGTGAGGATTATGATGTGAGCGGCATAGCTTTCACCTTGGATGAAGTTGATTACGACGATAATTACAGAGTTGATGTTTATTTATACGCGGACGATGATGATGCCTCCTCGGAATGGGATGATCTGAGCAGCACCACTATTGACAATGAAGTGATCGATATTTGCAAAGAGATTGCAGATGCCTTTGAGGACGATGCGGATATAACTCTCTTAACTGTTACTGCATACTTCTATGATGAAGACGATGATTTACTTGACAGTGCTTTTGACTATGATGTGTCTGACGAGGATCTGAGCTAAAGGTTCTTTGATAAATTAAGGCTTCTATATAATCAACCCCGTGCCGGGGATACCCCTGGCCGGGGTTGATCCGATCAGGACGGATAATTTATAAACTATTTATTCATTTTTATAAAATTTTTATAAATTCTTTAAGGGCTGTTTAAAGATTTCTTCTACAATGACCTTATTATAAAAAAGGAGGTCGTTGTAATGAGTAAAATCAAGCTTCTATATGATGTGATCACCACCATGAAAGACAAGGAATCCCTCAGTGGGACTCTCAAACTGGAAGGCCGCAGGGACCAGGTAAAAATACTGGGACTTGACAATGAGTTTGAAAAAAATATGGCCGAAGGAAGTATTAAGGCAAAATTTTCCCTGGAAATGGACTGCGAAGGGAAAAAAGTGAAGCATGAGAGCAGTACACAATTTGACCGGTCCAGTTGCCACGGCGGGGGTCAGCATAGCTTTATGGGCCGCATTATGGCTCACCACTGTCACGGCCACCATTCCCACCATGGTCATACCGGCCCCTGCTGCGGACTTAAAGAGAGACTGGCCAGGCTATCGTTCCTGTTAAGTGTTTTAAACAGCATGAAAGTTAAGGATCAGGAGGATAAAAGCACCGTACTTTCCCTGGATTTTGCTGATATTACCGGGGAGATGAAAAAAACTATCCATGAAAAGCTGCTCCACAAAATGGCTCAGCACCATAACGGCCACCAGTGCGTGTGCAAAGAATTCTCAGACCTGGATGATTTAAAGGCCGGATTGAACATTCTCATCAACAAAAACAGGGAAATAGAAAAAGTTACTTTAATGATTGAGGGAAGGACAAAAGATCCTCTTAATAGTCCTCGCCACATGGACTTGCAGGCAGAGCTGCGCTTTACCTGGTGAGCCGGGTAATGACTGCCGGACTATAGGCGCTCCTGCGGAATTGCATCGGCTGCCCGGCCTGTGAGAAGAGCCCGTAAAGTGGCCATTGCGGCCTTCAGGCGGCTCAAGGGCAAGCCAAAAGACTGACCGGTTTAGCGCCGGTTTTTCTTTTTCCTTTAGGGCTTTGTTTTTCCAGGGTATATAATAGTATAAAGCTATTAAACAGTGCGACGGGTGGTAGGTATGGATAAGAACAAACAAAGACAGTTTTTCCAGAAACTAAGAAGTCAACAAAGAAGGCATACGGAGTATTGCAATTTTATTGATCAACGCTATATATATCACCGGGAATTTCACAGGATGCACAAATCCGTGAGGTATTTTCGCCCGTTTGCACTGCTGTTCAATCTGTTGATAGTCATTTTACTGTTTAAGCTGGCCGGACTTAAAGCCATTGTTATATTTATCGCAGTAATGCTCATTGTAAAAGAAATAATACAGGTATTATTTCTTCTGCGCCTGGAAAAGAGAGTTTTCAGGCCCATCGAAGATTTAAAAAACGGGGTAAATGAAATTGCCAGGGGTAATTATGATGTAAAAGTAGAGTGTGCCATGAAGAATGAAATAGGCCTGCTGGTTGCTTCCTTCAATGAAATGGCGCGCAAGCTGGGAGAAAGTGAAAAAGTCAAGTCTGAATATGAAGAAAACAGAAAAGCACTGGTTGCCAACATATCTCATGACTTAAAAACCCCCATTACCTCCCTTCAGGGATATGTTGAGGCCATTCTGGACGGGCAGATGCCCCCGGAAAACAAGAAAAAATATCTGCAGATAATACATCGGAATACAGTTTATGTGAACAAGCTTATAGATGATCTTTTCCTTTTTTCCAAGCTGGATATGCAAAAATTGGAATTCCAATATGCCAGTGTTCCTATCCGGGCTTTTCTGAGTGACCTGATGGAAGAATTCAGATTTGAGCTGTCAGAAAGGCAGGTGCAGCTTGTGTACACTGACCTGATGGAACAGGATTTACCTGTTCTTATGGACAGGAAAAGAATGCATCAGGCCATCAGGAATATAGTCAGCAATGCTTTAAAGTATGGGCCGGAGAAGGATTTAGTCATAAAGGCCGGACTATCGAAACAGGGTGACTTTGCCTGTATTGAGCTGAGCGACAACGGGCCGGGAATTACCGCAGACAAGCTACCCCACATTTTTGACAGGTTCTACCGCATCGATAATGAACGCACAAAGGATCTGGTGAGCACCGGGCTCGGTTTGGCTATCGCCAGGGAACTGGTGGAAGCCCACGGGGGAAGGATTACGGCCTCCAGCCAGGAGGGCGGCGGCACCTGCTTTGTGCTCACACTTCCTTTTACCGGCTCATTTGTGAAGGAGGCTCCTGATGAAACGGATATTGATTATCGAGGATGATCTGAATATTGCCGAACTGGAAAAGGACTATCTTCAGTTAAACGGGTTTAAGGCCGACATCGTCCAGGATGGGGCCCTGGGGCTGAAGAGATCCCTTACGGGCAATTATGACGTAATTATTGTGGATCTTATGCTGTCCGGCAGAGACGGCTTTGAAATAATTAAAGAAATAAGAAAAAGACTTGACGTGCCGGTGGTGGTGGTCTCGGCCAAAGATGAAGATATCAGTAAGATTAGAGGGCTGGAGTACGGCGCCGATGATTATCTGACCAAGCCATTCAGCCCGGGGGAGCTGGTGGCCAGGGTCAAGTCTCATATCAAAAGATATGAGCGGCTTAAAGGCAGCATAGCTACCACTGAAGTAATCACTCACGGGGGACTTGAAATCAATACGGCCTCCCACCAGGTATCCGTCAACGGCAGGGAGGTCCAGATGACCGCCAAGGAGTATGAGCTTTTACTTTTTCTTGCTTCCCACCCCAACATGGTGTTTTCAAAGGAACACCTTCTGGCGGCCATATGGGGAGACGATAACTATGGGGATACGGCAACCGTGGCCGTGCATATACAAAAAATAAGAAAAAAGATAGAAAAAGACCCGTCAAATCCAGAGTTTATTGAAACACTATGGGGAACCGGCTACCGTTTGACTAGCTCCTGCCGGGGCTAGATTCCCACAACCACAGTTTTATCCAGCAGGCCCGGCGGAGGAAAGCTGCCGTGCAAAAACAGGAACCTTGCCATATTCCATAACCTGGGATTTTATGCTGTAAGGGTGTCAGTCAGGCCTGGGCAGAAATCAGCAGTCTTTTAAGGATTCCCTTATTTTGATCCCATACTTGCTGGCCTTTCGAACAACGGTGGGCTGGCTTACACCCAGCTCCAAAGCAACTTTGCGTGTTGATCCGAATGTTTCCAGAGAGCTCTGAATCAGATACTTTTCCAACTGCTCCACTGCGGTCTTGAGTTTGTATCCGGCAAAGAGATCTATATGCATATTCTCGTTTACCCCGGAGTCCATCTCTTTCAGGTTAATGTGCCTTATAATCTGACCGGGATAGGTAACCACCACTCTTTCGATGAGGTTTTCCAATTCCCTGACATTGCCGGGCCAGTGATACTCCATTAAATCTTTGATGGCCCGCTCATCAATGTTTTTATAAAAACCATACCGGGCATTAAATTTATTAAGGAAATGGGCTACAAAAAATGGTATTTCGGCTTTTCTCTCCCTCAGTGGAGGGACCACCACCGGCACCACATTGAGCCTGTAAAACAGGTCTTTTCTAAATTCCTTAAGCTGGACCATTTCCCGGAGGTCCCGGTTTGTAGCTGCAATAAGGCGCACATCGACGGTTATGGGGCTGTTGCTGCCCACCCGGGTAATTTCTTTCTCCTGTATTGCCCTCAGGAGCTTGGCCTGCAAATTGAGAGGCAGTTCGGCTATCTCGTCCAGGAAAAGAGTCCCCTCGTGGGCTGTCTCAAAAATACCAGGCTTCCCGTTCTTACTGGCCCCTGTAAAGGCTCCGGCGGCGTAGCCAAACAGCTCTGACTCCAGAAGCGCCTCGGGAATGGCGGCACAGTTGACGCTTATCATTGGCCTGGACTGCCTGGTGCTGTTGCTATGGATTATTTGGGCGGTTATTTCCTTGCCCACTCCCGACTCTCCCTGGATTAGCACTGTTGCGTCCACCTGGCCCAGCCGGATGCATAGATCTACCAGATCCCTGGATTTCTGAGAGCGGATCACATACTGATCTGCCAGATTAAATTTATCCAGCTTTTCCCGCAGGTGCCGGGTTAAATTCTGAGCCTGTTCCAGCTGGTTTTTAAGAATATCCAATTCAGTCATGTCACGGGCGTTGATAACCACCCGAAATAGGCTTCCCTGCTTATCAAAAACAGGATTGGCGGTGATCATGACAGTGTTCCCGGGCCTGGATATCTGGGAGAAGGTAACCGGACCGCGCCGGCTAAGCACCATGCTGGTTGGCGGCTGGGAATAAATCCCCTCCTCTACCAGCTCCTGGACTGATATCCCCATCAATTCACCGTGAGTCCTGCCGGTAATTCTGCTGAAGGCGCGGTTGACGTGAAGTGTCTTTCCCCCGCCATCAGTGACATGGATTCCGTCAAAGGAGGACTCAATGATGGCATCCAGCTCCTCCTTCATCTGCTTGGTATAGTTTAGCTCCTCGGAAATAAGTTCCAGCTCGGAAATATCCTGAAATACTGCCACCGCTCCAATAATCTGCCCGCTGCTGACCACCGGTGTCTGGTTGGAAATAAAAACCCTGTCACCATATACTATTTTCCAGCCAAAATCAGCCCTGCCTGTTTTCAATATCTCCAGCATCCGGCTTTGGGGGAATACTTTACTCACCGGCTGCCCCACCACAGCTTCCCGCGTCAGTCCCAGGAAGTCCTCGGCAGCCTTATTAATAAGTATTACCTTGCCTTCATCATTAACAGTGAGAATTCCGTTATGGGTAGAGTCAATGATGGTGTTCAGCTCTTCCCTCAGTGTCATTAACGAGCTGAAATAGGCCCTTATTGTGTCTGACAGGGTTACAATGCCTATTACCTTACCCTCCCTCACCACCGGAAGATTTCCCACATTAACCGTAATAAGCCTGGCCACGTCCTCTTCCGGGCCGGTTGATATCACCTTTGTAATCATTATTTGACTGACCGGGATTTCAAGGTCTGTTCCGGCCAGCATTTCTCTTAAGACCAGTGTTTTGGTTACCAGGCCAACCATGCACCCACTATCGTCAACAATGGGAACTCCGTCGATTTTACTGTTGACTATTATCTCGGCAGCCGACCTGAGAGGGGCGTGGGTATTGAGAATCGAAGGATTATGACGCATAAAATCTTTTATTTTTAATGAGCTCTTTATTATGATATTGGCTCCGTCCTGCAATAGGCCCTGACCAATCATGACCCATTTGTCTTTCCCTCCGGATCTCCCCGCTGCCATCATTCCGTACCCCCTTTTTTAAACTCAGCACTTCTTCTGGCCGGGTTTATACACCATTTTAGCCAACCCGTATTTTCTTTCAGTATAAATTCTTTTCTATATCGAAACAAGAATGCATCAAAAAAATAGTTTGATACAATATTGCATCACCTGGCCAGGGCTACAAGTTGCCGGACGGTCATTTCTGCAATTGAATATTACTTTTTAGAGCACCAGTGAATGCCAGCAGACTTCTGATACCGATCCGCATCAGGGCATTAAGAGTCCTCCATAGCTGTAAAACCAGGCACCAGCAGCATAAAGAAGGTACCGGAACATGCTAGCCCGCCCTACGATACATTAACGCATCGCCAAACAATATTACCAGGTGGACTTCCGGAGGTGTCCCGTAAAAAAACACCCTGCCGCCCCTAAGTCTACCGGCCCTTCACCCCGCAATAAAGAGGGGAATTATCCTTACACAATTTTTTTAGATAAATAAATAGGGGCCCACCGGTCTTTAAGGCACGGTTTATGCTTTCTATAAAATAGATATTAAAGCCCTTTGGATCAGAGAGGAGTTGCGGTGTTGAGGGAAGTTTTTATAGTGGGAGCAGCACGAACCCCTATCGGGGATTTCTTGGGATCGCTGGGAAGCTTAAGTCCGGTGGACCTGGGAGTGATTGCGCTGAAAGGCGCCCTGAAAAAAGCCGGTGTCGGCGCAGGCCTTATTGAAGAGGTGGTGGGCGGCCACTGCAACCAGTCCTCCGCCCCGGGCAACAGCGCTCGACATGTGGCCCTGCGATCGGACTGCCCGGTGGATTCGGTGGCGGTTACAGTACACCAGCAGTGCCCCTCCTCAATGCGGGCGGCGGAAATTCTGGCCCAGGAAATTATGCTGGGCAAAGTGAACACCGGGGCTGTGGTGGGCATTGAAAGCATGACCAACACCCCCTACTATCTTTATAACGCCCGCCAGGGGTATCGTCTGAATAACGGCGGGCAAATGGTGGACGGACTCATGAAAGGCGGGCTCATATGTGATATTGCAGGCTATCATATGGGAGTTACAGCTGAGAATATAGCTGAAGAATACGGGATAAGCCGGGAGGAGCAGGACGAGCACGCTCTGAGAAGCCACCGGCGCGCCTGCAGGGCTATGGCCGCCGGCTGGTTCAGGGATGAGATTATTCCGGTGGAGATTAAAGAAAAAAAGGGCGTTCGCATAGTGGACACCGATGAACATCCCCGGGCGGATACCTCCATGGAGTCCCTGTCCAGCCTTAGGCCTGCCTTCAAAAAGGACGGCACGGTTACTGCCGGCAATGCCTCCGGCCTTAATGACGGGGGAGCCGCCCTTATTATGATGTCCGCCGAAGGCGCCAAAGAGCTGGGGATTAAGCCCTGGGCAAAGGTGGTGGCCACGGCGTCAGGGGCCGTTGAGCCGCGCATAATGGGTATGGGAGTTGTTCCTGCGGTTCGCAGGGCGCTAAAATTCGCCGGCCTCAAGCAGGAGGACATAGATTACTGGGAAATAAACGAGGCGTTCGCCGCGCAGTTTTTAGGGGTAAACAGGGAGCTGGGAATAGATCTGGACAGCATCAACGCCGCTGGCTCGGGGATTGCCCTGGGACACCCGGTGGGAGCCACCGGAGCGCGACTGATATTGAGCCTCATTACCCAGCTGAGAATTCGGGGCGGCAGGCTGGGCTGCGCATCTCTGTGCGGCAGCGGAGGACCTGCCTGCGCCTTTATAATAGAGCTTCTTCCGTAGCCCCAGCATAACCGTTCCCGGCTCATCTGTTCACCTGCCGGCTGGCACTATGGTAAAATACCTTAAAACATTTCCGTCCGGGTATGACTGAAAGCCTTTATGAATCCGGTCCTCCATACAGTTGATTTCAGGCGTATCCGTCAGCAAGGTACCTGCCATAAGAAACTTATTAAAGTACGGAGGCAGTGTCATGGCTAAAAAAATAAGAATAGGGGTTTTTGCGCCCTACCGTGAATTTAGCGGGCTGGTCAAAAAAATAGGACGTGATTTTAATGCGGAATTTGTCATTGAGCATCTAATACTTGGTGACGCAGTCAAGGCAGCCAGAAAATGGCTCCGGGAAGAGGCTGTTGATGTGGTGGTGGCCCGTGGGCCCACCGCGCAAATGGTGGAAAAGGCAGTGGATTTACCGGTATCAGTGGTTGATATTACAAATTTTGACGTTATGAACACCCTGCATCAGGCCAGAGCTTTGTACGGAGCCCCTATTGGTTTTCTGGTGCACAGGAGCAACCCCTTTAAGCTGAACTTTGACACCTATAAAGAAATGCTTAATATTGATTTTAATATTTATAATTATAAAAACGGTACTGATCTGTTAGAACAGATTGATTTGGCATGTGTCCAGGGCATCAGGACAATGATTGCCACCGGCTCCTGCATAGTTGAAAAAGCCAGGGACTGGGATGTCAATCCTATTTTTGTGCACAGTAATGAGGAATCCATCAGGGGAGCCGTGGCCAGGGCTGTACAAATGATGGACATCAAACAGGAGAACAGGGCTTTTGCAGATCGTTTGAGCACTATACTAAAAAGTATACATGACGGGATGTTAGCCCTGGACGAAGGGGGCGCCATCTTTTTCTGCAACCCTATGGCCGAGCAGTTACTTGGTTTGCGCCGGGAAGAAATACTGGGTCAAAACATAAAGAATTTACAGAATTTTTCGGAACTAATGGCAATTTACGATAATGGAACCAGAGTTACCGGTGAAATAGTTTTATATGCCGGGAAGGAATTTCTGGTTAACAGAATGCCCATTAAAACCAGTGGAGGTGGCCGTTGCCTGGTGATCAATTTTCAAGGCATCAGCAAGATAAGAAAGATGGAAGAAAGTATCCGGCAAAAGCTTCATGACAAGGGGCTGCTGGCAAAATACCATTTTACCGACATAGTGGGCAGGAGCCCTGCCTTAATAGATGTAATAACACAGGCCCGTAAATATGCCAAAACCATGTCTACAGTCATGATTACCGGTGAGAGCGGAACCGGAAAAGAATTATTTGCCCAGAGCATACACAATGAAAGCAGCCGCTGCACAGGCCCTTTTGTGGCAGTGAACTGTGCTGCTTTGCCTGAAAACCTTCTGGAGAGCGAGCTGTTCGGCTATGAGGAGGGAGCCTTTACCGGCGCCCGGCGTGGCGGTAAGCCCGGCCTCTTTGAGCTGGCCCACGGAGGGAGCATTTTTATGGATGAAATAAGTGAACTGTGCCCTCAGCTGCAGGCAAGGCTCCTAAGGGTTATACAGCAAAAAGAAGTGATGAGGGTTGGAGGCAACCGGGTAATACCGGTTGATGTGAGAATAATAGCCTCTTCCAACCGCAACCTGTCAGAGGCGGTGAAAAAGGCAACCTTCCGGGAGGACCTGTTTTACCGGCTTAATGTTCTTTCATTATATGTTCCTCCTCTTCGGGAAAGGGCCGGGGATATTCAGGTTTTGTTTTTACATCTGCTGAAGAGAAAAGAAGACAGCGGTATACAGGGCCACCTGCCAAAGCAGGTGGTTGAAAAGCTGAAGAGCTACCCCTGGCCCGGTAATATCAGAGAGCTTGAAAACCTGGCTGAAAGATACTGCGCCATTGGGGAGGATGACCCCCAGGGCTTTACAACATTACAGTCGCTCATATCCAGGCTTATCGATAATAACCATGTGGATGTCAGCAAAAAGCCGCAGATTACCGTGGATGTGGGTACCATTGATGAGATTGAGACCAGAATTATCGGCCAGGTGGCCGGTCTTTACCCCGGCTCCAGGGAGGGTATGGCCAAAAAGCTGGGAATAAGCCGCACCACCCTATGGAGAAGGCTGAAAACAGCAAACCAGGGAAGGAATTAAAGACCCTGATTCTGTATTCCTGTGCGGTCGGAATACAAAGGAAAGGGGACACACCTGCTGAAGTTGTAGTATTTCTTAGAGGACAGGAATGTCCCCGATTGGGATTCAGAATTCAGGAGTCAGAATGGTTTAATGCACTGAAAAAAGGGGCACGGATATGATTCCGTGCCCCTTTCTTTGTGTTAAGAGGAAATTATGCTTTGTGGGTAATTTCCCAGGGGGTTAAGAAGGGGGAGTTCCCCCTCATTGCGGGGTGAGGAACCGGTAGTCCCGAGGGGCGGCAGCCCCTTCATAAATAGAGATGGGGGCGATAGCCCCTTTCCCTAATCCACATTTTCTATTATAGTGGCCACTCCCTGGCCGCCCCCGCAGCAGGCGGTGATCAGCGCGTACCGCCCGCCTCTCCGGCGCAGCTCGTAGGCGGCCTTGATGACCAGTATAGCCAGGGACCCGGCAATGGGATGCCCCAGGGCGATGGCCCCGCCATTGGGGTTTAGTTTTTCCTGGTTTCTCCAGTCTATGTCCAACTCCCTGCTGCAGGCCACTGCCTGTGAGCCGAAGGCCTCATTAAGCTCTATGACATCTATCTGGTCAATAGTCAGCCCTGCTGCTGCCAGGGCCTTTCTGGTGGCCGGCACAGGCCCCATGCCCATTATGCTGGGGTCCACCCCCCCTGCCCCTATGGATAATACCTTGGCCAGAGGCTTAAGCCCCAGCTCCTTTACCTTTTTGCCCGAGACAACAACAAGGGCCCCAGCCCCGTCATTTATTCCGGAGGAATTACCGGCGGTTACCGTCCCGCCTTTTTTGAAGACAGGGGAAAGCCTGGCCAGGGACTCCAGGGTGGTGCCGGGACGGGGGTGCTCATCGACCTGGACTACCACTGGGTCGCCTTTTCTCTGAGGTACCGGGACCGGGACAATTTGCTCCTCAAACCTTCCCTCCTGGAGGGCCCTGGCTGCTTTAACCTGGCTCAGATAGGCCAATTCGTCCTGCTCCTCCCTGGGAATTCTATAGCGCTCGGCAACATTCTCAGCGGTAATTCCCATGGGGGGATCGCCTATTTCTTCCGGGCTCAAGGGTCGGCCGGTAAACTTTGGCGCAGTACGCTGATAGGCAGAAGTGGGCTTTTCCAGCAGGTAGGGCATACGGGTCATGCTTTCTGCCCCGCCAGCCAGATAAACGTCTCCAACCCCTGCCCAGATATGTGTGGCGGCCAGGTTGACGGCTGTAGATCCGGAGCCGCACTGGCGGTCTATGGTTATGGCTGGTATATCCACGGGCAGTCCTGCCCTCAGGAGAGCCATCCTGCCCAGGCAGCCTGCCGCACCCAGGCAGTGGCCAAAAATAACCTCGTCAATCAGCCCGGGATCGCCAAGCCCACTCCGGCTTACAGCCTCTTTCATGACGATGGCGGCCATTGTTTCGGGCGGCACCTCCCTTAAAGCCCCGTTTTCCCTGGCAATGGCCGTTCGGGCGGCGCCCACTATAAAAGCATCTTTATCCTTCATTTCAATTCCCCTTTCGTTTACCCCGGCGAGACCCTGCACAAATAAATATTTAAATGTTTCCGGTACCGGGTATTGTCATTACTTGGCCTCCTTTTGGCTGCAACAGAGGCTGTAGCAGAATATCAGCAATTTTCATACCACAAAAAAAACTTACTATTCACAGGTGAATCTTTCAAAATCTATGGGTTTTTAGCCTGTTTCATGTAGAAACAGCGGGTTCAAATTATTAACATTAAACTGCCTGCATGACGGTCCCGGTGGATTACCTTTTCCAGCAGCAGTAAGTATTTCAGAGCTGCATCCTGGCACGAGTTATGCATAACAATCAGACAATTCAAAATAGATTAATACTTGCGCTGGCATAAAAAAATTTATTTAAGGAGGAACATATAAAGTCCGGTTACCAAAGGAGGTCTGAAGAAATGTCTGTAAGTATACGTCTGCGCTTGATTTGTTCCTTCATAATTATGATTCTGCTCATGCTCACGGTGGGATTGATGGGCCTGTCCAGGATCAAATCGGTCAATAGCCTGCTGGAAGAGATGTCCGGCACAATAATTCCGGGGGTTAAGTTTGTCATGGCCATTGATAAAAACACCTCTGACTATAAGGCTGCGGTCCGCCAGTACATTTTGTCCGCCAACGACGAGGACAAGGCAGCAGCTGAAAGTGAGCTTGCCAAAAGCATAAGCGAGCTTGGATCTAATAAAAGTGAATATCAAAAATTCATTACAACGGACGAAGAAAAAGCTCTTTACGACCAGTTTAATCAGGAATGGGATAACTATATGCTGGCAGCGTCCCAGGCCATGATGATGTCCCGGTACTATAACGTGGAGGCCAGAAGCCTTCTTTCCGGAGATGTGATGCAGTCCTTCAGCCTGGCCCAGAAAACACTGAACAGTATAGTTGAGCTAAATGGCCGGCTGACGGAGGAAAGGCAAAACAGCAGCCGGGCCCAATACAGATCGGCACTTTACATGGTGGTGTCCTTTATCCTTTTTTCCGGTGTGGCCGGTCTACTGCTGTCGCTGCTAATTTCCCGCAGCATTGCCGGGGGGCTGGCCAGGGTGGCGGAAAGCGCACACCTTGTAGCTGGTGGTGACCTCACTGCGGAAGATATAAAGGCTCAGGGCAGGGATGAAATAGCACAGCTTTCATCAGCTTTCAACCAAATGAAAAACAATCTTAAAGAAACCATTCACCAGCTTGCTGATTTTTCTGACTCCCTTGCCAGCGCGGCCACCAGGCTTTCCTGCCAGGCCCAGCAGACATCGGCCGGCGCCTGTGAAACCGCCTCCACCGTGGGGGAAATGGCTGCCACCATAGAAAGGGCAGCCCTGAGCGCCAGAAATGTGTCTGTGGTCACCGGTGAGGCATTGAAGAATTCTGATGAGGGCACCCGGGGAATAGACCGGGTACACGGCCAGATGGACTCTATAATTTCCACCACCAATGTTACAGCGCGGGTAATCGGCGGATTATCCGAAACCACCGGGCGGGTCAGCCAGATTGTCGATATGATCAGCCAGATTGCGGACAATACCAATCTCCTGGCCCTTAACGCAGCCATAGAGGCGGCCCGGGCCGGGGAGCAGGGGATGGGCTTCGCGGTGGTAGCGGACGAGGTAAGGAAGCTGGCGGAAAAGACCACTGGCGCCGCCAGGGAAATAAACCAGCTAATCAGCCGGGTCCAGCGGGATTCACAGGAAACCGTTGAGGCCATGGATCTAGGCAGGCGGCAGGTGGAGGACAGCGCAGCGGTAGTAAATGATGTGGGCAATAAATTCAAGGGGATAATCAATATAGTAGAGGACCTGGCCCAGCAGGTCCGGGCGCTTGCCGCTGCGGCTGAGGAGATCTCGTCGGGCATACAGAGGGTGGCATCTACCACCGAGGGCCAGACCGCCGCTATGGAAGAGGTCAGCGCCGCCGCCCAGGAGCTCAATACCATGGCCACCGGCGTAGATAAGCTTGTTAAGAGATTTAAGGTTTGAATTATTTTCCCCGTAAGAAGCAGGGTCTTAACTATCCCCGGAGCAACGGTGTTTACTTTTTAAACAGATGTTAATTATTTAAATGGTTGCCCTATTTAGAGCAATAAATGTTAAAGCACCTCAGGAGTGGAAGGGGGTTTTACCACAGCATAAGAGATGCCAGTTAAAAGTGGATATTAGTGTAACGTAAAAAATGAGCAGAAAAATGAAACATGGAGGTATTACTTTTATGGATTCAAAAAAGCCTTATCTGAAAACATACCAGGCTGGAGGAGTGGAGTGGGACCTGAAAATAGAGCCCCAGCCGCTGCATAGCCTTCTTTTTGCCTCGGCCAAAAGGAACCCGGAGAAAACAGCCATTATTTTCTATGGGCGCCAGCTGTCCTATGCCCAGCTGGCCGGCGCGGTAATCAGATCAGCCTCTGTACTGCATGAGATGGGGCTCCGCAAGGGAGACCGGGTGGCCATAATGCTGCCCAACTGTCCCGACTTCGTCATCGCCTACTACGCCATTTTGAGCCTGGGCGGGATTGTGGTCAACACCAACCCAATGTACGTGGAAAGGGAAATAGAACACCAGACAAATGACTCCGGGGCCAGGATGATGGTCACCCTGACCGACCTGTATCCACGGGTCAAAAATGTCCGTGCCAATACCCCCCTGGAGAAGGTATTTCTGACAGGCTTCACCGGAAAGCCGGAAGCCATGCCTGACGATACACTGTGGTTTCCCGATCTGTACGCGGCCGACCGCAAACCCGCGCCCCCGGTGGAGATAAATCCCCTGGAAGACCTGGCGGTGCTCCAGTATACCGGGGGGACAACCGGAGTATCCAAGGGCGCCATGCTTACCCACGTCAATCTTTATGCCAACGCCAAGCAGACCGACCACTTCTTCGTGGGCGAGGAGAATAAGGAGCTGGTCATGTCCGTTCTGCCCTTTTTCCATGTTTACGGCATGTCCTCCTGCATGAACATGGCCATGATGGCCGGCACCACCATGATAGTGGTACCCCGCTTTGTGCCGGACGAAATAGTCAGCATTGTCAAAGAGTATAAGCCCACTTATTTCCCCGGGGTCCCCACCATGTTCATAGCCCTGAAAAACCATCCGGAATTCAATGCCGTTAACTCTGTTATGGTGTACAATTCCGGGGCCGCCCCCCTTCCCCTGGACGTATTGAAACATTATAACAAGCTTTTTGAGGGCACTGATATTGTGATGAGTGAGGGCTACGGGCTGTCCGAGTGCTCTCCGGTCACCCACTGCAATCCTTCTTTCGGCGCAATAAAACCCGGCAGCATTGGCATCCCCTTCCCTGCCACCGAAGCTGTATTGATGGATCTGGAAACCGGAACCAAGGAGGTTCCACCGGGAGAAGTGGGAGAATTGTGCATCAGAGGGCCCCAGGTGATGAAAGGCTACTGGAACATGCCGGATCAGACTGCCCAGACCTTGCGGGACGGGTGGCTGCATACCGGGGATATGGCCAGGATGGACGAGGACGGTTATTTTTACATTGTAGACCGCAAAAAGGACATGATCCTGGCCAGCGGCTACAACATCTACCCCCGGGATGTGGAGGAGGTGCTATACGAGTACCCCAAGGTTCAGGAGGCGGTGGTGGCCGGAATACCTGACGCGTACAGGGGTGAAACTGTTAAGGCCTACCTCATCCTGAAGGAGGGGCAGACAGCCACAGAAAAGGAGATAATAGATTTTTGCAAGGAAAAACTGGCTCCCTACAAGATTCCCAAGCAGGTGGAATTTAGAACCGAGCTGCCTAAATCTGCTGTAGGCAAACTTTTGCGCAGGATGCTGATAGATGAGGAGCTAAAGAAGCAAAAATAGAAACCTCATCTGTGTATATATTTTAAACTGGCACAGGAGGCCTTCCCGGTCAGGGGGGCCTCCTGTGCCGTATTGCTTGACAATATCCAAAAGGATTTGACCCGTATGCAGGAGAAACTATGGATAGTATTTTTAATAGACAGGAGAGTAACTGACCATGGCAGAAAATGATTGCAGAGATTTGGTTTATGAAAAAAAGAATTATATAGCAACCATTACCCTGAACCGGCCGGAAAAGCTGAATGCCTTTTCTGTAAGCATGCTGAACGGCTGGGTGGAGGCACTGAAGGACGCGCAGAGCGATGATCATGTAAGGGTTATTGTGATCACCGGGGCCGGACGGGCCTTCTGCGCCGGAGGGGATGTTGGGGCCATGAAAAAAGGGGAAGGCTTTTTTTCTGAGCAGGATTTTCCCCCCCTGGGTACAAACAACACCTATCACAAGAAAAAAAGTCTCTGGGAATTAATCCACCGGGTCCCTCTGACCCTGGAGAATATCGATAAGCCGGTAATCTGCGCTGTAAATGGAGATGCCATCGGCGCCGGTTGCGATATGGCGCTGATGTGTGATTTGCGTGTTGCAGCGGAATCAGCGCGGTTTTCAGAAGGATATGTTAAACTTGGGCTGGTGCCAGGAGACGGAGGAGCATTTCTGCTGCCCAGGCTTATTGGTCTGCCCAGGGCGCTGGAGCTTCTGTGGACGGGTGATCTTATAAGCGCCCCGGAGGCCCTGCAGATGGGCCTGGTGAACCGGGTGGCGCCAGGGGAAAAGCTGCTTGAGGAAACCTACCGGCTGGCCGAAAAAATAGCCCAGGGGCCGCCTCTGGCCATTAGGATGATCAAGCGGGCCGTTTACCAGGGGCTAAAATCCGATTTTAAAACATCATTGGACCTTATATCCTCACACATGGCCATAATTACTGAAACCGAGGACCACCGGGAGGGTGTGAATGCCCTGCTGGAAAAAAGGAAGCCTGTTTTTAAGGGGCTGTAACGCTAAAAAAAAGCAGGGCGCACTATTCGCGCCCTGCTTTTGCTGTTGAATTTTTAATTAAAGCGCCTCTTCCGGGATCTCCACAGCCGATGTGTCAGAGTCCCTGACCACCTCGGCAATATTGAATATTTCCGGAACTATGTTTCTGATATAAAACTGTGCGGTCTTAACCTTGCCCAGATAGAAATTATAATCGTAGTGGCCCTCACCCAGCTCCTTAATTCTTTCCAGGGCAACACCGGCCTGCTCAAGGAGCAGTGACCCGCCCCAAAGTAAGGCGGTGGCCCGCAGTATCCTTGTGGAATAGAGGGGCACAATTTTAATGTTGCCGGTAAAGGCCCCGGCGATAAAGGCCTGTATCCCGCCATAGGTGGCTGCGGCCTTGGCCATTATTTCTCCCTCACGGGCAAGCCCCTCCAGGTTTTTATGTTTTTCCAGAGAGTCCTTCAATTCGGCCATCCACTCGGCAAATATTTTGCCCCCGTCAAGGGTCCACTTCCTGCCCACCAGGTCCATTGACTGAATGAAGTTGGTTCCTTCCCAGATGGACAGTATTTTGCTGTCCCGGGCATACTGGGCCACCGGGTATTCCTCGGTAAATCCGTAGCCCCCATGCACCTGTATAGCCTCACAGGTGGTCTGCCACACCATGTCTGAGGGATAGGCCTTCACCAGTGGGTTGTTGACCTCAATCCTTCTTTGAGCCATCTTCCTTTCAGCAGGATCCGGGCTGTGCCTGGAAAGGTCAATATAGTAGGAGTTCTTGGCCAACATGGCCCTGCAGGCCTCGGCCACAGCCTTCTGGAAAACAAGCATCCTTTTTATATCAGGGTGCTGAATTATAGGCACCCGGGGCCCTTTTGGATTGTCAATGGCTTTACCCTGTATGCGTTCCCTGGCGTACTGCAGAGAGTAATTATAGGCAGCCTGCATAATGGACAGCGCGGTAAGCCCTGTGCCCTGCCTGGCCCCGTTCATCATCACAAACATCTGGGCCATGCCCTCGGCCCTGCCGCTTTCATCCGGGGGGCTCCCCAGCAGTATGCCCCGGCAGTTATCTTCCTCGCCGAAGCTCAGCATAGCGGTGGGAGATCCGTGTATGCCCATTTTATGCTCTAAAGCCACAGTAGATACATCATTGCGCTCTCCCAGGCTTCCATCGTCATTAACCCATACCTTGGGGACTATGAAAAGGGAGATACCCTTGGTGCCGGGAGCGGCCCCCTCACACTTGGCCAGCAGCAGGTGAATTATATTCTCGGTAATATCCTGGTCGCCGCAGGTGATGAAGCACTTGGTCCCCTTTATTTTATAAATCATCGGGTCATCTGTGGCATAGGCCCTGGTGGTAATGTCACCAACATCGGACCCGCAGCAGGGCTCGGTAAGGCACATGGTGCCTGCCCACTGGCCGCTGAACATTTTGGGGAGGAATTTTTGTTTGTCCTCTTCCCTTCCGTAGCTGTTGATCAGGTTGGAGGAGCCCCCGGCCAGGCCTATGTAAGAGTGAAAGGCCGGATTGCCGGCATTAAAGAATTCTTCCAGGGCAATATGCAGTATAGTTGGGAGCTTCCCCTCCTCTTCAGGATCAAACTGTGAATTCCCGTAGCCGTTTTCCTGCATGAAATTATAAAGCTTGTGGAAAGATTCCGGGACCAAGGCCTGCCCATTTTCAAGCCTGACCCCAATCCTGTCTCCGTCTATGTTGGTGGGAGCCACAATTTCCCTGGCCACCTTTACACCCTGATCCAGGATCATATCTACGTCCTCCATGCCGTAAACATCCTTAAATTCGTCAAAGTTTAATATTTTTTCAGTATCCAGCCACTCTTTGATGATGAACTTATGATCCCGGTTTGAATAGTTGAAATTACCCGCCATCTTTTACTCTCCTTCTTAAATAAAAATTTTGTGGAACAAATGCACTTTTTCTTCTCTTAATGATTATGAGCTACCATTCATCCAAAGGCTATTGCCAAATCCATGCAAACATTATGCCATTTGCTTCTGATATTCTACAGCCCCCGCCTCCCGCCAGGGGTCCGTTGGTTCACTCCGGCTGTTTCTGAGTGAAACATTATGTTCTATATTCAAACAAATCTGTTTAGCCTCAGCAGGCCGGCGTTTAATTTGTTATTTGCGCCCAGCAAGATATCGGCAGGGACTATATCCGTTTTTAAAATGGTGGCACATATTGTGCATATAAATTAAAGATTCAAAACATTTGCAAAAGATAAAATTATAAAAATTCATCTTTGCAGTTTTTGAGTTAATTCCCCGAAAAAATGCTTAAGGTCCGGGGACTACCTTTTTGGCGGAAACTTAAACGATAAACTGTATTGGAGGTGACGCTGCCCATGACCTGATCACAAATACTTTTACCTGGCCCTCAAAGACATCAATACTAAGAGAGGTGAATGTAATTAAATGAAACGTTTTGTTAAAATTATGATCTTATTAACCCTGGCAGTTGCCCTTCTGGCAGCCGCAGGCTGTGGCGGGGGAGACAAGGATTCCGGCCAGGCCAAGGAGGCCAAGGTGCTGAACATAGGCTTTACCGGACCGCTTAGCGGCGGTGCCGCCTTTTACGGCAAGGACATCTTAACCGGTCTTGAAATGGGTGTGGAACAGGTCAACGCCTCCGGAGGAGTTACTGTGGCCGGAGAAAAATACACTTTAAAGGTTACCTCGCTGGACGACCGCTACCTCCCCAATGAGGCGGCCACCAACGCCCGCCGGCTGGTCAAGGAATATAACGCCTCCATTATTTTCTGCCCCCACAGCGGCGGCATAGCGGCCATGCAGGAATTCAACGAGGTTGAAAATTTCCTGATCGCCGCCTACAGCAGTGAGCCCAAACTGTACGCCCGGGGCAACAAGCTGACCCTGCTGCTGCCTCCTCCCTATAACAGCTACATAGATCCTTTCATCAAGAAGACCATGGCAGAGCACGGAAAGAAAGTGGCCATGATCCAGAGCAACGCTGCTTACGGCAAAGACTGGGGAACACTGTTCGCTCCCGCCTGGGAAAAAGCCGGCGGCACAATCACCATCAACTCCCCCTTCAGTTATAACACCGAAACTGATTTCGCCCCATATGTCAGCAAAGCGCTGGCCACCAAACCGGAAGTTCTTTTCGTGGGGGGAGCCTCCCAGCCCACCGCCATGGTGATTAAGCAGGCCCGGGACCAGGGCTTCAAGGGTGGCCTCATAGTCCTGGATCAGGCTAAATTTGAAGACATGGCAGATATTATCGGCATGCCCGCCCTGGAAGGGGCCATAGGGATATATCCTTATTACATGAATCCCAGACCGGACAAGGCTGCCCGGGATAAATTCGTTAGCGACTACAAAACAAAGTATGGAAAGCGTCCCACCTATGAGCACGTCTGGCACTATGAAACGGCTCTGGCCCTGGGCAAAGCCCTTGAGAAGGCCGGAACGGTCAAGGACGCGGCCAAAATATTCGAGTCCATGCGCCAGGTCCTTCCCCTCGATAAAAGCATCGCCCCTATTGCTATTGAGGGTGTCAGCCCCAAAGGCGGGTATACTAACCTCGGTATGGCAGCATACATCAAAAACGGCCAGTATGGTGACCCAATCGATATTCCCCGTACAGAATAAAAATAGTATTTAACTGATTGGTATTTATCTGTCAGGGGCGCCGGAAAACCAGCCGTCCCTGACAAAACACCATCCCAGCGGTGGCCTTTAGGCCGGCACAATTTTTACGGATAACATCTGGGGGTTTATAACATGGAACTATATTTTCAGCAGCTGCTAAACGGGTTAACTCTGGGCAGTATTTACTGCCTGGTAGCCCTTGGTCTAACCCTTATTTACGGTATAATGCACATTCCCAATTTTGCACACGGCCACCTGTACATGGTTGGCGCCTACTGTGTCCTTTTTTTGTGCACCCTGTACGGGCTTAACTACTGGATGGCCATACTGATTTCCATGGTCATACTGGCAGTTATTGGCATTATTATGGAAAGACTGGTATTCCATCCCCTGCGTGACTCTCCTCCCACCAACAGCTTTATCGCCGCAGTGGGAGCCTTGCTTTTCCTGGAGGCAGGGGCAACAGTGCTGTGGGGGGCGGACTACCGCAGAATGCCCGAGGTATTCGACAAGGTGGTCAACATATTCGGGATCATGGCCACCCAGCAGCGGCTGGTGGTTATTTTCTCAGCCCTGGCACTGATGGGGGCGCTGTATCTTTTTATGAAAAAAACTCTCATCGGATCCACCATTGAGGCCATGTCCCAGGACAGGGAAGGAGCCTTCCTGGTGGGTATAGACGCCAATATGGTTTCCATGATGACCTTTGGGGTGGCCTCGGCCCTGGCGGCCGCCGCCGCCGGGCTGGCCGGGCCTCTGTTCCTGGTGTTTCCGTCAATGGGCGGCCTTCTCATCATAAAGGCCTTTGTCATTATAGTGCTTGGGGGCATGGGAAGCATTCCCGGGGCCGTGGCGGGCGCCTACATACTGGGACTGGCGGAAAGCCTGGGGGCAACCGTTTTCCCTGCTGAGTACAAGGACCTGGTGGCCTTCATTCTACTGGTCATAATTCTTTCAATAAGGCCCACCGGCCTTTTTGCAAAGGAGGGCAGATAAGGTGACTCCTTCTATCAACAGCTTACGGTCCGGCAAAGCTATTTATCTTGCCCTGGGGCTGCTTGCCCTGGCGCTGCCTTATATCATTACAAGCAAATACCTGCTGCACGTGGTTATCATGTGCTACATGTACGCCATTGCCATCTACGGCCTGAATCTTATACTGGGCTACACAGGGCAGCTATCGCTGGCCCACGCCGGTTTTTACGGAATCGGCGCCTACACGGTGGGAATTCTTACACTGAAATTACACTGGTCCTTCTGGCTGGCCCTGCCTGCCGCCTGTATCCTGGCCTCCCTGGCGGGAATACTGGTGGGATTAATCTCCCTGAGGCTGAAATCCCACTATTTCACAATCTTTTCCCTTTGTGTGGGACTGATCCTATTCCTGACCATCGAGCACTGGGACTCACTTACCGAGGGAGTAAGGGGGCTCATTGGGGTGCCCCCGCCCAACCCCATACCTCTGCCCGGAGGAGGCTCAATAGTTTTCACCGACTTAAATGCGCAGTACTACCTGGTGCTTTTATGTCTGGTGTTTACTATATTTGTAATGAACAGAATAATTAATTCTATGGTGGGCAGGACCTTCATGGCCATCAGGAACAGCGAGGAACTGGCCTCCACCATTGGCATCAACGTCTTTACCAGTAAACTTCTTTCCTTTGTCATATCAGCCTTCTTCGCCGGCCTTGCCGGTGCGCTTTTTGCCGGATATATCAGATTCCTCGGCCCGCCCATGAGCCACCCCAACATGACCTTCGAATTTCTTCTTATGCTGCTCATAGGAGGTCAGGGCACCCTGGCGGGGCCCCTGGTGGGAGCGCTCCTGGTCAATACCGTGACCGAAAGCCTGCAGTTTATGCAGTCATACAGATATGTGGTTTTTGGGCCATTTTTAATACTGGTGGTTATGTTTTTCCCGCGAGGCATCACAGGCGGCTATTACAGCCTGAAAAACCGGATCCGCTTAAAAAAACAGCCCAGGGCCGCCCACAAGGAAGCCCCGCCGGTATTGGCAGCTGATCATGCAAAGACTAAATCTGAAGAGCTACGGGGGTAATGACATTGATACTAAATACAGAGTCCCTTACCAAAACCTTTGGCGGGCTAAGCGCGGTCTCCACCGTGGACTTTAATGTGCAAAAAGGAGAAATAATGGCCGTTATCGGCCCAAACGGCGCGGGCAAATCCACCTTTTTCAACCTCATCAGCGGCTTTTTACCACCCTCCGGTGGAAGAATTGTCTTTTCTGAAGAAGAAATCACCGGGCTTCCGGCCCATGCTGTAGCCCTTAAAGGAATAGCCAGGACATTTCAGACCACTCACCTTTTTCCCAACAGCCTGGTTATCGACAATCTAATTATAGGCAACCGGCTCCGTACCCGCATGAACTTTATGGACTCTATATTCAAAACCTCCCGGGCCAGGCGGGAAGAGCGGGAAAGCCTGGATAACGCCCGGGAGATTCTTGACTTTGTGGGTCTTGGCGAAGCGGCCTCAAGACCTGTGGACAGCATTTCCCAGGAGGCTAAAAAGCGTCTGGCCATAGGGCTGGCCCTGGCTACCCGCCCCAGGCTGCTGCTGCTTGACGAGCCGGCCGCCGGGATCAACTTCAACGAAACCGAGTCACTTATGCATTTAATAAACAAGATCAGGGATTCCGGCATTACTGTTTGCCTTATTGAGCACAAGATGAAAATGGTGATGAACCTGGCGGACCGCATCACTGTGCTTAACTACGGAATGAAAATTGCAGAGGGCACCCCCGGGGAGATACAAAGCGACCTGCGGGTAATTGAGGCCTATTTGGGGGGTAATGAGGTTGCTTGAGCTGGAAAATCTGTCTGTCTCATTCGGAAGCTTTATGGCCTTAAGAAGCGTAAGCATGGAGGTGCGGCAGGGGGAGCTTCTGGTCCTCCTGGGGGCTAACGGAGCGGGAAAGACCACCCTTTTGAAAACCATCAGCGGTCTTTTAAGGCCCTCCGGCGGAGTGATTACACTGCAGGGGAAAAAGATATCAGGCTTAAGCCCCAGCCAGATAGTGAGGCACGGCATTTCACAGTGCGCAGAGGGAAGAAGGCTGTTTGCCCAAATGTCGGTCTACAAAAACCTGCTGCTGGGGGCCTACACCTGCCGGAAGGATAAAAAGGGAGTGGAAAAATCCCTTGCATACGTGTACAGCCTGTATCCCATACTTAAGGAAAAAGAAAACGACCCCGCCGGGTCCCTAAGCGGAGGGCAGCAGCAGATGGTAGCCATCGGAAGGGCCTTGATGGCCCGCCCCGGGGTGCTGCTTCTGGATGAGCCCTCCATGGGCCTGGCCCCCCTGGTAGTGCAGCAGATGTTTGATACAATAGAGGCCATCAACCGTGAGGGGACCACCATATTACTGGCAGAGCAGAACGCCTATACAGCCCTAAAAATAGCCCACCGCGCCTATGTCATGGAAAGCGGCGCGGTGGTAATGTCAGGCAGCAGCCAGGATATAGCCGGTAATGAGCAAATAAGACAGGCCTACATAGGGGCGTAAATACTGATAATGCATGTCCTTATAAACCACAGAGCACACAGAGCACACAGAGCTTTTAGCCCGTACGGAATGCTTAAGAAGATTTTTAATAAATTTTTAAACATATGGCCTAAAGACCACATAGTAGTACCTATTATTCTCTGTTGTCCTCTGTGCCCTCTGTGGTTTTTAAAAGGACCCTTAAGCTTCTTTCATACAAGGGCCTCAAAGCTTCCGGTGATTTTCACCTGGCCGTTTTGGTCTTTTGCCGTTACCTTGCATATAATACTGGTTTCTTCACCATTTTTGATAACGTCGGCTACCTTACCGGACACTGTTATCTCATCTCCGGGCAGGGTCATCCCCTTAAAGCGCACCGACATCTTCTTCAGCGCCTTTCTGGGCACCCAGTGGGCTATAGCCTCCCCCACCATGCCCATCACCAGCATTCCATGAGCAATGACGCCGCCTGCGCCGGCCTTTTCCCCCGCCTCACTGAAGAGGTGAATGGTGTTGAAGTCCCCCGAAGCCCCGGCAAATTTAACCAGCTGCAAGCGGCTCACCGGAGCTTTTTTATAATCCGGGAAGGAATCCCCGGCCGAAAATACTGTACCCATATCCGCACCTCCTAGTGCCTCTCTATAATACTGGCCCTGGAAACCATAACCAGCTGGCCGTGCTGATTGGTATATCTTGTCTCCAGCTTGAATATATTCATCCCCCCGGAGCTCCCGGTGCGCACAGCCACATTGGCCACCCTGGCAGCCCCGCTGATCACATCACCGGGATAAATATCCGCCAGGTACTCGAACTCCTGCTCCCCGTGAAGAACCTTTAACGGATTCATTTCCAGCGCCCTGCACTGTTCTTCAAAACCTAATACCCCGCTCCACATGTCAATAACCTGCATAAAGGTGGGCGGTATGGTAATATCGCGATACCCGGCGGCCTTTGCCGCCCCGGCGTCGGAGTATATTGGGTTTGGGTCGCCTATGGCCCCGGCCAGCTCCTTTATCTTTCCCCGCTCAACCGTCATGGTGTACTCTTTAAATTTCAGACCCTTCTTATCCAGCGCGGCCATGTATTGCCTCCTTTTAAATCAGTACCGTTTTTGTTTTAAAACTTAACAGTCCTGTTTCAAATTGAAATAAGTTCCATCATCGGTTGGCCCTGCGATAGCCCAGGGCATCATTGGAAATAATTATTTTTTGCACATTGCTGGTCCCCTCAACAATCTGGTAGGACTTTGCATCACGGTAGTACCTGGCCACCGGGTACTCCTCGGAATAGCCATAGGCCCCGTAAATTTTCATGGCCAGGTCGGCACACTTGTTGGCGGCCTCGCCGGAAGCATATTTGGCGATGGAAATCTCCCTGGTGCAGACCACTCCCCTGTCCCTCAAAAAGGCTGCCCGGTATACCAAAAGTCTGGCGGCCTCCACCTCCACCACCATCTGGGCGATCATGTCCTGAATCATCTGAAACTTACCGATGGGCTGTCCGAACTGGTGGCGCTCGTTGGCATAGGCTATAGCGGCGTCCAGGCAGGCCTGGGCCACGCCGATCCCGCCGGCCATACAGCCCAGGCGGGTGTCATCCAGCTGGGACATGCATATTTTAAAGCCATCGCCCTCTTCCCCAACCAGGTTGGCAGCCGGAACCAGGCAGTTCTCAAAGGTGATGGTTCCTACCGGAGCAGACCAGGTGCCAAGCTTTTCTGTTATGGGCTCCACACTTATGCCGGGAGAGCTCATTTCCACTATGAAGGCCGACATGCCCTTTACCTTCCGGCCCGGGTCGGTGTAGGCATAAACCAGCGCAATATCCGCTACGGGGGCATTGGATATCCAGATCTTACTGCCGCTTAAAACATAATGTTCTCCTTCACGGATGGCTTTTGCCTTCATTGAGGCCACATCCGACCCGGTATCAGGCTCGGTAATGGCAAAGCAACCCAGTATCCGGGCGTCAACCAGTCCGGGAATATACTTATTCTTTAATTCCCTGCTGCCGAACTTCAGAATAGTAAGGGCGGGCCCATTCATATTCATGTTGAAGGGCAGGCGCATGGAGCTATGCACCCGGGCTATTTCCTCGGCTATGATGGCGCCGGCCAAAAAGCCCATGTTGTTGCCGCCGTACTCCTCCGGTATGGCAGTGCCGAAAAAGCCCAGCTCAGCCATTTTATCCACTATATCCCTGCGAAAGCGGTGTGCCCTGTCGTCCTCATCCACGGTGGGCTGTATTTCCCTCAGAGCAAAATCCCTGGCCACCTTTCGAATGTCATTCAATTCTTCACTCAGGTCAAAATTCATATTATTACCTCCGAAGTGTAATTGTTTTTAAAATGCTCGCAAGAATTGTACCTGACAGAACCGTTTACCGGCAATATTAAAGGCACTTTTTTTGCAACAAGAATTATAATGATGTGTCTTTTCCTGTCTCCAATAAAAAGAAGCTAGTCTGACAGGAAGTACCACCTATACCCGGTTTAAAGGAGGAAGGACTGTGGCTTTAAAAACTGCGGAAAAATACCTGGAGAGCTTAAGAAAGCTGGACCTTAAAGTGTGGATGTTTGGGGAGAAAGTACAGAATATTGTAGATCATCCAGTCATCCGGCCCTCTATCAACTCGGTCGCCAAAACTTATGAGCTGGCACAAAATGATGCCCACAGCAGTCTCATGACGGTGGCCTCCAGCCTGAGCGGAGAAAGAATAAACCGCTTTACACACCTGCACCAGAGCGCCGGAGACCTTGTCAACAAGGTCAAGATGCAGCGCCTGATGGGTCAGAAAACAGCCACCTGCTTTCAGCGCTGTGTGGGCATGGACGCCATTAATGCCCTGGACAGTGTAACCTATGAGATGGATCTTAAGCTGGGCACTAAATATCACGCTAACTTCCGCAGCTTCCTCAGGTATATCCAGGATAACGATCTGGTTGTGGACGGGGCCATGACCGATCCCAAGGGAGACCGCTCCCTGCGCCCCAGCCAGCAGCCGGACCCCGACATGTATTTGCGCATTGTATCGCAGAATTCCGACGGCATTGTTGTGCGCGGAGCCAAGGCGCACCAGACCGGTGCTATAAACTCCCATGAAATCTGTATTATGCCCACTGTGGCCATGACTGAGGCCGATAAGGACTACGCGGTGTCTTTTGCCATACCCAGCGACTCATCCGGCATTACCTATATATACGGTCGCCAGTCCTGCGATACCAGAAAGCTGGAGGGCTCCTCCATTGATGTGGGCAATGCCCTGTACGGAGGCCAGGAGGCGCTGGTGGTATTTGACGATGTGTTTGTGCCCCGGGACAGGGTGTTTATGTGCCGGGAGTTCCAATTCTCAGGCGCGCTGGTGGAGCGCTTTGCCGGCTACCACCGCCAGAGCTACGGAGGGTGCAAGGTAGGGGTAGGCGACGTTCTGATCGGCGCGGCAGCCCAGATGGCGGAGTATAATGGCGCCGCCGGGGCGTCCCATGTCAAGGATAAGATCATCGAGATGATCCACCTGAACGAAACCCTTTACTCCTGTGGTATTGCCTGCTCCTGCCAGGGTCACCGCACTCCCTCGGGCACCTATTTAATAGACATGCTCCTGGCCAACGTGTGCAAGCAGAATGTAACCCGCTATCCCTATGAGATTGCCAGGCTGGCTGAAGATATCGCCGGCGGGCTGATGGTGACAATGCCCTCAGAAAAGGACTTCCGCCACCCTGAAATAGGTCCGTATATTGAAAAATATCTTAAAGGTGTGGCCGGGGTGCCCACCGAGCACCGTATGAGAATGCTCCGGCTGGTAGAAAACATCACCCTGGGCTGCGCCGCGGTGGGATACCGCACAGAGTCAATGCACGGCGCCGGCTCGCCCCAGGCCCAGAGGATTATGATAGCCCGGCAGGCCAACCTGGAGCACAAGAAAAAGCTGGCCAGGATTATTTCCGGCATTGACCGGGAGGAATAGAATTCTTGAAAATCACGGCCATATATTGTGGAGGGTGCAATCCTGAAATAGACCGGGAGGCCCTGGTAAAGCAAATTGTCAAGAGGCTTGGGAAGCCTGTATACCCTTTTAGCCCGGGCACTGACCCGGATCTGTCACTTTTCATAAACGGCTGCCCCCGCCAGTGTGTAAATCCCCGGACAGCAGAGGGCTGGAGCGGCAAAGCCATTGTGGTGGCCGGCCTCAGCATTGACGCCTGGGAGGTGTCCCAGGAAGAATTGGTTGACACTCTACTTAGAAAGATAAATGAAATAGAGGAGAAGTTTATTCCAATTAACTGACTTTAAATGCATCCACAGGAGGTTACAAAATGGAGGAACATGTTTTTATTGTAAGCGGAGTTCGCACAGCCATAGGCCGCTATGGCGGCAGCCTTCGCCTGTACACCACCGGAGAGCTGGGGTCTGTTGTTATCAAAGAGGCCCTGAGAAGAGCCGCCCTTAACCCCGGCCAGGTGGACGAAGTGATCATGGGAGAGGTCCGCCAGAGCACTGAGTCGGCCAATATGGCCAGGGTTGCCTCCTTAAGGGCGGGAGTGCCCGAGGAGGTGCCTGCCTATACCATCAACCGCCTGTGCTCGTCGGCCATGGAGGCCATGTACAGCGGCTATCTCCGCATAATTGCCGGGGATGCCAATATTCTGGCTGTAGGCGGCGCGGAGATCATGAGCAGATCTCCCCACTATATGCGCAACATCAGGTGGGGAGACGGACCTGCCCAGCTGGTGGACTCCAACACCGAAGGGGCCAGCCGTGCCCAGCCGGTGGAAATATACGGTCCTGACCTTGGCATGGGCATAACTGCTGAAAATGTTGCTGAGAAATACAATATTTCCCGCGAGGACCAGGATAAATATGCCCTGCGCAGTCAGCAGCTGGCCGCCAAAGCAATTGCCGGGGGTAAGTTCAAAGATGAGATAGTCCCCGTTGAGGTAGTATTCAAGAAAAAAGCCAGTGTTTTTGACACTGACGAGCATGGCCGCCCGGAGACCACACTGGAGGCACTGGCCAGGCTAAAGCCTGCCTTTAAGCCCGAAGGCACTGTTACGGCGGGAAATTCCTGCGGCAGGAATGATGGGGCGGCGGCTATGATTCTGGCGTCGGGCAGTGCTGTTAAAGAGCTGGGCCTGACTCCCATAGCCCGGGTGCTGGGTTTCAGCGCCGTTGGCGTTAGCCCGCGATATATGGGCATAGGCCCTGTGCCTGCGGTCAGGAAGCTGCTCGGAAAGCTTAATCTACAGCTAAGTGATATTGACCTGATAGAATTAAATGAGGCCTTCGCCTCACAGTCCCTGGCCTGTATCAGGGAGCTGGAGATGGATATTGACCGGACCAACGTCAACGGCGGCGCCATCGCCCTGGGTCACCCCCTGGGCGCCACCGGGTGCAGGATTTCAGTATCGCTGATCTATGAGCTGAAGCGGAGAAATGCCCGCCTGGGGCTGTCTACCCTGTGTACAGGCGGAGGGCAGGGAATGGCTGCGGTAATAGAAAACCTGTGATTAACTGATAAGGAGAAGATCGAACCGATGGAATATAAAAACCTTCTGCTGGAGAGAGACGGTAAGATAGCGGTAATAACCCTAAACCGGCCCGAGGTGCGAAACGCCCTGGACCCCCGGACCTGGGCAGAAATCCGCGGCGCCATAAGAGAGTGCCGCTTTGATAAGGATATAAGGGTGGTCATAATAACCGGGGCGGGAGGCAAGGCCTTTGCATCCGGCGCCGATATCCGCTCCCTGAATGAGAGGGAGACTCTGGAGGTATTAAAGGGCGAGGCCCAGGACTCCCTAAACGATATTGAAAACCTTGACAGGCCTGTCATTGCCGCCATTGACGGCTTTGCCCTGGGAGGGGGCTGTGAGCTGGCCCTGTCCTGTGATATAAGGATCGCCACCAGCCGGTCCAAATTCGGCCAGCCCGAGGTTAACCTCGGTATTATACCGGGAGCCGGGGGCACTCAGAGACTGCAGAGAATTGTGGGCATGGGCAAGGCCAAGGAGCTTATTTTCACCGGGGACATCATAAGCGCCGTGGAGGCCAGGGAAATAGGGCTGGTCAATAAAGTGGTGGAAAACCCGGAGGACTTGCTGACGGCAGCCAAAGAAACTGCCCTTAAGATTATAGCCAAAGGCCCGGTGGCGGTTGGTCTGGCCAAGGCCGCAATAAATATAGGGGCCAACACAGACATATACTCCGGGCTCCTGTTTGAGAAATATGCCCAGACAATAGCCTTTTCCACAGAAGACCGTATTGAGGGAACCGCTGCTTTCCTTGAAAAGAGGAAGGCCGATTTTAAAGGCCGGTAAAGACAAACTAACCAGGGGTTGTGTCAAAAAATTAGCTTTTGACACAGCCCTTTAACTTATAAAATAATCCTAAATCAGGAAGGATATTCATGTTTTTTGTAGAAAATAGTCAAAAATTTACCATTAAGAACTTTCTGTATACAACCCAAATTCATCAGCAATGATTTAATATACAAAATGTATCAACAGCATCCAAAGGAGGAAGACCAGTGGGAAGTAAATTTCTTGATAGTTTTGCCTCTATAGCGCCAGAGGTAGCCACGCTGTTTGTCGGTGAAAAAATGGGGTTTTATACTACTGATTTAACCAAATTCCTTATGGTATATGAGCATAACACTGTGGTTCCCTTTGCCAAGCCGGGGCTGGAATTTAACGAGAATGGCGCTGCCTACAAGGTAATTCAGAGCAAGCAGCCAATTAGTGTTGAGCTTCCCCCCTCCCTGTACGGGGTTCCGCTAAAGGTGTCCTGTTTTCCGGTTTTTGACGATGATGAACCGGACAGGGTTGTGGGAACCTATGGAATGGCCGCAACCCGTGACAACGCATTCACCGTAAGAGAGGCAGTGGGCAATTTTAAGCAGGGCCTGACCGAAGTCAGTCAGGCCACCGCGCACACCGCCACGGCGGCAGGTGATATCCATACCAATAACAGTGATCTGCAGGAAGAGATACAGGGCATAGCTCATCTGTCAGGCGAGATCAATAAGGTGCTTGACGCAATAACTCATATTGCCTCACAAACCAAGATGCTGGGACTAAACGCGGCTATAGAGGCGGCCCGTGCCGGTGAGGCCGGCCGTGGATTCGGTGTGGTGGCGGTGGAAATAAGAAAGCTGTCCGATAGTTCCAAGGAGACCGCTGATCTAATTCGTGGATTAACCCAAAAAATTGAAGAAGCCACCTCTCATGCCACCGAAAAAGCTGCGGTTGCCCTTGATGCCAGCCAGGAGCAGGCAGCAGCCATACAGGAAATAAACGCCCAGGTGGAAGAAATGCTAAGCCTTTCTGAGATCATGGCGGGAGTAGCAGCCAAGTTATAGGGGACTTACCCGGGAGTGTTCCTGACTATATTTTTACTGCTTTTTGTTTTCTTCATTCTTTCTGATCTTTATCAGCTCACGGGCAATTATATCAATATAATTGCCCCTAACAGCCCAGAAGCTCAAGGGCGTCTGGTGGGATCGCCTCACCAGCAAAATATTTAATATCCGGTCCCCGTCAATCTTTCATACTGCACCCTCTCAATAACCCCCTGAACCTCTTTTTCTCTTAAGATACGTTTTATTACTATTTTGGTCTGACCGGCCAGATCTATTTCACGAAAAGGATTTATAGCTATCCCGTCCGGCTCCATCAATAGCCTCACCATGGGAGTGGTTGGGGAGTTGGCTGAATTACTTACAACTATAGCAATCTGATCGGTGCTGAGCTGAACAAAACTGCCTGATGGATAAGCCGATATTTTGGATAAAAAGCTTTTTACAATATCATATCTGAAATAAAGATCTCCTGACGCCGAGATCAATTCATAAGCCTCGTTGGCCGGCATAGCCTCCCTATAACACCTGTTGGCTGTTATGGCGTCATACATGTCAACCATACCTACTATCTGGGACATTTCCTGTATTTCATGGCCGGCTTTATTTAATGGATAGCCCTCCCCGTTGTACTTTTCATGGTGTTCATAGGCGATAACCCGTGAGACACTGCTGATGCCGGGATTGGACCGGAGAAGCTCCAGCGAATGGGAGGGATGCTTTTTTATCTCGGCAAACTCTGAATCAGACAGCCTCCCGGGCTTATTCAGAATATGCGGAGGCACCAGGGCCTTTCCCAGGTCATGTAATAATGCCCCTACCGCCAGCTGCTCCAATTGATCATAATTGTAATTCATCGCCATGCCGGTCAGCACTGATAAAACGCATACATTTACACAATGAGAAAATAAATAATCATCGACTGTCCTGACATCAATTAAATCATAAATTATATTTTTATTTTCCATTATTTGGTTAATTATATCAGTTATACTTGATTTTATAGCTTTCATATTAATAGTGTTCTTGTTAATCAGACTAGAGCACACTTTGGCTGTTGTTTTTTTAATTTCTGCAGCTGCCTTCATCCTGGTTTCGCTAAGCACAACATCACTTACATAGATATCCCTTGAGATCTCTTCCTCTATGTATATTGAAGTAAAGCCTTTTTGCGCCAGCCGCCTTATGTAAAAATCATTTAATTTTGCTCCCCTGGCAAGTAAAACCCTGCCATCAACATTGTAAATGCTGCTGGCCACTTCCATTCCAGGCACTAAAAAATCACAAGGTATCCTTCTCATTCCACACCACCCTCAAAGGTGTTTTTGTAAACTTAAAAAGATTTAAGTTTCTTCATATTTTATGATTTATGTAAATGTTAAACATTTAATTCTGACAAAAAAAGTTGCCTGATAAACTCTACATGGACTAATTACCCCATTAGTATAACGCTCTTTTATATATAATGCAAGTAGTCATTAAGTTAATACATACTGACAAGATCTATGACTCCCTTAGGCATGTAAAAATTTGGTATATATATAAACTCCACTTCTTCTCCTATCTTTAATGTGCAGTTTCAGAATAACCTTCTGCTCTAACCATTGACCTATTAAAGATAAAAAGAGGGCTAAAAAAACAGCCTTCTTAACCTTACTGGCCCGGTTTTATTAAACATACCAGATTAGAATTTTGGCCGCATTACTGAGCCTGAGCCTGATGTCATAAACTAGCCAGGTACTGAGATAGTATTTGGCTAAAGCAAGCATTGATATTAGTTTCTCTTAAAAAATTGTACTTCAATTATTAACAAGTTATAATAAAATGTGTATCCGGTTCCCGGTTAACAAAAAAGGAGAATAGTGAGCATGTGGGGTGTCCTGAGTACTGTCTTTTTATCGTTATATTTATTCATGGGTTACTACATAGGCCGGAGGGGGTGGCTTGCCCTGGGCAAATCTACCTCCCTCCTTTACCGGACAATATATGGGGGCTTTTTCTCCCTGCTGTTCTTTTCCTTCCCGGCGGCGGAAATAGGCGAGGACTTACTGCCCGACACCGCCGGGCTCTGGTTGACCATCTGGGGAGGCTACTCCATGGTGGGGGTTTCATATATCTTTTTACTGCTCCTGCTTATTGATTCACTGAGACTTATTGATAAAGGCATAGGTTTTATCCCTGCCGCAATTAAGGAACATAAAAAAACCCCTCTGGCTACAGGCGCTGCAGTTGTATTAACAGTTGCGCTGATTCTGGCCTACGGAGGCTGGAATTCCAGGCACCCGGTAGTGACAGAATACGGCCTGGAGGTGGACAAAAATGCAGGCCCCCTGCAGCAGCTTAAAATTGCCATGATCTCCGATATTCATTTCGGGGAAGTTATGGATATCCAGCGGCTCGACAGTATGGTTAAAATTATGAATGAACTTCAGCCGGATATAATTCTTCTTGCCGGTGACATTACCAATGGAGCCGCGCAGCAGGAAGAAGCCCGTCAGTTAACTGATGTTTTGCATGGTATGCCGGCAAAATACGGAGTATTCGCCGTTCCAGGAAACCATGACCGCGAGCTCCGCAGCGATGATAGTCAATTATCTAACTACCTTGAGGACGCAGGAATAACTGTCTTAAAAGACAGCTTCCTGAAGATTGAAGAAAGTTTTTATCTAATAGGCAGGGACAGCTTGAGGCGCCAGGGACAGCAGGGCCGAAAGGAACTGGAGGACTTAGTGAAGGAAGTTGATTCTTCATTACCCTTAATTCTGCTGGATCACCAGCCCGTTGACCTGGAAAGCGCCCGGGCCAACGGGGTGGATCTGCAGCTATCCGGTCATACTCATGTGGGGCAGGTATTTCCCCTTAACCTGATTACAGGGAAAATATACGAACAGGATTGGGGTATGCTTAAGAAAGGCGGCTATCACCTCATTGTATCATCAGGCTATGGAACCTGGGGCCCCCCGTTAAGACTGGGCAACAACCCGGAAGTAGTCAGCGTTACGGTGAAATTTAATAATTAGAGTATATAAGCCGCCATTATCCTCAGGCCAGCAATTTGGTCCGGACGCTTTTCAGAATGTCTTCGGCCTCGGTGACTATCCCCTGCACCAGATCCTTTACCCCGGGCATATCATTAACCCGCTGGGCCGATTCTCCGGCGGCAAGCAGAGCCTTGTCCCTGTCACCCCTGTACACAGCATTGATGGATTCAATCTCAAAATTTATCAGGGACATATCAATGGTGGTATAGTCGTCAGGGGTGCCCAGAAACACTCCGGGGGACTTTTTAAGGGTGTTTCTGGCATGCTCCTCGCTACGGGGTGTCTTCAGCCAGCGGGCCGGTCCCACAAAGCCGCGGGCCACCAGTGTTCCCCGATCTCCGGCAGCCACCACGCCCTCTTTCCATATCTGATGAAAGTCGCTTTCCTCGGTGGCCAAAAACCTTGTGCCCATTTGGGCTCCATCGGCCCCCATAACCAGGGCCGCGGCCAGTGTTTTACCATCGCAGAATCCCCCGGCCCCCACCACCAGTGTTTTCTCATCGGAAACCGCCTCTACCACTGCAGGGAGCAGTATCATGGAGTGAACCGGCTCCCAGGAAGTATGGAAGCCCCCCTCATGGCCGGAGGCCACGATCACGTCAACACCGGCCTTCTTGCAGCGCAGAGCGGCCTTGACCGACGGCATTACGTGCATCCAGACCAGATCAGTCTTTTTAACTGCACCCGCCCAGGGCAGGGGATCTCCGGCCGAGGTCACCAGTACCCTGAACCTCTTTTTCATTTCCGGGTCCTCTTCCCGGGCCTTAATCATGGTTTTGACGATCAATTCCGCCGACTCTCTCATTTCAGCCGCCACCATAACATTTATACCGAAAATGCCCTGTGATTCCCTGGTCTGATCCAGGGTCTGCTGAAATATAGTCCTCAAAATAGTTTCCGGGCCGGCCTCCGGGTCAGCGCCGCCGCTTCGGCAGAAGTAGTCGTAAATTTCCCTCTGGCTGTCCCTGGTAGTGATGCCGCTGGAGCTGATTAGTCCCAGCACCCCTGCATTAGAGGAGGCCACACACAGCTTATTGGTCCCGAAGGGTCCCATTCCCGCCTGGATAATGGGATACCTTATTCCAACCAGCTCACAGAGTCTTGATTTAATCATAACAAAACCACCCTTTCTTTTTAGTCCGGGCCGTATCAGCTTTTGCGCCCCAAACCTCCTCCCCTATTCACATATTGAACACCCCTGTCATTTATATAAACAATCTTTCATGACGCCGCCGGATGTTCATGCTGCCTGAAGACTGCCGGTTTGGGGCGGATAACTTTTTATCCAGCTGCACGGCATACCGCTAACTGGGATCAATATGATGCAAATAATGGGCCTGAAAAAAGAAGGCTAATAAAAGGCCTTCTAAAAAAATGAAAAAGTTCTCTTTTCACCTCCATAAACCGGCAACTTATAAAGTATTTATAAGTAGACAGCTTTTGCAGGAGGGATATTATGCTTCCTATTCAGATATCAACAATACAAAATTTTCTTTTACACCGGGGCTATAAAAACTACACGGTGGGGCGCATGAAGACCTGGGATTTGATAGTGGCCTATAGCTTTGAAAAAAAGCAGACTGACAATATCTACCTGCCCATCCGGCCGGTAAGCAGGTCTTCAGCTTCGGCTTCCTCTACTCCTTCGCCTGACAGAGACAGAGGCTCATTGCATAAAGTGGATACCTACGTGTAGACTATGCTGACTCCACAGCAAAGCTACTGCCTATCCGGGCTTAGTCAATCCTTCTGAAATATAGTCTATAATTACATCCATAATTTTGGGAAACAAATCACTGCCTATCTTATCTTTAAGAAGGCAGAGCATTAAAATGGTTCGCAAGACCCCTTCAATCACTTCCGGGTCCTGTTCTCTCAGCACACCGCGCTGAATTAAGGTTTTCACGAAAAGTATCCCCTTCTCTGTGTGGTCCTGTGAAAATCCTTTTATGAGATGCTCCGGTAATTTGCGGGTTATGCGCTCGGCCTCCCCATCCTGCAGCCACTGCTGCAAAAGAGGGTTTTCATCGGCCAGTTTATAAGCCAGGTGAAAGAAGGAGGAGATAAGCTCCTTGGGAGGCAGATCCTCATTAAGGTGCTCCACTATCAGCCGGTTTCTGATCTCCTCCTGTTTATTTAAAATGACATAGAAAAGCTCTTCTTTTGAGGAAAAAAATTTATAAAAGGACCCCTTGCCAATCCCGCAGGCCTGTACCAGATCATCAATGCTGGTTTTATGGAGGCCATACTGAATAAAAAGCTCTTTACCCTTGTTTAAAAGGCACTGCCGTATCTGTTCCCTTTCACTGTCATTAAATTTTGACATCCTCAGGCTCCTTTATTTAATTTGGTGAATAACTGTTGACAAATAGTCACCAAGTCTATACAATGATTATATCAGCCGGTTCCAGAAATGTAAACCTCAGGCTGCTTTTAAAGAGCAGCCCTTTCTTTAGGCCATTTGGTGACTTTGTATGCAATATTGGTCATACAGTTTTTGTACCGGCAAAAAATACTATTACAGTGAAAAGAGGTATCCATATGATCAGCCCTCAGCCTGTTACAAGAGAAATATTTAAAAAACGTCTGGTAGATCTGTGTTTGCGCAGCGGTCTGGCAGGATTTCCCAAAGATCATGTAAATCAGCATATTTTATTTAAAAGTGCTGTTTTAACTATAGGTGAACCCGGCAGCCTAACCGAGCGGGAAGTCAACGAAAAGCTGATATTCTGGCTAAGTCATATCAGCCGGATAAAAGAAATTGACCACATCACCTTAAGGCGCAGACTGGTAGACACAGGCTACCTGACACGGAACAATGACGGCTCCTGCTACCAGGTGTCTCCATCCGGGTCCGGTCAGCAGTTATTTGACCATACAGTTGACCAGCTGGATATACTGGAGGTTATCAATTCCGGTCGGGAAGAAATCGACCGGAGGAAAAGAGAGTATATGGAAAAATCAAATTCGAGGTGTAAGGAGAAATAAAAATGCCCAGTCTGAAAAGCCGATTTTTATATTTATTATTAAAACACCGGCATTTAATGTCCTTTCAGCTGAAAAGGGAAACCTGGGACTTCAATACCTCAGTACCCCTCTTTCGACAGCAATGTGAAAAGGGGGCCGCCAGGTTCGGCAGGCTGCCGGAAGGGATCGAGGTATCGCCAGTCACAGTGGACGGCCTCCGGGCTGAATGGATTCTTCCTGCCCGGGCTGTGAACGACAGGGTAATATTCTATATCCATGGTGGCGGATACGTGTCGGGATCCTGCTCGGACCACCGGGTGCATGTGGCCAAGTTTGTCAAAGGCAGTGGAGTGGCCGCACTGCAGTTTGAGTACCGCTTGGCCCCCGAGCATCCTTTCCCGGCAGCAATCGAGGACTCGGTAAAAGCGTACCGCTGGCTGCTGGACCAGGAAGTTTCACCTGCCCGCATTGTATTTGCCGGAGACTCCGCCGGCGGGGGTTTATGCCTGGCCACAATGCTTGCCCTGAAGGATCAGGGAATTCCCCTTCCGGCGGCGGCGGTGGCACTCTCCCCCTGGACTGATCTTAAGTGCACCGGGGCGTCCTATAAAACCAATGCCGGGTCATGTCTGTCCCCTGATGGGATGTGGACTGTCTGCAGCAAGCATTACACCGGAAATAGCGACCCGCGCCTGCCCTACATTTCCCCTCTGTACGGGGACCTGAACGGGCTTCCGCCTCTGCTCATATATGCCGGAGATGACGAAATACTTCTGGACGACTCGGTGCGTTTCTCAGAAAAAGCCCGGGCTGCCGGAGTTGATGTCACATTGAAGGTTGGAGAGGGAATGATGCACTGCTATCCGGTAATGTCTCCCCTCTTTCCCGAGGCCACACAGGCGATGGACCATATTTGCTCTTTTATAAAAAAAAGCATAGACGGATAAATGGGGCGCCATAACAAACCCCCTTCTTCACGGTTGGAAGAAGGGGGTTTGTATATTGATTCCGGTGCCCACTGCTCGGTTACGGATATCTCAATTTTATGGTTTTTATTCTATAATGAGATTCTCCTCCCGGCGCCTTAACCACGGTTTCATCCCCAATATTTTTTAATAGGAGAGCCTTTCCCGCGGGGGACAAAAATGACACATCATTGCTTTCATCATTTTTAAAGGGAGGTACTATACGGAGTTTTTCAATCTCTCCATTTTCCAGGTCCTGCACCTCAACCTCACAATACATTGCCACAAATGGGAAGCTGTTATCAGAAGACTGTACCACAATCAAATCATTTCTTATTAAATGATCAATTTTAGCTATATATTTTTCCAACAAATAGCTTATTCCATCACGTTCTTTTGATGGCACAGGAAAATACTCCTGCAGCAAATTATTCTTATCCTCTTCAATATTTACCAGATGATTTATAAGCTTTTCAAATATTACCCTGGATAATTCTGTCTTCCCTGACATTGCTACACTCCTATGCCCATGCGCTCAATGGAGTATATTGTACCCTACACTGCCCCCTGGGCCATCATGGCACTGGCCACCTTGAGGAAGCCTGCGATGTTTGCCCCTTTCACCAGGTTGCCCTCACAGCCGTACTCACTGGCTACCCGGGTGGTTTGCCGATAAATATTAATCATTATGTCCTTTAGCTTGGCATCAACCTCTTCGAAAGTCCAGGAGCACCTCATGCTGTTCTGGGACATTTCCAGGGCCGAGGTGGCCACCCCACCGGCATTGGAGGCCTTTGCGGGGCCGAAAAGGACGTTGTTTTCCTGGAACACTTTTACCGCCTCCGGCGTAGAGGGCATATTGGCCCCCTCGGCCACTGCCATAACTCCATTTGATACAAGCAGTGAGGCTGCTTCCCCGTCAATTTCATTCTGCGTGGCGCAGGGAAGGGCAATATTACACTTAACTGACCATATCCCATTCGATCCTTCGTGGTACTGGGCCGAAGGATGAATTTTAACATAAGATTTTATTCTTTTTCTTTCAACTTCTTTTAACTGTCTGACAGTATCCAGCTTAATTCCTTCGGAATCATAGATATAGCCGTTGGAATCGCTCATGGCCACCACCCTGGCGCCCAACTGGGAGACCTTTTCCGCCGCGTAAATGGCTACATTTCCTGATCCGGAGATAACCACTTCCTGATTGGCAAGAGTTTGTCTTTTGGCTTTAAGCATCTCCTCAAGAAAGTAGACCAGTCCATAGCCGGTAGCCTCGGTTCTGGCCAGACTTCCGCCATAGGCCAGACCCTTGCCTGTAAGAACCCCATGGTAAAGGCCGGTAATCCTTTTATACTGACCGTACAAATAGCCTATTTCCCGGCCGCCAACACCTATATCACCGGCCGGCACATCCACATCGGCCCCGATGTACCGGTAGAGCTCTGTCATAAAGCTCTGGCAGAAGCGCATAACCTCTCCGTCTGACTTCCCTTTGGGATCAAAGTCACTCCCACCCTTGCCCCCACCTATGGGAAGGCCGGTCAGTGAGTTTTTAAATATCTGCTCAAACCCAAGGAATTTAATTATGCCCACGTTTACCGAGGGATGAAACCTGAGACCCCCCTTGTAAGGGCCAACTGTGCTGTTAAACTGCACCCTAAAACCCCGGTTGACCTGCATCTGGCCATTGTCGTCAACCCACGGCACCCGGAAGATTATTTGCCGTTCCGGTTCGACTATTCTTTGCAGTATGCCCGCTGACACAAATTCAGGATGTTTTTCTATGGCCGGCTCCAAGGATTCAAGCACTTCCAAAACTGCCTGGTGGAATTCTGGCTCGTTCGGATTCCTCTTAATAACCTGTTCCATTATTTCACTGACTACTTTTTTTGAACTCTCCACTGTATGTCCTCCTTTACTATACTCTCATTTTTTAATTTTTTCGCAGATCACCAGGGAAAAGCCAAGGCTAGATACTGATCATGAACCTGCCGCCTAGAAGTTAGGGAGATACTCTTCCAGTTCCCATGGGTGAACAAACTTCTGGAAACGCTCCCACTCCTCATCCTTAGCCCGGGCAAATCTCTGATAGATGTACTCACCAAGAGTGTCCCTGATCACCTGATCCGAGTCCAGTTCCCCCAGAGCTTCCTCCAGGGTGCGAGGCAGGCGATCAGCCCGTGGCCACTGCTTGCTGCTCTTTATTTCACTGTTTTGGGTCATCGGCGGCGGTAGTGGAAGCCTCTGCAGAATCCCTTCTATACCGGCCTTCAAAATTATGGCTATGGCCAGATAAGGGTTACAGGTCGAATCCGGGCTCCTTAATTCAACCCGGATTCCTTTTCCATAATCTTCAGATACCCGAAGCACAGTATTGCGGCTATCTTCCGACCAGGCTATATATACTGGGTTATGATCGCCGGATACCAGCCGCTTGTATGAGTTAATCAGTGGATTGGTAATGGCAGTATTGGCCCGGGCATGGGCAAGGACACCCGCAATAAAATGTCCGGCCTCCCGGCCAAGCTGCAAAGGCTCCCTTCCATCGTAAAAGGAATCTTCTTCCCTGCGATAGAGGAATAGCTGCAAGTGTAACGCCGACCCCGGCCTGCCGTTTAGAGGCTTGGGCATTAGCGAGGCATACAGTCCGTGCCTCTGGGCCATTGTGCGCACAATAAACCTGAAGGTAACCAGCTTGTCCGCAATGGCCAGGGCGGTATCCGGCTTTAAACTGATTTCGTGCTGGCCTGGCCCTGCCTCATGATGGCTGGAGCCAATGCTAAAACCCATTTCTTCCAGGGTAAGCACCATATCTCTCCGGGCATTTTCTCCCAGGTCCACCGGAGTCAGGTCACCAAACCCGGCGCGGTCATGGGTGTCGGTGGTGGGGTTACCTTTCCCGTCGGTATGAAAAAGATAGAATTCCACCTCCGCGCCCAGCAGAATTTCAAACCCCATCCGGTTAACTTCCTCCAGCACCTTTTTCAGTACACTGCGGGAGCATCCCGGGTAAGGGGTTCCGTCGGGACTGGCCACATCGCAGATAAGTCGGGCCACTGATCCCTCCCGTGGCCTCCAGGGAAAAACCACAAAGCTAGACAAATCCGGACGGAGGGCGATACTCTGTTCCTTGCCTCCAGTCACTCCGTCCACTACCGAACTATCAAAGGTAACCAGGCCAGCCAGGGCACGCTCCAGCTCTTCCGAAGTAACGGCAATATTTTTCAGTGCGCCGAAAATGTCGGTGAGCTGCAAGCGAATGAATTTTACCCGTTCCTCTCTTGCCTTTTCCAGCACTTCCTCGCCAGTAAACATCGGCTACCCCCAAAATTTTAGAATATACTTGGTTACCCTTCACCTACACAATTTGATACTGACAAACTATTTTAATTTGAAGCGCATAAATAAGTCATAATAAACAGAGGCCCAAATATAAAAATTTCATAATAACTATCTGTCTGAAATAATATTTCCAACCTAATAAAAACCGTCTTTTGGCAGCTGTTGACAAATACTCAAAATTAAGGTTATAAAAGAAAGACGTCTGACAAACCCTTGTATTTCTTGGGTTCTCAGACGTCTCTTAATTCAAAATGCAGTTTGTCCACAGCCCCTTTGGGGCGGTCAAGATGCAGGTAAAGTCTTGGTTTTTAGTTTCATTTAACAGTTATTCTAATCTGCTGCCAGGTGGTACCCAATGCCGTGTTTTCCAATAATATATTTGGGGTTTCCCGGGTCATCCTCAATTTTTTTACGCAGACTGCTGATATAGTTTCTCAGGTAGTGCAGCTCGTTGCGGTACTCGGGTCCCCATACCCAGGTCAGCAGGTCCTCGTGGGTGATTATCTTTCCCGGATGACAGGCCAGATGATATAAGACATGGTATTCCGTGGCAGTCAGCCCTATTTCTTCACCCCTGACATAAACCCGCATCTGGGCAAAATTAATCACCAGTTCTCCGGAGTTATAGGCAGGGCGCCTGGAAGAGTCCTCCATCTGGCAGGCTCTCCTTAGAATCGCCTTGACACGGCGCAGTAATTCTTCAACGCTAAAAGGCTTGGTCAAATAATCGTCGGTGCCTGCGTCAAAGCCCCGTATCCTGTCCTGCTCACGGGCCCTGCCGGTCAGCATGATAATGGGAATATCGGAGAACTGGCGGACTCTTTCACATACTTCAAAACCGTTGAGCTGGCCGGGAAGCATAATATCCAAAACCACCAGGTCGTAGTTGGAAGCCTCCAGCATTTCCACAGCAGTTTTCCCATCAGCAGCAGTGTCCACCTCGTACCCGCTGGCCAGCAGGTTAACCTTAACCAGCCGCACCAGGCGTGGTTCATCATCTACTATCAGTATACGTTTACGGTTCATCTGGAAGCCCCCTGTCATTACCGCTGCAGGCCGGTAGTCCTGCTGTTTTAGATATATTGCAGGGCAGTGCAAAATAAAGGGTCGTCCCCTGTTTTAACTTGCTCTTTGCCCATATTCTGCCGCCATGGCTGATCAATACCTGACGGGCCAGGGGCAGTCCCAGTCCCATTCCCTTCTGATACTTCTGCTCGCCTTTAGACATCACCCGGAAAAACTTTTCAAATAGACGGCTCAGGTGCTCGTCACCAATACCAATACCCTGATCGGCCACCGAAACAACTACCTCACCGGGCGGCTGCTCCCCTTTAATTGTTATCCTGGTATTCTCCATGGAGTATTTAACCGCATTATCTACAAGGTTGCGCAGCACCTGTTCAATCCTGCTGGGATCTGCCTCTACAGGAGGGAATCCTTCAGGAAACTGGACAGTAAACTGGTGACGCTTATTTTGGAATGAGGGATCTCTGAGCACTTTATTCACTATCTGGGGCAGTGATATTGGTTCTTTTTTCAGCTCTATGGCGCCATTCCAACTGAAGGTTGAAGAATCCAGCAGATTATTGATTAAACTCTCAATATGATCAGTCTCTTCAGAAATAATATTAAGGAATTCTTTCTGCTCCTCCGTCTCCCAGGTTACATCCTCCCGCAGCAGGGTTGTGACATAGCCCTTAATACAGGCCAGCGGTGTCCTCAAATCGTGAGAGAGCCCGGCCAGCATCTCTGACCACATCTGCGCCACATCTTCTGAGGGAAGAAAATATGAGGAGGTGCTTCCTGCCCACTTACCGGTATCCAGACTGCTGTCCACCAGGTAAGCAATTTCCTTAAGAAATTTTGTAAAGGGAAAATTGTTTTCCGGCAGCGTGTCTCCCCAGGCCATTAAAAAGCCTTTCCCTCCAGCCAGGGAAAAACAGATTTTCTTCTGATCAGACTGGCCGCATTTATCTTTTACCCGTTGCTCTGCAGGGCAGTTGCAAACAGTGCAGGGAACAGCCTTATTCCCAAGTGAATACTTTGGGCACCGGAGAATGTCGGGGGCTATTTCCAGGGAATCCAGACCGCCGTTTTTATCCTGCCCGGCAAAATAGACTTTACACTGCTGCCCCCAATTAATGCCCAGGGCCGCCCCGCTAATGCCCGGCGTTTCCACAAGCCAGTCGGGAACCCAGTTTAAACTGCCCTGCTCCTTTAAGAGCCTGCCGGCAAAATAAATGGTATTATTGGAAATATTTTTTTCGTTATCAGGTTTGAAGCAGCTATTTTCACTCATAATTGGCTCCTTTGCCAGTAATGTCCTCCCGCCCCGTAAAGGGGTGAGTGCGGATCTGGCTCAAACCCTGCCAGGCATAAAACTACCCCTTTAAAGGGGTAAATAATAGCTAAAAAAGTTAATTCTACAATTCGAGAATTCGAGGCCCTTCCCTAAAATTCCTTCCCTTTCACATAAGTCGGATGATTCATAATAAAATACCCTAATCAGGGCAATGAAAAAAAGAAGAACACTGGTGTGTCAAACCCCAAAGGGCCTTGCCCTTAAGTCTTTGACTCCACCCTTTCTGGCATCCTTCCGGATCATAGCATTCATCATCAGCCTGACCATCCAGGGGGGGACTGGTATTGTAGAGCGATCCTGTAAAACTAAAGCTTCCACTCCCGTAAGACCGCCCTTAACCGCTTTTTCCGCCGTCTGGTCCAGTACTGACCGGATTCCTTTTGTCATACCCCCCATGGCCTCCAAAGGCTGTCCACTGATGGGGGAAGTGCCTCCAAAACTTAATCCCCCCCACCACTCCATGCTCATCTCACGGCCAAAGCAACGGCACATCCCGAGGCTAGGCCTCCGCTGCTGAGGCTCCGGGTAGCCGGAATGTATAATGGCCAACAGCTTCCTTCCTTCCAGGCCCTTTGGTCCCATCCTGTCCCTGATCTCTTCCAGCACATGAATTAATGGGGACGGAAGAAGATCCACATAAATGGGGGCTGATATAATGAGGAGTTCACTTTCCTTCAATTCATTCAAAAATGCATCAATCCGGTGGGGCTGTCTATACATATGGATAGAATAGTGGCTTGCAACAGATACTCCGTGCTTGAGAAGCCGCTGAGCCAGGTAGTTGACCAGGGATGCGGAAGTGCCTTTCTCCCCCCGGTTGCTTCCCGCCAGTGAAACTATCTTCATTTCAACCCACCTCCTCTAATGCTTTCGCTATGTGATCTTCCATATCAGCGGGGCCGTCATTTTCCGTAATCACAGCGACTGCATAGCGGTCTTCTATTAGCATATTAACGGCATTCCGCTCCGTGAGATACCGAAAGTCTTCCCGCTCCTCCCCGTTCTCCTCTCCAAGCGTGCCTATGGCAAGAAGAGAAGGCATGGGCTTATAACGGTTCTCATGGTGAAGCTCCCCCCGGTAAACCGTAAAGTAAGCGTTTTTTAGAGGCAGTATGCGGTCTATCACCTTTTTCAGTTCCGAATGGTAACCACCAAAACTGATGGGAGTCAGAAAAATCACCAGCCCGCTACGAACCCAACCGGCCAGTATATCTTTCATCCCATCTCCCCGGGAGCACTGGCCGGGAGTCCTGACGGCACAGTTTCCGCAGCTGGCACAGGGCTTTATCTCCATGTCCCTCAAAGTATAAATATCATACTGCCAGCCTTTCTTTATTAATAGAGACTTCAAAATGCTCTCTGCTTCTGAATGCTTTTCCGATGCCGGAAAAGCATTCAGGACTAAAGCTTTCATGCTGCCGCTCCTTTATCTTGTAAGGATCTTAACTATTATTCCTTATTATAGCCCCTGGCATGGGGACTGAAACACTACAAATAATATAAAATAAGGAATGCAGCAATGATAGAGGCCGCCACCGATGTAACCAGCCCCCCCCTGATCCATGAGAAAGCCGCCGCTACCCCTATCCCGGCAAGTGTTGCCACAGCCATTTCCGGCTCCGCCTCCATGGCCCCGCGTATAATTAAGGCCCCCAGTGCTGTATAGGGTATATAAAGAAAAAATCTCCTCAGTAAAGGATTTAGAGGCCGTTCCGATAATGCAATCAGGGGCAGTAGCCTTGGCAGATAGGTAACCGCCATCATGCCTACTATTAACGGTAAGTAGCTTTTCATATCCGGTCCTCCCTGCCCTCATCCTTTACAAACAAAAGGCCCGCCGCTGACGCGGCCACTATTGCCACAATAAGGCTCCAGCCGGACGGGAGAAGTCTGAAATAGTCAATGAATACATATATACTTCCTGAAAACGCCGCCAAAAAAAGAACACTGTAAGACTTCTTTATCTCAGGAACCAGTATGGCGGTAAACATTGCATAAAGACCTATCCCCAGGCTGCTCTGAACCGCTGCCGGCAGCGCCGTTCCTATCAGATAGCCTACGAAAGTGCCGCCTGCCCAGGCGACATAAGCTATGCCCTGCAAGGCAAGCAAAAACCGCACGCTTAGTTTTCCACTTTTCAAAGAGGCCACCGAAAAGCTTTCATCAGTAATGCCAAAGGCAATAAAAAGCAGCCAGCCTCTTTTTATTTCTTTAAGCCGTACAGCCAGGGAGGCGCTCATCATCAAATGCCGCAAATTAAGAAGAAAAGTGGCCAGCACTATATCCCCCGCGGCGATGCCGGCCTTAATAAGGTCCAGGGCCATAAACTGACTGGCCCCGGCAAAGACAACCAGAGAAAACAAACAACTGTCAACCAGTGAGATATCAACTGATCTGGAAAGCAGGCCAAAGGCCATGGCTACCGGGAAATATCCAATTACCACAGGTATTCCCGCCACCAATCCCTCTTTAATTCCGAGGGTTTGCTGCTTTATCTCAACTCCCTCCGGCACCATATCCGCTAAAAACCTCCAATATTTTATGATAAACAATAAATACGTATAATCTTTGCTAATTATACAATGCCTTTATTTGATATTACAATCCAACCATAAATAACATCAAAAGAATTACCTTTTGAATTAACAGACCCCCTGACACAATATTTTTTGGGACAGGCAAGAAGAGTCAGCGGGAATAATTTAAGTATATTTAAAAATGTCACTGGTTATTTTAACCATATTGTAACAATTTTTCCTCCATTTCTATATTATGTACCAAAAAATGAAGGAGGTTTTTTATAATGGGTGCAACAAACAGCCCTATTTTTCCTAATCATGGTGGCCCCTGCCCACAACTCCCGGGAACACTGATTAGAATTTTTATCCCGGCCGGTGCAGTTATTAATCTGCTAAACCTTATAGAAGTTACCAGCCCCAGCGGTATATGTCTGATTGTGAGAATTCCCGCTATAGGGAATGCTCACGGCGTGAGCAGCCTCATCGATCAAATCAAAAAAGTAGGGGGCACAGTAGAAATTGTAAATGGCTAGAAGAGACTGTTATTTTTTTCAGGAAAGAAAGAAGGCTCACTTCAGCCTTCTTTCTTTTTAGAGTATTAATTCATTCTATTCTTAATCTGTTATATCTCTTGGTGATTGAAGGTTATCCTCCTTTACATCAACATATAGATTACCATCTGTATCAAGGCTGGCAAATGATACTTTGCTTATATCTTCTATGTTTTGATTTCTTAGTTGCTGATATAGCCAATCTCTGTTAAGATTATTTTCCTTAAGATTTTTTTCTATAATTACTCCATCTACAATGAGCTCTGCTGATAAGCCTTTATACTTGCCTGGAAGATATATGTCCTCCAAAGTCACAGGCTGCTTTGTGCTTTTAGGGAGTACACTGAGATTACCATTAGTCTCCAGTATAGCAAATTCCACATCAGATAAATTGAATATGTTCTTTTCCCTTAACTGCATTGTGAGGTCATCCATATTATAGGTCAGTTTTTTCATATTACTCTCCAGAATTTTACCATTGTGAATAACAACAGTTGGCTCTCCTTCTAATAGTTTTCTGGCTGGACGGTATTTTAGGGAAAAGTATTCAGTTCCGTATGTCAGTGACCCAAAAACCAATAATCCCAGGGCATAATACCAAACGTTTTCGCTGGTGTCTGTTGCTAATATGGAAGCAATAGAACCTATAACTATGGCATTGACAAAATCAGTTACATTTAGCTGTGCTATCTGGGTTTTACCAATAATCCTTGTAATCAGCACCACTCCAAAAAAAGCCCCAATGGATCTGATTAACACTTCGAGATAGGGATTCAATAAAACACCTCCATCTGCCCGCTACTGGATCCTCATTACTTTAAGCGGATAGTTTCAGCCCCAGCTTTTTCCCTTGTTATTCTTAGCGTATGAAAAATTTATATTCACCAGGCACAGCAAAACCACCCGCCCGGACTGTACACTTGAAAGACGTTCTGCCCCCCTTCCCCACTTTTCAGGGGAAGTAAGTGGCTCCTCACCGGTGGCGCCGACACCTAAAAAAGGCCGGATAATGAGTAAAAAATAGCAAAAAGGGTCTGGCGCCATTTGTATACTCCTGTACTATCAAGTGGTCTGTGCAAAATGGCCGTCGGTATTATCATCGCCTGCGAAATTGGATTCTGGATACTGGTGGGGGCAGGGGAGGGGCCATGGTCAGTCAGGCCACAGCTGAATTTCTCCGTCTATATTATCCCGATCCAGCGCCAGTAGGTGACGGCGAAAAGCAGTGTCAGCAAGAACAGGCTGAACAGGAGGGGAACGCCTATTTTGAGCATGTCTTTGGCCGTAAACGTTTCCGTAGCGTAGGCGATCATGGACATGGGAGTGTTCACCGGCAATAGAACCGAAAACTGGATGGCGTAATACAAAATCAGGCTCATTCCCAAAACATTGCCTCCCCGGGCGGAAAGTCCTTCAGCAAAGCCGATGGCTGCCGGAACCAGGGCGGCCACTGCGGCTGCCCTGGCCGAGAAGGTGAGGGACATTATAGAAAACAAAACCACAGCCGCCCCTGTAAGGACAGACGGTGGAAAGTATTTCAGGTTGAGGACGTCAATGGTTTGCAGGGCCACCCAATCTGCCGCCCCGCTTTTTAAAAGCCACTGCCCCAGGGAAATGGCCGCCCCGAAGAGCAACAGTGTACCCCAGTTAATCTTTCCCACTATGCGCTCCCAGGTGGAAATCCGGATTCCTGGCGAAAAGAGGGCCATTACGGCCAGTACGGCCACCGTGCTGCTGTCCAGGGGGTGTAATTTTTGCCCGGTTGACCAGAGAATAGTTGTTATTAGCAAAATCACGCCCAGTTTGATTTCCACTTTTTTCACCGGCCCCAGTTGGTTCAGTTTCTGATGGATCACCTGTCTTCCACCGGGAAGCTTCTTTAAGTCCGTGGGAAAAAACCTCCGGATCAAAAAGAGAAGCACGGCCCCCGAGGCTACGGCAAAGGGGAACCCGTAGGCAGCCCACTGTAGCCAGGTAACGGAATAGCCGGCCTCGGACAGGTAGTTGGCGGTTTGGATGGTGGGAGCTCCGGAGGTTTGAATCCCCATTCCGGCGATTCCGGTCCCGAAAGCCACCAGGAGAAGGAGTGATTTGGCAAAATTATCTTTCCTGGAAATATTGTACACTTCAATAATTCCCACGCAAACGGCGCTCAGTAAGGCTGCATTGGCCACCTGGGACGGGATAAAAATGCACAGAATGAATGCCAGGACAAGTACTCCCGCCAGGATCCTGCCCGGATTTGGCCCGGCCACAAGCAGTACGCCATAAGCCAGCCTTTCTCCAAGCCCTGTTTCCATAAAAGCCGCCGCCAGAATCAGAGCAGCAGTTACCAGAATCCAGGCCTCGGAACCAAAGCCGCTGAGGGCCATGGAAAGGGCTTCCTTAGTTCCGATGGTCTGATTTGTGGCGGGGTCCTTACAGTTCCCAATGACAAGGGTCATCAGGCCGATTAGGAAAAAAGAGCTTACTGAATAACCCACCGCTTCACTGAGCCAGATCACCAGCATCCCGCCCAGAACCGCCAGAAGCCCAACGCCCACACTGCTTAGGGAGCCGGGAAAAGGTACCCGCAATAATAGAAACAGCACCAGAAAAGCTGTAAATATTCCAATGAATTCACGATTCTTACTAAAGACAATTTTCATTACCCACCACCTTACATATAATGGTATTTCACTTTGGTGCGGATAAATTCCTGTGGGATGAAAATTTCTGGTGTTGTTTGTGATGTCTTAAAGGCTTTGATTTCCTCTGGTTTAATTTGGCACCAATTGCTTGATATGAGATTAAAGGTATAATTTGTATTATTGTTGATTTACTCATATATAGGTATAATTTAATCCATCAGAATTTATTTGGAAGCAGATATGGAGTATATACAAATGACAAAATTTTTAAAATCATCATTGGCCATATTAATTTCTGCATCAATTTTTCTTTCCGGTTGTTCTGGGAGCCCCCAGGATTCAAAGGCAGATCAGAATCAAAATCAGGATAAGAATGTTACTGCTGTTGAACCATCAGTTACTCAACCAAATATTGATTTATCAAAAGTTACCCCTAACGAAAATGGTAAAATAATGGTTGTTATGTTTCACAATTTTGTATCCTCTTTCACTCCTTCAAAATATGACGACGGCCAATATACAACCACCTTCAACGACTTTAGAAAACTTCTCCAGGCATTATACGATAAAGGATACCGCCTGATAAGCCTGAATGATCTATTAAACAACAACATTTTGGTGCCGGCCGGGTGCATACCCATGGTATTTACCTTTGATGACGGGACCCCGGGACAATTTAACCTGGTGCCTGACGGGGAAAAACTGGTTGCCAATAAAGAATCCGCCGTGGGAATTATGGAAGAATTTAATAAAACCCATCCTGATTTTGGCCTTGAAGGCACCTTCTTCGTTAATCTGGGACTAAAAGTTTTTGATGGTGATGGCACTGTTCCAGAGCGATTGAAATATTTAATTGATGAAGGATTTGAGATAGGAAACCATACCATGACCCACATCCATCTGAATGAAGCCAGGAGTGCCGGGGAAATCCAAAAGGAAATAGGCGGTGAGCAAAAAAGAATGTACGAGTTGATACCTGACTACAAAATTTTTGCTTTCTCCCTTCCTTTCGGACAGCCCTCCAAGGATTTGCAGGAGTTCGTTATAAAAGGGAATTATCAGGGTGTGCAGTACCAGAATTCCGCCATCATGGAAGTAGGATGGGACCCTACGGTTTCACCTGTGAGCAAAAAATTCAATCCTCTATCCATACACAGGGTAAGAGCTACGGGCATAAAGCCGGTGCAAGCCGATTTGGACTGGTGGCTCCAGAATCTTTCAAGAAATGAGCAGTATATAAGCGATGGCAATCCGGATACCGTTACAATACCAAAAGGTAAAGAAGCTGATATTGACAATAACAGGCTTAACGGTAAAAAGCTTGTTGTGTATTAGGAAAAATTAACCACCCGCCCGGACTACATCCGGAAACGGGTGGTTTTAATATTACTTCTCCTCAACTCTTCTCTGTGCCCTGCTCTATATCTCCTGTCCCACGGCCTGGATAGGTAGGCCATAGCTTCCGAACAGACTTTTATAAAAACAATTCCGGCTCTCTTCGATCAGCAAAACCAACCTCTAATTCAAGTTTATGTCTTAAATAATCCTTATCATCATAAAACTTTGCTTGGGCAGGGCATTTTTTCACACAAGCACAGCACTTAATACATATCCCATTTAATTTAGATACATCTTCATAATCAATGGAACCCATGGGACAAATGTTTGCACAAAGTTTACAATCAATACAATCACCAGTAGTTTTTGGTGCAACCCTTCTAATATCAACAGGGATACCCTTTTCATTTTTGGGCATATAATATTTTCCATAAGGTCTATTGCCTTTTATAAATAAAGGCTGAATATTATACTTAGTTGTCATTTTAACATATATCTGAATGGCAAAATCCTTTACTACAGCCATATCTTTTTCATCCGGCCTGTCTTTGGCCAGAATTTTGGAAAAAGAGTGTTCTCCGATAAATGCCCCGCCAGCGATAATTTTAAAACCGTTTAATTCGAGAATATCTTTCAATTCTATTAAAGCATCGTCATAATTTCTGTTTCCATAAACAACTACAGGAACTGCTAAGGCGCCATTACCTGCAATGGAATTTAAATACTTAAGCAATACATTGGGAACTCTGCCTGCATAAACTGGAACTCCTATAATAACAACATCTTCACCTGAAAAAGATACTATTTCCTTTCTATTTTCAGGTAATGTAAAATCAATATTATTAATAGTTATCTCTCTATCAAAGTTCTCTGCAATCATCTTTGCTATACCAGATACAATTTTTTCAGTTGTGCCCGTAGGGCTAAAATACATTGTATTTATCCTTTTATCCATTAAAAACCCCCTATAAAAATACTAAAGTAGAAGCGACAACAACCCCAACGGGCTATCCAGCAATAGAGCGTCTGTTAAATTGAAATCCAAAGTAATATCCTTGTTAATTTTCAATGGAACAACCTCCACCGTAACAGTTGCCTGGGCACTGGTACCCTGGATATTAATGTCCCGTACATTAGAAAGTTTAACGTTGTTCTTTAGTTTTTCAATTAACGTTTCGGCCACAGGGCCGGCAACACCCACGTATTTTTTAACAACATCAACATCCCCATTATTTATGCCGTTGATCAATTCTGTCACAGCGTTACGAATATCCTGCTCCGTATAGGTCTTTTTAGGTGCTTCCGTTTGAGAAGAGCATCCGGCAATTAATAGAATAAGTAATGCAGCTAATACTATTATCCGTTTCATATTACCCTCCAGTGTTTTATTATCTCTGGGGACGCCCTAAGTCCAGCCAAACGGACCCCTTCCCCGGTTTTAAACCATTTCAGTATTGTCTTGTCATAATAAGCACCGCAGGTATATGACAAATCTTTCGCATTTAGAATTGATTCTCTTAATCAACCCTCTTCCACTTGAAACCATATACATTTTACCAGAAAAGCCCTGTGGTGTGCTATATTTGCGACTGAAAAAATAGTAGTGTCGCCCGGCTGATTAACCCTTAACTATTAACGGACAACGGAGGACATCATCAGACTTGGCACAGATGCTGTCAATGCATTTCTAATGTGGCTTCTGTGAAAATTTTATTGTCAAAAGAACAGTACCAGAGTATCCGTAATTATCACACCTATAATATTTTGGAATATATTGCTAATAGGAGGTGAGGTCTATGTCATCCCTTAATGTATCCGCACAGTTTTCATCAGGCTTCTGTCAGCCTGACTGTGTACAACAGGACTGCTGCAGTTTTACATGCCCCAGCAATGAGGCCGTGCCTATGGTTTTTGGCGATTTTATAAGGGACTCGATAGACAATAATCTGTTCTGGCTCAGGATCATGATGGAGCACGCTTTATTCATGCGGCTGGGCTTTGCCTGTATCAATCTGGACCTTATAAACGAGGCACAGAGATATGAAGAATTGTACTCCAATCTATTAAGCCAGGCCAGAGCTGTGGCCAACGCCCCTTCAGAACAGTGCGTCAGGGCTTTAAACCAGGCCAGCATCGATTTAACAATGTCTTTTGCCTGCTTTAAAACTATGGTCCTGGATCGCATAATAACCTGCGGGCCTGCCAAAATAGGCGGCTACAACTTCCCTTTATTGATTGACCACGTTAGACGAGAGGCTATTGCTTTTATTGGCAGGCTAAATGCCTTGCAAACAGGCAGAAGAGAACCACTGGCACTAACCATAATACGCGACCAGACCTTCTGGCACAGAATTATGGCCGATCACGCCAAATTTATTTTGCATCTATTGGATCCGTCAGAAAGGCAGTTTATCGATCAGGCTGGTGCATTTAGTCAGCTATTTGATCAAAAAAGGATGGAAGCACTGGACTTGAAATCAATGTTTGAACCTAATTTTCAAATCTACCCGATCATTAGAAGATTTACCAGGGACAGCCTTAATGTAGCCATACAAATCAGGGATTTCAAAGCAACAGCCACCCAGCTAATTGCTGATTGTGAACTGCTCAGCGTCATACCGGAACTGTTGGCTGACCATGTAAGAAGAGAGGCTCAAAGATTTGTAGAAACCATGGAAAGAAGACTGAGCGAACTGGCACATGTAAAAAACTAAAAGCTATTCATTATTCTGAGTCTGGGGACGGCAGACGGCAGAATGTGTAGACTTAAGGACAGCATTGCTGACAATATTTTACATAATCCTTAATAATCAGGGTTCTTAGAAGGCCAGCACATTTCGGATAGACATTTACATAAGGGCTCATAATAAGGGTGGTGATATAACTTAAGGGGTGAGTATAAAGTGAATATTAAGGACATGGTCATGGGGAGCTCTCCGGTTGATTTAAATTGGAATTCGGCCAGCGCCTTATGGAATGTGGCACACTATAAGATAGTGGGGCTGCCAATGATGGATTTTTATCTTGATAAGGCTGAAGACGCCAGCTTAAAGGCAATGCTATCCTATGGAATAGATAAAGTGCTCATTCCCCACGTGGAAAGAATACAAAATATGTTGAAGGAAAAGGGACTGGAAACTCCTTCGTTTTACCAGCGCGGAAAAATAGACGATCATCAGATAAGCAGGTGTGTCCGGGAAATAGTAAAACACGGGCTATTAAATGAAATGACAGCGCTTTCCAATGTATCTGATAATAATGTGAGAAATCTGCTGAGCGACATTATAAAGGACGACATGGCCCAAATGAGCGGTATTATTCAGTATAAAAAAAGTAAAAACTGGCTGTTTGACCCTCCCTCCATATAAATCATTCGAAGGAATCTACACCTCGGGATTTGTATAAATATAAATTATGGATTTAGCCACTTGTTCATGCTTTAATATCTGGCGATGCCCTAGCAGTTCGTAAAAATTGCCGGGAAATCCACTGACGGATACTATTTGCCCTTTGGTGAGGGGATGGCCCTGTTTATCTGTAAGACAGGCAGAAATGGGAGGAACAATAATATCCTGTCTGGTTCCAAAGGTAGCCAGGTAAACACCTTCAGAAGTCAGCCTGCGAGCAGCATTGATCTTGTTTTTTTGAATGCCTGTCTCGTTTCGCAACTGGTACTCTGCCGCCAGTTGCCTCACTGCAGGAGCACCCCAGATAGGCTTGACGGCTGCCATGAATACAACCTGAGTATATGGAGTCCCTGTCAGCGGGGAGTTGAGTGTAATCAGCCCCTTAATTGGCCCTTGCCCTGCCCTTCCCGATTGATACATGGTAACATAATCAAAGGCAATCCTCCCACCCAGGCTATGGCCTACCAGTAAAAATTTGGCCCGGGGATGATAACTGGAAAATTCCTCAATCATTTCCCTCAGCTGCATAACACTCAACTGAATAGGCTGTCCGGTGTCCAGGGGCTTATACGGATTTGGAATCCAACAGCCGCCTTTCACTTTTCCCCCGGTATAACTATACATCAAAAAGTGTTCATCCATATAGGACAGCCCCACCCTGGCAAGTTGGCGGCGTATGTGTTCAAATCCCATATAGTTATATACAGTTCCATCACAGCGGGAATTAATGCCTGAGAGAAAGATTATAAATGTTTCTTTTTCATCGGCCGGCAGTTGACAACTCTCCAGGATATCTACCCGGTCCGGCTTTACATTGTTAACAGACCTTAAATAGACTGGGGATAAAACAATTATTAATATGTATACAAGTACTCCCAGACATACCTTCACGACCCAACCCCACATAAATAATTTTAGCCAAAAGCGTGTGTAATCTCCATCCACTCCTTTTACCCTTGTTTTTATTGTTAGCGCATGAAAAAATTATATTCCTCAGCAAGAATGATTATAAAAAACCCGGTCAATGGTAATTTCTAAGTAAATAAACACATTGAAAAGAGGGACTTCAATATGGAGGCTATAATTTTTGTTGGTATACGGCCACCGGCAAAAGTACCTTTTTTAGGGAAAACTTTTTTAAAACCCATATAAGGATAAGCCTGGACATGCTAAAAACCAGGCACAGTTTAAGAGCCTGGCACCATTGATCACCAGTTTATTTACAGACCTGGAGTGTCCGTAAAGCCATTAGTTTTTACCCCTGTTTTTAAAGTCGAATACCACTTTGCCTTCACCGTTTAAAACCAGGGAGGCGTCAAATTCTTTCTGTTTATCCCTGGCCTTGAAGCCTTTTATTACTTCTGTTCTTCCGTTTTTCAACAGCTCCCCGGCCTGGTTGGCGGTTATTGTCTTCTGCGCTATTTCCTTCCAGATAACAAAGCTACAGCCATCTCTATAGCCGACGCAGCCGTACCCCTTTTTATTTTCGGCTACAGGTCTACCGCAATAAGGACATTTGCCTATCTCTTCACGATCCCCCAGCAACGCTAATCCGGCCTGTTCTGAGGGATTTTGATTCTTTACCAGGTTTATAATTTGACGAGTCAGCCCTATTATGCCAGCCATGAATTCCTTGGGATCTGCCTTTCCTTCTTCAATATCCGCCAGGGTCTTCTCCCACCTGCCGGTCATCTCAGGGCTTTTTATTTCTTCCGGGACCAGATCAATCAGGGAAATTCCTTTTTCCGTTGGCAGCAATGCTTTGTTTTTCCTCTCTATGTAGCCCACGTGTAACAGCCTTTCGATAGTAGCCGCCCGTGTCGCCGGCGTTCCCAGGCCGTGGCCTTTCATTGCCTCTTTCAGCTCAGTATTTTCAAGATACCTTCCGGCGCCCTCCATGGCAGCCAGTAACGTGGCCTCAGTATATCTTTTTTGCGGCTTGGTTTTCTTCTCCTTAATTTCCGAGCTCCCGATACTTACTTTTTCTCCCCGGATAATCTTAGGTAGTTTTGTTTCAGCCTGCTCAATACTTTGGTCATCTTCCGGCTTTTCTTTTTCTTGAATAGTTGCATAAACAGCCTTCCAGCCAGCTTTTTGTTCCACTCTGCCGGTGGTTATGAATGTTTCCCCGTCTGCCTCAGTGATTACACGTGTCTTTTTGTATTGTGTGGCTGGAAAAAATATGGCCAGAAACCTTCTTGCCACCAGGTCATAAATGTTTCTTTCCTCCAGGCTTAATTTACTAAAATCGGGCCTTGTGTCGGTGGGCAATAGAGCTGTATGGTCACTTACTTTACCGTTATCGACATATCGCTTTCCCGGAACACCGGCGTTTATCGCCGTGGCCGCAAACGGACTATAATCCAGAATGGCATTTAATGCCTGCAGCCTTTTTTTTATGGTATTGGCCAGTTCGGTAGTCATATGCCTGCTGTCAGTCCTCGGATACGTTAAGAGCTTCTTCTTTTCGTACAGATCCTGGGCAACCTCCAGGGTTCTTGAGGCGGTCATGCTGTACTTCCTGTTTGCCTCCTTCTGGAGGTCATTAAGGTTGAACAGCATGGGTGGCGGCTCTGACTCTTTTTTTTCCTCCAGCAGTGTCACAACCCCATTTTTGTCCTGAACCCTGTTAGCTATTTCAGCCGCAGCCTCCTGAGAGACAAAGCGTTCTTCATCTTCTTTAAACCATTTTCCCTGGTAAGTTGCTCCGTCAGTCTTCAGGAATGTAGCGTATAGTTCCCAGTACGGCACCGATTTAAAATTGGTTATTTCTCGTTCCCTGTTTACGATCAGGGCAAGTGTCGGTGTCTGGACCCTGCCAACTGACAATAGGGTGTTGTGCTTTACAGTGAAAGCCCTTGTAGCATTTAAACCAATTAGCCAGTCAGCCCGGCTCCTGGCCTCCGCAGCATACGCCAGCCTTTCTATTTTTTCTCCGGACAGTAGTGATGCAAATGCCTTCTTCACCGCTTCCGGTGTTGTCTCGGATAGCCATAGCCTTTTGAAAGGTTTCTTACATCCGGTTATGCGATAAATATACCGAAAAATAAGCTCCCCTTCCCGGCCAGCGTCACAGGCGTTGATGAGGTAATCTATATCCTGCCGCCCGGTGACTTCTCTAATAACTTTCAATTGTTTTACAGTTCTCTGTATGGCCTTTAGCCTGAATCTTTCCGGAATAACAGGAAGATTTTGCATAAGCCACCTTTTATATTTCGCATCATAGTCTTCCGGCTCAGCCAGGGTAACCAGATGGCCCACGGCCCAGGTCACAACATAGTCGTTGTTTTCTAAGTATCCCTCCCTGTTGTTAAAGTGCCCCAGCACCTTCGCCAGATCCCGGGCCACTGAGGGCTTCTCAGCAATGATAAGTACTTTTATTTTTAACATCTCCCCAAGCTTTATGTAAATGCTCTTTTACTTGTCTTTACAGGCTTTTCTTATTAATTATTTTTATATTTGTCACACCGCTTTTGAATCCCTTTATTTGTCGGGGAACTAACGTGGTCCAGACCCTATCTCGCTAACATATTTTTGATATTGGAAATCCAACAAGGCCTTCAACTTGCCCGGCTGCGCCGACCCTCAGGACTTGGCAAGTCCTTCACCACGTATGTCACGGGGCGGTTCGAAACCTCCCCGGAAGACAAGAAAAAAGAAGGCTGATATATGGCCTTCTTTCCTTAAATGAATTGGGGTATGTAAAAAAATTTAAATGCCTTTACTATCTATTTAATAAATGACCGGTCAGGCCACCATGGATAAAAAGGAGGCATGTCTGTACTGGGTTTCAGGGCATACTTCGGAGGCCGCTTTTCCAGGAAGGAGGTTATCCCTTCCTGGGCATCCGCCTGCTGCCCCAGCCAATACATCATCCTGGACTCCACCCGGTGAGATTCCATAGGGTGGTCGGCGCCCTGCATCCGCCACAGCAACTGTCTCGAAAGTGCCACCGATACTGGCGCGGTATTTTGAGCAATCTCTCGGGCTATTGACCTTGCCGTTGTCATCAGTTCACTGGCAGGAAGCATCCGGCTTATCAGGCGCCCCGCCAGTGCCTCTTCTGCGGAAAAGACCCGGCCAGTACAAACCCACTCCAGCGCCTGGCTCATTCCCACCAAACGGGGCAGAAACCACCCACTGCAGGCTTCAGCTACAATGCCACGGCGGACAAATACAAAACCCATTTTAGCATTGTCCGAGGCAATTCGAATATCCATGGGCAAGGTCATGGTAATGCCTACGCCTACAGCCGGGCCGTTTATAGCGGCTATTAAAGGTTTTTTTGACTCAAAAAGCCTTAATGACAGCGTGCCTCCTTCATCCCTGTGGTTTTCGATAGAAATACTACTGTAATCAAAAGTGCTTCCTCCATGTTCCAGGTCGGATCCTGCACAAAAGGCACGCCCCTCCCCTGTAAAAATAATTACCCTCACACTGTCATCAGCATCTGCCTGGTCAATGGCGTAAATCAGTTCATCACGCATTCGGGCAGTAAAAGAATTTAGCCGTTCCGGACGGTTTAATGTAATTGTTAGAATACCATCAGAAACCTCATATTTTATTTGCTCGTACACCATGATAGCCCTCTCCTTTTCCAGTAATATAGGCCTCTTTCACTTCTTATGCAAAAGCTGTACCCAATACCGGAAATAGTCCTTCCAATGAGGACGGGCACTGTCTGTTAAATACTTTTTTAAAACATTGACAAAGGCTTACCAATCTTTTGTATGCCGGCACGGCTATGATTTTCTGGTTTTGGTTCCCATACAAGCTGTTTATTTAAGAAACAGTGTGTCCATTGCTCGAACATCCGCCCTTTGTGCAATTTTATCCCGGTATGGCCTTCTTTCTTTAATACAGCCGTCAGTGTCGGACCATAACCGGTACCTGATTAACCCTTAGCTATTATTACGGACAACCAGGACCTCATCAGACTTGGCACAGATGCTGTCAATGCATGCAACAACAAAAACACGGCCAAGGGTGCCTGCAGGCACCTGCCAAAGTACCTCAGCAACCCCGGTAACTGCACTGGGGCAGTCAACTCCAATCAGTTTAACAAGTTCACAAGTTTCTGTGCCGGTTGGTTCCAAAAAAAAGAAGGCTCGTGAAACCGGGCGGGTGAATGTGGCCCGAACAATAACACGGGCATTAAGCTGGACAGCCCCGTCAACCGTGGGTAGCGGTTGGCCCGTTTCTGTCAGAAATCTAAGTGTAAGGACGCGTAATTGACCATTTGGTGCAGGCGTGGGTGTGGGTGCATCGGTGGGGATGCAAATCTCCTGACCCACATAGATGATGTCGGGATCTACAATCTGTGGGTTGGCAGCAACAATCTGCTGAACTGTAACTCCAAAACTTTGCGCAATGCTAAAGAGTGTATTTGAAGCCTTTACGGTATAGAATTGACCGTCACATTTTTGGGGCGGACGCGGTACCTGCTCTGCAATGACAGGCCTCATAGCGTCAGTATTATTATCATTGCTCAACCGTATTACCTCTTTCTATTATTTTTGTTGATACACTATATGCAAAAGGCAGGTCGGAATTATCCTTAAATAACAAAAATCCATCCCTTAGGCTGTACCCTTCCACATCCTGGAGAAAAACTATTTTCCAAACCGCCGGAAAATGAGAAACTTTTTTTTCATTTCTGAATCTATAGGGTTAAAAAGAAGCTAGGTGGTGATATGCCTGAAACAAAGAAAGCAGTTACTCCCTTCATGGGAAGAGCTGGTAAGGGAAAATCAGCAAAACATTTATAAACTTTCCTACTATTTATGCGGAAATTCTCATGAAGCCGATGATATCACCCAGGAAACTTTTCTCAAGGCCTTTGAGAATCTGGAGAGATTCAGGCATGAGGCCAGCGTGCGAACCTGGCTAAGTCGCATTGCCACCAATATATATCTTGGTAAAAAAAGAAAAGAACAGAGACATGAATCAATAGCCCTGGGGGAGATGAAGATCTGTGACACCTCGGAAAACCCTGAGAGAATAGTTGTAAGAAGAGAAATACAGTGGTGTATCCTGCACATTCTTGAACACCATCTTCCCCGTCCGGAGTATAAGGTAGTTCTTGTACTGCGGGACATGAACGGATTAAGCTACGGGGAAATAAGCGACATTCTGGGGATTCCGGTAAATACTGTGAAATCCCGCCTCCACCGGGCCAGGCTGGCTTTTAGAGACCATCTGATCAAATCAGGCTGCATTGAACTGGTTAAGGACTATGTTTGTTACTGTGAGGGGGCATATAACCGTTGAATTGTGAACACGTCTGTTACAAACTGTTCCTATACATGGAGAAAGAGTTGGAGCCGTTTCTTGCCAAGCGGATTGAGAGACATTTAAAAAACTGCATAGCCTGCCAAAAGGAATTTGACACCCTGGCCCATACCTTGCGCATAATTAAATCTGTTAAGGCACCTCCCCTGCCACGGGACTATTCCAAAATTATAATATCTGAAAAAAAATCTGCAAAGGAAGTGTAAATATGGCCAGAATAGGCATTATAACCTGCTCCAACTGCACCCAGGACCTGGATTGCGCCTCTGTTGTCTGTTTGGGAGATATGAGAAAAAGAAAGGGTTTTTTTAAGGACTATCCTGCTGATGAAAAGCTGGACCTGGTGGGAATAATTAATTGTTCCGGCTGCCCCACCGTAGGAGCCCCTGAAAAAATACTGCGGAGGGTGCGATCTGTTGCCGATTTCAGAATTGACGCCCTGCACTTTTCTTTTTGCATGACAGCCCTTTGTCCCTTTAAGAAAAAGTATGAGGAGGTCATCAGGGCGGCTTACCCAGAAATCTCAATTGTTATGGGCACCCATGAGCCTATGGACACAAAGGTATTACAGAACGAAGTAAAGAACTTGCTGTGCGCCGACCGCTATACAATGGCTGACTCAATCAAGGGACTGCCAAAGAAACAGTGATTTAGCAATCAAATTTATGTATCCAGTATGGGCCGAATAATTCTTAAGGATAGTAACAGTATTCAGAAACTACAATTTGGAAAGTTATATGCTTTCGACGATAAGGAACTATGCTTTTAATTGTTATGATAGCGGGGCTTTAAAAATGAAGAAAAGAAATAAAAAGATAATCTCCTGGATTATACGTGGCATAAGTGCATTATTAATTTTTTCAGCACCTGTTATTAAAATAGGATACTATCCCCTAATAGCTTTTCTTTCCAGCGGATTGTTTTTTTAGCATCTATTGTTTTCGACAATCTTGTGGTTGATGACGATAAACAGTGATAATAGCACAACTTTCTAACGGAGGTTTATGTCTGTCGGCGTTCCCTTCTAAGTATTCAGGTCTGACCCCTTTATCCCTATATTGATGCCAGGTATTCAATTCAAGAACCGCCCCTAATTTTCCTATAACAACAATTTCCTGCCGCCACTCTGCGCGAAAAGAAAGAAGGCTCATAAAATGCCTTCTTTACTTTCTTTTAATAGGTTTTTGCGAGGCTAACTTCAAATAAGTTAAAAAAGTTAAGTGCCTGCACCATTTATCCCGGTTAAACAATGCCCAAAAGGTATCCTGCAGGATAAGTAAAGTGGGATGTTTTCGTATAATGTAGATTGAAAAATTATTTGGGCCTGCTAAATACCCTGAACAATAACAGACATACAACAGCAAATACAGGCACGTAACCAACTACTCCAATCATGCGAAGCTGCATATTGGCAACCGGACCAATCAGCCCCGCAATGCATAGCCACCCACTTATAAGCATAGAAATCCTGACCGATTTCTCCAGCTTACCACCTTTAAAAACTGCCGCGGCGAAGATCATGGACAGGCCGAAAAACAAATCCCACGCAAGTATATCCAAAGCATATATTACGGATGGCCAGGTAAATGAAAAAAAAACTTTCATCGATATTTCCGAGATGGCTTCGATTTGCCTGCTAACAAACAACACCACAAAATGAACACTAGACGTGATACCTGCCAGAAGGCTCATAAAAATAAGTGCCGTTAAGCTGTATATTTTAACATCCTTTGCAGCATATGAATGAACTGCTGCCATTAATACAACCATCAAAGGGGCCATTATTAATATAATTATTTCCAGAATTGAAAAAAATGGGTCCCGAATCGGCTCTTGCTGTGATGTCAGCGACAATAACCCTTTAGTCAAAGTGACAGCATAAACCACTAACAAAAGGAATACAATTATAGACGCATATTTCCCAATCTGCCGTTCGTTTCTGAGGAAATGTCCGTTATGCATTTATATTGCTCCTTAATTTCAATAGGGTTACCTTGCGGTTTTGAACATTAAGCTATGCCAAACAATATTACACATAATATACCCTTGGGCATACCGTTAGTATACTGGAGTAATGTCGAAGAGACAAGTCCGCCCAGCCGCGCGTCATATTTCCTTCCTGTCACAGCCGGGCATAATCCTCCCCGCCACCTCCACCCGAGCGTCTAAGCCGGCAAACATTTTAAGAGCCAGACCCCATAGTCCCCTTTGAGTACAGGAGGAAGTCTTTGCAACGCAGTTTGCTGTAAAATTTGATGTTTTATTTTACGAATTATTAGAGTATGTTAGGTACCCGGTACCGATTGCCCCCTGGAGGACCACCTCACCATGTCGGATTAACAGGAATCCTGGAAAATCCCCAGCCGTTCCACCGCCATACACTGACACGTCTTTCCCCGGGAATGGAGTAATCTCCCTCGCTGACAATAAGCTCATTTTTACCGTCATCATCGATATCTTCAAGTACTGACCCGTAATTGGGGCAGTCGAGGTTTGAAGACTGCCATATTGGCTTAAAAGAGCCTTCAGCCGGAATATATATAAAAAGGTGATTTTTTATGCTTTTGTCTTCCCCGGTAATCCAGAATGGGCGGCGGGAGCCGAAGCTCCCTGCCTTCCACACCAGCAGGTTTAAATTGTAAATGCCGTCATTATCGGCATCGCCTAAAAAGAAGTCATCCACCCACCAGCTTTCAGGAGATTGCCATATTGTTTTTGTATCGAAATTTACCTTTAAAACCCCATCCTGTAAAGAGTAGCTCTCATGCAGGCCGTTCTTGTCAATATCAAAGCTCCGTACTTTTTCCAGCCGGTATTCCGGCAGAGGCTCCGGTATATTAAGTAAGTACCGGCGGTCACCAACCCTGAAAAACATGGCTTTGTCATTGGCCGCGCGGTATTCCTCTCCACCGGAGGGACTTGTGTTGTTATCCATAACCGTTAGATATAAAGACTCATTCTTTACCGGAAGTTTGAGTTTTTCTTTTTTAAAAGCCGGAAAATCTTTTGGGCCGGTTGCAACGACCCACTTGACTGCCGGGTAAAGCAAAAAGATTAAAAGAGCCCCGGCGGCAATCACCCCTAAAGCCACTAATCTTTTATTCATTGCGCCATAAAAGCCCTTGTCCATTCCGGCAAGTCCGGCAACTCCCCATTATCCAACATGCTGTGCCATTTTGTGTCGGTTAAGCGGTCGGCAAGCGGGCCGGGAAATTCATAATATGAATATACCCCACCCTTGGCAATCCTTAATTTGCCGTCAACCGGAACCACGGCATATATCTCGTATATTTTTCCGGTAGCCTCCTGTAAAACCCGGCCACCGCCGATATCTGTGGCCACATCGGTCACCAGTGCCGCCGGCCGGTCGAAAGCTGCCGACCGGTGGTCAATCCCCTCGTCCCGCAGGGCCTCCAGCCAGAAATGTTCCAAACTGCCGCCGTATGAACGGATTAACTGATATTCCTCGTCAGATAACGGAATATTGTTTAATTCCTTTTCAGAGATTGTCTTCAGGTAAAGGGCCAGTTTTTCCATCCTGCAGAGGCTTTCTTCGTCCCTTGGGTTTAACAGATCCCGTGCTTTAAGGCCCTCCCTGGTCATCCCGGTCAGCGAGGCAAGCCTGGCGTATACTACCGGGCTGGGCTCCACATAGCCGCGGTCATCAACGTCCCCCCCGCCGCCGCACTCGGCGTATACCTGTTTTGCGTAAAGCACTGTATCGTGCTTTAACTCTGTCCAGCTGCCCAGGAAGGTGTTGAGATCTTTCCTATCCCACGCCGGGCTGCGCATAAAAGATGGGTATCCTTCCGGTTTTTCAACGGTTAAAGGCAGCAGCGAATACATCCATCCCCAATAGAGGTTCTGAGTCCAGGTCTCTTTGCCAAGAGACTTGATGTACCCTCTCATTTTAGCCATATTTTCCGGGTAGTCCCGGTAATCGGTTTCTCCCATTGACTTGAGAATGGCATAGGCCTCTTTTGACCCCATGGCGGCGGGAATATCCAGTCCCCTGGGCAGCATTCTCCTCTGGCCCTGGCTGTTTTCCTCTACCTCACGGTAAACCAGCCGCTGGAAAATGGAAGCGTCAATGGTAAAACGCTGTCCCATAAACCGGAACCCCTTTATTTCCCTTTCACGGTCGGGCTGTATGTTTTGATCAAAAACAGGCATGGAATTGATGGCCGGAGGGTCCAGCTTCCCGGCCTCCTCCAGGAAGGTGGCCCATTTTTGCGAGTCCGTCAACACCGTCTGAAGATCGGCCCCGGAGCCGTATATTTTGTCAAGCAGGTCTTTGAACTGAATAAAGGTTATGTCGTCACTTTTGCCCGCGAAAAAAGCGGTGGGATCATATATTTTTTCCCATCCCTGCCTGTTTTGATCCCTCTCCAGAGCTATGGTAATAAGTACGGCGGATTTTATTTCATCCTCGTTTTTCAGCCTGAAGGTCTGCCTTCCATACCACATCATAGCCTTAAAATACGCTTTTAGCTGCTCTGTCCTTTCATAATGACCCCGGGGTATGTACTGCGAATAATCTTCTTTTAGAGCATTTAAGTCATCCAGGCTTCCACCGGTGTTCATAACCGGTGATATGGCTACACCCTGGTGCTTTTCAATAAGGTCCAGTTCTTTTTTTACCTCGCCTTCAACTGTCTGCGGGACAGCAGCGCCAGGCTCAAGTATACTTGCGCCCACTGAAAAAAACCCAACATTCCTTTTGGCGGCATTCTCCCATCCGGTACCCTTAAGGCCGTCGTACTGCTTTTGCGCCTCCGACAGCATCGCCGTATTAAGCTCCCTCAGCCCGGGGGCCAGTTTTTCTGTTTCCACCACCCTCAACAGGTGGCTGAAAAACAAATGATAGTTATGGAGCATGGAATCAGTGGTAATAAAGCTGGGCACCGGTTCATAGCTGTTTGTTTCATAAAGCATGAAAAACTCTCTGTGCTCGCCGGGAACCACCACAAAACAGTTTTTAATCAAAAGACTTCGGGCGGCTTCCGAAAAATCAAACATATTTTTATTGGTTATGTTGCTCAGGTCACCGGCCACAGCGTATGGCTTAATGGCCGGGGTGACATTGACCGGCGCCTCCTCATATTTACCAAACTGTGATATGAAGGAAGTCTTTGACGCCGGCTCTGCCGGGGAGGCGGAAGAGTCTGGGGAACCGGAGCATCCGCTTGCTGTTAGGGCTGCCAGAAGAACAAAAAGGAAAAATAAAAAATTCTTCCGGGTTATCCGGCAGGAGAATGTGCTATTATTTCCACTACTGTTTTTTTTCAAGGAAATAGACCTCCTAAATACATTAATTCCCTTCCCTGGACACTTTCCAAAACAACTCTTTTCCTATAATACCAGATTTTTACCAGTGGTTAAATCTATATCCCATTGCTCCGTTCCGAACAAAATCGCCCTCCAGTCGACCCAATAGCGACATTCATAGAGGCAGGAAAAACAGCCCCTTGTGTTAACCTTTCGCAGGCTGTTACCGGCTCTTAACGAAGATGGCTTATGGAATACCGATCCGCAGCAGGACGCTGCGGAAGCCCGAGAGGCCCAGGACGGGCCTTTCGAGGGCGGTCGGTATTCCGTTGGCCACGAGTTATAGAGCCGGTTCAGCCGGAGAACCCGTTGACATATGAGGTTGTTTTTCTAGGCCAGCCACATAGCAGGCTTTTAAGTTATCCACATAGCATAGTTTCTGGTAATAAAAAAGGTCCCGAACCTCCCATTGGGCGGTTCAGGACCTTCTCCACCCTGGCATCCACCAGCCTGGAAAAATCCTTCTTAAATGTAAAGCGGGATCGGGAACCCCCTTTTATGGACATTAAATAGACTCCATTTTAACTCACCGTACTGATTGACCTTATTTAACTGATTTCACGCAAAGATAGGCTTTATTGCAATATCCCGGCTGATATACCTCATTTAGCTCAAAACCGGCCCTGGTAATCATGCCTTCCATCACCCAGTCCAGAGTTGAGTATTCATCTCTTATGTGCCTGTCAATACTGGCGGCAAACTCCTCACCGGCCATCTTCAACACAGAATCCCGCCAGCCGCTAAAATACTCATTGTAGTTTTCCACCCCGGAATCAAAAACCACATCCCGTAAATACAGTTTTCCACCAGTTTTCAAGAATCCATAAATGTTACGCAGGGCAACAAATTTCCAGAAGTCGGGCAAGTGATGAAGGGCTAACTGGGTAACCACAGCATCCAGCGGCATCTCCTGGTGTTGATAGTAAGAAACCCGGCCTGTTGAAAAATTATATTATTCAACCCTAGCGACTCTGCCTTTTGCCTGGCATAATCAAGCATAACCGCTGAAATATCCAGGGCGTATACCTTGCTGCATTTTGCGGCGGCGGCTATGGCGAATTCCCCGGTGCCGGCGCCGAATTCCAATATGTTTTGACCAGGGCCTGCATCTATAATCTCCAGTATATGTTTTACTTCCTTGTGCACGTCCCTTATTTTTTGCATTCGGCTGTCATATTTTCGCACCTCTTCAAAGTCAAAGTAGTCGGTGCCTATTTGTCGCATTTCATTATATACCCATGGCGGCTCACCCATAATCAAACCCTCCTATGCTGTATTTCATCACACCTGGCATCTAAATTATACTCCGGAATTCAATATGTCTTCCAGTATTTGTTCACCCGTACAAATTAAAGGCGAGTGGTGCCAGGCACCGCATTGAACCCATTTAATATTTTTTAATATTATATTCATTAAATTAATTTGTATATTAATATTTTTAATCATTGCATTGACATATTTAATGTGCCATGCTAAATTATTCTAAAGAATATAAAACTCATTCAAAATACTGTCAGGAGGTGATTTTAATCAAATACAGGTATCCGGGCCGCTGCCCCGTCTGCGGCCACGAAATGCTGGTGAGCAAACTGAGCTGTACGCACTGTCAGTCAAAGCTGGAAGGTGAATTTGAAACATGCAAATTCTGCCGTCTCCCAAACGAGCAGGTGGAGTTTATAGAAGTATTTATTAAATGCCGGGGGAGCATAAAGGACGTAGAAAAAGAACTGGGTATTTCCTATCCCACGGTCAGAAACCGCCTGGAGGGGGTTATTCAGGCCTTGGGCTACCGGGCGGAAAAGGTCGACCTCCAGGAAGACAAGGAAAATCGGCAAAAAATACTGCTATCCCTGGAGAAAGGGGAAATCACTCCCCAGGATGCTGTTCGGCAGCTTAAAAAAGCCGGCAAGTAGACCACTGCAATGATTGGAAGGAGTTAAATCAAAATGAGCAGCGAAAAAATTAAAATTTTGGAAATGATCCAGGAGGGGAAAATTACTCCTGCCGAGGGTATGGATTTGCTGAAAGCGCTTGAAGAGACGGAGGTAAAGCCGTCCTACACCGGCCCTGACAGGTTTCTCCGGGTACGCGTGAGCGGGGACAAAACAAAGAAAGTAAATATCAACATTCCCTTGAAACTGATGAAGGCTTTTTCCAAGGTGGCCGTCTTCGGCATGAAGTTTATCCCGGAAGACGCACACCTGGAGATGCAAAAGAAAGGGATAGATCTTACCAGTATGAACCTGGAAGAATTGATGCAGATTATCGACCAGGGCCTGGTAGATGAAAAATTGGTCGATATCGACGTTGAGGACCAGGAAGAAGGAAGAGTAAGGGTGGAGGTCTATGTGGACTAGCATGCCACGCCGCAGTTACTTTGTTTTTGTGCGAATAAGGAAAAATGGAAAAGGGTTTACCATACCAATCTTCTTACCCGTACTGGACGTGACCCTGGAAGCCGTCGCCGACCTGGCCTGGCTGTGGGAGAAAACTGCCGGGGTTTTTCGTGGGAAAGCCCTCAGCCAGCCGCACTTAAGCCGCACTCATAAATCGTTTCTCGCCGGTTTCCAGCCCCTCCGGGCCGTGGCCCTGTGCAGGGAAGCCATCGACGAACTGCGCCGTATGGGAAGCTGGCGGGCGGTTGAGGTGAATACAGGAGATTTTGAATTAACCATTGATTTATACTGAGGAAAAGGATTCGGATATGAAAAGAATTGTCCTGCAATTTTTTATAAATACTGCTGCCTTTTACGCGGCGACCCTGGTTTTTCCCGCCGTCAGGCTGGATAGTTTTTTTGCCTGCGTACTGGCGGGGGCAGTTTTGACGGTAATCAACCTGTTTATCCGTCCGTTTTTAATATTGATTGCCCTGCCTTTGAACTTTCTTACATTGGGAATTTTTACGCTGGTTATAAACACCTGGATGTTGATGCTGGCGGACCTGCTTGTGGGCGGCATTCATATTCCGGGGTTCTGGCCGGCCTTTGCCATAGCATTAATAATTTCATCAACCAACCTTTTGTTAAATTCTATTACTAGCCATAAGGCGTAACTTCCAAAGTCTCATCAAGGCAGCTCCTGCGGCTGTCTTTTTTATTTCCAAACTCGTCGGCCTCTTATAATTCTCACTTCCCCGTGGCGGTTCGTTTCTTCATCAGGCACCTCCAGGCTCTGGGTGGATTTGGACGATTAGATCCGAAATGGCTGGATGTAAGTGAAAGAACCTCAAAATAGGGCTCCACTGCCAAGACTATGTCTCCTGCAGTCCGTTGAGGTGGACCTGGACTTTGGCGATGCTCATCAGCATTGCCAGCGATTGTTAGCCACAGGCCAGCTTCTTCCAGGTGAGCAGCGATATTTTGAGCAAACAATCTTCGATCATTTTCAAAACTGAATGAATGAAAACAGCCTCTGTCAAATACAAAACCCAAAGGAGCACCTTCAATTTTGTTCTTAAGAAAATCAACAAGCATGAAATTACATTCAACGTTGGCTTTAGAAGCTTTTTCTCTTGCCTTCTCCAGAGCAATGTCCGAGGTATCCGTACCAATAACCTGAAAGCGGTTCTGGGCAAGCCATATGGAATTGTCTCCGGTTCCACAGCCAATATCTAAGACTTTGCAGCTCAGAATAGGTTTCTCGGTCACAACTTCGATAAGATTGAAATCTGCCTGGCCGAGGTCCCAGGGAGTGTCCCCTGATTTGTATCTTTCTCTGTAACGCTCTTCAATTGTCATCTCATTACCCCTTTCCCACGGTATTCATTATGTTCATGACCAGTTGGGCCATGAACATCAATTTGCAAGACCCACCCCCAAATATTCTCCTACAATTATACCCCGGAATGCAGGCCTGATTCCAGTATTTGTTAACACTTTTCAAGTTGCTTATTGGTCACTAATAAACCACCCGCCGGGTATCTAAATCCCAAAATAGGTGGTTTTGTATAGCATTTATTAACAGCCCCTAAGAATATCTTCCAAATACTGCTTCACATCAGGTAAATCTTTTATGCAGGTTTCCCAAACTATATCGTAATCTACACCAAAGTAGTGGTGAATCAGAATATCTCTCATCCCAGCCAATTGTCGCCAGGGCACAGAGGAGAAATTTTTACGGAGAAGCCTTGAAATCCTGCTTAGAAATACCCTGGATATATTTTTCAATAGCATTTATGCTTTCCAGGATATGCTTTTAAAAAGTCATATCATCCTTCACATGATCACCCGCTTATCTTTCAAAACCTGATCTTTGATGTAGGGTGATAGTGTCTTTAGTGTTATGACCTGAACCTTTTTTTTGAGGGCTTTTTTCAGGTCACCATTCATTTTGACAAGGGAAAACAGTGTCAAAGTGCCAGAAGGGTATTCGATCAGAAAATCAATATCACTTTTCTTTTTCTGCTCACCCCTTGCATAAGACCCAAAAGTGCTGCCCCACCTTTTTCAAGGTGGGGATTATTTTACGGATACAAATCAAGAACCTAATTTCTATTTGTCATGCATTATGTCAAGTATTCAGGCCTGACCCCTTAATCCCCTCTGAGGTTTTTCCAATCATGGTAAGATCATCCGTAGAAAGCATATTGGTCGTTGGGGATATAATTATTGAGTCTTTTTTACTTTCTTTTTGCGGTGGACTATTGGCAGTCTCAGAATTACATCCGGTTAGAGCAAATAAAAGAATAATTATAATTAAATTTATACATAATTTATTTTTCAAGCTCAAATAATCCTCTCCCTCAATGACTCCTTCATCTCTTCAGGTTCAGATATGCCTTATACTGAAACTTCATCTAACGGCAGGTTATTTAGGATCTAATTTTTCCGTTTCATGCGTTTTCCTTATCTGTTCAGTAAATTCTTGGCGCTGCTCGTTTGTCATTTCAGTCATATCTTTTGCTTGTTGGCGCCACTTTTCCCTCTCTTCATCTGTCACTTTTGGCCTTATATTAGGTGTATATTTTACTTTTTCCAATTCATCATTCAATTCCTGCACAGTAAGGCCGGAGGTAACAATATTTTTCTTATCTTTTTCTGTCAGTGAAATAAAAGATTGTTCCGCCGCCTTTGAATATATTTTGTTATCTTTTAGAAAAAAATGCCCCTTCTCCAAACCTATAATCATGTAGGCATCATCTATTACGGGACCCTCATACTTCCTAAGGAAAAGAAGTAACTTATCACTTTTATCGACGACTGGATCTTCCTCCATTTCTGTTTGTAGCAGCGTAATGTTGTCGCCTTCTTTCAATCCATAACCGGATCTATATATATTTTCTATGCTAATTTTTGTTTTAATAAAAGTTACATGTTTATAATCAAATTTTTCACTGTTTCCAGCAACCTTGCCAGTAATTACCAGGGGGGTGTCTTTGGCCAATTCCTCAATGCTTGAGTAATCCTTTAAAAGAATTGCATGGGGCTTGGAGGTTGAATTATATCTACTACAACCCAGTACGCCAATTGACACCAGGAATACTATCAGCAATATAATTTTTTTCATTTTTCGTCTCCTTTCATATCAGTATATGGATAAGATCCTCCAATAAGGTCGTAATGAGAAGTATGATCAACAGCATATGCTGCTGTTGAAAACAGTAACATAAACACAATTAAAACGATAGCTCTTTTCATAGATACATTTTTTATGATTTTCAATAAAATCACTCCCTTGTTTAAAAAATAAAAATACCCCTTTAAAAACCGAGGGTATCCCTTTAAAAACTTCAGGCTGCAACCGGCTGTCATGGCAATCTGCTTTAGACCCCTGGCTTTGCGTCCTTAGCTTTCGCTAAGCCGGGCATGATCCTCCCCGCCACCTCCACCCTGGCGTCTAAGCCGGCAAACAATTTAAGAGCCAGACCACATAGTCCCCTTTGAGTACGTAGTCTGCTGTAAATTTGATGTTTTATTTTACTAAGTATTAACATATAATAATAGCAGCAAGCTTTGGAGGTGTGAAAATGCCAAATATTAAACCGGTTTCAGATTTAAGAAACTATAACGAGGTTCTCCGTTCTTGTCAGTTTGGCGAGCCTGTATTTTTGACTAAAAACGGCAGAGGCCGCTATGTTATTTTGGATATTCAGGAGTACGAAAAGCAGCAGGCTGTAATCAAGCTGCTGTCCAGGCTCTCCGAGGCAGAGAATACTATTAAAACAGGAGAGGAATGGAAATCACTTGATGATCTCAAGAAAGCATTGGAGGTCTGAGTGTGAAATTCAAAATCCGAATCAACCCTGTGGCAATTGCCGATGTTAAGGAGATAATGGCTTATATTGCCGGGGACAATCCCGCGGCAGCCGAAATAATGGGGAACGATATATATTCCAAGGTAGAAAAGCTGGCTCTTTCCTCAAATGGGAGTGTCACTCAACTCAAGAATTAACATGAAAACGGATTATCGCTTTCTTATCTGTGGAATGTATCTCATCTTTTACAAGATTGAGGGGGAATTCGTTTCAGTATATCGTGTCTTAAATGGCATGAGGGATTATCTGTCTATTCTTTTTGCAGAGGATCTGTCTGAAAACTAGAGCAATACTATTTGAAGCCGTCACAAAAATGTGGCGGCTTTCTGTATTTAACGGAGGTAATAGTTGCTTGCCCAAACAGTATATGCCTACACCTTCTTAAACAGCCCCATAAAAACCATCCCGTCGGCAAAACCCTGGATATAAGCATTATCGACGTCAAAGGCCGCCAGGACCTCGGCGGCAAAATCAAACTCCGCCAAAAGCCCACTGTCCCCCTCCCCCAGCCTGCGGCATATCTCCTCAAACAGCCTGGAGTGCCTGGCGCTATAGGACTGATACTCCTTCCTGTCACAGCCGGGCATGATCCTCCCCGCCACCTCCACCCTGGCGTCCACAAGCCGGAAAAAGTCCTGCTTGTAGGTTGGGCGGGATGCGGAACCCCACTTATTGGACATCAAAAATGCCTCCATATTCTCCTTATCATTAACGCATATCTCTTTCCACTTTAACCTGGGATTCATCGAGTAAGTAAGAAACTGGCACACCCAGCGCAGACGCTAATTTATTAAGTGTTCTTAATGTGGGTTGTTTTTTTTCAGCTTCAATGTAGTTTATAAACGATTGTGATACCCCGGACATTTCGCCCAATTTCAGTTGACTAAGACCTCGCCCCTCACGTATTTCTTTAAGTCTCACATGACTCACCTCCAATATATAACCATATTAGCTCTATAGTGCTAACCGGTCAATACTATAGAGCTAATTTTATTAAAATATTTTTGTGCTATAATCTCTATAGTGATAATGCATTGAGGAATGATAAAATGGACGTTGCCGCAAAAATAAAAAAACTGAGAGAAGAAGCTAATCTCAGTAAAAACCAGTTAGCAAAAAAAGCAGGCATCTCTCAATCTTTTATTAGTGCCATTGAATCCAACCAAAAACATCCTGGCATTGATGTAATGGAGAAAATCTGCCGTGCTTTAGGCGTAACCCTTTCTAGCTTTTTCTCTGATGACATACCAATAGATCGGATTCCTCCAGATATCGGCCAGTTTGCCATTGATAAAAATAATCAAGCCCTGATCAGGTTGATCCAGGGCTTAAAAGAATACGGGTATTCTAATGAAGTTATTTCTGAATGGATTCAGTCAATGCACACCAGCCTTATAGAGTTGGGAAAAAAATACGGAACTGCTCATAATAAGACGGCATTTGCCAGTAATGATGTCTCACCCGAAGACCAGAAAACGGCTAAAAAAGATAGAGAAAAAAATTAACATAATTTACCTGGAAAGTCAAGAAACGTCCCTACTTGCCTAAGGAGGAAGCCGAGCTGCGCTGCTGGTGCTCACTGAGCGGAGCAGCCGGAAAGAGATCATACGGAAGATGCCGGACAAGAAGCAGGAATCAGTACAAAAGGTGCTGGATGGGCTGGAGAGGAAAAGGGGAGAGGTTATACGAGGAGTTCAAGACAATCACAGTGGATAACGGGAGGAACTGGCAGGAGTTAGAAAGGTCCTTATTGGGCAGCAGCGGTTTAAACTCTACTACGCACATCCATACAGCTCTTGGGAGCGGGGAGCGAATGAAAATGCCAACAAAATGATTCGACGCTTCATACCAAAAGGAACAGATATAGGCAAACTTAATCACAGAGACACCAGCGGATAGAGGACTGGATGAACAACTATCCACGAAGGATTCATGGATACAAGTCAGCTAAAGACATGGCTGCATGACAGGGATCTGCATAGAACATGGAGTTTACACAAAATCTGAAACGGTCTCTGACAGACCCTATTTTATTGTGTTTTACAGACTCCTCTAAAAATTTTATTATTCTACATTTTCCAAAGGGAACCAATCTTTAAGAACGGTTTTTAATTTTGAAAAGGCACTATCCGAACATTTTTCTGTACTAACTATCCTAGCTAGTTGAGAGTATATAGAAGATGAACGAGCTTTTGAAACTATCCTCAATGCATGTTCAAAAGCTTCTTTTGGCCTATTGGGTTTAATGCTCTTTTCATTGGCATATCCATTACTGATCAACCACGATTTAAGGTTTGGAACCTTACCAGCCCATCCTAAAACAGATTCTACATGAGGTGAATTACTCCATACCCATATATCTAATTCTGGCTCTATAATAACCGCTGAAGCTCGCCCCTCCCAACCACATTCAAACAACCGAGTTTCGAGCTCTAATTCCAATGATTCTCTAGACTTATAATCATGCCCGCACCCATCATGGTCAAGAATAACCAATGCATAAGAATAGATTTTTGAAAAAGGCCGCAGAAAATCATGACTGCGCAATAAACAACCAGGATCATGTTCAGGGTGAACATAACAATCATACATAATTTTTCTTATTCCAAAAGAATGGTCTCGACACAACAGACCCTTTACCGCGTATTCCATATTTTTATCAGCGACAAGCACTACCAAGTCCTTTTTTACCCTCATATCTATCATCCGAGCACCCCCCCGGCAAAAAGCACTCCCAAGTTTGTTTCACCACACCATTCCCTTAGTGCCGGGTGTTCGTTCCCAAGAACTATATCTGTATAACCTTCAACTGTCTTAGCGAAACACAATATTTTTTGAACTTCAGCTAGGCTAAGAATAACAGGAGAGTGTGTAGCTAAAAGAATTTGAGCGCTATATACTGACGATAGTGATTGATACATTGTTTCCACAGCTCTAGGGTGAATACCATTTTCAGGCTCCTCAATAAGATATACACCTTTAAAATCAAGTAAATATGCGGGTAGTGTTAGCGCTAATAATCGTAATGTTCCATCCGAAACCATCCAAGAAGGAACCTCTAACCCGCCACGATAACAAATAAGAAGATATCGGTGTTTGTCGTCTTCCCGTTCTATTGTCTTTATATCAAGCAAATCAGGAAGAGCAGTTTGTAAATGAAAAATCCAATCTTTAAACCTTTCTGGAGCCCTTTCTTGTAGTCGGGCTACTACCCACGGCAGGTTAGATCCATCCGGTTTAAATCCACGAATTTGACCAGGAGGACTTGCCTTTCTTATAAGCATACTATTAAGCACAAATTGTTGTACACCCTCAGCTAATAACCCCTTAAGCCATGTGGTTACCGGAAATTTTGATTCATCTTCAGGTAAATTACCAAGAGCAGATTTTCTGGGACCAAGTTTAAAAGCTGGGGCCCAACCTTTCCCTGATTCTGAATAAACTTCAGAGTAGTAGTTATCATTTCCGCCGTAGACTTTATTAATTACAGTCCTGCTTTCCTTTTTTCCTTTTTGCGATAAAATAGTGGGTGGTGATTCTACTATGGATGGAAACAGGCTTTTTTGAACATATTGAATTGGCCTATTCTCCTTTAATATGGCCCTTTCAGATAAAATAGCAATTTCTCCATTATCAATACCTAACTTAATTTCATATCTAACCGTATCAAATTTTTGATTAAATAATTTGCGACGATCTATAGGTATACTAGCTTCAATAGCCAATTCAAAACTGGCTTCAGTACGTCCCCAAACAAGATCTTGAAAATTTTGAGTTCTATCACTAATAGCAGCATCTAGTCCATCAGAGACCAATCGGCCAAGAAAGGATATCACATCCAAAAAAGTGGTTTTACCACTTGCATTTGGCCCTATTAAAACATGAAGTGGGCCAAGAGGCTGTCTAATATATTTTAAACAGCGGTAGTTTAAAGCTTCTATGAGAGTTATCATAAGATTCACTCCTACAATGTTCTATTAAACATGACAAAAACATATATATTTATGTACAGTAAATTTAATAACCGAAGTAACAATATTCCTAGCTATTTTAGTATACCACAACAATTAATAATAAAAAAACTATAACCCAAAAGGGTTCCGTTTAAATAAACGAAACCCTTCAGTCTTTTCTATATTATACTAATTAGAATAAAACTTCTTTCTCTTCTTTGTTGTTGTGTGTTTTTAGTTCACTATTACTATACTACTCCACCGTCACACTCTTAGCCAAATTCCTCGACTGATCCACATCACACCCCCTGACCACCGCCATGCGGTAGGCCAGTATCTGCAACGGCACCACCGTAAGCACCGGTGCCAATAAAGGATGCGTATTGGGAATATGCAGCACGTGGTCCACTACTTTTTCTATTTCCTCTATCCCGGCCATGGCCACGGCCATTACGGTGGCGTCCCGGGCTTTCACTTCCTTGATATTGCTGACCATCTTTTCGAAGAGGTTCTGCTGGGTGGCCAGGGCTATGACGGGGAATCCCTCGACGATCAGGGCCAGGGTGCAGTGCTTTAGCTCTCCGGCGGCGTAGGACTCGGCGTGGATGTAGGAGATCTCTTTTAGCTTCAGTGCTCCTTCCATGGCCACGGTCTGGTCCAGGCCCCGGCCTATGAAGAAGGCATTGGGGGCATCTTTGTAGATGTCCACGAACTGGTCTATGACGGCGCAGTTGTTCAGTATTACGCTGACCTTGTCGCCCAGCTTTTTGAGCTCTTTTATGATGGCCACCCTCTCGGACTCGGCGATGGTGTCCCTGGCCTGGGCCAGGAAGAGGCCGATGAGGTACATGCAGGTGAGCTGGGTGGTGTAGGCCTTGGTGGAGGCCACGGCTATTTCGGGGCAGGCCCAGGTGTAGATTACATAGTCGGCCTCCCAGGCTATGGAGCTGTCTGCCACGCCTTCCACTCACTAATTGTTTTTGCCCTCCAGCCTTTTAATTCTTGAACTATCGGTTAAAATTTTCATTTGCTGTATGGCAATTTTATTAAGTCTTTCAAGTCGAGTTTCTTGTGACAGTCCTTCATTGATAAAAATGGCATTAAGATTTTCGAGATTTGCAAGACACACCAACTGTGAAACATCAGCATAGTCCCTGATATTACCTTTTTTATCGGGGTTTCTATCCCGCCACTGGGCAGCCGTCATGCCGAAAAGTGCCATATTTAATATATCCGCCTCAGATGCGTAAATAATGCTAATCTGGGACTTACTCAGCTCTGCCGGGATGAGGTTTTCCTTAATGGCTTCGGTGTGAATACGGTAGTTTATTTTGGTCAGATTTCTCCTAATATCCCAGCCAAGCTGTTTCCTTTCTTCATCTTTGAGCCGCTGAAACTCTTTTATAAGATAAAGTTTAAATTCCACGGATATCCAGGAGGCAAATTCAAAGGCAATATCTTTATGGGCATATGTTCCGCCATAACGGCCCGACTTAGAAATTATCCCAATAGCGTTGGTTTTTTCTGTCCATTTTTTTGCGGTAAGCACAAAACTATTCAATCCGGCCTGTTTTCTAAACCCCTCGAATTCGATGGGTTTAAAATCAGGATTGTTGAGCTGTTCCCAAATTCCCAGAAATTCTATTGTGTTTCTATTTCGGAGCCAGTTTTGGATAATATAATCAGTGCGCTCTTCATCTTTATATCTGGCGATATCGGTAATGCAGATATAATCATCCTCATTAACAGCATAAAATGATATTTCCTTATTCATCACATTGATCTTTGCCATTGGCAATCACCACCTTAGCAAGGTTCTCCATGATTAATGTATTGTCTTTCTTCCTCACAATAATGATGCTAATAACCGACCTGGTACCTCCCCGGCCCCCTGAAGACTTCCTAAGGTGCCATTTTATATACGAATCACTGGGTCGATAATCCGGGTTTATGGGTGCGCTGATTTGCTGCCTTCATAAAATTCCCACCTACAAGCCCCACGTCATGGAAACATTTCTTTTTGATAAATATGTTTAATGTAAGTTGAAATAAAAATTATTCATTCTCCATCCATATTTTTCTTTCCTTAACGACAAATTCCTCCCACGGAAGGAAAAATAAACCACCCGCCCGGACTATCAAATCCGAAATCAGGTGGTCTCATTACAGAAATATTAAGATTTTCTCTGTGCCCTCTGTGTTCTCTGTGGCTTTAAAAAGACCTCAGGGCCGGTCATTCAAACTCCTGTCTCCTGTATACTGTCTCCTGTCTCCCGACCGAGGAGAGGAATACCCCATAGCCATCACTATTCCACAGTAACCGACTTAGCCAAATTCCTCGGCTGATCCACATCACAACCCCGGGCCACCGCCATCCGGTAGGCCAGTATCTGCAGCGGCACCACCGAAAGCACCGGCGCTAATAGAGGGTGCGTATTGGGGATATGCAGCACGTGGTCCACTACTTTTTCTATTTCCTCTATCCCGGCCATGGCCACGGCCATTACCGTGGCGTCACGGGCTTTGACTTCTTTGATGTTGCTGACCATTTTTTCGAAGAGGTTCTGCTGGGTGGCCAGGGCTATGACGGGGACTCCCTCGACGATAAGGGCCAGGGTGCCGTGCTTTAGCTCTCCGGCGGCGTAGGACTCGGCGTGGATGTAGGAGATCTCTTTTAGCTTCAGTGCTCCTTCCATGGCCACGGTCTGGTCCAGGCCCCGGCCTATGAAGAAGGCATTGGGGGCATCTTTGTAGATGTCCACGAACTGGTCTATGACGGCGCAGTTGTTCAGTATTACGCTGACCTTGTCGCCCAGCTTTTTGAGCTCTTTTATGATGGCCACCCTCTCGGACTCGGCGATGGTGTCCCTGGCCTGGGCCAGGAAGAGGCCGATGAGGTACATGCAGGTGAGCTGAGTGGTGTAGGCCTTGGTGGAGGCCACGGCTATTTCGGGGCCGGCCCAGGTGTATATCACATAGTCGGCCTCCCGGGCTATGGAGCTGTCCACCACGTTTGTTACCGCTATTACCTTGGCGCCCCTTCTCCTGGACTCCCTAAGGGCGGCCAGGGTGTCGGCGGTTTCACCTGACTGACTGACCACTATGACCAGGGAATTTACATCCACCAGGGGGTCACGGTAGCGAAATTCCGAGGCAATGTCTATTTCCACCGGTATCCGGGCCAGCTTTTCGATGATGTGTTTGCCCACCAGCCCGGCGTGGTAGGCGGTGCCGCAGGCGGTTATAAAGATTTTGTTTATTTTGCCGATCTGCTCCGGTGTCATTTTTATTTCGCTTAGGTTTACCCAGCCCCCCTCGGGGTCGATGCGCCCGCTTAAGGTATCCCTGAGCGCCCGGGGCTGCTCGTGTATCTCCTTCAACATAAAGTGGTCGTAGCCGCCCTTCTCGGCCTGGGAGGCCTCCCACTTGACCTCGAATACATTCTTTTCCACCAGCCGGCCGTACTGGTCGGTGACTATTACTTCCCCGGCGGTAATATCGGCTATTTCACCGTCCTCCAGAATATATGTGTTCCGGGTGTGGCAGAGCAGCGCCGGTATGTCCGAGGCCACAAAATTTTCTCCAATGCCCAGGCCCACCACCAGGGGGCTGTCCTGGCGGGCTGCCACTATGCGGTCGGGCTCATCCAGGGATAGTATCACCATGGCGTAGGAGCCCTCCAGCTTTTTGGTCATCTGTATGACTGTCTCCACCAGGTCACCCTCGTAAAACTCCTCCAAAAGGTGCGGAAGCACTTCGGTATCGGTTTCTGACCGGAATTTGTGCCCCTTGGAGATAAGCCACTCCCTTAAGGTCAGGTAATTTTCGATAATGCCGTTGTGGACCACGGCAAACCTGCCCTGGCAGTCCACGTGGGGATGGGCGTTCTGGTCCGAGGGGCGGCCATGGGTGGCCCAGCGGGTGTGCCCCACCCCGGAGGTGGCGTAAAAATCCCGGGAGGCCACCTCATTTTTGAGGGCATCCAGCTTGCCCACCTTTTTATAGACCTTCAGCCGGCTGTCTTCCAGAAGAGCTATTCCTGAAGAGTCATAGCCCCTATACTCAAGCTTCTTCAGTCCGTCCAGCAGCTTTGGGGCAGCCAGCCCCGAGCCTATATATCCAACTATTCCGCACATTTTTTAAAGCCTCCTGTTATCCCTTTTTTGGTCATGGCCCGCAAAAGCCCGGGCGGTTCCCTGCTGATATTTAATTTAACAGTGTTAAGCGGCCTTAATTTCCGGCCAAAAGGAAAAGCCGCGGGCAGTATCATTGCCGCGGCTAAAAAACGCAAGGCTATGCCTATAAGCCACTGAGGACATTTTTGTCCCGGCGGTTACCCGCCGGATTTGTAATGTCTCTAACGATGGTGGCTCACCGGGGAGCACCCGCCGAAATTTCGATAAACTCCCCCCTCGTCAGCCGCACCTGGAAGTTGGAAATTGGAAGCTGGAAGTTGGATTCTTGTTGCAATTGGCTTTATGCCAATTGCTTCTAACATCTAACATCTAACTTCTAAGCGGGCTCTGGCGCTTTAATTCAGTTGTCGGATCAATCCCCCGGGCATCACCCCCCGCACTAATGTTCTACTTTCACTACTAACTATTCAACCTATATATGATAAATACCTTCCTCTAATGCTAATACTGCAGTATTATTCTGTCGGAATTCAGAATTCAGGAGTCAGAATCCAGAATATCCGGGTATTACTTTTGGTCTTGTGATTTGATAATCAAGCCTGGAAGCCTGGCGTGCAAAAAACTTCTGAATTCTGAATTCTGGGTTCTGTATTCCGACCGGAGGTATTACCTTTAAGCTAATTTTTTAACCACCGCAACCAGTTCCTCCACCAGTTGACGCAGCTGGGCCATGTCCCTGCCCTCGGCCATTACTCTGACCAGGGGCTCGGTGCCCGAGGGCCGGATGAGCACCCTGCCCTGCCCGGCCAGCCTTTCCTCGGCGGCCCTGACAGCGTCGGCAAGGGCCGGGCTTTCCATAACCCTGGCCTTCTCCTCCACCCGGACGTTCTCCAGTATCTGGGGCAGCCTCTCCATCTGGGCGGCCAGCTGGGACAGCGGCTTTCCCCGCTCCCTGATCACGGCCAGCAGGTTTAAGGCTGTAAGAATGCCGTCTCCGGTAGTATTATGGTCAAGAAATAGTATGTGTCCGCTCTGCTCTCCCCCGAAGGTGGCCCCGCAGCGCTGGCACTCCTCCAGCACGTAGCGGTCTCCCACCTTTGTTTCCAGCACATTGACATTGCTCTCCCGTAAGGCCAGATGCAGCCCCATATTGCTCATCACTGTGGCCACCACGGTGTTTTTGGCCAGGGCTCCCTTTTCCTTGAGGTGTCGGGCACAGATTACCATTATCTGGTCCCCGTCCACCATTCCGCCCCCGGAGTCAACGGCCAGCACCCTGTCGGCGTCTCCGTCGAAGGCCAGGCCCAGGTCGGCCCCGGACTGAAGAACTTTTTCCTTCAGCGCTTCCAGGTGGGTGGAGCCGCAGCCCCTGTTTATATTAAGTCCGTCAGGCCGGTTAAAAACTGATATAACCGTGGCGCCCAGCTCTTCCAGCACCATAGGGGCCACCCGGTAGGACGCGCCGTTGGCGCAGTCCACCACTATGGTAAGTCCGGTGAGGTCCACTGGTACGGCCTTTTTAAGAAAGTCGGCGTATTTTCTGCCGGCGTCCGGAATATCGATCACCCGTCCCACCGCCTCCCCTATGGGTGAAGGCAGGTCTGAGGGCTGTCTGACCAGCCCCTCTATTTTCTCCTCGGTTTCGTCCGGAAGCTTGTAGCCGCTGGGGCCGAAATATTTTATCCCGTTGTCTTCCACCGGGTTGTGGGAGGCCGAAATGACCACTCCCCCAGAGGCTTCCAGCTCCCTGGTAAGGAAGGCCACCGCCGGGGTGGGAAGAACCCCCACATTAAGAACATCCACCCCTGCCGAACAGATTCCTGCGGCCAGCGCCCCTTCCAGCATGTCACCAGAAATACGGGTATCCCTGCCCACCACTATGCGGGCCCCGGGCTTTCCTCCTGCCAGAACACTGGCCCCGGCCCGGCCAATCTTAAGGGCCAGGTCGGGAGTCAAATCCCTGTTGGCCACTCCACGCACTCCATCAGTTCCGAACATTACACCCATTTTTTGTGTATCCTCCAAAAAAGCTGCTTTGCTCCGGACAAGCCAAGATTATTATAACTTCAGGCCCCTGCCAAGTCAATTTCAATCATATCCTGTCATATTACCTTATTTAAGTATGCCTGACAGCAACCAGTGATCCCACTTATTCTGAATTCTGTATTCTGGATTCCGACAGAAAAGTATATCAGTATAAGCTTTTAATAAATATATGTTGGCCGGCCCTTTATGGTTAAAGGCAACGGCTTTAAATAACTGGAAATGCTTTTTGCCTACTCCCCCGCAGTGCTCTGGGATGCCCCGGAGTCACCCTCGGCGGGGGGTGATGGTGCTTCAATCTTCTTCAGGCGGACTGTGGTTTCCACCGCCAAAGGCCTTACCTCCAGGGCATTGGTGGGCAGGACCACTGCCGTTCTCACTATCACATCACTGGCGGCCCCGCTTATATCGACCTTTTCAGCCTCCACCAACCTCAACTGGGCCAGTATCTCGGCGGGGGCTGTCACCAGAACCTCTTCGGGGGAGGTGGTAATACTGTCCACCTCGTAGCCGTCGGCCGGAGAACCTATCGTCCCGGCGCTGACCGTAACAGATTTGGTGGGCAGCTGGGACACCGGCACAGTGACCTTTACCGACTGGGGATAAATACTGACACCGCTCTGAGGGGCAGCTACCGGCAGTATTTTTTCCAGATCACTATTGATCCCCTCCACATCAATGGCAACACTGAGCTGGGAAATGGCGCCCACCTTGCTCCTGGGTCCACTTACCGCAACAGTCTGGGGGGACACAACCGGGCTAAGCACATAGAAGCCCCTTAAGGGTGTTCCCTTCAGTGAGACGGTCACCGGAACCTGCTGCTCCACTATGCTTTCCAGCGTCACGGGAATCTTGTTGGGGTTTATCTGGGCTATCTGTATCCCCGGAGGGAATTCCAACTTCACCGGAACCGGGTGCTCTCCCTCCCCCAGGCCCGAAAGGTCCAGCACTGCCTTAAAGTCATCAGGGGTGAGGGCCGCTATCTGCACCCTGGTGCCCTGGACCCTTATGCTGACACTCTGGGGAATGCTTCCGCTTATCGACATATTCTGGGGCAGGCCTCTATGGCTTAAGCTCAAGCTTATTATCTGGCTGTGGACAGGGTTCTGCTCATTGGTGACATACAGCCAGAGCAGCAGGGCCAGGAACACCGACAGTATTCTTAATGACATATTTTTCCAATCGCTGCCGCCCATAATGTCACCTCCTTGTCCACAGGGCGGCCAGGTTGCTCTGTTTTTCAGGCTGCAGCGCCCCGATCAGTCTGTCGGCCAGCGCCCTGTCATCCAGGCCGCCGGAAAGCACTCCCTCCACCGCCAGGGAGATGGTTCCTGTTTCCTCGGACACTATAACGGAAATGGCGTCGGACTCCTCGGTAATGCCTATGCCCGCCCGGTGCCTGGTGCCCAGCGATTTGCTCACATGTCCCTGGGTAAGGGGAAGCACACAGGCCGCCGCCATTATCCTGTCCCCCCTTATTATTACCGCCCCGTCGTGCAGAGGGGTGCGGGGTATGAATATATTGACCAAAAGCTCGCCGGAAACCTTTCCGGCCACCTTTATGCCGGTATCGATGTACTCTTCCAGCCCGGTGGCCCTCTCCAGAATGATCAGCGCCCCGGTCCGGTCCTTGGACAGTATTCTGACCGCCCTTACTATCTCCGACACCATTGCCTCTATGTCGGCCTCACCGGAGCTGCCGAACTGGCGGGATAAAAATCTTCCCCCTCCCAGCTTTTCCAGAGCTCTGCGGAGCTCTGGCTGGAACACTATAGGCAGGGCCACCACCAGCGCGGTCATAGCCTGCTTTAAAATCCACTGCAGGGTGTAAAGCTGCAGCAGGCTGCTGGCGGCCGTGGCCACCACCAGCACGGCCAGGCCCTTTAATAGCTGGACCGCCCTGGTGCCCCGGATAAGAAGCATAAGCCTGTACAGCACAAAGGCCACAATTACTATGTCAATTATACTGGTGAGGCTGAAAAAATCCAGCGGGTTGAAATTTATACTCTTTAACCAGTCCAGCAACTCTATCACCCTCTTTTAGAGACGAATGCAGTATAAAAAATGTTTCATTTTTTTTTACACCTATTCATTATACTATGGTTTTTCTGTTTAAAAAGAAAGGTTTGGAAATCGCCGCGGCGTTTTCAAACCTGCTCCTTTTCTTCCCGGGGAGGGTCCTGATTTTTCAGGAGGCCGAAGGCTATGCTGTCCACCAGTGCCTGCCAGCTGGCCTCTATTATATTCTCCGACACCCCCACCGTGCCCCAGGTTCTCTTTCCGTCACCGCTCTCTATAAGCACCCTGACCAGGGCGCCGGTGCCGTCCTTTTCCTCCAGAACACGCACCTTGTAGTCAGTTAGGTGCATGCTTCTGATGCAGGGATAAAACTCATCCAGGGCCTTTCTGAGGGCGTTGTCCAGGGCGTTCACCGGGCCGTTGCCCTCGGCGGCGGTATGCACCACCTTGTCTCCCACTGACATTTTGATTACCGTCTGGGAATTGGTGGGCTTATCCTCGCTCATCTCTATAATTATCCTTAGGTTTTCCAGCCTGAAGGGCTCCCGGTAGCCCGTTTTGAGCTTTCTCAGCAGAAGCTCGAAAGACCCCTCCGCCCCCTCGAACTGGTACCCCTCATTTTCCATTTCCTTTATCTTTTCCAGCAGCTCCCGGTTTTCTCCCTTCTGCAGCGCCAGGTCCAGGTTCATTTCCTTACACTTATACAGCAGATTGGACACCCCGGACAGCTCGGAAACCAGTATCCTGCGGCGGTTGCCTAAAAGCTCCGGGTCCATGTGCTCATAAGTCAGTGATGACTTCAAAATGGCGCTGGCGTGAATGCCCCCCTTATGGGCGAAGGCGCTGCTGCCCACAAAGGGCTGGCTGGCCACCGGATTTTTGTTGGCCACCTCGCTGACATAGCGGGAGAGCTCGGTAAGCCTCTTCATGTTCTCCCCGGGGATGGTCTCCAGGCCCAGCTTGAAGCTTAAGCCGGGTATCACCGAGCACAGGTTGGCGTTTCCGCAACGCTCCCCGTACCCGTTTACCGTACCCTGCACCTGGGCCGCCCCGGCCTGGACAGCCATGATGGTGCTGGCCACAGCCATATCCACATCGTTATGGCAGTGTATACCCACCGGCACCCCGAACCTTTTCACTGTCATGGCCACAGCATCCCGGATGTCCTGGGGCAGCTGCCCCCCGTTGGTGTCGCATAAAACCAGGGTGGACACCCCTCCCTCCACCGCCGCCGCCAGGGTGGCCAGGGCATATTCAGGATTGGCCTTCAGCCCGTCAAAGAAGTGCTCGGCATCATAAATCACCTTCAGCCCCTTCCCTTTCAGGTAGGCCGCCGAATCCCTGATCATGGCCAGGTTCTCCTCCAGGGTGGTCTTCAGGGCGTGGGTGACGTGAAAGTCCCAGGTCTTGCCCACTATGGCCGCCACCTGCACCCCTGATTCCAGTATGCTGTTGAGGTTGGCGTCCTCACCGGCGGCTATGCCGGGGCGGCGGGTGCTGCCAAAGGCAGTCACTTTGGCATTCTTTAAGGACTCTCCGGCAATCTTTTTAAAGAAGTCCATATCCTTGGGATTGGACCCCGGCCAGCCCCCCTCAATATAGTGAAAGCCCATCCTGTCTAGCTTTAAGGCAATCTTAACCTTGTCTTCCATGGAAAAGGATATTCCTTCCCCCTGGGAGCCGTCCCGGAGAGTGGTATCGTATATTTCCACCGAACGCATAAATATCGCTCCAATTATATTATTAGCAGAGAATAATCTCGGGTCTTTATTTGCCACAGAGGACACAGAGGTTTTAAGCCCTGCCTGAATGCTTTAAGAGTGTTTAATATTATATGAATTGGAAAAGGCAAACTCCTACTTTTTATATAGGTTTCAGACCTAAGAGTAATGCATTTAGCAAATTCTCTGTGACCTCTGTGGCTTTATAAAGACCTCACAGCCAGGCTTTCAAAACTCCTGTCTCCTGACAGAGATGTCTATCCCTTAAGTATTTGCTCCGCCACCATGTCTCCCATCTCATCGGTATTAACCAGCTTCTTTCCGTCCTCCATCAGGTCGGGGGTGCGGAAGCCCATGTCCAGCACACCGGTGACGGCCTTTTCAATGGCCTCGCACTCGGCATCCAGGTTAAAGGAATATTTGAGCAGCATGGCCGCCGATAGTATGGTGGCGATGGGGTTGGCTTTATTCATCCCGGCGATATCGGGAGCTGATCCGTGGATAGGCTCGTACAGTCCTATCTTTCCCCCTATGCTGGCCGAGGCCAGCATTCCCAGGGAGCCACTCAGCTGGGAAGCCTGGTCGCTTATTATATCACCAAAGGTGTTTTCCGTTACTATCACGTCAAAATGGCGGGGGTATCTCACCAGCTGCATGGAACAGTTGTCTATGTACATGTGGTCCAGTTCAACGTCGGGGAATTCCGGGGCCATGGCGTTAACCACCTCGCGCCAGTGGCGGGAGGTTTCCAGCACGTTGGCCTTATCCACAGAGGTCAGCTTTTTCCGCCTCTTTTGGGCCATCTGGAAGGCCAGCCGGGCGATACGCTCAATTTCGTAAGTTTTGTATTCCATGGTATCATAAACCCTTATGCCGCCCTCCTGCAGAGTCTCCCTGCCTTTCTCCCCGAAGTAGAGACCTCCGGTCAGCTCTCTTATTACCATAATGTCCAGCCCTTCAATCACTTCGGGCTTCAAGGTGGAGGCATTAATGAGGGCCGGAAATACCTGAACCGGCCTGATATTGGCATAAAGGCCCAGTTCCTTGCGCAGTGGCAGCAGCGCGCCTGCCTCGGGACGCAGGTGCACCGGCAGGCTGTCCCACTTGGGGCCTCCCACCGCGCCAAACAGTATGGCGTCGCTGGCATGACAGAGCTCAAGAGTTTCCTGGGGAAGGGGGTGTCCTTTGGCGTCGTAGCCTGACCCTCCAATTAATCCCTCGGTATATTTGAACTGGTGCCCGAACTTTTTCTCCACCGACTTCAGGGCCTTGAGGGCCTGCCCTATTATTTCAGGCCCAATCCCGTCGCCGGGCAGCACCGCTATTCTGTAGCTTCCCATTAGCCTTTTATCCTTTCTGCCACGTAGTTTATAAGTCCTCCGGCCGCGATTATCTGCTGCATAAAGGGCGGCACCTGGGTAGCCTTATACTCCTCTTTCTTGGTGAGGTTTTTGATCACTCCGGCGTCTACATCCACCAATACCTGATCACCCTCGTCAATCCTTTCCGATGCCTCTTCCGACTCGAATATTAAAAGGCCAATGTTAAAGGCGTTTCTGTAAAAAATCCTGGCGTAGGTTTTGGCTATAACACAGGACACCCCTGCCTCCTTGATGGCTATGGGGGCGTGCTCCCTGGAGCTGCCGCAGCCAAAGTTCTTACCGGCCACAATCATATCCCCGGCTGCAACCTTATTGGGAAAGTCAGGGTCGGCGTCCTCCATGCAGTGGGAGGCCAGCTCCCGGGGGTCGGAGGTGTTCAGATAGCGGGCCGGAATAATGGCGTCGGTATCCACGTCATGCCCGAATTTCCAGGCTCTTCCCTTTAATTCCACGCTACATCACCTCCCAGGGGGCCGCTATGCGGCCCAGTATGGCCGAGGCCGCCGCCACCGACGGGCTGCTTAAATAAACCTCGCTGCCGGTATGGCCCATCCTGCCCACAAAGTTCCTGTTGGTGGTGGAAATGGACCTTTCTCCCTCGGCCAGTATGCCCATGTAACCGCCCAGGCAGGGCCCGCAGGTAGGGGTGCTGATGGCGGCCCCGGAGTCCAGGAATATCTCGAACAGCCCTTCACGCATGGCCTGCCGGTATATCTCCTGGGTGCCCGGTATAATAATAAGCCTTACATTGCTGTTTACCTTTTTGCCCTTCAGCACCCTGGCGGCCTCCCGGAGGTCATCCATGCGGCCGTTGGTGCAGGAGCCTATCACCGCCTGGTCTATGCCTATTCCGGCGGCCTCGCTGACCGGCTTCACATTTTCCGGCAGGTGGGGCATGGCCACGGCGGGCTCCAGCTTGCTTACGTCAAATTCATGCACCTGGGCGTACGCCGCATCAGGGTCGCTGGCGTGGAAGGTGTATGGCCTTTTGGCCCTTCCCTCCACATACTTGCGGGTTATTTCATCCGGGGGCACTATGCCGTTTTTGGCCCCGGCCTCCACCGCCATGTTAGCCATGGTGAGCCGACCGTCCACCGACATTTTCTCCACAGCCGGCCCGGTAAACTCCATGGCCATGTAGAGGGCCCCGTCCACCCCTATCTTGCCGATGGTATAAAGAATCAGGTCCTTGCCGGTGAGCCACTGCGGCATTTCCCCGTGGTAGATGAATTTAATGGACTCCGGCACTTTGAGCCAGGTCTCCCCAAGGGCCATGGCGGCCGCCAGGTCGGTGCTGCCCACCCCGGTGGAAAAAGCCCCCAGCCCGCCGTAGGTGCAGGTGTGGGAGTCAGCCCCGATGACCAGGTCCCCGGGCCCCACCAGTCCCTGCTCAGGGAGCAGGCAGTGCTCAATGCCCATCTGCCCCACCTCGAAATAGTTGGTGATGCCGTGCTTTCTGGCAAATCCCCGCAGCATTTTGGCCTGCTCGGCGGACTTTATGTCCTTATTGGGCACAAAGTGGTCGGGCACCAGGGCGATGCGTTCCCGGTCAAACACCCGGTCCACCCCTATTTTTTCAAACTCCTTTATAGCCACCGGGGCGGTTATATCATTGCCCAGGGCCAGGTCAACCCTGACGTTAACCAGCTCGCCCGGCTCCACCCGGTCCCTGCCGGCATGGGCGGCCAGTATCTTCTCTGTGATGGTCATTCCCATTTGTGTTCACCTCGTTATTTGTCATTTAGCCGTTAACTTGAAGAGTGGGATTGAGGGTTAGTTCCTATACCATTATTGGAATCCCAGATAAGCTTATTTACTCCGTTTACATAGGCCTTGGCGCTGGCCTCCAGTATGTCGGTGCTGACACCACGGCCCACATAATTCTTTTTACCGTCGCTGGTTATCTTTAAGGTCACCTCGCCCAGGGCGTCGGTGCCTGAGGTGACCGCCTGGATCTCCCAGCTGGACAGCTTGCAGTTTATGCCGGTGCATCTGTCAATAGCCCTGCAGATAGCGTCCACCGGGCCGTTCCCGCAGGAGGCCTCCTGCAGCCTGTCGTCTCCCCTTAAAAGTGCCACCGTGGCGGTGGGAAGCACTGTGGACCCGCTGGAAATATGTATGTACTCAAGGTCATATACCGGCTCCACTGCCCTGATCTCATCCTCGACAATGGCCTCCAGATCATGGTCGGTAATCTCTCTTTTCCTGTCGGCCAGCTCCTTGAATCTCTGGAAGGCATTGTTCAGCTCTGCGGGACTGAGCTGGTAGCCCAGCTCCTCCAGCCGGTTTTTAAAGGCATGCCTCCCCGAGTGCTTGCCCAGCACCAGGTTGCCGTGACTTAAGCCCACCAGCTCGGGATTCATAATCTCGTAGGTGGTTCTTTCCTTCAGCACACCGTCCTGGTGAATGCCGGACTCGTGGGCGAAGGCGTTCTTGCCCACCACCGCCTTGTTGGGCTGTATCACCATACCGGTAAGGTTGGAAACCAGCCGGCTGGTTCTGTATATTTCATCTGTTTTAATTCTGGTGTGTTTGCCAAACTGGTCCCTGCGGGTGTGCAGGGCCATGATAACCTCTTCCAGTGAGGCGTTGCCCGCCCTTTCACCAATTCCGTTTATGGCTCCCTCCACCTGGCTGGCCCCGGCCGCCACCGCCGCCAGGGAGTTGGATACCGCCAGCCCCAGGTCGTCATGGCAGTGGACGCTTAGAATAACCTTCTCTATGCCCTGGACCCTGCTTCGTATATCGCTTATAAAGCGGGCAAATTCCGAGGGAATGGCGTAGCCCACGGTATCGGGTATGTTTATAACCGTGGCCCCGGCCCCTATGGCCACCTCAATCACCCGGCAGAGGAAGTCCAGGTCGGACCGGGAGGCGTCCTCGGCGGAAAACTCCACGTCGGAGGTGTATTTTTTGGCCCATTTGACCGCAGCCTCGGCGGTCTCCAGCACCTTATCCCGGCTCATTTTCAGCTTATGCTGCATGTGCACGTCGGAGGTGGCCAAAAAGGTGTGTATCCTGGGCTGATCGGCCTTGGAAATAGCCTCCCAGGCAGTGTCAATGTCTTTTTTTTCAGCCCTGGCCAGCCCGGCCACGGTGACACCCCTCACTTCCCTGGCGATGGCCTGGACAGCTCTGAAATCTCCGGGGGAGGCCACCGGAAAGCCGGCCTCGATGATATCCACTCCCATCCTGGTAAGCTGGCGGGCTATCTGCAGCTTTTCCTCGGCGTTTAGGCTGACGCCGGGAGACTGCTCACCATCCCTTAAGGTGGTGTCGAATATATAAACCCTTTGTGGATCGATCATAGGACACATTCCTTTCTAACAGTCTATGGCCTCATCTATACCCTGCCCGGCCATCACCATGGGCGATACATTTTCAGAGGCATCCACCCGGCAGTTTACTATGGCCGCACCGGGGTTTGAGATGATCTCGGGCAGCATTTTATCCAGCTGCTCCAGGGTTTCGATATCGTAGCCGGCTATTCCGTATGCCCCGGCCAGCCTGGCAAAGTCCGGCACAAAGCCAAACTCGGTGGCTATATACCTTCGTTCGCAATAAAATTCCTGCAGCTGCCTCACCAGTCCCAGGCAGTTATTGTTCATTATGAAAATTTTTATGGGCAGCTTCTGCTCCACCAGCGTGGCCAGTTCCTGAATATTCATCTGCACGCTGCCGTCCCCGGTAATAAGCATCACCAGGCGGTCAGGCAGCCCTATCTGGGCCCCCACCGCGGCCGGAAGCCCAAATCCCATGGTGCCAAGGCCACCGGAGGATATAAGGGTGCCGGGGTATTTAAAGCGGTAATACTGGGCCACCCACATCTGGTGCTGGCCCACGTCGGTGGTCACCACGGCCTCGCCTCTGGTATGCCTGTAGATGGCCTCAATAACGGCCTGGGGCTTCATCTTCTCCCCGCCGCTGCCGTAAGTCAGGGGGTATTCTTTCTTCCACTGCTGTATCTGCTCCAGCCACCCGGTCCTGTCCTTTTTCTTCAGGTGGGCCAGAATGGCCTGAAGCACCTGTTTGACATCACCCACTATGGGAACATGGACCTGTACGTTTTTCCCTATCTCCGCCGGGTCTATGTCCACGTGGACCACTCCGGCGTTGGGAGCAAAGGCCGCCAGCCTGCCGGTGACCCGGTCGTCAAAGCGGGCCCCCAGGGCTATCAGCAGGTCGCAGTTGGTTACCGCCAGGTTGGCGTACCTGGTGCCGTGCAGCCCCAGCATGCCCAGGAAAAGAGGGTGCTCTCCGGGAAAGCCGGACAGTCCCATAAAGGTGTTGGTCACCGGGGCGGTAAGTGTTTCGGCCAGTTGAAGGAGCTCTCCGGCAGCGCCGGAATTCAGCACCCCCCCGCCGGCGTATATAACCGGCCTCTGGGAGTTCATCATCAGCTTTGCCGCTTCCTTCACCTTGGCCGGGTGCCCCGTGTAGGTGGGCTTATACCCGCGCAGGCTCACCTTCTCGGGATAGGTGAACTTTATTGTTTCCGAGGCCACATCCTTGGGCAGGTCTATCAGCACCGGGCCGGGCCTGCCGGTGGAGGCTATGTGAAAGGCGCTTTTAATAATGGACGGCAGCTTTTTGGCGTCCTTGACCAGATAGTTGTGCTTTGTAATTGGCATTGTAATGCCGGTAATGTCCACTTCCTGAAAGGCGTCCGTGCCCACCTGGCTGGTGGGCACCTGCCCGGTAATCAGCACCAGCGGGACAGAGTCCATATAGGCATTGGCTATGCCGGTGACCAGGTTGGTGGCCCCGGGGCCGGAGGTGGCCATGATCACACCCACCTTGCCAGTGGCTCTTGAATAGGCGTCAGCTGCGTGGACCGCCCCCTGCTCATGGCGCACCAGCACGTGCTTGATGCTGGCGGCTTTGCACAGGGCGTCATATACCGGAAGAATGGCCCCACCTGGGTACCCGAATATAATATCCACCTCTTCCAGCTCCAGGCAACGAATCAGAGCTTGAGCTACAGTCATCTCCATGGCTGGTTTCCTCCACATATAATTATATTAAACTCACTGGTATATCTCATCAGTCCTCGTCCCTGACGCCGCTGACGCTGGTAAACCGTGTTCCCCTCATCATGGCTATCTTGCCGGTTCGCACCAGCTCTTTGATGCCGTATGGGCGCAGGGCCTCCTCAAAGGCATTTATCTTGCCGTCATTGCCGGTGCACTCCACCGTTATAGTCTTTCTTCCCAGGTCCACAATCCTGGCCCTAAAAACATCGGCCACCTGCATTATCTCACCCCGGTGGACTGCCTCGCAGTGCACCTTGATCAGCACCAGCTCCCTGTCCACATACTCTTCCGGAGTGATATCGCTTATCTTGATAACATCCACCAGCTTGTGAAGCTGCTTGCTCACCTGCTCCAGCACTCTGTCGTCTCCCTCCACCACTATGGTCATCCTGGAAACGTCAGGCCTCTCGGTCCGCCCCACAGCCAGACTGTCGATGTTAAAGCCCCTCCGGCTAAAAAGTCCCGCCACCCGGGCCAGCACCCCGGGGTTGTTTTCCACCAGTACCGCTAGGGTGTGCCTCATCTTATTTACCTCCCTGCCTTATATCCAGGGATTAGGGATTAGGGATCCCCAATCCCCCATTTTATCCAATTATCTTGTTCAGTGGCGCTCCAGGGGCGACCATGGGGTAGACATTTTCCTCTCTCTCAACAACAAAGTCCAGCATTACAGGCTTGCTGTTGCGAACGGCCTCCTCCAGCGCCGGCCTCAGCTCTGATTTACCGGTTACCCTTACCCCCGAGGCCCCATAGGCCTCGGCAACTTTCACAAAATCCGGGTTGGACAGCTCGGTGTAGGAATAGCGGTGGTTGTAAAAGAGTTCCTGCCACTGCCTGACCATTCCCAAAAAACCGTTGTTTAAAACTGCAATATTCACCGGCAGCTCGTAGTTAACCGCCGTGGCCAGCTCCTGTATATTCATCTGGATACTGCCGTCCCCGGCTATATTAAAAACGGTTTCCTCCGGGCAGGCCACCTGCACCCCCAGGGAGGCAGGCAATCCGTAGCCCATGGTGCCCAGTCCCCCCGACGATATGAAGGAGCGGGGCCGGGTGTAAGTATAGTAATGGGCCGCCCACATCTGGTGCTGCCCCACCTCGGTGGCTATCCTGGCCGCTCCCCCGGTGACATTGTATATCTCACTGATCACCTGCTGGGGCTTGAGATTGCCGTTTTCTTTAAAACTGATGGGATATTCCTTTTTCCATTGGCTTATTTTATCCTTCCAGGCCCCGGGAAGCTTTGCCGCCAGCCTGGGCAGCAGCTGATTCAGAACAATCTTTACATCCCCTACAATGGGAATGTTCACTCTGACATTTTTACCTATTTCGGCCGGGTCGACATCAATATGGATAATGGTGGCCTCGGGGGCAAATTCGCTTATCTTGCCGGTCACCCTGTTGCTGAACCTGGCGCCCACGGCTATCAGCAAATCACACTCGCACACCGCATAGTTGGCGTACTTGCTGCCGTGCATCCCCAGCATGCCCAGGTAAAGCGGGTGATCCCCCGGGAAGCCCCCCAATCCCATAAGGGTGGTGGTTACCGGGGCCACCAGCAGCTCAGCCATCTTTTTAAGCTCCTCGTGGGCACCGGCACTGACAACTCCGCCGCCGATATACAGCACCGGACGCTCAGCCGCCATTATGGCCGCCGTGGCCTTATTCAGCTGCTCCTCGGTCCCCTCCAGCACCGGCCTGTAGCCCGGCAGATTGATGGGGCCGGGATCATCATAGTCCATCGCCCCGGCGGACACGTCACTGGGTATATCCACAAGCACCGGGCCCGGTCTTCCGGTGGAGGCGATATGAAAGGCCTCTTTTAGGGTAATGGCCAGCTCATCTATATTTTTCACTATATAGTTGTGCTTTGTAACAGGCATGGTGATGCCCGTAATATCTGCCTCCTGGAAGGAGTCCCGGCCCAGGAGCCCCACGGGCACCTGCCCTGTAATGGCCACCATGGGCACCGAGTCCATGTAGGCGTTGGCTATACCTGTAACCAGGTTGGTAGCCCCGGGGCCCGAGGTGGCCAGGCACACACCCACCTTTCCTGAAGCCCTGGCATAGCCGTCGGCGGCATGGACCGCCCCCTGCTCGTGCCTGGTCAGTATATGCCTTATATTAGCGTCATAGAGAGCGTCATAAATAGGAAGCACCTGACCGCCGGGGTACCCGAAAATGGTGTCCGCCCCCTGGTCCAGGAGTCCTTGTATAAGAATTTGCGCACCGGTCATTTTCATGCTCATCCACCCTCTCTACTATTAGCGTTAGTCCTGCCTCAGTATCGCCCCGTTGCCCGCCGAGGTTACCATGCGCGCGTAGCGCACCAGGTAGCCTTTGGTTACCCTGGGCTCCGGCTGCTTCCACTCCCCAAGCCGCGCCTCCAGCTCGGCGTCGGTGAGCCTTACGTTGATGGAGTTATTGGGGATGTCTATATCGATAATATCCCCTTCCCTTACCGCCGCTATGGGGCCGCCCAGGGCCGCCTCCGGCGCCACGTGCCCGATGGACGCCCCCCGGGTGGCCCCGGAGAACCTTCCGTCGGTAATAAGAGCCACATCCCTGTCAAGTCCCAGCCCCATCACAGTGGCGGTGGGAGTAAGCATTTCCCTCATGCCGGGGCCTCCCCTGGGCCCCTCGTAGCGGATTACTATCACATCGCCCTTATTTATCTTTCTTCCGTTGATGGCGGTGACAGCCTCCTCCTCGGAGTCGAAAACCCTGGCCGGCCCCGAGTGACTGAGCATTTCAGGGGCTACGCCGGCCTTTTTAACCACCGCTCCCTCCGGGGCCAGGTTGCCCCGCAGTATGGCGATGCCCCCGGTGGGGCTGTAGGGGTTGTCAACAGTGCGTATTACCTCGGGCCTTGTAATGGCGCGGCCCTTGATTATCTCCCCCACAGTCCTGCCTGAAACAGTAGGCAGGTCCAGGTTTATTAAATTTTTCCTGGCCAGCTCGGCCATAACCGCCGGCACACCGCCGGCCTCGTCAAGGTCCTGAATGAAGTGTCCCCCCACCATGGGGCTAAGCTTGCAGAGGTTGGGAGCGGACTCGCTCACCTTATTAATCATGTCCAGGTCTATGGTGAGCCCCGCCTCCGAGGCAATGGCCGGCAGGTGCAGCACCGTATTGGTGGAGCAGCCCAGGGCCATATCAACGGCCAGGCCGTTGGCAAAGGCTTTTTCGGTAAGTATCTGGGAGGGGCAAATCCCCGATTTAACCAGCTCCACAGCCTGCATGCCGGTAAGTTTGGCCAGCCTGCGCCTGGCTGCCGATACCGCCGGGATGGTGCCGTTGCCCGGCAGGGCCATGCCCAGCACCTCGGTGAGGCAGTTCATGGAGTTGGCGGTAAACATGCCGGCACAGGATCCGCAGCCGGGACAGGTGGCGTCTTCCAGAGAGGAAAGCTCCTCCTCGGTCATATTTCCGGCCCTTACCTTTCCCACCGCCTCGAACAGAGTGCTCAGCGATACATTCTGCCCGCCGTGACGTCCGGCCAGCATCGGGCCACCGCTGACAACTATGGCCGGAATGTCCAGCCTGGCAGCCGCCATAAGCATCCCCGGCACCACCTTGTCACAGGAGGTCACCAGCACCAGCCCGTCAAACTGGTGGGCCTCGGCCATCACCTCCACCGAGTCGGCTATAAGCTCCCGGCTGGCCAGTGAGTACTTCATCCCGCTGTGGTTCATGGCGATGCCGTCGCAGACGGCTATGGCCGGAAACTCCACCGGAGTGCCGCCGGCCAGCCTGACGCCGGCCTTGACGGCCTCGGTAATGTCCTTAAGGTGAATATGTCCCGGCACTATTTCATTAAAGGAGTTTACCACTCCTATCATGGGTCTTTCCAGCTCCTGATCCACGTAGCCGAGAGCTCGCAGCAAAGAACGGTGAGGAGCCTTGTCGATACCCTTCTTGATTGCATCGCTGCGCATATTATCACCCCTGTTCATATTGTTTTCTATTTGTTCAAATAAAAAAGACCCCGCGTTACATGACTCAATAGAGTGAATCAATCCGCCAGGGTCGTTTTTGCCATAACATTAACCCATAAGCCGGACCGCCTCCCGGCCCGGCCCTTTCAGGGGCCCTGGCTACGGAGTCTGATTCCCTCTACTATACAATTTAGCAGGATAATTCGAATTTTCATAAGTCGAATGCCGTCCATAATAAATTAAACCTCCCGCCCGGCAGTCGAATAAAACTGCCAGGGACGAGAGGTTACTCACGCGGTACCACCCTGATTGCCTTCCGCCTTACGGCGAAAAGCCTCTTATGTGTCCCTATCAGGACACAGCTTTGGTAACGGGTGACTAACCCGGCACAGCCTACTGGATACTGTCTATCTTTCAGCCTGCGGCTCCGGGGCGATGTTTTCACCTGTGCTGGCGCCGGATTTCAGCTGGCCCGGCTCTCTGAAGGCCAATACACGTGGCTACTTGCTCCCCATCACTGCCTTTTTCATGCTTTACAGTATACAGAATCCTCCAGATGGTGTCAAGATAATAATATTTGGCGCTAATTCCGCCCCTTTGCCCGCGCCCTCTCTATGGCCCCGGTGACCGATTCGGGAGAGGGCCCGGCCAGCACTTTCCTGGCCTCCACGCAGCGATGGATGGATATATGTTCGTACACATCCTCCTCCACCAGGGGTGAGAAGTTCCTGTATTCCTCAAGGTCAAGCTGCTCCAGGGACTTTCCTTCCCTCACACAGTAGAATACCGCCTTTCCCACCACCTCGTGAGCCTCCCTGAAGGGCACCCCTCTTCTGACCAGGTAGTCGGCCAGGTCGGTGGCATTGGTGAATCCCCCGCTGGCCGCCCCGGCCATGTTGGCCTTCTTCACTCTGATGGTGGCCAGCATGGACCGGAAAATGCCCAGGCACCTCTTGACGGTGTCCAGGGCGTCAAAGAGCGCCTCCTTGTCCTCCTGCATGTCCTTGTTATAGGCCAGGGGCAGCCCCTTAAGCATGGTTAAGAGGGTGGTGAGGTCCCCGAATACCCGGCCGGCCTTGCCCCTGATCAGCTCGGCCACATCCGGATTCTTTTTCTGGGGCATCATGCTGCTGCCGGTGCTGAATTCATCATCCAGCTCGATAAAGGAAAACTCCGAGCTGGACCACAGTATTATCTCCTCGCAGAATCTGCTCAAATGCACCATTATGAGGGAGGCGGCGGCGGTGAATTCTACCGCGAAGTCTCGATCTGAAACCGCATCCAGGCTGTTTTGAGCCACTCCGTCAAAGCCCAGCCTTTGGGCCACAAACCCCGGGTCCAGGGGAAAGGTGGTTCCAGCCAGGGCGCCGGCCCCCAGCGGCATTATGTTTACCCTCCGGCGGCCATCCAAAAGCCTTTCTCTGTCTCTTCCGAACATCTGCACATAGGCCATCAGGTGGTGGGCCAGGGTTACCGGCTGGGCCCTCTGCAGGTGGGTATACCCGGGCATCACAGTATCCAGGTGCCTCTCGGCCATGTCCAGAAGGGTATTGATAAGGCCATCCACCAAGAGCACCGTCTGATCAATCTCATCCCTGAGGAACATCCGTATATCCAGCGCCACCTGGTCGTTCCTGCTCCTGGCGGTGTGCAGCTTCTTGGCCACTGTGCCTATCCTGGCGGTAAGAATCTGTTCCACGTTCATGTGAATGTCCTCAGCCTCCACAGAAAACTCCACCAGGCCGCCCTCAATGTCGGACAGCACCTCTTTTAAGCCCTCCACTATGGCCCCGGCCTCACCGGGAGAAATTATCCCCGCCCTGCCCAGCATCTCGGCGTGGGCCATGCTGCCCTCTATGTCATACCGGTAAAGCCTGCAGTCAAAGGATATTGAAGAGTGAAAATCGTCCACCAGCTGGCTGGTTTTCTTCTGAAATCTTCCGCCCCAGAGCTTGCTCATAAATAACACCCCTTATATAGCTTAGAAAAAATAATACCATGAAAGGTAAAATAGTAAAAGCAAAGAAGGATAAGAAAAGTATTGTCGAAATATAGCATGTTAGAGGAAAATACTATTTGCCATGGAATTGTTATATTAAGGAAATACTGTATGGCAATCCATAGCCGGAGGTAATGTACATGGCGTTGAAACTGGCTGGTTTCACGTTCAAGCAAAGTCAGAAAATAATAGTAAAAAGAAGTGAAGATGACAAGCTTCAATTTATATCTTCACTGGAAAATGTAAATTCTCTGGGTATACAGATAGCCCTTCCCCTGCTCAACCTCAAGCAAATGCCACTCATCAAGGGGGAGAGAGTCTATGTGCTTATTTCACTGCCATCCTTCAGCATTGAGTTTAACACCCGGGTAAAAGGCTTCAGGAAAGATAACATACAGCTGGTGGTTCTTGAATTCCCCACAGACTATAAAAGGGTTCAGCGCAGAAACTCCGTCAGGCTAAAGGTGCTTCTGGATGTGGAAGTGGCTCTTGTGCCCCGGGAGGCCGGACAGGAGCCTGTGTATGAGAAGGGCCAGGCCGTCGATATAAGCGCAGGCGGCATGGAGGTTACCACCAAGCTTCCCGTGGAGAGAGACCAGACGGTGCTGGTAAAGTTCGTCCTTGAGCTGGACCGGCAGAGAATATACAATTTTTGCATAAAGTCGAAGGTCAGGAGAATTACCCCAATAACCCCAAAGACCAAAAGGCTGGGTGTCGAATTCCTGGATATGGGCATATCCGACTCGGACAAAATATTCCAGTATATTTTTAAGAAATCCACCACTTCAATTAATTAATCCCCGTACATACCGGCAGCACTTTCAGCCAACAAGGGGGTACTGCATGAAACTATCACTTTTTCAGTGGACGACCAGGGACGGGCTGCAGCTCCAGGCCCGGGAATGGGTCCATGACACAAAGAAACCCCGGGCGGTGGTTTGCCTGGTGCACGGGTACGCGGAGCACAGTGCCCGCTACGAGCACATGGCCGCAGAAATGACCAGGTCCGGCCTCAATCTGATGACCTTTGACCTGAGGGGTCACGGCAGGTCGGGCGGCAAGCGGGGCCACACTCCGAGCTACGAGGCCATGATGGATGACATTTCCCTGCTGCTGGACGAGGCGTCCCGGCGCTATCCCGGCCTTCCCCTCTTTCTTTACGGCCACAGCATGGGGGGAAATCTGGTCCTTAACTACACACTGCGCCGCCGGCCCGAAATACAGGGAGTGGTGGCCTCCAGCCCCTGGCTGAGCCTTACCAGACAGCCGCCGGGAATTGTGGTTTTGCTGGCCAGGATTTTTAGTAAAATAATACCTTCCGCAACTATTAAGATAAAGCTGGATGCCTCGGGACTCTCTCATGATCAGGAGGTAGTCAGCGCCTATATAAATGACCCCTATGTTTTCAATGAAATATCCTTCAAACTCTTTACCGGCATATACGACTCCGGCCGCTGGGCGGTGGACTTTGCCTATATGTTTCCCCTGCCCCTTTTGATCTTCCACGGTGACAGCGACCCGATAACCTCGCCGGAGGCCTCGAAGCAGTTCGCCGCCACTGTTCCCGGAAAGTGCACCCTTAAAATTTGGAAGGGGCTTTTCCACGAGACACACAACGAGCTGAAGAAGCAGGAAGTAATCACCTTTGTGAAGGGCTGGATGGAAAGGCACGTTTAGCGGAAAGGGGACACACCTGCTGAAGATAGAGTATTCCTAAAGCGGAAAGGGGACACACCTGCTGAAGCATTGGTATTCCTTAACGGACAGGAATGTCCCCGATCGGGATAATGTCCCCGGGGATAATGTCCCCGGTCGGGATGGTTTTTGCTCTCTCCCAATTCCCAATTCCCAATAATATTCCTATGCAAAGAAGTCATACCAAGAGAAAAGGCGTGGTTGAGCTATGGAGAAAGTTTTAATAAAAAACGGGCTTGTCCTGTCAATGGCCTCCTGTAGCCCTGACATTTTAAAAAAGGACGTCCTTGTAGAAGGGGATAGAATATCAAAAATAGGTCAAAACCTCCCGCCGGAAGGTGTGGAGAAGGTTATCGACGCCGGGGGCAGGGTGGTGATGCCTGGGCTTATCAACTGCCACAGCCACGCGGCCATGGCACTTTTTAGGGGATATTCAGACGATCTGAGGCTAATGGACTGGCTCAGTAAAAAAATATGGCCCGCCGAGGCACGGATAAGGGGAGAGGAAATATACTGGGGCACCATGCTGGCCTCTGCGGAGATGATCAGGTCCGGAACCACCACCTTTGCCGACATGTATGCCTTTATGGAGGATGTGGCCGCCGCAGTGCAGTGCTCCGGTATGAGGGCCTCACTGTGCCAGGGCCTGGCCTTCCGTGATGAAAGAGGCTGGAGCAAGAGAATTAAATATACCTACAGACTTTTTCAAAACTGGCATGGCCAGGCCGATGGGAGAATTACCGCCATGGTGGGCCCCCACGCCCCCTACACCGTCCCCCCGGACAAGATGCGGCTGGTAATCGACCTGGCCGCCGAGCTGAAGGCCGCTGTCCACATTCACCTGGCCGAAACCTCAGAGGAGGTGGACCAGATAGGGGAAATGTACGGCAAGTCACCCACCGGGTACCTGGCCGGCCTGGGGCTGTTTGACTCCTGCCCGGTGCTGCTGGCCCACGGGGTGCACCTGACCGTGGAGGATATTTCCATTCTGAGGGGTATTAAAGGGGGTATTTCGCACAACCCGGTAAGCAACATGAAGCTGGGCTGCGGGGTGGCCCCGGTGGTGGACCTGCGCAGGGCCGGGATAGCCGTCGGCCTTGGCACCGACGGGGCGGGCAGCGCCTCCACCCTGGACATGTTCCAGCAAATAAAAACCGCTGCCTGGCTGCAGAAAAACCACCTGGGGGACCCGGCCGCCATAACGGCCTACGAGGTGCTGCGCATGGCCACGGTAGAGGGCTCCAGGGCGCTGGGGCTGGAAGGGGAGACCGGCGCCCTGGAGGAGGGGAAAAAGGCCGACATTATTATAATAGACATAGAAAAGCCCCATCTGTATCCCCATAATGACATATCCTCTCTGCTGGCCTATTCAGCCACCGGCGCCGATGTGGAAACCACCATCATAGACGGTCGGATAGTTATGGAAAACAGGGTGCTGCTCACCATGGACGAAAAAGAGGTCATGAAAAAGGCCCGGCAGTGCGCCGGGAAAATACTCTGTGTATAAATGGATAACTGATATTACAGGATCATTAAGCCCGCCATTAACGTTGGCGGGCTTAATTGTTTTTCTATATTTTGCTTAAGGGTCTGCGCTAAACTATAAGCTATAATTATGCTCAATATAAGAAACCCCAATTTAACATTACGTCTGCAAGGTGGTACGATAAACATGTGAAAAAATTTAAAATAACACCTATAAAGCGCAACGATACCTGACTAATCTGTATCCGGCACAAGTAGGGCGTCAGAAAAACTGATCATAAAAGAGGTGTTTACTTAATGCCCACCATCAGTGTGAACGGGAGAGATATTGTACTGGATGAGGATGGATTCGTGGTCGATCCTGACCAGTGGGATGAGGATGTAGCTGCTTTTTGTGCCCCTGATGAATGGGTCCATGAACTTTCCGAGGACCACTGGAAAGTTATCCGCTATCTTAGGGAATATTACACCAGGTTTCAGCTTGCTCCCATGGTCCGAAAGCTTTGCATTGAAACAGGCAACAGCCTGAAGAATATTTATGAGCTGTTCCCCACCGGCCCTTTAAAAGGCGCCTGCAAACTGGCAGGGCTGCCCAGGCCCACCGGCTGCGTGTAGATACTCTCCTTGCTGCGCCCACCGGATGTTAAAGCCCGCCATAACCGATGGCGGGCTTTATGGTTTTTGTTTATTCTACCTGAGGCCGGACTGCTTTTCCATCAGCGCTCTTACCTTAAGCGGCAGGCCGAAGAGATTGATAAAGCCCTCGGCGTCCTTCTGGCTGTATATCTCGTCCCGGCTGAAGGTGGCCAGCTCCTGGTTGTAGAGGGAGTACGGGGAAGTCACCCCGGCCGGGGTGCAGTTGCCCTTGTAGAGCTTCATGCGCACCTTTCCGGTTACCGTCTTTTGGGTAACATCCACAAAGGCGTCCAGGGCCTCCCTTAGCGGGGAGAACCAGACCCCGTCATAAACCAGCTCGGCGTACCGGGCAGCCACCAGCTCCTTGTAGTGCAGGGTGATCCTGTCCAGGGTAAGGCGCTCCAGCTCTCTGTGGGCCTGCCACAGTATGGTCCCGCCGGGGGTCTCGTAAACACCCCTGGACTTCATGCCCACCAGCCTGTTTTCCACCATGTCCACCACACCAACGCCGTTGGCCCCGCCCACGGAGTTAAGCCTTTCCACCAGTCCCACCGGGTCTATGGACTGCCCTTCCAGCTTCACAGGGATGCCCTTTTCAAACTCTATCTCCACGTAGGTGGGCCTGTCCGGGGCCTTTTCAGGAGAAACCGTCAGCAGCAGCACATCGTCCGGGCACTCCAGGGCCGGGTCTTCCAGGTCCCCTCCCTCGTGGCTCAAATGCCAGATGTTACGGTCCATGCTGTACGGGCGCTCCTTGGTCACAGGCACAGGGATGTCCCTGGCGCTGGCATAGTCGATGGCGTCCTCCCTGGACCTTATGTCCCACTCCCTCCAGGGGGCCACTATACTCAGGTCGGGGTTTAAGGCCTTTACGGTCAGCTCAAAGCGCACCTGATCGTTGCCCTTGCCGGTGGCCCCGTGGGCCACTGCCACTGCCCCCTCCTTTTCGGCAATCTCCACCAGCTTTTTGGCAATAAGGGGTCTGGCCATGGAGGTGCCCAGCAGGTATTTGCCCTCATAGAGCGCCCCGGCCCTGAGGGTGGGATATATGTAGTCCTCTACAAATTCCTTTTTCACATCCTCGATGTAAATCTTCAAGGCCCCGCTTTTAATAGCTTTTCCCTCCAGGGGCTCCAGTTCCTCCCCCTGCCCCAGGTCGGCGGCCATGGCTATAACCTCATAGCCGTAGCTTTCCTTCAGCCAGGGAATAATAATGGAGGTATCCAGCCCCCCGGAATATGCCAACACTATTTTTTTCATCGGTCTCGTCTCCTTTAATTAAGCTTACAAAAAACATTATATCCCAACAGAACCAGGAAGACAGCAAAAAATGCTTCACAGTTTAAATTACCGGTCAGAATACAGAATTCAGACCCCCGGGCCGCCTAATACGGCCACCCAGGAAGATGAAAATTGGGTCCTTTTTTAACCACAGAGAACACAGAGGACACAGAGGTTTTTAAGCCCTGCTTGAATGTTTTAATAATAATTTTACTAAATGTTCTAGAGAACTACTGGAATAGCTCTCAAATTGTAGAATTCCGAACTACAGACCTGATAGTAGTACCTGTTAGTTTTTTCTCTGTGATCTCTGTGTCCTCTGTGGCTTTATAAGACCCCAAAGCCAGGCTTTCAAAACTCCTGTCTCCTGTCTCCCGACCATAAGTAATACCTCAAAGCTACATCAGCAGCGCCATTACCGCTTTTTGCGCATGCAGCCTGTTTTCAGCCTCATCCCAGACCACCGAGTGGGGTCCGTCTAAAATTTCTGCGGTAACCTCCTCGCCACGGTGGGCGGGCAGGCAGTGCAGGAAAATAAAATCCTTTTTGGCGTGCCGTACCAGCTCTTCGCTGACCTGGTAAGCGGCAAAGGACTCAGCCCTTAATAGCTGCTCAGACTCCTGGCCCATGCTGGCCCACACGTCGGTGATCACCACATCAGCGCCATTTACCGCCTCGGCGGGGTCGGAGACAACCTTTATTTCGGCCCCGGTCACGGCAGCGTCACCAATGGCGGCGGTCACAATTTCAGGTCTGGGCATATACTTTTCCGGTGAGGCCACGGTTATACTTATTCCTGTTTTGGCGCAGCCGAAAAGGAGCGAGTGGGCCATATTGTTACCATCTCCCACGAAGGCCAGCTTAAGGCCTTTAAGCCTCCCCTTGTGCTGGCGTATAGTCTGCAGGTCGGCCAGCACCTGGCAGGGGTGCAGCAGGTCGGTAAGCCCGTTGATCACCGGCGCTTCGGCGTGCCTGGCCAGTTCCTCAACATCGGACTGGGCGAAGGTTCGTATCATTATTCCGTCAAGGTAGCGGGATAGCACCCTGGCGGTATCGGCCACCGTTTCCCCGCGACCCAGCTGTATGTCCGAGCTGCTCAGGAAAAGGCCCATTCCCCCCAACTGGTATATGCCCACCTCGAAGGAAACCCTGGTGCGGGTGGAGGACTTTTGAAAAATCATCCCCAGGGTCTTACCCTTGAGGTAAGGGTGAGGTACATTTTTTTTATTAAGCTCCCGGAGATAGTCGGCAGTGTCCAGTATCAGCTCTATTTCCCCGGGTGAGTAGTCATGAAGGGAGAGAAGGTCCCTCCCCCTTAGAATTTCAGACAGTATTTTCAAATTGATCACCTCTATTACTTGCTAATTCTGCATAACACTACTGTCAGGAGTCAGTAGACAGTAGATCGAATAAGTATGCCTTATTTGCCTGTTTTTAAGTCAGGCCGGTTAACATAAATATATCCGCCCCTGGAGAGGGGGTATGCAGAACTCCTGTCTTATTATTCTGTCTCCTGTATTCTATCTCCTGTCTCCCGGCCAAAAAGCCTGCAGTATTAGCGGTTAAATTGCCTTCTCCAGGGAACTCCAGGCTGTAAACTGACGCATGTTTACCGGCTCGGGGCTTTCTCCCCGGCCCAGACTTTCCAGCACCACCGCCAGCGCCTGGGCGGTATCCAGGGAGGTAAGGCAGGGAACCCTATACTCAGATGCAGTTCTCCTGATAGCAAAGCCTGGCCTGCCGGGAACCTTGCCCCTGGTGGGTGTGTTAATGACCAGGTTAATTACCCCCGACCTGATCAGCTCACCCGGGTCTTCGGCCTCCTCAACGGCAAGGCCCGAGGCCGTCAGATTGCTGGCCGTGCCCCCGGTGGCGTAAAGCCTGTAACCAATATCACGATAGCGGGTAATTATTGGCAGGGCCTCCTCCTTGTCCCGGTCGGCCAGCGAAATAAGCAGCGCCCCTCCGGTGGCTACCTTAAGGCCCGATGAGATCATGGCCTTATACAGGGAAAGAGGGAAGGAGTGATCTATCCCCATTACCTCTCCGGTGGACTTCATCTCAGGCCCCAGGGAGGTCTCCACCAGCCCCAGCTTTTCAAAGGAAAACACAGGGGCCTTTACCGTCACCAGATGGGACACAGTGCCCAGTCCGCCCCGGTACCCCATAGACTCCAGGCTGCGGCCCAGCATGGCCCTGGTGGCCACCTGGACCATGGGGACTCCGGTTACCTTGCTCAATACCGGCACGGTGCGCGAGGCCCTGGGATTGACTTCCAGGACGAATATCCCGCCCTCTCCCACCACGTACTGTATGTTGATCAGCCCGCATACCTTAAGAGCCTTGCCAATGCGCACCGTATAGTCCACGATGGTCTCCATTTCCTCTCCGGTAAGGGTCTGGGGAGGGTAGACAGCTATGCTGTCGCCGGAGTGGACCCCGGCCCGCTCCACGTGCTCCATTATGCCGGGAATGAATATTTCCTTTCCGTCACCTATGGCATCGACCTCCACCTCTTTGCCCCGGACATACTTGTCGACCAGCACCGGGTGTTTGGGAGACACCTGAACGGCGGTTTCCATGTACTTTAAGAGCTCCTGGTCACTGTGCACTATCTCCATGGCCCGGCCTCCCAGCACGTAAGAGGGACGCACCAACACCGGATAGCCAAGCCGGCCGGCTATATTCAGAGCCCCCATAACATCGAAGGCGGTGCTGCCCTCGGTCTGGGGAACATTTAGCAATCGCAGAAGGTCACCGAATTTTTCCCTATCCTCGGCGGCGTCTATGCTCTCCACCGGGGTGCCCAGTATGTTAACCCCGCAGGAGTACAGCTCACCGGCCAGGTTTATGGCGGTCTGGCCGCCAAACTGCACAACCACGCCTGCGGGCTTTTCCTTGTCTATGACATTCAGCACATCCTCCAGGGTAAGGGGCTCGAAATAAAGCTTGTCGGAGGTGTCAAAGTCGGTGCTTACCGTTTCAGGGTTGTTGTTTATAATGATGGACTCCACTCCCTCGGCCTTCAGCCCCCATACCGAGTGCACCGAGCAGTAGTCAAACTCTATTCCCTGGCCTATCCTTATGGGGCCTGATCCCAGCACCAGGACCTTTTCGCGGTCTGAGACCACCACCTCATCCTGGGAGTCATAGGTTGAATAGTAATAAGGGGTGGACGACTCGAATTCGGCCGAACAGGTGTCCACCACCTTGAAGGCAGGCATGATATTCATCTTTTTTCTTAAATCCCTTATGCCTTCGGGGGTGATTTTGGTAAGCCGGGCCACCTGGGTGTCGGACATGCCCATTTCCTTGGCCCTTTTCAGCAGGGCGGGTTCAGGACCGCCTCCGCAGGCCTTCAGCTCTCCCTCGGTGACCACTATATTTTTTATCTTCTCCAGAAAGAAATAATCAATGCTGGTTAACTGAAAAACCTCACGCATGGCCCAAAACCTCCGGAAGGCCTCGGCAATGGCGAAAAGCCTTTCGTCATTGGGCCTGGAGAGCCTGTTTTCCAGCTCCATCTCGCTCCAACTGGCCGATCCTTTTAGCCTTAAGCTGTCCACACCTATTTCCAGGGACCGCACAGCCTTTAAGAGTGCCCCCTCGAAGGACCGGTCAATGGCCATAACCTCCCCGGTGGCCTTCATCTGGGTGCCCAGGGACCTGTCGGCGCTGCTGAACTTGTCAAAGGGCCAGCGGGGAATTTTAGCCACCACGTAGTCCAGGGTTGGCTCGAAGCAGGCCGTGGTCTTGCCGGTAACGGGGTTTACTATCTCATCCAGGTTAAGGCCTATGGCAACCTTGGCGGCCATCTTGGCGATGGGATAGCCGGTGGCCTTGGAGGCCAGGGCGCTGGACCGGCTGACCCGGGGATTGACCTCAATAACGTAATAATTAAAGCTGTATGGGTCCAGGGCGAACTGAACATTGCAGCCCCCCTCAACCTTTAGTGCCCTGATGATTTTCAGTGATGCTGTCCGCAGCAGCTGGTACTCCCGGTCAGCCAGGGTCTGGGAGGGGGCCACCACTATGCTGTCCCCGGTATGTATGCCTATGGGGTCGATGTTTTCCATATTGCATATGGTGATGCAGTTATCAGCACCGTCCCTCATCACCTCGTACTCTATTTCCTTCCAGCCGGCCACACTTCTTTCCATCAGCACCTGGCCGATCATGCTCATCTTGAGACCCCTGCTGACGGTGTCGGTGAGCTCCTGATCATTTTCCACTATTCCCCCGCCGGTGCCCCCAAGGGTGTAGGCCGGGCGGACAATAACCGGAAAGCCCACCAGTTCGGCAAATTCCCGGGCTCCCTCCAGAGTTGTGGCAATAGCGCTCTCGGGCACCGGCTCGCCTATATCCAGCATGGTAGCCTTGAAAAGCTCCCGGTCCTCGGCCCTTTTTATGGTATCCAGGGAGGTGCCCAAAAGCTCCACCCCGTATTCCTTCAGTATACCCCTTTCAGCCAGCTCCACCGCCAGGTTCAGCCCTGTCTGCCCGCCCAGGGTGGGCAAAAGCCCCTGGGGCCGCTCCCTTTTGATTATGGCCGAGATGCTTTCCGGGTTTAGCGGCTCTATATATACCTGATCGGCAATCCCTGCGTCGGTCATGATGGTGGCCGGGTTGGAGTTTACCAGCACCACCTCGATCCCTTCCTCGGCAAGGGCCTTGCAGGCCTGGGTGCCGGCGTAGTCAAATTCTGCGGCCTGCCCTATTACTATAGGGCCGGACCCTATAACCATCACTTTTTTCAGGTCATTTCTTTTAGGCAAATTAATTCCTCCCGGGAAATTATGTGCTTACTTCTTCCAAAACCTTCTCCAGGATTCCAGCGGCCTGATCCACATCGCCCGGGGTGATCACAAGGGGGGGCAGGAACCGCAGCACATTGCCGTTCACACAATTTATCAAAAGGCCCCTGTCCTGGCAGCGAGTCACTATTTCCCCGCCGTTAACGTCCAGCTCCATCCCCAGTATCAGACCCAGGCCCCGCACCTCTTTTACAAAGGAATGGCGGGAGGCCATCTCTTTAAGCTTATTCTTGAAATAATCCCCCACCCGGGCAGCGTTTTCCACCACTCCCCGGTTGATCAGCTGGTCCATGACGGCAAGCCCGGCCGCGCAGGCCAGTGGGTTGCCTCCAAAGGTGGAGGCGTGATCCCCGGGCACAAAGGACGCGGCCACTTTCTCCACGGCCACCGCCGCCCCTATGGGGAACCCTCCCCCCAGTGCCTTGGCCAGTGTGAAAATGTCCGGGTCAACCCCGTAGTGCTGGTGGGCCAGAAGTTTTCCTGTTCTGCCCAGCCCGGACTGAACCTCGTCAAATATAAGCAGCAGCCCCTCTTCATTACAAAGCTGTCTGACCCCCTGCAAATAGCCGGGATCAGCCGGGTTTACCCCGCCCTCTCCCTGGACAGGCTCCAGCATCACCGCGCAGGTGTTGGGACCCACCGCCGCTTTAAGGGCCTCCAGGTCGTTGAAGGGAACGTACCTAAATCCCGAAGGCAGCGGCTCGAAACCCTGCTGGTACTTGGCCTGCCCCGTGGCAGTAATGGTAGCCAGGGTACGGCCATGGAAGGACTTGAGTGCCGTGATGATCTCGTACTTATCAGGATGACCGCACACCTTGGCGTGCTTTCTGGCCAGCTTTATGGCCGCCTCGTTGGCCTCGGCCCCGCTGTTGCAGAAGAAAACCCTGTCTCCGCAGGAGTTTTCCGCCAGTATCCGGGCCAGCTTCACCTGGGGCTCTATATAGTAGAGATTTGATACATGCATCAATGTTTCAGCCTGATCCGCAATGGCCCTGGTCACCGCCGGATGGGCGTGACCCAGTGCGTTCACAGCCAGGCCGCCTACAAAATCCAGGTACTCATTGCCGTCGGCGTCCCAGACCCTGGCCCCGCTTCCCTTTACCAGTGCCATCTGCAGCCTGCCGTAAGTTTTCATAAGATATTTATCGCCCATTTGAATAACCTCATTGTTATTCATACATTTCACCCGCTTTCTTAAAAAATTTTTTAGCCCCAGAGGACACAGAGATCACAGAGAATTTGCTCACAGGCACTACGATCAGGTCTGAAACCTATGTAGTAAATAATAGATATCTTTTTGCCCAGCCAATTTATATAAAAACTTTTTAATACATTCAAGCAGGGCTTAAAAAGCCTCTGTGTCCTCTGTGCTCTCTGTGGTTTAGAAATGACGTGCAAGGATGGCTTGCACAGTATTTTCTCATACCTCTGTAGTTCCTTTTATTTAGACATGCAGTCTAAATTCTGAATTCTGGATTCTGACTACTGTATTCTGACCGCAAATGAATACCTATTAGCTATTCAACAACCATCGTCCCCACGCCCCTGTCGGTGAATACTTCCAGCAGTATGGAGTGCTTCACCCTGCCGTCCAGTATGTGGGTGGTCTTTACTCCCCCGTCCAGCGCCCTTACGCAGCACTCCACCTTGGGTATCATCCCCCCGTCAATAACACCCCGGTCCACCAGCATGGGCACATTGTCCCTGGTTACAGTGGAAATGAGACTTGAGGGGTTATTCCGGTCCTCCAGAATACCCTCCACATCGGTGAGAATAATCAGCTTATCGGCCTTTAAGGCCACTGCCAGAGCGCTGGCGGCGGTATCGGCGTTGACATTGTAGCTCTCCCCCTGCTCTCCCACGGCCACCGGAGACACCACCGGTATATAGCCCTCCTGGAGGAGGGTGGCCACTATATCGGGGCTCACCTTATTGATTTCGCCCACAAAGCCTATATCCACCATCTCAGTGGAGCCATCGGGCCTTTTAGCCCGGCCGCTCTTTCTGACTGCCTTCAAAAGCCCGTCATCTTTGCCTGAAAGCCCCACCGCGCGGCCACCGTAGCCGTTTAGCCGGGACACAATGTCCTTATTGATCTTACCCACCAGCACCATTTCCACTATTTCCATGGTGTCCCGGTCGGTGACCCTGAGCCCCCCTACAAAACTGGACTCTATATTCAGCCTTTTGAGCATACCGGTTATTTCAGGGCCGCCCCCGTGCACTATCACAGGGCGCATGCCCACGTATTTCATCAGCACTATATCGGTGAGCACCGCCTTTTTCAGTTCTTCATTGATCATGGCGTGCCCGCCGTACTTTATAACCACCGTTTTGCCGTAGAATTTTTTAATATAGGGCAGTGCCTCCACCAGTATGGAGGCCTTTTCCATTGCGCTGGGCAATGCCACCTCACCGCCTTTTCCATTTTTTTCAATAATTGGAGCCGGTCAATCCAGACCTGTGCCCTCTTCTGCTCCAAGCATTATGTTCATATTCTGCACGGCGGCGCCCGAAGCCCCTTTACCCAGATTATCCAGCCGCGCTATCACCAGTATCTGCTCGCTGTGTCCGAAAACAAATATTTCAACCCTGTTTGTATTATTGCAGCCGGTGGCGTCAAAAAAACCATTGTCAAGATAACTGTCTGATTGGTACGGCATTACACTTACAAAGCGCTCGCCGGAATAATAGGCCTCCATCAGCCCGGCAACCTCTTTAGCCGTTATTTTTTTATTCAGCAGCCTCTTTAATAAAGGAATGGCCACCGCCATCCCCCGGTAAAATTCGCCCACTATAGGAGTAAATACAGGTGGGTACAGCAGCCCGCTGACTTTTTGCATTTCCGGCAGGTGTTTATGATTAAGACCCAGGGCATAAAACCGTGGGCTCTTAAGCTTCTTATTGTTTGAGCCTGCTGCCTCGTACTGCTCAATGAGTCTCTTGCCACCCCCGCTGTAGCCTGTCACGGACTGGCAGGTTATCGGATAGTCGGCGGGCACTATTCCCTCACGGACAAGAGGATATAGCGCAAGATTAAAACCTGTGGCATGGCAGCCCGGTACCGACACTTTATACGAGTCCTTAATCAATGCCCTCTGACTGCTGCTTAATTCCGGAAGCCCATAGGTCCACTCCGGATCAGTCCGGTGGGCAGTGCTGGCATCAATGATGCGGGTTTTGTTATTGGTGACAAGGGAGGCCGACTCCCTTGCCGCCGCATCCGGAAGGCAAAGAAAAGCAATATCCGCCCCGTTCAAAAGCCTGCTGCGCTCTTGCGGGTCCTTTCTCCTCTCCGGGTCTATCTTAAGCAACTCTATGTCCGTTCTTTTAGACAGGCGCTCATTTATCTCCAGTCCGGTAGTACCTTCCTGGCCGTCAACAAATACCCTGTATTTCACCTTACCGCTCCTCCCCCTGAACCTTTCTAGGTCCTGTAGTCCCCGTTTATCCTCACGTATTCGTAGGTAAGGTCGCAGCCCCAGGCAACGGCCTCATCCTTTCCTTCCTTCAGGTCGATTAAAACCTGCACCGTGTCCCCGGCAAGCACCGCTGCGGCGGCCTCCTCGTCAAAGGGAAGCCCCTGCCCGCCCCGGGCCACTTCCACAGAACCCAGGAATATATCGACAGCCTCAGGGTTGAACTGCGCCCCTGAGTATCCCGCCGCGCATATTATCCGGCCCCAGTTGGCGTCCCGGCCGAAGACCGCGGCCTTAAAAAGCGTGGAGGAGGCCACACTCCTGGCCGCCAGCCTGGCGTCCTTCTCGCTGGGAGCATTAACCACCCTGACCTCTATAAGCTTGGTGGCGCCCTCTCCATCCCTGGCCATGGCCCTGGCCAGGAATACACAGACCTCGGTAAGAGCATCCCGAAAAATATCACAGCCCTTTCCGCCTGCCTTTATTTCACCGCCGCCGGCCATTCCGTTGGCCAGGGCCAGCAGTGTGTCATTGGTGCTGCTGTCACCATCAATGGAGACCATGTTGAAGCTACGGTCGGCGGCGTACACCAGGCACTCCTTCAAAAACCCCGGGTCCACCGCTGCGTCTGTAGTTACAAAGCTTAGCAGGGTGGCCATGTTGGGATGAATCATTCCCGACCCCTTGGCCATCCCCCCCACGGTCAGCGTCCTGCCGTCCAGCTCAAAGCTTACGGCATATTCCTTTAGCTCAGTGTCGGTGGTCATTATGGCCTCGGCGGCGTCCCGGCCCCCGCTTTCACTGAGGGCGCCGACAGCCTCCCTGATACCCGGGACTACCCGGTCCATGGGCATGGGCTGGCCAATCACTCCGGTGGAGCACACTAACACGCTTTCCTCCGCTATCCCCAGCAGACCGGCCGTCTCGGCGGTCATCGCCCTGGCGTCGTGCATTCCCCGGGGTCCGTTGCAGGTGTTGGCATTCCCGCTGTTCACCACCACAGCCCTGGCCTTACCGCTTTTAACCCTCTCCATGTTTAGAAGCACCGAAGGCGCCTTCACCGTGTTGGTGGTAAAAACCCCGGCCACAGAGGCGTCACGCTCCGAATATACAACGGCAACGTCCTTTTTGCCTTTATATTTGACCCCGGCAGACACCCCCGAGGCCTTAAACCCCACGGCGGTGGTGACTCCCCCGCCTGGAACAGCTGTAAACTTACTACCGGACATTTTCAAACCTCCATCCCCAAATAATCTGCCCCAGGGTCAGATTATGCATCCAAACCAAAGGCCCAAAGAACACTCCGAACCTATAAAACCAACCTTCTCAGGTGGCTTTACCGGCCTCTATCAAATAATAATAATTATACATTCACGTGCATAATTATACAATATATATTCATAAAAAAATATGACCCAAAGAGAGATCCCCTCTAAATAATACTGCGGAGTGAGCCATGCTCCTTCCGGTTTATTATCCCACCGGGGACTGTCAGAGCATAACAGGCACCGGCCCTCCCAACGCCACTTTTTCCAAATCCACCAGGCACAGCCTGGCCAGCACCTCCACCCCTGCCAAGGCCGCCCTGGACAGCTGGCGGCCAAAATGAGGGTCCCCTGCGCTGTTGGGGCTAAAGCTGCAGGCGTCCTGCCTCTGTATAACAAACAGCACCACCGCCCTGAAGCCTTCTCTTTTGGCGAGGGCCAGCTCCTCCATGTGCCTGGCGCCCCTTTCCGAAGGGGCGTCCGGGAAAAGAGCCACTCCGTCCCGCACCAGGGTTACAGATTTTACCTCCAGGTAGCACCCTGCCCCTGCGCCCTCCAGGAAAAAGTCAAACCTCCCCTGCCCGTATGCAGCCTCCCTCCTGATTCTGGTATAGCCCTCTAGCTCCGGCAGCACTCCCTCCGCCAGGGCGCGGTATACAAGCCTGTTGGGCAGGAGTGAGTCTACCGACACCTTATGGCCGCTGTTCTCGGCCATGAGTATCCTGTACCGCAGCTTTGCCCCGGGGGAGGATGCAGGAGCAATATACACCGGGGCCCCGGGGTATAAAAGCTCGGTCATCCTGCCGGAGCTGGGCACGTGGGCCAGCTCCCTGCCGCCGCCAAACTCCACCTCTCCCACAAACCTGTTGCGCCTGCAAAGGAAAACCGCCTCACTGAGGCGGGGCAGAACAATCTTTGCTTCAATGTCAGCCTTCAAGTCAATCCTCCAATACTCATATAAAACTGCCACCAAGTAAGACCTGGGGCTTATTCTTACCTATTCTGACTTCTGACTCCTGACTTTATGAATTCCGACCGCAAAGAAATGCAGTATGAGCTACTACAAAACCTTCTCCCCGGCCACCTTCAGCATGTCTCTCAGCATCCTGCCGTTTACAACAGCCTGGCCCCGGTAGTGATTGTTCATGCTGACGTAGACCGTTTCGGCCCGGCGGGCCAGCCCTGATATACCGGGCACCCATTCGGCCAGCTCCTCCTTCGAATAGAGGTAGTCATACCTCTCATAGCTTTCTTTGTGGTTCCACCACTTTTCACTGTTTCTCCCGTGAAACCGCACGTAGGCAATTTTTGAAGTGGCCCTGGACTCAGGGGGCATCAGCCCCTTCAGGCGGGGCTCGTCAACACATACATAGCCCAGCCCCTGCTCGGTGAGAAAAAGGAATATATCCTCCCTCACCCACTCCCCGTGCCTGAACTCCACCACAATAGGAAGTCCCTCCAGCCCTTTGGCCAGATCCTTCACGTAAGCAACGTTGGCCCCGGAGAGCCTGAAGCTCTGGGGGAACTGGGCCAGCACACAGCCAAGCTTACCGGCCTCCACCAGGGGCTGCAGCGCCTCTGCAAACAGAGCAAAGTCCTGCCGGTTGTCTGACCTCTGGTGGGTCAGTGACTGGTAGGCCTTTATCACAAAGCGGAAATCCTGCGGGGTCTTGGCCTGCATGTTGTATATCATGTACTTGTTGGGAAGGCGGTAGTAGGTGCTGTTCACCTCAGTAAACATAAACTGCTCCACGTACAGCGAGAGCATTTCCTTTTTATCCGCCTTTAGGGGGTAAACGGTCCCCTTCCAGTCATCATAGCTATAGCCGGCTGTTCCTACATAAATCATCAGATCACCGCCACCTCAGGCCAACTGTCCTGTTTTGGGATAAAAATGACCTCTCTCTTTGAGCACCCCGGATAGAGCAGTGAATACCTCCCCGGCAAGAGCCTCAATTTTAAGCACAGCCTGGTGGTCTGCCATAGTTTCTCCCATATTAATTATAACCAGATTTTTGCATAGCTCGGGCAGGTAGTTCACCGGAGACACTTCCAGGCTGGAGCCCACCACTACCAGCAGCCCGCTCTGGGATACCTCCCGGCAGCAGTCATAAAACTCCGGGGGCAGCGAGTCCCCGAAAAACACGCAGTCCGGCTTGTATACGCCCCTGCACTGCCCGCCGTGCCTGGGCGGTATCTGGCCGGCCAGCACCAGCTCCTCCAGCCCTTCCCAGGATATCATATGGCCGCACTTAATGCAGGAGGCCGACCTCAGGTGGCCGTGCAGCTCATAGACCCTGTGAGACCCGGCCTTCTGGTGAAGGCCGTCAATATTCTGGGTTATTACCGCGTCCACCAGCCCAGCTCTCTCCAGTTCGGCCAGGACATGGTGAGCAGCGTTGGGGCTTGCTCCACGAAGCGCCCCCAGCAGGTGCATTCCTTGTTTATAAAATATTTCCGGCCTGTAAATAAAGGTGTCCGCTGAAAAAACCAGCATGGGGTCAACCTTGGTCCACAGCCCGCCGGGACCCCGAAAGTCCGGTATTCCGCTTTCGGTGGAGATTCCGGCGCCGGTGAGCACCATTGTCTTTTTGCTCTCCGCCAACAAGTCAGCCAGTTTGCTTATCTTTTCGACAGAATCCATAAGCACGCCCCCTTTTTTAGTGCCAGGCCCCTAACTTATTAACTTATTTGTCCAATACATTAATGCTTATTATAAGCTAACAAGTAAAGGACTGGAACCTTTTTTAAACCACCACATTTATGCTGTTCCCGCAGTCTTTACAGCTAACCCCGTCAAGGCCGGCCGCGCTGGTCCGGTACCCTCTCCTGTCTATTACCACCGAAGAGCACTGTGGGCAGAGTGTTTTGCCCCCGTCCAGATCAGGGGCATTTCCTATGTATACATAATTAAGGTACTGTCCGGCGATTCCTGCGGCCATCAGCATGGTGGCCGCGGGAGTGGGGTCCAGGTCAAACTTGTAGTTGGGAAAATACCTGGAAAAATGCAGGGGTATATCTCTGTCTATACCTCCCAGCCAGCGGGCCAGCTCCCTTATTTCACCCTGAGAGTCGTTCAGCCCCGGCACCAGCAGGGTGGTAATCTCAACATGGCACTGGCCGGCGGATATCTCCACCGTCCTTATAACGGGCTCCAGCCTCCCGGCGCAGGTGTCCTTGTAATAGACTTCGGTAAATCCCTTCACATCTATATTCATGGCATCAATATAAGGCAGCAATGCCTTAAGAGGCTCCTCGCTCACGTACCCGTTGGTAACCAGCACATTTTTAAGCCCCTTCGCCCTGGCCAGCCTTGAGGTGTCATAGACATACTCGTACCACATGAAAGGCTCAGAATAGGTATAGGCCAGGCCCACGTTGGGGGTGTCCTTTGAACGGGCGGCCAGAGCTGCCTCAACAGCCTGATCCGGGCTTAGGTATACCGTTTTGGGGTCCCCGTGGGCAATTTCCCAGTTCTGGCAGAAGCCGCAGCGGAGGTTACAGCCCACGGTGCCCAGCGAAAGTATAAAGCTCCCGGGATAAAAGTGATAGAGGGGCTTCTTCTCGATGGGATCAACCCCGTAAGAGGTGCACTGCCCGTAATTGGTGGCATATAGAACACCGTCCCGGTTCTCCCTTACCCGGCAAAAGCCCCTGTGGCCCGGCCTTATATTGCAAAGCCTGGGGCAAACCTTACAGTCGGCCCTGCCATCCTCTGCCTTATCATAATAAAAAACTTCCTTGCCGTTTACCTTTACATCCGCACCCATAATTACCCCCGCTATTCCCTCCCGGGTCCTTGAATACCCCAGAGGATAAGAAAAATTTACACTAAGTTTTAACAGAGATCCTATAGGACCCTGGAATGCTTAAAAATCCTGAATTCTATTGTGAAAATATGATTGTCTTATTTATCGAACCACAGAGCACACAGAGGACACAGAGATTATTTTAGCCTTCCTGAATGCACATTATAGATTTATACATTAGATAAAAAAGTACTTTCAAAAGTTTTAAGTATTAATACTCTGCTAAAGACCTGAGAGTAGTGCCTTTTGTGATTCTCTGTGACCTCTGTGGCGCTATAACAGCCCTCAAAGCCCGGCAAAAAGCTCCTGTCTCCTGTATTCTGTCTCCTGTCTCCCGACCGGAAAGAACTACTCTTAAGCCTACTTATGCCTTATTACCTCAAACCTTTCCAACTCCACCGGCGCACCGGCCTCTATGCCAGCCTTCTGCCTGGCTATATCCACCTGTTCCTGGGCGGTGTCTATACCTTCAAGATTGGGCAGTAAAAGCCCCTGCTTTCTTCCTGACTTAACAATGACCCCGTAGCGCAGCGGGTCCAGCTCCTCCAGCCCATGGACCGGCTCGGGAGGGTAAAGCACATCCACCGAAATATCCAGGTCATCAATCTCCCCGGGGTCCAGGGGTAGAAAGCGAGGGTCCCGGTGCCCGGCGCTGATGGCGTTATTTACCGTCTCCTCGGCTATACTGCCGTACTGGGGGAGGGTAGTGCCTATACAGCCCCTTAGCTGACCATCTTTTTTAAGGGAAACAAATACCCCGGCCGGCTTTCTGAATTCCCCCGGAATATCTTCCTGGGATATGCTGTACTGACCCCCCCGGGAGTAATTTTCCAGAGCCTCCCTGGCCAGCCTGGGAAGAAAGCCCTCCCCCTTCTTTCTGCTTTCAGCCACAGACCGGCGGCTTTCCCCTATGACCCGGCCAAACTCCCTGCCGGACTCCGGCTCCCCCGGGGTCAGCGCGGCCACCATGTAGCCCACTCCAAAGGGACCCTCATAAGAAAGCACCTCAGCATCAACCCTCCGGCCGTCAAGAGCGCCCAGCATTATGGTGATGGGCCTCAGGCCACACTCACCGGCCTTTTCCACCAGCCCGGCCTCCAGGTTTATTATCCCCATCACATCAGCCCCGCCCAGAAGACTGGCTATCTCCCGGTCAAACTCCTTCCCCGCTGGGTTGTATCCCCCCGGGGCTTCTTCAGTAAGACAGTGGGAAAGGTCCCCGCTGGCTATTACAGCCGCCTTTTCACCGGTCTCCTCCACCGCCTCCCCTATGGCCATGCCAAACCTGTACAGCCGGTCCGGAGGCAGCAGCCCCATATAAACAACGGCCACCGGCAGATCAACACCTGCCTCCCTTATAAAATAAAGGGGGACAGTAATCCCGTGGTCAAGATCCAGGCTGACCCCATACTGCCGGGCGGAGCTCTCCTCCATCATCAGGGTAATTATCCCGGCCTTGTGGGCCTTTTGGTCAATGGCCGAGGCCAGCCGCAGGTCGTTTTGCAGTTTAAAGCGGACCCCCGGCGCGCCGAACCCCTTAAGGCTTCCCTTAAGGGTCTTCCCGGCATTTATGGCGATGCCGTCACTAAATACCGGTCCGTGAGGGGAAATGAACACCAGAGACCGGGCGCCACTCTCCTTAAGTCTCCGGCCCAGCTCCAGCATGGCCTGTCTTGATTTAATGACGATGTCTGACTGTTCCTTACCCACCTCCGGCACCATTACGGGGGGATGGGGGCATACACCGCAAAATACTACAGGCATTGGTATCACCTTTCTTTTTATAGCTGATAGCTTATTTTACCACTATAATATACTTTTTATGGCATCCCAGATGAAATACACACCCAGCCCGGTGACAAAAAGCCCGCACACCACCAGCACACCGCTGTACAGCTTCTGGCTGATGAACCGCCTTCCACCTGCCACTGCCCCGGACACCAGGCTGAACCAGACAATATCGGAAAGAATATGTCCCGAATAAAAGGAGGTTATGCCCATTATGCCTCCCTGCAGGGCCTGGGTTATATACAAAAGCCCTACAGTGGCCCACCACATGCTCCAGTACGGGTTGAACAGGCTCAGCAGAGCGCCGGTGGCCACCGGGTGCATACCCCTGCCGGAGGCGGTATCTGCCCCTTCACCCTCAAGGTTTAAGGTAACCCTTCCTTTCAGTGCGTCTCTGGACATGGTCCAGCCAAAATACAATAAAAACAATCCTCCCACTATACCTATGAAAATTTTTACCCACTCACCGGCCAGTATAGACGCCAGGCCCAGAGCCAGCAGAATAACCAGGGTAAGTTCCAGCAGGGCGTGCCCCAGAACTATAAGGGGCCCCGCCACAAAGCCCCGCCTGGCGCTCTCGCCAACAGTGGCCGCCAGCAGCGGCCCCGGCATCATGGCCCCGGAAAAACCCACTACGAAGGCTGTTGTAAAAATAGCTGCTATATCCAATTAGCATACCTCCCTGGAGCCCTTTTCTTCCCACCCGGCAAAAATTCCTTCAATAATGTATGGTAAAAAAAGCTTTATCTGGCGCATGACAGACAATAATATATTATAATAGAATAAAATAACCGGAAGTGTATAATTATGCAAATCAACAGCATGCTTCCGGCCCTGCTGAACATTCTTACCGGGCAGGCCGGCCAGAACAAGGTGGACAAATCCAATTCAAAACAGGGAATGGGCGAGGTTTTCAGGGAAATGGTGGAGAACCCCCAGTCAACCGCGGCCACAGAGGCTTCCAGGGCAGTCAAGGGTGTCAATCCAAGACCGGCAGATCAGCCTTCCCCGGGCAGCAACCTGCCTGATTTCTTGCCGCTGCCCCTGAAATCCCCTCTTTTCACCGAGTCACGGTTTTTCATAAAAAATCAGCGGGAAGAATCCTCCGGAGAAAATAGCGCCCTCTGCAGCGTTTTTGTCAACCTGATTACTGAAAGCATGGGGTCTCTCTGGATTTACCTGGCCTCAGGAAAAGAGTCACTGACCGTGTCCTTTTTTACAGAAGATGAGTCATACACCCGGCATATTAACCAGAGTTTACCCTCACTTCTGGAAGAGCTGAAAGAAATAGGCTGCCCGCAGGTGAAGGCGGTTGGAATAACCCGGCCCGGTATAAAAAGCTGCTCTGATATAGTTCCGGGATCAAAAGACCTGGGCAATTATATTCTGGATTTGGAAGTGTGATTATGGACAAAAAGGATACTGCGACAAAAAAGAAAATAGAGGTTGCGGCAGCCCTGAAGTACAACCATGGGGAAGACCAGGCTCCGGTGGTGGTGGCCACCGGAAAAGGCGACCTGGCGGCTAAAATTATTGAAATAGCCGAAAAAGAGAAGGTGCCGCTATACCGTGACAGCGTTTTGGCCCAGGCCCTGGTAAAACTGGGGGCCGGAGTGGAAATACCCCCTGACCTGTACAGCGCGGTGGCGCACATTATGGTGCACGTGGCCCGCCTGGACAAAAAAATAGCGTCTAATAGTGTACAGCAGCCTTGATATAATATTGTTCTAGCAAATAAGCAATATTAATACCACAAAGGGAGGTAATACTGACTTGGCAAAAAGAACCGGAGAGAAATACCAGGCCATTATTGAGGCAGCCGTCAAGGTGATCGCCGGGAGCGGCTATCATAACGCCCAGGTAACCAGAATAGCAAAAGAGGCTGGAGTGGCTGACGGCACCATATACCTCTACTTTGAGAATAAGGAAGATGTGCTTATCTCACTTTTCAGAACCAAGATGGGACAGTTCACCGCCTCGGCCGAAAAAGAGATAAGCAATCTGGAAGACCCTTTCGAGATGCTGGCCCGCCTTATTCACCTGCACTTTTCCAGGCTGCAGGGAGACCGCAATCTGGCGGCGGTCCTTCAGATTGAGCTGCGCCAGTCCGACCCCTCCATCAGGAAAAATATCTCACAGATAATAAAGGAATATTACAATCTGATCGAGCAGATTATTAAATACGGCATTGAAAAGGGAAGCTTCAGCCCCCAGGTAAGCCCCAACGTGGCCCGTAAAATTGTATTCGGGAGCCTTGACGAGGTGGCCACCTGCTGGGTGCTCTCGTCCCGGCACTATAACCTTATTGACCTGACCCTTCAGGTATACGAAATAATTGCCCGGGGGCTGTCAATAGACGGAAAGGCGCCCCCCTTCCCGGCAGAAATACTCCCGGTGCACTAAATCCTTTAAAATACGGAGGATAAAGAATTGCCAGTTTCAGCCCAAACCATGGCATCAATGATAGACCACACCAACTTAAAGGCTGAGGCCAGCCGGGACGATATACTCCGGCTGTGCTCCGAGGCCTCCCTCCACCGTTTCAAAACGGTGTGCGTAAATCCCTCCAGGGTTTCCCTGGCCGCCGGAGCACTGGCCGGGTCCGGGGTGGAGGTATGCACTGTAATAGGTTTTCCTTTGGGGGCCGCCACTGCGGCGGTAAAGGCTGCCGAAGCCAGGGAGGCACTGCTTAACGGGGCCATGGAGGTGGACATGGTCATAAACCTGGGGGTCTTAAAGGACGGCAATGAGGAATCTGTTTTCAGGGATGTCCGGGGAGTGGTGGAAGCAGCGCTGGCCGTAAAAAAAGAAGCGGTGGTAAAGGTGATCATAGAAACCTGCCTGCTAAATGACCGGGAGAAAGAGACGGCCTGCCTGATATGCGAAAGAGCCGGAGCCGGCTTCATAAAAACCAGCACCGGAATGAGTTCCGCAGGGGCCGCCGTGGAAGATATCAGACTGATTAAAAAGACAGTATCCCCCGTCACCGGCATAAAGGCCTCGGGGGGCATAAAGACACTGGGCCAGGCCCTCTCCATGATAGAGGCCGGGGCCACCAGAATAGGCACCAGCTCCGGAGTGCAGATAATAAATAATCTACATGGCTTAAAAAAATAAAGGATAAATAAAAAAGGCAGCGTATTTTATTAAAAGAATATTATACCGGTTACAGAAAAAGGTGCCCTTTAAGGGAGAATAGGGAAGTCCGGTGGAGCCCGGTTATACCGGTTTCCAAACGGCGCGGACCCACCACTGTAGTACGGAGAGCCACCCCGCCAGGCCACTGGGAGCAGTCCCGGGAAGGCAGTGGGCAGGCGATGACCCGTTAGCCAGGAGACCTGCCTTTTATCTGTGCTTGGGGATGATGGAAAAGTCCTCAACCTTTGGGTTGAGGACTTTTTTTTATTCTAATTTACGAAAAGGGGCGGTAAAATGACACTTATGGAAAAAGCCCGGCGGGGAGAAGTCACCAGTGAGATGGAGGAGGTGGCCCTGGCTGAGGGTGTGTCTTTGGACTTCATACTGGATGGAGTGGCCGGGGGAACGGTGGTTATTCCCCGAAGCACTGCGCGGTCCGGGGTAAAGCCCACGGGAATAGGCTCCGGCCTCAGAACCAAGGTAAGCGCCAGCGTTGGGCTGTATGGCAGGGATGCCTCCATCCCGGTGGAAAAGTCAAAAATCAAGGCGGCCTCAGGGGCAGGCACCGACGCCATTATGGACTTAAGCGTAAGCGGAGACATAGACACCATGCGGCGGGAGGCCCTGGCCATGTTTACAGGGCCGGTGGGCACCCTGCCGCTGTACCAGGCCCTGGCCGAGGCCGGAGAAAAATACCGGTCCTCCGCCCGGATGAAGGTTGAAGAGCTTTTCAGCGTTATGGAAAGGCAGGCCGCCGACGGGGTGGACTTCCTGGCCCTGCACTGCGGCACCACCATGGATATAGTGGAGAGGGCCAAAAAGGATAATCGGGTGGACCCCCTGGTGAGCTACGGAGGGTCCCACCTGATCGGCTGGATGATCTACAACCAGTCTGAAAACCCTCTTTACACCAACTATGACCGGGTGTTGGAGATAGCCCGAAAATATGATGTCACCGTCAGCCTGGCCGACGGCATGAGGCCCGGGTGCCTGGCCGACTCACTGGACGGCCCCCAGGTGCAGGAGCTGGTGGTGCTGGGAGAGCTGGTGAGAAGGGCCAGGGAGGCCGGGGTCCAGGTAATGGTCAAGGGGCCGGGCCACGTCCCCTTAAATCACCTCAGGGCCACGGTGACACTGCAGAAAAGCCTCTGCGGCGGGGCCCCTTACTTCGTATTTGGCCCGGTGGTCACCGACATAGCGGCGGGCTACGACCACATCAGCGCAGCCATAGGCGGAGCGGTATGCTCCTGGGCCGGAGCCCAATTCCTATGCTATGTTACCGCCCCGGAGCACCTGGGTCTTCCCAGCGCAGAGCAGGTCCGGGAGGGGGTTATCGCCTCCCGCATAGCCGCCCACGCCGGAGACCTGGCCAGGGGGCTGCCCGGGGCTGCCCGGTGGGACCTGGAGCTCTCCCAGGCCAGAAAGGTGCTGGACTGGGACAGACAGATAGCCCTGTCCATCGACCCGGAGAGGGCGGCCTGCATAAAGAGGGACCGCAGCGGGGATAACTCCGAGGGCTGCGCCATGTGCGGCAAATACTGCGCCATGAAGGTTGTTGCGGAATACCTGGGCACTGCCCGGCAGACATGCTGATAGAAAGGGGGAATTTATGATGACGCAGGTACTGGAGGCCCGGGCGGGCAGGATTACCGCGGAAATGGAGGCCGTGGCCCAGACAGAGGGGCTGACGCCGGAATTTATAAGGGCCGGGGTGGCCTCGGGGAAAATAGTAATACCCAAAAACAGGGGGCGGGAGATTAAAAGCCTTTGCGGCATAGGCGAGGGGCTGCGCATAAAGGTAAACGCGCTGATAGGCACCTCCAGCGACCGGGACCTTATCCTGGACGAGGAAAAAAAGCTGGCCGTGGCCGTGGCCGCAGGGTGCGATTCGGTGATGGACCTGAGCACCGGAGGGGACATAGACGGCATGAGGAGGCAGACCCTGGCCAGGGCAGGTGTGCCGGTGGGCAGCGTACCCATCTACCAGGCCGCCGTAACCGCCCTGGAAAAGCGCGGGGCCATGGTCAGCATGACCGGCCAGGATATGTTTGACGCCATAGAAAAACAGGCCGCCGGGGGTGTGGACTTCATGGCCATCCACTGTGCCCTGAACTTTGATGTAATCAAGCGCCTTCAGGCCAGGGGCAGGGTTACCGACGTGGTCAGCCGGGGCGGGGCCTTTCTTACCGGCTGGATGCTGCACAACAACAGGGAAAACCCCCTGTACCAGCAGTTTGACCGGCTTCTGGAGATACTTAAAAAATATGATGTCACCTTAAGCCTGGGGGACGCCATCCGGCCCGGGTCCACCGCCGACTCTCTGGACGGCGCCCAGCTCCAGGGCCTTATCGTGGCCGGTGAGCTTGTGGCCAGAGCCCACGCCGCCGGGGTCCAGGTGATGGTGGAGGGGCCGGGCCACGTCCCCATGCACCACGTAGAGTCCACCATGCTTTTACAGAAAAGGCTCTGTGACGGGGCCCCCTACTTTATACTGGGCACACTGGCCACCGACGTGGCCCCCGGGTACGACCACATCACCTCGGCCATCGGGGGGGCCATCGCCGGGGCAGCAGGGGCGGACTTCCTGTGCTACGTCACCCCGGCCGAGCACCTGGGGCTTCCCACCAGTGATGATGTAAGAGACGGGGTCATGGCCGCCCGCATTGCCGCCCATGCCGCCGACCTGGCCAGGGGAAGCCGTGTGGCCTGGGAAAAAGACATGAAAATGGCCCGGGCCAGGGTTTCCGGTAATGCAGCCGCCCAGGCAGCCTCCTCGGTGGACCCCCGGGTATGGGAAAATCACCCTCCCGGCGGTGACGGCAAGTGCGCTGTATGCGGTGACGGCTGCGCCGCCCGGATTGCCGCGGAGTACTTTGGAATAATATAAACCTGGTCAATTCCTTTAGCAACCTAGGGAGATGAAAACTGGGTCCTTTTTAAGCCACAGAGCACACAGAGTACACAGAGATTTTTAAGACCTTCCTGAATGCTATATAAGGTTTTATTAAATCTAATACTCAACTCTGCTTAAGACCTCAGAGTAATGCCTGATAGTAAATCCTCTGTGATCTCTGTGCCCTCTGTGGCTAATTGAGACCCGGGAGATCTTCACGGACTTCTGTATTCTGACTTCTGTATTCTGTCTTCCGACCGGAAAGCAGTACCAGTGAGAGCTACTTGCCGTACTGCTCCCTCAGCCTGGTCTTTAGCACCTTGCCCGAGGCATTTCTGGGCAGTGCCTGGCCGAAGTGGATTATCCTGGGCACCTTGTAGTCGGCCAGCTTATCCAGGCAAAAGGCCCTTATCTCTTCGGCAGTCAGGCTGGTGTCAGGCTTGGGACATATAACAGCCGCCACCGTCTCCCCCCATACCTGGTTTTGGACTCCGATGACGGCGGCCTCCAGCACCCCGGGGCACTGGTACAGCACCTGCTCCACCTCGGTGGAGTATACATTCTCCCCGCCGGTGATGATCATATCCTTTCTTCTGTCCACCAGGGTGATAAAGCCCTCATCATCTATGGTGGCCAGGTCCCCGGTGTACAGCCAGCCATCCTTTATGGTCTCGGCGGTGGCCTCGGGGTTGCGGTAGTAGCACTTCATGATAGTCTCTCCCCGGAGGATGAATTCCCCCACCTCACCGGGCTTGATGTCGCCGCCCCGGTCATCCACCACCCGGGCCTCGGTGTTTATAATGGCCTTTCCGCTGGCTCCCAGCTTCCTCAAATGGTCCTCGGCATCCAGCAGCACCCCTCCCGGGCCCGCCTCGGTCAGGCCGCAAAGGTTGAAAAACTGGTCGGTCTTAAGCTTAAGCATGCCCTGCTTAACCATCTCGGGGGCCATGGGGGCCGCCCCGTAGCCAAACTTCTGCACCGATGACAGGTCATATTCCCCCACATTGGGCACCTGCAGCATAAAATTATACATGGTGGGGACACCGAAGAAGAAGGATATCTTCTCATCCTGCAGCGCCTTCAGCACACTGACCGGATGAAACACCCTGTGGATTACGTGATAGGCCCCCACGTAAGTCCCGGGCACCAGGAAAAGGTTCAGCTGGGCCGAGTGAAACAGGGGCGCCACGTGCAGCAGGCGGGACCTCATGTTGATGCCCATAAAAACACAGGAGTTGAAGGCCACATGAACTATTCTGTGGTGGTCGAACAGAGCCCCCTTGGGCTTCCCGGTGGTGCCCGAGGTATAAAGAATCTCACAGTCGTCCGACTCATCCACCTTTACCTCCGGGTCGGTTTCAGGCATCCCCTCCACCACCCGGTCCCACTCCAGAACATCCTCACCCTCCACACTGTCAAAGGCCTGAATAAAGTGCTTCACCCCGGGCAGGCTGCCCCTTATCTCCTTAATTAGAGGCAGGTACTCCGGGTCAAAAATAATCACCGAGCTCTCCGAGTGATCGGCCACGTACAGGGCCTCGGGGGCGGCCAGCCTAAAGTTCATGGGCACCGCCACCCCACCGGCCTTCAGAATGCCAAAGAAGGAGAAACAGTACCGGTCGGAGTTCTGCATCATCAGGGCTACCTTATCACCCTTTTTTATCCCCATCCCCAACAGGGCATGGGCCATTCTATTGGCCTGGGCATTGTATTCCCTGTAGTTATAGCTCTTTCCCTCATACAAAATAGCCTGCTTTTCCGGATGTCTCCTGGCATTAAGAGCCAATACCCCGCCGATATCCATTAAACATACCTCCTTTTTATGGCTGATTAATTGATAATTGATTAGCTATTCATTTAGAATTTCCTTTTTAATTTTTGAATTTTGGGAATTATTAATTTTTTAGACCGCCCTCCCCTCCCATACAGCGGCCAAAAGCCTGAATTATTGCCAAATTAGCCATCATTTGATAAAATATAGAAGCTGTTTAAAGGACCACTGCGAAAGGAATGGCCTGATGGAGATTGATATCAGAGAAACCAGTATGTGCTTTGGCTGCAGCCAGAAAAACCCCATCGGGCTAAAGCTTACATTTACCATGGATGGAGACGTCTGCCGCAGCACCTTCACCGCCGGGGCCCATCACCAGGGCTGGACCGGCTATGTTCACGGGGGCATCATCTCAAGCCTTCTGGACGAGGTCATGGCCCAGTGGGTATGGCTGCAAAACGTCCCGGCCATGACCGCCGAAATGACCGTCCGCTTCAGCAAGGCCGTGCCCATAGATGTGCCTCTTTCCCTGGAGTCCCGGCGCACCGGGGGAAAGGGAAAGCTTTATATAATGGAGGGGCAGATAGTGCTCCCCGATGGGAGTGTTCCCTGCCGGGCCACCGCCAAGTTTTTAGGCCTGTCCGAAAAGGACGGCATAATAAAGTAATGGGATTAGGGATTGGGAATTGGGAAAAGGAGATCTGATTATGACCAGGGAAGAAGCCCTCAGCCTGTTAAAGGAAAACCTTGAAAACAAAAACCTGTTCAAGCACTGCCTGGCCGTTGAGGCAGTAATGCGGGAAATGGCCGAACACTTCGGGGAAGACCAGGAAAAGTGGGGACTGGCCGGTCTGCTGCACGACATAGACTATGACCGCACCAAGGACGACCCGGAAAGGCACAGCCTGGAAGGGGCCAAACTCCTGGAGGAAAAGGGACTTCCGGAGGATATAGTCTACGCCGTGAAGGTGCATAACCACATACACGGCCTCCCCCGCAAGAGCACCCTGGACAAGGCTCTTTACTGCACCGACCCGGTCACCGGTCTTATTGTGGCCGGAGCCCTCATTAAAAAGGAAAAAAGCCTTTCGGCCATAGACGTCCCCTTCCTGGTGAAGAGATTCGGGGAAAAGGCCTTTGCCAGGGGCGCCAACCGGGAGACCATCATGGCCTGCTCCGAGCTGGGCCTCTCCCTGGAGGAATTCCTCACCATAGGACTTAAGGGGATGCAAAAAATTTCCGCCGAAATGGGACTATAATTTCGCTTGACAGCACACCGGGGTAAGTTATAATAGACCTTACCCCATTTTTATCTGGGAGGTTCTCCAATGCCCGAAAAGGTAATCACCGTCAACCGCAAGGCCAGGCACGAGTATCATATAATAGAGTCCTTCGAGACGGGCATTGAGCTGACCGGCACCGAGGTTAAATCTCTCCGGGCGGGCAAGGCCAACATCCAGGACAGCTATGCCCGGGTTGAGAATTCTGAACTATTGTTGTATAATATGCATATATCCCCTTACGAGCAGGGCAACCAGTTCAACCACGACCCCAAGAGACCCCGCCGCCTGCTCATGCACAGGCACGAGATCATGCGGCTACTGGGTAAGGTCAGGGAAAAGGGATACTCCCTCATACCGCTCAAGATGTACTTTAAGCGAGGCTGGGCCAAGGTAGAGCTGGGTCTGGGCAAAGGCAAAAAGCTGTACGACAAGCGCGATGACATGGCCGAGCGGGACGCCAAGCGGGATATGGAGAGAGCCAGGAAAGAAAGTTACCGCGAAAGCTAATAATTGAATAGAAATTGGCGAAAGCTAATTTCAAAAGTCATCCAACCTCTAACTTCTCACCTCTCACTTCTCAATTTATGGGGGCGTAATGGTTTCGACGGGGGAAAAGATGGCAGGAGTAGCGAGCCGGGGTTCCATCAGCCCGCAAAACGGTGGAAAAACATTAATTGCCAATAACGAATACGCTTACGCTGCTTAATTAGCAGCTCACCTCCTACCTGTGCTGGGCCCGTGGCCCGGGCTAGGGGGTAACTTAAACGGGCTAGCTTTCAGGCCAATTCTCGGAGGTCTGGCGGGACAATTATCGAGATAGTTCCCAAGGAGGCTGACTGTGGCCGCCAAGGGCGCGAAATTTAAATCATAGTCTGCGCTCGGAGACACTCCTGTGGTCGTTCTTTCGGACGGTGGGTTCAACTCCCCCCGCCTCCACCACTTATAAGTCAGCTGTTAAGCTGGCTTTTTTTGAAAACTCCCGGTAAAGGGGGAAGATGGTATGCAAAAACACAGATTTACAGTGCTCATCGAAAAAGATGAAGACGGTATTTATGTAGCCTCAGTTCCCGCACTGCCCGGCTGTCATACCCAGGCCAACAACCTTGACGACCTGGAGGCAAGAATAAAAGAAGTAATTAAGCTTTGCCTCGCCGATAAGGATACCGATTATCTCAAAACCGAAACCTTTGTAGGTGTTCATCAGATAGAGGTAGCCATATGACCAGGCTGGCTATCATATCACCCGGTGATATGGAACGCCTTTTAAAGTACCTAGGATTTGAAGAAAAAGACAACTGGGAAGCCACGTGTTCTTTGAACACCCCGATGGCAGGTGTACAACCGTTCCCTTTCATCAGGGTGAAGATTTGGGGAGAGGTTTAATCCGCAAAATTTTGCGGGATATTGAACTCAGCCTGGAAGATTATGAAAAACTGAGGCAAAAAGTACTGTAAACTAAACTCCCCCAACCACCAATATCAGCATAACCACCGCGAAGGTGGTTTTTGTTTTTGCCTAAAGAAATAACTTAGTATCTTCGGTACCCGGTACCGAAAGATAGTACCGAAAGATAAACAGAACATTAATCAGTCAGAGAACTGTTCTCCTGTCTCATTCTTAAACAGTTAAACAGCTTAGATAGCAGGTATCAGAAGATTCCCAAATCAATGAAGAGAATTTCAACATTTCAACAACCGGCACCACAAATTTCAGGGGTCCCCCTTGTGGCACTCCTATTTCCGTTTCCTCGAATCTGCCGACGCGGACGCGTGTGATAACTCCTGCCCGGAGATATTTATGGATGAGGGATATGACTCTCCCGTCCTTAATACTCCGTGACAGTACCTCTATCAGCTTGCTTTGGTTCACTGTGTCAAAGAACTTTTCCAAGTCCATATCCACTACGTACTTGTACCCGTCGCGGATATTCTTCTGACACGCTTTGAGAGCATCATGCGTGCTTCTTCCTGGCCGGAATCCGTAGCTGTTGTTCGAGAACTGTGGCTCATAGATTGGCGTCAAAACCTGCGCTATTGCCTGCTGTATGACTCGGTCTACGGCTGTTGGTATTCCCAGCTTTCTCTTTTTCTTCCCGTCTTCTTTGGGTATCTCTACCCGCAGTACGGGTTGAGGACGGTATTTTCCGTCCTTGATGGTCTGCCGGATTTCCTCCCCGTTGTCTTTGAGATATTGCAGAAGATCTTCCACTTGCATCCCATCGACTCCGCCTGCTCCTTTGTTCTTCTTAACCCGTTTGTATGCTTGGTTAAGATTACTTGGGGCAAGGATTTCCTCCAGCAGTCCACCCCCGGGTCTGTCGGCATTGGTGATGTTGTTTTCAGTTATCCCTGAATCAGTAAGCGCTCCCGCATACTCTTTGTGTTCCGCACTATCCCTTTGCGGCCAGCCGCTGTTGTCACAGTGTTTTCTGTTATTGTCCAGATTCCTGGTAACATTCATTTACTATCACCTCCAAGGGTTCCGCCCTTCACAGTACCGTCGACTGTACTGCTAATACGGCTTCATCTGACTCCTCACGATAAATTTTGTTTCAACCGGTTTCGGCAAATACGCCTCTGCCGTCCGTGAGGCCTCCCCGGGTAAGAGCGCAGTCTTTCTCTCCATCTACCTGCCGCATTTACACAAACTGATTCCGTGTAGTTATTGGACTTCGACTTGTATAGCAGCCTTATCCTCAATTTGTGCCTGATGCAGTTTCTGTTCGTCAGGCCAGAGATTTGCCGCCGCCTTCCTTCACACTCCACCTCACAATGGACGCGTTTGGCCTTGGCTATACACTTCCCACTACCGGGCGTGTTCGGGATTTTCACCCGTTAGACTGCGCCCATGCCGGGCGCACTATAAGCATAAAACTACCGTGAAGGTGGTTTTTGTTTTATCAGGGAATTGTAAAACAAGCCATTATGCCATTCAACCCGGGACACAGAGTAAAGAGCGAGAATTTCAACATTTCAACAACCGGCATAGTATATGCAGAATGTTTTCTCATGGAATGCAATTGGTTCTTTGGGTTGGTTATGTTTTTTATTTATACATCTAATACATCTAATAATGATTACATACGTAAAACATTATCCGATACTGTCGTAAAGGTGGCTTTTGTGTCGAAAATATTGTTTAGATTTTTGTCGTTCTTAAGAAGGAGATTATTTTTATTGACAGAATAATCTTTTTAACAACAAAGTCTGGGGGGTTGTATATGAGATTTAGAAAAATATTAAGCGTCAAGTTAACAAGTTTACTTTTAATAATGGTTTTTTTCCTTTGTGGCAGTTTTTCTTCGGTATATGGCAATAGCAACGTCAATCTTTCAAATTTTATTATAAGTCAGGGGATATTAAGCCCATCTTTTTCCCCTTCAATTACGAGTTATACAAGCACGGTGGCTAACAGCGTTTATGATTTCAAAATAACACCAACGGTTGAAGATTCTGTTTACGCTAATGTGTATGTAAATGGTTTACTAGCTACTAGTGGTATGCCTTTTGGGCCACTAAGCTTAAATAATGGAGATAATTCCATAAGTACAGTTGTATATGCTCAAGATGGCACTACTAAAAATTATAATTTAAATATATTTAGGGATCCAGTTGTTCGGACGCCAAATGCTGTAAATTCAGCTATAACAAAAGTTACAAAAGGTCCAAAAGGCAGTATAAGAGTAACAATTGAAGTAACGGTGAGGGATGCCGCAAATAATGGGATTGTTGGCTTAGGCCCTCATGATTTCACGGGTAATTATTCCTGGTATATTCAGAACGGATCAGCTAGAAATTATCGCTGTTTCGATGAAGGACCATTTCAACCCCTATACTACCCATTCTCTGATTTTATGGAAATTGGAAATGGAGTATATACGGTTAATTTCACAGGTTCAGAGGACGCGCAATTGTTTTTTGATTTTAGCGTGACTATAAGTGGTATCACTACTGAAACTACTACAGTTATAACACCCGATGCAATCGCGACCTCAGGTCAACCAAGCGCAGCAAATTCAATTATTAGTGATGTTTTAAAAGGACCCGCTGGGAGTAAGAGAGCTACACTGGAAATAACAGTAAAGGATTCTTCAAATACTCCTGTTCAGGGTTTAACCGCCGCTGATTTTAGGGGTAATTTCTCGTGGTACACTCAGAATGGGACAGTTAGAAATTATCGCCGTTTCGACGAAGGACCGTTTCAACCTCAATACTACCCATTCTCAGACTTTATGGAAATTGGGAATGGGGTATATAGAGTTAATTTCACAGGCATAGAGGATGCACAGTACTATTATGATTTTAGTGTAACTATAAAAGGCGTGACAACACCTTCAAGAACAGTGATAACTGCGGATGCCATTACGTCAACTGGGGAACCTAGCGCTAACTCAATAATATCAAAGGTAATCAGAGGACCTGCTGGAAGTAAGAAGGCCACAATTGAGCTTTCTGTAAATGATGTGGCAAATACTCCAGTAACAGGTTTAGTCGCCGCTGATTTCAGGGGTAATTACTCGTGGTACGTTCAGAACGGATCAGCCAGTAATTCCCGCCGATTCGATGAAGGACCATTCCAGGCTCTATATTATCCCTTTTCAGATTTTCGTGAACTTGGTAATGGCTTGTATAAAGTAGACTTTACTGGTTCTGAAGATTCACAAAGAATTTTTGATTTTAGCGTTACAATTAGAGGCATAACCACCGCTTCTACAACAGTAAAAACGGCCAACCAAAAAATAGAACTGGAACCATTTGCAGAAAATCCGGTAATACCAATTGATAATAAGGATACCACAATAATAATACCCGATAGTGTTATTAATCCAACGATAAATGTTTATACAAATCAAATTGCAAACAACACTTCGCAGGCAATATTACCATACCTAGAGATATTTAGAGACAGTAACTCTTTAGGAGGAGAAGTAAAAGCCGAAATACCTGAAGAAACTGTAATATCTACTGTTTATAGTAGTTGGGATGGTAACTTGGATTTGCCTACAGTGCAGAGTAATAATAGCGTAAATATCTCAAGTGAAAATGGAGCTATCTCTTCGTCTACCGCTGTTGTGCAAATCGGAGGTTCATGTGAGTTTACTTTAAATAAAGCAGCAAGATTGCTATTACCGGGCCAAGCGGGTAAAGAAGCAGGCTTTTTTGATGGAAATACATTCAAAAAAATAACGACCATTCTAAGCGAAGATAGTCAGATATCAGGTGATTCGCTACCATCGGGCGGTGAAGGAAGAATAGATGTTGGTCAGGACTTGATAATATGGACAAAACATTTTACAAGGTTTGTAGCCTATTCTCAAAATCATGCACCCTCGAGCAATGCTAATTTAAGTGAACTATCTATTAGTAGTGGACTTTTGAGTCCGGCATTCTCCGAAGACATCACCTCGTATACTGCCAGTGTAGGAAATGATAATAGTAGTATAATTGTTACTCCGATTGCAATAGATCAAAATGCAATCGTAAAGATAAATGGGAATGTAGTAGCAGTCGGCCAGTCCTCAGGGCCAATAAACTTAGATGTTGGAGACAATACTATCACGATAGTGGTTACTGCCCAGGATGGAATTACCTCCAGGACGTATATTATAAATGTTAAGCGCGCAGTGGCAACTACTATAGATGTAAATAACCCGATTGTTGTGGTGGGCAATGATCCAGTAAGCATCAATGTGTCTGACGGTGTAACCAATGCGAAGGTTCAGGTTACACCGGTCAATGAAGGTGCTAACAAAGTGTCTACGGTGCCACTAATTGAAACAAGGGTACCTACTTCACTTGGTAATATAGACATAGCCATCCCTGCAGGGACTAAAATTACAGGGCCTTCAAACTGGGATGGTACAATAAACCTCCCTAAGGTTGAGGCAACCAGCTCAGTTTCGGTTAATGGGACTGTCAATGCCGTAATCGAAGTCGGTTTGCCTGGCCAGATATTAACTTTTGACAAGGCAGTCAGACTTCTTATTCCCGGTCAGGCAGGTAAGTCTGTAGGCTACAAGAGAGGTAATAACCCTGTTACTGAGATTACAAGGACGATTAGTGCTGATAAACAGGTAATTGCAGACACTGAGATACCTGCTGAAGGCGATGGCAAGGTTCCGATTGGATCAGATATGGCTGTATGGACAAAACACTTCACCCAATTCGTTGCTTATACACCTGTGTCCGGTGGAGGTGGAGGCGGAAGTTCTGCGGTATTGGAAGGAACCAGAGTGGGTGCTGGTGGTGGTAAAGTTACCTTAAAGGATGTAACTATAGATATACCTCCCGGAGCTCTTAACATGAATACCTTAATAAATGTTAATAAAGTGAGTAATTTAACCTTACCCATTCCGGAGAGAAGTAAATTAGTCAGCGATATAGTTGAAATTACTAAAAACCAGCCTGGCAAATTTGAAAAGCTAGTTACCATTACTATGATATTTGATAAATCCAAAGTGGATGGGGAAAGGCAAACCATAAGTCTGCACTGGTTCGATGAGAGCGCTAAAAAATGGATTAAAACCCTCAATGTTAAGGTTGATTTTACTGAGGGCAAAGTGAGTGGCGATATAGACCACTTTGCCAAGTTTTCAGTAATGACTACAGATAAAATAGATACAATAATCACCTTTGAAGACACCTCTGGCCATTGGGCGGCAGAAAGCATTGAAAAAATGGTTGAATCAGGCATTATAAAGGGTTATGGAGATGGATCTTTCAGACCTGATAGTGATATAACGAGAGCTGAATTTATTCAGGTTCTAGTCAAAGCTTTTCAGCTGTCACCAATACAGGGTGAGGTTTATAGTGACACAGTATCACACTGGGCAAGAGAGGCTGTGTCAACCGCCCGTTCTAATGGTATAATCAGTGGATATAGTTCTGACTCCTTCGGCCCGGATGATCAAGTTACCAAGGAGCAGGCGGCTGTGATGATAGTTAAAGCAGGTAAATTTACATCTTCAACGTTTGAAGACCCTTCTTTGCGTGACATTGCTGATATTTCGGGTTGGGCTAAGGAATCAGTGGCCTCTGCGTTTAATAATAGAATCATAACCGGCTATCCTGACGGCACATTTAGGCCTCAGGGGAAAGCCACCCGAGCAGAGGCTGTTACGATGATAATGAAAGCTGTGAAAAAAAATAAATAGTCTAAAGGTAAACTTTAATGAAAGGAGTAAAGCACTCTTCAAACATCTTTGGTTGTTGGGGGTGCTTCTCCCCGAGGATTATATTTAAAACAGATAAGCAAAGCTGTAAATTTTAACCCCTCCTCCACAAAACCTACAAAACCTAAAGCGAAGGGGAATAATGAGGTCAGGCTTAAAATATTCCCTTATTAAGAAAAAAATATCAGTATAAAACCACCGCAAAGGTGGTTTTTGTTTTTCGGGCACTTCTGTACGTTTAGAGGAATGAGTGAATAATTAAGGGACAGGCACCGTTAATTCTTAAATAAGCATATTAATAAGAAAAGGATAAATGGTGGTTAAAATGTCCAGGCCAAATCTAAATAGTTTGCCGGAAAATGAAAGATTAACACTTGTTAGCTTAATCCTACAGTATGTTACTCCGGAGATTGTTGAAGAACATCGCAATGCTGCTTTATCAGGCGCACACAGTGATCCGGTTTTATTTCTATCTTTTCACAGAAGATATATTGGGGGGCTGGAAGGTTTTCTACAAGAGCAGGGTTATCCTCATTGGGTTCCTCTACCGTCGTGGAATCCTGAAGAGCCAATTCCAGAGGAGTTTAACATTCCCAACACCGGTCCGGGGCAATTGGAGAATCTTAATCCCAATGTCAGTTTCTCACCACAGTTTGACCCTGAGAATCTTGCAAATTATGAAACTGTAGAAGAATTGGGAGCAGCAATAATCCCTTTGCATAACCTTGTTCATAGAAGGATTGGAGGAATAATGAATGATATGTTTCGTGCTCCTGAAGCCCCTATTTTCTGGCCGTTTCATAGCTTCATAGATGATATCTGGTGGAACTGGCAAAGAATTACTGTGGTTGTTCCTTCATGCATCGGTTTAAATATAGACGAGGCTCAAAGAAAATTGCATTATTTTGGCCTACGTTTAATAACAAAAAAGAATAAGCCATTTCCAACCTGGCAACGCATTAGGTTTCAAAATCCCCCTTCTAAATCTGTAATTCCTTATAAAACATTTGTAAAACTATTTTTCTAACTGTAAAGTAATTCGGAAACGCGAAGTTGTGCGGGTCGTGAATGACCAGACAGTGGAAAAGATGGCAGGAGTAGCGAGCCGGGGTTCCATCAGCCCGCAATACGGTGGAAACTTATAATTGCCAACAACGAATACGCTTACACTGCTTAATTAGCAACTCACCCCCTACCTGTGTTGGGCCCGTGGCCCGGGCTAGGGGATAACTTAAACGGGCCAGCTTTCAGGCCAATTCTCGGAGGTCTGGCGGGACAATTATCGAGATAGTTCCCAAGGAGGCTGACTGTGGCCGCCAAGGGCGTGAAATTTAAATCATAGTCTGCGCTCGGAGACACTCCTGTGGTCGTTCTTTCAGACGCTGAATTAAGATGCCCCCGCCTCCACCAAATATCAATACTATTAAGAATAGCCAAGCCGCCTGAAATAGGCGGCTTTTGCTATATTCTCCCAAATAAGTTAATAAGTTAAGGGCCAGGCACCATCCTGCCTGCGTACTATTATCCCTGCTATTGCGGAAACAGTAATTGATCTGTCTATAGATATTTTGTGAATTCAGCGCTGCAGGCAAATTTTGCAGAATTAGTTGTCTTCAACAAAAATAATATGGTTCAAGGGTCACATAATTTTGAACTGTATTTTGAAGAAGAGGATTTAGAATAGCTTTGTAAAACATCTTAAAAACAGCTCTGAAATTAAATATGATGTAAAAGAATATGAATGGGGTCAACGTGTCATCCGATTTTACGACCCGGATATGCATATAATTGAGGTTGGAGAAAGCATGGAAATCGTTATTAAGCGCTTTTTGAAACAGGGGTTATCTGTTGAAGAAACAGCTAACCGCACCATGCACCCAATTGAATATGTGAGAAAATGCTTATAACAAGTTTAGACTAAAGGTGAGCTGCTAGTATGGATAAATACCAGATAGACACAACTCCGCCATCAGCTGCTGCGACCCCTGCCGGAGCCGGCCCGATCAATGTTACAGTCAATACAACGCTTACATTAGCTATTACGATTCCGCCCGCAAAAACCTTAAGTACGAATATAAGGTGTCCTGATAGATTTACTGGTGGGCGCACTTGAGATCCTCTGTACTCATAGGTGAGGTAAGATGTATAATACTGTTAACCAGCCCGCAATACGGTGGAATACCTATAATTGGAGCGACAGCGCTGCGCTGTCGCTCCCTTAATTCCGCCTCCACCAATAACAGTATAGACGAAAACGCCTAAGGGCAGTTTTTTTCTTTATATATGAAATAACTTAACAACTTAGGTGACCGGTAACGAAAGATCAATTATAATAAGGAGATTAAAATATAAAGGAAGGTAATTTATGCCCGGAGATACCCAAAATATTACGAGATTAAATCAAGCTGGTAAAGAGTTCATATTGATTGCGACTGCCCATGTATCAAAGCATAGCGCGGAGCAAGTGAAGGAAGTTATTGAATTAGAAAGACCCGACTCTGTTTGTATAGAATTGGATGAACAAAGATATCAAACGATAGTGGAAGGAAACAAATGGCAGGATACTGATATCTTTAAAATAATTAAAGAAAAGAAAGCCACTTTGCTTTTAGCAAATCTGGTATTTTCATCTTTCCAAAAACGTATAGCCAAACAATTTGGAATTAATGCCGGACAGGAAATGATTCAGGGAATTGATTCAGCAAAAGAGATAGGTGCAAACTTAGTACTGGCTGACAGAAATATTCAAATAACCTTTTCTCGTATCTGGCATAGTGTAGGTTTTTGGGGAAAAATCAAGCTTATGATGGAGATTATCCTTAGTATTTTTGCTGATGAGAGCATTACCGAAGAGGAACTTGAAGAATTAAAGTCTCAAGATATGCTAAACTCTATACTCAATGATTTTACTAAAAGCTTTCCTAAGTTAAAGATTCCCTTAATTGATGAGCGGGATCAATATTTGGCCCAGAAAATTAAAGAGGCTCCAGGGCAAAAGGTAGTTGCTGTCCTTGGAGCTGCACACGTTCCCGGCATTAAAGAAGAAATAAAAAAAGAACATGATTTAGGAGTCTTAACCAGGGTTCCGGCTAAGTCCAAAACCACAAAAATAATTGGTTGGTCAGTACCAGCCCTTATTATTGTCCTTATTGTTTATACCTTTATTGCCAATCCTTCTGCGGGAGCTCAGCAAACCTTGAGTTGGGTGCTGTGGACTGGATGTTTAGCAGCTTTAGGAACTGCGCTTGCTTTTGGGCATCCGTTTTCCATTTTGACCGCCTTTGTTGTCGCTCCAATAACCACTTTACATCCCTTAATTGCGGCTGGGTGGTTTGCCGGTCTTACTCAGGCCTATATTCGCCGGCCCAGTGTAAGAGACTTTGAAAATCTTGCTGAGGATATTTTCAGCCTTAAGGGTTTTTGGAATAACAAGGTAACAAGAATTCTCCTAATCGTTACTTTAGCCAATGTGGGAGGCTCAGTAGGAACATTGATTGGTGGAGCCGATGTGATCCGTTTATTTATAGAAAATTTGTAGTTTCTTAGAGCCAGTTTTAATATAGAAACAGATGAATAATTATGCTAACATTGATTTGAAGTTTAGAGGAAAAACCCTCAGCGTTTAGCGGTGGCTAAGAGGGGGGATAGCAGGTGATTCAAAATATAGTAGATCACTTTTATTTTGTTGAGCGCGGCTGGCTGAATGCTAACCACTTTGTTTTCAACGGCAATAACAAAGTGCTAATCGATACTGGGTACAAAAAGCATCTTGACGATACTTTTTACCTGATCAGGCAGACCGGGCTTGAGCCTGAAAAAGTGGAATTAATAATCTCCACCCACGCTCACTGTGACCACATTGGCGGCAATAAAGCCATCTACGACCTGTCAGGCTGTGCAATAGCAATGCACTCCATTGACCGCTATAATATAGAGAAAAAAAACGACTGGAACACCTGGTGGCGCTATTTTGTCCAGGAAGCAGATTTCTTCCCTGTCAGCCGCAGCCTTGAGGACGGAGAAGTAATATTGCTGGACAAACTGGAGCTGATTTTGATTCACACTCCCGGCCATGCTTCTGGAATGATTTCTCTATACTCCCCAGAACACCGTTTCTTAATCTCCTCTGACACAGTATGGAATGGGGATTTTGGAGTTTTAAACATTAGGGTCGAAGGCAGTATATCCCCCTTTTTACAACAGAAATCTTTAGAAAAGTTAGCCAAATTGGATATCTCCACCATTTACCCCGGCCACGGGAGTATAATTTATACCGCCAGAAAAGCCATTTATCAATGCCAAAAGCGTTTGGAATACTTTTTGGAACAACCGGAACGTATAGGTCGCGACCTGTTGAAAAAAATACTTCTTTACACCTTGTTAATGAAACCCGGATACACCTATGAGGGTTTATTCGAATATATAATGAGCACGTTCTGGTATTTGGAAACTGTTGATTTTTATTTCAAAAAACAGTACAGGTCTGTTTACGAAGACGTAATGAAGGAATTAATAGAAAAAAAACTGGTGCTTCGTGATAGTGAAGGGCTTGTCACCAAGCTAAAAGCGTGACTATAGCCGAAGGCTCCAGGGATTTTCGGTTTATCCCTTAATATACTGCTCTGTTAAAAACGTGGTACCCAATAAAAAAGTATTAATTCCCCTTTCCAAAATAGTATTTCATAGGGCAACCCTTACTTGAATACATCTCCTATCTTTGCCAGTGGAGAAGAAGGGTAGTTAAACTCATTGAATGTCACAATATACATGCCGTCTCCTTCCAGCCACTCGGCGTAATATACTTCCCTGGGGCTTTTTATACCATTGTTGGAAACTGTAAATCCAGCCAGTTTTTGTCAAACCCGCATTCTTTGATATTATCCCATAATACTGTGCCATCACTTATAATTGTAAAGGGTAGATATACATCCTTGGCTTTTATATTTAGATCTTTAAGCTCCGTTGTTTGATAGAGGGATTTTTTAAGAACTGATATTGTCCCGTTTGGCTCTAGAATTGCAAATTCCACTTCTCGTACTGAAAAGACATCTTTTTGCCGGAGTAGTGTTTGAAGCTGGTTTATGTTTATTTTATTCTGTTTTAACTGCTGTCGGTCTATCTTTCCATTTCGAATAACTATAGAGGGATTACCAAGTGTAAAACTCCTTGCCTTTATAAATTTTTGGCCAACATATTCAAAGGCAACATGTAGCATGGCCCAAAGGGCCAACGCGTAAAGGATAAAAACTAAACCGGTTTCTTCATCATATACTGCATTTCCCAGCAATTCACCCAACACTAAAGCTGATATAAAATCAAACGGAGTTATCTGGCTAAGCTGTGTCTTGCCCACTAATTTCACTACAATAAATAATGAAAAAAACCCAACAAAAAGTTCCGCAGCGAGGTATAGATAATCCATAAGTATAGGTTGCTCCATAAATATTTTTTCTATATTACCCCAAATTAATAGCCTATATATGCTACTCACATAATTTTTTAATCAAGAATAGTTAACTAGTATAAAGGTCTGGCGGGACAATTATAGAGATATTTCCAAGTAGGCTAACTGTGGCCGCCAAGGGCGCGCACGTAGCACTCCTGTGGTGTTCTTTCGGATGCAGATTAAGATGCCCCCGCCTACACCAATACATAAAATGGGAAAAAGCGAGTGTTTGACAACTCGCTTTTTTGCCTGTCTGGTTATAAGTGGGTAAGGTACGTCTTCTATAACTTAATCATTATTTAAAGGTTTTTTTCTCCTGCCTGGATGTTACACCTAGCTTTTCCTGGGCCCTTTCGCTCCCCTCAAAAATATCATCCGCAAATTGGTCCAATCTGGAAGGTTTTCCAGGCGGACGTTCAGGGTTTCTTGTATTAGGGCTATTGCTTGTGCCACGGTCTGACAAAAGGTATCACCTCCAATTTTTCATTTTTACTAACTACAGGAATATTATCCCCATAAAATTAAAAATACGCCCCCTTATCCAATTCAGGGACGTATCTTAGCACCGGCCGGATTATGATATCGACGGGACAACCGTAACCGGCGTAACTCCCGGCGGCACAGGCATTTCCATAAGCGGCAACATAGTGGTTACATTCAGCGAGCCTGTCAATACCTCAGTGGCAGGTGCGGTGTATCTCTCTAAATATCTTGGAAGAAAGCAACCTTAATATTACGGTAGGCTAAGGCGTCACCTAAACGGCCTTGCTTTCAGATTAATACCCGGAGGGCTGGCGGGACAAACATTAGTAGCGAGACCTTAATCTGAAAACTTTCCAGCGATTTGTGTATGATTCTCAGGCGCTGTTGGGAAATAAATAGAAATTCTGGTGCCTATCTCAAGTCTGCTTAATACTTCAATGTACCCGCCATGCCGCTCGGTAATCCACTTTGCAATGGATAAACCCAACCCCGCGCCGCCAGTGGCTTTTGCGCGGGACTCGTCGGTGCGGAAGAAACGCTCAAAAATATTGGGAACCGCCTCGGGCGCAATGCCAATGCCTTCATCCTGTACGGTCAGGCGGGCATAGCCATCTGCACCGGAAACAGAAATGGTAATCTTTTTGCCCGGTGGTGTGTATTTCATAGCATTGTCTATCAGAATCCGCGCTGCCTGTTTGACAAGGCTTTTATCAGCTTTAATGAAAACGGGGGTAACAAACGAAACGTATTGGTGCCCGTCGTCGATCATCTGCGTTTCCCGCAGCACTTCCTCGGCAAGAGCGGACAGTTCAAAATGCTCTACCAATAGAGTCATGGTGTTATTGTCGCCCCGTGCCAGAAACAAAAGCTGTTCCACCAAACCCTTCATATTCGCTGTTTCATCTTTTATGGCATCAATGGATTCCTGCAACGTCTTTTCATCCTTTTTCCCCCAGCGATCCAGCAGATTTGCATACCCTTGAATAACGGAAATTGGTGTCCTTAGTTCATGGGACGCATCAGATACAAAGCGCACCTGGGAACGGTAGGATTGGTTGATTCGATCCAACATCCCATTAATGGCTGATGCGAGGCTCTTCAGTTCGCTTTGGGTTTCGCCCACTGAAATTCTTGTATCCAGTCTTGTGGCATTGATGTTATCTAGCTTGCCTGCCAGAACTCTTAGTTGTTCCGGTTCAAAGATGCTTTCGGTACTGAGGTTTTGCGCTGCTTCTGCCAATTCTTGAATGGGCCGGAGGGTTTTCCGGATCATTCTTGCGCTTGTGAAAATGCTGCGGAACAGCATGATAAGCTCTAGAAGAAAAACTATGGCAAACATACCTGCAAATATCTGAAGGGTCTTTTGAGGGCGGTAGGAAATACGATAAGATTGATTACCGGCTTCAACTGTCACATTGTAGGTAACATCCTGTAATAGTCCCCAGGCGGTCAAGTTTTCCGAATCTGTCAGTTCAATACTCCTGACACCTGACGCAATCTGTTTTGAAAGATGGGGCTGAAGGATTTTGGGAATTTGGAATCCTTTCGCTTCTCCCGTTTGCAGAGCAATACTGTATCCGGTGAGCACAAGCCAATCTTCCGAATCCGGGGTAGGCAGCCCCGTTTGATTTAGCATTTCGGCCGCCGCCGACACGGTCTGCTCCGCGCGTACAATTAGCCCTGCAGCAGACACCAGGCATAGAACTATGTTAAGGATCAAAAAAAGCCTCAGTAAACCAAAAAATACTTTTACATTGAGCTTCCATGCGATAGAAAACTGTTTTCCATTGCTAACACGGCTGGGAGGACTGTTTGCTGTCTCACTTTTCATCTTTAATCACATATCCTACTCCCCTGACTGTGTGGATGAATTTAATATTGAACACCTCGTCAATTTTTCCACGGAGAAAACGCACGTAAACATCCACAGCGTTGGTTTCCCCCGAAAAATCAAAGCCCCATACATTCTCCAGCAGTGTTTCCCGGGAAATTACCATTCCCTTATTCTTTAACAGAAAATGAAGCAGGTCAAATTCACGTTTTGTCAGATCAATGGGCTTACCCAGCATGGTAACAGTACGGCGGCCCGCATCCAGCAGAAGACCAGAGGCGGACAGTACCCCCGCGTCTTCAGGCATTGTTTTCCGGAGGGCATTGCGGATACGTGCGAGAAGTTCCTCTATGGCAAAAGGCTTGGTAATATAATCGCTCGCTCCGCTGTCAAGTCCGGAAACCTTATCCATCACGCTGTCTCGTGCCGTAAGCATGATGATGGGAACGGAGGTGGTTCGGCGAATTCTACGCAGAACTTCCATGCCGCTCAGCTGAGGCAGCATAACATCCAGCAAAACAAGGTCGAACTGGCCTGTCTCTGCCAGTTCGAGACCTGTTCTGCCATCAAAGGCCTTTGTCGTGGTATATCCTTCATAGCCAAGCTCCAGTTCTATAAACCGGGCAATCTTTTCTTCATCCTCAATGATCAGTACTTTCGGGCTCATGGAAGTCCCACCATTTCAAAAAATTTGTTAGATATTTATGGACTTTTTGAGATTTTCAGCGGCCTCAGAAGCGCTATTCATCGCGTCATTGATGGTGGTGCCGCTAAAATCAGGTCCGCTGAAACGATAGCGCAAACCAAAGAACAGTCCAATAATTATCAGTGGAATGGTCACCCAAAAGGCGAAGATAAGCAGCACAGCAAGGACAGTGACAGGAAAAGATGCTTTGACTTCCCCACTCTTAAGCACTTCAAAGGAATTTGTATTGCCCTTGTGGAACATTTTTAAGCAAAATTTCCCAATATTTTTTAATGTATTAATAAAGGACTTTCCCTTGTTGCAGTTATGCTGATTCTTTTCCGAGTAATTATCTTTATAGGACGGGGCGCCTGTATCTATGGTTTTTTCGCTACTGTAATGACCGCCTCCGGCAGGCGCGTGTATCTTTCCCTGTTTCTCCAGATAGATAATTGCTTCGAGTAAATCTCCGTTTGACTTGTCTATGGCATCCTTTGCCTCTTCGTAACTTATATTTGCCATAACAGATAGTTTTTCCACTTGCTCTAATGTTGTCATAAATAACTCCCCCTTGTTTTTTGTTAGAATTTAGCTTTGCGCAAAACAAAACGATAATTTTAAAGTGAATCAATTGATTGTATATAAATTCTAACTCCAAAAACTTCAAGGAATCTTTGACTAGAATTAAAAATTGATTAAAAATTTAAGCAAAGATTACAGCAAATATTGCCTATATCAGCTACCTTATAATTCTACACCTTGAATACTATTAAGGTAAACAGGAAACATGCGACAGGTGTCGGCTCTCCGCTTTCGAGAGACTCCTTATAATGGACCCAGGAAATTCGACACGATTTGGTAGGGGATAAGCGACACCAACCTCGAAATACTTTGAGAAGCGAAAGGAGCACATCCCATGCAAAAAAAACAATGGTCACCAGAGCAAAAAATGCAAACCGTTTTAGAAGTCCTAAAATAAGTTAGTGCATACAAAAACCAGTACAGATTAAAGCACCTCGCTCCGCTTTGATTATGTAACGACGAGGTGCTTTTTACTTATAGCCCCTATGCAAGGAAAAAAGCCGAATTACTCATCAACTTTTTTATCTAAGTAAAGGGTCCCATCACTTTTTATCTCTGCATAGTTAACTTGATCTAAAGTTACATTAGCTCTATTTAGTTCATAATCCAGCCACTCCCTGCTAAGATTTAATTCCGCCAGATTTCTCTCCAATAACTTGCCACCGGATATTATTTCTGTTGGTAAAAACTTATGGGGCTGGGGCTGGAGGTTTATATCCTTCTTAGTTGTATACTCTAATTCTTGCTTCTTCAATACACTTAACTGGCCGTTGGGCTCAATTATCCCATATTCAACATCTGCAAAAGTGAATATATTGTTCTTTCTAAGAAGCATAGAAAGGTCGTCCATGTTAAGCCTCATAGCAGCCATAGCCTCTTCAAGCACCTTGCCTTTTTTAATTACAATTGTAGGTTCTCCGTCTATTAATAACCTGGCCCTGCCTGATTTAAGGCCAATGTATCCTGCTAAAGCAGTGAGGGCAGTCCATGCAACCAGACTGACAACCCCGTCGATGGCAGGTATGCTTCGGTCTACTGCAAATGCTGCTGCTATTGAACCAAAGGTTATTCCTGTTACATAATTGAAAAAGGTAAGCTGACTCATTTGTTTTTTTCCAAGTATTCTGGTTAATATCAGCAAAATGATAAATGCTACCGCTGTACGGGCAATGATGTTAATAGGTTCCATATATCTCCTCCCTCCTCAGAAACAATAATTTATGAGGCAGTTCTTTCAGAAGCATCATTTTTTAAACTGAAATATAATCTGCCCTGGGTGTCCAGCATTGCAGCAAAGACCTCTGTGTGAGACCGAATATTATTTTTTCTCAGCTGATCCCTCAGCCACTGTTCTGTAAGATGGTTCCTCTTCAGATTATCTTGTATTATGTTCCCATCCTCTATTACCATTACCGGATATCCCTCATAGTTGGTAGCAATATTTAAATCTGACGGGGTTACAGGTCTATTTTGTGATTTAGGTATGACACTTAATTTGCCATTGGGTTCAAGTATAGCAAATTCTACCTGGGATAGATTAAAATAGTTTTTTTGACGCAGCAAAGACATAAGGTCATCAAGATTAATTCTGGTTTTTTTCATTGCTTCACCCAGTAGCTTGCCATTCTGCACCAATATTATTGGTTCCTCTTCGATCACTCTTCTGAACCTGGAAAATTTAAGGGAAGCAATGCTAAGTATTATTTGGAAACCAGCAAGAGCAGCAACAGTAATGAAAACACCTTTAAGGCCGTTGGTGCTGCTGTTAAGTGCTCCAGCAACGGTACTTCCTATAATAATACTTATAATAAAATCAAAGAGGGTTAACCTTCCTATTTCTCTTTGCCCCATAATTTTGGTGAGGATTAATAAATATAAATATAGTACGGATACTCTTGCGAGCCATTGAACGGCCGTTAAGGTTGGCTGTGCTTCCCAGAATGGCATTAATTTCACTCCTTTTCTATTCTTTTTTCTTCTTTTGATATAAAGTAAAATAACCCGGCAGACATCAGCTTATACTTTTTCCTTTTTAAGGAAGGAAAGCCTTTGCCTGCGGCAACATCCGCCGACTGCACCATGCGGGCATAGCCACCAGCATCAGCACTACTACAACTGCTAAAAACATCGGGTCCGGAGGCAGGCGGGAATATTATGAGATAGCCCCAGAGGAGGCCGGCTGCAGCCGCCAAAGGAGCCAAATTTAAACAGCAGCCTGCGATCGAGACACACCTGTGGTCGTTCTTTCGAACGTTAGATCAAGATGCCCTGCCTTCACCAGTATAAGCATAAAAACCACCGCAAAGGTGGTTTTGTTTTTCCGGACATTACTTAACGGTTATTCTTTATAATCTGAGAGCACACAGGCATATTGAGATTCAGGGCTATTTAGCTTTATTCTCACTATGGATAAAGTGTTTTGAGCAGTATTCATCATAAGCCCTAATGGTGCCAGGTAATGATCCATTAAAGTAATAAACATGCTGGTGGTCCTTTGAATACACATCAATATAAACATAAATAGTGGACTCTGATTCCTCTTTAACGTCCAGGGTGGCCAAGCAGTTGGCCCGGACAATACTTCCTCTGGTAACTGTGACGTCTCTCCAGTGAGAGTGGGAGTGAGGGCGGGGAAATGCGTCTTATTCTTTGAATGTGAGAGGTTCATTGATTTACCATTTTTGTTTAACCGTGGAGATTAAAAGGGAAACGGGCTGGCGGGACAAAATGAGATATAAAAGACTATTGGTTCCAGTTAAAAACACTGCCATTGTCCTCTTCCAGTGGGTTATCACTTTTTTTGTATAAGTCCGATAGAGATAGCAAAGCATGAGAAGGTATATTTCTTAATTCCTCCGGGTTGTCGTTATCTCCGTTTTCTTTCTTTTTATCAGTGGAAATAGTGACCGGGGAGTATAATGGCACCAGTGAATACAACTCTTCTATATCCTTATTCTGCATTCTTATGCAGCCCATTGTAGCATCTTGCCCCATGCTGCCAGGGTCGTTTGTTCCATGTATTGCATCTCTTTCATCAGAAAGCTCCATGGCCCGGGTTCCATAAGCACTGCCGGGTATATTTTTGTTTGGATTCATAATTTTCTTTTCAACAAAAAAAGAACCTTCCGGGGTTTTATTGTTTTTCCCCAGGGCCACTGGATATCTGCTAATGATTTGGCTTTGTGAAAGCAGAGTTAACAGATGCGCTGATTTATCTATAAATATTTCCACAGGGGAAAAAGGAATATCCTGTTTGGGGGAAATATTGGGCTGAAGCGCACGTTTGACAGTCTCTTGCAAATCCTTATCGGTCATGCCAGGATAACCTATATCTATAGGCTCATATAACCATCCACCACTACCGTCAAAACCAGACGAAACTTTATTACTGACTGTTATTGGTTCTTTAGGCAGTGAGCTTAGGTAGTTATTAGGATAAGAAGCAGTTAAACTGGATAATTCCTTTGGCATAAAGCCGTTTGCTTTTGTGAATTGATACAATGCGCTGCGGATCACGGTTGCAGTTTCCCAAAGGGGATAATTTTCTTGAATAAGGTTAGAGGACTGAGGTTTATTTAGCAGGGGCGGATAGACATAAACCTTAATATGACTGGGTTCTCCAGGCCAAATTGCCATACCTGCCGCTTCCTGATTACCATCAAGGGCTACTACCTTTTTGGGGCCTTTGGGGTTATCAGTGTAGGAGGATTTTATTTCATTTAAAAGGCTGTTGACAATATCTTCATTATCTGAGTTTACAGGCAAGGTGATCATGCTAACCTCATAATTATTCTGAGAAATATCACTATCCTGAGCCGGGGGCTTCCCATACACCACGTCATAGGGTATCAGATAGGCAGTATTTTTAAAATATGTATTCTCAGTGATTATGTTATTTTTATAGCTAAGGTTGACAATTGTCATTCCTGCAAGGAGCATGAGGACAATAATGGCGCAGATTAAAAACCCTTTAAGCATGGAATTATTTAATGGTTTTTCTTGTATTGATTTATTCCAGTCCTTTTCTTGCTGTTTAATGGCCGCTTCTATGAGCAGTACTTCCTTCCGGGCCAGTATATAACCGCAGTCTAAGGACTGGTTGAACATTGCCAGAGCTTCTTTTAGCTTTCGATTGTATATAGCAAAATATACAGTAGCTTCAGTGGAGCGATAGCGTTTCAAATACTTTATGGCTTCTTGCTTAAGTTTTAAGCCCACATGATACATTGCCTTTTCATTATTCGGTTCTCTTTTTAAAAGTTTTTCCCAGAAAGAAGGGTCGTTTTTTGCCAAATAGTAACCGTCCCTGAAGCTGTATAAGTTTTGTCTCATCTGGTCAAAAGAATCCACCATGACCCCTCTTTTCATAGAAAATGCTGCTGTTAATGCAGGCCAAGTGGTTTACCATAATTTTCCATTACATTATTATTTTAAAAGAATTGCGTCCAATAAATCAATCCCATTTTTACAAAGAATAGTACCCGTGTTCGACAGTATATGCTTTGCTTCAAGGCCCATCTCCTTTTTCTTTTAACGGATCAAAAAATTCATGCCGTATTGCTGGTTAGCAAAAAAGAAACCTTCTGCCGTATACAGAAGGTCGCCAATTTCCAATAAGTTAGCCTGTCAGGTTACCGGTACCGCTAAATCTCTTCGCAAAAATTATACCGGGTTTATCAAAGAGGAAGATGTTTAGCGGGAATACACGTATTATTTTTAGGCATAAAGGTATTTTTTCGGGAGGCTAATTTTGAAAAGCTGTAAGCGTATATACGCGGTTGACTCTCATACCATGGGGGAACCAACTCGTGTAGTTATTGACGGACTGGGGTCTCTACCGGGAAATTCAATGAAAGAGAAGCGTGACTATATTGCCCGGAACATGGATTATATTCGAACAGCTCTGATGCATGAGCCCCGGGGCCACCAGAACATGTTCGGCGCGATACTCTGTAAGCCCGCAGATGAAAAAGCTAACCTTGGACTGGTATTTATGGACGGAAGCGGCTACCTCGATATGTGTGTTCATGGGTCAATAGGCGCAGTAACAGTCGCTATTGAACTGGGGATTATAGATGTGAAGGAGGTAGCCTGTATAAGTCTGGAAACTCCGGCAGGGCTTATTTATGCAAGGGCAGAGGTCCGTAACGGGAAAGTGGGGTTTGTCACAATAGAGAATGTTCCTTCATTCCTCTTCCGTGAAACAGTGCCACTTGATATTCCGGGATTAGGCAGAATAAGAGCTGACATAGCTTATGGCGGAAATTTTTTTGCGCTGGTGGAGGCCAAGGAGATCGGCATTGAAATATCCCTGGATAACATCAACCGCCTGGTTAATACAGGAATGGACATACTGCATCAGGCAAGAAAGGAAATTGAAGTAGCTATACCAGGTTCCGGCAAAAAATTCAGCGTGGATCTTGTTGAGCTATACGGGGAGCCGGAAGCGGAGGACGCCCATGCCAAAAATGTGGTGATTTTCGGTAATGGACAGTTTGACCGGTCCCCATGCGGCACAGGCACATGCGCTAAAATGGCTTTACTGCACGCCACAGGAAAGCTGCAACTGGCGTGTGATTATGTAAATGAAAGCATAATTGGCACAACCTTCAGGGGCAGGCTGATAAAAGAAACAAAGCTGGGGAATCTGACCGCGGTGGTGCCGGAAATTATATCGAGGGCTTTTATAACGGGAATACATCAGTTTGTCATTAACCCGGACGACCCACTTAAATATGGTTTCTATCCCAGTTTATAAAAAAGGAAGACTGGAAGCTCTATCCGGGATATATTATTGCGGAGGTATTAACAAGCTCCTAACAAAAAACAAAGGGGGGAACAATAATGATTAATGGAAAGGAACTACATGAGAAAGCAATCCTCATCGATGCAACCTGCCCCTTGGCCACCATTGAAAAATATCTTCAAAACTACCGGGAAGGAGGGGCAACAGTTATTGCCGCAACCGTTGGGTTCGGTATCCCCCAAATCGGAACCCTGCAATTTACCATGCATAATCTGGGGCAGTGGTTTGACAGGTTCAGGAACAACCCGGACAAACTGCTGCTCGTTACATCAGTCGAGGATATATACAGGGCCAAAAGAGAGAATAAACTGGGTGTTATATTTCATTTTCAAGCCAGCCTGCCCTTTGAGGATAATATAAATAATATTGAGATTTACTATCGTCTTGGCGTCCGTGTATGTCAGTTATGCTATAACACAAAGGATTTGGTGGGCTGCGGGTGTGCTGAAGACACTGATACCGGTCTAACCCCCTTCGGGGAGAAGGTTATTGCCGAACTAAACCGGCTGGGAGCAGTTGTGGACTGCGCTCATACGGGCTATCGCACAACCATGGAGGCAATAGAGGCTTCTAGAGCCCCGGTTATAATCTCACACGGCAATGCCAGAGCTCTGTGTGACACGAGGAGAAATCTTCCGGAGGATATTATCAAGGCCATCGCCAAAAACGGCGGAGTGGTAGGGATCAACGGATACCCCGCCTTTGTTGCAAATAAGGCCCGGCCTACTTTGGATGATTATCTGAACCATATAGATTACATGGCTAAACTAGTTGGTGTAGAGCATATATGTATCGGAATGGACTATTACGAATACCAGGCAGGTGTCATGGATGACGATACCGCCAAGATGACCTACGACTTCCTGATAAGCTCAGGGGCCTGGAAACCCGAAGAATATCCGTCGCCCCCCTGGCATTATCCCGAAGGAATAGAAATGCCCGAGAAATTGTGCAATCTGACCACAGGCCTTTTAAAACGTGGATATTCGAAAAAAGATGTTGAAAAAATACTGGGTCTGAACATTATCCGTGTCTTTCGGGAGGTCTGGAAATAAAAAAACTTATAATCAGTTAGCATCACTGCCTTTTTAAAATCAAGCCGCCTAAAAAGTACATGTAGTCCCCTATTTGTAGCATGCATTTTATGAGCGTGCTATATTTTTTATAAACTAGCAGCAATAAATAAACCGCTACCTTACTGTTGTTTCAGGAGGACAGTTAGGTTTATACTTAATCATATTGGCTGCTGCAGGAAAATTTCAGGCCAATCAATTTAAGCATAGATAAGAGGCTTCGACCCATGACTAGAAGTCAGCTGTTAATATCTGCATTTTATTTTTTTATACTCTTCGGGGGAGGTTTTGCGTGGGTTTTGTCGTTGGGACAACTTTTCCTTAGAAGCAGGAATTTACATAATTACATTCTGGCAGCAGCTTTTTTTCTGCTGGGAGTCTGGCAAACCCTGGGCGGGCTTACATTCATGGGGATAAACCAGTTCTTTGATTTCAACTTATTTTTGATTAGTATACCTTCCTTTTATCTTTCCGTACCACTTCTATATTTTTATTTTAAATGCTTTATTTACAATGAATTCCAGTTTAAACCCATACACTTATTGCATTTGGTCCTTCCGTTGACATCAATAGCACTGTTAGCCCCATACGCCTATAAAAAAGTTGAGCTCTACAGTGTCATGAATTTAACAAATAATAATGGTTTTGAGTCCCATGAAATAATCATATCTTCTGTAATGTATTCATCAATGCTTTTGTTTATGGCATATCTTATTCTATTAACTGTGAATATTCTTGATTTATTAAAGGAAGTTCAGACACATAGAAAAAGACTAATTAAAATGGCTTTATATGGCATTGGTTTTCTTATTATGCTAATTATTGCTTGGTTTACTGACCGCATACTTTCGCTGGGATTTCCCCAGATAATTTATCTTTCGGTAACCATGGTATTAATATCTATTTATCTGTTAAGTAATATGTACCCGGAATACCTTCTTATTATAAAGCAGGAAGCTGAAAAGGCGCGATATGAGCGATCCCAGATAGAGAATCTGGATGCTGGTTTAATAGTAAATAGGCTTAAAAAGCTCTTGGAGGAGGATAAACTATACAGAAACGAAAAAATGAGTCTTAATAGCCTTGCCCATGATTTATCCATCACAACCCATCAGCTCTCCGAAATTATAAACTGCAAATTAAATTCAAATTTTTATAAGCTGATTAACGAATACAGGATAAATGAAGCCAGGCAAATATTAATTGAACAGCCGGAGCGCAAAATACTGGCGGTGGCATTTGATGTCGGTTTTAATTCATCTTCAGCCTTCTATAACGCCTTTAAAAGAAACGTGGGTGTCACACCTACCCGTTACAGGGAACAACATAATATAAATAAGGAGGACTTCTCTGAGCAATAATCCCCTTGCATTACTGTGGCCGCCAAGCTATTACCTTTTCAAAACCGGTATCCATATTTGGCTTTTAAATGTTGGGGAAGCTATATCTTTATTTTCATTCCACAATATTTCCGGCCCTACTGACTGTTCATAGTTTGAGGATGGAAACCATTCGGAATAGATGCGCCCCCAGACATCCTGCAGGGTTTCAGGAAAGGGTCCGGATGATTCAAATACAGCCCATGTTGAGGCAGGCACTCCAAGTTGAGTCAGGGTTTCCGGACACTCTTTTGTTGTTGCCACGCCTATATAATGATCAAGCTCTCCTTTTTCCTCCATCCGCCCCTCGGAAAAGTTGGCGGAGGCGCTAAGCAGCCCCAAAGGCTCGACATTAGAAAGTTTTTTAAGTTTATCTATAGCCTCATCATTTAAAGTTTTCCACATAGATGCAATCTCCGGATTAACTCCGTGAAAAATTATAGGAACTCTTTTCTTTATACCCACTATGCGAAATGCCTCTTTTTCTACAATTCGATAGTTCATTTCTATTCCCCCCTTAATTGATAATTGAAAAGTCATTTTTGGAAAAGCCTTTAGTAATTGACCATTATTTCTGGCTTCCGAAGGTGTTACACCATGCAAACTTTGAAAAGCTCTTGTAAAAGAGTCTGGTGAGCTGTATCCATATTTAATAGCAACATCAATTATCCTTATGCTGCTATTATTAAGCTCAAACGCTGCAAGAGTTAAGCGTCTGCGGCGGATGTACTCCGACAGAGTAACACCTGCCAGGAAAGAAAACATTCTATTAAAATGATATTCGGAACAAAAAGCAAGCCTCGCTACTTCTTTAAAGTCAATATCCTCAGTAAGATTTCCTTCAATATAGTTTAATGCTCCATTCATCTTTTTAAGAAAATCCAATTATATGACCTCCTCCTCACCAATAGAATAGCAGAAATTAAAAGTATCTATCCGACATTTGGCGCACAATTCTGTAGGGTTAAGCATAAAACCACCGCAAAGGTGGTTTCAATGAGTTAAGCAAGATGAATTATATGAATTATTATTTCCTCTTTCAGCTATAAAAAAAGGATACTTTCAAGTTATGTAGGGGTAGAGCTGTTTTCCACATCCTTTAGTATTGCCCTGCCAAATATCTCCAAGAGCCCGGCACTATAAGACTCCAGGTCCACTTTTGCAGAGAGGACCGGCTATTTAAAAAATTGAATAAGAAATCCGTTTTCTTCAACATTGGGAATAAAAAAAGTTGCCCCATAACTGGCCCCGAAAGCAGATACAATTGTCCATAATCCTAAGCTAACAAGCATCCAGCTTAGCACCAGGCGCCTTTTGGAGCCAAAGCTCATTGCCATAAAGGCTGAAATATGGGAACCAACAAGCAGTGGACCTAAAATAGTTAATCCGGGCAAACCATATTTATTAAAAAGAACCCTTGCCCGTTTTTCCTTTTTTGTATCTTGTTCGGCTTCCCCGGCTTGTTCATCCACACCAAAACGCTTCTGCCTTCTTGTTTTCATCAATCTCTTTACCCTATCAACAAAAACAATTAACAGCATCACTGTCAGCAAATTTCCCAAGAATCCCAATATAGCCACCGGTACTGGTGACAACCCTCCAATTATTGCCAATGGCACCACAGCAATTAGTTCAACTAACGGAATGGCAGCTAATAAAAATACCAATAAATATGATACTGACATTTTGTCACCTCTACATTGCACATTGCAATTTTTAATTTCATCCAACCTAATCCCGCAATTTACGATTCTCGGTCCAAAAGGCAAAATACTGTCCCAGCCCCAATAATGCCAATATAAGAACAGGAATCCATTGAATATCCTTTAGAATAGTAACCAGAACAATTGCTATGAGAATTGCGAAATAATAATAAATATATACCTTTCTGCACGCACGGCAGGTAATGTGTTGATGTCCCTCGTCTTCCTCCTTTAACTCGTATGGAATATAGGTAATAATTGGAATACAGAAAACCGCCAGGCGGCGGCTTTTGCTTTTTTTAAAAAAAGGAGCACGTTGATTTTTCACATCACGTGCTCCTTCCCGTCTTACTGTGTGACCAATTTCTAGATGGTGTCCCTGATATCCGAATGATATTCCTGCAAAGATTTTGTTGCTTCCTGAGTATTGTTTTCTTTAAATACCGCGATTCCTCTTGCACTGGCCAGAGCAGCGGCCATGGTGGTGATATACGGCACTTTGTATTTGATTGCAGTCTTTCGTATATAGGAGTCATCATGCTGACTGCGTTTTCCGGACGGGGTATTGATAACCAGGTTAATCTCCTTATTTTTAATGCCATCTATTATATTGGGGCGGCCTTGATATAATTTTTTAATCTCTTCGGATAAAATTCCATTTTCCCTGAGGAAATTGTTGGTTCCTTCGGTGGCTTTAATATTAAAGCCCAGCTTACTAAATACCTTGGCCGCTTCCAGCGCTGCTTTTTTATCCTGATCGGTGACACTGATCAGAACGGTTCCGGATATGGGAAGGGGGGACTGGATTGCTTCCTGAGCCTTGTAATATGCTAATTCAAAGGAATCGGCAATTCCCAGCACTTCCCCGGTGGAGCGCATCTCCGGCCCCAGTATGGGATCTACTTCCTGGAACATATTAAAGGGGAAGACAGCCTCTTTTACCCCAAAATGAGGAATTCTTTTGGAGACCAGCTTTTTCACCGGGGATTCTTTGGCAGTTTTGTCCGCCAGCATTATTTCCGTGGCAATCCGGGCCATCGAGATATTACACACTTTCGACACGAGGGGCACGGTCCGTGAAGCTCTTGGATTGGCTTCCAGCACATAAACCCTGTCATCGGCGATAGCGTACTGAATATTCATCAGTCCCACCACCTTCAGCTCCTGTGCTATCTTCCTGGTATACTCTACAATAGTATCTATGTGTCCGGCCGGAATACTTATTGGCGGAATCACACAGGCTGAGTCTCCAGAGTGAATGCCTGCCAATTCAATATGCTCCATTACCGTCGGCACGAAGGCCTCAGTTCCATCGGCGATTGCGTCAGCTTCTGCTTCTATTGCGTTATTTAAGAATTTATCGATCAGAATAGGTCTTTCCGGAGTGACCCCAACGGCTGCATCCAGGTACTGGCGAAGCATCTCCTCATCGTATACAACTTCCATCCCACGGCCGCCTAAAACATATGAGGGCCGCACCATCAAAGGATAACCAATACGGTTGGCAATGGCCAGGGCCTCTTCTAGATTCACCGCCATACCGGACTCCGGCATGGGAATGTCCAACTTCTCCATGATCTGACGGAACCGGTCACGGTCTTCGGCCAGATCTATAGTATCAGGAGAAGTGCCGAAAATTTTCACCCCGGCATTAGCCAGTTCAGCGGCAATATTTAAGGGGGTCTGACCTCCGAACTGAACGATTACCCCCAGGGGCTGCTCCTTCTCGTATATGCTTAATACATCTTCCACTGTCAATGGCTCAAAGTACAGTTTATCAGAAGTGTCATAGTCGGTGGAAACAGTTTCGGGATTACAGTTGACAATAACGGTCTCAAAGCCCATATCGCGCAGGGCAAAAGCCGCATGCACGCAACAGTAGTCAAACTCGATTCCCTGTCCGATCCGGTTGGGGCCTCCGCCCAGGATCATCACTTTCTGCCGGTCACTTGACACAGTCTGATCAGGGGCGTTGTAGGTAGAGAAATAATAAGCCGCGTTTTCCACACCGCTTACCGGGACAGCTTCCCATCCTTCAGCTACCCCCAATGCTATCCTACGCTGGCGGATTTCTGTTTCCGGCACATTTAAAAGCATTGCCAGGTAACGGTCGGCAAAACCGTCTTTTTTGGCCTGGGCCAGCAACTGGTCCGGCAGGCGGCTGTTTTTATACCCTAGAATCTGTTCTTCCAGCAAAACAAGCTCTTTCATCTGCTGAATAAACCATCTCTTGATATGGGTCAGCTCGTAAATACCATCTATATCCGCACCTTTGCGTAATGCCTCATACATTATAAAATGGCGTTCACTTGATGGCTCCGCCATTAACGACAGCAGTTCTTCCAGCGTGCGACTGTTAAAATCTTTGGCAAAGCCCAACCCGTAACGGCTAATTTCCAGAGAGCGGATTGCTTTTTGAAAGGCTTCTTTATAGTTTTTACCGATGCTCATGACTTCACCGACGGCTCTCATCTGTGTGCCCAGTTTGTCCAGGGAATTGGGAAACTTCTCAAAGGCCCAGCGGGCAAACTTTACCACTACATAATCACCTGACGGGGTGTATTTATCCAGGCTGCCATCCCGCCAGTAAGGGATTTCGTCAAGGGTCAGGCCGGCTGCCAGCAATGCCGATATAAAAGCTATAGGGAAGCCGGTGGCTTTTGAGGCCAATGCAGACGAACGGGATGTACGGGGGTTTATTTCAATAATCACCACCCGGCCTGATTTTGGGTCATGGGCAAACTGAACATTGGTGCCCCCAATTACTTCTATTGCTTCTACAATGGCATAGGAGTATTTCTGCAACCGCTGCTGAAGCTCCGGGCTGATCGTCAGCATGGGGGCTACACAGAAGGAATCACCGGTATGCACACCCATGGCGTCAATGTTTTCAATGAAACACACTGTCAGCATTTGATTTTTGGAGTCCCGCACAACTTCCAGTTCCAGCTCTTCCCAACCCAGTACTGATTCCTCTACAAGGACCTGTCCAATCATACTGGCGGTAATTCCCCTGTTGACTATAGTTCTTAGCTCTTCCACATTATAAGCCAGACCGCCGCCGGTGCCTCCCATGGTGTACGCCGGGCGGATAACCACCGGGTAACCAAGTTCCTGGGCGATTTCTTCTGCCTCCTCCACACTGTAGGCCGGTTTGCTGCGGGGCATTTCGATGTTCAGCCGGTTCATGGTTTCCTTGAAGGCTATCCGGTCTTCACCACGCTCAATGGCATCTATTTGCACACCAATTACTTTAACTGCGTATTTTTCCAAAACACCGGCCTTGTTCAGCTCAGAGCATAAATTTAGAGCCGACTGGCCGCCTAGATTTGGCAGCACCGCATCAGGTCTTTCTTTAGCTATAATGTTGGTCAGACTTTTTAAATTCAGAGGTTCAACGTAAGTTACATCAGCAATCCCCGGATCAGTCATAATTGTGGCTGGATTTGAATTGACCAGAACAATCTGGTAACCTAATTTCCGCAGGGCTTTACAGGCCTGGGTTCCAGAATAGTCAAATTCACAGGCCTGCCCAATTACAATGGGGCCGGATCCAATAATGAGAATTTTATTGATGTCGGTTCGTTTTGGCATTTTGTCCTCCTACCTATGCACAGCTCTTTTTTCTTTGCTGGATTTATGTTTATTTGAACACTTTATTATATCAAAAAAAATGAAGTTAGAGATACCTACTTACTTTTTATAGATTTGCCAATAATTCCATAGCAAAACAGGGCCGGCTCTTATACTGCCCTGCGTCACCCGTGTTGGCCCCGTAACCCGGGCTGGCGGACAATTATCGAAATAGCTCTTTAAAGAAGATTGATGCAGCCGCCAGAGGAGCCAAATTGCAGCGCAGGGCTTGCCGCCTCCACCATATCATTAAAACTAAAACTCAGCTTTAGCACATGAAAAGCTGTGTTAATAAGTTAGGCATCTAGAGGATGTTTTCAATCACCACATCTCCGGTTATGTAATCAAAACAATAGTAATATTTTTTATTGCCTTGTTCAGCCAACACAAACCAATTTATCTGGTTGTTATTATATGGAGCAATATAAATTTTCTTAACATTTTCACGGCTAATGCCTTTATTCTCCAGTTTAGAATATACTATTTCTTTGGAGATGCCATCATCCAGGAAGACAGATCCATCCAAAGATATCTTCCCGTTGTAATGATTTTGAACCAACCATAGGGCTTTTTCCCGTCCTGATTCATCGTTTCCAGTGACCATGGTGTCAGTAGGTCCAAACTCAGAAAATCGAGTAGGTATGAATCGCTGCACATCTTTTACAGTCTTTAAAAGTCCCTGTTCTAAAGCATACACTTTTGCTTCTTCGGAGGTAGGCCCACCCCCTGGCCCGACAACCATTTGATAAAACTTATAGTAGCTATCATCTTGCTTACTGGATTGATCTTTCCAATAAGGTGGCTCCTCAGGTTGATCCAGTTTCATAAAATTTTTTCCGTCTGAAATATGTATGGTCCTACTCTTTTCGTCCCAAGATACTTTTGCCTCTAAGGCTTCAGACATAAATCGGAGGGATACCATTGTTTTCCCATTTACTAGAATAGGCGGCTGATCAAGAAAAAAAATTTTACCAGTAGCTCTATCTGTAAAACCTGTTTCCGAATCAATATTCAAACCAATTGATTTATCTCCTTTTTTCACCGTCACCAGAGGAGGCCCATAATTCCATGTTACAGTAGCCCCAAGTGTCTCGGCAATATCACGCAAAGGAACTAAGATTATGTCTTTAACTAAAATTGGTTCCTGAACAGTAGCTAATTGCTTTCCATTCACCAATACTCTGGCATGTGCAGGACTGTAGTTTTGGCTGTCATTAGGATTTGAAAAGGCTTTGTCCGTTGTAAAAAATAAAAAGAAAAAAATTAACGCAAGAGTTCCCCAGAACTGTTTCATTACGTCCTCCTTTTTTTCTGTGACTAGCTGCAAGCTGTAAAAACTGCCATACTATCTTAACCCGTATATACTAAAAAGCTGAGTAAAAAACTAACAAACCGCCTTAAATGACCATGAAAGGCGGTTATTGTTTAACCTATAGACAACAAAGGGGAAGTCATTTAATAAAGCGGATAGTTAGCGGGTAGCGGTATTGGTTTCCTTTACTGGCTTCAACCGTTGCTATAATAATAAGTACAATTTGCAAAACAGCCAGGGCGATGAGAAAAAGAACACCTATAAAAATAAGACACAGCAGCGCTGATACCAGGGCATAAATGGTTATGCTGATATTGAAATTTAATGCCTCTCTACCATGATAGTTAACTGATAAATACTCATCTTTTTTAATTAACCAGAGGACAAGAGGTACTATAACGTTGCCAAAAGGTAGAAAATAACCGCAAAGTCCTCCCAGGTGGCAGAACATGGCCCAGGTATTTTCCTGGTTTTTTCCCTGCACAATAATCAACTCCTCTTTACATATTTTTCTCAAAAGCAATCCATATCCTTTTTTATTAAAGTATTTTTCTTAAAAAAAGTTATTCTGAAATAAGAGTTTTTTCTAAAGGGATCTTAACTGCGGACCATACAGCCGGTAAGACAGTTTTTAAATTTTTCGAAAGGACTCCTTTTTATCAGGAAATCATCATAATCTCCTTGACACAAAACATATGTTCCGCTAACATAATAAATACAAACATACGTTCTAGAGAGGGGTAACCAAATGTCCGCGTGCGAGCAAATCAAATCATCAGCTCAAGATGCTATTCTCGAGCTGGAAACAGAAATAGTTGACCTGGAAGAGAAAATTGAAACGTACAAATTCCGCATTCAAAATGCCCAAACCCAAATTCATTCATTGAGACGATTTCTCACTCCGGAGGAAAGCGGACAGGGAATGTCTACACTAACTAACGGCGCCCTTACAGGTGTTGTTGCGGAAATGCTTTCAGACCTTTATCCGCAGTCAGTCCACTACAAAGACCTCACAGACCTTATACTGCAGAATGGCAACGACATCCCTGTCAAACAGCCTGAAAAGGCCGTCTTAAGCTGCTTATCAAAACTGACCAGGTCTGGCAGTATAAAAAGTACCGGCAAAGGTTATTATGAAAGCGTAAATGCCCGGGAAAAATCAGGTGGCGAAGAATACCAATGAGAACTATATGGTGTTTGGCTTACATACGACACAAATGCCAATGTTTTTAAGGGGGTATTGAAATAGCAGAGATTAAATATGAAATAGTAAAGGAACTGGGCGTTTTATCCGAAGGCTCAAAGGGATGGAAAAAGAAACTTAATCTCGTAAGCTGGAATGGGCGCGAACCCAAATATGATATCCGTGAATGGTCGCCGGAGAATGAAAAAATGGGTAAGGGTATTACCCTTTCCAACGAAGAGTTGATTGCATTACGAGATGCATTGAATGGTTTGGATATTAATATCTATTAAAGGTAAACGAACAATAATCTATTCCGGAATAAACTTGTGTCCGGCATTATACCCGCTGTTGCAGTGTTTGAAGCTTACCACTTCAATCTCAATGGCGGTTTTTGCTTTGTCTTATATAATTGCTCACCCAATACAATATTCTATGTTTTAGAATAATAAAAGAGTTATTTTTTTAGCCCCAAATAACAACCTTTGTGCTATAATCAAGTTGCCGACACTTAATCCATAATATATAGGTTGTATGTTTGTTTTTCCCATACTTTTCAGGAGGGTTATCTGATGATCAGATTTGAAGGGGTTTTAAAAGCATACGGAAGTCTTGAAGTGGTTAAAAAACTGGATTTGCATGTGCTTGAGGGGGAATTCCTGGTTCTTATCGGCCCCAGCGGGTGCGGCAAAACAACTACATTAAAAATGATTAATCGGCTTATTGAACCCACTTCCGGAAAGATTTTGGTAAACGGCCAGAACATCATGGAAATGAACCCCGTTACGCTGAGAAGGAAAATAGGGTATGTCATTCAGCAAATAGGTCTCTTCCCGAACATGACCATTATGGATAATGTTGACCTGGTTCCCCGCCTGCTTGGATGGGACCGGGAAAAAAGAATCAACAGGGTGTACGAATTATTGGAATTAGTGGGCATGGATCCGGAAGTATACGCAAACCGCTATCCAAATGAGCTAAGCGGTGGACAGCAGCAGCGCATTGGAGTCCTGCGGGCACTGGCTGCAGGACCGTCCATTATACTTATGGACGAGCCCTTTGGGGCCCTCGACCCAATAACCAGGGAGAACCTTCAGGATGAGTTGAAAAATTTGCAAAGCAAACTGAACAAAACAATTGTTTTTGTGACCCATGACATGGATGAGGCCATGAAGCTTGCCGACCGAATTGCCATAATGAAAGACGGGGAAATAATTCAACTGGGTTCCCCAGAAAGTATACTGAGGAATCCAAGTGATGATTTTGTCCTGGAATTTATCGGGAAACACCGGGTTAACAGCTGTGAGCTGGAAAAAGTTGAGTCAATAATGAAAACAAATCCCGTTACAACAGATCCCGACCGTAAAGGCACAGAAATGCTGGCCCTTATGAAGCGAAAGGGTGTCAATACAGTTCTGGTTGTAAAAAACGACAAGCAGCTTATCGGGGTGGTCACCATTGAAAAGCTGGATAATAAACAAAACCTTACATATAAGGCGGAGTATCTGGCAGACACCGGACTGCCGGTTATTACCGCCGGCTCACCGGCACGGGAAGCCTTTGACCTGCTGGTTAGTCAGAAACTGGAGTACCTCCCGGTGGTAGACCAAAACAGGGGGCTACTGGGGCTGGTAACCAGAACCAGCATGGTTAACGCCCTGGCCAGTGTGGTCTGGGGAGAGGAGGAATTGTCTTGAGCCCTCTGCTGGATTTGCTGTTATTGCGCTGGCCTGAATTACTGACTGCCACCTGGCAGCATATATACATCTCCCTCGGTTCTGTAGCTCTCGGCGCCCTGTTAGCCGTACCCCTTGGAATATGGCTTTCAACGAGGGAACACATTTCCCGGATGGTGCTGGGTGTAGTAGGTACAATACAAACCATCCCCAGTCTGGCTTTTTTTGGTTTTGTGCTGCCCATATTGGGGATAGGTATTTTACCGGCTATGTCAGTATTGTTTTTGTACTCTCTGCTGCCAATACTGAGGAATACCTATACCGGGATACGGGAAGTCGATCCTGCACTCATCGAGGCCGGACGTGGAATGGGTATGAACAGTAGGCAGCTTCTTTTTATGGTTAAGCTGCCTGTGGCACTACCGGTTATAATGGCGGGAATAAGGATCTCTACTGTTTATATAATCAGCTGGACTACTATAGCGGCATTGATCGGGGCAGGAGGGCTAGGTGACCTAATATGGGGCGGAATGAACGTTTATGATATATGGCTTATTGTGGCGGGGACCATTCCGGCCGCTCTATTGGCTTTATTGGCCGGCTTTACCCTGGGCCGGCTTGAGAAGACCGTAACACCGAGGGGTCTTAAGGCCGGTTATACTTCGGGGGAAGGAGAGTTTAATATATGAGTGCGGTTTTCAGCATTGCTCTGGAACATCTTTGGCTATCGGTAGCAGGTGTTTTTCTGGCCTGTGTCATTGGCGTGCCCATGGGTATTGTGATACTTAAAATACGAGTGCTGGCGGGGCCGGTAATGGGTGTTATAGATATTCTGCAAACCATCCCCAGTCTGGCGATGCTGGCCCTGGTCATGTTTTTTTTCGGACTTGGAAATATGAGCCTTATTACAGCACTTTTTATTTATGCTCTTCTGCCGGTGGTCAGAAACACCTTTATAGGCCTAACCGGGGTGAAATCAGAGCTTCTTGAGGCCGGAAAGGGTATGGGTATGACCGGCTGGCAACTATTGTGGCAGGTTCAGCTTCCCATTGCCCTGCCGGTTATCCTGGCAGGCTTTAGGGTAGCCGTGGTTACCTCTATTGGTATCGCCACCATAGGAACCCTAATCGGTGCCGGAGGCCTGGGTGAGCCGATCTGGAGGGGAATTCAGCTGGTCAATACCCCTATGATTCTTTCCGGGGCAGTGCCTGCAGCCTTACTGGCAATAATTGCTGACTATTCTTTGGGCTTACTTGAGAAATCGGTGGTATCCAGAGGACTGCAGGTCAAAAATACAAACTAAATTAAAAGGAGTGGGAAAAATGACAAAAACAAGGGGCTTTTTAGTGCTGACGGTACTTATTCTGGTACTGGCGCTAATCTTTACAGGCTGTTCCGGGGGAGATAAAGCACAGCAGGAAAATGGAAAGGTAGTTATAGGTTCAAAAAATTTTAATGAGAATATAATATTGAGTGAGATCCTGGCTCAATTAATTGAGGCTAAAACCGAGCTAACAGTCGAGCGCAAGCAGAATCTAGGCGGGACCATGGTATGCTTTAATGCACTAAAAAGCGGTGACCTTGATATGTACCCGGACTATACCGGAACGGGGCTGGTGGCAGTCTTAAAACAGCCTGTGAATACAGACCCGCAGGAGGTTTACGATTATGTGCAGAAAGAGTATAATGACCAGTTTAAAATAAAATGGATGCTGCCCTTTGGATTCAACAACACCTATGCAGTTGCGGTGCGTCAGGAGACCGCTGAAGAGCATACATTGAAAAAAGTCTCTGATTTGACCCCCCTGACCGGGCAAATGGTTTTCGGCGCAGAACAGGAGTTTTTCAACCGGCCCGACGGATATGACGGCATGACAAAAATTTACAATATGAAATTTAAGGAACATAAAGCCTTTGAAACTGCCCTGAAATACCAGGCCGTGGCCCAAAAGAAAATTGATGTTACCGATGCTTTCAGCACCGATGGAGAATTAATCACCTACAACTTGAAAATTCTGGAGGACGATAAGAAATTTTTCCCTCCTTACTTTTGCACAACAATAGTCCGAATGGATACCCTCAAAAAATACCCTGAGCTGGAGAAGACCCTTAACCTTCTGGCGGATCAAATCAGTAACGATGAGATGCAGCAGCTTAACTACCAGGTAGCAGAGAAAAAGAGGGATACCAAAGATGTGGCCGGTGAATTCCTTAAGAAGAAAGGTCTCATATAGGCCGGGCTACACTCATATGGCGCAGGAATACCGGGACAGGGATTTTTTCAGGAAGAAGCCCTCTCCTCCAACAATATAAAGCCATAAACCGCCTGCGGGCGGTTTATGGCTTTATATACTGTGCAGTATATTCCCGTTACATGGCCGAAAGCTCCGTTGAGGCCATCACCTTGCTCATGGAAAGGGAAAAAGAGCTTTGGTTCCGGTCTTTAGTAGAACACCAATATAACTATCAGTATCATAAGGGCCAGAGACAGTACCACATAATCCTCTGCCCTTTCAGTGGCAAAAAGCATGAAATGGTTGCGATCTCCGCCATTTTGATCACTTTCTCTTCCGTAAGTATCTTCCGACATCTGACAGTCCTCCCGTTAATTATGGTTGTTCGGGAATTGCCCATAATACTAATATCAGGGCAGCTATTGCCTTTAAAAGGGCTGCTGTGGTACCAACCATCAGGGGCCTCCCCCCCGCTTTGCGCAGCTCGGTAAAAGAAATCTGCATGCCGAGGCCGGTAAGGCCAATGGCGAAAAACCAGCTGTATAATTTCCGTATAAGTATAATCTCTTCCGAGGGTGGAGATGTTTGTCCAAGCACCCCGAAAGATGTAATAAAAGCCATAACCATAAAGCCTCCGACAAATAAAGGAAATTTGGACCAGAGGCCGGTATTTATATTGATTTCATCTTCGGGCAGCTTTGCCATCCGGCTTGTATAAACCGCCAGTGCGAGAACGACGAAAGGAAGGAAGATTACCCGCACAAGGTTGTAGATCTCGCCTGTTTTGAGGCTCAGTGAAGGGTGGCTGGCTGTGCCCGGGTCAAAGGACAGGCAGACTGCCAGAACCTGTCCGGAATTGAGAATCCCTGTCCCGGCCCATGCTCCGAACTGGTGAGGAGTGAGCCCCGCCAGAGTCCCTATGATCGGGAAAATGAAAAGTGATGCAAGTCCAAAAGAAAGAATGGTGGCAATTGAGTAAACAACATCGGTTGTTTTTGCCCTTACAGCCGGAGCGGTGGCCACTATTGCCGAAACCCCGCAGACTGCCACTCCTGCCGAAAGAACTGCTGCGGAGGTGGATTCCATTCCTGACTTTTTACCCAGCCACATAGTAAACAGCAGGGTAACGGACACAAAAGACAATACCAGCATGATTGCTCCGCTTCCCAGCAGAGCTATATCAGAAACACTGTAAAGAGAGCCCAGGAGCACTACTCCCAGCTTTATGAAAACCCGGGAAGTTTTCACTCCATCCGCTGCCCAGGATGGAATGCCTATTGAATTACCAATTAGCATTCCGGCAATTATGGAAAGAACAATGTAATTTAAATGGAATATTTCTATAATGCTTTTATTTATATACTCATTGGTATTTATATATAACTCTATCCCCTGCCACTGAGGAAACCCTAAATCCGCCCCGCCCCGTGTCAAAACGGCAATGGAAAGCATTAAAACAATTCCGGGAACAACCCTGATATATAATGGGGCCTTCCTGTATTCCATATTCACCCGGCCTGTCCGTAAAGTATTCGCAAATATTATATCACTATTTGTCATATTGTGCCTTCGTAATTAATCTTTTTATGCAGGCCCTTTTGTTATCGGCAATACCTATGTCTAAGCTATGTTTCTATGATATGGGCATTACAGATAGAATTATATTATAACTCTATAGCCTCGCCACTAATTACAGTTTATTCCCACTTAGACTATCACTGCTCATTCACCTGGTTATTATCCCGCTAATTGGTTTTATACCGTATTTTCTAATTAAAAGCTTATTAAGGGTTCCAAACAAACTGGACATATAAAGAAAAAAACCGCCAAATGGCGGTTATATGTCTATCATGTTGAGTGCAGGAGAATTTTATTAATTCCGGCTATAGCCTCGGACCCACATAAATAGGGCACTTTATCTTTTTGGAAAGAGAGTTTAAACTATACCTCAGGCCGGCTGCAGCCGCCGGAGCGGTAGAATGCGGATTTGGCAAAAACAGTAAAATAGTATTGTCTGCATTGGTCAAATCAGCCATCACTTTTTCTGTTTTGCCAATCTTTACCTCAACTTCAATATTAACTCCCCGGTCCAGCGCTTTTTGGTGAAACCCCCCAAGAATGTCATCAGAGTGCTTCATTAGCCCATCTTCATACCATTGAAAAAAAGTCATACGCGTTGAAGATGTATTTATCCACTCATCTCCCAGCAAATGCTTCCAGCCCTCATCAAAAATGAAAACTGCTTTTAAGGGGATATTCGCTGACAGAGCCATCTCTATGGCTATCTTTCCAGCCTCTTCAGCCGAAGGGGAACCATCTGTTATAAAAAGTATCTGACCTTTCATAAAATCTCCTCACTCTAAAGACTCTCGCAAAATTTAAATGAATATTACTGTTAGAAGCATCAACACTCCGGCGCCAATAATGGCGGCTAGATCCTCGTGACGTTCGTTGGTGAACAAGGAAAGCTGACGCTCTTCCTTTTTTTCTTTTTGTAAACCTGTATCGGCCATTTACGGTTAACCTCCCTTAGCATTTGTATTTGAGGCGGTTAGTATTAATCCATTAATAACATTACTACGATCAGTGAGCCAACAGCCTTGATCATGCCTGCGGTTGAGCCAACAATAAGTGGCGCTCCTCCAGCTTTTCTCATCTCCGCAAAAGATATTTGCAGGCCAAGGCCTGTCAGACCGATGGAGAAAAACCAGCTATACAGGTTTCTGAAGACTTTCAGTTCTTCCGAAACAGGATTGGTAGGTCCAAAAGCGCCAAAGGAAGTCAGTGTCACAGTAAGCAAAAAGCCCAGTACAAACATGGGGAATTTTGAGAAGAAATTGTTATTTGCTACCACTGCGCCTTCTTCAGCTGTGGACATTCTAGTATAAAGAAGAGTAATAACCACCACCACCAGTGGCAAAAATACCACCCGGGTAAGGTTGAATATTTCTCCTACTTTCAAACTTACAGACGGATTATTTACAGTGCCGGGGTCAAAGGCCAGCGCAGCGGCAAGCACCTGACCGGAGTTAAGGATACCTGTTCCAGCCCAGGCGCCGAACTGCTCTGGAGTAAGGCCGAGTAAATGTCCCAGAATTGGAAAAGTAAACAGGCATACTACCCCGAAGCTTAAGATAGTAGCAATGGAATAGGCAATATCCTCACCCTTTGCTTTAACCGAGGGGGCCACAGCCACAATGGCTGATACACCGCAAACACCTATACCTGCAGCAAGACAGGCTGAAGAACCGGAATGCATGCCAAGCCTCTTGCCCATCCACATGGTGAATAGAATGGTGCCAAACATAAAGACTGCAATAAGGGATATAGATGTCGCTCCCAGTTTAGCCAGCTCTGCCAGACTATATAATGTGCCCAGAAGAATAACACCCATTTTGATGAAGAGACGGGAGGTCTTCACACCCACTTCCGCCCATGATGGTATACCTATGGTGTTTCTAATTAACATACCGATTAATATAACGATTATAACATGATTTATTTTTAGGACACTACCAAGAAATTTAGAATTATCCTTTATTATGCCTTCGATTCCGGTCCAACTTCCGATGCCTAATGACTTAGTGCCCATGGCCAGCAGGGCAATAAAAAACATAAACAAAATACCCGGTATAGCATTAACCCATTTAGACGATGCACTATTTTCCATAATTTCCCCTCCAGTGTCAATATACTTATTGGCTTTTCAAGACTTAAGCCCAAAGCCATGTCCGAAAACCCCCCAACTTCCAATAGCCGGGTACTTTCGTTTTACCGGTCAGACACTTTTTACCATCTCTTCGCTCCTTTCAATACATTGCGTATTTTTTCGGGCTTTTCAATAATAAGATGATATTATCAATTACATAAGCAATCAATATAGTTGAGTCAGTGTGGCTCTTTTTATCAACTGTTTGGCTATAACCTATCACTACAATGATTTTTATAAATCACGTTTATGACACATTTGGTTCATTTTTCAGAATTCTTTTCGATGCTGAATCATTGTCAATCATTCCCACTAAACCTTAATGATTTCCTAAAATAAAGGGAAAAGCACTTTATCGTCGAAAATATAGTATCTTAAAAAATATTACTTAGGGTGGTATTATGAGAAGGTATAAAAATGAAATAGTTAAACTTACCATAATATTTCTCTGTTTAATTTTTATATCACTGGTCATACTACACGACTCCTACACCACTCTCACCATATCCAAGGAAATTAGCAAAAACTTGAAGCAAAGGAGTATGTCAGAAGAAGCATATAAGGATGTTGTTAATCTCAATTCCACTGTAAAAGTGCTGATATCAAGCCGCGATCAAAACATTGCCAGTGATTTCAAACATTTAGGTTCAGATGTAATCAATCATCAAATGGAGTTATTCAGCTCTATAGACCCGTCGAAGAAACAGGAAACCATGGAGCTTATAGAGACCAGCAGGTATTATATTTCCTTCGTTGAGAAGGAGCTGATTCCGGCATTATTGTCAGGAAGAACTGATCTAGAACAGGTAGAATCAACACTAAATCAGTTATCCTTCGATATGATTTTAAAGGCTGGCACTATTTATGGAGCAGACAGAAGTTATGAGGAAAATTTCCTTCAGGGAGCCAGAAACAAGGAAAACAAATACCTTTTCTTGCAAATATCCTCAATAATTGTGCTGTCCCTGTTGCTTTTCCAGATATACAAAGTAACCAAACCGATAATAATAAAAAACTATTACCTGGAAAATATATTAAAGTCAACAAATAACCCCGTAGTTATTGCAGATTACAGAGGGGAAATGATGGATTACAACAACAAATTTTCTGACCTTATGGCAATAAACATTGATACCCATATAAGTCACAATATAAGTGAAGTAGCTTCAGCCTTTCCTCATACCCGTAATATCTTGCAGCCAATTTATGATGTAATTGATAATGGAAAAGAACTGAAGAATCACCATGTCACATATAATAGCGCCGGGAAAAAAATAGAGCTGGTGGCTGATTATATTCCATTCTTTATAATGAATAGATTATACGGGGTTATAGTTATAGCGGTACACGCCGGGGCCCAAAAGGACAAGCATGTTCTACTGGATACACTTGAAACCGAAAGAAAAAGAATATCTATAGAAATACACGACTGGATCGGCAGGCACATGTCAACCCTGATCCATTCTCTGGACTATGTTCTAAAGCTGAATGAAAACGGTCGCCGTGACGACCTGCCGGTAAATTTGAAGGCGCTGCAGGTACACTGCCAAAACGCCGCCATAGAAATGAGAGCCATAATGAACGATATCCATCCCTATCTTATTGATCGGGTAGGGCTTATTTCCGCTCTGGAGTCATATATAACCACTCTTGAAAGACTAAACAATATAAAGGTTTACGCTCTATACCAGGACAGGTCCCTCAGTGTAAAGAAAAAGGATGAGATAATTGTTTACAGGATCATTCAGGAAGCGCTGACAAATGTTACGAAGCATTCCAGCGCCACCGAGATTGACATAGATTTTACTGTTTCACACGATACTTTAAAGATAGAAATTACTGACAATGGGGGAAGTACAGGAGAGTTTACCATGGGCAACGGGCTGTGGGGAATGAAGGAACGGGCCAACCTCATTGGAGGAGATATAATATTCACCAGAAGCGATTCTGGATTCCGTGTGGTGCTGACCGTACCTGTATCAACGGGAGGAGTCTAAATGGAAATAATTAAAATAATGCTTGTAGAGGACCACAACGTTTTCCGTCAGGGATTGAAAAAACTTTTAGAGCTAGAGGATAACATGACCGTGGCAGAGGAGGCTGGTTCCATCAGTGAGGCTCTGCAGAAAGCAAATGAGGATATTGATGTGGTGCTCCTGGATATAGGGCTTCCCGATGGGGATGGGCTGGAATTATGCTCCAGGCTTAAGGATAAATACCCCGGTATAAAATTTGTTGCCCTGACTACTTACGATGACGTTGTGTATATAAAAAAGGCAATGGAGTGCGGTGTAAACGGATTCGTGCCCAAATACGCCTTTTATGAGGAAATAAAGTCCGCGATACTGATGACCTCCAGGGGAGGCTCCTATATATACCCCGGGCTTGGGGCTGATAAGTTGCTGAATCTTTCGGAACCGGGATTTTCTGATTTTGAGATAAATATACTCCAGCTAATGGCATCGGGAAAAACTCAGAAAGAAATGGCCGACCAGCTTTTCATCAGCCTGTCTACGTTCAGAAGAAGGTTAAACGGCATCTGTTCCAAGCTAAAGGTCAGCACTGTTGAAGAAGCACTGACCCTGGCGGTGAAAAAGGGGTTTATAAAGTAGGCGCAGGAGAGTTATTTAAAAATGAAATTCTTCACTGAACTAAAAAACACTCCTATCTTTATAGGCGTATTCTTCCTCAGTATTATTATTGTCCTGGGGATTGTTGAATTTGGCTTTTTAAAAAATATACTGGTCAATTATGAAGATAACATAAAACAGGTGGCCATTAATAAAACAACACTGCTTTTAAATGATATTAAATCTATTTCCGAAAAATCGGTAAAATCCCTTGAACCACAGGACCACAAATTTGAGGCTTCAGTAAAAGCAATTTCAGACTATGACCACAGGATTACCAACGTTTATTTACTTGATGCTGACGGCACAACAGTCAAATCCCTTAATGAGCGCAGGGAAAACCCTCATATCCGCCAGATCGTTATAAAATCAGTCCGGGAAAACAGCCGGGAAGTTACAATATCCCAGGTTCATATTGATCCAGTGCTGCAAACAAATATTGTCAGTGCGGTTATTCCTTTAACCAACAATACAGTATGGCTGGGAATTGATTTCAGTGTGGACCAGTACCAGAGAGAGATGATCCATGAATTCGCCAACAGAGATTATAAAATAGCTGTTCTTGACGCAGAGGACAACCCGGTAGTATGGCCTTTTGACAGTGATCAACTGAACAGATTCGCCCGGGACCATAAAGAATTTTATAGTGAATCCCAGCAATACAATGTGATACACAGCGATATAGGAGAGCCTGCCTGGCGGATGTATTTTTTCTTTAAAGAAAATAATTTTGAACAATTCAGGACAATAACCATATTGTTTCTGGTGTTTGCCCTCTATTGCTGCCTCTATCAGCTGCTGGTGGAATTGTGGGGGGTCAACAGCGTCAAGACATACTTCGAGAATATAGACTTCGCTATTCTTAATCAGGTAAATGAGGGAGTTATAATAACCAACAACTCGGGTAGAATTGTATTTGCCAATAATACCGCCAATGAAATTTTTGCTCAAAGAAAAAGCACTCTTGTTAATATAAGGCTGAAGGAAATATTGGGGCATTTGGAAGATATCCATGATGAAAAGGAAAAAGCAATCATGTTTACACTTAAAATGCCTGATAAATTTCTGGAGGCCATTCACTCTCCCATAATAAAAAAAGGAAAAAGGCTGGGATCGTTAACCGTAATCAGGGTTGATATAAAAGAAGAGAAAAACTTTAGAATAGTACTGAATAAACTTGTGGACATAATTCCCGAAGGCGTTGTCTATGTGGACAAAAACCACGAAATCTCGGCGGCCAATTTAATGGCCAAGTGTTATCTGGGGAACCTGGAGAAAGGCACCAGCATTGACGTTGTTGATCCCCGTCTGGCCGAATTTATTTATGAAAATATAGGGTCGGGAACTGTTAAAAGGCTGGGTTTAACACTGTATGGGCTGTCGTGTGAGATTTCCCCGGTATACGATGATGATGGGGTCTATGCAGGCACCCTGGTGGTTCTATTGAATGATTTGGAATCAGACCAGAAAAACATGGGTAAAATGCTGAAGTAAAAATGCTTGCAGGACATGGACATATAACAGGGGCCATCGGTAATGGGCTATTCTTTGCCCCTATACCCGATGGCCTCTCCATTTGGGCCGCAAAGCCCATTCAACCTTCTTCACCAGGCTCTGGCGGCTCCCGCAGGTTTTGATTTTTCGAGGCGGGCGCGTAATATTAAGAAGTTCTTAAGATTTATACCCGGGGTATCTTAAGAATTAGTTGGTATCATACCTTTAAGCAAACAATAAAGGGTGTGATATAATTTGTACAAATCAACATATCGGGGTGATACTTCTTGAATATACTGGTCTGTGATGATGATAAGGAAATATTGTATGCTATAGCAATTTATCTAAAGAACGAAGGCTATAAAGTATACGAGGCTTCTAATGGCATAGAAGCCCTGGAAATAATAGAGGATAATGATATACATCTTATTATCATGGATATTATGATGCCTAAAATGGATGGTCTACGGGCTACAATGAAGATAAGAGAGGGAAATAACATACCTGTGATAATGCTCTCGGCCAAATCCGAGGATACTGATAAAATAATGGGATTAAATATAGGGGCTGACGATTATGTCACCAAGCCCTTTAGTCCTTTGGAATTAATTGCGAGGGTTAGATCACAGCTGAGAAGATATACAGCATTGGGCAGTCTTGACACAAAAAGCAATGTATTTAAAACAGGAGGACTTGTGGTAGATGATGAGAGTAAGCTTATAACTGTTGATGGAGATGAGGTTAAACTTACTCCGGTGCAATATAAGATATTGAAACTTTTGACTGCAAATGCGGGCAGGGTATTTTCAATAGATGAGATATACGAAAAGGTATGGAAGGAAACTGCTTTTAATCCGGAAAATACAGTGGCAGTCCATATAAGAAAAATAAGAGAGAAAATAGAAATAAATCCTAAGGAGCCAAAATATTTAAAGGTGGTATGGGGTATTGGATATAAAGTGGAAAAAATATAGTCATTCCCTGATAACAAAGGTTATAGTTTTTTTAATTACGGTAGCTTGTTTTACCGGTGCGGTAACTACATTTATAAATACAGCAATATCACTGCAAGGTAATTTTGGTCCTGCTTTAGAGGACAACTATTATATTAGCAAGAATTTTTCAGGAGAAAACAACCAAATTGCTGAAACATTAATTACACTCGTGGGTGAGTATAAAAGTGAAGAACATATTCTAAATGGAGGAACAATTGAAGAAGATGAAATTGAAAGAGAAGAAGATACTTTATTTTCTCATTTTCAAAATTTCTCCAAAAGCTACAACCCAAATTTATCCACCAAAGAAAACTACCAACTATTTCGGGAGGTCTACTCTGACAAAATATCCAAAATACGTGGCAATTTGATTGAAGAAGATTTAAAGCAATATAATTTGGCTTTACGCAAATTAGAAGGATATAGAGGGCTTATCTATTATATAAGTGATGGTAATAATGTATTTACAAACAGTTCCAACACGGACAAGAATTATTTTAAATCTCAACCTTCATATATAATTTTTGATAAATCTGAAGAAACAATTTACCCGGCAGAGATTAAAGAAAGCAATCGTTATTTCTGGGTTGGATCAAATATTAATCCAATAGGGCAGCAAAATAATGCTATGTATATTGCGTTTACTCCAGAATTCCTTGATCCTAGAGTTGAGGAATGGGGAAACAACAAAGTATTAGTTACCAATAGCCTGTACAAAATCATAGGTTTCTCATCAGGGCTGGCAGTGTCCTTTATATATCTATTATGGGTCATAGGCAGAAAACCATCGGAGGATGAGGAGATTCACCTGGGCTTTGTTGATAGAATCCACAATGATCTTAACGTAGTAATGTGCTTTATCCTTATAGCACTGTGGTTCGGGGCTGCAAATCTGCTTCTGTTCGAAAATAATACTCACGGATATATATTTGACGCAGTTACTTTCTTAATCGCCACCTTGGGACTAATAATGGTTTTATCCCTGGTCAGGCACATTAAGCGCGGGACAATTATTAAGCACACATTAATCTATATTGTACTGAAAAAGCTTTCTGTATTCATAAAGGAGATATATGACAGCGGCAGTGTTGGAGTAAAAATTGTATTAATAGTGATTGGGTATCCAGTGCTAGTTGCCTTAACATTCTTCATGTTCCCCGTAACTATAGGTGTGGGAGTATGGATAGCCCTAAAAAAGGTGAAGGAATTTAATGCTATAAAAGAAGGTGTGGATAAGGCCAAGAAAGGAGATTATCATCATAAAATAGACGTGGCCGGGAATGGAGAATTTGCCGGACTTGCTTTCGCAGTAAACAGTATTACAGATGGCTTAAAAAAAGCAGTTGCCAATGAACTGAAAAGTGAACGGTTAAAAACAGAATTAATTACCAATGTATCCCATGATATACGGACACCTTTGACCTCTATCATAACCTATGTGGATTTATTGAAAAATGAAACTGACCCGGAAAAGTCACAGGAATATATAAAAATAATAGAACAGAAATCCGATAGATTAAAAATACTAACCGACGATTTATTTGAAGCCTCGAAGGCCTCTAGTGGAAATATTCCGGTAAACTATGAGAACATCGACATAGTATCTCTAATTAATCAGGGAATGGGTGAGCTTGATGACAAAATACGGGAGTCTGAATTAGAATTTAAGTTTAATTACACCAGCGACAAAGTTAATATTAACGCAGATGGAAAATTATTATGGAGGGCTATAGAAAATTTACTATCCAATATATTTAAATATGCCCTTAAGGGGTCAAGGGTATATATAGATATTGAAGATTCAGGAACAGAGGTAATGCTGATATTCAAGAACATTTCAGCCTATCAGCTAAACATTTCTACGGATGAGCTAATGGAACGTTTTAAAAGAGGCGATGAATCCAGAGGCAGTCAGGGCAGCGGATTAGGGTTATCCATTACTAAAAGTCTGATAAATATTCAAAGAGGAAGCTTTAATATACAAATAGATGGAGATTTATTTAAGGCTATAATACAAATGCCCAAGTAAAAAGATTTTCCTCGACATGCTTTGGCCACCGACAATATCAGCACAAAAACACCGTAAAGGTGTTTTTGTGCTGTCCTGAAACAATACTGAGGATTTCCAGGGGAAAATACTATTCATTGTCAAACAATTATTAATATGTTATTCTAAAACAACTAATCCGTGGGTAGAGGTGACAATATTTGCAAGGGCTTAGCTTTATTGAATGGTGGAAATCAGTACCATATAAGAACGAAATTACCTTTATTATTTTTATACCCCTGTTTTTTATTATCCGCTCCTTATTCCTCAAATTCCTCAGGAAAACCATAAACGGGATACAAAAAGATGGTGGTTTTTACACCGCAATAATACCACTGGTTAACTGGGGAACATTCTACGCAATAGTTCTCTACGCCATTGCCTACTACAGGAATACCGTGTGGCTTGGCAAAACCTGGTTTACGGTGGGCAATACCCCCGTAAATACTCTATCCTTTATCATTCCAATATTAATCATAGGCATTGCCTTTAAAGCTTCAGATCTTATTACCAGTTACCTGTTTGCAAGGATTTATGACCGTTACAGCCTGGCCGAGGGCATGCGCTATAATTTCAACCGGTTGATCCACTACCTCATAATTGTAATTTCTATTCTGGTGGCCTTGCCCACCATAGGTTTTGATTTAAGTGTATTAACAGTCTTTGCCGGAGTCTTTGGCCTGGGGCTGGGATTTGGGATGCAAAACATTATTTCCAATTTTGTATCGGGGCTTATAATACTGTTTGAACAGCCCATCAAGGTGGGTGACAGGATAAAAATAGGTGACCTGCACTGCGATGTTGAAAACATAAATATAAGGGCTACAGTGGTAAGGACCAGAAATAACGAACATATTATCATACCCAACAGCCAGTTTATTGAAAACCAGGTGATTAACTGGTCATATGGGGATCCCAGGATACGGGAGCTTATTTTTATAGGAGTTGCTTACGGCTCCAATGTCCGCCTGGTCGAAAAGCTGCTTCTAAAAGCAGCCCAGGAGCACCCGGACATACTTACCGAACCGCAAGAGCCCCGGGTGGACTTTTTAAATTTTGGAGAATCAGCCCTGGAATTCCGTTTACTGTACTGGATACCCAATCCGGCTATGAGAATAAAGGTTAAAAGTGCCCTCAATCACCACATTTATGATCTGTTCCTTGAACATAACATAGAAATTCCTTTTCCCCAGCGTGACCTTCATATACGCAGCATTGACCCCGGCCTGGCCAAAAATCTTCAGGTTGATTTTGAACATGAGTGAAGATGATAAGGTCCTGATCTAAACTGCAGCCTGCGCCTCAGGGAAACTCCTGCGATCGCCCCATCACCGCCAAACCGGCATAAAACCACCAGGCAAGGTGGTTTTTTTTGTCCAGAGGTTCTTATGTGTTAGATAGCTGTCCCCTGTCACAGAGAGACGTCGGTAAAAGTAAATAAATTGTAACACCACATAATAACTGGTAATAGAATAACACAAACTGTATTTACCATGTCCAGAGAGGAGGCCAATATATGGCTGAAGTCACATCAATGTCAACTGGTATTGGAGAGTACTCTTTCGCCGCCGGTAGAGTGACGGAAAAATGGGCACTTACTATAAAAGTCTTGAGAGGTAGTTCCAACAATGCACCACTCCCTATTGACCAATTTCAGTTTATTGTCAACGAAAATAACGTCGGGGACCCTCAGGTGGGGGTTCCTCCGGATGAAGTTGATGAAAGCAAGATTCCTTCACTAAAACCACCGGCCAGTCACAGCCCGGTTGCAGCTGTGGGGAGTTCCACCAGTCCGACAGTCTATGTGCCAAATGGCAGCTACTTGGTATCAGTTAAAGCTCCCGGCTATAAATTGGGCGGCAGCTGGGTTACCATAGACGGCGGGGATGCGGAAATAACTGTTGAACTTCTGCCCAACCCACTTCCTCTAAGCAAGATAAGGGTGCTTGTTTTTCATGATCACCAGCCGGTTAACGGAGAACCGGACCTTCCCTCCGAACCGGGGCTGGAGGGCTTTCGTGTTGTAATTGGAGACGCGGTGGGGGAATTAACCGTTGATTACTACGGAAACCCGCTGGGCACCCAGTACCAGAAGGACACCAGCGGCGCTTATATTTACGATGGAGATGGCAATCCCGTCCCGGTACCGGGCACAGGCGGAATAAAGATACTCACCGATGCAAACGGGTACGCCGTTGTAGAAAATATTCCCCCGGGGAAATACGAGGTGCAGGCTATACCTCCGGACGGCACCGACTGGGTGCAAACCACCACCATTGAAGGCACCCATGTTATTGACGCCTGGGTGGAAGAGGGAAATGAAGGGTACAGCAGTGAGTACCTCTACCGCTTCCCTGTGGTCTGGTTTGGTTTTGTCCGGCCTGTGCAATTCCCCGAACCTCTCCCCGGAGAGGTCAGGGGCACTATCAGGAGCGTGGTGCGCACAGTATTCGAATTTGACACACCGGGCATACCTGTTTCCTTCGGCCCGCCGGTGGAGCGTCCCTGGGTTGCCCTTACCGACATAGGCGGCAACGACCGGCAGGTATACCTGGGACGCGGAGAAGCGGACGGTTCGTTTTTGATTAATAGTGTCCCCCCGGGACTTTACCAGATGGCACTCTGGGATGAGCCCCTTGACTATATAATTTCTTTCCGGACGGTGCAGCTGCCGGATAAGAACGGCTCAATGGACGTTGTGGTGGAGGATGACCCGGTCAATTACCCCGGGCAGATAGGTATTCCCCGCTGGTACGGGTGGATAAAGGGCAAAGTATTCATTGACAGCAATGAAAACGGCCTGTATGACCCCGGCGAAGCGGGAGTGCCTGAAGTCGAGTTATTGACCCGCTTCAAGGACGGGACCGTTCAATATTTCACCCTTACCAACCCTGACGGCAATTACACATTCAACGAGGTATTTGAGCTGGAGCGTTTTACGGTGGCGGAGGTAGGTTTTGCCCGTCTGGCCCGCACCGCTGTTTCCGCCAATCCTGAGAATCGTTACCCCGTACCCGAGGTGTTTGAAGGGGCTTTGACAGCCGCCGTGATAACCTGGGCCGGAGGCACGAACTATATCGATTTTGGCAAGCGCCCTTATGATCCCGGGGAAAATGGCGGCATTTCCGGTATAGTGCGTTATGCCACCATGCGCAATGAGACTGATCCCCGGTATGCCGCAGCAGAAGACTTTGAGCCCGGAATCCCGGGAGTAACGGTGAACCTTTACCAGAAAGAAAGCGATGGCTCTTTAACGCTTATTAATACTGTTACCACAGACCCCTGGGAGCACCCCACGGGCTGTGTGCCTCCCCACGCCCCTCCGGACCCCGGGTGCATTGAAAAACCCAGCCTGGAGGGTCAGGTAAGGCCGGGCGTTTTTGACGGTGGCTACGCCTTTGAAGAAAGGTGGGTACTTGATGACAGCAACCGGCCGATAACCGATCCGGAAACCGGAGAATACCTGACAGAGCGGCTTCCGGCCGGAAAATATTACGTGGAGGTTGTTCCCCCGGAAGATCCCGGCAATCCTCTTCCGGACGGCAGCCCGACACCACTGTACAGGGTGGTTGCCGAAGAATCGGTGAATACCGACCAGGGTGACCGCTATGTGCTTAACGACATCCTCGCCCGCCGGGAAAACGGTGTGCCGGTGTGCCCGGAAAGAAAACAGGCGGCAGAAAGCCGGGCCTGGATACCCGCTCCTCCCTGCGCCGGTGAGCTGCACCTGGTTCAGGACCCCCGCAGCCCTTACAACGGACAGTACCGGCCCCTATGCAATATGAAAGAGGTAATCCTGGGAGAGGGTGAAAACGCGGCGGCGGACTTTTATCTTTTCACGGATGTTCCCATCCCCGGCAGGATACTGGGGCTGCTGGTGGATGACGTAAATATAGAGACTGATCCCAGCCTTATTTATTACGGAGGGAAAAGAGGTATTCCCTATACCCCGGTTGGCGTCAGGGACTATACAGGTAAGTTGATTACTACGGTATATACCGATAAGAACGGTATTTTTGAAGTTCTTCTGCCGTCAACCTACACCTGCAATGTGCCTACTCCTTCGGGAATAGTTCCTTACATGTACAGGATTATCGGAAATGACCCCGGCGATCCGGACAGGCCAAACCTTGGCTATAACCCCAATTATCAAACTTTACAGCTTGTTTTTGATGTCTGGCCGGGCAGGACCACTTATGCTGATGTTGCAGTATTCCCCATAACCGCCTTTGTGGCCACATCAGGCTCACAGTTTGCCCGGCCCCCTCAGTGCGATGTGCAGCGCGGGACACCACAGCTGTTCAGGGTGAACCAGGCCGTGGTATCGGAACAGGAGGAGATTACTCTTACCGGGCTTGACTTTGGTTTAAATCAGGGTGGAGGAAAAGTAAGTCTTAATGGTGACTATAATCATGTCCAGGTGCTGGCCTGGGGTGATACCTCGATCACCCTGAAGGTGCTGCCCTCTTTCTCGTCAGGGCAGGGTGGAACGGCCCGGCTGCTGGTTGCCAACGACAGCGGCAGGGTCACCCCCACCGGTATTACCCTTCACGTTTTGGGAAGCCTCTATAATCCGGCTGTAATCAATGTAAGGCAGGATGGCGCCGGGGATTACACAACCATTCAGGAAGCGGTTGATGCGGCAGCCGGCGACACTTTGATTGTGGTCCATCCCGGTATCTATTATGAAAATATAATATTATACACCAGGTCGGCGGGGGGCCCGGCAAAAAGGATCAGGCTTCAGGGATTAGGCCCTGGAGGCGTCAATCCCGATGGCCCCGGAGGAAATCCCGTGGGCATAACCGGCGCAACCATTGACGGACGTTTTTTCCTTACGGACCCTGCAAAATGGCAAAATCTTCTGAGCACACTGGATTATGACTTTGTTGACACCCCCAATATCTATGAAGGCCAGGTTATTACCGTTCTTGCCAAAGACCAGGACTTTTCCCCACAGTACAGCCCGTTAATTGACGGATTTACCATTACCGGCGCCAGGGGCAACGGAGCAGGTGGAATATATGTCAACGCATTCTGCCGCTACCTGGAAATAAGCAACAATGTAATACAAAGCAACTCGGGAGGCTACGGCGGGGGCATTACCATCGGTAAACCCTACGCAGGCAGCAGCCGCAATGAGAACATTTATATCCATCACAACCGTGTTCTGAACAACGGCGGGCTCAACCTGGCCGGAGGGATAGGAATATTTAACGGCGCCGATAATTACGAGCTGGCCTATAACAAGATTTGCGGCAACTATTCTGCCGAGTACGGCGGAGGCATTTCTCACTTCGGCCTGAGCGATAACGGAAGTATCCACCACAACTGTGTGCTCTATAACGCCTCCTTTGACGAAGGGGCAGGGATACTGGTGGGAGGGGAATTACCCCGGCCGCCTGCGGATCTCTCTCCGGGTTCGGGTAAAGTCAGTATTTACAACAACCTTGTCCAGGGCAACCTGGCCAATGATGACGGGGGCGGCATCAGGCTGCTGCAGCCCACCACCTATCAGATAAAGATATATAACAATATGATTGTAAATAACGTGTCCACCGACCTTGGCGGCGGTATTGCCCTTGACGACGCCTCTGAGGTGATTATTTACAACAATACAATTGCCAAAAATATATCCACTGCCACGGCTGAAGACAGCGACCGTCTGCCACACGGGGCAGGCCTGGCCAGTGAAGTTCACAGCGCTGCCTTCCAGAACGTCCTTCCGCCGGGCGCCCCCAATTTCAGCAACCCGGTGCTGTTTAACAATATCTTCTGGGACAACAGGGCCTATTACTTTGATTTGAATACACTGCAGTTAGCTGACGGCGGGGTAATTGACCTGGAGGTATTCGGCACCCCGGGCACACTGAACCCCAATTACTGCAGCCTGACCACGGAATATCCCGGGGGAGGCAATAATTTGACGGTAAATCCGTTATTCATCTATGAGTACGACACCAGTGTAAGGGCGGCTATCTTTGCCGCACAGCCTGATTTTAAAAGCATTATTATTGCTGTAGATGTGCCGGAACTAACGGGAGACTACCATCTAACCGGTGTTTCCCCGGTCATAGGCCAGGGCGCCCTGTCTTACGGCGGCTACAGTGCCCCGGAAGATGACTTTGACGGGGATAGCCGGGGTCAAACCATTGATATAGGGGCCGACCAGTATCAGGGATAAATTGTTCTGTCATGTCCAGAAGGGGCTTCTAGAATAAGGAGGCTTAAGCCATGATTACAAGAATACGCCGTTCCGCCACTGACGGGTGGGTCAACACCCCCGACGGAAGAACGCATTACATTTTCGGTTTTGGCGATATATCCGGGGTACCGGAGAATGAACTGGTGAATTACAGGGCCAGGGCGGAACTGATGGCCCCTCCCCTTCTTTTGAAGGCAGGGAACGAATATATAGTTACCCTTACCAGCCTGGGCACTCCCACCCGGCCGGATCTTGATGACCCTCATACCATTCACTACCACGGCTTTCCCAACCAGATAGCCTTTTATGACGGAGTGCCGGAGGCATCCGTGGCCGTTCCGGTGGGCAGGGATCTTGAATACTACTATAAGCCGCTGGACCCCGGAACCTACATGTACCACTGCCATCACGAACCCGTAGAGCACATTCAAATGGGCATGGTTGGGCCGCTGGTGGTTTATCCGCACGATTACGACTCTTCCGACCCAGCTTATAAAACAGCGTATGGCTATGGCACCGGGACTGAGTACCACCGTGAATACTATGTTTTTTTAAACGAGCTGGACTGCAGCATCCATAACCTGGTGGCAACGGTGCAGGAGCCTGACTGGACCGAATATAGGCCAACTTACTGGCTTATTAACGGCCGTGCCTACCCGGATACCATCGACACCCCGGGAGGCAGCAGGCTGCAGTCCCAGCCATGGCCTGCTTTAATCAAGGCAAATGCCGGAGAGAGGGTGCTGCTGCGGTTTGTAAATCTGGGCTTCCAGCAGCACGCCATGGAGCTGCTTGGTGCCGTATTGAAAGTGGTCGGTATAGACGGGATGCGCCCTCTGGGTCAGAATGGTGAGGACCTTTCTTATAATAAAAACATTATCTATATAGCTCCCGGACAGTCTTACGACGCCATTTTCACAGCTCCGGAGGCACCGGATATGTATCCTCTAACGCTTCCTTTTTACAACCGTAATCTTATAAAGAACAACTCAGGCGGGGTAGAGCCCGGAGGGATGGTAACAGAAGTGCAGATATACGCGCCAGGCTCCTTGCCTCACCAGACAGAGCCGAACCAGGCGTAATGCAAATTTAACCCGAAGGAGAGATAGTGTTATGCCTACCATAGACTTGTGGGCCGTCGACGGTTACATCAGCACTCCGGATGGAAAAAGCATATATATCTGGGGCTTCACTGATAAAGCGGGGGGTTCTGCTCAGCTGCCCGGACCAACAATCATAATAAAGCGGCAGGACCCTCCGGCCAGGACTATGGTTACAGTTAATCTGACCAACAGCCTGCCGGAACCGGTATCTATACTTTTTCCCGGGCAAAGTGAGGTTAGAGTTAACGGTAATCCGGTTCAACCCCAGTATCAAAACGGCAGCCTTATTTCCCTTACGAACCACTGTCTGCCCGGTGAAACCATTACCTATACTTTTTATGCTGAAAACAGCGGCACTTTTCTCTATGAAAGCGGAACCAATCCTCACAAACAGGTGCCCATGGGGCTGTATGGAGCTATTATTGTCAGGCCCCAGGATTACATGCCTGATCATACCGGGTATAAGACTGCCTATGGCACCGGTACCGGGACTGAATTTGACAGGGAATATCTTCTGGTGGTCGGGGAGATAGACCCTGATCTCCATCAGGCTGTTGAGCTTGGTAAACCGTATGACACCAGGGTTTATAAACCGAGGTACTGGACAATGAACGGAAGATGCGCCAATGACACCATGCTTCCCGACAATGTGGATCATTTGCCCAATCAGCCCCACGGCGCCATGATAATGTTGGAGCCGGGTGAAAAAGTACTTATTCGCTACGCCGGGGCCGGAGTGGAAAACCACCCTCTGCACCCCCACGGTAATCATACCCGGCTGGTGGGTATGGACGGCAGGCTATTACAAAACCGCACCCTTTCCAACACAACTGACCTTTCGTACAAAAGATTTACAGTTCTCACCGGAGCCGGCCAAACCTATGACCAGATATATACATGGACCGGACTGGGTTTTGAACCGGTTACCAACCAAATACCCACCGTAATCCCCAATTTGAGGAACATGGCAATTGGCCATACGGGCATGACCATGTGGAGCGGCAGCCCTTATTTGGGAGTCAAAGGGGAGCTTCCATCCGGTATGGTTTCTTATAACGAGGTTGGAGAATACCACTTTATGCTTCACTCTCATGCCGAGCCCGAGATAACCAACTGGGGGGCTTTTCCCGGAGGATTGATGACCATGATTGCCGTTTATCCCAACGGTACTCTGGAGCGCCACCACGGTATGCTTCCTGTTGAATCTCACGGGCTGTAGAACGCTGCCTGTGTTTTTAGAAAGGAGATTTGGCCATGGCCGTTATTACCAAGGATTTGTGGGCAAAGAAGGGGATAATAGCCTTTCCCGACGGGGTGGAGGTTCCTTTCTGGGGATTTGCAGCTGCAGCCGGCGGAAACCCGCAACTTCCAGGCCCCGTGATCATTGCCCGGGTTGGAGATGTTATAAAAATTACACTGCGCAATGAGCTGAGTGATTTTGTATCCCTCATATTTCCCGGTCAGGATTATATTCCTACTCCGGTTAAAGAAAACGGTGTATTCACTTCGTACAATACCCATGCCTCTCCCGGAGGAGTTGTGACATATACCTTCACTGCCACCCGCCCCGGGGTGTTCTTATACGAGAGCGGCGCCAGTCCGGAAAGACAGGTGCCCATGGGATTGTACGGAGCTATGGTAATTTATCCTCCAGGAGTTGATCATCCTTCTGATCCCGATTACCATACCGCCTATGGGAATAATACCGCTTCCCTTTACGATGTGGATAAAGTACTAATTCTTAGTGAAGTGGACAGCGGTTTCAACCTGGCAGTGGACTCGGGAAGCTCCTTTAATATGTTGGATTTTGAACCTGACTACTGGCTCATCAACGGGCGATCATATCCTTTTACAGTGCTGCCGGACGATGTTGATATTCTCGTTAGCCAGCCGCTAGGCTCCAAAGTAAATGCTGCCCCTGGAAAAAGAATTCTTATAAGGTGTCTCAACGCCGGCTCTCAAAACCATAGCTTCCGCCTGGAAGGTATAACTGCCCGGGTAGTGGCTGTTGACAGCTGGCCATTAGCTGCAGGGACCGGTTCAATTGATGCTACCTATCTCAAAAATACCATAACCATTGCCTCGGGGGAAAGCTATGACCTTCTTTTTATCTCAGGCCCGGAGGGACAATATTATCTCCACGACCGGGACCACCATCATCTTTGCAACGCCGGCCAGTATCCCGGGGGCATGGCCACCAGGCTGGATGTAATGCAGGCCGACCCCGTAGATGTGCCTGTATCTCCCTCGCAACTCGCCTGTTCTGTGATTTGCCGGAATGGAATCCGCCTAAACTGGAGAGACAGGGCCATCAATGAGGAAGGCTGTGTAGTGGAGCGTAAAACCGGGGTGGAGGATTTTGAAATATTAGCTTTCCTGACTGCACCCGGGCTGACGGAATATACGGACAGAAACGTGCTTCCTAATACCAGCTATACGTATAGGGTTCGCGCCTATAATTCAAAAGGTTTTTCAGGCTATTCCAACCGGTGTAGTGTGACCACCCATGATCTTATAGCCGGACCTGCAAACCTGGCCTGTATTGCCGTAACCGCCAATCAAATTGACCTGGCGTGGACGAATAACGCGTACAATGCGAACGGCTATATAATTGAGCGCAGGACAGCGGAGACCGAAAGATACCTGGTCATAGCCGAGGTTGACGGGGATATGACAGCCTACAGTGATGACACTGTTGAAGCAAATACCAGGTATTACTATCGTGTTCAGGCCTATAACTCAACTGAGTCTTCGTGTTATTCCAATGAATGCGGCGTTACCACTCCGGCAATTCCCCCTGGAGCACCCGAACACCTACAGTCCGTCTATATTTCATCAGATCTTGTGATATTGAAATGGGATTTTAATTATACCAATAAGGATGAGTTTATAATTGAACGTAAATCCGGGGCAGCAGAATATAATGAAATAGGCTCAGTTGATAAATACAACTTCTACTACTTTGATTTCCAGGTTGCCGGAAACACTATTTATTATTACAGGGTCAGGGCATACAGTAAAACAGGAGGGTATTCCGGTTACTCTAACGAAATTATGGTTAATACTCCCGCCTAACATACTGGAGAACAACCTCAATGGGGCGCTGAATTATAAATGCCCCCATCCCCACCTATACCATAAAACACTTAAACCGCCAGATGGCGGTTTTTATTTATGTTTATAGGCAAATCCCCGCCTAAATTATCTTTCTTAAAGGGTTTCTGACCCCACAGCAATGCCCGGCGAAGAATTAACGTCATAGAATAATGTTCCGTCGTAAATAATGGTTAGCTGTCTTTCATCTATACTTTTGCCTTTTTCATCCAAAAGCTCCACAGTTACAATGCTGCTCCTGTCTTCAACAATTTGGCCATTCTGTCCAAGGGGTGACCAGTAAACCGGAATACCCTGGGGCAGATCAATTATCTGCACACCTTTGGATACATTTCCGGTAGCGGCATCCCAGGTAAGCAGCACACCCCTCTCCGCTGAATAGCGCACTTTCCATACCGGACCTTTATATTCAGCTGCAATGCGTATGCCAGGCGTGCTGGACATAGTGGCTGCGTATTTTCCGGGGAAAACCAGCAGAGTAAAGTTGAGTTTTTCCAATAATAGCGCAAGCCCCTCAATGTCTTTTGCATGCTCCCGCAGGTCTGTATCGAAATTTTTCTGGACTTCAGCCCTGGAATACTGGTATTCAGGCTGGCCGCCTGTTCCTTGCGCCTTAAAGGTTATGGCCTCAACATTATCTATGAGGGCAAACATTGCCACCGCATTACTGCTAAAAGTCCTCTCAATTTGCCCTTTATCTGTATCGGTATTGCTAAAATCATAATTAACGGTTATTCCATAGGGGTGATTTTCGGTATGCAGGGAAACCTCCCGGCGCAAATGGGCATAGGGAAGGTTATTGATAAGGTTTACAACCTTGCTGTTATCCCCCACATAGGCAGTCCTATATTTAAATAATGCCTCGGCGCTATAGGCTGTGGCGGGGCCCGGCGGAGAACTGTTACGGGCCAGCCCACTGGTCAGCAGCACCCCGCTCAGCACAGTTACACACAGGAGTCCCACGACAAGGGCAGCTATTCTCCTGCGCCTGAAATAGTCTGCCATCTTGATCATCTTAAGCCTCTTCTCAATATTTTTCCTGTCATCCACCATACCGAGCAGCCTTGGGGCAAGGCTAAAGTCGGAAAAACCCTCCAGCACAGTAAGAATTGCCCTGCCGTAATCCCTGTGTTCTGTGCTCTCTAATACTGAAAGCACAAGCTCGTCGGTGGCCACCTCCATATCCTGCCGGATGCTTTTGAAGCAATACCACAGCACAGGGTTAAACCAGTGAATAATCTGAAGCACTGTCAGAAGATAGTTCACCGGCACATCCTTTCGCTTGAGGTGGGCCAGCTCATGAAGCAAAATAAACTCAATTTCCTTATCGCTCAAACCTGCCACAGCGGGAATCAACAATATCCGGGGACGCAGCAGGCCAAAAAGGGATGGCGTGCCTACTGTGTTCTGCAATACAAGCCTTATATTCCCACGGATCCCCATTTTGGCTTTACAGGACTCAAGAATATACAACAGCCTTTCATCTGCCGCAAATGATCCCCTGCCAAGCTTCCTGTGCAGAGAATAATATGCAAAGACCAGCCACAGCAGCATCAGCGCCGCGCCGGCAGCCCAAATATAGGGCAGCAGGCTCTCCACGAAGGCTGCCGCCCCGGCCGCCCTGTCTTGCCACTGAGGACTATACGGCAGTGGGTTTTCTACCCCCGGGGAAGACTGGTACTGCTGATCCATTTGATAAGCCATCCCGGCCATGCTCTGCTGCGGCATTTCCGGCATAGCATTAAACAGGCTTACAGCGCTCTCAGGACCAAAAGGCAGGATCAGCTTCAGTATCAACACATACCAAATAAGATAATGCCACCTGGCGCTTAATTTATTTTTCAGTATCCCCTTGATCAGAATAATGACAAGTCCCACAACGGTGGCATAAAGTGACGTTATCAGGACACCGCTAAAAATATCCTCCACTTACCAGTCCTCCTCATCCAGCAGCTTTTTCAGCCTGTCTATCTCTGACCTGGAGATCTTTTGCTCCTTTACAAAGCTTGCCAGCATGAGATTTACCGATCCGTTATATATCTTTTGCAAAAAAGAATGGTTGGCATAAGACCTGTATTCACCCTCGGTGACCAGCGGCCAATACACATAGGCCTTACTTACCGTCTTTTCAGCCTTCACCGCTCCTTTTGCGGCAAGACGTGTGATCAGCGTCTGGACCGTTTTAGGCTTCCACTCAGTCATTTGTGTAAGCCTGTCTACAATCTGCGAGCTTGTTGCATGACCCAGTTCCCACAATACCTTCATAACTTCCAACTCAGCTTCTGAAATCTGCGCTATCGCTTTCAATACAAAATTCCTCCACCTGGATTACATTCGTAATATATAAATATTACACCTGTAATCCAAAAATGTCAATCCATTATTGTGAAGAATACCCAAAACAAGAGGGAACTGTATGTTGTATAAACGAGGACTATTCAACCAGGATAACTTCCCTTAGAGAAAAGATATAACTCTTAAAGGAGTTTTTGTTTCTCAATAAAAGACATCTTCTTTAGTAATTCATCAAGCCACATCTTTGGGAGCGCCCTATCTGCCTGACTCTGAAGTTCGTATTCCTTTGCAAAAGAACTTTTTACCTTCATCTCAGATAACCTCAGTTTATACTTTTTTATAGCCGGTTACTCAAGTGCTGTGATACAAGTCCACCCAGGTTCTAAATATAATAAATTCCTCATTTCTGCAGTCCAGGCACTTTCTTTGTATCCCTTCACCGTACCTGGCACGGTCTTCTATGCAGTCCAGCAGCTTATGGCCGCTTTTCTCAAGAACACTGTCTGATCCGCAATTACCACAGACTAATCTAAAGCCAATCAAATCTTACCTCCCCCTGTCCGCCATTTTCCCATCAGTAACGAAATATTTTAGACCACATGAAAGTATCTTAACGATATCTATATTTGTCTTATATACTATACTTCTGAAGCCGGGAGTTTTCATGGCGGTCAATAGACTGTCAAAATCTTTATTTGTGGCGGCATTTAGCAGTTTCCTAAGAGCAAATAATTCCATGCTTTTTTTTCTTACACCTTTTAGCAGTATATCTATATCTATACCCTTTACTATGCTTTTAGCAGCCATAACTCCGGTAACTATTGCATTGACCTGGCCAAAACCCAAAAATGGCTCGACACCGCCCCCCGCAGTCCCTACAAACAATATCTTACCTATTTTGTTGGTGGTTACAAAGCCGGCATGGTGAGGCAATTCCCAGGACTCAATAAAATCATACTTTTTTAGAATTTGGCGTGATTCGAGAAAACGGTGCCAGTAAGCATTTAATTCCTCATGCTTTATATTCTGAACCACATGGGCGATTACTCCTTTATTCTTGCTGTATGGCGCGGAGTAAATATATACTCCATGGGTAAGTTCGTTGTCCAACCACATTTGAAGGGTATCCTCCTGAAAATCCCCGGCGAAAATACCGCCCTTTACCCATGTCCGCATAACTTCCTGCCAAATGCCGTATCGCTTTGGAACGGCCCAATGGCCGTCAGCTACTACTATGTAATCGAAATCTTTTTGTATCTCTTCGGGCTGGACAAAGCTATTAAAATGAACCTGTGCTTTAACAAATTTGTGGAGTTGTTTTTTTACTGAATTTTCTTCCTTTCCCCGTATCAAAAAACTGCCTAATGGGCCGGTTACGGCTGTCTCATTATTGGGAGAGTAGTGTATAACTTTTCTAAAGCTATTTAAAGGTTTCAGCTTTATTCCCAGCCTGTTGTCCAAATATCTAATTGGGTCTACCGCCGGTCTGATAACAATATTTATCATTGCAGAAACATGGGGGTGGTAATCACCGATAAAATCATGGCGCTCAAATATTGTTGGGGAAATACCATTTCTCTCCAGCTCAATTGCGCATGACAAGCCAGCTGTGCCTGCACCAATGATGGCTACCTTCATAAACACCTCGCATGTGACATATTTAAGGATAGTATTTACTGCTTTCAACAATTGCATCAAATTCTTGTCATACTTTGTAGTTAGTTCATTTTTCTATTTAGTTAAGTCTTCAGCTAAGCCCTGAACTGGCTTATTAACCTTCTGCAGATAATTACCCATATAACAGCCTCAAAGCCAAAGCGTTGCGTATTATTTGTTAATATCGACAATATTTTACATGTATGATATAATTTCTTGTATATTTTTTTAATCCAACTTTATCTGGTGGAGGGGTATAAAATGGAGGATAGGGTGATCCTGGTTGAGGAGGAAAACTGCGTCGGCTGCAATAAATGCATCAGACATTGCCCTGTTTTCGACGCAAATAATGCTTATCTTTTCGAAGGTCAAAATAAAGTGAAGGTCAACCCGGAAAGGTGTATACTCTGCGGTAAGTGCATAGAGGTATGTGATCATAAAGCCAGGAGCTTTATGGATGATATAGATTTGTTTTTCGATGATCTGGAGAGGGGGAAAAGAATTTCCATTATTGCCGCCCCTTCTGTCCGTGTAAATTTCCCCAATTATGAAAATCTGTTTGGCTTTCTAAAATCCAAAGGTGCAGATGTTATTTATGATGTATCCTTCGGAGCCGATATTACCACCTGGGCTTATCTAAAGGCCATCAAAGAAAAAAACCTCTCTTCTGTAATAGCCCAACCTTGCCCGGCCATTGTAAGCTATATTGAAAAATATAAGACCGAGTTAATCAAAAGCCTTGCCCCTATTCACAGTCCTATGATGTGCACAGCCATATACTTAAGGAAATACGCAGGTGTTTCCGGTAATATAGCATTTTTATCTCCCTGCATAGGTAAAACCAATGAAATAAAAGACCCTAATACCCAGAATTATATACAATACAACATTACCTATGTAAAGATGTTGGAGTATCTGGAAAGGAAAGGGATAAATCTATCAAACTATAGCAAGCAAGAATTTGAAGATATAGGCTGTAGCCTGGGCTGTTTGTTCAGCAGGCCCGGAGGACTCAGGGAAAATGTCGAGGCAAAGGTCCAGGGGGCATGGATACGCCAGGTGGAAGGCCATGATCACGCCTATGCATACCTGGATCAGTACAGCCGGAGACTGGCAGGTAATCAGCCTGTTCCTCTGCTGGTGGACATATTGAACTGCTCGAAGGGCTGTAATATTGGCACCGGCACTGCAAAAACCATTTCTGACGATGACGCTGATTTCACCTTCAACGCCTTAAAAGCTGAAAAATTGGCTGACAAGGGCGGAAAAATGATGACAAAGAAACTGGACTGGCTGTATAAGTATTTCGACAAGAATCTTAAACTGGATGATTTTATCAGGATGTACAATAATTCTGCCAGCATGCCTGCTCTTAAAGAGCCTTCCGAATCAGTATATGATGAAATATTTGCACAGCTGCACAAAAACACCAAAAGAGAGCGCGAGCTTAATTGCTCAGCCTGCGGGTATAATACCTGCCGTGATATGGTAAAGGCTATTTACAATAATTTAAATGTTATTTATAACTGTATGGATTTCAACCGGCGGGAAGCTATGCTGGAAAAGAACAATTTTGAACTTAAAGCCAGGGAACTGGAAACCAAGAATATAGAGATGAATGCTGTATTGGAAAAGGTTAACAACCTTTCAGAGGAAAGATTGAGAAAGTCCGAGGAAATAGCTGATGTCATCAAAAAGCTTGCCCTGGCATCAGAAAAAACCTCTTCCGGGGTAAATGAGGTTAACCAAATGGTTAGCCAAATAGCCGATAATACAAATAATGTTTCCAGTTTTGCCTATGATGTATCCAGCTCGGTCAACAGCATAGCCATGGCCATGAAGGAGATTAACATTTCTCTTAACGAGATAAGCAACAATTGCGGCCGTTCCACCAACGTAACACTGGACGCGGAGTCAAAGGCCATGGATACAAATAATATTATTGAGAATCTTAGTGTCTCTTCAAAACAAATAGGCAAAATAGTTAAAGTTATTAACGACATTGCTGATCAAACCAACATGCTTGCTTTAAATGCCGCCATTGAGGCTGCTGGTGCAGGGGAGGCAGGAAAAGGCTTTACGGTTGTGGCCGGTGAGGTTAAGGAACTGGCCAAACAGACAGCTGAGTCAACTGAAGAAATCAGCCAGCAAATCGATGTAATGCAAAAAAATATGGCCAACGCTGTTAATGCAATGGGGACAATCTTACATGTTATTGATGAGATAACCCAGATAACAGCTACCATTGCATCTGCGGTAGAGGAGCAATCCGCTGTGGCGGGGGATATTTCAAGTGCCATTATTACTGCGGCTGAAAGGGTTAATTCAATAACTGACAGAATAAGGGACATAGCGGCCAGTTCCCAAAGTGCTGCGGAGAGTATATTCGAAGCATCGGAAGGGATCAAGGATATTGCCCAGACTGCAGCTGATCTGTCAAGCTTTTAAATAGCCGCAGGCAGCTTCCAGGAATTGCTACGGAAACAAAAAACCGCCCAGAGGCGGTTTTTGTTATTCTAGACTATTCCCGATTGGGTTATGAAAATTAGCCTTTCAAACACCTTTTACGGCTTTTTAAACCAATTTATGGAGTTTATTCATTGATACATGCTATAGTTATTTGGTAAATATAGTAAAAAGATGCCCGCCCTCCGAGGAGGCTATTAATTGTTCTTTGTTGTTTGCTTTTTTATAGCATGGTTTATGTGGATTATATTTGCCGATAAAAAAAGATGGCGGGAGCTATTTTTGGTCTCTTTTTTTGCTTCGCACCTGGCCTGCTTTACAGATACTCTGACTCATTTCTACCCCTTATGGAGTTACCATAATCCCAAGTCTTTTTTAACCTATACACTGGATGATTTTGGGGTTTACATGGTCATTCCGTATCTATTTATACAGTGGCTGCCCTCCCAAAGAACCCCTTTAAAAATGATAGGATACTGGTTTATATGGACTGGTGTAAGCATTTTTATTGAATGGGTATTTTTAACCACAGATCACATGAAACACCTTAGCTGGTGGAGTATATACCATTCTTATATGGCTGACTGGGTTCTTTTCTGGCTGTTCTACCAGTTTCATAAAATATTCAGGCTGGAACTTCTTTTTAAAAGGGCATAGTCTCACCTTCCGTATACAGGGCGCAATGAAAAGGTTTCCCCGGGTCAATGGCGAAACCTTTTTATAGAGGTGATTTTCATGGGCCGGGGGCCCTTTTTAAACAGCAGAGTCAGCGATGCAGAAGTCCGCTTAAAAATTGAAGGTATCATAAACGAGCGCAACCGGCTTTTTGAATTACTGGCAACTGCAGACGCCGGGTCAGATCTGGACGCACTGCCTGAGCTGGCAAGAAAGTTTAATGAACTTGACCGGATATACCATATTCAAAAAAAGATGGACGCTCTGCTAAATGATCTTCAGGAGCTGGAATTGATCATTGATGAAGAGGCAGAAAATGAGGAAGACCTTCAGCCGCTTCACCTCGAATATACCAGAGAATACTGGGACGAGGCAGGGCGTATGTACCGGCTGCTCCTGGAAGGAGGATATATAAGCGAGGAATTTCTTGACGACACTGATTTGGGTATCCTCAGATTCATTGAATTTGCAGGCCCGGAGTACGCCTGGAGACTCAGTATAAATATAGGCATAGATACCAGGGAGGCCCGGGACCGCATTGAGGCGCTTCTGGAAAAAGAGCTTCTGGAAAAAGTCCAGGGCACCATGCTGGAGGGCTACCACAGGGAAAAAGACTGGGTAAAACATATGAATCACACATATTACCGCCTGTCCAGAAAAGGAAAGCTTTTTTTAAGGCAGCTCCGGAGGGGACCTGATCTATACGAATAAAAAGGTTTATAGGACCCGGAAATGAGACAATTAATTCCCGGGTTATGGTGCCCCTGAGATTTGTCGGGGAATCCTTCGGATGTGAGGTTTTATGGGTTGACAGCACTACCGCAGACTAATAGGATGAAAAAGTAATGATCAATGTGGGTCAGGCCCTGGTAAACAATGGGCCTGACCCGCTTTTTTTAGCTATTCCGCGGCAAAATCAGTGGGACCTTTTGTAATATTGATGACTGCAACAGCAAAAAAACAACGCTGCTTCACCCAATTGCACCTTCACCTGCGGCTACGCCCCTGGGGGCGTCTGCAGCCTGCCATTATAAGTCCGGCCTGCAGTACATTTATAAGATTGATTGTTATCATGGAGAATTGGTTAATTGATAGAAAAATACTAAAGAATAGTTTATCCCAATATGTACATTATGGAAGAGAATGTATATTATATAGCAGGCCCAAAGCAGTTTTCCAAATATTTTCAAAAGGAGCTTTTATAAATGAGTTCGGATATTATGAGTACACCTTACCCGGGCTACCCCTACACCACCTATAAGTATTACCCTACCTACCAGTATGTTCCGGTTTATGCCTACCCCGAGGCCTTGGAGCTGATAGTGCAGTCTGTAGGCGCAGAAAGGGAAGACGAGCTTTTTTATGACTATTTATTAAGTGTGGCGCCCTCGGATCAAAGGGAGATAATAATTTCTATCAGAGATGATGAGAGGAAACACGCTAAAATGTTCAGGGAAATATACTGGGAGGTAACCGGCCGGGAAATCCCCCAGGCTCCAGAGGAGACCTTTGAGACGCCCAGAAATTATTGTGAAGGAATTACAAGGGCGCTCTTTGGGGAACTGGGGGCAGTTGAAAGGTACCGCAAAATTTTATTCGGCTTTGAGTTTTTACCCTACAGGAATATGATTACAGAAATCTATACCGATGAATTAAAGCATGCGTCTAAATGGAACTACCTGTTTACCTTAAACTGCCGCTAAGCGCCAAATAACGCTCCCTCCTTACGGGAGCGTTATTTTTTTGAAATATCCATAAAGCAATTCCAACTTTTAGAAAAAAAATACCCTAATCTGTTCATAATTTTGTATACAATATATTGCATTATATTTTAATATTTATTAAACTTATATCAATTAAAAAAAGAGGGTGATAGCATAGCATGAAACAATCCGACAAAATAAAAGTCCCCTGTGAAACCTGTTTACACAAAAATGGAATAGAGTGCTTTAGAGTGCTGGCTTTATTTAAAGCAGCCCGCTCTATGGAAATGGAACTGTATAATCACGGTGTGGAGAGTCTTGTCTCCAGCTTTACACTGCCCTGTAGCAATTACATAAGTGAAGAAAACTATGTAGAGGAACAATACAGGAAAATTGTTTAAAAGCTTTGCGCTGATATGCTTTGCCGTTCAATAAAACGGCTTCTTTTATTTTGGGCACAGATTGTTTTTATAAAAATTCCCAGGGGCAGGTTCTTTTCTCCAGCCACTCCAAAAACATGTACAGAGCGAAGCCCATTATACCCATGGCTATTATAGCGGCAAACATTGTATCCCACTCCATTCTTGCCCAGGCCTCCATCAGGTAGTAGCCGATGCCTCCGATGCCCCCCCGGCTGGCTATGGTCTCTGAGAAAAACAGAACAGCTATGGCTGTTCCCAGGCTTATTCTGAGGGCTGTCAGTATTTTGGGCAGGCAGGCCGGATAGATGACATGGCGGTATATCTGCAGCTGGCCGGCGCCCAGGGAGATCACCGAGTCAACCATGCTCTTGCTAACCTGGCGGGAGGCATCCCTGGTGGTAACCAGTATCTGAAAGAACACTATCACCGAGATCAGAAATATTTTAGACAATTCACCCAGCCCAAGCAGTGTGATCACCAGAGGCAGGAAAATTATTTTGGGCACCGGGTAGGACAGGTAAATCAAGGGGGAGGCATAGCGGTCCAGCCTTTGCTCACGGCCCAGGACCATCCCCAGTATAACAGCCGGAACCAGGGCAGCCGCCAGGCTTACCACCACCCTGGCGGTGCTTACCAGCAGATGGGCCCAGAGGTACTTGGCCATTTCATGGAAAAATACCAGCAGGGATGCATAGGGCCCCGGGAAATATGGCCTGTTCAGCAGCAGGGAGGTTATCTCCCACAGGGCCAGCAAAAAAATAATGGCTACGGCGTAGTCTGCCGGAAGCTGTTTTGATCTGCCGCTACCCATATTTACAGCCCCCCTTCTATAATTCCTCGCACCATGGAGCAGCGTTCATAAAACTGAGGCCTGGTTCGGTACCCGGCATCCCCCATACCGTAGTTCTCAACTGTTTGCAGTATCCTGCCCGGCCCCGAGGTAAAAATAAGTATTTTTTGGCCCAGAAAAACTGCCTCCTCAATGCTGTGGGTAACCAGTACCATGGTGGAGTTCTTCTTTTTCCAGAAATCCAGCAGTGTTTTCTGCAGACTTTCCCTGGTCAGGGCGTCCAGTGAAGAAAAGGGCTCGTCCATTAAAAAGAGGTCCGGCTTTAGTGTCAGCGACCTGGCAATGGCCACCCGCTGGCGCTGCCCGCCGCTCAACTGGGCCGGGTAGTGTCTCCTGAACTCCCATATGCCCAGATCGGTCATGGCCTCCCGGGCGCCTTCCAGCGCCTCTTTTACTGAGTACCCCCTTATTTCCAGGCCCAGGGTGGTGTTGGCAAGGGCGGTCTTCCAGGGCAAAAGGCCGTAGTCCTGAAGTATCAGCGCGGTTTCTTTCCTCTTTGGCCGCACCGGCTCCCCGCTGATGACAACATCTCCCGCCAAAGGCTTTAAAAGCCCTGCCAGTATGTACAGCAGGGTGCTCTTTCCGCATCCCGAAGGGCCTATTATGGCGCAGGTCTGTCCCCTTTCCAGGGTAAAGCTTACTTCTCCAAGGGCTGGTATCAGTGTGTTGTTATTAATATAGGCCGCCTCCAGCCCGCTGACTCTGATCATTGTTTGGCCTGCGGCGGAAGGAGGTCCGTCCTGGCCAGGTCTTCATAGCTAAACTGCTTCTTTAAAAGCCCCTTTTCCAGCATCCACCCGACCACCTTTTCCACATGGGCCCTGTCGGGAGGCTGCGGTGCGGGATAGTGATCCATGGCGAATACATCCAAGGCCTCCCGGGGGACCCTGGCCTTTTCTACCAGCATGGAACTGTAAGCCCCGGGATTGCCGTTTATTTCCGCAGCCGCCCTGCCGTAGGCCTTCAGGAAGCTGGTTACCGCCCCGGGATGCCTGTCCAGAAAGTCATTGCGGAAATAGATAACGGTCTGGGACAGGTTTGATCCCGTATCGTCCGCCACCAGCTTTGCCCCCTTATTCTGGGCCATTGCCGCCAGAGGATCCGGGAGGCAGGCAGCCTTTATTTTATTCTCCAGGAGCAGGTTGAAGCGCACCGGTATTTTGGGTATGGCTTCCTTTCTGATCTCGTCCGGATTAAGGCCGCTGTCCAGCAAGAGGCTGTCGGTAACGTATTCAATGATGGAGTTGGTGGAGACAGCCACGGGGACATTTTTCAAATCCCCCGGAGCTGCGATCCCCGAACCGGGAGAGGCCAGTATGGCGAATCTCCCCTCTTTTCCGGTCTCACCCAGACCTAGGGACACCATTTTAACGGCAGTGCCTGCGTTGTTAAGGGCAGCCACGGCCAGCACATCCCCCAAAGTGCCGTCTATCTCGCCGGCCTGAATGGCGCTGTCCCTTTCCATGGCGCTGTCGAAATTAACCAGCTGAACATTAACTCCCGCAGCCTGGAATAACCCTTTTTCCGAGGCCACGTAGAAGGGCAGCGAGTCCACGATGGGCAAAAGCCCTATGGTGATTTTTTCTTCCTGCTTGTCTGAGCAGCCTGCAGCCATAACCATAACTGCTAAAACAAGTAAAATGACAGCTCTTTTATAGCGCAATTTTATACCCCCTTTTGTCATAAAAACAAATTCAATCTGTTTTTCCGTATTCCTGCCGTTTTTACAATAAAAAAGGATTTTAGGACTGCTGTGGATCAACAAAGATAAACCGCCATATGCGGTTTATCAATAAAGTACATTACATTTTATGTTAACCTATGCTCTCCAAAGGCCGTGCAGATTACAGTAGGCCCTAACGGTTACCTGATCCCCCTGAACACAAAATTCCGCCTCGGGGCTGTCCCCTGCCTTTAATGACTTCCTGAAGACTTTATCGCCGGCTATTATCTCAATCCATTCAATATAATGATTATCCGCCATCGGATGGGGATCGCTGCCAACCTTGACTATCATCTTCCCTTCCATTTGTGCAGCCACCGGCACGTGCTTTTCCCTGGAGGCATCCACCGAATTTTCATTCATTAAGTCCATGGGCATTCCGCAGCAGACCAGCTGCCCTTTGCCTGCGTGAAAAACTTCTACTATATTCCCACAAACACCGCACTTATAAACCTGCAATAAAGCCGTCATTCAAATAACCTCCTATTTTTTCAATTATAATCTCACCGGCTGTTTGTACTAAGGGTAAGTATAATTGATAAATATTACATCAAACTTATTAGTTTCTTAAATATTTATTAAATGCTTGCAGGCCTTTTCTGCCCCTATGCTGTCATTAAAAAAGCGGTCAACATAAAATGTATTAAACGCCAGATAGCCAGGGCCTTCAATACCAAATGAGGTGATCACAATAAAATATAGCGTCACCCTCCCACCCCTGCCGGAGTTCAATACACTGGCCTGGAAGGAGCGGGAAAAGCAGGCCATCATTGTAGATCTTAAAACCCCAAAAAGGGTAGTAGCTATTAAGGCCTTTTTTACCAGAGGCCGCCGGACGGCTCTGCCGGAAGCATTGTATTGCCACGCCAGAAATGGCAAATACCGGGTTTTTGGACTGGTTAATTATGATCACTGCAGCGGCGTAATGACCTTCTATGGTAAAAATTGGGGGGGCCGTCCTGAAGAAATGAGTAAGCTTATTCCCCATGGCTGCGGTGCAAGGGCTATGGGATATATGCCAAATGAAGCGGCTGTTTTAATATTACAGGGCAACTGCCTTTTTAAAGTTGACCGCTATAATGCAAAGGTAAAAATGACCATTCCCCTGACCGCCCGTACGGTATTTGCAGGCCAAAACATCTATGCCGTAAAGGGTGGGGTTATACAAGAATATTCTCCCAAAGGCATTCTTTTAAAGACAATTTACCCTGCGCTCCCATGGGCGGCAGCCATTAACAGCGGGGCGGTAAATTATACCGAAGGCACTATTATAGTGGGCAGCCAATCAGGCCGGATGGCCCTTATTAATAAGGCTGACGGAGGTAGAATTGCAGAGGGGGCCTTTATTGACGGGAGCATTGCGGGAGGCTATACAATTATCGGGTATAACGGGGAATTGGTTATCGTTACAAGCGCCGGCTCAAAAAAAATTTACTGGCTGGATATGGACTTTAAAGAGATTGCCAGTATTGGCTATGCAAAAGAGCTTTCAGACACACCGCTGTTTAGCTTCGACGGCAGGGATATACTGGCCCTAAATAATGCCGACGGGACGCTGTATACCTTAAACATACAGGATAACTGGGATTATGCCGGAGTGGTTTACGCCGCTTCTCAAAAACGGGCCAAAGCACTGCCGCCCAGACTTTTGGACATAGACAACATTTATATACTCTATTGCGAGTACAACTGGGACAAAAACAGGGTAAAATCGGTCATAGGCTGCCTGGATAGTGATAAAAGAGCCACTGATATTATGTTTGACGGGTTATTGGTGATGGCCCAGACGCACAACGGCAAGTCTCTTATGGGGGATAAGCCGGCAGCGGGACTGCCGGAATGGAGCTGGTACCTTGATATATTAATGAAGGCGGGCGGAATATATAATCTGATAGAAACAGCCGCAGGGGAAATACAGGCGGAGGCCGGCCGGCCTGATTTTAAACCAAAGGTTTTTATAGGCATACCCTGCCCCATGGACAGCCTGGAGCGCTACCGGTGGTTTATAGACCAGTGTATTGAGGGGGCAGGCCATTATGGCAATGTTGTGCTGGCAGGCTTTTATCACACTGAAGAATTCAAACCGGATTCCCACTGTAAGGAAATAAAAAAATATCTCCACGGCAAAGGCTTAAAATATATCTGGTCACCGGGTTATCCTGCAAAAATAAGTATAAAAAGAAACAAGTGGCTGTTTGACGCTATTTTTTACCAGACCGGCTACCCCTGGGGCTATTTCACCTCCTCCAAAGGCAAGGAGCACCAATTAACCCTGGCCATGAACAATATTCTTAAACTGGATCTCCACCCCAACGTGGAGAGCATGAATGACACCCGCTGGTTTACTTTCATGAGAGATAAAATATTCAGTCTCTGGGATATAATGCTTAACTATGGTATTTACAGCACTACCCGGCTTCACTTTACCGGGGAGAGCCAGGTTCCGGAAAGCTGTTTTTCCGCTAACCCTTTTGAGAGGCGGCTTTATCACCTGTACTATCAATTCCTGAGGGGTCAAAGGTCTCCGGGGATGGCAAAACCATTATATTACAGGGAAAATGATTACAGCCTGACTCTCCCCAAAGAAATACTGGCCGATAAAATAAGGCTTATGCCCCGTTTCACCAGAAATCCTCCCCAAAAGAGAGTAAGGACTTTGGAGCTTAAAGATTTTGCCATTATTAATAAATAAAAGTGCTGCGGGCAGCCGGTAGATTGACCCAAATACAGATGGGGAGGGCTTAAAAATAGATAAGGCGGACATTATTGTAATCGGCGGCGGGCCGGGAGGCTACTCCGCAGCCATAAGGGGCGCCCAGGCCGGCGCTGCTGTTGTGCTGGTGGAAAAGGACACCCCCGGCGGAACGTGCCTCAACAGGGGATGCATTCCCACCAAATCACTAATCAACTCAGTCAGCAAAATAAGGAGTGCCCAAAGGGGCCTGGCCAGCGGTATTATGGAAGGAGCACTGAGGCCAAACTTGGGCCGCCTGATGGATGAAAAGAATAAGACGGTGGATAGCTTACGCCAGGGGCTGTTTACTTTATTGAAAAAAAATAGAGTCAGCCTTATAAATGCCGCCGCCGGGGTATCAAAGCCAGGCGAGGTGCGGTTATTAATGCCGGCCGGTAAAAAAGAATACCTTTCCACAAAAAATATTATTCTGGCCACCGGTTCATCCAGTGTTCTTCCCCCCATCGAGGGGATAAACCTGCCGGGGGTAATGGACAGTGAAAAAATTCTAAACCTTAAAACACTGCCTGAAAAACTCTTGATAATCGGCGGAGGGGTCATTGGCCTTGAATTCGCCGGCATTTTCTCCGGCCTGGGAAGCCGGGTGGCGTTGGTTGAAATGCTGCCCGCCCTGGCTCAGTCCATGGACACCGATATATCCAGACGTCTGCTGCCGTTTTTAAAAAAAGCCGGTGTCGAGGTTTTTTTAAAGACCGGGCTGCAATCCATAAAAAGTGTTAATGATAAGCTGGCTGCCTCTCTGGTCCGTGAAAACAAAGAGGTCCCGGCCATCAGTGATATTGATGTTATACTGGCCGCTGCCGGACGGGCTCCCTCCACCCAGGGCATAGATATTGAAGCTCTTGGCCTGGAGATGCACGGCCTGGCCATAAAAACAAATGAAAAGATGGAAACAAACATTCCCGGCATATACGCCGTGGGAGACTGCACCGGAGGGCCAATGCTGGCTCATGCCGCCACGGCCCAGGGGTCGGCGGCGGCAGAAAACGCCCTGGGAGGCAATAAAAAAGTTGATTTAAGCGTTGTTCCGGAGTGTATTTTTACCTGCCCCGAAATGGCCAGTGTAGGCCTGAGTGAAGATAGGGCCAAGTATTTGGGCCGGAAGGTGCTGGTAAGCAGATTTCCTTATGCGGCCCTGGGCAAGGCCGTGGCCATGGGTGAGACCTGCGGCTTAATCAAGCTCATAGCCGACCGTAATACAGGTGTCCTCCTGGGAGGCCAGATTCTGGGCTATACCGCCGCCGAGCTGATCGCCGAGGTAGCTCTGGCCGTCCGAAATTCTTTAAAGGCAGAGGATGTGGCAGAAACCATCCACGCCCACCCCACGCTGGCGGAGGGCATCATGGAGGCTGCCCACGGAATTGGGGGCAAGCCTCTGTACATGGTGTAAAACCACTAGACACCGATTCAGTAAGAGTAAAATAACTTTAGCTATTAAGGGGGATTTGACAGTGCAGCTAAACAGCGCTCTGATCAGGGAGGCCTGGCAGGCTCGCTCCCGTAACTTCCCCCCTTCGGTAACCTTTCACTGCCCTGAGCAAACACTGTCCGTGAGCCTTACCGGTGACAGGTGCGATTTGCAGTGCGGGCACTGCGGAGGCCGCTTTATAAAAAAGATGATGCCCTGGGAAAGGTTTAAAAGTATAAAAGCAGACGGCGGCCCGGCTGGAAAAGCTGAGGTTAAAAGCTGCCTGATCAGCGGAGGCTGTGACAGGCAGGGGAAGGTGCCCTTTTGGGAGCATGCGCGCGAACTTAAAAAGATTAAGGAAGCCTCTATGCTGCGCTTTAATTTTCATGTGGGGCTGGTGGAGGAAAAAGAGGCGCAGCTTTTAAAGGGCCTGGCCGATGTGGTATCCTTTGATTTTTTGGGCAGTGACCGGACTATACAAAATATCCTGGGGCTATCCAGATCTGTTGATGACTATGTAGCCTCGTATAAAGCTATAAAGGCAAATGTCCCGGTAGTTCCCCATATCTGCATAGGCCTGGACGGAGGAAAAATCACCGGAGAATACAGGGCGCTGGAATTGTTGGCCGGGCTTAACGCCGGGGCTCTGGTATTTATAGTCTTTATACCTTCCCCGGGGACCCGTCTGGAGGATAAGAAGCCTCCACCCCTCGATGAGGTTGTTCATCTGCTGGCCCTGGCCAGGGTAGTTTTTCAGGATGTGCCGATACATCTTGGCTGTATGCGCCCGGGGGGCCGGTACCGCAGAGAGCTGGATCTCTGGAGCCTGCGGTGCGGCATCAACCACCTGGTGATGCCCTCCCGGGAGGCGGTGGCAGAGGCCCGGAGTCTTGGACTCACAATAAAATACAGAAAAGAGTGTTGTGTGCTGTGATCAGAGTTTCGGCAGGCACGGCCCGGGTTTTGGGGCTAAATAATATTAAATGCGAGGTCCCCCCGACCACCGCCTATTTACTCCTGGGTGAAAAGTGTTTAAGAGGCTGCAGCTTCTGCTCCCGCTCCCGGGACAGCTCATCACCGGCTGATCTATTGTCCCGGGTTACCTGGCCCCTTTTTCCCGCAAAAATAGTAATTGAAAGCATAGACCAGGCCTACCTCCGGGGGGACCTTGGCCGGGTGTGCCTGCAGGTGGTGCACCACCGTGAGGCACGGGCACAGGCCCGGCGGGCACTGAAGATGATTACCTGTTCCAGCGGCATACCGGTAAGCGTTTGCTGCACAGCCGGCAGCATACAGCATATTCAGGAGTGGTTTGAAAGCGGAGCCCAGCGCTTCGGCCTGGCCCTGGATGCTGCCGCCGGGAAAATTTTTTATAAGGTTAAGGGCGGCGGCTGGGAAAAACAACTGGCTTTAATCTATGAGGCGGCCCACAGGTGGGCTGGCAAAGTAAGCACTCATATAATAGTGGGCCTGGGGGAAACAGATCGGGAAGTGACAGCGTTGCTGCAGGATATGGCGCAAAGGAAGGTCAGGGTGGGACTATTTGCCTTCACCCCGGTTAAGGGCACCAGGATGCAGCTGCATAAGCCTCCCCCCCTCCTCAGATACAGGAGAATTCAGGCGGTCTATCACCTGATAGACAGGTACGGCGCGGATATAGACAGTTTTTCATTTGACCGGGAGGGATACCTGCTCAGTCCGGGTCTGACGGGGGAAAAGCTGGAAGAGATTCTGGCGGATGGAGAGGCCTTCCGGACCGGGGGCTGCCCCATGTGCAACCGCCCCTTTTATAATGAGCGTCCGGACGGGGAGATTTACAACTACCCCCGGCGGCTCAGCCCTGCAGAGGCGGCTGACGCATTGCATTTACTGACTGATACAGGCGCCGGCCTTCCTCAATAATCACTTCACCTCGTACATCTCCTTCAAATCCCCGGAAGTTACATCCCTCATTTCTTCGGCACGGATATCCCTTAAACCAGCGGAGGTAACTCTCCTGAACCTTTTAGCCGGTACTGATCTTAGCTTTTCAGCATCAGGCACTTCGTTACACCTCCCTATTTTAGACTATGCACATAATATCCCCTCTTTATTTCTTTTAATATTCACCACAAATTGTATAAAATTTACCAATTTTCAAAGAAAGGATGACTGTCGAACAGCGTCGAAATAATACACCCATAGATACCACAAAATAACATAGAAAGGAGATAATGCCGGCGTAATGTTCATGCAAAAAAAAGCCATTCTACTTGCCGCACTGGCGATTGTGGTTGCTGTGACCGGATTTTTGGCCTGGAAGCCTATTCAGGGCTCTTTCAAGGTAAAATTTGACGGAACACCGGCAGCCAGCAGCACAGAGGCCCAGGCGGACACACTGGAAGAGATCCAGCTAAACGCCCAAAAGGTGGGCGCCAACGAACTGGGACAGATTCCCATTTTTGTCTACCATCTTATTGACAAAGAGGAAGGCCGCTGGTCCCGCACGCCGGAAAATTTCAGAAAAGATCTGCAGGAACTGTACGACAGGAATTATGTGCTGGTTAACCTTAATGACTACGTGACCGGAAACATTGACATCCCGGCAGGCAAGTCACCGGCTGTTTTAACCTTCGACGACAGCACACCGGGCCATTTCCGGCTGCTGGAGAAGGAGAACGGTGAAACTGTAACGGACCCTGACTGCGCTGTGGGGATACTGATGGATTTCGGAGAAAAACACCCCGGTTTCGGGCACTCAGCCACTTTTTTTATTAACGCCGAGCCCTTCGGCCAGCCGCAGTACTGGCAAAAAAAGCTGCAACTGCTAAACCAGTGGGGATTTGAAATAGGCAACCACACTTTAAACCATACAGATTTAAAGGGCCTCCCTGCCGGGCAGGGGGCCGATCAGATCGCCTCCCTGCAGGCCCGAATTGACCAGGCGGTTCCGGGCTACCAGCCCAAAGCCTTCGCCATTGTGCAGGATAGCGTGCAAGAGCCTCTCACCCTGGGACTCAGCGGAGAGAGCAGCGGAGTAAAATATAATCATAACGCCATACTATCGTGGGCCTGGAGCTCCGCCAACTCTCCCTTCCATAAGGATTACGACCCTGCCCGGATTCAGCGCATTCAGGCCTTTAATGACAACGGCCGCAGCTCACTGGTCAACTGGCTGGAGAGAATAAGCGCCACCAGGTTTGTCAGTGACGGCAGAAAAGACACCCTCGCGGCACCCGGTGGATGGGAGAAGAACGCCAAGGAAGAATACAAGAAAAAAATGGTAACCTATCTCCAAGAGGACAGCCGCACTCCCGTAGAAGACCAGGTGTCCTCCAATGCCAGGGGTGTGCATGTAACTTTTATGTGGGCTGAGTCAAAGGACAGGTGGGACAAGGTGCTATCCCTGATTGACAGCGCCAAACTAAATACCGTACAGCTGGACATAAAGGACGAGTCAGGGCGGATTGGCCACAAGTCCGAGGTTAAGCTGGCCGGTGAAACAGGGTCCGGCATGGGCATACTGCCTGTCAAAGAACGCATTTCCGACCTTAAAGACCGGGGCATCTATTCTATTGCCCGTATAGTGGTTTTCCGGGACCCCTTTTTAGCTCAAAAAAGACCCGGCCTGATGGTGAAAGCTGCCGACGGCAGCCCTCTGGGCGGGGGAGTCTGGGTAGACCCTTATAGCAAGGAAGTGCAGGATTATAATTTAGCCCTGGCCGTTGAAGCGTACAGCCTTGGGTTTGATGAGGTTCAGTTTGACTATATAAGGTTTCCGGAAGGGAAAATAGCCAAAACCGCTATATATAACAGCAAGGCCGGTAATGACACCCGCACCCGGGTCGACGTTATAGCTGACTACTTAAGCTACGTCAGGTCGTCAGTAACATGGAACAGGCCTTTTTCTGCAACTATATTCGGGTTTATGTCCTTTGCCGAGGACGACCAGGGCATTGGTCAGCGCCCGGAGCGGATGGCCCCTTTTGTTGACTACCTTTCACCCATGTCTTATCCGTCCCACTACGGGCCCGGTAATTACGGCTTTGCCAACCCCAACGCCCATCCATATGAAGTTATTGACGCCTCTTTAAAGGATTTCACGCCCCTGATTGAGTCAACCGGCTGCCAGCTCCGCCCCTGGCTGCAGGCCTTTACCTGGGGAAAGCCCTCCTACGGCAGAAATGAAATAAGGGCGCAAATAAAGGCCACTGAGGATAATAATATAAATACCTGGCTGCTCTGGGACCCGGCAGTAACCTACAAGGTGGAAGAGATAGCTCCATAGGCGTTAACTATCCCAGCGGGCCTCCAGGTGAGTTAAAAAAAATGGGCTGACACCGGGCAATCCGTATATAATAATGTAAGAGGCGTACGGACCCGGAGAAGGGCCCATTTTTCATCCGGAGGCTAAATATGGAAGATAAAAACCGTTTTGATGAGCATGAAGGGCAGGACTCCTACAGCCTGACGGGGGATAATCCCGAAAGCGAATCAGTAAAGAAAAAAAAGAAGCCATTTAAGTCATTAGGCTTCATACTTGTTACGCTGGTAGTTATAGGAAAACTATTAAAACCCCTGCTGGTGCTTTTAAAATTCAGTAAATTTGGGGCCACCATTGTTTCCATGTTTGTCACTTTAATAGCTTATTCACTTTTTTTTGGCTGGAAGTTTGCGCTGGGATTCGTTATTCTGCTTTTGATTCATGAAAACGGCCATATGCTGGCCGCTAAGAAAATAGGCCTGCCTGTATCAAAGCCAATATTTATCCCCTTCATGGGAGCCTTCATAACCATGAAGGAAATGCCCAAAAACGCCCGGCAGGAGGCTATAATTGGGATGGGCGGGCCACTTTTAGGGGGACTCGCCTCCCTGGCCTGCTTTTTCCTGTACGATACTTTTAATGAGCCATACTGGCTGGCCCTGGGCTATACCGGCTGCTTACTGAACCTCTTCAATCTTGTTCCCCTGGGCTTTCTGGACGGGGGCCGGATAGCCACCTCCATTTCCCTCTGGCTTTGGATTCCCGGCGCGGCTGTTCTGGGCGTGCTAGGCTATAAAACAGGCAGTCCGCTGATTTTCCTGGTTTTAATACTGGGGCTTTTTGAAGGCTACAAGGTGTTCAAAAACAGACGAAATACCAGTGCCCTTCAGTATTACCAGGTAGATTCATCGTTCAGGCTCAGAATGGGCCTTGCTTACATGCTCCTGGTGGCGATATTGGGCACAGGAATGGGCCTTTCTCTGGATATGCTGGATAACATCAGGAGGACTCAGAATTTTTAACCTCCTATGCTTTTAGCAGGCCGGACAGCCCTTATGAAGGGCTGTTGATGGCCAGCCTAAGCCTGCTCCGGAGGGATTCATCCCTGCGAATAATTACATATTTAATCTTTTCCATACATTCAGCCTGTCTCTTTTCACAGTACATCGAGACCGCCGGAGGCTCAATCATCACCAGGTCGTCCAGCGGAGCGTTAGCCTCCAGTCTCATGTCCAGTCCCTTAAGGCAGGCATACAATTTCCCGTCCTCACCGGTATACAGCCTTACAACCTTGAAGTAGATATCCCTATTGTAGGAATTTCTGGCGACCACGTCACCCTCTTTTATATCACTCAGCACAATTCCCCCGGTATTACACAAGCTATTTCCCCCCTTTTCGATTATCTCTCTGATTTAAAAAGACCTGTCGGGAGGCCGCTCCTTCATAAACAACATGGACTCTGCACATGGAGGACAGTCAATATCTGTTTTATTATATTTATATGTAATATTTATATGGAGGGAACCCCTGGTAAAAATTTTTCAAAGGGGCATATAGCTTTGCCCGGCAGTGTTACTAAACCCCCCCACTATCAAGGCTGCAGCATACCACCCACTGAACAAAAACCCCCTCCCGGGCCTGTTTATCAGGCTAACTCCAGCGCTTTTAGCAGTTCATACAATAATAGGCGCCAAGGGTATTGAATCTAAACAGCTATAAGCACATTATTTATAACAAGCAAATTATCCTTAAAACATTATCTTTGGCCTTACCATAGCATATAATTACAAATTTTATACCATGTGCTTGTGAATTATATCTCCTTGTCATATAACCTCTCCTCGAAAATTGCATAACTAAGTTTTTTAATTTAGGCAACACTTCTATAATACCAATGACATTAATTATGACTACTTGTGATAATTAGAGCAAATACTCCCATTCCCCAGGGCAACCACCTAACATAGTAAACTAGATTTGAATATTTTTTCACATACCTATTCTGCTAAAATTACATTTGAATTTTTTTCAAATATAATCTTTTTACCTATAACATAGTAGTTGATTAAATTAGATATGAGATGTAAAATATATAAGTCTTTGTTCATTGTGTATTATTAATATATAGTGCGAATTGCGTGAAAATTGAACTTATGATCATTGGTTTAAGTTTAAAAGAGTCAATGTCAGTGGGGGTAAAAAAATGGCTGGCTTGCAGGAAAAATTACTTTTTATAGCCCTGATCCTATACCTGTCCGGGGCTGTGCTTCCCCTAATGTTCAGGAGAAGCACCAGTATGTCCCTGCTGCTGGGCTGCTGCCCGGGAGTGGCCGCCGGAGCGCTGGGACTGGCGCTGGGACTATGGGGAATGCTTTATCCGGACCCGCTTGTAATAAATCTAGGCTACATACTGCCCGGTGTGGAATTGGGCATTCTTATCGACCGGCTGGCAGGCTTTTTTCTGGCCACGATTTCAATGATTGCCGCACTGGCAAGCTTATATTCAATTGGCTATATGAAGATGTATGTAAAGGAAAACCTGGCCTGGTGGAGCTTTTGCTACAACCTGTTTGTACTTTCCATGAGCCTAGTGGTAATTGTTAACAACACTGTGGTCTTTCTCATCTTCTGGGAGCTGATGACCCTGGCCTCTTACTTCCTGGTGACCTTCGAGTACCGCCACCAGCAGGTCAGGAAAGCCGGCTTCGGCTACATTGTAATGACTCACCTGGGCACCGTTTTTATCATAAGCGCCTTTTTTATCCTGTCCGGCGGTGGTGACTGGGGGTTTGCCGATCTGGCGGCCAGATCGGAATCTCTGTCCGCCACCACCAAAAGCCTTGTCTTCGCCTGCGCCCTGATAGGCTTCGGCACCAAGGCGGGTGTGGTGCCTCTGCACCTGTGGCTGCCCTCGGCCCACCCTGCAGCCCCCAGCAACGTCTCGGCGGTGATGAGCGGGGTAATGCTGAAAACCGCAATATACGGGATGATCCGCGTGATCATCGACCTTCTGGGACCAGGTCCGGCCTGGTGGGGCGGGCTTGTTCTGGCGGTGGGGATAGTATCAGCGATTGTGGGGGTGCTTTACGCACTGATGGAGCACGACCTCAAGCGCCTGCTGGCCTTCCACAGCGTTGAAAACATAGGCATAATACTGATGGGCCTGGGCGCGGGCATGATTTTTTATTCCTGGTCCATGCCGGTGCCCGCGGCCATAGCCGTGGCGGCCGGACTTTTCCACGTGCTAAACCACGCCATTTTCAAAAGCCTTCTCTTCCTTGGGGCCGGGTCAGTATATTACGCCACCCGCACCAGGGATATCGAAGAGCTTGGGGGCCTTATTCATAAAATGCCCCAGACCGCTGTTCTTTTCCTGGTGGGAGCGGTGTCCATATCAGCTATACCGCCCTTTAACGGCTTTGCCAGCGAGTACCAGATATACCAGTCGCTGCTGGCACTGTCTTTGGCCAAGGTTTCAGGGTTTTGGAGCGCCGCCGGGGTGCTGGCCTGCGCTGCCCTTGCCTTAACCGGGGCGCTGGCCGCCGCCTGCTTTGTTAAGGCCTTCGGGGTTTCCTTCCTGGCCCGGCCAAGGAGTCAAAAGGCCGCCGGCGCGTCAGAGGCGCCCCCGGTGATGAGAATTGGCATGGCTCCCCTGGCGGTTTTGTGCCTGGCCCTGGGATTGATTCCCCAGGTGGTCATGAACAGCCTGTTGGGAGTGGCGGCACAAATTGTTCCCGGCCCGGATCTGCCTCCTCTCCCAGGAGCCTTTAACCTAAGCCTGGCCCTACTGCTGGCGGTCATTATAGCAGCGCTGGCGGGACTGGCAAACCTGCCGGGAGGACGGGCAAGGCGGACGGAAACCTGGGGCTGCGGGATTGTGACGGATGCCTCCATGGAATATACAGCTGCCTCCTTCTCCCAGCCGGTTAGAAGGGTTTACCGTTTTATACTGCAGCCTAAGCGGGAGGTAAGCACGGATTACAGCCTGCTTCCGTACTTTAATTACCGGATGCATTTTGAAGAGAGAATAAAATCAGTGATCAGAGATTTCCTTTATAAACCACTGAGAGAATTCACCATAGCCCTGTCAAAAAAATGGCGGTGCATCCAGTGCGGCAACATCAACCTTTATCTGGGCTATATATTCGTCACCCTGATAATACTGCTGGTCTGGGTCAGATAGGAGGTGTTACTGATGACAGTAAATATTTTGTCAGTGCTGGGCCAGATGGCATTTCTTTTGCTTATGGCCCCACTGGTCAACGGAGTAATTAAAAAAGCCAAGGCCCTGACCCAATGCCGGAGAGGGCCGGGAATTCTTCAATCCTATTTTGACATTGTCAAGTTTCTCCGCAGGGATCCCGTTGTGTCTGTACAAACCTCCTGGATAACCCTGCTGACTCCCCTTGTCTGCCTGGGGGCCTATCTGGCTGCGGGAAGTATAATCCCCCTTTGGGATCACCGGGGCATTGTCTTTGGTGACCTGATAGCCTTTACCTATCTGTTCGCACTGGCCAGGTTTTTTCTGGGACTGGCCGGTCTGGAACCGGGCAGCGCCTTCGGAGGAATGGGGGCCAGCCGGGAAATGATGATTGCCACCCTGGTTGAGCCGGTAATGGTGCTGGGGCTTTTCGGGCTTGTGCTGACGGCCGGGTCCACTGACCTGGGGGCACTGGCGGGAGCCGGTTGGAACCCGGCCGGAGCTCTGTCCTTCATTGGGCTGATGATCGTGACGGTGGCCGAAACAGGGCGAATTCCGGTGGACAACCCCGATACTCACCTGGAGCTGACCATGGTGCACGAGGCCATGCTTCTGGAATATGCCGGCAGGCAGCTGGGGTTTCTCCACTGGGCCGCCATGCTCAAGCAGTTGGTTTTACTGGCTCTGCTGGTGCACCTGTTCTGGCCTCAGCCCACGGGCATACCGGTGGCTGCTGCCCTGGGGCTTATAGCAGCTAAGGTAACGGCCCTTGGACTGGGGCTGGCCTTAACAGAAAGCGTTCTTGCCAAAATGAGGCTTTTCAGACTTCCCGAGCTTATGGCCGGCGGGGCTGCCTTTTGCCTTTTGGCAGTCCTTTCTAACAGTATCATGTAGGAGGTCTTTTTAATGACCGAAGTATTGGCCTTTGTGTTCCTGATGGCGGGGCTCTTAATGCTGTCCGGGAGAATAGTAGTCAAAAATATAACCCTGCTGGCGATTCAATCGGCGGCCCTGAGCGGAATAGCCTTTTACCTTGGATTTGCCGGGAGTGAGATCAGCTGGCACATGATGTTTATGGGCGGCCTTACCCTGGCGGTAAAGGTTATAGTCCTGCCCATGCTGCTGTACAGAACCGCCATAAGGGTAGTGGTATACCGGGAGGTGCCCCTCTCTATCGGAATGGGACCTTCCCTTCTGATTGGGGTGCTTCTGGTGGCGCTGACCTACGTCTATATAGTGCCGGTGCTGCTGATAGAGATTCACTCCCAAACAATGCTTTTCCCGGTGGCGCTGTCTACTGTTCTCCTGGGGTGCTTCTTTATGGTCAGCAGGCGGTCGGCCTTCAATCAGATAATAGGGATCATCGAGATGGAAAACGGCTTATTCCTGTGTGCCCTGGCCGTAACCGGGGGAATGCCGCTTATTATTGAGCTGGGTATATTCTTCGACCTCCTGGTGGGGGCTATAGTGATGGGGATAATGACCCACAAAATAAGGGGCACCTTTGACACCCTGGACACTAAAGAATTAAGCAGGCTGAAGGGGTAATAAATATGCTTTATCTTCTGCTTTTGATTCCAGCCCTCACGGCGGTGGCTTGCTTCCTGCCGCTAAACACCCGCTGGTGGGAGCGTTTTAATGTAGTCGGATCCATACTGACCGGGACTGCCGCACTTTACATTTCCCTGCAGACGCTGCAGGCCGGCAGCCCCCTTTGGCCGGGCAGATTCCTGATGGTAGACCAGCTTTCTGCGGTGCTGGTGTTTATCATCGGGGTCATCGGGACCATCTGCTGCCTATACACAGTCACCTACCTTCGGGCTGACCGGGCCAACGGGGAGATGGACAGCCGGAAGACCGGGTGGTTCTTCGGGCTGGTGCAGCTTTTCGTAGGCACCATGTACCTGGCGGTGCTGGCAGACAACCTGGGGGTGATGTGGGTGGCCATTGAGGGAACCACCATTGTCTCCGCCCTGCTGGTTGGCTTTTACGGTACCAGGACCTCCCTGGAGGCAGCCTGGAAGTATATAATTATATGTACTGTGGGCATTGCCTTCGCCATGCTGGGCATAATACTGACCTTTCACGCCGCCAGAGGGGTACTGGGGGCCGAAGAAATAAGTCTTAGCTGGCGGTTTCTGTACCCGGTGGCGTCCAGTCTGAACCCCAATCTTATGAAACTGGCCTTTGTATTTGTGCTGGTGGGCTATGGCACCAAGGCAGGGCTATTCCCAATGCACACCTGGCTTCCGGATGCTCACAGCCAGGCGCCCTCCCCGGTAAGCGCCCTTTTATCCGGAGTACTCTTAAACTGCGCCATTTACGCCATCATACGTTTTCACCTGCTGGCCTCGGCCACCGGGGACTTTTCAGGCAGGTTGCTGGTTTTATTCGGAATAATGTCAATGGTCGGGGCACTGCCCTTTATACTGGTACAAAAGGATATAAAAAGACTCCTGGCCTATTCCAGCGTGGAGCACATTGGAATTATAGTGCTGGGGGTGGGCCTGGGCGGCACCCTGGGCTATACCGGGGCGTTGCTGCATATGGTAAACCACGCCCTGGGCAAGTCGGTGCTGTTCCTCAGCGCAGGCACCCTGACCCAGAGCTACCACAGTAAATTAATCCCCAGGATAAAGGGGATAGGCCAGCTTCTTCCGATCACCTCCGCCATTTTTATGGCCAGCCTGCTGGCCATAGGGGGGTCACCCCCTTTCGGGCTGTTTATCAGTGAGCTGAATGTGGCCACCAGAGGGTTTGAGGCCAGCGGCCCGGTACTGGGGTTCATTTTTTTAATGGTGGTGGCCGTGGTGTTCACCGGAATGATATATTTCGCCGGGAAAATGTATTTCAGCAACCTGCCCTCCCGCTTTCCCAGAGGGGAGAGGTTTTCCGCCGCCCACGCGCTCATGCTGCTGCCGATCTGCCTGCTGGTACTGCAGGGAGTTTACATGCCCGGGATGGTCCAGAGCATGCTGAGTAAAGTGGTTAGCTATATGATTGCCGGGGGTGTAAATTAGTGGCAGAACTATCTTTAATAGAGGAACTGAGAAGCCGTTCAGACTGGGAAGTGCTTGCAGACGATAACCTCCCCGGAAAACAGGCGGCCAGAGTTAAAGTGCCCGCTGACAAACTCCCGGAGGCAGCCTCGCTGCTAACCGGCCGGGGCGCCTTCCTGCTGACCATGGCCGGTGTGGACCGCAGGCCGGTTGACGGGTGCTTTGCAGTATACCCTGTTTTTGCAAATCCCAAAGACGGACTGATTATTGAAATAGAAGCGGTAATCAGTCCGGACCGCCCTGTCTACCCTGCCCTGACACCGGTGGTGCCATCGGCTCACTGGCTGGAAAGGGAGATCAAAGACCTTCTGGGAATAACCCCCGTTGGTCACCCGGACCCCCGCAGGCTTGCGCTGCACCCTGACTGGCCCACGGATGTCCATCCACTGAGAAAAGACTTTGACGCCGGGGCCGTTGTGCCCAGGGTGAGCGGGGAAATGGAATTCTGTCCGGTGGAGGGGGAAGGCATCTACCACATACCGGTAGGGCCGGTCCATGCGGGCATAATTGAGCCGGGGCACTTCAGATTTTCAGCCTTCGGGGAGGATGTTATCGATCTTCAGGCCCAGCTTTTCTACACCCACCGGGGTGTGGAAAAGGCTGCTGAGTCAAAAGATTTTAACCATGCTGTGCTGGTGGCCGAAAGGATATGTGGGGCCTGTTCTGTCTCCCATGCCGTTTCTTTCGCCCAGGCGGTGGAATCCCTTGCCGGGGTGGAGATTCCCGCTGCGGCCAGCTACACCAGGTCCATACTGCTGGAAATGGAAAGACTTTACAACCACGTGGGCGACATTGGCAACATGTCCGCCGGGATAGGATTTGCCTATGTAGTCAGCCGGGGGGCCATTTTGAAGGAGCGTCTGCTGAGAATGAATATGCGCCTGGCCGGCCACCGGTACCTGCGGGGCATGGTGATTCCCGGGGGAGTTAGGGCCGGAGTCAAAAATCTTCCGGAAATAATAGCTGGGCTAAACGGCCTGGAGTCCGATTTAGGGGAACTGACGGAAGTAATGCTGTCTTCCCACTCGCTGCTGGACAGGATGGAGACCACCGGTGTTTTACCTCTTCAAGCAGCCCTGGACCTGGGCGCGGTGGGACCTGCCGCAAGGGCCTCGGGGGTAGACAGGGATCTCAGGCGGGATTTACCTCACGCTGCTTACGGGGACCTGGAGTTTAACGTTCCCGTCCAACAGCAGGGGGACGTACTGCGCAGGCTTAAGCAGAGAATAGACGAGTGCCGGGAATCCTTCGGCATACTGAGGCAGGCCGCCCAAAAGCTTTCCCGGGGGATGCTGGCGGTGAAAATTCCGGACCTGCCCCCCTATCGGACCTCGGTGGGCTGTACCGAGTCGGCCCGGGGGGCCAATGTCCACTGGATAATGAGCGGGCCTGGGAACACCATCTACCGCTATATGGTCAGATCGGCCTCCCACTGCAACTGGCCGGTGGTTCCTATATGCCTGCCGGGCAACATCGTGCCGGACTTTCCGCTGATCAACAAAAGCTTTGAACTATGCTATGCCTGCCTGGACAGGTAGGGGGTGTAAATTAATTGTTTAAGATATTTAAGGGATTGGCTAAAACAAGAATCGTCACCGAAGGGCCCCTTAACTGGGGAGAAACGGGCGGAAGAGGACTGCCTTTAATCGACGGGTCTGCCTGTCCAAAGGGATGCGCCAACTGCCAGGAGGCCTGCCCCACCGGGGCCATTACCGGAAAAACCGTGAACCCAAGGCTGTGCATATACTGCCACACCTGCCGTCAGGCGTGCCCCGCAAACGCCATAGGCGAAACAGAGATACCAATCATAAAGGAGACAGCCGTCACCGGAGAAATAGGATCAGTCCTTCGGGAGAGGATCAAAAAAATATGCAGGAGGTCCCTGCACATCCGCTATGTTGATGCCGGGGCCTGCAACGGCTGTGACTTCGAGATAAACTCTCTGACCAATCCCGTTTACGATATTCAGCAGTACGGGGTGGACTTTGTGGCCTCACCTCGCCACGCCGACATGCTGCTGATCACCGGAGTGGTAACCAGAAATATGGAGATAGCACTGCAAAAAACCTACGAGGCCTGCCCCGGGCCAACACTGGTGGTGGCAGTGGGAGCCTGCGCCTGCGGAGGGGGATTATTCAGAGACGCCTACGCCTCCGGGGGCGGTGTAGAAAGGCATGCACCGGTGGATGTTTACATCCCGGGGTGCCCGCCCACCCCGGCCCACATCCTAAAGGGCATACTTACAGCGGTGGACAGGCTGTAGGCTATTGCGTTCCGGCTTAATTTAGCATATAATAGCACCAGTATTGAATAGGAGTTTTGCAATATGTCTGAGCGTGTGCTTAACTAGCCAAATCTATATGGTCCTGAAGAAATCACTCAGCCCTGTTAGGGTGTATTTGCTGTGTAGATCTTCAGGTGCTGGTTAAGGACACACGGGCTTCTGATATTTTTAAGGTAGAGAATGCCGTGCCAGTGTCGCACGGCTTTTTCATGCCTTATAGCCTATACCCCGGAATGCATTTTCGGAGGTGGAGGGCTGGCTCATTTTTGAGGCCATAAACGGGTGTGTGTCCGTTTATGGCCTTTTTTGCATACAAATTTAATGATAAGGAGAGCTGTAAAAGATGCATAAAGAATCTATGGGTTTACTGGAATTTGATAAAGTCAGGGGGCTTCTAACGGACTTTGCGGTGTCGGACCCCGGCAGGAGGATGATTGCCAGGCTGGAGCCCTCGGTCAACAGGACGGTGATTGAGGGCCGGCTGGCCGAGACAGACGAGGCCCGGGCCGTGGTGGACCAGTACTCCAGCATTCCTCTGCACAGCCTCACCGGCATAGAGGCAATAATGGAAAAGCCGGATAAAGGACTGACCCTGACACCTGAGGAGCTGTCTCAAATCTGCGGCTTCCTGGAAGAGGTTAAAAGGATGAAGAGATTTTTGAGAGACAAGGGGCACCTGGCCCCTTCCATCAGCACCTATGCCCTGTCCATGTCTGAGCTGGAGAATCTGGTGGAAGAAATACAGCGCAGCATCAGGGGCGGGCAGGTGGATGATAAGGCTAGTCCCGACCTGGAAAAGATCCGTAAAAGGTTGGCTGTTTTTACCGAGCGGATAAAGAACAAGATTGAAGACATACTTAAATCTCCGGCCTTAAGGCCTTATTTGCAGGAGAGCCTGGTGAGCATTAGAAGGGGGCGCTACGTGGTCCCGGTGAAGAGCGAATACCGCAAAAACATTCGCGGCCAGGTGCTGGACACCTCATCCAGCGGCTCTACTGTGTACATTGAGCCGGCGGAGGTGTCCCGGCTCCAGGATGATCTGAACCTCCTCAGAATGCAGGAGGAAAAAGAAGTCTACCGGGTGCTTTGCGCCCTGACAGCCCTTGTGTGTGATAGCCTCCAGGAGCTGTCGGTAAATATTGAGGCCATGACACAGCTGGACTTTGCCTTTGCCAAGGGGAAATTAAGCAAAGCTCTGAGAGGGGCCGGGGTCAGGGTAAACACAGAGGGTACAATTGACATCAGGGAGGGAAGGCACCCTCTCCTGGGCAGCGCCGCCGTGCCGCTTAGTATTGCCCTTGGTGGTCAAAGCCGGGCGCTGGTAATCACCGGCCCCAATACCGGGGGAAAGACTGTGGCCCTGAAGACTGTAGGCCTGCTCTCTCTTATGGTGCAGTCCGGCCTTCACCCCCCCGTGGAGGAGGAGAGCCGGTTTGCCATATTCGAGGATATTCTGGTGGACATAGGTGACGGCCAGAGCATTGAACAGTCCCTTAGCACCTTCTCCTCACATATCCGCAACATCATCGGCATACTGCAAGGAGCAGGCGGCCGTACCCTGGTAATTCTTGATGAGCTGGGAGCGGGCACCGACCCCCAGGAAGGAACCGGCCTTGCCATAGCCCTGCTGGAGAGGCTTTTTGAGACCGGGGCCACCCTGCTGGCCACCACCCATTACAGCGAAATAAAAACCTTTGCCGCCGGGAGGCCTGGCTTTACCATAGGCTGCATGGAATTTGACATTGAGACACTGCAGCCCCTCTACCGCCTCCATATTGGGCAGGCGGGCGAAAGCAACGCACTCCTGATAGCCCTGCGCCTGGGCATGGACAAAAGACTGATCGAAAGAGCCCATGAGGTAACCTATCACGAGCACAGGGAATACCAGCCCTTCCAGCCCGCGGCCCCGGTCACGGCGGAGCCCGGGGAGGAAAGGCCCGGTCAGTCCGGCCAGCCGGAGCTGGGTAAAAAAATAGAAAAGGCCCGGCAGCTACAAAATCAGCAGTCCCAATGCCCCTTCAAACTGGGGGACTCTGTATATATCAGCAGCCTGGGCCGAACCGGCATAATTTATGAAGAGGTCAACAAGAGGGGTGAGGTGGGAGTAATAGTTCTGAAGCAAAAGCTAAAAGTAAATCAAAAAAGGCTAAGCCTTTATGTGGAGGCTGAAAAGCTTTACCCCGAAAACTATGACCTGGATATTGTGCTGGAGTCAAAGGAAAACAGAAAAAAGCGCAAGAAAATGAGCAAGAGACATATGCCGGGGCTGGAGATAATACTGACAGAAGATCAGTGAAATTTTTTATCCCTTTTCCACTCCCACCCTGACCAGCTCCGGCTTAAGAACTCTTACCGCCTCCCCGGGAGCAATACCGGTGAGAAAGCCCCGCTTTCCACCGTTAATATATATTTTGGGGAGGCTGGTAATTGTTTCCTCCATATAAACAGGGATGTCTTTTTTGTTTCCAAAGGGAGATGTGCCTCCCACCAGGTACCCTGTGTGCTTTGCGGCCTCCTGGTAACCTCATCAGTCCCAGTTAAGCACCATCCTGGCATCTGCGGCTAATACCCCGCCTTCAGACGCAAAAAGAGGGTTTATATCCAGCTCCTCTATTTCCGGATGCTGATCAATAAAGCCGGAAAGTTTTAAAAGCGCCTCTGCCAGCGCATCTTCGTCAACCGGGGCAGTTCCCCTGAAACCTTTGAGCAGCGGATAGCCCTTTATCTCTGAAAGCATATCCCTGGCGTCTTTTTTAGTCAAGGGGATTATCCGAAAAGCTACGTCCCGCAATACCTCCACCAGAATACCTCCCAGCCCGAACATAAGCATTGGCCCAAACTGGGGGTCCCTGGCCATGCCTATGATAACCTCTGTCCCCCCTTTTATCATCCTCTGGACTGAAACACCCTCTATGAGGGCCCGGGGGTATTTATCAAGGGCCGCCGCCATTATAGCGTCATAGGCCTCCCCCACCTCTTCGGGACCGGTCAGATTTAGCCGCACTCCCCCGGCCTCGGTTTTGTGCAGCACATCACTGGATATTATCTTTAGCACAGCCGGAAACCCCAGCTTTATGCTTACCGAAACAGCCTCTTCCCTGGACCTGGCCATAACCGTGGGATTTACCGGGACTCCCGCTTCCTGAAGCACTTCCTTGGCCTCCACCTCGGCCAGTATGCTTTGCCCTTTTACTTTTAATCGCTCAAGAATAGACTCTTTCATTTAGAACCTCCGTGACCGATACTTTTCCTATTCTCATAGTAATTTACCAGCTTGCTTAAGGCCGTGGCCGCCTTCCTGACTGAGTCGAAAACGGCTATCCCCTTTGATTGCATCTCCTCACGCCTCTCCAGCAGGTTTTTCCAGTGCCATTCACCGGTGTTTCCCAGACCCAGCCCCGGGTTGGCAATGGTGGCCACCAGGGGCATCATACCCCCGGATAAAACTCTCAGATACTCATTCACTTCCATAGTTATAAGCTGGGCCCATACCGTATGGTCAAAGGGGTTTTCCTCGGTAACATTACAAATCAGGAAATCAAACCCAATGCTTCCGGCCATTATCTGCATAAAATCCATTGGATTAAGGCTGGTTCCCCCCAATATTGAAAAGTCAACCGGATTCCCCAGCCAGTTTACCAATTCAGGCGCCTTTTCCCTGATGGTATCCATAACGTCACCGGGCATGCTTACCACATCCAGCCCTGACTGCTCACACTCGTCTGCCGAAAGCACCACTTTTCCGCCACTGCCCCCGATCACCCCCACTCTCTTTCCTGTAATAGCTGGAAGAGAGTTAAAGGCCACGGTCAAATCTACAAGCTCATCCATATCCGCCGCCTGAACGGCATTACACTGCTTAAACATTACCTCCCAGGCATTTAGGGACCCGGCAATAGATGCGGTGTGAGAAAAGGAACTCCTGGTCCCGGCCCCGGTCCTCCCACCTTTTAGCACTATTACCGGCTTAATGGCGGAGACCTCCCTGAGGGTTTTAAAAAATCTGCGGCCGTCTCTGACACCCTCGATATATATGGCAATAATACTGGTTTCCTTATCCCAGGCCAGGTACTCCAGCAGATCACACTCATTTACACCGGCGGCGTTGCCATAGGAGATCACCTTGCTGAAGGCAACTCCCCTGACCCCGGCATAGCGTGCAAAATTAACCGCTATACCCCCGCTCTGAAATATCCCCCCCACCTTGCCCGGCTTTTTGGGGAGGTCATAGGCAAAGGAAATACCCTCCTCCGGGTGATAAAGCCCCATGCAGTTGGGGCCTATCAGAGGTATACCCAGTCTGGCAGCCTCCGAGGCTATTTCCTGCTCCAGGGCGTGGCCCTTTTTATCACCTGTCTCACTCATTCTGGCGGTGAAAAGGTGTATGCATTTGACATTTCTCTCCGGGCACTGACTAATCATTTCCGGGACATATCTGGCCCCAATACAGGAAATGACATAGTCCACATCCCCCGGTATGTCTTTTAGTGACGGGTAGGCCTTAAATCCCATGATCTCCTCACTGCCAGGTTTTACGGGGTATAAAACGCCCCGGTAGCCGGCCTTTATCAGATAGTCCATGAACAGGTAGCCGTAGGTGTTTGGTGTATTGGACGCTCCCACCACCGCTATGGAACGGGGATGAAAAACAGCATCCAGCCTTTGTGACATATTTTCTGAATTCAAAACAATATAACCTCCGGTAAAAAAAATACTTTATAGTATAATTTCTTTTAAACATTAAAATTTCCCTCTAATTAAATATAAAAAAGCACCAATAGTGCTTGCCCTTCTGAATGCTGTCAGAGGAAGCTTTTTTGAAACACTCTTAACGGAAAGCGGGAAACTTCAGGAGAACTATACTTTCCTAAGCGTTATAAAAAACAAGCCCGCTTCCCCCTGAGGGTGAAACGGGCTGTCCTGCCGGTTTTATCAGTTATTTATCTATTTGGGGAGGAGTAGCTTTATAGCTATGCTGTTCCATTCTCTGGATCATCTTATCTGCCTGGTCCTGGGTCAGCTTGCCGGCGGCAACGGCCTGGGCCAGTGCCTCTTTTTTAATTTCAAGCATCTTCTGGTGGAGCTGATTAGCGTCCAGGCCTTTTTCGGCTAAAATATCAGACAGCTTTTTACCCGAATCTAATTCTGACTTCAGCTCCTCTTCGGTCATACCGATAGCCTTGGCCAGTTCCCCGGCATTCCTGCCCCGATCCTCGCCAAATTTTTCTTTTTTGTCGTGCATGCGGCCTGCAAACCAGCCCATGTCACCACCCAGGCGGGTGGCCATTTTATCAGCCTGCTCCTGGGTAAGCTTGCCACTTTGAACAGCCTCATCCAGAATCTGTTTCCTGGTAGCCTCCAGGGCTGATGTAACCTTGTCCTGGTCCACACCCAGATTAGCCGCGAATTTTGCGATAAAATCCTGGTAAAGGTTGGCCTTTGCCGGCTGAGACTGCGGGTCCGGTGTGGCCATGGCCACACCGGCTATGGTCACCGCCAGAAGAAGGGCCACTACAAGCGCGCCTATCAGGCGCTTTTTTTGGAACATGTAAAACACCTGCCTTTTTTATTATTTCGGCGATCGGCTATCAGCAGTCAGTAATCAGACTATCTGATGCAAATAAGCAGCCGGACATGTATATATTACAGTTTTATTATGTCAGGAAAATGTCAGGGGAGGTAAAAAGGAGGTTTTTTCTAAAGTATCAAGTATTATTATTTAATCAGCACAATACTTATCAGGCAGGGAGTGACTTTATGCTATCGGGCCGTTTGCGCAATGAGAAGCTGAAAGAGAGAATTGTCAATTCAAATAAGGCCAGCTCCTGGATTAAAAACGGAATGACTATAGGATTCAGCGGCTTTACCGGCGGAGACGCCAAGGCTATTCCGGCCGCCCTGGCGGAAAGGGTAAAGGAGGAGGATAAACCTTTCAAAATAAAGGTTTACACCGGGGCATCCACCAGCCCGGCGGTGGACGGAGTTTTGGCCGACGCCGGTATCGTTGAACTCCGCATTCCCTACCAGTCGGAAAAAAGGATGAACAGGCTGGTGAACAGCGGCACCGTCAAATATGTGGACCAGCACCTCTCCCACACGGCTGAGATGATTCGCTCCGGAGCTCTTCCGCCCATTGATATTGCCGTAATAGAGGCCACCGCCATAACTGAAGAGGGGCACATCATACCCAGTTCCTCAGTGGGCAACTCCAATATTTTTGCCCAGTACGCCAGGGAGATTATTGTTGAGTTAAACCTGGCCCAGCCTATCGGGCTGGAAGGACTGCATGATATCTATGACCCCGGTGAGCAGGGATCCAGGAAGCCGCTGCCCATTATAACAGCAGGGCAGCGCATAGGCACAAAAGCCATCGTGGTGAACCCGGATAAGATTAAAGGCATTGTTGTCACAAATCGCCCGGAGAAAAGCAAGGCGCTGGAGCCCCCGGACGATGAAACAAATAAAATGGCCCGGTTTATTATTGACTTTCTGCGGCAGGAGGTGCAAAAGGGCCACCTTCCCCCCCGGCTCACCCCGTTGCAATTTGGTGTGGGCTCTGTGGGCAATGCTGTTTGCCACGGCTTTCTGCAGTCGGAGTTTAAGGATTTGGAGGTCTATTCAGAAGTTCTCCAGGACTCCATTTTTGATCTGCTGGACGCAGGCAAGGTCTGCGTTGCCTCGGGCTGCTCACTGACTCTGTCTACCGAAAGAAGGGCGCAGGTCTATGCAAAACTGGACAGCTACAAGGAGAGAGTGGTATTAAGGCCCCAGGAAATGTCCAATAACCCGGGCATTATTCGCAGGCTGGGGGTTATTTCCATGAATACCGCCCTGGAGGTGGACATATACGGCAACGTAAACTCCACCCATGTGGCAGGCTCCCGGATGATGAACGGCATAGGCGGCTCCGGGGACTTTGCCAGAAGTGCCCGCCTGACCATTTTCTGCACCAAATCCTATGCCAGGGAAGGCAAGGTGTCCAGCATAGTACCCATGGCCTCCCATGTGGACCATACCGAGCACGATGTGGATGTTATAGTGACAGAGCAGGGGCTTGCCGATTTGAGGGGCCTTCACCCGAGGGGGAGGGCTGTGGAAATAATAGAGAAGTGCGCCCATCCCTCCTACCGCCCAAAGCTGCAGGAGTATTATCAGGAAGCCCTTTCCCGGGGCGGACACACCCCCCATGTTCTGGAAAAGGCTTTATCCTGGCATATCAGGCTGCTGCAGGAGGGGACAATGCAATAAGAGAAATAGCAAAACCGCCCCGAGGCGGTTTTTTGCTGATCCCAGGCCAAATACCCACAGCATTACTGCATGGGCTGCTGAAAGCCCTGAGACTGCTGCTGAATAACTTCCTGCTTTCCTTTTTCCACCTGCTGCTGCTCATTGGGGCTCAGCATGTAAATAAGCTGCTGCAGCTCTCCCACATGCTGCCTTTCCTCATCGGCAATATGGTATAAAACTTTTTTCACTCTCTCGTCTGTTGAGGCCATGGCATGCGCCTCGTATCCTATAATGGCCTCCAGCTCTCCCGCCAGGTCAACACGCAGTGCCTGCACCAGCTCCTCAGCCGACAGCTGCCTGGGGACATTAGCCACAAAAGGGTTGCCCAGCATTACCAATACATATTCACCTCACAAAAAATTGACGTCAGTGCTATTTTGCGTGCAGTTCCGATTAAATATACTGCAGCCCTGTGAATTAACCAGGGATGCGCTAATTTCAACTTACTGTATGTGGATAAAAGATTTATAATAGAAAAAGCACCCCGGGATTGTTTATACCAAAAGAAAAAATTACTGAAAAGGTTTTAAGGGGGTTGTCACTTAACCATGAGAAATAGATTATACACCGCCGCGCTGCTGCTGTTAGCCTTAATTATGGCTGTAGCCGGCTGTTCAAAAAAACCGCCGGCTTCGGATACAAATACAGGCGCCGGCGTGATCAGGGTCCAGGCCCCCCTGGCGCCTCCCAGTATCCCCCTGGTCTCCATGCTGGGAGACAGTGCTGTGCAGGTAATCTGGTATAGCAAGGCCGATGAGGCCATGTCCCGAATTATTGAGGACAGTGTTGATGTTTCCATAATACCGGTTAACTCAATGTCCGTTCTACATAACAGGGGTGTCAATATACAGCTGGGGGCTGTAAGCACGTGGGGAATACTTTACCTGGTCTCCGGCGACCCGCAGGTTAAGGGCTGGGCTGACTTAAAGGGTAAAACCGTCGCCGTGGGGGCCATGGGGTACAGCCCGGACCTTATTTTCAGGGGCCTTCTTAAAAAAAATGGGCTTTCCGAAAGAGATGTTAAAATAATATACGGGACCTCCCCCGAGATTGCCCAAATGATCATTGCCAAAAAGATTTCCCTGGCAGTTTTGCCGGAGCCCCTGCTTACTTCGGTGCTTTCCCGCAGCAAGGAGTATGGAATAGTTATGAACCTTGAAGAGGAGTGGCTAAAGGCCTACCCTGAAGCCCGGGGCCTGCCCCAGGCCGGCCTGGCTGTCAGCGCCCGCTTCGCGGGTGATAATCCATCTGCCTGGCGGGAGTTCTATGATAAATACAATAATAGTCTCCTTTCTTATGTAAACAATCCTGAAAAAATAGGGGCTGCAGAAGAAAAAGCACTGTCCCTTCCCGCGGAAGTCATCCGGGAGTCCCTGGGGCGAAGCAACTTAAAGCTCCAGACTGCCCGGGAGGCCAGAGAAGCTGTGGACGGATACCTGGGCCAGCTCCTTTTAATCGATCCGGAGGCGGTGGGTGGTACAGTACCGGATCGGGAAAGCTCCTTCTACCTTAAATAAAAAGAATCGGGTAAGCTTATATGCCTTTAAAACTGTCTAAAACAATTATATCTTTTATACTGTTCGGGCTGGTCTGGAAAATAGCATCACTTGGCACAAACAGCCTGGTGCTGCCTTCGCCGGAACAGGTGGTGGCAAGTCTGGCGGGTATACTGATAGAGCCCCATAACTGGACTGTAATCGCCGGCACCGCCGTCAGGGCGCTGGCCGGAATGTTGGCCGCGGTGCTGTCTGGTGTGTTTATGGCCATAGTGCTGTCTCCCCTGACACCTTACCTGCGCCCGGTAATAACTCTTTTGCAAAACGTGCCGCTGGTATCATGGATACTACTGGCCATAATCTGGTTCGGCTTTTCTGACGCCAGCGTTTCCTTTGTGGTTTTCACAGCCACTGTGCCTGTTATATACCTCAATACTATTACAGGCCTTAACAGCATTAGCCCCCACCTGGGAGAGATGTCCCAAAACTTCCGGCTCCCCCCTGTCTTAAAATGGTACAGCATAGACCTGGCATCGGTGGGAAGCCATATCTCTGCCGGTGTTTCAGTGGCCATAGCTATTATGTGGAAGTCAGTGGTAATGGCCGAGCTTTTTGCCTCCGTCAGGGGTGTGGGCTTCGCCATGGAAACCAGCAGGACTTACCTGCAGACCGACCGGCTGATGGCCTGGACGCTGCTGCTGGTTATACTGGGCCTGACCAGTGACCTGGCCTGGCGGCTGCTGATCAAAAGCGGGCTCTTTATCACTATTTATCACTCCGGGCTGGCCTGGCTTCCCGTAAGGCCTACGGCTAAAGGACAGGGCAGCTCTGCCGGCGAAAGCCTAACCATAGAAAATATGTCCAAGGGCTACCGGCAGGACGGGACCTTCGTTGGGGTTCTGGACAGCCTTTCACTGAACCTGAGGCCCGGGGAAACAGTATCTCTGTCAGGACCTTCGGGAACGGGCAAGACAACCCTGCTGCGCATAATAGCCGGGCTGGAAAGACCGGATAGCGGCCAGGTCAGCCGGAATGGAAGGATTCCCTGCCTGATGTTTCAGGAGCCCCGGCTCCTTCCCTGGCTAACCGCAGAACAGAATATCGCCCTGGTGCTGCGCCGGCAGATGCCATACCGGGAGGCTCTGGCAAAGGCCCTGGAAATGCTGGGTGTTTTGGGAATACCCGGTGAACTCTATCCTCCGCAGCTCAGCGGGGGGATGCAGAAGGCAGTTTCACTGGCCAGAACACTGGCTGCCCGGGGTGATGTAATACTGCTTGATGAGCCCTTTTCCTCCTCCGACACCAATCAAAAAAAGAGGATGATGCAGCTTATTAAAAGGACAACCAGGCCGGGAGACACAGTATTGATCGTATCCCACCATAATGAGGAGCTGATTTTCCAGGCCTCAGTAAAACTTAAGCTTGAGGGCAGCCCGGCCTCCCTGTGCCAGACTGCCGGGTAACTAGGACCTGCACAGCTGTAACCGGAACCCGGCTTTATTCATACTCTAAATATAATAAATACTTGTGAATACAGCCGGTCCGGCTGTATGTAAAGGGGGTCAGACATGCAGTCCAGAAGCCCGGGTAATTGCCGTGGAACTGATGTTTCCCACTGGCAGGGGGATATTGACTGGAATCTTGTTAAAAGTGATGGGATCTCTTTTGCCTTTATAAAGGCCACTGAAGGGGTGGACTACCAGGACCCTAAATTTTCCCAGAATATAAAGGGTGCTAAAGAGGCCGGGATACTTGTGGGGGCCTATCATTTCTGCACCCCGTCCACTATAGAGGACGCCTTAAACGAGGCCGGTCACTTTATTAATGTGGTCAATGCTAACGGGGGCTTTGACCTGCTTGACCTGCCGCCGGTCATAGACATTGAAAAAAACCAGGGCCTGGGTAAAAGAGAGATTTCTCAAATAGTCAGTGCCTGGGTTCAAAAAGTGAAGGTGGAGGCCATTGTTCAGCCAGTCATCTATTCATACTCCTACTTTATCAGTGAGTTCCTGGACGAAGGTCTGGGCAGTGCGCCGCTCTGGCTGGCCCATTACGGAGACCAGCTGCCTCCCGGCTGCTCAGGGTGGAAGCACTGGCTGTTCCTGCAGTACACCGACAGGGGCAGGGTAAGTGGTATCAGCGGAAACGTTGACCTGAATGAGTATAACGGGGATACCGGCAGGCTAGTTCTTCTCTCCCGGCGAAGAGTTGTTTGAAAGTAAAAGACCATAATCTATACCTTCATTAAACCGCATTGGCGGTTTTTTTCTCTTTCTGGTACAACAATTGCAACTGAATTCAGACAAGAGCCGGCACTGGAAAAAGGAGGGGCTGCCTTCCTGGAATGCTTTACAGCTCAAGGTTAACTTAATAGCTGTACAGGCTTGCGGATTACTTTTGTTTGTGATAAAAGGAAGTTGGTCCGGAAAAATGTTATAAGGAGTAAAAGATGAGGATAAACGAGTTTTTAAACAGGGAGCCCGTGGCCCTTCAGGAAAGCGACACCCTTTTCAAAGCGGCGCAGGTTTTTCTTGAGCACGGTATTGATGGCGCCCCTGTGGTCAATGCTGCCGAAGAAATAGTGGGCATTTTAACCAAAACTCATCTATACCGGGCCATCATAAAAAAGATCCCCTTTGAAAGCGCCGTAAGCACCCTTATGAAAAGAAATGTCCGGACCATACTGCACGACAGGCCTGTGGAGGATGCCTGGCAGATGGCCCTGGACTATAATGTCAGCAGGCTGCCGGTGGTGGATTACAGCAACCGGCTGGTGGCCATGATGACCAGGATGGACATGGCCAACGCCTTTGAGTCACTGTACCAGGAAACCGACGCCATAATAAATTCTTCCTACGACGGCATACTGGTGGTGGATGAAGAGGGCAATACCCTAAAATTCAACAGCGCCTTCCATGACCTGGTGGCCGGGACAGCCGGGCCACAGCAGTGCAAACCGGTCCCGCTGGACGAGCTGCTGTATAAAAGCGGCCTCAAGCTGCCCATTGTGCAGGTAAGCAGGCAGGCCGTTCAGAGTAAAAGTCCTGTTACCCTGGTGCAGCGCCTGGAGGAGGGAAAAGAGATTATTATCACCGCCAACCCTGTATATTCCCGGGAAACAGGGAAAACTTCACGGGTTGTGGTCAACTGCAGGGATATTTCCAGCCTGACGGATTTAAAAAGGCAGCTGCAGGCCAGCAGGGAGCTGACCGGGGTCTACCAGTCCGAGCTGGAAAAACTTAAGTCCAGGGACCTGGGCCATACTTTCGTGTGTGGAAACCAGTCCATGAGAAACTGTTTTGACCTGGCCATCCGTGTAGCCAGAGTGGATACCACCATTCTGATACAGGGTGAGTCCGGTGTGGGAAAAGAAATTGTGGCCAGGCTGGTCCACAAGATGAGCCACCGAAGTGACGCTCCCTTTATAAGGATTAACTGCGGGGCTATACCGGAAAACCTGCTGGAGTCGGAATTGTTTGGCTACGATAGGGGAGCCTTTACCGGGGCCAGGCGGGAGGGCAAGCCCGGCCTTATTGAGCTGGCTCAGACCGGTACACTGTTTCTTGATGAGGTGTCCGAGCTACCCCTGCACCTTCAGGTGAAGCTTTTAACTGTAATCCAGGAAAGAGAGGTAGCCCGGGTAGGGGGAACAAAGCCGGTAAAGGTGAACCTGCGACTGGTGGCTGCCACCAACCGGGACCTGTCTGCCATGGTTAAATCAGGACAGTTCAGGGACGATCTTTATTACCGCCTGAATGTAATCCCCATTACAGTCCCCCCCCTGAGGGATCGGAGTGATGAAATAACCCTCTTTATTTCGCACTTCCTGAGGAAATTCAATGAGAAATACCACATGACCAAAAGCATTGCCGCCGAGGCCATGGATGTGCTGGGCGCCTATGACTGGCCGGGCAATGTCCGGGAACTGGAGAACCTTATAGAAAGAATGCTGGTAGTAACCCCCCACAATATTATTGCTGTCAAAGACCTCCCCGGGAACATTATAAGCCGCAGCAGGGCGTTTCGGGACGGAGACTATCATGCGGCACCGGAAAAGGAAATACTCAGGGAGCTGTATGGCCGCCTGCGCAGCACCCGCAAGGTTGCCGAGGTGCTGGGAGTCAACCAGTCAACAGTAGTAAGAAAAATGAAAAAGCACGGCCTCAATACGGCTGAAGGCTGATGCGATGCATAGCGATGCGCAATTGATGCGTTTTATGGAAAGCCTCCTGCCGGTCATACAAAAAAGTCTGTCTGGCTTGACTATAATTATTGGCAGGATAATTGCTAAATATTTTAATGAGTAACAAGAGTACTGCATCACTATATTGAACCGGTCGGCCAGGACCTGTCCGGACGCGGATTTTTTAAAAAGCTGCCGCCCGTTCACAGGTGATGCAAACTGATGCACCGGTGCCAGTTACCTTTATGGCCCATAGGCCATCGAAAGCGCATAAAGGGGAAAGGGGTTTACAACATCTATTAAATGTATACTCTAAAAGATCTTTTCGAGCAGGCCGTGAAGCGGCACCCCGGCCGGGAGGCCCTGGTGTACCCGGCCAAAGGAATACGTTGGACCTACAGGGAGTGGGACAGGCAGGTAAACCGCCTGGCCGGCGCACTGCTGTCCTGGGGTGTGGCCAAGGGAGACAGGGTATCTGTTTTTCTGTTCAATACCTGTGAGCTGGTGACGGCACTCTTTGCCACGGCCAAGATAGGGGCGGTATTCAACCCCATCAACTGCCACCTGAGCACATCCGATCTCTCCTACATACTTAATGACACGGAGTCAAGGGTGCTTATTTTCGAGGGAGCCGTCCGGGACAGGGTCAAAAAGGTCCTTCCCCGCCTGCGCACCGTTCAAAAACTGCTGTACGTGGATGACGATGTGCCTGATTACGCCGAATCCTATTACCAGTTTCTAAAATCCGGCCGGGACACCAGCCCCGACATACTGGTGGCGGAAACCGACTGGTATTCCATTGTTTACACCAGCGGCACCACCGGAAGGCCCAAGGGGGTCATCCACCAGCACCGGGAGATACTGGATCACAGCATGTGCATGATAGAGGCCCAGCGATTAAGATACCCTGACCGGGGACTCTCGGTGGCCCCGTTGTATCATGTGGCCGAGCTGCACTGCTTCTTTCTGCCCCGGGTGCATGTGGGGGCGGCCAATATACTGCAGCATCACCTGGATGAGCCTGAAGTGTGGTCAACGCTGGCCGCCGAAAAAATTACCGTGATGTTCGGAGACCCGGTCACCCTGGAACGTATTTTTAAGAATCCACCCCGGATTGATCTGCCGGACCTTCGCCTTATCCCCTACGGGGCTTCCCCGGCGACACTGCAGACCATTAAAAGGATAAAAGGAGTAACCCGGGCAGAATTAATCCAGCTCTACGGTATGGCCGAAATGGGACCGGTGGTCACAGTGCTCTACCCTGAGGAGCACCCCCTTAAGTGCGGATCTGCCGGAAAGGCCCTTTTAAACCACGAGATACGGGTAGTCAGGCCTGGCCGGGAGGTTCCCTCCGAACCAGGAGATCTGGCGGACACCGGGCAGATAGGCGAGATTTTAATACGCGGCAGCGGCATGATGCAAGGCTACTACCGGCACCCGGAGAAAACAGCCCGGGCCTTTTACGGCGGCTGGTATCATTCCGGAGACTTGGGCCGGCTGGATGAGGACGGCTACCTGTGGATTACAGGCCGGGCGGACGATGCCATCATCACCGCAGTGGACAACATTTATCCACAGGAAATAGAGAAAGTTATCAGTGAGCACCCTCTGGTTGCCGAGGTGGCTGTGGCAGGCCTGCCCGGCCAGGGATCCGAAAAAACCATTACCGCCTTCGTGGTGTCCCGCGACAGCGGGCTGACCCCCGAAATGCTGGACAGCTTTATAAGGGAAAGCGATTTGCTGGCTGCTTTTAAAATACCTGACCGCTATGTTTTTGTGAAGGAATTGCCCAGAACCACAACCGGCAAGCTGATCAGGCACCTGCTGAAATAGATATCTTTTACAACAAAACTAAGGAGGCTTTACTCATGGAAAAAATATGGTTAAAAAACTATCTGCCCGATACCAGGCACACCCTGGAATACCCCGGGATACCCGTTTTTGATTTTCTGTCCAACAGCTCCCGCCAGTATCCCGATAATAACGCCATAATTTTCTTTGACCAGAAAATAACCTACCGGGAGCTGGAGCTTATGTCCAGCCGGTTCACCCGCTTTCTGCAGGATAGGGGAGTAAAGAAAGGCGACCGGGTAGCCATCATGGCCCCCAACTGCCCACAGAACGTCATTTCCTTCTTTGGCGCCCTCAAAGCCGGGGCAGTGGTGGTCCAGCACAACCCCATGTACGTGGAGAGGGAAATTGAACATCAGCTCAGCGACTCTGGCAGCGAAACCATAGTCTGCCTGGCCGATCTTTACCCCAAGGTTAAAAACGTGAGGGAAAGCACCTCCTTAAAACACATGATCACCTTTAACATTGACGGATCGCCCGCTGCCACCGGAGATGACACCACCGATCTGGGGCTGATCCTGGAAAAATACAGCGCCGACTATCAAAAAGTTGAGGTTGCCCCCGAAGACCTGGCCCTGCTTCAATACACCGGCGGAACCACCGGGTTATCCAAAGGCTGCATGCTTACCCACCACAACCTGGTGGCCAATGTATATCAGGCGGTAGAAGTGCTGGGCAAAAACTACCGGCGGGGCAATGACCATGTAATAGGCGTACTGCCGCTGTTTCACGTTTATGGGCTTACCTGCGTCATGAATATGTCGGTATACACCGGGGTGACCATGATTCTTTTCCCGCGCTTCGAGCCGAAGGCCGTCATTGAGGCCATTGACAACTACAAGGTGGGGGTATTTTTTGCCAGCCCAACCATGCTAATCGCCATCAACAGCTACAAGGACATTGACAATTACGACCTGCGCTGCCTGCATACCTGCATAAGCGGGTCGGCCCCCCTCCCCAACGAGGTAAAAGATTCCTTTATGAAGCTGACCGGGGTGGAGGTGGTGGAGGCCTACGGCCTTTCCGAGGCATCTCCGGTAACCCACAGCAACCCTGTCAACGGCAAAGTAAAAACCGGCAGCATAGGCCTTCCCGTTCCGGACACCGACATGAAGGTAATAGATATAAGCACCGGCGAAGAATGCCGGCAAAAACAGCCCGGCGAGCTGTGGATCACCGGTCCCCAGGTTATGAGGGGCTACTGGAACAAATGGGATGAGACGGTCAACGTGTTGGAGGACGGCTGGCTTAAAACAGGCGATGTGGTAGAGGTGGATGAGGATGGCTATGTTTATATAGTCAGCCGCAAAAAGGACGTTATCATAGCCGGGGGCTTCAACATCTACCCTGTGGAGGTGGAGGATGTTCTTTTCACCTACCCCAAGGTCCAGGAGGCTGTTGTGGTGGGCATTGCCGACGCCTACCGGGGTGAGACGGCAAAGGCCTTCATAGTTCTAAAAGAGGGAGAGAGTGCCACCGAAGAGGAGATCATAACCTTCTGCCGCTCAAAGCTGGCGGCCTACAAGGTGCCCCGCTTCGTGGAGTTTCGCGATCAGTTGCCCAAGTCGGCGGTAGGTAAAATTCTGCGCCGCCTTCTGAAGGAATAGCCGGATCCTTTATAAAAACCGCAGGTGAATTTAATTTGAGGCTGCTGACAGATTGAAGTCAGCGGCCTTTTTTCACGAAAAATAACCTTTTTAAAAAATATGTAACAAATTCCATTTTCTTTAATAAGATAATTTAACCATATATGTTTTTATATTACATTTTGTTCTCGCTTATGCACCGGTTATGCGGAACAAAAAACCCATCCTGAGCCGTCTCCATCTTTTTAAAAAAGTAAAAGGGGGAATCGAACAAATGAGTTCTTGCAACAGTTCCTGCGCAACAGTAAGTGGAGGCACCCCACAGATGTGCACCAATGATCCGGCAAAAATCCACCCGGTAAACAAAAAAAAGCGTGTCATAGCGAAAATACCTGTGGTTCTGGCTGAATTGGATGTGCAGATCGATGTCTTTTCCAGGATTACACTACCCGAAGAAGCACTGGACATAAAGCAAATCACCAAAAAGCTTAAACTCACCCAGTGCCAGCTGCTGCAAACATTCAGCAAAAAACACTGTCAAAAAGATTGGGATGATGACTGGGATAAAGACAAAAAAGACCATGATAAAGACCATGATAAAGATTGGGATAAAGACCATGATAAAGACTGGGATAAAGATCATAAAAAAGACTGGGAAAAGCACAAGTACCCGGGCAAATTCAAGCTATTCCTGGAGGGCTTTGTCCGTAAAAACATAGAATTCTCCACACCGGGCTGCAAAAACAAATTTAGTGTATGCGGCGACATCCGTCACTGCACCGTTGATGTTCCTTTCAGCTGTGTCACAACCATCGAAAAATTCAACGGCAGCCCCCCGCTCCCTATCGTCCTAAATAGTAAAGAAGAATTTGAGTACTTCAAGTCATCTCCGCTGCCGTCCAAATTCCCTGGAAAGGACCAGCTGCTGTCGGGAGATTTTTCCGAATTTAACCAGTGCAGCTTTGAATATTTCAACGAGCTTCCCTTCTGCGAGCTGATTTCCAGTAAAATCTGCGAGCTCGACGAATTTGTCAACCAGCGCCATATACCGGGTGCTCCTTTTGAAGAGCGCACCTTTAGGGAGTTATCGGAAAAAATGGTTATCGATGTTACCCTGAAGATATTGCAAAACCAGCAGGTATATGTTCCAGCCTTTCACAAGTGGGACTATGACAGGGATTACGCGGAATAGAAAACGGATCAATTAAGCCAGGAGTAAAATCCTGGCTTAATCTTTTTATTCTTTTCTTATACTTATACCGGCCTTGTCCTGATGTTGGCAATAACAGATTTAACCTGTACGGTGGCTTTAGCCTCATTCTGCTGACCGGCTCTCCCGGTATCGTAATGCGGCCAGTCAGGCCATCTTTTACCCGGAGTTACTTCATTATACCGCCTGGGCTCCTGGGAGGGATGAACGTTTTTTCTACCCTCAGGGGCAGATTTAAGACTGAGGTTTATTTCCAGGTGGTCAGAATTAATAATCCTTCCCAGCTCTATTCTTTTTTCAGCTATAAGTACTCTTCCATTCACAGTTCCCGCCCCTTATAATTAAAATCTTTTAAAACTTTTTCCTTTACTTTTGCTGCACGTTACATTCTATGAGGGATTTCACAGCATTGTGTCATACAACTCATAGCAGCGGCACACCCATTGCAGGTCGGTATCAAAGTGCTGTTAAGGCAAAGGAATAAAAGAATTTAGCCTGCCAGTGTCTTTTACGTAACGACTTTAATCCGGGGTGAATACTTATAGCCATAGGGACAGTGATTGTTTTTTTGGGGGTGGAATTACCATGGCCTGGGTACCGGGTTATATCAGATTCGATTTAGGCTCTGAGCGGCAGCGGATTTTCAGGGGCGATATAGTATTAACAAGGAATGACCATCTGGTTATATATGGGGTAATAACGGAATCAAAGGGAAATAAGCCTGTGCCGGGAGCACTGGTCAATATAATGGCGCGGTCCGCCGGAGGAAAGGAGCTGCCGCTCGGGCACTCGTACAGCGGCAGTGACGGCCATTACCTGCTGACTGTCAATAAGAGCAGCATTCCCAGGAGAGCTGCAATTTTTATAAGGGCAATGAGCTGAAGATCTTAATTCTCCGGTTTTTGAAACTATACTGCTATAACTGTATAATTAAGGAGCATTTTTATGGAAAAGGATATAAAGGGCAGGACTGAGAAACAGCCGGTTGAGAGGCAGGAAGAGCCGTATACCGGCGGCCAGGAATGGTACGCAGTCCGCAATTCAAGGGTGCTGATAACATTCCCTGCTGAAAAAAACAGCGGCCCGGACGAAAACGAAACCGGCCAGGATGTACCTGACGGTCAAGATCCGGCACCACCACCACCACCTCAGCCTCAACTGTATTCCGAACAGGGAGAAAAAGACGTAGCCACGCAGGACGGATTATTGTTTTACGGTGCAGTCAGGGAAGAAAACAATAAAGCCGTGGAGGGGGTGGCGGTTATGGTGTTTGCCTGCTGCAGTGACCATACTGAGAGGCTTTTGGGGTATACAATTTCCGGCAGTGAGGGCGCCTACCTGATCAACCTGCCGGACTTGCCCGATTACAATGATATTACCGGGTTTATTGTAAGGGCGGGAGGGGCCCACCGGGAGCCCGAAAAAACTCACGGCAGCCGGGCCGGATATGAGGAGAAAAAGCGTCCCGATTCTCCCAATAAGGATTTTAACAGCTTTTTGAGATTTATATATAACAACCCCAATAAATCATTACATGAATTGGTGAAGGGCTTTTATTGATTTAGCAATTATAACAGGTGCCCAGCAGGGCTAACCATCTGTGTACTGCGCCGCGGCATGGGCAACTACCCTGAACTTTACATTAAAGGTTGTTCCACCGGGGCCTGTTTCGAAATAAATCTCCGCGTTATGCCTGCCGGCAATTCCATAGCAGACAACCAGCCCCAGGCCGGTTCCGTTATCCTTGGTGGTGAAAAAAGGTGTGCCTACCTTATCGATTAGCCCTGGCTCTATACCTTCCCCCTGATCTTTAATGGATAAAACCACGTATTCACCATCACTGTAGGTCCGGATGGTCAGTTTTTTACCCGGAGACATGGCCTCCAACCCATTGCGGACAAGATTGTGGATGAGCTGACGAATATCCTTTTCGTTTACCAACAGGTCAGGTATATTGTCAAGGTCCAGATCAATGTCAATTTTAAGATTAATGGCGATGGCCTCAAACAGAGGCAGTATGGCCTTAATTATAGTATTCAGGCTCTGGTGCTTCAGCTTTGCCGGCTTAATTCTGGAAAGTAAAAGGAACTCGCTGATTATGGAATTGGCCCTGTCCAGCTCATCAATCATAATGCTGAAGTAGTTTTTATATTTTGCACAATCCTCTTTTGAGGTAAGCATTTGAAGAAAGCCCCTCACGGCAGTCATCGGGTTCCTTATTTCATGACCTATGCTGGCTGCCATTTCACCGACCAGGTTAAGCCTGTCCAGGCGGGCCATCTCTCTCTCTGTGTTAATATTTTCAGTAATATTCCGTGCATATACTATTACCCCCTGAATTTCACCGGACCTTTCATCTATAAGCGGGCAGCAGTAATTATTCAGCCAGGTTTTGACGTTACCCTCCGGGTCCTTTACGGGCATAACAGCCTGGGCCGCCTTCCCTGTCTTTAAAACCAGCTGGCTGGGGCAGCCCTGGCAAACTTCATTGTTCCCGTGGTATACACTGTAGCACTTTTTGCCGACAAGAGGCAGGGAATGGGAGTAATACTGCTCCATCTTATTGTTAACGAGGACAATATTGAATTCAGTATCGATAACCGAGAGCCTGTCCTGAAAATTCTCAAAAATATTGGCCAGGAAATGCTCGCTTTCCCTTAGAGCCTCTTCCATTTCTTTTCGCTCGCTGATATCATGAGCTACAACGGAAGCCCCTACAAGCATACCCTCCTCATAAACATACTGGGCACTTATAAAAACCCAAAACTCCTGCCCGTTTTTTTTCTTAATTTTGAATTCAGTAAACTGGAGCACCCTCTCACCGGAATTTCCTTTTTTCAATCTTTCTCTAAAATGAATTTTACTGTTATCCGACAATATATCAAAGGGGTTTAAAGAAAGAAACTCCTCCCTGGAATAGCCGGTATACTGGCACATTACATCATTTACGCTGGTGAATCTCATGTTCTTGAAGTCTATCTCGTAAATCCCAGTGGGGGCATTTTCAACCAGGTATCTGTATTTTTCATTACTTTCACGGAGCAGTCTCTCGGCCTGCTTTTTATCGTTTAGATCATCATATAATTCCTGCATATACCTTTTATTTGCCGCCTCCAGCTTACGGTTACAGTCTTCCAGCTTTAGCTCAAGGACTTTGACACTTTCTTTCAAGCTGCGGATATTATTCTTTAACTCCTTCAGTTCTCCTAAAAGCTGCTCCTTGGATTTGTCCTTATCACTCATTTAATGCCTCCTCAAAAAATGCAGTAAAATAATTAAGTTTTAATTAATTTGACAATAACAGTATAATTCTCCTTTGGATAAAAAGTCTTTTAATGTCGCATAGACATGAAAAAATACAAAAATTTCGCCATAAATAACCTACAGAGTATTTGGCAACTCTTTACTTAGTGTACAAAACATTTCCACTGGAAAAACTTCCGGGGCTGATCAGAGTCCAGGGAATACCAGCCTTTACTTAACATATGTTAAACATATCTCCTGCCTGTATGTTTGTTTCCCGGACAGAATGAAGGAGTCAGGCTTAATCTGTGGAATAATGCAGTATTAAACACAGGAGGTCACCTATGGATGCTTCACCTCTGACTTTAATACTGGCCGTCAGCACAGCAATATCAGTTTTAGCCCTGGCTGTTTTACTGTCCAGGCTGGGCAGGCTGCGGGATATTGAAAGTCAATTTATTGCATTGGGAAAAAGCCAGGATAAAACAGAAAAATCAGTGCGGGAAGAAATAATGCGGTACCGGGAAGAGGCCGGGGGCAGCTCCAGGCAACTTCGGGAGGAGATCAATACCTCTGTTAAAATGCTGGGTGATTCCCTTTTATCCCGCGTGTCAGAAAATGCCCGGATACAAAACACACAGATGGAGTCATTTTCAAGCAATCTGTCAAGGCTAACCCTGTCCAATGAGCAAAAGCTTGACAGGATGCGGGAAACAGTGGAGGAAAAAATTGCCCTGCTGCAGAGGGATAACAATGAAAAGCTGGAAAAGATGAGGCTTACCGTGGACGAAAAACTACACGCCACCCTTGAGAAGAGGCTGGGAGAGTCCTTTAAGCTGGTCAGCGAAAGGCTGGAATTGGTTCACAAGGGCCTGGGAGAAATGCAGACTCTGGCTGCCGGGGTGGGAGACCTTAAAAAAGTTCTTTCCAATGTAAAAACAAGGGGGATATGGGGGGAAATATCTCTTGCCAATCTTCTGGAGCAAGTATTTACAGCAGATCAGTATCAAAAAAATGTAGCCACCAAAAATGGCAGCAACGATAGAGTGGAATTTGCCATAAAACTGCCGGGAAGGGACCCGGACCGGGAAAGTATCTGGCTTCCGATAGACGCCAAGTTTCCCCAGGAAGACTATCAAAGGCTTATCGAGGCCCAGGAACAGTCCAATGCAGCTCTGGCGGACCAGGCTTCCAGGCAGCTTGAGGCAAGAATAAAGGGCGAGGCTAAAAGTATCAGGGACAAATATATCGACCCACCAGGCACAACAGACTTCGCCATAATATTTCTCCCCACCGAGGGCCTCTTTGCCGAGGTTATCCGGAGACCCGGACTGTGTGACGTGCTTTTAAGGGATTACCGGGTGGTGGTTACCGGGCCGACCACCCTGACAGCATTATTAAGCAGCCTGCAAATAGGCTTCCATACACTGGCCATAGAAAAAAGGTCCAGTGAGGTGTGGGCACTGCTGGGGGCAGTCAAAACAGAATTCGGCAAGTTCAGCGATGTGCTTGAAAAAACCCACAAAAAGCTGCAGGAGGCCACCAACACCATCGACACCGCAGCCAGAAAGTCCCGGACCATTGAAAGGAAGCTTAAGGGCGTACAGGAGCTGCCCGCTTCAAAAGCCGTTGAACTTTTGGGAGAAGAACCCTTTTAAACCACACGTACTTATGAGCCAAGCTAAAATAGTTTATAAGATATGCCCGAAACTATTCTGTATTCTGACTTCTGACTCCTGTATTCCGACCGCATAAAATTTCAGAATAAGCCTATTGAAGCATTTCCGTTAAAACCCTCCCCTCGGCCAGTGGCATTTCCAGCCCCAGCAGCGCCGCCGTTTGATAACGATTAAAACCTTTCACATAGGCCCCCCCATATATTGATTAACTGTGGCGGCGCATATGACCAGCCAAAGAACCGGTAAACGAGGTAGTTACATGGAATTTACTGTTAGAAAAGCCCTGCCTGGCGACAGCCAGCCCCTTACCCGCCTATCCTTTGTAGCCAAAAGATACTGGAACTACCCTGAGGAGTATTTCAACATCTGGAAGAATGAGCTGACCATAAGCCCGGACTACATCGGGAAAAACATTGTTTTTTAAAAAATTAATATTCTTCCTCAACGCTGACAGACCTGAACCTGACAGAAAAAGTTGTGCCATCGGGACCGGTGTCAATATCTATGTCGGCATTATGCCGGCGGGCTATGCTGAAACAGGTGGCCAGTCCCAGACCGGTGCCGTTTTCCTTGGTGGTAAAGAAGGGCTCGCCAATATGCTCCAAAATATCATTGCTGATTCCCCTACCCTGGTCTTTGACCGCCAGAACCACCTCGCCCCCTTCCTGGAAGGTATTTATGGTAAGCTTTCCCCCATAGTCCATAGCTTCCACCCCGTTTCGGGCAAGGTTAAGTATAAGCTGCCGGATCTCTTTTTCATCAAGGGGAATTTCCGGAACCTCTCCCAATTCAAGGGCGATATCCTTTTTGGAGTTGATGGCGTCAGCCGATAATAGTGGGGACAGGGCTTCCACTACCCGGTTGATGTTTTGTATACGGGTCTCGGGTGTCTTGTTTCTGGCCAGAGAAAGAAATTCGGTAATTATTGCATTGGCCCTGTCCAGCTCTTCTATCATCAGGTCAAAATATTCCCTGTAGCTGTCGCACTGGCTTTTTCCGGAAAGTATTTGCAGGAACCCCCGAATTGATGTCATCGGGTTTCTTATCTCATGTCCAATGCCTGCGGCCATCTGGCCTACAAGATTGAGGCGGTCAAGCCTGGCCATTTCCTTTTCCATCTCCTTACGCCCGGTGATGTCCCTGAAAAAAACAGATAGTCCGTCAGGCGAAGGGCAGGCCAATACCTCATATATCCTGCCCGGGAATACATCTGACACCTCAAAATTCACCGTTATCCCTCCCTCCAGGGCCCGGTGGCAAGCAGTGTACAGCTTTGTATCAATAACTTCCGGGAGTGCCTCCCAAATACTCCTGCCGGATAGCTCCTCCCTGGTCCTTTGCAGAACCTTTTCCGCCTCTCTGTTTATATAAATAAACCGCCACCCATGATCAAGAGCTATAAAGGCTTCGGCCATGCTTTCCAGAATATTGGCAATCCTTTCCCGGGATTTGTTCAATTCCTGCACCATTTTTTTGCGTTCGGAAATGTCCCTGGCTATTATGGAGACGCCTATTGTTTTACCCGGGGGATTTATAACAGGGGAAATAGAGACAGAAACATGAATGTCCCTGCCGTCCTTACTTACATGAACGGTTTCGTAGTGTTCCACCCGCTGCCCACTTTTTATCTTATCAAGAATTGTATTTACTTCATTACTGTATAGGGGTGAGAATAGGAAAGCAACCGGCCTCTCCCATACCTCCCCCGCTGAATAACCGTATAGCTTTTCTGCGCCCCTGTTCCATGTAAGGACAGCTCCATCCAGGGTGATTCCTATTACAGCGTCATCGGTAGACTCTACAATGGAGGCCAGCCTCAAAACCTTTTCCTCAGCCTGCCTGCGCCAGCTAAGGTCGCGGACAATTCCGGTCAGGTACACCTCTCCGCCTGATTCCCAGCATGAGACCGAAACCTCCACCGGCACCTCCAGGCCGTCTTTCCTCAGGGCTACTTTTTCCATGGGCTTTGATAATAATTTTAATTTCACCTTACCCCTTAAACTGTCTATCCATTCCAGGAACTGCCGGTGATAATCTTCCGGTATGATCAGTGTCAGTGATCTCCCCACCGCCTCTTCGCCGGTGTAACCGAAGATTTTTGCGGCGGCATCATTCCAGAACAGTATCATTCCGTCGCTGCCCGTGGTTATAATGGCATCGGTGGCCGACTGCACCACCGATCTGAAATGCTCCTCGCTGTGCCGCAGTGATTCTAAAAGTCTGCTGTTATACAGGGCTATCGAAATATCTCTGCTTAAGGCCGACACCATTTTTATATCGTTTTCGGCAAATCCCCCGGGCTTGTTCCCAAAGACTATCAAACCCCAGGTTTCCTCTTCGATTACCAGAGGAGTGTAAAGTATATTGTCAAGTGGCACGTGGCCTTCAGGCAGCAGGCTTGCCCAGCGGCTGCAGGGAAAATTATTTTCCCAGACAGTGTTTCCCGAGCGGCAGGCCTCTTCACGCATGCCGCTTTCATGCCTAGGCAGAGTGAATTCCACTGTGCATAAACGATCTCCTGTCTCTATGTAAATGGCTTCATTCCCACCATCCCTGTTTTTTATGCATATATACCCGGCCGTGGCCCCCAGCAGGTCCCTGCAGGACTCATATATAGCCCTGGCGGCATCCTTAAAGCTCTTATACTCCAATACTGCCTGGGAGCTTTTAAAGAGGGCTGATATTTCCTCATTTCGCTTCCTTGTTTCCATCAGTGTATTCCTTAGGGCTATTTCTCCCCTGACGGACCTGGTCACATCAAGAAGAAAGAGTAAAACCTTGTCCACCTCTCCGGAGCTGTCCAGTACCGGTACCAGCGTCCAGTCCCAGTAAGTCACTCCTCTTTCCGGGTTGTAATGGTACACAAAAGGTCTGGCAATAACCTGGCAGGACTCTTTTGTTGCAATCACCCTATCAAATATTTCCCTGGCGTCTGAAGGATAAAAATCAAAATGGTTGTGGCCTGGAAAATCGGCTGGCTCCCGGTCATCGGACCTGGCATAGGCCTCATTAACCCTTATAAAATTAAAATGGCGGTCAAGTACTGCCAGAGGAAACAGAGTATTCTCGAAAATAGCCTCCATAAGCCTGTAATGTTCGACCGGGTCTGATACCGGTTTTTCGCGGCCTGGAGCTTCCCTTACAGTGGCCACCACATAATCCACTGACCCTTCCTTACTGCACACCGGGGCCAATACGTATTTATAAACCCTCTCCCCAGTTGCAGCTGGTAAAACCATTTCACCGGAGGATAACTGCCTGCTCTCGAAAACCCTTTCCATATCCCCCATAAAAGATTCCGTCATGATGCGGGGGAAACCCAGCGCCCCGGCGCCGGCCGGACTGGCATATACAAACCTGCCACCCCTGTCATACATATAGATATAATCCTGACATCCTGAAATAATGTCTTCCAGTATAGATGCCTTTTGTTTGTAAAAATTTTTTTCTTTCCTTAAACAACTCAATAGTTTTTTGGAACAGTCCAGCTGCGCCTCCAACAGAACCACTTTTTCCCCAAGCTGTTCCAGCATTTCGGTCATCATACCGCCTTAAATCTCCTTCTTTAATCAGTACTTTATATTTCAACTTAACTATCTAACAAAAGCCCAGAAACATAATGTTTACTGGGCAGTAAAGCAATAACATTTTATATAGTTACTACAAATAAAACCATTTTCCTGTTAAATAGAAAGGTTGTTTTTTAGATAAACAACTTTTGCTAATTGTTGTAATCAAGAGAACAATTGTCTTAAATATCGAATAGTATATTGATATAAGGAGGAGTGGCGAAAATGACCGATACTAATATTACGGCTGAAATAACGGAGGAAAAAATAAGCAACCAGTGTACAGATGTTATCTACCCGCAGGTAACAGGCCTGCCTGACAGGGCAGTTGAAGGCAGGATTAACAGCCTTATTAAGGATACGGTTACCAGGCAGATACCACCGGAGGGGTGTGATGTCTATCGGGAGATTTACGGCAGATACAGGGTGGGGGTCAACCGGAACGGCATTCTCAGCATCATCCTCAGTGTTTATACCATTAGACAGCACGCCGCCAACGGACTGGATGTGCAGAAAGCCATTACTGTAAACCTTAATACAGGAAAGGTGTACCAGCTTCATGAGCTGTTCAAAAACACCAGCGATTATAGAATAGTCATCTCCCGGATGATCCAAGAACAGATCGAGGAAAGAGAATTGCCTCTTTTGAAGGAGTTTACCGGCATAACGGACTACGAGGAATACTATTTAACAGAAAACAATTTGGTGATTTATTTCCAGGAGATCACCTATTTCCCCCACTCCGCCGGAATACAGGAGTTTCCCATCCCATACAGCCAGATTAGAAATCTGGTCAGAAGCGACAGCCCTATCGGCCTGCTTCTGCAGGACCCCTGATACGCATTCCCGGCACCTCCGCCGTTAAGCCCCCTTAAGGGTGCTACTGACAGGTAGGCGTCAAAAGGTTTAATAAATATTTAAGATTTCAGAAAGGGATTGGACAGGTGCGGCGGCTATAATTACAGCATAATTATACCTGAAAGGGGCCGGAAATTATGGAAAAATGGGTATGCGATCTTTGCGGATACGTTTATGACCCTGAGAAAGGATCGGAGGGATTTCCCCCCGGCACTCCCTTTGAGGAACTGCCCGAAGACTGGGAGTGTCCCGAGTGCCTGGCAGGCATGGATCAGTTCAGCCTGGAGTACCTGTCAAGAAAAAAAACACCCCGCAGCTGATACAGGAGGTCTTAGGGAGGGCATATCACGCCGAATACTCCTCAATTATTCTGTTGAGATAGTGCCTTCCCTCCGTTGGTGCGGCCGTAATCCTTACAAGGAGGCCCGATCCATCCTTACCATTATCTATAACTCTTGTATAAATATCCCCGGCGGCTACCCCTCCTTCCTGGTCAAGTATTTCAATTTTTAGTTCGCATAGAGGTGGGATTTCCGACCGGGTAACGATTATTGCATACTTAGTAGAGAGGGCCATCATACTGCCTTCGCAGCAGCCCACGGCAACATCCTTGTCTTTCAAGAGATGCAGAACCAGAGGTATCTGTTTTTTTAGTGGCCGTGGGTCATGGGTCTGCACTTCCAGCCTCAGGTTATAAGGTTCCCCTATTCCACAAACGTCATATATTGAAACCGGGTGGTTTATACCCTTGGGGTGAACCTCAAGCTGCTTTGTTACCTCAATCAGGGAGGAGCACTCCTTTATGGTTTCACCGGAAACAAGCACCTGCCCGCCGATAGTGTATGATTCAATTCGGGAGGCGAGGTTGACATGACTGCCTACACAGCCGTATTTTATCCTCTTCTCCGACCCAATGTTTCCCACTATAACATGGCCGGTATTTAAACCAATGCCCATCTCAACTTCGGGGAATCCTTTTTCATTATTCCACCGGTTAACCCTCTCCATGGCCAACTGCATATCCACCGCACAGGCCACTGCACGGTCGGCGTGGTCTTTAACCCATACCGGGGCGCCAAAAATTATCATAATGCCGTCGCCTATGAATTCCAGAATTGTTCCTCCGTATTTTTGCACCACATCCACCATTATACTGAGGTAGTTGTTGATTATGGTAACTACCACCTCGGGAGGAAGTTGCTCCGACATAGCTGTAAACCCCCTGAGATCTGACATCATAATGGTAAGAAGCCTTTTTTCCCCGCCCAGTCTGAGCTCTCCGGGATTTTCGATCAGCCTGCTGACCAACTCTTCAGAAACATAGCGGCCAAATGTCTGACTGATAAAAATATTACGCACTTCCAATTCTTTTGTAAGTTCCAAAAGCTTTTTTTCCCGCTCTTTCCTATGGTCCATTTCCTGCTTTAGCTTAAGGGCTGAACGTATTCTGGCCAGCAGATCCACTTCGTTAACCGGTTTGATTACATAATCCATGGCCCCGGTGTCAAAGGCCTCTTTCAGATGCTCCTTGTCGGTTAGAGAAGTAACCATTATCACAGGTATGTCTTTATAGTAACTGGTGGACTTTATAATACGGCAAGCCGCTATTCCATTGACATTGGGCATTATAATATCCAGCAGGATCAGGTCTATATCCATCCTGGGGGGACTACCGGGACAATTTATCCCCAGCATCTTAAAGGCCTCAGTTGCTGACTCGGCAAATAAAAGGTCAGTGTACCCTGCTTTGTTGAGAATTGATCCAATTATCCGGCCAATCAGGCTGGAGTCGTCCACTACCATGATACTCATCACAAATCAGCCCTTTAAAACTTCCTAATAAATAAAACCTTGCCGGGCTTAACACTTATAAATAGTTATCAGCGTCGGCTATGGCTTTATGGCATTTAACTTCTTTTTACCATTTTTTCAACTATAGAACAAGAAATTATTTGGCATAAATAGCAATTGCCGGATATTACATCAATATCCGGCAAAATTATGTACTATTCATTAATAAAGTGACTTACTTTTTCATATCTTCAAGGCTGCCTGATATTTTTAGCAGTCCCTTCAAAAAGTGCTCCTCTCCATCGCCCAGGCTGTCTTTTAGACGCCTGTTAAATTCTACCCCCATTTTTAGCACCCTCTCCGCCAGGTCACGGCCCCGGTCGGTGATAAATAGTCTTATCACCCTGCGGTCCTGAGGATCAGCTCCCCTTTTAACCAGTGTCTCCTTCTCCAGCCTGTCTACCATTGTAGTAAGGGAAGAGTTTTCAATACCGGTGCGATTGCCTATTTCGGTAAGGGTAAGCCCATCCCTTTCCAGAAGGGAAAAAAGGATGAACGACTGGGCAAGGTTTATTCCATACTCTTCAAACCTCTGTCCCATATATTTTTCCACCTTCTTCATGGTGGCTTTCATCCTATAGCACACAAAGGCAGTAAAGTCCTCCATAAGTAATAGCCCTCCGGTTTTGTTGTTCCTGGCAGCTGCCCATGCCGCCAGCGGCATCAGCAAAAGATCAATAAGGACTACAGTGTAAGCATACTCCTTTAGTCTACCTCCTTGTATTTTTAATTGTCAATACTACCATGTTAAATATTTCGATTCGTATATTCTTAATCGGAAGGATTCCTTCTTTTATTGTTGAAACTTTTATAATAAAGTCTAAAACCAGCTATTGGGCAGTTAATGCAATCCGTATCGAGGAGGGGAGTATTTTTCAGCACTCTGGGTTTTAAAGGTGGACCTTTGTAAAAAAGACCGGCTATCTTAGATAATTAAGGAGTGATGATGGCTATGTCATTCTTATTAAACCCCAAAAAATATGAAAAGAAACACCCTGACCGGAAGACCGGGGACATAATGCTTAAAACTATACAGTTCTTTGAGGATAAAGGACTGGGCAGCCTCAGGGAGGAGGACCGGCTGCATAAATGGTACGATGATTTTATTAAATTTCTAAAAAGGGAGCAGGTTATGGCCACCCTGCTCACCCCTGCAGAATACGGCGGTCCGGACTCCCGCTTTGACCTGTCGCGGGTTTGCCAGTACAACGAAATACTGGGCTTTTATTCTCCGGCCTACCAGTACTGCTACCAGGTTACCATACTGGGCCTTGGCCCCATATGGATGGGAGACAATGAAAAGGTCAAGCAAAAGACAGCCCAGCTTTTAAAGGACGGGGCCATATTTGCCTTTGGCCTGTCGGAAAGGGCCCACGGGGCCGACCTGTACTCCAACGAGACAAAGCTAACCCCGGCGGGAGACGGCACCTACAGGGCCAACGGAAGTAAGTACTACATAGGAAATGCCAATAAGGCCGCTCTGGTGTCAACCTTTGGAAAGCATGAGGACACCGGTGAATTTGTATTTTTCGTGGTGGACAGCCAGCACAGGAACTACAAGCTGATTAAAAAAATACATGTCTCGGGGGGGCACCAGGGCTATGTTGGCGAGTACGACCTTATCGAGTACCCCATTACCCGGGATGATATTCTTTCCTCCGGCACCCTGGCCTGGGACTCCGCTCTTTCTACCATAAACATAGGCAAATTCCAGTTGGGCTTCTCCTCCATAGGGGCCTCCACCCATGCAATGCTGGAGGCCATAAACCATGCCCATAACCGCATTCTCTACAGCCGCAGGGTTACAGACTTTCCTCATATAAAGAAGATATTTATCGATGTGTATGCCCGGATAACAGCCATGAAGCTTTATGCCTTAAGGAGCCTTGACTACTTCCGCTCCTCCTCCGATCAGGACCGCCGCTACCTTCTGTTCAACCCCATACAGAAAATGAAGGTAACCACCCAGGGGGTGAAGGTGGTGCAGATGCTGCACGATGTTATAGCCGCCAGGGGCTTTGAGCAGGAGACCTACTTTTCCACAGCCCTGTCTGAAATTGAGATGCTCCCACGGCTGGAGGGAACCACCCATGTGAACATGGCCCAGATAGTAAAGTTTGTGCATAACTATTTCTTTAACCCGGTTGATTATCCCGAGATTCCCAGGCGGGACGATCCCTGCGACGACACCTACATATTCAGGCAAAAGGCCGGCAAGACAGCCACCGTTACCTTCCCCGACTACCGCAGGGCCTACCAGGGACTGGACCTGCCCAACATAAAGATTTTCCGTGAGCAGATGGACCTGCTTATTGAGTTTCTGCTCAAAGCCACCCCGGATGACAAGCAGAGAAAGAATATTGACTACATGCTGGCCCTGGGAGAAATGTTCACCCTGGTAGTCTACGCCCAGCTTATACTGGAAAACCTCAGGCACTATCAAATTGACAACGTGGTGGTTGACCAGATATTCAGTTTCATGGTGCGTGAATTTGCCCAGTTTGCCCTGCACCAGCTGTCTAACTTTATAAACTCTGAAAGCCAGCAGAAATATCTCAAGCTCATGATGAAAACACCGGACATAAGCCCCACCCGGGAGCAGGAGCTCTGGGAGAATCACGTGGCTAAGCTTATCGGGGCCTACACCATGAATGAATAGCCTGTGAAAGGGGGTTCCAGCATGAAGGAAGAACATTATCAAACAGTCAGCCAGATCTTTTATTCCACCTGCGCCAAGCACAATTCCCGGCCGGCCCAGCTATTCAATGCCGGACTGTATAACAATGACAACAGCGGCAGGTTCACGTACGGGGAAATGTTGCTAAGAGTGGAAATGTTGGCCTGCGGGCTCATGTCACTTGGCTTTGACAAGAATCAAAGGGCCGCTATAATGTCTACCAACAGCCCCTACTGGACTCACGCCGATTTTGCCATCATCAACAGCGGCGGCGTAACAGTGACAATATATCCGTCATTATCCCTGAATGAAGCATCATACATAATAAACGACTCGGAATGCAGCTACCTCTTTGTGGGCAGCCAGGAGATACTGAACAGAATACTGCCGGGAGTTAGCGGCATGCCCTCACTGAGTAAAATTATTGTAATGGACATACAGTACCGGGGAGACAGGGAGAATGTAATAGGGCTGGGCCAGCTCATGGATCTGGGTCTTAGCTTCCAGGCGCAAAACAGCTCAGCCTTAAGCCAACGCTGGCAGTCCGTTTCCCTGGATGACTGGGCCGCTATAGTTTACACCTCGGGCACCACCGGCATGGGAAAGGGCGCAATACTGACCCACAGGACAGTGGCCACCCGCCTTTATCATACTTTATATACATTCTCCAAAACCGGAATATCCATAATGGAGGAGGATGTATGCCTGTCCTTCCTGCCCCTTTCCCATATTTTCGACAGGGGGTGCTGCCAGATGCTGGGGGTCTATGTAGGGGCGTGCATTGCCTATGCAGACAGGCCCTCCACCATCATGCAGGACATGCAGAAATACCGGCCCACATGGTTTAACTGTGTACCCCGGCTCTATGAAAAGCTTTTCATCACCATAAGGGATGAGATGGCCAAGAGCCCTGTGAAAAAGACAGTATTCAGGCTGGCCCTGGGGGTTGGGCAAAAGACTCTGGCCTACCGCACCGACAGCCACGGTCGCATAAATATGGCGGAGGACTTTGACCTGGTGGGAAGGCTTCCTCTGGGGCTGCGCATTTCCTATAAGATGGCGGACAAAATACTGGCCCGGGTGCGTGATCTATTCGGGGGCCGGCTTAAACTGGCCTTTTCAGCCGGGGCCGGCATATCGGCAGAGCTTTCCACCCTCTTTTATGCCATGGGCTTCAGAATAGTAGAGGGGTATGGGCTTACCGAAACCTGCACGGCCTGCAACTGCAACCCCCTTACCGGCATAAAGCCCGGCAAGGTAGGGCCACCGGCCAACGGCTCCCTGGGCAGGCTTGCCGAAGACGGAGAGTACCAGATCTCCGGCGCAGGCCTTTTCATTGGCTACCTGAATAAGCCTGAGGAAACCGCCGAGGCCTTCACCCCGGACGGATGGTTCAGATCAGGGGATCTGGGAGAATTTGACCAGGACGGCTACCTAAAAATAGTTGACCGCAAAAAGGCCATCATTGTGCTGAGCACAGGAAAGAACGTGGCCCCGGCCAAAATAGAGAGCCTTTTTTCAACCAGCAGTAAAGTAGAGCAGGTATTCGTCATAGGGGATGAGAAAAAATACATCAGCGCTCTTCTGGTTCCCAACTTCAATTATTTTATCGATCTGTTCAAAAGAGAAAACATTCCCTTCGACAGGGACAGCCTTGTCTATTCAAATGCCAGCGGGGCCCCGGTATGCGTACAGGTGGGTGCAGACTTCATCGGCCAGCCTTTACTCAGGGAGATGGTTGAAAAAGAAGTTAATGCGGCCAACAAAATACTTGAGGGATTTGAGGCAATTAAAAAATATGCCATTATACCCAGGCGTTTCCTGGAGGAAACCGGTGAGATCACTCCCACACTAAAGCCCAAAAAGCACGTTATACTGGCCAATTATGAAGATACTGTCAGAAGCCTTTATGAGCAGGGCCAGCAGACTTCCTGAGTCGTTAGCCCGCCGAATCCAATTAAAAAAAAGGAGGCAACTGCCGATGCTTTTTTTAAACCCCAAAAAATACAGCATGGAGTATTCAGATGAAAACACCCGCCGGATAATGCTGGACACCATAGATTTTTTCGAGAGAAAAGGCCTTAAAGCACTAAAGGAAGATGATCACTCCTGCCGCTGGTATGAGGATTTCCTGCAGTTTATAGAAGATGAGCGGATATTTGCCAGGCTGCTTACGCCTACAGGCTACGGCGATGCCGATGTGCGCTTCGACCTATCCAGAATATGTGAGTTTTCCGAGTTAACCGCCTTCTACTCCCTGGCTTTCCAGTACTGCTTCCAGGTAAGTATTCTGGGGCTGGGCCCGATATGGATGGGCAGCAATGAAAAGGTGAAGCAACTTACCGGCCAACTGCTCAGCAAAGGGGGTATCTTCGCCTTCGGCATGTCTGAGAGAGACCACGGGGCCGACCTCTATGCCAATGAAATGAGAATACACAGGCAGCCCGGCGGTGATTACCTGGCCACCGGAGACAAGTACTACATTGGAAATGCCAACGAGGCGGCCCTGGTGTCTGTCTTCGCCAAGTACGCCGACAGCGGGGATTTTGTTTTCTTCGTGGCCGATCCAACGCACGACAATTACCAGCTGGTTAAAAAGATTCGCACCTCGGGGGTTCGTCCGGCCTACGTGGGGGAATTCACCCTGAAAGACTACCCGGTAGCGGAGGACCAAATTGTTTCCAGCGGCCAGCTGGCCTGGGACTCCTCGCTGTCCACCATTAACATAGGCAAGTTTCAGCTGGGGTTTGCCTCGGTGGGGATCTGCCAGCATGCCTTTTACGAGGCCATCGACCATGCCCACAGGCGCATGCTCTACGGCAAAAAGGTCACCGACTTCAGCCATGTCAGGAAGCTGTTCACCGAGTCCTACGCCCGGATAATAGCCATGAAGCTGTACGCGCTCCGGGCAGTGGACTACTTCCGGTCTTCCTCCGAAGAAGACCGCCGGTACCTGCTTTTTAATCCCATTCAGAAGATGAAGGTCACCACCCAGGGCATGAAGGTTATAGATATGCTGCTGGATGTAATAGCAGCCAAAGGCTTTGAGCAGGACACCTATTTTGAGCTGGCCATAAGGGATATTGGCATGATACCCCGGCTGGAGGGCACAACCCACGTTAACATGGCCCTGGTGATAAAATTTATGGCCAATTACTTCTTTAATAATGTTGACTATCCCGAAATACCCATGCGCCGTGACGCCCGGGATGACTCAAACCTCTTCAGGCAGACCACCGGCAAGCTGGCCAAAATAAAATTCCCCGGCTACCGGAAGGCCTACGAGGGGGTAAATCTTCCCAATGCCGGAGTTTTTCTTGAAATGGTGGATCTCTTCAAAGAAATGCTGGCCACCGCCCCTCCCACAGAAGAACAGATGAAAGACGTTGACTACATGCTGCACCTGGGCGAGCTGTTCACCATGATAGTATACGCCCAGCTGGTACTGGAAAACGCCAGGCTGTACCAGGTTAACCATGATTTAGTCAACCAGATTTTTGCCTTTATGGTGAGCGACTACGCCCAGTATACCCTGGCCCACCTGTCCAACTTCGTCAACACACCGGCCCAGGAGAAGCTTTTGCAGAGGATGATGAAAAGGCCCATACCAGATCCGGCCCAGAGAGACCGGGTATGGGAGGATCAGGTGCTGGTACTGCAGGGACAGTACAGCATGAACGAATAAAGCAAATGCCGGCTTCACAGGCCGGCATTATTTCTTACACCGCCTAAGCCACCGGGGCAAAAACCTACATTGCCGGGACGCCAAACAAGGTCAGTCCGAGCCGGCAGGGCCTGGCTCTTTCCGGTCAAAGGCCCTTTGCAGGGCCTCAATCCACTCTTCCACGGTAATTTCATCAGCAAACCTGTACCCGTGAGGAATGCACTGCTCCCGCAGGACATACGGGTCAGCCTCTATTACCTGCCCGGTTTCAAGGTTTACAATTTTAACCGACTGCATTTTCTTAGCACTCAAATTTAACGCCCCTTTAATCTGGTTTATAGCAAGACTTCCCGTCTCCTGTCTCCTGTCTCCTGTCTCCCGTCTCCCGTCTCCCGTCTCCCGTCTCCTCTATAATTTTAATACTCCCCTGCCGGATTATAAATACATTTTTCTTACATCCTTAAGACTTTACCAGGCCCGCCAGGTTTTATGCAGCTCCCTCGAAAGCTATTAATTCCATAGGTGGCAAACATTTAGAGCTTTAAAAAGGGCAAACATCTGAAATAAATAAAGTGAAGAAGTAAACTAGCCCGAGGTGAAAAGCAATGCCAAAGAAAGATTACAGCGGACGCAGGTTTGTAACCAGCTACCAGCTCTCTGCCGGGCAGCTCGAGGAACTGCACAGAAAATACGGACGGCCGGGTGAAATGTCCCCCGGAAAGCCGGCGCCCAAAAAGCGCAACCGGCTGGATGCAGCCCTTGCGGCAATGGACCGCAGGGAGAAAGGGAAGGTTATTCCCCCTCCGGACGAGGACCACACAGAAACCGACATTATTAAAACTATTTCACTCCCATCTGTTTTTGAAACCGGCTCCCACCCATCCTTATAAAAAATCGGCAGGGACACAGCCGAAAGGAAGCCAGCCCCGTTACCCGTAGCAAGGCAGACCGTGATAAGCACCAGAGATCCCACCATTATCACGGTCCTCCCTCCCCCTTTGAAAACCACCAGAAATCCCAAAAGCTTTAATCCTATCATCATACCGCTCCCCATCCTGAATTAGTCATTTTAAACAGCCAGGCCAAAATAATCATCAGTAATCCAGTTTTTAATATTAATATTTATATTTACTAGTCATATTTTAAAAATAATAATTAATAATAAAAATGAGCTCTGCTTAAGGAGGTATAGCCCATGGAAAATAATTATCTTACTGTAATTCACACTGAAATACCGGATTTGGTTCAAAATATTTCAAACGGGCTGGTCCCGGCTGAATTAAAACCTTTCATCGGACCTGCCCTGGAAGAATTCAGGAATGAAATCGCCACCGAGCTGGGACTCCCGGATTATGCCGGTATGGATAAAGGTGAGCTGCCCAGCCGCCTTAACGGTAAGGTGGGCGGAAACATGGTGGGAAAGATGGTGGCCTTCACTGAAACTGTGCTGGCCTACCACTACAGGCAGAGACTGGCGGCCCAGGGTGAAAATAAACAAATTGGCCCGGTTGAAGAAAGGGAAAGGTCCGATTTTTAAAGGACCTTTCCCTTTCCCTTCGAAAAGCCATTTTCAGCAGCCAGGGTGGTGTTATAATATTATTTAAGTAACTTTTTAAAAAGGAGCTTTAAGCATGTTCATAAAAAAAAGCCCCGACGGTTACATTCCAGCTATTGACGGAATCAGAAGGAAAACCCTGGCCTACGGCGCAAACAGCCTCATGACCGAGTTTCTGCTGGAGAAGGGTAAAACACTTCCAGCCCACAGCCACCCCCAGGAGCAGACCGGCTACCTGGTAGCCGGAAAAATTATACTTGCTATTGGTGATCAGAAATATGAGGTGAACCCCGGCGACAGCTGGTCTATCCCCGGAGGAACCGAGCATGGGGCTGAAATAGTGGAAAACTCCGTGGCCGTTGAGGTATTTGCCCCCTTAAGGGAAGACTACCTGCCCTGAATAAGACCTATACTGAAATAATCTTAATGTCAAAGGGGCTGGTAACGCTGGGAATGTGCATATTTTCACAAATTTATTGTCTTTTTATAAAATCATTTTTTTAAAAAACTCTCCTGTACGGTATCTTTAGCATATGACTATATTAAGGCAGATTGTAAAAAATAATAAAAAGTTATTTCGTAATTTTTTATTAATATAATTGAAAAAAAATGATTTTACATATATCATAAAGATATGAACAATTGTCAATAACCTGATAGGGGTGATACCAGGATTTACTGCATTTTCTTCCCCAACATAAGTTTTGGAAAATTGATGCCGGGCTGTTTAAAATGACCTGACAATTTTTATTATGAAGGAGAAATGCATTATGACTATAATACAGGAGGACTATACACAGCTGTCCATTGTAGTCAATAAATTCGAAAAAATACTTGAAGGCATATCAAATGACTTTTACCAGCAGAAAACTCAGCACCTCCCTGAAATAAAGATGCTCAGTGATGAGATCCGGGAAGAAATGAACAAGGCCAGCAGGGAGCAGGATGTATTTAGAGATATGGAATACATAAGGATTAACCTTGAAAAAATATCTTATGCTATAAAGAGCAAGGTTACCCGGAGGGTGCTTTTCAGCAAATGGGCCGTGAATGAAATGAATGTCCTTATAAGTAATGCCCGGGAATGTATGGACAAAATGGCCTATTACGTGGTCAGCGGGGATGGTGAGACCGGCAAATGGCTTAAGGAGCGAAGCGACAGGTGCCTTTGCCTGTGCAGTGAATATAACGAAAACCGCAGGAACAGGTCTAAAAAGGGAGCCTGCTATCTGGAGGCATCTACTATCTACCAGCAATTACTTGATGCCTTTCAGGACATATTCCGTCACATAAACTGCGCCAGCAAAGGTATACTGGCTAATATTGACCGGCAGGGCAGCCGGCATTAATCAAATAATTACAACAGGTACTCCTCTTCGGCCGTTATCAAACGGCCATTTTTTTTATGCGATGGAAAAGGCTAACTAACTGGAAGTGTTGTTTCCCCCAATGAAGCTTTGAAACTCCTCCATCACCTTATCCGAGTTGTCCAGGTTATACGAAACTATATTTCTCAAATGAATGAAGGCGTCCAGGTCCACCTTCCGGTACTGCAGGGCAATACCCTCCTCCCCCGTCCTTAGCACCACCCCTTCAAGGTTGATGGAGAGGCAGGAGGAGTCTCCTGTCAGACTGATCATAACTTCCACTATCTCGCCTGCCGCAATTTTTTCACTGATTTTGATAGAAACCCCGTTGAGGCTTATGTTTTGCACCTCTCCCCTAAAAGATTTATGCCTGTATCTGATGATGGCCCCCATATGAAAATCCACCCTGGAAAACCTTCTTCTTTCCATTGATATCCCCCACGGCCTGCCCCTTATTGGGGCAGGCTATCCCTTCTTCTGTCCAGTATTATTTGTTTTAATTCTAAATACCTGGCGGTGAAATAAACTCCATTTTGAGACTCTCTGTGATCAAAACCATAGGCCCTTCTGCTGACTGCCAGCACCGGGGGCGCCTGAATGCGCTTGGCCACACCCAGCCCGGTGTAGAGCCCCCACCATTTTTCCAGGTCTTCAATAAATTCCTTGGGGCCTGAAAATATTTTGCCGGGCAGCCCCTTGGCACAGCCTATATTTTCTTCCAGCACCCCACGGGCATACCAGTCCAGCACATCTTCCGGGATAGCCCTGTTCCAGTATTCCATAAAGGCCCTGAACAAATAGTCGTGGTAGGGGTACACTATGGGGTCCCCCTTACCCTCGTCCACGGACTGCTCAAAGGAAAGCTCTGCGCTGGGCACCAGATCGATTATCTCCCGGGGTATTACTTCACAGCCATATATTTTTTCATTAATAAAGTGGGCCAGGTCATAAACCTGGTGTTTCCAAAGATCCCCCAGGGCAGCCAGAAAACCGGCTAAATCACCGTACAGTGTAGAATAGCCCACCGTCATCTCGCTCTTATTGGCATTGCAGGTAAATCCCCCCCCAAAGGCTGAGGCCACCCCGGCAAGAACGCGGGAGGAACGATCCCGGGCCTGAATATTTTCCTGCATGAAGGATGACAGGGAAAGATAAACATCATCGGACACAGGGCTGACTACAGGGGTATCCACTATCTGCTGAACAGTCCTGTCCACCGACTCCTGTATGGGCATTACCGTGTAAAGGCAGCCCAGGTTTTGGGCCAGCCTGGCGGCCAGGCTCCTGGTGGTGGTGGAATTATACCTGCTGGGCATATTCACCAGCAGCACATTTTCCGGGCCCAGTACGCTGGTGTAAAGGCAGGCGCCAACGGCAGAGTCAATCCCCCCGGAAACTCCCAACACCACCCTGCCCATCCCAATGGATGACAGAAACCTTTCAATACCATAACTTAGGGCCAGTTGAATGCTTCCTATATCCCAGTCGTCGGGAACAGCGGCAGGGCCGTCCACGCGTAAGCCTCCGGACAGATTCAGATCTATAATTTTAAGTTCTGTGGAGAAGGGAGGGCAGTGGTCTATTATTTCCCCTTCCCCACTGTATACTGTACTTTGCCCGTCAAAGGTATAAACGGTCTTACCTATATTCTGGATGCCCACATTATTGACATATGCCAGGGGAACGCCGTTGTCTCTCACCTGCCTGGAAAAAACGCGGTTTCTCTTGCTGTTTTTCCCGGTGGTAAAGGGCGAGCTGGAAATATTGACAAAAAGGTCCACCGGGCCCTTACTGCTAATAATGGCTATTGGCTCAAGGTTGTAATCATCGCTCCAGCCATCCTCACAGAGTATGCAGCCCAGTTTTAAAAGCTTACCGTTAATTTCAAGGTTGACCGGCTGCAGAAGTTTTTCAGCCTGAACACCCATTTCCTGGGCCAGTTTTCTCAGGCTGTAAAAATGGCGGGTATCATCAAATTCCCGATAATTAGGCTGCAGTGTTTTTATTCTGAAGGGGTAGGGGAAGTTGTCCCCTCCGCGCAGCTCCCCGTTCTGGGAGATAAAAAAGGAATTATACTTGCGTACCCTGCCATCATCTCCGGTTTTGCTCCAGTCAACCCCTACATTTCCAAACAGTACGCAAAGGCCGGATGATGCTTCCACCACCAGGCGGCCGTAATGCTCACAGTCGCGCAAAAAGGATCTCTGCTCCCAGGTGTCCCCCAAAAAGTATCCGGGAACGCACATTTCGGGGAATATTATCATATCCGCATTCTTTACCCGGGCACTTTCTATCATATCAAGCATTGACCGGGTATTTAAGTCCGGCCTGCCCGGAACAACTTCCATCTGCCCAAGGGCTATTCTAAGCGCCTGCATAAATGTATGCCCCCACCTTTCCTTGCTTTATTCTAATAAATTTGAAGTTAAATTAACAGTATATATATTTATATTCATTCACCCCAAAAGCCCGTAAGCACCTGTTATACCTTTACATAACGGTCATCCTGCAAAAAAAGGCGAGGAATAAATTGCATTTTTTTATTGCCCCGGCCGCTGACTGCAAGTATAATTAACCATAATCAAATGACAAATATCGACTTTCATCAAAGAAGATGATCCCGACAATGGAGTCCCTGCCTTTAAGCGGCAGGGACTTTTTTATCTTCGCCATACTGGAATAAGGGATAGCAGGTGTGCATATGAAGGCCAACAGTAAAGTAATTGAAGAAATAATTACTAACGAAAGCATAATTACAGTTTTCCAGCCCATACTCTCCATTAAAAAAAGAGCCCTGGTGGGGCTGGAGGCGCTGACCAGGGGTTATTACAATAACACAATAATCATGCCGGACTCACTCTTTGCCCTCGCCTCGTCCGCGGGCCTTGCTGTTGAGCTGGACAGGCTATGTAGAAAAAGGGCACTGGAGAATTTTTCTTCGGTTAAATCACAGCTGGGCAGAGATACCATACTTTTTCTTAACCTTGACGCATCTATAATAGACCTGGGAGTGGTGGGTTCAGGAGTCCTTCTGGGGGCGGTTAGAGGCCTGAACCTTAACCCTGACAGCATAGCCATAGAAATAAACGAGGCTGGGGTGAAGGATGTTGAATCTCTGCACTCCTTTATCAACACATATCGCAGCCACGGCTTCATAATCGCCCTGGATGACATAGGCGCAGGGCACTCCAACCTGAACAGGGTAGCCCTTACCAGACCGGATATACTTAAAATAGACAGGGCACTGGTCAAAGACCTGGATAAGGAGTATTACAAGCGGGAAGTGTTTAAATCCCTTATCAGCCTGGCCAGGAACACAGGGGCGCTGGTTGTGGCCGAGGGGGTGGAAAGAATGGAAGAAGCCATAGCCGCACTTGATTTGGGAGTGGATATGCTTCAGGGATTCCACTTTTCCGAGCCCCGGGATATTTCTTATATACCTTTTAATAGCCTGACCGAGCGCATGGAAAATATTGCCTTAAGGTTTAAGGAGCACGCCCTGCGGAAAATTAGCCTCAAAAGCATTCAGGAAAGGGAATATGAGACCCTATTATGCAGTATAATCAACGAGCTAACAAACATAAGGCCTGCTGATTTTGACAAAAAACTCAGGCAGGTAATCACAAAGTATGGGTATCTGGAGTGTATTTATATACTCGACCAGTCAGGCATTCAGGTCAGCAATACCATATGCAACCAGACAATTCTGTCGGCCTGCGCCCGGCCGGCCTTTCGCCCCGCCCCATGTGGAACCGATCATTCTCTAAAGGATTATTTTTACCTCCTGGCGGGGACCGGAATGAAAAAGTGCGTCACTGAACCATATATCTCACTGGCCTCGGGAAACCTCTGCACAACCATATCAGCTTATTTTGATAATACCTGCCGGAGGCAATTTATAATTTGTATTGACACCAACTCCAACTCCACTGTCTGACCACGGCCTGACATAAAAAAACGCCCTTACAAAGGGGCGTTTTTTTAACCTTTTAGCATCTTACAGCTATGCTCTGGCAAATTTCACAGTTATTCTTTCCAGCTCAGCCGAGAGATTATTTAGGTTTAAGGTGGCAGAATAATTTTCAAGCCACTAAGCTTAATTATGAAGTAATATATTGCAATTACATTGTTTTCATGTTTATATTATATACATATCATTTGAAAAGAAGGTTTTTATTGTGGATGAGATTGATTTCAAATTAATTGCCCGCATGATGAGTCAGGGGAGAATTACCTGGGCCGAGCTGGGTTCTTTGCTGGGGCTTTCGGCCCCGGCGGCGGCAGACCGGACCCGTAAGCTTGAGGAAAAAGGAGTAATAAAAGGGTATTCCGCTCTGGTAGATCCCGGGGCTGTGGGCTGCGGGCTTACCGCCTTTATCTCGGTTACCCTGGACAGGCCCGATCACCGGCCCGGCTTTTTAAAGCTGGTGGGAGAGATGGCGGAGATACAGGAATGCCATCACATAACCGGTGAGGAGGACTATCTGCTCAAGGTTCGCTGCTCTGGTATTAACGCCCTGGAAAGAATAATCAGCAGCCACTTAAAAGAAATTCCCGGCATTGCCAGGACCCGCACCAGCATTGCCCTTTCCACGGTAAAGGAAACTTCCGCTGTCCCACTGCCGGGGCCGGGAGAGGAATTATGAATATGGATGCTGTAACTGTATTAAAGGGAATAGTAGTGGGCTTTTCCATTGCCGCCCCGGTGGGCCCCATAGGAGTGCTTTGCATAAGAAACACCCTGGCCGGGGGAAGGCTGTACGGGCTGGCTTCAGGAATGGGAGCCGCCACCGCGGATGCCATATACGGCTCTATAGCCGGTTTCGGCCTCACTGCCCTGTCAAATCTGCTGGTGCACCAAAGGGGTCTTCTGGGTGTTGCGGGGGGGGTATTCCTTTGTTACCTGGGCATCAGAACACTTATGTCCGCCCCTTCTGAAAAAAAGGAGAAGGAGATGAAGAAAAGCCTCTGGGGGACTTATGCATCCACCTTTTTCCTTACCCTGGTAAACCCCATGACCATACTGTCATTTGCGGCGGTTTTCGCCGGCCTGGGGGTTGCCGGTCAGGAAGGCAGCCTTCTCCCTGCAGCCCTTTTAGTATCAGGGGTATTCATCGGGTCCTCCCTGTGGTGGCTAACCTTAAGCGGCGCGGTGGGTTTTTTAAGAGACCGGATTAATTCCCGGTGGCTTAGAGGTGTAAACATTTTCTCCGGATTAATTATACTCTCCTTCGGCCTTGCTGCCCTCGGCGGGTTTGTATAATAAGGAATAACCGGGGAAGTATATACAGATAGTTTATTCTCCATAAGGGGGATCGATTATGAGCGAATATATTCAAAACAGGGAACACAGACAGAAGATACTAAAAGGACTGATCACAGACCTTCATAAAGGCAGAGACCCGGAAGACGTCAAGCGGGAGTTCGCCAGCCTGACGGAGGGAGTGGACGCCACTGAAATAGCCGCTATGGAGCAGCGTCTGATCGAAGAGGGGATGCACCCTGAAGAGATTAAAAAGATGTGCGATGTGCACGCCGCTGTTTTCAAAGAGTCACTGTCCAAAATTGAGCGCCGGGAACTGCCCGACGATCACCCTCTGCACACTTTTAAAAAGGAAAACAGCGAGGCCCAAAAGGCGGTCTCCTCTATTGAAAGGTACATGGACGGGGTGGCGGCGGATAGTAAGGACAAAGAAGTGGCTATTAACGACCTGAAAGAAAAAACAAAATATTTTTACCGTAATATAGACAGGCATTTCAGCAAAAAGGAAAATATTTTTTTCCCTTACCTGGAAAGGCGCCAGATAACCGGCCCCCCTTCGGTAATGTGGTCGGTGGACGATGAAATAAGAGATATGCTAAAAGGGTTTATGGGTATGACTGAAAGGCTTGGCCCAGAAAACATGGGTGAAATATTGCCGGAGGCCAGGGAAAATTTTAAGGCTGTTAAGGACAAGCTTCTGGAAATGTTTTTTAAAGAAGAGGAAATACTCTCCCCCATGATGACAAATACCCTCTCCGACAGTGAATGGGCCGAAATAAAGGAGCAGTCCGCTGATTTCGGGGAAATTTTTTCAGTAAGGGAAACCGGGCACTTTAAGTACGGGGATGTCCGCAGCGATACAGCAGCATGGCGGAGGGCGGAAGGCGCCCTGGAGCTGGATACCGGAGCACTTACCCCTGACCAGGTCAACTCCATACTCACCAATTTACCGGTGGATGTAACCTTTGTTGACAGCAATGATGAGGTGAGGTATTTTTCGCAGGGCAGAGAAAGGATATTCACCAGGACAAAATCAATTATAGGAAGAAAGGTTCAAAACTGCCATCCTCCTGAAAGCGTGCACATGGTGGAAAGAATAGTCAATGACTTCAAAACAGGGCGGCACAGCAACGCCCGGTTCTGGCTGGAGCTTGAGGGCCGGTTCATCCATATAGAGTACACCGCCCTTAGGGATCAAAACGGGGAATATATAGGAACTATGGAGGTAAGCCAGGATATAACCGGCTTACGGTCCCTGGAGGGAGAGCGCAGGCTGCTGCAGTACAGTAACTGATACTATGATCATACCGGGAGAGTATTCGCCATATCTATTATCTATAGCTATGGATAATTATGGGGGAGGTATGCACTTGCAGCCGCGACTGAATCTCATCTGGTGGTCCATTATACTGATGACTGGTTTCTTCAGTATTCTTTTCCTGTGGTTTTCATTGTTCCCGGGTAAGGTATCGCCGGAGGCCCTAAGATATTTTGAGCCCGGTCAGATTAACCTGGGGCGGGAATACAGCCGCGCACAAAGGCTTGTTTTTATAGGGAGCTTTGCTGCCCAGGCACTGTTTCTGGTCTGGCTGGTCCTGGGAGGGAGGGCGGTTTCCCTTTCCCGCTGGGCCAGTGGCCTTGCCGGGGGTAACTACTGGGGAAGCGTGCTTTTCTTTTTCGCGGCCCTTTGGATCGTACTTCAGTTAATCAATCTGCCTTTTCTTTTTTACAGCAGCTATTACTGGCAGCACCACTGGGGATTCTCCACCCAGACCATGTCCTCCTGGTGGCTGGACTATGTAAAGGGTTCGGGCCTGGACCTGGCGCTTACGGCAGCGGGGGTGCTGGTTTTCTTCTGGATCACCCGGCGCTGGCCGGGCACCTGGTGGCTTGCCGGAGCCGCACTGTTTACAGCCTGGCTGATTATACAGAGCTATCTGTGGCCGGTGCTTGTCTCCCCCCTCTTCAACCGCTTTGTTCCGGCCAGCGACCCGGCGGTAATCTCCATGGTCCGGGATTTATCCCAAAAGGCCAGGCTGCCTGTGGACCAGGTGCTGGTAATGGACGCCAGCCAGAGGACCACCCGGGCCAACGCCTATTTCACCGGCCTGGGAAAAACAAAAAGAATAGTGCTTTATGACACACTGCTGAACAATTACCCCCTGGATGAGGTCAGGGCGGTACTGGCCCATGAAATGGCCCACTGGAGCCGCGGCCATATAACCAGGGGGCTGGCCCTGGGTGTGATAGGAAATTTCGCCCTGTGGGGGCTGCTTTTCATTCTGCTGAGGGCGGCGGTGCCCCGGACCGGAGCCTTTCCCCCGTATACCTGGGCACTGGCCATGCTTTTCTTTATGACCGCCTCCTTTTTATCCGGCCCACTGCAGAATTATATATCCCGGGGTATGGAAAGGGAGGCCGACCAGGTCTCGGTCAAGCTCACCGGTGATGCCGGGGCGGCAGAGCGGCTGCAGTTGGACCTGGCTGTCAAAAATCTGTCGGATGTATCACCGCCGCCATTTATACAGTGGTTCAGCTATTCCCACCCCCCCGCCCCGGAAAGGATAGAGCTGATCCGGAAAGCAGCATCACCCTAGAGAAATTTTGTCTTTTTTTCAGCCACAGAGGGCACAGAGATCACAGAGAATTTAATCTCAGACATTACTCTCAAGTCTGAAACAAGTAAAAAATCAGTAATTTAATGTCAACCCTTTCCAATCTTTTAAATAGAAGACCTCATATAGCATTCAAGCAATTCTTAAAAAACTCTGTGCCCTCTGTGGCAAAACTGAGACATGCATGGGTATCTTTTTTAAACTCTGCAGTTCCGTGGCTGTATAATTATATAAAATAGTTTCAGGTTACTTAAAGGAAATAACACTATGAAGAAAAAAGACGGCGGGAATAGCCTTCAAATACAACTGGGCGGCAAGGTAGTAAGTTATTCAGTTCGCCGCAGCGCCAGGGCAAAAAATATCAGTATCAAAGTGAGCCCGGACAGGGGACTGGAAGTGGTTATGCCCAGCGGTGTTAAGTTCTATAACGTGGAGAGCTGCCTGAAGAGCAGGGAAGACTGGATCATAGCCAGGCTGGACCAGATTAAGCAGCTGCAGGATAAAAAGGACAGCGGCCAGGTGGTGTTTTTAGGCCGGAAATATGGCCTGGTGCCCATAATAAGGCACCAGGCCTCAGCTTCAGTAAAAATACTGGACGATAAAATTTATATCACTGTTCCGGACAATTCTCCGAAAACCCTGGCCGACGCACTGGAAAGGTGGTACCGTGCCCAGGCCAGAATAATTATCGAAGATAGGCTCTGGAGAATAAACAAAGAGGCAGGCTATAAAATAAACCGTATTTTCATAAAAGGTCAGAAGACACGCTGGGGAAGCTGCTCACGGCTGGGAAATCTGAACTTTAACTGGCGGCTGGCCATGGCCCCGGTAGAGATCATAGACTACATCGTTATACACGAGCTTTCCCACCTGGAGGAAATGAACCACTCGGCCAATTTCTGGCGCCTGGTGGAAAAGCTCTGCCCGGACTACAAAAAATACAGGAAGTGGCTAAGAGAGAACGGACCCTTGCTGACACTGTAACCGGGCTGCCTGACAACTCTTTATAAAGGGGGGCCATCCTTATAAACGGCTCCCCTGCCACTTTATTATGGCTTTATTTTTTCTGCAGCAATTTGTATATCATGGCGCAGGCCTCGGCCCTGGTAGCATTGTCATCGGGCCTGAAGGTGTTGTCCGGATAGCCTCCCACCAGCCCCTGATCCACTGCTATAACCACATATTCCCTGGCCCAGGAAGCAATGTTCTGGTCATCCACAAAGCCGGTGTTTTCTTCCGGGCCGGCGTCCGCCTGGCCTTCAAGGCCCATATTCATAGCCCTTACCAGCACCACCGCCATCTCCTGTCTGGTGATCGGATACTCCGGTCTGAATACACTGTTTTCATAGCCCATTATAAGGCCGGCCTTGGCGGCGGCCTCTACCGAGCCAAAGTACCAGGCGCCCGGGTCAACATCATTATACGAGGGCCAGGCGGGGGACTCGTCGGCCAGCTTTATGGCCTTGGTCAGCAGCCTGGTGAATTCCGCCCTGGTGATTCTGTTTTCCGGCTTAAACTGCCCTTTTACATATCCCCCTATGATACCCTTTTGGATAAGGCCGGCAATAACATCCGAGGCCCAGTAGGTATTGGGAACATCATAAAAAACCTCTTCAGGGGGGCCAATTTGTACTGTAACAGTACGGATACCATTTTTGTATCCCTGCTTGGAAGCTGTTGCAGTAATGGTGGCAACCCCTTCGCTTAAGGCTGTGACAGTTCCGTCCTGGCTGACGGAAGCCGCGCCTGGATTCCCGGAGGTATAACTTACTGCAGCATCGGCGGGTGTGGTTTTGACAGTAAGCTTACTACTCTCCCCCACCTTCATTTCCAGTCCGGCCGGGCTGACCCCCACTTCAATGGAATTGTCCGTTACCGTGACCTCAACTGTGCATTTGCCGTCATCATAGTTGTCTTTGGAGGCAACTGCCGTTATAGTGGCCTTACCCGTTTCAACTGCAGTAATCAGCCCGCTGCCGGACACCGTGGCCACCTTCTCATCGCTGGATGTATAGCTGACCTTTGAGTCATAGGGGTTTTTAGAAGGGTTAAGCTGCTGTGTCTGACCCTTTATAATAGTTATGGCGGAAGGATTAACGGTTATAGTGGCAGGTCTGTTGCTCACCATAACCATAATCTCGTCACTTCCCGAGTCGTAGCCGGACTTTTGCGCGTATACCTTGATAGCCGCATGTCCTTCTCCTTTAGCCGTTACCCACCCCCCTGAGCTCACAGTGGCCACCTGGGTGTCGTCCGACGAATAGCTAAGCGACACTCCCTCAACGTCGGATTCTACCTTTACCTGCCTGGTTTCCCCCACCTTCATGCTCTGGTTGTCTATAGTCGCAACCACCCTTATGGTCCCGTATTGAATTTTATAGCTAAAGGTCTTGACCTGGCTGTACTTTCCATCCTTTTTGGCCACAGCCTTTAAAGTGGTGGTCTTGGTCAGCTGCACCGGAGATGTGTACAAAGCTTTGCTGTAGCTGCTCACCGGGTCTGCCCCGTTGGTGGTGTAGTATATTTGCGCCTCCGTGTCACTACAGGCCAGGGTTATGCTTTGGGCTTCCCCGTAGGTGCCGGGACCGGGAGTCGCCGTTGGATCAGACACGATGGAGGGATTGTCCAGTGTTACAGTCATGTCCACAACAGTTGGCTGGGAACCTCCCTCCTGCCAGGTCACCACGGTGGGATCGGTTTGGGGTGCGTATTCCCTGTCATCCACCTGGACTCTGAATATAACCTGCATGCCTTCATCCCCCAGGTCCCCCTGTACAGTAAAATTGCTGTATACTCCGCCCTGGAAGTCCAAACTGCCTCTTTCCCCCAGCCTTCCTGTATCGCTGTCATAGACATAGGCCGAAACCGTCCCGGCTGAAACAGGGTTATCGTTCTGGTCCCTGACGGTACCCGAATATATCGCCTGAAGATCGCCGGCATATACAGCAGTTGCAAGCAGAGAAAACAGTATTATTATTATTAACAAGGAAATTGTTTTTTTCATTTCCTAATTCACCACACCTATTTGATATAGCTACACGGTATATGCCCCCGGCTTCCATATACATACAGTTGTTCACTTGCTTATTCTGCCAGCAGCTTGGAAATCATGGCACACGCCTCGGCCCTGGTGGCATTGTTACCCGGCCTGAAGGTGTTGTCTTCATATCCGTTTACCAGACCCTGGCTAACAGCAGTAACCACAAAGCCCCTGGCCCAGGAAGCTATGGAGCTGTCGTCGGTAAAGGAGGTTTTTTCCCCGGCGGCTGCCGCATTCTCCTTACCCATGGCCTTGATAAGGATTACCGCCATTTCCTGACGGGTTATCTGAGCGTCCGGGCGAAACTCGCCGGTGTCGTAACCCTTGGAGAAGCCCGCCCTGGCCGCCGCCTGTACACAGCCATAGTACCATTCACCCTGGGGAACATCAGTAAACAGCGGAGCTCCGGAATTATCCCCGGCCAGACCGATTGCTCCGGTCAGTATTTTGATAAACTCGGCCCTGCTGATATTGTTCTCAGGCTTGAACAGACCTCCGGGATAGCCACCCACTATTTTTTTCTGTGACAGAGTATTGATAACATTGTATGCCCAGTGAGTGGAGGGAACATCGACAAAGCCTTGGTTTTGAACAGGCACCGTAGTTTCCCCGCCGGTTCCGATTCCTTCACCAGTTGTGTTGCCATCTATAACACCATCGCCGGATACGTTGACATCTGTAGTTCCGCCACCTTCCACGGTGCCGTCTACGTCACCTGAAGTTTCAGTCACTGTAACAGATACGTCATCCACCGCATTTTCCAGGCCGTCACTGCTGGCAGTGGCGGTTATTACCGCAGTGCCATCCCCTACGGCTGTGACAAGGCCGCCGGAGCTGACACTGGCCACGTCATTATTGCTGGAAGAGTACATTACGGTAGCGTCCGAAGGGGATACCGTTACACTAAGCTGTTCGGTCTCGCCTGCCTTAAGGCTTATGTTCCCGGAACTTATGGTTATTTTCACCTTCTCGGTTTCCCCGGCAGGATTACCTGTATCCCTGGTGGCATCTATACTAAGCTTTACCTCTTCAAAGTCCATGGAATTCCACAATACCTCAGTGGCTGCGATAGCAGTATATTCGTTACCGTTATAAGTCACCTTGAAAACCAGGGGCTGATTCTCTGAAGATGAATAGCCCTCTACTACAATGGCCTCAAATTTACCGTCTTTAATAACACACTTGGCGCCCTCCGTGGTCTCCCCGTTCAGATAGCCCTGAATGGTACCGGATTCCAAAGGAGTCCCGTCAGCGTAATTAACCTCCCCATAAAAAGCACCAAATCCGGGCGGTCCCTGCTCTTCCGCAAAGGCAAGAGAAGACATGCCCAGTACAATTAACAGTGTCATAAGGATTGAAAAAATTTTCAAGCGCATAACGCCACCTCCTGATCCCTTTATTTGTTTGTTAATAATTTTGGGATGCGATATTTGCCGCCTTTACCGCCCGCGGATATCCAAACTCCCCCCTTTCTTCCCTATATAAGGTTGCATGCTCTACCCCCGCAGCGGAGTATATAGTCCAGAAGTTTAACTCCCAAATTACATGTCCATGTTAACACAATAAATTTTCCAAATTAATCCACCGCTGGTATGACATAAGATTGATCTGCCCCATTGTTTATCTCATACTCTTTTCATACCGTCACCTACGGGAAAAGCCCGGGCCTGGCGCCCGGGCTTTCCCTGGGTATTGGTGTCAGCTATTATTTTTTCTTTTCCAGTAGCTTGTAAATCATGGCGCAGGCCTCAGCCCTGGTGGCGTTGGCCTCAGCCCTGAAGGTATTGTCGGGGTAGCCCCCCACAAGTCCCTCCCGGGACGAGGTGACCACGAAGCCCCTGGACCAGGAGGCAATTGCGCTGTCATCGATAAAGGCTGTTCCGGATCCGGCACTGGCGTTGGCGGCCTCTAAAAGTCCCATGGCCCGCACCAGTATGACAGTCATCTCCTGCCTGGTTATGAGGGAGTCGGGACGGAATTCACCAGTATCGTACCCCTTAACCAGATCGGCCTTCACCGCTGCCTCCACGCACCCGAAATACCAGTCGCCCGGCTTTACATCGCTAAAGGTGGGTATAGCGGGGTTTCCGTCAGCGAGACCCAGTGCATTGGTCAGCATTTTGGAGAATTCGGCCCGGGTGACGCTGTTCTCCGGCCCGAAGGTGCCGTCAGGGTAGCCCCCTACTATTTTTGCTTCGAAAAGGCTGTTTATTATGTCAAAGGCCCAGTGAGTGGGAGGCAGGTCGCTAAACACCTGCTCAGGAGTTACAACCGGCTCCTTCATTGTGGTAAAGCTCCAGCTTATATCGCTGTTGTCATCCGAGTTATCCTCTCTTTCCACGGCGCCCTTTTCAATTTTGACCTTATAGAGAGTATCGTATTTGAAACTGTCGTGGGCAAGAGCAAGAGTCTTTCCATCTATGCTGGCCTTAACTCCACTCACCTTGTTCCCCTTCCCGTCTGTAATACTTACTTTGGACAGATCGTTTGCCTTTATCTCTTGCTTAAAGGTAACCTTTACAGAGGCATCCAGGGCCACCTCCGCGGCATCTTTTACCGGTTCGTACTTATCGACCTCCAGGGGGGAGACCCCGCCGCCGCCGCCACCGCCGCCACCGCCGCCGGGGCTGGCAGTGTCATTGTCGGTTATTGTCAGCACGGCACTGACCGGACTGCCCAACCTTGCCCCATTTTGAGGATTGCTGAGGATCAGGTTTATTGTTTCGTTGTTTTCTTTCACTGTGTCGTTGGTTATCTCTACACTGAAGGTCTGAGTGATCACGCCGGAGGCAAAGGTTAAGGTTCCGCTGGCGGCAGTATAGTCAGACCCGGCAGCAGCCGTCCCATTGCTGGTGGCGTAGTCCACCGATACTGTTTTTTTGCTTCCGTTTGAGCGCTTTACAGTAATGGTGGCGTTTGCACTATCCTCCCCGACACTGTATGTGGAGCTGCTGAACTGTATTTCATCAGGCTGCACTGGCGTTGCCTCAACCACCTTAACAGCAAGATCCACAGGATCAGTTTTATTTGACACTCCCGTGATTTCCACTGTAAGGGTGTGATCGCCTACAGTATTGAGGGTTACCGGCACCGATGCCGCACCTTCCGTGAATTGGGCCGCAGCATCATATAGTACACCGTCCAGGTCACTGGTTACCTTTACATTTACATTCCCCTCAATGCTGTTGCCTGAGGCGTCTTTTGCCTCACTGATATTCACCCCGAACTGGACCTCCGTGGTCTTGTCACCGGGCACTGCCAGGGCTATCTTGGCCCCGGACTGGTCATCATCTAGATCAACCACATTGACAGTCAGTCCGGCAGGATCGGTAGCATTGGTTACACCGGCGATTTCCACTGTAAGAATGTGTTCCCCAACAAAAGTCAGTATTACCGGCACAGATGACGCACCTTCCGTAAATTCAGCCACCGCATTATATAGTTCACCGTCACGGTCGCTGGTCACCTTTACATTGACATTCCCCTCAATGCTGTTGCCCTCCGCGCCTTTAGCCTCGGAAATATCTATGGCAAACTGAACCCCGGTGGTTTTGTCACCAGGCTCTGCCAGGGCTACCTTTGCCCCGGACTGGTCCACCACGTTGACAGTCAGGCTGGCAGGCACGGTATCATTTGTTACACCGGCAATCTCAACTGTCAGTAAGTGTTGACCGACTGTTGCCAGTGTTACCGGCACAGATGCCGCACCGGCTGTGAAGTCAACTGCCCCGTCAAAGACCTCACCCTCAACATTGCTAATTACACAAACATTAGTGTTCCCTACAATGCTGTTCCCTGTCGCGCCTTTAGCCTCACTTATATTTATGGCGAATTGAACTCCCGATACCTTGTTTCCGGGCTGCTGCAGGGCTATTTGGGCCCCGGACTCGTCAGCATTTCGATAAACTGTATAGGTGTATACCATGGTGCCCGATCCATTGCTGCAGGTCACGGCAATTTCAATTATAACCAGGTTTGAACTGGGTTCGGTGGTTTTAATGTTTATGGGGCTGGAGGACTGGCCGCTGATCACATCCTCACCGTTAACCTTGATTGTGGCATCAGGATCAAAGGCCACTGGAATTACTGTTATGCTATTTACAGCATTGGGTACATGCACTATGTACTCGGTTATATCAGGATCAAAATTCTTATCCAGTGTCCCCTGGCTAAGAGTGAGGCTGCTGAGTCTGGAATTGCAGACCGGGGCCGCCTTCACCGACACGTAAACGGTAGGGGTGGGGGTTACACCGGCTATGGTCACTGTCAGGGTATGCCCGCCTATGGTGGCAAGGGTTACCGGCACAGTGGCGGATCCCGCAGTAAAGGCCACAGCCCCGTTAAAGACCTCATTATCCCTGTTACTAGTTACTTTTACATTAACATTTCCGGACAGGCTGCTGCCGCTGGTATTTACCGCGCCGGATATAGTCAGGTCAAACGGAACACCCGCAGTCTTCTCACCGGAAACAGTCAGCTTTACGGAAGCGATTGACGGGTCGCTGACCTTGTTAACCGTTATAGAGTACCACTTGGTGTTTTCACCGTCCTGGGAGGTAACCGATATATAGATTACAGTTTGGGTAGCCTTAAGGTTAATTGGTGCGGACTGTGTACCGCTTTGCACCAGGGCAAGTTTTGTTATATCCGTGCCCGCTTTAATTATTGCCCCCAGACCGGCAGCAGTTGGTGTAATGGTTACGCTTCCCACGCTGTAAGGCACTTTAGCTGTATAATCATATTTGTCCTGGGCAAACGGCTGATCCAGCGCCCCGGGACTTATGGCCAGGCTGCTGAGATACGCATTGTTCGAAATCGGCGGCGGGTTGACAACGTTTACAGTAATGGTGGGATGCGGGGTAACACCAGCAACGGTCACCGTTAACACATGGCTCCCGGTGGCATTAAGCGTGATTGAAGCGGCTGCAGATCCGGCGCTGAAGGACACCGGCACGCTGAAAACCTGGCCGTCCCTGTCGCTGGTAACGGTAACAGCCTTGTTTCCGGCTAGGGCAATTCCGTCCACATCCTTGGCATTGGTAAGGCTAAGGCTGAAGGCCACACCCTTTGTCTTATCGCCTGCCGCAATTACCGGTGTCACGCCGGACAGGTCGGCAACCCGGGTTATTGAAACAGTGTAGGTAATTTTGGTTGTGCCGTCCTGGGCGGTAACCAAAATGCTGACAGGGTTTGTCCCCACATTCAGCGTAATGGGCTGAGAAGCGCTCCCGCTATTGACGGCTGAGCCGTTCACCTTGATAGTGGCATTGGGGTCTGCCACTGTAGGGGTTATAGTAACACTGCTCACACTGTACCCCACCTGGGCGGTATAGCTGGTGGTACCGGAGCCAAAGGCCGGGCTCAGTGTTCCCTTACTGAGGGCAAGCCCGCTCAGGTTGGCGTTGTTGCTCAAGGCTTCAGCACGGTTTACGGTGATTTGATAGGTTTTCTTTGTTGTCCCGTCTTCGGCGGTAACCACAATGCTGATATTGTTTGACCCCACATTGAGGCTTATATTTTTGCTTACTCCACTGGCCTGTGGGGTGCCGTTTATGGTCATGCTGGCCTTGGTATCATCTAGGGCTGCATTGACACTGACGCTGGTTACCGAATTGGCCACACTCACTGTGTAAGCCAGGGTTCCCGGAGCAAAGGCCGGTGTCAGGGTGCCGGGAGTAACCGAGAGGCTTTTCAGATTGGCGTTGTTGCTCTGAGTAGCCACCACTGATACAGGCACGCTGGCCGGGGCCGTTACTCCCTCCACTGTCACAGATAGGGTGTGATTTCCGGTAGTGTTGAGGGTGACAGGAACTGTAGCCGCCCCACCGGTAAAGGAGACCGGGCCGTTAAAAACCTGACCGTCCTTGTCGCTGGTCACGGAGACGCCCTTATTTCCGGTCAAAAGTACCCCGTTTAAGTCTTTGGCATTGGTAATGCTAAGGTTGAAGGACACCCCAGCGGTCTTATTTCCCGCCTCTGCAAGGGAAGCCTGCACCGCTGACTGGTCCGCAACCCTGGTAACCACAATGATATAGGTTTTAGTGGTTACATTGTTCTCGGCGGTTACCAACACAGTGATGGTGTTTTGCCCAACGTTAAGCGGTATTGACTGCGATGGGCTGCCGCTGTTTACACTGGTTCCGTTTACTTTAATACTGGCCCCAGGATCTGCAGCGGTGGGTGTAATCGTAATATTGGTTACACTGTTGGCAACACTGGCGGTATAGTTGGCAATGCCGGCTGAAAAGGCCGGACTCAGGGTACCGCTGCTGAGCGTCAGGCCATTCAGGTCAGCATTGTTACTTGGCGGGTCCACGTCTACATCCACAGTAAGGTTAACGGTAAAATAGGGGAGTTCATCATCTGGAATATTAAAAACACTTTCCCATATTACGGGATCAGGATCAGAAACCGCATCATATTCAAAACCGTTTACAACAACTCTAAAAGTAACCTCCTTGCCAGCAAGCTGGCTGGGTTCACCTTGTACATTGAGTTCCCCATAACTGCCGCTTGAAAAATCTCTAGACCCCATTAGATTCCCTTCAATGTAGGCTTTTACCGTACCGGCTGGAATTGGTGTTCCTTCGGTTGACTGGACAGTTCCATAATAGATAGCAGGCTCAGGCCCTACAGCGTACGCAGGAACACAGATAGTCAAAACAAATACCAGGCACATTATAATACTTATCGCCTTCGAAGGTCGCATTTCTTTTATCCCTCCTTTATTCATCCATAACTTAAAGGGGAAAACCCATTTTTTTTCAAATTAAGAGTGCCAGATTATGATAAATTCCAAGGGGGGTTTCTATATATTCCGAAACAATGAGTTTTTTGTACAATTTGGCTGACTCCTCACCCTGGTACAAAGAGAGTGGTGGGGTGGGTTAGGGAAACTACCCCCCCCCGCCTTCTTAATGGTTTCAAATCCGAATTATATTAGTTTTTAGGGGTCAACAAGATCCAAGCCTATGGTTCCTATCAGATCCGCACCCTCACAGTTGATATACATCCAGTAGTTGTCACCGTTGTAGGCACTATACAAAGGATCTAAAACCCAAGCCGGCGCAGTGCCGCTGTTAATAGCAGCTACGGACCACCTGGCAAGGTTTCCAACACTATCTCCAGGGTTCCAGAGGAGCTTGCAGCAGTCACAGGCCGAGCCAATGCCATGATAAAGGAAGTCTGTCTGCTCTCTAAGAGGATTTTCAATACCGTTTTCCAGCAGAGGATTTTGTTCTAAAGCCAGCCCTACAGAGTTCCAGCCCCTATTCAGATGGCGTACAGGCGGAACCATTTCTGAGGGGCCGGTGGCCCGGTCGAATACGTACTTAGCTACCCAATAGTCATTGCGACCGCTTGCCCCGACAGGTGTAAGGGGCTGCCGGGTACGGATGTAGTAGCACATAAGCGGCTCAACCACGCTGTCAGGAGATATTACCCTCCAACTGCCGTTCTGGAAGGAAAGGATAAGGGTTTCGGAGTCCCAGACGTAGCCCGGAAGGAGATCCTTGAAAGTTCCGTACCTGGTGCAGTCTTTAGAATTTGCAAGGTATTTCGGAGTAGAGAAAGTCTGCCAGGTTTCGGCGTCAAGGCCACGGACCATTTCAACGGGTGATACCAGGTATACCGCTTGCTGAGTCCACATGACCTGACCAGTAACTTTGCTACGCACCACAGCCTCTACCACTAAATTTTTACCAGCCAATTCAGAAGGAGTATAAACGTAGAAGTGTGACTTTGTAGTACAGTATGGATGGATATAGGTATCCCAGTCGGTCCAACAGGTCTCATCCCACCAAGCAAAATCATCTTTGTCTGAATAAAAGTCTGCAAAACCTCGTTTGGTTCCTTGGGCATTGAAGCAAACATTCAGGCTGGTATCCCAGGTGGCTTTTTTCGACAAAGCCCCATTCTCCCACAATGCAACGATAACTTCCCAGTCCTCAGTGGCAGATATCAGATTGCCATCTTCGTCCTGAAGCCAGACCGAGGCTTTTAGAGGCCATCCTGCGTGGGGATTATTGTTCCCGTCAGTAACTATGGGAAGCACTTCAAGCGCAATTTGGTATTCACTGTCAACATTAATGGAAGCAGTTGCGACCTTAGCCACTCCATTGATAATGGTGCGGCCCTCAAAGCTGATTGGTCCGGTAACGGCCGGCATAAAAGTGACGGTGACACAGGACTGTCCGGCAGGTACAAAGACGTGGGAAATCTGGTTGCCGCTGGCATCCAGGAACACACCGGCAACATAGCCGGCATCATCATTGTGCCTTTCTTCCACTTCGCCACCCTGGTAAGCCAGAAGGTCAACTTTCAGGCCGCTGGCATCGGTGGGACGGCAGAACTTGTCAATGCCGCAGAAGGTCACATTAACCGGCTTGTTTAAAATATAGTCATCATCACTTTGTACAAAGTCACCGGTGACTTTCATGGATACATCAACCAGTGTATCGGTAATGCTGGTGACTGTCTGGGGTTCGGCGTCTATCCAAGCGTGGTCCTGACCGCCAAATATATCGTTGCAGTTAACATCATTCAATGACCAGTAGTTTCCATAACCGGGACCGCCTTTCCAGTCCAGTTCAGCAGCCAGAGACCACTTGTCTGTGGCGGGGATCATATCGTCGGAATTGAGACCGTAACCATAGAGGTCAATATTCATATCGTCGCCAACGATGTCCTGTACTTCCACGGTCCGGGCCCTTACCAGGTAGTCGTAGCTATAACCGTCCTGATAGTCGTAGCCCTGGCCAGGAACCTTAATGGTGGCCGCAAAGGTTCCATTCACCGGGTGTACAATAACAGGGCAAATGACGTCTACTCTCCCGTCACCGTTACGGTCATCGGAAATGCCGGGGATGCAGTCGGTTCCGTCAATAGCGGGACGTCCTTTGAGGTCCACTATGTCGATAATTACCGGCCAGGTGTTGTAAGTCCAGAGGTTGCCGCAGGCATCCCGAACCTCGCCTTTTACCTCAACCAGGCTACCGCCTACCACCGGGGTAACGGACAGAGGCTCGGTAAGGGTGATGCTGCCCACAGTCTGGACAACCTTTAGGGCCATGCAGTTAAAATCAAAGCAGGGGCTGTGCACCTCTATGCAATAGTTGTCGGGGGTACACGGGTTTGTCACTCTCAGGCCCTGAATCTCAATTTTTCTGACCTCTCCGGACTCCGGGAGGTTCTGGCTCTGGAGGACTAAAGTGGCAGTCTGTCCCGAAATAGTGGGCACAATCTGCATTAATCTGTCACCATTAACAATCACCTGAACTGTTTGGCCCTCTGCCGGCGAAAGGTCAAAGCCATCCGGGAAAACAATGTCAATAGGTTTGTTACCTAATGCGAAAACATTAATTGCAGGCTCGAGCTTTAACCGCAGGGAATAGTCATAGGTGGCGCTGGCTTTAACAACATTGGTGCCAAATTCGCTGGCCCAAATGTCGTAATCTTCAGACGAAGGATATGCCATAGCCGTCCCGGCGAAAACAAAGCAGAAGAGGACCATAATGGACAGCACCACGGCAAGTTTTCCGTATCTTTTAACCTGCACTAAATCTTACCTCCCTTTTCTTTTATTATTTGTAATAACCGGTTTATTAGTTGGTTACTTCTTCTGACAGGCTTCCCATTTTCAAACTTTTTTCATAGCCTTTACCGATCACCCCCCTCATTTTTCTAAAAAAAATCACCCCTTTCGCATAGTTTAATTATTCCATATATGGCTATATATGCCATGTTAGGACACGAAAAAGCCCCTTTAATATGACTGACTGCTCAAAGACATTCATATAATATTTATGCCTGTATGGATTTGTTAAACCCTTTGCCGCCAAAAAGTTTATATCCAGTCAACCGGCACCTCCAACGGAGGTTATTATTTACCTCACCCTTCGCACTCAAGCTTTTTACCTTCAGAGTCCTCCATATCGGCCTTTATGGCTCTGTCCGCAAATTTGGTGCCCTGCCAGGCTATATCGAAGCCGTACATCATATTCTTTACCGGCAGCCCCATAGTCCCCAAAACACCTGTCAGCAGTCCCGAGGTGTTACCCGTATAGCAGTAAAGCACTATCTCATCTTTCCCGCCGAGGTCCTTATGCTGCTCCAGCAATTCCTTAAGCCTGGCTATATTTTGAGCTTCCGCCATGCTCTCCGCCGGCGCTAACCAGACGGCCCCGGGTATGTGCGAGGCACTGAAGTCTCTCTGCTGTCTTACATCAACCACCAGCGGGTCGTTGGCAATACTGTCCCCACCGCTTTTTCCCGAACGGTAGTCGGCAATGTCGGAGTCCTTGTCGTCATCCAATATGTCCTTTAAATCTGCCGCCTTGATAAGGTTGCCCATAATTCCGGCACCAGCGGACTGCTGTTGGGTTTGCCCCTTTAAGAAGGCATCCCCCCTGATATCGTCAATAATTACTGTGCCGCTGGCATCATTCCACTCCACCCGGACGCCCAGCTCCTCGGCTATGAACCTCACCGGAACGAAGACCCTTCCCTCTGAGAAGAAAGCCCCGGGCTCCACCGTTACAGTCCTGCCGTTAACCATAACGGACACCGCTTTCCCAACCGCTTCTGCACCAAGTACGTTTATGAATAGTAGAAGTGCGGTCAGCGCCACTATAAACCTACGCAAAATATCCCCATCCCCTTTAAAATATGGTATCGAGTGAAATGTTAGCATACAGGGAAAAACTTAACATCCTGCAGCGGTATGATTTATAGGCTTCATTTCTCATTTTGCTCCTTACCCCCGAATACAACCGGCAGCAGATTATCCTCCCCGGACATCAGCTCAGGCTTTATCTCGTTTGATGACCCCAGGTAAAAGAAATAGCCTGAGTAGCAGGCCAGCTCCACAGCTTTCAGAAGAAAGCCAGGCAGCAGCGGCCCCTGAAGGTAGCTGTCGCAGATCCCCAGGAACCTTTTAAAATCCTCCCCTTTTAATGGAAAGGATGAGAAAATGATTACTTTTGTCCACCCGCATAAATCCTTGAGCTTTGTTAACACCACATATTCCTCTTCACTGGAGGAACTGATCTCGTACACCAGCAGGTCGGGCTGAAGCCTATAGGCCTCCTTAAAAGCGTCGGCTCCCTCCCGCCCGATAACTTCCAGGTGCTCGGCAGAGTTCAGTATAGAGGCCACACCCCCTCGGACCACTTTTTTACTGCTTATTACTATCACCTTGGCTTTTTGCATATCACACCCCCCGGGAAGGGCAATTTCGAAAGGTTGTCCAGTATGGCGGAAAGTGCTGGCCGTTATAAGCTGACCAGCGCTCCCTGTCCATATCCGAATAAACCTAAACCTCCATTACCGTGGAGGCCGTCTACTAGAAAATCTATATTAATTGCTATTTATTTACAATCAGGCTATGGTATGAACTTTAACTAACTTCAAATAATCATAATTTATATGTAGAATTATGCGGTGAAGGAGAAATTTGGGGGGAAAATAAAAAAACCCCGTTAAGGGGCTGAGTGTTTGACTGTAAGTATGAGTATTCTAAAAGGTTTTTACAATACACCCAAGGGCTTCGTTTACCAGCCCTATTTTATACGAATAGACAATGGCGTGGGCCCTGTTGCTTTGCCCCAGTTTCCGAAGAATGCTGCTTACATGAGTCTTAACGGTGGGCTCGCTTATAAACAGTTTATGAGCTATTTCCCTGTTGGAATTGTTCTTTGCCATCAGCTGAAGTATCTCCATCTCCCTCTTGGTAAGGTATTCACCGCTGTTGGGAAGAAGGCCGTTTTTAAGCTCTCCTATATTTACAACCTTTTCTGATCCGGCCATAGAGGCTATTTTTTTAAAGGACCCGGGAAGGCACAGAATCCCCGACCTACAGGCCAGCTCGACGGTTTTAACAAGGCAGCCCCTTATTATACCCCTGGGCACACACCCGTCCACTCCCTGTGCCAACATCTCGGGTATTCTGGACAAATATTCATTCTCTATAAGCGCCAGTATTAAACTGCAGGGACACTCGCTTTTCAGGTGGATTATCTTCTTGCCAAGGTCTGCTATCTCGTCGCTTAAATCCAGCAGCATTATATCAGGCTGTGAGGCCACGGACTTTTCAATGGCATCATCAACCGGATAGTCGCCGATTACCTCAAACAGTCCTTCCGTTGAAAAAATTGCTGTCAGTCCCCTTCTTGAAGATGAATCCTCACTGGCGATGAGAAGGCGGATCCTATCCATAATACAACCTCCATATTATATGACATAAAATAAAGACCACAACATGGTATGCGGCCCTATCTTCGGCAGCCGTTCTGCACTAGCCGGGCACTATGCCCGGGGTATGCCCCGGCTTTGCACTCATCCTATAGTAGGAGAATGCCTTTTCGGTATAGGATCGATAGTGAAATATGATGGATTAATACTTTGATGGTTAACTTCTCCACCTAAAAAAGTTTTCCTTCCACGAATAAGTTCTAATAATAGCTTTATTTGTTATATTTAATAAGGGCTGATATCAACATCTTTCGTCATCATATATCACAACATCTGCCAATTACATTCTTCTTTTGTATGTAAATTATATTAAATGTCTTATAATAATACTCTCGGCTATTCATCGAACTAATACCCGGATGGCCAAGTATATATAAAAATATTACAGTATACCACACACAAAATCTTCCACCGGTGGTATGAATAAAATCATTCTACTGATTATATTAATCTTCAATTAGTAGTAGAAACATTAATATATTTATTAATGCAATATCATTATCATACTACCGGTAAATTCAAGGATAATTTCTTCGGTGGTATACTGCAATAAAATAAAACCCGGGGCACTTTGGGGGCCACCGGGTTTTATATAATAGCTTTTTTCAGATTATCATACCGCAGAATTTGAAACTGTGACCACCATACTTACCTCACTCTTATCCTTAGCCTGGGCAAAAAGTGTTTTCAGCCCATCCCACACTTCCTCTTCGGTTCCCTGCAGGCGGGTGGAAATGGATCCCACCTCCACCTTGAGGTCATTCCTGTTGAGAGAATTTATGGAGTCGGTAATAATGCTGCTGGCGCTTGAGGTTTTCTGAGGATAAAGGGCCACCTCGGCTGTTAGCAAAAAAACACCTCCTTTTTTTTATTATGTGCAAAACCCACTCCATCAATCCAGCCCAGCCTTTTCCTCCTCGGACAGGTAGTCAACTCCGGCCATTATTTCAACATGATGGCGTAGCTCGTGCAGTATGGTTTCCTTCAGCTCTCCTTCCCACTGTTCCACTCCTTTGTCCTCCAGCAGTGCGGCAAAAGAGCCGTAATAAAGCATTATCACCGAGCCCATAAGGTCATCGGCAATATATTCCCCCATTATGAAATAGTCCCCGTCTTTTTTACAATCTTCCGTGATGTTGAAGCCGCCATTCAAATCTCTAGTAAATCTGTCCGGAATCCCGTCAATTATGCGCCCGGCCATCTCTGTAAAACTGTCTATGGACAACGCCGGACTTTTTCCCTTACTCATCCCCAGGCCACCTCCCGGCTTTAATATTCAGCCAAGGCCATTATATTTGCTGTATCAGGGGAAGGCAAGAGGCAAAAAGCCGCCTTGCAAACGGCAGTAAACAGGAGACAGAATACAGGAGACAGTAGTTTTCATGCCTACCACAAAGGTCACTTTTTGCCTGACCCTTCTGTCAACAAGTCAGCCCCATAAACCAGCCCTAATAAGCAGTCTACAAGGAATACTCTGACTGGCTCCTGTCTACTGTCTACTGTCTACTCTGACCAGAGATTCATTCTTTTAAGCTTATTCCCTCAGTTCCCCTATGGGAATGGTCATTACCTCCTTTTCCACGGATACCCTGGCCGTATGGGTATCTTGGTCAATGCTTTCAATCCATACAGGCCTGCCCCTGTACTTTACCTGTATTACCTGCGGTGATTCAAAAATCTCTCTGGCTCTGGGATAATCCAAAAAACTCTTCCTCCCCTCTTTAATCTGTTAAGGTTATTTTTCCACTATAAATAAAATATAGACTATCTTTTTTATATTGCCCCCTTTGCAAAATAGATCGTCCAGGCTCATTTTGACAGCCCCGGGCATAGTGTTTTACCAGGGTAATGACTGGGACAACGGGGTCCCTGGTCGATGGCGCCGGAGCTATAACTCTGCACATGGCAAAGGAGGTTTTAAAAATATGTGCGGAATAACAGGCTGGATAGACTGGGAAAAGGACCTCACCCTACAGCGCCCCGTTCTTGAAGCAATGACCGGAACCTTGGCCTTTAGAGGCCCTGATGCGGCTGGAATATGGCTTTCACCCCGTGCTGCACTGGGTCACCGCCGTCTGGTGGTGGTGGACCCGGTGGGAGGAGCCCAGCCCATGACCAGGCAAAGGGGAGGCGGGACATATACCATAACCTATAACGGTGAGCTGTACAATACCGCCGATCTAAGGCGGGAGCTGGAGGCCAGGGGACATATTTTTCTCACCCGCAACTCCGACACAGAGGCGCTTCTCTTTTCTTACATTGAGTGGGGCCCTCAGTGCCTTGACCGCCTCAATGGCATTTTCGCCTTCGCCATATGGGATGAGTCCGGGCAGACACTGTTCATGGCCCGGGACCGGCTGGGGGTTAAACCTCTTTTTTACACCACAAGGGGCAGCGCCTTCATTTTTGGGTCAGAGCTGAAAGCCCTCCTGGCGCACCCGGATGTTCCCCCGGAGGTGGACTTGCAGGGACTGGCCGAGATATTTGTGATGGGCCCGTCCCGCACCCCCGGACAGGGTGTTTACCGGAATATAAGTGAGGTAAGGGCCGGGCAGTGCCTTTTGCACAGCAGAAACGGCACCAGTGTAAAATGGTACTGGAAGCTTGAAAGCAGGCCCCATGAAGACAGCCTTGAGGCCACCACCGAAAAAATATACAGCCTTTTTCACGATACCGTGGATAGGCAGCTGGTGGCCGATGTCCCGGTCTGCTCCTTCCTTTCGGGGGGACTGGACTCCAGCGCCATCACCGCCCTGGCCTCAGAGGCCTACCAGAGGGCGGGTATTGGCCCCCTGCACACCTACTCTGTGGACTACGCGGGAAATGACAGACATTTCAGGCCCAATGCTTTCCAGCCCAATAATGATGCCCCCTGGGTAAAAAGAGTGTCCGGCCATTTTGGCACCGCTCACCATAATATAGTTATAGAGACAGGTGAGCTGGCAACAGCCCTGGAAACTGCGGTCAGGGCCAATGACCTGCCGGGGATGGCGGATATAGACTCCTCCCTGTACCTTTTCTGCAGGGAAATAAAAAAAGACTCCACGGTGGCTCTTTCCGGAGAGTCTGCCGACGAGGTCTTCGGAGGCTATCCCTGGTTTTATAATGAAGAGGCACTCTCGGGAAATTCCTTCCCCTGGATAAGGATGGTCAGGGAGAGAGTGGGGCTTCTTAACCCCCACCTGGCAAATGCCATAAGGGCGGAGGAATACGTGTCCCAGCGCTACCGGGAGGCACTGGAGGAGGTTCCCCGCCTCACCGGGGAAAATCACCGGGACGCCCGTATCAGGGAATTGTTTTATCTGAACATAACCAGGTTTATGCCAACTCTGCTTGACCGTAAGGACAGGATGAGTATGGCGGTGGGGCTTGAGGTAAGGGTTCCTTTCTGTGATCACCGGCTGGTGGAATATGCATGGAACATACCCTGGTGGATGAAAAGTTATGGCCTCAGGGAAAAAGGCATACTGAGACGGGCACTGGAGGGATCTCTGCCCGGAGATGTGCTGGAAAGGCGCAAAAGCCCATACCCCAAAACTCACAACCCCCACTACCTGGAAGCAGTGCGGGACCGCCTCCAGGAAATACTGAATGACCGTTCCTCCCCCCTGCTGGACCTTATTGACATCAATGCTTTAAGGGAGGCAGTAAGGTCCCGGGCCACATCTTTCAGCCCGGCCTGGTTCGGGCAGCTGATGGGCGCAGCGCAGCTATTTGCCTATCTCATCCAGGTGGATACCTGGATGAGGGAATACCGGGTATCCATACGTTAAAAAGAAATCACACCGTAATGCGGTGTGATTTCTTTTATTAATGCTATATACTTTTTATTTTTTCCACCTGTCGGCGGTAATAGAAAAAAGGTGTTCGCTTTTTTTGCCTTTTTTTCTGATAACCTTGACCTCCACAATATCCTGGTCAAAAATGAGCTCGGTTATAATGCTGTCTCCAATACGATAGTCATTAAAAATCCTGGCGACCTCTATATTTACATTGTATTCCAGCTCACTTATTTTATGCGGAACCACCACTCCCACTCCGGTAAGTATGCCATTTAGGATTTTATCCAGAAAAGAGGCCACCACTGAGATTGTGACAGAGTCAGAATGAAAATTATTGATTGCCATATTGACCATGAGTATACCTCATCCACCATGAAAGCGCCTTTAGCTAATGTCATGGGTAATAATAAAACCACCTTGATATTATATACCATTCCTAACTGATAAAATAGCATTTACAGGCTGGCATTTATTAACAAGCCCCGGATGGCCGACCCGTATGCCGGGCAGAATTGAGACAGGTTTTTAATCCAGCAGGAAGGGGTAATTTATATCTTACCAGGCCATATGAACCTTTAAGGAAAAAGCCACCGGTCCCCTGGCGGCTAAGGGAAAGGAATAGCCCTGGTGAAATGAAGTAAGTTCCTGAAAGAATGAATTTGTACAGGCGGGTGATTTGATGGGCTATGAGAGAATGACGGCCTCCAGGCTGAGGACAAAAAAAGATGAGGCGCTGTCACTGCTGGCAAAATGCAATTTATGTCCCCGGGAGTGCGGTGCAGATCGCCTTAACAATAAACCAGGAATCTGCCGCAGCGGCCGTACTGCCAGAGTTAGCAGCTCCGGCCCGCACTTTGGAGAAGAAAGGCCCCTGGTGGGCCGCTACGGCTCCGGAACAATTTTTTTCGCCAACTGTAATCTTGGCTGTGTCTTCTGTCAGAATTATGATATATCCCACCAGGGAGAAGGAACAGAGGTTACTCCCGGAGAGCTGGCCGGGATAATGCTGCAGCTGCAGGACTCAGGCTGCCACAATATCAATCTTGTTTCACCCACCCACTATGTGCCCCAAATGCTTGAAGCCCTGGAGATAGCCCTGGAAGGCGGGCTTACAGTTCCCCTGGTCTACAACACCGGAGGCTACGACTCTGTCCACCTGCTGCGCATTCTGGACGGCGTGGTGGATATATACATGCCCGATATAAAGTTCGGTGACGATGGTGCCGGAGAAAAATACCTTGGAGTGAAGGACTATTTTACTGCGGCCCGGGAGGCCGTCAGAGAAATGCACCGCCAGGTGGGTGACCTTAAAACAAATTCACGGGGAATAGCAGTGAAGGGGCTACTGGTGCGGCACCTGGTGCTGCCCGGAAACCTGGCCCGTTCCGAAAGGATTTTGAGCTTTTTAGCCGGGGAAATATCCAAAGAGACTTACATAAATATTATGGACCAGTACTACCCTGCTCACCTGGCCTTTGGCTACGAGGAGCTAAGCAGAAGGATAACCGGGAAGGAGTATAAGGAAGTATTAGCGGTGGCCGACCGCCTGGGGCTTAAAAATCTTTTATAGAATGACACCCTGCCAGTGTACTACTCTATTTTTTATTAAAGAGGGTGACTTTTTAAGCCACCCTCTCCTGCTGCTAAGAAAGCTGGTTAAAGTTTCTGAAGCCCCCGGCTATTGCCCCGGGATTTGTCTGGTAGGCGCCGATAAAATTGGACTCGGTCCTCATTGGCATGGTGGGAACCTGATACATTCCCCGCTCGTTCATGTAGCAAAAGGTTTCATAGGCCATCTCGGCGCTGGAGACAGAGGATTGTATGATCATTCTTCTTATCTGCGGGTCCGCACACTCTAAAGCTGCACGCATACGCAGGCTTGTAGTGGCCTTTGCCCCCCCAAGCAATATTGAAGCAATGTCCCGGTCATGTACCTGATTTGCGGTTTCATTCGGGGCAAATGGGGAGGGGTTTCTTAATCCATAATGCACATCGGTATTAATACTTGTATGGTAAGGCTCAACAGACACACCCCTGTGGTGGGAAATAAGAGAAACCATATTCTGGTATTCCTGCTCCGCATGATTCAGCTGCCTGTCCATAATTTGGCCCAGCCTCTGATCCCTGGCATGGGGTCTTAAAACCCTTAACTTGTTGATACAGTCAATAGTGTTGGTTAATACCTCATGGACCTCCATAACTTCATGGGCCCCCAATTGGTGATGCATTCAACCACTCCTTTTTTTATATTCCGACAGTATTTTTTCATATTATTAAAAAAAATATTAAAGTAAAAAAGCACTAATGGTGCTAGCGCTTTCCGAATGCTGTCAGAGGAAGCTTTTTTGAAACGCTCTTAACGGAAAGTGGGAAACATAGGAGAACTATACTTTCCTAAGCGTTATAAAAAATGGCCGCTTTTTTGCAGCCATTTTTTGGAATCAGCCCTGTTTTTCCTGACGAACCGTGTGAATAAGTTTCATTAATATTCCTATGATAGTCCTGGCGGCGCCTGTAAGTCTCATAGCCTCTATGAAGGCAGCCTCATCATCACCCTTCTCGTAATGTCTGATGGCTTCCAGGCCGTACTGGTGCACCAGCCTATGGGGCTCCTCAAGCATTTCAAAGAGATCCCTGGCTTCCTTTGGAAAAGATTTTATAGCCTCCCTGCCCTCCCCATAATACCACTTGCCCAGGTGGCAGTTATGCTGGTCGGGAAGATCTATCCCCGTGGCCTGGCCGCTAAGTACCGCAACAACCTTATCCAGCCACCTGGAGTGGTCAATTATGCGGTGCGCCAGGAAGGAAACCATGCCCGCTTTACCCTCGTACCTTTCCAGCGCCGGCCAGCTGCTGTCAAACACCTCCCGCATGGTGCGGCTGTGCTCAAAGGCCTCTCCTCCAATTTCTGAGGCAAAGCTGGAGGCTGCCGTAATTGCCGTGGCCTTGGCGGCCACCTCCTCAGTTACAGCAGTCTGCTCCTCTGCGGTTGACGTCATCTCCTCCAGTGCCCCGGTTAGCTCAGAAGTGCTGGAGGCTATCCGCTCAAAGGGGCCCACAGCCTCCTGTACACTTTTTATCCCCATATGTACCGACTGCTGGGCATTCTGCATGTTATTCAGGGTCTCGGACATACCTGTGCCCAGCTCAAGGGCATAATTCTTTATTTCCCTGGCAGAGGTAGCCGACATTTCGGCCAGCTTTCTCACCTCATCGGCCACCACCGAGAAGCCCCGGCCCTGTTCACCAGCCCTGGCCGCCTCAATAGCTGCATTTAAGGCCAACAGGTTAGTCTGATCGGCTATTCTGGTAATTATCTCAACCGCTGAATTAATCTCAGTCACCTTCTGGCTAAGGTTATTCACCACTTCTGAGAGATTGGCTATGTATTGCTCAGCCCCGGCCAGGCTGACCACCGCCTCATCAAGGGCCTGCCTGCCCCCTATAACCTGCTGCTCTATGGCCCGCTGGTTTTCGGTTACCGCGGCAAAGCCGCTGGTCAGCTGCTGTATTGAGGCTGACATTTGTTCGGAGGCTGCGGCAAGATTTGATGACTCATTATTTACGGCCCCAACCCTGTTTTCAGTTTTAAATGCCGAAAGCTCATTGTAAGTTGCCGTAAAAAGATTAAAGGAAAGGGCGGACAGGGCTGTTTGAAGACAGTTAAGATCATATATATCAGGCTTTTTTCTTAGATTAAACAACTTATCACCATCTCTCTGCAATATTAGTGGATATCCGCTATTTTAGCATCATAATGAACATATTTCCATTAAGGATTCTTTAATAATTCTTAATAAATCCTTAAATACAACTCTAATGTCCTTTTCTTGAGGGTAAAAATACACATATATTTCCTTTAGTAATTTTTTAATACTGGGAATAATAAACCCGAGGTGGTTCTATGTTTGATATGCTGATGAGGATGAGACCCAAAAAGAAAGCAAAAAGCAGCATCTCAATGGCGGGGGCGGTATCCCTGGCCGCAGTCTCCGGAGCTTTGATCACCTGGTATACCACCAGGAGGATGAGGAACCGCAGGGAAAACGAGTTTCTTTACAATGATGAAGAAAGCCAGCCCTGAGGCTGGCTTTCCGGCTAATGAGGAATGCTCACTTATTCTGGATTCTACCCTGAAAGCGATAACTGCTTTTTTATGAACCACAGAGGACACAGAGATCACAGAGAATTTGCTCTCAGGCCTTGCTCTCAGGTCTGAAAACTATGTAGTAAATAATAGAATTTTTTTTGCCCAACCCATTTTAATAAAAACATTTTAAAACATTCAAGCAGTGCTTAAAAACCTCTGTGTTCTCTGTGGAAAGGACCCCATTTTTATCTTCCTTGATGGCTATATTAGGACCAGGGGGTCTGAGTTCTGGATTCCGACAGTACAGTATAAGCGTTTTTATTTGGGGGCCATGCGGATGGCTCCGTCAAGCCTTATTGTTTCCCCGTTCAGCATAACGTTTTCCACAATTTGCTGGGCCAGCAGGGCATATTCTTCAGGTCTTCCCAGCCTTGGCGGGAATGGAACCTGCCTCCCTAAAGAGGCCTTGGCCTCTTCCGGAAGAGCGGCCAGCAGAGGAGTGTCAAAAAGACCCGGCGCAATGGTGCAAACCCTTATGCCAAGGCTGGAAAGATCCCTGGCGATAGTGAGGGTCATACCCACCACCCCCGCCTTGGAGGCCGAGTATGCCGCCTGTCCTATCTGTCCGTCGTAGGCTGCCACCGAGGCAGTATTGATAATTACTCCCCTTTCACCCCACTGGTTGGGATCATTGGCTACCATTTTTTCAGCAGCCAGCCTGATCATATCAAAGGTGCCGATAAGGTTTATGTCTATCACTTTTTTAAAAAAATCCAGGTTATGGGGGCCGGACTTGGACAGTGTTCTCATGGCAATCCCAGTTCCCGCGCAGTTCACCACAATATCTATTCTACCGAATTTGCTTATAGCCAGATCAACCGCCGCCTGCACCTGGGCCGAGTTGGTCACATCGGTGAGAGCGAAGGCTGCTCTGCTGCCCAATTTGCCCTCCAGGGCCTTACCCTTATCCTCATTAAAATCCGCCAGCACTATATTTGCTCCCGCCTCATAGAGCCTCAAGGCCGTGGCTTCACCCAACCCCGACGCGCCACCGGTAATTATTGCAGTTGCGTTTTTTATATCCACCGCTATTCCTCCTTTATCAGTATTAAATTAAATAAAAATTTTCTATATTCTTTCAAATAATCCTTCAGATATTAAAATATTTATAATAATAAATTTAAAACTACCGACCTAATTCAGATCTTTTCTATACCTCTGGAATATATGTAACTGATCAGGTCCTCCCAGTCGCCCAGAATCCGTTCCGGACAATACCTGGCCAGCTCACCGGCGGAACTAATGCCCCAGGTAATACCCAATACCCTGATCCCTGCCGCCTTCCCGGCCTCCAAATCATAATGGCTGTCCCCCACAAAAACTGTACTTTCCGGAACAGATCCCAAAAGATCCATGGCCTTATACACCGGATCGGGCAGCGGCTTATGCCTTTCCACATCATTGGCTGTAATAATTACATCAAGATACTCCACCATACCGGTAAATTCAACTGTTCTCATGGTTCCCGGGCGTCCCTTAGACGTCACCACCCCTGTTTTTATCATACTTTCCTTAAGAGATCTCAGCATTTCCAGAGTTCCGGGATAGATGGAGGTATACTGGTCATGGTCCCGGTGGTAGTGGTACTGGTACCTTTCGATAAAGTATTCCGACGGGTCCTCTCCTGCAAAGTGAACTGCTATATCCTTTAAGGGCCTGCCTATCCACCTCATCACATCTCCATTGCCCCAGGGTATGCCCATCTCACTGAAAACTGTAAAGTAACAGTGCCTGATCAGAGGCAGGGAGTCCGCCAGGGTGCCGTCCAGATCAAAAAGAACAGTTTCAATATCAGGGTGTTTATTAATCATTTCCGTCTCCGTCTCTTCATTATTAAATAATGCAATTTTATCACATAATGTTTTTATACCTGAAGAAAAGATCGTGGAGGTTTTTTTGTACAATGTATAGAAATGACAATTATCCGAAAAAAGATGCTTAAAAGGAGTGTTTTACCATATGGGCATAAGCAGGAAAATTGAGCAATCATTAAGCGGCTCGTCCTTTATAAGAAAAATGTTTGAGGAGGGTGAGAGGCTTAGGAAGATTCACGGCCACGACAAGGTATACGATTTTACCATTGGCAACCCGAATGTGGAGCCACCGGAGAGATTCAGGGAGGAGCTAAAAAGGCTTGCCCTAAATCCTGTTCCCGGGATGCACAGGTACATGAGCAATGCCGGTTACGAGGAAACCAGGTCTGCAGTGGCAGGAGCCCTAAGCAGCCAGACCGGAATTGCCTTTAACTCAGATCACATAATAATGACCACCGGTGCTGGAGGAGCACTTAATGTAATCTTCAAAACCCTTCTTGATGAAGGGGAGGAAGTAATTGTATTAAAGCCTTATTTTGTAGAGTACCGTTTCTATGTAGGCAATTATTCAGGCAAAACAGTTGAGGTCCCAACCGGCCCGGACTTTCAGCCGGATTTAGGGGCGTTGGAAAAGGCCATAGGCCCCCTCACCAAGGCGGTATTGATCAACTCCCCCAACAATCCCACCGGTGTGGTTTACAGCCGGGATGTGCTGGACAGCATTGGCCGGCTTCTTACCGAGAAGGGACGGGAGCTGGGCAGGACTATATACCTTGTTTCAGATGAGCCCTATTCAAAAATTGTGTATGACGGCATCACTGTGCCTGATGTGTTTAATTCTTACCGGAACAGCATAATGGTTACCTCCCACAGCAAGGATCTGGCCCTTCCCGGAGAAAGAATAGGCTACATAGCCATTCACCCGGAGATTGAGTCCCCCGGGCTTTTAATGGACGGGCTTATTTTCTCAAACAGGGTTCTGGGCTTTGTAAATGCCCCTGCGCTTATGCAGCGCATTGTGGCATCCCTGCAGAAAGAGTCGGTAGATATAGACCAATATCAAGAAAAAAGGGATATACTCTATAATTACCTTACTTCTCTTGGCTTTGAAATGATAAAGCCCCAGGGCGCCTTTTACCTTTTTCCCAAATCCCCTGTTCCCAATGATGTTGAATTTATAGGAATGGCCCAGAAGTACAACCTTCTCCTGGTTCCCGGATCGGGATTCGGGCTGCCCGGCTATTTCAGAATGGCTTACTGTATAGACAAACAGACTATACTGAATTCTCTTCCGGCCTTCACTGCCCTGGCGCAGGAGCTTGGCCTGAAATCCTAAAACAATTATTTAAGGGGCCCCCCGCCTTAAGGCAGGGACCCCTTCTTCCAATTAAAATGAAGGCATATTGTCCAGGTTGTTCTCGGCGCTTCCGTCCGGCAGTCCTCTCAGATAATCCCTTCCGCTTTTAGCCCTGGCCACTGTCACACCTTCTATTTTTCCATCACTGGCCATGGCTATGGCCTCATTAATGCTGTACACATTTCCATTGATCATCACGTCAGTGATGTCGCCCTCCCGGTTCTTTTTTACTTTCTCAATTTTCACAATAAATCACCCCTTCATACCATCCCCCAAAAACAGCATACTAATCCTGTGCAGATCAATTATAGCCCATAATCAATTGAGAAGGTGCTGTAATAAATAAGGGCACTGCAGTTTTCCTGCAGTGCCTATAAAACTAATTCCGGCGACTATCGCAGTTCAGGGAAACCCCGAAGAAAAAACTAAGAAGGCTAGCTAGAATGTCCTGGCCCCACTGCATAGAGTTGGACTACATGGGGTCTTCCCCGGCCAGCACCCTGTTCATGTTTCTGACGGCGCACATCTTGCCGCACATGGTGCAGGAGTCCTCATTCTCAGGACTGGACTCAGCCCGGTAGCGCCTGGCCTTTTCAGGGTCCAGGGCCAGATCGAACATTCTGGGCCAGTCCAGGTTGCGCCTGGCCTCGCTCATCTGTTCATCCCAGAGGACAGCCCCGGGAATTCCCTTGGCGATGTCCGCCGCATGAGCCGCGATACGTGAGGCTATAATACCTTCTTTCATATCCTCCAGGGTGGGCAGCCGCAGATGCTCCGCCGGGGTGACATAGCACAGGAAGTCAGCGCCGCTGGCGGCGGCGATGGCCCCACCGATGGCACTGGTAATGTGGTCATAGCCAGGAGCGATGTCTGTCACCAGGGGCCCCAGAACATAGAAGGGAGCTCCGTGGCACAATTTTTTCTCCAGCAGCATGTTAGGGGCTATTTCATTAAGCGCCATGTGGCCCGGCCCCTCGATAATCACCTGAACATCCATCTCCCAGGCCCTCCTGGTCAGCTCCCCAAGCACTATCAACTCCTGCACCTGGGAGGCGTCTGTGGCGTCCTTTATGCTGCCGGGGCGGCAGGCGTCCCCAAGGCTTAGGGTTACGTCATACTTCCTGCATACTTCCAGCAGGCGGTCATAGTGTTCATAAAAAGGGTTCTCCCTGCCGTTCAGCTCCATCCAGGCAAATAGAAGTGACCCTCCCCGGGAAACAATATTGGTCAGCCGTGGGTTTTTCCTGAACCTGGCCGCCGTTTCACGGTTTATGCCGGCATGAACCGTCATAAAGTCCACCCCGTCAAGAGCGTGCTTTTCTACCACATCAAAAAATTCCTGAGAGGAAATATCCTTCAGCTCCTTATCATAGAAGCCCACCGCGTCATAAACAGGGACAGTGCCAATGGCGGCCGGTGACATACCCACCAGCCTGCGCCTGAACTCCTCGGTCTTTCCATAGCAGCTCAGGTCCATTATTGCGTCGGCCTGCATTTTTATAGCTATCCCAGCCTTCTCCAGCTCTGTCTCAATGCTGCAGCAATCCTTGGAAACACCCAGATTAACATTTATCTTGGTCCTCATCCCCTGGCCTATACCGCAGGGATCAAGGGCTTTATGATTCTTGTTGGCCGGAATGGCCACCTTTCCCGCTGCCACCAGTTCCCGCAGCTTTTCAGGCTCCATTCCCTCCTTCCCGGCCACAGCCTCCATTTGAGCTGTGATCATGCCCTTGCGGGCGGCTTCCATCTGTGTGCTGTAATTCAAAATAGGTTAACCCTCCTTTTTGCCAAGGGCGGACCTCAGGTCCTTCACCCTGCCGGGTATATCCTCAGCTCCCACTATTTCTGTGACCAGTGCTATACAATTTGCTCCCCGGCAGCTTACTTCGCCTATATTATTTTCCTTTATCCCACCTATGGCCACAAAAGGCAGATTAATGTTTTTGATCACGTAATCAAGGTACTCCAGGCCCACTGGCCTGCAAACATCTTTTTTGGTGCTGGTGGCGAATATGGGGCCCACACCTATGTAGTCCACTGCCCCGGACCTTACGGCCTCTTCGGCCTGAACCGGGGAGTGGGTGGAAAGCCCTATAGCCATCCTCCCGCCTACCAGTTCCCTGACCCTTTCAGGAGGCAGGTCGTCCTGGCCTATATGTACGCCGTCTGCTTCCACCAGCAAGGCCAGGTCAACATGGTCGTTAACAATAAAGGCCACCCCGGCCTGAGCTGTCATTTCCCTTATTTTAATGCAATCAAGGTACTTCTCCCGGAGGCTCTTGTCCTTTTCCCGGTATTGAATAACCTTTATGCCTGAAGCGATCATAAGGGCCACCACCTCAATGCTGCTCCGGCCCAGCGAGTACTCTTCAGCTGTAATACCATATATATCAACCCCCGCCAGGCAGTTCCCACTCCTCCTTCTACCCATCATCCTCGCCTCCGATATTTTTTTCCAGAAAATAGCTTAAAACCACATCAGCCTGCTTGGCGGCTGCGATATTGACCCCCGGCCCCATCGGCGGCAGGCCCGGGCCAACCTCAGACTTCAAATCCCCCACCAGGAAAAAATCTTTTCTTATCCTGTGAATCCTTATATCGTCGGTGCTGCCCCAACCGGCCAGCCCGGAGGCTGCCACCAGCAGCTTTCCGGAATTTATGAAGGTCTCAGCCACCATCCTTTTGTCACTGGCGCCGTCCAGCGCCTCCACAACCACATGGCAGCCCTCAAAGAGCTTTATTACATTCCGGCTGTCTATCTTCACCCTCACCGTCTCAATATCCAGCCCTGGATTGATGGAAAGGAGGTTCTCTTTTAAAGCATCAACTTTTTTCAACCCTACCTGCCGGGCGAAATAAAACTGGCGGTTTAAATTACTCCATTCCACAACGTCAAAGTCCACTATGCGAAATTTGACAAAACCGCTCCGTACCAAAAGCTGAGCGCAGTTTGAGCCTAACCCCCCGGCTCCTGCCAGCCCTACCCTGATGCTTTGTATTTTTTTCATATTATCCCGGCCCAGTGTTTGGGCCAGGGCTTCCATATAAGCATCCTTTTGCTCTTTCATATAATCATCTGCCAGTCCTTGTATACAGGCTGATACCCCAGAGAATATATAGCACCGGACATTTCGGCCACACTGCGCCTGTCTGAAATTTCAAATTGTGCGGTGGAATCCCCGGCAGTACGGCCAACGGCGGTACAAACACCGGCTGACATTTTAGTGGCCCCCAGCCTGATCAGATTATCCCTGAGATCACTTCTCTCCCTGGTGGAGACTGTAATCCCGCCCCTGGGCATAAAAAGCCTGAAGGCCAGCATGTATTGCACCAGATTCCTGTCGCTCACCCTGACCCTGGGCTCAAACCCGCCAAGGTGAGGGCGCATCCGTGGTGGTGACATGCCCACCTCCACATCCGGAAAGGAATCCTGCAGGAATCCGGCATGCAAACCGCTGAAAAATGCCTCAGTCCGCCAGTTATGCAGGCCCAGCAGCGCTCCCACCGTAACCGTCCTCATACCGGCCCGGCAGCCCCTCTCCGGAGCCTCCAGCCTGTACCTGTAATTGCTTTTGGGCCCGGCCGGGTGGTGAAAGGCATAAGAATCCCGGTCATATACCTCCTGGTACATGGTTAAGCCGTCCACACCGGAGGAGTTTAGTTCCCGGTACTCATCCTCTTCCAGGGGATATACTTCTATGCTTATCGAAGTAAAGTATCTTTTCAACACCCCGACACAGTCACTTATATAGGAAACCGGCGACTCCCGCCTGGATTCCCCGGTCAGTATGAGTATATGCTTCAGGCCGGTGGAGGCTATTATCTCAGCCTCCCTCTCCACCTCACTCAGGGTAAGCTTTTTCCTCTCCAGGCTGTTATGAACCTGAAAGCCGCAGTAGAGGCAGTGATTCACACAGTAATTGGCCAGGTACAGTGGGGTAAATAGTAAAATTACTCTGCCATAGTACTGCATGGTCAGCCGGTTTGCCTTGCCGGCCATTTCTTCCAGGTGCCCCTCGGCCCGGGGCGAAATTAGGGCGAGATAATCCAGTTCCCCAAGCCTGTTTTTAGATATTATCCTTTTTATATCCTGGTCGGTTAACCGGTCAAAGAAACCATCAAAGTCAAAGCTGCTGTACTTTTCAATCAAATCATAATAGCTCATATAATCATCCCTTTTACTAATCCCTTAAGAAACCTGTAAGTGGCGAGGAAGCCCTGGCATAATCCACTGTTTCTCCCGGCCCGGCCAGATAGGCCGCCCTCCCTGCCTCAACTGCCAGCCCAAAGGCCCTGCCCATGGCCACCGGGTCACCCGCCGTGGCTATGGCTGTATTAACCAGCACTGCAGCCGCACCCATTTCCATGGCCTCAGCCGCCTCCGAAGGCCTGCCTATACCGGCGTCAACTATGATTGGCAGCGGCACTTCCTCAATAAGTATCCTCACCATTTCTTTTGTCTTCAGTCCCCGGTTGCTTCCTATGGGAGCCCCCAGAGGCATCACTGCTGCCGCCCCCGCCTCAGCCAGCCTCTTAGCCGACATAAGGTCGGGACTCATATAGGGAAGCACCACGAAGCCCTCTGCGGCCAGTATTTCTGTGGCCTTTATAGTCTCATTGTTGTCAGGCAGCAGATACCTGTTGTCATTGATTACCTCAATTTTCACCCAGTTCCCGCAGCCCGCCGCCCTCGCCAGCCGGGCAATACGCACCGCCTCCTGGGCATTTCTGGCCCCTGAGGTGTTGGGCATCAGTATACAGTCCTTCGGCACATACGCCGCTATGTTCTCCTCTTCGTAATCCAGGTCCACCCTCCTTAGAGCCACGGTCACCACCCGGGCACCCGAGGACTTTACAACCTCGGGGATTAATTTATTTGAAGAAAATTTTCCGGTGCCAAGTAACAGCCGGCTGTTTACTTCCTGCCCGCCAATTTTAAGGACATCTCTCACTGGCCTAGCCACCCCCTACAAATCTTAGAATTTCAATACTGTCGCTTTCCTTTATAATCACACTGCCCCAGTCTTCCCTTTTAATCAGGTTAAGGTTATGTTCAATGACAACGGTATTGGGATTAAGACCCTTTTGCCTGACCAGCTCCTCCATTGTAATTTCACCAGGTACATCAATGCCCTTGCCGTTCACATGGATAATCACATATTCACCTCACTTTTTTTACACCTAACCCTTTAAAAAATAAAAAGCGCACCCTCATAGGCCAGGTGCGCATTTATCTACCTCTCCCTACGCGGGCATTATCCCGATCAGGTTATAAGGGTCAGGAACTAACAGTCCTTTCTCAGCCCATCACATGAGCTCCCCAAGAAATATTCTTTTTTTTCTTACCAGAGGAAAAATACAATCCTCAATGTAGATATTACCAGTATGGCGACATATTGACAAGAGGTAATTATTTACATTGTAAAAGTCTGCTCCTGCATATTACAAAATCCCTGTCAGCACAAGTATTGCCTCTGTGTCATCTTTTAGTAAATTAGGTCTTTGGTAAGCTGCCTTAATGAATATGAAAAGACCCCGCGTATATTACGCAGAGCCTTAAAAATAATTCCGGCAACGGCCTACTCTCCCAGAGGTAAACTCAAGTACCATCGGCGCTAAAGGACTTCACTTCCGTGTTCGGGATGGGAACGGGTATATCCCCTTTGCTATGGTCACCGGAAAACTTATGCTGTTTTCTTACGTCCGACGTCTTAAGTCTGACGACCGAATTCGCACCTTCAAAACTTCACAGTTCATCAAGAGAACAAAAGCGTTAGGTTTTTCGAACTTGAAGTCCTGCCCAAGATTTAATTCTTCCGGAATCTGCAGAGCAAATTCCTTCTTAATCTAATCTCGAACCTCGAACCTCGAGAATTAAGGTCAAGCCCTCGACCTATTAGTACCGGTCAGCTTAATCCATCACTGAACTTACACCTCCGGCCTATCTACCACGTAGTCTACATGGGGTCTTACTCCCTTAAGGGATGGGAAACTTAATCTTGAGGCGGGCTTCGCGCTTAGATGCTTTCAGCGCTTATCCCTTCCGGATATAGGTACCCAGCGCTACCGCTGGCGCGATAACTGGTACGCCAGAGATCCGTCCATCCCGGTCCTCTCGTACTAGGGACAGCTCCTCTCATGTTTCCTGCGCCTGCGACGGATAGGGACCGAACTGTCTCACGACGTTCTGAACCCAGCTCACGTACCGCTTTAATGGGCGAACAGCCCAACCCTTGGGACCTACTCCAGCCCCAGGATGCGATGAGCCGACATCGAGGTGCCAA
>JUEB01000032.1 GCA_000802095.1 Peptococcaceae bacterium BICA1-7 | reverse complement strand
CCTATTGCATAGGCTTCGTTTGGTAAGCTTTGTGGATTCGCTGTACAGGTTACCCAAGTGGTTCCTCCATCAACGCTATACTCATAATCAGAGGCTTCAGTATATCCCTCTACGTTCGTCCAACCAAAGGTATTGTTTTCATCATCTTGGACCGGTGCAGTTGGAGCTGCTGGGGCTGGTGGAATTACTACGTTGACTGTGTAGGCTGCAGTTGAGCTAAGGATCTCTCCTGCTGGGCGCTGCGTTGAGCCGTCAGCTTTTACTCGTACTTTTACGTCACCTATTGCATAGGCTTCGTTTGGTAAGCTTTGTGGATTCGCTGTACAGGTTACCCAAGTGGTTCCTCCATCAACGCTATACTCATAATCAGAGGCTTCAGTATATCCCTCTACGTTCGTCCAACCAAAGGTATTGTTTTCATCATCTTGGACCGGTGCAGTTGGAGCTGCTGGGGCTGGTGGAATTGGTGATTCTACGGTTATAGACCCTGGGATCAACTCAAAACCTAGAATGTCATCCGGAAGGAGTAAATCTTCTAATATTTTAGTGAAAGAATTATCCGTTCCGACGGAGGAAAATGTAATCGGAGTTATTCCATTTGCTGGATCCTCATTAATTTTAAAGACAATTGTAGCATACGTTCCATCATTAGTTATAAGATTTTCCGCTTGTGTAGAATCATTATTTACAAACACGATTTGCCCGGGATTTGCATTTTTATTAGTAATATCTGCATTTGTTGGATTTGAAGAAAACGTTGCATCTGCTGGTATAATTGAACCTCTAGTGATCGAAACCAGCTGAAGTATTGTGTTGTCATAATTGATCGTTAAATTTGAGGTACAAATACCAACCTCAGCGTTTTCAGTAACATTTCCAAGCTTTAAATCAATAGAGATCGTCTCTCCAACCTGTCCACTGGGACTACTAAAAGAAACAGTTAGGGGAGTACTGGCAACCAAACTTTGAGCTGGGAAAATTGTCATAAGCAAAAGAAACGCCATCATAATTAATGCTAATCTTTTGTTTTTTAGTTTTTGCCTTATAAACATCTATTCATTCTCCTTTGTATATTTAGTTTTGTGCTGGAAACTTCGAGATCTTTTTCAGAAGATAAGACTGGAGGTAGGCCAAATCCGTAGAATTAATCCCACCGGAAGCATTTAAATCTGCTGCTTGCAAAGGGACACCGTTAGGAAACTGAGAAATCTTTTTCAATAAATATGATTGTAAATAAGCCAAGTCCGTTGAATTTATCGTACTAGAGCCATTAAGATCGCCGTATAGCCAATTCACAACGTCGACTGATCCAGAGACTAAACCAAAACCAGTTATATCATCAACAGGATTGGTCTCCCCCGTTAGTTTTGTCAAAGAATTATCCGTTGGTACGGCAGAAAAGGTAATGGGATATGTTCCCTCCCCAGTTGTGTCTTTTATCTTAAATACAATTGAGGCAAATATTCCATCCGTGGTTATTAAGTAGTCATTCTGCGTTTGATCATTTTCAATGAATACAATATCACCAGGGTTCGCACCATTACTAGTTATTTCGGAATTTGTAGGATTGGTCGAAAATGTAGCATTTTCGGAAACTCCTGTACCACGGTCTATCGAAATAAGCTCAAAAATTACCGGATCATAATTAACCGTCAGATTTGCAGTAACAATACCAAGACCCACATTGCCAGCGACGTTATTGAGGCTAATATTTACGGTTACATTTTGACCAGCTGCCCCACTTGCATTTCCAATCACTACATTTAACGGGTTGCTGACCACCTCAGCAGAATAGTTTACAGCCGTACGCGAACTCTCCATCATTCCAAGACTCGTTACACTAACATAGACCGTACCCGCCGTGGTTCCTAGCTGGGGAATATCTACTGTTACAGAGCCGGTCGACTGAACTTCTGGAAGTGTCGCTGTTCCTAAGACGGTCTGTGTAGCAGCATCTGCATAGACTTTTACGATATCTCCACCGTGCAGGTTCTGTACGGTGACAGTGTCGTTCATTCCAGTAGGATTATTTTGTACGACAATCTGCTCTACTGTGGGCGCTGTACTTATTGTTTGAGAAACAGTCACCAGAAAAGTAGCTATCTCACTATTTACCAGATAATTTTTTGTACCCAACACTTTGAGAGTTGTTGCTCCCGCAGGTAAATTGGTGATCCCATTTGCGGAACTATATGAAGTACTTTCTGTTGTTGGGGTACTTCCATCTGTTGTGTAATAAAAGGAAACATCGCTGCCAGTGGCGGATGCCAAAAAGACTGGGACACCTTGAGGCACGTTTAAAGGAGTAGATACACCATCAATACAATAATACTTCACACCATTAACCAAAACATAGGGTGTCTCTACCTGATTTGAATCTGTAAATTTTAACATCTTTTCAGCCCCTGGAGGGGAGGCAGTTGTAGCGGCCCAGCGAACAAACACTGTGTGTTTACCGCTAAGAGTTGGTAAATTACCTGAGTCATACAGAGTAAAAGCGGAATCATCTAGTGAATATTCCATTCCTGCAGCAAGCCCAATAATCTGGTTATTCTGATCATCAGCACTGACATCAGGCTCATCTGGAATCTCTGTAACTTCAAGGGTAGGTAATAGGTTGACTAGATTAGGGTCACAAAAATCTTTCACGGTAATTGTCAAAGGACATACATTCGTTAAGGTTTCTAGTGCTTTAATTTTGACATTAAATAGTTTAAAATCCCCTTCCTTACCGCTTGAACTTGCAGACACCACCGTTAACTTGCCCAGGTCTGGAGATGGATTCGGGTCGCTGACTCCGAATTCTGGAGTTGGCGGCAAAAAGGACGAACTTCGTGTAATGCCCAAAATTTGAATCTTAGAAGGGTCGTAATTAATATCGAAATCGTACCCCGCCAAACCAGGCATAGGAATATTGTTCGCATATACCCCTACGACTGCGTTAGAGTTTGCATTGAGTGTGATGTTTCCTGCCAAGATTGGTTCAAATGGGCTTGCACTAACTGGTAATACTACAGTAACAAGTGATGTAAACACTAAGATGAAAGATAATAATACAGCTGTAAACTTACTCCTCCTATGTTTCTTAAAAATGACTTTTTTCTTCATTGTCTAATCTGTCACCTCCTCTAATATTGCGGAAAACTACCAGACATTATTTCTTGGTAAATTCCTCAACTCCTTCCTATACTCTTCCTTTTATGTCGACATTTACCGATTAGTTTTTTGCTTTTCTCCTTAAAATTCCATTTTTCGTACTTGACTTTATATAATAATCCTTTGCAGAATTGTTGGAATCAAATAATAAATTACTTAAATAAAAGGGATTTTTAATTAATTCGTGATAGTTCCCTCTTATTTAAATTTGTGAAATTAGGCAAATATTGTCGTTAAAATCTTTTGGTACCTTTTGATAAATGGTTATTAAGGGTACTGCTCTGAGTAATTATACAATACAGAAACAGCAAAATATGTTGAAATCGGAAAAGTTATCCTTAGGCAAGCAACTATATTTTTGATACTGGACAGTAGTCCCCCAGAACCTTATTAGGTTGGGGGACTACTACTTTTTTCTAGGATCCTTCTGCAACTATCTGAAATGCATCATCTCTTAGTCCTACTAAGTACTGCATCAAGGCTATAACATCTTTTACGCTTGGCTTAATGCCGGTGGCTCCCGCCTCGGGTGGAACTATCGAGGCCATATTGATCAGGTTTATCTCTCCGGTGTCTGGACCAGCTTTAAGGATATTAGCTAGATATTGAAGTCCGGCAACGGCATCTGCTAGGGTAGGATATTGTTCAAAAGGATCATTCAATATCTTTCCTCGCTGGAAATTCAAGCTTATATCAGGTATATTGATCCGATTTGATTCAACATCGCTTAAACTCACAAACTTAATAGTTACCTTAGTAGAGCTGCTTGAAGGTCCTATTAAGGTCAGTGGTACAAAGAATAGTTTCTCAAAATCACTGGTTCCCGAATCACCGCTATCCGTTACAGTCGTCTTGCCAGTGATCGTTTCATCCCTCGGATCAAATTGACCTAAATGTGCCTCATCCACAACACTTAATAGTTTAGTTAGATTATGGTCGTAATTAATTTCAATCTCATAACTTCCAAGCTTGGCATCAGGTACCATAGCACCTTGTTCATCTTTAATATCCTTTAAGCCTACGAATATTCCGACGCTGTCACTATGGTTAGGATTGATCCCAAGTTTAATGAGTGGTGTCGCACTAAACTCTACAACCTCCTCGAGTTGGACGGGTTCATTGGCAACATCTGCTCCACTAACGGTGAAGCCATAGGCCTCTGAGGTCACGTAGTCCGGTGCAGATACGGTGTAAGTGTAGTCTCCGTTTATCAGGCTCAGAGTTGCTGCGCCGTCATCTCCGGTAAGACTTGTGCTCGATGCTCCGGAAGTGGTGGTGACAGTAATGGTTGCGCCGGGAATTGGCGTACTTCCCTCCTTCTCGATAACGGTGAAGGTCACTGTATAGGTCGGGATCAGCGTGATTAACGAAACTGCGGTATCTCCGAATACTTTGACTTCTCCTGTTACCTTTTGGAATCCATCTTTCTCGATGCTATAGCTGTAAGACCCGTTGGCCAGTTCGAAGGCGACTGTTCCATCGACTACCGTGGCGGTCTTATTGGTACCGATGATCTCCACGATAGCTCCTTCACCGTTGGCACAGGTGAAGGTGACCATGGACTGCCCGCTGGAAGTGAACTGAGCATTCAGGGTTCTACCGTTGTTGCTGTCATCTCGTGCGGTGATAATCAGAGTATGACTGCCGTTGTCCAAGCCTCCGACTAAATCATAGGCAAATCTACCGTTTTCCTCCTGATAAATACCGTCGCTGACATCAACGCCGTCCAGTTTTAAGGTTACCGTTTCTACAGTTCCTTGCAGATCCGTTACAGTAAAGATTATTTTAGCCAGGTCATTATCCACCGTCGCTCCATCAGCCGGGTTGATCAGTGTGATCTCCGGTGAAATCTCATCCGTGGGGAGCAGCGCCTGGACAGTAAATTCGGGGGTTGTGGTACTGCTGTAATTAGCACTGTAGTCGGCACCCTTCAGATAAACCTTATAGGTTCCCGATTTGGGAGCGAAAATGTAGGAACCACTGAAGTTTCCGAAGCTGTCTGGTACGAAGATATTCACTGGCAGGTCATCCACGAAGAGCACAGCGAGTTGGTCAGTCGCCATGGTTCCAGTCACGCTGAGTTCACTGTCCTGGCTGCTCAAGGTGATGGTTCCGCTTTCTGGAATCTCTGCACCGTTATAGAGAATTGAATCGGGAACAGTGATATCTTTAGCTGCTCTTATTTCCGTGGCAAGGCTAAGGATACGCTTGTAACTGCCGTCTGGGTTCCTCATCCAGGGAGTTCCTTGATCTCCCGCGGTTAAGATGCTGTCTAGATTGCCGTTAAGCTGGTTTCCGGAGACCGTGACTTCGAGACCTAGAGTATAGCTGCCTTCAACCAGATTTTTCGGCAGGGTGAACTTGGGCAAGAACACTTTCCCGTCACCTGAGGTTACAGAAAAATCAATACTTTCTTCCAGAGTCTTACCATAGATCCGGGTGCTTAGGGCGGGTAGTTCCAGATCCGTTCCATCCGGGTCTGTAAAGCTTGTAACCTCAAAGCTCACATTGCTCAGGCCCTCATTTCCGGAGCTTACATAAATGGGTATTTCCGTCTCTAGATCCTGGGTGCCTCCTTCTGCCGCAATGCCCTGTGCCCAAAGGGTTCCCGGCGGAACCAGGTCAAACACAGTACCCAGATCGGGGAGCTGCCCTATCTGCAGGGTGTAGAAGGCTTCAACAGCCGAGCCCTGAAGGGTTATTGTGTAGTCCCCCGTTGGATCCTTGATTACCCATAGATCCCCTTCATTTACCAGGCTGCGGAGCTCTGCATCCGTGCCCAGGCCTGCCCCGGATACATTCATGGTGATAGGGCTTCCATCGAGGGCTGCCAGCAGAATTCTCAGCTCAGCCATACCTGGTTTTGCAGTTATGGTGATTGTTTCACTGGCAGGATTTCCTTCTCCTCCCAGATAGCCGCTGCGGGGAATGGTGTAATCGTAGTGTGTGCGCATGGCTGAGATCTGAGCTTCCGAGCCGGCCATGAAATGCTTCACATAGGGTCCGTGGAGCCCTGCTATGGACATGGAGGAGGGCTCAGATAATTCGAAGCTTACATACAGGTCGAAACCTGCGGGATCCCTGAGGGTTGCTTTGGGTGCTGTGATTTCGGTGGTGAACTGTCTGCTTGCACCGGCTGGGACCATGGCCTCGGATATGGAGGCATTGTAAATTATGCCGTTTCCATCCATGATCTGTATCCGAGGGGCAATCTTGATTTCACCCGTATGATCGTTGCGGACATTGATCACTGCCCTGCCTCTGCCGAACTCCTCATTGTCCCCAACTGTGATGTCGGTTACGTCGATTCCAAGTACGGTTACAGGGATTGGCGGATCGATCTTTTTCCACTGGTCAACAGCTGTGAAGACGGAGTTGACGGATTTTGCAGCCTCGTATCCCCTGGCCGCTGCCAGGCCGGAATGGATGTAAACATTGGCGGATGCTCTTGCCATCTGCTGGGCAGAAGAATTGTCCGACTCATCCAGGGACTTGGCCCAGGGACCTACCACCGCATCCCCTAACTTATTGGCTAGATCTAGGACAAGGCCTGCGCCTGCCATTGCCGTTCCGCTGCCAAAGGAAACTGCGGTTCCGAGGACAGCCGAGGATGTGACCTGAGCTTTAAGCATATTGAGTGTCCAACGAGAAGCCACATCAGTGTACCCTTTGGCCAAGGCTGAATTCAGCTGATTTAACGACTGGTAAAGCTCGCCGAATTTCATTTGTTCAGGCACCAGCTGACCGTCCACCCCTTTGTAAATCCAGATGTTACGATATCTGCCTAGGCGGCTGTCGGGGAGGGTAACCAGATTTCCTTCTGCATCCCGGTTCGCGTAGGTGTACTCCAGCTGCTTATTCAGGCTTTTTACGTAATCCAAGAGCACCTGTGCCGGATAGTAGGCGGTATCCGGATTTTTGGAACGTTTGTAGCCTTCCAGGAGGGCTTTGGTTTCCAGAAGCACCTGTTGAGCGTTGGTGGATAACTCATTCATCTCCATGTAGCGCACGGCTTCCGTGGTGGCCGTGTTATAGGCTGCCAGAGGGGAATAGCCGGCTTCCTGAAGTTCGGTCATCTTAGCATAATAGGCTTCACTATCGACAATGGGAACGTTCATTGCACTGACGGCGGTTTCCACCAGGAATTCAATCTTATCGTTGTTAGTGGAATAGTTGCTCAACTCCTGTTGGAAATCTGAGATGAACTGATCCGTATCTCCTCCAACATCCCTTCGGTTATGAAGTGTGCCCAGCAGAAGATCGGCTAAAGCCTCTTCTGACAGGTCAGTCTGCTTAGCTAATCTGGGCAGATTTCCAATGTCCTTCACCCACAGCGGGGCGTAGGATCCGATCTCCTTCATCTGCATGCCGTCTCCTATGGCTATTAAGGTATCAGAAAACTCACCTAGCTTGAAGGTTGCCTTATCCAGTTGGTCGAGGGCGGTTGTAAGGGTTGCCATACTCAAGACGCCATTCTTATCCACTGTGTTGAGAATCGAAAGGATCTGATCAGAGTTTATTCCCAACAGGGCTTCCAAGGTGATGTCTGTGCCCTTGCGCAGCAATATCTTATCGGTAGAATTTCCCTGCAGGAGGTATTTGGTCATCATGATGCTGGTACCCAGTGCAGTGACCTTCTGGGCGTTACTCACCGAGGCCGCGGCCAGGGCATTGGAAGTTTGGGTTATGGACTGCCCCTGGGCATTCAATTTGCGCAGACTGTCGGTGGCTTTTTGTTCCTTGGTTTCCTCTGCTTTCTTGTACAGCTTGCCGTAAAGCTCCAAGGCCGCCTTCATGTCCTGGGCTGCTTTTAGTCTGTAGCCCTCTGCCAGAGCATGTTGCGCCTTCCTGCTAGTTTCATCCGCTGCCTTGGCTGCTGACTTTCCTGCCTCGGTAGCTTTGTTGGCGTTTTCGAAGGACGATTTTATTTTCTGTTCATATTCCGTCAGTTCGTCTTTTGCTCCTGCAATATGGGACAGGGCCTTGACTGCGTGTGCTGTGTATTCACCGAGATTTCCAAACTGCTCTTCCCAATTAACTGTTCCCACCCATTGGGTCAGCTTATCAAGTCTGGACTGGGCTTCATTGCTCGTTTTCAGCAGTTCTTCAACGTTGTCGACGGACTCCTTCACTTGTTTAGCTTCCCCGCTGAGTATGGCAAATTCCTGAGGGGTCAGACCGGCCAGTTTATCCGCGTCTTCCTTCTTGAACTTGTCACCCAGTTTGGTCAGCCCGGTATAGAGTTTTTCGTAAGATTCCTGCCACCCTTTGATGGCGGAGACCATTGAGGCCATCTTGGAAATGGATTCCATTCCATAGGTCATGGCTTCTGCGACCATGACATTGACGAAGTAGTCATCCGTGGCGATGATGGAGTCAGCCAGGCCGCTCCCCACTTTGTTAATAGTTCCGTCAATGTTGCCGTGCATGGCGTCGAGTTCCTTAATGATCTCATCGATGATTGCTGTAAATTCTTTGTTATTATATTTTTGGATGCTCAGGGGAGCTATGACGACATTGCCTTTTTGGCTGGTTTTGACCGCCAGGCCGGGCAGATTCGTCCAATCCTTGACGCCGGGGGCAAAGATTGTGAATTCCCCATAGGTTGTTTCACCGGGAGCCAGATCCCCCAGCAACAGATCTCCGCCGCTCCAGTTGAATCCTGTCTTGTAGGAGGAGCTTCTGATGACCTTTGCCACACCACCTGCCGAGGGGATGTTCGGCGGGGATACTGTCAGTCCATAGGCCGTCCCTTCTCCTACGTTGGTGGCGTTTACCTTCAGGACGTAGTGATCCTCTGTATCCGTGTTCACCAGCTCATAGCTCAGATAGACCTTGGGCGGAGGTGCCACATCCTGACTTCTGACAGAGGTTATACCGCTGACGGATTCTCCGGCATCGCCTTCGGACATCAGACCCATGTCGAACTTGGAGGAGCTTCCTTGATGGAAGCTGTATTCCAGCCAAGAGTAAATCTTATCCACACCCAGGGTCTGGCTTCCAAAGAGATCGGCATAGTCCGCAAAGGTTTCTGCCAAATCACGGGAGTAGGATCCCAGGCCTTCCGGGGGGATGATGACGAAGTCAACCTGGAGCTCTTCCCCGGGTGCCAGCTCATCTACCGTCAGACTTCCGGTTTGTTCATCGAAGTGTGTATTCCCTCCGCTGCCTGTTTGTCTAATATTCACGGTAGGTTCGGCGAGGGAGGTGAGGATACGCGAACCGGCTCCCAAAGTCCCATCAGGATTAGGCATACCGTCTGAAACCTTGAGGGTAATTATAAGGTTCTGCATGTAGTCTGTATCCGTTGGATTCTTTAATCTGAAGTTGAGTTTGGTGCTTTGTTTTTCCATGGAGACATCCTGGGCAAATCCGAAATCGCTCAAAGCATCCCCCAGCCGTTCAGGTTGATTAACAGTGCTTGTGAATCTGGAAATGAAGCTGCGGCTGAAGTCTTTGTTATCCTTGACAGCTGTTCCGGCGAAGAGACCTGAATATTTGGTAGTGAGCCTGCTGATGCCGCGGGCATCCTCTTCCAGATAGGCTGCCCCGGGCAGGTAGCGGACTCTGACAGGAATTTCGCAAGTAAGGGCTTCAGGGGTTTCAGAGATGGTCGCTGTACCGCTGATTCTGAGGGTAAAGTCAAACTCCGTTTCCTCCGTATAAATGGGCACATCCCTGGATGGCATAATGTAGGCGCCGGTTTCGTTTTTGACCGTGGTTTTGAAGAGACCCGTGCTTGTATCCTCATCATAGGTGACCTTACTGAGGTAGCCGTTTCCGAAATAATCTACTTCACTGATCCAGGCCTTGATATTCTCTTCCGTAACCGTCACACCTGCCGGGAAGCTTACTGTGAAGGTTCCATCAGCATCCGGCGCGCCAAGGATGGCCTTATAATAGAAGTTTTCGGTGGAGGCGACCCAGATGATATCCTTTATGTCCCCGGGATTGAGGCTTCCCAGTTCCCTGGAACCTACTCTTCCGGCAGGAGTTTTCAATAAGAAGGTGCCCTCCGGAAGTCCGCTGCCCGTATTATCTATTTCGGCTTTGACACCATAGATGGGAGTATCTGGGGAGGGGTTTGTGATGGCTACTCCGCCCCGTACCTGGGCTGCCAGATAGTAGAATTCTGCTTCGTCTCCGGGGAAGTTGGAGACGATGGCTGTTTCTTTGTTGGCATAGGTATCGTTTTCCATCTTGTAAAGGGCGCTGGCATAATTGCCGGCTGCAATGGAGGATGCTTCAGCCTCCAGCAGAGTGGAAGCATTGAAGTTCACCACAAAGGGCATTTCTTTGACGGTTATGATCTGTTCTTTCAGGTTCACTGCAGCCGGTATGTCGACGGTCCCACTATAGGGTGTGACCCCCTCGCCGGCTACATTGATCTCATAGAGTCCGGAAGGAATGTTGTCGAACCTGACCTGGCCCTTAAGTTTTCCTTGACGGTCGCTCTCACTAAGCTCCTCTGTTCCGCTTCCGTCTGCGGTGAGAGCCCTGCGGACGGCACTTACTGCCTGCTGTCCTTCTTCGGCTTTCGGTCCGATCAGTTCGACGTTTATGCCAGCCAGAGCAGTCTGCTTGCTATTGCGCACCTCGAAGACGACAGTGCCTTGGTTTTCTGCGCCGACGTTGATGGAGATGGGAACACGAATTTCACTTAGGCCGTCAGCCCTCAGGATCAGTTCATCCTCATAGACTCCTTCCTGAACATAGGAGGTGGGAGCTATATACAGGGAAACAATCCCTTTTGCCCCCTCATCCCGCAGGGAAAGTCCGTCAGATAGAGGCAGCAGGTCGCTGACCCCGTTAGTTGTAAGGCTTATCCAGGGCATGTTTTCCCTGGTTGTTGCAGTGAATCCTGTCAGGGTCTTATTGCCGCCATTAGTTATCCTAACCACCTGGCTTACGTCATCACCTGGTCTTACGGCAGTCACAATGTTGGATTTTCCGGGACTTCCATCGGATTCCCGGTTGGTAAGCACCGTAACATCCATCCTGGCCTTTGCTTCTTCTACCGTCACAACAACGGTCTGGGTGCGGGATTGCTGAGTTAGGTTAGCTGTCCAGAGGGTGGTAACCGTGTAAGTGTAGGTGCCGGGAGCTGTGGCTATTCCCGCACTTACTGTTAATTGTGCTTCTGTGTTTGCTTGGCCTTCAAGACTGCCGGAAGGCAGTTCATAGTCTAGTTGGGCGGTTACGCCTGGGCCGGTTATTGAGCCTGCTGCACTAAGGCTGCTCACCGCCATGGTTCCTACATTGGCCAGAACTCCTGTCAGGGTCGCAGTCTTGCCCTGGACGACAGTAATTTCGGTGGGCAGGCTGAGATAGACCCCTTCAACGGTGAAGACCTTGGCCTCGCTGGTCTTAATTATTCCTTCGAGATTGGCTGTGGCTTTTACACTATAGCTGCCGCCAAAGTCTTCAGGCAAGTCGAATTCATAGCGGAAATCTCCGTTTGCTTCGCAGGGTACAATGACTTTCCATTCTTCTTCACCCAGGATGCGGATTAAAACTTTGCTGCCTGCTTGAGACACGCCGGACATATTCCCTCGAATGACCACTGGCTCACCGGCAATATACTGACTGGTTGCTTCATTCTGAGTGTTTACGGTCTCAACGGTTATCTCGAAGTCCGCTCTGCACTTCAGTCCTTGTGTCGCCGAACCCAATACATTCAATCCATCCGCCGATTTTGCTGTCAGGAAGACGGTGTAATCCCCGCTGGGCAGTGCTGTGAAAGTGTGTCGTCCTGTGTATTTCCCCATATCTGGATTGTAGATCAAATTTCCTGACGCTATAGCACCGGCAACAGGTTCTACCCCCAGAGAGGATCCGCTATAGACTGCGTAGGTTACCTTAGCGTCTTCTACGGGCAGCCAATTTTGGTCCGTGTGAAGCAGGGATGCGCTCAGGACTGCTGTACCTTCAACCGTTATGGCATCAATGGGGTCCGCAGTCAATTCGTAACCCCCTCCCACATTAAGGGAGACTGTCTTGTAAGCTGTTTTGCGGTCGGTCAGCCTTAATTTCTGTTCGCTGTCCGCGTAGGCTGTTAGTACATATCGGCCGGTGGGCAACAGATCCGCATCCCAGGCAGGAAGTACCACATCCACAGTCTGCTCTGGGTTGAGCACGCCGCTGTAGTCTGCTTCAGCCTTCCTTACGCCGTTAGCATACAAAGTTACTTTGAAGGGAGACGTCGTAGCTGCCAGGCCGTTATTTTTTAGGGTGATGGTGGTATTGACCGGTGCGCCATAGCTCACATCCTCTGTCTGGATGCCGACAATGGTCAATCCCGGCAGCTGGGTTGTGATCTCCCCGCTGAAGCGGGCTGAAATCTCATTATTGGTCAGATTGCTTTCAACGATGGTTTTTCTTTCATTAACCCGGACGATGATGCTCTTGCCTCCCGAGACGGGCTTGCTCCAAAGGAAGGATACAGGCAAGGTTTCACCCTTCTCTATCTCGGTTTTCTTGATGCTGCCCAGGTAGGTTCTGTCCGCATAGAAGGTCAGCTCGATGTCCCCTTCCGTGATGCCGCTGCCCTTGTTCAGCAGGTTTAAGGTCACGGTCACCGGTTCATCCCCGTTAATTTGGCCCGAGGCAGGAGTGATGGAGATATCTTCCAGGGTCAGATCCGGATAAACCATTGTTATCGTTTTATCTAGTGTTTGGCGATTATTGGTTTCATTTGATTCAATGATATAGTTCCCCGGACCGTCAATCATGGCTTCAAAGTGATATTCACCGCCGGAGGAAGGTTTAAAGTAGCTGGTTACCGTGGTTTGAGCACCAACATCCAGACCAGCTTCTACCCGCTCGGAAGCGACTAGCTTACTGTTGGCAAAGAAGCTTACGTTAAAGGCAGCTGCCGCAGCCGTGCCCACATTCTTGACCTGGATGGATAGGGGCACTCGGCTCAAATAAGGGATCGAGCCCTGGCAATCCACTGCGAAGGTCCCCACTCGGTCGTCCCCGGAGCCTGTCGAGGTTGCTTCCAGATCCGGGAAAGCATTCTGACTGGCTCCGACTTGAACATCTAAGCGATTGTTGTCGTGATTGCGTTCGTTGATCATCTTGCCGATGTCGTTGGCAATAACGGTTACGATATGATTGCCCGCGGGAACTTTCCAGTCAAATTCCACCGATCCCGATCCTCCCATTGGGATGCCAGAATCCGTTGAAGCATCAAAGGTCCTATAGGCCTTATACTTGTAATCTACATAGAAGCCTACGTAGAACTTGCTGGTCACGGCAGCGCTGCTGTCAGTGGTGTTGGGTTCGTTATAGAGGGTGGCTCTGACCTTGACGATATCCCCTTCTGCCAGAAGGTTACGCGGCACCTCGACGCCCTCTTTATAGAATCTGATTCCGGAGAAGGGGTCTCCGTCATTACCGGTTACCTTGAGGTCCGGGCGATTGTCTTCGACGGTCACCATGAGTTCCAGGGTGTCGCTGGTCAGGTTATTATCTGTCACTGTCAGCTTGACCTTACGGGAACCACCGGTTAGGTAGGTATGGGTAGCGGTCAAACCATTGGCCGAGCTTCCGTCCCCGAACTCCCAGAGATAGTTGACCAGATATCCGTCGGGATCGTAGGATTTAGAGGCGTCAAAGTGGACGGTTTCAGCCAGGGCATCGGCGATATCTGCAGCCATGGCGATGGGCAGCGCATTAATAACCAGTTCAGCTTCCTTCATAATCTTTTCGTTCTTGCTCTCCCCTTCCAGCAAATAAGCCCGCAGGGTCCACTTGCCGCTCACATTATCCACGCTGAGGTTATTGATGTCTTGGACATCTCCTTGGGTGATAAATTGCTGGTAGATGTTCACGACTTCTCCCGGCAGCAAGGTTACTGTTTCGTTTCCTTTACCGATCATAACGATCTGGCCGTTTTTCTCTGCTTCAAAGTAGACGGAGGCATTTTCCAGGGTTGCCTTCCCCTTGTTCTCGATCTGGGCACGTACATTAATCGTATCTCCGGGATTAGGCTGTAAACCGATGTCGTAGTAGGCGATACCCGGCTCCGGATCTCCATCGATGGCGTACTCCCGTCCGTATTCCACCCGGTTGATATAAACCCCAGAACCATATTCAATGGTGTACCAGGTATTATCAAGGAAAGCAGAAGCGTCTTCATTCTTGACAATTTCATCAATGATATAGATGTAGCCGTAATCCCTCCAATAGTTATTGACGGATAAGAGGACGCCCTCATCTAAGATACTGTTGGATTTTGTACGCCTTACTGAGGCCAAAGAGCTTTCCGGGCGGCTATCCGGCAGCATGATCACCTGATAGCGAAGGTCACTCTCGCCCAAGGTAAAGCCCGGTTTAGGAACCTGAAGCTTTAGGGTGCTGGTCTCGTCGGTTAGAGGAGTGACCACCACCGTATTGTCGGGAACATGGATGGCTGTCTTCTGCCCCGTCCCGAGGTTAATTAAATAATTGGGGAAACCAGTGTATCCCTGGTTGATTAAGGCGAGGCTTTCACCGGTTGCCTCATTCTCCAACAGTCCATCCTTGCCGATGATCTCCGTATTGACGGCAACGATCAGGGAATCCAGTTCTACACCCTCATAAGTCTTGTGGCTTAGGCTGGCGCTGAACTTGCGGAACTCCCCTTCATAGGGCTTTTCCCCGGCTGTGCCTTCATACATGTTCCAGCGAACTAACCAATAACCACTGACGGAGTTGGACAAGGGATCCCCTGCTTCGTCAATAAATCCACTGGGAGGGATATCCCCCAAGGAGAGCTTGAAACCTTCTCCTGCCGAGGACCCCCAGGAACCGCCGATAATCTCAAATTCCGTAAGGAGGCCGGCCTGATTGGTGGTTATTTCTAGTTTTCCGGAATCGATGGAGAGATTCCGGGCCCAGCCCTTGCCGTTATTGACAGCGGTGACCCCCAGCTTAAAGGGCACACCGGACAGAATCTTGTGGGGGACGAAATAATTGAGGGTGACCTGGGGCTGGGGATAAATGGTGATTTCAACCCCTTCAGTGCTGGTTTCCACGAATTTTCCGTTGACAAAATAAGTGATGATCGCCTTGGCATAGTATTTCTTGCCAAGCTCCGGATCCTCTCCCCCCAGACCGTTCATGGGAATGATCTGCCACTGGCCGACCAGGGCACTGCCTGCAGATAAGGCGTCGGTTCCATCCAAGGCTCCGATCCCGGTGACGCCTTCGGATTTCAGGACATATTTAGAGGTTGGCACCGGAACCCCGTCTGCATCGCTGAGAACTACCTGGACATTGACATTCTGCAGTGCATAGGAGGGATAACCGTTGGCCACCCGCAGGGTTGCATCAAAGGCCTGTCGTTCAATGGTGGCGGTCTGGTTCAAGGTCAGCTTGACGATTTCATAGACACTTGCTCCGGTTCCCTCTTCCTCTTCTCCCGGTACAGCTGGTGGGGGCAATAGATAATCCAATTCCGTCATTTGTCCTTCAGGCAGTTTAAATTCTTCAACCTTGGTCGTTGTTCCGTCCAGGGGCTTGATGGTAACACTGACCGGGGTTTGACTGGGATTGTAAAGAGGCAGCTTAGCCTCGATCCCTTTGGCCGGGTTCTCAGGCAATCCCGTATCCGGGTCAAAACTGACATAGTTGGCTTTTAATTGAATGAAGTTTGGTGCCTTCAGATAGGGCAGTAAATACTGGCCCTTTTGCACTTCCAGCTGCAGACGAACGCTGCCGTGAGCCGGGATTTCTCCGATGTATCCGCCTCCGACAATGCTGATCCCCGTATCGGCTGGATTTTGCCGTACGATTTGGGCGGTGACATCCGTTAGAGCGATGAGACCCGTATTGATAACTTGAGCTTCAACGATCATGGTGGACTGGACGTCCTTGGGGATATTAATCCAGGGTGGAAGAAAACCAAAGGCAGGGGTGGGGATATTGGCTCCGAATTCCAGGTTCAGCTTGATCTCGTATTCATCCTGAATAGTGGTGGGTACAACCGTCCATTCGATTTGAACCGGCAGGCTCTCCATGGTCACTTCTACAGGAGCCAGGCTGGATCCGGGCATCACGCTGCAGGTTCCCGTCAACTTTTTGCGACCGCTGGCAGTAATGGAGTAATCGTAATCCCCCAGGGGTTTATCGATGAGGTTCAAAATCCCCTCACTATTGGTGCGGCCGCTAAAGGTCTGATAATAGGTCTGTCGTTGGCCATTTTCCGAGAAGGTATAGGGATCCTTACCAATTAAGTTCACTTCAGCATTGCTGACTCGACTGCCTGTGTCATCTGATACTACGAAGGATACACCGCCCAGCTTAGCAGTTGAAACTTCAGCGGCAATCGTCACAACGGCGGAGTAGTTTCCGTTGGTCACGACGATCTTATCTTGGTACTGACCCAAGCCTATGCTTTCTCCCGGAGCAAACATTACATCGAAGGTTGTGCTTTCTTGGGGCAGCAGATTGATTCTGCCTAGATTGGCTGCTCTGATCCAGGGCACGTTCGTTGGCTGCTCTAGACGGATTCCCTTCAATTCTCCTAAACCTTTATTGGTAATCTTGATGGTCTTGTTGATTTCTGTCCCCGGATTTAAGCCCACCTTAACTCCCTTGGGATCTGTGATGGGTATGGGAGTCGCAGGACGAAGATTGAGCTTGATGCTGCTGGTGACCTTCGTGCCATCTGCTGCTGTAACTTCCAGCTTATAGAGGGCTGTATCAGAGGCGTTTAAAGGTGCAGTGAAATTGAGCACCACAGCAGTGGAACTATTAGGCGGCAAGGTTGTGCTCATATTTGTGGTATCCATGGTAGCAACGATATTATTGTCCCCCACCTTGGTAAGCAAGGCGGTCAAACCGGTCAGGGCGTTATCTCCTGCCAGGGCGGCGTTTTTAAAGGTAATGGTCTTGGAGAAGGAGGAATTTTTCACTGCGGTGATTTCTACTGAGGAAGGCTCTGCTACCATCCCTTTGACCTCAAAGGACGTGGAAGCAGCATTACCCAGAAGTCTTTGGTAAGCGAAAACATCGATTTCCCACTGTCCTGCTTCTCCAAACCGGGGATAGAAGATATAGCTGAAGTTTCCGTATTGGTCGGTTCTTAGGAAGCGAATGTGCTCACCCTGATACTGCAAGAGAATTTCATTCCCTCGTTCGTCTCTGCCGATACGGGGATCCGGCAGTCTGGGCAGGAGTTTTAGATCCAATACCACAGTTTCGTCAGCCATGGGGGATCCATCACTAAAGGTGAAGTTACCCGTAATGCGAACCGCCTCTCCTATTTGGTAGAAACTGCGATCCGTGGATACTGCAGCAATGGTGTTCTGCACCACTTTAAGATTCGTGGTCTCCCTCAGAACCGCTCCGCCAATTTGACCGCCTTCGATGGTCAGAGTATAGACCCCGCTGTTCAGGAGGACGATGGGAATATTGGCGGTGAAAAGCCCGGTGGCTGCTAGGTAGTTTAGTTCTCCCTCGCGCTTAATTTCCGATCCGAGTTTCAGGGTATAGCGAGCCGTAACTCCTTGGTCCGGACCCAGCAGCGTCGACTTGTCACTGGATTGGTAGAATTTTGCCTCGATAGGGATCCAGTCGTCGTTGGAGGAATACAGAACCGCCAGCATATCGCTGTCGGCCATCCCCTCATTGGGTTTGACCTCCATGATCAATTGATGTTGAATTTCTATAGGATCCGTGACCCAGACTCTGAGTCTGGGGCGTTCGGGCAATACAGGTTGTTGTTTAATCCCATGATAGTTATCAGCCACAATCATATATTCATAGAGACCGGCTTCTTTTGGGGTGTAAGTCAAGGGCACAAAGGCTGTACTGTAGCCTTTCAGACCCTGAAGGGTATAGCCCGCTACTTGCTTCCAGTCCTTATCTTTATCCTCCGCTGGGCGATCCGCATTATAAAGTCTGGAATAAAGCCCTACAGTGAAGGGGGTAAAAATGGTGGCCAGGCTTTCATTGCCTATAGAGGGGATGAAGGTGATAGGATTTCCATAATGCCCTTCCGTGGGAAGCTGTACGCTGGTGATATTGAGATCCGGATAAATGATGTTGAAGGCAGGCAGCTGCTTACTTGACTCAACTGGGTTCTCCATAACTGCGGTTTCCTGATCGACAGTGACCAACACCTGGAAGGGTTTCTTAGTGCCATCTGGATTGGCGGCAGGCTCGGTGACCATCCAACGACCAGTAATGGTTTTGGTTTCACCGGCAGCCAGTCCTGGGATCGTGACGTTACGGAAGGACAGCCCAGCAACGGAGAGATCGACTTTAAAGGAATTGTTCACGCTGAAAGCGGAGGTGTTGCTTACCTTCACACTGAAGGTCAAGGATGTTCCCTGGGCAAAGGTGGTCTCCTGGGGCTCCCAGGCAATGCTGTCGACTACAATATTCGGGTATTCTACGCTGAATTCGTCTGTTGGTACGACTCGTTGGTTGTTGTTTTTATCCAGTTCCAGATGAATCGGATTCGTAACATCCGCACTGACAGTAATACTGTGAATTCCCGGTGAAGGCTTCACAGGGAAGCTGACCGTGGTGGATGCATCTGCCGCTAGAGTGGCGATCTGCTTCTTGGCAACAAACACATCATCAATGCTTAAGGATACGAAAAAGGGTTCACTCACATTGCGACTAGTGCTGTTATTCTTGACCGTCGCTGTATACTGGAATTCTTCTTCACTGTTAAACTCTGTCCTGCCCTCCTCCTGACCCGTCCAGGAAAGGTCCGTGACCTGAATATCCACGAAATCCACCTGGGTCGAGGAAAGGCTTTGGGTCAGGCTGTTGTTGGTTTTGTCTGTCTCTTTCAAGACATCTAAAATATCATTGGCCTTGGCTGTAAGGATGTGCTCCCCAGCGGTGGCTACCCAGGTGTAGATAACCTCAGTGCTTCCGCCTACCGGGATCACCGTATTGTCCGCTGCTTTGACATAGCCCATATACTTGTTGTCAATGTAAAACCCAACCAAGAAACCTAGATTACTAGCTCCCTTGCCCTTATTTCCAACCGTAGCCCGGATAGTGACCACGTCATTCTCCCTGGGGTCTGCCGGTGTCCAGGTCAAGGATTCCACAAAAAGATCCGGTCGATTGTCAGTTATGGTAAGGGTCTGGGAAACCTCAGTTTTGGCACCCAGGTTATCTGTAACCGTGAGGCGAACAGTATAGGTTCCGGGATTAGTGTAGCCATAACTGATAGTCTTACCTGCCAGGCTTTTGCCGTCCCCGAATTGCCATTTATAGTCACTGATGTACCCGCTTCCGAAATCGAGGGATCCCTCGGCTGAGAAGTTCATAATCCCTCCGGTGGGGGCACTGCCACCATCAGATAGGGCAGTCTGACCGTCTTTGATGGACATAACCGCTGTAGGGGCTTGGTTGACGATGAATTCCTGGATCTGTGACTTGGCTCTTTCTCCGGCCAATTCCGTAGTACCAGCCGAGGTATTCACCACGGCCTTTATTTGAATCCTCGTGCCGGCCATGAGGGTGGTTGGCGGAGTCCAGGTCAGCTTGGCGTCTGTCGATGTATTCCCCACGATCCCGCTGACGGGAGTGCTTCCGATATCATTCCAGGTCCCCCCGCTGTCTGAGGAATAGGAAAATTCAACTGTGCCGCTGGCTGTGGCGTAGCCTTCGTTGAACACCTTGGCAGTGAGGGCGTTTTCTCTGCCTACCACTGGGTAATCCGGATTGAGGCTGATGTCGGCAACGCTCCTTAGGGTAAGGCCGCTTTCAGCTGTGGGAATCCCTGAGATCTGGAGGGATTTTTGTGTACTCACATTACCGGCCAGGTCTGTCAGTGTAGCGATATAGTAGTAAGTGGTGTCGTTCACCAGACCCGTATCCACATAATTACCCCTGACTTTGTCTGCCAACTTGGTGGACTCATCCAAGGCGAAACCGCTTACAGTACTGCGATACAAGGTGAAATAATCCATGGGGGTGGGATTCGCTTCTGTGCTCGCAAGTAAGGATAACTGGAGGACGAGCTTGCCGCCGGTCTGGGAATTACTGACCCCGCCAATAACAGGTGTCACGGTATTACTCTTAACCAGGTTATAGACTCTGGTTTGCGTGCTGATAGAATCCTGCCCACCCATATTCTTAACTGTAATTTTTACTTCGTAGGCACCGGGTTCCAGGGTGCCGGCATCCCAGAGGGTTGAAGCACTCCATAAGGTCTCTTCAAAGCCTTCGTAGTCAGGTGTTAAGTTAATGTTCTTGGGCAGGATGGAAGCTCCGCTTACTATGGCGATGGGTTGCCAGGGATCGCTATCGGCTGCAGCTTCCTCCCGATATTCATAGGTGACGTTGTCCAGGCCGATCTCATCTTCCACCAAGGTTTCCAGGGTAAGGGTTCCATTGAAATAATAGTTCATGGGGCTGATCTGACGAATAATGGGCTTAGTGGTCTGCTGTTTGGCATGATGGGCCATGGTGTCGCTGATGATACCTGTGCTCTCCACGCCATTGCTTTCCCGTCCCAGGTCATTGACGACGGTAACTTTATAATCATAGCTGTCAGCGGGATTTAGGCCTTTGTCCACGTAAACGTTGGAGGAGGTTTGGCCAATAAAGGTCCAGGTATCTTCCTCCGAGAGTTTGCGATAAATTTTATAATAGGCAAAATCCGCCCCGCTGACCGCATTATAGCTGATGATCAGCTGCCATTGTCCAGCGTAGATTTCCAGTCCGGCAGGGGGTGCGGGAGGATCATTGGCGATTGTGTAACTATCTGCAAGTACACCCTCGTTATTTGCGGCGTCATAAGCTACGGCTCTTACTTCATAGGCCCCGTCAGGACTCAGTTGAACACCGCCGGATTCCGCCACGGTATTCCAGGAATAGCTAGCCCCCCCTGTACTGTCCAAACTCGTCACGGTTGCAATCGTTGTCCAGGCGTCAGCACTTTGCTGGCGATACTCGAAACGAATGCCTGATACGGCAACATTATCTGTTGCTTCACCATAGAGACTGATGACGCCCCGCAGAGGCACATCCGCCGTCGGCGTAAATAGGCTGACAAGGGGAGCCGTCGAATCTCCTCCCGGGGTTGCAGATGTCTTCACTGTGGCTGCACTTTCGTTCCCGACGTCATCCTCTGCTGTAGCATAGTACCAATTATCGGCTAAATGTGTTGTTTTGTGGGAATAGACTCCCGCCTTTAGAGAGGTCAGAAGAGTGTAATCCCCATTCTCAGTAGAAGAAGTATAGATGTTATAGTGGGACAAATCCGCTGCGGCTCCACCGCTGGTAACCGTGAGAGCTACTGAAAGCTCAGCGGAGGCTGCGGTTAAGAAAGGAACGGGTGGCGGGGTATTATCCACGGTAAACTTGGCTGTTTGGGTGGCTGAATTGCCCGAGCCATCGGTTGCTCTAGCCAGAAGGGTGATACTTCCATCAGAAATCCCTTCCGCAAGGGTGTTAAAGGCAATGGTTCCAAAGCCGGAGCTTCCGGAAATACTTTCTCCAATTTTTTTGTAGTTTAAATCCGCAATGCTTATATCTCCCTGCTCATTCTCTACAAACAATTCGATCTTGGACACTCCTACATCGTCAGAGGCTAAGATACTAACCTTGACGGTTTTATTTAGGGTGCTGCCCGCAGCTGGTGAAAAGCTTCCGATCACTGGGACATGGGTATCGGTTAAGGGAACGATATAGGCCTCCGCCGGAGTCGTCATGGTTACGATATTGCTGGTGTTGCCATAACGATCCAATACGGCGATTCCATATTGGTAATAAGTGGTTGCTGAAAGTCCATAGTCTGTAAACTGAAGCAGACTGGTGGCAGCCACCTGAGACCATTCGCTCCAAGTGATATGATCTGCACTGGACTTGCGGTAGAGCAAATAGGAGCTGAGCTCTGTATCCGAGGATTTGGTCCAGCTCACCTGAACTCTTAGAGCCTCTGCCTGGGCACTGACCGTCCCGCTATAAAGGGCAGCCGTGCTCCGGATGGTGATGGTCATGGTCTTTTCTATACGGTTCCCATTGCGGTCTGTGACAGCAGCCGTGACGGTATACGTGCCATCAATAAGGCTGGCAGTATCCCAGGTTTGAGTCACGGTGGTGCTCTGGGCTCTGCCGCTGTTGGGATTGAGGGGCACTCCGATATCACCGCCGGTAGAATTATCTGCGGCCTGATAAGCGAAGCTCACATTGCTGACTTCTATGTTGTCGGCAACTAGGGCATATAAGGTAAGACTATTTCCGTCACGACGGGAAGACAGGGTAACCGTCGGTTTTTCATTGTCCTGTGTGGGCACAATTCCTGGGCTGTCGGTGCTTTGTCCGGAGTTTCCGAAGCTATCCAGGGCTGCTACTGAATAGATGTAGGTATTATCATTATTTACCGTAAGATCTGTATAGGTGCCGCTCTTGACATTGGCCAGCAGCGCTAACGGCTCGACTTCCTCACCATCCAGGGTTTTAGTCGCTTTGCGGTAGATATTGTAACTGGCAGCTCCATTCACTGTATAACCGGAGATTTGAACCGAGAGGGTTCCGGTATTCGTGACATTAACCGCTGGAGGTGCCGCCGGAAGGGTAACGGGAGGAAGGGTCGTAAAGTTTTCGGCAGCCAGTGCCCCGCTGGTTTGCCCTTTGAGGGTCAAGCCGTGGGACCCGGCGGCTGTTTTCACCACATAGCGCCAGGAAATGGTTAGGGCTCCGTTAGAGTCAGCCCAACGGTTGAGAAGGGCTGTATTTTCACCGGAGGCGTCGTAGTCCATGTACATGGACACCATCTCATAGGGCTTAAAGCCCGTGGCCTTGATCGTCAGGGTATCCCCGGCATAGATGGTTAGCGGGTTGGTTCCATTGGTCAACTCAGTGATCTGGGGGGTGAAATTGGACGCTAAAGCTGCTCCACTTTCTGCCCGGACACTTTCGTTGTACAAATCATCCCGGGAGCTGAGGCCATAGTTATAGGATCGACCGGCTTCAACGGCGTAGTCGATAAAGCTGCAGGCCTCACTCTTATTTTTGCTTCCTATATATGTGAAAGCAGGAGCAGGATCCTCTCCCTGAGGTTGTACCTGACGATAGATATAATAACCCCAAAGATCATTGTCTGTGTCTGTTACTGCATCCCAGGTAACAGCGATGCTTCCGGAAGTCCCTGCAGCAGTGACATTGGCGGGGACTGCCGGGGGGGTCTTATCCAGACGGTAGGTGGCCGTTAAATAGTCCGAACTGTTGTCGCTGTAATCCACAGCCCTGACCCTGACCTCATAGAGGCCGGAAAGATCAGTGGTATCCCAGGAGTATCCGGTAGATTGCTCTTGCCCGGCGCCAGCGGAGGTGAAGTCCACTCCAGCCTGAAGGGTCTTGAGGGCACTGTAATCTGCTGCACCGGAGGGCTTGTATTCCATAACGAATTGCTTTATTCGGAAATTGTCCTGGCCGCGGAGTCCGAGGTATACCCACCTCTGTCGGGAGGCGTACCTGCTCTCGGGGCTCAGTGACTTCATGATCGGTTTGGTGGTGTCCGCCGTAGCCGTTGCCGACGTTGTTTCCGTGAAGGGGCTCAGATTGCCCGCGCTGTCATAGGCTCTTAATCTGAAATACAGGGTTGTGTCTGCCGAGGTCTCAAAGGTTGCCGCTGCCACGGCGCCCACTGTTCTGCTGGGTACAGTCAGAGCGTCAAGGCCGGCCTCGGTCTCTGAGGCAAAGATTTCGTAGCCTAAGACATCCGTGCTGGTGCTAGCTGTCCAGGTCAGGGCAATGCTGCCAGCTGTCCCTGTTGCTGCAGGTGCCGTAGGTGCGTCAGGCGAGGTGGTATCGATAAGGAAGGTTGCCGGGAAGGTATAGGTGTTTCCGGAAAAGTCTTTTAGGGTAAGGGTATAGAGGTATTCACCATCGATACCTTCTTCGGGTTCAATGGTTTTGGTGAAGGATAAATTATAGTAGACAAAGGAACCGGAGGTGGAGGAAGGGGAAGGATTGGTTGAGTTCCATAAGGTCAGCTCTTCAGCGTATAGTTTATTGCCTGAAGAATCCATTGTACCAGTATATTTTTTCGAAGTCAGAGTCAACTCGCCCAGGCCTTGATTATCACTGGCGCGGACATAAAAGGTGTAGTCGCTTGCTTTCAGATGGGTCACATAGTTCTGGGCGTTAAAGCTGCCGCTGGGCTTTGCTGTATCCGCCAGCAAAGCTGCCGTGACGGTACCTTTTCCGCTCTCGTTCTCCAGGCGGTCATAGGCACTGACACCGTAACTATAGGACGTTCCCAGTTCAATTCCCTGTTCCTGTCCGAGGGTCTGGGTATAGGAGGTTACAGTTTTGTCCAAGTCAATGATCTCGACCCAGGGATCCGTCTCCCCTGTTCTGCGGTAAAGCTTGTAACCCTCAAGATCCGTATCTGCCGGAGCTGTCCAGTTGATAACGATTGTACGAACTGTAGAGACCACTGAGGCCAAGGGTATTGCCGGAGCTGTGCTGTCGACGCGGAAACCGGCACTGGCCTGCTCCTGTTCTGAGGTGGTGACTTTTACGGTGTAATTGCCGTCCGCCAGATCAGAGGGCAGGGTATAGCTGACTGAGAAGCTTCCGTTTTGCAGAACTTCCGCTACTGCCACCACCCTGTTGCCGAACTCCACTTTTGCTGTGGTATCCCCAGTTGAGGCCATTAAGTAGTTGTTGCCGCTGATGGTTATGGTTTGTCCTGCCTTGCCTTCCGGGGCAGAAATCTTGAGCACACTGGTCTGAGCTTCGACTTCGATATCGAAGGTATCCGTAATCCCTCCGCCAGAGGCCATAAAACAGTGAGTCCCGCTGGCTGTCGAAATTGGCAGTTTGTAGCTGACTGTCAGTGTGCCGAGGCTGTCGGTTTTTAGGGAGCCTTCCACGGTTATCTTGGCTGAGTCAAAACTGAAGCTTATGTCGGTATTGGAGGAAAAACCGGTCAGGCTTAACGTTACGTATTCTCCCCCCTTGAACACATCTCCGGAGGAAGGAACCACGGTCAAATCCGGATCAAGAGCAGACACTATCAGTGGTACCGACGCAGATTTGCCTGAGTTCAGACCGATTGCACTCACTGAAAATGTCCCGGCTGCCTGCTGCTGAGGCACGGTTATTACTGCTGTGGCCGAACCATTAGAGTCTGTAGTTATAGAGGTGGCTGTGGTGATTTCTTTGCTGCCCAGATATAGTTTGATTGTCTCATTTGAACTGTAGTTGGCCATGGTTAGATTAATGGTATTACCCGGCCGGGAAGCGGTGGGTTCGATGGCAAGTGAGGCTGGGGATGCCGAAACAGACAGGGAAGCGGTGGCATAGAAATGACTGGTTTTACCCCTGGCAGTTATCAGATATTCTCCTATCCCGTATAAATCGGAGGGTGTATAGGATGTATTTCCTGTGCTATCTGCGAATATGCCAGGGATTACCTGACCATTCACTCGTAGATCGATCTCTTCATTGAAGGCGAAGCCGCTGAGGGTGATTGAATGAGTGGTCTGATCCACAGTCACTTGGGGTTCAGGTGACAAAACCGTCAGCGGGATACTGGCATACTCGCCATTTGCTGTTACAAATGCCAAGCTGCGAGCACCAACCGGTGATGTATAAGGAAGTTGATATGTGAATAGAGTCGTTGAGCCCGGATCACTGAAAACACCCGATTCCCCTATATACTTTCCATCCAAATAAACCTTGCAGGTATCAGAGGTAAAGCTGCCGGTGAGAGTCACTGCCATGGATTCTCCTGGTTTGGGGCTGCCAGCAAAGGAGACCCCCAGTGATCCGGTGACCCCGTCCACACTGCTAACTGCGGTTAGCCCTGAACTCTGGCCGGTGGCGGTAAAGACGAAATGCGTGCCAACCGGTGTATTACTGGGAAGAGTATATGAGGTTGAGCAGCTCCCGCTGGCATCCGCTGTCTTAACTGAGATTTCTGCCGTATTGATGTACATTTTCACCTGTTCATTAGCCTTGAAGCCTGCAGCGTTCAAAGTGACTAAACTGTCTGCTGTATAGGAGTCGGCGATAGCTAAAAGGGTAGGAGCTAAGGACGCAGGATTTTTGACCTGGCAAGTCATGGAATCGGTCATTCCTGAGGTTCTGCCCACCACGGTTATTAGGGCTGTGCCGATTTCAGTAATGGTTAAGTTACGGCTGACGGTGGAACTGGCATATCCCCAGTTACTGCCTGCTGCGACCCCATTGATAAAGAAGTCTACATACTCGTTGCGATCGAGTCCGGAAACCGTGAAGGTCGTCGCTGTTTCAGCCTCTATGCTTGACGGTCCGTCGATGACTAACCTGGCGGGGAGAACATTATACACCACGCCCCGGTTCAGCTTGCTCGTCTGACCCTTGGCTTCGAAGAATATACTTCCCACATCGGTTGTTCCCAGCTGGATGTTTTTCTCGACACTGCCTTCAGCATTAGCGTAGGCGTTAGTGAGATAGTTTCCGGACTTATAAAAATCAATTCGTTCGTTAGGGGCAAAACCGCTGGCCGAGACAAGGACAGTTTCTCCGCTCTTCTTCCCTTCCGGAGTCACGGTTAGGGCAGCCGCCGCAGGTGTCACGCTGATACTGGTCACTGCTGTATAACCATCAGAACTTTCCGCACTGATCTGGACTATGCCTGAAGCAGTGTAGGGGATTTGAATGGTTTTTGTCCCTGAGGTTACAACACCTGTCGAGGTATTGTTATATACATAGATTGAATCTTTCTCAATTCCATCTAGGTATAGTTTGATAGTTTTACTATTGTAAGCCCGGAGCCAGCCAAACTGGTCAATACTTACGGTTATGCTTTCCCCAGCCGCTGCAGCTTCAACTGTGGAAACGGTCGGCTGATAATCCCCGATGATATAAGTTTTCACAACTTTTGCTCCGGAACTCTGGCCTTCAATACGAAAACGGTGGGTTCCGGTGAATCCGTTGGGAATAGTATAGGTAAAGGTTGCATTACCCTCCTTGTCGGTTTGCGCATAGCCTACATAGTTGGTTTCTTCGTCACGGTAAAGATAAACATACTCGCCATAGGAACCTCCAAGGAAACCTGTCACATTTATGCTCAAAGCTTCACCAGGCTTGGAGGCATCGGGCACAATGGTGAGGGTTGGACTGTAGCCCTGTACTGTTGCCGAAACAACATTGGACGAGGTACTTTCGTTTCCGGCACGATCAAAGGCTATGATCTTAAAGTCATAGGTCGAGCCGATAGCGTTGCTCAGATCCTGATAATAGTCTGTGCTGACCGAATAGAGATAGTTGTAATCTGAGAACTCCGCAGCATTGTGGGTTTTATAATAAAGATAATAATTGGATATATCCTCAGAGCTTTTAGCAAAGGTCAGTTTGACCATCCCCGGTCTGCCCTCTGCCTGGAGGTCTATGGCGGACGGTGGTGTATTATCCAGGGTAAAGGATACTTGCTCTACAGCAAGATTACCGTAGTAATCTGTAACCGTAACCTTGAGATCATACTCTCCGTCGGACAGTGTTGACAGGCTCGAGAGATTAAAGGAATGATAGGTCAGGTCGGTTCCGGTGCCTATTGCTGCTGTCTGCCAGTTGTTTTGATCTTTTAGGGAAATTTCAGCTTTTATTTCCTTCAGACCGGTGTTGTCCGAAGCACTAATCGACAGGTCGGTATTGGATTTGACAAAGCCCTCATTGGGAATGTAGATATAGGAAATTGTAGGCGCTGCAGTGTCTACGCCAGCTGCTGCTGATACAATATTGGAAAACACACTGCTTTTTTCGGAACCATAGTAGCTGGTGTCCGCTTTTACACCATAATAATAGAGGGGTGTGGCAGGATCACTAATGATATCTGTATATGTTAGGGTGCCAGTATAGTAAACCTGACCAACGAGTTCCGTCAGTTGATCCTCAGCTGCCCCGCGATATATCAAATAATAAAATTGGGAGGGGTACTCAGAGGGATCCCAGCTCAATTGCACACCGCCCTCAGTAGGGGTTGCCCTCAGGTTTTGGGGTGCTGTAGGCGCAGCCATCATAATGTTAATGGGGATTTCGTAACGAAAGGTATTGCCGGCTACATCCGAGGATACTGCTGCTAAGATTGCCTTTCCCGTATAGGGGGTTTGGGTACGGCTCCAGTTCACTGTTTTATTATGGGCATAGTCATAAGAGACTGCTGAACCCGTGACTCTGCCGAGAGAAATCCATTCATTGCTCCCGTTATCAAGTTTAATTTCAAAATCAATGGCGGATATGGCAGACCCGGAATAGTAGTCGCCGGGTACAACTGCTTTGATATCGTAACTATCCCAGGAATAGATGTCAGTTTCATTAAATTGATAATATCCATAGTAGAACTTTATCCCCGTCAAATCCAACCCGCCAGGTACGGCCCTATAGGTGAAGGTCTTAACCTCGCTGGAACTGGCATTCTCCGTCCCCGCATTTAGGACAGTGACAGCCTTGACAGTTATATCTTGATATGAGTTTGTTGTAGTCAGGGGTATGGTCTGGCCGGAGGTGAATTCCAAGGTTGTGCCCGTTGCACTCATAGCTGGCTGAGTTCCGTCCGTTGTATAGAATATCCGCCCGCCTTCTTCAGCTGTGGTAAGGGTGAGGCTTCCCTCTTTGAGGTAGGCCAGGGAGGTGGTGCTGTCTACGGGAATGCTGGGCACTGGCGCTTTGATTCCCTGGAAAATTTCCAGAGAGAAATAGTCATCTATGTACTCTCTGGAGCTAATCTCTAGTTTGTAGGTTCCTGCAGCGGAAAAATTGTACTTCATTTGTTCAGGGTCATCAATTGGATAAAGGTCCTTGGTTAATAGACCCCCGTCGTTGTTATAAAGCTTGACTGGGTAATGGGTTCCGCTCCAGTAAGAATAATAATATGTAAAACCATGATTTGGATTGGTTGGGGTCAATTGAAGGGAATAGCTTCCAGGGTCTTGGATTTCAAAAGTAAACCACTCCGGGGCACTACTGCTCGCCATACCCTGCATGGTTTCACCGATAGTCATAGGCCGGGGTGTATTGACGTGCAAGAACTGATTAAGCTCTGTAGACTCAGCACCCTCCAAAACTGCGATAGCGCGTAACCTGGTGTTATGGTTAATGGGAATAGAAGCGGTATAAAGGGTGCTTGAGGTAGTCGCCGCCGTGCCATCCAAGGTATAGTAAATCGACGCACCAGGGGAAGATTCGAGAACCGCCTCAAATGAATCTCCGACTGTTCCTGGGTTGTTATTCTGTCCAGGAATATTTGATATATAAGGTTGAGCTGTACCTCTTGTATAGGTGATACTGTTCTGATAGCCATAAATACCGTTGGCATTCTTAATGATCGCCCTCAACGTCAGTCCCTGCTCCTCAACAGTAATAGAGGAGGAAGCATCAAAGACCTTTCGTGTGACGCTGTTATAGGGGTCAGTTCCATCGACAGTATAGTAAACCGTATCTTCGCTATCAGCCCCTGTAATGGAAATCTCGGTTCCTACCGACTGAATGGTTTCCTTAGGAAGAAACTCAGGATATTTTGTTCCTTCAAACCAATAGCCTCCTCGAACAATCTCGCTGTATATGCCGTCTTTGACAGTATAGGCTGCAATATCAGTGTCCCTGTCCAAGGATAACTCGCTCTGATATTCATACACTGTGCTGTTTTCGGAATAATAATTAACATAATAAATGGGGGTATTCTCAGCCGAAGACATGGTCAGGGCAAGGGGGGACGTGGTGCCCTCAGGCACAGAATTAGGAATTAAGGTAGGGGCTGAAGGGGTATTGCTGTATACTTTTATAACAAAAGAGCCGGCTTGATAACCCCAGTTTTGAACATTTAGATAATAAGTTCCGCTGCTGTCGGGGGTAAAGACCGCCATTGGGATGCCTTCAGGCAATCCAAACCCACCACCAAAGAATTGTACATTACCAGCATCAAAAGCATTGGAGAAGCTCCCCGCCAGCATAGCTCCCTCATCACCAGCAGTCTTATAGCTGACGGCGCTGTAGCGAACGCCTTCAGTTGCCTCAAAGGAATAGATCTTTACATTATAATCATCCCCAGCAAGATCCAAGCTAACCCCATCGGCTGTGCCAGGGGTTGTGGAGGGCGTAATGGTACCGTCTACAGGGACTTCCGGCGAGATAGTGACCTCCTGAAGAGAGAAGACTACACTTCCGCTGGTTCCGTAGTTGCTTAAGCGCAAAGCATATGTACCTGGGTCTTCAAATTTATACATTAAACTACCGTTTGTGTCTTCTTTAAGATAGGAAAAAAAGCTGTCTGAAATCCTACCGAAGACTAAGGAAAGATTCACACCTGATGATGGTTCGTAGGTGACACTATAATGGCCAGGGGCTGTGATTTCAAAGGTGAAATACTGATCATCATAGCCAAAAGGATCGACGATATAGGACGTATCCAGGGTCAGCGCCCCTGGATTATTCAACGTGCCGGAAATGACCGAGGGTGTGGCCTCCATAAGCTGGACGATTGGTTCTATTGGTAAAGGATCTAAACTAGCTTCAACAAGGAGGGTTACTTCACTATCAAGGCCGGAGTTTACTACTTCCAGATAATAAGTTCCCGAATCAGTAAAAACATATTCTATAGCACCTGATGTATCTGCCACTAGACTAGTGAAGATGTCTCCTGACACAGTTCCTAACTTCATTGCCAATATAGCGCCATCTTGAGCAGCGGCACATGAGGCCTTATAGGTTCCTGCATCGGGTATGTTAACTTTAAAATATTGGGTGGAGCTTGCCAAGAATGGGTCCAGGGTTAGAGCTGTTCCTAAGGTTAGTTCTGCTGGGTTGGTTATCGAATTTTCGTTCTCCGGCGATTCAGTCAATGAATCCTCGGGAATAGTCGGCTCAGAATCAGGGGTAAGATTGGGGTCAGGTGTAGATTCGGGTTCGGGTTCAGGCTCTGTTACTGTTACTGTTTCTGTTTCTGTTTCTGTTCCAGTTTCTGCTTCTGCTTCTGTTCCAGCTTCTGGGGCAGTCACAGGGGCAGGTTCTTCAGAACTTGGCGATATTAAAGTGCTATCAGGATCAATCACAGTGTCCGAGGTGGTTGTTGCCGAAGGATCCGTCTGGGCATAGGAAGGCAAAGGAGTAAGTGTTGTGATTATCAACAGGGCGCTTAACAAAAGGGCTATAAACCTTCTGAAACGCTCTTTTCCCCCTCTTCTACTATGCTTAACTAGCTTTTCTTTCGTATTCATTTTCATGTAAGCACCCTTTCTTTACAATTGCTATGTTTAAGAAGTAAAGGTTTCCATCATATTCCTTATAATTATGAAGCAACTCGTAACCTTGTTAAGAAATTCATTAATAAGTAATATTCTCTTCCTCTGCCAATTTAGGAGCCAAATACTAGATTCATGATTTATGATTTCATCGCTCCATCCAAAAAATTGAATCTTAATAACCTAATACACAATAATTACTTGCGAAAAACACGAAATAGTTCTAACTATAAAGGAAATTCTTCTGAATTATATGATAAAATTAACTAAAATTAATCACCCCTCTGGGGTGATTATCCAAAACTGTAAGGAGAAGATGTTATGAACTATTCATTCATTGGCCTAGGCTTCGTCCAAGGTTGGTTATGGCTCTTTTTCCTGAATGGGCCTTTACTGTTTTCTGAAGCCGCAGGTTGGAGTATTAATAACGAGCTTATCCTGCTTTGCTTTTTGTTAGCAAATTCACTTTCCTTTCTCTGGGTTAAGAAAACCAAACGAGTAAACCTTTTTTATACTAGCACTCCGATCTTAGTGACAAGTGCCTTACTAATGGCCTGTGGAGTCCTAATGGTTAAGCTTACTGCCGGCCAGGTTGGGGAAGTTTGGTATGCGGTTCTGGCACTTCTTGGTGCAGGGATGGCTGGATTTGGTTCGGCGATTACGATCGCTGCTTTAGGCGAGCTGTTTAGCTTATTTACCTTAAATACAGCTGGGTTATCCTTTGCAGGTTCTGTGACGGTTGGCACTGTGCTGTTTTTTTTAACGTCAAAGTTATCCATTCCTGTTGCGTTTTTGCTCACAGCCTTTAGCCCCATTATTGCCTTAATCTTTATTATCCTTGGCAGAAAGCAGGTTCCAGAACCTGCTTTAAATATTCCTAAAATTCCTTTAGCCGCCTTTCCTTTTCCTCGCAAGCTGGTTGTATTATTAATTCTTTTTTATCTAGGCAGCGGCTTTTTCTTCAAACTGGTTTTATCGTCTTCAGCATCCGCTCTTCAAGAAACCTTTTGGTTAACTAATGTGATTTATTGGTTAGTCATCCTCGTGGCTGGAGGTTGTCTGTATTTATTTCCCAATTTAGACTTAAGCGTTTTATATCGTCCGGTTCTTCCTCTCTTAGGAGCAGGATTTGTACTTATTCCTTTTTTTCACGATTTATCGGTTTTCTTGCCGTTAACTCTGCTTCAAACAGGCTTTGCCCTATTTGACCTTTATACTTGGTTGTTATTTGCTTATATAGCTAAGTACTATCAAAGGCCTTCATATGTTTTCGGCATGGGTATGTTCTTAATAACCATCTCGATTTTTTCCGGGGAAACCCTATTTGCTGCACTGTTCAGCAAGCTATCGTTCTCCCTGGAAGAAATAGAAATTGTTTCCTTATGTGCAGCTTTGCTTATGATAGCAGGAACTATGCTATTCCAGGGGAAACGTGATAGTTTTGCTGGATGGGAAGGTCCCGATGAAGCAGCGAGCACCTTGGAAATCAATAAACTCGCTGAAACTGAGCAGGAACTAGAATGTTTTATTAAAGAAACTGCTCCAACTCCGACTGAACAGACGATTAGAAGCATAAATACAACTGCAGATCCACTGAAAGAGCAGTTCTTTCTTTCTCTGGAGCTAACAAAGCGGGAAAAGGATGTGGCGGTATTAATCTTAGAAGGACGAAACAACCCTTATATCCGAGGAAGCTTGAATATTTCTAATAACACCTTAAAGACACATTTGAAAAACATTTATCGTAAGGCAGAAATTAAAGACCGCCAAGAACTCCTGGATTTGTTTAATGAATTTGCAGCTAATCGAGAGTATAGAGATTAAAACCAATTGATCCACTATCCGTTTTAAATAGTGCATACGAAGAAACTGCTGACAAGTTGAAAGTTTGTCAGCAGTCTATTTTAGGTTTTAAATTAAGACTATTTAATATACCTGTAATTTCTACAAATGCCGATAGGGGTAGCCCTTGATTTTTTAACCATAATGAGAATTATTAATGAGACTCAGAAACTAACTGAAACGTATCATCTCTTAATCCTACTAAATACTGCATCAAGGCTATAACATCTTTTACGTTTGGTTTAATGCTGGTAGCTCCCTCCTCAGGCGGTATTATCGAGGACATATTAATCACATTAACCTCACCTGTGTCTGTCCCAAAGCCAACTATTTTTGCCAGATATTGAAGTCCGGCAATCGCATCTAATAATGTAAGCTGTTCATTATTAGCTTCGTTGAGAATCTTACCTCGCTGAAACGTTAACGTACTATCGAACACCTTTATCGGATTCAAATCTATATCGTTCAAACTCGTAAACTTGACCGTTACTGTGATAGGATGGTTTGAAGTTCCTATTAAAGCTAAAGGTACGAAGAAGAGTTTTTCATAGTTACTGGTTCCTTGATCAACTATATCAACTACACTTACCTTCCTTATATTTTGTGGATTATCCAAGATAATTTGGCCTATGTTAGCTTCATCGACCACATTTAATAATCTTGTCTGATTATTGTCATACACAAGCTCAATCTCATAACGAGAGATTTTTGCATTTGGTTCCTCATGACCTTCGGCATTCTTAATATCCTTTAGACCAACAAAGATCCCGGCGCCGTCACCTGCATTAGGATTAATTCCAATTTGAACTACCGGGGTAGCAGTATACCCTACTTGGCCTTTCAAAGCAACGGTATGTTGAGATCCTGCAGCCACTGCTGTCCAGTTACTATCACTGCCAATCCGGGTCGGGGTCGTTTTGCTTTCTGTCGTACCATCCCCCAGCTCGCCATTCCAGTTATTCCCCCAGCCCCAAAGGCTGCCGTCAACTTTCAAGGCCATAGTATGGCTAAATCCTATAGCCACTTCTTTCCAATCGCTCTCGCTGCCAATCTGCGTGGGGATCGTGTTGCTTTCTGTCATACCATCACCCCCCCAACCCCAGAGAGTACCATCGGTTTTCAAGGAAAAGGATTTCATATCTTTAGCAAAAACCCTCGCCCAATTAGTCTCACTGCCAATCTGGGTCGGGGTTGTTCTTTCTTCTTTGATACTATCGCCCAACTGTCCATTCCAGTTATCGCCCCAGCCCCAGAGACTGCCATCAGATTTTAAGGCTATAGTATGACCATTTCCTGCAGCCACTGCCGTCCAGTTACTGTCACTGCCAATTCGCGTCGGGGTCGTTTTGCTTTCTGTGGTGCCATCTCCCAACTGACCCCTCCAGTTATCGCCCCAGCCCCAGAGACTACCGTCTGCTCTCAAAGCCATGGTATGGCCGTCTCCCGCAGCCGCTGCTATCCAGTCACTATAACTGCTGATCTGCGTCGGTTCTCTTTTCTCTATTGTTGTACCATCGCCTAGCTCTCCATACCAATTAAATCCCCAAGTCCAAAGACTACCGTCCGCTTTCAAAGCCACATTATGACTACTTCCTGCCGTAACCGCTATCCAGTCACTGTCACTGCCAATCTGTGTTGGGATCATTTTGCTCTCGCCGCTGGAATCATCCCCCCAGATCCAAAGAGTACCATCCCCTTTTAGAGCCAGTGTACGGGTACCTCCTGCAGTAACTGCTATCCAACCTTTCTCACTGCCAATTCGTGTTGGGATTATTCTGTTTTCTGTGGTTCCATCGCCCAATTGACCATTAAAGTTGTTACCCCAGGCCCAGAGCTCATCAGTTGATGTAACAATTTCAAACTCCAGATGGTTATATAAGGTTACTCCTTTACTATCCTCACGATACTGCATGGGGATTACGCTGAGGACTAGCTGTAGACGATCCCCCTCTTTATAGGTCTCCCACCAATAGATTTTTTCTGGGTAAGTATCTGGCAAGTCGTAAGTTCCTACAACAGAGCCTGTTGATTTTCTAACGGGTACGGCAGTAGGCAAATCAACTCCTCCCGTATAGTCTGAGGTTGTAAATCGAGATAGATTTACCTGGCTAACTACCGTGTCCCCTGGAAGCTCGATCTTCCTTATAATTAAAGGCATGACCGGGGCAAAAGCCTGAAGGTTATAATCTCCTTCATTTAGTACCTCAAAAACCTTTTTGCCGTCAGGCAACTCTGTTACCTGAAATTCCGGATCGATCACAATCGTCTCCGATACAGGACTTGATTCATAAAGAAACGTTCTGTCTGTAGCTGTTGTATGAAATCCGCCTAAGCGAACAATTGGCTGAGTAGGTAGTCCATAGTAACCGGTACCATAGGCAGAATAGACATTAAAAAAATCCTTAAATTCAGGTTGTATTCTCTGCCAGTATTCTTGGTAGGCTTTAATCTGAGCTTCCCCTACCGAAGCTGTGGATGTATCCAGTAGGTTTTCCATAAATCTTTGCAGTATGAGGTCGTGATAGCCCACTTGGTTATCGAAACCTATTCCATAAACCGTTGGGGCAATATAGGAAACCTGCTTTGCTATAAGACTTTTTACTAAACTATTGTTGTAAGAAATATAGTTTCCCTCAGGGGAGGAATATGAAGTTGAATATCCTGAATGGCAACCGGTACTAATTAAAACGTGACCTGGTGAATCGTTCATACTACTAAGATGATCAGTCGCGTTTAAAGAAGTACCCTTAAATGTGTCGGCTACCATATGATTTGCATGAGTCCAAAGCATATTCAAATCCACATTTTGCAGGGCGGTGGTTATATCTGTCGGAGTCCATCCGTCAGGGCAGTTTAACGGGTTATAAATATAATATCTATCGGATTGAAAGCCAGGAACGTTTACGTCCCCCATCATGTAATTTGAAATGAGCCCCGGGATTAATGTAAGGTTAACTGAAGTATCCCAGTTAACAGTATCGTTCTGCATTTGAAAAATTGCAGCGTTATTTAATTGTATGGGGTTATTATACCCGTTGATAACAGTTTTCAGTTGCAAGGGGCGGTCTGCAAAAACCCTGCCTACGGCAGCATCCAGAGTAGGCCTGCTATAAAGGTCAGGACTTATGTTATCATATGATCCGTAAGGTACATCCGTCATGATAAAACCCTTTTTAGAATCCAAAATCGTTGGATTCTCCCCACCGCCGTGCACATCGTTATAGTAGTCTTCTTCCCAACACTTCCCGTCATTAGCAATATTAAGGGTCGGATCAATCCTTCTGAAAAAAGGTACAACTTCGTCGTCACCTATGATTGCTACATTCTTTATACTTTTACTAGTACTTATCCTATTGATAAGCCTATCAATATTTTTGGCCATTTTAATAGTATGAACGCCATAGATTAGAGTATTATAGTCATCATAGCCTTTGCTCGACACGATTTCCTGGTCCAGGTTAAAGACGACCCCGTTATATTCCTTAGCGTACTGGGCTACACATTCCAAAAGATCATAGAAGTCTACAATCCCGTTCTTATCAATGTCTTCCCCGGGACCCATACCGATATCCTTAAATTGGGCGTATAGTGCATCAAAATCTGTAATAACTGCCAGTTCAGGCTTGCTTATTACATTAACAATTTCACTATCCACCATTTCATCTCCAAGGTAGAGTTCAATGATGGCCGGAATTTTGCCTGGAATATGAAGCTCTCTGCTATATTCACCGTCATTAGGAGCAAGGTCCCCGAAATCGCCAGTGTCAAAAAGTCTAAACTTTTCATCGCTTCCGGCGATCCTCACGCTCAAATTCGCCTTTCCTAGAGTATCTCGTCCATTATTAATGGCCTTAAGTGTAGCATAGACCAAAACATTGCCATTGGGCATAACGTTATATGAGGAAAGCCCAAGCTCGGCACTCGCATAAATTTCGCTTTTGTCAGTTCCTATATGATGATGTGTGTCTTCAAAGCTTACCTTCACAGTAGCAGCCTGAGAAGTCATCTGACTAAGATCGATATTTAGCGCCTCCCATTGCATTGTCCCCTGATTCCATATCAGATTTCCGGAAATACCCAGGGGTTGGCCTTCTGCATCCACCACCTGGAAGCTGGCAGTCAAGGTGTTTTCATTTGTTAATGTACTGTCATTAGCAACTTCATAACAATTAGCTGTGGCCTTTATATCTAAGGTTCGTTCTTGGCTTTTATAAGTAGGAGAAACTTTAACATCTATTGGTGATTTGAGTTTTAATAAGAATACAGAGTTCTTACCCGCTTGAGCGTGGGGTGTTTCTATTGTGTAGGTAAAGGTCGCTATGTCGCTATCCACCCTACCCTCTTGTATTGCATACGCCTTCAAGGTTACGGTTGTTCCGACTTCGCCGCTAATTGTTGCTGAAGTCCCGCTAAGCGGGCTATTTATAGGGCTGCTGCCATCTACTGTAAAATATATTGTAGCGCCACTAGTGGTTGTCCCAAGAATTACATCGGTACAATTGGGAACTATTCCTCCTGCCACTGTTGCTGTTGGTGCTGCAACTTTGTTAGGTGTTTCGGGTGAAGCTATAGTGTAAGTAAAGGTGACAATATCACTTTCCATCATACCGTCTTGAACTGCATAGGCTTTTAAGGTTACAGTTGTTCCGACTGCACCGTTGATCGTGACCGAAGTTCCGCTTGGACTGTCTGTATCTGGGTCATGACCATTGAGTGTGTAGTGTATGGTCGCACCGCTTGAGGCTGTTGTAAGATTTACAACCGTACCATTAGTTACTATACCGCCCGCTAGTGTTGCCGTAGGTGCCATAGTTGTTGGGGGTGTCTCAATATGGCCAGCCTCCATAATACCCCCGTCATCCGAGAAAACTATAGAAAGAGCTGCATTTTTGTAATTTTTAAGTTCGTCAGTTAGTCCGTGGCGCTCCCAAATTAGTGTTCCCGACCCATCAACCTTCATTAGATAAGTATCAGGTATTGCAGCACTATCAAAACTGACTCCTACAAGGATATATCCTCCGTCCTCTGCCTCCAGTAATGCCCACGGGACAAGGGTACTATCAATTCCAGGGGAATAATAATGTTCCCAGAGTTTATTGCCGTAAAAATCATACTTAACCAGACCACCGCCCTGTTGCTCATTACTATACGTTGTACTAACAAAGTCCCCATCTTTTGTTTCTAGTATAGCTTGTGGGCCAAAAAGAGCTCCATTATTTTGATTAAGGAAGCTTACCCATAAGATCTCCCCTAAACTATTAATTTTAAATAAACAATCTCCGTTTCCATAGTCATTATTCCAATAATAATGACCACCTTGGCCCGACACTATAAATCCTCCGTCAGAAGTTTGTTTCACTGATTGAGCAAAAGACTGAACAGACCTTGTCTCTCCAGTGCAATCATCGAAATAGGTTTTTTCCCATACCATATTAAATTGGCTATCTACTCTCATAAGATAGAAATGTGCATAAGACCAATAATCTCCAAATCTTCTCGCCCATTCGGAAGTGTTAAGTTCCTCTTGAGTAAAATAACGGTGATTGTAACCAGCGAGTATAAATCCTCCGTCCTTTGTCTGATCTATTGAGAGTAAAGTATTAGTAGAATTGAAACTTTTTTCTTTTATTGAGTCTTGGTCAACTACGAACTTTCCATTTTCCGGATCTTCCTTAAATTTCATGTTTAACAGTAATGTTCCTTCGCCACTCCACTCATCTTCTTTGAGCTTTCGTCCTACTATGGTAATACTTCCGTCACTACACAAGGTAGCCGCATTGACATATATACGCTGTTGGACATCGGCTTCTCTTCTATACTGTGCTTGAACGATACCGGCTGAATCTGCCTTTATTATAAATATGCCGCTATAGTTTTCGTTATTTCCCACTACAAAATAACCGCCATCAGAGGAATTAAGTATATAAAGCTTATCGCTAGATGATGTATGGGTTTGCGTATGTACCCCCCCCTCTGGGTATATTAGCTTTAGCCATTCCTTTGATGGTCCAGTTACCTCAGTGGGAGTAGAACTTGTTTCTTTAATGATTAAGGGCAGGCTCCCACTAGGATCAGCAATCAGTTGATCTGAGTCTCCGGATGGAGTAATCAAGGAGGTTTCGCTTGCATAAACATTCGAAACCATTAAACTTGCAAAAAATAATAGAGACAGAATAAATAAAAATGAAATGGATCTTGTACAACTATTTCTCTTCATTAAATAAGGCCTCCCTTAATGCGGATTCTAACTAAACAAAAACATGCAGATTCTTTCTATAAAAAGATGCAATTCCTGCCTGCAACATTTATATTGGTCTTTCGACAAACTTCAAATTCTTCACAAAATAAATCAAATTGTCAGAATCGTTTCCCTTTGTGTGGGGGTCAGACCCCATTAATTACTTAAAAAGAAACTGCTGACAAGTTGTAAAAACTCGTCAGCAGTTTCTTTTGATGTGTAATTTAAACCTATTTGTTTATATCAGTGATTTCTGCCAGAACCGAGGCCGGTATGGCTGCTTCTCCCCCCAAAACGTGAACTCGGCTAGAAGAGATCATTTTGGCCTTAAGATAATTTAATGTAGCGGGTGATAAAGTGTCGCCAGTGAGCATCAGCGGGGAGGATGTCTGGGCTGCTAATACTCCTCCGGTTATACCATCAGCAAAGTCTTTGCCTGTGATATAGACTTTTTCCCAGTTAACGCTTTGAGCAAAATAATCCAGAATAGCGATGTTAGTTTCATATCTGTCGTAGCCGGCTAGTCTGATTGGACCAGGAACGTGATCTTCTATAGCCGTGTCAATGACACCTGTTCCGCCTAAAATGTAAGTTTGGCCTACTGAATTAGTCTGTAGATAACTGACAACGGAGGTCGGTAAGGCACCTTTATTGGTTAGTAGGATTGGCATACCCAAATTCGCAGCGATGACCGAAGCCGATAGGGCATCAGGGAAATCGCTTCCGGTGGCAAGGAAGACACTGCTGCTATGCCCGAGCTTTTCCGCGACCCTAACTGAGGTTTCGTATCTGTCAGTACCGTAGATACGCTCAACAGTTATACCTATTGCTTTTAAAGCATCTTCTATACCCTGGGATACTACCACGGTTCCTCCTACTATAAAGAGGTGTTTTACTTCCAATCGTTTTAACTCGTTCAGAGTATCCTTACTGATTTCATTGGGTTTAGTCAGAAGGAGCGGGCCTCCATACTTATGAGCCAAAACTCCGGCACTGAGGGCATCGGCGAAGTCGTCTCCTCTCGTTAGCACCGCATAGTCCGAGGTTTTCCAAACAGTCTGGGAAATTGAAACCGCCGTCAGGTATCTGTCCGTTAAGTAGGGGCGCCAAGGGGTACTAAATACTGCAAAATTGGTGAGGTGATTCACTTTGGCGACAGCATTCCATTGACCTGTCTTTTCGTCATATTCGATTTCCGTCTCGATCTCGATCCATTTTCCCTGAGCCTCATCGTAATAGTGCATTACGGGTCTTTCTCCAAGCTCAATCTTTGCAAGATCATAGGCAATCTTAATCACAATGTTATTACCTTCTCCAAAATATCTCTGCCCTTTGGTTGTGATTTGATAGATATCGCTGCCTAACTTGAGCTCCAGTCCGGTTGGAATGTTGTTTTTAATCTCTTCTTCAGTAAGTATCTTTATGGAAAGGGTCGTATCTTCTGGAAGGACATTGGGCGACACCTCTACGGTTACTGCTAAGTGAGTTAAGGTTCCACCAACACTGTTTTTAATATCCTGACTTTTTTCTCTTGCTACGCCTGAACCTGACTTTGGAGCATTGAGAATAACCCAGCTTTCAATATCTGCATTTGGAACAATACTTGTAGAACCATAAGGCACAATGGCCTTATCTGTCCCCTTTCCGCCAAGTAATGTGTTAAACCCGCTGCCAGTGATTAGAGTATCATTTCCTCCTCGGCCATCCAGCCAATTATCGCCGAGACCACCGTCTAGAAGGTTATCTTGATCGTCTCCGATGAGTTTATCGTTACCTCGGCCACCCATAACATTTTCTATGCCGCTAATACTACCCAAGATCCCGGTTACCTTGCCGGTGCTTAGGTTTGCCTCAATCCCGAGTCGGTAAGTTGAATAGTCTAAGGTATCAATATCACCACGTCCATCAATTCCACCGTCCAGAGAAGCGCCTTCTTGGACGTTGAATTGGTCAGGTTGTTCACCGCCGACAAGAGTGTCGATAGAGCTGAAGTTAAGAGATATTCCTCCGGTTCGGTATACCCCTCCGTTGTGTCCGGCTATTTCCCAAATTGAAGGGTTATTTAAAGCTGAGAGACTGTCTGTAAACGCTGTGCCAACCAAGATGCTGATGTTTGCAAAACCACCTAGGATACTGTTGTCCCAACCACAGAACCCTTTTAGTGTTCCTAGGTCAGTAAGGACAAGGTCGATACCTTTAGTATAGTTGCTATAATCCAAGGTGTTATTTCCGCTGCCGCCGTTCAGATAACCTTGAACAATGACTCCATCACGGAATACAAAGGTATCGTTTCCTGAGCCGCTAAGGAAGTTTTCCAACATATCTCCACTATACCCCAGAGAGCGATCCCTCGTGGTGACTGTTCCCCCGTTGTCCGACAGGATATAAGATAGGTCGTAGGGGAGCGCCGAGAAATCGAGAGTATCGATTCCGCCGTCAGCGGTCTCGATGATTATAGCATGTTCCCAGTCAGTGTCGAAAACGTAGGTATCGTTACCGCTTCCCCCTGAGAGGGTATTGTTACCACCCCGACCATTGATGATATTGTCTATATCGTCACCTATAAGCTCATCGTCCCCTCTGCCACCTGTTACATTTTCAATACTGCTTATACCACCAACAACCTTGGCAGCCTTTCCTGTGGAGAGGTTAACGTAGATGCCTTCTAGGTAAGCCGAATAATCCAAGGTATCCCTACCACTGCGTCCATCGATATTTCCCGCTAGAGAAGCTCCATCCTTGAAGGAGACGTTGTCGCTTTGAGCACCGCCATTAAGGGTTTCAATGGAGTTAAAGGTCAGAACCCTATCAGCCTTGTATGTGCCGCTATTATCCCCGCCTATTTCCCAAGTTGAAGGCAAATTAACTCCAGAAATGGAATCGGTGGTGACGCCCCCTAGCAGCTGGTTGATGTTAAAGAATTGTCCGCTGATACTAGCTTCTTGACCGTTAAAGCCCTCGATATTACCCTTGGCTGTCAAGGAGACGTTACGTGAGGTGGTGTAGTCTGAATAGTCTAAGGTGTTCTTACCTGCTTGCCCGTCGATGTTTCCTTCTAATTGAGAGTTGTCGAAGAAGATAAACGTATCATCTCCTGCTCCGCCGAAGAGATTATATTGCCAATCTCCTTTAATTTCAAAGCAGTCCTGTTGATTACCACCAACCAAGGTCCCAAAACTGGTGAAGGTAAGGGTTCGCCCGCTACTATGGTTAAGGTATCTCACCGTAATATCGTCTAAGAAAAAGGTTGCATCAGCATTAAGGCCAGTAAGTTTATCGCCGAGAGCACTTCCGCCGATCAAACGAATGATGTTGTAGAAGCCTAGAGATAGATTCTTTTCTGTTCCACTAAAGCCACTTGCGTATCCCAGCTCGGTAAGGGCTGCGTCCCTAGCTGTAGTGTAAGCACTTAAGTCAAGGGTATTACTGCCGCCCTGACCATCGAGGAGGCCAGTTAATTCTACCCCGTCTGCTAAGTGGAAGATGTCGTCTCCTGAACCACCGTAGAGGGAAGTAACGTAGCTTGAGTTAAGGAAGAATTGATTATCTCCTTGACTGCCAAGAACTTTTTGAATGACCCTGTTTAGATTCGGACCAGATACGAGGGAGCTGTTTAAGATAGTTTCACCTTCAGAGTGAATGATTTTTATTTGGTCACTGTCCAAGGCAAGGGTGAGGTCTGCTGTAATCCTAGAGAAATCTAAGGTGTTTAATCCTCCGCCGGGATTGACTACATCGTTACCCCAATCGTTCTCAAAGATAAAGGTATTATTTTCGCTCTGATGACCGGTAAACTCATCCTTGTAGTTTGAACTTATTAAGGTTTGAATTCTACGAATCGTTCCAAGTTCTCCATCGGCGACAGAGGTTGCAGAACCAGTAGACAAGTTGACTAGGACTCCGCTGCCGTCACCTAGGTTATAGGTACTGTAATCCAAGGTGTTGACTCCCAAGCCACCGTCAATGGAGCCCGTCAGCTGGCCATTACCCATCAAGGCGAAGGTGTCGTCCCCTTTGCCGCCGACGAGATTCTCTACCTGGGTGAAGTAGCTGCTTTCATTGACGCTGCCTGCGTTATCTCCGGTTATCTTATAGCGTGCACCCAAATCCGGTGCCGTGAGGGTATCACTATAGGCACTGCCGATAAAGTCTCGGATATTACTGAATCGGGTTAGACTCGTTGCCACAGAGTTGTTTAAGTTAAAGGTTACCACAGAGGTTTGCAGGTTAAACGTCACGGCAGTATCGTAGCCACTGTAGTCCAAGGTGTTATTCCCTGCCCCACCGTTTATGGAGCCTCGAACAATGGCCTTACCCGATAATTTAAACTGGTCATTTCCTGAACCGCTTATGAAGTGTTCCAAAACCTCGCCATTGTACTGAACCAAGCGATCCCCGCTGCCGGAATTACCGCTGACTGATCCACCGCTGCTGGTCAAGGTTGTGATCAGATCTAAGGTTAGGGCTGAGAAATCAAGGGTATCCATGCCGCCTTTTGCGGTTTCAACGATCCTATCGTTGAGCCAGTGTTCTCCAAAGACGTAGGTGTCGTTTCCGGCTCCTCCTGTCAGAGTATTATTTCCGCCCCGGCCATCGATTTGGTTCTCTTGGCTATTACCTGTTAGAGAGTCTCCGTACATGCTGCCGATTAAATTTTTGATGTTTTGGACTCGACCTATTAAACCATCTTCTACTCCGGTGGCCGACCCGTTCATTAGGTTCACGGTAACACCGCTGCTATCCCCTAGGTTATAAGCACTATAATCTAAGGTATTCGTGCCGCTGCCACCGTCAATCATGCCGTTGAGTTGGGCACTGCCGATGAAGGCAAAGGTGTCATTACCTACTCCACCTGAGAGGGTGTAAGCTTGGTTACCACGAAGTTCGAAGCGGTCGTCACTATTACCTCCTGCCAAATTCTCAAAGTCACTGAAGATTAAGGTTTGACCACCGCTTTGGTAGCTGGTTGTTGCGTCCAAATTAAAGGTCCCATCAGCATTCAAACCGGTTAGGGTATCTCTTCCAAGAGACTGGCTTCCTACTAGGGTGTTGATATTGGCAAATCCTCCTAAGATCCCTGCCTGGAGACCGGAGAAGCCCTTGGCACCTACTCCTGTGAGCTGGAGGT
>JUEB01000031.1 GCA_000802095.1 Peptococcaceae bacterium BICA1-7 | reverse complement strand
ACGGCAAAAGCCCAAAGACCATCGAAAGCTACGCCGGAGACGTTGCCGGATTTCTGGCCCACCTCAGTGACGTGGGCGAGGGATTCACCGGACAGATCAAAAGGTCCCACATCACCGGCTTCAGGAACCACCTGCTGGAGAGGGGCTACGAGGCCGCCACAGTCAACAAGAAGGTCAACAGCCTGGCCAGCTTCAACAGGCACCTCGTAGCCACTGGCCTCATGGAGGAGACCGTGGTGGACCCCCGCAGGGACAGGGTCAGGGTGGCCTCGGGGAGCGAAAGGCAGGTGGAGGTGTACACCGAGGGGCAGATCGAGAGGCTGCTCCACTTCGTCCGGGGCGGCGGGGTCAGCCCCAGGGACAGGGCCATCGTCATGGCGCTGCTGTACACCGGCGTCCGGGTCAGCGAGCTTTGCGGCATACGCCTGAGGAACCTCGACCTCCTCACCGGAAGCCTGACGGTAACCGGCAAGGGCGGCAAGGTCAGGGAGGTTCCCCTGAGGCCCGAGGTAACCGACGCCGCCCTGGTGAAGGCCGTCACCGCCCTGGTCAACCAACTGCACAACCAACTGGCCCACCACTACCCCAGCTACCGCAAGTTCTTCTCCGACGTGGACGGCAACACCGCCCTGGCCTTCTGGGAGGAGTACCCCTCCCCCCACCTGCTGTCCGACACATTGGTTGAGGATCTGGCGGTGCTACTCAGAAGCCACAGCCACAACGCCTGCTCCACCAACAAGGCCAAAAAGATACTGGCCCTCGTTGAAAAGGACGGAGAGACGAAAAGGGAGTACCAGGAGGCCAGGGACTTCATCGTCAGGAGCATCGTCAGGGACGTCAGGTTCAAGAAAAAGGAAATCGGAGAGGTGGAAAAAGAGCTGAAGAGGACCGTGGACCTGCTGGGGTACAGGCTCGACACAATGCCGGGGATTGACACCGTCACGGCCTGCGCCCTGGTCTCCCAGATTGGCGACATATCGAGATTCTCCAGTGCCGACAAGCTGGCCAGGTTCGCGGGCATCGCTCCCATAAAGTTCAGCTCCGCAGGCAAGGGGAAAGATCAAAAAAGCAAGCAGGGCAACAGGGAGCTCCACGGCATCTTCTACTTCCTGGCCATCCAGCAGGTGCAGGTGTCCAAGGGGTCGGGGATACCCCGCAACCCGGTGTTTCTCGACTACTACCAGCGGAAAATCAGGGAGGGCAAGACCAAGGTCCAGGCCCTGGTGTGCGTCATGAGAAGGCTGGTCAACATCATCTACGGGATGATGAAGCACAAGACGGCGTACGTCATGCCCACCCTACCAGAACAGAAGGCGGTGTGATAAAATGGTGGTGGCAACTGGAAACGGTTGCCACCCCAAAAGGTGACGACAGTTTCTCACCTAAGGGGGCGGGTAAAGCTGGTAAATGGGTGGATGAAGCAGGTCATATAATATGGCCACCCAATCGAGGATTTGCAGGTGAACCAAAATCTACTTTTTTAGAAACTGGATCGAGGGTAGATAGGTACGGTTACGAAGGTGGTACTTTTGTCTCTCCAGAAGGAACTCCTTATTTGAATCGTTCTTTGGCACCGGGTACCGACTTGCAGCCATACAATGTTTATGAGGTTGTTAAACCAGTTGAGGTTCAGGCCGGAGAGATAGCACCATGGTTTGATCAGCCTGGTGGAGGTCTTCAGTACGAGTTTAGTAAACCTATTAATGAGCTAATCGAAGATGGCACACTTAGAAGGGTGGGACCATAACTTGAAATTAAACGAATTAAGGCAAAGATTAATTAGGGAGCATGTTTTGAAAAATGCTTATTCCTTAGATGGTGGGTTACCTAATGAAAAATACTGTCTTGGATATATTGGAGGATTATGGGAGACATATTATAGTGAAATGGGTCAAAAAACAAGTCTCAAGGTCTTTGAAACTGAGGATGAAGCATGCAATTTCTTCTACAATTGGTTAACAAAATCTTTAAGAAGTATGGGACTACTGACGTAAAATACGACTTACTGTTAAGTTAACCGGTACCGGGAACCTAACATATTAACTTATTGGAATTGATGGCATCTTTTGGTAAAATAATTTATATCAGGAGGTGCCTTTTTTATGGGACGCAGACCCAGGGAAGAAGAAGATGGCGGGATATACCATGTAATACAGCGTGGAAATAATAGGGAGTTTGTTTTTGATAATGATATGGACAAGAAATATATGATTAGGCAGTTAATGCTTTTAAGCAGAAGAGGTTGTATAGTTTATGGTTATGTTATAATGGGCAACCATTACCATCTGGTGTTGAAGACTGGAGGAGAATTGCTACAGACAGTAATGCACCGCCTCAACTTAAGGTACAGCAAATATTATAACAAAGAGCATGACCGCTCAGGTCATGTGTTTCAGGGCCAAAGCCATACCCGTCAGAGATGAAAAGTATATATTGGCATTACTTCGATGTGTGCACCAGAACCCTGTTAAAGCCGGAGTTTGCAAAAGGGTGGAAGAATATAAGTGGAGCAGTGAACAGTCCTACCAGGAATATATGAATGGATGGATAGACACAGACCTTGTGCTTGGTATGTTATCCGCAGACAGAAGAAGCGCTATAAAGAAATACAATGAATTCATGTCTGAAGAGGAGACAGCAGATTACGAAAACATAAAGGTAATCGGTGGTACATTAGTAAACCGGCCTGAAAAAGAGAGAATTCAAAAAATTATAAAAAGAAAGAGCCTGGATGAAATTCTAATTGCAACTGGAGTTAGCGAAGGAGAATTTAATCTGATAAAAAACGGATCCAGGGGAAGGGATCTAACAGGATACAAGCTAAAATATGCAATAGAAGCCTCAAAATCAAACTACTCTATGAAGGAGATAGGAGAAAATATAAGGGTTTCAGACGTTGCTATAATTCAAATGTTAAGGAGAAACACAAATAAAAATGACTTAATAAGTTAGTAAGTTAGGTACCCGGTACCGAAAGTCCTCAGTAGCGGATGTATTAACCCGTGCCCAGGCAACAGGAATCGCATGGACGATTCCTGAATCGCTTGACGGCAACAAACTATTGGAACTGTTGTATCCGAGTAAGTTAGGTACCCGGCACCGAAAGTCCTTCCGCCGCCACCTTGCCGAGGACGGCAAAAGCCCCAAGACCACCGAGAGCTACGCCGGAGACGTTACCGGATTCCTGGCCCACCTCAGGGGCCTGGGCGCGAATTTCACGGGCAGATCTAAAGGTTCCACGTCACCGGCTACAGGAACCACCTGCTGGAAAGGGGCTACGAGGTCGCCACTGTCAACAAGAAGGTCAACGTGACAGGGGACGGCAGACTGTGTGAAAAGTTCATTTCAATATTCTGCTAAAAATTACTTCAATATTCCTTGATGCCTCATGTTCAAGCCTTCGGGATGAACGTATCCTGTTAAGGTACCCGTAAATGTGTAGCTTCAACATATCTTTAGGATCGTATGGCGGCCTTCCCATATACCCCATAAATCCACCCTTTTCTTTGTTATAGTAAAATTATACAATATTTGTGGATTTATGTTGTCAGGTGTTTTTATTGAATTGAGTCCTGTATCAAGCGGCATATTGATAATTATTACTGTAATACAAGCTGATAGAATTTCTTGTCTACCTTCATAACCGGGAAACTGCCGGGTAGCTGTTCTGGGCCTATCACCTGAAAGCCATTCTTTTCGTAAAAACTGTGCGCTGCTAAAAATAGGGGTGTTGTTCCGATATATATTTTTTTAAAGCCTTTACTATGGGACCATTGCAAAAGCTTATGAAGAAGCATATGGGACGTGTTATAAACCTTCCCGCGAAATTCTTTTTTTACAAACATCTTTCTCAGGGCGCCCTGATGCCTGCCAATATTCAGCAGCCCAATTGTTCCAACTACGTTATCTTCGTGAAGGGCCACAAAAAAGTTTCCGTTCTCTATTTGATAGAAGCTTTCAATGGAACATATATCCGGCTGATCTTTCCTTGTTATAGGTATGTCAAATTCATCCCTTTGTATCTTGAGGATAAGGGATATAACCTGTTCTTTATGCTTTGCCTGGTAGGCCTGTACACTTATGACGGCATTCATAATTTTTCCTTTGTACTTTTTTTAGTAAACCTGCAGTTAGGTGCTTTATTTTTTACCACCAACCTTCAGCGGCTTGCACTGCCCAAAGGTACACTCCACGCCTCCCAAACTGGTACATCTGACACATACTATTGTGCAGCACCTCTTCCTGCTGTTTACCCCTTCGTAAACCCAGCGGATATCTGTTCCCACAGAGCGCACCTCGTCTATGTATTTTTCAAGTGGGCCCTGAAATTCTTCAATTGACTCCAGTACTTTTTCCAGCTTGTATTTCCACATGCCGCAATGGAGGCCGTCTACACTTTCCTGTGCCCTGTAGACACAGTTGCCAAAGCACAGAGGCAAAACCCGGCACTCTCTGCACTCTTCATAAATAGTGGGATCGAATGAAACCCATTTTAATAGTTGGGTGCTTTGGGGAACACCGGTTCTAATGTTTCCCACCCGCTCCTTTTCATCTCCCACAGTAACCCAGCATTTATGCAATGAACCATCCGGCTCCACAACGAATGAGTTATCAATTTCTGCGGCACACAGTCCGAAGACATTTGCCGGAACAAGATAAAACTGGGCACTAAAGCCCCGTTGGGTTGCCGTTGAGTAAAAATGTCTCTGGTATTCTGCCATTTTCTCATCATCGAGACACTTGCTGGTGGTATCGGCACAAACCCTGGCAAAACCGACGGGCTCAACCATTCCTATATGTATATCAGCCTTGTCTTTAAGATTGTATAATTCGAGGTCATCAAGGAGTTCCAGGTAATTTACCTCATTTTCACTGTCAATATTTATTCTTATATTAATTCTCAAATACCGGGATGCCTCCTGAAGATTCTTTAATATGGCATCATACGTTCCAGATCCGTCTTTAAAAGGCCTTCTGGCATTGTGTACGCTGCGCGGCCCATCAAGTGTAACCTGGCAGAAATTGATACTGCATTCCGTTGCCAGACGCCGGGCGGTTTCACCGTCAAGCAGCACGCCGTTAGTAATTATACCCGCAGAATAGTAGCAGTTTAGCTCCTGGCAGGCCTCCAGGAATCTGCTGGACAGATCATATATTGTTTTCTTTTCCAGCAAGGGCTCTCCACCGTACCAGGTCACGTCAAAACGCTTGGCAGTGCTTATACTGTCCTTAACAAAACCAACCAGCGCATCAATTGTTTCCGGGCTCATTTTTTTCTCGGATGTTTTTTCGTAACAATACCTGCAGCGAAGGTTGCATGCCGCCGTGGGCATAATGGTTAAACCCAATAATGAAGAATCATACCTGCGTCTGTTCATTCTGACCTGCAGCGCCTTTAGCTCGTCAAAATCTTTGGGAACGATGAAGTGTGCTTTTACCAGTTCTTCCAGAACCACCTTTTCCCTTTCTGAAAGGTTTTTATCCCCTGTACTCACTACTCTTTCATAGAGATTGCAGGTTTGCTCGCTGAATAATCCCAGAGCCGCAGAAAAAGCATTAAAAGCTATTTTCCCGTCAGATTTTTGGGCAAAAAAGTTATACCTTGATGCTTTCATCTAATAACCACCTTTTATTTGTCAAAATTTTTGATTTATTCTTCGACAGCCTCAAACAGATTTCCTTGCATCGGGAAAATATTATTTAAAATTATATTTTCCCATATAGGACGACTAAATAACAGATAGTATTATTATTTGCTGTTATGGCAATTTGAGGCCCGGAATAAACAGATAATGATCACTTATCCCATAGGATTTTCTTTTGTTTGACAATTAAACGGGGTCAGGCTCTATTTATGTGTTTTGCCATGAGATTTGCCCTGCTTTGGGGGCGATTGAGGCATTGCCATAGCCAGACATAAAAAAGCCGCCCTTTCGGGCGGAGCCGTCTTGACAGACGGCGGAATCCAGAATTCAGAAGCCAGAATCCAGAATGAGCATGCATTTCTTACAGCAATATGACCTCTTAGCGGCATTGATTCAACCCCCTCCACCGGCCCTATAGCGACCAATGAATGACCCCAAAATACCCCAAAAACACTGCTTCCACTTTAGTGCTTTAAAGCGTCACATAGATTCCTGGTGTATTAAAATTAAATTGTGGATAAAAAAGTAGTTTCCCCAGTGACTATGGAAATAGTGAAGTACCTTGCCGGGAACTTCAATAACCACCCTTTGAAAGGAGGTCCACGTCACATGGGGAAATCTAAAAAACATATTCGTGGTCGTAAAGGTGAGTACTTTAGCGAACAGATCCGTGGAATCAACCTGGAGCAAGTTCTTGTGGTCGCTATAGATGCCGCCAAGCACCACCAGAAGGCCCTTATATGTAATTATTTCGGTGACGTTATTGAAGATTCCTTTTTCTTTGCCACTAATCTTGAGAGCAACCACTTGTTGGTGCAAAAAATCAATGAAGCTAAGGAACGTACTAATGCGGTCAAGGTGTTCCTAGGGATTGAGTCTACCGGTCATTATTATGAGGATGTTGTCCGGCAGCTCCAAGAACATGGCTACAATGTATCTATTATTAACCCTCTTACCACTAAGGAGGAACGATCTGCTTCCCTGAGCTGGTGTAAAACCGACGATATTGATCTGGCAGCTATTGCTTTTTGCATTATCCACAATAAAGGAACTGAATCAAAGCTGCCCGAAGG
>JUEB01000030.1 GCA_000802095.1 Peptococcaceae bacterium BICA1-7 | reverse complement strand
TAATTGGTATGTCAGGGAGATTTTCCGGGGCAGAAAACCTCGATGTGTTTTGGGATAACTTAAAAAAGGGAGTAAGCAGCATCGGGGAAGTCCCCAGAGAACGTTGGGATATCAATGAATACTATCATCCCAACCCCAAAACTCCAAATAAAACCTATTGCAAATGGCTTGGTTTGGTTCCTGATGCAGATAAATTTGACCCGCTGTTTTTCAATATTTCACCCAGAGAAGCCGAATTAATGGACCCGCAGCACCGGCTCATTCTGGAAGAAACATGGAGGGCACTGGAGGACGCCGGTTATTCTCCCGGGTTTTTTTCGGGTACAAAGTGCGGTGTGTTTATTGGAGTAATGCAGGGAGACTACGACCAGAGACTGTCCGGCAGCGGCCTGGACATTCAATCCGTAACAGGAAACCTCAACTCCTTCATACCGGCCAGAGTTTCATACTTTCTAAATTTACTGGGCCCCAATATGGCCATAGATACCGCCTGCTCCTCCTCCTTAGTGGCGGTGCACCAGGCCTGTAAAAGCATACAAAGCGGAGAAAGTGAGCTGGCGCTGGCCGGGGGAGTATGTATCATAACTACACCGGCTACACATATCTCAACCTCAAATGGAGAGATGTTATCAAGAGACGGGAAGTGTAAAACCTTTGACAACAGTGCCGACGGTTTTGTTCCGGGCGAGGGTGTAGGTGTTGTGGCCCTCAAGGCACTGGCAAAAGCAATAGAAGATGGCGATCATATATACGGGATAATAAAGGGGTCCCGTGTAAACCAGGACGGGAAGACCAATGGTATAACCGCTCCCAGCAGCAACTCCCAGGCTCAGCTGGAGGCGGAAGTATACGAGACCTTCGGGATTAACCCCGAAAGCATCAGCTACGTAGAGGCCCATGGAACCGGAACCAAGCTGGGAGACCCCATAGAAGTGTCGGCCCTGACCAGATCCTTTAGGAGGCATACGGAGAAAAAACAATACTGCGCCATCGGGTCAGTAAAGACAAATATAGGGCATGGGCTGGCAGCCGCAGGGATTGCCGGACTAATAAAAGTTTTATTATGCATGAAACACAACAAGATAGTACCCTCTCTTCACTTCAATAAAGCAAATGAACATATAAATTTCAAAGACAGCCCCTTTTATGTCAATACAGAGCTAAAGGACTGGGAAACAGAAGGGCCCAGGCGGGCGGCCATCAGTTCCTTCGGTTTAAGCGGGACAAACTGCCATATGGTAGTGGAGGAGGCTCCCAACACCAATATTGACGGGGGCGGACACCAGACTGCGCAAGCAATAATTGTGCTGTCGGCAAAGAAAAGAGAGCGCCTTCTAGATCAGGCCCGGCAATTATTAGCCGCCATAAGTGAACAGCAATTTTCCGGCTTAAGCCTGGCCCATATTGCCTACACCCTTCAGGTTGGGCGCCAGGCCATGGAGGAGCGCCTGGCGGTGCTAGTCAGCTCTATAGAAGAGCTCAAAGAAAAACTGCAGGGCTTTGTGGAAGGCAAGGATGGCATCGCGGATATGTATAGGGGGCAGGTCAGAAAAAACAGGGAGACATTGGCAGTCTTCGCAGCAGATGAAGAACTGCAGGAAGTAATCAATAAATGGGCTCAGCGTGGAAAATACTCCAAACTTCTTGACCTTTGGGTCAAGGGGCTGGCTGTAGATTGGAGCAAGCTTTATAAAGGCGGCAAGCCCCGGAGAGTCAGCCTGCCCACCTATCCCTTTGCCAGGGAGCGCTACTGGATAACCGGGAGCCAAATAAATACCGGTGACACAACAGGAAAAGCCTTAGCCGCCGATAGCGCCATTCACCCCCTGCTGCACAAAAACACCTCCGATCTGACAGAGCAGCGCTTCAGCTCAACCTTTACAGGCCGGGAGTTTTTCCTGGCGGACCATGTGGTCAAGGGGCAGAGTGTGCTGCCCGGCGCGGCCTGTCTTGAAATGGCCCGGGCGGCAGTGGAAAAGGCGGCGGGAGTTTCCAAAGAAGGAAAGGTTGGGATAAGGCTTAAAAATGTGGTCTGGACTCGCCCGGTTGTGGTGGAGGACCAGCCGGTCCGGGTGCACATAGGGCTATTCCCTGAAGATAATGGCCAAATTTCCTACCAGATCTATACCGTGGCAGTAGAAGACGCAGAGCCGGTAGTGCACAGCCAGGGCGCTGCCGTGCTGAGTCCGCTTACAGAAGTTCCGGTATTGGATATAAATGTTCTGCTGGCTGAGTGCAGCCTGGGCAGCCTGTCGCCCGTCCAGTGTTACCAGGCCTTCAGGTCGGCGGGGATTGATTATGGGCCGGGACACCAGGGAATAGAAAAGGTGTACGTGGGGTCCGGCAAGGTGTTGGCAAAGCTATCACTGCCTTTGGCAGTCGCGGGCACCCTGGGCCAGTATACCCTGCATCCCGGCTTGCTGGACTCGGCCCTGCAGGCAGCAATAGGTTTGCTAATGGACGGCGGCACAGCCGCAGCCGGCAGCATCGGGCAGCTCCATCCGAGCCTTCCCTTTGCCCTTCAGGAAATTGAAATTTATAGCGCCTGCGCCTCCCTGATGTGGGCGCTGATCAGATACAGCAGCGGCAGCGCTGCAGGGGATAAAGTGCAGAAACTGGATATTGATGTGTGTGACAGTGAGGGTAAAGTTTGTGTGCGGATGAGGGGCTTTTCATCCAGGGTGCTGGAGAATGAAGCAGCTTTGGCTGAACCTGCAAAAGCTGTAGGGACACTAATGCTCCAGCCCACATGGAAAGAGCAGGCCATCGGGCGGGAAGCACAAGCTTCGGCCTGGGAACATCGCCTGGTAATACTCTGTGAGCCGGGCAAGGCTTCTCTGGAAAGAATGGAAAAACAATCAGGGGTGCGCTGCATTGCCCTGCAAACAGAACAGACCGGCATAGCGGAGCGGTTCCAAACCTATGCGGGCCGGGTATTTGAGGAAATACAAGGCATACTGAAAGATAAAATCAAAGGACATGTGCTGGTGCAGGTAGCAGTGGACAGCAGGGATGAGGGGCAGCTGTTCTCCGGCCTGTCAGGGATTTTGAAAACAGCCCGGCTGGAAAATCCAAAACTGATGGGGCAGCTAATAGAAGTGACCGATTGGGAAGAGATTGTAAAGATACTGGACGAGAACAGCCAAAGCCCCCTGGATAGCCACGTTCGTTACCAGGACGGCAAGCGGCGCGTTGCCGGCTGGAGCCAAATTGAAGTGCTCCGGGAAGAAGCAGGCATACCCTGGGAAGACAAAGGGGTCTACCTGATCACCGGAGGGGCCGGAGGCCTCGGCCTTATATTGGCCGGAGAAATCGCGCAAAAAGTAAAGGGTGCGGCCTTAATCCTCACAGGGAGGTCCCCGCTGGGCGCCGGCAGGCAGGCAAAGCTCAAAGAGCTGGAGGAACTGGGAGCCAGGATAGAATACAGGCAGGCAGACGTTACCCGCAAAGAGGCAGTGGAAGACTTAATACAGAGCATTCTTGAGCATTTTGGAAAGCTAAATGGCATCATCCACAGCGCCGGAGTGACCCGGGACAGCTATATCCAAAAGCAAACCGGAGAAGAACTTCAGGAAGTCCTTGGGCCCAAGGTAGCCGGGCTGGTTAACCTGGACCATTCCAGCAGGGAAATAGGCCTCCACTTCTTGGTGCTGTTTTCCTCAATAGCCGGAGGGCTTGGAAATATCGGCCAGGCAGGCTATTCCGCAGCCAACGCCTTTATGGACGCCTATGCCGGGTACCGCAATGATCTGGTGAAGGAGAAAAAACGCCACGGTCAAACACTGTCCATCAATTGGCCCTTGTGGAAAGAGGGCGGGATGAGTGTAGTAGAAGAATACAAAAAAATGATGGTACAAAGCACCGGTATGATAGAAATGCAGACCACGGCAGGCATCAGAGCCTTGTATCAGAGCATGGCTTCCGGGAAGGACCAGGTAATGGTGGTAGAAGGCAAACTGGAGCTGCTTAAGAAAAAATTGCTTTCGAAAGCTTTTTCTACGCCCTTACCCGGGGACTCCACTGCAGAATCGCATACTTCGATAGTTGAACAGTATATGCTTCGGGAAAAAGCAATAAATTACTTTAAAAAGCTGCTTTCTTCAGTGATCAAGCTGCCGGCGCACCAGATAGAAGCAGAAGAGCCGATGGAAAAATACGGAATAGATTCGGTTATGGTCATGAAAATGACCAATCAGTTAGAAAAAACATTTGGTACTCTGCCTAAAACGCTATTTTTTGAATACCAGAATATAGAGGCGTTAACCGAATATTTCCTTGAATCCTACCGGGGCCGGCTGGCGGAATTACTGGGGACCGGGGAGAAGGAAGCAGCAAATATTGAAAATACAATAGACCTGGAAGGTATAACAGTGGCTGACAACAAACCCGCCGCCGGCAGCCGCAGGAACCGGCGATTTGCCAACCTTAGCGCGGAGTATCTTGATGAAAAAGAAAAAGGTGCCGTGGACATCGCCATTATTGGCGTTTCCGGCCGCTATCCCGGGGCGGAGAACATAAAGGAATTTTGGAAAAACCTGCGGGACGGAAAGGATTGCATCACAGAAATTCCCAAAAAACGCTGGGACCACAGCAAAACCAACAGCAAGTGGGGAGGCTTTTTAGAAGGAGTGGATCAATTCGACCCTTTGTTCTTCAACATATCACCCCGGGAAGCAGAAATTATGGATCCCCAGGAGCGTCTATTTTTGGAGTGCGCTTATGAAACATTAGAGGATGCGGGGTATACCCGCAAAGCCCTCGGGAAGCACCAGGGCTTTGGTTTGGAAGGAAACGCGGGGGTCTATGTGGGGGTAATGTACGAAGAGTACCAGCTTTACGGGGCACAGGAGCAGGCGCTGGGCAGGCCCATTGCCCTTTCCGGCAGTCCATCATCCATAGCCAACCGCGTGTCATATTTTTGTAATTTCCATGGGCCCAGTATTGCTTTGGACACCATGTGCTCCTCCTCACTGACCGCAATACATCTGGCCTGCCAAAGCTTGCAGCGGGGCGGGTGCGGGATTGCCATCGCGGGAGGAGTAAATGTCTCAATACACCCCAACAAATACCTGGCGCTGGAGCAGGGCAAGTTTGCATCAAGCAAGGGCAGGTGTGAAAGCTTTGGGCAGGGGGGAGATGGCTATGTGCCCGGAGAAGGCGTAGGGGCAGTGCTGCTAAAACCCCTTTCCAAAGCAATTGCCGATGGAGATCAGATATATGGAGTAATTAAAGCAACCACAATCAATCACGGAGGAAAAACCAACGGGTATACTGTCCCCAATCCCGGCGCCCAGGCCAGTGTCATAGGTCATGCCCTAAAGGAGGCAGGGATTAACCCCAGGGCAATCAGCTATATAGAGGCCCACGGCACAGGGACGGCCCTGGGGGACCCCATTGAAATAGCGGGCCTCAGTAAAGCTTTTCAGGAATACACCAAAGAAAAACAGTTTTGCGCCATCGGGTCGGTAAAGTCCAACATAGGGCACTGTGAGAGCGCGGCAGGGATAGCAGGGCTGACTAAAATACTGCTGCAGTTAAAATACGGCCAATTAGCGCCCTCCCTGCATTCAGAGGTGCTTAACCCCAACATTGACTTCAGCAGCAGCCCCTTTATAGTTCAGCAGGAGCTTGCGGAGTGGAAGAGGCCTGTTATTGAAATAAATGGAGAGGCCAGGGAATATCCCAGGATAGCCGGCATCTCGTCCTTTGGGGCCGGAGGATCAAACGCACATGTGATAGTAGAAGAGTATATACCAGGGGAATTGGAGCGCCCTCAAATTGCAATAACCTCCCCAAGCCCTGCCATTATTGTGCTGTCGGCAAAGAGTGACGAGCGGCTGCGCCAGCAGGCGCGATGCCTGCTGGCCGCGATAGAAGAGCAGCAATTTTCCGATGCCGACCTGCCAAGTATGGCCTATGTTCTCCAGGTGGGCCGGGAAGCAATGGAAGAGCGTATGGCTGTGCTCGTGAAAACAGTCAAGGAGCTTGTGGAGAAACTGAATGGCTTTATTGAAGATCAGGAAGGCACTGAGGATCTGTATCGGGGGCAAATCAATCGCAATAAAGACACATTTGCTGCTCTGACCTCAGATGAAGATATGACAAAAACAATTGAAGCCTGGATAGCCAAAGGAAAGTACTCAAAACTTCTTGACCTATGGGTCAAGGGCCTGGCATTTGACTGGAACAGGCTGTATGGAGAAACCAAACCCCGGCGCATAAGTCTGCCCACCTACCCCTTTGCCAGGAAACGTTATTGGGCGCCAAAGTTTGATGCCAATGACAACTTCAGTTGCCTCCCAACCTCGAATGCTGCTGCCTTCATTCATCCACTTTTACAGCAAAACACCTCTGACTTCTCCGGGCAGAGATTCAGCTCAACCTTTACCGGCAGGGAGTTTTTCCTGGCGGATCATATAGTGAAGGGCCAGAGAGTCTTGCCGGCAGTGGCCTGTCTTGAGATGGCCCGGACGGCAGTTGAGCAGGCTGCAGGAGACCTGATGGATGGACAGGCCGGGATAAAGCTAAAAAATGTGGTTTGGGTTCGGCCAATAATAGTAGGGGAGCAGCCGGTCCGGGTACATATTGGACTTTTACGTGAAGATACAGGTGAGATTGCCTATGAAATATATAGCAAAAGGGAAAATGGCAGTGTTGAGCCGGTAATACACAGCCAGGGCAGCGCGGCCATCAGTGTGACGGGAAAAGCTCCCACTCTGGAAATCAGTGCCATAAAGCACCGGTGCAACCAGGAAAGCCTCTCGTCTGAGCAGTGCTACGAGGCGTTTAGGGCCATGGGGCTAGACTATGGCCCGGCGCACCGGGGGATTGAGGAAGTATATGTGGGGCCGGGGCAAGTGCTGGCAAAGTTGTCCCTGCCTTCCTCCGTGTCGGCTACCAGTGACCAATTTGTCCTGCACCCCAGCATCATGGATTCGGCGCTACAGGCCACAGTGGGCTTAATGAGCGGGTCCGGATCGTCCCGCCAGCCAATACTGCCCTTTGCAATTAACGAGCTGGAAATTCTGGGTGGCTGCGCCAGCGCAATGTGGGC
>JUEB01000029.1 GCA_000802095.1 Peptococcaceae bacterium BICA1-7 | reverse complement strand
AGCTGATGCTTTCGGGGTTAATCCCGAAGGTCTCGTATACTTCCGCCTCCAGCTGAGCCTGGGAGTTGCTGCTGGGAGCGGTTATACCATTGGTCTTCCCGTCCTGGTTTACACGGGACCCCTTTATTATCCCGTATATATGATCGCCATCTTCTATTGCTTTTGCCAGTGCCTTGAGGGCCACAACACCTACACCCTCGCCCGGAACAAAACCGTCGGCACTGTTGTCAAAGGTTTTACACTTCCCGTCTCTTGATAACATCTCTCCATTTGAGGTTGAGATATGTGTAGCCGGTGTAGTTATGATACATACTCCCCCGGCCAGCGCCAGCTCACTTTCTCCGCTTTGTATGCTTTTACAGGCCTGGTGCACCGCCACTAAGGAGGAGGAGCAGGCGGTATCTATGGCCATATTGGGGCCCAGTAAATTTAGAAAGTATGAAACTCTGGCCGGTATGAAGGAGTTGAGGTTTCCTGTTACGGATTGAATGTCCAGGCCGCTGCCGGACAGTCTCTGGTCGTAGTCTCCCTGCATTACTCCAATAAACACACCGCACTTTGTACCCGAAAAAAACCCGGGAGAATAACCGGCGTCCTCCAGTGCCCTCCATGTTTCTTCCAGAATGAGCCTGTGCTGCGGGTCCATTAATTCGGCTTCTCTGGGTGAAATATTGAAAAACAGCGGGTCAAATTTATCTGCATCAGGAACCAAACCAAGCCATTTGCAATAGGTTTTATTTGGAGTTTTGGGGTTGGGATGATAGTATTCATTGATGTCCCAACGTTCTCTGGGGACTTCCCCGATGCTGCTTACTCCCTTTTTTAAGTTATCCCAAAACACATCGAGGTTTTCTGCCCCGGAAAATCTCCCTGACATACCAATTACGGCAATGTCATAAACTTGAGGCTGTACCTCTCTGGTATTAGCTTTGACTTTAGGTAAAGATGTATTATCTTGAAGATAAACTTGTTGTTTTCTTTTTCCATTACCCTTTTCAAGTTCTTTAATAAGGTCAAACCCTTCTTCCGGTGTTATACGCATTTCCTGAACCATTTTAAGGATTTCTGTTTTGCTATAGCTTTTAACCATAATAAACCTCCGCGATCATAGGAACTTTTATGCGCAGCTTTATCCAAAAGGTCTTATATTATTATCTTTACTGCTTAATAGATAAATAATTATATTCATAGATTTAATTCATACCCCGGCAAAATGGATTTGTAAATCTGCTCCTGCTCATCGATTACTTCCTTTAAAATATCCATGTTTGTCATGGGATTGGCTATGACAATTCTTAAAACTACCTTCTCTCTATAGGGGGCATTTTTATTCACAAGCACCGTCCTCGATACAAACCCTATGCCGCATTCTCTCTGCTGCCTTTGTATGGTACGGTTGATTTCATTAATGTTTTGATATATGATCTCTTCCTTATCCGGGCTATCTTCAAGGATTCTGCCATAGTGTTCAGGATATATCTGGTATGTAAGAATATTCAACTCCGGTGGTGTTACAAGATGAAAGTCAGGTCTCCTCATAATTTCTTCTGCAAGCTGCCTGGCCGTTTCTATTCCATGCTCAACCAGCAGTCCATACCCCCGGGCTCCCATTATTCTAAGAGCACTGTGCAATATCAGTGAGTTGGCCTCTCTTGATCCGGATGCCGACCTGATCCCCAGGTCCCCGGAACCGTCCCGGATTATGTAGTTCGCGCGATAGGATACATTGTTCATTATGTATGGGTCTTTAAAATAAACCATTCCGGAGCTCATAGGCATGTAAAACTGCTTGTGGCCGTCTATGGTGACAGAATCAGCCAAATCTATACCTTCCAGCAGGTAACTATATTTTTCCGATAGAAGGGCCGGGCCGCCCCACGCCGCATCCACATGAAAGTGAACCCCGTTTTCAGCACATATCTCTCCCATTTCTTTGAGGGGATCGATAGTCCCGGTTTCGGTGGTTCCTCCAATTCCCACTATGGCTAACAGTCTGTTCCGGCTACTTTCCGACTTTATTTCTTCTATTTTTTTAGCAAGGCTGTGAATATTTATCCGGCTGTTTTCGTCCACCTCCACGGGAATAATATTTTCACTGCCTATTCCCAGGATTCCACCGGCTTTTCTGAGGGAGTAATGCCCCAGCCTCGATACAAGAACAATACACCTGTCTATCCCATACGCCCTGTACCCGGCTTCCACTCCCTCTTTCTCCACACCCCCGAATCCGTCCCTAGGGGCCAGCAGGGCATCCCTGGCTGCCCACAGCGCCGTTATGTTGGCCACTGTTCCTCCTTCCGTAAAGCACCCCAGGGTGGTATCCTGATTTTGGACGTGATGGTCATAAAAATCCTGGGTACGGCGGTAAATAAGCCTGTGGATTTTAGCCAGTACCTGTTTTTCAACCAATGACACAACCCCGGAGGTCTCCAGCTTGACCACATTCTGATTAAGCGCGGCGGCTATTGCCTTGAGCTGTATCATAAAAGGAGGAATTGCTGAGGTCATATGGCCTACAAAATAGGGTGAGGCAACATTAACCGCATAAGGGACGATGTTATTTATAAGGTCTATAATTACTTCGTTAGAATTCTTTTCAGATTGTCTCCTGATCAAAGTGTTGGTAAATTTTCCGGACAACTCTTTCACGCTGCCTTTACCAAAACCTACATGGTGCTTTAAAAAACTAGGAGTTTCAAAAAGAACCTGCTCTATATACTTTTGCAGCTTTGAATGGCCCGTGCCATTACTGCAGCCCATGAAAATACTGCGCAAAAACTCCTGATTATTTTCTGCCGCTTCAAGTATGGAAACCTGTCTTTCCTTGCGCTCTGCAATAATCATAAGTCACCTCCAAATCAATCTTTTTAATACAGTCCGTAACTTGCCTCTGTCAGCCTATTAACTTCATCTATGTCTAAGTCGCCGTTTCGCAATTGTCTTAACAAATCCAGAAATTGTTTACCCTTTTCATCTTCTGTATCAATCTCCTCATTAACGCTATCCACAACACTATCAACAGGCACACCAGTATAACCATTGATTGCAGAACCCGGTGAGCCGCTTATAAATGCTCTTGATTCAGCATTTCTCTCTATCTCCTGCATGATAAATCCGGTAAGACTCTCCACCGTGGGATAATCATAGGCCCTAGCGGCTTCCAGATTAAGGCCAAAGAACTTGTTTACATCTCTGATAATCTCTACGATGGTAACAGAGTCCACTCCCAAATCCTTAAAATTACGGTTAAAATCAATATTTCCATCCTGGATATGCAGTATTTCAGCAGCTATTTCAGCAACCTTTGCCCGCGCTCTTTTTTCAGAAAGGCCCCCTCCGGCGGGCATACTATCAGCGGCCTGTTCCACCTGTCCCTTTGCAGCCAGCTTTATTCTCCCGTCCTGCCCTTTGCCGGACCCGGCAGGCCCTTTTCTGCCCGGCCTGTCAGCAGCCTTGCCGCCAAGCTGTATTTTGTTGCCGGCGTATGCGTCCTTAGTTGTTATTGATTTTTCCACCGGCAATGCCACAAGTTGGTTCAGATCGCGGCTTTTACTGCGCTTACTCCCTATTTCCCGGCATACATACCCGGCCAGCCTGTCTATGGTCTCATAATCGTAGATGGTCACTGCCTCCAGCTCCAGACTGAAGCACTTGTTTATTTCTCTGATAATCTCTACCGCAGAAATGGAATCAACCCCTAATTCATTAAAGCTCCTCTCCCTATTCAACTGGTTCTCTTCCATATGTAATATGTCAACCAGGATACCTGCTATTTTCTGTCTTACTTTTTCTTCATCCGCATTGAAGTTTTTCTCCACAGCCGCCGGAAGCACCCGGACATCCTCACGGTGAGCCGCAGCAGACTGCTTCGCCTTCAGGCTTTGGGGCCTGTCAAAGTAATAGTTAATGCGCTTTCTTACCTCAGGATGTGAAAAAGTCTGATCGTGCATGTCCATCTCCCGCTGAATGATTGCAGGCAGTTCTTCCAGGACCCTTCCGGACAAATCTCTCTTTAAAACCTTTAACGCATATAGAGGCTTTTCACACAGCATTTTTGCAATTGAAAAGGCTTCGCTCAAAACATCCTTTTGCTTTCTGAAAAGTACCGGGGCCGCCCGGTTCTTCAATTCGTCCCCCCGGTAAGATTTTGCCGTAAACATCATCTCAGCGGCCAGGTTGGCTCCCAGCTTTTCTCTCAATATATACGTTGCCCCCAGCCCCGGCGTAAATCCGTATTTCATAAAGCTGGCGCTGTAAATACTTTCCTCCGACATAACCACTATATCGGCGAACAGGCCCAAAGCCAGCCCTCCCCCGTTAGCATGGCCTTGAATGGCGGATATAACCGGAACCTGGCACTCAAGCAGCCCGTTATAGAAAACCGAGGCATCTGTAAAATGGTTCTTTTTGTCCGCGATATTCAGCAATTCTTCCCTGGTGCCCCCCATGCTGAATATATTTTCATATCCGGTAAGTATAACCGCCTTTATATTTTCGTTTTGACTTATCTCTGAAAGCCTGGCTATAAGCCCATTTACAATGCCCCCGGAGAACATGTTTCTGTTTTCCCTGTCCTGCATCGCCACCAGAGCTATATTGTCATCTATTATCCTTAACGACACCTCGCTGCCTCTATAAGGCACGGACAGAGGGGCTGACGGGTCTGCTTTTCCAGGCCTGGGAGAAGGACTGGCAATGGCTTTACTCTCTGTTGCTGCAGATGTTTTTCCCGGCCGGAAGCTGTCTACCCAGTATCTTTTCCTGTCAAATGGATAGCCGGGCAGTGATATGCGTCCCGGTTTCCCATCCTTATACAGCAAATCCCAGTCTAAATCCGCGCCGGATACCCACAGCCGGGCTATTTTATCCAATTCTCCCTCACCAAGGACAGCTTTTATATATTCATCTCCTGCCCGGCCCTCCGGCATAAGCCCGGTATTGAATGCAGACAGGGCATTCCCGCGGTACAGGCCGTCAATATCCTCTTCACCCTGGCTGTAGCGGTCCAGCTTATCGCACAGGTCCTCCGTACCGAACACTATCAGGGCCAGTCTCTCTTCCATCGCCTCGCGTCCGGCCTGGGATGTGTAAACAGCATCTTCTATGGAAAGCCCTTCCCCCGCAGGGCCTGCTGCCCTTTTTACAAAGCCCGCCATTTCTCCGGCGTACTTTTTAAGTGTTTCCCCGTTCCTTGAGGAGAGCACAAACAGATAAGGGCCCCTTATAGTTTCCTGCACCGGAGCCTGCTTTTCATATTCCTCCAGAATGATATGGGCGTTTGCCCCCCCCGCGCCAAAGGAGCTAATTCCTGCCCGCCTGGGGTATCTCTTTTCCACGCCATTCTCGACTATCACGGGCTTGTTCCACTCAGCCGGTGTACGCTGTACATAAAAGGGAGAATCCTTAAAATTAATATTGGGGTTTAACTTCTCAGAATGAATTGAGGGAACAAGCTGCCGGTGCTTCATCTGCAGCAGTATCTTGGTAATCCCCGCTATTCCCGCCGCCGACTCAAGGTGCCCTATATTTGACTTGACAGACCCTATCGAACAATACTGCTGCCTGTCACGGGTATCGAAAGCATTGATTAGCCCATTGATCTCTATGGGATCTCCCAGAGATGTTCCTGTTCCGTGAGCCTCTATATAACTAATTGTCCTGGGATTTATTCCTGCCTTTGTCAGTGTCTCGTATATCAGGCTGGCCTGGGCCTTGGGATTTGGCACGCTGTAGCCGTTGGTTCTTCCCCCGTGGTTTATCGAGCTTCCCTTAATTAGCCCGTATATGTTGTCTCCGTCCGCAACGGCTTTCTTTAATGGCTTTAAGATAACGGCCCCAACGCCCTCACCAGGGACATAGCCGTCCCCGCCCTCTCCAAAGCTGCGGCAGCGGCCGTCGCTGGAGACAAATTTACTCTGGCTCAGTACAAAATACTTGTGCGGGTGAATAGAAAGGTTAACCCCTCCAGCTATGGCAATATCGCTTTCCCCCCTGCTGATGCTTTCACAGGCCAGGTGAATTGCCGTCAGGGAGGAGGAGCACATGGTATCCAGGGCTATGCTGGGGCCGCTGAAATTAAAATAGTATGACACCCTGTTGGCAATAGACGCATAGGAGGAAACCGGCATAAGGCTATTTTCTCCTCTGCCTGCTCCAAGCAGCTGGTATTCCCCATACATCACCCCTACAAAGACACCTACCCTGTTATCTTCCAGCCCTTTCCCCGTATAGCCGGCATCCTCCAGGGTCTGCCACACCGTTTCCAGGAAAAGCCTCTCCTGGGGGTCAGTAACCTCGGCATCCCTGGGGGACATGTTGAAAAACAGCGGGTCGAACTTGTCCACACCGTCTATAAACCCGCCCCATTTTCCGTATATCTTTCCTCTTTTCCCTTTTTCGGGGTCATAGTACTTACGGTAGTCCCATCTTTCCTGCGGTATTTCAGTTATGCAGTCCCTGCCGTTTTTCAGATTTTCCCAGAACTCCTCCAAATTTCCGGCCATGGGGTAACGTCCGCTAACCCCTATGACGGCTATATCATACTCCCCTTTTTCCTCTTTCCGGTCACTCTCCCGTACAATGCCGGGATTGGAAAAACGGGGCCGCACTACCTCCGGAACCGGCCTTTCTGATTTATTCATACCGACCTCCTCATGGCCTGCCGTTATTTCGATTATTCTTTCCCTATGGTTTTCAGTAAAATAGTCCGACAGGTCTGATATATTCTGATACTCAAAAAACAAGGTTTTGGACAGGGGGCCGAAACTCTTCTCCAATTCCCTGGTAAGTCTCATGATCATTACAGAGTTAATGCCGTATTTTTCCAATTGCTCTTTTTCGTGAATCCTTGCCACCGGCTGCTTTGACTCCCTGGATACAATCTCTTTTAATAGCCTGACCGCCTTTTCCCTCAGATCCAGGTCTTTTTGTACTGTTATGTTCACGGCCTCCCCTGTACCGGCGGCAGACAGAAGTTCTGCACTGTTATACTCCGAAAGCATGTTCTCAATGTTTTTTTCCTTTCCCTCGAAGACTGTCAAGACGGGCAAATCCATTTCCAACCCATCCTCAAAGGCTTTTAAGCCATTTTCTGTGCTCATCGGCACAATACCCAGGTTTTCTTCCATCCACTCCATAATCCCGTCATCAAGTTTCATCCCGCCCTCCTCCCAGAGAGGCCAGTTAAAGGACAGTGTTATCCCGGAACGTTTGCCGGCCTTTTCAAGACTGCGCCTTCTCTCAGCGAAGGCATCCATAAAACAGTTGGCGTAGGCATAGTCACTCTGCCCAACGTTGCCCATTACCGCTGCGATTGAAGAGAAAAGAATAAAGAAGTCAAGCTTTTCCCCTTTAGTGCCCTCATCCAGGAATAACGTCCCGTAAACCTTGGGGGCCAGCACCTCATCCATTTCCTCACGGGTCTTCTTTAGGGCCAATGAGTCCCGGATTACACCGGCACAGTGTATAATGCCATTTATTTCCCCGAACCGGGACCGGACCTCTGAAACAAGGCGTTCCACATCTTCCCGTCTGGACACATCGGCCTTTACATATAAAACCTCCGCACCCAGTTTTTTTAGTTGTTTAATCCCTGCTCTTTTGGCTTCACTAAGCCCGGACAGCTCAGAACGTCCTGCAAGAACCAGCCTCGCCCCGTAACGCCCGGCCAGAAACTCTGCTAAAACAAGCCCCAGGCCGCCGGTCCCGCCGGTGATTATATAAACCCCCCGGCTCCTTAACAGACCGCTGCCCCCACTGCCGGAAAAGTCTATTTCCTTAATTCTCCTTACCAAGCGTACCCCGTCCCGGTAACGTATCTCCACTTCTCCGGGATCTCCCGCCATCTCAGCAAGGGCTGCTTCCGCCAGCAGGCTTTCTTCCAAACTGGATGACCGCCTGTAAAGGCCTTCCAGCTCAATAGTCCTGAATACTATGCCGGGATACTCCCGGCGTATAGTTCTTAAAAACCCCGCAACCCCCGAGTATTGGGGTTGCGGCCCGCCGTGGCCGGTATATATGTAAAGCAGCTGAACAATGTTTTTTAACCTTTGCTCCATCAGGCCCTGACACAGGCTGAGGAGGGAGTATACGCCGCGGTCTAGCTGCCCCCCCAATGTCTCGCCCGTTTCGTCAAGGGGCTCCCTGGACCATGCGTGAATTATATGCGAAGGCATCAGATTATAACCATTGAGCGCCTCCAGCAACATGCGGTAATCACCGGGCTTACCGGGATTAATCTGGAAAACATTATTTCCCAGATCCCTGAAAGAATCACCTGGCTTGACAACAGCCAATTCCGGGGATTGCCTTCCCTCTTTTTTGAACAGCGCCCGAAGGGCTTCCCTTATACCTTCACCGTTATCAAACAAAAGCACATTGTTGATCATTTGGTCATTAACCTTTATAACAGGGGACTCTTCCCACTCTCTCCGGCAGTATGCCAATCTGGATTCTGATTTTTCGGTATCATTACTTCCCGCTGCCGCCCTCAGGGAAAAATCCTTTAGCCTGGCCACTACCCGCCCTTGATCATCTATAATCAGTATGTTATATTTGATCACTCCGGAATTGCCCGTGGCCGGTTTTCCGGAAAGGGTTGCGTAAGCATGGCATTCTTCGGTAAGCATGCCGGCCAGTTCCACCTCTCCCAGCGCAAATGGCAGGTGTATTTTGCCCTTATCCTTTTCACCGGTCTTTAGCCCCATCACCGTTTGCATGGCCCCGTCCACCAAGGCAGGGTGCAAAATGTAATCAGCAAACCCTCCTTTAAGGTGGCCGGGCAGCTTCAACATCGACAGGGCCTCATCCCCACTGCTGTATATTCCCCGGACTGCCTGAAAGGATGATCCATAATTCAAGCCGGCTTTTTCAAAAACTCTGTAGCACTCCGGCCCGGTTGTGTTTTCCCGGCACCGCTTTATAACCGCCTGAATGTCTATATATTCAATTCCCCCACTGTCCTGGCCGTTTTCCCCGTAAACCAGTTCACCCCGGGCATGGGGCGCCCCGCCGGCGATCACCTCAAATTCCACAACCGGCCCGCCGGCCGGACTGAGGTTTATAAATATTTCCTCCGGCGATTCATTCACAGGGATAGGGCTTTCCCATACTATGTTCTTTATTTTTTTAACCCGGGAGCCGCTTCTTGACAGCTCTCCGGCCTTTCTTGCCATTTCCAGGTACGCTGCTGCAGGCAGCACCCTCCGGCCAGCCACCACATGATCCCGCAAGAAGAACTCATCAGGCCTGAATAGCTTTTTAAAACACTGGTTTTCCAGGGTGGAAACATTGCTGTCTATCAAAGGATGAAGCATACCAGCCGTGTTACCGGCACTTCCGCCCTTTATACTGTCCGTTTGGGGCACCCAGTATCTGTACCTGGCAAAGGGATACGTGGGGAGGGAAACCCTGTTGTATCTCCTGCCCCGGCGCAGTATACTCCAGTCCACCTCTTCCCCGGCCACCCATAGCCTGGCCAGTTTATCCGGATCAGCTTTACCGGCGGACACCGGATCGGATCGGCTGGCCCCGCTGATCCCCGGCTTTTTCCTTGCTGCACCGGCATTCCCGGAGTACAGTCCGTCAATGCCTGCTTCTCCCCTGAAGTAACGGGTTAGTTTTTCAATCAGTTCCTGGACACTATTTACCACCACAGCCAGCCGCTCTTCCATGGAGTCCCGCCCTGTCTGAAGTGTATAAGCTATGTTGGATATTGACGCCTTTTCTACCGTATTATCCTTATTTTCACAGATATTCCCCGCCAGGGAGTTGATGGTGGGGTGAATGGAAAATATCAGAGGGTTTATTTCATACCCGTACCGATCATTGATTTCCTTGAGAAGATCACTGATCTGCACATGATCAAGACCGTATTCCCTCAAGTCAACCTCTAAAGACAGGTCCTCCACTTTTACATTCAGTATTTGAGATACTGCTGCCGCCAGCTCTTTCCGGACAGCATCAACCTGAAGGCGCAACGCTTTTTTCGACAGAAAGCCGGCCAATTGGGAGGCATAGTCCCTCAATCTTTCTTCATTCCTGGCGGAAAGTACTATTAACTCCGGCCCCAGGCTTTCATTCTCCTGCCGGGACGGAGAGGGGCGATACTCTTCAAGCACCACATGGGCGTTTGTGCCCCCGTACCCAAAGGAGCTTACCCCGGCCCTTCGGGGAACAGCGTTCCCCATACTGTCCTCCAGCCTTTCCCAGGCCCTTGTACTGTCAACTATATAAAAAGGAGTATCCTTAAAATCAATTAAAGGATTAATCTCACTCAGATGGAGGTTTCCCGGCAGCATCCTGTGCCGCATGGCCAGTATCACCTTGAACACTCCTGCTATGCCCGCCGCAGGCTCCAGGTGGCCTATATTGGTTTTTACCGATCCCAGACCGCAATAATTATTCTTCATAATTGGCCTGTTTAAACTTGCGGCTATTTCTTTAAAGGCCTTTAGCAATCCCTGAACCTCTACCGGGTCCCCAAGCTCCGTTCCTGTGCCGTGGGTTTCTATATAGGAAACTGTCTCCGGATCAATGCCTGCCCTGTTATATGCGCCTGCTATTAGATCCGCCTGGGCATCGGGGTTGGGCGCGGTAAGAGAGGAGGCCTTTCCCCCGTGATTTACTGCTGTTGCCTTTATTACCGCATATATGTGATCCCCGTCTTCTATGGCCCTCCCGGCGGACTTCAGCAGCAGCACACCTACACCTTCACCCTTTACGAAGCCATTTGCGCTTCTGTCAAAGGTCTTGCATCTTCCATCCGGAGAAAGCATTCCCAGCCTTCCCGCTGCCAGGAAGTTGCGGGGAGAAAGTATAAGGCTCACACCGCCGGCCAGGGCCAACTGGCATTCACCGCTGCCAATGGACCTGACCGCCCTTTGTATAGCCACAAGGCTGCTGGAGCAGGCCGTGTCCACCGACTCGCTGGGCCCCCGCAAGTTGAGGTGATATGAAACCCTGTTGGCCAGCATGGCATGTGAATTACCGGTGCCTATCTCCGCCCCTGTTTCACCTGCATCAGTCAGCAGTTGCAGATAATCACTGCCCTGAACCCCCACAAAAACACCCACCGCATTGCCCGAGAGGTCAGTTGGGCGGTATCCTCCATCTTCTATGGCCCTCCAGGCCGTTTCCAAAAAAAGCCTGTGCTGGGGATCCATCAACTCGGCCTCACGGGGAGAAATGTTGAAGAAAGGTGCGTCAAATTTGTCAACATGGTCAATAAAACCGCCCCATTTTGAGTAACACCTGTTGTCATCTTCATAGGGGTCCCCGTAATATTTATTCCAATCCCAGCGGCTTTCAGGTATTTCTGTGATCAGGTCCTTTCCGGCCAGCAGGTTATCCCAAAACTCCTCATGATTCCTAGCCCCGGGGAAAATGCCGCTAATGCCGATTACTGCTACGTCCCCACTGTACTCTTCCTTCCGGGGGACTCTTTTTTCCGGGCTATTTTCCTCCTTTAAATCCTGGCGGCTATTTGAAAACTCTTCCCGTCTTTTCTCCCCTGCCGCCTTATTATTAACCTTCTCATCTAACCGGGTGTAATAGCAGTGTATTTCCTCGCCAAACTCCTCCAACAGGTAGCCGGCCAGCTTTTCCAGACTGCTTCGGGAAAAGAAAACCGTTGGCGCGATTTCTATATTGTAGGCCTCACTGATTCTAACTGCGAATTCCTTTAATGTAATTGATTCAAAGCCAAAAATGCCAAAGCTCTGATCAGAGTCAAGGTCATCCGGAGATAGCTGCAGTATTTGTGATGCAACTCTTTTTATATCACCCAGCAGCAGTTCGCTTACCGGCGATTCCGCGGCCGGCCTTTGGTTTTCACCCGCTATCACGGTTTCCTGCCCGGCTTTCGGAGCTGCCGGCGAAAGGCCGCTGCGTAGCTTAGTAGCCAGCATCCCCAGTATTCTGTCCCTATCCCCGGACAGGACAACTACCTGCGGAGTTCCCCAGGAAAGTATCCTTTCAAAGGCCTGTAGGCCATCCTGTGTCTCAAGGCGCCACAGCCCTGATAATTGCAGATATAGTTGTTCCTCCTCCCTGCCGCCCTGCATTCCGCCTTCTCTCCAAAGTGGCCAGTTTATAGAAACGGTACGCCCGCTGCGCATATTCTTTTTCCTCAATATTTCCCTGTACCGGGCAAATCCGTCCATAAACCGGTTGCCCACCGCATAGTCGCACTGCCCGAAGTCCCCCAGCACTGAAGATATGGAGGAAAACATGACAAAGAAATCCAGCGGTTCTTCCCCGGTCACTTCATCCAAAACAATTGTTCCGTCAATTTTAGAACTTAAAGCAGATCTAAAAGCAGTAATATCCTTTTGAGAAACGGGAATGGCATCTATTGTTCCTGCCGCGTGAATTACGCCGTTTATGGGTCCGAAGCGCTTCCTGGCTTTTTTTACAGCCTCCTTCATATCTGCCGGGCTGGCGGCGTCGGCCCGGACATACATTGCATCCGCCCCAAGCGCCTTCAATTCATGTATCTTCTCGTCAATTCTTTCATTAATTACGGATCGGCCTGTAAGAACGAGGTTTGCCCCCCACAGACCGGCCAGGCGCCGGGCAAAGTTCATGCCTAAAGCACCAGCCCCGCCTGTTATAAGATAAGTTCCACCCTTTTTCAGAGGTGTCGCCTGGTAATTATCAGTTTCTATAGGCTGAAATTCCCTGACATACCTTTCTCCACCCTCATATTTAATTTCCACTGTAAAGCTTTCCTCATGGGCAGCCATCTCTTCCAGGGCTATAAGCGCTATATCTTCTGCCTGGGCCGCCACCTCAACAGCAGTGAGGGTCGCCCCCGGCCACAATAGCGCCAGAGATTTGGAAAACCCGGCCACTGACTCCATAAGGGGACTTGGATTTTCACTGCCGCCCTCATATGTATATACAATTTTGGGAAATACCTTAATTTTATGGGCCGAAAGGGACTTTATAAGACAAAACACCGATATTACGCCCCTGGACAGGTCACTGTCCTCCACATTTCCGGCCTGCCAAAGGTACAAAACACCGCCGGGAATGAAGTTTCTACCCTTCAGTTCCTCAATAAGCCTCACATAATCATCCGGCTCACCGGGATTTAATTCAAAAATTCCCCTACCCAAATCCCTGTAAAAACTACCCGGTTTCACCAGAATGATATGTGGGGAGCTGCCTCTTTCTTTTAGGGTATTCTTTAACCGCTGGTATACTCCATCATCGTTTCCAAACACCAAAAGGCTGTCAGGCATATCACCGCCGCCCGTTATAGGGGACTTAACCCATTTACTTTCCATATATACCAGCCCCGCACCCCGGCTGGAATCATCCCGGAGGCTGACTGAGACCAAGTGATCCTGCGCACCCTTGCCTATTTCCTGGACCGGTATCCAGTACCGCTTTTTTTCAAAGGGGTACGTGGGGAGGGACACATGTCCCGGAAGGAAACCCCGGTGCAGCTTCGACCAGTCCGGCTGTCCTCCCAAAACCCACATCCTGGCTGCATTGTCCGGCTCCCGGTCTTCAAAGCCATCTCCCTGGTATTCCGGGCTTTCCCCTGCCTTCCCGGGAAATGCTGTTTTTACATTCCCCTGGTACAAACCGTCAATGTCCTCATCCCCCCGGCTGTACCGGGACAGCTTTTCATACAGATCCTCCCTGGTGGAAACCACCAGGGCAACACGTTCCTCCATCTCTTCACGGCCCGCCTGCAGAGTATAAGCTATACCGGAAAGAGTTGCCCTGTCATTGCCCTCTTCCAGGAAGCCTGCCAGCTTACTGGCATAGTCCTTAAGCCTTTCCTCGTTTCTGGCTGACAGAGGCACCACCTGAGGCCCGCGGCTCTCAGCGGCGGCCCCGTCCTCCAGGCTTTCGTACTCCTCCACAACAACATGGGCGTTGGCTCCCCCGAAGCCGAAAGAACTTACACCCGCCCTCCTGGGCGTACCGCTTATTCTTTCCCACTTTTCCACATCCGGGTTGATGTATAGAGGCGACCCTTCCAGTTTTATATAGGGGTTCACCTTTTTAAACATGGGCATTGCAGGTATTTCCTTATTTTTTATGGATAATATGGTCTTGATCAGGCCGGCAATTCCAGCCGCTCCTTCGGTATGCCCTATATGGGCCTTGGCCGATCCCACAGCGCAAAAGCTCTTTTTGCCGGTATATTCTCTAAACGCAGAGATAAGTCCGTTAATCTCCACTGGATCTCCAAGTTTTGTCCCCGTGCCGTGGGCCTCAATATAACCAATGGTTTCGGGATCTACCCCGGCGTCTTTCCAGGCATCCATTACACAGCGGGCCTCCATTTTCACACTGGGGGCAGTAACGGACTGGGTATAGCCTCCATGGTTTATGGCTGATCCTTTGATCACCGCGTGAATATTGTTGCGGTCCTCCACCGCCTTTTTCAAAGGTTTTAGAAGTACTGCCGCCACTGCCTCACCCGGCACATAGCCGTCAGCCCTTTCGTCAAAAGTATGGCACCTTCCCGTGTAAGACAGTGCGCCTATTGAGCAAAAATACCGGTAATGCAATGAGCTCAAAAGAAGATTTGCCCCGGCAACAAGAGCCATATCGCACTCATTGTTTTTTAAGGCCTTACAGGCTATGTGCAGGGCTATCAGCGATGATGAGCAGGCAGTGTCTACTGTAAGGCTTGGGCCCTTCAAGTCAAAGAAGAAAGAAGGGCGGTTGGACATCATTGTAGGGGAATTCCCGGTACCGTCGTGGGGCGCCATTATCTTTCCAAGCCTGTCCATCTCCTGTTTGTAGTCGTAAAAGCACACCCCTGTATACATCCCGGTCCTGGTTCCTCTTATGGTCTTCGCGCAGCCGGCGTCCTCGGCTGTTGCATGCAATACCTGCAGCAGGTGTCTCATCTGCGGGTCCATAACATTGGCTTCCCTGGGCGATATATTAAAAAAGCCGGCGTCGAACTTGTCCACATCATTTATAAAACTACCCCACTTGCAGTACATCCTGTCGTTCACCTGCTGTCCCGGAACAAACCAGGGCCTGTAATCAAAATGGTCCGGAGGTATTTCTTTGATCAAATCTCTCTTTTCCCGCAAAGCTTTCCAGAAGGCGTTGACATTGGGAGCATCCGGAAAGACTCCGGCCATCCCTATTACAGCGATGCCCTCGCAATCATCATGACCTTCACCTGATATTCCGCCCGGAATAATAAACCTGGAGCTGAAGTCATATATATCCCCTGTACTGCCGATATCACTAACACCACCGGCACCGGCTGCAATAACCGATTTTTTGTCCTCCACCGGGGATGAGCTGCGGTTAAAATCACCCCTGACAATAAAAGCGGAAAAAGCATCCCGGTGTTCTGCCGCGAAATAGGCGGCCAGTTCTTTTACATTCTGGTATTCAAAAAACAGTGTGGGGTAAAGGTCAATACCCAGGTTTTTTTCAATCTTTTGGGTAAAAGCCACCAGGCTGGCCGAATCCAGACCCAGGTCCATAAAATTTTTATTTACGTTAACCGGTTGACCGGATGATTTTCCCAGAAGTGATTCAATGTTATCAACGATAAACCGCTCTATCTTTACCTCAACGCTGTCGCTGTCTCCATATCCGGGCACTTTTGCCGCAGAAGCGGGAGGGGAAGAATTGCTGCCTGGCAGGTGGGCTGACCGGGAACTTCCGGCACCGGGCTCCCCCTGTACTGAAAAGCTTTCGGCTGACCTTACCCTCTTACAGGTAAATCCTTTTAATTCCGCCAAAACTGATCCGTCTGTATCGCACAGTGATATATCAGCTTCCAATATTTCAGGTCCAATACTTACTATGCTGGAAAAGCTGAGACACTTTTCCTTTATTTGGCGGTATATGTGAGCCTTCTTAACCATAAAGGGGAGATATGTTTCGGTAAAATCCTCCGGCAGCCCGTACATGCAGCACATTACCGCGCCGTTCAGCAAAGAGGGCAGCACGGCGAAGGAACCGGTCCCGCCCTCAAAGAGGGTCAATTCCCCTAGAACATCCCGCCCCCTTACGTACACCCTTTGAATATTCCTTAGTGAAGGGCCTATTTTAATGGGCTGGGATTCATCTTCCCGGTATATCTGATCGATCTCAATGGCTTTTTCGCATTGGCTCTTAAAGGCTTCTATATCAATGGAAGACGGCTGTGGCCCGGCCAAACGGTATTCCCCGGAGGCGGTTTCACCTTTTTCTCCTGACGGCGACTTACTGTACCTGTTTTTGAATTTTGCCTGCCCATCCCTCTCCTCTATAAATACATCTATCTCTACCTTCTCAGAGGGCTGCAGTATAATGGGGCTGCTGAAAAACAGCTTGTGAATATGGGGCAGAGCCCTGCCGGGGTATGCTTTAAGCCAGGCCTCGACAGCAAGGCTGCAGTGGGTGACCCCCAGCAGAACCTGATCCCCAAAAACCGTATGGTCCTTTAGAAGTGGCTCATCATAGGTAAAAGTCCAGGTTAGCGAACTCTGGCCGATCATGCCGGCAGTGCCGCCTGGGACGCTCATATTCCCTTCCCGTACCATTTGCTTTAGCAGATCCATGGCCTCGGTCATGGCAAGCTCACCTCCGGCAACCTTTTCATATAATTGTTTTTCGCTAAAATGCATATCCATATCTCCCCTGCATGGTAAGATTGCGGTTCCATATACCGCTTATGCGCCTACTCTCATTCTTACGGCGGCGTCCGGAGTGATTTCTCCCCTGGCCAACTTATCAAGCAGCCCGCTGTAAAACTTTTCATCGAAATCTTCTCTTGCCAAATCCAATTTATTATCAACAGTCCTATTCTGCAGCACCGGCCTTGCGGTATAATCCTTAATTTTTAAAAGAACTCTTCCGCTCTCATCAAAAATGGCAATATTGAATTTCATCATTTCCGGCCCCAATTGGCCATCGCCGGCATAGGTGCAGTGTGCATAGCACGGGCCTGACAGGGGACCGAACATTTCCACCTCCCCTACAGCAAAGGGAAGGTAAGGCACGCCTGCTGAAATGGAAGAATCAGACATCATACCGACAATTGTCTGTATAGCCCCGTCCAGCAGTGACGGGTGCAACACAAAGCCGGAACCGGCCTCAGGCGGCAAGTCAAGCCGGGACAGGGATTCCCTTTCACTACCGAATAATTCACTGATCACCTTAAAGCCGGGGCCATACCTGAAACCCGTTTCCCTCAGCAGCCTATAACACTCTTCACCATCTGCCACCCTGAGACAGCGCGCCATAATCTCCTGTATGTTAAATATCTCCCGGGCAGGGTCTTCCTCATGGCCTTCAAATAACAGCTTGCCCCTGCTGTGCACCACCCTGGCGCCATTTTCCATGCCGGTGTACAGCTCAAATTCTACTGCCCCCCGCTCCGGGCGCAGGGTTGTGAAAACCTCCCTGGGAAGGCCGTCAACCACCAGGGGGCTAACCCATACTACATTTGTCATTTTCCTGACAACTCTTTCTCCGGCTATTTCTCCCGCCGCCCGGGCCATTTCCAGAAATGCCGCCCCGGGCATGGTCTTTTGGCCTGCCACCAGATGGTCTGACAGTACAAATTCAGCGCCTGTAAACACCGTTGCAAATCTTTCCTCTCTAAAAGTGGACACATTCCTGTCAATAAGCGGATGGATTTTTTCCCGTCCCGGCAGTGTTTTATTACTCGTTGCGGGAACTGGCATCCAGTGGCGCTCCCGGGCAAAGGGATAGGTGGGAAGGGACACGCGCCCTGGCTTCGATGAAGTATAGAGCAGCTCCCAGTTTATATCCCCTCCCAGCGCCCAAATACCGGCCAGCTTATGATATCTTTTTTTAGCCACAAGGCTTCTTATAAAATGGGCGCCATCTTCCCCGCCCACTATTACATTGAACTTTAGCCTGTTGTCCTCCGCACTGCCCCTGTAAAGACCGTCAATATCCATATCCCCCCGGTTATACCGGGTCAATATTTCCCTTAGCTCCCGGAAATCTGCAACCACAGCGGCCATTCTTTCCACCATGGCCTCCCTGCCCACCTGAAGGGTGTAGGCCACATCTGCAAGACTTATCTCAGCATTGTTATCATCTATTTTTTCCAGATAATTAAGCAATTTGCCGGCATATATATTAAGCCTCTCTTCATTGGCGGCTGAAAGAACGATTATACAAGGCTCCCGGTTCTCAGCCCCAGGCCGGCGGCCTGTATATTCTTCAATCACAAGGTGTGCGTTGACGCCACCAAAACCAAAGGAACTTACCCCGGCCCTCCTTGGTATTTCCCGGCCATCACCATCCAGCAGGCGCTCCCAGGGCCTGGTGCTGTCAACAATATAAAAAGGACTATCCTCCAGCCGGATATAGGGATTCAATTCATTAAAATGAATACTGGCAGGCAGAAAGCCATTTTTCATGGACAAAAGCACCTTTATTACTCCTGCGATTCCCGCTGCTGTTTCCAGGTGGCCTATATTGGTTTTTACCGTGCCCAGCCCGCACCGGGTCTCTCCCGGCCAGGGCCTGCCGTTTCTACCGTACATCCTTTTAAATGCTTTTTTAAGGCTGCTTACCTCTATGGAGTCTCCCAGGCTTGTCCCGGTCCCGTGAGCTTCAATATAGGTAATCGTGCCAGGGTCAATCAGTGCGTCTTCATAGGCGCTCACAAGCAAATCAGCCTGGGCCTTCGGGCTGGGAGCGGTAAGGGAATTGGAATGCCCCCCGTGATTGACCGCCCCACCGGAAATAACCCCGTAAATATTGTCTTTGTCCTTAATGGCCCTGCTTAGAGGCTTTAGCAGCACTGCCCCGCAGCCTTCCCCCCTGACATACCCGCCGGCGTCCCTGTCAAAGGCCCTGCACTTGCCTTCACTGCTTAGCACACCCGACTTTCCAAAATATATGAACCCGGTGGGGCTCAGAATAGCATTTACTCCACCGGCAATGGCCATTTCACAAGTCCCGTTCCTTAAAGCTTCCATACCCATCTGTATAGCCGTTAAAGAACTGGAGCACGCCGTATTTATTGCGTTGCTGGGCCCCCGGAGGTTAAGCAGGTAAGACACCCGGTTTGCCAGAACTGAGTGAGACACTCCGGTGGGAGTATACGGCTTTACATCCACCCCTTTTTCCAGGAGCAGATCGTTATAATCCAGTGTGGCCACACCAACATAGACCCCTGTTTTGGTTCCCGATAAGTCAGAGGGCTTATACCCTGCATCCTCTATGGTCTTCCAGGCCGTTTCCAGAAAAATCCTCTGCTGGGGGTCCATGAAATCGGCCTCCCCGTCCGGAATGCCAAAGAATGAGGCGTCGAACTTATCTATATCTCTGATCAAGCCCCCCCACCTTAAGTTGCTCTTATTACCTTCTTTAGTGGGGTCGCCGTAGTACTCCCTCCAGTTCCAGCGGTCGCCGGGAATCTCGGTAATCAGGTCCCTCTCCTCCATCAGGTGCTTCCAGAACTCTTCCAGGTCATCCGACTGCGGCATTACCCCGCTCATGCCTATGACTGCCACCGGTTCCACGGCAGTCTGTTCTGTTCGGTGCTGCCCAGGCTTAAGGGGATCATCCTTTTCCTCAAGGGCCGGCAGCCGGTAACCTTCCCAGTCAGCTTCCAGGCCGGGCCTTTCTGTTTCTTCCTCGCTTTCCCCGAAGAGATCAGCCAGCTTTTGGCCATACTCTTCCACCAGGTGTCCTGACAGCGACCTGAGAGTGGTGTACTCATAAAAAACGGCAGGCGTTATATCAAGACCATAGGTATTATTGATTTTGTCCGCCAGCTCCATTAGACACAGAGAGTCAAACCCGTAATCGCTCATTTTGGCGTTTACATCAATATCCCGCTGCCGGACTTTTAAAATGTCAGAGGACAGACGGACTAGAAATTGCTCGATGCTTTTTAATGCCTTTTTACCGGTATTTGCGCCATCCTGCCTTTTACTGTCCGAAAAAGGCAGGTAATTCAAAATTCTTTCCAACTTTTGGCTGTTTCCGGATATAACAATAACCCCGGACTGGTCTGCCAGAAGCCCCCGCTCAAACGCCTCCAGCCCGGCTTCCGCTGTAAGCTCCTCAATTCCGAAAGTCCTTTTCATATATTCCTTATAGCGGGCATTGGCCTTCATTCCCCCGTCCCTCCACAGGGGCCAGCTCAATGACAGCGACTTGCCACTGCGTATTCCGCTGTTTTTCATCTTTTCCCTGAGATGGGCATAGCTGTCCAAAAAGCTGTTGCCGTATGCGTAATCGCACTGTCCCGCGCCACCCAAAACCGCAGAATTTGAGGAGAAAAGTACGAAAAAGTCCAGGTTTTCAGCTTTTGTGGCCTCGTCCAGATACACTGTTCCGAACACCTTGGGAGCAATAACCGCCTTGAAGTCGTCCTTGTTTTTTCTTATAACCAGGGAATCACGAATTACTCCGGCCCCATGTATAATTCCGTTAATACCCTTAAACCTTGATTTCGCCGTATCGACAAGCTTTTCCACATCTTCACGCCTTGTTATATCTGCCTTTACGTAGATAACTTCAGCACCCAATTCCTCAAGCCGCTTTATCCTCTCTTTCTTTTCGGCGCTTAAATCACTACGGCCCGAAAGAATCAGCCCGGCCTTTACCTTAACCGCAAGATACTCGGCAAATATAAGCCCAAGGCCTCCCATGCCTCCAGTAATTATGTAAACTCCCCTGTCCCTGAGAGGCAGTTCTCTTTCACCTGCAACAGGAGGGCTAAATTCCTCAATACGCCTGACCAGACGTAAGCCGCCCTCATATCTGACCTCACCCGCAGCCCCGGAATTTTTCCCCAGCTCTCCTATCACAATTTCCGCCAGCCCGGAAGCTTCATCACCGCTTTCCCTGTTTAAAGATAATTCCAGAGTCCTGATGTCCAGCTTTGGATACTCCAGGCGCACTGTCCTGGCATAGCCGCTAACGGCAGCGTACTGCGGCTGAGGTTGATCCTCCTGTCCGGAGTACACCAAAAGCAGGCGAACCCTTTCTTTGGGTTTTAGTTCCATTATTGCGCGGCTTAAGTAAAGGAGTGACAGGACTCCTTGCCCGATCTGGCTTTTGAGTTCGTCGGGGCTTCCGGTAAAACGTCCCGGGGACCACCTGTGAACTATCCCGGCCGGCATAGTTTTATGCAGTGAAAGGACCTCGGCCAGCTTATAATAATCATCCTGGTTTTCGGGATTTATCTCATACATGCCGCTGCCCAGTTCCCGGTAGCCGTTCCCAGGCTTAATCAGTATCAGTCCAGATTCTTTGCTTTTCTCTGTTTGAGCTTTCTCTTTCAAAGCTTCCAATAAATCTTCCCCTGTATCAAATACCCATATGTCACCGGGCGCATTGTTTCCGCCATTGTTAGCATTTATCCCGGCAGCAACCCATTTGCTCCGATAGTAAAGGATCGCTTCCTGATCCTTTTTCTCTGCAGGAGCGGCCTGACTGACCCGGCTGTTTCCGCCGCCGGGACGGGAAATCCAGTGGCGCTCCCTGGCAAAGGGATAGGTGGGAAGGGGTACACGTATGGGCAAATGGTCCCAGTATAGCATACTCCAGTCAATTTCCGCCCCAGCCGCCCAGATTTGCGCCAGTTTGTTCTGTTTTCTTTCTTTTACAATGATCCTAATAAACTCTCTGCCTTCCTCCCCTTCTATAAGCAGCGCTGAGAGATCTCCGCCCACACCGCCGTTACTTCTAAACAACCCATCTATACTGTCCTTTCCGTCAATAAACTGCTTCAGCCTGATAATAAGTTCATCTGCGTCTGACGCAACCACAGCCAGCCTTTCATCCATAGCCTCACGCCCGGTCTGAAGTGTAAAGGCAATATCCGCCAATGATACCTGGAGGCTTTTTTCTACCTCCTCAGTGGCTTTATGGCTGTTACCTTTTTCCAATCGCAGGTAATGAGCAAGATCTCTTATCGTGTGTATTTCAGACAGTTTGTCAATAGGCAGGGTAATTTTGAATTTCTCGTTTATTAGTGAAGCAAATCTGCTCAGTCCAACCTTGTCCAGGCAATATTCCTGGAAGCCCTCGTCCAGCGAAATATCTTCGGCTTTCACTCTGAGCAGGCGTGACAGTATGCCGGCCAGTTCCTCCTGAATTTGTTGTAATAATTCTTCTGAACCGGGTCCAGGCTCCCGCTGCAAGTCTTTCCTCTTTTCAAGATAATCAACCATTCTCCCGGCATACTCCTTCAGTCTGTCCCCATTCTTCGCCGAAAGAACAAAAACATGGGGAGTTCCGGTCTGTGCGCCGGCCCCGGAACCCTGATCGGAATACTCTTCAATGACAACGTGGGCGTTGGATCCCCCAAAGCCAAAGGAGCTTACTCCCGCCCTCCTGGGAATTTTACTGCCTGATCTATCGGTAAGACGCTCCCAGTCCATATTTTGGCTTACTATGTAAAAGGGGCTGTTTTCCAGGTTGATATACGGGTTCTTTTCCCTGAAGTGAAGATTCCCCGGCAGCCTTTTATGTCTCATGGCCAAAAGCACTTTCAAAACCCCGGCAACGCCTGCCGCAGTTTCCAGGTGGCCAATATTTGTCTTTACAGATCCCAGACCGCAGTGGGCTTTCGCCGGATCCGGCCTGCCCCGCTTGACATAAAGCTCCTCAAAGGCCTTTTTCAGGCCATTTACCTCTATGGGGTCCCCCAGAGAGGTACCGGTCCCGTGAGTTTCTATATATGTTATGGTTGCGGGATCTACTCCGGCCTCTTCATAAGCTTCCACCAGCAGATCGGCCTGTGCGCCGGGATTTGGAGCAGTCAGAGAATTTGTCCTGCCCCCGTGATTTTCGGCAGAACCCCTGATTACGCCGTAAATATAATCACCATCTGCCCTGGCCCTGTTCAGGGGCTTGAGCAAAAGCGCACCGGCCCCCTCGCCGCGCACATATCCATCCGCTGAACTGTCAAAGGTCTTGCACCGGCCGTCTTCGCTCATCATCCCGCCCCTGTCCGACGCTATGAACAGGAAGGGGCTTAACAGAGCGTTTACACCCCCGGCCAGGGCCATATCGCACAACCCACCCTGAATTGCCTTGACCGCCCTGTGGATCGATACCAGCGAACTTGAGCAGGCGGTGTCAATGGAGGCACTGGGACCTTTCAGATTAAGAAGATACGACACCCTGTTGGCTATTATGGAGTGGGCCAGTCCTGACAGTGTATGTCCATCCGGGGGCCGCAGGCTTTCCTGCTGCACCTGCCAGTAGTCAAAGCTGCCCACGCCTACAAAAACACCTATTTTGGTCCCTGAGAGGTCTGATGCCCTGTATCCTCCATCCTCAATGGCCGCCCAGGCAACCTCCAGGAAAAGCCTCTGCTGAGGGTCCATTAACTGGGCCTCGCGGGGTGAAATCCCGAAGAAAGAGGCGTCAAACCGGTCCACATCCCTGATGAAGCCGCCCCGCACAGCTTTAGTTTTGCTGGCCTCTTTGGCCGCAGATCCGTTCCAGTCCCACCGGTCCCGGGGAATTTCGGTGATCAGATCTCTGTTTGCAATAAGATTTTCCCAGAATTCCTCCAGGCTGGAAGACTGAGGCATCTTCCCGCTTATACCGATAATGGCTACCGGCTCCGCAACTCCTGCCATCGAAGCCCTTGATATAACCGGAGCTTCCAGCCGGGGGGCTAGCGGTTTTATGGATGAAGAGCCTTGAAGCTCAGTACCGTAACAACTTTTCATGGCATCACTGTATTTTTTAAATAGAAGTGACGCTATCGACTTGATTGTGGAATACTCGTAAAAGAGAGCCGGACTTACATTGATGCCGTATTTTTCATTTAACCTGGCGCTCAGGGCGGTAAATCTTATGGAGTCAAAGCCGTATTCACCAAGGTTGGCGCTGTCATTAATTTCCTCTGCGCCTATTTTCAGAATGCTTGCTATTATATTTAACAAATCTCCCTGTATACACCAGCTGGAGTCTATAGAATGCCGACTGGACCGGCTTGCCCGCCCCTCCCGGGGCACTTCCGGCACAGAGGGCTCACCGTCAGTTAGCCCATAGTCCCGGGTTATCTCGGACAAACCGGCTGAAGACAGGTATTTCCTGTCCACCTTACGGCTTGGGGTCAGGGGAAACTCCCTTAGATAGACAAACCTTGACGGTATCATGTAGCCGGGGAGCCAGCTTTTTAGCATGAGAGCCATTTCCTGCCCCGTCATTTCCCCGGCGGATCCCCCGGAAACAAGAAAGGCGAAAAGGTGCTTGTGGTCCTCACTGTCGGTGCGCACAGCCACTGCTGCGTTCTGTATGCCTTCCAGCCTTTTCAGGGCAGCCTCAATCTCACCCAGTTCTATCCGGAACCCTCTCAGCTTCACCTGATGGTCCACTCTGCCCAGATATTCTACCCGGCCATCCTGCAGAAAGCGGACAAGGTCCCCCGACTTGTACAGTGTTGTGGACCCGCTGGTATCGAAGAAGTTTGCAATGAACGACACCGATGTGAGATCGGGGCGGTTCATGTACCCGGGGGAAAGCCCTTCACCGCCGATGTAAAGCTCACCGGGCACACCGGCCGGAACAGGGTTACCGAAGCGGTCCAGTACATAGTAACGGATATTGTCAATGGGTCTGCCCACAGTTATTTTGTCACCGGTCCTTATCCTCCCCACCGCTGACCAGACCGTCGCTTCGGTTGGACCAAAAACATTCCAGAGCTCTTCTCCGCGCTGGAGCAATTTTTCGGCCAGATCGCCGGTCAACGCCTCGCCCCCGCACAAAAGCTTTGCGGGAAGCTTCTTATCCCAGCCGGCGGCCAGCAGCATCTGCCAGGTGGAGGGAGTGGCCTGAATAACAGTGGCGCGGCTTTTTTCTATGATCTGCCTCAATGCGTTGCCGTCTCTGGCCACCGGGGCCGGTATCAGCTCAACCTTTCCCCCGGCAGCCAGAGGCAGAAACAGCTCCACGGTAAAAGGATCAAAACATATGGAGGTTATGGACAACACCAAATCCCTCTCAGAAAAACCGGGAGTTTTTTTCATTGAGCAAAGAAAATTAACAAGCCCCCTTTGAGGAGTCTGTACACCCTTGGGCTTTCCGGTGGACCCCGAGGTATAAATAATATAAGCCAGGCCGGAAGGATTGGCCCTGTTTACATACAAAGATGACTCCCGGTCAATGTCGTTCCACAGGGTGTCCAGCTTAATGATCCTTCCGCTAAAGCCCAGCTTTCCTGAGTCGGCAGAGGAGTGCGTCAGCAAAAGGCCTGCCCCGGCGTTTTCAAGCATATAGGAAAGCCTTTCGGCCGGGTAGGCAGGATCAAGCGGAACAAAGGCGCAGCCTGCCTTGAACAGTGCCAGCAGCCCCACCAGCATTTCAATAGACCGATCCATGTAGACACCCGCCACGCCTCCGGGATCAACCCCTGTACGTTGCAGATAATTGGCCAGCCGTGCGGCCCTGTCATTCAGCTCCCTGTAGGTGGCTGTCCTGTCCCCCTGAATTACGGCAATTTCCCCGGGCGTTCGCCCGGCCTGTTCCTCGAACAGATCGTGAACACCTTTTTCCAGTGGATGCCGGGCGGAGGTATCGTTCCATTCCACCAGTATTTTCTGCCTCTCTTCGGGCATTAAAAGGTTGATGCCGGAGATGGTTTTTTCCGGGTTTTTTACAATATCCTCCAATACCCGGGTGTAATGCCCGGCCATGTTGACAATTGTCCTCTCTTCAAAAAGGTCGGGGTTATATTTAAAACACAGCCTGTAACCTTCCTCCACCGGGAAAACATCCAGTGTCAGGTCGAATTCCCCCTCCTGGGTAATTTCCCCGTAGGGCTCCAGAATAAAACCATCCTTCTTTTGGAAGAGGTTTCCAGTAGTTCTCTTTTTCCAGTTTTGCAAATAAAATGCTGTTCTGAAAAGCTGAGGGGCAGTTTTTTTATGCTTTTTCCCCAGTTCACCGGTAATTCTGCCAAAGGGGTAATTGCCGTGATCAAGGGCGTTGATCGCTGTCTCCCCTATTTCCTTTAATAGCGTCCTAAATTCTTTATCACCCGAAAGATGGCTCCTTATGACCACCAGATTAACAAAATTCCCCACTATCTCTTCAAACCTTGTTTCTGGCCTGCCCGCCACCGGGGTTACCACATAAATGTCCTCCTGGCTGCTGTAACGATAAAGAAGCACCTTGAAGGCGGACAGTAAAACCGAAAAAACCGTTGTTTCCTCACGGACAGACAGCAATTTTATCTCCCCCGCCAGAGGACTGCCAATCCTGATAAAATGGCTCTCCCCTCTGTACGTGGGCAAAGCCGGGGGGGTTTTATCAAAGTACAGGTCAACAGGATTTATCTCACCTAAAAGCTGATTTCTCCAGAATTGGAGATCCTTATGGCCTCTCTCGCCTTCGAGCATATCCTCCTGCCAGCATACAAAATCCTGGTAAGTGGCCCTTTGCAGGGTAGGTTTATAGCTTTCCCCGCCCTTTAAGGCATTGTAATACCTCTGGAGTTCGTCAAGTATAATTTGAATGGAAGTGCCATCAACCACAATATGGTGAAAAACCAGCAGCAAAACCATTTCTTTACCCGGCAGGGTAAAAAGATAGGTTTTGAAGAGAGGCCCTTTTTCCAGATCAAAGGGCTCCCTGGAGGCAGCCTTAATTTCATTTTCTATGGCAGGTCCGGAAAAGAGGGACAGATCCTTGAGAATAAAACAAACCTCCGGGTTTTCTATCGTTTCCTGAACCGGATTATCTCCTTCCAGCCGGAAAACCGCCCGCAGTGAAGGATGCCGTTCAATTAAAAGCCGGACTGCTTCTTTCAGCGCGGCGGTGTCGATGTCATTTCTTACCCTGAAGGCCTGGGGAACATTGTAAGCATAACTCTCCGGGGCCAAACGGCTAAACACCCAGAGCAGCTTTTGCCCCTCGGACAGGGGAAAGCTTTCCCCGGAAACCCCGGCGCTTATGCCTTTTAGAAGCTTTAGCGCCTGTTCCTTGGTTATTCTATTCTCAGCAATTTCCTGGAATATTTTTTCCTCGCTAATTCTCATCATCAGTTCCCACTCCATCCGGATTTCCTTAAATTTCCCGCAAGTTCTGCCGCCTTTCCGGGTGTTATCCTTCCGGCAACAAGCTCGTCGATAATAAACTGGTAGAGTTTATCCTCCATACCTTTAACACCTTGAGTGATTTCACAGCCGGTCACACCGGTATCGGCCACACTTACGCCCGCCCCCGGCCCGGACTCCAGACCCGTCAATGCTCCTGAGTTAAAGCTCATTAACCGGGACAGGTCCACAACCGTCAGATTCATCAATATGTTCTTCAGAGATATTGTTTTGCCGTATATCTCACTGATCCGGTTTGACAGTTTAACTGCCATGAGTGAATCAAAGCCGTATTTTTTCAGGTTTTCTCCGGTATCTATCTCATCCTCCGGCATTTCCAGCAACCGGCTTATCATCTTTTTAAGCTGCCGTTTAATTTGCCCGTCCGGGTGACAGCCATTAGCAAGCGTTGCTTCAGTTAAGCCGGATTGATCGGCTGATGTTTGAGCGATGTGCTCTCCGTTGAGCCAGATCTGGTCAAACCAATATCTTTCACCGGCAAAGGGATAGGTGGGGAGGGGAATCCTTTTACAAATCCCGCTGCCTCCCAGGCTACTCCAATCTACATCCGCCCCGTGGACCCACCGGCTGGCCAGAATGGCCGGACTGCCCTTATTCCACATACTGTCTGTATCCGAAGCTTCCTGTATAACTCCGGCATTTGGCTTTACTCTTCCCCTGTATGAGTTTTCCGGTATTTTGTTGTTCAGCACACTGCCCAGGGCATCTACGGCCTCTTTCATACTATTGACCACTATGGCCAGCCTTTCTTCCATGGCTTCCCGGCCCGCCTGAAGGGTATAAGCCACATCCTGCAGCCTGACTCCCCCGGCCTTTTTAAAAAAATCAATCATATTTTCAAGGTGCTTTCGCAGCGCCTCGCCGGTTTTTGCTGAAAAGACCAGTACTTGCGGACCCTGAATCCCGCTGGGGATTCCTGGCGGCTGGGTCCCGGCAAGGTACTCCTCCAGCACAATGTGAACATTAGTCCCCCCAAAGCCAAAGGAATGAATGCCCGCTCTTCTGGGAACAACCCTCCCATCACTACGCTTAAGGGGTTCCCACTCCATTGTCCTGTCAACAATAAAATACGGCCCGCCACTCAAGTCGATATCCTGATGAACTTGTTCAAAATTTAAGGTAGCGGGCAGCACTTTATCCCTCAAGGCAAAAACAACTTTTATGATCGCGCAAACCCCGGAAGCTGCCTCGAGGTGGCCCACATTGGGCTTATACGACCCAATACCGCAATGGCCCGGCAACTGCTCCCTGCTACCCGGATGGCCATTCATTATTTTAAAAGCCTCCTGATACGCCCCCAGTTCCGCATTATCTCCGTATACTGAGCCGGTGCCGTGGGACTCGATGTAATTTACAGTTCCCGGCTCAATCCCCCCGCTTTTATATGCCGCCATTATGGCTCCGGACTGGGCTTCTGCGCTGGGAGAGACCAGGGAAACATTATTCCTGCCCCCGTGGTTTACCGCGCTTCCTTTAATTACCGCATAAATGTGGTCCCCGTCTTCCTCAGCCCTGGCAAGAGGCTTAAGCAGGACAGCGCCCGCCCCCTCTCCCCGGATAAACCCGTCGGCCTTTTTATCAAACGGTCTGACAGTACCGCTTCTGCTCAATATTCCCGCCTTGCTCAGCGATATCTGGCCAGTTGGCGATAAAACAAGGCTGACTCCACCGGCTATGGCCATTTCGCACTCACCGCTCCTTATTGCGTTTACCGCCCGGTGCACAGCCACGGCGGATCCCGAGCAAGTGGTGTCTATAGACTCACTGGGCCCCCGGAAATCATAGTAGTGTGAAATCCGGTTAGCCAGCATGGAGGGCGATAGACCAATCATCGCCACAGGATCTGCCGGAATGCCGCCCGTCCGCATTAGTTCAGCATAATCAGCAGTTCCAACCCCGACAAATACCCCCGTTTTTGTTCCCGCCAGGTCAGAAGCCCTGTAGCCTGCGTCCTCGACGGTCTTCCAGACTGTTTCCAGCAAAATTCTGTGCTGCGGGTCCATCAGCCTGGCTTCTCTCGGTGAAATGCCGAAGAACATCGCGTCAAACCTTTTAACATCTTTTAAAAACCCGCCCCATATGGAATCTGTTTTATTTGTTTCACTTACAGGGTCGCCGTAATAATATTTCCAACTCCACCTCTCAGCTGGTATCTCCGAGATAAAAGACTTTCCTTCCATCAGCCCCTGCCAAAAAGACTCCAGGCTGTCCGATCCGGGCATTGCCCCGCTCATTCCTACAATAGCCACAGGCCCGCCATACGGCGGGTTGCCCGCCCCATTCCCTGCCGGCTGCGCCATAGGGCTACGGGATATGGGCGCTGAGGGAGTCCGCCCCTCACTGTTCAACAGACCTCCGCCACTTATAACGCCATCTCCCGCTCCTGACCTGCCGGCTATAAACCCCGCAAAGGAGCGTAATGTGCTGTGGCTGAGAAAGTCAGCCGTTTTAACCTTCACAGGAAATAAATTATTTACACGGCTTACTATTTCCGCTGCAAATATGGAATCCACACCAAAATCCGAGTATGGTACTTCAGGGTCTATCAAATTTTCATCAAGCTGTAAAACCCCGGCAGCTACCTTTACTATTTTTCCCTCCACTTTTTGCAATTGATTTTGGTCAGGCGGCAAATTATCTTTCTCCGATCCGGCAGATGGCGGCGCTGTATGGCCAGCTCCCGGGTCACCAGAATCTGCCGGGTCATTCTTTTCCGGTGATCCACCTGTGTCATTACCAATCTCTATAGCTGCTTTGGGTGCGCCGTCACACTCGGCAACAATGATATGCTGGGGAAGTTCCCCGCTAACTGTCTTTTGAGCACCCAGCGCCACAATATTTCTGAATCCCTCTTCCCGGAGAACCGTTTTCCACGTCTCCAGGCCAAGCAGAGGGCCGCCCTTTAAACGTTCTTCGTCCTCATAAAGCCACCAGCCATCCAGAAGTCCGAAAATTATGGTAGCCCATGCCGGTGTCCCGGTTGCTTCGTTCAGCACCAGCCAGCCGTTTGTTTTGAGCAGCAGCTTTAAGTTCTGCAGAGTATTCCTCAGCCTTTTTGTGGCGTGAATAACGTTGGCCCCGATAATAACGTCGTAGTCACCGGGGTCATATCCCTGAGCAGTAACATCCCTTTCAATGTCCATCAACCCAAACTCCACAAAGGGATACCTTGGCCCGTACATCTTCTTACCATGCCTTGTGAACGCCTGGGAAACGTCTGTATATGAATAGAGTATCCGGTCTTCAAATGGCTTTAAGGCTTCCAGAACCGGATCGCTGGTTCCGCCCGTGCCCGCCCCCACCTCAAGAATCTTTATTTTTTCACCCTCTTGCAGCAGGGGTATCCTTTCCTCGACATACGACCGGATGCCGGCTGCAGCCAGACGGTTAAAAAAGCCGGAAAACAGATTGCCCTTATAAACCCCTTCCATTAATTCCATGGAAGATCCGGGAAACAGCACGTCCGTCGCAAGCGCCCGGCCGGTAATAATCTCGCCGTACGCGCCGCCACATACCCGCAAAACATTAATAAAGGGCTCCAGTTCCGGAAATTTTCGCAGCAGAAGCTCCCTGAAGCTGTCCTTGTTTTGAAGCGCCTCTTTTGTTTCTTCCCTGTCTATACCCCCGGCGGTAATTATGTGATTATCCTTTATTTCAATAAATCCCGATTCTTCAAAAATATCCATCAGGCACTCAAAGAGCCTGTTGTATTGAGACCTTATTTTCAAATCCTCTTTAAAGCGGCTTTTTTCATATTTTTCACCCGTGTGTATGAAAACACCCATCCTTTGAAAGCTGTCCAATATAAGACACCGTGCATACCAGTCAAGGTCTTTAAAACCGGTCTTACTGCCACACAGGGAATCTGCTTCAGACAAAAGGGGCAAAGCCCGGCGCAATGATGATCCAGTCACGGAAGGAACAGTTTTGGAGCATATTATTTTTTTATAATCCAGTCTGGCGCCCAGGTTTTGAAGGAAACGTTCTTGTGCTTTAATTACAAGCACCTGAAAAATACTGTTCCCCAGAACCCTGCTTATGCTCTCCATGCCCTCACTGACCGTAACGGGATTTACCCCCCTGCTTAAAAACATTCTTTCCAGCCCGGCCTTGGCTCCGGAGCCTATATTTCCGAGATACCCCCAGTTAATTACTTTTACCGGATAAGGGGCTTTATTGTTAATAGAGCGGGCAAAGGCGTCCTTGAAGGTTATTCCCGCTGCATAATTGCTTGCTCCATAATTAATGCTTCCTGAAAAAGCCGCAACCGAAGAAAAGAACAGCATAAAATCAAGCGGCTCATTTTTGAAAGCATTGCTCAGAACAACACTGCCTCTTATTTTGGGCGAGAGCCCGGCTGTAAAATCACTCTCGCTTATATTTTCAAGGATGCCGTCTTTAGCCACCATTGCCGAGTGAATTACCCCGTCGATGCGGCCAAACTCCGACTTTGCTCTCTGGACGGCAACTCTCATACTGCCGGGGTCGGCAGCATCGGCCTTTATGTAAAGCACTTTGCCGCCCCTTGCTTCTATGGCCAGTATTTTTTCCTTTTTGTCCCTGGTCAGTTCGCTCCGGCCTACGAGCACCAGCCTTGCCTGCACCGTTTCGGCCAGATGGCTGCTTACCTCCAGTCCAATACCCCCGGTTCCCCCCAATATGAAATAGACGCCCCTCCTCCTGAAAGGAAGTTTCTCAGCGGGAGTGAGCATTACCGGCTCAATAATACTGACATAGCGTCTTCCGCCGCGATATGCCACTGCCCTGGCCTCAGGATGCCAGGGCTCAGCGGCAATATACTCCAAAATGCCTCGTATCCCCTGTCCGGACAGGCTTACCGGGTCCAGATCGATATCAATGCAGCTCACCAGCAGCTGGGGATATTCCCTGGCTATAGCTCCGGCCAAACCAATAAGTCCCGCTGAATAAGGATTTGTCAGATCCTCCGGAAAAACCTGATGAACATTGCCGGTTACTACTTTTATAATGATGGTCCCATCAATTAACCTGTTCCGGCTTAGCGATTTAATCAGCCTGAATAATGAAACAACACCCAACTCCTGGATTTGATCCAGTGACCTGATATCATCGGTGTCTATCTGGTTGTTATTTATTCCGCCCAAAAAATATATCTTACCAATACCTTCCAGCTGACTTAGGACACTGTCAAGAGAATGAGGGTCTTCAGCATTAACCTCCCAGCTTTTCTCAGATAGTTTTGCTGTCTTACTACCCAGTATTACATTAAATACTTTATCCCCCACATGCACATCCTCCAGCGCCCTGTCCAATCCCAGGCAGTCAGGAGGGCGGATCACAAGTACTTTTTTGCCATTTACTCTTCCTACCGGGCTAACTGAATCTGTACCATTTACCGTCAGGGGTTCGTGCCTCCAGGCGGGCGAATAAAACAACTGAGAAAAGTCCTCCGGCAGGTTTCGGGGGCCATCCTCACGGCAATCCAGCAGCGGCCCGCTTTTAAGTGAAGGATTTACCCAGTGCCGCTCACCTGCAAAGGGGTAGGTGGGCAGGGGAACACGCCTGGGCTTTAGCTCTGAATATAAAAGGCTCCAGTCGATATCAATGCCTGATACCCACAGCTGCCCCAGCTTTGAGAGCTCCCTGTCATTAATTACAGCTTTTATAAACTCTTTTCCGGCTCTCCCCTCAACAAGCAGCCTCATGCCGAGGGAGGCTCCTCTTGCGCTTCCGGTGAAGAGGTTTTCCACCATTAAATTTCCCCGGCAGTACAATTCCAGCTTTTCCCTCAGTTGTTCCGCACTTGAAACAACCACCGCCAGCCTCTCGCTCATGGCAACCCTCCCCACCTGGAGGGTGTATGCAATATTGGAAAGCTCCAAAGCTGCGCCTATTGTCTTTCTATCAAAAGTACCAAGCAGCTCAGCGGCATAACGATTCAGCGCCTCTTCACTTTTTGCAGAAAGCAGTATTAAGTGCTGGCCCGGATATTGGGCCTCCCCGGAATATGTCTGACCGTGACATTCCTCTATTATCAAATGGGCATTAACCCCCCCGAAGCCAAAGGAACTAATCCCCGCCCGCCTGGGTAGGTCACGCCCATCCTGACCTTTCATCCTCTCCCAGGGCCTGGTTTTTTCGACTATATAAAAGGGGGTATCCTCTAAATCAATGAAGGGGTTCAACTTCTCAAAGTTGATGCTGGCCGGAATTTTTCCATATTTTAGTGAGAGCAGCACTTTGAACAGCCCTGCGATACCGGCGGCGGCCTCCAGGTGCCCTACATTGGATTTAACCGACCCCAGTCCACAGGACTTGATAACTTGGCTATTTCTGCTGCTTAATTCATTAAAGGCCTTTTTCAGTCCATTGATCTCAACAGGGTCACCCAGCCTGGTGCCCGTTCCGTGACACTCTATATAGCTAATTGTATTGAAATCCACACCTGCGCCCCTATAAGCATCTATTAACAGCTCCGCCTGGGCATTGGGATTGGGAGCTGTCATAGAGTTCGCCCGCCCGCCGTGGTTTATTGCAGATCCCCTGATTACCCCGTAAATATAATCACCGTCGGCCACAGCCCGGCTAAGAGGCTTGAGAAGCACCGCCCCCACACCTTCTCCCCTTACATATCCGTCGGCGCGGTGGTCAAAGCTTTTGCACCTGCCATCCGGGGAGAGCATCCCCGCCTTGTTGAACGATATATACACCCAGGGGCTTAGTATGACATTGACTCCCCCGGCTATCACCATCTCGCAGCAGCCATTCCTTATGGCCTCAATTCCCCTGTGAATGGCCACAAGGGAGCTGGAACAAGCTGTATCCACCGGCTCACTGGGCCCCCGGAGATTTAAAATATAGGATATTCTGTTAGCCAATATGGAACTGGCGGTACCTGTAGAAGTGTGAGCCTCAATCCGGGCGGAAGAGCCCTGCAGCAACTCCTGGTAATCATTAAAAGCCACCCCCACGAAAACCCCTGTTTTCGTGCCGGACAAATCTGATGCCTTATAACCGGCATCCTCAATGGCCTTCCAGACGGATTCCAACAAAAGCCTTTGCCGGGGGTCCATAAGGTCAGCCTCCCTCGGCGATATGCCGAAAAAGGAAGCATCAAATCTGGCGACCTCCTTCATGAACCCCCCCCATTTTACATTGGTTTTATTACCTTCTTGATCAGGGTCTCCGTAATAGTTTTTCCAGTCCCACCTGACCCCGGGTATCTCGCTTATTAAATCCCTGCCTTCCTCAATATACCGCCAGAACACCTCCAGGTTTTCCGATCCGGGCATTATGCCGTCAATACCTATTATGGCTACAGGATCCTCCGGGCAGGCTCTTCTTTCATCACTTTGTACGGTCTTCTCGAAGTATTGGTCAGATTGGGCAGCTTTGAATAATGTTTTCTCAGACCGGACATCCATTATTTCAACCTCCTCCGGAGGAAAAAACCGGGCCAGGGTCTCATTATAGTCATTCCACAAATAACTGGTAAAAGTTCTTATGGAAGTATGTTCAAAGAACACCGCCGGAGTTATGTCCAGTCCGTAACTTTCGTTGATTTTATTGGCGAAATCGGTATAACTAAAGGAGTCAAAGCCAAACTCTTTCATGTCCCCGTCCAAATCCACACTGCCTTCTTTTACACCCAGTATTAGGCCTGCCATTTTAAGCAGCTGCTTTTGGAATTCCTTTAAGTCCTTCCCGCCGGGGTCTTCTGATTTGGAAGTCCCGCCCTCATCATTACAGCCGCCAACACACTGTCCAACATTTAGAAAACTTTTTATTCTATCGAGGTTACCTTCAACCGCCACTAACTGGCTTCCCTGAAAAGCCAGCCCCTTCTCGAAAACATCCAACCCCGAATCGGAGTTCAGGGCACTGATCCCCATGGTGTTGAACATAAACTTTCTGGCATGATCATCAACGGTCATACCGCCGTCCAGCCACAGCGGCCAGTTTATGGATAAGGTCTTTCCCGCACGGTCACCCTGCAAAGCACGCCTGTTTCTTTCCTCCGCAAAATGGTCCATGAAACAGTTGGCATATGCGTAGTCGCACTGCCCAAGGTTTCCCATTACCGACGAGAAAGAAGAAAAAAGAACAAAGAAATCAAGCTTTTCTTTTTGTGTGGCCTCATCAAGATAAATGGTTCCGAAAACCTTCGGGGCGAGAACAGCCTCAAAGTCTTCAACAGTCTTATTAAAGAGGTACGAATCCCTAATTACCCCCGCACAGTGGATGATCCCGTCTATTCCCCCCCAATGGGCTCTGGCCTTTTCAACAAGGGTCTTCACATCATTAAGCCTGGCTACATCGGTCTCTATATACATGACCTCCGCCCCATGGACTTCCAGTTCTTTTATTCTTCTTTTTATGTCATCAGTCACAGGGGAACGTCCTGCAAGCACCAGCCTTGCTTTTACCCTGCCGGCCAGGTATTTGGCAAAAATCATACCCAGCCCCCCGGCCCCCCCTGTAATAAGGTATACTCCCTTATCTCTCAGAAGTTTGCTCCCTCCGGGCAAGTGGTTTAATTCAAATTCCTCGAATTGTTTTACCAGCCGCTGCCCATTATGATAACGAATTTCCAGCCCCAAAGACTCAGGCTGAAACTCGCGCAGTATCACATCCGGCAAACCGGCGCCGCCTGATTCTCCCCCTTTTATTTCTATGGTCTTGCATTTAAATTTGGGGTTTTCCAGCATAATGGACTTTGCAAACCCGCTCACAGCCGCATGGCTTGCTCTCACTTCATCTTCATATGCCGGATAAATATATAAAAGGGTAGTTTGCTTTTGAATCCTTTGCCCTAAGTGAGCTTTGATGAAAGGGAAAAGAGAGTGAATGCCCCAGCCCGTTTGCGCTTTTATGTCATTACTCCCCGGCGGAATATTCTGTGGGCACAGATACACTATTTTTTCTGCGAAAAAGTCCCTGCTGTTTAATTCCTCAATAAGCCTCAGGGCGTCATCCTGATTTCCGGGTCTTATTTCATAAACACCATCCCCCGCAATTCCGAATGACAGCCCCGGTTTTACCAGGGCTATATTATGGAGGCCACCGGACTTTCGCAGAATATTCTCGAGTCCCCCGGCAGTTTCATGGTTTATATCAAAAATCAAAAAGTTTCCTGACAGACTGCTTCCGTAAACAGTGCCCAGGTCGGTTTTTACCCAGTTGTGCTGGAAGAATACCCGCCCGGACGGTTGGTCTGAAAAAGGCTCAGTGTTTTCCTCTTTATCCTGAAAGGTATACAATAAATTATTGCTGCGGTGTTCCTTGAGGGCAAAAGTCCCGCCGGACTCCCGCATGGTAAAGTCCAACATCTTAACCAGCACCCGCCCTGACACATCCGCTACAAATATATCAAAACTCACAGCGCCCCCGCTCTTCATCTCTTTCCGTATAACCTGGGCATAACACTCTTCCGGCAAGGATTCTGCCATATGGACCTCTCCCAGTGAAAAAGGCAGATACCGGCCCTGCTTTCCGCTACGCGCAATATGAAGAACCGCTGTTTGAAACGCTCCGTCAACCAGTGAGGGGTGAAGCAAAAACCCAGTAAAAGAGCTTTTTAGCTCCGCCGGAAGTTCAAGGCGGGACAGCCCTTCAGATTCGCAGGAGAAAAACTCCCTGACCGCCTGGAAGGAAGGTCCGTAGTCAAAGCCCCTATTTCTCAGCAACCCGTAGCAATCCGTGTGCATTAAGCTATCCGGGCACCTTTTCCTAAGGGCCTGAATATTGATAAATCCAGGGGGACTGTCAGCCCCGGAATCTTCAAAAACAACCTTTCCCTGCGCATGTGTAACCCTTGTGCAGCCTTCAGCCAGGGTCCATATCCTGCAGTCAACCGCGTCCCCGCCTGGATACAAACCTATGAACACATCCCTTGCGGCTTCCCGCTCCAGTGCTAAAGTCAGCGGCCTCGTCCAGGCCATATTTTTTATAATGCAGGCCTTCTTTTCTTTAGCCATTATTCCTGAAGCCAGGGCCATCTCCAGGTATACTGCGCCCGGTAGTGTTTTAAGGTTTCCCACTTTATGGTCCGTCAGATAAAATTCATTCCCTGAGAGAGTTATGGAATACATCTGCTCATTTAAAGTTGAACCGTTTCTGTGTATCAGGGGATGCCGCCCCTGAACAACAGGCCCGCTTGAAGGCCGCTGCACCCAGTGTGATTCCCTGCTAAAGGGATAAACCGGAAGAGCAGCTTTACTGTATCCGATGCCGGAATACAGCCTGTCCCACCGCACATCAATTCCCTTTAGCCACAGCTTTAGAAAGGATTCCTTGAAAATCCCCTCAAAGCCGGCAGCCTTTCCTATGTCCATGCAAACTCCCATGCAATCCGGACAGGCTCTTTTCCCTATTTCAAGAAACAAAAATGACTCCTTATCACCAACCTCACAGCCTGCTGATAAGGCATCTTTCACCCATGTTCCAAAATGGTTTAGTTCCTGCAAATAGATATTATGGTCTTTAATATGGAGGTAGGGCTTTTGAGAGTCCAGCCGGTGTTGCCGCCCATTAATAATACCCGCCACATGATTTGGATCAACAGTTTTATCAAGAAGGAGTTTAACAGCCACTTCTTTGGGCAAAACATCATCATTCAGCAGGTCCGCCATCTCATCAAGCCAATGGTTGCCCTCCGGCCTCGAATCAGTCAAGTTCCACCTCGAGTTGAGTTTTCTTAAAGCGCTTAATATCGCTACAATTAAAATAAGCTTTTTCCCATTCTCTGGCCGGTCATCCAGTATCCTCTCATCAAAAAGCAGGCTTTCTGTGTTTAACCCAGAGTCTTTAAGCGGTTTATCCCATTCACCCAAATAATTTTTAAAGGTAAACTGGCTGTTAAACAGTTTAATTGCCTTTTCTATATATACAAGGGCAGTTTCATCATTAACTGAGCTAACCTGTTTTATTAAATTATTAATATAATCCCCGCCAATTAAATATGGCATTATAACTGTCCTGTTGACAGGATCAAAAAATGGTATGGATGGCCGGGAAAGTTTGATATTGTCCACCGGCAAATTTCCTTTAATAACAGGCAGTACATCCTCCGGACGGATAATGCCGCATACGGCCAGGCTTACCCATATCCCCGTACCTTCTCCGGCCACTAATTCCGGGCTAAACCCCAGGTCCACACAGGTGGCGGCAAGGGCGTAAGTAAACAAGAAGGATATTTCCTGCGGGGAAAGCGCTTTTAAAAAATCTGACAAATCACTGGTTTTGCTCTTATTGGACACTTTGTCCAATATTAAATCAAAGCTTTTCTTTAATGGGGGCAGTTTTGAGATCAGCCGCTTTATCTCCCGGCTGCCCGGAGATAAAAGATCCCCTATCCTCAAACACCTCTTCTTTTTACCTTCCTCTGCCGCCGCTAAAACAAATTCCTCCTGCAAAGCTTTTTTTAGCTCTTCTTTATCCCTGATCATAACGCCATAGCGGAATGAAAAATGTTCTCTTCCGGTAAGGAGAGTCTGGCAGATGTCCCTAATGTCATACTCTGAAAACTCCTTGCTCCCGGTATACAAATCCCACTCCCTGATCATTTCTTTCAAACTTTCCGGACTTTTGGCGGATAAAGTAAACAGATTAAAAGGATCACCGGTGTGTTCCTTTTTTGTCTTCCCGGCAGGGTATTCTTCCAGTAAAATATGGCAATTAACTCCTCCAAAACCGAAGGAGCTCACCCCTGCCCGCAAAGGAATACCCTCTCTTTCTGCCTTCCAGTCCGTTAGACTCTCGGCTGTCTCAAAGGGGGTCGCCTTAAAATCTATTATTGGATTTTGCTCTTTCATGTTTAACGTGGGAGGAACTTTTTTGTGCCGCATCATTAACAGGACCTTTATTATCCCGGCTACCCCGGCAGACGACTCCAGGTGACCGATATTTGTTTTAACCGACCCTATCCTGCAATACTGGCTCTTGCCTGTGTATTTCCTGAAAGCCCGGGTCAGCGCTTCTATTTCTATAGGATCTCCAAGGGATGTTCCTGTTCCGTGAGCCTCCACGTAGGTGACTGTTTCGGGGCTAAACCCGGCCTCGCCGTATGCTTTTAGTATCACATCCCTCTGGGACTCGACTCTTGGAGCGGTGATGGACAGTGATTTTCCGCAGTGGTTGACTGCCGAACCCTTGATTATGCCGTAAACATGGCTGCCTTCAGCAATGGCGTCATCCAGCCTCTGCAGAAGGAGAACTCCCACACCGTCTCCGGGAACATAGCCGTTGGCGTCCCTGTCAAAGGTTTTACACTGGCCGTCTGGGCTTAGCATTCTTGATTTGGAAAAGGAAATATATTTCCAGGGATGGAGGTTTAAATTAACTCCACCCGCCAGGGCATAATCACACTCTCCGGACACCAGCGAGCGCTTCGCCTGGTGAACCGCCACCAGGGAGGAGGCGCAGGCGGCATTTATGGAGATGCTGGATCCCTTAAGGTTAAAGGTGTGGGAAATTCTATTTGCAAGTATGCTCTCCACATTTCCCAGGCAGGCGTAACTGTCTGTTTCAGTGCCAATAGACGCCCACTCCTGGCGGTAGTCACCTGTCATTACACCCACATAGACTGAGGTATTTTTATTTTGGAGATTGTTCAGGGAAATACCGGAGTCCTCAATGCAGCGCCAGGTTTCTTCCAGCAAAAGCCTTTGCTGTGGGTCCATATTACCGGCCTCACGGGGAGAGATGTTGAAAAAACGGCTGTCAAACCGGTCAATTCCGTCAAGGAGCCCGCACCACTTACTGATACTCCTGTTGGGCACGTTTATATCAGGGGAGTAAAACCCATCAATTTCCCACCGTTCCGGAGTAATTTCCCTGATAGAATTTATCCCTTGCTCCAGATTGCTCCAAAATTGCCGGTAGTCATCGGCGCCGGGAAACCGGCAACCCATTCCTATAACCGCAATGTCTGCGCAGCGACTGGTCATCTTAATCCTCCCCGCTGTACCTCAGTGAGTAATTTATTTATTCCAGGGGAACTTCTTATACCTTACAAAATTATCAATGTTCTCCCTGACCTTTGGGTCATTCATCAGCCTGAAGCTTTCGGCAACAGCCATTTCTTCAAATTCACCGGTTATGGGCCATAGTTTTAAGAAAAACTGTTTAATGTTTTCTATGGTTGACTCCTCCAGCCTTATTAACCTTTGGGTTAGCTGAAGTATGGTTTGATCGGGCGTTTCGGTCACCTCATCGACAAGGTTAAAGCTATGCGCTTCCACTGCAGACACCGGCATGGTGGTCAGTGTCATGCTATAGGCCTTTTGGAACCCCACCCTGCGGATGAGAAAAGGCAGCAGCATTCCGGGCAGCATTCCCCAAAGCGCCTCCGAAAGGCCAAACCGGGCGCGTGGCGTCGCAATTACCAGATCGCTGGCCGCCACCAGCCCAACCCCTCCCGCAATAACCTGCCCGTCCACAATGGAAATCACAATCCTGGGTATCTCTCTGAATCTCTTTAACATCTCCATATATCTGACCAGAGACAGCCTGTCCAATTTTTCATCATAATTTCCGGAAGCCCTATCGTTAAAATCCATCCCTGTGCTGAATACTCCATTCTGTCCTTCCAAAACCACCATGCGGCACTCCGAATTTCTTAATGACAGGTCCAGCGCATCGTTGAGTTCGCGCAAAAAAGCCCCGTTGATGCTGTTCTTGCTTTTAGGCCGGTTGAAAGTCACTGTCAGTATGCCCCGGGCTTCCTTTACCAAAATGGTTTCATTACGCATAAAAGACTCCCACTTTAATTAACTCCACGAATATTCCCTGTGGTAATTCTTTACCCTGTTTAACACGAGCAGTCCGCGTCCCTTAAAAAATTGTTCATATATTTCCGTGAACCCTGATAGCTCCACCTCTTTGTCCTTTATCCCGAACATCCACTCCATATTTAAATCCAGTATCCTGTCATACTCCTCTATATCTAACCGGTATCGCTGGGCCAGCTTCTTTCCGATCATCATTTCGCTCAACACCGCTTTTGAATGTTTAGTCAGTATTCCGCTGTAGAATTCGGACGAGCAGCCGGAGCCGTATGAAAACAAACCCACCCTGCTAAAATCTTCAAAGTCGGCCTGGTCAATCAAACCGCATAGTGCCAGGTAAAGTGTAGCAGAATAAACATTTCCCACCTGGGTGCAATACCCCAGAGAAGGGGCCACCCTCCTATTGAAGTCCTCTTCTATTTGGTCAGGGCTAATACGTGCCAGTTCCCGCATCATTTTGCGGTGCCCGCCCTTAACCATTCCGGGAAAAGGGGTATGGAAGGCCAGGAAATCAAAAGTATGCATAAAATTAACGCCTTCAACCTTTTCCTCGTATGCTTTAAAGCTGTTATCCAAACAATCCAGGTACGAGAGGAGGGATAAGTCGGGATCTCCCGTTTCAATTTCCGGCATGGGCCGGAAGGTGTCCATTACTTCAAAACTGTAATATCCGCTGGCTCCCAGGTCCAACTCCATAACCTCGGGCCTGTCGCTTACCAGCATTGCTATCGCGCCTACAGCCTGCGATGGCTCGGCGTAAGTGTTTTTTGCGGCGGCCCGGGCAACGTCTGTAGCAACAACCAGTGCCTTTGCCCCCGGAGATACCTGGGAGGCAATATAGGAACTAGCCATATGCAAGGCCGCCGTTCCTCCATAACATGCCTGTTTTACTTCAAATAGCCGGCTGTTACGGCTAAGCCCCAGGTAATCATGGATGTAGGTGCTTAGAGACTTGCCGAAATCCAAGCCCGACTCGCTTGCAGTTATAACAAGATCTATACTGTTTTTTTCACTGTCAGTCAGCCTGTCGATTATAGGCCTGGCAGCGTTAACCGCGTTGGTGACAGGATCCTCGCAGGGCATTCCCACTGATTTTTTGTCCATCATTAAATTATTGAACCGCCCCAAATCAAGCCCCCTGGCTTGAAAAAGGTCCCGCACACTGATATAGGCCGGCCCTCCGTAGAAATTAATAGCTTCTATACCCACATTCATCTATGGAACCACCTTTTTAAATATAATGCTGGTATTAATTCCCCCAAAACCGAAAGAATTGCTCATAGCCATTTCAATATCGGCCTCTTTTGCTGTTCCATCGTTAAATCTACATTCATTATCAATGGGATTATCCAGATTAAGATTGGGATGCACAAACCCTTCCCGGATTTGAATAATTGTTGCTACAGCCTCCACCACCCCTGCCGCGCATAAGCAATGCCCCGTCATACTTTTACCTGAATTAATCCACATACGCGGTAAACTCTTTTTAAAAACCTTTTTAATTGCAGCAACCTCTGTCTCATCCCCTAATGGAGACGAAGACCCATGGGCATTTAAATAGTCGACTTGACCGGATTCTACCCCGGCCTGTTTAAGCGAGTACTCCATTGCCCTGGCCTCGCCTTCCGCGCTGGGATTGGAAAGCCGGTTTCCATCGAGAACTAATGCCCCTCCAAGTAGCTCGGCCAGTATTGGAACACCCCTTTTGGCTGCAGATTCCATAGATTCCAGTATCAGGCATCCCCCTGCCTGCCCATAAATAAAACCTTCGTGTTCCCTGTCAAAGGGGCGGCATGCTTTCTCCGGATTATCCTTAAATCTCCTTCCCCCCATAGCCCCAATGTTGTAAAAGCCCTGCAAGTCCATGGGTGACAGGTCCGTCAGGGGACCAACCACCATGCAGGCATCCACAGTGCCCAGCCGGATAATCTGAAGGCCTTTTATAATCCCTACATTGCCGCTGGCTGAAGACCCTCCGGCGGTAAATCCTTCACCTTGTATACCAAATATTTCACTTAATGTTCCGAGGTAATCTGTGTCCATGTAATGAAGAGCGTAGCTCGGCGTCAGGTATTCCGGATTTTGCTTAAACTTGTTTAATAATCCATACTGAAAACACTGAGTGAGATTATGGCCGGCTATAATTATTCCCAAACGATCTGAAGGGATTTGGCAGTCATAAAGCATGGCCCCCTTCCATGCCTCCATGGCGGAAAGGGCAGTGGCCTGTAAGGCAAACGGGGACCTGCGGGCACACTGTTTTGCCTTCTGTGCCAGATCACCCGGTAAAGAATATCCGGTCACTAATGTTTCATATGAAATATCACCGGTCCAGGCCCCGACACTGACAGAAATACCAGTATCCATCGCACCTTTATAAAAACCTATGCCACTTTGCCCAGCCCTTAAAGACTGTCCATATTCTTCAACACTTTTACCAATGGAACTAAAAACTCCCATCCCCGTAACAACTACCCGTCCACCGCTATTCATAATTAAATCAACCCGCTAATCTTTTTTTTTCATAAAATAAATCAACCAGTTCTCCTATATTTGCGGCCTGGGCGGTTTCTACCATAGATATTTTTATCCCTATGGCCTCCATTGTTTTGACCACTATATCCATGCGATCAACCGAATTGGCTCCCAATTCCCTGAGGCTTTCTTCCAGTCTAATTTTTTCCTCCGGCATTTCAGGTAAAATCTCAATTATATTCTCCTTTAAGATCTTAAAAATGTAATCTTTTAACATGGTAACCCACCTTTTAAAGCCTTATTTAACCCACATTTTTTATTATGCCGGACTGTTTATTTCCTCCAGCCGCCTGTTCAACAAACAAGCTGTTTCAGTCATAAGCTTTATACCAATCTCATCCACGCGCCGATTTCTCCAGTTTTCCAGGGGAGTTCCCTTTACCCACTGGTTAAAGGCTCCCAGGGCTGGTCCGCAGTGCACCTGGTAGTCCACCTGCCGGTCCGGGTCACCGCTCATCGCCAGCCTTGTGGCGTGGCCAAAATACCATTTAAAAACTATGGCCATTTTAAGCTTTGGATTGCGCTGGGCCTTTTCAATTTCCTGTGGTGAATAATACATTTTCGATTCCTCAAAAATTTCCTCAAAACTACGCCGGAAGTACCTTTCCTGAAGCTGCTTTTTTGAGCTTTCATCTATTTGGTCCAGCGAGCTATATTGCTGGTACAGATTACTTAACTTGTTGGCCCTGGCCGGGAAAAAAACGCCTTTTTTTAAAACCTGTACCCTGGCCCCCAGTTCAAACATATCTCCTGCCGGGGCATAGTCCGTATCCTGAACATTTATCTGCTGCAACATATCCTTTACCGTATCGCTATTTCCCGCTTCAACAGTACATTGATTTATTGATCCGGTCAGAATAAAATCAGCACCCATAACAAAAGCGGCTGCTGCGGCTTCCGGAGTGCCAATGCCTCCTGCCACCCCCACCCTTACCTTTTTGGGATACCTGTATTTTTTTACATTTTCATCCCTCAATTTAATCATGGCTGGTATAAGCACAAACGACGCACCGCCGTCTGTATGCCCTCCAGAGTCGGCCTCTACACACAGGTCATCGGCCATCGGGACTATTCTTAGCATTTCAGCCTGTTCCCGGGTAATAGCACCATCAGAAAGAAGTTTCTCCACAATCCGTTCGGGCGCCGTCCTTAAAAAGGCCTCTGCTATCTCAGGCCTGGACACCTTGGCAATAATTCTGTTGTATACGCAAATTAGGCCATTGGTGTCCCTCCTTAAACCGTGTGATCGGTATTTCACCAGTGCCTGGGTTATGCCTAGAAAGGCCGATGCTTCAACATATCTCACTCCGTGACTTAAGAACAAATCAACCAGTGCTTCCTCCAGCTGGGGATTGCCGGGGTTATGCAGTAAATTCATACCGTAGGCCTGTCCATCCCGCAGCTCACCCTTGATTTCCCTTATGGCTTCTTCTATTTGCCCTATGCCAAGGCCGCCCGTCCCGAAAAAGCCCATCATGCCGGCCTTCCCCATCCTTACGACCAGCTCTTTTGAGCTGACCCCCCTGTACATGGCTCCTGCCAGGTATGCGTATTTAAGGTTGTATTCTCTTTTAAAGTCACTATCACCAAGGGCTTCCGCACTTAATTTATGGTTGCCGCTACCCATTCTTACTTCCGGTATTACTATCCCGGATGAAGCAGCCTCCACGGTTGAACTGCCGCTGTCCCTCCTCAGGTCTTTGTGGTTATCACCGGCATCCGCATCTTTTTTAATCTGCCCAATAAGGCCGGCCAGGACATTTCCCGGTCCTATTTCCTCAAAATCCATTTTCCCGCACTCCATGAGGTATCTTATACTGTCAGTCCACCTGACAGGACGGCTAATCTGATCAGTCAGGTTCCTTATTACATCCTCCTGTCTATAGGGCCTGGCGGTTACGTTGGAGATCACCGGTATTGTCAAGTCAGAGAAGACAAACTGTTCCAGGTACTCCCTGAATTCACTCTTTAAGTCCGTCATATAACTTGAGTGGAAGGCGCCGCTTACATTAAGGGGAAAATACCTTGCTCCTTCCTTTTCAAAGAGACTGCCTATCCGGCTGATATCATCCAGGGAACCGGCCAGCACAATCTGGTGGGGCGCATTGTAGTTTGCTATCTCCACTCTTTTTTCCCCGTAGTTTTTCAGTATCTCCTCAACTCTTTCACCACTTAAGCCAATTACCGCCGCCATGCCCCCGCCTGAAACCCGGCTCATTAATTCAGCTCTTTTTTTTACCAGCTTTAATCCAGTTTCAAAATCATAAGCCCCTGCGGCAAAAAGGGCATTGTACTCCCCAAGGCTGTGCCCGGCCACATAGTCCGGGGCTTTTCCCGTCTCTTTAATCCTGTTAAGATAACTCAAGGCATTGACTGTATATAAGGCCGGCTGAGTATAGCGGGTCTGACTCAACTGGCGGTCAGGGTCATTAAGGCATAGATCCCTTAATGAATACCCAAGTATTCTGTCCGCCTTTGCAGCCAAATCTTCAAATTGGCCAAAGAGATCCCCGCCCATCCCTTTATACTGGGACCCCTGGCCGGGAAACACATAAGCAATCATCTTTTTCACCTTCCTCTGAATATTAACCCGTCTTTCAGTGGATAACTTTTCCAGTGCTATATTAAGATTTTTTAAATTACTATTAAAAGGAGTCATTATGCTGTGCGCTTCCGATTTTGAGTCACTGGAAAGGTTTCTTTTCACAAAGCCCGCTAGGGTTCCCGATGGCCCCAGGTCCAGGTAAAAATTATCCTGAAGGCTTTCCAGCCTTTGAATGGCCCTTTGAAACTGAATAGGTTTTCTTACAACATCCCAAAAATACCGGCTGTCAAGTTCCTCGGCAATATCCCCGTGTAGGCAGGAAACAAAAGGAATATGAGGTCTTTTAAAAGTAAGGTTTTTTTTGTAACGTATAAGGGCAGTTGCTGCGGGGTCGATCTGAGATGAGTGAAAGCCGAAGGCAACCGGCAGATCCTGATACAATATATTTCTGTCCATCAAATATTCCTCTATCATCTTTAAGCCCTGGATATCCCCCGAAACCACAAAGTGGGAGTCATAGTTGATGGAGGCAAGTTCGCTATTCCTGTTTATAAGAGGTGTATCATAAAAAAGATCAATATCATGGATGATTGCAAGCATACCTCCCCTTGGGCAGTTTTCTTCATAAATAGCAGCACTTTTTAATATTGATCTCAATAAACCTCCAGCGTCCATTACACCGGCGATGGCTGCAGAGACTGTTTCCCCCATGCTTGTACCCAGTACATAATCAGGCTTTATCCCTTCTTCCAGCAGCACCTGGGCCAGTGAAAACTCAACCATGAAAATGGCAGGATTGGTATATAATAGTCTGTCAAACCTCTCACCCATTGTTTTCTCAGGACTGTATAGACGCTCAACAACAGACTTTCCGATAGTTTTACGCACTTCTTCATCCAGCTTGATCATCCAACCATGAAATACAGGATGTCTTTGGAAAAGCTCCCTGCCCATGTGATAATACTGTGAACCCTGGCCGGAGAACATAAAAACTAATGATTTTGGCATACATAACCCCAATTTTGCATTTTTAATATAATATATTAATTTATATATATTATTTGATATAAAGGATCATATACACCCATCTAATTTTAGTCAAGGTACTTTCGTGTCGCATGTCTAAATATGGAATTTCCAGTACTGAAAAGCTTAATATGACATCCAAAACCATTTCTAAGCCCATTAATGTAAATTTTCACACCTATTTTTCTTTGTAATAAAGGATAATTCGTCAATTATAACTTTAAACCGACATATTATTAAACGCTCTATAGTTAAACATTTGAATTTTTTAAATATGTACAAAAAAAAGAACTGATATTTCAGTTCTTTTTGACAACCAATATGGTTATAAATTACTGCATAATTTTTATGGCGAAGAATAAGAAAAAAATCCCGAAGCTATACTCCGGGATTTCAAATTTATAATCATATATTTTTTATTTCTTGAGCCACGGCATCATTGCCCTGAGATCAGCGCCCACCTTTTCAATGAGATGCTCTTTGTCCTTGTTTACCAGGGCAGTGAAATGCGGCCTGTTCACCTGGTTCTCCAGCATCCATTCCTTGGCGAAGGTTCCGTTCTGCACCTCACCCAGTATTCTCTTCATTTCAGCCTTTGTGCTATCGGTGACTATCCTGGGGCCTCTGGTGACATCCCCGAATTCAGCGGTGTCGCTGACGGAATAGCGCATATTGGCAATCCCGCCCTCGTAAATGAGGTCCACAATCAGCTTCACTTCATGGAGACACTCAAAATAGGCTATTTCCGGCTGGTAGCCGGCTTCCACCAGGGTTTCGAAGCCAGCCTTGATAAGAGCCGTCAGACCGCCGCACAGGACCACCTGCTCTCCGAAAAGATCGGTTTCGGTTTCCTCTTTAAAGGTAGTCTCAATAACTCCCGCCCTGGTGGACCCGATGCCCTTGGCATAGGCCAGGGCCATTTTATAAGCGCTGCCGGTGGCATCCTGGTGTATGGCAATCAGAGCCGGAACACCCTTTCCTTCAGCATACATGCGGCGGACCAGATGACCAGGACTTTTTGGGGCCACCATGAAAACATCCACATCAGCAGGAGGTATTATCTGGTGATAAACAATATTGAAGCCGTGTGAAAAAACAAGGGCGTTGCCCGGCTTCAGATGAGATTCGATATCCTCACGGTATACTGTTCCCTGCTTTTCATCCGGCAGAAGTATCTGAATGACGTCGGCGGCCGCAGCTGCCTCCGCAACAGTCATCACCTGAAGGCCATGAGACTCAGCCAAAGACCAGTTTTTACTCCCCTTGCGCAGGCCGACCACCACATCCAGACCGCTTTCTTTCAGGTTCTGGGCCTGGGCATGTCCCTGGCTGCCATATCCCATAACGGCAATTTTTTTGCCTTTCAGGATACTGAGATCAGCATCGCTGTCATAGTACATTTTGGGCACTTTATTTTTCCTCCTCATTTTTTTACTAATGTAGCATATATTCTCTCCTGTTTTTGCGTTTCCTCCCACAAAAAAGGAAATTTACAGCCGGAGAAGAAATAACCTGTAACAACTTCCGTTTTCTACATTATTTCCTCCAGCACCTTTCGTATACTGCCGGTCCAGAGGGGCAAAATTGTTTTATAACTACCCTGTCCCTTTAGAAAAGGGCACCAGGAAGGGAGCTGCTGGTAATGATAGAGCCTGAAGGAGCCTTATGCAAGAGAAGCAATCTGCTGGAAGCCGCCATGCTGCAGGTAAACAGCGCCGCTGAGCTGCTTAAGCTTGATCCCGGGATTAAAAAGATCCTTATGGAGCCCAAGAGGGTTTTAACGGTATCCATTCCCATTCGCATGGATGACGGGACAGTTGAAGTATTCAAGGGCTTCAGGGTACAGCACAACCTCACCCGGGGGCCCGCCAAGGGAGGGATTAGGTACCACCCCGAGGTGGACATGGAGGAGGTCACCGCCCTGGCCATGCTGATGACCTGGAAATGCGCAGTTGTCAATATACCTTATGGGGGCGCCAAGGGTGGAGTAATCTGCAACCCCAAGCTGCTCTCCATGGGGGAATTAGAGCGCCTGACCAGGCGATTCACCACTGAGATAAGCATCATAATAGGTCCGGGGAAAGACATTCCCGCCCCCGATGTATATACCAACCCACAGGTGATGGCCTGGATAATGGACACCTTCAGCATGGAGCACGGCTTTTCGGTGCCGGCCGTAGTTACGGGTAAACCTATTGAGATAGGAGGCTCCCAGGGAAGGAACGAGGCCACCGGCATGGGGGTGGTGTTCGCCACCGAAGAGGCCGCCTCCCGCCTGGGCATGCATCTTACCGGATCCAGGGTGGCTGTGCAGGGCTACGGCAATGTAGGCGCCGTAGCCGCCGATGGTCTTAAAAATCTGGGCTGTATAATAGTGGCTGTAAGTGATTCCAGAGGGGGGATATACAGCGCGCCGGGACTGGACCTGGGAGCGGTAAGCCGTTTCAAGGAGAGCACAGGGTCAGTGATGGGCTTCCCCGGAGCTAAGCCCATTACCAATGAGGAATTGATTACTCTGGACTGTGACATACTGGTCCCGGCCGCCCTGGGAAGCGTAATCACCATGGAAAACGCCGGCCAGGTCAGGGCCCGCCTGGTGTCAGAGGGAGCCAACGGCCCCACCTCCTTTGAGGCCGACGAAATTCTGTACAAAAGAGGCATAACAGTCATACCCGACATACTGGCCAATGCCGGGGGAGTTGTTGTTTCATATTTTGAGTGGGTGCAGGGGCTGCAGAATTTCTACTGGACCAGGGACGAGGTAATCAGCCAGCTGCGCAGAAGAATATCCGACAGCTTCCAGGATGTTTTTGTCTTAAAGGAGGAATATGGGGTAAGCATGCGCACTGCAGCCTACCTGCTGGCACTGAGCAGGGTGGCCAAGGCCATGAGCCTGAGGGGGCTTTACCCTTAAGACCGCCCTACGGGCGGTCAGCAGTCAGCTATCAGCAAAACTTTTAAAACCGGTGCATATTGTAAACCAATCCGGTGGCTAATAGCTGACTGCCATATTATTTTTTGACCACTTAGCCACTCTGTCAGCTGATTGCTGACTGCTGAAGGCTTTATAAGAGGAGGGAACTTGTTTGATCGGGATTGAAAATTATGGATTATTTGTTGTCTCAGGCATTATGCTCAATCTTACCCCCGGCGCTGACACCATGTATATACTGGGCAGAAGCGTTTCCCAGGGGCGAAAGGCCGGTGTGCTATCGGTCCTGGGCATAAGCACCGGAGCATTGGTTCACACCCTGCTGGCCTCATTGGGCCTGTCTGCTGTGCTGGCCCAGTCTGTAATGGCCTTTAACACCATAAAATACATAGGCGCGGCTTACCTTATATACCTGGGTATAAAATCACTGCTGTCGGCTTCAGACCATCTTTCGGTTAATAAAGGTAAAGAAGACCGATTATCCAAGGTATACTTCCAGGGGATTCTGACAAATATACTAAACCCCAAGGTGGCCCTGTTCTTCCTGGCCTTTTTACCCCAGTTTGTAAACCCGGTCAATAGTAACGGACCACTGCCATTTTTTTTGCTGGGGCTGACCTTTATATGCACGGGAACAGTATGGTGCTTATGCATAGCTGTCTTCTCTTCACTGGCCACTGAAAAGCTGCGCGAAAGCCCTTCCCTATCCCGGGCCATGCACAGACTGAGCGGCCTGCTTTTCATAGGCCTTGGGCTTAGCCTGCTAAAAGCCAGGGCAACCGGCCAGGCTCAGTCCTTCTAAGGGCAGGCGGCGCAGCCTGTAAGGAAAGGATACTCTCCACATAAGGAGGGCTGACTTTTCAGCCAGCCCTCCTGCAAATCTCTTTATCTACTTTTAGCAGCCCTGTATTTCAGGAGTTGATTGCCTGATAATGCCTGTTGAACACCCCGGAGAGTTCTTCCATATTCTCCGAGAGTATTTGCATGGATGCAAGCTGCTGCTGGTTGGCGGCCGCAACCTGGGTTCCCCCGTCGTTTATTTTCTCAATTATTTCTATAACGCCCTTCATCTGCCCCACCATTGTATCCAAGGCGCCAAGGGTTACATTTAAATCCTCCGCAGTCTGCCCCACCATTTCCTTGCCGGACCGGACAGAAACTGTCTGCTTCTCCACCGCATCGACAGTCATGCCAATCTGGTTTCTCACCTTGGCCACCAGGTCCACGATATCCGAGGCGGAGTGGCGGGTACTTTCCGCCAGGCTGCGAACCTCTTCGGCCACCACGGCAAATCCGCGGCCGGATTCACCGGCCCTGGCGGCCTCAATGGCAGCGTTCAGCGCCAGCAGGTTGGTCTGATCGGCTATTGATGAAATAAGAACAACAGCGTTGCCAATTGATTCCGAGTACTTATCCAGTTCTTTGACAATGCTGCTGAGAAGGATGGCGGCTTCATTTACCTCCTCCATCTGCTGTATAACGCCCTGGGAGTTGGCATGGCCGGCCCTGGTCCTATCCAGGAGAATACCCGCCTGTTTGCTCATTTCCGCACTGGTTCCGGAAACACTGCCCAGGTCCTGGGCCAGTTCTGAAGAAAAGTCGGCAATCTGCCGGATGCTGCTCTCATTTTGCTGTATGGCAGTCTGCACATCGCCGATGGAGTTATTTACCGTAAGCCCGGTTTCCCTTGCGCTTTCCAGTATTGTGTTTACCTTACTGATGTTTTGTCTGATGGTTTCCTCGGAAGAAAAAATTTTATGAATATTTTTCTTGCTGTTGTTCACCACCGAAAGGGCGGCCAGAGACCCAACCAGAAGAAGAACATTATTCACAACCATTACGGTGATAAATTTTCCCTCTACGAGCATTTCTATGGGTGAAATAAAATAAAGGGCTATGTTTAATACAACCGAGAGTATAATGACATTTAAGGTTAGGGGCAGGGAATAGTACAACACGCTAAGCACAATGGGGAGAATCCACAGTGTAGCGCCCTGTATAGCGGCGCCAGTTATGTAAAGAGCAGAAAATACCAGCATAATCACCAAAAAGCATAGAATGTACTTGGTATACGCAAGTTCTATTTTATAGCGCCAGAAGGCAGTTGCCACAGACAGCAGCACTATGATGGCAATGATTTCTTTGATCATTTCATCCTTTGTGGCCAAATCCCCAAGGGTAACCAAAACGGTAACCAGGACTCCCAATAAACCGGTCAGCCATATTGACTTAATAGTAATAGCATTGGACTGAATATCATTGTTTTTAGACAGATCAATACTGCTTACCGAAACAATGTCGCCTTCCGCCATAAACCACACCTCCATATGTCGAAATTTGTTAAATTTAGTTTGATAATACATTAAAAAGATACTTCCGTCAATTACATTAACAAATTTTCATAAAATCCCAAGAATGCAGCATAAGGCAGACCAAGAACGCCTCTTCTGAGGAGATACCGCAAATAGCCTTTATTAGATTCAGATTTGACTAATTAGATAGACCTTTTCAACTGTGTTGAACAAATGCCGGGGCGGCAAGCTGATTCTGTATCCTTAAACATAAAAGGTCACAGGTAATATCCTGTGACCTTTCTGTTCATGTCAGCCTTTCCTAGTCCGCCAGTCCTCTTTCATTAAGGTATTCGGCCAGCAGTTTGGCTGTATTTCCGGTTATTTTAATACAGTTGCGCAGGTGTTCCTTGGTGTCAAAGGGGTGAGGATTAAGATTCCGGCAGCAGGTATAGTTAAAGCTTTGCTCAAAACGGTCATGAAAGCCTCTGGTAAGGTCATAGGCAGCATGGCGGTCCTGCCCCACATCGTCTCTCCCCTTCAGCAGCCCCAGCACCAGGGATGACCCGGTAAGAGCCCCGCACATGCAGCCGGCGTGGCCCAGTCCCCCTCCCAGTCCTGTGGTCATGCGCACCATTTCTCTGGGAACATCGAGATTAAGCCAGTCCCGGAAAGCCAAAAAAATAGCCTCCGAACAGTTATAGCCTGATTTAAAATACTCTCCCGCAGCATTCCGCGCCTCCAATGGATCCTTTGCCATAATTTTACCTCCTCCTAATTTTCTTTTCTGCCGGGAGACAGTAGTTTCGTGTGATTATGTGTCCGGATTAGTAAAGCAAGCCTCTGTACCTGCTTTATCAATCAATCAGGCCATCAAGGAATGCTTTCTCCTTCTGTCTCCTGTCTCCCGACCGGAGTGGAATACCTATAAGTTATTTATTAACCTTCAGCCTGGCAATAGCCCTTTCCAGCCCCTCCACCGTCAGGGGAAACATGGGGAAAATGCCGCGGATAATACCTACGGTGTCGTAGAACCTCTCCCCCGGGGGAGGCCAGAGGTTTTCAGCCACCGGGTTCAGCCACACGCAGTGGGAGAATCGCTCTGACAGCCTTTTCAGCCAGACTTCGCCGGTCTCATCATTCTCCACTCCCCAGTCCAGGGCCCCGCCCACCATGCTCAGCTCACTGGGAGCCATACTGGCGTCCCCCACCATGATCAGGCGATAGTTTGGGTCCAGCTGCCTCATTACATCTTCTGTTTTTACCGAGTTCCTGACCATGCAGAAGGGGTCATTGAATAATTTTTCATACACGCAGTTGTGAAAATAGTAAAATCTTATATCCTTAAAGTGGTTCACCCTTGAGGCCGCGGTGAAAAGCTGGCTGCAAAGCCTGGCATAGGGGTTCATGGAGCCCCCCGAGTCCATCATAAGGACTACCTTTACTGTGTTTTTTCGCGGCCTGTCCCATACCAGCTCCAGCATGCCTGCCTTGCGGCAGGTGGCGTCGATAGTCTTATCTATATTAAGCTGATCTCTGGGTACCTCTTCATTCCTGCCCAGCTCCCTGAGCTTTCTTAAGGCCCCCTCAAACTGCCGGGTATTCAGGGTGTCATCATTCCGGAAGTCCCTGTATTTCCTCTCGGCAGCCACCTTTACCGCCGAACGGTTGTTGGACTGCCCGCCAATCCTTACGCCCGCCGGGTGATAGCCCGAGTGCCCGAAGGGGGAAGTGCCCCCGGTCCCGATCCACTGGGAGCCTCCGTGGTGCTCCCCGTCCTGGGTCTTAAGCCTTTCCTCCAGCGCCTTTTTAAGATCCTCCAGACTCCATTCGCTGAACTTTCTCTGATCAGCATCTATTTTCAGTGGAGGCAGAGACTTTTCCAGCCACCTGGCCACCTGATCGGCCAGCTTATCGGAGGTTTCTATACCATCAAAATACCTCCTGAAGGCAAGGTCAAAACGGTCATAGTGGGCCTCGCTTTTTACCAGCACCGCCCTGGCAAGATAATAAAAGCCCGACAGGCTCCCCCCGGACAGCCCACCATCCAGGGCCTCCATAAGAGTCATCCACTCCGTGGGAGTTACCGGGACCTTTTCTTCCTTGAGTGTATAGAAAAAACCGGTGAACATGCGCTAACACCTCATTCTAAAGGGTCAGGAGACTGCTCACAAGAATGGTCCTAAGGTCAGGAGACGGGAGACGGGAGTTTTATAAGCTGGACTCTAAAGCCGTTGAAAGCCTGACCTACCTGTCCATTTGATTACCCATAAAAAAGCAAAATGAAGGCAAATAAGGAATGCTCCGGCTAACTCCCGTCTACCGTCTACCGACAATAAGTAATACCTGTAAGCAGTCTCCTGTCTCCTGACAAAAAGTCCGATCCTGTGAGCTAAACATACTTCCTGCCGGCCGTCCACCCTGTCTGCCTCTGGGCCCCTCCGGGAGAGTGTATTCTTCTCAGCACCTGCTCAAAATCCTGGTTTTTCTTCAGTATAACGCCCAGGAAAGGAATCTCTGCTGCAATCTTCTCCGGGTGTATACCTCCCACCGACAGGGCCTGGACCCAGTCCAGCAGCTCGCTGGTGCTGGGCTTTTTCAAAAGGCCGGGCAGTGAGCGGACCCAGTAAAAGGCTTTCATGGCCTCGGCCAGCAGATTCGACTCAAGATTGGGAAAATGAACCTTAACTATACTGGCCATCATTTCCTCTTCCGGGAAAGCAATATAATGGAATATGCAGCGCCGCAGAAAGGCGTCAGGCAGCTCTTTCTCCGCATTGCTGGTGATCACCACCACCGGCCTCTGCCTGGCTGTTATGGTTTCACCTGTTTCAGGGATATAAAAATTCATTATATCCAGCTCCCACAGCAGGTCGTTGGGAAATTCCAGGTCGGCCTTATCCACCTCGTCAATTAAAAGAACAGACTGCCTTTCGGAAATAAAGGCCTCCCCCAGCCTGCCAAGCTTTATGTAACGTTTTATATCCGATACATCACTCTCTCCGAACTGGCTGTCATAAAGCCTTTGCACAGTATCGTAGACATACAGACCCTCCTGGGCCTTGGTGGTGGATTTTATGTTCCAGATAATAAAGGGCATATCCAGAGACTGGGCTATGCTTTTGGCCAGCATGGTCTTCCCGGTGCCCGGCTCCCCCTTTATCAAAAGAGGCCTGCCCAGGGCTATGGCAATGTTGACAGCGTTGCGTAAATCCTCCGATACCAGATAGTCTGCGGTACCGGAATATATATTGTGTTCCACTTTTTTTCCTCCGCATAAGTATTTTAGTTCAGTATACCATAACAGCCAATGCTGAAAAACTTTAACGTCAGAATACAGGCTATAACATACTCTGCAATATACATACCAGCAACAGAATACTTTATAAATGAACATATACCATATCTTACAGTTGATCTACTATAAACAATGCAATACATGGCAGTGTATATATTTATTTACATATGACCACTGTGCAATGCTATATTTCAAAAAAAATACCCCCGTTAGAACGGGGGTATTTTGCAGTAAACCTGAACGCTTTAGTGAAGGAAGAACGAGTGGGCGGCTGAGTTTACAATCTCGGACAAAGGTCCGGGATAGATCCCCAGGAATACAGTAACCACCATGGTCAGAATAAGTGTTACCGAAACCGGGCCGCTGACGGCTATGGGTGTCTCGTCGAGAGGCTCGTTTCTGTACATAACCAGAGCCACCCGCAGATAGTAGTACACCGACACCATGCTCATCACCAGGCCTATAAAGGCCAGCCACAGGTAGTTATCCACTATATTCATAAACAGGTAGAACTTACCCACGAACCCTGCCAGGGGCGGTATCCCCGCCATGGACAGCAGTGCTACAACCATAACTGCGGCCATCAGGGGAGAGCGCTGGGCCAGCCCGGCATAGTCCTTTATCTCGTCGCTTCCGGTCTTGTTATAGAAGTGAGCTGCCACTGTGAAGGCGCCCAGTGTGGCAAACACATACAGGAAGCCATAGAACATTATACCCTTTACCCCTCCCTCGGGGTCCAGGGCCACCATGCCCACCAGGATGTAGCCTGCCTGGGCGACACTGGAAAATGCTAAAAGCCTTTTTATATTGGTCTGCGGTATAGCCACCAGGTTGCCCACTATAATGGTGACCGCAGCCAGCAGGGCCAGCAGCAAGTCCCAGTTGAGAGGGACCCCCTGCATGCCCACCATAAATATTCTGATCAGCACCGCGAAGGATGCCGCCTTGGAGCCCACTGCCAGGAAGGAGGTTACCGGAGTAGGGGCTCCTTCGTAAATATCAGGTGACCACATGTGGAAGGGCACCGCTGATATCTTAAAGCCCAGTCCGGCCAGCAGCATAACCAGTCCCAGCATCATCAGGGGGTTGGCCCCCACCTCAGCCAGCCTGCCGCCTACCTCGGCCACTACCACCGATCCTGTCATACCGTAAACCAGGCTTAAGCCGTATAGCAGCACTGCTGATGACATACCCGCCAGCAGCACATACTTCATGCCTGCCTCCAGAGACTTGGACTCAAGGCGGCGGAAGCACACCAGAATTACGAAGGCAATGGTCATCAGCTCAAGGCCAAGGTAAATGGTCATAAAGTCCCCGGCCGAGGTCATCACCATCATGCCCAGTGTGGCAAAGAGAGTCAGGCTGTAATACTCGCTCTGCCCGCCCAGGTGCTTGTCGACATACCTCATGGAGCCCAGCACCACCAGGAAGGCGGCCACCAGGAAGGTTATTTTGAAGAACTGCGAGTACTGGTCAACCACATACAGCCCCCCGTAAAGAGAGCCCATGTTTTCCCAGCCCGCTATAACCAGCCCCATTACACCCAGCAGGGTAACAGCGGTAAACCAGCCCAGGCCCTGGCGGGATCCGGCCGGAATAATCAGGCCGAATATAAGCACCGACATTGCCAGCACCGCAACAGTTATTTCAGGGACAATCAGCGAAAGATCGAGTTGCATTTATAACACCCCCCCAATCTTCAGTACGCCCTCTACGTGAGTCATGATGTCTTTGGCGCCACTGTTGATCATGTCGAACAGCAGGGAGGGCAGAAGTCCGCCAACTACCAGGACAGTGCCCAGCACCACCAGCGGAACCATCTCGGGGCCGCGTATATCCTCAAGGTGGTTATACTCGTCCCTGGGCGGCCCAAACAGTGTGTTGGCCCCGGCCCTGAGCACATATAGCGCAGTCAGGATAATGCCGGCGATACCGATTACCGCCAGGCCCCCGTACACCTGGAACGCAGCCACGAAAATGGTGAACTCGGGGATGAAGGTGACCAGCCCGGGCAGTCCCAGTGAGGCCATGGCGGCCAGCATAAAGGCCACTGCCAGTCTCGGGGTCTGTCTGGCCAGCCCGCCCATGTCCGGAATCCAGCGGGTGTGTGTTTTCTCGTAGATGAAGCCTATGGTCGAGAAGAACAGGGCCGCCATTACGCCGTGGCCGAACATGTTGGCCACCGCGCCGTTTATTCCTATAAGGTTAAAGGATCCTATGGCCAGCATCACGTAGCCCATGTGGGAGACCGATGAATAGCCCACAATATACTTTAAGTCTTTCTGTGCCAGGGCGCCGAAGGCAGCGTAAGTGACACCGGCGATACCCAGCACGGCCATAACCGGGGCCCAGAACTTGGCCCCTATGGGCAAGAAGACCAGGGCAATTTTAACCAGCCCGTAACCACCTATTTTCTTAAGCACACCGGCGTGAATCATGGATACAGCGGTAGGAGCGCCGGCGTAGCCGTCGGGTGACCAGGAGTGGAACGGCCACATGGATATCAGTGAGCCAAACCCAAAGAGCATCAATCCGAACAGCCACTTCTGGTCGAAGGCGCTTAGCTGCTTCCCGGCCTCGGCCAGGGCTGTAAAGCTCATATCAGGATGACCCAGTATGCCCACCGACTTCATAAACATGGCAATGACACCCACCAGCAGGAAAGCGGACCCTATCAGAAGGTAGATGGTCAGCTTCATGCCGGCATACTCCTTGGTGACCCTCTTGGAGCTTCCCCAGATAATCACCATGATGTAGATAGGTATTACCACTACTTCATAGAACAACAGGAAGATAAACAGGTCGTGGGCTATAAAGGTGCCCATAACCCCGGTTATCAGCAGCATGAACAGAATGAAAAACTCTCTGGGGCGGTTGTTCACATTCCAGGAGGCAAAAACCGCCGCAAAGCCGATCAGGTTGGTGAGCAGCAGCATGGGCAGGCTTATTCCGTCAACCGCCATGAACCAGCTTACTCCCAGGTCCCTGATCCAGGGAATCTGCTCTACAAACTGCAGGCCGCCTATACTCATGTCGTAACTAAAATACACGTACAGAGAGAGCGCCAGCGACACGAAGGTTCCCATAGCCGCGATGCACTTGATAAGCTTGCCCTCGTCCCTGGGGATAAAGACCATGATCAGGGCCGCAGCCACAGGCGCCAGTAGTATTGCCGTCAGAAAGGGAAATCCGTCCATTACTTAGCACCTCCCGTCACCAGGCCGAATGCCGTGGCAGGATCGGTAAAGGCCAGCACCACAGCCAGGGCCAGAACACCAAGGAAGAATACCAGGGCGTAGTTCTGCAGCCGGCCGGTCTGAGCCACCCTCAGGCCCTCACCGGAAAGCCTTGTGAATGCGGCCAGGCCGTTTATCAGAATTCCATCTACCACGTAAATATCGAACAGGTAGAACAGCTTGGCCGATCCATCCACGATGGTGTGGTTGAACCACAGGTAAATCTCGTCAATATAGAACTTGTTAAAGGACAGGCTGTGCAGGAAGCTGAACTGCTTCGCCAGGGCGTGGGCCCGGGCCTTTTCCTTATCAGCCAGGTACAGTGTGTAGGCCAGATAGATACCGGCCAGGCCTATTACCACCGACCCTATCATAATCACATAATTGGGCTCCACATGGTGCGGGTGCCCGTAGAAAATCCACTCGCCCCAAACAGGCGCCCAGGGAGTGCCCACCAGCCCGCCGACAGTGGCAAAGAAGGCCAGAATAATCAGCGGCACAGTCATGTTCCAGGGAGACTCGTGGGGGTGGTTCTCGGCCTTCTCCTCGCCCATAAAGGCCAGGAAGAACAGCCTCCACATGTAGAAGGCGGTCATAAAGGCAGTTATCGCGGCCATGGTAAACAGCACATAGTTACCGTTGTCAAAGGCCGCCAGCAGTATTTCATCCTTGCTCCAGAAACCGGCGAAGGGCGGCACCCCGGCAATGGCCAGGCAGCCCACCATGAAGGTGTAGCCGGTAATGGGCATTTTCTTGATCAGCCCGCCCATCTTCCACACATCTGCCCTATCGTGCAGTGCGTGCAGCACAGAGCCGGCTCCAAGGAACATAAGAGCCTTGAAGAAGGCGTGGGTCCACAGATGGAACATTGAAGCTGTAAGGCTGCCCACACCGAGGGCCAGCATCATATAGCCCAGCTGGCTGACGGTGGAGTAAGCCAATATCCTCTTGATTTCACGCTGGGTAATGGCAATGGCCGCCGCAAACATAGCCGTAAAAGCCCCGGTTATGGCGACCAGCTCCATGGCCGAGGGGACCTCGTGGAAAAGGAACATCATCCGGCCCACCAGGTAAACCCCGGCAACCACCATGGTGGCCGCGTGGATCAGCGCGCTGACCGGAGTGGGGCCCTCCATGGCATCCGGAAGCCACACGTGCAGCGGAAACTGGCCTGACTTTCCGATGGGGCCGATAAACACCAGCACCGCCATCAGTGTCATCATGCCTATGGTGGTGTACTGGTCAAAATTATGAATCTTCTCGGCCAGCTCGGTAAGGTTTAGTGTACCGAATATTATCTGCAGGGAAAGTATTCCCAGCAGCAGTCCGAAGTCTGCCACCCGGCAGGTGACGAAGGCCTTTTTGGCCGCCTCCCGGGCCGATATCTTATGCGTGTAAAACCCGATCAACAGGTAGGAGCAAAGTCCCACCAGCTCCCAGGCCACGAACATCTGCAGCAGGTTGCTGGACAGCACCAGCAGCAGCATGGAAGATCCGAACAGAGCCAGATAAGAGAAGAACACCGAATAACCGGGGTCTCCCTTCATATAGCCTGTGGCGTAAATAAATATCAGCGAGGCCACCAGGGTAACCATGAATATCATCATGGCCGAGGTGGGATCAAGCTGTATCCCCACGTCTATATTCAACTCGCCGGCGGTAAACCAGCGGGTGGCGTAGACCAGGGGCTCCTCCGCATATTTATGATTGGTGAACACTCCGTATGCCGCCAGGCTTGCAAAAAAGCAGGATGTAAGCATACCACCCACGGTCACCAGGCCGCTTAGCGTTGGCCAGGGCTTCGTCAGAAAAATAATTATAACGAAGGAGAGGGCGGGGAGGAGCGGCACCAGCCATGCGTTGTGCAACGCAAATTCTACCATCTCAGTTCAGCACCTACCTTCTATCGAAAGTTGAACCTTCAAGGCTGTTCAAAAAGCTCCAGATGCAAGCTGCAGTCGCAACACAGCAGATGGGCTTTTTGGGCGGCCTCTTTTCTACCACTTGAGCCAGTCGAAATCATCCAGGTTTACCGACAGCTTGTTGCGGTAGATGGCAATGATAATGGCCAAACCAACCCCTACCTCGGCCGCGGCTACGGTTATCACGAATATGGCAAAAAGCTGTCCGACAAAGTCGCCGGGGGTCATGTATTTGTTGAATGCCACCAGGTTAATGTTAATAGCGTTGAGCATCAGCTCAATACAGATCAGCACCGCTATGGCATTCTTCTTGGACAGGACTCCGAACAACCCTATGCCAAAAATGACCGCCGACAGTATCAGGTAATGATACAGGCTAACTGTGAGAGTCAGCGTCATCGGCCTTCACCTCCTTGGCAAGGAAAATGGCGCCCACCAGTGCTACCAGCAGAAGCAGAGCTGCCACCTCAAACGGTATAACATACTTGGTCAGCAGAGCCGTGGCAATACTTTCCACCTGGTTAACGGGAACATCTCCAGCAGGCTCTACAACGCCGGACTTAAAGGACAGGAAGGCGCTGAGCATGGTGACCAGAGCCACCACACCGGCGGCTGCCACCGTCTGGCTATTGAAAAGGTTGGTTTCGCCCATATTCCAGCGGCGGATAAGCATTATACCGAAAACCACCATTATACAGATGGCTCCGGCGTACACGATAACCTGTATGGCGGCTATAAATTCGGCATTCAGGGTCAGGAACACCCCGGCCAGTGAGATAAAGAACACTGCCAGCCAAAGCACGGCGTGCACAATGTTTCTGACAAAGACCACCAGCAGGGCGGAAATCACCGCCACGGCGGCCAGGGTATGAAATGCTACAGCTACCCAGCTAATGCTGTCTAAAAGTTCCATCAGTCTATCAACCCTCCTTACCGGGAGCCTGCCCGGCGGCTGCCTCACTCTTGGCTTCCTTGGCCGGGGTCTCCTCTTCAGGGGTTTCGGTCGGTTCCGGGGCGGGCCGGTCCACCAGGGTAAGGCGAACCCAACTGCGCCGATACTGGTTCATATCAATTATATTGCTGAACTTCAAAGCGTCCTTGTTGCACGCCTCCACGCACAGCCCGCAGAAAAGGCAGTACTCTATGCGCATTATATACTTGGTAAGAAATTGCTTTTTATCAACTTTTTCCTTTTCAAGCTGTATAACCTTGTTGGGGCAGGCGTTGGCGCAAAGACCGCAGGCTATACACTTGTCTACATCCAGCTCGAAGCGTCCATGGTACCTGGGAAACATTTCTATTTTTTCAAATGGGTACTTGACTGTCTGCTTCTTGTCGAACATCCTTCCCCAGGTAATCTGCAGTCCCTTTATTAATCCTTGTCCAAACATTTAGCTCCACCACCCTATCGCCCGGAATATATACATGCCCACTCCGGTCACGAAGATGTTGGCCAGGGCCAGGGGCACCAGAACTTTCCAGCCAAAGCCCATCAACTGGTCAACCCGGATACGCGGGTAGGTCCAGCGGACCCACATGAAGACAAATATCATCAGGTACATTTTAAGGAAAAACCACAGCCAGGACGGTATGAAGTCCAGCCCGAAGGGGGCCAGCCAGCCGCCCAGAAACATTACGGTGCACATGGCTGAAATTATCATAACGTTGGCATACTCAGCCAGGAAGAACATGGCGAAGCCCATTCCGGAATACTCGGTATAAGGACCGGCGATAATCTCGGACTCACCTTCCACAAGGCAGAAGGGGGTCCGGTTGGTCTCGGCCATTCCGGCTATTAGATAAACCAGGAAGGCAATAGGCTGAGTGAACACGAACCAGATGCTCTTCTGGGAATCCACAATAGTGTTCAGGTTCAGGGTTCCGGTAATCATTATTACTCCCAGAAGGGCCAATATCAGCGGCAGCTCGTAGCTGACCATCTGGGCCACCGAGCGCATGCCGCCCACCAGGGAGTATTTGTTGTTGGAGGCCCAGCCAGCCGCCCAGAAAATGATGGTGGACAGCGAGGCTATGGCCAGGAGATAGAACACTCCGATGTTCATGTCAATGGCCACCATATTCTTACCAAAGGGAAGCACCCCGAAGATAAGAAGGGGCGGTATGAATATAACCACCGGCATGAGGAGAAATACCAACAGGTCGGCGCCCTTGGGAAGGATAATTTCCTTGCCCAGGAGCTTTCCTATATCTGCAGCCGTCTGAAATAGTCCCTTTGGTCCCACGTGAATGGGGCCCAGGCGGGACTGCATGAACGCGCACACCCGGCGCTCCATGTAAACCAGCCAGAGGGCGTTGACCAGTATGAACAGGAGAATGGCAACCAGCTTGACCACAAGCAGGATGGTGTCATTCCACATATCCGGCACTCCGGCGCCGCTCAAAAGCCCTCTGAGCCAGGTGGCAATACCTACAAAAATATTTTCACCCATAACTCTTCTCCCCTACTACTGTTTTCGCTAACAGTCCACTTCGCCCAGCACAATATCAATGCTCCCCAGGATGGCTATAACGTCGGCTATCTTCCAGCCCTCGCACAGCTTGCCCAGGTATCCCAGGTTGATATAGGAGGGGCGGCGGAAATGCACCCGGTAGGGCTTGGGGCTGCCGTCACTGACCACATAGCAACCGTAGACGCCCTTGGAGCTTTCCACCTCTGCGTAGGCGTCACCCACCGGAGGTTTGATGACCTTGGGCACCTTGGCCATAATGGGCCCCTCGGGTATCTGGTCCAGGGCCTGCTCGATAATCCTCTTACACTGGCGCATCTCATCAATCCTGATACGGAACCGGTCAAAGCAGTCTCCGTTCTGGCCCAGGGGAACGTCAAAGTCAAAACGGTCATATATGCCGTACGGCCGTACCTTGCGCAGGTCGTAATTCACCCCGCTGCCCCTTAAGGTGGGACCGCTCAGGCTATAATTAATGCCCATCTCCGGAGTGATAATGCCCACCTGCTTGGTCCGGGCCTGGAAGATCTCATTTCCGGTAATCAGTCCGTCATACTCATCGCACATAGCGGGCAGCTCACCAAGAAACTTTCTGACGGCCGGGAAAAACTCCTCAGGCAGGTCCGCTGCCACCCCGCCAATGCGGAAGTAGCTAAAGGTCATGCGTGAGCCCGATACCATCTCCAGCAAGTCAAGAACATATTCCCTGTCCCGGAAGGTATAGGTGAACGCTGTCAGCGCCCCGATATCACCGCCGTAAGCCCCGGTGGCAATCATATGGCTGGCAATCCTGGAGAGCTCTCCCACAATTACCCTTACGTATTCCGCCCTTTCGGGAACCTCTATATCCATCAGCTTCTCAACTGCCGCAACGTAGCCCCAGTTCATCAGCATGGCGGCCATATAGTCCATCCTGTCGGTATAGGGAATTACCTGGGTGTAGGTCCTGGCCTCGGCCAGCTTTTCAATGCCCCTGTGCAGGTAGCCAGGCACCGGGGTGGCCTTCACCACTGTTTCCCCATCCAGTTCCAGTATGATTCTGAACACACCGTGCGTACTGGGGTGCTGAGGGCCGAGGTTCAGGGTATAAGTTTCAGTTTTCATTTACCACAACACCTCTTATCCCGTAAGTCTCGTTTTACGCTTCCCTGCCGCCTTCCCACTGGTAATCCTTGCGCAGCGGGTGCCCCTTGAAATTATCATCCAGCAAAATACGGGTGGGGTGGCCGGGATAGCCTGTAAAGACAATTCCCATCAGGTCGTATGTTTCACGCTCCTGCCAGCTGGCCCCGTCCCAGAGGGGACACAGGGATGGGACTTGAGGATTTTCCTTATCCTCTAATTTAACTTTTACCGTAAGGGTATACCCGTGGGTAATGGAAACCAGATTATAGACGGTCTCCAGGCGGTCTTTGTAATCCGAGGCCGTCAGGTTGGTCAGAAAATCCATGGCGGTATCGGGATTTTCCTTTATCTCGGTCATAAATGCCATTAAATCAGCCGCCGGAACAATTACGTCCCCATTCTCCATTATTTCAATGCCTGAAAACTTTCCTTTCAGGGCTTCCATTAATTCTGCGGGAATATTGTAATCAGCCACGGACCTGACTCACCACCTTCGGGTCCAATATTTTTTTCTTGATCATTAGCCAGGCGTCAACGACAGCCTCCGGCCTGGGCGGGCAGCCGGGTACATAGGCGTCCACCGGGATCAGCTTATCCACCCCGGGCACAACATGGTAGGAGTCCACAAAGGGTCCCCCTGAGATTGCGCAGCTGCCCATGGCGATAACCCACTTGGGCTCGGCCATCTGCTCATAAAGCCTTACCACAAAAGGAGCAGCCTTATGGGTAACCGTCCCGCAAACCAGCATAACATCGGCCTGCCGGGGTGACCCCCTCATAACCTCATAGCCAAACCGGGACAGGTCAAAGCGGGGCATATTGGCCGCCATGAGGCCCTCGATGGCGCAGCAGGCCAGGCCAAAGCCGAAGGGCCAAAGTGAATGCGCCCTGGCTGCATTTAAAACTTTTTCCAGCGGAGCAATGTGAATAAGGCGCTTGACCTCATCAATAACCACCGGGTCGTTGGTCAATTTCTCCACCGGGTGGGTATCTTTTGTTACTTCCATTCTAGTGCTCCTTCCTTCCAGGCGTACCACAGTCCTACAATCAGTATAAACAGGAATACAATCATTTCGATAAAGGCAAACAGCCCCAGGTTTTTAAACTGCACAGCCCAGGGATAAAGGTAGATAGTTTCCACGTCGAATATTACAAATAGTAATGCATACATGAAATAGCTGGTCTTAAATTGCACCCAGGTGGGGCCGATAGTATCGACGCCGCACTCGTAGGTAGTAATCTTCTGTTCAGTGGTTTTACGCGGGTGAATCAAAAAACTTGTGGCAATACCCCCTACTCCAAAAACAAAGGCAACGGCGAGAAAAATAAACAAAGCACCCCAGTCAGAAAGCAAAATCCTCCCTCCTTTCTTTATAAAATTGATTACCAAGAATATATGCCCTTTTAAGGAAGCGCGGAGGGTTATTAGTGGAGCAAGCCCCTCCGTGTTCTCCAAAAGCCACTTTCAAGGTCCATGAAACAAAAAGGCCCACAGTAATTATATAGGATGCTCACCGGTTAGTTGAGCAGTAATTTATAACACCAGACCCAAGTTGAGAGGCGGGAGGAATTACTTCTCACTTCTCATTTCTCTTTTAACCGGCCCGAAATCCTCCCGGTGAAGGGGGCAGGGCCCGTACTGTCGCAGCGCCCTGATATGGTCCGCCGTGCCGTAGCCCTTGTGCCTGTCAAAGCCGTACTGGGGATACAGGAAGTGGCACAGCCCCATAAGCTCATCCCTGCTTTCCTTGGCCAGTATTGAGGCCGCCGCTATAGACCCGCTTTTAGCGTCACCGCCCACTATGTGGGTCTGGGGCAAGGACAGTCCCGGTATGGCAAACCCGTCTACCAGCACGTGGCCGGGCGCCAGCCTCAGACCCTCCAGAGCCCTTCTCATGGCCAGCAGTGAGGCGTGGTAGATATTTAGCTCCAATATTTCATTAACAGTGGACACACCTATAGCCCAGGCCTCAGATATTTTTTTTATCCTGACAGCCAGGGCTTTCCTTTTAGCCGGTGAAAGCTGCTTTGAATCGTTTAATTCATGTATACGCGCTTGGGGCGGAAGAATTACAGCGGATGCCACAACCGGCCCCGCCAGGGGTCCCCTCCCGGCCTCATCAACGCCCGCCACAAGGTGTATCCCTTCAGCCGCCAGGCTTTTCTCATAGTGGAAAAGAGCCTCCAGCCTCTGCTCCTCGGCGTGAATCCGCAGGCGGCGCCTCATCAACATGCCGTATATATTACTGACTCCGGCCCTGGGGTCTGACGCCAGGGCCTGCAAGAAGTCCTCCCCGGGATTCCCGGAACCTTCCAGAAGGCATTCCACTTGCTTCCTTATTTCAGCAATGGTCATGGCCGATAAGTTCAAACGGTGCCTCCGTAATAAATTTTTGTTATGAACAATACTGTAGATTAATAGATTTTTCGAGATGAAAGGACAAATCCCTGCCCCCAATGTAAATATTTTTTCCCCGAACGGTCATGTTGCTTATACTGAAACTCTTTTCTGTCGGAGACAGGAGACTGCTTATAAGAATGATCTTCATGGTCGGGAGACAGGAGTCAGAATGGTATAAAAAAGAGGCAGGCTTGCAAAACTCCTGTCTCCTGACAGGAAGTAGTACCCATAAGCAGTCTCCTGACAGGGGGTAATGCCGGTAAGCTCCTCCTGACCCATAGGTTCAATCTTATTAGCCTATGGCTTCTCAAGAGTGTACCTCCCCAGGGTGGCCTCACGGAATTCTTTGAGGAGAAGAATGGCCGCCTTGTATATGTCCACCTTCCTGCCCTGCTGAATAAGCCCCCTGCTTTCCCCGATCAGCTCCAGCAGCATTTCAGGCTCAGGAGAGTCCGGGAGAACAATTTTATAACGGGCTGTTAAGCTTTGCGGATGATTGGCCGCCAGCCATCCGGCCAGCTTTCCGGCTACCTCCTCCACGTCCAGAACCTGTTCTTTAACAGCACCTGTAACCGCCAGACGGTAGCCCACCTCGGGGTCGTCAAACTTTGGCCAGAGTATGCCGGGAGTGTCCAGAAGGTCAATCTCCCCCACCCTGACCCACTGCTGACCTCTGGTAACACCAGGCCTGTTGCCGGTCCTGGCGGCTTTTTTTCCCACCAGCCGGTTTATAAGGAATGATTTACCCACGTTGGGGATGCCCACTATCATACACCTGGGCGGTCTGGGAAGACGCCCGGAGGACCCCAGAGAAATAGTCTTCTTCCCTGTCATATGCTTAATCCTGGGGGCTATCCTGTCCGCTCCCAGGCCCCGCACCGAGTCCACTGCTATGGCTTCCAGCCCCTTTGAGGCCAGATGCCTCTCCCAGAGGGCGGTTATTTCGGGGTCTGCCAGGTCAGACTTGTTCAACACCACCAGCAAAGGCTTTAGCCCCACTGTTTTTTGCAGCAGGGGATTGCGGCTGCTGAATGGTATCCTGGCGTCAACAACTTCTATTACAGCGTCAACCAGCTTAAGGTTTTCCTGCAAAAGTCTCCTGGCCTTGGACATATGACCGGGAAACCACTGAATATCTTTGGTCAAGTCTATTCCTCCCCGTCACCACGGAGTACAATTACTAATGCTTACGGGCACTGCCTTACGGTCGGAATACAGAATTCAGACCCCCGGGCCGCTTAATACGGCCACCAAGGAAGATGAAAATTGGGTCCTTTTTAAACCACAGAGAGCACAGAGGACACAGAGGTTTTTAAGCCCCGCTTGAATGTTTTAAAGGTTTTTATTAAAATGGGTTGGGCAAAAAAAACTCCTATTATTTACTACATAGGTTTCAGACCCGAGAGTAATACCTGAGAGCAAATTCTCTGTGATCTCTGTGTCCTCTGTGGTTCATAAAAAAGACATTCATCACTTTCAGGGTAGAATTCAGGAGTCAGAATATAATGAGCTTGCCCTTGTGGGTATTGATTCTTGTGGATTATTATTCGCATATGTTTAGAAAAAAATAAAGGGGCCTGTCCGGCCCCCTGTTCCATAAATGATTTTTTAAAGGAACCGGACACCCCGGAGATGGCTTTTACTCCTGGCTTCCGGTCAGTAGATGTATCCGGTTTAGAGGCCAGTATGTCAGTACGGCCTTGCCAATTATATTTTCCCTGGGCAGTACCCCCCAACTGCGGCTGTCGTCACTGTTATTCCGGTTGTCCCCCATCATAAAGTAGCTGTTTTCAGGAATAACAGCGGGCCCGAAACTACCAAACTCCAGTCCGGCGGGTAGATAATTTTCAGAAACCAGATTTCCGTTTATATATAGTTTGCTTTTTCTTATTTCCACCTTATCCCCTGGCTGGCCGATCAGCCTTTTCACAAAATCCTTGGAGGGGTCCCGGGGAAACTTGAACACCACTATGTCCCCCCGCTGGGGCTCCCAGAACCTGTAGCCTATCTTATTGACTATAATATGGTCCTGTATCATCAGGTTGGGCTCCATGGAGCCCGAGGGAATATAAAAGGGCTGCAGTATGAAGGTCCTGATAAGCAGCGCAAGCACCACTGCTATTACCAGGGACTCAACTATTTCCCTGAGGGTGGATTTTTTCGGGCGATCTTCCACTTCACTGGGGACGCCAGCATTGTCCGGCATGATATTTCTCCTCCGTAAAGGATGTCTAAAAGTCCAAAAGGAGACTGTTTTGCAGTCCCCTCTTAAGGCTGTTACCTTCTGACTTTCTCTTTAATCCGGGCGGCTTTACCGCGCAGTTTACGCAGGTAGTATAGTCTGGCGCGGCGCACCAGGCCCCGCCTGGTTACCTCTATTTTTTCAATTTTGGGTGTGTTGATGGGGAAGGTTCTCTCTACCCCGACGCCGTAGGAAACCCTGCGGACGGTGAATGTTTCACCAAGGCCGCCGCCCCTGCGCCTTATTACCACTCCCTCGAAGACCTGAATCCTTTCACGGGTGCCCTCAATAACTTTGACGGATACCTTAACGGTGTCACCCGGCTTAAAATCGGGAATGTCCTTTTTAATCTGCTCTTGCTCCAACGATTGAATTAGGCTCATAGTTATGTACCTCCTTCCACCCAGGCGTTCATACCTTATTATCTCAGGAAGGCAGCGGACCACCCTTAATCAACAAAAGAAATTATATCATAAAGAAAGCATGCACGCAATAAGCTCATAAGCACTACTTTCGGGTCAGGAGACAGGAGACAGGATTTTTTAGGTAATGCTTTTTTGTCAGCTAAAAAGACTGAAGCATACTGTTGTAATAAACTTGACCCTGAAAAAATCCGTCCCCTCCGTATCTATGTCTATTTTACTGAAGCCAATTCCCGCTGCAAGGAATGCCTTATTCCTCCTGTCTCCTGTCTCCTGTCTCCTGTCTCCCCACATTCCTACGTCTCTTCTTCTTCCCAATCTCCTCCGGGAGGCCCAGTTGCTCCAGCTCCAGCACTATTTTTTTTAAAATTATCTTATCCTCATCTGTCAGGGGCGCCCCGGCCAGCAGTTCAGGCCTTAGCTCCAGTGTTTTCAGCAGGGACTGTCTTCTTCTCCACAGGCGAATCTGTTCGTGGTGGCCGTTAAGCAGCACCTCAGGCACCTCCAGGCCGCTGTATGTCCTGGGCCTGGTATAGTGGGGATATTCCAGCAGCCCGTCGGAAAAAGAGTCCTCCTCGGCCGAGGCGGCCTCCCCCAGAACCCCCGGTATAAGCCTGGCCACCGCGTCCACCAGCACCATGGCAGGCAGCTCGCCCCCGGTGAGCACATAGTCACCGATAGATATTTCATCAGTGACCAGGACATCCCTGACCCGCTGGTCCACCCCCTCGTAATGCCCGCACAGCACCACCAGGTGCTCACCGGCGGCCAGCTCCCTGACCAGTTCCTGGGTTAAAACCTTTCCGGCCGGGGTCAGGTAAACAAACCGGTCTATGCTGCCCCGCCTGTCCTTTACCCACTCCGCAGCTCCGAATATGGGGTCAGCTGCCATAACCATGCCGGCCCCTCCCCCATAGGGAGTATCGTCAACAGTGTGGTGCTTATTGCGGGAAAAGTCCCGTATATTGACCAGATCCACCGAAAGCAGGCTATTCTCCAGTGCCCTTTTTATTATGCTGGTGTCAAAGGGCCCCCGGAACATTTCCGGAAAGAGGGTAAGAATATCTATTTTCAAAGATTAGCCCCCTAACAAGCTTATACTGAAAGTTTATTCGGTCTGAATACAGAAGTCAGGAGTCAGGAGACAGAATGGGTTAAGCATTCCTTATAACTAAAAAAGCTGATCAGCCGGGCTAATAAATCTCTGTGATCTCTGTGTACTCTGTGGCTTTTAAAAACATGCATGATGGCTTGCACGGTTTTTAATCCTCTGACGGCGGCTAGCCGGGAAAATAGCTTTTTACTGTTTCCTCAATCTCTTTCAGCCAGCCTTCTCTCTCATCCGCCGTGCTGGTAACCACTATACCGTACATTTTGCGATAAAAGGTATTGACCCCGCACAGCCCCAGAATGCAGTTTTTCCAGATAGTCTCCAGAGGGTCTCCAAAAACCTCCCTCTCCCTTTGGGCAAGGGTGTTGGAGGTATTGAAAACAAGGGCTGTCCCGGCCCTTAAAAGCCCTCTGGGGACACCTTCGCCGGAGTCACCCTCACAAAATTCGTAGGCCACCCCGGGACGGATTACCCGGTCCACCCAGCCCTTTAAGATGGCCGGCGGCTGACCCCACCAGTTGGGATGCACGATCACTATCCCGTCCACGGAAGAAATCTCCCTGCAGTGTTCCTCCACAACAGTATCAAGGACAGCTCCCCTGGGTATTTCACCGTAAGGAATCACCGGGTTGAAATCTTCACTGTACAGGTCGTGGAAATAAACCTGGTGTCCATTGTCCTGCAGTGTTTTGACAGCCCTTTCGGCCATGGCGTGATTGAAGCTTCCCTTTTGTGGATGGCCCAGTATGACAGATATTTTCACCGCCCCACCTCCTGAATTCGACCAGCCGGAATGGGACACAGCGCTACACGGAGCTCTCAAGCTCCGGATAGTCCACCACCACCCGGCCTTCTTTTATATTCACTTCCCTGATTACATTTTTCAGTGCAGGCACCAGCACAGGGGGGCCATTTACCCTTTTGACCACATATACATCGTTGGCCCCGGTCTGAATGACATCCTCTATTTCACCGGCATGGTCGCCGCCGGCAGTAAAAACCTTCAGCCCCACTATATCAAATATGTAAAAGCTATCCTCCGGAAGGTCTGCCAGCTCTTCCCTGGCCACCTTTGCCAGTGCGCCCTTGAGGCCCTCGGCTGCAGTCATGTCAGGAATTTCGTCCAGCCTGATCAGAATGAACCGGCGGTAGGGGGAAGCTTCGGTTATATTGTATACCTTTTGGTCACCATCTTTTTCCAGGGTAATGGTTTTCATCTCCAGAAACCTTTCCGGAAAATCAGTTATGGGGAATAGCTTAAGCATCCCCCTGTTTCCGTGGGTGCCCACTATTTTTCCAATGACAATATCCCTTTTTTTCATCATATCCCGCCTGGTGGCATGCCTCCCTGCCTTATTTCAACCACTTTTCCGTCCTCCAGGACCACTTCCACCGACATGAGACGGCCCCAGTCATCCCCCACTGCTATATCTACCAGGCTTTCCACCCGGCCATGTACAACCTCTTGCCCATCAGTGAGGCTTCCCAGCTCCCTCAGGCGATCCGACAGCCTCCTTTTGGATTCTAAATTTTTTTGCCTTTCCACATCTATCCGCTGCAAACCCCCCGCTATATCCGGGGAATTTTTGTTTTCCATTTCCATTAACCTCCTGTGCTGGAGGTCAAGCTGCCTTATCTGAACGTCCAATCTTGCCACCGCTTCCCTGAGCTCTGCCGCCAGCGAATTTTTGTAGCCCCCGGTCACCCTTACCTTTATAATCACCGGACGGGTAATGGTAATGCCCTTCATATGTTCACCCCTTTAGACAGATCAAGCGCTCAATTTTCCCTACCATCCCCAAAACCGGCGAAGGGGGCCAAAGCCCCCTCCAGGCGGGATTAATTCTTTCCGCCATAATCCGAATAATATCTATATAATTTCCACGGTTACCTTTTTCTTGTACTTGGTGGCGGCGGCTTTTACCACCGTGCGGAGGGCCCTGGCTATGCGGCCCTGCTTGCCGATTACCTTGCCCATGTCCTCAGGAGCCACTCTCAGCTCTATGACACAGGATTTTTCCTTTTCCACCAGGTTTACGCTGACCCTGTCCGGATTATCCACCAGGGCCTTGGCTAAAATCTCCACCAGTTCCTTCATCATGAAATAGGACCTCCCAATCCCGCTGACTCCGCTACAACCGCCCGAAATAAAGGGCAATTATCCTGCGGCCCAGGCGGATGTCGAATATGTGCTTCGTAGAAAAACAGCTGGGCAAGCTCCTATTGACTCTCCCCGGCGGACTTGGATAACAGTCCTACCTTGTTGAACAGCGACCTTGCTGTCTCGGTCAGCTGGGCTCCCTTTTTCAGCCAGTCCACTGCCCTGACCTCGTCAATTTTTATTTCCGCCGGGTTTTTCAGGGGGTCATAGTAACCCAGCTCTTCTATAAACCGGCCGTCGCGAGGCGAACGGGAATCAGCCACTACGATGCGATAAAAGGGTCTCTTCTTGGCGCCCATCCTCTTCAATCTTATTTTTACCAAACCTTATGTCACCTCCTTAATAAAATAACTCTATCCAAACCATTACGGATTGAAAGCTTTGTTAAAACAGGTCCTTTTTGCCCATATTAAAGAAAGGATTTTTGCCGGCCTTGCCGCCCTTCTTCATGTTTTTCTCAAGATCGCCTATCTGTTTCATCATTTTTCTTGTCTGCTCAAACTGCTTGATCAGGCGGTTAACATCCTGTATGGAGGTTCCGCTGCCCCTGGCTATACGCTTGCGGCGGTTTCCGTTTATTTCATTGGGATGGCTGCGCTCCCAGGGGGTCATGGACTTAACCATGGCCTCCACCGATACCAGCTCCCTATCGTCTATATCCCCTATTTCCTTCATCTTCTTCATGTTTCCCAGGCCCGGAATCATGCTCAGCACCTGATTAAGAGGGCCCAGCTTCTTCACTTCCTGTATCTGCTCCAGAAAGTCTTCAAGGGTAAATTCCATGCTTTTTATTCTTTTATTTAGCTTCTGAACCTGGTCGGCATCGAAATTGGCCTGGGCCTTTTCAATAAGGGACAGCACATCCCCCATGCCCAGTATCCTGTCGGCCATTCTGTCAGGGTGGAAGGCCTCCAGCGCATCCAGCTTCTCACCGGTGCCCACAAACTTAACCGGGCAGCCGGTAACGGCCTTGACGGAAAGCGCCGCGCCACCCCTGGTGTCTCCATCCAGCTTGGTCAGGACTATACCGTCCAGACCCAGCCTTCCGTTGAAGGATTCCGCCACCTCTACGGCCACCTGCCCGGTCATGGCATCCACCACCAGCAGTATCTCGTGGGGGGGGACAGCCTTTTTAACAGACTCCAGCTCGGTCATCAGCTCATCATCCACATGCAGGCGGCCGGCAGTATCAATCAATACCATATCCCTGTCGTTGGAAAGAGCGTACTCCCTGGCCCCCCTGGCTATATCAACAGGGCTATTGCGGTCGCCCATGGTAAACACCGGGATGTCCAGCTGCTTACCCAGCACCTGCAGCTGTTTTATTGCGGCGGGCCTGTATATGTCGGCTGCCACCAGCAGGGGGCGGCGCCCCTGCTTTCTCAAATGGCTGGCCAGCTTGGCCGTGGAGGTTGTTTTTCCTGCCCCGTGCAGCCCAACCATCATTATAACCGTAGGAGGCCTGGAGGATATGTTTATTTTGCTCTGGGTCCCCCCCATCAGGCTGGTGAGCTCATCGTGCACAATTTTTATCACATGCTGGCCCGGGGTAAGGCTGCCCAGCACATCCTGGCCCACTGCCCTTTCCTTTACCCTGGCCTGAAAATCCTTGACCACCTTGAAGTTGACATCGGCATCAAGCAGAGCGCGCCTGACTTCCTTTAAGGCCTCTTCAACATCGGCCTCGGTAAGACGGCCCTTACCTTTAAGTTTTCGGAAGGTTTCCTGGAGCCTTTCAGCCAATCCTGAAAAAACCACGGCGCCACCTCCTAGCTCTCTTCATTAAGAATCAAATCGGAAAGTATTTTCCTTGCCTCCTGCACCTGTGTACTGCTTTCGCCCTCCAGGAGTGAGATGGCCCTGTCCAGGCATTCCCTCTGCTCCAGGAATTTGGCCACCAGCCCCAGTTTCTCTTCATAATTGATCAGAGCCTGCTCCGAGCGCTTCAGTGTATCGTACACCGACTGCCTGCTTACAGCGTGCTGCTCGGAAATTTCCCCAAGAGAAAGGTCGTGGCAGTAGTACAGCTCTATAAATTTCTTCTGCCTGTCGGTAAGCATCTGCCCGTAAAAGTCATAGAGCAGATTAATCCTGGTGAGCTTATCCATTGAAGGGTACCCCCTTCTTAGTGCCAAGTGAAAATACTTGACACACTGATTTTAATTATTTTGACAGGGGCTGTCAAGTGTTTTACGTTGACACATACAAAATAAATAACCCCCAACCGGCTTGCGGCGGGGGTTATGGCTTTTCTACAGGCAATCAGTCATCCCTCCCTGTTCGGGGTCTTGTCAGCGCGCCCCACTCCCTCATGGTGGAATAATTACCTATCAGCAGTTCGGCCAGGGTCTTGCCCGGCTGGGGGCCTAAAACTCCGGCGGTCCACTCCCTGAAGGTGGAATAATTTTTACTTAATAGCGAGGCATACCTGGCCATATAGCCATCATTATCCTTTTTGGCGGCCTTATCTTTAAAAAAAACAAATAATTGGGCTTCCCTGTACATGGTTTCACCTCCCGGCCTTATTATAGCTTTACCCGCTGATGTTACTATAATACCGCCCGGTGTGGCGCAAATAAACTATTTCCACCCCAATTACCTATTGCAGTTATAATCCGGCCCTTTTCTGAGTCGATTTTTTCACATGGGTGGAGGAGGGCCGTCTGGCAAGTCGAAGGTTTCACAATCAGGGGCCTCCGGTCTTTCCCCCTCCAAAATGCAAATGCCCAAAGGCAGCCAGCGCACCAGCCAGTGATGACGAGAAAGATCTTCGCAAATCCTCATTTTCCCTGACTTCCCTGTTTATTTCCAGCTGAAGGCCATATACACTTCTGCTGTCGGCATAACGCCTGACAATATATCCTCCCCTGTATGGCCCCGTGGTATCGTGCCGAGCCTCCCACCCCTGATCACGGATAAAGGCGCAGATATCCCGGGTCTTTTCCGGCCCCATTCCGGCAAAATTACCTGTGCCCAAAACCACCGGGGGCTGTCCCGGCCCCCTCCCCACCCTGCCGTGTATATCCAGCAGAAGGCAGGCCCCGTGCTTTTGCCGGGCGTGAGCTATACACTCCCACAGGCCCTGGTGAAAATCCCGGTAATGGCGATCCGCCGCCGGATCCTCAAAGGCCTCCTCAGGGGGCCGGTTGTAGTCAATTATGCATCTGCGCAAAAGGCCTGCCGCCAGGTAAGGGCGGCCCCAGGCCGCCTTCAGCGAGACCTCAAGCTCAAGGGCCAGGTCCAGGGTGAACATGTCCACCCGCCTGTTCCCTGACCTCCGTATCATAAAGCCTTCCGGCTCCTCCATGCCCCCGTGGGGAACCGACAGCACCACCGGAATGTCGCCATACTTTTTTAAGACATATTTCATACTGATAATACCTTATCCTGAAATTCTTTACGGTCGGAATTCAGAATACAGAATCCAGAAGCCAGAATTCCAGGCATTCCTTTTTTTAAAGGTTTTGATCTTCTGAATTCTGAATTCTGACTCCTGTATTCCGACCGAAGAGTAATGCAGTATAAGCAAAAATAAACCCCCGACGGGGGGTTATTTTACCACTATATTCACCAGCTTGCCCGGCACCGGGATGACCTTGACCACATTTTTACCCTCCAGCATCTCCCGCACACTTGGCCGGGAGAGCACCAGCTCTTTCATCCCCTCCGGGGTTATATCGGCGGGTACCAGCATCCTTTCCTTGATCTTGCCGTTTAGCTGGACCACTATGGTGACCTCTTCCTCAGAGACTGCCTCCTGGCTGTATTCAGGCCAGGGCTGAAGGTGCACACTGCCGCTCCTGCCCATTCCCTGCCACAGCTCCTCGGTGACATGCGGCGCGAAGGGAGCTAAAAGAATCAGCAGCGCTTCCACCGCCTCACTGAGAACAGCCGGGTCCCGGTCGGTCTCAGGCACCTCCCGGTACTGGTAGAGACCGTTGACCATCTCCATTATGGCGCTGACGGCGGTGTTAAAGTTGAACCTGCCTCCAATATCCTCGGTTACCTTTTTTATGGCGCCGTGGGTAAGGCGGTGCATTTCCCTGTCCACTCCCACCAGCTTGCCGGTATCCGGGGAGCTGCCGGACTCCAGTATGCCCGCCAGCGGGGCCACCAGCCTCCACACCCTGTTGAGGAACCGGGAGCAGCCCTCCACACCCTGGTCGCTCCACTCCAGGTCTCTCTCCGGGGGTGCGGCAAACAGTATGAACATCCTGGCCGTGTCGGCTCCGTAGGTGGCCACTATATCTTCGGGGCTGACCACATTGCCCTTTGATTTGGACATTTTGGAACCGTCCTTTAAGACCATGCCCTGGGTCAAAAGCCTGGTAAAGGGCTCTACGTTGGGAACCAGCCCTATATCATTAAGAAATTTGGTAAAGAATCTTGAATATAAAAGGTGCAGTATGGCGTGCTCAACCCCGCCGATGTACTGGTCCACCGGAAGCCAGTGCCTGACCTTTTCATCATCCCAGACATGATCCCCGTCCCGGGGGCTTGTATATCTGTAATAATAGAAGGAGGAGCACATAAAGGTGTCCATGGTGTCGGTCTCCCTGCGCCCGGGGCCGCCACACTGCGGGCAGGTGGCGCTGACAAAGGACGGATGGTCGGCCAGCGGGTTGCGGCCGGTATTCTTGAACTCTACATCCATGGGCAGCTCCACCGGCAGCTGGGACTCCGGCACCGGGACAATGCCGCACTTATCGCAGTATATCATGGGAATGGGGGCGCCCCAGTAGCGCTGGCGGGATATGAGCCAGTCCCTGAGCCTGAAATTGATTACACCCTTGCCTATTCCCTTTTCCTCGCAGTATTCTATTACCGACCTGATACCCTCTTTTTTGGCCAGCCCGTTAAACTTACCGGAATTGACCATCAGGCCCTCTCCGGAATAGGCCTCTTTCATAGTATCCGGGTCCAGTGCCTCCCCTTCGGGCTGTATGACAATCTTTATGGGCAGATTGTATTTCCGCGCAAATTCAAAGTCCCTCTGGTCATGGGCGGGGACCCCCATAACACAGCCGGTGCCGTACTCCAGCAGCACATAGTTGGCCACCAGTATGGGCACCCTCTCGCCGTTTAATGGGTTTACACAGTGCGCCCCGGTAAAAAGACCTATTTTTTCGCTCTCGGTGGAGGTCCTGTCCAGCTCGCTTAAGCTTCTGACCTTATTCACAAAATCCCTTATTTCTGGAGCCTCGGGCCTTCCCTGGATGAGCTTTTCCACCAGAGGGTGCTCGGGGGCCAGGATCATGTAGGTGACCCCGAAAATAGTATCCGGCCTGGTGGTAAAAACAGTCATTACATCATCCGAGCCATCCACCGGAAAGTTAATTTCGGCTCCCTCACTGCGGCCTATCCAGTTTTCCTGCATTATCCTGACCTTTTCCGGCCAGCCCTCCAGCAGCTTTAGGTCATCTAAAAGCCTGTCGGCGTACTTGGTGATCTTAAAAAACCACTGGTTCAGCTCTCTTTTCTCCACGGTGGCGCTGCAGCGCTCACAGGACCCCTCCTTGACCTGCTCGTTGGCCAAAACTGTGGCGCAGGAAGGACACCAGTTCACCGCCGCCTCCTTTTTGTAGGCCAGGCCGTGTTTATACAGCTGTAGGAAAAGCCACTGGGTCCAGCGGTAATAGCCCGGGTGGCAGGTGGCTATCTCCCTGTTCCAGTCATAGCTCAGGCCCAGTTGCTTCAGCTGGGCTCTCATGGCGCTTATGTTTTCATAGGTCCACACCGCTGGATGTATGTTGCCGTGCTTGATGGCCGCGTTTTCAGCCGGCAGCCCGAAGGCATCCCAGCCCATGGGATGAAGCACGCTGTACCCTCGCATGGTCAGGAAGCGGGCCAGCACGTCACCAATGGAGTAGTTTCGCACATGTCCCATGTGCAGCTTGCCCGAAGGATAGGGAAACATCTCCAGGCAGTAATATTTGGGGCGGCCACCGCTGTCAGGAACACGGTATATATCCTCCGCGGCCCACTTCTTCTGCCATTTCTCCTCAATTTCCGCAAACTCGTAACGCTCTTTCATGGCCAGCTATTTCCTCCTAAATTGGGAATTGGGGATTGGGGATTGGGGATTAGGGATTAGGGATTGGGGGGAGGACAAAAGCCACCCCGATCGGGGACATTCCTCCGACCCCCAAAGCCATTCAGCAGGTGTGTCCCCTTTCCGCTTTCGGTGTGTCCCCATTCCTTATATACGAAAAAACCCGTCCCCTGAAGGGACGGGTTACTGCCCGCGATACCACCCTGATTGGTAAAGGAAAATTGGTGGAGCTGGCGGGAATCGAACCCGCGGCCTCTTCCATGCCAAGGAAGCGCGCTCCCTCTGCGCCACAGCCCCATGTGCCTTACCCTCTTAAAACGTATAACGGCGCTAACCGTACCGGGTTACTTGACCTTCGCCCGGTAAACTCCGGGGCGAGTTTCTGCAGCTTTCGCCTACCGCCTTACACCCACCGGCGGCTCTCTTAAAAAGCCCGGGCCGCTTACTGCTCCCCTTCAAAGTCGTTACTCTATAAGACTGACGTAGATTATTATAAGATATTGCCGTAAAGGTGTCAACTTAAAATATATCATTGTTGAGTGGTAATTATACTACAGGTTGGCAAACATGCCCACCTCATCAGCATCTCCCCACAGCCGCTCCAGATTGTAAAACTGGCGCTCCTCCTCTACAAAAACATGTATCACCACGTCCCCGTAGTCAAGCAATATCCAGCGTCCCTCCCGGATCCCCTCCTTGCGGGGGCTCAAGTTGTACTTTTCCTTAACCTTATCCACTATTTCCCCGGCAATTGCCTGGACATTTGTTGATGAACGGCCGGTGCAGATTATAAAAAAGTCTGCTATTACCGAAATCTTCCGGATGTCTAAAATCTTGATATCATAGGCCTTTTTGTCTTCAGCAACCTTTATGGCCAGGTCGGCCAGCACCCGAGGATCAACTGCCAATCATTATTCCTCCTTAATTTATCTGGTAATAACTATTATATTCGACCTGCCCGCCCAGTTTCCTGCCCCCGGGTGGCCCGGGGGCATCTTTATCTGAAAAGGGGCTGCCGCCCCTCGGGACTATAGCGTCCCTCACCCCGCAATAAAGGGGGAAGTCCCCCTTCTTAACCCCCTGCGAACAATGCGTAATTTTCTATACGATTGGGGCTGCGCCCCTTGAGGACTACTCCAACCGGGACATTCCTCCGACCCTAAATTCCGGAATTGGGAATTAGGAATTGAGAGAGAGCAAAAGCCATCCCGATCGGGGACATTCCTGTCCCCAAAGAACTACTTAAGCTTCAGCAGGTGTGTCCCCATTCCTTGTTCGGTGTGTCCCCATTCATCTGACAAAAAGAAAACCTCCATTTGGAGGTTCTTTTACGGGGTCAGCTGGGCCTATCTTCTCTGGCCTTGGCCTCGTTAACAGTTAGTACCCGCCCGCCCATCTCAGTGCCGTTTAAGGCGGCAATGATCTGTTCGGCATCCTGGTCCGCCACCTCTACAAAACCAAACCCTCGGGACCGCCCCGTCTCGCGGTCGGTGATCACCCGGGAGCTTATCACCTCTCCATACTGAGAAAAAACTTCCTGTAGATCCTCAGCCTTTGTTGACCAGGGCAGATTTCCCACATAAAGGGTCCGCACCATTTAATTCACCTCTTTCGTCATGCTAGAAGCTTGCTGTGGATTTATTATTTACAAATGAAAAAAGGCTGATACAGAACAATACAACAAATATTTTTCCATTTCTTCCTTTAGTTTTTTAATATTAATAAATGATTTTAATACAAAAAATCTAAATTATATTGAAGTATTGTTGACCTTCCTGACGTCAGTATAATCAAGCGGCCTGAAGTGAGGGATGAAGGTGCCGGAAACCGACGAGCTTATCATACACAAAATAATACAGGGCGACACAGGTTCTTTCGGTCGTCTGGTTGAGCGTTACCAGCACCAGATCTATAACCTGGCCCTGAGGATGTCCGGCCACCGGGAAGACGCCCGGGACATAACCCAGGAGACCTTTATAAAGGCCTTTAACTCGCTGCCGGCCTTCAGGTTTGAGGCAAGCTTCAAGACCTGGCTTTACCGCATTGCGTCAAACTCCTGCCTGGATTATATGCGTCGGCGAAACAGAGACAGCGCCAGGAGGATAGAAAGGCCCCCTGAAGAAACGCTAGACCCACTGGAACTTGTTCCTGCCGGTGGTCCGGGCCCGGAGGAAAGCGTTTTAAAGAGGGAAAGCAGGGAAGCGGTAAAAAAAGCCCTGGAGCGCCTGCCCGATTTATACCGGCTTCCCCTGGTGATGCTCCACTACCAGGGTTTAAGCTACCAGGAGATAGCAACAGCAATGGCCATACCCGAAAAAACTGTGGCCACGCGCCTGTACAGGGCAAAAAAGATGTTAAAAAACTGCCTGACTGGAGGTGATAACGGTGAGATGTTCGCAGGTGATAAAAAAACTGGCCAAACTTCTGGCTGGAGAATGCACGCCCTCTGAGGAACTGGCCATCCGCCGCCATCTCGGGAACTGCCCCGGCTGCGCGGCAGAGCTGGAAGACCTGGAGTCGGTAGGCCTCCTCCTTGATTTGCTGGAGCCCGAACCCCCTCCGGCAGATCTGCTGGGCTCGATAATGGCTGGCATTGAAAACACCTCTGAGGATAAAAACAAACTCCCTGCTCTTCGGCGAAGGCCTCCTTACAGGCCGGCCGGGCTATTCAGGGACCTGGCCGTGGCCGCCGCGGCAGCCCTCACCGTTTTCTGGCTGGGAGGAAGCCTACTAAGCCCTATAACATCCTCGGCGGACGGCAAGCTTTCGGGGGCGGTGAATGGTTACATCCGCTACACCGGTGTGGCCGTAAGCCGCACCAACGAGGCGGTATCGGAATTAAATAGCGGCTTATTTTCCAGTGCGGGCAAATTTAGCCCCATAAAAAACAAAACAGGGAAGTGATCTAAAATGGAATGCTTAAATCATCCCGGAACCGAGGCCACCGATATCTGCCTTGAATGCAGCCAGCCGGTCTGCAGCCAGTGCTCGGTGCTGCTGTCGGACAAAAACTACTGCAAAACCTGCCTGGAGAAAAAGGTGAGCCGGCCGGCCATTACTTACGGGCAAAAAAGGAAATTTCTGGCCTTTATACTCTCTCTGGTTCCTGGCGCCGGTTATTTTTACCTGGGCCTTATGAAGAGGGGGCTACAGGCAATGGTTCTTTTCTTCGGGTCCATATTCCTGGGCGGGATGGCCAACTTAAGTTTTTTGCCGGCCTTTGTGGTCCCGGTGATGATATTCTACTCGGTTTTCGATACCCAGCAGCTGCTGAGCAGGATGAATGCCGGTGAATTGGTTGAGGACCGTGAGCTTTTTGACTGGGGCAACTGGGAAAGCAAGCGCAGCCTGATAGGGGCAGCCCTGATTATACTGGGACTGCTGGCCCTCTTAAACAACCTGGCCCCCTATTTTATCAATTACCACCTGATCGGCAAAATTGCCCCCCCTATTATAATTGTAGGCATAGGTGTGTATATACTGTACAGGAACACCGGAAAAGGAGGTGGAGGCAATGGAAACACCGTCAGTTCGCAGGATTAAAGTAGGTCCGATTACCCTGGCACTGGGGCTCATTGCCCTGGGCGGAGGCCTTCTGGTGGCCAACCTGGGCTACACCGGGGTAATACAGGTGCTTAAACTATGGCCCCTGCTTCTTATCGGCCTGGGATTGGAGTATTTTGCCAGAAGGTTGGGCCCCGGTGAAAAAGAAATTCACTTCAGCATCCCCAGTGCAGTGCTGATCGGCCTGATGGCAGTCTCGGCATCGGCTGCCAACGCCCTATCGGGTATTGTTCCCCGGGATATATTGAATGAGGAAATATTCGGAAACAGGGCAGGCTACATCAGGCAGTGGCAGGGAGACCCCCTGACGGTCAGCAAAAACACCCGTCTTGAAATAGAGAACAGGCGCGGAAATGTGAATTTTACAGCCAGCCAGGATGACCGGCTACACCTCTCGGCCCGTATTGAGGGAAGGGGCTCCACCGAAGAAAAGGCCAGGGCCGCGGCCGAGGCAGCCAGAATTCACTATGAAGACGGCCCTGTAATCCGGGTTTATACCGACCCGGCAACACAGACGGCGGGCTACGGGACATCGGTAACCCTTCAGGTGGCGGTGCCTGCCGGTCTAAGCGCCGGAGTTGTCAGCAGGGCAGGAGACATTACCGCTCACGGGGTGTCCGCCGCAAACCTCTCTCTGGAAACCTTCTCCGGGGGAATTGAGGTGGAAGAATACACAGGAGCGCTAAGGGCCAAAAGTAATAATGGCGATATTACCCTGGGCAGGGTGATCGGGACCTCTGACATAGAGTCCTCCAACGGAAGGATTGCCATACGCCACCCGCAGGGCGACGTAAAGGCCGTAAACCGCAACGGGGGCATAGAGCTGGAGTCCGATAATCCTCTTGAAGGCAAATACCTTTTAAGGGGAGATAACGGTGAAATTATTCTCAGGCTACCCCGCAGCTCAAACCTCAAAATAAAGGCCTCCAGCAGAAATGGGGGCATATCGGGACTGGGAGACATTAAGGAGCGGTCCGGCTATCAGAGCGGTGAGACCTCCCTGGGAAGCGGGAAAGGATCGGCGGAGCTGGAAACAAGAAATGGCCATATAGATGTGTTTGTCAAGGATTAAGGGATAGTCTTTCCGGAGGAATTTCGCTTAAAAGAAAAGAATTAGGGTCAGGAGACAGTAGACAGGAGACAGGAGCTGTCAAGGCATTCCTTATTACCTGCACTTGTTTGGCTGATTAATAGGGTTGACTTTGCGGTATGGAGATATTTAAAACGCCCCGTTGAAATTAAACGGGGCGCTTTCTTATACTTCCAGTATAAGGCTTCCGCCATTATTCTTCTGACTTCTGTCTCCTGTCTCCTATCTCCTGGCCTTATATGTAGAGCTCTTTAGAATACAGGTACTCCTCCACCTTTTCGGGAAGCAGGTACTTTATGGGCATGCCCTTCTTTACCCTCTCCCTTATGTCGGTAGAGGATATGGCCAGGGCCGGAACCTCCATCACCGATATTTTTTCAATATAGCGTGAGGGCAGCCCCTGAAGGCTTCCGGCCAGGTTTTCCAGCCGGTAGCCCGGCCTGGTGGCCGCTATAAAGCTGCACATGTCCAGCAATTCCTCAACCCGGTGCCAGGTAAGTATCTCCAGTATGGCATCGGCCCCTGTAATGAAGTAAATAAGCGCGCCGGGCCATGACCGGGCAAAGTGAAAAACTGTGTCAATTGTATAGGAGGGCCCGCTGCGCCTTATCTCAACGTCGGAAACCTGAAACCGGGGATTGCTGCCGGTAGCCAAAATAGTCATATCAAGCCTGTGTGACGGGTGGCTGATGTATCTGTCCCCCTTGTGGGGAGGTCTTGCAGCCGGCACAAAAAAAACCATGTCCAGCCCAAAGTGGCAGCGGGCGCCCTCGGCAGCCACCAGGTGGCCGTAGTGAATAGGGTCAAAGGTTCCACCCATTATACCAATTTTTTCAAACAATTCATTTTTCATATCAGAAAACCTCAGCATAATTGTATAAGCAGCCCAGGCAAAAAGCAATATAGGTTATTTTTACGACATTTCCCCTCTGAAAGCTGTTATGTTCCCACCTGCTGTGATACAATTTTTATACTGTGCCGGCTGTCCCCCGACACCTTTCGGGGATGTAAGAATTTTCTTTATTGAAGGAAAATGGACCGGCATATCGAAGTATCTGTAAAATAAAAAAAGCCCCTGTATAAATTTTAAATTATATGTGGAGCGGTTATATAAGGAGGATGGGTAATATGTATACTATAGCTGTAGAAAAAGCCGAAACCCTTAAGAAAAAGCCGCTGGACAGCGAGCTTACCTTCGGCACGGTATTCACAGACCACATGTTCACACTGGATTACAAGGCCCCGGAGGGGTGGCTGAACCCACGCATTGAGCCATACCGCCCGCTGTCCATGGATCCCTCCACTATGGTTCTGCACTATGGCCAGGCTATTTTTGAAGGTATTAAGGCTTACCGCAGAAACAACGGTAAAATTGGCATTTTCCGTCCCAATGCCTATATACCAAGGCTAAACCGCTCTGCAGAAAGACTGTGCATCCCCAAGGTGGATGAAAAGCTTTTTTATGAGGCACTGATGAAGCTGATTGATCTGGAAAGGGACTGGGTCCCCGGATCAAAGGAAACATCCCTCTATATAAGGCCCTTTATAATCGCCACCGACCCCTACCTGGGGGTGAGGCCGTCTAACACCTACAAGTTCATGATTATACTGTCACCAGTGGGAGCCTACTACCCCGAGGGCTTCAAGCCGGTAAAAATATACGTCACCGACAAGTACGTCAGGGCAGTCAAGGGAGGCCTGGGCTACGTGAAAACACCGGCCAACTATGCCGCCAGCCTGATGGCTGCTGAGGAGGCCAAAAAGGCCGGCTACACCCAGGTGCTGTGGCTGGATGGCTGCCAGTCCAAGTATATCGAAGAAGTGGGCACCATGAACATATTCTTTGTGATCAACGACGAGGTCATCACCCCTCCCCTGGAGGGCAGCATACTGGGCGGAATAACCAGGGACTCGGTGCTGATGGCCACCAGGAAATGGGGCCTTAAAGTAAAAGAAGAGCACATTTCCATTGACCAGGTGTACGAGGCCTACCAGAAAGGCACACTGCAGGAGGTATTCGGCACCGGCACAGCGGCGGTCATCTCTCCGGTAAACGAGCTTAAGTGGAATGACAAGATTATCATTCCGGGAGACGGCAGCGTAGGGAAAGTCTCGCAAAAACTTTACGACTATATCAGCGGGGTGCAGTACGGCCAGCTGGAGGATGATTTTGGCTGGGTAACCGAGCTGTAGGGGAATGGGGACACACCTCCCTGGTATGATTGGCTCTGAAGGTCGGAGGAATGTCCCCGATCGGGATGGCTTTTGCTCTCCCCCAATTCCTAATTCCGGCATTTTTGGTGTCGGAGGAATGTCCCCGGTACACAGACGGCGGGAAATTGAATAAACTTGAGAATACTTGCCCCAAATTATCCTTTTTGCTTCAGAGTAGTGCCTGCAACTTAATTCTCTGTGATCTCTGTGATCTCTGTGTCCTCTGTGGCTAAAAAAGACAGTAAAGCAGCTTTACATTAAAAGAGCTTCCGGATTAACCGGAAGCTCTCATTGTTTGGCAACTCTTTTTTGGTTATTCTGTTTTAAACCGCTCAATCATACTTTGCAAATCATCAGCCATTCCCCCCAGCACTTCCGCCGAGGCCACCAATTCCTCACTGGTGGCGCTCTGCTCCTCGGTGGTGGCGGCAATATCCTGAAGGGCCTGGTCAACCTCACTGACCGCGCTGACCGATCCCTTTACATTTTCGGTTAGCTGCTCCACGGCGCTGATAATGCCTTCAAATATTCTCCCGGCCTCAAGCACCACTCCAGTACCTTCCTTTATTTCTGACTCACCGCCTGAAACAGCCTCCACCACCCTTTGGGTTTCCCTGTTTATATCACCGGTAAGGACCATTATTTCTTTGGCCGCCCGGGAAGACTGCTCCGCCAGGCTCCTTACCTCATCAGCCACCACGGCAAACCCCCGGCCCGCATCTCCGGCCCGGGCCGCCTCAATGGCGGCGTTTAAGGCCAGCAAATTGGTCTGATCGGCGATCTGGGTGATCAGGCTGGTCATTTGAGATATGCCCTTTACCTTTTCGGACAGCCCCTCCATCCCCGTAGCGGTAACTCTGGAGGTGCCCGCTATACTGTTCATCTTTTCTCCCATAAGAACCAGCACTTTTTTACCCTCCCCGGCCATTTCCGAGGATTTGACACTTTCGTTCATTACATTGTTCATATTCTCGGTTACCTTATTGGCATTGGAGGCCAGTTCGGTAACTACCGAGGCCATTTCAGCAGATGAGGAGGAGGACTGCTCGGCGCTGGCCGTAAGCTGCTGGGCAGAAGAATTAAGCAAGAGACTTTTATCCTTAAGCCCCCTGATAAGATCCAGCAGCGTTGCTCTCATATCTTCAAAGCCACTGGAAAGTCTTCCTATTTCGTCTGCCCCGCTGTATTTCTTCCCGGTGAAAGCCAGGTCACCGGCAGCCAGGTGCCCCAGGGAATCTTTTATAGAGGACAGGGGCCCGGTGATCATTTTTGATAAAAAGACAGCCAGAGCTATAACTATGCCGGAATATAACAGCCCAAAAATCAGCGCCCTTTTCCTGGCCGACGCTATATCAGCATAAGTCTTATCCATGGAATAGCCTATGCGAAAGCCCCCCCAGTGCTTGCCGTTAACCATTACCGGAGCGGAAGCATCCCACATTATCTCACCGGTATCCCTTTTATATTTCTGCAGTAAAAATTCATCGGTATTGCGGGCTGCCGCTATGCCGGTGGGGTCATTGAACATCCTTTTGGTGCGGTTGGCCTCGCTGCTGAAGTCACCACTGCTGAATATTAGATTATGGGTGGGCAGATAGCCGTTAATGTCAACCGCTGCAGCAAACACCACCATCTTATCCTTCAGGAAGACCTCTGTAACTTGTCTCAAATTTTTATCAGTCCAGTCATCATAACCGGTCTTATATTTTTTGGGGTTGGTATTGGGCACCTCAATGTAGTTGGTATCAAACACCTGAGCTTCAGTCAGCTGCCCGGAGGCAATGGCATCGGTAAAAAGCTTGCTCATAGAGGCGGCTCCTGTAAGAGCCAGTATACGCGCCCGGTCCATGTGCTGGGCCTCAATACTGCTGGCCTCCCGGATCTGATTATAAAATGTGACACCCATAAAAAGAGGGAGCAGCACAACCACCATCAATAGCGCCACCTTAGAACCCAATGAACGCATATAATCATCTCCTGTCTTGTAATAATACCGACCTGGGATATATTTAAATCTTCATAATATTCTGATATATTTCTACAAATTTTCATGAAATCCTCTTCTATTTTTTCTAAAAACAATATTTTTTTTAATTTTTACAAATACCGACGGGGAATAATACTTTTCAAAAAAGGGGTGTTGATTTATGGATCATAACCGGGAATTCATGGATACTCTTACATCATTTCACTCGGACCTTAACAGGATACAAACCATGGCCGGGACACTTTCACAGATTGAAAGGGATCATTTTAACGACCTTTCCAAATATGAGGACCAAAGGCTGGCGGGGATTGCCGTGGCAGAGCAGAACAGCGCCAGGCAACTGGGGGAAATAAAGCAGCTGTGTATCGCCATGGCCCAGAGAATACAGGAAATCCAGGGAAGCCTGGATAACCGGCGGGAGGTTTAGCTCATTGGGCATATTGGCCAGGCTGCTGAGGGGAGCTGTCAATGAAATTACGGACGATGCCGTCCGCACAATGGTGAGAGACCAGTACACCGAGAACCTCTTCGAAATGATCCCCGCCAGTAAAAAAGTAAACCCCATTTACCTTATGGAAACAGCCATGAGGGCATCCCAGGGAAGGCCTGTGGCCAGGCCCCTGGGCAGCCATCTCCGGCTGTCTCCGTGGGACAGTCTCCTTTTTAGCCCGGTGCACCTTTTCCGGTTTCCCACTCCTGAGGATGTAGCAATCAGCACGGCGACAATTATAGGCCCCAGGGCCAAAAAGCCTCTTTCCCTGTCCATTCCAGTGATGATCGCCGGGATGTCCTACGGCGGGGCACTGTCCAAAACAGTGAAAATAGCCCTGGCCAGGGCGGCCACCATGGCCGGCACGGCCACAAACACCGGTGAGGCCGGGCTGATGGAAGAGGAGAGGCAGGAGGCGGGACTCCTTATAGGGCAGTACAACAGGGGTGGCTGGCTGAACACCAGGGAAAAATACTCAAGGCTGGATGCCATTGAAATACAGCTGGGACAGGGCGCCCAGGGGTCCACACCCCAGAGATCCTCCGCCAAAAATATAGGTGAGGAATACCGGGAGGTATTTGAGCTGCAGGAGGACCAGGACGCAGTGATCAACTCCCGGCTTAAAGGGGTAAACACAAAAGAGGATTTTATTCAGCTGGTGAAAAAGCTCCGGGAGGAAACCGGGGTGCCGGTAGGGCTTAAAATTGCCGCCGCCCACCACCTGGAAAGAGAACTGCAGATAGCCCTGGAGGCCGGCTGTGATTTTATTACCGTGGACGGCGCCGAGGGAGGCACCCATGGGACCTCACCCACCCTGGAAGATGATGTGGGACTGCCTACCCTGCATGCAGTAAGCAGGGCCGGCCAGTTCCTGATGAAAAAGGGGGCCACGGAATCGGTCAGCCTTATAGCCGCAGGAGGGCTGATCACACCGGGCCAGATGCTGAAGGCAATGGCGTTGGGGGCCAACGCCGTATACACCGGAACAGCCGCCCTGATGGCCATGGTAGGAGACCAGATCACCACCGCTATACCCTTTGAGCCTCCCACCGACATGGTGGTATATCATGGTAAGATGACGGACAGGCTGGACCTGGACAAATCCACACAAAACATTTTTTATTTTCTTAACGCCTCGATCCGGGAAATGGAATTGGTGGCCATTACACTGGGGAAGGTTGCCTTAAGAGATATAAACAGGGATGACCTTGTCTGTCTTGACCCCTTCCTGTCCAGGGCGCTAAACGTTCAGCTCGGTTTTGTGCCCCCGGAAAAGCAGGAGTCCTTTTATAGTGAAATAAGCGGGCTGCAGTCCTATGAGACCGGGAGAGAGGCAATGGCGGAAAGATCTGCCCTACTCTCATAGCGGGGTAAAGCGGGCCACACCCGGAGATTCAAGCAGCCGCCACCTGCCCGGAACACCGCAGTCCAGCGCCGCCGCCTCCAGATGCAGCATGGCAATGCCGCAGTCCAGACGCCTGGATATGTTGTAAGAGTCCTTCGGGCTGTCCACCGACACCGTTATGCCCCCCTCGTCCAGCCCAAACTGCCAGGGCTGGCGGTTAACGGCCGAAGGGGCCAGCCTGGCCGCCTCCAGGGCCGCTCTCATCCACCGGGGGCGGCCTCCTTCCTCCAGGCCGCCGGTCATTTCGGCCAGGGGCCTGCGCCGGTGGTTCCGCCCAAAGCCGGACATGATCCTCTCCTCCAGGGTTTGGTCTTTTGAGGCCCATCCAACAGGAGAAACCGCCAGCACTTTTTCATTTTTTTCCGCCCCGGTCAGATTAGCGGCCTGCTCAGGCCGGAAAAGCGCCCCCACCCAGCAGGTGGCCAGGCCCAGGGCAGTGGCCTCCAGTATTATTCCCTCCCCGGTATAGCCCACCTTCTCGTTTACATGGGGGTCTCCGGACTCCCCAATAAAGGCGATGAAGGCCGGGGCTCCTTTTATGCTGCCATAGTGGCCCACCGCCCCCTTAAAAATTCTGTCCGGGGGCTGGTTCACCAGCACCGCCCTTGCGCCGGGAAAAGGCCTGAATTTCCTGCACATACTGTCAAGACGCTCTGCCAGCGCAGTCTCAATGGGACGGGAATCAAACCTCCTCCTGGACCTGCGCTCGGCTATCGCGGCATACCACCTGGAAAATGGTATTTCCATATATCTTACAACTCCTTTGCAAATAATGCCTAAGACCAAACTCTTAGTATAAAAATCTTTATCTTAGTAATATATCACAGAAAAAGGCCACCCTTTCCGGTGACCTTTATTTTTGCTTATTTGTTTTATTCGCTGTTTTTCATTTCACAGTATACCCCGTTTCCAGCCATGGCGGTTTTGAAGCACAAATTATCCGACTTACATTTTGCCCTGCTTAAATCCCCGGATTTCCAGCGATTAATCAAAAAAGGCTCCCTTATTAATGGGCGGCTCATGGATATGTAGTCCGCTGTCCCCTCTGTCACCAGCCGTTCAGCCACCTGACAGGATCTCATGCCGCCCACCAGTATAATCGGAATATCGAGGGCATTTTTAAAATAGCGGGCCTCTTCCCTGAAATAGGCCTCTTCTTCCTCGTATTTTATCCCGGGCCGGCTGGGAGACAGCCTTCCTCCTGTAAGCAGGCCGCCGCTCAGTTCAATGGCGTCCAGGCCCGCATCAGCCAGCATACGTCCAACCTGAAGGGATTCCTCCAGACTGAGCCCCTTTTCTGCAAAATCCCTGCAGTTCAGTTTAATTAATACCGGATAGCTTTCCCCCACGGCCTCCCTGACAGCCTGGTACACCTCGATATGAATGCGGGATCGATTCAGTATACCTCCTCCATATTCATCCTGACGCCGGTTAAACACCGGAGAGAGAAACTGGCTGAGCAGATATCCGTGGGCGGAGTGCAGCTCTACTCCGTCAAAGCCGGCGGCTTTGGCTCTGCTTGCTCCATCAGCAAAGGAGGCAACTATCTCCTTTATATCCTGCCCTGTTAATTGGCGGCACGGCTTTTTGCCCGGTTCCTCATGATCCGAGACAGCCAGTGGATCCTGGCCGGTCAGCTTTGAGGACGCAAATATTCCGGCATGGGATAGCTGCATTACAATTTTTCCGCCATTATTATGGGCAGCCGCAGTCATTTCCTGAAGCCCGGGGATAAGTTCATCCTTATAAACTCCCAATTGCCAGGGTCCCGCCTGACCCTCGGGGCGGACATAGGAGTGGCTGCTGATGATTAATCCCACCCCTCCTCTGGCGAGATCAGCCATTGTGGCCACCAGTTTCGGGGTTACTGCTCCGTCACCGTCCGCCATTCCCTCCCAGGTGGCCGATCGAACAAAACGGTTCTCCAGGGCCATACCATTTATTTCAGTACGCTCAAACATTTTACTCACTGTATTAAACCCTTCCCTTCTCCCCGGCAATCCTTAAAAACTTTTCCTTTGCGTTAGCAGGGGGAACATGCAGGACAGAGCGGCGTGACATGGTTAACGCGCCGCTGGGACAGGCCGAGGAACACACGCCGCAGCCTATGCAGAGGTCTTTGTTCACAACCGGGACTTCAGCTCCATTTCCTTCATCAGTCATAGTTATGGCCTGAATATGGCAGCTGTCGGCGCAAGCGCCGCAGCCAACGCAGGTTTCAGATTCTACTACAGGAATAAAGTTACTGGGATGTGTGGCATACTTACCGGATTCTTTGATGCCGGTCATGATTACGCAGCAGCACCCGCAGCAGTGGCATATGTAAGCGGGCTTATTTAAAACATTATCACAATTGTGAACCAACCCCAATTTTTCTGTCTGGTCCAGCACCCTTAGCAAATCATCCACTGTGGCAGGCTTGCCCATACCTCTGCGCACTATCCACTCTGCAGCGGTGCCAAGGGAGGTGCAGACCTCAAGGGGCGCTCCGCAGGACTTGCCCAGGTGACCGGCCTTATGCCGGCAGGGGCATATGGAGAGGGCGCCTCCCCCGGACTGCCTGATAATTTCACTGGCCCTTTCGTAGGTTAATACCTCGGTTTCCACGGCAACAGGTATAAGGCTTTCATATACCAGTGTGCGCATAATCCTGGTGTCTACACCGGATAGCTCATCTCTCGTCTCTTCATTGTGAAAGTAACCTTGAAAAAGTTCTGCCAAATCCTTCATATCCACGTCATCCCGCACCCGCATGAAGGTATATTCGAAAAATCCCACCACCATCGGGGCCAGCATGTAATAGACAGATTCCCGGCGAGGGATATCCAATACCAATCCCTTGTCAGCCATGCCATCCAGTATTGTTTTCAGCTGATCTTTCTTAATTCCGGTAATGCCGGTAATCTGTTCAAGGGTCATGGGAACCAGAGGAAATTTACTGCCCACCATGGCCTCAGTCTCAGTATAGAGGCGATGGAGAATAGTCATCAGGGTATCGTTTATAGGAGCCCCCACAGGATTTTTGTTCAGTCGTTCGGCCAGCAGCCGGTAAACCTCGTCCTTGTCATGAGTCAGGTGTCCCACTATAATATCCTCCTCTACATAAATAATCAGTCAACCGTTAGACTCCCAACACCTCCCATTATACGTTTATCAATTATTGATATCTCAGTTATGTGTATACAAATATATAAGACAAAAAAATACTTTATTGGGCAAGGTTATTTAAAACCTTTTCAAAAATAGCAAATTCTTCTTCGGAAAATTGTTCTTTAATCTCTTTATTAAGCCTCTCGGCAAGGCTTACTATTTCCCTTTGATTATTTTTGGCCTTTTCCTTTAAAAAGATCAGCAGGGACCGGCGATCTTCCGGATCATCCCTTCTCTCAACATAATCCAGACGTTCCATCCTGTCCAGTATCCCGGTGAGTGTAGAGCCGTCCATATTTATACTCCTGGCGAGGTCTTTAAATTTTATCCCGTCATTCTCCCAAAGAGCGCTCAACACGTAAAACTGCACCGGTGTCACGCCAAAAGAGGAAAGGTTGCTTTCATAATAGCGCTGCACCTTTCTCATTACCTTACTGAGTTTAAAGCATATGTATTTTGAGGGGCCGGTATTTTCACTGAGCATGGCATACCTCTTAAAAAAAATTGATTGTATTACAATAAATTGCATGTAAATAAATATTACTCATTTTGGGCTTACCTGTCAACAACCTGTATTCCAAATCTCAATCGTTATCATTTTTCATCTCCCCGATGTTTTAACATATTATGCACAGGAAAAGCTTGGTTTAGAAAGAATGTATAATTAAAAAAACAAGGAGTACCACCATGAACCTTAATAAAATTTCCGACCGGGTATATTACATAGACTCTGCCGTCAACATGGGGCTGGTGGTCAATGACAGGGGTGAAGCCCTTTTAATTGACACCGGCATTGATGAGAGCACGGGTAAAAAAGTGCTTAAGCTGATCCTGGGAGCAGGCTTTGCCCTTAAGGGAATAATTTTGACCCACTCCCACGCCGACCACTGCGGGGGTGCGCCGCACCTGGTGAAGGCCACCGGGGCCAGGGTATACGCCACCGGGCTGGAAAAGGGAGTCATTGAGTCCCCCCTGTGGGAGCCGCTGTACCTTTTTTCCGGGGCCTACCCACCCTCCCCCCTGCTTAATAAATTTTTTATGGCCCCCGGGGTGGCAGTAAACCATACTGTGGTGCCCGGTGTGATCAATGCCGGGGACATCAGCGTAGAGATAGTGGACCTGGCCGGGCACTCCCCGGGTCAGATTGGTGTGGCCGCCGGGGGAGTCCTCTTCTGCGCCGACTCGGTTATAGCCCCGGAGGTGGTGGAAAAGCACGGCATCCCTTTAAACAGCCACCTGGCCCGGGCACTGGATACCTTCGACCTTCTGGAGGCCAGAAAGGACAGCCTCTTTATCCCTGCCCACGGGTCCCCGGTCAGCGACCTGGGACCCGTGATAAAGGCCAACCGGTCCAGGGTGCTGGAGACCCTTTCCACCATCCTTCAGCTTCTGGACAAACCCCTGACAGCTGAAGAAATTCTGGCGGAAGCGTGCTCGCAAAGGGGGATCAGCATAACCAATATAGGACAGCAGTGCCTTATGAATCTCACTGTAATGGCCTATCTGGGCTACCTGCTGGAAGAGGGCCGGATAGCGGTCTCCTATGAAAGCAACAGGCAGTATTTTTCCATGGTTTAAATAGACAGCCATTACTGTTCATTAATAAGTAGCCTTAAAAAGATTAGACGAAAGCTCACCAAGCCGCGCAATGGCTTTCTCAACTTCCTCATTCCATTTGACGGCAAAATTAAGACGGAAATTTCTTCTATAGTGCTGCCGGGACGAAAAAAGAACACCCGGAGCAATGGAAATTCCCTCTTCAGCCGCAGCTGCAGAAAGCATGACGGCATCTTGCCCCGGAGGCAGTTCAACCCATAAAAAATGACCGCCCTGGGGATTGCTTGTCCGCGTTCCGGCCGGAAAGAAAAGAGCAATTTTGTCTTGCAACAGCCCGGCATTTACCTTGTATTTCTTTCGTAAAAGCCGCAGGTGCCGCTTCAAACCTCCATCCCTCAAATATGATGCCAGCGCCAGCTGCGTTGCCACGGGTGTTGCAAGAACGGACATGGCATGACAGCGCAGTATGTCACTGGTGTGACGCCCACCGGCCAACCAGGCAATCCTGTATCCCGGAGCAAGTATCTTACTGAAACTCCCTACATAAATCACCCTATCCGGAGCCAGCGCCTTTAATGGGCGAGGACGGTAAGTATTGAAGGTCAGCTCTCCAAATGTATCATCTTCTATGATTGGGAGGTTATGTTTTAAGCAAAGCTTAACCAGCGCCTCCTTATTATCATCAGGCATCACCCCTCCCGTCGGATTGGAGTAACTGGGCGACAATATTAAACAGGCGGGTTTCAGCCCCTGGCGCAATATGGTTTGCAATGCATCCACCGCCAGCCCGCTTTGCGGGTCGCATGGTATTTCAACCGCTTTTAGGTTAAAAAACTGCAAAAGGGAGTAAAAACCGTAGTAACCGGGTGATTCAACAGCAACTGTATCTCCTGGCCGGGTCAATGATCTTATGGCCAGCATCAGCGCCTGGGTTGCTCCAGCTGTTACAACAATCTCCTCTTCCGGGACGGCGCACCCAGCTTCAATCATCCATCTGGAAATCATTTTCACCAGGGAGTGGTGTCCCCTGCCAACGCAATACCTGTTAACCAGTTTTGGATCGGTGCGGGCAGCCCGGGCCAGGCGTATGCTCAGTTCTTCGCTGGGAAAAAAATCCGGTGCGGGCATCCCAGTGCCAAGAGGTAGAACGCCCTTTCTTAATGCTAGAGCTAGAAGCCTTTCCACCGCCTTCGGAATCATTACCGCTTCAGTCCTGAGAGCAATATCCAACCGGGTTGCCTGGGGGGGACGCGCCAACTGATGTGCCCTGCGAAGAGCACTGGAACAAACATAGTATCCGCTTTGCGGCCGGCTTTCAATCAACCCCATATTCTCCAGGCGGCGATACCCCTCAAGAACGGTCATTACACTAACACCCATTTGTTTGGACATGGAGCGGACAGAGGGCACCCGCTCACCATCTTTCAGAGTTTCCAGCCTGACAAGGTCCTTAATTCTATTTATTATTTGATCATACTTTTTTATTCCTATCACAGCTCCTTATTGCTTTTCAGAATAATATAGAACAGTTGCTATGCTTTTACAACTGTTATAGGTCAACTTTCTATAAACTGTGACTTTCAATATAACAAAAATAAGGCTATTATCACTGCAGGTGTTTTTTAACACATAGATTACCGGCTACCACAAGCTGTTAAATCATGATCAGAAGGGTGAGAGATATGACAGCCATTCGGGAAATGAAAAAAGAGGATTGTAAATCTGTCATTGACATCTTCAATCATTACGTTGGACAGAGCTTTGCTGCCTTTCCTGAGGAAAAAATACCTTATACATTCTTCGAGGAAGTATTTCTAAAGAGCCAGGGCTATCCCCGGATAGTTGCAGAGAATCAAGAAGGAAATGTTGTCGGTTTTGCTTTGCTGCGTCCACATAACCCCATACCCGCTTTCCGGGGTACGGGCGAAATCACTTACTTTATCAAACCGGATATGACAGGCCGGGGACTGGGAACCCTTATGCTCAAGTATCTGCTGGAGGAAGCCAGGTCAAGAGGCATCAAAAACATACTGGCGGCAATATCCTCCATTAACAAGGACAGCATTCGTTTTCACAGCAGGCATGGATTTGAAGAGTGCGGCCGCTTTACCGGAATAGGTCTCAAAAAGGGGATTAACTTCGATGTCATTTGGATGCAGTTGATACTATAGGCAAAGGGAGGGATTTTATGGCAGCCACTAATTGCTACGAGGATGCCAAACGCGCCCAGGCCTATGCCAAACTGGAGTTTCCCGGCACGTACTTCCTGGCATACAGAGATTTACCCGATATACTGTCTGAGTATGCAAAAGGAAAGAAAGCCCTGGATTTTGGCTGTGGCGCGGGACGTTCCACACGGTTCCTGAAAAAACTGGGGTTTGACACTGTGGGAGTTGATATAGCAAAAGATATGATAGAAAAAGCGCTGGAGATGGATCCTAACGGGAATTATTTACTTATAAAAGGTGGCCGCCTGGGCCAATTTGAAAATAATGCCTACGATCTGGCACTGTCTGTATTTACTTTTGATAATATTCCTCTAATGGAAAAGAAGGTTACTATTCTAAGAGAAATGGGGAGCCTGCTGAAGAGAGGTGGAATAATTGTCAACCTGGTATCCTCGCCTGAAATTTATATAAATGAATGGGCATCATTCTCCACCAGGGACTTTCCTGAAAATAAAAGGGCAAGAAGTGGTGACAAGGTTAAAATTATTATTACAGATATAGAAGACAAACGGCCGGTAGAAGATTTTATCTGCACAGATGATGATTATAAAGAGATTTTTAAAAAAGCCGGGCTAGAGTTGGTTGAAACCTTCAAGCCGCTGGGTAAAGAGAGTGACACTTACAAATGGGCCAGTGAAACCAGCACCGCACCCTGGAATATTTATGTATTGACAAATAAAACAAGGCCCCGTGGCAAAGCACTATGCAATATTGAGGCTGATTAGTGTTTCTTCTCCATTTTAACGGTTACCCCCATACCTTAATAAGGCATGGGGGCCATTTGTTTTCTTTCTTTATGTCCCTGAGCACTGCTGTAAGCCTTTTTGTGTCCTCCGTGCTCACTTTGGTTTTACATTCAATAATTTCCACCTCGGGGGACCATATATAAAATTCTACCTAAATTACTGTTTGAGCAACTTCACCAGGAAGGTGGCTGCCTCCCCGCGGGTAACGGCCCTGTCCGGGGCAAAGCTGCCCTTTTCAGCATTGATCAGTCCCAGCCCCAGGGCGGCTGCGGCGTAGCCCCTCAACTCAGCAGGCACCGCTTTTGAGTCGGCGGTATCCAGATTAAATATTCCATGCACCCTGGCCAGCTTACCCCAGCCTGCGGCATTGACTCCCAGGCGGGACAGCTGTATTCTGCTGACGCTTCCCTCGGGGCTTACTGTGAAGCCGCTGTCCAGTATGCCCATGGCGGCAGCCCTTTCAAATATTGTCTTATACCAGGGGCCGTCCTCTGCTGTAGTTAACGGGTAGTATCGGTCCCTGTCAAAGGCCTTTACCAGCATGGCCAACTCCTCGGCCCCGGTTACCGGTTCATCAGGGCGGAATTTTCCACCCTCGCCGCTTATTATGCCTTCTCCGGCCAGAAGCATTATATCAGCCTCCGCAGGGTGGCCGGATATATCGCTGAATGACGGACTGCCCTTTTTAGACACCGGTTTGCCCCGGTAATCTATTTCCTCCCCGGTCAGGGCATCCAGCATTACCCCGGAACTTCCCCCGGGCCGGTATACCAGGTAGTGGACAGGCTCCTTCTCCATTCCCCAGCGCTGGTGACCCACGCCGTACTCAAGCTTTAAGGGGTGATCCGCCAGGTACCTCTCATTGGCCGCCGCCTCGCCTATAACACTGCCAACCCCGGGAAATTTGGTTTCCCACCAGGTCATTTCGTAATAGGTTACTTTTCCGGTGGTGGAATTAACCCTCACCCTAAAGCCGTTTTCCGGGAAAACCACCCCGTTAACCACCCTGGCATACTGGATGGAGTAAGATCCCGGCACTATGCTGCCCATTTTAACCCAGGGTCCCACATCAGGCTCCGACTGACGGAATTCTGACTGGCCGGATCTGGCCGGCTGCATTTTTCTTATAAAATCCCCGGCTATTTTCACTGCCTCCTCCTGGCTGAATTTTACCTGGGGCTCCTTTGTGGCGTCCCAGGGCTCATCCAGGCTGAAGGAAATAAGCTCGCCGCTCCTGGCATCCACCGACACCCTTATGTAATTCTTTCCTTCAGAGTCCTTGTAGGAAATGCTCCAGTACCTGCCTCCCGGAACATTATAGCTTCTCTCCAGGTTTCTTCCGCTGACGGTGTAGCCCTCGGGTATCTCCAGCGCCCCGGAGGCAATCTCCTGTGCTTTGTCCGGGGTTATAAACTTCTGGTTTTCCTCCACCGCGCTTTTTTCGGCCGGGGTAAGGGCGGACTTATCGGACTTCAGGAGACTCACGCTCTCTCCCCCGCCATAACCCATATCCCGGTCATAAAACATCACCGAGCTGTCCATAATTTCCCCGGTAAGGGCATTAAGCACAAACCGCCCGGGGGGCTTTTCCCGGTAAACCAGTTTAAGTTCCCCCGGAGAATCGGGGTCATCTCCTCTGACCATATAGTAGGTGAGCTGGTAGCCCGCCTTTTCCAGGAATATATTCCTGGCTTTATCCGGACTGACCCGCCCCTCCGGTGAGGGGAGCTTAATACTGCTGTCCCAGCTGGAATCACACCGCATTAATTCTCCATTTTCGGCGTTTATGCCTATGTTTATGCCCTGATCGGACACCGGAATGCCCTGCTGGGTTTTCTGAAAATAAAATTCATACACAACTGGGTAGTCACGATCTCTTACCAGGGGTATAACATCCCTGTCTTTCCTCTCTACCAGCACGGTGCCGGGAAACCTGTCCGGAAACATCCTGGCCGCCTCGTCACGGGCCAGCTTTAGACACTGGTCCCGGCTGTAGGCGGGAAGCCCGTTAAAATGAGCGCCGGGAGGCGATGACCGGTAAAAGCTTACACCGTCTATCTCCCCGCTGCCGGAGTCTACCGTTACCTGCATGTTGGCCTCGGTAGGCTTTTTACCGCTCCAGCGGAGAACCCACTTGCCCTTGCCGTTATTCTCGTAGTACTCGGACTTGAAGGTATCCAGCGCGTCAGGCACCGGCACCTTTTCTTTGGCCAGCGCAATGGCCTTCTCCAGGGATATGGTGGCTTTTTTTACAGTACTGTCCGGCACAACCGCTATTTTTTCCACCGCCCCGGACAGCGTCGCGGCTGTGGCCGGAGGCGGCAGGGGGGCCACCGCAAGAACCACGACCAGCGTGCAGGCGGCCAGCCCTAATCTACTTTTTGAACCCATTCCGTGCAGACCTCCCCTTAAAATTTCCATCTAACCCAAAGACGATGGAAATAAAAAAAGGTTCCGCCCATCAGATGTATAATTAACTATCAGCCATTTAAAAGAGGGGGTATCAGCCTGTACTGCATGAATTGTTTTTACTTCAGGGAACTGTTCTTCACCGGTAGGGCCCTTTGTGAAAAAACAGGCCTCCCGGCGGAAAGAGATGACCGGCCCTGTGATTATTTTATTCTCCGGGGGCAGTTGATCGACGAGTGGGGAGAGTCCCAGGGCGGCGGCCACTCCTGCCGGTGAGTATAATAGAACGCCAAAAATGCTTTCTTTTTCCAGCAGTGTTATATATTATTAAAGTAGCCGCCGGCACAGAGCGGTGTGAAATAAAGAGATAGGTTGTGTTACCCTGTTGTTTGCTACCGGAAGAATTATATGGTTGTTACTGCCTTTGCTGTTGCTTCTGCCTGGCTGCAGCGTAAAGGAAGCGGGGCAGGAAAAAAAGCCAGCCCCTCCTGAAAAAGTACGTATAGCACTGGTTGGAGATTTCCTCATGCATATGCCGGTGGTGCGCTCCGCCCGGACCCCCGGCCCAGGTGAATATAACTTCAAGGAGATTTTCAGCGAAGTGGGCCCCTGCCTTTCAGGTCCCCACTTCACCATGGCCAACCTGGAAACCAGGCTGGCGGGGCCGGACAGGGGCTACTCCGGCTACCCCCGCTTCAACACACCGGCTGAACTGGCGGCAGATATGAAGGAACTGGGGATTGACCTGGTCACCACCGCCAACAACCATAGCATGGACATGGGCCGGCAGGGAGTTCTGACCACCCTGGACAATCTGGACAGGGCGGGGCTAAAGCACATAGGCACCTACCGCAGCCCGGAGGAAAGAGACTCCCCGGCCTTCTTCGATATAAACGGGATAAGGGTGGGCTTCATAAACTACACCCAGGACACCAACGGACTGCCTGTGCCCACAAAGGCCAGCCATATGGTGAACCTTGTCAGGCGGGATTTGATGCTGGGTGAGATAGGTAGACTTAAGGGAAAAGGCTGCCAGTTTATCATTGCCATTATACACTCAGGCACCGAGTACCAGCGCCAGCCCAACCAGTTTCAGAAAACAGTGGCCAGAGAGCTGTTCGACGCCGGGGTGGACGTGGTGGCCGGCTCCCACCCCCATGTGATACAGCCCCTGGAGTGGCAGACCAGAACCGTTGAGGGCGGGTCAAAGAAGGTGCTGGCGGCCTACTCCCTGGGGAACTTTATCTCCAACCAGCGCTGGAGATACTCCGACTGCGGCATTATACTGAACCTGAACATAGTGAAGCAGGAAGACGGCTCCCCGGTGCTGGAGGGGGCGGAATACATCCCTGTGTGGGTGGACACCTTTGAGGAAAGCGGGCTGAACAGGTACCGCGTCCTGCCGGTTGGCCAGTCCATTAAGGATTACCAGGACGGAGCCGACCCCCTGCTTACAGAGGGGGACTATCATACCCTGCAGCAAGTCTGGCAGGACACCACAACGCTTATAGGCCCGGAATTCAGCCCCGGGCAGCCTGGTTAGCCGGGCAGACCCGGTTTCACCCCAACACCCTGCCCCGGCCCTCAAAAAAAAGAATGTACTAACTAAAACTGGCTTGAGCTTTATTCAAGCCAGTTTTTTTCAGGATTTATATTGAAATTTTTAACCTGGCACAATATAATAAACTTAGTTTATTACTATACTAAGCTTACTACTTGACACAGTTAAGGAGGACATCATGTTAAAAAACAGGCTGGAAAGAAAAAAAGAGGAAACCAAAAAAAAAATAATTACAGTGGCCATGGATTTATTTAAAAAACAGGGCTTTGACTCGACCACCATGGATCAGATAGCCGAGGAGGCCGACATTGCCAAAGGTACCATTTATCTTCATTTCCCTGTTAAAGAGGCAATTATCAGCGAATATGTAAGGGCTTATTTAAATGAGGGCGCCACCCGGATAATCGGGGCTATGTTTGAGCTGCCGGATACGCGTTCCCGCCTGATATACTTTTATGCAAAATCCCGTGAGTTTGGGGAAAAACATTTAACCATAGACCTTAATAAAAGATATATGCTTTACCAGCTGCAAATCATTGGTGAGGCTGTGCGTGACTGGTCATTGAGGAGCGGCTTAAGCGGTATCCTGGCTCAAATATTTGAACTGGGCCAGCAGAAAGGGGAAATCAGAAATGACATTCCGGCTCAAGTGCTGGCTGAGCAGCTGCAATCCTCAAACTTTTTGACTTTTTTGGTCTGGATGACAGACCCAGATCAGTTTCCCCTGGCTGAGCGCGTCGAGCTGAACATTGACCTCTTTTTACAGGGAACAGCTTTGGAATGCACCAGTAAAAAATAATTAAACTTTTAAAATCCGACTTTTTTCCCACTGTGCACTGTGTATTACCACAAACAGGTAATGTTAAAACATTAATATTTCCTGGGGGGAGGGGTATAGCTTTGTCAAGTGGCGATAATCATTTTCTTTTCTGGCCCGAGGCCCTTAAGGCCGGAGCCGAAACCGTCGGAGGCAAGGGGTGGAACCTGGGAAGGTTAGCCAGGTACGGCTTTGATATTCCCTTGGGAGGTGTTCTCTCCGCAACAGCCTACAGGTATTTTATTGAGTATAACCACCTGGAGGAAGCTATACAAATTGAAAAAGAAGCTACACCTGATAATATCGGTTCAGTTGAAATGGAAGAAAAACTGGCCCGGATCAGAGAAAAAATTATTGACGGCCTTATTCCTCAAGGCATTCAGGAAGAACTGCTTACCAGGCTTAGCGCGGCTGGCATACTGGATAAACCGGTGGCTGTCAGGTCTTCAGCCACTGCTGAAGACTCCGGCGAGGCGTCCTTTGCCGGCATTCATGATTCATTATTAAATATACAGGGGCCGGACAGCACATTAAAGGCTGTTAAAGCATGCTATGCCTCCCTGTGGACACCCAGGGCCGTGGCCTACCGGCGGAAAATGAACATCCCGGATAGCCGTATGAGCATGGCCATTGTGATCATGGCCATGGCTGAGGCCAAAGCGGCGGGGATAGCCTTTTCCTGCGACCCCGGGACCGGCCGTGAGGATGTTATTTTGATAAACGCCAACTACGGTCTGGGTGAAAGTGTGGTCAGCGGATCTATAGAGCCTGATGAATACCGCCTGGACCTTAATGCGTCGATTATGGAAAAAAGAATCGGCCGCAAAGAGGGCATCACCATTCCTGGGGAGGAAGACGGGACAGAGTTCGTTAAGTCCGGTGCGGCAGCGTCAGAACAGGTATTGCCCGACGGGAGCATATGGGAATTGGGCCGGCTGACCCTCCGTGTGTATGAAGTCCTGGGACAGGGGGAGGAACACCAGGATATTGAATGGGTATTTGACGGCGACGGATTTATTCTGGTCCAGGCCCGTCCGGTGACGGCTCTGCCCCGGTATACCTGCAGCGGGATTAAACACCATCCTGATATGTGGTCCAACGCCAATTTCAGGGATGCTTTGCCCATGGTGCTGTCAACCCTGAGCTGGTCCAGAATAAAAAACACTCTAAACTTCGGTTTTTATATGCCCTTTCAGATGGTTAGCAATAAAACCCCGGCAGGCCTGCAGTTTCTCAAACTGTTTCAGGGTAGGGCATATCTGAACATTTCACTTCAACAATGGCTCTATTATGACGTTTTTGGCATAACACCCCGAGAATTTAACGCTATAGCGGGCGGCCACCAGCCGGAAATAAAAATTGACCCAAAAGCCCCCTACGCTGGAACGAAGGGGCTTAAAAGAATAGGTAACGCATTGAAGCTATTTCTGGCAGTTTCAAGGATCAGGAAGGCGGCTGATAAATATTTTGACCTGTTTATTAATACATCGAATAAATTATTAAAAAAGGACTATAAGACTTTGCCGGATGGGGAGTTTCTCAATGTTATAAATGACCTTGAAAGGGCGCGGATTCAATTCTCACCCGTTTTTTGCGCGTCCATGTTTTTTACCGGCCCTGTCGGGAGGCTGGCTAAGGCGTTAGAAAAAACTTTTCCCGGAAGGGGCAACGCTCTGGCCAACGCCCTTATGGCAGGAAGCGCGGATATAACCAGCGCGGAGCACGGATACCGTCTGCTGGAAATGGCTGAAATAGCCCGTGAGGATGCCGATGCCGGGAGGTATTTCTCCTCCGGGTCCTTTGAGCCTCTGTCATGGATGAAAGAATTACCGGATAATTCCCGGTTCAAGCAAGCCTTTATAAGCTATTTGGAGGAATACGGGCATCGGGGTGTTTATGAGCTGGATATTATAAACCCTCGCTGGAGGGAAGATCCCTCCTACCTTTTGAATATCATCAGGAGCACCATGGAAAACGCCGATCTCAGCCAAATAAAGGCCCGTCAAAAAGAGAAATTGGCTAAAACCTGGCGGCAGATAAAACCGGGCATTCCTTTTTACCGGCTGATTATGGTTAAACACTGGCTGAAACAATCGCTGAAAGGCGTGGAAATGCGGGAAATGTGCAAGTCTATACTGGTGAAACTACTGGAGCCTGAACGCATTATGTACAGGGAAATAGGACGCCGTCTGGCGGAAAGGGGGGTTATTGGAAAGCAGGACGATATATACCATTGCACCGTGACTGAGATTAAGTCCATTCTGCAGGAGGATTGGGACGGGAGGGGCCTGGCTGTTTTGGTTTCTGAACGAATCGATCGTAGAAAAGAAATGGAAGTACTTTCACCTCCGGATTTAATTATAGGAGATGTGCCTGAATACGTGGAAACCCCCGCCGCGAATACAGGCGATGCCTTAACTGGTATAGGCGTGGCTGCGGGGCGGGCCTCCGGTTCAGCCAGGTTAATCAATCACCCCCAGGAAGGAGAAAAACTGAAAAACGGAGATATACTGGTAGCTCCTTCCACCGATCCCGCCTGGACGCCCCTTTTTTTAAAAGCTTCCGCCATAGTGATGGAAACAGGAGGGTTTTTATCCCACGGCTCCATTGTGGCCCGGGAATATGGTATTCCGGCGGTTGTCAACATTCCGGGGGTGTTAAAGCTATTAAGGGATGAACAGCAAATCACTGTGGACGGTGATGAGGGAAGGGTATATATTTAAAATTCGCCACTGACTGGCTGGTGAATGAAAAATATTTTTATAAAGGGGGTTTAATATTAAAGATTCTGTTTCCATTATCAATATAATGTGACCTCTTTAAAAGCGATACTACCCGGTTTATTGTGCTTGTGGAGAGGGGGTTTTATTGATATGAGTCAAAAAAATCATCCAATAGAAAAACTAAGCGGCGATCCGGTGATTATAGGTGAGGTTAGCCGGCTGGTTCACATTGCCCCGCTGGAAAAACTGTTGGACATATGCAGGGCGCATTCCCTTTGGCCTCTGGGCTTTGGGCTGGCCTGCTGCGCCTTTGAAAGCATTATAGGGGCCAACATGCCCCGCTTCGACCAATCCCGCTTCGGTTATGAGGTAACACGGGGAAGCCCTCGCCAGGCTGATGTGATGATGGTGGCCGGAACGGTGACGTGTAAGTCTGCCCCCTTTGTGGTCAGGCTATACGAGCAAATGCCGGAGCCCAAGTGGGTCATCGCCGTGGGAAGCTGTGCCATTTCCGGAGGCCCCTTTGTGGATTCATATAACGTGGTGCCGGGAGTAGATAAGCTAATACCTGTAGACGTTTACGTTCCGGGCTGTCCACCCCGCCCGGAGGCCGCTCTGGAAGCCTGGCTGATGATTAAAAAGAAGCTACTGGACCCCAATTCCGCCAACATAGTCCGTGGATTCTGACCTGTAAGCGAGAGTGTATACAGCCGACGGGATATCATTTAAATGATAAAGCCGGGTTACCACCAGGGGTAAATCCGGTTTTATCATTATTTTTTAGTTTCAAACCATAATAGCATCCACCGTCAATTCATATTCCCTGTGCGGTAGCCCCCCATATCCACCGATACGTATTTGTATCCCAGCTCCTTCAGGATCTGCAAAATCAAAGACCTATTTTCCTCCCGGCACATTCCCTCTATATCTGCCGGGGGAACCTCCAGGCGGGCCACATTCCCGTGATCTCTTACCCTGACCACATTAAATCCCAGTTCCTTTAAAGCCTTCTCAGCCAGATATATTCTCTTCAGCTTTTCCGGAGTTATCTCCGTACCGTAGGGCACCCTGGAGCACAGGCAGGCCTCGGACGGCCTGTCCCAGCCGGCAATGCCCCTGGCCTTTAAAATCTCTCTTACGTCATTCTTGGTTATTTCCACCTCCAGCAGGGGGCTTAAGGCACCGGACTCCCGCACCGCCCGGAAGCCGGGCCTGAAGTCGTCCATATCGCTCTTATTGCTGCCCTCCACTATATGAGCAAGCCCCTCTCCGGCGGCCAGATCTCCCAGAAGTGACAGAAGGTCCTTTTTACAGTGATAGCACCTCTCCGGGGGGTTGGCCACAAAACTGTTGTTTTTCATCTCCCCCGTCGCCACCTCTACCCAGCGGGCGCCGAATAGCCCGGCCAGGCGGGAGGCCTCCTCCCTTTCCTCCGGGGAGCGAATCACCGACACGGCGGTAACCGCCAACACCCTTTCCCTGCCCAGGGCCTCTATGGCCGCATCCAGCAATAGAAGGCTGTCTACCCCACCGGAAAAGGCCACAAGCACACTGTCCAGCCCTTTCATATAATGTACCAGGCGGTCAAATTTTTCCCAGCTTACCATCAAAATCACCTTTCCGGCATTTTTTTCGCAAAGTATTCGTTTATCAACATAAACATTATTGATTAGATTTGCTACCTTTTGAAGATGTCCTTCAGGTCATTTATCATTCCTTCTTTTAACTGTGCTGTCAAATGGTCACACTTACTGTTATTTATTCATAATATATTGTGAACACAGGTATATCTTAGGGCCATAAAGTCGTCTCAACACCTGAGCCAGCGGTGGCAATGGCGGTTTTGGAGGTTTCTTTATTCATTTTTAAGGAGGGTACAAAAAGTGAGCGAAACGACCAGTCTGGAAAGAAATTTTTCTGTTTTGTCAAAGGGCGGCTATAGAGAGATAATCACCAAAGCCGTCTGCGGAACGGCAAAAAAGTTCTTCCGCTACAGCCAGCAGTTCCCCACGGTTGAAGACGGAAACCCTACACAGATACTGGGCACTTCCATTACCCAGATGCGCCTCAAGGAACCCCAGATAGATGCAGAGGGGGACAAAATAGGTGTCAGGGTAAGCGGTATTTTTGAGGCCCACGTATGGTATGCTTACAATGGGGGAAAGTCCACGGACCTTATTCGCCAGGCTATTCATTTTGAGGAAATAATACCGGTAAATGAGTACGACGGGCAGATACTGTCCATCACCGATGCCAAGGCGGCGGTTATAAAGCCCCCCCTGGCCCAGGACACCGTCATCACCAAGGACGGCAGCATAAAAATAGACTTTGAGCTGGGAGTGTATGTTGAGGTGGTTGGCGAGACAAAGGTTCTGGTAAAGGTAGTTTCCCCGGAAGATGTTTAGGGGGAATGGGGACACACCTCCCTGATGTGATGGCTTTGAAGGTCGGAGGAATGTCCCCGTTCGGGATGGCTTTTGACCTTCCCCCAATTCCTAATTCCGGCACTTTCAAGGCCGGAGGAATGTCCACAGCAATGTCTGCAGATTCAGCTTAAGAAATAGAGATTTTAGGCATACACCGGACGGCAAGTTGTTTTATTGCTGTATTGGGCAAAAGGGAGCCTTTTATAGGTCTCCTTTTTTATATGCGGTAAAACCGGGGTAAAATAACTTTTGCATACCAATTTAGAAAGGGTGATTTTTTGGCTCCAAAAAATAATTTTGAATTATTGAAGGAAAAGCTTAAGCTGGAAATAGCCGAGGAGCTTGGGCTGGCGGAAAAAATAAAGCAGGGGGGCTGGGGAGAGCTAAATGCTGTTGAGGCAGGCAGGATAGGCGGTCTGCTGGCCCGGAGGCTAAAAGCAGAAGGGTAATCGCTCAAGGGCAGTGCCTTTTGGTCGGAGGCGCATACGGGTAGTCCCTACCGGTCGGAGGAACTAAAGGGTATTACCTTAGGTCGGAGATCTTGAAGGTTAAAAACCTCCTGTCTCCGACCAATCGGGAATACATCTTCGGCCTCTCCGACCATCCGGAAATGCATCTCAGCCCTTAACCACTTCCGCGCAGCGGGGGCAAAGGGTGGGGTGTTCGGAGTCCAGGCCCACTCCCTCATGATAGTTCCAGCACCGCTCACACTTGCTTCCCGACGCTCTCCCAACAATCACCCCGAAGCCGGGAATATCTTCGTTAGAGGCTGCCCCGGCGGGGGGGTCCCCCTTCTTCAGCGCCACGGCCGATACAATAAAAAGGGTGGCCATCTCATCCCCGAAGGACTCCAGGAAACTGTACACATCCCCTGAAGCATAGAGCTCTGTTACAGCCTCCAGGGAGTTGCCTATTATTTTATCCCTTCTGGCAGCCTCGAGTGCCCTTGTAACCACCGCCCTTAATTCCAGGAGGCGGTCCCATTTCTTTTCCAGGTCCGGGTCAATATACTGGCCCTTAACCTCGGGCATATCGCTCAGCTGGACGCTGGCCGGCTTATCGCCGCTGTAGGGAATATATCTCCAGATCTCCTCGCTGGTGAAGGCCAGCACCGGCGCCAGCAGCCGCACCAGTGCCCCCAGCACCTCGTGCATAACCGTCTGGGCCGCCCTTCTTTCCCTGGAGGAGGGGGCGGCGGTGTAGAGCCGGTCCTTTATAATATCCAGGTAAAGGGAGCTCATGTCTACCGTGCAGAAGTTATGGATGGCGTGGTAAACCACATGGTACTCATAGTCCCGGTAGCCCGCCAGGACCCTCTCCACCACCTTCTGCAGTCTCAACAGGGCCCAGCGGTCTATCTCAGGCATATCCCGGTAGTCCACACTGTCGGTCCCTGGGTTATAGTCGTAAAGATTACCCACCAGAAAGCGGCAGGTGTTTCTTATTTTGCGGTAAGACTCGGTCATCTGCTTCATTATAGCCGGAGAGGCGGCCAGGTCACTGCGATAGTCCGAGCTGCTCACCCATAATCTCAGTATGTCTGCCCCCATCTGGGCAATAACCTTCAGAGGGTCCACCACATTGCCCAGAGACTTGCTCATCTTCCGGCCCTGTTCATCCACCAGGAAGCCGTGGGTAAGCACCGCCCTGTAAGGGGCCTGGCCCCGCGCCGCCACCGAGGTGGACAGGGAGCTGTTAAACCATCCCCGGTGCTGATCGCTTCCCTCAAGGTAAAGGTCCGCCGGCCATCTCAGGCCGGGCCATATTTCAGGTTGATCCAGTACACCCAGGTGGCTGGTGCCGCTGTCAAACCAGACGTCCATTATATCGGTTTCCTTGGTAAACTGATCAGACCCGCACTCCGGGCACGTAAGTCCTGGGGGAGCCAACTCGCCGGCCTCCCTGGCAAACCATACGTCGGAGCCATGCTCCTTAAACAGACCCTGCAGGTGGGTGATAGTCTCATCATTTATGATGTGCTGCCCGCATTTGGCGCAGTAGAATATGGGAATGGGCACCCCCCAGGTGCGCTGCCTGGAAATGCACCAGTCCCCCCGGTTGGCCACCATGTTGTGGATGCGGTCCTCACCCCAGGCCGGTATCCACTTTACCTGCCTGATAGAGTCCAGGGCCTCCTGCCTGAAGCCGTCAATGGAGGCGAACCACTGCTCGGTAGCCCGGAAAAACAACGGCTTTTTACAGCGCCAGCAGTGGGGATACTGGTGCTGAATGGTGCTCCTGGCCAGCAGGCTTCCATCGGCCGACATTTTTTCAACAATTCCCTTATTGGCCTCATTGTAATTCTGCCCGGCAAATTCCCCGGCCTCTTCGATGAAAACACCCTTTCCGTCCACCGGGGAGATTACCGGGAGATTATACTGCTTACCCGCAATAAAGTCCTCATGGCCGTGTCCCGGTGCGGTGTGCACACAGCCCGTCCCGGCCTCCAGGGTTACATGTTCCCCCAGAATAACAAGAGAGTCCCTGTCTATGAAGGGGTGCCGGCAGACAACCCCCTCCAGGTCTTTACCTTTCATTTCCTTAACCACCTCGGGGCCGGAAAGCCCTGTGGCTTCCATAAATTGACCCAGGAGCCCCTTAGCCACCACGTAGGATACGTCACCGAACCGGGCCAGCACATATTCAAACTCTGGGTGCAGGCAGATGGCCACATTGGCTATAAGTGTCCAGGGGGTGGTAGTCCAGATCACCAGGTAGGTGTTACCCTCCGGCACCACTCCTTTTCCGTTTACCACAGGGAAGCGCACGTGTATGGAGGGGGAGTGCTTCTCACCATACTCCACCTCGGCCTCGGCCAGGGCAGTCTCACAGGTAGAGCACCAGTAAACCGGTTTAAGGCCTTTGTATATATAGCCACGCTTGGCCATTTCACCGAAAACACCTATCTGGGAGGCCTCAAAATGAGGCATAAGGGTCATATAGGGGTTTTCCCAGTCTCCCCTTACCCCCAGCCGCTTGAATTCTTCCCTCTGTATATCCACAAACTTAAGGGCGTAGTCCTTGCATTTTTTGCGGAATTCCACCGGATGCACAGCATGCCTGTTTATCCCCAGGGCCTTTATAGCCTGCTGCTCAATGGGCAGGCCGTGGGTATCCCAGCCGGGCACGTAGGGTGAGTCATAGCCTGACATGGTATGGTATTTTACAATAATGTCCTTGAGCACTTTGTTAAGAGTGTGACCCAGATGAATGTGCCCGTTGGCATAGGGCGGCCCGTCATGCAGAATGAATTTTGGCTTGCCGGAATTGCGCCGGCCCACCTCATTGTAAATGTCTATTTCCTCCCAGAATTTCAATATCTCCGGCTCCCTTTCAGGCAGATTGGCCCGCATGGGAAAATCGGTTTTGGGAAGGTTTAATGTTTTTCCGTAGTCCATTAAATGACCCCCTGTACTGCTCTTTAATATTTTAACCTAAAAAAATAAAAACCCGCCCCGTAAAGGGACGGGTATGATATACTCCCGTGGTACCACCCAATTGAATGAGGGAAAGTATTTTCCTCACCCGCTCTTGAGCCCTTAACGGAGGCTGCCGTCCCGGTCTATGGCGGAAAATCCGCTTTCGGCGGGCGCCTTCCCGGGGGATTTTGGGAAAAGAGCCCTGTCCGGATCACACCTCCCCGGACTCTCTTTAAAAGGCCTTCTTTTCTTACTCTTCCCGATCATAGGCTTTTTCGCTGATAACATATTGTATTATATTAAAAACGCTCTGTAACGTCAACTATAACGCTTATACTGAGTGACTACCTGGTCAGGAGACAGGAGGTCCTGGTAATCCTTACAGTGTAAATTAAGCCAAGAAGATTCAGAGAAGAATAATAAAAGTAGTGCCTATGAGCAATTTAAAAGTTCGGTCACCCGGGCGCTGCTCAGTCCGCAAACCCTCAGTGTTTTATTCCGGCCGGTGTGCCCTGAAACCAGCTCCACCGACCTTAAGGGCACCCCCAGCAGGTGAGCGAAGAATTTAAGGCAGGCCTGATTGGCCTCACCATCCACCGGCGGCGCTGTAAGGCGTACCCTGACGGCCCCGTCCATGACTCCGGCCAACTGATTTTTGGAGGCCCTTGGCTGCACCTTCACCCGAAAGGTCACCCCGTCCTTATCTTCCCTGATATCCAACATATCTATCACCTAAAAACTCTTGTCAGCCAAATGCAAGTATTAAAAAGCCACAGAGGACACAGAGATCACAGAGAATTTGCTATCAAGCATTACTCAAAGGTCTGAAACTGAAGTGGTATATTTAAGTAATTATGTAGCCTTACCTATTATTAATAAATCTTTATTAAGCATTCAAGCAGGTCTATTAACCTCTGTGTCCTCTGTGGCTTTAAAAAGGACCCGAATTTTCATTCTCCTTGTTGGCCACTTTTTTGCGGCCCTTCTGAATTCCGACCCTTAATAGTATCTATTAAGCTCAATGAATATCCTTCCGCCCCGGGAGTTACCCTTTACCGCGGTTACCTCCACCCTGCCCCGGCCCCTTATGGAAATAATGTCCCCCTCTTTAACAGTCTGGGAGGGGGAGTTTTTTACCTGCCAGTTGAGATTCACCCTCTCCGAGGATATATAGCCGGCCATTTTTGACCGGGATACACCATAGCCTGCGGCGGCCACCGAGTCCAGTCTTAAAGAGGAAACAGTGGTATTGACTGTCTTTACCTTTTCCTCGGGAAGCTTCAGATCTTTGGCCTCCATGCGGTCCACCGAAACCTCCCACCTGCCCACCCTGAGCAGGTTGGCCATAATGTACGGCGCTACCTCTCCCGACGCAATGACATTGGCCCCGCCGTCATTTACCAGCACATCCCCCAACTTTTCCCTTTTAAGCCCCAGGCCCAAGAGAGATCCCAGGTAGTCCCTGTGCCCCGGGCGGGAGCTGTGAAAGCTGCCGGCAATTGATAAAAAAGTCAGCCCGCTGTCAGTGTCCTCCGGGTCCTGGTAATCAGGACAGATGACCACCCTTTTCCTCTCGGCCCCGGGATATCCTCCGTCTGCCCTGCAACTTACTCCGCTGGTAAACTTAAGGGCTGAAATAACCAGACCCGTATGGTACGGGTCGTAAAAGTCGGTAATATTTATTTTGTGATATAGAAGCACATCCTGGGCCATATCAGCCGCCCGGGCCAAAATGAGTTTGTCATTACCCCCTGCCTGGGCCATAAAACGATCCCTGTCCAGTTCCCGATCACCCCAGCATTCTCGAAATTGCCACTAAAATGCTATCAATCAAGTACTGAAGCACTTGTAGCGCCAGTATAGCCACCAGGGGAGAAATATCCAGAACCCCTATTGGCGGAATTACTTTTCTGAATAGCCCCAGCACAGGCTCGGTAATTTCATATATAAACCGCACCACAGGCTGATACGGATTAATTCTTAACAATGAAAGTAAAACATTGGCAATAATAAGTACTATATATACCTCGAAGGCAACATCTATAAGTGTTTTAATCAAACCCATTTCAGTTCACGCTCCTATATAAATCGGGGACATTCCTGTACCCAAAGCATTCATCTATCGGGGACATTCCTGTACCCAAAGAAGTACTTATGCTTCAGCAGGTGTGTCCCCATTCCTCTTTTGGTGTGTCCCCTTTCCACTTTCGGTCCCCATTCCTTAAATCCCGCTTGAAATCTCTTTAGATTTACCTGCGGAAACCTCCACTGCCTTCATCAGTGCCCCACGCACTCCATCCCTTTCCAGTGAGAACAGCCCCTCAATGGTAGTTCCACCCGGAGTGGTGACCATATCCTTCAGCTGCCCCGGATGACGCCCTGACTCCAGCACCATCCTGGCGGCCCCCAACATGGTCTGAGCGCCTAAAACAGTAGCTACATCCCTTGGCAGTCCCATCCTGACCCCCGCATCAGCCAGTGCCTCCAGCATGATGAACATGTAGGCCGGGCCGCTGCCGCTTAGGCCCGTTACCGCATCCATAAGGGTCTCGGGAACCTCCACCGCCCTTCCCACTGAGTTAAAAATAGCCAGGGCCCTCTCCATATCAGCCCTGCCCGCCCCTGATCCGGCACACAGGGCGCTGGCGGCCTCTCCAACCAGGGCAGGAGTATTGGGCATCACCCGAATAACCGGAATATCCTTACCCACGGCGTTTTCCAACACCGCAGTGGAAACCCCGGCAGCTATTGAAATAATGGTCTGGCCCGGCTTCAGTGAGATCCCCACCTCCCGGACAACAGGCAGCACCATGCCCGGCTTTATGGCCAGCAGGACAACATCCGATACCGCCACCAGTTCCCTGTTTTCACTTAAGGTATTAATATTTAGCGAGGCCTTTAAATGTTCCAGCCTATCTTTGCTTACGTCAGATACGAACAGGCTGCCGGCGGACACCGCCCCGCCGGAGATAAGCCCGGAAATTATCGCCCCGGCCATGGCCCCCCCGCCAAGAAAGCCTATTTTTAACCCTTTCAGGGGCATGAAAGTTCACTCCGTTCGTTATATAATAGAGCTATCAGGCCTTGCCCATCCAGGAAAAGAGACCCCGCTCCTTCAGCTCGTCACCTATTTCGCTGGATATATCCATGTTGCTGGGCACGATGAGGAATATGCCGCTGCCCACCTTTTGCAGACTGCCGTTTAAGGCATAGGTGGCGCCGCTGATAAAGTCCACCACTCTCTTGGCCAGCTCGGCGTCAGCCTTTTCCAGGTTGACCACAACCGGACGCCGGTTTTTCAGATTGTCAGCCAGACCCTGCACATCATCAAAGGCCCTGGGCTCGGTCACTACAACCTTGAGCTGCCTCTGGGCGTGCAGGTTCAATACCTGCCCCTTGCGCTTACTGGCCGGCATCATTTCCTCTTCTTCCCGGTACTTTGAATCCTGTCCTCTTTCTTCATCGTCCATTGCTTCCTCTTCGAAACCCATTATTCCGAGAACCTTGTCCATTAGCTTTCTCGACAAAATATATTCCTCCTCTCTAAGGTATGGGGACACACCTCTCTGATATGTTTGGCTTTGTTTGCCGAGGAATGTCCCCGATTCTAACGTCCTCCGAATATACCCGTCCCTATCCGCAATAGGGTAGCGCCCTCCTCAACAGCCACCAGGAAGTCATTGGTCATACCCATGGAAAGATGGGTCAGTGGGACCTCCGGCATCTTATTTCTTATATCATTAAACAGGCCGCGCAGTTTGGCAAAAACCGGCCTGACTTCCCCGGGATCGCCGGTATAAGGGGCTATAGTCATCAGCCCCTTTATGGAAAGCCCCTTAAGGGACATACCCTCCCTGATAAAATCAGCCACTTCCAGTGGCTCCAGCCCGTACTTGGTCTCTTCGCCGGCTACATTTACCTGCACCAGCACCTCCGACACAATACCTGCCTCCCTGGACCTGCCGTCTATTTCAACAGCCAGCCGCCAGGAGTCCAGCGAGTGTATAAGGCATATTTTTCCTATTATTGACTTAACCTTATTTGTCTGCAGGTGGCCGATCATATGCCAGTGCAGTCCCGGGTCCAGCCCCGGCTGCTTATCAAGCAGCTCCTGCACCCTGTTTTCGCCGAGATCAGTCACACCCTCCCCAAGGGCGGGAATTATCCGATCCACCGGAACATTTTTGGTCACCGCTATAATTCTTATATCGGCAGGGTTTCTCCCCGCCTGTATGGCGGTCCTGTATATTTCCCCCTGCAGCCTTGCTATATTTTCCTTTACCATAACAATACCACACCTGCTCAGTCTCCGGCAAATATAAGCCAGCGGGGATTTATGACATACCGGCCGCCGGGTGTAAGGTCAGCCCCGGAAACAGCTGAACTGCCATCTACCGCGCCATCTACCTTAACCGGAACCCACTGCGCCTCATCCCTGTCCATCAGGTACAGCCCCTGGCCCCCATCCTTTACCGCCAGTGCGTCCGAGGGAACTATAAACCCGTTTACCCTTTCCCCCACCAGCTCCATGGACATATTTCTTACACTCAAATATTCCTCCGAATAATTAGATACTTCCAGCACCAGCTGTGTCCCACCGTCATAGCTGCCCGCTTCCACTATACGTCCGGAGGTTTCCCTGCCTTCCCGGACAATAAACACATCCCCCTTTTTACTTGCCTCCGGGGGAAGCCCGCCGGGAACCCTGACACATATCATCAGTGGGGACAGGTTGTCTATGATCTTCAGCACAGGCTGCCCTTTAGTGCACTTTAGCTGCCGGGAGCCGTCTCCCTTCATCCGTGTAGGGCTTTCCGGCAGCCTGGCGGCATCAAATATATCGGCCTGGCCGGGCTTAAGCAATCCTTCCAGACCATCCACCCCGAGGCTTACCACACCGGTCCTGGTGGCACTGACCAGGGCTGACAGCCCAGGCACCCCAGGATCTGCGCCGGCTGTTTTTATCTCGGCCACGCTGTCACCGGCCCTGACTCTGTCCCCTTCCTCCACCAGCATGACCAGCTCACCGTCGGCAGGTGCGGTTATGACCGTTTCATCTCTTATAATTATTCCCCCGGCAGGGTACATTTTTTTCAGTTCCCCCCGGCCCAGGGTACTGGTCTCTATCATTTTAAACCCTGCCCAGTGCAGTCCCTGCACTGCCACCAGGTATAGTATTGACATTCCAGCGGCAAACAGTACAAATTTCCTGATCGCTGTCGTCAGCCGGCCTTTTTTAGCGGGCCGTCCATTTTCAGTCAAAGCCCGGCCCATAAAAAATACCACTCCCTGGATATAATAGTTAACTAGGCTTATTCGACGCCCATACGCTATCTCCTGCGAAAAAAACACCCAAAACAGGGTGTTTTCAAAAAAATACTGACTTTTTTTATAACGCTTAGGAAAGTATAGTTCTCCTCTGTTTCCCACTTTCCGTTAAGAGCGTTTCAAAAAAGCTTCCTCTGACAGCACTCGAGAAGTCATGCGCCATTGGTGCTTTTTTATTATTTTACAGCCAATTGGTATGGTACTGACTTCAGATTTTATATCAAAATATGAACATAAGACATAAGGGTTATCAATTGATTAGGGCTTATATGTTTTAACCAAACCTTCCGGTAATATAGTCCTCCGTCCTTCTGTCTCCGGGGCCGGTAAATATCTCCTCAGTATCGCCGTATTCAATCAGCTCCCCATTCAAAAAGAAGGCGGTGGTGTCAGACACCCTGGCGGCCTGCTGCATATTATGAGTTACTATAATAATTGAATAATCATGTTTAAGAACCTGTATAAGCTCTTCAATTTTAAGTGTAGAGATAGGATCCAGAGCCGAACTGGGCTCATCCATCAGCACCACCTCGGGCTCCACCGCCAGCAGCCTGGCAATGCAGAGTCTTTGCTGCTGGCCTCCGGAAAGACCCAGCGCCGGCTTAAAGAGCCTGTCCTGGACCTCCTCCCAGAGGGCTGCCCCCCTTAGGCTCATCTCAACTATTTCATCCAGTCTCTTTTTGTTCTTTATGCCGTGAATACGGGGACCGTAGGCAACATTATCAAAAATGGACATGGGAAAAGGATTGGGGCGCTGGAATACCATCCCCACCCTCTTGCGCAGGGCCACCACATCTATACCTGACTGATAGATGTCCTGGCCGTCCAGCAAAACCCTGCCCTCCACCCTGACTCCCTCATAAAGGTCGTTCATCCTGTTCAGCGTCCTCAAAAATGTGGATTTACCACAGCCCGAGGGGCCTATCAGGGCAGTGATGTGGTTTTCCCTTATATTTATGGTCACATCTTTTAACGCCTGGAAATCCTTATAATAAAGGTGCAGGGACTCTACCTCTATCTTATTGCCGCTCACCTGGGCCCTCCCCCAATAAACAGAATTTCAAGTCATATTAACAAAAAAGTATTAGGGGCCTGTTAGGCATTTGTTAAAATTGCATTAACTGATATCCTTAAAACGGTACCCCACACCTCTGACCGTCTCTATATACTGGAGACATCCCGGCACCTGCTCAAACTTCTGCCTTATGTGGCGTATGTGCACATCAACGGTTCTGGAATCCCCCAGGTAGTCATAGCCCCAAATTTTTTCCAGCAGATATTCCCTGGAAAAAACCTTCCCGGGCTCCAGGGCCAGAAATCTTAAAAGCTCAAACTCCTTGGGGGTCAAATCCTGTCTCGCGCCATTAACGGTAACCAGGTACCTGCTCTGGTCAATAACCAGCTCCCCGTGGATAATCACATCACCTCTTCTCTTTTCAGGCTCAATGGCGTCATCCAGCCTGTGCCTAAGCCTGGCTTTAATCCTGGCCAGCAGTTCCCGGTTGCTGAAGGGCTTGGTCACATAATCGTCAGCCCCTATCTCCAGTCCCAGGACCTTGTCCAGTTCCTCACCCCTGGCGCTGATCATTATTATAGGTATTTTTCTGGTGTCCTCATTCTGCCTTAACAGCCTGCAGGCGGACAGCCCGTCCACACCGGGAAGCATGACATCCAAAAGAATGAGGTCCGGCTTTTCCCTTTTGGCCATCTCCAGGGCGGTGTTCCCGTCGGAGGCTGTCAGTACTATAAAGCCGTCCTTCTCCAGGTTATACCTAATCAGTTCCAGAATATTAAGCTCATCATCCACCACCAGTATCCTGTGCATAATAACCTCCCACTTTCCGGATTACCGGCAGCCCTGGCAAACACTATTTAAGTGCCATAAGCGAAGCCATCCGGCCGCATTTTCCCGACTGACCCCGGTAAGAGAAAAAAATATCCGGGGTGCATGCTGTACACATACCAGCCAGGACAATATTATCAGGTTGTATTCCGGCCTCCACCAGGGTTAGCCTGTTGGCCTCCTGCAGATTGAGCTTCCAGCGCCCGTCCCCGGATGGCTTTGTAAGGAATGCGGGATCGAATCCAGCCCCTGAAAAGGACCTGATTACAGGCTGGTCTACTTCATAGCAGCAGGGCCCTATTGAGGGGGCAATAACAGCCAGGCAGCGGGCCGGATCGGTCCCAAAGGCTGACCCCATGACTTTTAGGGTGGTGGCGGCAATCCTCTTCACCGTGCCCTTCCAGCCCGCATGGGCCAGCCCTATGGCTTTCTTCACCGGGTCCAGCAGCATTACAGGAACGCAGTCGGCATAATAGCTGGAGAGCAGTATGCCCGGAAGATTTGTGACCAGCGAGTCGGCATCGGGAATAGCCCCTGTAAAGTCCCTGGCCCCTCTGCCCCTGTCTTCCTTCCGGACAATATGCACCCGGTCACCATGAACCTGCTGGCCAACTACCATGTCATCAATGCCAAAGCCCAGGGCTGAGGAAATAATTATCCTGTTTTCCACCACCGCCCCGGGGTCGTCCCCGACATGGGAGGCCAGATTCAGCCACCGGAAAGAGTCCCTGCTCACCCCGCCCCGCCGGGTGGTAAAGGCGTGTTTTACCAGCCCTGTATTCTCAAAAATATCAAAGCTCAGGTAACTGATATCCCCGGCTGTAACAATATTATACCCCGCCAACAGCCTCTTCCCTTCCAAATAAGATATTCGATCTTAGTCCCCATAAAAAGCCCCCAACAGCACGTGAGAATGGCCTAAACTCATTCTGAATTCTGGATTCAGACCGGAGACACCCGCCGGCAAGCCGGCTTATCCCGCCGCTTTGCTGCTCAGCCTTTCTATCAGCCCGTTCAGGTCATTGAGCTGCTTGATAATAGCAGCATAGTCTCCCTTTGCCGATCCGTCCTCCAGCGCCCGCTGCAGCTTTGCTGCCACGACAGAATGGGCCTGGAGCACCTGATCCTCTGTAAATACTATGCCCGGTGTCAGCTCTATTGAATCCAGCCACTGGGGGATAACCACTTCCACACCAAACCTTTCCTTTATAAGCCCGGCTAAGGTGGCGCAGGACTGAGCTTCACCATGCACCAGGAATACTTTTTTCGGCAGGCTGGTGAAGGTTCCCAGCCAATCTAAAAGTCCTTTCTGATCCGCATGGGAGGAATAGCCGTCAATATCCCTTATATCTGCCCTGACCTTTACCTCCTCGCCATGAATCCTGATAAACTCGGCTCCGTCCAGAAGTTGTCTACCCTTTGTTCCTGGAGCCTGATAGCCCACAAAAAGAACTGTGCTCTCCGTCCTCCAGAGGTTGTGCCTCAGGTGGTGCTTGATTCTGCCGGCATCACACATGCCGCTGGCCGAAATGATTACCGCCCCGCCCTTTATATTATTTAAGTCCATAGATTCTTCAGTGGTCCTGGAGTACCTGAGATTGGGCATTTCAAAGGGACTGTCTTTCCCGCACATAATGGCTTTGGCCTCATCGTCAAAGCATTCCTGGTGCTGCTTAAAGACCTCGGTGGCGGCGATGGCCATGGGGCTGTCAATATAAACATCCATGGGGGGGAAACGGCCATCTCTCACCAGTTGGCTGATGTCATAAAGAAGGTCCTGGGTGCGCTCCACGGCAAAAGCCGGAATGACAAGGTTGCCACCCTTCTTGTAAGTATTCCAGACTACCTCGTGCAGCAGGTCCAGCTTGTTGGCCGAGTCCTCGTGCAGTCTGGCCCCGTAAGTTGACTCCATAAAAAGATAATCGGCCCCATCCACTACCGCAGGGTCTTCAATATAAGGTTTTCCCGGTGTTCCCAGGTCACCGGAGAATACCAGCTTGGTCTGCTCGGACCCCTCCCTTATCCATACCTCCAGTATGGCCGACCCAAGTATATGACCGGCGTTGATAAAGCGGGCCTTGATCTCCGGAGTAAGGTTTATAGTCTCGCCGTAGGTAACCTTGTAAAAGCTCCTGAGGGATGCCCGTGCGTCCTCGACATTATATAAAGGCTCTACCAGCGGACGGCCCGCCCTTTTGTTTTTACGGTTGAGCCTCTCCACCTCCATCTCCTGAATGAACCCGCTGTCCGGCAGCATTACCTCGCAGAGATCAACTGTGGCGGCAGTGGCAAAAATCTTTCCCTTAAAGCCATGCTTTATGAATTTAGGTATGATCCCGCTGTGGTCGATGTGTGCGTGGGTCAGTAAAAGATAATCCACCGATGAGGGGTTCACCTGAAATTTCTGGTAATTCCTCTCCCTTATAAGCCTTGGCCCCTGAAACATCCCACAGTCCACCATAACCCTGGAATTCCCTGTCTCGATAAGAAAGCAGGAACCGGTAACAGTGCCCGCCGCCCCCAAAAAAGTAAGCTTCATAGCATTATCTCCTTTTTTCATACAGTTAATTACATAGTAATTCCTCTTTAGAAAGACAATTCCTCCCTGTGCAGTAAGCGGCCCTAATAATTACCCCTGGTCCCAGCCCTTGACATTGAAAGATAAAATGCTTAATCTTTATCTGAGGAAGAATTATTTTTACAGTCAAATGGAGGATTTTTTAAATGCCCATATATGAATTTAAGTGCGCCTCCTGTGGAAAAAGGTTTGAGAAACTTTGCGGCATAGGGGACAGCGGAGAAAAACTATCCTGCCCCAAGTGCGGGGCCACCGGGCCTAGCCGGGTAATGAGCGGCTTCGCCGCCAAGGGCGCCGGCAGGGAAGAATTAGGATCGGGCGGCAGCAGCGGCTGCGGAGGGTGCACCTCCACCAGCTGCGGCTCCTGTGGACATTAAAAAAGCCGTCAGCTATCGGCTGTCAGCCATTTTAATTAAGGTGCTGGTTTTATATTGCTTTCTATATGATAAACCCGGGGTTTTCCCGGGTTTATCTTTTTTTAGCTGATTGCTGAGTGCTGATGGCTGATCGCTCTCAGTTACCTGATGCACTCCAGGAATACATCATCCAGGGCTACCGCATTATTATTTCCGGACTCGGGGGTAAAAATAAAGCGCACCTCCAGGCTGCGGGTTTGCTGGGGGGTTAGCCCGGTGGTAAAGCTGAACTGAATGAAATTGTTGGGAATAAAATCCTCTGTGTATTCCGGGTCAGCGGTGCTGATCAGCTGACCGGCGGCATTGTAGAAGAACACCCTGACATTAAATAGGAAGTTACTTCCCGGAGGAACCTGGGGAATCTCTCTCACCCAGTAGGCCACCCTGTATACTCTTCCACCGGTTGCGGGAATAGTCTGGGAAAGTGTTGCCCTTCTGGTTGGGCTGGTTCCCAGCCTGGCTGAAAAAGTCCCCATGTGGCGTATAAATTCCTGGCGGGACACATTTACACCCTGCCAGCGGGGAGGAGGAGAATCGGGGTTGGGCCACGACTCAAATCCCGTATTCTGCAGCAGGTTCACTCCCGGGCGGCATTCGCCGGGCCGGGGGGTGGTTGTAGGTGGTATAGTAGGCGGGGCGGTTGTTCCGGCACGGGTTATGACAATGCCGACTGACACAAACTGATTTCTCAGTCCCTGGGCCCAATTGTACCCGCGTATGGTTATATCCTGCGGGGTCACCAGATTTCCCTGCTGGTTGCGCTGGTCCCAGGTGGCCGTAAAGACCTGATTTTCTCCGGGCTGAAGGGTTACGGTGCCCGTCTGCTGGGTAAACACCCTGCCCTGGGACCACCTCCAAACTACCCTGCCATCGGTCCGCACCGCTTCAAAATCATATCTCTGTCCGGTTGTATAGGTCAGGGTTCTGGGGCTAGAGGAGATATTGGTCTTTACCAGGGTAATGCTCACCGGCTCGCCCCGCCTGTATGTCCTCCTGTTAGTAACAATGGTATAAAGCAAACCGTTGACCACCCTGCTGTTCGCGTTGCGACCCTGTGTCCCGGTCTCTATCCCGTCGGCACTGACTACAAGCGTCTGGCCCGGAAAAATCATATTAGGATCGGTTATCTGGTTCAACGCCAGCAGGTTTTCCACCGTGGTTCCCGTTTCCCTGGCTATAGAAGAAAGGGTATCACCGGTTCTTACCGTGTAAAACTGCGGCAAATTTATTACCTCCTTCCAAACACAATAGTGTTATACCATCTTATGAAAAGACGGTAAGGAAGGTGCGGTTTGGAGAGGTAAATATGCTTATTATGAAGAAAATTGGGTCTTTTTTAAGCCACAGAGAGCACAGAGGACACAGAGATTTTTAAGCCCTGCCTGTATGATTAAAATAATATTATTAAACAGATTGGAAACGTCTTACAGAGGTTTCTCAGCTATCGCTTCTTTCTTCAGAGTAGTGCTGTGATTTAATTCTCTGTGATCTCTGTGCCCTCTGTGGCAAAAGAAAGACCCGGGTCAAGGGTTTTAAGGCTTAAGGTCAATCCAAAAAACCACAAAACCAAGGCCGGGTCGTCATAAGCTTCCTAAGACAATCTTTATGGCAGTCCTGATTAACCGCAGCCTCCACTGCAGCCACAGCTGCAGTTGTCGGAACAGGTGCCGGTGATTCCTTCCTGTATCTTGGCGTTAACCTTCTCCACCACCTGGTGGAATTTCATTCTGGTATCGTAATACTCCTTTACAATAGCATTGGCCATGGCCGCAGTCTCAGCCTCGTTAAGCTTTTTTAGATGTTCCTCGGTAAGCTCCTGGCCCGCCATCTGCATCTGATAATAGGACTGCTGCAGCTCCTGGAAACTCTTGACCGCCTGAAGAGCCCCGGGATCGGCTTTTACAGCACTTTCGGCCGTCTGCATTTCTGCATACTCACTGGTATCGGCAATCCCTTTGCCCAGGGCAAGGGCCTGATCAAATATGGACAATATTATCACCTCCGCTAAAAGCTATTCTCCGGTTAACCTAATAAATCCTTTTCAGGACAGGGTAACCACTCAATTTTCACCCTTTTTATCCATATATTTATCTTTTCCTGAAAAAAGATAAATAAGCGCCAGGAAAATAAGGGCAAAGGGAATTGAGAAAAACGGGAAATAATCCGCATAAAAATTCAGCAGCATTATTCTGTTTTCAAAAATGAAAAATGAAACGGCAAAGGCCGCAATGCCTGTAAGGTAATGATAAGTCCTGGTCCCAAGGGGTGTAATCTCCCCCAGGGCCTCTCCAATGGCCCCCTGCAGAAGTGACGCCTTGACATAGAATACCGACACCCAGAGCACAATAAAAAGGCTGTCAAATCCCGTGGAAGAATCCTTCAGGCCGTACTGGAAAAGGGAAAACATCTTGAAATTTGACTGCCTGGCATAACCTTCACCCACTATCCCGAACAGATCCACCGACACAATAAAAAACACCAGCGCCACCACGGAGTAGCCCAGATAAGAGGCCCTCCTCACCTGCCCGAAGAGGCCGCCCAGGCGGCCTGACAGAAAGCCAAGGGCAATCATCTCACTGGTATAGGCCATCTGCATAAAGCCGGCCCTGACAATAGGCTCCGGGCCCCTGTCCAGAAAGGGCAGCAGTGCCCCTGCCTCAAAGGACGGAAGATTTCCGACCACACCCCCAAAAATAAAAATAATGACCACGGGAAGCAGTATTAGGGCCACCCTGCCCAGCACCTCCACACCAGAGACCAGTACGGCGGTAGAAAGAATAAGCAGCACCCCCCAAAAAATATAGGGGGGGGTTTCGGGCATGACCAGCTCAAAAAAGTCGACAAAGTCATTTATATCAACAATCAGCACCAGAAAAATATAGACTATCGCCAGCAGGGTAAGGCCCACCCCCAGCGGGCCCAGACGTCTTGCGGCCAGCCCTGCCAACCCCCGGCCGGGTGAATACACCCTGGGAGAAAACATGAACTTTATAAAGAAAATGCCGTATAGGAGAAAAACAAAGCCCACCATCCAGGTGTCCCGGCCTGCCACCGAGGCCACTGGAAAAGCTCAGGCCAGGGGAAGAATGTTCATATAAAAAACAAAGGAGGAAACGCTGCCTCTACCGGCCTTTTCCATCACCGCCGCACACACCCCCCTCACAGTTTTTTATCCCCCTGGCAGCGGCCAGCGCCAGCAGCGCCGTGGGGATAATAAACTCAAAAATGTAGGCAAAGGGATAAAAGCCCCTGATTATATAGTCCAGCAATTCAGTTGCACTGCCCACCACCATTAGAGAAAGGGCAGCCAGCAATACACCTACCGGAAGCACCAGGGGCCGGTAATCCCCGAGTCCGCCCAACTGGGCAATCCCAATTACGGTGGCGTAATAAAATATAGCCACCTTGCCAAATATAACAAGTACCCATATGGCCACCAACACCGACTCTATTCTTTCAATAAAGTCGCCCACACTCACCATCCTTACCAGTGAAAAGGTGGGAAAGGTAAGGCGCGCCACCGTGGGGCCGAAAACCGCCGTGTTGGCCAGGGAGTCTAAGGCCAGAAGAATCCCGATGGCTATTACGGCTATATAGGCGCACCGGCCCCCCTGGTCAGGCCTGGACATAAAGGGAAGTATCATGGCCAGAAGAATTATTTCCCCCCTCCACCCCACCGGGTCCAGGGAAGCCCTGATCACCGGCTTAAAGCCGTTCTCCAGCACAGGGAGAAGGTTGGCCGGATTAATTTCGCTGACTACAAGCAGTACAGCCGCCATAAATAAAAAGAGGGTAAAAGGAAAGGCAAACTCCATAACCCTGGCCTGTATCTCCAGCCCCCCTCTGACAGCCCAGGCGCAAAGAACCAGTAATATACCATGGATAACAGCCAGGGGGGTCAGCGGCAGCACCAGAGACACCAACAGCTCACCGAACTCCCTTATAATAACGGCATTGGTGTGCAAAAAAAAGAAAACATACAGTAGTCCGAGCAGCTTGCCCGCCCAGGGGCCCAGCAGCACCTGAAGGTACTCTATAAGAGTGCGTCCGGGAAACCTTTTACCCAGTGAATAAATAATGAAGGCCAGGTAAATGCCCGGCGCTATGGCCAGCAGCGGCGCCAGCCAGGCATCCCGCCCGGCGGCAACCGCAGTTATGCCGGGCAGAAATACAATCGAAGTGGCCCCCACAACATTTATGAGCATGTAGACAGTCTGGATACAGGAAATTCTGCCCCGCTCCAGCATATACAAAGCCCCCCCGCCTCCGGTACCGGACCGGCAATAACACCTATACTGCGTTATGATAACCCGGCTGTAGCGTTAATATGCCGGTCCGGAAAATATGCCCTTAGTTTAAAAAAAGAGACAGAGCAGAATAAAGGCGTCTCCTCTGTAGGATATTAAAAAAGAATTCAAAATCCTTTGGGGAGAAGGGCTGTTATGTCCCGCCTGACAAGAATTCTTATGGAAAAAAGAAACAGGGGAAAAAAAGAGTCCCCAAAGAGGAACGAAAAGGCCGGCAGCCGGCAGACATATGGTATGGAGAAACTGGAAAAGCTGCCGGTGTCAAAACGCCTTGCCGAAAACCTCGATATACTTAAAAACGTTCTGGGGCTGAACAGCGATGTTGTATTCAGGACTTTCCGTATAGAGCTGGCCAACCGGGCAGAGGCCGTGCTGGTCTACGTGGACGGGATGATCGAAAAAAAAATAATAAGCGCTGAGATAATAAAGCCTCTGATGCTTGAGTCCCGCATGGCCGGAATGGGCTGCAGCAAGGAACAGCTGCTGGACTTAGTGGAAAATTCCGGCATTACAGCCTCCGGAGTTAAGCACGCAAACTTTATGGGAAATGTTGTAGCCAGTGTGCTTTACGGTGACGCAGCCCTCTTCGTAGACGGTCTCGACCTGGGGCTGATTATAGATGTAAAGGATTGGCCGGCCAGGAGCATTGAGGAGCCCCCCTCAGAGGTACTGGTAAGGGGGCCACGGGAGGGGTTTACTGAGACCCTGCGCACCAATACCAGCCTGATCCGGCGCAAACTCAGAACACCTGACCTTTTGTTCAGGGATATACAGGTGGGCAGGCTGACCAACACCTCAGTAACCATAGCCTACATTAAAGGCCTGGCCGATCCCTCCCTGGTGGCCGAGGTAATAAGCCGTATCTCCCGGATTGAAATCGACGGCGTGCTGGAAAGCGGCTATCTGGAGGAGTTTATAGAGGACAGCCCTTTTTCACCCTTTCCCCAGGTGCTGCACACCGAGAGGCCGGACAAGGTGGCCGCCTCACTTCTGGAGGGCCGGGTGGCCATACTTACCGACGGCACTCCCATAGCCATGGTGGCGCCGGCGTCCTTCATCACCTTCATGCAGTCCCCCGAGGACTATTACGAGCGCTTTTATCTTAGCACCGCCATCAGGTGGGTGCGGTACATCGGATTTGTTATATCCCTGGTCCTTCCGTCACTGTATATTGCCATTACCACCTTTCACCAGGAGATGATCCCCACCAGGCTTTTAATAAGCCTGGCGGCCGCCCGGGAGGGGATGCCCTTTCCGGCACTGGTGGAGGCCCTGCTGATGGAATTTACCTTTGAGGCCCTGCGGGAGGCCGGCATACGCCTGCCCAGGGCGGTGGGCCAGGCGGTAAGTATAGTGGGTGCCCTGGTGATCGGGCAGGCAGCCATACAGGCCAATATTGTTTCCCCGCTTATGGTCATAGTGGTGGCGGTAACCGGCATAGCCTCCTTTATGAACCCGGCCTTCAATATTGCCCTTACCATGCGGCTGCTGCGCTTTCCCATGATGCTGCTGGCGGGAACCCTGGGCCTGTTCGGGGTAATGGCGGGGATATTGGCCATACTAATTCACATGGCCGGTCTCCGCTCCTTCGGAATTCCCTACACGGCCTCCATCTCGCCCCTCCACCTCAGCGACATGAAAGATGTGGCCATTCGGGCCCCCTGGTGGGCAATGGACCGGCGCCCGGTCGAAATTTCTTCTAAAAACCGCCGCCGCCAGAGTCCCGGCCTTAAGCCTTCCCCTCCTGATACCAATAAGAATAAGGGGTAAAAATATGAGGCATATAAAAAGAATTACCCTGACCCTTATGATAATTTCCCTCTTGTGCACCCTGCCGTCCTGCTGGGACAGGCGGGAGGTGGAGCGGCTGGGAATAGTTATGACTGTCGGCATTGAGTCAGCCCCGGGCGGCAAGGTGCGTGTAATTGTGCAAAATATCAACCCCGGCGCGATTGGCAAAGGAGGCGGCGGTGGAGGGCTCATGGGGGGAGGAGGGGCGGGTGGCAAGCCTTACAGGAACCGCCTGGGCGAGGGAAACACCATTTTTGACGCCATCCGTGAGCTGTCCCGGGAAACCCCCCGCCAGCTTTTCTTCGCCCACAACCAGGTGATTATTATATCCGAGGAAATGGCCAGGGAGCGAGGCTTAAGGGAAATAACCGATTTTTTTGAGAGACATCCCCAGATAAGGCGCACCACCTGGCTGCTGGTGGGTAAAGGACCCCTCAGCGCCCTGATGGATGAGCCGGGCCGCCTGGAGGACAACCCGGCCCAGCGGGTGGTAGGCATTATTAATGAGAGAGACCTTACCTCTCAATACGCTGTTCAAAAATTGGGTGATTTTCTTGAAATGATGGAGTCCGAGGGCTCCCAGCCCTATACCGCCGTGCTGGAAAGAAAAATAAACAAGGCCGCTCCCGAAGAACATAAGAACAGGCTGGCCGAGGGGCACATTGCGGAGCCCCACCAGAATGTCCAGATTGACGGCACAGCCATCTTCAGGCGCGACAAAATGGTGGGGTGGCTGAATTCCAGGGAGAGCAGGGGACTATTATGGATAAGGGGGAAGGTAAGGGGTGGGGTTATAGACGTACCCAACCCTGACCAGAAGGGCCAAATCATAGTCCTGGAGATAATAAAGTCCAAAACAAAGCTTAAACCGGAAATAAAGGACGGGCAAATTATATTGACAGCAGACATAGCTGTAGAAAGCAACCTGGGGGAAACCACCGGGGAGCTGGACATTGTAAAGCCTGAAACAGTAACCAGACTGGAGGAACTGCAGGCCCGGGCCATACAGGGGGAGATAGAGTCTGCCCTGGCCAGGGCGCAAGAGGAATATGGCGTGGATGTGTTTGGATTCGGCGAGGCCCTGCACCGGAAATATCCCCGCCAGTGGAAGGAAATGAAAAGCAGGTGGTCTGAACTTTTTCCGGAGGTCCAGGTGCAGGTGGGAGTAAAAGCAAAAATACGCCGCACCGGGCTCATTACCAAGCCCACCGAGCCAAAGCAGAGGTAGCTGCGCCGCAAGCAGCGGGGGATGTTAAATGGTTTTCTTGCTCAGCCTTGTTTTTATAGCCATCATAGCCCTTGAGGCGCCGGCCCTGGTCAAGGGTAAAAATTGGCGGGAGCTGGCCGCCTTTTCAGTCTTGCTCCTTATCGGAATGGTGTACAGCTACGGCCAGGCCCTTGACATTCCGCTGCCCAATCCCACAAAATTGATCATGGTCATTTTTGAGCCGGTAGCCCTGTATGTGGAAAGACTGCTGACCTGACAGGCTAATAAGGCATTCCCGGATGGTCGGAGGCGCCAAGATGCATTCCTGATTTGTCGGAGGGGCCGAAGACGCATTTCCGGATGGTCGGAGGAGCCGAGATGCATCCCGGAGGGTCGGGAGACCAGAGGTACTACCCTTTAGCAAAATATTGCAAAATGCCCCGGGTAATCTTTTCCGCCAGCAGACCCTGGTAAGCTCTGTCAAGTAGCTTCCTTTTCTCATCGGAACTGCTCATAAAGCCTACCTCCACCAGGGCCGAGGGAATGGATGTGTCCGCCAGCACAAGGCAGTCCCCTGGTTTGACGGACCGGTTCCCGCTTCCCGGTATGGACAGAAGCTCTTTCTGGATGCATTCAGCCAGGAGCCTGCCCCTCTCCGACCCGGGATGGTAAAATACCTCCGGCCCCCCGTCCACTATCCCCTTGAAGCTGTTGGTGTGCACACTTAAAAAAATATCTGCCCTGTGCCGCCGGGCAATCTCCAACCTCTTTTCCAGATCCCGGCGCACACTTCCTCCAGCAGAGCCAGGGCTGTAGTCACCCTCTCTGGTAAGCACTACCCTGGCCCCCGACTCCTCCAGTGTTTTTTTTATAGCTACGGCTATCAAAAGATTTATGTCCTTTTCATAAGTCTTGCCTGACATCGCCCCGGGGTCACGGCCTCCGTGTCCGGGGTCCACCACCACTATTTTTTGCCCCAGCGGGCCGGCCGGAGCGGGAAAGGTCCGGCCTGGGGAAAGTGCCATTAACAGCAGCATTAAAAGCAATGTCGCCTTATTTTTAATGTCCGCGTCTCTTCCTCCTAGAGTATGTTTTTCAGGGTAACCGCTTCCTTTTCCGGTATATGCCTGACCATTTCCCTCAATTCGGACAACTGTCCCCTGGACAGCGCCAGATCATGAGCTGAAACATATTCTTTAATCCTGGCCAGTGAAAACTCTATATTATCCATTTCCTGGTGATCCAGAAGAACGGGCCACCAGCCCGCCTTTTCCTCCCAGCTTTTTTCCAGACGGGCTGTCTCCTTACCGGCCTGGTCCCAGTCTTTTTTTTCAACAGCCCCTGCCAGGGAGTCTATTATTTTCAGCAGCTCGCCGGTGGACGTCTCCAGCTTATGATTTGTCCACCCTCCCAGCACCACAACCCCGGTAAAGAATATTAGCAGAGCTGCCAATAAACGCATAATATTCTCCTACTTTCCCTGAAAAGCTGACAGCAAACAGCCGTCAGAAGTAAAAATTGAAAGAAACAATTACCTGTCCCAATTCTGACGACTGCTCGGATATAACAGCCTTCCCGGATTTTTAATGATATGATGTTACTTAGGCATAAAACTTTTATACCGCTTTTTTTGCTTTTGCCTGGTAAAAAATACTTCCTTCAGTGTCGATGCTGGCAAAAAGCACTTCTTTAAAATCATTAACGCCATATTTCTTCAGCTCATCCATAAGCCATTCCTCACTATGATGAATATTGGCCAGATTCTTTTTAAAAACATAGCCATCTATAATCAGAGTTGTGGGAATACCTTCATATTTTGTAGGCAGATTAATGTCTTCGGGCACCAGGGGCCTCTTCTGGGACTTGGGAATAACGCTTAAGTCACCGTTGGTTTCCAGTATGGCAAATTCCACATCGGCTATGTTGGGCATGCTTTTTGACCTGAGCTGCTCCAAAAGGTCGTTTATGTTGTACCTTAATCTCCTGAGCTCCCCTTCAACAATTCTTCCCTTTTCCACCAGCACACTGGGGGTTCCGCATATTATCCGCCGGGTATTTTCACTTTTCAGGGAGACCTCCGACAGAAGCACCTGGGCCACCAGAAGGGTGAAAATAGGAACCAGACCGCTGACCAGCGGTATCCCGGAATTTCCCATGGGAATGGAGGCCAGCTCGGAAAGCATTATTATAATCACCAGCTCATAGGGCTGCAGCTGTCCTATCTGCCTCTTTCCCATAAGCCTTAAAAAAACCACAACCACAGTAAAAAGTATCAGGGTCCTGATTATTCCTATCAGCATGCAACAACCGTCCCGCAATTTGTTTTTTATATCTTTTGGCGGCATACTTTTTAATATTCACCCCGGATAAAAAAACCGCCCTGAGGGCGGGCGGTGCCGTTTAAAGGAAAGGGGACACACCTCTCTAGCGTGACCTTTTGGGGGTCAGAGGAATGTCCCCGATGCATAGACGGCGGAATTGAGATTCTTTATGTAGAGCCTTGAAAGCAGACTCCCAGAACAATCCAGCATCTTTCAGCATTTGCAGACATATCAGAAATGCCCTGCACATTCTGAATTCTGTATTCTGACTCCTGTATTCCGACCGGAGGTAATACCTTTAAGCAAAATTTAGCATTTCGAAAACCCGCAGTTTCTGCACACAAGGCAGCCTTCTGCCCTGTTCAGCCCGTTCCCGCAGACCTCACATTTCATGGACTCCTCCAAACCATTGTCCTGTTCACCGGAGTGTCCATTACACTTGGCTGCCAGCTCAGCCTTTATTTCATCAAGCTTTCTGGCAATAGCCGAGGCGCAGGACTTACCGGGCGACAGCTCCTTACCCTTGCCCCTGGCCAGCATGTACGATGCGCAGGAATGTGTTCCGGTCAGCTGCTCTATTATCTCATCAACGCCTATTCCGCCGCGAATGGCCAGACTGATCAGCCTTGAGGTGGCCTCGGTGTAAACCAGGCAGCCTCCGTCAGATCCGGTGGTAATAAAAGTCTCCATTATCTTGCCGCTGTCGGTCTGATAGTTCACTGTAAGGTATATTTTACCACAGCCGGTGTCCAGCCGGTGGGTTACACCGTGGGCGCTCAGGGGCCTCGGAAGTATCTCACCCCTTTTCAGCTCACCGGGAGGGGCCTGCTCCCTGCCATTGCCCACACTTACCGTGCCCATCTTGCAGCCGTCCCTGAAGACTGTAATACCTTTTAAGTTCAGCTCGAAGGCCATTCGATAGCACTCTCTTATATCCTCCGGCGATGCCGTAGAAGGGAGGTTAATGGTTTTGCTGACTGCATTTTCCACATATTTCTGGACCTCGGCCTGCATCAGTATATGGTCTGTATAGGCAATATCCTGGGCGCCTTTGAATACCCGGGCTATTTGTTCAGGAATGCCGGCAATGTTCTGGCAGGATCCTGTTTTGGCCACCTCCGACAGTATTTCCTGGGGAACACCATGCTTTTGGCAGGCCTCCAGGAAAAGAGGTGAAAAAACTTCAAAATCGCCGGCTACATTTGTTTTTTTAGTGTAGGCCACTGCAAAAATAGGCTCTACCCCATAGCCCTCACACCCGGCCATGGCCGTCACGCTTCCAGTGGGGGCAATGGTTATGCAGGCGGCATTACGGTGCTTGTCCCCCGGGTAGTATATGCTGTTCTCCCACTCGGGGAAACAGCCCTTTTCACTGGCCAGCTCTCTTGAAGTCTGATGAGCCGCCTCCTGAATCCGCCGGGTCAAATCACCGGCAAAAGTCCTGCCCTCCTGGGAGTCGTAGGCCAGCCCCGACCGTATCAGGGCATCATGCAGCCCGGTGAAGCCAAGCCCCACCTTGCGGGTGGCCCTGGTGGACTTTTCAATACTGGGCAGAGGGTACTGGGCCACATCAATAAGGTTGTCCAGGAAGCGCAAAGCTATGCCCACTGTGCTGTCCAGCAGCTCCGGGTTAAGTCTGCCGTCCGGGGTAATCATCCGCGCCAGATTTATACTGCCCAGCAGGCAGGACTCACCCGGGCTCAATGGCTGCTCGCCGCAGGGATTGGTGCAGTTTAAGAGCCTCCCGGGGACAGGATTATACTGCTGCAGGCGGTCGACAAATATTACACCGGGGTCGCCGCAGGCATGGGCGGCCCTGGTTATCCTTTCCCACAGGTCCCTGGCCGGGACGGTTTCATATACCTGTCCGCTGAACGACAGCGGCCATTCCTCATCCTTATCAAGGGCTTCCATAAAAAGGTCACTGACTCCCACAGATATGTTAAAGTTGGCCAGGCAGCCATCCAGCTTTGAGTCAATGAACTCAATGATCTCCGGGTGGTCAATGTTCAGAATACCCATGGAGGCCCCCCTGCGGACTCCTCCCTGCATAACCATATTTGATGACGCATCGTAGAGCTTAATCAGCTCCACCACACCGGAGGCCTTGCCCTTGGTGGACTGGACCAATGAGCCCCGGGGCCTTATGCCGCTGAAATTATAGCCCACGCCTCCCCCGGACTTAAACACCATTGCGGTTTCCTTAAGGGTCTGGTACATGGAATCCAGGCTGTCCTCCACATCCAGAACAAAACAGGCGCCTGGCTGCCAGGGCCGGTCAGATTTACCTATGTTTGCCCATATTGGTGTGGAAGGCACAAAAAGCAAATCCCCTATCACCGAAGAAAATTTCTTTTCCCACTTTTTTTTGTTTTCATTTTCAGCCCTGGCCGCCGCCCGGGCCAGACGGTAAACAGCCTGTTCAAAGCTCTCCACCACCTCGCCGATCTCATTCCTCCCCGCATATCGCGCATCAAATACCTTCTGGCCGTTTTCTGTCAATTCCATGCCATTCAGACTCCTTTATCAGTTAATTATATAAACCTTTCAGTTTAAACTGAAAAGATATTTGCTTTTCTATCCTTTAGCTCGGCCATTTTACTGTCATTGAGGCGGTCGGTGGTACCCAGGTAACCGGTAATCCTCCTGACCCTGCGTATGTGGGTGTAGCCGCAGGAGGGGCAGTTGTCCCCTTCAATAACTCCCAGCAGGCTGCAGCCCGTGCAGAAGTCCACCGGGTAATTAACAGCCGCGTAGCCCATATCGCTGGCTGCCATATGCTTAATAATGGCCTCCAGGGCCTCGGGGTTGTTCCGGGGCGGGGCCTCCATTTCCACATAGCTTATGTGCCCGGCATTGCAGTATTTGTGGAAGGGACCCTCTATGCTGATCTTTTCAAAAGCGCCTATAGAATGCCCCACCGGGATGTGAAATGAGTTGGTGTAATACTCCCGGTCGGTAACCTGGGGGATTATTCCATACTCCTTCCGGTCCAGCTTGACGAACCTCCCGGTTAGCTCCTCAGCCGGAGAGGCCAGGAGGGTGTAGTTCAGATTGTAATCCTCACAGGCCTCGTCAATCCTCTTACGCATACAGGATACTATCTGCTCCCCCAGCTTCCGGGCCTCCCCGCTCTGGCCGTGATGCTTCCCGGTAAGCGCCACCAGGGCTTCAGCCAGCCCGATAAAGCCCATGGAGAGCGTACCGTGGGCTATTACCGGCTCAATAGGGTCTCCGGGCCTTAAATCCCCGGACCCCAGGTACAGTCCCTGGCCCATTATAAAGGGCATTTCCCTGACCTTAAGCCTGGCCTGTACGGTAAAGCGGTGGTAGAGCTGGTTGATGACCAGGTCCATTATTTGAGTAAGGTATTGGTAAAACCTGTTCATATCCTTTTTTGCCTTTATAGCCACCCTGGGCAGATTTATGGTGGTAAAGGAGAGATTCCCCCTGCCGTCGGTGACCACCGGCCCCCGGCGGTTGGCCATGATTCTGGTGCGGCAGCCCATGTAGCTGACCTGATCCCCATACCTGCTGTTAAAGGATGAGTCCATGAAGCTGAAGGTGGGATTAAGCCGTTTGGCCGCTACCCTGATGGCCAGCCTGAAAAGATCGTAATTGGGATCCCCCTGATTAAGATTTACGCCTTTCTTCACCCTGAATATTATATTGGGGAAAATAGGGTTCTCCCCCCGCCCCAGGCCGGCCTCGTATGCCTCCAGCAGGCTGCGCACAACTCTCCGGGCGGCCTCGCCGGTTTCCGTTCCCACGTTCAGAGAGCTGAAGGGCACCCGGGCCCCGGCCCTGCTGTGCATTGAATTCAGATTGTATATAAAGGCCTCCATGGCCTGGTATATTTCAAAGTCGTCGGCTTCCTCCACATAGGGGGCCATGTCCCGGTCAAAAAAAGCAAAGGACTGCCCCCCGTGCATATCGTTCTGAGAGCTCTGCAGCACAATAGCGGCCAGGGCGGTAGCCGAGGTGGGCCTCCTGGGAGCCCTTATATAGCCGTGGCCGGTATTGAATCCCTCCGCCAGCAAGCTGCCCAGGGGAACCTGCAGGCAGTTGAGTGTCTTTCCGTAAAAGTCCAGGTCATGAATATGAATATCGCCCCGCAGGTGAGACTGGGCCATGGCCTCCGGAATAAGCCTGGTAAGGTAGTACTTCTTGCTGGCGGCGCTGGCTATCTGAAGCATTTTAGCTGACGGGGAGCTGCTATTCTCCCGGTTGGTTTCCTCCAGTATTTCCTCCACCGCGTCCATGAGGTCTCCCCTGGCGTCCCTGATGCGTGTCCGCCTGTCCCGGTATAGAATATATGCCTTGGCTGTACGGGCGTGCCCTGCCTCTATCAGCACCTTTTCAACAATGTCCTGCACTTCCTCCACGCCAAACACACTGCCATTGTATGATTCCTTTAACATTTTTAAAACTTCCGTGGTCAGCTCCAGGGCCGTCTGTTGATCCTCTCCGCCCACAGCCCTGGCAGCCTTAAAAATAGCGTCGGTAATTTTTGTTTCATCGAAGGGCATTTCCCGCCCGTCTCTTTTTTTAATAGCCCTAAACACTGGCCAGCCTCCTTGCCAATAGTACCGCCGGCGGGTACCAATCTCCGGATTTAGTCTCCCCCGATACTATCTCCCCTCTCCCTCTTTACTCCTATAAGCTTTTCTATTTCGCCCAGAAAACTCTGAATATCACGGAACTCCCGATATACCGAGGCAAACCGGACATAGGCCACCTCGTCCAGCTCCCTTAAGTATTCCATCACTCTTTCACCTATTTCCCGGCTGCTGACCTCGGCCTCCACCGTATTGCGAAGATCCCGCTCAATAGTATCGGCGGCGGCAGACAGCTTCTCCATGGAAACAGGCCTTTTCTGACAGGCCTTGGCCAGCCCTGCCAGGAGTTTTTTATTGTTTAGAGGCTCCCTCCGGCCGTCTTTTTTAACCACCATCAGGGGCACCTCATCAAATCTCTCGTAGGTGGTAAAACGCCTGGCGCACCCGCCGCACTCCCTCCGGCGGCGGATGGAGTGGCCTTCCTCCACTGGCCTTGAATCAAGCACCCTGCTGTCCGAATACCCGCAATAGGGACATCTCAATTATTACACCGCCTAATCTTGTATTGCTTATACTGAAACTACTATGTGTCCGGAATCCAGAATTCAGACACCCGGGCTGAAAAGCAGCCAACAGGAAGAATGAAAATGCGGTCCTTTTTAAGCCCCAGGTGATTTTCAGGATAGAATAGTGCTGCTGGATGCATGGGTAACTGGCCAGCACTACACATATATAGTATGATTACTGGATGCATTATACTATATATTGAATGGCCCGGCAAAAGGGAAAAATGCACCAACAATTAAAAAAGGAGAGAAATAATTCTCTCCATGCTAATAATTTAAATTTTTGCAATTTTTGAAGGCTTGACTTTACCAGGATAATTTTTCCGCCCTACAGACGCCCTCTGCCCTGGTAATACCCTCCCCCCCGATCGTCATGGGGTATGTTGAGCTCTACCAGTATCACATCCACCCCAATCCTTATGATCTTATCCCAGGGGATCACTATTTCATTTTCCCTGCTGCTGAAAAAGCCTATCAGCCTGGCCCCGGGGTAAGGGAGAATAATAGCATTAATACGGCCCTCATCCAGATCAATGTCTATGTCCTTAATAGGTCCCAGCCGCCTGCCGTCGGTAATATTTATTACTTCTCTCAGCCTGAGGTCTGAAATTTTTACCATTTTATGGACACCCCCCGATTACATTATGTATATGAGGGCGGCATCCTGATCTGAACTGAATCCATGAAAAAAAACGACGGGAGACGGGAGCTCGTCAGTCCTACTGAACATCGGAGCTCAGATGGGGATTACTCCCGTCTACTGACCCGGGGTATTACCCGTGAGCACCTCCCGTCTCCCGTCTCCCGACCAATTAACCCTCAGTATAAGCATTAAACCACTCCACTACCTTAAACCTGTACTCCACCCGGCATGGTTCCGAGGCCACCCCCGGCTCGGTATAATCATACCTGAAGGCTGGAGGCGCTCCTGCAGGAAATTCTTCAATGCTCCCGGAAGGGTCGGCGCCACCGCCTTCCCCTTCCGGCGGGCTTACGAAGCAAAGTGGAGGAAACAGAACACACCACCAGTTGGCACCCCTGCCTTCCCCGATGACAACTCTGACTGCCTCATATTCACCGGCAGGAAGGGTGATATCTTCCTCACTCCCGCCCCCCCGGGCTACCCGGTAGGTCTTTTCAGGAAACTGGAAATTACCGTGAATTACCCTCACCGGGTAGCTGCAGCCGCTGCTGTTTATGGTTTCCACCGCAGTGGAGACGATCAGGTCAATATTTTCATCCACCCTTTGTCTGGCCTCTCCTATACTGCCGGCCCCTTTAAAAACGGGCCCCACCGCCCTTACTACCTCGTCCCTGACTTTAAGCTTAAGAGCCTGGTCGGCATAGGAATCGCTGTTTGCTATAACATGAAACCTGATCAGCTCTCCGGAGTTCAGGGGAATACCCGACCCCCTGTGGTCCAGCCAGATCCCGGCAGCCACCATAGCCCCGGCCAAGATAAGAAGCACTGCTAAGACTGTTTTTCTTAAAGATATAACTAACCACTTATGATCATTCATAATATAAGTTTGGACATAAAGTGATTATATTATACTGTAAGACTTATTCTGTCGGAGGGCTAAGAAAGTATTTCCGGTTGGTCGGAGTAGCCGGAGATGTATTTCCGGATGGCCGGAGGGCCTAAAGGAGCATTCCCTGTATGCCGGAGGGGGTAGAAGTGCAGTTCCTGATGGTCTCCGACCGAAAGATACTGCCCTTTAGCTCCTCCCACCGAAAGGTACTGCCCGTGAGCCCCTCCGGCCAACAGGTATTATCCCTTAGCTACTCCGACAAATCGTGAATGCCCTTGAGCTAAAGATACTTCTTCATATGATTGAGGGCCGCCTTTTCCAGTCTGGAAACCTGGGCCTGGGAAATGCCTATCTCCTCGGCAACCTCCATCTGGGTTTTTCCCTCATAAAAGCGCAGCGTCAGTATATGCTTCTCCCGATCACTCAGCTTACGGAGGGCATCCCTGATACCAATTCCCTCCAGCCAGTTTTGATCATGGTTCTTTTCATCACTGATCTGGTCCATTACAAATATAGGGTCCCCTCCATCATGATAGATGGGCTCGAATAATGAGATTGGCTCCTGGATGGCGTCCAGGGCGAATACTATCTCCTCCCTGGGCATTTTAAGCTCCCCGGCTATTTCATTTATGGAGGGCTCCCTGGAATAGCGGTTTACCAGGCTGTCCCTGACCTGCAGCGCCTTGTAGGCCACATCCCGGAGAGAGCGGCTGACCCTGATGGGGTTGTTGTCCCTCAAATATCTCCTTATTTCTCCTATTATCATGGGCACGGCGTAAGTGGAAAACTTTACATTCTGAGACAGATCGAAATTATCGATGGCCTTCATGAGACCTATACAGCCCACCTGAAAAAGGTCATCCACATACTCGCCCCTATTGGTAAACCTCTGAATTACACTTAACACCAGCCGCAGGTTGCCGTTGATCAGCTGACTTCGTGACCCGCCATCGCCCCGGTGCATTGCTTCAAAAAGTATGCGCATCTGGGATCCGGTAAGTACTGGGAGTTTTGATGTATTTACACCGCAAATTTCTACCTTGTTCACCAGCATCGGAGACTCCCACCTCTTTCCATATTATGCATCGGCTTCAATCACATTATTACCCCCGGCCAGAGCCTTTATACCGAATACCCAAAAAACCGCCTTCCAGGCGGTGCCGTCTTGCAGACGGCGGGGAGACGGCGGGAGACTGCTCAATAGTATTATCCCGGGTCAGGAGACTGCTTGGGGGTAGTATCTCCGGTCAGGAGACAGGAGTTGCACGCTACAATTGTCCCGGGTCAGGAGAAAATCAGTAAATATATAAATGTAAAGACTCCGCTAAACACCAGATGCTTTCCTGCAACAAAAAACCGCCGCAAAGCGGCGGAAATATTCTCCTGTCTCCCGACCGGAAGTATTACCCTTGAGCAGTCTCCTGTCTCCTGACCAAAAGTATTACCGTTAAGCAGTCTCCCGACCCCAAGTCATAGCCCTTAAGCCCTGACTCACTCCATCCTGTGGATCTCCTTTTTCAGTCTCTTGATGATCCTCTTTTCCAGCCTGGAAATATAGGACTGGGATATCCCCAGCATGTCGGCCACCTCTTTCTGGGTTTTCTCCGACCCGTTGTTGAGGCCGAAGCGCAGCTCCATTATCCTTCTTTCCCTCCCATTCAGCCTCTGTAGGGCCAGGTGCAGCAGCTTTTTGTCCACCTCTTCCTCAATGTATTTATATATAATGTCGTTCTCGGTGCCCAGCACATCGGAAAGCAGCAGCTCATTGCCGTCCCAGTCTATGTTAAGGGGCTCGTCGAAGGATACTTCTGTCCTGGTTTTGTTGCTCCTCCTGAGGTACATGAGTATCTCGTTTTCTATGCACCGGGAGGCATAGGTGGCCAGCTTTATTTTTTTGGCCGGGTCAAAGGTGTTGACCGCCTTGATCAGTCCGATGGTGCCTATGGAAACAAGATCCTCTATACCTACCCCGGTACTCTCGAACTTCCTGGCTATATATACAACCAGCCGCAGGTTTCTTTCTATCAGCACGCTACGGACAGCCCCATCCCCGGCCTCCAGCTTGTTTATCAGGAACATCTCCTCATCGTTGGAGAGAGGTGGAGGCAGCGCCTCACTGCTCCCGACATAATATACTTCGGGCCTTTCACCAAGCCACCCCAGCACTCTGACCAGAGTAAGCCGGAGCGTCAGCTTTATCCTCCATAGATTAAGCATTTCTCTTTCCTCCCGTGCCATAAGTCGTCAGTCGTAGGACGCCGGTCATCAGACACAACCGTCCGCCCCATATAATCTGACGACTGACTACATTTTTATGCCGGTACGGACAGTTCAAACAGGGCTGGATTGATTATTGCGTTATACTCATCGCCTGCGTCAAGCCTTTTTCCGTGAACGCCTATGACCACTTTTTCAACTTTAAGCATCCGGCTGTCCCAGGTATACTCGACCCTGTCCGGCTTAATGCCCAGCAGTATGCCCCTGTCACTCCCCAGTGACTGGAAAGGTATTAGTCTAAGCCTATCAGACCAGGAGGTATCCATCATGCTCTCAATGAGAGAAATAGCATTTCCGGTGCAGGCGCCGGTGTCCTTCATGGGGACCGGCAGAAGATCCTTCAAGGCACTGTGCTCAACCACTACCACCGGCTCCCCGGTAACCGGATCACACAGGCTGCTGCCGGTATCAATAAGCCCTCTGACAGTAACCCGCTGACCTTCCATAAATATTGTTATCGCCAGTTTATTTGATAAAAACCCCTGTCTTTTTTTAAAATAGCGGGGCAGCACCGCCACCCCCACCCATATTATAGCCATGGCAAGGATAAACCCCGACCAGCTATGCTGGCTGATCACCTCTGCAAAGCCGCTTATTCCCTTTACGCCTCCTGACTGGCTGATAAAATAGGAAATGCCAATTACCGCCCCGCCCGAGACAAAAGACACCAGGTAGAAGAAGGCCATACAGGCTGCCAGCTTCCTCGGTGGCAGGGGGGCGAAAGAGGCCGCCAACATCAGAAGTGACACTGTGAATTTCACCGGAAAGCCCAGCAGATAATCGGTTCCTGGAAGAAAGAGGGCCAGTGAGTACAAACTTCCAATGCATGATCCTATTATTATTCTGTAGGGTTTCACCCTTATCTGACTGAGTCTGCCCGCTGCCCAGAGGATCAGCGAGTCAGCCAGCAGGTTCCCGATGAAAAGCTTATCCAGGTACACCACAGTGACGCTCATAAGGCACCTCCGGGAAAGCCGGCTGCTCTCCCACCAGTATATGGCCATAATTGAGTGCATATGACAGCCTGCTTAAGGTTAATACCTCCGGTCGGGAGACGGGAGACAGGAGACAGGAGTTTTATATGCTTTGACATAAAGCTAAAGCTACGCCATCTCTGTGGCAATATAAAGTGATTCGTATTCCTCAGTATAAGCATTAGTAATCGACATACCGGTGATACCCTGGACATTCCCGTCTCCTGTCTACTGACCCGTATCCTGGCTCCCTGGTAATAAAAATAAAAAGCCCTGGCTATTATTATACATGCCAGGACCTTCTATTTTTGTCATTATTTAGTATGTGACATTCTTTTTATTAACTGCTTATAAATCAATTCATTAAGCCAAATACAAACCACCTTATTTTCTTCTCAGAAAGGCCGGTATATCCAGCTCATCATTACCGCTGCTAAATGATTTTATCTCCATTTCCGGCTTTAGCCTTTCCCTTTTTACAGCCTTCTGGTCAAACCCGGTGGCGATAACGGTGACCCGTACTTCATCCTCAAGCCTTTCGTCAATTACCGCCCCGAATATGATGTTCGCCTCGGGATCTGCAGCCTGAGCTATTATCTCCGCAGCCTCGTTAACCTCGAAGAGCCCTAGTGAGGACCCGCCTGTAATATTTAGCAGCACTCCCCTGGCCCCCTCGATGGATGTCTCCAGCAGAGGGCTGGATATGGCCATCCGGGCGGCCTCGGATGCTCGGTTTTCTCCCGCCGCTATACCTATCCCCATAAGCGCCGATCCGGTATCCTTCATAATGGTCTTCACATCGGCAAAGTCAAGGTTAATAAGCCCGGGCACAGCTATGAGGTCGGATATGCCCTGGACTCCCTGCCGCAGGACATCATCAGCAATCCTGAAGGCCTCCATTATGGATGTGTGCTTGTCTATCACCTGCAGGAGCCTGTCATTGGGTATGGTGATAAGTGTGTCAACCTTGTCCTTAAGGTTCTGTGTGCCGGTCTCGGCGTGGGACATTCTTTTGCGGCCCTCAAAGGTGAAGGGCTTGGTAACCACACCCACGGTAAGGGCGCCCATTTCCTTGGCTACCTCAGCAACTATGGGAGCTGCCCCGGTGCCTGTGCCCCCCCCCATACCGGCGGTGACAAAAACCATATCTGCACCCTTAAGGCACTTAATAATTTCATCGCGGCTCTCCTCGGCGGCCTTCTGCCCTATCTCCGGGTTTGCCCCCGCACCGAGCCCCTTGGTTAGCTTTGTGCCTATTTGAATTTTTATATCTGTCTGGGAGAGCTGAAGGGCCTGGGCATCAGTATTAACCGAAATGAACTCTACTCCTTTAAGGCCCGAGCTGATCATTCTGTTAACAGCGTTATTGCCCCCGCCCCCGACTCCAATTACTTTTATATTGGCAAATTGATCAAGGTCGAGCTCAACATCAATCATTTAAGATTTCCTCCCTTTAATTTGTTAAACGCCGCTAAGCTTTATCTGGAAACCCTGAACAAACCTCTAAATTTACTCCAGAAATCCTCAGGCTGACGGTTTTCAGGCAGGGTATGGGATCTTTTTGAAAAATATTTCAATAAACCCAGCGCCCCGAAGCAGTCCGCCCCGGGCACAGGATGCTTTTCTATGTTTAAACCCCCGACGTCCGGGGCGCCAACCTCTATCCGGCAATTAAGGTATTTTGACGCATAGGCGGACATACCCGGGATCAGGCTTCCGCCCCCCGCCAGCACTATCCCGCCGGTAAGAGTGATCTGTCCGGCCATTTTGCTGACTGATGAAATAACTATATCCAGAAGCTCTCCCACCCTGGCCTCGATAATACTGGCCGCTGTATTTCGGGATACCTCGTTAAACCCCACTCCACTAAGCCTGGGCACAGATACCGCCGTGTCACTACAGGCGGGGTCCACGGACAGACCTATCTCTTTTTTCAACCCCTCGGCCGCCTCCAGGGTAGTTCTCAGGCATATAGCCAGGTCGCTGGTAATATGACCGCTTCCCACCGGCAGCCACTGAAAGGCGGTAGGGCGGTCATGGTTATAGAGCACCACACTGGTGCCGGAATCTCCTATTTCCACCAGGGCAACACCAACCTGGCGCCGGGCGCTATCCAGGGCCACCTCTCCCACAGCCAGCGCCGAGGGGGCCCAGTCAATAATCCTGACGCCCGCCCTGTGTATTGCCTCAGACAGTCTTTCCAACATATCATTGTCCGCTGTTATAATCAGTGATTCCATATTAAGCCTGGAGCAGGCCATACCGATAGGATCACCTCCAACCGGAACGCCGTCCAGAATATATTCAAGAGGTACCGACTGGATTACCCGGCGCCCCTCGGGAAATTCTGAAACCAGGGCCAGCCTCCTGACCCTTTCAAGGTCCTGTTCTGTTATTTTTCTGCCTCTGCCGATTAAATTGCCGGACTCTTTTATGTAAAACTCCACCGAGTGGCCGGGAAAGCCGGCATATACGGCCTCCACTTTCACTCCGGCGGCCTCCCCGGCCACATCAAGGGCTTCCCTGATGGAACCAGCCAGGGCTGCAGTATCAACAACCTGTCCTTTTCGAATGCCCACCGCACATGAAAATCCACATTTTATTGCACTTGCGGCGGGAGCCCCTGGGTCTCTTGTACCGGGCACAACAGCGATAACACGGGATGAACCGATGTCAAGACCGGCTACAGATTCCATTGCTGTTCCTTTCTGTTTGGCCGTACTGCACCTAAAATGAAACCGGATTTTACTTATAAGCTGTAAAATTCAACATTATTAGTAATTTCCCTTTTAGTGAGGCAATTTATTTTTTATAACGCTTATGAAGTATAGTTCTCCTTAAGTTTTCCACTTTCCGTTAAGAGCGTTTCAAAAAAGCTTCCTCTGACAGCACTCGAGAAGGGCGAGCACCATTGGTGCTTTTTTATTTAAGCAAATGTCTCCTTATTATGGCCAGGTTCTGGAACAGTCTTACGCCAAAAGCCACCACAGCTGCCAGATACAGGTCTATGCCCAGACGCTCCCCGATAAAGGCCAGGCCGGCAGCCAGCAGAGCATTGCTGAAGAATCCGGTGATAAAAATACGGTTGTCATAGTGCTCTTCCATGGCCGCCCTGATTCCCCCGAATACCGAGTCCATGGCCGCCAGGGCAGCCACCGACATATACTTGGCATACGCCTGAGGCACCGTAAAAGGCAGGTTAAGTCCCAGCGCTATACCCAGCACCAGCCCCAAGGCAGCCAGCCAAACCCCTATCCACATGTTTAATATCATCCTTTCACCGATTTGGCGTAATCGTACCGTAAGTCCTTGTTATAGCCAGGAATGGTCACACTGCTGTGGGTCTGGGTTTTTACCGCTATACCCAGTTCCCTGAAATAATCTACCAGCCCGCCGCTTATTTCCAGGGAGCTCTTAAGCTTCTCCGGATTTCCAATGGCCAGTATCTGGAAGGGCGGCTCGGTCCGGTCAAGGTTGATGTTTATAAAACTGCCGGCCAGCCTTATTTCAGATGTGGCTATAAGCCTCTGTCCATTGACGGAAATGGCCTCAGCTCCGGCCCCCTTAAGATCGTTGGCTATTTTAAGCAGGTACTCATCCCTTATGAAAATACCCGAGGAGGAGTCCGGGTTGTCCAGTACCACCTCAATGCCCGGTCCGGTTACCGGAGTAAGCCCGGCACTCATTTTGGCCTTATTAAGTTCATCCGTTATAGCGTCCCTGGCCTGGGTCTGCCCCTTCCGGGCCTGTTCAAGCTTGAAGGTCAGGTCATCAATATCCCGATCAAACTTCCGGTTATCACTCTCCAGCCTGGCCAGCTCAGCCACCATTTCCTGGGCCCGGTCGGCCGTAACACCCAGCTCCATATTCCGGTTGGTGCGAAACTGTATGGCCAGCATTACTCCAAGTATCATGGTTATTACAACTATTGATAAATGCATAGACTTTTTACTCATTTTTTTGATCCTCCAAAACAGGCTTAGCATAATCAAAGCTTATACTTCCCGAGAAGGGAGGTATTTCCACCCGGGAAACCTTCTTTATGCTTACCTGGATACCCCAGGGCTCCAGGGAATCAATCACTCCGTTCCTCATCTTCAGTGAATTGGTAAGGGTATCCTGGTTGCCTATGGCGGCAATAACAAAGGGAGGCGCTATGCGCTGGTTCCTGTTAATCAGTATGGTGGGGCCTGTGCAGCGAACCTCACTGGTAGCCAGCACCCTCTGGTTGTTGATGGCCATTGCCTCGGCGCCGGCGGCTCTTAATTCGTTCAGCACCTTCAGTATATCCTCGTCATGCAGAACGTACCAGTTAGGGTTGCCGCCGTTTTTTACCTCCAGGTTGCTGTCATTTAGGGTAACCTCTATTCCGGGGCCCGAAACCACTGTCATTCCTGACTCAATCCTGGCGTCCACCAGCTCCTCTTTCAGAGCTCCCAGAGCTGCGCCTGCCGCCACCTTGTCCAATTCCTCCCTCATCCTATTTATCTTTTCCTGCTTGGAGTCATGCTCCACCCGGGCATCATGGATTTTATCCGCCATGGTCTTTACTCTGTGCACCTGGGGGAATTTCATGGTATCCCTGGTAACCCTGAACTGTACTGACAATAGAAGCCCTAAAACAAGGCCCACCAGTGCCAGAGCAAGATGAAATGGTTTTATGCGCATCAGGTACCACCCCCGCGTATATAATTAAAATTGCCTCTTTTTCTAATCACTCGGTATACTTTACCACCGGAGACCCGGCGTAGGTAAGATCAATGTACTCTATTTTTTTCCCCTTTTCCTTAAGCCCGTCCAGCACCTTTAGTAAAACTTCCCCTTTTTGCCCCAGATCCTCGGACACCCCCAGGCGGCAACGGGTTCCGTCCAGGGTATAGATGACAGCCTGATCACCTTCGGCATTTATTTCGGAAAGCTGCGGCAGAAGCTGGGCCGGCAGCCCCTTTACCACCGCCAGGGCCAGATCCAGCTTTTCGGAAACTATCTTCCCTCCCGGCACAGGCCCGGGAAACTCGACTCCTGTTATAACGGGCAGCTGATCCTGCCCTATATCACCTTTTTTTATGTAAACCCCTTCACCGTCAATCTGTATAAAGCCGGCCTCCACCGGCATCAGGGCCACCGGCTTCCTTTCCTCCACCTTGATCTGAACAGTGGACGGCAGCCTCCTGGTCATGTCCACATTCTTTACCATTGGTATGGCCCGGAGCTTTTCAGAAGCGGACTGCAGATTAATTCTAAATATATTTTCTCCCGGAGAGAGCCCTGAAATTGACACTATCTGGTCCCGGTCAAGGGCAGCATTACCCGTAACTTTTATTTCCCGGACTTCGAACAGGGATGAGCGGGCCAGTATATAGGCGGCCGCAAGAAATAGCGTTATAAAAAAAATACTGTTTAAAAAGCTGTGCCTGGATGCTTTTTTTGCCTTTCTTAGGCTGGCCAAAATACCACTCCCGACTGAATTCTATTTTACCCCGCCCGTGGTTTACAAAACCCCGGCCAGTCCTACAAAAGAATCGGTACTTTGCTGATCCCCGCCGGATACAATCCCAAGCCTGCGAACCAACTAATTATTAACATTATATATTATATCAGCACTAAAAAACTTGTCCATCATAAAACCAAAAAAGAGCCACATTAACTGTGCACTCTAATAATTCTTGCCCCCAGGGATCCCAGTTTCTTTTCCAGGCGGTCATATCCCCGGTCTATATGCTCTATGTTCTCTATCACCGTTCCGTCTTCGGCCACCAGGGCCGCCAGTATCAGCGCCGCCCCGGCCCTTAAGTCCGATGCCTCCACCACCGCTCCGCTAAGCTTTGTGACCCCCTTTATTATGGTGGTCTGGCCCTCCACCTTAATATCGGCCCCCATCCTGCGCAGCTCGCTGACATGCTTGAATCTGTTTTCGAATATTGTCTCGGTTATAATGCTGGTTCCCTGGGCCACCGTCATCAGGGCCATGAACTGGGGCTGCATATCGGTGGGAAATCCCGGGTAGGGCTGAGTTCTTACATCCACCGCCCCTACGTGGCCGCCCCCCTTCACCCGCACGGTGTCCTGATCTGGAGTCACCTCCACGCCTGTTTCCCTAAGTTTGGCAGCAAGGGCTTCAAGATGTTCAGGAATAACATTGGTTATCAGCACATCCCCACCGGTTATGGCCGCTGCCACCATTATAGTGCCGGCCTCGATCCTATCGGGTATTACAGTGTGCTCAGCCGGACCCAGAGAAGAAACTCCCTTTATTTTTATTACATCGGTGCCCGCCCCTTTTATATCGGCCCCCATCTGGTTGAGAAAATTTTGCAGATCAACTATTTCAGGCTCCTTGGCCGAGTTTTTAATAAGGGTGGTACCCCTGGCCAGTACTGCGGCCATCATTAAATTCTCGGTGGCCCCCACACTGGGCATGTCAAGATAAATTTCAGTGCCGGCAAGACTTGGGGTTTCGGCGGTTATATAACCGTACCTTTCCTTTATGTCGGCCCCCATCAGCTTCAGGCCCTTTAAGTGAAGGTTCATAGGCCTGGTTCCTATATTACATCCCCCGGGATAGCTTATGGTCACCTTTCTGAACCTGGCCAGCATGGGCCCCAGAACCAGATTAGAGGCCCTCATTCTCCTCATCAGTTCTTCATTAACATCAAAGGTGTCTATACTTCCTGTGTCGACGGTGATGGTGTTCCCTTCTCTTTTTATCCCGGCTCCCAGGTGCTGCAGCACCTCCATCATCACCGTTATGTCTCTTAAATTGGGCACTTCATGAATTATACTTTTTCCTGACCCCAAAAGACAGGCCGCCAATATTGGCAGAGAGGCGTTTTTGCTGCCTCCTGCCCTAACCTTACCCTGCAGCCTGTTTCCGCCCACAATCATATATTTTTGCATTCTGATACCCCCGCATCAGTGGCGACCCAACACCTTAACCTCCATTTCCAGAGATATGCCGTATTTCTCCCGCACCCTGTCCCTAACCTCGGAAATCAGTTCCAACACCTCGCCGGACTTGGCCCCACCCAGGTTTACTATAAAATTGGCGTGCTTTAATGACACCTGGGCGCCTCCTATGATCATGCCCCGGCAGCCTGACTCCTGTATAAGCTTTCCGGCAAAGCTGCCCGGGGGGTTTTTAAAAACGCTTCCGGAATTGGGATACTCCAGCGGCTGTGATGAGTTGCGGCTGTTCAGATACTTCTCCATATCCCTGGCGATAAGCTCTTTATCCCTGGGAATGCCCTCAAAAGATGCTTCCACCACTATAAGGTCCGTTCCCTGGAGACCGCTGCTTCTGTAGCCCCAGCTCAGCCGGTCCCTTTCCAGGCGCTTTATTTCTCCCAAAGAGTCAACGCAGGTAACCCCGGTCACCAGTTCAGCCACCGATGACCCGTTGGCCCCGGCGTTCATCACTACCGCCCCGCCCACCGTCCCGGGGATGCCCGCCAGAAATTCGAACTTGCCCAGACCGGCATCCCTGGCAGCTGAGGCCAGCCGTGGCAGCCTGACCCCTCCCCCGGCTGTAACCAGTGTTCCCTCCAGCTTCAGGTCCGCCAGGCCGCCGCCCACTTTAACAACAAGCCCGTCTATGCCCCCGTCACCGACCAGTATATTGGTCCCTGCACCTATTACCGTCAGGGGCATACTGTACCGGCGGGCATATTTTATCAGCAGCACCAGGTCATCAATCCCCCGGGGCTCGGCAAAAATCTCGGCAGGCCCACCTATTTTCCAGCTTGTGTGCAGGCTCATAGGCTCAGCAAGGCTTATCTTCCCCTTTATAAGCTCACTCATCAGGCTGAAAAACTTAAGCCCCGACATTACCTGCCCACTCCGGCTGAATGCAGCCTCTGGACAAGTTCCACACCTGCCATCCATATATTACCAGCTCCCATTGTAATTATCAGGTCTCCGGGCCTTGCGGCGCCAGCCAGATAATCCACTATCTCCTCACGGGAACCCAGGTAAACAACATCCTCCTGGCCGTTTTTCAGGACAGCCTCAACTAAAATACCGGCATTTACTCCTTCTATGGGCTTTTCTCCGGCGCTGTAAATCTCATTTATGATCACCAGGTCGGAATCCAGGAAAGCTGATCCGAATTCTTCTCTCAAAAGGGATGTTCTGGTATAGCGATGGGGTTGAAAAACCGCTATAATTCTCTTGGCCCCCACCTGTTTGGCAGCTTTAAGGGTGACCTTTATTTCACTGGGGTGGTGGGCGTAATCATCAACCACCATTACACCTTTACACTCTCCGGTAAGTTGAAAGCGGCGTCCCGCCCCCTTAAACTTTCCAAGGGCACAGGCAATGGCCTTAAAATCAAGGCCTATGAACATACCGGCAGCCACCACGGCCAGAGCATTGGAAAGATTGTGCCGGCCGGGCACAGACAGCTCCAGACGGCCCAGCCTTCTGCCCCGCCAATACACCTCACCGGTGGATGACATTCCCTCAAGATGGATATTGCTTAAAACAAAATCCGCATCTTCACGGTCAATTCCATAGGTGGCCAAAGGCCCGTCATATTCCTTCATTATTTCCCTTACCCCGGGGTCGTCAAGGCACACAACCGCCAGCCCGTCTCCAGGGACCTTTATTATGAAGGATTTAAAGGCCTCTTTAATCCTTTCAACCGAACCATAATAATCCAGATGGTCATTTTCAACATTGGTTATAATGGTGATCTTTGGGGAAAGCTTTAAAAACGACCCGTCACTTTCATCGGCCTCGGCCACAAGGTATTTGCCCCGTCCAAATTTGGCGTTCCCGCCAATATCGTTCAATTCACCTCCGATCACTATGGTAGGGTCCATTTTATTCTTCTCCAGCACCAGCGCCATCATGGAAGTGGTGGTGGTTTTCCCGTGGGCCCCGGCCACTGCGATGCCCCACTGCTCCTCCATCAATAAGGCCAGCAGATCACCGCGGTGTATTATGGGTATACCTTTTTCAATTGCCCTGGCCAGCTCCGGGTTTTCTCTTTTTATAGCGGTGGATACCACCACCAGGTCTGCTCCCTCTATATTTTCAGCTGCATGGCCGGTGTAGCAGACCGCCCCAATGGACTCAAGCCTGTCGGTAACATTTGTTTTGTTTAAGTCCGATCCGGACACCCGGCGCCCCAATTCCAGCAGTATTCTGGCCAGCCCGCTCATGCCGGCCCCGCCTATACCAATAAAGTGAACATTATCAGGAATATGCTGCAATCCCATATCAACCCCCTTCTGCAGAGAAATTACGTCCTTCAACTGGATTCCGCACCGACGATAGATTATTGTATGCTTAGCAGCTCTCAGGTGTTACCGGAACTGGCCCGGAGGTTGTCCACCCGTTGGCCAAAAGCCCTGCTTTTGTCCGGTTTCAACTCAATAACTGCTCGGAGAGGTCTTTCATTATTACAGGGCATGTCCAACTTTCAAAAAATGTTAAAACCAGGCCTTTTCAGCACCCGGTGATTTACAGTGGCAGTATATCCTTTATCAGGTTATCCTGTTCCTTTTTTTGCGCTTATTATCCAATAAAACCTGAACACAGTCAAGAATGTCATCCAGAGCCCGGGGCCTGCCCAGGTTCCTGCTGGCCAGGGACATGTCCTTCAGCTCCCTGGCGCCCCCCACCAGCCTCTCTATTTCCGCAGCCAGCAGGCTCCCTCCCAGTTCACCATCCCTTATAACCACCGCCGCCCCCTTTTTCTCCAAAGCCAGGGCATTATGCTCCTGGTGATTTCCCGCGGCGTGCGGGTATGGAACAAGTATGGCCGGCAGCCCCACGATGGCAAGTTCCGCGCACGTTGCCGCACCGGCCCTGCACACCACCAGATCGGCCGCTGAAAGGGCGGTGGGCATATCATGAAGGTAGGGGGTAATGGTAATATTTCCATGCTCATCCATTTTTATACTAGTATTTAGGGACTCCATAAAATCAGCATAATTGCCGGGTCCCGGCACATGCAGAAAACTTATCCGGTCATCCCCATAAAAGCGGCCCAGCACCGAAAGCATGGCATTGTTTATGCTGCGGGCCCCCTGGCTCCCCCCGAAGGACACAACAAAGAGGCGGCCTGTCGACAACCCCAACTTTTCCCTGGCCTTATCCCTTTCGGCCTTAAATATTTGCTTTCTTACCGGCAGTCCTGTTACCCTGACCGGGGCCCCGGCGGGAAAAAATTTTTTTGACTCCTCAAAAGTGGCCGCCACACAGCCGGAAAACCTGGCCAGCATCCTGTTGGTCAGACCGGGGAAGGCATTCTGCTCATGGATAAGTGTGGGTATTCCGGACAGTGCAGCGGCAAGAACCACCGGACCGCATACATAACCCCCGGTTCCAATTACTGCGTCCGGCTTTATTTCCTTAAGATAGCCCCAAGCTCTCCTGATACCGCTCAGGGCCTTAAAGCCCACAGCTATATTAGACAGGGAAAGGCCTCTTTTAAAACCTGCCAGAGGGATGGACCGGAAGGGCAGCCCCTCTCTGGGCACAATATCCGACTCCATGCCCCGGGTGCCCCCTATATAATAAACCTCAGCCCCGAACCTATCCCCCAGCCCCCTGGCAATGGCCAGTGCGGGGTAAATATGTCCTCCCGTGCCGCCGCCGCTTACAACAAATACCAAGTACTATACTACCTCCCGCCACAGCTATTTTGGAGTAATGTATCTCGAAATATTGAGCAGCACCCCAACACCCATCAGGGTAAAGACTAAAGAGGTGCCCCCGAAGCTTAGAAAGGGCAGTGTTATCCCGGTAATGGGCAATGAGCTGGTGACCACCCCTATATTAATAATGGCCTGAAGGGCGATTCCCGACACTATCCCGGCCGCTAAAAGGCTGGCGAAGGGGTCGGGGGAGGTAATGGCCACCTTGAAGCCCCTCCAGATAAAAAGTATAAACAGAAGTATTACCAGGCAGCCGCCGATGAATCCCAATTCCTCTCCTACAACTGCAAATATGAAGTCGGTCTGCCTTTCCGGCAGGTATAGGAATTTGGAGTGGCGGCCCTGCCCCAGTCCGGTACCCAAAAGTCCTCCGGATCCGATGGACATAAGAGAGTTGAGAATATGCCAGCCTGCTCCGGTGGGATCGCCCTCAGGATTAAGAAAGGCAAAGAACCTGTCTCTCCTGTAATCCTCCGACATAATAGCGGCCATTACCGCCCCCACACCCGCCACGGCCACTGCCCCAAGCTGGGTTATCTTTGATCCGGCGCAGAAAAGCATTATAAATATGGTGCCCACCGTAGTTATCGCGGTGCCCAGGTCAGGCTCGGCCAGAATCAGTCCGGCCAGAACCGCCATCAGCCCCAGGTAGGGCGCAACCCCTTCCTTGAAGGACTGGATCTTGTGTTTTTTATTGGCCAGACTGGTGGCCACAAATATTATAACGCACAGCTTGGCCAGCTCGGAAGGCTGAAAGCTGAGAAAGCCCAGGTCTATCCAGCGCTGGGCTCCCAGCCTGGAGCTGCCCAGAGGGGTCAGCACCAGTAATAGTAGCACGAAGGCCAAAACCAAAAGCCCCAGTGACCACCGCCTGAGCTTCCAGTAATCATACCTCATCATAACCATCATAATGGGAATGCCTACTAAGGCGTTGATTAGCTGTCTTATTAAAAAGTGGAAAGGATTGTTGAATGGCGGAAACATGGCATAATAGCTACTGGAGCTAAAAACCATGATAATGCCTATACTCAGCAGCATCATTACCGTAATGAACAGAATAAAATCCGGCGCCTTCTTTTTTAAAGGCATTTCTGCCACCCCCAGTTTAGTCGTCGGTCGTCAGGTGTCGGACGTCAGCTCAGAAGATATTAAAGCACAGCCATTCCATCCTCCAGTCCGACTGCGTGGGACCAACGTCTGGCGACTATCCACCCTTAAGTTCCATCACTATCTGTTTAAACAGGTCTCCTCTTTCCTCGTAGCTTTTGAACATGTCCCAGCTGGCGCAGGCCGGAGAAAGCAGCACCACGTCACCTTCCCGGGCTGTCGAGCTGGCCAGCAGCACAGCCTCCCTGAAGCTTTGGGCTCTCAGTATTCTTTTGATGCCGGCTATCTCGGCAGCCCCGGCCATCTCGACTGAGCACTCCCCCAGTATTACCATGGCCCTGGTCTTAGGAGCCGCCAGCCGCGTAAATTCAGTAAAGTCATTTCCCTTGTTCCTGCCCCCGGCAATAAGCACCAGAGGACCGGGAAAGGCCTCTACAGCCTTCATGCTGGCATCCGGGTTGGTGCCCTTGGAGTCATTTACGTATTTAACACCGTCAATCTCAGCCACTGTCTCCAGCCTGTGCTCCACCCCGGCAAAACCGGCCAGGGCCCTTGCTATAATTTTTTCGGGCACCCCCATCACCAGGCCCGCCGCAGCTGCCGCCAGGGCGTTTTCAAGATTGTGGGCACCGGGAATAAGCAGTTTATCCGCAGGAAGGACAGACCTCTCCTCCCCGGCCCGGCGAATGGTGATGGTGTTGTTGTGGACAAACACCCCTTCTTCTAAAATATGCCGGCGGCTGAAATATATGACTTCTCCATCACCAGTGCCCTTCATCTCCCTGGTAAGGGGATCGTCATAATTAAGCACCAGAAAGTCGCTCTTTTGCTGGTTCATGGATATTTTTCCCTTGGCGGCGGCATAGCCCGCCATATCACCATGCCTGTCCAGATGATCAGGAGTAATATTTAGAATAAGGCCCACTCTGGGCCGGAATTGATCCACTGACTCCAGCTGAAAGCTGGAAACCTCGGCCACAATAAAGTCCCGGGAACCATAGGACTCCACCCGGTCCACCAGGGGAATGCCTATATTGCCGGCCACCAGAGTCCGCCGGCCGGCCTCCCTGAATATCTCTCCCACCAGTGTGGTGGTGGTTGTCTTACCATTGGTCCCTGTTATGGCAATTATGGGAGACCGGGCGAATCTATAAGCCAGCTCCAGTTCCCCGATAACCGGTATGCCCTCCTCCCGGGCCTCAGCCACAGGAGGTATGCCTAAAGGCACCCCGGGGCTCAGCACAAGCATATCAAAGCCGGCCCCCCGCACACCGGGGTAGCCCCCCAGGGCCAGCTCAACACCACCGGCAGCCAGGCTGTCCAGCGACTCTCCAAATTTATCCTTCCCGCCGGTGTCTGTAAGCACCGTCCGGCAGCCCTTTTCCACCATAAACCGGGCCGCCGCCTGGCCACTTTTTCCGGCGCCCACCACCAGAGCCTTTTTCCCTTTCAGATCCACGCCTTCAACTCCTGTTTTTACCCAAAGAGGTTAATTTGCCACAATGCCTACAGTACACAGAGTTTTTTTGCCCTGCTTGAATGATTGAAAAGATTTTATGGTATTGAGTATAGCTGTCTGATAGGGTCCGAAATATTTGCTGCTTACTATAGAGTAATGCCTGCAAACTAACTATTCTCTGTGATCTCTGTGTCCTCTGTGGCTGAAAAAGTTTTATCTTTATATTCAGCGGTTAAAAATCTCTTTAGCCCATATTATAAAATCCAGCCATGCCCAATGCTGAAAAAAGAAAAGTGGCGGCCACAAAGGTTACCACAATGCGGTTTTCGCTCCAGTTACCCAGTTCGAAATGGTGATGCAGGGGGCTCATCCTAAACACCCGGCGGTGAAACACCTGAAAGGAAAATACCTGAACTATCACCGAAAGGGTTTCCAGAACGTATATGCCACCTATTATAAATAGGAAGAGTTCACTCCTGGTAAGCACCGCGGCTGCCCCAAGGGCTCCGCCCAGCGCAAGGGATCCGGTGTCACCCATAAAAACCCTGGCGGGGTGGCGGTTGAACACCAGAAAGCCCAGGCATCCTCCGGCTACCCCGGCCATAACCAGGGCCACTCCTGTTTTGCCCATTATAAGGGCCACTAAAACAAAGGCCGCAGACGTTACCGCAGTCACTCCGGCAGCAAGCCCGTCAAGCCCGTCAGTCAGATTGACCCCATTGGCTGTGCCTATAATAACAATCACGGCAAAAATTATAAAAAGACCAGTGCCCAGCTCAAGTGTTTTCACCTCACCGGACAATAGACCGCTGAAGGGAATAACCAGGTCAGTGCCCCTGCCCAGAACTGAAACCGCCAAAAGGGAGAGCAGGGCGGCAATAAGTATCTGGCCGGCTAACTTCTCCCTGGCCCTCAGTCCCATGGGCCTTTTGAGGGCTATTTTTAGAAAGTCATCGATAAAGCCAATAAGGCCAAACCCAAGGGCGGTGGCCAAAACAAGCACTCCCTCAGGAAAGCCTGATGCAAAAAAAAGCCCCGCCGCAAGCACTCCAGCTATAAAAATAACCCCGCCCATAGTGGGCGTCCCCTTTTTGGAAAGATGGCTGGCCGGGCCGTCACTACGAACATTCTGTCCGAATTTTAGCCTTCTTAATAACGGTATTACAAAAGGCGCCAGCAATACTGTTACAATAAAGGAAATAAACAATGGTTTCAGCACTGAATATAAGACGTTATCCATGATTATAACCGGTTTTACCGGAACCTCCCTTTCATACCTATCCTGCATAAATTCACTGTCAGGAGACAGGAAACAGGAGACAGGAAACAGAATATTTTTGCATGACACTATTTGAGGTCTTCAGGGCCTACCTAATAAAATATGCCATAGTAGGAAAATGTTGCAATAGCTTATACTGTAAAAGACCCAAGAGCCTGGCCCGAAAACTCCTGTCTCCTGTATTCTGTCTCCTTAAATTTCTTCCCGGACTTACCCTTTATCCTCCCTGAGACTATTTACAAATTCCTCCATTCTCATCCCCCGGGACCCCTTCACCAGCACAAAATCACCTGCTCTTATGCCTTTTTTCAGTTCCCGGGCAGCCTCCGGGGCAGTACTGTAATACTGTATGTTTGAAGAAGGCATACCTGCCTCCCGGGCCCCGGCCCCTATATATTCGGCAAGATTTCCCACCGCCGCCAGCAGATCCACACCTGACTCACAGGCCCACCGTCCCACCTCCCGGTGACCCGGCTCGCTTTTTTCACCCAACTCCAGCATGTCTCCCAGCACGGCTATCTTCCTGGCTCCCCCGCTCAGCTCGGCCAGTGTCTGCAGCGCCGCCCTGGCCGATGACGGGTTGGCATTGTAGGAGTCGTTTATTATACTGACACCGTTCAAATTCACTATCTCCAGCCTCATGGCAGAAAGACTGGCCCCTGACAGGCCCTTTCTAACCGACTTAATATCCAGCCCCAGCTCCATCCCCACGGCAATGGCCGAAAGGCTGTTGACCACATTGTGCCGCCCCGGAAGAGGAACAAAAAATTGCTCTTCCACACCCATCACACTGGCTATAAAACGGTTTCCCCCATCCACGGCCTCAACATCCCGGGCAAAAACATCCAGGGCCTGATCCTCTCCGAAGAATATTACCCTCCCCAGGCAGCGCGCGGCCTCCCTCCCAATATAGGGGCTTTCTCCATGCAGCACGGCAAAACCCCGATCAGAAATATGGTCAAGTATTTCTCCCTTGGCCCGGGCAATATTATCAACCGAACCGAGCCTTTCAAAGTGCGCCTCGCCAATATTTGTGATCACGGCCCCGTCTGGAGAGGCAATACGGCACAAAAAATCTATTTCCCCCGGCCCCCGCATGGCCATTTCAACCACCGCAGCCCCGTAGGTCCCGTCCAGTCTTAGCAGTGTAAGGGGCAGCCCCAGCTCATTATTATAATTGCCTTCGGTCTTTAGTGTGTTATACCGGGAGGAAAGAACACTGTAGATTAAATCCTTGGTAGTGGTCTTTCCTGAACTTCCGGTCACCCCCACCACCGGGACCCCGGACCGCTGCCTGTTGTGCGCGGCCAGATCCTGAAGAGCCTTTAGGGTATTCTTTACTGTAAAAATGGTTACACCGGCCGGTATGCCCTCCACAGGCCGTTCCAGCACCAGTCCCGCCGCCCCGGCACTTACCGCTCCGGCTGCAAATTGATGCCCGTCGGAGCGCTCACCCCGGAGCGCGAAAAAAAGGTCCTGATCCTTCACAGACCTGGAGTCGGTACAAACCGAAGAAAAAGTTATCCCATTATTTCCTTCCTGAAGGACAGAAGCGTTCATTACCCCCGCCAGTTCCACCACACTAAAGGGAAACATCGGACTCCTCCATCTATTTTTTCTTTACCAGCGCTTCCAATACTTTTTTGACCTCTTCCCGGTCATCAAAGGGCAGCTTTTGGGTGCCTATGATCTGGTAGTCCTCGTGGCCCTTTCCGGCTATGACCACCATGTCTCCGCTCCTGGCCACGGATACCGCCAAACGGATGGCCTCCCTCCGGTCGGGAATAACCCTGTAGCCATTGGGAGCCACCCTTTTGATACCCTCTTCTATATCCCGGATAATAACATCCGGGGCCTCAGTCCTGGGATTATCCGAGGTGATAATGGGCACCTGGCTGTATCTACCGGCGATTTCTCCCATAATTGGCCTTTTGGTGCGGTCCCGGTCTCCCCCGCAGCCAAAAACTGCGATTACTCTTCCTGTGGCCACCGTTCCGGCCGCCTTTAATATATTTTCCAGCCCGTCGGGGGTGTGAGCATAGTCTACCACCACGGTAAAGTCTTGCCCGCAGTCCACCGTTTCAAATCTTCCGGGCACTCCCGGCACCCCCTCCAGGGCTTCCTTGACCAGATCGGGGCTAAAGCCCCCCTCCACAGCCATGGTGTAGGCGGCCAGGGCATTGTATACATTAAAGAGGCCGGTAAGCCTCAGACTTAGGTGGGTGGAACCGTATTTACCACTTACCGCGGTAAAGGAGCAGCCTCTACCGGTAACCTTTATATCCACGGCCCTCATATCGGCCTTTTCTGACAGGCCGTAGGTCACCACAGGCGCCCCTGAGGCCTCTGCAATACGGGCCATGTGAGGGTCATCGGCGTTGACCACGGCATAGCTGGGAAATCTCCTCTTACCGTCCCCAATACTTCTAAAAAGATGGGCCTTGGCCTCCAGGTATTCTTCCATGTCCCGGTGAAAGTCGAGATGATCCTGGGTAAGGTTGGTGAATACTGCCACATCAAACTCACACCCGGCCACCCTCTCCAGTGACAGGGCATGGGAGCTTACCTCCATAACCGCCACCGACACACCCTCACTGACCATATCCCTCAAAATTTCCTGCAGATCGGCGGATTCCGGAGTGGTATGTCCTGCCTCCAGCTTCCGGTCACCTATATAATTGGCTATGGTCCCGATAAGCCCCACCTTTTTGCCGGCCGCCCGGTATATGGAGGCAATAAGGCTGGTGGTGGTGGTCTTGCCGTTGGTGCCGGTGACACCCACCAGCAGCAATTCCCGGGAAGGGTTGCCGTAAAAGGCTGCCGACACCATAGCCAGCCCTTTGCGGGTATCCCTGGTAATCACCAGGGGGACTCCGGGGGGCACCTCTACCATCCTCTGCGCCAGCACTGCGGAGGCCCCGGCCTCTACTGCCCGGCCCACATAGTTATGACCGTCATTTTTAAAGCCTTCCACTGCCACAAATAGAGACCCCGGCCTTACCTTTCGGGAGTCATAACAAATCCCCCTGATGTCGGTGCTGCCATCACCTTCCATATTCAGCACGGTAATGCTTTTGAGCAGATCGTTAAGAAGCATCGGACAGCCCCCTTTATAAATATTCTTCCATCAGCGCTATCTTTTTAAGCCTGCGGGCAGGCAGCCCGCAGGCTTAAAGGACGGACTACAGGCTAATCCATGATCATGTAACGGTAGGCCCCTCCAGGAACTGCCTCCTGTATAGCGGCGCCCTCCCTGCCCGGCGGAGTGAGCTCCACCTTTATGGCGGTTCCTCTGGGCACCTTGCCCCCGGGCCCCGGGTACTGGGATGACACCAGTCCTGTTCCGGAGAGATCCAGTATAAGCCCCATGCTCTCCAGCACATCCCGGACCTCTTTTTCTGTAAGACCGCTGAGGTTGGGAACGGTCACCCCCTCACTGTCCTGGCCCGAGGAAGGCGGGTCAAGCTCCAGGAGAACAGATACATCGTTCATGGCATCCGACCCTCCCCGGGGCACCTGACCGTATACTATGGCCCCGCTTCCCTTGGTCTGAAAGGCTAAACCCTCAGACCTTAAAATTCTTATAGCCTCATCCACCGGATAATTCACCACATTGGGAACCTTTACCTTGACCCGGGGAGTTTCGTACCACGCTGCGGGATCCGGAGGCTTTATTATACTGGGGTTTTCCGGTATGGACAGGTAGTGCAGGGTATCCCCCATAATGGACTGGAATACCGGAGCAGCCACCACCCCGCCGTAATAAACCCCTCCCTGGGGCTCGGCGATCATCACCAGCACAGCCACCTGGGGGTCCTCCACCGGGGCAAAGCCCACAAAGGAGGCCACATACCTGCCGCTCACATAGCCTCCGCTTTCCCCCACCACCTGGGCGGTACCGGTTTTGCCGGCCACCCTGTATCCTTCCACGAAGGCATTTATGCCGGTGCCCCTGGCCACCACATTTTCCAGGAGTGCTTTAACCTGGTCGGAGGTTTCTTTGGATAAAGCGCTCCTTATAACCTCGGGGCTAACTGTTTTTGTCACCTTCCCCTTGCTGTCCCGTATTTCCCTGACCAGCTGCGGCTTATAGAGCGTTCCCCCGTTGGCCACAGCGCACGCAGCTGAAAGTAGCTGAATGGGAGTTACCGCAATGGACTGCCCGATAGACATGGTGGCTATATTCAGGTTTGTGGCCCTCTTTTGATCTATTACTATTCCCCTGGCCTCCCCGGCCAGGTCTATACCGGTTTTATCTCCCAGGCCAAAGGCTTTTAAATACTTGTAAAAATTATCCCTGCCCACCCTCAGACCCACATCAACAAATCCGGGGTTACAGGAGTTCATGACTACCTCCTCAAAGCTCTGGCTGCCATGGCCCCCGCCCTTCCAGCACTTGATCCTCCGGTCAGCCACCTTGACGAAGCCGGGATCAAAAAACCTGTCTGCCGGAGCAACAACCTTTTCATTTACGGCGGCTGAGGTGGTAATAATCTTAAATGTGGACCCCGGCTCGTAATTGTACCATATTGACGGATTCCGGTCCCACACATTTCTGGGCACATCGTTCCAGTTATTGGAGTTAAAGGTGGGCCTGTTTCCCATGGCCAGAACCTCGCCGGTGCGGGGGTCCATCACTATAGCCACCGCCAGCTTGGGACTGTACCTGGCCACCACCTTGTCAAGCTCCCGCTCGACATAGTACTGAATATTGGAGTCCAGGGTCAGCACCAGGCTGTTGCCCTGCTCCGGCGGGTAATACCTGTGTATGGGATCCGGCACGCTGCGTCCCGCCGCATCATGTTCAACCAGTATGCGGCCGGGCTGCCCACGCAAAACGTCATCATAGGTCTTTTCTATGCCCATCAGACCCTGGTTATCCACCCCGGTAAATCCCAAAAGGTGGGGGGCCAATGTTTCATGCCGGTAAAAGCGCCTGCTTTCCTCCACCAGGTGTATTCCCACAGGCTTTAATTCCCTTATCTTGGCAGCCACCTCCGGGCCGACCTTTCTCTTGATCCACTCGTAGGATGATTTTCGGGTAATAATTTTGTACAGCCTGTCCCTGTCCATCTCCAGGAGGGGGGCCAATAAATCAGCTGTCTCCCCGGGATTTTTAACCTGGTGAGGGATGGTGTAGACCGAGTCGCTGCTTACACTGGTTACCAGTTCCTGTCCATTTCTGTCAAAAATGGCGCCTCTTTTGGCCTCCACTGGAATGTCCCTCATCCTTACCTCCAGCGCCTTTTGCTGAAGATAGTCGCCCTGGACAAACTGGATCCAGGCAAGCCTTACAATCAGACACGCAAAGGCTGCGGCGCAAAGTAAAAAAAGCCAGGTGAGCCTTTTGCGGATAAGTATGCCGGTAGTGCGCATACAACTCCTCCTCCGACCTTAAGCCCACCCGGAAAGAATAGGATCTTTCCTTAACTCCCCTTTATACCCATCAGGCTGGCGAAAGCCTGTACAATTCTGCTTCTGCCGGTTTCCTGCGAAGTCTTGTCCTGGTTACCTGCAGCAGGGCCGCCCGGGTTTTCGTGAGTCCCGGAGCCAGCTTGCCCACCGGTTAGATCCGCCCTGACGACCACCATATCTTTGCTGCCGGGCTGGACCATCTTAAGCCTGGTGGTAGCCACATACTCTATCCTGTCTAAAGAGCCAAGCCTGTCAACCTCCTGCTCAAGAGAAACAGTGTCCTGGCGGAGGGCAGCCAGTTCCTGGCCCAGACTGTATGTTTTATAACCGGTTATGAGCACCTGGGAATAATAGAATGCAATTAGCATTCCGGTGCAGAAGGTCAGCAGGACAAGTCCCATAAGGGTAACCTTTCCTTTTAGGGGGAGACGGCTCCGCCTGGGGCGCCGGTTAATCCGGACTTCCTCCTCGGGCAGGCTGTAGTGATCATAACGTTCTTGCGCTACTACCAAAGCTTATTCACCCTCTACCTTCTTTAGAACTTTAACGTTCCATCGCTACTGCTCTACCAGCTGCGGCCTTTCAGGCGCCGCCGACCTTTTCAGCAGTTCTGAGCCTGGCGCTCCTGGACCTGGGGTTTTCCTCCAGCTCTTCCGCTGAAGGGGTGATGCCTCCAGGCCGGATCATTTTAATAATTGCTTTAGCGCCGCACACACAAATGGGAAAATCCCCCGGGCACTTACACTTTCCGGATAAATCCCGGAAGGTCTCCTTGACAATGCGGTCCTCCAGTGAGTGAAAGGTAATGACACACAGGCGCCCTCCGGGTTTCAGACGTTCTACCGCCCCCAAAACGGCGCCCTTTATAATATCAATCTCGTTGTTTACCTCAATTCTCAAGGCCTGAAAAGTCCTCTTGGCCGGGTGCGGGCCCTCACGCCTGTATTTAGCCGGAATGGCCGCTCTGATAATGTCAACCAGCCTGCCGGTGGTAGTAATTAACTCCGACTCCCTCTCCCTGACAATAAAGGAGGCTATTCTGCCGGCAAACCGGTCCTCACCGTACCGCCGTATGATCCCGGCCAGCTCCTTCTCCGTCAGTGAATTCACAAGGTCACCGGCCGTGATCCCATCATCCCTGTTCATACGCATATCCAGGGGGGCATCTTTCATATAGCTGAATCCCCTCTCCGGGTTATCAAGCTGATAGGAGCTTACCCCCAGGTCAAACAAAATGCCGTCGGCCCCGTCTATGTTCAGTTCATCCAGCACCGGCAGCAGGCCGGTGAAATTGCTGTGCACCAGCTTTACCCTGTCACCAAACTCAGCCAGCCGGGAGGCCGCCACTCTTAAGGCGTCCCGGTCCTGATCCAGCCCAATGAACCTCCCCTCCGGAGAGGAGAGCCTTAATATATCATAGCTGTGCCCGGCCCCACCCACGGTACAATCCACATAAGTGCCGTTGGGCCGAATATTAAGCCCGTCCAGCACTTCTTTTAAAAGCACGGGCCGGTGTGTAAAAATGAACTCCCCGTTATTGGCATCAGGCGGCATCTTTTACTCCATATAGAATATTGTGAATTTTTACATCTTAAAATGCTCAGTACGTGAAAGTCTCATTATAATCCCAGGTCAAATTCCACAATTTTTTCAGCCAGCTGCTCGGCTGAGGCCGAAGTGGAGCTGTTGTACTCCTCCCAGCGCTGCTTCGACCATATTTCAACCCTGGAGGCTATTCCTATAACCATGGTTTCCTTTTCAAGGCCGCTGTATTCCCTTAAGCTGGCCGGAATCAGTATTCTTCCCTGCTTATCCACCTCACACTCCGTCGCTCCCGAGAAAAAAAACCGCACAAAGGCCCGGGCATCCGCCCTGGTAAAGGGAAGGGACCGCATTTTTTGCTCTAGAGCTGTCCATTCCTTGGGAGGGTATACAAACAGGCATCCGTCCAATCCCTTAGTCAGGATGAATTTGTCCCCCAGGCCTTCGCGGAAGCGGGCAGGAATAAAAAGACGACCTTTTGAATCGATGGTATGTTGGTATTCACCTATAAACAATTCTTCTCACCCCACCCATAACCACCAATCCACCACTTTGATCCACTTTACATCACATTTCCCCACTTCTATTCTATAACCATGTCCCATTTCCTTCTTTTTTTCCTTAAGTAAAAAAATTTTTTATAATTTTTTTAAAAATATTAGGCCTAATATCTGCTATTTTTCCTACAGCGCCAAAAGAGAGAAGACCTTGGGTCTTTTTCTACCACAGAGGGCACAGAGGACACAGAGAAATTATTAATTTTAAAAAGCAGTAGCAACAAAAAAAAATTAAGGAATACCTGATCATTTTGATTTATCCTGAAAATCACCCGGGTCTATATTGGCCCCAGAGAACACAGGGATCACAGAGAATTTACTCTCGGCATTACTCTCAGGTTTGAAGGCAGAGTAGAAAATTAGAGTATTTTTGCGAACCCTTTCCAAATCTATTTAATTGAAACATTCTATAGCATTAAAGCAGGGCTTAAAAACCTCTGTGATCTCTGTGCCCTCTGTGGCTTAAAAAGGACCCCAAAATTTGCTTTAGTGCTTTATAACATCATATACTTACACAAAAAAAAGACCGCATGAATACGGTCCGGCTTAAGCTCATGTTTATATTTTTATCATATTTCTCGTCCTGCCCTTAAACACGGCCACTTCCCTGTAACCCGCCTCCCGGAGCAGGTCTGCGGCCTGGCTGAATCCGGCCCCCACCAGCCCGGGGGCGTGGGCATCGGACCCGGTGGAGGCCGGAACCCCTTCCAGCCTGCAGATCCTCAAAAAATCCAGGGAGGGGTATATCTCTTCGGCGGGCACCCTCAGCCCGGCGGTATTCACCTCAACACACACCCCGGCCCCGGCCATGGCCACAGCAGCCCTCCGGTACAGTTCCAGCGGAGGAGCAGCCGGGCGGTGGCCAAATTTTTTAATAAGGTCCGGGTGAGCGATAATATCAAACAGCCGGGAGCTGGCTGCAGCGCACAGCAGGTCAAAATATTTTTCATATATTTCATCAATATTCTGCCGTCCAAACTCCTCAAGAAGAGCGGGATTGTCAAATCCCCAGCCGTCTATGTAGTGAACCGATCCAATAACATAGTCAAAGGGGCACCCTAAAAGAAAAGGCTTTATGGCAGTTTCCCGTCCCGGTATATAGTCCACCTCTACCCCCAGCCGGATAGAAAGTGAGGAAAACTCAGACTTAAGGCCCAGCACCTCCGCCACATAGCCGGGAAATTGCTCTTCAGCCATGGCCAGGCCGGGGTCCCTGCTGTCAGACGGCAGCCAGTACATGGGTATGTGGTCTGAAAAACCTATCTCACCCAGGCCCTTATTAACCGCTTCATCAGCATACTGACGCATCCCGCCGGAGGCATGGCCGCAGCGGCCGGTGTGGATATGATAGTCTGGAATCATCCGCCGTCCTTCCCCCTCAGCAGGCCGGACACCTCCCTGTTCAGGCTGTAAATCCTTTCGGCAACCTGGGGCTCCAAAAGCCCGGTGCCGCAGGCGGGTGTGATCAGTGTCTGGCTTAGGAGGTCAGCTTTGTCAATCCCCCGGGACCCCAGTTGGTCCCAAAGTTTTTTAAGCCTTTCCAAAAGGCTCTCCCCGGTCTCTCCCAGTACATTATCATTGGTGGGCACTATACCCTGGGCCAGCACCCCGCCCCTGGAAATAAACCCTTTCAGCTCTTTGGCGTAAGGTATAAGGGAGTCCCCGAAGCTGTATACATCCGGATTGACTATATCAAGCTCACACTCATACAGCAGCGACCAGTCTATGGAATCGCAGGTGTGTACACCTGCCAGCGCCCCGGCGGAGTGAATCTGATCAAATATTTCATTCATGTCACTTTTAATCATTTCCCTGGTTACAGTGATGTAGTCTGATTTTCCGTACACGCTTATGGCGGGCTCATCCACAAATATTATTGACGGGCGGCCCAGGGAGGCAAGACTTTTAGCCTGCCATCGGGCATGCAGGGCAAGGGTTTTTACCAGAACATCCCGCAGCTGGTCCTCATAATAGGCTATTCTGCCCCGGTCATCCTTCAGCTGAAACCCCACGGTCAGGGGCCCCACCAGATGTCCTTTAAAATACAGAGCCCTGCCGGGCCCCTTTCTCTCAATATAGTCTGTGAACGCATGAAAACCGGTTGCCGATCCCTCCGGAAGGTAAAAGGTCTCCAGGGCTGACTGGTCACCTTCAGCCACCGCCAGGTAAAGTGTGTAAAACTCCGCCAGATTTGCCCCCCAGCCATCGCTGGAGGTGTCAAAAAAGGCCGAATTTCCCTTAAATTTAATTATACCCAGCTTGACCAGGGGGGTCAGGAACTGAAACACAAACCCCTCACTGGAACCTAACATGGGCATCTGGGGCCAGTGGGGTATTTCCGGCAGATTGCTGAAAATAAGAGAAAGGCACTGATCCGGATCGGTATATGGCAAACTTCCAATACCAGTAGCCAGGCCCTGAGGTTTAAAGGTCACGCCGACACCACCTTTACATGCTTATACTGAAAATAATTCAGGTCAGGAGTATGCTAATGGGTAGTACCTACGGTCAGGAGACGGGAGACAGAATAATTAAGGCCTTCCTTATAAGTTATAGGGACAAAGAGTTTTACCCCAAGGTATAGCAAGAAGGTCTCCTGTCTCCCGACCCAGAATTGCCGCTATTTAGCAAGACAATTATATCCCACCCCAAAGTCTTAGTAAAGAACAGCCTTCCGTAAGTGTTCAGGACTGGCCCCCCGTGTTACGTCAATATAGACCCTGGCGGTTTCACTGGCTATCTGGTCCCAGCTGTAGCGGTCCAAAACCTTCCTGTGAGCATTCCGGCTGAGTCTTACGGCCCGGTCAGGGTGGGCCAGGAGGTCGGCAACATACCGGGCCAGAAGGCCGGAATTACCCGGAGGCACCTTTAGCCCATCTATGCCGTGGCATATTATCTCCGAGAGGCCGCCGGTCTCTGAAACAACCACCGGGGTTCCCGCCGCCATAGCCTCCAGAGCCACAATGCCGAAAGGCTCGTAAATACTGGGGAATACAGCTACCGCCGCCCTGGCCAGCAAATTGTTTCTCCCCTCATCGTCCACAAAGCCTATGAAATTTACACAGTCCTCAACACCTTTTTTAGAGGCCAGTCTTCTTAACTCCTCTTCATAGGGGCCTCTTCCGGCCACCGCCAGCTCAACCTGGGGATGGCTTTCCCTTATTAACGGCAGGGCCTCGATGAGCACCTGCACCCCCTTCTCTGGAACCAGCCTGCCCAGAAAGGCTATAACCGGCCCTCCACTTTGGGGCCTGGAATTTCCACCGGGAACAAGATTGGTTGGATTCACCCCGTTTGGTATTACCCTTATTCCACCCAGTCCACCTCCAAAAAGCCGGCCCACCTCTCTGGCCATGTAATTGCTGCAGCATATCACCTGGCGGGACATGGATACAAGCCTTGACTCTATGCCGTGAATTCTCCTTTGAAAATCAGTAACAATCCCCCTGTTGCGCCCGTACTCGGTGGCGTGTATTGTTGATACCAGGGGAATGCCCCCTTTTTCGGTTATTTCCCTGGCGGCGCTAAAAACCAGCCAGTCATGGGCGTGCACCAGGCCAAAAAAGCCCTCCCCGAGCCCCCTCTCCCGGGCCAGACGGACCATCCCCTCATTTAGCCCGCCCAGCCACTCCAGGAAATTACTGGTTTTCAGGTCCCTCTCATCCACCCTGTATATGTGAACCCCGGCCTCATCCACCTCATAATGAGGTCTATCCTGGGCGGGACAGGTAAAAATATGCACCTCAACACCCAGCCTTGACAGGGAGCTGGAAAGATCGAACACATGCCGGCCAAGCCCTCCCACCGTGCGGGGGGGGTATTCCCAGGAAAGCACAGCCACCTTAAGCCCGGCGCCTTTAAAGATACCCGGGCTAACCCTGTACGGGGCAAAAACACCGGGACTCAGGTCCGGAAATAGATTATTCTCCCTCTCCAGGCCGCTTAAGAGGTCTGCATCAACAGATCCTGACTCAATCATATCAGCCAGGGCCATAAAGCTCTTCAGATGCCCGGAAACCCTATTAGCAGCATATTCAACAGTAGTTCCTTCCTTTATTATAAAGGCCCAGTCACTGCTCTGAGCCAGGAGCAGCTCCCTCCCGGCCTGTTTCAGGGCTCTTTGCGCCATTTTCCCCTCCGACCCGTGCCGGTCAGCTATGTAGCTCATCCTTGCCTCTGCGAAATGCTGGTGTTTATATATCCAGTCATTTTTGGGATTGAGCCACACATAGCCGTAGCCGCCCTCGCCCCAACTGCTCATGGGCATTTCCACCACCTGGCTGAAGGGGTGCAGAGATAGGTAACCACCAGGGGTAATAGTCTTAATCCCCCCATTGCCGGCCAGTCGAAAAACCTGCTCCAGCCACAAAGGCCCCTCGTACCACCAGTGTCCGAACAGCTCTGCATCATAGGGAGAAAGCACCAGCGGCATCCTGTCCATTCCGGAGGAGGCCTGCCTCAGCTGCAGCGCCCTCCTGGCCACAAAGTCCCGGGCGTCCATGGCTGCCCTTTTTTCAGCAAGAGCCGGGTCATAAAAATCTTTTTCTTCTCCCCCGCCGGTTATTCTGTAGTATTTGAAGCCGGTGTCCACTCTTATGTCCCCTCCGGGCAGGAAGGGTTCTATATAGTCAATATTAAGGTCATAAGCAATATCACGATAGAATTCTCTGTAATCCGGATGCCCGGGGTAACCTTCCCTTCTCTCCCAGACCTGCCTTGAGCTCTCAGGGTCACGGGCGAAGGCCGTCACCCCCGAGCGGCACCTCACCGGCCCGTAAATACCGTGCGGGGGCCTGGGCACAGCAGCCAGGATACCGTGGGTGTCCACAATAAAATATTTCACCCCGGCATCCCTCAGCAAAACATCCACCCCCTGCTCATAGGCGCACTCCGGTAGCCAAAAACCGGCAGGCCGGTAGCCGAAAACACTCTCAAAAGAGTCCAGTCCCACCTCAATCTGGGCCCGCCTGCACTCTTTACTGTGTACAAGCGGCAAAAAGCTGTGAGTGGCAGCGGTGGTCAGCAGCTCCAGCCTCCCCTTTTCTGAAAGGCTCTTAAATGCAGGGGGAAGGTTTCCACCCCATTTAGTAAAATACCTCCGGGTCTTTTCAAGATGCCGAAGGTATTTTTGCGCAAGAATATTCAGCTCACTGCTGCCGGAAGTCCTCTCACATTCTGAAAGGCCCAGTTTAATCATCCGGTCCAGGTAGCCCAGGTATTTTTCCTTAAGATGTTCATCCACCATCATGGAAAGCAGTGTCGGTGACAGGGAGATGGCCAGACGAAAATCCACCCCTTCCCCATCCAGTTTTTCCAGCCTGTTAAGAATAGGTATGTAGCATTCCGTGCAGGCCTCAAAGAACCAGCGTTCTTCCAGTGACTCTCCTGCACCACTGCTTCTTACGAAAGGCAGGTGGGCATGCAGCACCAATAAAAGGTATCCGTTCATTTCACTCCCCCTTAATTGGCCAGCCTTCCAGTCAGTCGGCCGGCTTCCGATAGCCCATATAAAATGGCATCGAAGCCAAAACTTCATCCAGATCCAAATTTTGGCCGGCTTCCTCCAGGCACTTTTCTCCCGGAACCTCCCATACACTTCCAGGCTCTCCAGCAGCAGGCCCCTGTCCGGGCATAAAATGGAACCTTGGAACCGGAGGGGTACCTACAGTTTCGGACTTGAGCATGGGGAAAAAACTCCCGTCGGCGAGTTTTCCCCCCACCTCAAAACAGTACATGGCGCCCGGGCTCAGCTCTTCAAAGTACCAGTTGCCAGTATAAGGCGGCGGCTTAATCTCCCTGGTCAAATGGTATTCATATTCCGAATTGCCGTTTTCCCATACACTGTACAGCCTTATAAAGGCTCCTCCCATTTGGGCAACGGCCTCCCACAGCTCACGGGAAAGCTCCCAGTACACAAAAATTGTGCAGGGGCCCTGAGGGAAAAAGCCTATCATATTGTCATCATAAAAGGCCGGCAGGGATTGGCTGGGCTCGTTCATGGTCATATCCCCTTTCCATTTGGCGAAACACAACAAAAATAATAGCACGGTCGGCGGCGGTCTACAACCAAATGATAACGCCATAACATTCCAATAACTCTTAGAATATTACCTTCAGGCAGCAACTTTATGTCGATATATGTGATTAATATCACATATATCGGGAAAAGACAGTTCCGTTAAATTTTTTTGTGCTTACTGCCCCTATTAAGGATAGCGCCCATATATTATACTATGTTACATGTTTCACATATACATCAAAAAATTTTTATACTTTACAGTCCCTGCAGTAGCCAAAAATTTTCAGCTGGTGATTCTGCACATCAAAGCCGAAGTCCCTATTTACTCTGGCTTCCAAATCTTCCAGGAGATCTTCGGCCACCTCCAAAATTATCCCGCATTTAAGGCAGATCAGGTGATGATGGTGATGGCCCCTGAAGTCATTGTCCCCGAATTCATATCTTTTCCGCCCGTCGCCGAAATCCATTCCATGTATTATGTCAAACTCGCAAAAAAGTTCCAGTGTCCGGTAAACTGTGGCCAGTCCCACGTCAGGGGCCTTTACCTTGACAAGATTGTAAACCTCCTCGGCACTGAGGTGCTTGTCCTTGTTCTCAAGCAGCACCCTTAAAATGTGCTCTCTCCGGGAGGTTAGCTTATATTCCTTGGACCTTAGCTTTTCCTCAACGTCATTAATCACTTTTTTCATCAAATTCACTCCGGCCTGTTCTAATTAAAGTATATTAGAGTCCCTTCAGCCGTGTCAATTGAATCTTGACAAATAATTCCACGGCACCCTTGACGCTCAGGGCCACCTCTTCTTTCTCATCAGATACCGGCGGCGTCTTGCTCTGGCCCGGTTCCAGGCAAAAAATATTAAAATAAGCGGCACACTCAGGCCATACCACCAGACAAAGAAAGGCTTTTCGTCCACATTCCGGTCTGCAATAAGATCAACCGATCCGATAACCTCTTCCTGATTTAAAAAACTGAGGGTCCCTATCTTTTGACCCTTCTTAACCGGAGCTGAAAGTGAAGGGTCTATGCTTGCCTTCTTTTGGATATTGTGATCACCACCGGCCGGAAGGTTAAAGTAAAACTGCCGGGAGGTAACAGCAGAAACACTTATCTCTGTACCCCTTTTAACAGTAGCGGTGCCCTCTGCAGCCCCTGCCCCGGTCAGCAGCACCGGGCTGAAATCAGAAAAACCGTGATTTAAAAGGGCTACTGTATCAACGTATACCCCCGGGCTTCCCGACTTTAGCACCACAGTCAGCAGTTCCCGGCCATCCCTCTGGGCAGATGCCACCAGGCACTGCCCGGCCTCGTCGGTATACCCGGTCTTGACTCCGGTGACACCCTCGAAGGCCAAACTGTATCCAGGGCGCATAAGCTTGTTATGATTGACAAAATCAACCTGGGGAATACCTTTTACAGCCTTGGGCAAAGTTCTTTCGGTGTTAAAGTGATAGGTCCCCGCTATTTTTCTGAAAACCGGGTTTTTCATAGCTTCCCGGGCTATGATGGCCAGGTCTCCGGCTGTTGTGTAGTGGTCCGGGTTGTGCAGGCCGTGGGGGTTGGTAAAATTGCTGTTCACCGCGCCCAGAGCCCTGGCCTGATCATTCATCATTTGAGCAAAATGCTCCACAGATCCCCCGGTGTGCTCAGCCAGCGCAGTGGCGGCGTCATTGCCGGAGGATAGAAGGAGTATATAGAGCAGGTCTGCCAGCCTGAGTATCTCTCCCTCCTGGAGCCCCACGTGGGACCCCCCCACTGAGGCGGCGTTCAGAGAAACTTTCACCCTGTCCTCCAGGTTACTGTTTTTGATCACCACCAGGGCTGTAAGTATCTTGGTGGTGCTGGCCGGGTACATCATTTGGCCGGCGTTTTTACTGTAGAGCAACTGGCCGTTTTCCATGTCCATTAATAGCGCAGCCTCTGATGACAGCTCCGGCTGGGCCGGCACTCTCCCCGGAAATATGAATAATGAAATCAAAAGCGCCAGAATTATTATTTTTACTTTTTTTTGCTTTTTTTCCTTCATGCCTTCCCTCTATTGTCATTGTAGACAACTGTATTCCAAAAACAATTAAACACAGCATTATTTTTACTTCTATAAAACCACTGCTATACCCTTTTAGAAAAAAATGCAACTCCAAGGGCCCCTGCCGTCAAAAGAACCAGTATACCGATCATCACTGCCGGGGCCTGTGGCCCCACAAGTCCTGTTATGAACCAGAGAGACTTGGAAACCAGCCCTCCTATAAAAAAGGCCAGAAACAGCACTGCAATCCAGATAACAAGGCCCTCTTTCCAGCCCCGCTCCTTGAATATTATCATAACCGAGGCTATACAGGGCACAAACAGTGTCAGACTTACCATGGCCACAAACTGCTCCCCTATGGTAAGGGGCATGCCCAGTATCCCCGCCGTCCCAAAGTCCCTGCGGATAAGGCCCATAATGAAGGCACTGGCTGACTCCCGGGGAAGATTAAGCCAGCCCACTGTAATGGGCTCCATGGAACTCTGTATAACATCCAGCGTGCCGGTTAATTTCAAAAGGCTCAAAATAAGGGCGCCCCCCACAAATACCGGGAAGGCCTCCTTTAAAAATTGCCAGGACCTCATCCAGGTCTTTATAATTACATTGTCCGGCCTGGGCAGCCGCAGTTGGGGCACATTAAGCATGAGGGGCGTGGAAAAGCCAGGCAGAACCCGGGCCAGCACCACGCCGGCAGCCACCATAACAACCAGTATAATCATAACGTAGAGAATAAAAAAGGCTGCGCCCAGCCTTGACATTATCGCCGTTACAAAGGCCAGTTGGGCCGAGCAGGGCACCGCCAGGGCAAGCAGGAATATAGCAATTCTTCTCTCCCGGTCGGTGGGCAATAGCCTTGTGGTGATGGTGGCCGCGGTAACACAGCCGAACCCCAGCACAATGGGTATTATGGCCATTCCGTTAAGGCCCACCACAGACAGGAGCCTGTCCATCAGTATGGCCACCCTGGGCAGGTAGCCGCTATCCTCCAAAAGAGACAGCACCAGGAAAAAGCCAATTACCAGCGGGGCAAGAAGCCCCAGCAGATAGGTAATAGCCATGGTAAGAAGACCGAACTGACCGGTAAGTATTACCCCTATGGGTGACTCAAGGTCCATGCGGGCAGCCAGGGTTGTCCTTATAAAGGGCTCATAATATCCCTCCATGAGGCGCCCCTGGGTAAATTCCACCACCACCTGGGCAAAAAGAACCCCCACCAAAAGGTAAAGCAGTCCCATAATCACTATCAGTATGGGAAACCCCGTTGAGGGCCTGATCATGACCTGCCCCAGCTTATCCAAAAAACTTTTCTCCTCTTGGCCGGGGCCATACACCAGGCCGCTAATCTCATTGGCTCTGGCTCGCCTTTTATCGTATAAAAGCATTCTCTCATTTCCCGGGGGAAGGTCCAGTGTCCCGGCCGCAGAGGCATCGCCCTCCAAAAGAAGAAGGGCAATTGCCTCCGAGGTACCCAATTCACCGGCCATTTCCGGCAGTCGTCTGACCAGGTGCGCGTCCCGGTGCCCCCTCCGGGCGGCGGAAAGCTCTCTCACCAGAGCCTCGATGCCCTCTTTTTTTACGGCAGCCGTAGCAACAACAGGGACCCCCAGTATATTCTCCAGGACCTCCCTGTTTACACAAAGTCCGTGCCTGGCGGTTTCATCGGACATATTAAGGGCCACCACCACCGGAAGGCCCAGGTCAATCAGGTGCAGGGTTAGAAAAAGATCCCTTTCCAGATTGGCGGCATCCACCACATCTACAATTACGTCGGCGGTAAGCACCAGGTCCCGGACCAGCTTCTCAGCCCCGCTAAAAGAAGAAATGCCGTATACCCCCGGAGTGTCCACCACCAGGTCCCGCCCCACCCGGCCATAACACATTTCCACTGTTGTGCCGGGAAAGTTGCTGACATCTCCGTATAAACCGGTTATAGCGTTAAAAAGGGCGGTCTTGCCCACATTGGGATTGCCCACCACCACAATGTACCTTGTATCTCCCGCCATACCGGCCTTTTTGCCCAGTTCCCGGCAGTCCAAATACAGTACCCCTTCCTTGCCTGGTATTTGTCCATTAAATATTGATCTATTAATATTTACCCGGAAACAAAAAAAGTAGCCCTTTTAAAAATCAAAGGTCACCGATGATCAGCCGCTGCGCATTCCTTCTCCCCGGACCACACCGGCTCCACGCCAATAAGTTTGGCCAGGTTTCTTCCTATAGCTATTTCCTGCCTGTTCCTGCCAATCACCACCGGGCCCATGGGTATAACCTCCCGGCAAGTAACCACTGTTCCCTCAGGAATGCCGAAACGTGTGGCCTGAGCCCTGATCATTTCATCGGGAAGGGAGATTATTCTGATCACCTGTCCCCTTTTTGAGCTGTCTAAAGTCATTACTAACCCTCCAGCCTGTTTCAATAGGAAGGCATTATCAAATATGAAAAAGAGAACCGTTATCATCAACTAATTATATGCCAGTTCCGTGTTAAAAATCAATAAATTATCAGGCTGTGGGGTAATAATAAAAAACATCTAAAAACAGGAGGGGAAAAAATGGTTGACATCAATACTGAAGGCCTTGAAGTAGCCCCGCTGGATAAAGAGCAGATGGATAACCTGCTGCAGGCTGAAAAAACCATGAACAGCCAAAGCCCAAAGGGAGAGGTATACCTGCTGGCCGTATCCAGAAAAGATTAAAAGCCGCATCACAGGCAGGGAAACCAGAAGCCAGAATTCAGACCACCGGGACGCCTAATACGGCCACCAAGGAAGATGAAATTGGGTACTTTTTTAAACCACAGAGGACACAGAGGACACAGAGGTTTTTAAGCCCTGCTTGAATGTTTTAATAGGTTTTTATTAAAATGGGTTGGGTGAAAGAACTTCTATATATAGGGTTCAGACCTGAGAGTACTGCCTGAGAGCAAATTCTCTGTGATCTCTGTGTCCTCTGTGGCTAAAAAGGGACCCTATTTTCATTCTCCTTGGTGGCCGGCTCCTGGCTACTGTATTCCGACCTGAGAAATCAGCCCCATAGCTATTTAAGCCGCTTTGACACGGTATCCCAGAAGGAGCTGTCCTCAAACCCAAGCCGCCATATGGCTATGCCTCCCAGATTGTATTTTTCAACCAGCCCCAGCTTAATACTCAGGCTGTAGCTATTTTCATACCACACCTGGTGTTTGACGCCGTTTTGCCAGTACGTAAGCTTGGGAACACTGTTATAATTATCCCACTGCACACTGCCGTACCGGGTCAGTCCCGGCATGTCCTTCCACCGGATGGCCCTCGCCGTTTTCCCTGCGGGCCAGTCGTACCCGTAGCAGCCTATGCCCATTAAAACTTTGTGGGAGGGAATGGTCTTTACAGCATATTCCATCACCGCAGTCACCCAGGGCAAGGAGGCCACCGGGCCGGGAGATCCGGTGATCCAGTGCTCATCATAGGACATTATAACCACATAATCCGCCAGACGCCCTATATTTCTGTAATCATAGGCCTGGTTCCACGCGCTGCTGGTATCGGAGGTTTTGGCGGGAATGGCCACAGTCAGAAGTTTTCCTCTGGCCTTGAGCTTTTTGCTCAGGTCCTCCAGGAGCATATTATACTGATTTTTGTACGCCGGAGGTATCCCCTCCAGGTCTATATTGACTCCATCATAGCCATTTTTATCTATCTGCCCGATTATACCGTCAACTACTTTGGTTCGGTAGTTAGTCAAAGCCAGATAAGCGGCCCGGCCATCAATGCCCCCGGAAATGTTATGCACCACCATAAGGTTTTTGGAGCCCCTGCTCCTGGCGGCGGACATCCCACCGGAGGAGGGAGTTCCCTTAAGATTACCCTTTTCATCAAGAAAGAAATCAAACATCCCCAGCTGATTAACCAGCTGGCTATGATTTATGTATGAATTATGGGAAAGCTTGTCCCCGGGGTAGTCCACAGTGTAATAACCCATCACCACACGAGAGCTTTTCCCATACAGTACTTCCCATTCCCGCTCTCCCACCTGGCCGTCCGCCGGAAGGCCATGCTTTTTTTCCAGGGCTGTGACAGCTCCGTAGGTAATCCATCCGAAATACCCTGTGGGCTTTGTTGAGGCCGGGAAAAAGCCCTTCCTCTGCAGCTCCCCCTGCAGCTCCCAAACCCTACCCCCATTGCTCCCCACTTTCAGCACATCCTGGCTTCCACTGCTTGCATAAACCGGTACAGACCATATAAAAGCTATGCACAGTGCTAAAAAGAACATATAAAGTCTTGTCTTCCTAACCATTGAAACCTCCCATATTTCTATCTAATTTTACAACTTTCGACATTAACTATATTATCAATAAATCAAAATAGTGGGTACGCTTAATTTTTGCCAGAGCTGCCGCAAAACAGGGCAAAATGCAACAATAGGACATTATTGGGCAGAACCGTCAAATTGGGCCGGAGCTCCCAGGCCGGTGGTTTACAGTCCTGATACATAGTAAAGCCCTATCACAGCCATAATAAATGTTAATAGTTAATAAAAAGGGAATAACCTGGAAGGAATCATCAAGTGAAGCATTCGCTGTATGGGCTGTCAGCCAGGGATTACACACTGGCAGCAGTCCTTTTTCTGGCCGAGTTCTCCAGGGGGGCCTATTTCCTCACCTACCTTCCCCTGTACTCCTCGGAATTCCCGGGACTGACCGTGGCCGCAGCAGGAATTGCCGCCTCAGCCCATTTTCTTACGGAAAATATTCTCAAAATACATGCGGGCTGGTATTACGACAGGCGCGGAAGGGTGGTGCTGCAGGGAGGCCTCGCGCTGGGGCTGCTGTCACTGGCAGTGGCCGGCTCCTTCCCGGGGCCTTTCCCGGTAATAGCAGCCTCGGCCCTTATGGGGGCAGGCTTCTCTCCACTGTGGGTAAGCATAATTGCCGAAGTGGCTCCGGTAGACCGAAAGAACCGGCCTCTGCTGGTGAGCCTTGTTTTTACCGCCTGGCTCTCCGGGGCCGGCGCAGGTCTGGCCGGAATTAATTTTTTTATCTCCAGGGGCTACGGCACCGCCTTTGCCGTTATCTTCTGCTCACTTCTGGCGGCGCTGACAGCCTCCCTGTTCTGTCCTCCCCCACCGTGCTCCAGAGAAAGCAGCTATGCCCGCGAATCAGTGCTGGCCGCACTGAGGCAGGTAACTTCGGGCCGGATATTAACCCTCTTTTTGCTGCCCGGTATGTTTTTACAGACACTGTCCGCCAGCATACTACTGCCGGTTTTGCCTGTATTTGCCACCAATAACCTTGGGCTGAGCCATAAGCATTACGGAGTTCTACTCCTGGCAGGAGGCGCCGCAACTGTTGCGGCACTTTTCCCCATGGGGAGGCTGGTTAGCAGTCTTAAGCCTCAAATGGTGCTGTCCTGCGCCTTTTTCACCGCCTCTGCTGCCCTGTCCGGCCTGCTTCTGGCCGGAAACAGGCACAACGCCATAATATGGGTGCTGGTTATGGGCCTATCCTATGCCGCGGTGCTGCCGTCCTGGAACACCCTTCTGTCCAGGGCTGTTCCCCCGGACCAACAGGCCACCGGCTGGGGATTATTTTCCACTGTGGAAGGTCTCGGCATAACTATTGGCCCTGCCCTGGGAGGAATCCTGGCCGTCAGTTCCGGCCCCGGAACAGCTTTAATAGCGGCTGCGGGCATTCTTATGGTGATGACCCTTTTTTACGCAGTTTTTCCACTGGATAGTCTATTATAAAAGCTCTTGGTAAAATTTAAGGGGGTGCATGACAATGTCCCGGTACTTAATAATATATCTGGCGCTGGCACTGGTCTTATATGCCGTTATTCCCACCGCCCTGGCCCGCCTTTGCAGCCTCGGGGTAATAAGCCGCCTCCCGGCCGGCAAAAGAGTCTGCCTGACCTTCGACGATGGCCCGGACCCCCGGTACACCCCGGGGGTGCTGGAAATACTGGATAAGGCCGGAGTAAAGGCCTGCTTTTTCGTGGTGGGGGAAAAGGCCTGCAAATATCCCGATCTGGTCAAAAGAATAATAGCTGAGGGCCATGAAGTAGGCAGCCACGGCTTCAGCCACCGCAACCACTGGCTGCTGGGCCCCTTTGGCACCATCAGGGAGATAAAAAAATCTTTTAGGGCCATAGAGGAAATTACAGGCTTTTCCCCCAACGCCTTTAGGCCCCCCTGGGGTCTGTTCAACCTTTCCCATCCTGCAGCCAGCCTTACGCTGGGCTATAAAGCAGTGCTGTGGTCCTTTATGAGCTGGGACTGGGCCAAAGGGTCAACACCGGAAGCAATTATAAAAAAAGTAAAGAAGAAAATATCTGACGGATCAATTCTGGTATTTCATGACAGCGACACCCAGCCGTGGGCCTCAGCAGGGTCTCCCCGCAATATGCTGAATGCCCTGCCGGATATACTGGAGGAAATAAAAAAAAGAGGCTATCGGACAGCCCCTCTTAAGGAGTTTACACATTCCAGGAAATCTTATTTTTACCGAATGCTGCTTATTTGGTGGCGGGCCTGGGACTATTTAATCAGAATGGCGCTCCGGATTGAAAATGTCACCGGTGCAGACCAAAGCCCAACCATATTCAGATTGGCAGCCAGGCGCTACCCTGGTCCCAGTGCGGAACTTCCCTGCGGCGGCCTTTTAAGGCATGGGGAAAAAGTATGCGAGATTCACCTTAACAACCATTTCATCAGAAAGCTTTTGAAGGGAGAAGCCCGGGCCGCAGCCACAGGGGTGAAGATAGCCGGTGAGCTAAAAAGATCCCTTCCGGCCCTGGCCGGGCAGATCAGCAGGGACCCCCGATTCAGTGAGACAGAATACATCATAGGGGTGTCCCTCCTGCACAGGGGCGCCTCCGCCATAGGCTTTAAGACCCTTGAAATCCCCTCCCCGGCGCTGCGCAGGGTGATATCCGCCTACCAGGAACTGATCCTAAAGATCTATCACCCCGCAGGAAGCGGCCGCCTTTCCGCCAGGGGCAGTCTGGAACCCAAAATACTGGTCATGCGTAAAAGCACGCTTTTTGAAAAATATTTAAAGGCAGGGCCCCCCTAACCTTTCTTGTGCATCACTCAGGGCTTGCCCCTGGTATCCTCCGGCACCCTGGTAAGCCTCTCATCCTGCGTTCCTCCCCCGGAACCTCCGCAGTCGGGAATATAGCAGGATACATCAACAAAATGACACTTCTCATTGCAGGACGGGCATTGCTCCGGTGGAGCGGGGCCATCAATATTATAACCGCAATTGCTGCACTTCCAGATCATTTTATTACCTCCCGAACTTTTTTATCTATGCTAAAATTATAAAGTGGGAGGCTTACTATACCCTTTCGCAATTCTTAACTATTCTTTACATTTTAAGACAGTGAGGCTGACAGCACCAGCACTACAACTGGAGCCTATGGCCTTCATCCACCAATTTATACGATAGTCAACCCGTGATATAATGCTTACAAACGTATACTGAAAATCATTCTGCCGGAACAGTTTCAGACACCGGGTCCACCAAGGAAGCCACCAGAGAAGATGAAAATTGAGTTGCTTTTTAACCTTAGAGGATCTGTCTCCTGGCTCCTGTTTCCCGACCGGGATGCAGTGCATATTTGCCATAAAAGAGGTGCCCCATGAAAAAAACAGACCTGGTAAATTCCATTATTAAAATTGTGGGCCGTGACAGAACAGTCCATGAGGAGACCGAGCTAAAGCTTTATTCCTACGACAGCTCCTTCCTATCCTCACGGAATCGCTTCTGCCCGGACGTTGTAGCGCTCCCCCGCTCCACCGCCGAGGTTTCCGCCATCATGAAAATGGCCTCCGATAACAGTATTCCGGTTACCCCCCGGGGGGCCGGCAGCGGGGAAACCTGTGGCTGTCTCCCGGTAAGGGGGGGCATAGTGCTGGACCTTTCACCGTGGAACACCATTGAAGAGGTGGACGCTCCCAATATGCAGGTGCTGGCCCGGCCCGGTGTAGTGCACTCCCGGCTTAACGATCACCTGGAGCAATATGGGCTCTTTTTCCCTCCGGACCCGGGAAGCACCCGGATGTGCACCCTGGGAGGCATGGTGGCCAATAACTCCAGCGGCATGAGGGCAGTCAAGTATGGTGTCACCGAGCAGTATATACTTGGCCTGGAGGTAGTGCTGCCCGGTGGTGAAATAGTCACCACCGGCGGGACAAACTGCCGGGCTCTCAAGAATGTAAGCGGTATCAACCTGACCAAGCTTTTTGTGGGGTCCGAGGGAACCCTGGGGGTAATCACCCGGATAAGGCTCCGGGTATGGCCCAGGCCCCGGGCCAGGGGACTGGCCGTGGCCTGCTTCAGCGACCTGGACCTGGCTCCCGGAGCGGTGCTGGATGTGTATAGGGCCGGAATTCTCCCCTCGGCCGTTGAAATACTGGACCACTCCGCCATCCGGGCGGTAAACCTGTACCGCCCGGAAATAAACCTTCCCCCGGCCGAGGCTATACTTATTTTTGAGCTGGATGGCAACCCTGCCTCCATTGAGTGGGAGGGACGGGAGATTGCCTCGCTGCTGAAAAAAAGCGCTTCAGGGGTTGAGTGGAGCACTGACCCGGAAAGAGTTAAGGCCCTCTGGCAGGGCAGAAGCGTGGTGGCCGCCGCCGCAGCAAGGCTTAAGCCCGACGGCACACGGGTATTTGCCGGTGAAGACATATGTGTTCCCCTGGACAGGGTGGCAGAGTCCCTCAGGGGAATAAAGCAGCTTTCCGAAAAACACAGCATAACGGCGGTATCATACGGACATATAGGGGACGGCAACATCCACACCGCCCTTATTATAAATCCAGACGACCCAGGGGAGGTAGACAGACTGGACCTGGTGGTGGACGGAATACACCGTCTGGCCATTGAGCTTGGAGGAACCACCACCGGTGAGCACGGGGTGGGCCTGGTGCGGTCGGCCTATTCCCCGGCTGAGCACGGAAATGCCGTGAACGTAATGAAAAATATTAAAAACGCCCTGGACCCCAAGGGGATAATGAACCCCGGCAAAATATTCTAGCTGAAAAAGCCGAAACCTTTTGTCCTTTTTAGCCACAGAGGACACAGAGATCACAGAGAATTTACTCTTAAGTAATACTCTCAGGTCTGAGTCAGAGAAGAGAATTAGAGTGTTTTTGGCACCCTTTCAATCCATTTAATAAAACCTTATATGCATTCAAGCAAGTTTTAAAAAAAACTCTGTGTCCTCTGTGTCCTCTGTGGCTTAAAAAAACATTCATGAATAGCATACAGTTTTTATTTATCCGTGGTGCATAGTATCTGTCTTAATTATTGAATTGAAAGTGATGGCTGTAATGCAGGGAAATGTAATAATCAGAGAATATCAGAGCAAGTGCGTCCGCTGCGGGCAGTGCCGGTCCGTCTGTCCTGTGCTGGACATATTGGGGAAGGAGCCGGCCTCTCCCAGGGGAAAGGTATACCTGGCCGGGCTGATAGCCAGAGGTGAGGTTCCTCCAGGCCCCCGCGCAGAAGAGATACTGTCACTGTGCCTGGTATGCGGGGCCTGCTCTGCCCAGTGCCCCTCGGGACTGCCGGTGGACGGCATTATTACGGCTGCCCGGGAGGCGGCAGCCTCCTACCGCCACTACAGCCCATACAGGTTTATGTACAGGAGCTTTTTTACACAGATGCCCCTTCTGGGCAGGCTGCCCGGATTTGCATCACTATTCAGAGGTATGGCCGGGGGGACCCCTCTTACCGGCAGGCCTGCCCGCCATCAGATTAGCCCAATAACCCTCCCCCAAAAAAAGAAACCCCTTATGAGAGTGGGCTATTTCCTGGGCTGTGCCACCAATTACCTTCTTCCCGAAGTGGCCGTCAGCGTGGTTAATGTTCTTACACACCTGGGCTGCGAGGTAGTAACCCCGCCTTTTGCCTGCTGCGGCCTGCCTCTTGCCGCCGAAGGCGAGGCCGCCGCCGCCAAAAAAACACTGGAGGTCAACCGCCGGTTATACCAGGCCTATAAACTAGATGCTCTGATCACCGACTGCTCATCCTGCAGCCACCACCTTACCGGGCAGGGGCTGGCCGGTGATGCCCAGCCGGTTTATGAATTCTGCGAATTCCTGGTCAAGGTGCTAAACCCTGCCAGGCCCGCCATAGAAATAAGTCAGTCTGTTGCCTGCCACTACCCCTGTCACTTAAGGCACGGCAGAAAGTTGGAGGACCACCTGCACCAGATTTTGGGCAATATCCCCGGATTAAGCCTGGTGGAAATACCTGGGGGGGGTTCCTGCTGCGGAGGCGGGGGTTCCTTTTCTATTAAACAGAAATCAATCAGCTCCCGGATACTGCAGAAATACACTGGACAGATACTGTCCTCCGGAGCGCAGTGCGCCGCCACCGTTTGCCCCTCCTGCATAATGCAGCTGCGCAGGGGGCTAAAAAACCAGGACATGCCTGTGCTCCATGCCGCCCAGTTGCTGAGCCGTTCTTACTTGATAGGTCAATCCCCAATCCCCGAATTTAATCTGTCTATCTTAATGACAATATGATATAGGTTATCATTGAAAGAGCGGAAATAGTAAAAAAAAGGAAGACCGCCAAAAAAACAGCATCCACCGCCAGCCTCCCTATGTGTATTTTTCCATCCCTGTTATTCTTCTCCTCCAAAAATTCCAACCCCCCTTCCGACTTACCTAAAACACCGGGTGTAAAAAAGAGGATTTTACCCGCTTGAATAGAAATAATTCAGTTACAGTTACATGATTAAAAAATACTGTTAGTAAAAATCCGGTCTATAATGCAAGTCAGCAGCACCATAAGGAGGTACGGGCAAAATGAATCTCCCTCTGAAGCTTGCCGAGCAGAGTAAACTGTTTCCTAAAAAGGAAGCCCTGATTTATGATGATCAGAGACTTACCTATGGGGAACTGGATGCCAGCATCAAAAAACTGGCCGACGGGCTCGGTAAAATTGGTATCCTGCCTGGGGACAGGGTACTGCTGGCCCTTGAAAACTGTCCGGAATTTGTTATATCTTATTATGCCATATTAAGCGCACATGGCATAGCTGTACCGGTAAACCCGCAGTACACCCTGAACGAGCTCAGTGTGATAATGGCCAATGCCCTGCCTAAAACAGTCATCACCACCGGGCAGCTAGTGCCACTTTTTAAGAGTATAGCGAATGAGGTCCCTATTGATAAGGGTATAATCAACGTCGGGCCGACGGAGCATACCGGCGCACTGCCTTTTGAAAAAGTACTGGACTCAGGCTCGCCGGACTACACCCCGGGAAGGCCGGCCAGGGACCAAATTGCAGTATTGATGTATACCGCCGGAAGCACCGGCTCCCCCAAGGGGGCCATGCTTACCCACTACAACCTGTACAGCAACGCAACGGCCTTTGCCCAGTGCTGCAGGATGATCCCGGCGGACCGTTCCCTTCTTATAGCGCCGGCATACCACGCTGCGGCCCAGACCTGTGTAATGAACTCCACCCTCGTTTCGGGGGCCACCATGTTTATCCACGAAGGATGGAACGGGCCGGGGCAGCTGCTGGAGTCACTGCAAAAGGATAAAATAACCTTTTATTTCGGCCCTCCCACCATGTATGCCCTGCTGGTGGAACACCCCGAAATAGAAAAGTATGACTTAACATCCTGGAGATACGCTCTTACCGGGGCAGCTCCAACCCCACCCGAGCTATTCAAGAGATTTGAAGAAAAATTGGGCTTTAGGCTTATGGAAGGATATGGCCTCACAGAAACATCACCGGTTACAACCTTAATGCCCCTGGGCGGCACGGGTAAAACAGGGTCCATTGGGCTTCCCATACCCGGTGTAGAGGTCAGGATAGTGGACTATGAGGACCGGGAGGTACCGGTCAACCAGATAGGCGAAATTATTGTCCGGGGCCCCAATGTTATGAGAGGATACTACAACCGCCCCGAGGAGACCAACTGGGCCATGAGAAACGGCTGGTTTCATACCGGAGATCTGGCCTACGTTGACAGCGACGGCTACCTGTTTATAGTGGACAGGAAAAAAGACCTTATTATAAGGGGGGGACTTAACATTTATCCGAAGGAAATAGAAGAAGTTCTTTACTCCCACCCGTCTGTATTTGACGCAGCTGTCATAGGGGTTCCCGATCCTATTATGGGAGAAGAGGTGTTGGCCTTTGTGCTCCTGAGGGAGGGATCAAACGTTACACCTGAGGAAATACGGGAGTTCTGCTCAAACAAGCTGGCCAGGTACAAAATACCTAAGCACATAAGGTTTGTTGAAAACCTCCCCAAAACAACCTCCGGCAAACTTCTTAAAAAGGAACTGCAAAAAATGATTTAACCGGGCTCACACAGTGAGCCCTTATTTTTAAACCACAGTTCTCCGGCGTGGATGAGATAAAAAGTATAAGGAAGGAACACCATGTGGAGGAATATTTCTGTTTGTGTGCTCTTTACCCTTTGCCTTGCCCTCCTGGCCGGCTATCAGCACCTTTCCCTGACAGCGGGCATAAAGGCCTCCTTTGCCGGTGACAGCAGCCGCCTGGTTTATAGAGCTGACCATGCCGAAAAAGTTGTGGCTTTAAGCTTTGACGACGGCCCCGAACCGTCATACACCCTCCCGGCACTGCATACTCTTGCTCAAAAAGGAGCCCGGGCCACCTTTTTCGTAGTGGGCTCCCAGGCCGCCAAACATCCGGACATTATCCTGGAAATGACCCGCCAGGGCCATGAAGTGGCCAACCACACCTGGAGCCACCCCGATATGAATGAGGTCACCACCGGGGAGCTGGTTAATGAGGTAAAGGCTACCAACCAGCTGATAGAAGGACTGACTGGCGATAAAAATATCTATTTCAGACCTCCAAAGGGGATAATAGGCCCTGAGGGCAGAAAGGCCCTTTTCGGAGAAGGCTGCCAGATCGTAATGTGGTCCATATGTATCGAAAGCAGAGAGGTTCTCAACCCCCGGGAGATGGCCCAAAGAGTGCTGGACCAGGTGAGTCCCGGTCAGATTATACTACTTCACGACGGACGGCTTGACAGAACCAAAACCATACAGGCCCTCCCCTTTCTGCTGGACGGGCTGAAGGAGAAAGGATACAGGGCTGTAACAGTGGGAGAGCTGCTTTACAACAACTGAACATCCCTTATTCTGTAGCCCTGTTATCTCCCGCCATCTGACCCTTGGCCCCTGGTATAAAGGGGCTAATTATTCTTTTTTATTACGAAATATTCAGTCTGCCCCACCATATGAAGGCCAGCATTACCGTAACCGCTAGTGAGATTAAGAAAAGCGGGCCGCCGGCCTTTAAAAAATCATTCCCCTTTAAAAAACCGGACCCATATACAATTGCGTTTGCCGGGGTGGCAATTACCAGCAGGTAAGAAAAAGCGGAACCCAATGAGGTTGCAACCCCAATGGTATAAAGGGAAGTGCCGGACATTTCGGCAGCTTTAAGAAAAATTGGGCCAAGCACTGCTACTGTTGGGCCGTCTGCCATTGTGTTGGTGGCCAGGGCGGTAATGGTGGTAGTCACCGCTAATAGCGGGAGCCCGTCCATAATACCAAAAGCTGACGCAGCGGCTAAAAGCTTCTTTGCCAACCAGGTTGCCGCTCCTGTCACCATCAGCATTTTTCCCATCGAGATAGCCCCTGCATACAGAACAACCACACCCCACTGAGTTTTTTTATGCAGGTAACCCCAATCAACAAGTCCAAAGACTGCCGCCAGAATAATGCCCATCATGACTATATTTCCCGCGCCAAATCTTTCACTAAAAAGGACCCAGCTTACCAGCACGGCAAGAAAAATTCCAAGAGCAGTTTTTGCCTGCAGAGTCATTGGGCCTTCGGATTCCATCTCACTTCTAATTGTTTCCATAACTTTTGCCAGATCAGCTATCTCCGGTTTGTAAAGCTTTAGAAGCCAAATGGTTACAACTGGTATCATTATAATTGTGAATGGCATGGCCATTAACATCCAGTTACCATAGCCTATATTTATGCCCAGGTTATTAAGATAGCTGAGCATAAGCGCATTACGCGCACCGCCTGACGGTGAGGCCACCCCACCGATGATCACGCCGTAGGATATAGCCAGCATAATTAGTTTGGCCAACCTTGGCGCCCTGGCAACACCACCGCTTAAAGAAACTATACCCACCCCTATAGGAAGCATAATAGTAACAGTGGCATGCTCAGTCAAAAAACTGGCACTAATAGCGCAAAAGGCCACTATTCCCAGGACAACCCTCTCAATCCTGGTACCGGACAACCTTAGCATATAAAGGGCAACTTTATTATGAATATTATACTTCACCAGCAAGTTACCCATCATAAGTACTCCCATAATAAACACAACAGCATCATCCATGAAAGTTCTAGGGATTTCATGAAAGTTTCCCATATCTGCCATTATCTGATAGGAACCTATAATCATTGCTGTCATAGGCAGTGGCAAAGCTTCTGTAATAAAACAAACTATAATAAATGACCATAACCCCAGCGCATATTTACCGTCTTCAGTTAAACCCCCGGGTGTAGGCATTAAGCAAATGACTGCGGCCAGGGCAGAGGCCAGTAAGAGCCACTTTTTTTTAAAAATAACCTCACAAAATATATTGTATAGGCTATTTTTACCCTTGTCTTCTTCCCTGACATGAATAACTTGTTCGCCTTTTTTTCTAAACGAGTTTAATTCGTAGACCTTTTTCTTGCTCATGTCCTCCCCCCTTGCCCTGCCGTTTTTGGTTTTGCAACTGGCTGGTAATTCTCTGCCTTTTCGAATAACTCTTAATTACTAAGAGGTTTGTCCGAAGTCTGTACCTTTCTTTTTCTTGTGAAGAATTTTACCACTCCTTCTCTTCAAGTACAATCAAAAAAAAACAGCCCTAAAAAGCTGTTTAAGATAGAACTTATTTTTTCAGCCTGCCATTAGTATAAAATCAAGCATACCTGTAGGCTGCGTAAAAATGCATCAAATACATCGGGCCCGACATCTCCCAACAGAATTCTGGAGCCCTTGCCGTCCTTTGCACCTCATCCAATGAGATTGGATTTAAGCTGACTATTAATGACTCACACTGATCGGTCTCTATTCTTTCACCAGGTCCCACAATCCGGTACCACCCCTGATAGTGAGCTTGTTGGAACAAATAAACATAACAGTCTCCACTGTACAAAGAAGTAATTTTACTTATATTGGCAAAGTCACTGACAGCAGTGTTGGGAATCAGCCCATAAGAAAAATCCATATGGTATAAACGGGCAAAGCGACTGATTTCTTTATTTACAAACAAGCCCTTAATAGATTTAAATAACTTTTTGAAGGGTGCTGACAGTTCCCCTTCCAGCCCAGGCTCATATGCGCGTGAGGTGACAGACATTATTAATCACCCCTTTCTAATTATCTGGTAAGCATAACCAGTTACCGTTCTCTTATTTTGAATTTTCAAACATTGTTAACTAAATTATAATTTGTCACTACCATTAATTCAAGTAAAACTATACATTCACTGGCAAAGTTATTTATTATGACACCATTGCTTGTTATTTTTGTCACTTATAAATTGCACTACCAATACCATAGCCGCCCATTTAAAAACCATATAATTCCACAAAATAACCAGGTTATATCATATTTTTCCAATGTTACGCCATTTTAATTATAGATGTTGAAAAGATTGCAATATATTTTGTCTGAAAATTTTAACTTTAAACTTTTAACGTGTGAATTATTGCACAAGTATAGTGACTATGATATAGTAATAAAAAGTAAGCGCCACCCGGTAATAAAATATAAACCGGAATAATTACATTCGAAGATAGCCCGCTATTATGTAGAGTAAAAAAGTAGTGAAAAACAACAATACGCGGAAAATAACCTACACCATCAGAATAAGCGGCAGCTGTGACTTTTGAAAACTAAAGCCTGTGGGGTTAAAGAGATACGAGGGGGTGTCGCCGTGTTCTTCCGTAAAACTATCAGCCGGAATAATGGCAAAGAATACACATACTTAAAGCTTATAGAGAATTACCGGGAAGGCAATAAAGTCAAGCAGAGGGTCATAGCCAATCTCGGCAACCTTGAGAGCCTAACGCCTGAGAAGGTTCAGGTATTAATAGCGGGGCTTTCCAGAATCTGTGGGGTAGCCAATGATTCAACCCAGCTCGAAGCCAAAAAAGTTTTACGTTATGGAGAGGTTTTGGCACTTCATAATATATGGGAAATGGTCCGGATAACAAGGGCCTTTGAAACGTCCATAAAAAATCAATACAATAATTTGAACATACCTCTTTTGGCAGAATTAATGGCCCTTGACCAGGTAATCAAACCTCCGGACAAACAGGCTATAAATGACTGGTACCAGCACCTGAGCCCCCCGGCGCCAGAAAAAGCCGAACTCCGCCCCCATCATTTTTACAGTGCATTGAACATTTTGGCAGAATATAAATATCAAATAGAAGAAAGTATATTTAAGCAATTAACACGTCTTTTTCCTATCAAAACAGATTTTGCTTTTTGTCACCTGGCTACCTGCTCTTATGAACCTTCCTCTCTCTTTGAACAACACTCATCCATTTATGGCAAGTATATACTGGAAGAGCCGGATGAGTATAAGAATATAGAGTTTGGGTTGATGTCAAGCTCCGATGGGATCCCTTTTGGTCACTGGGTATTCCAAAGTGGCTCAGTAGAAATGGACTTCAAGGAAATACCGGAATATCTAAATAACAATTACGGATTTAAAAAGTGTATCTTTGTAGGCGAACGAAATGTAACGGCCAATGCAAAAATGGAGCTCCTGGTGGCACATGGCTATGAATACCTTGCCGGTCGTAAGCTCTGGCACAGTCAGGACAGAGATTTATTATATCGTGATCAGCTTTTGGGAAATAAAAACTTTGTCGAGTTAAATGAAGGACTCTGGTTTAAAGAAATTAATGGATATGAAGTTCGTAGGGTTTTGTGCTGCGACCTTAAGAGCGCCAATTATAAAAATGATTTGTTTGAAGAGCACCTCAAATCAGTTGAAAATGATCTAAATGCAATTAGGAAAGCTATTGATGATAGCCATACTCTTTACAATACCGGCTTTTACAAAAACCAACCTGTTTTTAAAAACATCTATTGCCGCAAATATTTTGAGTGGCATTACGATGAAGGATCCCGGCAGTTTAACTACAGGCGCAAGGACGACGTTATCAAACTGGAACAACAACAGGCCGGAATGTTTCTTTTGGAAACAAACTCCAACCAATTGAGCTGCAGGGAAATTATTGAATCATATACCAGCATGAGGCAACTGGGAGAGCCTTATCGCATTAACAACATCTTCACGGCCAGCCCAAGCCATCTCTATTTAGATGCAAATATATCAGCCAATATCTTTATTTACCTGCTGTCGGCAATATTGGTAAAGACTATGGAACGGCTGCTTCACCAGGCAGGAATTAATCTTCACCCACGACAGGCGCTTTTGCTATTAGAAGACATCAAGCTGTCAATCAATCAGCTTGACGACAGGGAGGTGAAATCTATAACCAAAATTCCTAAAATCCAGGAGGAGATATTAAAGGCCATTGGAGTGGACGATCAACAGTGTACAATAATTTAGGAAATGGCCCAAAGGACCGTAGTGACAATTCTACATCCACCCTGACCAGGCGATAAAACTCTCAAAAGGTGAAATTGTATTGCCGTATATGTGAATTATAATACGTTATAGGACGGATGGCCAAATGAAATAATTCATTTGTAGTTGATTATACCATGGCAAATCTGATATATCAATATCTTTTTTAAAGAAGTTGTCACTACGGAAAAAGTGATTGTTGCCTGTCCGGTAACGACTCTTTACAAGGGGGTGAGGAAAGGAATTCTTAATAAAAGGTCTGGTAAAAAACTCTACAGTAGTGTCAAAATAAAATTTTTATTATTCTTTAGGGGAGGTTAGAAATTAAATGAGAGCACTATATAACTCTTTGATGGAGGCTTCCAGGGCCCATGCCCGCTGGGAAATGGAAGTTTCAAATACAATATTAAAAGATCGGAAAAAATTATTAATACTGCTGGCACTTTTTTTGCCGGTGCTTATTCCTGCCATAGCCCACGCGGCGGGAGTACTTCCTGATTTTATAGGAAGCAAATCCTCATACGGCCCTACATTCTATACCCCTGGAATATTTTATGGATCTATGGCCGTTGGTGTTATAGCAGGTCTCATAACCGGCTGCATAGGGGCCGGAGGAGGCTTCGTAATCACCCCGGCGCTTATGAGCCTGGGTGTTAAAGGTATCCTTGCAGTGGGTACAGATATGTTTCACATTTTTGCCAAGGCCATCATGGGAACCACCATACACAAGAAGCTCGGCAATGTGCACGTGGGTTTGGCCATCGCATTTTTGGTGGGCTCGGGCCTGGGGGTTACCGGCGGAGGGATTGTAAACCGGGAATTGTTTAATTATAGTCCGGTTTTAAGTAACCTGGTAATAAGCTCCGTCTACGTGATCATGCTTGGCTTCCTGGGCTTCTATGCCTTATATGACTACATTAAAGCCTCAAAGAGTAAAGCCCCGGCAAATCAGGGAGACGCCCACGGTGGCTCTACTGGGTTAACCAACCTGGCAGTAAAGGTGCAATCCGTCAATATTCCTCCAATGATAACCTTTGATAATGATATTACCCCTGGAGGAAGAAAAGTTTCCGGTGTATTCGTGGCTATATGCGGTGCTGTAGTAGGCTTCATGGCTGCCATACTGGGAGTTGGAGGCGGTTTCCTGACCTTCCCGGCGTTCGTTTACATCCTTGGCGTATCATCCTTTACCACTGTCGGCACCGACATTTTGCAAATCATCTTCACTGCTGGCTATGGTTCAATCGCGCAGTACGCAGTATACGGCTACGTCTTTTATACACTGGCTATTGGCATGCTGGTCGGATCCTTACTGGGCATTCAGCTGGGAGCAGTCACAACCAAAGTTGTGCCAGGTATTAAAATAAGGGCCTTTTATGCATTGGCCATTTTAGCAGGCTTTGTGAACAGACTTTTTGCCCTACCGGATAGCCTACAGCAGATGAATTATATTAGCATGGCCCCGGAAACATCTAAACTAATAGCTAACATCGGAACTGTAATATTTTTCGCCATAGTAGGTATTTTCGCCGCCTGGATTATAATAACATTTATCACTAATATACCACTTTTAAGAGCGCAGTCAGCTGGGACTGCCGAAGAGGGAGTGAGACATTAATTATGATAAGAAATAGTAAGACATTCATACTTGGGTTAGCGATGATGGTATCTTTTATCTGTCTATTCGCGTATATATTGTCACCCTCCTTTGGCAACGGCAGAAACGGGCTACAGTACTCCGACGATCTGTTCAACTCACTTTCCAAAGGCTCTGCTTATTTTATCAAGGAGGAGTCAATTAAAGCTGAACAACAGGTAGGCAGTAGTATTGATGTTTCAATAAAGGCTTCCGACACAGCTGAGGCCCAAAAATGGGGCAAAATATTTTCCACAGCCGATTCCTCAGTTATAGTGGATAATGACAAAGTTACTATCAAAGGAGACCTCGGTAAAATAATGAAAGAAACTCTGAACGATAGTGACGCCCTATATAACAACGATGGTAAAAAGATAAAGGACAAGTACGGCTACGAGGCCAGGGAAGTAATGTACGGATGGTACAACGCCTATAAGAAAATTGACAAGGAGCTAAAAACCCAGGGTAAATTTAAAGAATCAAACGCCATTGGAACACTTTCAAAGAAAGTCATAGAGCCTGCCTATAACTATTACGGCATTGAGATTAAATATGTTAGAAACAATATCGCCATAGTTACCTTCATGCTAATCTTTTATGTAATATACACATTATGGTACGGTTTTGCGATTTACTACCTATATGATGGGCTAGGTATTACCATGACTAAGGCAGCCAAGAAATCAGAAGCGTAAATAAAAGAAAATAGAGGAGGAATCTTAAATGGAAATATTAGTCAAAGACGCTATGGTGGCTATAGGTAAGTACCCCTCTATACCTGCTGGAAGTAATGTCAAAGAAGCTTTAAGTATACTTGGTAAAGCTCTGAGCTCTGGATCATGCCCCGGCAGCGCCAGTCTTTTAGTAACGGAAAACAGCACTCTGTTAGGTATCCTTGGACTGAGAGAAATTCTACAGGCGATGTATCCAACAGTTTTTAAAGCGGGCACTTATCGCGGATGGACGGTCTCTGACGAATGGACGCCGCCATTATTCCTGAGTAGTGTTTTTGAAGAAAAGTGCCGAGAGATTTTAGAATATGCCGTGCAGGATGTCATGAGACCGGCAAGCCATTTTCTAAATTTAAATGATACTCTGATTAAGGCATTACACGCTCTAGTTTCAAACGGATATGAAGTTATGCCGGTATGGCAGGATGACAGGGTGGTTGGCATTATAGGCGCCAATGAAATAATTGGCAAAATATATGCCTTCAATGTAGAAAGTACGGATACTGCTAATGAAGAAAAACAAATAGCAGGGTAAATACTGGACTTACAGAAAGACTTCGCGCAAAGCCCCAAACGCACCGGCCGCCCTTTACCGGGTGGCCTTTTTATGTGGTTGGCGCATGCCTTTTCTTTCTAATAAAAATATTATTAGGAAGGATTTTTTGCTTTGCTGGAGAAAATAAGGTCGGGGGGTGAGTAGATGACTAAAATTGAAGAGGCCTTGGAAAAATGTATTGAGCTGGGAAAAATTCTTGCCCAGACCGATGAGTTCAAGGCGGTAAAAGAGGCTGAGCACGGCCTTCTGCACGACGCCGAAGCCAGAAAGCTGGTGGAGGACTTGCAATTGCTGCAGCAGGACCAGCTCAAAAAACAGATGGCCGGAATGGAGCTTACTGAAGAGGATAAAAAGAAAATGTTTGCCACCGAGCAGACTGCCATTCAGCACCCTGTTGTCAGGGCTTCCCACATGGCCAATGCCAATTTCCAGGATCTGATGAAGGAAATAAGCAAGAAAATACGCGAAGGCATAAAAGTTCACTCAGCATAGCAAAAACCATTTTTTTAAACTACATATAAATTTGAAAACCTCTATGAACATAAAAAATCAGGAAAAGATCCTGATTTTTTATCTTTATAAATACTCTTTAAAAATTTGTTAAAGTTTACCCCCCTGTTCCCGGTACGTTTTCTTAGACAAGCGGAAAACGTACCGGCTCGTCAAAACAAGCACATCAAATTATATTTATTTACCTACCCCAAATTTTGCCAGAGCCGTGAAGGGCGACACTATATTATGTTTCAGCGCCCAGGCGTCCGGCGGCAGGTCCATGGCAATGGCCATAAGCTGGGTAAAGAACAGCACCGGCATAGAGGTTTTTAATTTATGGCGCTCCTTTACCAGGTCCTGATAGGCATCCAGATTAAGCTGACACATGGGGCATACCGCGGCTATTAAATGAGCCTGGTCGTCCTGGGCCGAGGTTATGATGTTATAGCACGAGTCAGCTGTTATTTCAGGCTGGGCCACCGAGTGAGAGCTGCCGCAGCAGCGGGCCTTCACGGGGAACTTCACCGGGGTGGCGCCCAGTGCCTCAATAATTTTGTCAAAAAATACAGGCTGTTCCGGGTCGTCAAATTCCCAGGGGAAAACCCTTGGGGTCTGGCAGCCCACATAGCCTGCCACCCTAAGCCCGGTAAGAGGCTTTTTGACCTTGGACTTAATTGTGTCAAGACCCACATCGTTGACCATGACATCAATAATCTGCCTTACATTAAGAGAGCCGCCGTACTTCATTCCCACCGAGGCCAGAGCCTCATCGGCCATCTGGCGGAAATGCCCGTCTTCCTTAAACTTGCGGTTGGTAATGGCCAGGTTCATGTAACATGAGCTGCAGGGCACAACAATGTCCGCGCCATGAGGCTCAGCCAGAGCCAGATTACGGGAAGTCATTACCTGGGCCGGATAGTCCCCTATTACTCCTGAGGCAACAGTGGCCCCGCAACAGTTCCAGTCGGGAATCTCTTTCAATTCTATACCCAGTGCATGAGCAACGGCCTCAAAGGATTTTAGGTACGGGACAGCCGTTGCTTCCATGGAACAGCCGGGATAAAAGCTGTACTTCATTACCTATCCGCCCCTTTCTGCAGCTGGGCCTTGGCCACTTCCACCAGCTTCTGCACGTCCTTCAGACCCTTGACGCTCTTGGGAGGCATTAAGGGCATCCGTCCATGCTTCAACATTGTCAAACCCATGTCTTTCATTCTAAAGGCATCTTTCCTGATATCTTTCCAGCCCCGCTTAAGGTAATACCTGGCCATAAGACCGCCCTCGAACTGCTTGCCCCGGCTCCATATTTCCTTCCAGAAAGACTGGTAGAAAGCGGCCTGGGCCCTTTCAGTGTAGCCTTTGCTGATGGCGTAGCACTTCAGGTCGTGCATAACGTCTACAATAGGTACTCCCCTGGGGCAGCGGACCTTGCACATCAGGCATGTGCTGCACATCCACATGGTATTTGACTTGAAGAACTCTTCTCTCTGCCCGGTCCTCAAAAGGAGAAACATCTTGCGGGGGGAGTAGTCCATCTCTTTTCTGGTGGCGCAGGACACCTCGCACATCCCGCACTGCATGCATTTTTTAATATGGTGGCCGTTTTCCAGGGAGTAGATCTCCCTGGCGAATTCGGTATCGTACTTCAACGGCCCAGAGGAAACATTAAAACCCGTCATATTTTCATGCTCCTTTGGCCAAAATGTTTTTTTAAACTCTCTTTTACATTATTTTAATGTCTGGCCATCGCTGAACGTCCGTTCATTATTCCAAAAAGGAGTCAGGACGGCCGCTAGGCCGTCCCTCATCCCATATCCTATTTTATATTGCTAACACTAGAATCCCTTCATGGGGTTGGGACCGAACTTGTCGATCTTCTCCACGAATTCATTTATTATCTTGGGTATCCTGTCATAGTCCATTACATTGACCTCAGTCATGTAGACCCTCTCGGACTCCAGACCAAGCCTGTCAAGAGTCTCGGAAACCTTGGACAGTCTTATGCCGGCCAGCTCACTGCCTTTCATGAAGTGGCACTGGTAGTCGTCCCCGTGCTTACAGCCCATTAGGAGCACTCCGTCAAATCCTTTGGACATGGCGTCATTGATCCATACAAGGTTAAGGGAGCCAAGGCAGCGGACCGGAATAATGCGGACCCACTTACTGTACTGAAGCCTGTTTATGCCCGCCATGTCCAGTGCCGGAATGGCGTCGTTCTCGCAGGCGAATATAAGAACTCTCGGCTTCTCCTCGTCCTCTTCGGGAACCTCAATGGACTTGAGCATATTGCCCAGCATAGGCACAGAGTAGTTCTTAAAGGAGATGATACGCTCCGGGCAGGCTCCCATACAGGTCCCGCACCTTCTGCAGCGTGTGGGGTTGGGCAGCGGATTGCCCTTCTCGTCCTCGTTGATGGCGCCGAAGGGGCACTCCTCAGTGCAGCGCTTGCACTGGGTGCAACGGTTCAGCTGGAAATCGGGGAACGAGATATCTCCGGAACGAGGATGAACTGCCCCGCCCTTATCTGTCATCTCTATGCACTGGACGGCCTTCAGGGCGGCGCCGGTGGCGTCTCCCACAGCCTGGGACATATCCATGGGCCTTCTTACGCTGCCGGCCGCATAGATGCCGGTACGGCGGGTCTCGTAAGGGAAGCAGATGAAGTGGGAATCCGGGAAGCCGTACTTGAGAGAGGGCAGCTCCGGACCCTGCCTGTATTCCAGGTTAAGAATATTGGACTTGATGATGGGCGCGGGCACGGGAGCAGCATCTGCTGCCGCGCAGGCGGCCTCTTCCTGGGCCTCGGTTCCGTATGCCGGATCTTCAAAGGCTGTGGTGGGAACCATACCGTTGGCCAGCACCACCATGTCCAATTCATCAGCCATGGTGGGAGATCCCATAAGCAGGTCATTGGCCTCGATGGTGAGATTGCCCCCATCATCGGTCACACCGGTGACATCAGCCTTAATGAACATTACTCCCTCGCTCTGGGCCTTCTTGTAGAAGTGCTCATACTGGCCGGAGGAGCGAATGTCCTTGTAGAAAACGTAAACTGCAGCCTCGGAGTTCTGACCCTTTACATAGAGCGCCTGTTTGATGGACTCCACGCAGCAGGCCGCCGAACAGTACGGCAGGTGCTCCTGATCCCTGGACCCGGCGCACTGTATAAAGCCAACCTTCTGTACAGCCTTGCCGTCCGAGGGGCGGGCGATTGTGCCCTTGGCGGCCAGTTCCTCAAACTGCGCCTGGGTGACCACGTTGGGGGACGCCCCGTAGCCCAGATGTCCCAGCTTGGAGGGCTCGTAGGGAACGGCGCCGGTGGCCAGGATGATGGCCCCCACCTTCTCCTCAAGAGTGCCTCCGCCCTGCTTTAAAGTAACATCAAACATTCCGGGAGCCCCGGCTGTCTTTTCAATAGTTGTGGAAGTGTATACCTTAATATTGGAATTACCTTCTATTTCCTTAACCCTGGCTTCCAGCCCGGTGTCTTCGGGATCGGTATAGGGGGAGTTTAAGGGGGCTATCTTGTATGACCTTTTAAGCCAGCCACCCAGGGAGTCCTCTTTCTCCACCAGCACTACCTCATAGCCGGCCTTGGCCACTTCCACAGCTGAAGTCATGCCGGCCAGGCCACCGCCCACCACCATGACCCTCTTGTTGCAGTTTTCAATCACATAGGCCTCAGGCAGCTCAAGGTTTTTAAGTTTGGCCAGAGTAATGCGCAGATAGTCTTCGGCCATCATCTGAGTATCCTCATCATCGGGCTCCTGGGTCCAGACCACACGCTCACGCAGGTTGACCCTTTCCAGCACCACCGAGGGGCCGAAATTAAAAACGTCATAGTTTACACGGCCCGAGCAACCCGCTATTACAACATAGGTTACTTCGTTCTCCGCGATGTCTTTTTTAATTACTTCCACGCCTTCCTTACCACAGAAAAAGGCGTTTTTCTGGCAGACCGGAACCTTGTACTCCTTTGTGGCTACCTTGGCGAGGGCATCAATGTCCAGGGCATCACCAATGCCGCACCCCGAACAAATATAAACACCAATTTTCTTAGCCATTAGCTCTGCCCCCTTACTGATTGAATTGCCCTGAGCGCTGCGGCTGTAGCGTCAGCAACCGCGGCGGCTACATCCTGGGGCTTCTTGGTGCAGCCTGCGGCGCAAATTCCCGGTGTACCGGCAGCCACATAGCCATCCTCATCGTAGGTCATCTCAGCGGGCACCTTTGTTTCGGCGGTGGCAGGCTGCATACCGGTGGCCAGGACTACCATGTCGAATTTTTCTTCGGACAGTGCCTGGTTAAGCTGGTCCTCAGCCACTATGACAAGCTGCCCGGTGGCAGAGTCTTCCTGAATTTCACCGGCCTTGCCCTTGATTAGGGTGATATTGGCTTCATTCTGCACCTTGACAAAGAAGTCTTCATGCTTTCCGCGTGCCCTGATGTCAATATAATAGATACAGATTTTGGCGTCAGGATACTGCTCCCTGACATAGGTGGCCTGCTTCAGTGAAGCCATGCAGCAGACACTGGAGCACGCGTGCAGGTGGTTTTCATCCCTGGATCCGGCACACTGCACAAAGGCAATGCTCTTAATTTCTTTTCCGTCGGAAGGACGGACAATCTTACCCCCGGTGGGGCCGTTTATGGCCGCCAGCCTCTCCATAATAACGTTGGTTATAACATTGGGGTATCTGCCAAAGCCATAATAGCTTAGTTTTTCGGCATCATAGGGCTTCCAGCCGGTTGCCCAGACGATGGAACCGACATTCAGCTTCATTGTCTTTGGCTGCATATCTTTTTCAATAGCATTATACTGACAGGCCTCAACACACTTGCTGCACCCATCCTGACAGGCGCCGGCGTCAATGACATACTTCACCGGGAAGGCAAACTGGTGGGGCAGGTAAGCCGCCTTTGTTTTGTCCAGCCCGTAGTTAAAGTCATTAGCCCTTTGAGCGGGGCAGACCTCGGCACATTTCCCGCAGCCAGTGCAGTTTTCATTTACATAGCGGGGATTTATTTTTACCGTTACGTCAAAATTCCCCTCCTGCCCGGAAACACTTTCAACCTCGGCCATGGTGAAGAATTTTACAGCAGGGTTGCTTCTTATTCTTCTGAAGTTTATCTCCAGGCCGCAGTTAGGCGGGCAAAGCTTGGGGAAGTACTGATTTATCTGGGTCACCTTACCACCCAGGTAAGGGTTCTTTTCAACTATGAATACATCAAACCCTACCTCGGCAGCCTCGATGGCAGCAGTCAAACCGCTTATTCCTCCGCCAACTACCAGAATACTTTTATTAACCATATTCAAGATATCTCCATTCATATATGAAGTTAGAGCGTTAGACAACCATTGTAAGCCATACCTTTTTATTCAACTGGCCTTTTAAAAAAACAACTCCAGGCGGTCCAAAGGACGCCTGGAAAAACTGGTTTGTAAGAAGATTATTACCGCCAGTCCCCACAGGCGTTCTATCGCCATCAGCCGGGACTTGCTCCCGGCAACAGACGTTTAGAGATCCCGTGGCCAACGGCCACGGGATCTCCAGCGCCGTAGATGGCACATGTTCTACCTAATCTCGCCCGGGGTATGGGTGAGACTAATTAGTCAACGTTGAACAGGTTCAGAACGGGCCGCTTGAATACGGACCACTCGTTAGTTTTGGGATCATACTTGGTGTTAACAAAGCACAGCCAGTTCTCTTCGTCCATTTTCGGGAAGTCAGCCCTGAAGTAGTAGCCAGGCCACCTGGTCTCTTCACGGAACATAACTGTCCTGATGTGTGACTCAGCCTGCCAGATTCTGTGTTTGTTTTCCCAAACCCTCATCAGCTCGTGCAGGTTCCTGGCGGCCAGTTTCTCTGAGTCTTCTTTCAGGAAGCCCATCAGAACAGTGGCGCGGTCCAGTGAAGATGCGTTGGTTGAGAAGTTAGCTGACACGCCGCCAACATACTCGTCCATAATCTTCTGGAGCCTGAACATGAACATCTTGGGATAGATGTAGTTCGGGTTTACTTCGGGGTCGGTGGTGAAGTCTTTGAACTGCTCGTATATTGCCAGCGGCTCATAGGTTTTTGCCTTAAGAGCTTCTACGGTTGCAGCATCAACGTTAGGCTGTGCAGGGTTGTCAAGGCAGTACTTGATGGCAGCCTTGGCAGCAATACGGCCTTCTGCGTGTGAACCGGAGGAGAACTTGTGGCTGGATGCGCCGGAAGCATCGCCGGCTGCAAACAGACCCTTAACGGTGGTCATGTTGGCATAGCCCCAGAAATACTCGGTGCCGCCTGCCAGGTCCTCAGGACCGGATACCCATGCGCCGGAAGCGCCGGAGTGTGAACCGATGAAGTACGGCTCGGTAGCAGCAATCTCGGAAGGTCCCTTTTCGGGCTCAACGTTGGTAGCTGCCCACAGCAGAGCCTGTGAAATGGTCATGTCGAGGAAGTCTTCCCAAGCTTCGGCTTCCAGTTCTTTCATTTTCTTCTTGAATGCTTTTTCGTCGCCTTCGTACTTCTTGGCGATATTGGCAATGGCCTCATCAGTTCTCATGTAGATGGGTCCTTTGCCTTCGAACAGGTCCAGCATGCCGAGGTAGTTACGCAGGTTGGCCGGAATCGGCTTCACAGCGCCATATTTGCCCCAGTTGGCCAGCTCTGCACGGCGGGTAACCATGTACTCTTCGCCGAAAGCGTTGGTGGCGCGGGATTTGAACAGCAGGAACCATGCGCCCACCGGGCCGTATGCATCCTTAAAGCGGATGGGAACAAAGCGGACTTCCTGGCAAGTCATTTCTGCGCCGGCCTTGATGGTAAAGTATGCGGATGAACCGGTGCTGAAGGGGGGATACCAGGAACGGCCAAGACCTTCACCAGTGGAGCGGGGCTTGAACACGCCAACCGCGCCGCCCATGGCAGCCATAACTGCTTTGGCCTTGAACACATAGAATTTGTTTTCGCGAACGCTGAAACCTACAGCGCCGGCAATTTTGTCGCCATCCATCAGGGGCTCGATGATGAATACGCGCTCGTAAATGTTGTCCATTCCCAGGGCGTTCTTTGCAGCTTCTGCAACAACAACCTTGTAGGACTCACCGTTGATCATGAGCTGCCAGCGGCCTTCATTTACATAGTCGCCATTCTCGTCTCTCCAGAAGGGCAGGCCCCATTTGTCGAAGAGGTGAACGGTGCTGTCAACGTGGCGGGCGATGTTGGCGACGAGGTCGTCACGGGCTACGCCCATCAGGTCGTATTTAACGTACTTGATATAGTCTTCAATGGTGTTTTTGCCCTTGGACACACCAATGTATTGGTTGATAGCTGAAAGACCCATGCCCACGGCACCGGAACGGACCATGGAAGCCTTGTCAACCAGAGTTACCTTAACTCCGTGTTTCTTTCCCCAGTAAGCAGCTTCTACGGCAGCGCCGCAGGCGGCCATGCCGCCACCTATGATAAGAAAATCTGTAGTTACTTCTACAGTTTCAAAGTTCATCGGCATTTATATTAACCTCCTCCGTAATTTGTTTAATTCTCTAGTGGCTGATCAATCAATTACTTCTTAAAGGACCATACAGCGGATCCCAGAGATGCGGGTTCGGTGTACAGATCAACTGAATTGAGGTCATCGCTGCCTGCGCCAAATCCGCCATCGGGCACTGCGGAACCTTCTTCAGTGGTACGGATGGGGAACTTGAAGCGCTTGACCATTCCGTTACGGAACTTAATGGTCCACATAATGTCTTCCGAGCCTCTCAGCGGGGTGCAGCTTGCTCCCAGGGGAACGAAATCCTTGTAACCGCTCAGGTCCATGGCTTGCTGCGGGCAGGCCTTGGCACAGCAGAGGCATTCCCAGCAGGCCCAGGGGTCACGGTTGTAAGCTTTCATTTTTTCCTTGTCCAACACCATCAGATCGTTGGGGCATGCGTACATGCAAGCGGTTTTGTCTTGACCTTTGCAGCCATCGCATTTTTCGGCCATTACAAAAGTTGGCATTAATTATACCTCCTATTCCAAATTTGAAATTTAGGGCTCTTGAGACTGGCTCCTTATACACCCTTGAGATAATATAGCCTGAAAGGACATATGTCAAGGCTGTATTATAACTGAAGCGGTCTCCCGGTTTCCCGGTCTGTCCGAAAAACCGTCTTTTCCTTATTCAGCATTCAACTTCTGTCCATATGCTACCAGTAAGTGTTACCTCCCCCTTTTAGATACCACCTCCCTGACCAGTTGGTAATTGCTTTTACCCGCCCGGGCTAATGATTCTATATCTGTATATTTCCACCACAGGCGAGCGGAGTGTGAAAATCCGGCGGCAACATGGTGAAGCACCTGCCGCCGCCAAAAGGAAGCAATGTTAAACCCGGCTACCGTGATCCATATTTCAGGATCATGGCAGCCTGTTTACTAGCTTTATTTATTGTCGAGACTCTGGTAGTAGCGGGTCAGTATTTCCAGAACTTCCTTGCGGCCAAACTCCAGCGGGGGAAGCTCGCCCCTGCCGAACATTTCGCGAACCTTGGTGCCGCTGATGTTTACGCGCTCTGAAGGGTCGTGAGCGCAGGTCTTATCGGTGGCCATGCCGTCGCACCTCTTGCAGTAGTATGAAGAGGTAACTTTAATGGGCTGGCAAAGAATTTCACCGGGCTTGAACTCGTCAAATATTTCCTGAGCCTGGTAAGCAGTATAATAGCTGCCTACTCCGGCGTGGTCACGGCCAACCAGAAGGTGGCTGCAGCCGAAGTTTTGACGGAATATGGCGTGCAGGATTGCCTCTTTCGGGCCTGCATAGCGCATTTCCATCGGATATACGCGCATTTCAATGGTTTTGGGGTTGAAATAATTTTCCATGTGGGCCTTGTAGCACTCGAAGCGCACTTCAGCAGGGATATCACCCTTCTTCAGTTTGCCTACGATGGGATGCAGGAACAGTCCGTCACAAACCTCGTTACCGATCTTGCACAGGAACTCGTGGGAGCGGTGCAGGGGGTTACGGGTCTGGAATGCGCAAACTGTGCTCCAGCCTTTGGACTCAAACAGTTCACGGGTTTGTGCAGGATGAGCATAGTAGCCGGCATATTTCTCATCATAACCCAGCTCGGAGAAGGTTACGATGTCGCCGCCAATATATACTTCGCCCTGGGACATAACTTTCTGAACGCCGGGGTGATCTGCGTCATCAGTAAAGAAAGCGCTTTTGCACTCTTTTACCTTGTCGTATTCGTACTTGTCAGCAATTTTGATGATGCCGACGTATTCGCCGGACTCATCGTCCACCAGAGCCATTTCAGCCCCGACGGAGATGGCCGCAGCCTGATCCTTGGTTGCTGCCAGGGTTACAGGCAGGGGCCAGGCCAAGCCATTAGCCAGGTGATTACCATTAACTACGCCTTCATAGTCGGCTTTTTTCATAAAGCCGGTGAGCGGGGAGAATGCACCCATGCCGAGCATCAAGCAGTCGGAGGTTTCCCGGGAGCTCATGCGGATAACCGGCAGGGATTCAGCTTTGGCTTTCAGTTCTGCTCTCTTCTCTTTGGGAGCCAGCACAGGGGTCAATTTCCCACCATGGGGGGGTACTAATTTGGACATTCAACAGGCCTCCTCTTTTTAATGGTTTTAATTATGTGTGTAACCCAATCTCCCTTAATACCGAAGATTGACAATAAGGCGGTTTCCGCCAAATTTTTTTTCTTTTTGTCGCCTACCTGCTATTCACACAGAGACAGCTTCAGATAAACTTAATCAGACGGCTAAAGGGCCGTAGTGCTGCAGAACGGCCGCGGCCAACCGTTAAGTATTAAAATTTAACCATACAACCTTGTGAATTTACCTTTCACAATAAAACTCTTCGACACAGGTATGTGAACATCCTCTTTTTTTATCCCATCAAATTTAATAAAAAAATCACAAAAAATAATTTCACAACCAAAAATATTCGGGACAACCCTTTCTTATGCCTGTATGGCTGGTAAAAAAGAATTTAACTTTAAATCACAATCGCATTTTTAAAAGGGCTGGGGCCTATCGCCCTAAGGTTTTCCACTATTTCACAGGCCTCCCTGACAAAAACACTGGCGTCATCTATGCCCAGTGATAAAAATTTTACCCGTGCGGGCTCTATCATCATATCATTCAGTGTTTCCCTCAAATTATCCAGACGTTCCCGGGCCCGGTCGGACCCGCTTAGATAATGGCACTCCCCTGACCGGCAACCGGCCAGCAGGAAGCCGTCTACGCCTGCTGAAATACCTTCCTTAATAACGGCCATATTCACCGAGCCAATACACCGGACAGGGATACTGTGAATGTTCGGAGGGTACCGGAGACCTCTCCTGCCGGCCTCCAGAACAGCCGGGTAAGCATCATTCTCACACATAAAGGCGATTACCACGGGCTCACCCGGGGCTATTTCCTTTATTCTGGAAGAAACCATGGCGGCCTGCTGCTTCAGGCCAAAGCCCTGGGTTACTATGCACTGGCGGGGACAGGACCCCACGCAAACATGGCAGCCCCGGCAGAACAGCCCGTCGGGAACCGGAAAGCCTTCTTCATCCAGATGAAACACCCCGTAGGGACACTCCTCAAGGCACCTTTTACATTTATCGCATCCCGTTTTATCAACCACCGCTATATGCGGAGAAACTATAACTTCCCTGCCCGCAGCCTTAAGCGCTTTTGCCGAGGCCGCCAGGGCGCTTAAAGCGGTCCCCCCCATATCCATAGGGCCCTGGGCGCACCCGGCAAAATATATTCCCTGAGCGGCTGTTTCCATGGGGAAGCACTGCCTATGGCCGGTGTGATAGCCTGAATACCCCACTAACCCATATTTTAACAGGCTTTTCCTGTCCACTACTTCCTCTTCAATAACCTTCATTAAATCACCTGCCGGAGTCATACCAGCCGCAAGAACCACCAGATCGGCCGTAGTCTCTATAACACGTCCGGTGAGGGTATCCTCGGCGATTATTTTGAGCCCCCCCGACGGGTCAGCCAAAACCTCGGCCGGGTTTGTCCTTACAAATAACACTCCGGCCTCCTGGGCTCTGACGTAAAGGTCTTCATAATCCCCCGGGGTTCTTATATCATTGTAGAAAATATAAACCCGGCACCCCGGATCCCTCTCCCTGAGGTAAAGGGCCTGCTTTATGGAAGCAGTGCAGCATACCGACGAGCACCAGCCCTGGTGCCACACATCCCTGCTCCCGGCACACTGTATAAAAACCACCCGGCGGGCCTTGCGGCCACTTCCGGGACATATTATACCGCCTCCGGTGGGTCCGTTTTCAGCGGCCAGCCGCTCCATCTGCATATTGGTAATCACATCGGGAAAAACACCAAAGCCTAACCTTTCCACCCTTTCCACCGGATAAGGGCTCCAGCCGGACGCTACCACCATGGTCCCGAAATTTATCCTTGTTTCCCCGGCCTTTTGCGTCAAATCAATGGCTCCTGCCGGGCAAGCCCTGCTGCAGGCCTCGCAGCCTTCGGGGCAGTACTCTCTGTTTATTAGATAAGCCCCGGCAAGATCCATAGGATACGGCGCCTGCACAGCCCTGTGGCTGCCCAGCCCGCAATTGAACCTGTCGGGCACCTCCACCGGACAGGCCTTTACACACTGTCCGCAGCCATTACAGATCCCTTCCTTTATATACCTCGGGCGGGTAACCACCCCGGCCTCGTATCTGCCGGCCTTTCCCCTGAGGGATACTATCTCTGAAAGGGTCATAAGCCTGGCCCTGCCGGTGTCTTTTATCCTGCTATAAAGGTACGTCAGCCCGCAGTTGGAGTCGCACATGCGTGGAAAAACCTTGTTCAGGCGGGCCACATTACCACCTATAAATGATTCCTTTTCTATAAGGGTAACATTTATACCGGCCTCGGCCAGCTCCAAAGCTGCTGTCAGCCCTGCCAGACCCCCTCCTGCCACTACGGCGGCGCGGTAGCCGGGCAGTTTTATCTCCTCGAAAGGCTTCATCAGCCTGGCCCTGGCCGTCCACATCCTGATAAGGTTGGCGGCCTTTCTAAAAGAGTGATCAGGGCTACCCCGCTGAGGATAGGCGCAACCTTCTCTTATATCCAGCCTGAGCAGCATTTCTGAGGCCAGTCCGGCCCCGGTGGCCAGCCCGTCAAACAGCGGGCCGTGGACATTTTCGGGACAGCCGGCCAGTATTACGCAGTCAAGGCCCCTGTCCGCTATATTTTCTCTGATTGTTTCACAGCCCTGGTCACCGCAGAGCCACGGGTGCACCACCCTGGCGCCGACAGATTTTTTAAGCTTGGCCAGCTCTGCCTCCATCAGTGTCAGGTCAATGGAGTCCGATACCAGTCCCCGGCAGCCGCACACAAAAATACCAATGCTATTTGCCACTAAAAAGCTTCCTTTGCCTAATCCTCATCTTCATCATCGCCGCTGACCAGGGTCTTCATAACAAATCTCTCTACCCTGCCGTGACAATCGATGGAAGTCCATGTAACGCTGTTGGTGCCCACCAGAGGTATAAGCTTGCCGGGAAAATAGGCCAGTTGGTACTGCAGTACAGTCTGTATGGCCTGGCGGGGACATGCCTTGGTGCAGGTCATACAGTCCCAGCAGTCCGACTTGTCCCGTATGATGGCCTTCATGGTTTCCTTATGCAGAGTCATCAGATTGCCGGGGCACACCTGCTCACAAAGAGGCTCACTCTCACCCTGACAGCCGTCGCACTTGGTGGGATCTACTTTGGGGGGCATACTTTAATTCCTCCTTGGCCAAGCTAATGAGCTGAGGAATTCAGAATACAGAATTCAGAATTCAGAAGTTTTGCTTGCATAACCAGCAGCCGCTTAAAAGAAGCGGAAGAGGAATACCCAAGCCATTCTGGATTCTGGATTCTGAGTTCTGTATTCCGACCTTTAATACCATCAGGATAAGGAAGTTATATGCTCTGCTTCTTCCTGTCTCCGGGTACAACCTGTTCATATGGCACCTTAAAGCATCTTACCTCATCGGTTTTCCGGTCCCACACCGAGTTTACAAAGCAGTCAAATTCCGGGTCCGGCTCAGGATAATCGGTTCTGTTGACATACCCAGGGAACCGTGTTTCCTTTCTGTAGCTCATATGCTCTATAACCAGCTGGCAGACATCCAGGCGGTTGATAACATCCCAGGACAGCTGCAGCTCATGCAGGTCCCTGGCGCACAGGTACTGAAGCTGATCCTGCCTCATGCGACTGATCTGCTTCCTGGCAATGCCGAGGTAGGTTTCATTTACAAAATACCAGTGGGTCCTGCCACCGCAGTACTCTTCCATTATCTTCTGCATCCTGGACTCCATGTCCTTATGGGTGATGCCAGACATGAGAGTCCCGTCAGACCATAAACCCTCGGCTGACTTTTCCTGATACCTTTTGAGGGGGCCGAAGGTGCGATCTTCAAGGGTGTCACAAAGGTCATCCTCTATATCGGCAAATTGGTAGTTATTTTCCTTAAGTGCCTTCACCATGTGGCGGGCGGCAATCCTGCCGCAGGTCCAGGATCCGGAGATAAACCTGCTGGGAGCCGCCCCCAGAGCGTCTCCGGACACATACAGCCTCTGCACGGTGGTTTCCCGGGTAATACCTTTGGTCCATGCGCCGGACATGCCGGCATGGGCCCCTACCAGATAAGGGTCCCCTCCGTCTATCTCTATTGGCTCCTTGGAGGGATCAATGTCATTGCAGCCCCAGTAAAGCACTATGCAGGGGCTCATATCCAGGTACTGGCCTTTGAGGCCGGTAACCTTGGCGGGGTCTCCCTTTGTGGTGTCAAGATAAATAGGCCCGCGGTGGGCCAGGGTCTCCCGCTGAAAGGCAAGCATCCGAATGGGGGTCGGCGCAGTGTGCCCGCCCCAGGAAACGTAATAAGGGTCTTTTTCCATGAACTCCTCACCAAGGGCATTCACCATAGGAGCCCCCATGCCGATGGACATTGTCCCGGTGGGTGAAAAGGTATCCTTGGTCCTAATGGGAACCAGGCGCATTTCAAAGGAGGTCATCTCAGCGCCGGCCCGTTTGCACATGGCATAGGCAGAGCCACAGTTAAAGGGGAAGTACCATATCCTGTGGTGAGCATCCCTGCGGTTATTGGGCCTCCAGAGACCGGCGGCCCCGCCGGTGCACAGCAGGGTGACCTTCCCACGGCAGATATAGAATTTCCCGTCCCGGACACCAAACCCTACAGCTCCCACACAGGCCCCGTCTTTTATAATCAACTCGGTAATGTAAACTCTGTTGTATATTTCTGCTCCGGCTTCAAAAGCTTTGCTGGCGGTAACGGGCTTTAAGAGCGACCCGTTAACCTCTATATTCCACTTGCCCCGGTTAAGGTACCGCCCGTCCTCCTTCTTCTTCATGGGCAGGCCGGCGGACTCCATTAACTTAACGGTGTCGTTTACCTCCCCGGCAACAGACAGTATTATGTCCTCACGAATGGGGGCGCCGCATATGTCATACCTGACATAGGACACGTAATCCTCCGGGGTGCCCTGATTTATATACATATTCAGAGCGTTCATACCTGCGGAGAGACAGCCGCTGTGGCGGATGAAAGCTTTCTCCAGGATTACTATTTTAAGGTCATCCCCGCCAGCCTGCCTGGCTTCCCAGGCGGCAATGCATCCCGAGGTGCCTCCACCCAGTATCAGGACATCGGCATCAATATATACCCTCTCAGCCACATTTTTCCCCCCCGAGTATTACTTGCCATTAATTAAGACCTGATTTACCCAGGTCCGATGTTCCCCATTTCCCCTAGGGGCTGACAGCCGCCCTGTTTATGCGGATACACTTGCCGTGGCGGCCTGGAAATACAAAAAAAACCGATATACCCTTCCTGACAGGTTTTGTTTGTTGGTACTGGCAGTAGGCTTTACGGTGATTAGGGCAGGCTTGTATTCAGTATTATACTTCGAGTAAGAATAAAAATTCCCTTCAAACAGATGCCGAAAAATTAAAATATTTTCCGTATACCTTAACTTATCAGCCGTTGGGAGTTAAAAACCGACCGTATACCGCCGAAAGGCACTGCACAAATAATTGCCCTTGAGGGCGATTAGCTATCAGCTGTCAGCATTCCGACAGCATAATATGATTTTTCAGATGGCTTATAACTGACAGCTGATGCCTGACGCTATTCAGAAATAAGCCGGGGACTGCTCCCCGGCTTATTTCTGATGCTTAATAATTGTATTTTACAGATTTACAGTCCTGGCTTTCTCAACAAAACCTTCCAGCATATCGCTGCTTCCTTTTTCCAGGTACTCTCTCATTACCCTAAGTCTCCTTACCCTGGCCCCCTCGCTTATAACTGTAAGGGCCAGGTGGGTAACGTAGGGAACGAAGGTAAGCTCTTTATCCACCAGATCAACAGGGAAAAGCTGACTCTCCAGCCTGGCCACGTAGGAAATGGCCAGTTCCAGGTGGTCGGTGGAAACCTTCTTTTCGCCGGTTATTTTAACATTGCCGCATTCAGGAAGGTTAAATTTCACAACTTCCTCAGGCAGCGTTATGCCGTGCTGCTCCTTGTACCTGCGGGCCAGTTCCTCCATCTCTGTTCTGGGGTGAAGAAATACGCTGTTATTTCTGGAAAGACCGTATCCTCTGCAGCTAAGCGGACGCGCCGGATAAACCATACACAGCCTGTCCTCACCCAGGAACGGACACATGAGGTTTATGTCCACCAGCTCCAAAAAGTAAAACCTGATGGCCTTTTCCACTATTTCCGGAATACGATCCCCGAGGTTTTCCTTCATATACCTGAACATGTTCAGGTATTCCACTATATAGGCCGGGGGAGGAACGGTGCAGCAGGTGCCGCACTGTTCGCAGCTTGTCTGAGGCAGGCTGTCATATATAGTATTAAGATTATCAAGCAGGCCCATTTTTTCAGCGCTGCTCAGCTGTGGATACAATTTGTCAAGTGATAGCACATTTTTCACTCCTCACCGGGGGCAGGCTTACCAGGCAGTGTGCCGTCCCCCTATTTAATGTGTCTCAAAGTTCAGGGCCTTTCTTATCTGAAAGGGAGACATAACCGCCCCGCAGAGATCCCCTTTATGATCCAGTCCAGAGGCGGCCACCACAAGCTCAATGGGATATCCATCCTCGCACAGCCTCAGCAGCACCTCCAGGTGCCGGGCGCTAAGCCCTCTCACCTTAAAACCCCCGGAATGCTCCTCAAGCCTCTCCGCTGCCCAGTCGGCCATTTCTCTCTGGGGGAAAAGCATGATCATGGTGCGGCTGTCCCTTTTCCCTATGCTGTGATAATTGCCGGTATTAAGCCCTTCCTTTATCTCCATAAGAACCCAGAAGGGATCTCCCGGCACACTTTCACCGGGCAGCACCACTTCGGCGCTGTCAGTATACTTAGCTATTATTTCCTTCCATTCGCTCATAATCATACCTCTATAATTCAAACTGGTACACTCCGGTGCAGGTCCGGGCAGTTTGTCATACCGGCATGCGCTGCGACTATCTTATGAATTATAACAAAGGGGCCCTGCATATGCAATTACAACATGGTCTTTAAATAAATATCCAGACTATGCCTTTTTTACCCACTCCCCCGGCCCCCTAAGGCTAAAAGCCGCCGTTATCACACGGCGGCTGGGCCTGTTATTAGCTTCAAAACTCAAATATAACCTTGGAAGCCGGCCTGGGAGCGCATTCCTCCATCCTTCCGGGAAAGCCTGATGAAATACCTGTAAGTAGCCCCTAATACTGCTTGCCCGCCGGGAACGACTGGGTTAATATTATAGTAGTAATAAAAAAAAGGGGCGCAGGAATGCTTTTTTTAAGCCTTTTATTCATGCTGGCGGGAATGTCGCTGATCGCCGCCGCCGGGGTAATGGTTACCTATATAATTATAGCCGGCGGGGAAAAAGTCCGGTTTAGGGCCCCCAGGGACTGGCCCCCGGATATTAAAAGATGGGCTAGGCTCGGGGCCTACGGCCTTGGCTCAATTATACTGGGAATGAGTGTTGCTATGATCGCCACCTGAAACTTTTAAAATTTAAAAAACACCCCTCAGGGTGTTTTTAGTCTTTAATGGCTACAGCCGTGACCTCCGCAGCCTCCGCCGCCATGGCCGTGCTGGTGGTCATGCCCGTGCTCATGGTGATGGTGGTTACAAACTGTATTTTTGGATACAAGCTCTCCTTTGGAGTACTGTTCAGCTATGGACACTATATCTCCCGAGGCTCCCGTGATCACCTTCAGCCCCTTTTGCTCCAGCGCCTGCAGGGCATAGGGACCTATGCCTCCCAGCACCACGGCCTCGACGCTCTCCCTGTGCAGCAGGTCGGCCAGCCCCTCATGGTTGTGCTGGAGGGTTTCAGCTGATACCACCTTCTGGCCTGACACCTTATTGTTTTCCACCTCAAGGATGGCGAATTCCCTGCTCCTGCCGAAGTGCTGATTAACCTGTCCATTTTCTACCGGTATGGCTATCTTCATGCTTACCACTCCCTGATCATCCTTATTTTTGTTTTTTTTGACAGAAATACTTTTGCCGCCCCCATTTGGTTATGAACGATATTTCATATTTGATACTAATACCTTTTGCCCCGCTTGTCAATACCAATGGTTTGCGGCAAGACCGCCCCGACTGACATTAATTGTCTCAGATCCTGCCGTGTTTTACGGTTGACGCCCGGCATAGGGCTGTGTTACAATCTTATTTGCACCAACTGCAGGTGTATAAAAAACATGCCGGAGTGGCGGAACAGGCAGACGCAAGGGACTTAAAATCCCTCGTCCTTTTTGGACGTACCGGTTCAAGTCCGGTCTCCGGCACCATAAGAAACTGAAGGCTTTCAGGGAGTTCAAAATCCTGGAAGCTTTTTTTCACGCCAGGGACTGATTTCTGACGGAGTTTTCGAAGTCCCACGTGTCATATCAGAACGCTCCATCCGTACTTTATTTTTGCCTATATTTACATAGAAAAAAACAGTCCTCCCCAGCTAAAGATAACTTTTGAAAAAACGGGAGGTCACTGGTGAAAATGGTAAAACAACGATCGGCTGAATCCTCTAACCGCAGGTATGCGGATAACCCCACCGCCGGAATAAAAAAACAGAGTGTAGCTCAGAAAGAATTCCCCAGCTTTACTCACACCCAGGCTTTAAAACTACTGAAGCAGCCCTACCTTAAGACCTGGGACGGAATACGGGACTTTGCCCTGCTGCTCGTGCTGGCCGATACCGGATGCAGGATTAGTGAGGCACTATTTTTAACGCTTTCCGACATAATATAGGGAATACCCCGGACATAAATTTATAACGCCACACAGGGCTATCTGAAAAGCCTAATTTATTGGAAATTGTCGAAAATTGCCGTTAATTAGCAGAAAACCTTCCTCATCCCGCAGCAGAAGAAAAATTCCTCAGACATACCACCGGGGGGGGTTACGCCCTCTCTATGGTTTTAAGTTTCCGAGACCAATTTGTGGTACAATATTTTTGAGGTGATGAATCGATGGTAAAACAAGAGGTTATCAGCCTTATCAACAGATTGCCGGAAACCGCCACTCTTGAAGATATCATGTATGAGCTGTACGTTTTTGAAAAACATAAAAAAGCCATGGCCGCCATTGCATGGGAAAAGGCCTCCTAAGATATATATCCAGGGAAGCCTTTTAATACTGGCAGACAGCGGAACCCTCGTCCCGCCTGCTATATCTTCTCCATAAGCTTCTTAATCAAAACCAGTATCTCCTGAGAATCCTCCTTCAGCCCGTGGGTAGCCTCTCCCACCTCTCCGCTTATGGCGGCCTGCTCCTCAGAGGCAGCGGCTATTTGCTGTATATTTAAGGCTATCTCTCCCACCGAATCAGATATTTTCTTCATTTCCTCGTTTATTTGCTTGACGGAATCCTTGGTCCTGGTGGCCAGTTTTCTTATTTCTTCAGCAACCACCGAAAAGCCTCGCCCGTGTTCACCGGCCCTGGCAGATTCGATAGCTGCGTTCAGCCCCAGCAGGTTTGTCTGATCGGAAATCTCACGGATAAGCTTGGTGATAGAGTCCATTACTTGCATTTTGACCCTAATGTCTTCAGCATTAGAAGCCAGCGTGGTGACGGTTGCGGCAAACTCCTCCGAGGAGGCCGCAATATTTGAGGTGGAGAACTCCAGCGTCTCCAGCTCTTTATTTATCCTGACAGTGAGGTTGTTGATGTCATCCTGAAGGGTTAGGGGTATGCCTGCCGCCAAAGCGCCGATAACCTGTCCGCTCTGGTTTTTTAAGGGTATTCCCACACCCATATAGGGAACCCCATATACTTCACGGCCTATTTTCTTGGTTACCTTATAACCCGCCCTTATGGCCGTCCCTGAGATTGATTTCTCCTTTACTGGATCACCCACCTTTATCGGCAGGTGTATTTCTGAACCGTCAAAATAACCTATGAAATTTTCTCTGTCCGATAGCGCCAGGGCGCTTTGGGTGCCAATAAGCTCATGAATAAACGGAAGCCATTGCATCAAAGATTCTGCCTTAATATGCTCCATTTAAAATCATACTCCTTCAGTAAAGTTATAACAATATTCGACATAATTTTCAGAATCCTTTTTAAAATTCACTTTTTTTAAATTTTTTATTGGAAAAACAGTACTGCGAAGATGAATGGAATTATTTCGGGGTGAGAATACCGCAGATAAACGGAAATGTATAATTGGCCGCAGAATATACATAATAATCCTGAACATTATAAAGGAGGTGAGATAATGCACCAGCTCTCCAATCCCTTTATTCAGCACGCACTGCAGCACGGACAAGCACTGCTGGGGGAATCCGGCAGGTCGGCCGCCCTTTCGCAAAACCTGGTTTCAGCCTGTGATGACATCCTGGTCTCACTTAATTCCGGCAACCTGCAAGGCGCTGGAGTGTCCGCGCAAAACGCCAGAAATATGGCTATGCAGGTAGCCCAGTCAACCCGGCATGTGAATACCGTTCTAAATGAGCGTATAGACATGGCCTATTATGTTATGAGCAGAATTCAGCAAAATATAGGTGAAATGACCGGTGCACTGCAGAGTATAAGATCAGCAAGGCCCACCACACAATTCCATCCCACCTATATAAATTATACAACCCAATAAAGTAGGAATGGATCTTACCGGCAGGTCAGATGCAGGATATATATTCCTAATACCAATACAGGAGGTGCATTAACAGTGTCCAAGGTTTCCAAGTGCATGTGCGAGGAGTGCCACTACAATAAGAATTTCGAATGCCACGCTGACGGCATAGAGGTAAGCTCAGTAGGCGATATGAAGGTTGAGTCATCAGAGGGAAGCTGCTGCAACACCTTCACACCCAAAGGCATGCAGGGTTAATCAGTTTTTTAAAAGGCTTCCGGATTAAAATCCGGAAGCCTTTTAAAATTTAATCAAATATATCCTCCAGAACTTTATAAAAGGGCTTCTTTTTCTTGTGGTGCTTATATTGGTCATGGTCATGCTTTTGGTAGCTCTCCCGGGGATATACCTCCTTTGGCTGAGTGTTCTCCCTGCCGCCGTATATATCATCATAGTCCCGGTGAGCAGCCCGACCGGTATTAATAATCTTTTCCAGTTCCCCTCTGTCGAGCCAGACCCCCCTGCATCTTGGGCACACATCAATAAGCACACCCTCCTTGGTAACTTCATGCATTTCTGTATCCCTGCACACCGGACAGAACATTGCCCTACCCCCCATCAATTTTTTGATATAAAAGCCTCATCAAAATTATGGCAAAAAATCATCCACTTATCAAGCTAAAAAAGGCTATTAAATCTGGCATGAATTACACTTTTCGCCCCAAAACCTGTCTGAAAGGGTTAACTTCCCGTAATTTATAATCTCGCCGGGATCAGCCCCGGTAATTTTGTCATAACACCTGTCACAAACCTTTTTCCCTGCGGAATTAATCAATTTCAGGGGTAAGCCCAGTCTTTTCAACCTTGCCTCCCTGTTCTCCACCATTACATCCTCGACATCTTCAGCAACACCGCTCACAACTACCAGCCCAATGTCTCCTTTTAATTCCGGGTCATGCATTATGGAACTTTTCTTCCCCATTTCTGAGGCCAATTTCTGATATTTACCTGAAAAGTGCCAATCAATGTCCCCGCTTATAAGCATGCCCACTGTCCTGCTATCCTTTAGCGCTTCAACTATTTCGGGATAAATACCCGGATCTTTAACCTGATCCTTGGTTAAAGACCTTATAACCCTTTCCCTGAATTCTCCCAGAAAGAGTGCTTTTTCTTCCCGCTTTAGCTCAGGCGGACCGTGCATTCCCACCAGGAGAGCTTTCTCCAAATTGCTTTTGTCGGCCCAGGAACTTTTTACATTAACATCTGAGTCGGATTGCACTCTTTTAGTCTCCTTTTAAGCTTACTCCTTTTTATCCCCTGGCTTATAAGCGGGCCGGGGAACCACCCTCTCCCTGACATAACCGTATAGCAGCCCTGCCAGCATAAGCAGGCCAGCGTAGCCAACGGCCGGATAGAGTACCCGCACCAGAGTGGAAAAACCCAGTTGGCCCGCTCCAAAGGCCGCCACCCCGGTACCCGCGACAATCCACCTGAAGAGGGGCTTTCCCTGGTCTGTAATCCTTTCGGCAAACCCGTAAAGACTTCCTACCGCAGTGGTATATACCTCAGCCAGGAGAACTATGCTGTAGGCCACCTGAGCCACTGGTGAAATACCAGCGGCAATATAAACCATGGGCACCTCAAACCCTGAAATCGCCGGAACTCTGGCCAGAAGTGAAAGGTTTATGGCCAGGGCTCCCAGACCCAGACCAATTCCCCCGTACAGAGCTCCCTTTCTTATTGTGTGACGGTCTTGCACATGCCTCCCCAGCGGCCCCAGAACTGAAACCCCCAGCACAAGGTTGTAGGAAACATATACCACCGCCGAAAGCGGCCAAAAAGGCACTGCCGGGCGTGAGGACCCGGCCCAGAGGGCAACGGCGCCGGGATCAATGGGGCCTGCTGCCAGAGTTGCGGCAGCTATTCCAAAAACCGCCAGAAGCAGCACCGGGACAACATAGCTAATGGCTGATATTACACCGGATATGCCAACCAGCACGGTTAGCATGGTGGCCGCCACCAGGACCAGGCTGCCCGCAATATGTGGAAGACCGAACTGCTCCCTGAATATTGCGCCAGCCCCGGCTGTCATGGCAGTAAGTGCGCCAAAAAGAAAAAAGGTAATGACGCCGTCCACCGCTGTGCCCACCCAGCGGCCGCCGGCATATTGAATTATCTCCCGGTGGGAGTCGGCCCCCAACTTCCTCCCCAGATCAAGTATAATCATTCCGAAAAATACAAAAAGCGCTGTAGCCACCAGAAGGGCAAATAGTCCCTTTATACCGAAAAAACTGAAGAACTGAAGTATTTCCTGCCCCGATGCGAATCCCGCACCGACAACAGTCCCCACATATACCGCCGCTACTTTAAATGTGGTTATATTTTTTATCCCTGTCACCATGGTAATAGTCTAATCAAAGCCACTATTTTTTATCCAGATAAAGCAGGCCTTTCCAGATATAAACAGGCATTCACCATACAGCTACATCCCGGGCACCCCTCTTCTTTTGGACCGGCTGCTCTGTACGGGTCACCAAGGGTTTCCAACCGGGCCCCTGTTCCACATATAAAGGAACACCAGGCCCTCCTGCCGTACAGAAAAACTATTACAGGCAAAAAGACGAACGAAATAATATAATACCATAACAACAGCCCCCGGCCGTCCAGAGCACTTCTGGAAACAGCGGCCACTGCCCCGAACACCAAAGCACTGCGCAAATGGGCCAGTATACTATTTTTATAGCATCTTTACCGGTGAAGGAAATACATTTCAAAATACTTTATTGGTTGCCAGTCACACCTAAGTGACTGTAATTAAATAATTTGGGTAAAACTCATATTTATGGTATTATATTTTTTGTGGGAGGGCATGTAAAAGGAGGATCGTATGGAAAATACAAGACTGCAGAAAACCCTTGTGGTCAGTATCCAGGGCTGGGAACTTGAAGTCTTCGAGGGCCCGCGCAAGGTGGAGGTTGACCTGCTGGGAGAAATGCTGGAATTCCGGGGGATTTGGCTGACCGAACCCGAAAGGGGAATGGTCACCGTCCTTTGTTACCCCGATAAACTTTTTTACCTGGAAGTTACCGAATCCGAAATACCGGCGCAAAGGCCCGGCAGAAGAAACAAGGTTACGCCGCTGAGGCGTGTTGACAATGTCCCCCCGGGAGACGATACCGGAGAATAGTCTACAACCCACGCTCTGGGCGTGGGTTTTTATGTGCTTGGAGTGATTTTACGTGGCTAGCAGGGCACTGAAAAAACAAACCATCATACAGGGCGCCGTTATCCTAACACTGGCCGGCATTTTCATCAGGATACTGGCCGTGGGCTACAGGATTCCCGTAGGCAGGCTTCTGGGCGGCGAGGGACTGGGCATTTTTGCCGTGCCCAATCAGGTATACTTTATATTCTTTACCATCTCCTCGGCAGGAATCCCTGTGGCCATGGCCAGGCTGATATCTGAAAAAATATCCCATGGATGTTACAGGGACGCATACAGAACCTTCAAGGTAGCTTTTGCGTCCATGTTTATTTTTGGGCTTCTCTTTTCCCTGCTGCTCTTCTTCGGGGCCTCCTGGCTTGTGGAAAGCGGCCTGGTAGCCAACCCGGCCAGCTACTACGGGCTGCTGGCCATATCACCAATGATATTTTTCGCAGCCCTGACCTCCTCCTTCAGGGGTCTCTTCCAGGGCCTGCAGAACATGTCACCGGTGGCTGTGTCACAGGTGGGGGAGCAGATCATGCTGGTGGCTGGAACGGTGCTCTTCAGCTATCTTCTGATGCCCAAGGGCCTGGCCATGGCTGCGGCCGGGGCTAATTTCGGAGCAGTTCCCGGGGCGGTGGCGGCCACCCTGATAATGATTTTTTATTACTTCAGACACAGGGGCTCCCTACTGGAAATGGTGGAACAGGACACCTCGGAGTACAGGGAAAAGGCTTCTACCCTGCTGAAGAAAATAATGGCCGTTTCCGTCCCTGTGTCCTTCGCCAGTGTAGCCATGGCCATTACCGGCTTCATCGACAACAAGCTTATTATTGACCGCCTCCAATTGGTGGGCTATACCATAAGCGAGGCCACCAATTTATACGGCCAGATCAACCAGATGGCCATGTCCTTTGTCAATATAAGTATAGTCTTCGCCTTCGCACTGGGCACCAGCATAGTTCCCTCGGTGGCAGAGTCCTTCGGCGCCAACAATAAACTGCATATTCAGAAGAAGGCCTCGGAGGCCATAAGGCTTTCTCTAATTACAACCCTGCCGGCGGCTGCCGGGCTTATGGCCATTGCCCCCCAGCTCACAGATCTTTTTTATGCCGAAAAGGCTGCCGGCATACCCCTTATGGTGCTGGCCCCCTCACTAGCCTTCTGGGGCATCCACCTGGTGCTGTCAGGGGTGTTGCAGGGACTGGGCCGGGCCGATATACCGGTCATAAGCCTGCTGGCCGGCATAGCAGTAAGAATAGGCATAACCTATTTCCTGGTGCCCACCTCTCTGGGCATAAAGGCCCCGGCCCTGGGTACAGTAGCTATGTTTATGGTGTCTTCCACACTGAATTACCTGGCCGTTAAACGAATGGTGGGGCTTAATGTAAATATTCCCTCCGCCGTGCTGAGGCCCGGAATGGCCTCCCTGCTGATGGGCCTGGCAGTGTTTGGGCTGTACAGGTGGGGCCTGGGCCTGCTTGGACACGCCTACCTGGCCACAGTCGCCGCCATACTGGGGGGGGCGGTCATTTATCCCATACTGGCAGCCATAATGGGAGCCGTCAGGTCTGATGACGTAAAAAGCCTTCCCCGGATAGGCAGCCAGGCCGCCGCCCTCTTAACCGCCTATGAAACCCGCCGCGACCGGCTGGTTTCAGCATGGAGAAAGAAGTAAAGCTTATACTGATATTCTATGCGGTCGGAATTCAGAATACAGAATTCAGAAGTCAGAATGGTTTTGGCATTCCTTACCGACTGTGTTGAGATTGCATTACGGATAGATCTGCAAAGCCGAAAGAAGAACCCGCACATTTACATGCGGGTTTCCTTTATAAATTCACCTTCTAAGTATGGCTTACAAAATTCTGAATTCTGACTTCTGTATTCTGTATTCCGACCAGAGGTATTACCCTTAAGCAAAAATTACTGTCTCCAGGTCATCCCCTTTCCCCCGCCCGGCCTCAGCTGGCGGGCGCTCCACCAGACCAGCAGCACGGAAAGAAGCAGGTAGAAAATAGTGTAGACCCCCCAGTAGGGAAGGCCGAGGCTTCTGGCCATGCCTGTTTCACCCAGTATGCGAAGCATTACCATGGGGGGATTGAGGTCCTGCAGTATCTGTGAAATCAGAGGTGTCGGTGAGCTGCCAGGGCCCGGCACCCTGGTGACCTCGTAAATAAAAGCTCCCAAAAGTATTGTGCCGGCCATGATGGTCAGTACAATAATGTAAGAGACCACCACACTGGCCCCTGTTTTCTTAAAAAAGGCGGAGCAGGCCATGCCCACCGATCCAAAGGCTATCAGAGTAACCAGGTAGAAGATGAAAACCCCCGCCAGCTGCCCCGGCGAAAAACCTCCATACAGTATAATTATGTTATACAGCGGCAATGTGGCCAGCAATATAATCACCATAAAGGAGCAGGAAGAAATCATTTTGCCCAGCACTATGCCCAGGGGCTTCAGCCTGGTCACAAGCAGCACGTTAAGGGTTTGCTTTTCCCTTTCTGCGCTTATGCTGCCTGAGGTGAGACCAGGAACCACAAAGGCGATCAGAGCAAGCTGGATCATAGAGAAGGTGATAAACAATTCCCTGCTCATACCAGGCTGGTAGTAGCCCGGCATATTGCGCCAGCGCATATATATGTAGCTTAAGCACAGGCCTCCGGTAATCAAAAGATACATAGAAATTATCAATGGCGTTTTAAATGTCCTGAACCTCTGCCTCATTTCCTTTAGCAGCACTGGATTCCCTTTCATTTTCCATTCACCTCCCCGGTCACCGCCATAAAGGCCTCTTCCAGGTTTCTGCGCACCTCGTGGTACTGAATAACAATGTGGCCCCCGTCTATTATTTCTTTAAGCAGGGCGCCCTGGTCCTCTCTGCTCCCACGGTAGAAGAATTTGACCTGCCGGCCATCTGCCTCAACAAGGCCTGTATGGGGCCTCTCTTCCAGCATGAGGGCAAGTTCACCGGCCCTCCCGGCAACTTCCACCACAATAACCCGGGAGCCTCCACCTGCCGCAGTCACCTCTTCCACCGGCCCGGAAACAACCACCCGGCCATTTTCCATAATGGCCACCTGGTCACATATCTCACCAAGCTCAGGTAGTATATGAGAGCTTATCAGCACGGTTTTCCCCATTTTCCCCAGATGTCTTATGATCTCCTTCATCTCGGCCCTGGCCCTGGGGTCAAGGCCTGAGGCCGGCTCGTCAAGAATAAGCACCTCGGGGTCATGGACCAGGCACCTGGCCAGGGCAAGCCTCTGCTTCATCCCCCTGGAAAGCAAGTCAACATAAAAATCCTCCTTGTCCCCGAGGTTAACTAACTCCAGAAGTCCCCCTATCAGGCGGTCCCTTCCCTTTTCCGGCAGGTGGTAGGCGCTGGCAAAAAAGTCCAGGTATTCATATACCTTCAGCCCGTCATATACCCCGAAAAAGTCAGGCATGTAGCCCACCAGACCGCGCACCTCTTCTATATCACTGGTAACATCCCTCCCGCTGATGGTGGCCCTTCCCCCGTCAGGCAGCTGGAGAGTGGCCAGAATGGACATTACCGTGGTCTTTCCCGCGCCGTTGGGGCCTATAAGGCCGAACACCGCTCCCTTTTCAACCTCCAGGGACATCCCGTCAAGGGCAGTTGTCCTCCCAAACCTTTTAGTCATCTCACTTATAGAAATCATGAGCCGATCACCCCCTCCACGGTTATTCCCTTGAAGACCCCATCAATTCCGGACTTTTCGGTAAGCGAGGTAAGCCTTATTTCTATTACCCCACTGCCGGACACATATTTTTGAGAGTCCACACCTGAAATAACACTGCTTGTGCCCTCTATGCCGTCCCATCCGGAGGTTTCCCGGTTGAGCAGCTCAATGGTATAGCCTGCCTCAGACGGAGCCTTTTGAAGATCAATGGCAGTTATCTTAAAATGGTCTGTTTGTAAAGTTTCCCTCAGGTCATAGGTTACCTTTACCGACCCATTATGCAGAGTCAGCCCCTCAGGCAGCTCCCCGTAGGCTCCCCCCAGTCCCATGATACTATTTTTTATAAAGCCGGCCGGCAGCCTAAAAGGTCCTTCCGGAAACTTTACAGCCAGCTTTTGCCTGATCAGGGTCTGGCCTCCCTCCTGGCCCTCACCGGAAGGGCTGAGAACTTTAAGACTTACCACCGGGCTGTCACTCCAGCCCATGAAGACAACCTCACCGGCCCACTTATTCTGAGATACATGCTCCGCCATACTGGACATAAGAACACTTTCCCTGCTAATGCTGGCTACCTGGGGCCCCACTCCGTATATTTCCCGTTCGTTGACTATCCGGGACCTGCTCATAGGCTCGTCAAGATCCCTGGTGGCGCCGGAGGATATGCTTCCCAGTTCAACCATATTTCTCCCCACCAGTATCCGGCAGTCCCTCAGGTCAAAGGAGGTTTTGTTCACAATGCGGCCTTGCAGCCGGTCTTCCTTAAAGAAAGCCATCCCCTCAACGGTCCCCACCCCCTGCAGGGTGCCGTAGGAGTATACCTGTCTCATGGAGCCGTACTCCACCCCCGTAAAAACAACCCTGGGGCTGGCGCCGCTTAAAGATCTCATACTGCCGTCACCCCCCCGTGTATACCTGTTCAGTGGCTCCAGCAGCATGCCTTCCTGACCGCCCACTTCCAGAGTTCCTCCCCGGGGAAGCACAAAGACGCCTGAAGAGGCGATTTCGGCCAGTTCCGGGTCTATTATCTCAACCGTGGACATGGTTTGGGAGAGATAGGCCTTCATGCGGTTGGCCGGAGACAGAGTGAACAGCCCGGCAGCAGTCAAGAGAGCCACCGCCGGAACCATTATCCAGGCCAAATCGCTGCGTCTTAGCCTCCTTAACAGAATAAACAGTCCCGGGCCAACCACCAGAATATATGCCAGCCACAGTGCCACCAGCACCGGCATGGCCACAGACCTGGCCAGGGGCAGGTAAGATCCGGCCTCGGACAGACTGTTTCTTTCAGACTGCACCATATCCATTTTGTTTCCGCTTAAAATCTCCTGGGACCAGGAGTCGAACCCCATCTCCTCCCATACCTTTCCCTCCCGGCTAATACTTTCCAGAGCCTGCCTGGAAAATATTATTTCCCCTTTGCCCCAGGGCACCCGCTGCACCGGCCCGGAACTGCCCTGGACCTCAGCGGGGAGGGGGCTAAAACCTTCCAGGGCGCCTTTCGCCGAAGCAGCGGACTCACCTGAGAAAACAAGGCCGCCACCCAGCCGGACCCATTCCGACAGCACCTTTTTCTGGCCTGCGCCCAGGCGGGAAAGTGAATCCCGGTCAGCCACTATTATATCGGCGGACCTCAGCAGCAAAGACCGGTCAGGAAACTCTTCGGCAGACAGGTATTTCACCATTACCTGGCCGCCATACTTTCTGTCCAGCCAGGAAATAAGGCTGCTCCCAAGGAATTTCTCGTCAAGGGGAATAACCACCATCCCCCCGCCTACCCCGGCCCCCTCCAGGTTGGTTTCAGCCATTGTTTTATATCCATCTGTGAGTCTCACCAGGGAAGTGCCGGAGACCACATCACCGGGAGCAACTATGGTGTAGGAACCCTTTTGCCCCGCCGGAACATCCACCTCACAGCCATATACCCAGTTATTCCGATCCTCGCCGCCCCGGGGAATAAGCGCCAGGCGCCCGGTTATTCTTTCCCCCCTGTTATCAACATCCACATCAATCAACACAGGACTGTTTATCTTATATATGCCGGCCAGCCCGGGTCTGGCCTTAAGGGACACATCACCGTCACACCAGCCGGGGGCGGCCTGACCTGTCACCATGAACACGGTTAGTATCAAAAGTATAAGGATTCTCTTCACTGATTATCCCCCCCGTCTGTCTTTCTAACGCTATAGCCTACCCTGGAAATAACTACAATGCCGCCGTCCCTGCGTGACAGCAGAAGACTGCTGCCGTCCCCTGGAACCAGTCCCTCAATTTCCCCGGCCCTATCCAGGTAAAGGGTCTTGGGAGTCCTGTCACCGCTGAGCTCCAGACTTTTTAGCCACTGCAGCTCAACATTCCCCGCCGGGGTGTCCGGAGTCATTAATAGCCTTGGCTCGATACCGTCCGGTTCCCTGTCAAATACCTTTTCCAGCCCCTTGCCGCTCCCCAGGTAAACCCAGCGTATTTCACCGGTCTTAATCTGCACCTTAAACTGGGGTGACCCATCGGGCAGATAAGAAAGTATTTTTTCCCTGACTGAGGTTTGCAAAAAGAATAAGAAACCCTTTTCACTCCAGACCGGGAAGGTTCCCTGGCCAAGTGTGTACTCAGCCTCTCCGTTAATACTGACTACCCTAAGAGAGCGGCCTTGAGCCTCCTCCCTTTCCACCGCCAGCCAATTACCGTCCGGGGACCAGGCAACCTGCGCCCCCGGTCCGAAGAATACCGGCTCAGACCCTGCTGCGGCCAGATAAATACCGTTTTCGCTGTCCTCAGTCACCGCGTAGGCAATCCTGTCACTGCCGGGAGACCAGGAAAGATGGGCCACCGGGCTTGCCGCAGGACTGCGGGCCAGCACAACAGCCCTTTCCAACCCCTCTTCCAGGGTCCTCTGGATATCCCGAACCTCGACTTTAGGTATCTCAATACTGATAATTTCCCATCCTGAGCCGCCCTGCCTCACCAAGGCCAGCCTTTTACCATCGGGAGACCAGCAGGGGCTGCCGTATCTGACACCGGGGGGAGGGTTGACAGAGGAGAACTGCTCTCCCTGACGGCCTAAAAGAAGCAGTGCCCCGCCCCTTTCCACCACTATCACCCCGTCCCCGGGAGATACCGCCGGCAGAAGAGGCGCCTCTCCGGTCCAGAAGCGCCCCACCTCCGCCGTCTGTCCTCCATCCAGTGTCCTGCATCCAAAGGGCCCCAGCGCTATATAAATAATAATGCCCAGGGCTGCGGCGGCGATGAGCCCGGCCGCCCACCACGGCCTGCCGGCAGGCCCCCTCTTCTCCTGATAATTAAAAGCCGGTCTCTCTTCAGTTTGGGGACCCACCCCTTCCAGAAGCCTGGCTCTTAAATCACGTCGCAGCTTCTGATTTACCGGAATGGAGTCTCTCAGCGACCTCATATGCCTTACCAGGTCATTAAGGGAGGTGTCCTCCCCTGGCCGGCTTTCGGTGCCGTGCCAGCCTTCGCCCAGTGGTATCACATTGTTTTTTTCTCCTGCGCCCAATTTATTCTTTTCCCCGGACAAAGGATCACCCCTCTTCCTCACAGAGTTTTTTCCTGAGGGCCTTTAGGGCCCGGTGGTGAATCATGCGCACTGCTGCCTCGGTTCTGTCCAAAACCCGGCCAATCTGGCTGAACCGCAACTCTCCAACGTACCTCAGAGAGATTACATCCCTGTAGTCCGGAGCCAGCGTTTCCAAAAGTCTTCTCAGCTGTCTCAGTTCCTCCAGCCTTAAAAGCTCCTCCTCAGGCTGACCGTCTTCGGCAGCCTGGGCCGAATTCTCCGGCTCGGACAGGGTAAGCCTTCCTTTGGAACGTATGTAGTCCACAAATATGTTATGGGCAATCCTGAAGAGCCACACTGCTACAGGGGCCTCGCCCCGGAAATGGTGACGCTTCTCAAAGGCCCTGGTGAACACCGCGGCGGTGAGATCATCGGCGTCCCACACGCTGGTAACCCGGTAGCGCAGATACCTGTTCACCCTTTCAAAATACTGGTCGTACAGATCCTCAAAAAAAACCAACTTCTCCGGATCGGTGTCGCAAGGGTCCCGCATGGAACAATCCCCCCAACCTAAAAACCAAACCATTTAATGAACTAACTAATTAGACGATATTTTAATTGCTTTTGTAACGTAGCCGAAAAAATATTCGAAAAAAGCCCCTCCGCTTAATGGGTGGAAAGTTGGTAATGATTTTTAAGGGCCGGATTAATTCAATCCGGCCCAGGCCACCAGAGGCAGGTCAAACTTGTTAACAAAATCAGGGCTCGCAGGCCTTACCCTGACGGTAAAGCCAAAGGCCCCCTGGGGAAGGGTAAGGTTTCCCCGGTAAGAGTACACACCGTCCTCCATCTGTTCGGCCAGAGTCATGGGGACTGTTTTTAAGTCGTAAAGGCTGTCCCCCTCCACACCGCCGTATACTATTTCCACGCTCACATTTTGGTGCTGGATGGATCCAAGCCGGACGGTAGAATTGACACTGAGGCTTTCTCCCGCTTTCTTAAGGGCGCGGCTGTCATTCCCCACCTCACACACCGCCACCTGGTGCCAGTTTTTCTTTAAAAAACTCTTATGGGCTTCAATCTTTTCGGCCAGCGCAAAATTATCCTTTCTGAATTCCTCTCCCCTTGTTATGGCCGGTACGTAATATCTCTCCACATACTCCCTGACCATCCGGTCGGAGCTGAAATTGAGTCCCACTGTTTTGACAGAGTTCTTCATGAAAGAGATCCATTTACAGGGCACCCCGTTCTCCAATGAAAAGTAGGTGGGAATGATATCATTCTCCAAAACACTGTACAGTGAAAGAAAATCCTCCCGGTCCTGAATCTCATCTCCAGGGTAGTCCTTTTCAATTCCAATGCTAAAGCCGTTTCTGCCATTGTATGCCTCAGGCCACCACCCGTCAAGGACGCTGAAATTAACCACCCCGTTGACGGCCGCCTTCATGCCGCTGGTCCCGCTGGCCTCCTGGGGCCTCCTGGGGTTGTTCAGCCATATATCCACACCCCTGACCATATGGCGGGCAACATTTATGTCATAGTTCTCCAGGAAAACTATTTTGCCCCTGAAGGGTTCCAGCCCGGCAATATCCAACACCCTTTTGATCAACTCCTGCCCGGGCCTGTCGGCGGGGTGGGCCTTGCCGGCAAATATAATCTGCACTGGCCTCTGAGGGTTATTTAGCAGTGCGCTAAGCCTTTGCATGTCGGCAAATAGCAGGGCGGCCCTTTTATAGGTGGCAAACCTCCGGGCAAAACCTATAATTAAGGCTTCGGGGTTAAGGTAGCCGTCAACCTCGACTATTCTTTGCCTTATTTCAAAGTTTCTCTCCCTCTGTGCTTTAAGTCTCTGCCTGGCAAATTCAATAAGCTCTGCTTTAAGCTGCAGGTGGGCTGACCAGATCACTTCATCCGGGACAGAGTCTATTTTTGCCCACATCCCCGGATCATTCAGGCTGGAGGACCAGTTTCCTGCATATTTCTTCATTATGCCCTTAAGCTGGGGGGCCATCCATGACTCAATGTGAACCCCGTTGGTCACGCTGGAGATGGGCACCTCCTCAGCCGGGACGTTACCGTAAAGTCTACGGAACATATGGCGGGATATATTGCCGTGCAGCCTGCTGACCCCGTTTTTGAAGTCCGCCATATTAAGGGCCAGCACTGTCATGTTGAAGGTATTGCGCTCCTCATCCCAGCCCAGGCGGATGAACTCCTCCCGGCTTAAGTCCATCTGCTGGGCAAAGAACCCGAAATAGTAGTCCATCATTTCGACGGTAAAAACATCATGCCCGGCAGGAACCGGTGTGTGGGTGGTAAACAGGGTGTTGGTTTTTACCGCCTCTACAGCCACATCGGTCTTTATTCCCCTGTGTACAAGTTCCCTCACTCTTTCCAGACAGAGAAAGGCTGCGTGTCCCTCATTAATGTGCCACATACGGGGGAATATCCCCATGGATCTGAGTGCCCTTACCCCTCCTACTCCCAGAATGATCTCCTGGGAAATCCTCATATCCCTGCATCCGCCGTATAGCTGGGCGGTAATGCCCCTGTCCTCCCTGCTGTTGGAGGCCACATCCGAATCCAGGAGGTAAAGGCTCACCTTTCCCACCCGGGCCTGCCATACCCTTACATAGACCTTTCTGCCGGGAAGCTCTACCGACACGGTCAATATGCTTCCGTCATTTCCCATAACGGGCATCATGGGCATTTCAAAAAAATTCTGAAGAGGGTATTCAGCCTCCTGCCAGCCCTCACCATTAATCCGTTGGGTAAAGTATCCCTGCCTGTACAGGAGACCGACACCGACCAGAGGCACCCCCAGATCGCTGGCCGACTTGAGATGGTCCCCCGCCAGAAGGCCCAGTCCACCTGAATAAATGGGATGGGACTCGTGCAGCCCGAATTCGGCTGAAAAATAGGCCACCACCTTGGCAGAGTGCTCGGGAAAGCGTCGCTTAAACCAGGTTTCCTCAGTAAGGTACCGGTCGAGGCTATCCATGACCTTCTCGTACAGCTTAAGGTACTCCTTATCCCACGAAGCTTTCTCCAGATCCTCCTGCCTGACCCTGAGTAGGAACTTTACAGGGTTATGATATACCTCCTCCCAGAGGGCCGGGTCTATTCTGGAGAATAACTCCTGGGACGGCTCGTTCCAACTGAACCAGAAGTTATAGGCTATATCTTTAAGCCTTGATATTTTTTCAGGTATCTCGGGTACTACGGAAACGGTAAAAAATGAATACATGGCCTCACCTGTCACATTATTTTTTTAGCGCTGACTTTATGTTTTCCACGTCTCCGGAAATAAATTCATAAAACCACAGACAGCCTCCGCAGTTTGCACGGCTTATTAATCCACTGTTTTGAATACATTTAAATATCTGAATATTCGGTTGACAATATAGTTTGCGATAGCTTATCATCATTTAAAAGGAACAGGTGTGGTGTCTCCACTATAATGAGTGAATAATCACTCATGTATACATAAGGAGTTGATTGAATGCGCGAAGCGGTAATTGTTGAGGCCGTCAGAACACCCTTAGGAAAGAAAAAAGGATCTTTGTCCAACACCCGTCCGGATGACCTGGCCGCCCTGGTTCTTGCAGAGCTGGTGAAAAGAGCCGGTATTAAGCCGGAGATTGTAGAAGATGTGATCATGGGGTGCGTCTCCCAGGTGGGAGAGCAGTCTCTGTGTGTGGGCAGGCAGGCCGTCCTCCTGGCGGGCTTTCCGGATCATGTCCCCTCGGTAACCATTGACAGGCAGTGCGGTTCAAGCCAGCAGTCGGTACACTTCGCGGCCCAGGCCATCATGGTGGGAGACATGGATGTTGTAATTGCCGCCGGTGTTGAGTGTATGACCAGGGTACCCATGGGGTCCTCCCTTGGCAGCGCCGGCTTTAACCCCAGGATCATAGAAAAATACGGTATATTCTCCCAGGGCATCTCTGCCGAGCTGATAGCTGAAAAATGGGGCCTTACCAGGGATATGCTGGACCGCTTTTCCATGGAAAGCCACGTTAAGGCTGCGGCAGCAAGAAAGGCCGGATACTTCCAAAAGGAAATAATGCCCCTGGAGGTCAGCCTGCCAGACGGCAGCGCCGGGCTTTTCAGCGAGGACGAGGGCATTCGCCCCGCCACCACAGCGGAAACCCTGGCCGGTCTCAGGTCAGCCTTTAAGGGAGACGGTATGATCACTGCTGGAAACTCCAGCCAGATAAGCGACGGGTCGGCAGCCATACTGATAATGTCGATGGAAAAGGCCCGGGAGCTGGGTCTGAAGCCCAGGGCCAGGATAGTTGCCCGGTCTGTCATTGGAGACGACCCGGTGCTGATGCTATCCGCCCCCATTCCGGCCACCAGAATGGCCCTCAAAAAAGCAGGGCTCACTATTTCCGATATAGATGTTTACGAGGTCAACGAGGCCTTTGCCCCTGTGCCTCTGGCCTGGCTCAATGATCTGGAGGCTGACCCGTCCAAACTGAACCCCCAGGGAGGGGCCATAGCCCTTGGCCATCCCCTGGGGGCCAGCGGGGCCAGGATAATGACCACCATGCTGCACTACCTGGAAAGGACCGGCAAGAGGTACGGGCTGCAGACCATGTGCGAAGGCTTTGGAATGGCCAACGCCACTATTATTGAAAGACTTTAAGCCGCCTTTGATGCATTCCTTTTCGGTCGGAATACAGGAGTCAGAATTCAGAATAAGTGAGCATTCCTTTTAGGATACGTTGTAACGGCATGCAGGCGTTCTGTATGCCATTTTTCTGACCTGACTGATCGGCTGCAGGCCGCTGGCAGGGAGGATTAACAGGCTGTGAAATATTCGACTTTTAATAATGCTTCCGGGCGGCTCAATTCGCTATTTGCCCGATAAAACATGGAAAGAAAGGTTTTATCTAAATATTATCTAATACAGGAGGTGAATTTCATGCTCAGCCTTGATCCGTATCACGGCGAGCTCAAGGGCAGGGACGGCTGGGTAGCCCCCAACGGTGACTTCTATCAGTGCCCCTATGAGCACCACTGGAGATTTGCCGACGATCTGTGCAAGAAATTCAAATACCGCCTGGAGGCAAAATTTTTCCTCAATCTGGACGCCGAATATACTTTGGAGCTCAACGGCTGGGTCAAAATAAGCCTGGGCAGGGTTCACCACCACAGCGAAAAGGCACTTTCCCAAAAACAAATGGACTTTCTTTTCGATTATTTCATGGTAAACGAAAATATGCAGGAATTCGACAGGCTGTCCTCCCGCCGGCACTCTGCGTAGCCCATAAAAACTATTAAAGACGCTCTTTTGAGCGTCTCAGGTTGTTGACAAAGGCAAAGCTTTACCATTTATTCAAAGTGAACAGTAATAAGAAGTTCAAGGGCCGGCCTGTAATACCAACCCCATGCCAACTGGTGCTCCGGCTGAACCAGCTTTAGCCTTGCAGGCAACGGACTGCCGACCACCTTGAATACTGCATCCGTGCGGCTCTCGGTTTCCGTCTGCATCCAGCAGACGGATCGGCATTCCGTAAGCCTTCTGCGTCAAAACCTGGTAACAGCCTCCGCAATGTTAGCAAGTGGCTGACTCCCTGCCTTTATGAATGTCACTTCCAAGCATATATTATAATCAATGGGTTTGTCATCAGTCTGAGACGCTCTTTTGAGCGTCTTACTGTTTTTTGGGGGAATAATCGAAATGTTGTTATTATGTCCTGCGGATGGTATATTAATATTTATACTATGAAAAAAGCTCTGCTGGATATTTACCAAAAGCTATACGACCATTTCGGACCCCGGGGCTGGTGGCCCGCCGAAACACCCTTCGAGGTCTGCGTTGGGGCCATACTAACCCAGAACGTGGCCTGGAGAAATGTGGTCAAGGCAATTGACGCCCTCAGGAAGGAAGGCCTTCTGGAGGCTGACTCACTTTATCTGGCCCCTGATGAAAAGGTGGCCGAACTTATCCGTCCTACCCGCTATTATAACCAGAAAACCAGAAGGCTAAAGGATTTCTGTTCTCTGGTTGTAAACCGCTACAGCGGGAGCTTAGAGAGTCTGCTGGCCCTTCCGGCAGGGGATCTCCGCCGTGTACTGCTGGGGATAAAAGGCATCGGCAAGGAAACCGCCGACAGCATCATACTGTACGCTGCCCGAAAGCCTGTCTTTGTGGTGGACGCATACACCGCCAGGATATTCGGCCGCCTGGGAATAATCCCCCCCGGCTGGAGCTACGACAGCCTTCAGTCTTTTTTCACCGAGAATCTGCCTGAAAAAGTGGATCTTTTTAATGAGTACCATGCTCTTATAGACGGCGCGGGAAACAGATACTGCTCCGGCTCCACCCCCCGCTGCGGGGAATGCCCGCTGGGGGAAATGTGTAAAGTTCCTAATCCCTATTTTAACGGAGGATGACCAATGATAAATTACATCAACCTGCCCTTCATGATTAATGACCTGGTTGTGTACCCCGACGCCAAAGACAGGGCAAGGGTAATCGACTTCGACTGCCGCTACGAACTGATCACCACCTTAAGTTCCTGTACCTGCTGCACCTTCAGGTTCAGCTCCCGGAGAGATCCCGGCTTTAAGTGCAGGCACATCAAGGCGCTGCAAAAAGTAATCAACGGCGAGGTTGCACCGGATTATAATGCTACTGGCTAAGGGGTATTCCCCTTAGTCCCTCATCCCCAGAAATTCCTCAACCGCGTCCGCCATGGCCTCCCTCTCAACCACTTTTCCGTGCAGCACCGGCTTTTTATCCAGATCTTTGAGATTACGTGGTATCTGGGTTCCGCTGGCCCGGGACAGTATTTCCAGCAGCTCAAATTCACTTTTGCCGGCCACCGCCTCCTCGCCCAGCAGCGCCCTGGCCACGCTTCCATTGAATTTATAGGGGCTGGCCGTGGACAGTATCACTGTGGGAGTCCCGTCCCCGGTGGCCTCCCGGTATTTGTTATACACATTTATGCCTACCGCTGTGTGGGTATCCGCCAGGTACCCTTTCTGATCAAAGGTTTTCTTTATTGTGTCCATCGTTTCCCGGTCACTGGCGCAGCCGGACCAGAACAGGGACTGTATTTTTTCCAGCAGGCCGCTGCCTACACTATACGACCCCTTTTCTTTCAAATCTCCCATCCAGCCCCTGACCAACGCCGGGTTCTTATCCGAAAGCTCAAACAGGAGCCTTTCCAGGTTGCTGGATATAAGTATGTCCATGGAGGGGGAAAGTGTTCTGTAAAACCTGCGGTTCCGGTCATATACCCCTGTTTTGACAAAATCGGTGAGCACATTGTTTTGGTTCGACGCACAGATAAGTCTTTTTATGGGCAGTCCGGCCTGGCGTGCGTAAAAACCGGCCAGTATGTTGCCAAAATTGCCGGTGGGAACAACGAAATTAACCGGCTCCCCGCCGGATGCCCAACCCTGCCTTTGCAGGTCGAGGTAGGCGCTGAAATAATAAATTATCTGGGGGGCCAGCCGCCCCCAGTTAATGGAGTTTGCCGAGGAAAATTTGAATCCCTTTTCTTTAATTCTTTTATTAAGAAGCTCATCGGTAAAAATAACCTTAACCCCGCTCTGGGCATCGTCAAAATTACCCTTTACGGCGGACACTGCCACATTGCCCCCCTCCTGGGTAATCATCTGGAGGCGCTGCACCTCGCTTACGCCCTGGTCGGGAAAGAAAACCATGATTTTTGTCCCCGGCACATCCTTAAAGCCCTCCAGAGCAGCCTTCCCGGTATCCCCGGAAGTTGCCACCAGAATGACTATCTCCGCCTTCTCCCCGGTCTTCTCTACCGCCAGGGGCAGAAGCCTGGGCAGTATCTGCAGGGCCATATCCTTGAAGGCGCTGGTGGGGCCATGCCAGAGCTCCAGTACATAGGTCCCCTCCGCCAGCCTCACCAACGGAGCAACCTCCGGGTGGTCAAAGGACTGGGGACTGTAGGCCCCCCGGACACAGTCCGCTATTTCACCGCCGCTATACCCGGTCAGGTAATAGGGCAGTATGTATGCAGCCCTGCTGCAGTAGTTCTCATTTTTCATGGCCTCAACGACTGCAGGCTCAATATTTACAGTGGTGTCGGGTACATAAAGGCCGCCGTCCGGCGCAATGCCGGCCTTAATAGCCCCGGCTGCGCTGACAGCCTGCCCTCCCCCTCTGGTGCTTATGTAGTTCATAATTATCCTCCCAAATAGGGCATTTTTAATTAGTTATTCGACCTATAAAACATTATTCCCTTTATCCGTAAGGGGCAAATATAAAAGGCCCCGAATATTTCGAGGCCCTGCTTTTAAAAGGATCTATGAAAATTGCCTGGGAGTGCTGCCCTGCATTCCGGTCTGGAGATTTTGCGGCATCCCCGTGTAGTTCTGCTGCATTCCCGCCAAATTCGGGGACTGGGTCTGGTAATTCTGTAACCCCTGTCCCTGAGGCATGTGGTTTACGAAATTGGTAGGGGTTTCGGGCATCTGGTACATTCCCCTCTGGGCCATGTACTGGAAAATCTCATAAGCCATGTCAGTGCAAGTGCGGGCTGAATTAGACAGCAGGCTGCGCAGGTGAGGCTCGGCACTTTCCAGTGCAGAGTTGGTGGCCCTGATTGCCCCGCATTTGTGGAGCAGCAGCGCTCCCTGGGCAATGGTGCGGTCAGTGATTGTCCTTGTGGTCCCCTGACCCATCACTGTCTGTCCCATGGTTCCCTGACCAATGGATGCCTGACCTACATTGGCATTTCCCATGGCTGCCCCCTGTCCGGACTGCTGCATGCCAAACTGAATATTGGAGCTGCCCTGCATTCTGGCCGCCGCCATACCCTGCTGCCCCGCCGTGGTCTGAATTCTTGGCAGGTTGGTCAAGTCCAGGCCGTGACCCTGCATAACACTTACCTTGTGGTTGTATTCCTCCATAAGGTGGCGCTGCTGGTTTTCCAATATTTGCCTGAGGGCAGGGTCCTGGCAGTGGCTGATATAGTCTGTAAACTGATCAATCATGCATACCGAATCCCTTATTACTTCGAACATTTCAATAGCCTCTCGAGTTCCAAACTGCATAATGGACGACCCTCCGTTTAATATATTTATAGCCGCTATTATTCTTCCACAGGGTTTGAAAAAAAATCCCTATAAGGATTAAAACTTTGAAACTGTTCGTACTATATTAGTAGCCGTAAAAATGATGGTAAATGACCTGGTCCTCCAACTCGTCCGCTTCATGGTCCTCCCCGGAGTAATCTTCCTCCTCCTGGCTGTCCAGGCTGTATATATCCCTTTCCTCTCTGGCCATTTTTTCTCACCTCCTGCTTTTATGATGCTTATCGGAATGTCCGGTTATACTACTGCTCATTATTTGCCCATTGACATATTTTTTGTTAAAATACACAAATAAACTGAAGAAGCGGGTTTTATTAATGGACAATTATTATTATCTGTTAAGAATTTTTGATGTGGCCGAGGAAATAAAGCTGGACAGGGTGGAAAAAGTCTTATCCCAGATAAAGCCAACCTCCAGGATGAAGCTTTCCCGAATAAGGCCCAAATCTATACATATAGCCAACCCCCCGGTTACTATGGAGCTGGGTGAAGATACTTATGACTTCCCGGGCCTCCGCTGCAAGGTATTTTATTACGCCAGGATATATGACCTCGGTGTTATCAGCGTAACCATGAGAATTTCCATCCCCTCCGGCCTGGACTATCAGAGCCTTCACAGTCTGGCCGTTTACCTTTACAACAATCAGGACCTGGAGGCTGCCTTCAGCCAAAAGCTCACCGAGGTAAGCAACACCCTCCTGGATGCCATGATAAAACCGGAAAATACAGGCTTTGTAGAGGACTACATCATATACTATTTCCACAACTGGAATTTAGACTGGGACCCGGCCCCCCTCTTGCTGGCCGAAACCGAGCCTTTGAGCGATCAGATAAGAAGGGAAATTAACTGTAATTCTTTTTCCTACGGAAAGGATGACCTGGCAGTGATCACGTGGGACTCGGCTCTTGTTTACGACCCCACGGGCAGCGCCGACATACCTGACCTGCTGGAGTTCGCCAACTCTCAACTCCTGGAGCTGCGCTATTACGACAACCTGCTGTCGGAGGAAATGATCAAGATGTACGACTCCCTGGAAGAGGCCGGAACCATAGGGCGTTACCGCAGAGGGGGGCACTACCGCAGGATAATGAACAGCCTGATGGAGCTGGTTATAGACATAAGCGAAATCACCGAGAGGATCCACAATTCCCTAAAGCTCACCGAGGATGTTTTTTACGCCAGGGTATACGGAACTGCTCTTAAAATACTCCGCACCCACGCATGGGAAGAGAGCATAGAGAGGAAAATAAACACCATACAGAATAATTACACCCTGCTCAGCAATGAGGTGGCCACACAGCAGTCCAATATACTTGAGGTAACCATAGTTTTACTTATACTCCTGGAAGTTCTCCTGGCCCTGGGGGGAGTTATCGGCTAGGGCCGTGGAATGGGGACCGAAAGCGGAAAGGGGAAACACCGAACAAGGAATGGGGACACACCTCCCTGGTATGATTTGCTTTGGGTGTCGGAGGAATGTCCCCGATGATGTGTCTGGGAGACATTATCATTTAGGCTGTAGAGCCACCGGGTTCTTTTTAGCGGAATGGGGACACACCTGCTGAAGTTTAAGTATTCCTTTGTAGACAGGAATGTCCCCGATGGTGCAGGAATGTCCCCGATGGTGTGGCTTGGTGTTTCGAGAAATGTCTACAGGGTAAATTAAGGGGGTGTACAAATGCCGGTTCCCGAGGGATTGCTTACCACCGCCCAGGTCTGCCGGGAGCTGGGCATTACACCCAACAGAGTGCAGCGCCTGACCAGGGAGGGCTACCTTGAAATATCGGCCGTTAAAACATTGAAATACGGAGAAGAATACCTTTATAAATCAGCCCAGGTCAGCATTCTCAGGCAGCAGATGCCCAGAATACTCAGCAAGTGGGCCACCGAGGAAAATATGCGTCTGGGGGCCAGGAAGGCAGGGCTGAACAGGGCAGTGGAGGCTGTTAACGCTGTTGAGGTAAGAAAGAGAAGCAGCCTGTTCCTTACCTCTCTGGAGCACCTTTCAGAGGAAACAGCGGGACTTTTAAAATGCTCCTATTACCTTTTTCATTTAAACCACTACGCCAAGTCCGGCCACCCGTATCTTTACGAGCTTAAAGAAAAGATCCTCAGGCACCTGGTAAAACGGTACATTGACACCCCTTACCTGCAGGTGATACTGGTACAGGGACAGCAGAAGGTTGATCTCTGCCAGGCTTGCAGAACCAGGGCCAACAAGCTTAATGTAAGCTATGGCGAGTACGCCAAATCTTACGGGGGCTGCCCCCGCTGTAAAAAACAAAGCAGCTATTACGACCTTTTTGAATTCAACATACAGTACGAGGATCACCGCTTCTCCTTTCACACACCCTATTCAGTGGGAAGAAAGTGGTTTGATCGGGGAAAGGAACTCCCCCGGCAGTACAGGGGACACCGGCAGGAGCAGGGGCTGACCTTTGGGCGCCCGGTCACCGAAAGGGAGGCCCTGGCACTGCCCATGGATGAGATAATCGACAAACTTGAAAAAATATTGGATAAATTTAGTTAAATTAAAGGGATATGGGAGGAATTTATCGAATAACCTTAAACATATTTTACAAAAGGGGGGATATTGATTTGACCCCGGAAGTATACCACCTGCACGCCTTTCTTGAAAAATATAAATCCAGGGATGTCCCGCAAATTATAGAGGTCTGCTTTGCCAAACTGAGATCTCTGGAGGGTTCATCAGCCCCGGACAACAACCTGGGAGAAAACCTTAAATCTGTTGTACTGCTTTTAAAGCACCTGCGCAGACCCTCCGGCATGTCCCCGGAGATGATCGATTACCTCAAACAGTACCTGGCCGAAGTTATGGAAAATGACCGCCGTGCCAAACACGCCCTGGAGGTGCTGAAGTAGCCAAGTAAGATGAATTGGGGTCCTTTTTAAGCCACAGAGGACACAGAGGTTTTTAAGCCCTGCATTAATGCTTTAAGAGGTTAATATTAAAACAGATTAGAATTTTATACATAGGTTTCAGACCTGAGAGTAATGCCTGAAAACAAATTCTCTGTGATCTCTGTGTCCTCTGTGGCCAAATCAGACAATAAATTCCGGCTCAGACCGGCCTCAAGGCAGGGCAAAAAAGCTCCTGTCTCCTGTCTCCTGACCGGAGGTATTACCCTCAAGCAAACCAAGCTCCGTCCACTGGGCGGAGTTTTTTATGCATTAAAAAGGCCTACTGATAATATATTCCAATTGAGTAAATAAAAAGGCAGGGTGCTGCCCATGAATACCGTTATGGAATATGTAAGGCGGGTTACCGAAATATGTGAGCTGCACCGGGAAGGGGAAAAGCCCCTCTTCCTGGTGGCCGGCCCTGTTAACGCAGGGAAATCCACCCTGGTCAACAGCCTGCTGGAGAAGCGGGTGTGCCCCGACGACGCGGCCCCATCTTCCTTATTTCCCGTCCACCTCGGCTTTTCCAATAAGTTCTCGGCGGTTAAACAAGCAAAGGGCAGATCTGCCCGGCTGGAAGAAAAGGACCTCAGAAGTGTGCTAAAAAACAAAAGAATATCGACAGCGCCTGATAAAGTGGAGATATTTTTACCCTCCGGCTTACTGGGCTGGTGCAATCTGGTGGATACACCGGGGGTAGGACTCAGCGTAGAAACAGACAGAATGGTCCGGGAGTACATGTCCAGGGCAGATGGGATTATATTCCTTTTTCACCAGCGAGGTATAGACCAGGCAACCCACAGATTTCTGTCCGAAATAGGGACTGCCGGAATAAAGGGCTGGATTTCCTTCTGGATTAACGCCAACCTCGGGCTTATAGACGGAACCTCCCTGACAGAGACAAAGCAGGCCATAAGATCGCTCTTTCCAGGGAAATCCGATGTATTTGCCCTAAACACGGCGGACCGCTCAAGTACCGGCCTAATTTCTCTTTTTTTAAAGGTGAGGGCTTTTGATTTCTTTGTGCGGGAGATAGAGAGCAAGCTTTCCCGGGCTGACAGAACCATTCCGGGACTAATTGACAGGGCCTCCCTGCAGGCCGAAAACGAAAGGTTCCTGATCAGGCTGTGGGAGGTGGTGGAAAAGGCCGGAGCAATCAATTCCGCCAGACAGGCCTTGAGGGAGCTGCCGCTAATTTACGGGAACATGGTAAACCTGCTGGGGGCCAGCAGCAGCAAACTGATAACCGGGTCGGTGATAGTGCCTCCCCATAAGAATTACGGCCGCGCCGGACGCCGCCCGGGAGAAGTGATCAGGTCTCTGCTTGAGGAAATAAGCTTAAATGGCTCCCTGGCAAGACATGACAGGCGGGGAATATTGAAAAAAGCAGCGGCCATACAGTCCGAAAAATTCCGGGTAATGGTGGTGGGGCCCTTTTCCACCGGCAAGACAACCTTCTTAAACGCTCTGCTGGGAGAAACTCTGCTGCCCGCAGAGGACAGGGCCACCACCTCCTGCCCGGTGCTACTGCGCCACGGCCACGAAAAGGCCGCAGAGGTGGAACATCTTTACCATGCCGAATTTTTCCCCACTATATGCCAGGATGGAAAGTATTCACTGGACTACCGGGAGGTAAAGTCCCTTACGGGAATACTGGAGAATAACTCCCTGAGGGAGCGAATCGCCTGGGCCGAAGTCTGTACCAACGGCCTCAGCCGGAGAGTAACAACGTCTCAGCTGGCCGTGGCGCTGGATGAGCTGTGTGCAATGTACAGCAAGGCAGAACAGATAACAGCCCCTGGAAAAATCAGACGCATACCTTTTTTTTCTAAAAAAATTCCGGCCAGGACCCTCACCTCGCCGCCTATCGCCAGCGTAAAAATTAACCTGACTAAAAGGGACCCGCTCCTGTACCATCTGGATGACAGTCTTCAGAGAGTTAACTTCTACCGGGCCATATCACCTCCTCGCTCTCTTTTGGCGGGGCGGGTGGTCATCAGACACCCGTCGGAAAACCTTTCTTTTGCCGAGTTTACAGATACCCCGGGGCTGGACTCACTTCATAAAAGGCACTATGAAAGGGCGGCCTCGGTACTGGCCTCGGGCAGCCTGGTTCTTTTTTTTCTGCATGCCAAACATGTGCTAAACGGGAGCATACCTGAGCAAATCAGCCTGATCAGGGAGATGGGCCTGGACATACCGGCCCTGTATGTGATTAACTTTGCTGATACACTTTCAGACCTGGAAAAAGAAAAGGTTTTAATTCATATCCGGCAAAAGCTTGGACAGGGAACCAACGGACTGATCCCCTACCCCCGGGTTTACGCAATATCAGCCCTTAATGCCCTGCAGCGGGGCGATGACGGGTTTGAAAGGCTGTTGAGGCAGCTCAGAAAAAAAGCTGAGGATACTGAAGCCGGAAAAACAGCCCGGACCGCAGCAGAGTTAAGGGGCTGGCTTTCGGGAATAGCCAGCGGAACCGAAGGAAGGTCCGGTATTCCGCATAAGACCAGGCAGGAGGCCCTCTACTACCTGGGGGAGCTGGAGAGGTTAACCAGAAAGCTTTTGGGAAGCGGGGTGATTTAGAAAATGGAAAACGCCAGGCAGCTGGATGAGAGGCTCCGCAGGATAATAAGGGAAGTAAGCACCCGCACCGGGGGAGAGATCAAAATACAGATGGTGGAGGAGTTCACCCGGTCGGTTGACGCCATAACCACCCAAAGCAGCCGGAATCAGACAGCCTACCTGCTGCTGATGATCAAAAAGTCCCTGGACCAGCTGGACTAAAATGCTTATGCTGAAATCCTTATTCTGTCGGGAGACGGGAGACAGGAGACGGTAGTATTTGCAATTCCGGCCCTCTGGGGCCATTAGTAAGAATGGGAGGGATTAATAATGACCAGGCCAATACCTGTAAACGACCAGGATTTACAAATTCTCATGAATGATATTGTCAGGGGCGCCCGGGCTAAAATGGTAGAGCCGGTAATCAGTGAAAACAGGAAGCTGGGAGATCTGGTGGAGGAGCTCCACGGGAAGAACCAGCGGGAGCTGGAGGCTATCAGGGAAAGATTAGAGAGACTGGAAGAGGCTGTCAGGGCAACCCCTGTTATCCTACTGAACGCTATCAGAGAGGCCATAAACCAGGCCGGGATGGGTGGAAAGTTATGATGGCCCAGGCAAAAAACATGGACAGTGAAATAGTTTCCCTGGCCACCACCATTAAAAAAAGCATGGTTGATCCGGCCGGACAGCGCCTGGGAGATGTGGAGGAGCGCCTGGCGGCGGCCGAGCGGTCCATTGTCCTGCTGAGCAGAGCCTTTTGGGCAGCAGCTCTATTATTCGCCGCCTCCCTGGGAGCGATAATCTATCAGCTCTTATAGGCACTGCTCTCCGTTCGGAATACAGGAGTCAGAACTCAGAATTCAGAAGTAATTTTGCCGGGCTCTGTGACAACTAAGGAATGCTCATTCATTCTGAATTCTGAATTCTGTATTCCGACAGAATAAGACTTTCAGTATAAGCATAAAAAGAATTATTTGCCAGGTCAGCCTATCTTGCACGAACTGGTGTTCGGATTTATAATTAAACACAAACACCAGTTCGGAGTGATTTATTAATGGAGCGAACCATTCTCCTGGCCGATATGAACTCTTTCTTCGCCAGCGTCCATCAGGCCCTGGATCCCAGGCTAAAAAACAGAGCAGTTATTGTGGGCGGGAACCAGGAAAAAAGGCACGGCATCGTTCTGGCGGCCTCCTATGAGGCCAAGGACCGGGGGATAAAGACAGGCATGCCCGTCTGGGAGGCCCGCCAGGCCTGCCCGGAGGGTATTTTTGTCCCTCCCCGGCACCATCTTTATGTCCATTTTTCCTCACGGATACTGAGGATAATGGGTGACTTCACTCCCCTGGTGGAGCCCTTTTCCATAGACGAGGCCTTCATGGACATAACCGGCTGCGAGGGGCTTTTCGGCAGCCCGGTAACCACCGCCCGGCTGCTTAAAAAGCGCATTCTCCATGAGGTGGATATACCGTGCAGCGTGGGCATAGGACCTAACAAGCTGCTGGCCAAAATGGCTGCCGGCCTGCAAAAGCCTGACGGCCTCACATTTTTACAGCAGGAGGACGTAAAAAAAAGGCTCTGGCCCCTTCCGGTGAGAAAGCTTTTCGGCATCGGCTCCCGGTACGAGAGACATTTAAAATATTTTAACATCCATACTATAGGAGACCTGGCGGCCTTCCCGAGGGAAATACTTAAAAAGAGATTCGGGATTATGGGCGAGGTAATGTGGTGGTCGGCCAACGGAGTGGACCACAGCCCGGTAGACCCCAATACCCTGGACGGCTCCAAGAGCGTGGGACACCAGATCACTCTTCCCAGAGACTTCCGCCACCGGGATGAAATAGCCGTGGTCATACTGGATTTAAGCGATCTGGTGGCCAGGCGGACCCGGCAGGGCGGCTATACCGGAAAAACGGTGTCACTGGTGCTTAAGGATACCAGCTTCAACTGGCTGGGCCGCTCAAGGACCCTGAGCGCATATACCGACCTCCCCGAGGATCTCTACCAGGCCGGGCTGTGGCTCCTGGACAGGCACTGGCCGGGCTACCCGATAAGGATGGTGGGCCTGTCCCTGTCCGGGCTGACCCGGGACAGCGCTGTGCAGTGCGATGTGTTTGGCCGGTCGGAAAAACTCCGCCAGCTGGCCGGCGCCTGCGACAGGATAAGGACCCGCTTCGGTGAAAAGGTTATCAAAAGGGGATCCTCTCTCACCCCTTCCGGTGTAATCTATGAATAGGGGCAATAAGCTCTGGGAGGGGCACCGGCTGATGCTGCCGGAGCTGAGGGAAAAAGCCGTGGTCACCTGCCGACTGTGCGTGTTCCTGGTGGAGGTGGCCGGCCGGGAGGAAACCAGGACCGGCTGCGTGGCCGGAATAAAAGAGTACGGCACCCTTCGCAAAAGGGTGCCCCGCAGCATCAAGGCTCTGGAATTGTTAAGACGGGCCGGTAAAGATGGTCTTAAAGAGGTACTCTCCAGGGGGGCCGACCCCGACTCGGTGGCCTGCGGGCTGTACCGCCCCAGGCCGTAGCAGCCGTCTTTACCGGGCAGGAGCGGCTTTGACCTCCAGCCGGGCATTGAATTTGGCGGCGTCTATTATGAATCTTTCATGGGTACCCTCGGAAATCTTGTCCACGCCATCGTCAGCTATAATCGAAAAAGTGAGCTTTTTGCCCTCAACTTTTTCCAGTTTAACCTTTACAGTGACAGTCAGTCCTGGAGGGGTGGCCGCCAGGTGGCTGAAATTTACACTAACGCCTACGGTCTGCTCCCCTGGCCAGTCAATATGTGGATTTATGGCCTTTATACAGGCCCACTCAAATAGTCCCACCATAAATCCTGTGGCCAGAACCTTTGGCATAACCTGAAATTCGGCAGCCTCAGGATAAAGGAAAGGCACAGTTTTGTTTTCCGGAATTTTGAATTTAAACTCAGAAGTCAGGCCGGGCTGTAGTGATTCTCTCATTAAACATTCCCTCCCGCGAGTTTTTTTAAATTTAACACGGGATATTCTATTATGCAATTAAAAAATTATTGCTTACACCAACAAAAAAAGCCGGGTCAAAAGACCCGGCTCTTTTCAGTAATCTTAGAGTTTGGTAAGAAGCGGACCAAGGATAAGGGAAATGGTTCCGGCAACCTTGATCAGCGGGTTCATGGCAGGACCGGAGGTGTCTTTGCAGGGGTCACCAACGGTGTCGCCGATAACAGCAGCCTGGTGAACCGGGTTGGGCTGGCCGTCAATCTTCTTGCCGCCCAGGTTTCCGGATTCAATCCACTTCTTGGCGTTGTCCCATGCGCCGCCGGCATTGGCCAGGAACAGGGCCAGCAGAACACCGGTGGTGGTCAGGCCGCCCAGGAAGCCGGCCAGAGCCTTGGCTCCCAGAAGGAAGCCAACCAGTATGGGAATAGTAACCGCCACTACGCCGGGGAAAATCATCTTGCTGATGGCGGATTTGGTAGCGATGTCAACGCAGCGTGCGTAGTCAGGCTTGCCGGTGCCTTCCATGATGCCGGGGATTTCCCTGAACTGGCGGCGGACCTCTTCAACCATCCCGTATGCGGCGTCGCCCACGGCGCGCATGGTGCGGGCACCCACCAGGAACGGCACTGCGCCACCGATAAATACACCCACCAGAACCATAGGCTCGGTCAGGTTAACAACGAATTCGTCAAGTCCGAATTTATGCTTGACGCCGTCCACATAGGCGCTGAACAGGGCCAGAGCGGTCAGAGCGGCGGAGCCGATGGCAAAGCCCTTGGCAATGGCAGCGGTGGTGTTACCAACAGCATCGAGCTTGTCGGTTTTTTCGCGGACTTCTTTGGGAAGGTCGGCCATTTCGGCGATACCGCCGGCATTGTCAGCCACAGGACCAAAGGAGTCCATGGCCACAACCATACCTGCGGTGGAGAGCATGCCCATGGCAGCCATGGCTATACCATAAATGGACCACATGGCGGCCTGTCCTGCGGGAGCATTGCTGGCAACAGCCCAGAAGGAGAAATAGATGGCGCCTGCAAATACCAGCATGGGGATAAAAGTAGACTCCATACCAACAGCCAGACCGTGAATAACGTTGGTGGCCGGGCCGGATTTGGAGGCATTGGCGATTCTTCTGGTGGGTTCTTTGGCATGGGAGGTATAGTACTCAGTCAGGTAGCCCACGGCCACGTTGACAACGAGTCCGGCCATTACAGCCATGAAAATACCGAAGGAAACTCCTCCAAAGGCCACGCCGGTGTCCTTGCCGTTCAGCACGATGGTCTGAGTGGCAGGGAAAATAGCCTGAGCTACGAAGTAGGTGCCGATAGCGGTAAGCACGTTAGTGCTCCACAGGCCGACGTTCAGAGCAGCCTGGGGATTGCCGCCCTCACCGGTGCGTACGGTAAAGGTTCCCAGGATAGCCGCTATGATACCCACAGCGCCTACCAGCATGGGGAAGATAACTCCGGGGAAACCGAACAGGGTGTTACCAATAAGCATTGCCGCGATGGTGGTAGCGCCGTAAGACTCGAAAAGGTCGGCGCCCATACCGGCGGTGTCACCAACGTTGTCTCCAACGTTGTCAGCGATGGTGGCCGGGTTGCGGGGGTCATCCTCGGGAATACCGGCTTCAACCTTACCAACCAGGTCGGCTCCCACGTCAGCAGCCTTGGTATAGATACCGCCGCCGACACGGGCGAAGAACGCTATCACGGAAGCTCCAAAAGCGAAGCTGTTGATGATCAGCGGACTCTGAAAAACGATGTAAAGAACTGATACGCCCAGAAGGCCAAGACCTGCCACTGACAGACCCATGACGGCCCCGGCGCGGAAGGAAACCTGCAGCGCTTTGCCAAGGCCATGGCTGCGGGCGGCCTCTGCGGTACGGGCATTAGACTTGGTGGTACTGTTCATGCCTATATAGCCGGCAATGGCCGAACAAACGGCACCCACCAGGAAGGATATTGCTGAAGGCAGGCCCACCGGCAGGTGAGACCCGGGCTTCTGCTCTACAAAAAATCCTGCTGCCCAGAGTACGATAAAAATTAGAGCAGCAAACGGTATGAGCGTTTTATATTGGCGGTTCATGTAAGCCATGGCGCCTTCCTGCACTGCCAGTGAAATCTCCTTCATCTTGTCCGTCCCCATGCTTTCCTTGAGGACCTGAAGCAGTGTCATAAGCGCAAAAAGCAGAGCTATTACTCCGGCACCAGCAGCATAATAAGCTAAAGTCATATCCACTATTACATTACCCTCCTCTTCCCCACTTTTTCTTATTACTTGAAAAACGGGCATAAATTAATGAAGCAAAAAAAATAAATTATTACCAAATTATAGATGCACCCAAAACCAATGATGTTACCGCAAACAGTATCGCTATTACCACCGTAACCTTGCCCAGCAACTCGTCCAATCCCTTTTTCTTACCAAAGATCGTCTCAGCGCCTCCGGCAATGGATCCGGACAGGCCAGCGCTTTTGCCAGACTGCAACAACACTACTGCGATAACTGCTATAGCCAAAATTACATGCAGACCGGTCACCAGGCCTTTCAGCACAGTCTTCACCCCCCTCTACCATTTCATATAAAAATTATTATAGCATGGCCTACATAAATTGACAATTAGACTGGCTTTTATTTTTGGACAACTGCTGGCCTATGAAAAATGTTAGCCCTACTGTAAATACCGGCTTTTCAGCGCAGACAGTAGAGGGCTGCCCTTCCCCGATACTGTGAAGATCCCTCCAGTTCCTCTTCAATCCTGATCAGCTGGTTATACTTGGATACCCGGTCGGTCCTGGAAGGAGCACCGGTTTTTATCTGCCCGGCGTTGGTGGCCACCACCAGATCGGCTATGGTAACATCCTCTGTTTCTCCCGAGCGGTGGCTGACGATTGCGGTATAGCCGGCCAGCTTGGCCATTTCTATGGCGTCCAGAGTCTCAGTCAGAGTGCCTATCTGGTTTACCTTGATCAGTATTGAATTGGCCACTCCCTGGCTTATGCCCCGGGAGAGCCTTTCGGTATTGGTTACAAACAGGTCGTCGCCCATAATCTGAACTCGCCCGCCCAGGCGGCTGGTAAGCTCTTTCCACCCGTCCCAGTCATCCTCCGCCAGGCCGTCCTCGATGGAAATAATGGGGTACTTATCCAAAAGGGAGGCGTAGTAGTTCACCATCTCCCCGGAGGTGCGGGGAGTGCCTTCGAATATATAGGAACCATCCTTGTAAAGTTCGGTGGCGGCAACGTCCAGGGCCAGGGACAGGTCTTCCCCGGGTCTGTAGCCGGCCTGCCTTATGGCCTCAACAATAACAGCCAGGGCTTCTTCGTTTGATCCCAGGCTGGGGGCGAATCCTCCCTCGTCTCCAACCGCTGTGTTAAGCCCCCTGGATTTAAGCACCTTTTTCAGGTGGTGGAAAACCTCGGCTCCCATGCGCAAGGCCTCCCGGAAGCTTGACGCCCCCACCGGCATAACCATGAACTCCTGTATATCTACATTATTATCGGCATGTTTGCCGCCGTTAAGTATATTCATCATGGGCGTGGGCAGCACCTTGGCGTTAACACCGCCCAGGTACTGGTACAGGGGCATTCCCAGCGAGGCTGCGGCCGCCTTGGCGCAGGCCAGTGAAACCCCCAGTATGGCATTGGCCCCCAGCCTGCCCTTGTTGGCAGTGCCGTCCAGATCGATAAGCGCCCTGTCCAGAGCCACTTGCTCGGCAGCATCATATCCCAATAGCTCCGGAGCTATTATATTGTTTACATTGTCCACGGCCTTTTGAACACCTTTGCCCAAGTAGCGGCCAGCTTCCCCATCCCGCAGCTCCACTGCCTCGTAAGCGCCGGTGGAGGCCCCAGAAGGAACCGCCGCCCGGCCCAGGGTGCCGTCCTCCAGCACCACATCCACCTCTACAGTTGGATTGCCTCTGGAATCCAGTATCTCCCGGGCGAAAATATCAATTATGTTGGTAGACATTACACTTCCTCCTTAGCTTAAATTTGGGGTCTTGGGATTGGGCGTAATTCCTAATCCCTAATCCCTAATCCCTTTTATCTTTCAAAAATCAAACTTTTTCCGGTCATTTCAGCAGGCTTTTCCAGGCCCAGCAAGTCCAGCACTGTGGGAGCCACGTCCTCCAGCCGGCCAGCCCTGAGCCCTTTATCCATGTATGCCTCTCCCACCAGCACAAAGGGAACCGGCCGGGTAGTATGGGCGGTAACCGGGTGCCCCTTCTCATCCTGCATATATTCGGCGTTGCCGTGGTCGGCTGTGACTATCACAACCCCTTTTTTGCCCAGGACTGCCTCAACCACCCTGCCCAGACATTTATCCACGGTTTCAACCGCCTTTACAGCTGCTTCCAGGTTTCCGGTATGGCCTACCATGTCAGGGTTGGCGTAATTTATAATGATTATCCGGTATATATCAAACTGCAGCTGTCCTAAAAGCTCCTCGGTAACTTCCTGGGCGCTCATCTCTGGCTTCTGGTCGTAGGTGGACACCCTGGGAGATGGCACCAGTATCCTTTCCTCTCCGGGATTGGGGGACTCCACCCCCCCGTTGAAAAAAAAGGTGACATGGGCGTATTTTTCTGTTTCAGCCAGCCGCAGCTGCCTTATACCCGCCGAGCTTAACACCTCGCCCAGAGTATTCTTCAGGCGCTGGGGCTGAAAGGCTACAGGGGCTTCGATAGTCTTGTCATACTGGGTCAGGCATACATAAAAAAGATTGCTGATCTGTTTACCCCTGTCAAAACTGTCAAAATCCCTGTCTACGAAAGCCCGGGTGATCTGCCTGGCCCTGTCCGGACGGAAGTTAAAAAAAACAACAGCGTCCCCGTCTCTAATGGTAGCTACCGGCTTCCCGCCGCTTTCCTCAATTACATAGGGCTGTATAAACTCGTCGGTCTCACCGCGCCCGTAGGATTCCTTAAGGGCGGCAGAAGCCGACTGCGCCCTGAGCCCCTGGCCGGCGGCAAGCGCGCTGTATGCCCTGGCTATTCTTTCCCAGCGGCGGTCCCTGTCCATAGCAAAAAAGCGGCCCATGACGGTAGCTATTCTGCCTACCTTTAGTTCCTTTATTTTTTGCTCCAGCTGATTTATATATTCCCCCGCGTTGTCCGGAGGAACATCCCTTCCGTCCAGGAAGCAGTGTACATAAACTCTTTCCAGCCGGTGGCGGGCAGCCAGCTCAAGCAGGGCAAAAAGATGGGTTATATGGCTATGCACCCCACCATCGGACAGAAGCCCCATCAGGTGCAGGGAGCTTTTATTTTTAAGCGCATGGCTGACGGCCTGGAGTAAAACATCATTTTGAAAAAAATGGCCGTCTTTTACCGACTTGGAGATCCTGGTCAGCTCCTGGTAAACTATCCTGCCGGCCCCCATGTTCAGGTGGCCCACCTCAGAGTTGCCCATCTGGCCGTGGGGCAAACCCACATCCTCCCCGGAGCAGCTAAGCCTGGTATGGGGGTACACTCTGAGGTAACCATTAATATTGGGAGTGTCTGACTGTGCTATGGCGTTCCCCCGGCAGTCATCGCACAGGCCCCAGCCATCCAATATAACCAGGACAAGCGGCCCCTTTAATTTTGCCATGATGTCTCCCTCCCGGATCGTGAACAGGATATTAGTAAAGTATCAGACTTTCCCAATCCCTAACTCCTAATCCCCACATTTCGCAGCGGCATGTATGATTGCGGCAAAGCTTTCCACATCGAGGCTGGCGCCCCCCACCAGCGCACCGTCTATATCTGGCTGGCGCATGAGGCCTGCGGTATTATCAGGCTTAACGCTGCCCCCGTAAAGTATTCTTATCTTTTGGGCGGCCTCAGGCCCGAACATTTCTTCCAACAGGCCCCTTATAAACCCGTTTACCTTCTGGGCGTCAGAGGCCGAGGCCGTCTTTCCTGTGCCTATGGCCCAGACGGGCTCGTAGGCCACCAGAATGTCTTCGGCCTGACGGGGACCCATCCCCGCCAGGGATGCTCTGACCTGCCCTTCCACCACCTTCTCGGTATTCCCCGACTCTCTTTCCGACAGGGACTCGCCAACGCAGACAATGGGAATGAGCCCCCTGTTCAGGGCGGCAAAAACCTTGGCATTGACCCCACTGTCAGTTTCGCCGAAAAACTGCCTTCTTTCAGAGTGACCCAGTATCACGTAAGAGCAGCCGGCGTCTTTTAGCATGTCCGGAGATATCTCACCAGTATAGGCGCCCTCACTGGCATGGTGCATATTCTGGGCTCCCAGCTCTATAACGCTTCCCCTGGCGGCCGCAGAGACCGCCGGCAGCGCCATAAAGGAGGGGCACACCACCACCAGGCAGCCGGAAGGCAGTGTTTTTGATTTCAATTCACCGGTGAAACCAACGGCCTCACCTATGGTCTTATACATTTTCCAGTTTCCTGCTATAACAGGTGTACGTATATCGTTCACCACCTTTATCTTATACTGACATGCTTATTTTGTCGGAATACAGAATTCAGAAGTCAAAATCCAACAATGGGTATTTCTTAGACTGGAGACTGCTTAGCCCGGCCTGTAAAACCCCTGTCTCCCGACCGGAAGCAGTGCCCATTAGCCGTCTCCTGTCTCCTGACCTTATAGTTATGCCTGTAAGCTGTCTTCTGACCAGAAATACCTTCGCGGAAGTTATTTATCCTGCAATGCTTCTACTCCGGGAAGCGCCTTGCCCTCCAGGAATTCCAGGGAAGCTCCCCCGCCGGTGGAGATATGTGTTATCTGCCCGGCCACCCCGGCCTTCTCCACAGCCGCCGCCGAGTCACCGCCCCCCACTATGGTTACTGCGAAACTCCCGGCAATAGCCTTGGCCACACTGAAGGTTCCTGCGGCAAAGGGCTCCATCTCAAAAACCCCCATCGGGCCATTCCAGATGACTGTTTTAGCCCTGCCCACTGCCTCTCCAAACATTCGGGCGCTCTCAGGCCCAATGTCCAGGGCCATCCAGTCCGGGGGCACTTCCTCCACAGAAACAGACTTCCTCTCGGCGCCTGGGTCAGCAGCCATGGAGACCACCAGGTCCACCGGAAGCAGGAGCTCCACCCCACTGTCGGAGGCCTTTTCTATCAGCTCCCGGGCAAGGCCGGTTTTATCCCCTTCCACCAGGGATTTGCCCATGTTGAGCCCCCTGGCGCTCAGGAAGGTATTAGCCATCCCCCCGCCTATAATAAGGGTGTCCACCTTATCTAAAAGGTTGCCAATGACTCCAATCTTGTCTGAAACCTTGGCCCCTCCTATTATGGCCACAAAGGGGCGTGCCGGAGATGTAAGAGCTCTGCCCAGCATATCTATTTCCTTTTCCATCAGAAATCCGGCCACACCGGGAATAAATCTGGCCACACCTTCGGTAGAGGCGTGGGCCCGATGGGCAGCTCCAAAGGCATCGTTAACAAAAATATCGGCCAGGTCGGCCAGCGCCCTGGCAAACTTCTCTTCATTCTTTTCCTCTTCGGTGTAAAACCTCACATTTTCCAGAAGGAGCACCTCACCTTCACCGAGCTGCTCCACCGCCCGGCGCGGGATTTCCCCCACGGCCTCCTCGGCCAGGGTCACCTTCTTTCCAAGCAGTGTCTCAAGACGACGGGCCACCGGCTTCAGGCTGTATTTCACATTAAAGGTCCCCTTGGGGCGTCCCAGATGAGAGGCCAGTATAACTTTGGCCCCCTTGTCCACCAGGTAGCCAATAGTCGGAAGGCTGGCCCGTATTCGGGTATCATCGGTTACATTGCCCTCCCTGTCCAGGGGGACATTAAAATCCACTCTTACCAGAACTCTTTTCCCGCCCACTTCTATATCTTTTACCGTTTTCTTGTGCATACTTTCCCCCCTGATTTTTATCTCGCTAACAGCCTGTATGACCGCACCCCGAAAGACTTGGGACCAACAGGCCTTAATGCTCAAACTAAGTTCGCTCTAAAGGTTCGTGGGGCATAACAACCCCCGAATAAAGGCTATCCGGGCGGCCGTCTTAAAAAAAAGACAGACCGGCCTGCCTCGACCGGTCTTTTTCTCGAAAAACAGGACCCTTTTTATTTTGCTACAATCCTCTCGATGCCATGTATTCAATAAGGTCTATAATCCTGTTTGAATAACCCCACTCATTGTCGTACCAGGCCACCACTTTTACCAGATCATTATCTATTACCATGGTGGAAAGCCCGTCAACAATGGAAGAGTGGGGATCGCCTATGTAGTCGGACGAAACCAGCGGCAGCTCATTATAGGCCATAATCCCTTTTAATTCTTTTTCAGACGCTTCCCGTAGAGCGGCGTTTATTTTCTCCCTGGTAACCTTGAGGCTCAAATTTACCACCAGGTCCACCACACTTACATCGGTAACCGGCACCCTCATGGAAAATCCGTTCAGCTTGCCTTTTAGGTCGGGCAGAACTAGGGCTACGGCTTTTGCCGCACCGGTGGTGGTGGGTATTATACTGTTTATGCCCGACCTGGCCCTCCTGGGGTCCCGGTGAGGCATATCCAATATCTGCTGGTCATTGGTAATGGCGTGCACAGTGGTCATAAGACCCTTTACTATGCCGAATTTTTCATTAAGCACCTTGGCCACCGGGGCCAGGCAGTTGGTGGTGCATGAGGCGTTGGATACTATCAGGTGCTCTGCGGGGTTGTACTGGGTGTGGTTAACCCCCATTACGGTGGTAAAGACTTCTCCCTTGGCAGGCGCAGAAATAACCACTCTCTTGGCTCCAGCTTTTAAATGCAGCGACGCATCCTCCGGCCTGTTAAATTTGCCGGTGGACTCTACTACAACATCAACCCCCAGTTCCTTCCAGGGCAGTGTGGACGGGTCCGGGACGGACAAAACCTTGACGGAATGGCCGTCAATATGTATATAATCCCCTTCCCCCCGTATATCTTGTTTAAGATTACCATGTATGGTATCATATTTCAATAGGTGCGACAGTGTGCCGGTAAACCCTTCACCAGCCGGCAGGCGCCTTGATTTGTGGTTTAATGCCACCACCTCGATACCCGGACGCTCCAGAGCGATCCGCATTACTAACCGACCGATCCTTCCGAAGCCGTTTATGCCTATTCTCACAGCCATTTAAAACCCGCTCCCCCTATTAGTATGTTACAGTTGATACTTTTTTTTAATTATGTCATTCTATTCGATAGGTATTTGATAGATTCCTGCTCACAATATGTTTTTCATAAAAATTAATACACAAAAAAACCGCCTGGCAGGCGGTAAAATTCTAATTAGTCCGGGTTAATATCTTCTTCTTTTTCTTATGGGGGCTATGCCCAGCTCATCACGGTACTTGGCCACGGTGCGGCGGGATATATTTATGTCCCGGCGCTTTAGAATCTCGGCTATTTTTTGGTCATTATAGGGGTCCTTGACGTCCTCGGCGGCCACAATCTCCTGGAGCATTTTTTTAATGCTCTCGGCCGAGACACTGGACCCGGCGGTGCTGCTGAGCCCTGAGCTGAAGAAATACTTCATTTCCAGGACTCCCTGGGGGGTCTGAATATATTTGTTGGAGGTGGCCCTGCTTACCGTGGACTCATGAAGCCCAACTATATCAGCCACCTTTTTCAGGTTAAGAGGCTTTAGATACTTTACACCCCTGTCCAGGAAATCCCTTTGCAGTTCAACCAGGCAGTTGGCTACTTTGTACAGAGTGAGTCTCCTCTGCTCAATGCTGCGCAAGAGCCAGGCCGCTGCGTTCAGCTTGCTTTCCACAAAGCGCCGGGTTTTGGTGTCGGCATTTTTATTCAGCACCGCCCGGTAAGCTGAGTTTATGGTAATCCTGGGCACTGAGTTATCGTTAATCAATATTATATAGTCGCTGCCCACCTTCTCAAGGACCACGTCGGGAGTTATATACCGGGTGTCGTTTGGACTGCCGAAGTTGCGCCCCGGCTTTGGGTCGAGGGTTTTTATTATATCGGCCACCCTCTGCACTTCCTGTACGGTTACCCCCAGCACCTGAGCCATTTTGCCAATTTTGCCCTTGGCCAGATCTACCAGGTGATCCTTTATTACCTGCCTGACCAGGCTGTTGTTTAAACCCATCTGGTCCGCCTGAATAAGAAGGCATTCCTCCAGACTCCTGGCGCCTACACCCATAGGATCGAAGGTCTGAATTATGGAAAGCACCCTTTCCACCTCTTCCATCGCAACTCCCAGGCTGACGGAGGCATCCTCCACGGTTACCTGCAGGTAGCCGTGGCTATCTATATTTCCAATAAGGTACTCCCCGATCAGCTTTTCCCTGGGCCCGCAGCGGCTGAGGGATAGCTGCAGCATAAGGTGCTCGGACAGGGTGGGAACCTGCCTGACAAAATTTTCATAGGAGTATTCCAACTGGTCAGCTACCTTTTCCGCCTTGGGAATCCCCAGGTCACTGCTGTCATGAAAGTACTCCTGCCAGTCAATGTCAAATTCTCCCGGAGTCTCAGGCTCATTGACTTCCTCCACCTGATCGCCGTTTGTTCCATCATTATCCTGACTATCGTCTTTCAGTTCCAAAAGAGGGTTTTCCTGAAGCTGCTGCTCAATGTACATGCTCAGCTCCAGGGATGAAAGCTGCAGCACAGTGATAGCCTGACGCAATTCCGGGGTCATGATTAATTTTTGTGTTTGCTCCATGTGAAGACCGTAGCCCATGCGCATGCCTATCACCCCCTACCGGGTTTTATAAAATGGAAATTTTTTAAAAATTCCATTTCTTAATGGTACTTAGTTCTCTCCGGCCGGTCGGTTTTCCTGCCTTACCCTGTTTATACCAGGATATTCAACAGTCAATTCTTTGATTACCAGCCTTACCTTACAGTTTTACGAAATATAATAAAAACATATATTATGACTGCGGCTGATAATACCCAGGCTGAAACAGCCGCCACCGGCTCCTGTCCATAATAGTAAAGATAGGGATATACCCCCAGGGAATAATCCACAAAATCATTCATCAGCATCCAGGCTGAAACACCGGCGGCGGCCAGGGCCATTCCCCCGGCAGGGGAAAAAGAACTGTCCGCCCTCATGAATATCACACCCTGGACAGCCATGCCCAGGTGAGAAAAACACAGCAAAACAGTTTCCCAGCCCAATGCGCCCCCCCTGAGCCAGAAGTCGGTGATCACCACTACCGCCCACAGGCCATACTTTATACAGGTTGCACAGCCCAGTAAGGAAAGAAACCTGTTTTTGTATCCCAGCAGTGAAAGAATAAGGGCCATTGACAACAAAGTTGTGGCCAGCGGGCTGTCCGGGACGAAAAGCAGCAGCCTCCCCGGGGTGGAGGCCAGCTGTTCGGCGTACCAGTAATATCCATAAGCTGATCCAGGAATATTTACCGCCAGGATCAGGAGGAGATACCATGGCTGCCAGGGATTTGCCAAAAAAGACTTCCATTGCTGCCTCAGCCATAACATAGCATCCATCACTGCACCGCCACCGCGGGCACTCCGGCCACCAGTACCCCCGGCGGTACGTCACGGTTAACCAGCGCGCCGGCCCCCACCATGGCCCCGTCCCCTATGCGAACCCCGGCCAGTATTGTGCTGTTGGCGCCCAGGACAACATCCCTTCCTATAACCACTTCCCCTGTCCGATACTCCCTGATAAGGAACTCATGGCAGAGTATAGTGCTGTTGTACCCAATTACACAGTTATCCCCAACAGTGATGAGCTCAGGGAAAAAAATATCAATCATGGAGGCCAGCCCAAAGGAGACATCCCTTCCCACCTTAACGCCGATCATCCGGTACAGCACTCTTTTTAGAGACAGCAGGGGAATGTACTTGCAAAGATAAATAACTATAAAATTAAGGGTCACCCTTACCGGATTAACCGCTTTATACCACTTGCAGAGAGAGTTTTTTCCCGAAGGGGCGGGATAGTGTGTCAGCCTTCTGCCGGTACCCATAATTCACACCTTTTAGAGTTTTTGAGCCAATTCCTCCAGCTTTTTAAGGCGATGACTAACCCCGGACTTACCCAGCCGGGGATCCAGCATCTCCCCAATTTCCCTGAGGCTGGCGTCGGGATTATTGATGCGCACTTCAGCCACCTGGCGAAGCCCCCTTGGAAGCTTGTCCAGCCCTATTACATCCTTGACCCTTCTTATGCTTTCCAGCTGCTGCACCGCCGCATTGACGGTTTTGTTCAGGTTGGCTGTCTCACAATTGACCAGCCTGTTAACCTGGTTTCTCATGCCCTTAAATATTCTTTTATTCTCAAAGTCAAGGAGGGCATTATGTGCGCCCATTATATTAAGGCAGGCCACAATCTGCTCGCTTTCCTTCAGATATACCACAAACCAGTTTTTCCGTATGTTAATCTTGGCATCCAGCCCAAACTTTTTAAAAAGACGCCTTATGTCAAGGGCATGGCTTTCATTGTTGGTTATTACCTCAAAATGATAGGTGCCCTCGGGGTTATTGACCGACCCGCCCCCCAGAAAAACTCCTCTCAGGTAAGACCTCCTGCAGCATTCCTTCTTGAAAAAGTCTTTTTTTACCTTTTCCAGAAGTTCTCCCTCAGGCCCCATAAGCCCTAGGGATGACAGTATCTCTCCAGTCATCTCCTGAGGAGGAATCCTCACCTGGTATATGTTGTTTTTTCTCAGTTTGCTTTTTCGCTTTACCAGCACCTCGGCCTGGGCTCCGAACAATTCCCTCACCAGCGAAAATATCTTGCGGGCCACTGCGGCATTTTCATTCAGTATGTTAATATAAATCTGCCTGCCGCTTATTTGAATATTGCCGTCCATTCTGAAGAGGGCGGAAAGCTCGGCCATTCTGCAGCATTTTCGGGAGTCCGACACCCTAGCCAGCTCGTCTTTGGTCTCTGCCGAAAAAGACAAGGAAATCCCCCCTTTTAGGGCATGTATATTATAACATAAACCGGCTTTTTAGTATAAATTACTCAAAAAAAACGCCGGCAGGAGGAGAATCAATTTTTACTGTACATGGCCAACTCCTCTGCAAAACGGTCAATGCTATAGTCTCCAGTAATACGAATTCTTTTCAGTTCAAAGGGTTCCCTGTCAAACCTGCCAAGGCCCTGGAAGGTGGTCACAGCTGCACTGAAACCGCTCTCCTTTACAAGGGCGACCGTAGTTTCGTTATAGCTGCCGTAAGGATAACAGAACACCTCCACCGGCCTGTTCAGCTCCTTTTCAAGTATCATCTTACTGTCCACAATTTCCGCTTTAACTTCTTCGGGATTTATATCGCCCAGTCGAGGATGCCGCACTGTGTGCGCCCCGATTGTTATACCCCCCCCGGACATCTCTTTAAGTTGGGTCCAGTCAGCCATTTTGTTTTTGGGCTGTCTTCCCTCGTTATAATCAAACTCATTGATGCCGCCCACTGTGCCGGCCACTACAAAGATGGTGGCAGTCATCCCGTGCTTCTTCAGAATGGGGTAGGCGTATGTGTAGTTATCCATGTACCCGTCGTCAAAGGTTATCACCACCGGCCTTGGCGGGAGAGGGCTGCCTTTTTGGTAATGGTCCGCTAAATCCTTCAAAGATATGGCCGTAAACCCGCTCTTCACAAGATAGGATATCTGTTTTTCAAAATTCCGGGGATGCACCCTCAGGCCGTGCCCTCCTGTGCCCGGATCCGGATTTACCTTGTGATACATTAAAATTGGCACTCCCTCAAATTCTTGGGACAGAGGTTCCGGGTATCCCGCAAGCCTCTCTCCGGCCTCACCCCCGGCAATGAATACAAACGCCAATACAATAAGCAAAATAAAAACATAGATCAATTTCCTGCTCATTTTTCATCTCCGCTCGTTGTTATTTATGTCATATAGCAGGCTGATTTTGCTTCTGGGGTCCCTCCTGTTCCTTATAATAAGTTTAAGTATCAACCTGGCCAGCCTGTCCGGGTCATGCCTGACCACATCTCCCAAAGAAAGCAGGTGATCCGGCACAGCCCTTACCTCCAACTTTTCTATTCCCCTGATATCCGGCAGCACGGGAACTGCCCCTTCGGTCTCATACCGCTCCCGAAGGTTTTTAGGTATTTCCCCTTTATGAATAATGGCATAGTCAACAACCTTTCCGGCGTGGGACAGTATGGCCCCCACGTGATCACCGGCAGTGTAGCCATCGGTTTCGCCGGGCTGGGTCATTATGTTACAAACATATATTTTTATCGCCCCGGAGCTGGCGATGCTCTCTGCCAGACCCTTCACCATAAGGTCGGGAAGTATGCTGGTATAAAGGCTGCCCGGCCCCAACACCACCGCATCAGCCTCGGCAATGGCCTGCAGGGCCTCGGGGAGTGGGTAGCAATCTTCAGGCTCAAGAAATACCTTCATTATTCTCTTTCCATACCCCGGTATATTGGACTCCCCGAAGATTACACTGCCATCAGAATACTCAGCCCCCAGGGACACACTCTCCAGTGTTGAGGGCAGCACCTGACCCCTAACGGCCAGAACCCTGCTTATCCCCCTGACCGCCTGGTGAAAGCCTCCGGTAAGGTCGTTCATGGCCGCAATAAGGAGATTTCCCAGGCTGTGCCCGGCCAGTTCACCGGCGGAAAACCTGTACTGGAGCAGGTTCTCCATCATGGACTCCTTATCCGCCAAAGCTACCAGGCAATTTCTTATGTCTCCGGGCGGAAGAATACCCAGGTCCCCTCTCAGGCGCCCGGAACTTCCCCCGTCGTCAGCTACCGAAACTATAGCCGTGATATTGTTGGTGTATTTCTTGACGCCCCTTAGGAGAACAGAAAGACCTGTCCCTCCCCCTATTACCACTATGCGTGGCCCACGGTTGAGGTAGCGCCGGTTGTAAAGAACATCAATCAGTCTATTCCCGTCCTCCGGGGCAAGGGTGAAAACAATAGACCTGAGAGCCCTTAGCAGGCCATAGACAACCGCCGCCAGTCCGGCTATAATCAGCAGCACCGCTCCCGGAGGGCTTGAAAGGGGCCCGTAAAAATGCTCTCCCCACTGCAGCAAAAGATACCTTGAAAATGGAACCAGTGAGGCCACCAGTAACGAGGTGCCTGAAATGCTTATGACAGCCCCCAGGGCAGCCAGGAAAATCCACCGCTTGACTCGCAGGCCGGGATAAAACCACTTGAGTATCTTCACAGGTTTTTTATCCCTCCTTTTTATGGATATCCCGGTGCTTGGTCATCACATTGTACTTTCTGTTCCTCAGGTAGTCAGTCAGCTTGTTAGTCAGGGCCACCGACCGGTGTACCCCCCCGGTGCAGCCTATAGCTATGGTTAGTGAGGTTTTTCCCTCCTTAATGTACTGTGGGACAAGAAATTCCAGAAAATCAAAAAACTTGCCTACAAATTGCACCGATGTTTCGGAGTTCATTACAAATTCCTGTATTTCCGTGGCATTGCCGGTCATGGGGCGCAGCACAGGGTCATAGTGAGGATTGGGAAGAAACCTGACGTCAAAAACAAGGTCGCTGTCGGTGGGCATACCGTATTTATATCCGAATGACATCACTATTATCTTTATCTTGGATACCGCCGAAGAGTCTCCGAAGAGGCTGCTTATTTCCTCCCGCAGCTGGGTATTGCTGAGGTAGGAGGTGTCGATTATCTTGTGGGCCCTTCCCCTGATCTCCTGCAGCCTGTTTTTTTCCTCGTCTATCCAGTGAAGAACATCCCCATCCACCGCCAGTGGGTGGCTGCGGCGGGTTTCCTTGAAGCGGTGCAGCAGTGTCTCCCTGGCTGCCTCCAGGAAGAGTATCTCGTACTTTATCTCCATACTGTCCAGCTCCCCCAGAACCTCTGTCAGGGCGTCAAAAAACTCACCCCCCCTGATGTCTACCACCAGGGCGATTTTATCCACATCTTTCTTGGTCTGGGTACAGAGCTCTACAAATTTGGGGATAAGCGTGGGGGGCAGGTTATCTACACAGAAATAGCCCAGATCTTCCAGGCTGCGGACGGCCTGGGTCTTACCCGCCCCGGAAAGACCGGTCACTATCACCAGATTCTTTTTACTCACAGCATAACCCCCCTTTATTGCTAATACTGATAAAATATCCGGTCAGGAGACAGGAGACAGAAGTTAAGCATTCCTTATTTGCTTCATTTGGCTTGTTTATGGGGCAATTAATATGCTTTGATATATGTCACAGGCGATATGGAGACCGCCTAATTAAATTCTATACTGTAGGGGTGTAAAAAGCTATACCCGGTGGAATTTACCTTGGAATTCCACCGGGCACTAATCCTTTATACAGCAAGATCTCCCGTCTCCCGTCTCCCGTCTCCCGTCTCCCGTCTCCTGTCTCCTGTCTCCTGTCCACAAAGCATATCAGAATAAGCTACTACTCTTTAGCCAGCTCATTCTTGAGATAATCTATAACCTCCACCGGGCCGGGGTCTATTCCGTATAGGTAGGCCAGGTAAAGGCTGGTATAGTCACCGCTGTATATGAGAGAATACGTCCTGGACAGAGGACCGCCGCCGCTGGCCCTGACATCGGTTATACCCGCCACGGCCTTGCTGATAACGTTTTTGGTTATTTCTATGCGCCTCTGTACCCTGGGATGGTCACTGTCATCTCTTAGTATTACAACGTGCAGACTTTTGAGCAGGGATTCAGGAAACCTGAAGCCAACCAGCTCATTGTGGTTCAGCTCAGGGAATATGCTCCAGTAAGCCGGGGCCTTGGCGTTTTCATTAATCTGCCCCTTCCACCGCTGGGCCACCACCTCTGTGGTCCCACTGCTCCCCCAAATAACCGGTATCCTGTTGAACAGCTTAAGGGCCATCTGCTTGGCGGAATTTTTCTCTACGGGAACCTCCGGCCTCAGGTGGTCGTAAAGCATTTTCAGTTTATCCACCAGCATTTTAACCTCATCCTCTATGCCGGTTAAAAAGCCCAGCCTTTCCATTATCCTGAGGGTGGGGATGAATAAAAATCCCGAGGCCGATCTGGGAGATATGCCTGCAGGCACCGGAATTGCGGTAAAGCCGTCCCGGCCAGCCATCTCCATAAGCTTCCCCCCGGTGGTGATAGCAATAATAGTAGCCCCCCTGTGCCTGGCATCTTCATAGGCGCTGAGAGTCTCCTCAGTATTTCCGGAATAGCTCACCGCAAATACAAGAGTGTCCTTACCGACGAATTCCGGCATGGTATAGTCTCTGTTAACCAGCACCGGCACCGGACACCGGCCGGAACAGAAAACCCTGAGCAGGTCCCCCCCTATAGCCGACCCCCCCAGGCCGGTGACCACCACATTGGAGATGGCTTCCACGGCCGGAAGCGGGATGTCTCTTGACAAATCCCAGCAGGCTGTGGTGCACTGTCCAGCCAGGGTGGCCAGTGACTGGAACATACCCTTGGAATCGGTTTTATACATTTGCTCATAATCATTCAGCAGCTTTTCCTGGTCCTGCATAAATCAAACCTCCTCAAAGATTATCTACTCTAAATACTCCCCTGTATCCGCCAGTCATAGTACGACACCGCAGGTGACATATAGCTCCTGCCAGACCCTCTTAGCAGCGGGATCTTTTGCTATTTGTGGGGCAGGCGCTCTCCACAGGCCTCCAGGGCCAGGGCCACCGCCCCCATAAGGCCCGATTTGCCCCCCAGCCCGGATTTGACCACAGTAACATCTCCCAGGGCCGGCCCCAGCGCCCTGGCGGCCAGTTCCCGGGACATGCTGTCCCAGAAAAGGCTTCCAGCCTCCAGTGCTCCGCCCCCCATAATCAGCCTGTCGGGATTGAGCACATTAATCAGGTTGGCCATCCCCATACCCAGGTAAGTCCCGGCTCCGGAGATAATACCGGCGGCCTCCGGGTCCCCGGCCCCGGCTGCCCTGGCTACAGAAGCGGCGGTCAGTTGGCCGGGATCATCCCCCGCCTCTCTTAGTATAGCCTTTCCAAGACCAGCCGACACCAGTTCTGCGGCCCTCTCCGCCATGGCGGTGCCGGAGGCCAGCGACTCCAGGCAGCCTTTCCGGCCGCACCCGCACAGGGGGCCGCCGGGACTGAGCACCATGTGTCCCACCTCTCCGGCCCCCCCTCCGGCTCCCCGGTAGATACTGCCGTTAATGATAATGCCGGCGCCTATGCCTGTGCTTACCGTAACATACAGCATATTGACCGATCCCCGCCCGGCCCCGAAATAATACTCTCCCAGGGCAGCAAGGTTGGCATCATTATCCAGAAAAACCGAAATGCCGGTGGCCTCCCTCAGCCTGTCCCTCAGGGGAACATTAAACCATCCCCGGAGGTTTGGAGAGTTGTAGACCACTCCGGTGGCCGGGTCCAGCGGCCCGGGGGAGCCAATCCCAATGGCCTCCACAGCCCCCGGGCCAACACAGGCCTCCTTCATTACCCGGCTCACGGTTTCCGCTATGCGGCCTATTACAGCCTCAGGTCCCTCCCGTGCGCCGGTGGGCACCATCAGCTCTGCGGCCAGCCGGCCCCCGGAGTCCGCCAGGGCGGTATATATTTTTGTCCCACCCAGGTCAACCCCCACAACGAACTTATTCAAAGGAAGTCCTCCTCGTGAAAAATGAACTTTCTGATCACTCCGGCCACCCCTCCTTCGGTATTGGCCCGGGTTATAAAATCAGCCCTTTTCTTTATATCCTCCCTGGCATTAGCCACCACCGCCCCCAGTCCGGCATAGCTCAACATTTCCAGGTCATTATAGCTGTCCCCCACTGCTATTATTTCTGCCGGGCTAATACCGTAGTGCTCCGCCACAGCCTGGAGAGCCTTTCCCTTGGTGGCCCCGGAGTTCATGAATTCCAGGAAAAAGGGCTTAGACTTGGTAATATAAAGGTTTTCCCCAAATACTGCTTTCATTTCCCCGGAAAGGCTGTCAATATTTTCCTCGGGGGCCACCACCAGCACCTTGGTGGGCTCACGGCGAGCCTCCCTCAGGTACCCGGCCAAATCCCCCACCACCACCGGCTCCACCCCGGATATAGAACGATATATGCCTGACTCCCGGTCCAGCCTTTCCACCAGCAGATTGTCGTCAATGTATATATTGGTGTGATAGCCGGTGGTCTTAAGCCTTTCCAGAAGTTCCACCGCTGTGTCAAAGGGCACAGGGCGGTGGTAGAGCACATTTCCGGCTGGAAACCTGACGTAGGCCCCCTGGTATGTAATAAGGGGCGAATCCAATCCCAGCTCCAGGGCATAGGGAAGCGCAGAGCGGTACATGCGGCCGGTTGCCAGCACCACCCTTATACCGGCCCCCAACGCCCTTTCAATGGCCTCCCGGTCAACCGGGGTAATGGAATAATGGTCGTCAAGCAGAGAATCATCAAGATCGGTGGCCAAAAGCTTATATTCAGTCAATAAATACTCCTCCCCCCAAAAAAAAAACCACTTAAGCGGTTTTAACAAATGGTAATCACTTATTTATTATAGTTTACATTTTATACCATGTAAAACTGTTATTTAGCATTCCTCCCGCTAAAAAAACTGTGCACCGCTTCAGCTGCCGGCCTGTTCATGCCGGGTACGGCCGCCAGTTCCTCCGGAGTGGCCGCAGCGATGTGGTCAATGGTGGGAAAAGCCTTTAAAAGTGCTTTTTTTCTTACCCCCCCAATACCTTCTATCTCGTCCAGCAGTGATTTTAAATTTCTTTTGGTGCGCAGCTTCCTGTGGTAGGAAACAGCAAACCGGTGCGCCTCGTCCCTTATCCTCTGGAGCAGGTAAAGCTCGCCGGAGTCTCTGGGAATAAATACCGGTGTTTCCATTCCAGGGCTGAAAAGAAGCTCCTCCTCCTTGGCCAGGGCAAACACCGGAATATTGAAGCCTGCCCCTGACATGGCCTCCACAGCCGCAGAGAGCTGCCCCTTGCCACCATCTATGATCAGGAGATCGGGAAGAATATGAAATTTGGCCTGCCTGGTGGAAAGCTGTCCTGTGCCAATCAGCTCCCTTTCCGCACGGCATCTTTCCAGGCGCCTGCCGATCACCTCCTTCATGGAGGCAAAGTCATCAGGACCGGTAACTGTTTTTATTTTAAAGCGCCGGTACTGGTCCGGGGCCGGCCTGCCGTCCTCAAAAACCACCATGGAGCCCACAGCCTCGGCCCCCTGTATATTTGATATATCATAGCACTCTATCCGGCCGCAGGAGGACAGCCCCAGTCTTAGGGCCAGCTCCCCTGCATCCTTGGCAGGGTCCCTGGCCGAGGCACGGGCCAGGAGAATTTCCTCCAGGGCAAGGGAGGCATTTCTTTCCACCATCTCCAGCAGCTTTTTTTTCTCTCCCCTCCTGGGGACGGCCAGGGCTACCCGGGAACCTTTTTTGCCGGTCAGCCACCGGGACAGCACCTCGGCCTCACCGGGCTGAATCTCCTGCAAAAGTATCTCACCGGGCACAAAATCGGCGCTGCTGTAATACTGTTTGACAAAGGAGGTTATTATTTCCTCTCTTTCAAACCCCTGCAAGCCGCCCAGCACAAAGTTTTCCCGGCCCAGGAGCTTCCCGCCCCTTATGAAAAAGACCATCACCACCGCCTCGCTGTCCCCGGTGGCCACGGCCACGACATCCTGGTCTTCCCTGCGGCCGGACACTATCTTCTGCTTCTCCAGCACCTTCTGCACCGCCCTGATCTGGTCCCGCAGGACAGCTGCCCGCTCGTACTCCATTTTTCCCGAAGCCTCTTCCATCCGGGAGGTAAGCCTTTTGACAACCTCCTCCTGACGCCCCTCGAGAAAAAGGCAAACCTCCCTGATCATGGTTCTGTACTCATCCCTGCCCACCAGCCCGCAGCAGGGACCCAGGCAGCGATTAATGTGCTGGTTCAGGCAGGGCCTGCTCTTTTCTTTCAAAACCCTGTCCTTACAGGACCGGAAAGGGAAAAGCCTCCTGATCAGGTTAATGGTCTCATGAACCGCCCCCACCTGAGTATAAGGGCCATAATAAAGGCTTTTGTCCTTCTGTACCCTCCTGGTTATATGCACCCTGGGGTAATCCTCACCCATTGTAATTTTAATATACGGATAGGTTTTGTCGTCCTTTAAAAAAACATTGTAGCGGGGGCGGTGCTCCTTGATCAGGTTGCACTCCAGTATAAGGGCCTCCACCTCACTGTCGGTCACTATGTACTCCAGGTCGGCAGCCTTTTCGGTCATGGAACGCACCTTGGGGCTTAAGGATGAGGACACGCGGAAATAAGACCTTACCCTGTTTTTAAGGGATATGGCCTTGCCCACATATATCACCCTGCCCCCGGCATCCCTGAATATATAAACTCCGGGCCGGTGGGGCAAACGCTTCAGCTTTTCAGACGGATCGAACATGATCTCTCCCCTAGCGCTGGTTTTTTGGGTCGGGAGACGGGAGACTGCTTACAGGCATTCCTTCCTGTCAGGAGACGGCTTACAGGCACTTCTTCCTGTCGGGAGACAGGAGACAGAAGAACCCGGCATTCCTTATCTGTCACCAACCCTGAAGCACGGTCGCAAAACTCCTGTCTCCCGACCTGAAACTCATACCCCTGAGCAGTCTCCCGACCCCGGGACCATTCCTATGAGTAGTCTCCCGACCTGAAAGCTCATACCCTTCAGCAGTCTCCCGACTCCTAAAAACCAGCCCCTTAGCTTTAGCCAAGCACCGTCCTGAGAAACTGTCCCGTATACGAGGAGGGGCTCTCCGCCACTTCCTCCGGCGCCCCGCTGGCCACCAGGGTTCCCCCCCTGTCTCCCCCCTCGGGACCCAGGTCGATTATATAGTCCGCCGTTTTGATTACATCCAGGTTGTGCTCTATGACTATTACGGTGTCTCCGGCTTCCACAAGCCTGTGCAGCACACCCAGAAGCCTGTTTATATCGTCGGTATGCAGCCCGGTGGTGGGCTCATCCAGTATATACACCGTTTTTCCATTGGACCGGCGGGACAGCTCAGTGGCCAGCTTAACCCTCTGGGCCTCGCCTCCGGACAGCTCCGGGGCCGGCTGGCCCAGCCTTATATAGCCCAGCCCCACGTCCTGAAGGGTCTTCAGCCTGCGGTGTATTTTAGGCAGGTTCTGGAAGAATTCCACCGCCTGTTCCACTGTCATGCCCAGCACATCAGATATATTTTTCCCCTTGTATCTTACCTCAAGAGTCTCACGGTTATAGCGCAGACCCTTGCACACCTCGCAGGGAACATAGACATCGGGCAGAAAGTGCATCTCTATTTTAATAATACCGTCCCCCTGGCAGGCCTCGCAGCGCCCCCCCTTGACATTGAAGCTGAACCGCCCGGGCCTGTAGCCCCTTACCCTGGCTTCCGGGGTCTGGGCGAAAAGCTCCCTTATATCGTTGAATACATTGGTGTAGGTGGCCGGATTGGACCTGGGAGTGCGGCCGATGGGTGACTGGTCCACATCAATGACCTTGTCCAGGTTTGCTATTCCTTTTATTTCCCTGCAGGCCCCGGGCTTTACCCGTGACCTGTTCAGGCTGGATGCCAGTTTTTTATACAATATTTCATTGACCAGGGTGCTCTTGCCCGAGCCGGAAACCCCGGTGACACATATGAACAGATTAAGTGGAAAATACACGTCTATATCTTTAAGGTTGTGCTCAGATGCCCCAACCACGGTAATTCCCTTGCCATTGGGACGTCGGCGGCTGTCCGGCACCGGTATACTTCTTCTGCCGCTGAGGTACTGGCCGGTAATAGATTCCGGATTGTCAATAATCTGGTCAATTGTTCCCCTGGCCACGACCTCCCCCCCGTGTTCTCCTGCCCCGGGTCCCATGTCAATGACGTAGTCGGCCTGCCGGATGGTGTCTTCATCGTGCTCAACCACTATGAGTGTATTGCCCACATCCCTCAGCCGGGTAAGGGTGTCTAAAAGCCTTCTGTTGTCCCTCTGGTGCAGCCCTATACTGGGCTCATCCAGAATATACAGCACACCCATAAGGCCGCTTCCTATCTGGGTGGCCAGCCTTATCCTCTGGGCCTCTCCCCCGGAAAGAGTCCCGGCCGCCCGGTTAAGAGTCAGGTAGTCCAGCCCAACATTAACCAGAAACCCCAGCCTCTCGTTTATTTCCTTGAGTATCCGCCGTCCTATAATTCTCTCCCGTTCGGTCAGATCAAGGCTGTTAAAAAAATTAAGGGAATCAATAACAGTCATACGGGTGACCTGGTCAATATTCTGTCCTCCCACCCTGACCGAGAGGGCCTCGGGCCGCAGCCTGGTGCCCCCGCACTGGGGGCAGGGCCTGGTGCCCATGTACTGCTCAATCTCCCGGCGCATGTAGTCAGAGCTGGTCTCCCGGTAGCGCCTGGCCAGGTTGTTCAGAACACCCTCAAATGGAACCCTGTAGGTATGGCTGTTGCCATAAGAGTCCGTATAATCTACACTCATCAGCTCTCCACCGGTGCCATACAGTATTCTTTCCAGGTCTTCCGGGCGCATTTCACCAACCGGCACATCCAGGCTGAAGGAATACTTCTGAGCCACAGCCTCCAGTATGGAATAGGCATTCATGCTCCTCATCCAGCCCTGGATGGCTCCATCCCTGATGGTCTTTTCCCTGTCCGGAATAAGCAGCTCAGGATCTATCTCCTGTTTCACACCCAGTCCGGTGCAGGCCGGGCAGGCCCCGAAGGGGTTATTGAAAGAAAAAAGGCGGGGAGCCAGCTCGGGTATGCTTATACCGCAATCCGGGCAGGCAAAATTTTCACTGAATACAGTCTCCTCCCGGTCGGAAACCGCCACCAGCACCAGGCCCCCGGCGTGAGTAAGGGCTGTTTCCAGGGAGCCGGCCAGCCGGTTGTCTGAACCAGGGCGGACAATTATCCGGTCCACCACTATCTCAATGGAGTGCTTCTTATTCTTTTCCAGTTTTATCTCTTCAGTGATTTCCCTTATTTCCCCGTCCACCCTGACCCTTACAAAGCCATTGCGGCGAATATCGTCCAGTATTTTGGCGTGCTCTCCCTTTTTGCCCCGCACCACCGGGGCCATAACGGTAAGCCTGGTGCCCTCGGGGAGATCGGTAAGCTGGTCCACCATCTGCTGCACGGCCTGCCTGCTGATCTGATCCCCGCACTTGGGACAGTGGGGCCTTCCCACCCTGGCAAAAAGGAGCCTGAGGTAATCATAAATCTCGGTTACTGTTCCCACAGTTGAACGGGGATTATGGGAGGTGGTCTTCTGATCAATGGATATGGCGGGTGACAGTCCCTCTATATAGTCAAGGTCAGGCTTGTCCATCTGTCCGAGAAACTGCCTGGCATAGGCCGAAAGAGACTCCACATAGCGGCGCTGCCCCTCGGCGTAAATGGTGTCAAAGGCCAGGGAGGATTTACCCGACCCGGAAAGTCCGGTAATGACCACCAGCTTATCTCTGGGAATCTCAATGTCAATATTTTTAAGGTTGTGAGCCCTGGCGCCCTTTATTATTATTTTGTCCTGCATTTCTTCCTCCGCAAAGGGGATTAGCCCAATAATTTTACTTATATAACATAACATAAAAAGACGGCCGGAACAACTGTTCTCCTGAATACAAAAAACCGCCCCAAAAGAGAAGGCGGAATCTGGAATCCAGACACCTGGGCCGCCAAAAGCAGCCACCAAGGAGAAAAAAATTGGGTCCTTTTTTAAAGCAGAGAACACAGAGGACACAGAGGTTTTTAGTCCTGCCTGTATGCTTAAAAAAATTTTTTAAAAAATTGAAACGTCCGACAAAAAGGCTTTTCGAATTATCATTTTCTATCTTCAGAGTAGTGCCAATGAGTTTATTCTCTGTGTGCTCTGTGGCCTCTGTGGCTAATAAAGACCCGAGATGTATTCTCAGGATAGTTTTTTCATGTCTGCCATCGGCAATAGCTATTCAACATTTCCTGTAACCGAAAGCAGACGAAAACCACACTCTGCAAAAAAGGGGTCAAAGGAAAAGACCTCGGCGATGCCAAGCCTTTCCATTACCGCCACTGATGTACCGTCAACATAGCTTATATGATTTTCCCTCTCCAGTATTATTTCCCTGGCCCTTTTTTCATCAGCCTCGCTGACCCTCTCAACAGGCCATATGCTGTGTCTAAGCCATGTGCGCCCGGCATCAGGGCCCACTGCCGCCAAAAGTGACGAAAAAATCTCGGCCAGTATGAAATTGGTAAGCATCGGGACTGCACCCCTCCTCCTCATCTCCTTAAGTATTAAGCGCGCCTGTCTGTGAAACAGGTCATCGGCATTGAGAAGAGCAACCACAGCCCCAGTGTCAACTAGGACTGCTTCCATTTAGAAGCCTCCCTGAAGGGGGTTACCTTATTTTCCACTCTGTTTTCCCTGGGGGTTTCCTGTCCTTCACAGCCGTCATGAAACATACCCACCAAATCCCAGATAGGATCAGCGTCACTGAGGGGCTTTTTGGGGTTGACCTTTTTCATCACCAGCTGGTCTTTTTCCAGATAGATAGCTATATAAGATCCCTTTTCCAGGTTAAGCCTGTCCCTTATTGACTTAGGCAGGGTTAGCTGCCCCTTGCTGGTAACTTTTGCCTTTTGAATGTTCATTCCGCATAACCCCTTTCTCTCGTTATTCCTTCGGCCACCAGAGCCATACCGATCGGGGACATTCCTCCGACCAACCAATCGGGGACATTCCTCCGACACCCAAAGAAAATCATACCAGGGAGGTGTGTCCCCTTTCCTTACATAACTATATTTCATGTAAAAGCAGATGGGCAAGGGGGTATGATTGTCAGGCTCTGTCGGCATACCAAAAAGTGTCTGGGGATGTCTGAAACCGGAAAACAGCCCCCCAAGGGCTGTTTCCATATTATTTCATATATTACTTATTCTAGCACAATAAAGCTATTGCCCGGGTTGTATGGAATTTATGCATGCGGCAAAAAAATCGGGACTGTCGAATATAAGGTAAATTATCCGGCACTTTCCCCATCAATAGCATAAATCCCAGCTTCCCTTCCCCGCAGGGACAGTCTCATTTCAATCAGAACATCCCTCAGCTGGGCTGCCTTTTCAAATTCCAGCATCCTGGCAGCCTCTTTCATTTCCTTTTCCAGCCTGGCGATCATTTTTTTCATTTCTTTCTTGGAAAGCCTGCCCTTCTTATCCGGCACACCGTAAGGGGCCCTGTCCTCAGCAACCCGGGTGGCCTCCAGCACATCCCTGACAGCCTTGCGCACCGTACGCGGTGTTATGCCGTTTTGCCTGTTATAGTCCAGCTGTCTGTTCCTTCTCCTCTCGGTCTCGCCAATGGCGCTGTTCATGGAGCCGGTCATCCTGTCGGCGTACATAATAACCTTGCCGCCCGCATTCCTGGCCGCCCTGCCTATAGTCTGTATGAGAGACCTCTCGGACCTGAGGAAGCCCTCCTTGTCGGCGTCCAATATGGCCACCAGGCTTACCTCGGGCAGGTCCAGACCCTCCCTCAGGAGATTTATGCCCACCAGCACGTCAAAAACTCCCAGCCGCAGGTCCCTCAGTATTTCCATCCTCTCCATGGTATTTATGTCGGAGTGCAGGTAGCGGATTTTTACACCCATCTCCTTAAAATAACCGGTCAGGTCTTCGGCCATTTTCTTGGTCAGGGTGGTTATCAAAACCCTTTCTTCCCTCTCCACCCTCATCCTTATTTCACCCAGCAGGTCATCGATCTGCCCCCTGGTGGGGCGCACCGAAATCTCCGGGTCCACCAGCCCGGTGGGGCGTATAATTTGCTCCACCACCCGGGTGCTCTTTTCCCTTTCATAGCCGGCCGGGGTGGCCGACACGTAAATAATCTGCTTTATCTTCCCCTCAAACTCGCTGAATTTTAAGGGCCGGTTGTCCAGTGCCGAGGGAAGCCGGAAGCCGTGCTCAATCAGTGACTGCTTGCGAGACCTGTCTCCCTCGTACATTCCCCCCAGTTGAGGAACGGCCACGTGAGACTCATCTATGAACATGATAAAATCCTCCGGGAAAAAGTCCAGCAGGGTATAGGGAGGCTCACCGGGACTCCTGCCGATAAGATGCCTGGAGTAGTTCTCAATGCCGTTGCAGTAGCCCATCTCCATCATCATCTCAAGGTCATAGTTAGTTCTCTGCTCCAGGCGCTGGGCCTCCAGCAGCAGGTCCCGGGACCTCAGGAAGGAGAGCCTTTCCTCAAGCTCACCCTTAATGGTGATCACCGCTCTGTCCATCTTCTCCCGGGAGATGGCGTAGTGGCTGGCCGGAAATATGAAAACATGGTTCCTCCGGCCCAGTATTTCCCCGGTAACCACATCAAATTCCAGTATGCGCTCCACCTCATCACCGAAAAAGTCAACCCTTATAGCTTTTTCAGCGGTTGACACCGGGAAAATCTCCACCACATCCCCCAGCACCCTGAACTTGCCCCGGTCGAAATTAATATCGTTTCTTTCAAACTGTATATCCACCAGCTTTCTCAGCACAGAGTCCCGGTCATACACACTGCCCTCCCGCAGGGAAAGCACCAGGTCCCTGTACTCTTCAGGGTCACCGAGGCCGTATATGCAGGAAACGCTGGCCACTATTATAACATCCCTCCGCTCGAAGAGAGCGCTGGTGGCCGAGTGGCGCAGCTTGTCTATTTCGTCGTTGATGGAAGAGTCCTTTTCTATATAGGTGTCGGTCCGGGGAATATAGGCCTCGGGCTGGTAGTAGTCATAATAGCTGACAAAGTATTCCACTGCGTTGTGAGGGAAGAAATCCTTGAACTCCGAGCATAGCTGGGCCGCCAGGGTCTTATTGGGGGCCAGCACCAGGGTGGGCCTCTGGATCTGCTGAATGACCCGGGCCATGGTGTAGGTTTTCCCGCTGCCGGTAACACCCAGCAGGGTCTGGTGCCTGTGCCCGCTGTTTATTCCCTCCACCAGTTTTTCTATAGCCCCGGGCTGATCCCCCCGGGGGGTAAATTCCGATACTAGGTTAAATTCCGGCATATGCACTCCGTCCCTTTCTTTAATACTTTAATTATACCAGAGTGCGCAAGTCCCTTAAACCCGGGTTAAAAAACCAAAAGGGCTGCCCTTTCGGACAGCCCGGCATGCTGTATTGGGTTACATTCTCTTATTCTTTTTCATTAAGTTGTAAACCATGGTAGCAGACTCCAAATAGTTTAGATTACTAGTTGGATTAAATGTTGCCCTTTTCTCTTCAGTATCGGTTGATGGACTGCCATTCATAAGCTTCGCCTGTGTAACCGCCATTACTGCGGGTCCGGCCCAGCTGGATATACTGCCGCTATCTGAATAAAGTTTCTCCAGGCCCATATTCACCTTGGTCTGGTCGTCCACCAGCTTCAGCTTGGCCACGTTGGCCAGTACAGCCGCAGCCTCTTGCCTGGTAAGGGGGTCCGCTGGGTTAAATTGGCCATTATTGTCTCCCCTCATTATTCCATAGGCCGCTGCTGTGGCAATGCACCTATCTTCTTCATCAGTTGAACTGTCGTCGATATCACTGAAAACAGGATTAGAAGGAGTCCTGGCCAGAATGGGCACTCCCATTCCTTTTACCACCATCTTGGCAAAATTTGCCCGGGTGGTGTTACTGGTAAGGGTTCCAACCAGCCCCTCGTCAATCAGACCCTTGGCCACCAGGGGGGTAACCGAAAATTCCGCCCAGTCGGCGTCGATGGATCTGTTATACATTCCTACCGCATAGCTGTATCCAGGCAAATCATAGAAAGGGTCGGAAACAATAGTTCCGCTCTTGGCAACACCTACCATTATCTCGGCATCGTTATCGAAATCTCCGCTGGCGCTTCTTACTATGCACAGCTTGGAGTACTGTGAGGGAGGAACACCGGAGTCAATCTTCAGAGTTAAGGATACAGGCTTGGACAGGGTGTCGCTAATAGTGGAGTCCGCATTATCAATCCTGAAAACCGGACTGACGCAGGAATAGTATTCAAGAGGATCGCCGCTTGAGCCAAAATCATTGTTATATCTGTCTTCCACCGCAATTGACACAGATGTGTCACTGGTTGCCATTTCGGTGTTCGAGTCTTTGTAATAATTATCTTTCCCAAGGCTTAGCTTTATTCCGCTATCAAAAGCGGTCAGACTTCCTCCCTTGAAGATATTTTCATTTCGGTAGTAGGAGTCCTTTTCGCTATAATACACATCTACTGATGTATCACCCAAAGAATTGTTGCTGCTGTCTTCTGCATCAACATCAATTACATTCAAACCCTTTGTTGTAAAAGGCAAATCCTGATAAATAAAGGTATAGGTTGCCGATGAAACAGTATAGTCTGATACTGTATGCCCCTCAATAATAACATGATCCACAGTATTATTGGTAATTACTGTAATATCTTCTTTCAGATTAAAAGTATATATGTCTTTAAACTCATTATCAATATATGCATCTTGTGTTCCAACCTTGATACCTATTATTTCATCCGGAGCGGCCAGCACCGGCTGTGCGGTCAGAACGAATATGAGAATTACGGCCAGAAGACCGGCGATTCTTTTTTTCATTTTTAAAATCCTCCTTAAGAATTGAATAGTCCTATATTCCGCTGGTAGGCACCACCCCTGCCTCATATTTTTTAACTATTTGACTATATAAAATAAAAAAGCGCCTTATATAATTTTCGACATTTAGCCGTCTTTCTTGAGGTAAATATTATAAATAGGACGCAGGACCTACTGACCTCCCTGTTGACCTTCCTGCCCCTGCTGTCCGCCTCCTTGCTCTCCGCCCATGGACTCTATTTTCTTAACCTCTCCGTTAATCTGTACCTCCATGGTTTTACCGTCCTGGGTGGTTATGCGCAGCGTGGTTTTTCCGCCCTGGCCCTTGTCTCCCTGCTGACCTCCTTCACCGCCGGAGCCCTGATTGTCTCCGCCACTGCCCTGCCCATCCCCGGAGCCGCCGGAATCACTGGATCCGCCGGAACCTTCTGATCCGCCACTTTCCTTCTTTTTATCCTGACCCTTGTCCCCCCCAATGCCCTTCCACTGCTCTTTCAGCAAAAATACATTATCACCCTGGATCAGCCTTACCGGAGTAATTCGGGAGGGCACGGAATAGCTGCCGCTGGGGGTCTGGCCGCCATACTCCCAGCGTCCTCCGCTGACCAGGCTGACAGCGGCATCAAGGGCAAACTGACCTAAAAGATCGGGCCTGGTATCAATTTCAGCATCATGATCGCCGGACTCCAGGGCCTTGGCTGCCTTTTCATCAGCCCCTGCCCCCGCTGTAAGCACACGGTTGTTAATCCCGGCGCTTTTCAAAACCTGCACCGCCGCCAGGGCCAGCCTGCTGTCGGTGGCCATGACGGCCTGTATATTATTGCCCTGTCTGGTCAGAATTCTTTGTATAACAGCCGGAACCTGTGACGGGTCACCTTGCGGAACCTGTTCTACTGAAATAATACTGACCTCACTGCTTCCCTGTAGGTTTGATCTTATAGAGGCGGCAATCTCCCCGGATATAAAATCAGAAGGGTCACCGGTAAGAAGAACCACCCCTATGGGAATTTTCCCTCCCAGCTGGATCTCGGGGGGTATTGACGGCCCGGACTGCTCCTGCTGTCCCTGCTGCTTTGCCTGCCCCTGCTGGTCCTGTGCATTTTGGTTCTGGCCGGCAGGCCCGGGAAGAACGGCAAGCCCCGCAGACTTACGGGCGCTGTTGATTATAAACCTGGCCAGCAGCTGCCCGGTCAGGCCGTGGTCGGAGGATATGTAAGCGTCTACCGGAGAGTCCTGGGGAAGGCTTTCCAGGGCTATTACCCTGATATTCTTTTCGGCCAGTCCCCTTACTGCTTCAGCCCCGGCAGCAGGGTCGATAAACTGGATTATAGCCGCCTTTACTTTTTTGCCGGCCAGATCTTCCAGCTGCTTATTCTGTTTTTGTCGATCATTTTCGGCATCTATCCATGTTATTTCTACATTATCCTTTTTTTCCCTTCCTTCCATCACCTTTTTTATAATTTTATTGCCATCCCTGTTTAGATCATCAAAGCACACCGCTATCTTCACAGGAGGAGGCAGGGGCTTCTTTTCTTCTTTTTTACCGCAGCCAAATAGCACAATAAAGCCCGTCCCGAGAGCCAGAATACGCAGTGCCGCCGGGAGCCTCATAGATTTTCCCCCCTGTTTATAAGTTTTTTAGGTCTGCAGGATTAGTATGCTATAGTTAGGCTATAAATATTTAAAACCATTTCGTACCGCTATTTACCTGCTGTAAAAATCTTTACTGCCGGAGATTTTAGGTGGTATAACATCCAGTTGAAGGGTCATCCTAAAAAGAAGGGGGTGCCTGTAAATGACTGCCAACCATAGATCCCGCAGAGAAAAGTACGATAATCTGGTGCTGAATTACAATTTCCCTCATATGGGGGGGATGGGGGGGAAGGATACTGTTCTTCCTGCACCCAGCCTGGAAGACATCCGGGACTCTGAAAAAGGCGGCTATTTTACCGAAGAAAAGGAAGACCGGTAAACAGCTCCCTCCGGGTATGCCCTTCAGATAGCCAAGAAGGCTGTAAAAACAGTAATCCTTCTGTTTTTACAGCCTTTTTTATCAATGTTAATTCTAGCTCTCCGAAAAGAAGCATACATTTTAGCGGAGGGGATTATTATGAAAATTATGGAAACAGTGCGGCACTGGCTTCTCAGCCGGCTGCTGCAGGACTATCCCGGGGAGCCACAGCTGCTGACCCTGATTCATCATTCTTTTAAGGAGTGGCAGACGGCAAAAAATCAATTCAATTTCATCGAGCCCCATCTGATTGACTACGTTATATACAGACTCAACGCTGCAGAGAGACACTACACCGCACTGCTTGCCCAGGCCAGATCCGAAGGACTGAAAGCCTGGCCCGATGATTTGAGATGTGAGATGCGAGACTCGCCTCTCATTTAACAATGGGCGGAATAATGCCCGGGGTCAACCAGCTCCCTGTATCTGTACACAACCTGCTTAAAGTCCTTCCAGACATCAGCCTTAAGAGAGGGGTTTCGCAGCAGGGCGGCGGGATGATAGGTGGGCATTATCTGGATTCCGTCCCTTTCCAGCCAACTGCCCCGGCACCTTGTGATCCTGCCCCCGGGCCCGATGAACTCCTGAAGGGCGGTTGCCCCCAGCAGCACCACTATAGCAGGTCTGATTATTCTTATCTGGGCGTCAAGGTTTGGCCTGCAGGCAGACCTCTCTTCCTCGGAGGGCGCCCTGTTGCCCGGAGGTCTGCACTTTACTGTGTTCAATATGTAAACATGGTCAAAACGCCCGAATCCACATGCCTCAAGTATTCTGTCAAGAAGTTGGCCGGCCTTGCCCACAAAGGGCCGGCCCAGCCTGTCTTCATCCGCCCCCGGACCCTCACCGCAGATGACTATACGGGCCGCCGGGTTTCCTTCCCCAAAAACCACTCCCCTGCACCCGCCCCGAAGTCCGCACCGGCAGCAATCCTGCACCTTTTTCTCAAGCTGGCCCAGTTCCTGTATACAGGAGAGATCCCAGTCATCAGACTGCCCTAACACTATAAGACCTCCTTTAAAGTTGCTAATTCTGAAATTATTCTGAGGTCGGAATACAGAATTCAGAATGGTTTAGGCATTCCTAATAACCACGCTTTGTGCTCTATGGTCCTAATTTTTAATCTACTATTTCTGTATTCTTGCCTTATTCCAACAGTGATGTAGTGCCTGTAAGCATGTAAAAAAAAGCTGCGGGTTAACACCCGGCAGCCTGTTTCAAAGCTTATTCTTTTTCCAGAACAATTTTGTGGTCCACCAGGGCAAGTTCGGCAATTCTGGCCTTGACAATTTTACGGCGGCCAAAGATATCTTCCAGAACAAGACCTTCCTCGCTGGGAATCACCTTATCCACCATTTCCAGCAGGAGTTCCTCCTTGCCTTCCTTACGAAGGTAAGCATTTGCTTCGCACATTATATATCACCTCCGGAATTAAAGGGCGGTTTCCGACTTCCTTAAAATTATAGAATGGCCCGTTATATGTGTCAACGTTTTAATTTTTTCCTCCATGAGTCAATTACCCCGCCCAGCAGCCCCGGGGTGCTAACCTCAATATACCCCTCGTTTACTCCGGTGGATATCGGAAGTATGCCCAGGGGCCTGGTTTTATCCCCACGGTGGGTTATACTTCGCCTGTACACCAAGCCTCCCGCAAGATACTCTATTTCCAGAGAGCCAGGACAGCTTTCCACGGCATGGCCCAGTTCCCACCTTTCCCGTACCGGGATGCCGTTTACCGCCATCAGTATATCTCCCGACCGGAGGCCCATTGCCCAGGCTGTGGAGTCCCTCAATACATCCAGCACCTTCAATCCCCTGCTGGAGGAGGCATAAAATGGCCTGCCCACAAGCTCTGTTTTTTTGCCCACATAAATTACCAGCTCGTGACCCAGCGGGGAGAATAGAGCCGCTACCGGGGCCAGCACCCGGAAATACTGGGCCGCCACTGAAAGAAAAAGAAGGACCAGGCTGTATATGGCCAGGTAATATGCCGATAGCCTGCTTTTTTCACGGGGACTATGGGCAATGGCCAGGTCTCCGTAGCCCAGACCGGCAACCACTGCTACCAGCGCATAGCTAAAATAAAGCTCCCCTCCATAAACCCCCGGCTTTATCAGAGGCCACCAATGGGGCATATCCCCTGCATCAGCAGGGGAAAGGGAAATCCCGGCCACCGTAAGGGCCACCAGTGGTATGGGCCAGAACTTCTGGAGAGTAAATCCACCCACTATACCGGAGGCTGTTTTGAAAAAAGCAGGCACTGCCCCCAGGTGACCACTGAAAAAAATCAAAAGACTCTCTACCAGATGTAGAAGAGCGACAAGGGCCAAAAGCTGATATACATTCAGAATGGGCCAGCCGGTAAAGATGGAGAAAAGGGATACTATTCCCCCGGCATAGGCCAGGCACAAAAATCTTGGATTGATAAGCATCAGAAGGACCGCCACCACCAGCAGCAGTATAAAAACAGATGTTGTGCCGGTAAGCGGCAGGCCGATAAAAACTATAAGAATACTGCCCACCAACCCTCCGGCAAGGCCGAAAAGAGTGGCAGCCAGGGTATCTCTCCAGACCCCCCCAGGCCTTCTGAATCCGAATATGGCTTCCCTGAGCGACTCCGAACGCCTGTACTGAAGGGCTACCAGAATAACCACCAGCCCCAGCACGGGTAAAAAACCAGGGTCAGCAAAAAGCAAAAAGTAGTTTTTAATTACCGCCCGGATATCGATATCAGTCACAGGGGGTCACTTCCCTATGCTTATTATGCTTATACTGAGATTCTTATTCTGTAGGAGGGGCCGAGATGTATTTATCATCGGTCGGAGGAGCCGAAGGTGCATTCCCGGTTGGTCGGAGACAAGAAATATTACACGCCTCTCCTGTCTCCGACAGGAGGTATTACCTTTGAGCACCTCCAACATACGGAAATACCACATAGCTCCTCCGCCATCAGGTACTGCCCTTAAGCCGTCAGGCCGCCTTGTCCCTCAGCTTTTGGCTTACAATATCAATGGCCTTTTGCAGCTGCAGGTCGGTACCGTTCTCAGGTTCAACCACCACGTCCGGTTCAATACCCTTTTTGTTTATATCGTGCTTATCAGGTGTCAGGTACCTGGCGGTGGTGAGCTTAAGACCGGCCTCATTGCCCAGTTCGAAAACCATCTGGACAACTCCTTTGCCAAAGGTCTTCTGCCCCACCAGCAGCCCGGTGCCGGTATCCTTTACCGCCCCGGCCACAATCTCCGCAGCGCTGGCGCTCCCATCATTGACCAGGACCGCCAGGGGAAGATTAAGGCTGTTGCCGGTAGCCTGGTGTTCTTCAAGGCGCCCGCCCTTGTATTCAATAAATACCACCGGTCCGGCAGGCACGAAGTTACTGGCCACCCTTACCGCAGACTTAAGCTCACCACCGGGATTATTTCTTAAGTCAAGCACTATGCCGCGCATTCCCTCGCTTTTCAGTTTATCTATTACTTCCCCCAGTTCTTCGGGAGTCTTCTCAGAAAACTGGGATATCAAAATATATGCTATATCGTTTTTCAACATCTTTCCTTCCACTGTGGGCACCCTTATTTCCTGCCTGGTCAGGGGGACATCGAAGGGCTCCTTGCTGTTTGGCCTTATTATAGTAAGTGTAACCTGGGTGCCCACCGGCCCCCGCATAAGCTGAACAGCTGTTTCAAGGTCTATTCCCTGAGCCTCGCGGCCATCAATCTTGTATATCACATCACCGGGCTGAAGCCCCTTCTGGTAGGCCGGAGTTCCGCTGTAGGTCCGGGCCACCGTCAGATACTCTCCCTTCATGCCCACCAAAACACCCAGTCCGCCGAAAGAGCCCCTTATCTGCTCCTGGAGCTGCTTGTACGTTACAGGGTCCAGGTAAGCGGAATAAGGGTCGTTAAGGGATTCCACAACTCCTTTAATGGCCCCATCCACCATGGCATCGTAATTGGCAGTGTCCAGATACTGAGTTTTTACCAGTACAATAACCTTTATAAGATTGCCAAAGTGCTTATAGTTGCTGGCCAACAGCCATCCAAACCCTACTATGACCGTAAAAATTATAACGGCCAGCACCGTAAAAAAGCGTCCCCCGGTCCTATTAAGCCCGTACCTGCTCAAGAAAACAAACTCCTTCCATCTACTCCGGGCTCCCCGGATTATATATAGAACTTTCCGGATTTATGACTACAGATTATTATACTATAAGATTGTCCAGACGATTACAACAATGCTAAAAAAACCGAACAAGGAAAGGGGACACACCTCTCTTTATAGATAAGCTCTGGGGTCAGAGGAATGTCCCCGATCGGGGTGTTTGTTGGTCTTTCCCAATTCCTAATCCCCAATAATGTCCCCTGGTGACATGCATAGAGGGGGAGGGGTTTTAATCCAGGCGGACGTCCCGAAGGCTGATACTGGCTATGGTGAGTAGCCCTGGGGAATTACACCCCAAGGCCCTCTCAGAACCGGACTTGAGCCTCTCGGCTCATCCGGCTCCTATTATCCGGCCGCAGGGAATATCCCCAATTGCCAGTGTGCGAACAGATTGGGTTCACGTCTGGCAACCTTGCCAAGCCAAAGTCTTGCTCTACGTTGGTGTCTGGCGAATTTCTTGTATTTCCACCTTACCCAACGTACCAGGGCACGGTTTATATGCCGGAGCACCGGGGTAAGTTCCGATTTGTAAAAGCAACTATAGTAGTTAAGCCATCCTCTTATTACGGGGTTGAACTTCCGGGCCAGATCTGTAATGCTCTTGTCCGGCATAAGATGCATACGCCATTTCCTGATGGACTGACGCATTGCCTTTTTCGCCTTGTTGCTGACTGCGGGTGTAAAGCCAGTAAATATCTTCCCCTTTTTATCCTTGACACTTCTTGGCCGGAAGGTGAACCCCAAAAAGTCAAACTTAATATCAGGGTAATTTCCTTGCCGGTCATCATCCTTGCAATAAACTATGCGGGTTTTGTCAGGGTGTAGC
>JUEB01000028.1 GCA_000802095.1 Peptococcaceae bacterium BICA1-7 | reverse complement strand
AAAGCATACTCATGCGGCCTATATTGCCGTAGGTAACAAGTTTATCAAGGTTGCTTACGCCATGTTACAAAAACGACGCCCTTTCCTTCCTCCTCTGTGGGATGGAGAACCTTTGGCCAAACTTGTGACTGAATCAATAAAACTCCCCAAACACGCTGTAATTGCCCAGGAAAAACTGCAGCAATTATTAGCTGACCCTTTAAAAAAAGTCTGTTAGTTCTATTGGTTTAGTTTTATAACACCTTTTCCAAAAACTCTTTATATTTGACCGAGGGGAGGACTGTATAATTTCCAGAGGATAACCATAAACTCGTCGTTTAGCGTAGTCCCCCTCGTTCTACAAAATGCGAATAGTACGTTGGCACAAGACTACCGAACTGGCCAGGCTGCATCAATGTAGTACAAAAGGCGAGGGATTACCCGGTTTCATGTATGAAGGGTTTGATGGAATTATCTGTTAAAGTGCTCGGCAAGTTGCTGATGTTAAAATTTTACATGTAACACAGGTTGGTTTAATATTGTCAATTTTTCTTAAAAAACTATTGACATAGTACGGCTGAACGATAAAAAAACCGCCTTGCAGGCGGCGGAATCCAGAATCCAGGAGTCAGAATCCAGAATGTTTTAAGCATTCATCACAGGATATCTTCCTGTTGGGAGTACAGTACATTGAATTATTGTATCGAAAAGGAGAAGGCATCAATCGAGCGATATACCGGAGTCAGTTACTGCCTTTTAACGAAGGAGCCGTCAAGGGTGACGATTTGGCGTACACACGCCGCCAAAAGCCTGAGAGGAGCAGGACGCGACTTTCGGGGCGGTCGTCAGCCTCGGCGAGGAGTTTAAAGGCAGTACTGACGCAGGTCTGAATCGCGAGTGCGATGTCTTCTCCGATACTCCCCAAAGCTTCTACGGTATTTGTAGTCAACAAATGATTTACTTTAGCGCTTTAAAGCGGCATATAGTTTCCTGGTCAATAAAATACAGACAGGGATTCCCACCTCAAATAGTGGGAATCCCTGGTCCCTCATTATACCCGGTAATCCTTCATTTCTTTTCAATCAGTCAGGAACCACCAGCACCTTTATGCAATTATCCTCTTTATCCTTGAAAATCCTGTAGCCCTCCAGTATGTTGCTTAACTTGATCCGGTGGGTAAACAGGGGTGTGACATCCAGCCGTCCTGCCTCTATCAGCTTCATCAGCCTGGACATATTGGTCAGCGGCACCAGCCCGGCCTTTAAAGTAAGGTTCTTAAAAAAGAACTTGGCCATGGGGAATTCCATGACAGGGGGTCCGATTCCCACCAGTGAAACCACCCCCCCGGGGGCTGCGCTGGATACAGCATCACAAAAGGTGGCCGGAAGGCCAACCGCCTCAATAACCAGGTCCACTCCCCGGCCGCCGGTCAACCTCTTTATTTCTTTGGCCGCCCGGCTGCTGCCGGTGTTTATTATATGGGTGGCCCCCATTTTGAGTCCCACCTCCAGGCGGTAGTCCTCCACATCCACCAGGAAAACCCGGGCCGGGCTGAATAGAAGGGCACAGGCAAGGGCGCACAGCCCCACCGGGCCCGCCCCGAAGATTGCTATATCATCCCCGGGCCGAAGGTTGCCGTTAAGAGCGGCAAAGTATCCTGTGGACAGCACATCTCCCACCAGAAGGGCCGCCCTGTCGCTTACTGTATCTGGTATTGGCGCCAGGCAGTTATCAGCTGACGGAACCCGGACGTACTCGGCCTGGGCCCCGGGCAGATCTCCCAGAAGCTTGCCTCCGCCAAACATGCTTCTCATCTCGCAAATATATACCTTGCCCTCTTTGCAGTTGGGGCAAACCCCGCAGTACGGGTTGGCGGGAACCGAAACCCGGTCACCGGGCTTAAACAGCTTTACTCCGCTGCCGGCCTCCTCAATTGTGCCCACAAACTCGTGTCCGAGGATAAAGTCCGGTATACACGGAAGCCCTCCCTGCCAGAAGTGAATGTCACTGCCGCAAATGGCCGAGGCCGTGACCTTTACGATAACGTCACCCGGCTCCTTTATTACCGGCTTCTCTGTATCTTCCAGAGACAGCACCTTATTGTCCCTCAAAAACAATGCCTTTATGATAATCACCTCTTGTCCGTTGACACTGGCCTACTTTTACTTCAACTCTCCCTTAAGTATCTTTCCTGTGGGGTTTAGCGGGAACGAAGTCCTGAATTCAACAAATTCAGGGATTTTATATTTTGCAATTTTGTCCTTTAGGAAGGCCTTTACATCTTCGGCGTTTAGCGACCCCTGCTCCCTCAGGATAATGCAGGCCTTTACCCTTTCACCCAGAGAAGGGTCCTGAACTCCTACCACAGCCACCTGGTCAATGGCCGGGTGGGTTTCAAGTACAGCCTCTATTTCCCTCGGGTATATATTTTCGCCGCCCCTGTTGATCATTTCTTTTTTCCTGCCTGCCACATATAGGTAGCCTTCCTCATCCATATAACCCATATCTCCGGTGTGCAGCCATCCGTCCCTGACGGTTTCGGCGGTGGCCTCGGGCTTGTTCAGGTACCCTGACATAACAGCATCGCCCCTGATACAGATTTCTCCCTTTTCGCCCACAGGCAATATATTGTTCTCATCGTCCATTATCTCAATCTGCTGTTCCGGGTAGGGTATACCTATGGATCCCCATTTCAGTGGAACACCGAAACTGGAGGTGGATACCCCTGTGGCCTCTGTCAGCCCGTAGCCCTCTATAACGGTTACTTCGAATTTCTCCTTAAATGCCCTGATTAACTCAACAGGCAGCGGCGCGGCGCCGCAGAAGGCATATTTTAGCTTTAGCTTTGATTTGTCCAGGGAACCGGGGTCCACAGCATTACACACATAGTTATACATGGTGGGAACACCCATTATAATGGTGATGCCGTAATTTAAGATGGACGGCCAGAAATCCTGGGGTGAAAACATCTTCCTGATACACAAAGTGGACCCAACATAAGCCATGGGATAGGTCCATACGCACAGCGGGTTTGTATGGAACATGGGAAGTACAATCATCATTGTATCACCGGAAGTCAACAGTCCCGAAGTAACCATTTCCCTGCATATGGAAAGCTGTCCCCTGTTGGAAAGAAGGATGCCCTTGGGCCTCCCGGTGGTGCCGGACGAATACAGCAGAAGGAAGGGATCCTCGGGAGTTAGTGGAATAAGAGCCTCATCCGCCGGATATTTGGCCAGAATGTCCGAAAGCTTCTGCTCCGCTATATTGGCGCCGTGGTCTATTCCTGTATAAACCTCCACCACCACGGGCCTGTGTGAGGCCATCTCATAGCCGGCTGCAAAATCCTTCATAAATTCGCTGCTGACAAAGGCTACCTTTGGCTTTGAATCATCCAGGACGTGGGCTATTTCAGGGCCCTTCAGCATATAATTTACGCCTCCGGCAATGGCGCCCAGCTTTTGCGCCCCGAACATAGTATAGTAAACCTCGGGCGAATTAAGCACCATCACCGAAATCACATCGCCCTTCTTAACTCCCATTTCCTTTAGATAGTTGGCCACTCTGTTAGAGCGCTCATTGGTCTGGGCATATGTAATTACCTGGTCATAATACAGAACGTGTGCTTTATCCGGTATTTCCTGCGCCCTTACCGTAAACATTTCTGCTATACTGTCAAAATACAGACGTCTCCCGTCCTTAAACGAGTCAAGTTCCTCCAGTGGATAAAAAGTCCTTGTCACTTTATTGACACTATCAGACATAACCTCTGGCCCCCTCTGTTTTGGAATGACAAAATTCTACCCATGGAATAAACTGACAAAAATATAATGTCATTGCTATTAAGTGGCTGAAAAAAGCCTTTTGGGATTTTCCACCATTAAGGTTTTTATCTGGTCATCTGTGATATTGGCCTTTTTCAGAGCCGGAATTATGTTTTTGAATATATTGGTCAAATTCCAGTTGGCCACCAGAGGTATAATGGGCTCTGAAAGCGGCAATTCACGCCCCAGCCAAAAACAGATGAAATCGTGGGAGAGCATTAATTGCTTCTCAAAGCCCTGCTTAATGAGCCCTATCACTGTTTCCTGGCGCTTAACGTCAGGCATGAATAAATCCAGGCCAAACCTGTCATAGGACGCATAAACACCCTTTTTCAGGACTTCAATGCTGTAGTTAATATCGGTATTCCCGCACATATGCCCGATCATGAGTCGGTTGGGATCGGCGCCCTGTCCGAGTAAAAAGTCTGCCTGCTGAGGCCCCATGGTTCCGCCTTCGGTATGGGTAATAATGGGGACACCTGTTTCTTTGTGAGCCATAACCGCTGCCTCTAAAACCATCCCCTCATACTGGGTGATTTCCCCCCTGCTGGTGGCCACCTTAATAACGCCGGCCTTTACGCCTGTATCGCCTATCCCCTGTGTGATATCCTTCATGAAGGTTTCATACACTTCGTTTGTTATCGCCGGGGACCCTCCGGTAAGCATCCTGCGAAATTTAAAGTAGGCCGGCGCACCCTCTTCCTCGGTATAAAGCCCGGTGGAACAGATAATGTTTATTCCGGTTTTTTCCGCTACTATTTTGTATAATTCCGGGTCTCTCTGCCCATCATTGGGTGTTGCATCCACTACGGTTTTCAAGCCATATGTCATCGCCTCGCCAATCATAGCACAGCAAGCTTCGGCAGCTTTTTCCCGGTCATAGGAAGGTGCGGCTGAGTCATACTGCCAGCCTGGATAACCGAAAACCAGGTGTTCATGCATGAGAGTTACTCCGAAATTTTCCGGGGAAACAGGTCCCAGCACCGAATTGACTGACTTGGTCATAAGTTTTCCTCCTCTATAATATGGATCTTTTAAACTTCAGACCTCTATTTCTGTCTGGGCGCCATTCCGGCTATAGCCCTGACGATGTCCTTCTTAGACTCCAGGTCGTACTGGGAGGTGATGGCGATCTGCTCCATGATCGGAGAGCCGCCTCCGTGGTACGAGCCGTACAGTATTGAGCCGGAAGAGCCGGAAAGATTGAAGTCAATAAAGGTCAGCCAGAACTTGATTTGTTCCTCGATGGGTATTTTGGGGTTCCGCATGAGGTATTTCTCCAGCAGAGCTTTGGTTTCGGGGTTGGTCAGGTCTTTTTCGTAAGGGAAGGTGGCGGGCAGACCACCTGCAATGTTACACAGTATTTCCTGCTCGTGGAACACTGCCTCACCGGTCAGACACCTTCCTACGTTGCAATAGATAGAGTTCGGGATACAGCTGCCTGGGCCATACGGCACAGAGCCCAGGCCAGGCACATAAACTTCGGGCTTGCCGAAGTCGGATGCCGTATAGCCGGCTGCGTATCCAAGCTCACCGGTCATGATCAGCTTGGACAACATCTCACGAACATGCGGGGTCTTTTCAATGCCGTTTATTTCAGCAGCCAGGCTGGCCAGACCGATAACAAAGTCCAGCAGGGCAGGCTTGCAGCCGGAGTAGGAATGACGGTGAAAAAGAGCGAACAGCAGGGCTGCTACTCCGCCGTGCTGTGTTTCCCCGCACAGGAATACCCGGTCCCAGGGAACAAAGCAGTCGTCAAAGATGATATACGAGTCCGTGTATCCATAATCAGCCGGCCTTTGATAATGTTCGCGCTTTCTGAAGTTGTGGAAATGAACAACCTGCTTTACGCCTTCATAGTCCGAAGGAATTGCGAAGCACAGCGCATAGGCCTCTTCACCCTTTTTAAGTGCCCGGTTGGGCACTACCAGGATCTCATCGGAAATGGAGGCCTCCGAGATGTGGACCTTGGAGCCGCGAACTATTATCCCGTCGCTCCGCTCTTCCACCACCCGCACATACATGTCAGGGTCGGTCTGCTCAGACGGCCGCTTCAGGCGCTCGCCCTTGACGTCGGTCTGGGCGCAGCTGGCTACCAGGTCTTCGGTTTGAAAGCGCTCCAGCCACTTCAACCAGTTGTCATGGTATGCGGTTTTTGCCTTGGGAGACTTCTGTGCCTCGAAAGAAACAGCATTTACCGCGTTGGCTGCATCAATGCCCATACAGCGTTGGATGCACTGCCCGACCTTGTTGCACAAAAATCGGGTCATATCTTGCTTCTTGTGCAGGTCCCCGGTGTTCTGGTGAATATGATTAAAGCGGTTGATGGTTTCCCCGGTGATATGGGATGTCGCCGTGCAAAGCTCTCGGCTTGCGGGATCCCAGGCGGCGTCAAAGGTCAGTCCCATAACATTGATGGCTCCCTCCTGCCGCTCATCCAGCCTGCCGATCTTTTGTCCGTTGCTGTAGAGATTACTGTTCATCTTTCCTAACCTCTCAATGTACTGCGCCTTTGTCCTCATTTTCATTCTCCTTTCGTTATAGCAGCCTTTAAGCCTCCCACGAACACCTTCCAGATATTCTCCGCTATTTGCTGCGGTGTAAGAGGCCCTTCAGGATTTAACCAAATATATGTCCAGTTGCAAATACCGAAAAAAAGCTTGGCCAGTATGGAAAACTCCAGGTCCTGCCTGAATTCACCGCTCAATATCCCCTGCTTTATAACAGCGGCGACAATCTCTTCACACCTGTCACGCCTGGCCTTGACAAGGTCAAATTTGTGTTCCTGTATGTTTATATACTCCTGGAAGAGGACCACTATGTAAGGCCTGTAATCCGCCATCAGGCCCACCATTACGTCTACCAGCTCCCTTAATTTTTGAGAAGGGACGAGGCTGTCATTTTTAAATATGCTTTCGCACTGAGTAATAAGAATATCAATTATCTCTTCGTGAATTTCAAATAACAGCTCATTTTTATTGTTAAAGTAGTGAAAGACAGCTCCCTTGCTAACCCCCGCCAGCTCGCAAATGTCCTGAATGGAGGTGGCCTGGTAGCCCTTTGTCCCAAACAGCTGCACAGCCGAGCGCAATATCTGTTCCCGCGTGTTCAAATAACTCACCAATCTCCCTGCTTGTTTTAATAAATAATAATCATACCGACCAGTCGGTATGATTATTATAAAAAATTTCCCACTTCCCTGTCAACTTTTCCAACCGCAAAAAAGAAAAAATCTCACCATAAGCGTGAGCATCCATTTAAACAAGCCCGGTAGTGAGCCTGCAATTACCAGTTTTATCCGTCTACTATATTACTTCTTTTCCTTAACCACCAGCTCTACCCTGCGGTTCTTTGCCCGGCCGCTTTCAGTTTCATTTGAGGCGGCCGGCCTGTATTCCCCAACAATATTGCTACATACTGTTACATGTTTCGACAAATTGAAAAGATTTTCTTTCTCGCTAAAAATAATATCACATTACTCCTGATAGACATAACCCGTCACGTATTTCAGAAAGAGTCCCTTGTATAGTGAGACTCCTGGCTAGTAGCTTTAAAATTATTTTTCCAGTTGAAAAAGGACACTCGGATTAACGCAGATATGTCGTCATCTTTAAGCGCCATTTACTGTTGGTGCGGCTTACCGGCTTCTCCCGCTTTTTTCAGGCCAAATTTCTACTATTTTTCAATTTTCTCCCGGAATTTTTTAAAAGGAGCCAGATGAAAGCGGCGGAAAGGGCTCCAGATATCAGCATGGATGCCGGCTGGCTCCAGAATACTCCTTTTACTCCCCAGGTTACCGCAAACAAAAGGGCCAGGGGATAGCGGGCCAGCAGTATGCGTATGCCTATGGCCACCAGCGGGTACCCGGATTTTTTCAGACCCTGGGCGGCACCATACATGGCCATTTCCAGGGGAATAAACAGGTGTCCCAGGGCGGCGGCGCTAATGGCGTAAGCAGCCAGTCTGCCCACCTCGGCGTCGGCCTGAAAGGGAATAACCAGGTAGTGCGGCATAAAAATGAAGAGAGCCATTACCGGCAGCACCATGACATATGACGCCAGAAGGCAAACCCGCACCCCCTCTCTGATGCGGTCAAAGTTTTGCCGCCCGTAGTTAAAGGCTATAAAGGGCACCAGCGCGCCTCCCATCCCCAAAAGGGGCAGCTGTCCCAGCATTTCCAGGCGGGACATTATATTCCAGGCCCCCACGGCAGCCGGGCCAAAGGAGGCCAGCACCAGGTTAACCAGTGATAATCCCAGGGGGCTGACCAGAAAAGTAACGGCCACAAATGCCCCGGGGCCGGAGATGGCTTTCCACAAAGGGAGGTGCTTTTTTTTAATTTTCAGAGCCGGCCGGATGAGGCCGCCTTTCTTTAGCCCCCCTGCCAGATAGAGGGCACAGGCCAGCTGTCCCAGCAGGGTGGCCAGGGAAGCCCCGGCTATGCCAAGGTGCAGGGAAAATATTAAAACCGGGTCCAGCAAAATGTTTAACCCATTTCCCAGCAGCTGGCCCTTCATGGGGGTCAGTGTATCGCCATTGCTGAAATAAATGGCCTCTGCCGCAAATACATAGGCCATAAAGGGAAAGCCCGCCACCATCCAGGCTGAATAATTATAGGCCAGGTCCAGCACATCCCCCCTGGCCCCCATAAGGTAAAAGAAGTCCTGGTTAAACTGGGGCAGTAGAAGAAGCACGGCGGGAGAAAGGCACAAAAGCAGCAGCGGCAGGGCGGCCATGCCTGTGGCCGAGGCCCTTTCCATATCTCCCCGGCCCCGGGCATGGCTCATTATTGTGGCCGCCCCCACCTGAATGCCCTTGCAGGCGGACAGGGCCAGGTAAAAAACAGGTATGGACAGGGCCTGGGCCGCCAGGGCGGCGGTTCCCAGCCAGGAGATAAACATGGTGTCCACCAGGGCATAAAGGTTTTGAAAAAACATGTTGGCCATGGCAGGTATAGCCAGGGACAGTATTACCCGGGGCACCGGGCCCGTCCCCATATCCGCCGGCCTGGCAAATAGAGGTTTCATATACTACTCCCCAAATAATCAGCCATAGTTCTTCTGGCTAGCCTTTCAGCACCGTTTCCCTGTCCTCCCTGATCATTTCAAGCAGACGGCGTGACCGTTCCGCGTACAGGTTTATACCCTCCCAGTTGGGCTCATCAAGGCACTTTTGCATAATTAGACCGTCGCCGCCAAACCATCCGGGCAGGGCTGCTCCAAAAAAGTATTGCAGCTTTCTGGCGGTGTCTACCGCCCCGTCAATAAAAGGAGAAGAAAGGTCCAGATAAACCTGCAGTATGCGGCAGCCTTTGGCCAGGGCTTGGGCCTCCTGTTTTTTGAGGAAATCCTCCAAGTCCCCGCCCGCCTGCATTATGGTAAAGCGGGCCACACCGGCCCCCTGGTAAATCTCTGTTTTTCCCTCTGTGGAAGTATCCGGCAGCCCGCTCTCAGCTGGAAGGAAACTCTGGTCCTCATTAAAGGCCGGATAAATGTAGCTCAGCACTTCCCGGTAAACCAGCGGCAAATACACAGGCCGGTCATTAGGCGTAGTCCTTTTGAAGGCCACTAGGGTGGACACCCTGCCGCTGCTGCTCTTTTCTTTTTCATAGGAGGAGGCGGGCATCAAGTCAAGCTCTATGCCGGTTTCCACATAATTCAACAGCTGGCATGTTCTTTGCACAAAAACATGGTTACATACCGCCTCTCCCCATAATTGATTTATTTTAAGCCGGGGACATACCTCATCATGGCCATAAGCCATACAGCGCTCCAATATTTTCATATTCCGGTAGGCCGGGAGGACTATACCCTGTCCCAATTCATACAGTGAGGGATTGGGGCAGGCCGACCTGTAAAAAGCTGCCTGGCCCACCACCTTTCCGTCCGCCCGGGCAATGATGCGGATCATATCTCCTTTGTCCTGTAGATCCATTATGGCATTTGTGTCATATACCGTTTTCACCGGGTAGTGGTCCCCGTAAACAGCCCTGTATAGCTCCACCACCCCGGCGGCGTCTTCAGGCTGCATCATCCTTATTTCCAAAGTAAGATCCTTCTTGCTGTTTTCTGGGGTAGTCATACAAACAACTCCTCCTATACTAAAGTAAAATGGCCTCCAGGCCTTTAACCAGGGCCTCCATGGCCTCATGCCGGGCTATGCTTATCCTTATGTAGTTGGGGAACCTGAAGCCGGTCATGGTGCGCACCATCACTCCCCGGCCCATCAGCCTGCGGTAGGCCAGGGTGTCGCTCATGGGCAGCTTTATCATTACATAGTTGCCTTCGTGCATTACAAAAGGCAGCCCCAGGCGGGTCAGCTCCCGGCGCAGGTAGCCTTTTTCCTCTCTCATCAGCCGTCTGGTGCGATTTATATGGTCTTTATCCTCCAGGGCCAGCAGGGCCGCCTCCTGGGCCAGGGTATTTACCGAATACACCACGCAGGCCCGGCGGATAATATTGACCACATCCAGCTGTCCGGCCAGGTAGCCTATACGCAGCCCCGCCAGTCCGTACATTTTGGAGAAGGTGCGAAACACCACCAGGTTGGGATAGCGGTCAATCAACGAAATTCCGTCGGGAAAATCTTCCTTTTCCACATATTCAAAATAGGCCTCATCCACCACCACAATCTGCCTGCCGTCCACCCTGTCCAGGAAGCGGCACAGCTTGTCCCTGTTCCAGTAGGTGCCGGTGGGGTTATTGGGGTTGCAGACAAATAGTATTTTGGTGCGGCTGTCTATCCTCTCCAGCATGGCCTGATCATCAAAGGCAAAGTCTTTAAGGGGCGTCAGCCTGGCCTCATAGCCTGAAAAAATGGCCACCCACTCGTATACGGCAAAGGTCTTGTCGGCGGTGATTATGTTGTCCCCGGCCTCGCAAAAGGCCTTAATGACAAAAGTGATTACCTCGTTGGCGCCGTTGCCCACCAGTATCTGGTCCGGGTGCAGGCCGTGTGTTGCGGCCAGCCTTTCCCTCAGATAGTAGGAGTCGCCGCTGGGATAGACTGCCGCCCGGGGAGGGGAAAAACGCTGCAAAATCTCCTGGGCCGCCGGGGAAGGTCCCAGGGGGTTTTCATTATTGTTCAGCCGGTAAAGGCGGTCACAGCCAAAAAGCTTTTGCAGCTCGGGGTCGGGCTTGCTGGGTATATAGGCGTCAAAGCTTTTTATATATGAGGGGACCAGTTCCTCCAGTCTGGCTATCATTTCTTTTCACCTGCCCGGCACTGGAACAATACCAGGTCGCCCTTTCCGGCATGGGGCAGTATATAGCAGGGCCGGAAGCCGTTACGGACCAGGACCGGTGTCAATAGGGCGTGCCACTCCTCCCCCAGGTCCAGCTCAAAGTATATATTCTTTATTCCCTCCCCGGCAAAAAGGGTAAGGTGCCGGGCCAGGTTTACCCCGGCATCTGCCCCTGCCGCCAGAGGGATTAAGGTTACCTCCTCCTGGTCGAACTGGCAGCTAAAGACCGAATAGGCCCCGGTATGCTCCCCCATATCCTTTACTTCCCTTACCTCCCGGGGTAAAAAAAGCCTCCGGTATTCTTCCTTTAGAAAACCGGCCAGGTCGGTGTGAGCCCATACCCTGCTGCCTGTGTCTTCACAGAGCTGCCGGTAATGGGCCGCTCTTTGCACCGGGCCGGCCCCCGAAGAATAAAAATCCGCAGCGCCCAGACTTTCAAAATGTTTTTCTATGGCCGTTCCCGGGGCCAGCCAGCGGCTTAAAACACCGGGGGCCCTGGTACGGCCCACCTGCTCCAAAAACCCATCCAGCAGCGCCCCGGCCACTTCCTTACTGTCTCTGAACAGATACGGCCCAAAGCACTCTATAGTCTTTTCATATTCCTGACGCCAGGCTATGCCGCCCAGCACCTGTTTCTTGCCGTTATACGCCAGCAGGGCGCTGTAATCCCCGCTTTTTACCATATCCACAAATTTGCCGGGCCGGCTGAAAAAAGAGGGATAATAATAGCCTGGCTGGGTTGCCGTCACCCCCCGGCAGAAGAGCTTTAAGTCCTCCGGACCGGGGGTGAGGATGGCCGGCTGATCAGTATCCTCCGCCGGTATATCTTTTAACCCGCCGGCCTCAGGGTAGTATTTTTCCTTGTAAAGTCCCAGCCGCATGACATTATTCTTCAAAGACAGCTGCAGGCGGTCCACCATGCGGGAGGCAATGAGAAGTCCCATCTCGCTCAATTGGGACTCATCTTCCAGAGATACTCCCGAGGTCAGGTTAAAGGCCCTCAGGTTAAGCTCTTTTAGGGGAAAGTCTATACTTGCCTCCATGTAATAGAGCCCGTCCGCCAATTTCAGTGATACATGCTCACCGCTGCTGCCCACCTCCACAAGGTGGTTTAATACCTCTTCAACCGCCAGGGTAAGCTGCAGAGCTTCTTTCTTTTCCAGGCCAAAGGCCAGCGCCGTCTGCTCAGTGGCAGCGGCCGCCACCGGCAGAAAGGCGGCCTCCAGGGTAAGGTCAAGGGATAGTTCACGTCTTTTACTTTTATTCATTAAAAGACTTCCTTTCGCAATAAATCCAGCAGCCTCAGCAATATCCTCCCGGCCACCAGACGCCGGTATGCCGCGCCTGCCCGCACATCGTCAATAGGTGTTACACCTTTGGAAACCATCTGCCCCGCCTCCCGAAGCACTTCAAGGCTGAGAGGCCGGCCCTCCAAAAATTTTTCCACCTCCGGCAAAGTCTTTACGGTGGGTCCCACGCTTCCCCAGCCCAGCCTTATCCTGCCCACCGTACCGTGATCATTGATCCACACCTGGCAGGCCATACTGACCACCGCTATGGCCATGGCCTTTCTCTGTCCCACCTTGTGGTAGCCGGCCCGGAACCCCGGATCAGGCATGGGCACCCGAATGCCGGAGAGTATTTCATCTTTACGCAAAACAGTTTTTCCGGGACCTTCTATAAATTCCTTGATGGGCACCGTCCGGCAGCCCTGCGGAGAGCGCAAATCCAGCCGGGCCCCCAGCACATACAGGGCGGGCAGGGTGTCCCCCGCCGGTGAGGCGGTGCATATATTACCTCCCAGCGTTCCCATGTGCCTTACCTGCGGAGATCCCAAAACCTCCACCGACTGGCGTAAAAGGGGCAAATGTTTCTGAACTGAATAATCATCTAATAACTGCTGGTGCGTGGTGGCCGGTCCGATGAATATTTCCCCGTCCCCGGTGCTTATGCCGCGCAAATCAGGTATCCGGTCCAGGCTAATCAGCGCCTGGGAATCAGCCCTGCCTGCCCTTATACGGACCAGAAGGTCAGTCCCCCCGGCCAGGAGAGCGCCCCGGGGGTGAACTGCCCTGGCCTCCCACAATTCCTCCAGTGTTTTGGGCAAAATGAATTCTTTTTTCATTCCTTATCCCCCGTATCCCGGGAGGCAGCCTCCACGGCATCCACTATCTTTTGATAGCCTGTGCAGCGGCAAATGTTGCCGCTCAAGCCCCGGCGAATTTCCTGCCGGCCGGGGTGGGGATTGCGACGGAGCAGGTCCACTGCCGCCAAAACCATGCCGGGGGTGCAAAAGCCACACTGAACAGCTCCATGATCCACAAAGGCTTTCTGGACAGGGTGCATTTCCCCCTGGCTGACCAGCCCCTCAATGGTTGTTATTTTCCGGCCACTGATCTGGCCCGCCACCATAAGGCAGGACAGTCGGCTCTCACCATCCACCAAAATGGTGCAGGCGCCACATTCACCGGACCCGCAGCTTTCCTTGGTGCCGGTAAGCCCCAGGTCTTCACGCAAAATATCCACCACCCTGCGGCAAGGGTCTGTTTCTATGGCTATATCACTGCCGTTTAATCTAAAATGAATTTTCATAGCTATTCTCCCTTGTGTTCCTCTGCCAGGACCTCTAAAATACGTTCCGCGGTAAGGGGTCCCTCAAATATCCGCCTGCCGGCGGCCCGGGCGGCGGCATTGGCCACAGCGGGAAAGGTGGCGTTGGCGCAGACCTCCCCCAGCCCCTTCATCCCATAGGGCCCATTCTCTTCCTCCTCCTGAACGGCTATGGAAAGTAAATCCGGCACATCCACCGCAGTGGGTAGAATGTAAGTGGCCAGGCCGGTGGTAAGTATTTCTCCCTTTTGCACCTGAAAGTCTTCAAAGAGAGTGTAGCCCAGAGACTGGACAATTCCCCCGTGAACCTGCTGTTCGTAGGCCTGGGGATTCAATACCCTGCCGGCGTCTGTGCAGGCCAGGTAGCTTTTTACTGTTACCTCACCGGTAATTTCATCTATTTCGATACGGGCCAGGTGGGCCCCATAGGAAAAAATAAGGTGGGGGTAGCCCATATTCCTAAAATTTTCATCAATACCGGCAATATCCCTGGCCACCGGGGCCACATAGGAATAAACACAAACCTTCTCCGAGCTGTCCAGCATGGAGGCGATCAGGCCAAGGGGCAGATCTCTCCCGGAAGGTATATGGCGCACCCGCCCCGGTAAAAGGGCCAGCTCAGTATACGCCGCTCCCATAAGCATAAGGGAGGCCCTTTGTAATATGCGTTCCCTAAGCAGCCCGGCTGCCTTTATCAATGCGTTTCCGTAGGTAAAAGTAGTCCGGCTGGCCGAAGAGGAGCCCGAGGGAAGGGTGCGGGCGGTGTCCGGCTGAACCGCCTCCATATCCCCGAACCTCTGGGACAGAATATCACCGGCTATCTGAAGATAGGTGGAGGCGTTGCCCTGCCCCATATCTGTAACACCGGAGTATACCCTTATACGGCCATCCTCCAGCAGTTCAATTTTGGCATTGGCATAGTCAGGAACCACCGGCCCGTAGCCAACTCCCTGAAGGACGGCGGCCACCCCCACCCCCCGTCTTTTAAAGGGCGGGGCGTCCTTTTCCCATGACCGGACCTCCAGCCAGAGAGGGTGATCCATTATTGTTTTTAAACAGGAGGCAATGCCGGTGGAATAAGTCCTCAATGGCCCGCAGGCGCTCTCCTCACCCCGGCGCAGGGCGTTTTTAAGGCGAAAAACCAGTGGGTCCAGGCCAGCCTTTACAGCCAGCATGTCCACCGCCTGCTCCAGGGCAGCCAGCGCCTGTGTCGCCCCAAAACCCCGGAAGGCCCCGCTTACCGGGTTATTGGTATATACACAGTACCCCTCTATATCTACATGGGGTATGCGGTAAACACCACCGGCATGCTCCAGCGCCAGGGTTAAAACCGGCCCCCCCAGAGAGGCATAGGCTCCGGTATCAAGAAAGAGCCTGCAGCATAAGGCCTGGAGGGCGCCGTCAGCGCCGCACCCCAGCTTTATTGTCACTGTGGCCGGGTGGCGCTTTGTGGAGGACAGAAAACTGTCCTCTCTGGAGTTCCATATCTTTACCGGCCTGCCGCCAGAATGAAGCGCCCCCAGTCCCAGAAAACACTGTACAGATATGCCGTCCTTGCCGCCGAAGCCTCCCCCCAGGTAGGGGGCCATTATGCGCACCCGCCCCGGTGGCAGCCCCAGGGCGTGGGCCACCTCCATCCTGTCCCGGTGAGGAGTCTGGGTAGATACAATCATTACCAGGGTCCCATCCTCCTCCACCCAGGCCACCCCGGCCTCGGTCTCCAGGTAGGCATGCTCCTGCCTGGGCAGCCTGAAGGTGGCTTCCACCACCGCAGCACACTCTTTCAGGGCTTCTTTGGCCGACCCCTTCAATATCTTGCCTTTATGTAAAATGTTGTTTTCATTCTCGCTGTGCACCAGAGGAGCCCCCGGCATAAGCGCCTCCTGGGAATCAAAAACCGCCGGAAGAACCTCGTAGTCTATACTGATAAGGTCCAGTGCCGCTGCCAGCGCTTCCTTCGACTCAGCCAAAACAAGGGCCACCGGATCTCCCCGGTGCCGCACCTTTTCATCGGCCAAAACAGGCTGGTCCGGGCGGGGCGGTATGCCCACACGGTTGGCGCCGGCCACATCCTCACAGGTAAGCACGGCAACAACCCCCGGAACCTCTTTGGCGCCGGATGTGTCCACCTTCTTCAGCCTGGCATGGGCGTGATCCGAATATTTAACCGCCCCCCAGAGCATTCCCGGAGGGTAATAGTCGGCAGCATACCGCTCTGTGCCGCTAACCTTGGCCTTTGCGTCGAACCGTGGCTGGGATCGGCCAATCACAGGTATTTGATTCTCCATATACTGCTCCTTTTACAAAAAAACTGAAACAAAATGATTAAACTGCCTTATACTCAATTATTTTTATATTTTACCATATTTCCATAAATGAGCTTTAATCAAATTTACCCCCCATACGGCTTCATATGGTGTGTAAAAATTGTTCCTGGCTATCACCTGCATTTTATCAGTGCAGACCGTAAACATGGAGGTCACCTGCTGGATTGCAGATTAGCCGAAGGGATTATACAGGTTGACCGATCGGAGGACTTTCATATGATGCTTCCCGGAGGGGAAGAATTTGCCAAGGCTGAATTATCCTCAGACAGGAGCTCTGAATTGGAAAAGGTTGAAAAATAGCGCTAAAAAAGCCGTCAGCTATCAGCTATCAGCATTCAGAAAAATATCTTTGGCTGATAACTGATGGCTGACGGCTGCCAGCTAATTAAAAGGACCTGACAGCTTCCTCCGGGGAACCGAATATGGCAAATATGCTGGAGAATCCGGCCAGATCAAAAACCTCTTGCACCGTATCCCGGAGAGCTGAAAGCACCACCTTGCCCCCCGCCGCTTTGGATTTCTTGGCGGCCATGATCAGCACCCTCAATCCTGCGCTGCTTATATAGTCAACCCGGGCAAAGTCAACTACAAAAAATTTATTCCCGGCCTCAAACAAATCCAGCAATTTTTTCTCAAGGTCTGCCGAGGTTGTGGAGTCCACCCTGCCCTCAACCTCAAGAACAGATACCTGTCCCTGCCGGCTTTCCGTAATCTTCATAAAAACCGCTCCTCTCTCCCGGCTATTCAATTATTTTTTTCATGGTTAACAAATTCCTGCTATTCTCCCGCCTGTACTCAATATCATCCACTATTTGCCTGACCAGGTGGATGCCCAGCCCCCCTACCGGCCTGTCTTCGGTAGGAAGGCCGGTGTCTGCCTCCGGGGCCTCCAGCGGGTTGAACTGCCGGCCGTCATCAATTACCGTGATCAACACAGCTCCCCCTTTTGCCTCCAGGACCACTGTTATCTCATGATCTCCCTGGTCATTATAGCCATATTTAATTATGTTGGTGACTATTTCCTCCACCACCAGATTCAGCTGGAAAGCCAGCTTGCCAGGCAGCCTGCGTGATTCGGCGAACTGCTCTATTTCCTCCGCCAGGCGGGTAATCTCCTCCAGCCGGTTTTTTATAGTCAGCCGGAGTTTTCCCAGGAAAACATTTTTCAGCGCCAGAACGGTTATATCATCGGACTGGTCTGCCCCATCCGCAAAAGCAAAAACAGTGTTCTTTACCCTGGCTGTAATCTCTGAGGCGCCACTTTCCACACAGCCTGAGAGAATACTCTCCAGCCGCTGGTCGCTAAACATTTCTCCCTGCCGGTTCATGGCCTCTGTTATCCCGTCAGTATAAAGCAAAATGGTGTCTCCCGGGCCAATACTGAATTCATGGGACCCGTATGCTATATCCTCCATGACCCCCAATGCCATGCCCGGTGTCCGGGGCAACTTTTCCAGGCTGCCGTCCCGGCGCAGTATAAAAGGCAGATTATGCCCTGCATTACTGCAGGCCACATGGCCCGAGGGAATATGTATGATGCCTAAAAAGGCGGTTACAAACATTCCTGAGTCATTATCCGCGCAAAGTTCATTATTCACCCGGGCCAGTACCTGGTCCGGCTCTATGCCCTCATGGGAGCTGGCCTTTAGCAGTGTTTTGGTCACCGCCATAAATAAAGACGCCGGCACACCCTTGCCGGAGACATCACCCACTACAAAGCACAGCTTATCTTCATTCAAAAAGAAAAAGTCATACAGGTCACCTCCCACCTCTTTGGCCGGTTCCAGTATCGCATGGATATCAAACTCGTCCCGATTGGGAAAGGGCGGAAACATCTTGGGCACAATGCTCAGCTGAATTTGCCTGGCCACCTGCAATTCTCCCTCTATACGCTTTTTAACCGTCTCTGTCTCCCTCTCCCTGACCAGGTTAAGAACTATGAATATAAAAATACCCAGACCTGCCGCATTGGCGAATATCATGGGCAAAGCCACCTGTTTGACAAGGATTAGGGCCTCAGCGTAAGGCCGTGCCAGAAGCAGTGTCAGCAGCATATGAAAAACCTCTATGCCGGCGCCAAAGAGCAGGGCAAAGTACACGCCGGGCAGCCTCCCCCGGCGCAGGGTGAAAATCACTCCCCCGGCAAGCCCGGCCACAATGGTGGAGACCGCACAGGGAACCGCCGTAAGCCCTCCCAGTGAATACCGGTGCCCCGCGCCGATAAGTCCCGCTCCCAGCCCCGCCAGGGGGCCGCCCAGCAGTCCGGCAATCATCGGGCCCAGGTCCCTTATGTTGGCAATCCCCCCGATCAGCTGCATCCCGCTCAGTGTGCCGTATATGGAAAAAAGGCCGAATATTAACACCATGCTCAGCCGGTTCCTTATGTCCAGCTGCCCCTTTAATACCTCGGCGAAATAACGGCTCCTGGTAATCATGTAAGCCAGCACAATGACTACCGACATATTTTTTATAAGTGTAATCAGAAGGTCAACTATCTCTTTTATTTCTAATCCCTTCCTTTTAGGACGAATAGTAAGCTCTTATTTTAATTGATTTTTTTGCATAAACCGGCTAAATATTAATATTTTCAACAAAATATTGACACATTCCTCCATAGCAGACAACTTAATCATACAGCTCTTTGAAGAAATTCACCCAAATACTTCTTCCTATGCGTGAGTAAAAAAGACCGGGATTCTTACCAAAAGAATCTCGGTCTCTTTCCCCTGATCAAAACATTTTATTTAATGGATGAGACGGGTAATGCGCTTTTTCTTCCAGGACCACCGGTAGTACGAATACTGCAAAATAAGGCTCACCAGGAATGCCGCCGGGTAGCCGATCCATATTCCCCTGATGCCAAGACTGCTATAGTGGGACAGCCAGTAAGCCACTGGAACCTCGACACACCATATGGAAAAAATACTGAACACCGTTGGCCACAGCACAGTACCGCTGGCACGCATGGTGGCGGTAATAATCTGCGCGTGACCAAAAATTAAATAGCTCCATAAAGTAATCATCAGGAGGCTGTGAGCAATAAGGAGCGTGCTCTCGCTGGTTATGAACCAGGACAGAATGTTTTGTGAAAACAGGTAGACCAGTATGATAAGAAATCCACCAACAATGTAGTTGAGAATAATTCCCGCCCGGATAACATCTTTTAGCCGGTCAAGCTTATTTGCCCCGATATATTGTGAGGCGAATATAGACACCGCCATGCCGATACTGACCGCCGGCATCTGCACATAGCTGGCCACCTGATTTACAGCTCCATAAGCCGCCGTGGCATCAGATCCGAAACGGTTTACAAAGGTGATCACGGCAATTTCAGAGAGTGACACCAGTATCATGTTGATGCTTGACGGTATGCCCAGGCGCAGCAGCAGCTTTAACAACCCCCAATCTATCCTGAGGTGCTGCCGAACCGATGCGTCAAATTGCAATGGGTGTTTTATTTTACCCAGATAAACCAGCAGCAGTGCAAAGGTTATCACTGTCGATGCTACTGCCGCGTATGCAGCGCCGTACAGGCCAAACTTCGGCAGGCCCAGCCACCCGAATATAAGAACCGGAAGAAGTAATATATTCAGTATGGTGCTGACGGCAAGAGAGTAAAATGGCGTCTTGGAGTCACCTGTGCCACGCATGAAGGTTGTATACGCAAAATACAAAAACATGACTGGTAGAGACCAAAACAATATCCGCGCGTAGTGTGCGCTGGCCTCAATAATATTGGGCGGGGTTCCCATTAAGCCCATTATCTCCCGGGCGAATATGCCTCCAATTAACGCCAGCGCCAGGCCCAGCAGGAAGGTGGCTGTAAGAGTTGTCCCCACTACTGCCTTCATCTTCTCTTCATTGCGCGCGCCATATGCCTGCCCTATCAGTATTGAGCTGCCCGCCCCTATGCCTATGATAAAGGAAACAGCCAGAAAAAATAGAGGGAAGAAGGCTGAAATGGCGGCCAGTGCCTCTACGCCCAGCCACCTGCCCACAACAATACTGCCAATCAGCTGCCCCACAGACTGCAGTGCATTACTGAGAATAAGCGGCACCAGGAAAACAAGCATTAAGCGCCATACGGGTTTACTTTTACTGAGTGTTTCCTCCATAGCTGTTAACTTCCTTACCGGGCTCCCCTTTTATTTTTTGGGTTTATGATAACCCCGCTCTCCATAAGGCTGCAGCTTATCAAGCCACTTTTTTTCCAGTTTTTTTAGCTCATCGGCCCTGTCAAAGAAACCCTCTTCCTTTTCCTCCAAAACCTCCAGCACTTCAAACACAAAGACCTCCCCGCCCAATTGGTTCCATTCCTCCTGAAGCGCCCTGTTTTTATGCACTCCCCCTACTAGCATACCCCGTCTTCCATTCAGTGTTTTAAAGTTTGGAGTGGCCGCAACAAACACCTTATTATTCCTGGTGTTTCTTATCTGGTATACCCCTCCCTCGGTTTTCATTTCCTTATACTGCTGCTTCAACTCTTTTTTGCGGTCCATATCTTCTTCCCCCATCCCATTTGAATCCTCTTTCAGCCAATACTGGCTGCCATCAGCTTTTCTGTCTAAAAATCCATACTCAATCAAATATCTTCGCAGGGTGGCAAAGTCCTCATAGGCTGATTTTAGTATGGCGTTAACTTCCTTCTCGCTATAATACTTTTTAGTTTCAAATCTTTTTACTATTTCCCTTAAGACAATCAGCTTGTTTTTTTCCTTCATATCCAGAGTGGTTAAATGGCCGTCAGTACCCTCAGGAAAGTACTTCTTCAGTATTTTCCCGCTTTCTTCCTGGGTAATATTGTAGCGGTCATCTATCATCCTGGCAGTTTTATGCGGGGGCACAAAGCCTGGCGAACGCTTATTTTTATCCTTAAGGAGTTCCATCAGCACCAGAAAAATTTTAGCCTGACGCTCTTTTTCCTTTAACACAAAACGGTGATTTCGGATAGTAGATGCGCTGCCGATGCCCATTTCCCTTTGAACCTCTCCATCACTCTTCCCCTGGTAAAAAAGCTGCAGCATGCTTTTCTGGTGGTCTGTAAGTCCTGTAAGCCTTTTATCCAGCTGGACCAGGCACTCAAACACCGATTTGTGGGCCTGATCAATATGAACACTCATATACCTTACGGCCTCATAGAGGATACCATCCCCCGGGTAGATAATCCCCTTTTCAATCTTTTTGCCGCACAGCAGGCAAATATAATGCTCCCCTTCTTCCACATATCCCTTTTTGAGTTCTTCCGGTGAAGCAGTCCAAAACAAATCAGATATATTCATATATCAAACACCTCGCTTATTTGTCTATGCCACATTAAACATTGTAGATTTTTGTTTATCCCTTGTCAAGCAATAAATTTCTCCTTCCACTTCCCGAAAGGCTTTCGCCCCGTCCCCTGTACAATTAAAAAGGGATTCATACACTCTTGTGCAAAAACCCCTTTTTATTAATTATGCCTGTCGAACAAAGGAACTCCGTGAATTATAAAAATTTTTTCCACCTCTGGATGCCGGAACCGTCAGGGCTTTCTCCGGCAGTAGGGCCAGTTTCTGGTCAAGCTTTATAAACCAAGCCGCTGTCCGGGAAACTGACCTCCCGCCCCTGCGCCTTTACACACAGCTGTATAGCCTTTTCTTCCGGCAAAGGCTTGCTGATTATATACCCCTGGATTCTATTGCAATTATTCTTTACCAGGTAGTCCCACTGCTCCCTGGTCTCTACCCCTTCAGCCACAACACACAGGCCAATCATTTGTCCCATTGACATAATGGCGCCCGCCAGATCCTCTTTCTTCACGGCTTCACCGGATATATCATCAACAAATGTCTTGTCAATCTTTATAGTTGTAATGGGCAATTTTTTAATATAGTTAAGCGATGAATATCCCTTACCGAAATCATCAAGGGCAATTCCTACACCTAACCGCCTTAAGAATTGCAATTTTTGGCCTATAGCATCTATTGACTCCATAAGTATTGACTCGGTAATTTCTATCTCCAGTTGCCCAGGGCTTAATCCGGCCTTTTTAAGTTTTTGCAAGACCATATCGGTGAAATCTTTCTGAAGCAGCTGTATTATTGATATATTGACGGAAATGAGACAATCCTCAAAGCCTGCCTGTATCAGCCTTTTATTGAAAAAACAGGCCTCTTCCAAAACCCACTCGCCCAGTTTAATAATCATGTTTGTATCTTCTGCAATTTTTATGAATTTTAAGGGGGGCACCAGTCCCAGCACCGGGCTTTTCCACCTCAGCAGCGCTTCAAATCCTGCGATTTTCCCGGTGGGCAGATCTATCTGGGGCTGGTAGTATAGCTCAAACTCATTGGCATTCAGTGCTGTGTGTAAATGTTTTTCAATTATAACCCTTTCGGCTATGGCGTCATTCATTTCCGGGCTGTATATAACAAATCTTGACTTGCTGGCTTCTTTAGCCTTATTCAGAGCGATATCGGCATTTTTCATAAGAGTGTCCCGGTCAGTTCCATGAAGAGGACAGATGGCCACACCAATGCTTACTGATATGTATAGCGAACTTCCACTGACCTGCAGCGGCTCCATAAAACCTGTTATTATACACTCCGCAAGCAGCTCAATTTCCCCCGCCTGGCCGAAGCCGCCGGCCAATATCACAAATTCGTCATCCCCCAGCCTGTATAGCCTGCAGTCACGGGTAAGCAGCGAGGACATCTTTTGGCTGACAGCCGCTATTACTAAATCCCCAACTGAATGTCCCAGGGCATCATTAACATATCTGAAATCATCGCAGTCAACAAACATTATTGCCTGTATTGAGTGATTACTGTTATTAAGGATGCCGGGCGCTTCTCCGATAAAACTGTTCCTGTTGGGGAGTCCGGTGAGAAAGTCGTGATAGGCGGAATACTGCAGCTGCAGCTGGTATTTCCGGGTGGAAGACGATAATGATCTATGGGCTGAGGCCAATTCTTTGTTTCTGGCAAAAAGCTCTCCCTCTGCCTTTTCTATCTTTTGCTGCGCCCTGTAAAGCAGGTAAAAGAATAGCAGGGCGGATACCAGAACATAGCCCAGACCCTTGGCGATGCAAATAAACACCAGGACTTTCTTGTCGCTGACAGTCATATCCAGCAAGCTGTCGGAAAGAAAAATCCATGATACTCCGGCAAGCAAATAGGCGGTTACTACCCGGAAAATGAACCCATTAGCCTCTAACTTCCCTTCATAACCGCAATCTATTGAGCCGCAGCTATTTTTTTCCCTGCTATCAACCATAAATTCCACTGCCCTTTCCGTAAACCAAAGGTATATATACCTTTAATTGCCACCAAATAACTAAGGAATATTTAGCAGCTTTTTAACCAGATTATTGATTTGAGGCAAATTCTTTTTAGGTACAAACCCGTCACAGCCACTGCTGAATGCCGCAAGTACTTCCTCTGACGTGATTTGTTCCGATACTATTATGAACGGTATGCTTTTATCCACTGAATTTCGTAGCTTCAAAGCCCTCAGCGCCTCAAAATTGGGCATAGAATTGTCACTGAGTATTAAATCCCACTTCTTCTCGTGAAGGGCGCTCAGCATGGCCTTTCCACTGGCCACTACCCTGTGATTCACCTCAAGCCCTGTTTTTTTCAGTGTCCTTACATTCAAGTCAGCTGAGTATATCGAATCCTCAATAATCAGTACAGATATTCTCATTTTTAATCACCTTCATGCCCAATTAAAAATAAAAAGGGATAATTGACGATTCTTATCGTACACAATTATCCCCTAAGTTTGAACGGTAAAATTATTGTGTTTTACCCCGAAAAGCTTTGGTTTTATTCACCGGCCGCAGCAACTCCCCGCTGCCTGTATTCTGTCGGAGAGAGCCCGGTATTTTTCTTAAAAAGCTTCCCAAAGTATTCAAAGTCCCTGTAGCCTAATCTCCCGGCGATTTCATAGCTTTTTAAATCTCCATCCAGAATAAGTTTCTTGGCCCTCTCCATTTTGACCATTATAATATAATCTTTTACCGTGATTTTTGTCTTTTGTTTAAAAACCGTGCTGAGATACGAGCTGTTTATATAATAATTATCAGAAATACCCTTCAGGGTTATTTCTGAGTCAACATTATTTAACACATATAGACATACCTGATATACCATATCGCTGCCCTCAACATCGGGCATCAGTTTGCTCACCCTGGCAACCAAATATTCCGTGGCTTTCATCAGTGCCGACTGAAAATCCACAACATCCTGATGATTGGAATAATCTATGCTCTCAGCGATACCCCCGGCAATAAATTTACTCAGCCAGGCGCACTTATCAAGTATTGAATTAATAATTTCCATTATGATATTTTTTAGCAGCAGGGATGCCTTGAGCATTTCATTATCACAGGCGGCCACAGTGGTTTCCACCATATGAGATACCGCGTCCACAGCCCTTTTATCTCCCCTGGCAATAAGCCCTGTAATAAGCTGTATATCCGCAGCAGGGTAGATAGTTTCCAACTTTTCTTCGGCGATACTTTTCAGCCTGACCATTCTCTCCATATCAATTTTTTGGTTCAATAAAAATATCTTTACCCTCTGGAGCATGGCAACAAATTCTTCAGCCTTGACCGGCTTCACCAGATAGTCAATAGCACCGGACACAAGCCCCTGTCTGGCATACTCAAATTCACCGTATTCACTTAACAACACCACGCACGGGGCCATTTTATGCTCCATTATTTTATTCAGCAGCTCAAGTCCGTTAATTTTAGGCATACGAATATCGGTAATCACCAGATCCACCGGATTGGCCTTGAGCAGCTCCAGGGCCTCCTGTCCGTTTCTGGCTTCACCGGCGATATAAAAGCCTGTCTCTTCACCCCATATTTTAAGTCTTTTGATCTCTTTTCTGATAACTTCAACATCATCCACGATCATTATTTTAAACACTCTAACCACCTCAAGATTACTTATTGCAAACAGGCAGAGTAAAATACACAGTTGCCCCTTTATCAATACAGCCCTCTATCCAGGTCCGGCCGCCGTGCTTTTGTATTATTTTACGGATAGTGGCCAGGCCTATGCCACTTCCCTCAAACTCGTCAGCGGTATGAAGCCTCTGAAATATGCCGAATAATTTGCCGGAATAATCCATGTCAAAGCCGGCACCGTTGTCCTTTACGTGGAATATATACTCCTCACCGACAACTTCATGCCCGATGGTAATAACAGCCCTGTCCCTCTTCCTGGTAAATTTAAAAGCATTATTTAAAATGTTTACAAGAGCCTGCTTTAGCAATATTCTGTCCGCCAGAACCGCCGGCAAATTGTTTTCAAAGATTATTTCCACCTTTCTCCCGGGACAGTCCGATTTAAGCTCCTTGAACACTGAGACAAACTTTTCTTCAATATTGACCATTTCAAGAGCCATACCTGTTTTGGCAGACGTGGAGTATTCAAGCAGCTTATCAATCAGCTGAATCATATCATTGGATATGTTTTTTACATTATTAACCATTTCGTTTGCTTCAACATCCAAACTCTCTCCAAAATCTTCAAGTATGAACCGGCTATAGCCCTCAATGGCCCTTAACGGAGATTTCAGGTCGTGAGACACTGTAAACGCAAAGGTCTCCAGCTCATTTAAGGCACCCTGAAGTTCACCTGTTCTTTGCAGTACACGCTGCTCAAGCTCTTCATTAAGTTTTTGAATTTCCGCCAGGGCTTTCTTATAGGGAGTGATGTTGTCAAGCATGACTCCCACCTGGTTCTCTTTCATCTTAAAGGCGGTGCAAAGATAATACCTGCCGGTCTGATCATTATATGTCTCGAATTGCTCAGTCTCACCGGTCTGCAATATTTTTTGGTATATCTCCAAATTGCTGTTTGGTGAATTGAAAACTTCAAACCAGGCCTTTCCTGATACAGCACCGGCACTTAAGCCCGATTGTTTCTCATAACCCGGATTAACATCTATAAAGCGGACATCAATCATATTTCCATTTTGAGCATAAATTGGTTCATAAATAATAAAGCCATTGATCATTTTATCGTAAAGCAGCCTGTATTTAACTTCACTTTCCTTTAGCACTTCCTCTGTCTCAAGGCGGGACTGTAAATACTTTGCGGCAATGCCCCCCACTATTGCGCCAAATACAGTTAGTAGAAACAGTATATTTATATCCTTGCCATCTAAATTTGTCAGCAGACAGCTCAAGGAAAAGTCTCCATGACTGAACATGTGATTCAGCGCCAGTATAACCGCTGTAAAAAGCCAGCTCATTGATATAATGGAAAATATTATGGCAAAGCTATATCTTGCCGAAACACTAACCTCCAGTCTAAATAGTTTTCTTATAAAAGGCAGATAAATCAGCATATCCACCAGGGCTATTACTATAAATTGGTCTATGATAGTTTTTATTATGATAATAGCAATTACTTCGGGGGCAATTTGATTTATAGTATCCCCCCGCCAGGGAGGTGGATTCAGCTGAATAATTTCAGGATAAATAAACAAATATATAACAACACTCAGCACCGAAGCAATAAATTGAACGAAATATATATTATAAAAGAACTTGCTGCTCTGTCTTCTCATTTCTGAGGCATACCCGTGCAGAACAATCCATATTAACAAATGACAGAATGAAACAAAACAGGCCCAGCCGTTATCAGGCCAAATAAAAAAAGGATAAAGGCCTGTCAGGCCGAATGTCACGCCAATCAGCCCATAGCCCTTACCCCAGGTTATAGCCACAAGCATGGGAAAAATAAGTCCCCAGGTGAAGCTTATATTAAGGCTTGCAAATTCAAAGGCCGGTGAAAAAAATGTTCCTAAGAAACCAAGCAGCCCGAGCAATACCGAAATTGATATTTTGTATCTATCAAAATTCATGACCCTTCTCATGTAATATCCCTCTCATTCATACCAGTCTATTTTAGAGAGTAAATATTAATTTTGAACATATTCACCGATTTTGTAATTATTTGTCATTATTATATCTTATAATGTGAAAAAATGCTATTTCCAATTAGGGGGCAGCCCCTTAAATTGCTGGCATCTCCAAAACCCCCAAATAGCGGGAATCACTTGTCTTTATTTATTTCCATTTCAGTTTCAGTTTCAAAGCAAAGGGATTCTCCGCCTTAACGGCGAGAATCCCTTTGCTTATTAATTCTTAAAAACTGTTATGATCTTGTAAGCAGCTTTTGTTTTAAGGGTTTGTACAGACCAGCGTTGCTAGACAGCCCCCCACCCGGATTACGGTGCTGCTGTCATTAAGCTGATTTCACTTTCAGCAAGATTTCTCCTTATTGTTTTTGCCTCCCACAGCACGCTCTGCCCGGCTATAGGCTGCAGCATCAATTCTATTTCTGTGGGAATAAAGAAATCAGTCGGGTTAGCCCACAAAGCACTTATTACATTAGCAATATCAACATATTCCAATACCCCATCCGGTGGTATGGCAAGTTCCGATAAAGTTTTCGTTACTTCTTCAGTATCATTTCTTAAAGTAACTGTGGATGCATTTTTGTCGAGATAATAGGGGGCTAAATGTGCATCTCCATAGCTTATATTTGGAAACGCCCCATCAAAAAACTGATAGGTAAAAACTATACTGCCCTCAGTAATAACTGCTTCCGCATGTACAATTCCACCGGTAATTGTATAATACTCATAGTCCATGTTTTCACCCACCCGGGCAATTATTTGATAGCTATTTGCATATACCGCATCGCTTACAGAAAGGTTAACGGTTGCCTCATTGCCGGTAATGGTTCCGGTGTTGCTGATGGCGGGGCTTAGCGCATTACCCTGGTAATCATTGAAACTTACGGTCACTTCTTCGCCATCCGCCACGTTCTGGGTGGATACTTCCACCGCAATGACCTGCTCTGACCCGGCTGCATGTGTTGACGGTGTTACGCTGGCAATATCCAGGGTTACTATCGGGGCTATTTCAAAAGTGACACTGGTGGAAGTATAACCGGTTTTACTAAAGGTAAGGGTATATTCCCCGGACATCGGCCGGAAGGCATCTTCAGGATAGATGGTGTACCTGCCGGGCTCATCATCTCTTTCATCATGATTGGCCATGGCCAGCGGGATAACAGCGCCGTCTTTCTTAAGGGCGAAGTTGCCCACCACCAGATCAGTTATTGCTGCGGTTGTGGCTGTATTAGTCACATGCGCATCAAAATGCCACGGCATTCTCCCCAATTCAGGCACTGTCAGCGTGACGGCTGTGCTGCTATTGCTGTCTCCGCCGCCACCACCACCACCACCGCCGCCACCGCGGTTGGTTGTTGTGGTTGTTGTACCGGTGGTTACTGTTACTCCCGAGGGTGAAACCACATTGTTTGGCCTTTGCTCTATGCTGGAGCCTGAGGCATTCACATTGGCAGTCTGGATGCTCCCGGTCCCACTTACCGTTACTGCGGCATTAAGGGTGAGGGTGTTTACAGTGGCCCCGCCGGCAAGGTTAAGTACCGCCCCCTGTGCGTTTTCAGAAACGTTAAGGCTTGCTACCGTTCCCTCAGTGACCCCTACACTGATATTGGCCGCCTCTACATTTACCGTCTGGAAATTTCCTGTGAGGCTCACAGCGGCATTGGCCGGAATCTCCTGTGATACAGTCACGGTCTCTATTCCCGGACCTGATACGGTGGCCTGTACCAATACAGCTCCGGATTCCAGCGTGACCACTCTGACGCTTGTGTTTCCAGAGGCAACTACCCTTACCCCTTCCCTACTGACTGTAATGCTGGGCAGATTGCAGTCCTCCAGCACCACGGAATGGGCGCCGCCTCCTTTTATAATGGTATTTCCCGTAACGGTAACATTATTCAGAGTAACATCACCGTCTCCGATACCCTCTGCCAGCAGCAGATCCCCCTTAATAACCAGGTTCTGCAGCTTCACGTCTCTTACACTTACGGTTACGTTACCCTCAATGGTTTCAGTCCCTGTGGCAGGCCCGTAGGTACCGGCCTTATCATAGACATTCCTGTCAGCAGCCCCTTCTTTAACGGCCTTGTCCAGAGCCGCTATAGCCTCTGCCCTGGTAATGAATCTCTCGGGCTGATAGGTCTGGTCGGGGTACCCTTTCATATAGCCTTTTGCTACAACTGCAGCCACTGACCCCCTGCTCCACTGGGGTATGGCGACTGAATCCTTAAAACTGTCTGCAACGTCCAGGCTGCCGGAGGTATTCAGCTTTGAGATTTTTGCCAGTATGGCCGCTGCCTCCTGCCTGCTGATGGAGTTATCAGGCTTTATAGTGCCGTCCGCATAGCCGGAAATATACCCGGCAGCCCTGGCTTTGGCTATTTCTCCGGCAAACCAGTCGGTTGCCCTGACATCGGAAAAGTCTGCGTCAGCGCTTTGGCTAAGACCGAAGGACCGGTTGACCATGGTTATGAATTCTGCCCTGGTTATGGTGCTGTCGGGCTTAAATGTTCCGTTGGGATAACCCTTGATCAGCCCTTTATCGGTCCATTCCCCAATTTGCTTTTCGGCCCAGTGCCCCCCTATATCCGAGGGCTGGGCAAGAACCGGCTGCGCAAATAATGCTCCAGCAAGGATCAATATAACTGCAAATAAAATTTTTCTACTCATAAAATCCCTTCTTTCTGTTGCGAATAGTAACTACCTGGCCAAAAAGCTCTCACCATTTTATTCTTTTTTTTAATCACCCCACTTCCTGCTATCACGCCTTCTGATATTTTCTATCACCTTATCCAGGTCCATTTGATCAGCCGGCAGCAGCAAATACCCGCAGGCCTTTTCCTCAAAGGCCATCACAGCATAGCTTTCGGCACAGGACATAAAAACAACCCTTGTGGCCGGAGATACCGTTTGCGTCACTTTTGTCAGAGACAGTCCCTGAAGCCCCGGACTGCCCACACGGATAAATGCTATATGTATGTTCCCTTTCTTCAGTTCACTTAGGTAGTCTGACATAAGGCTGAAACAGGTCACTGAAGCTATGTAACAGTTTCCGTTCAACAGGCTGGCCATTAATTCCAGGCAGCCGCTGTCAGTGTCGATAACCGCCGCATTATACATATACTGACATTCCCTTCAATGCTTATGAATTTATTGTAGACTTCTCCACTAAACCACCACTAAACAGGATTATTATCTCGAAATGTCTCGGGATGCCGGATATATAGGGGTTTATTGCATGTTGGAATAATTAACCTGAAAAATTTAAAACAAAAAAATCCGCCCGGTTATCCGGACGGATTCTCATACCACATAAGATTTATTTATTGTGGGTCAGTTTCATGGCATCAACTCTTTAAAAATAGCATCAGGCTCAAGTCCAAGTTCATTTTTAAGTCCCCGCCTGTAAGCATTATAGTATTTGGCTGCAGCCAGGCGCTCATTCAATGCTTTTAATGACTTAATCAGCCTGTAGTTTATAGCGGTGTGCAAAGGCTCCTGCGCCAGGCCCATCTTCATGAGATCCACTGTTTTATTGTATTTTCCCAATGACTCGAAGTACTCTGCCATATTCAAAAGCAGCTGTATATATTTTTCCTTTAACAACATCCTGTTTCTTTCCGCCCACTGGAATCCGTTGCCCCCCAGATAGTCTCCGGTATATAGGGCTGCAGTTACCTCATAATCTGATATGGTTATATCATTGATGGCCTTTGGGGCAGACACCAGTGACAAAAACCTGTGGTAATCACAGTCAATAGAGGCCGTATCCAGCCTATAGGCGCCTCTCGAATGCCCAATAGGAGCCTCAATGCCATTCTGCAGCAATGCCTTTTTGATATAGTACAGTGTTGTGTTAAAATGAGCGACCGCCCTGTCGCCATCATATTCCGGCCATAAGCGGTCAATAATTTCATTGCGGCTGACCTCGGCGCCCCTGCGGTCAATAAGGAAGGCCAGCAACTCCTCTGCCTTGCCTGTACGAAATTTTATCTCCCCGGAACCCATAATTACCTTGAATTTGCCAAAGCAGCGAAGCTGCACCCGGGCCGGATTAAGCTGAATATTTTTTTCCACTATAATCCTGTCCAGCGTTTCTTTCAAACGTTCTTTATCCACCGGCTTCATAAGATAGTCCAGCGCATTTAATCTGAATGCCTCCACAGCATATTCATCATAGGCTGTCACAAAAACCACTGCAGTCCAGCCCTGAAGGTCAAGCACATGGTTTGACAGCTCAAATCCGTCCAGCCCCGGCATTTCAATATCAAGGAAGGCTGCATCTATCTTTACCTTCTTTAAGTATTCCAGAGCTTCCACAGCATTTGTAAATTTGCCCTTCACATCGACAATCCCGCTATCCATAAGCAGCTTGGCCATTTTTTCCACTGACGGGCGCTCATCGTCCACTATAATTGCACGAATCAAGGCAAATCACCTCCAAACGGTATAGTAAAAGATATTTCCGTTCCTTTAAGGGCTTCGCTTTCTATGGACAGGCCTCCCCGATAGAGCTTCTTCAGCCGGGAATCAATGTTTCGCAGCCCGATACCGGTTACGTTATCGGTGGTTAAAAGCCTGTCCAGCCTGTCGGAAGGAATCCCCCGGCCATTGTCGCTGACAGCTACCAGCACTCCCTCCGGACACTTCCGGACTGTAACGGTCACAGTGCCCCCGCCCTCTTTTTTTCTCAGGCCATGCCGAATGGCATTTTCCACAAGGGGCTGAATGGAAAGTGGAGGGATATCTATCTGTATGGTATGGTCTATAAAAAATTCAACATTCAGCTCATCGCCGAACCGCGCTTTTTCTATTTGCAGGTACGAGCTGACCAGGCTGAGTTCTTTATCAAGAGGGACAAACATATCAAGATTTTTAAAATCAAAGCTCTGCCTTAGGTAGTTAGCCAAATCGTTGATAAGCTCCCCCGCCTGCTTCGGATCAGTGTCACAAAAGGAAGATATGGTATTTAGGACATTATAAAGGAAATGGGGCTTTATTTGAGCCTGCAGAAAGGCCACTTCAGCCGCTTTTGCCTTATCTACCGAAATCTTAAGATTTACCAGCGTATTTACTCTTGCAAGCAGTTCTTCCACCTCAACCGGCTTGGGAAGATAATCGTTAGCTCCTGACTCAAAGCCCATCACAATATCTTCAGTTAAAGTTTTAGCCGTCAGCATCAGCACCGGCAAATCATAGTGGGATTTGTTCTGCCTTATTCTACGGCAGACTTCATAGCCGGACATTTCCGGCATCATCACATCCAGAATCACCAGGCAAATATCCTTATGCCTATTGATTACTTCAAGCGCCGCCAAGCCGTTGTCTACCGCCGTAATGGAATATCCCTCCGTTTTAAGAATGGCGGCGGCAGACTGCAGATTAAGAATCTCGTCATCCACTATCAAAATATGAGCGCCGGTGCTTTCCGTCCTAAAATTTCCCTCCTGCCGTTCCAGACTGGCCGCGGCAAGCTCGTATACAGGAAGGACCATGTCTTTTTCTTCAGGCTGCTCTCTTGTAACAGGCAGTGTGAAATAAAACTCTGTGCCTTTTCCAACCTTGGATTTGATCCAAATGCTGCCTCCATGGGACTCAACCAGGTGTTTTGTTATGGAGAGCCCCAGCCCTGTGCCGCCATGTTTTCGGGTAAGAGAGTTATCCACCTGTTCAAAGGACTTGAATATATCGTCAAACTTTTCTTCGGGTATACCCTGTCCGGTATCCTCCACACAAACCTCCAGCATTTCTCCGGACTCTTTCGCAGTTACCCTTATATATCCCTGGCTGGTGAATTTAACCGCATTGCCAATAAGATTGTACATTATTTGTGCCAGCCGGTTTTCATCAGCCAGCACCGGCGGAAGTCCATCAGAAATACCACATTGAATTTGAACTTTTAAAGGGTTGTTTAACTGTCGAAATACATTTAATGTTGTTTCAATAATGCCTTCTATCTTAAGAGGCTTCAGATTAAGCTTTATATCACTGTGCTTTAGCCTGGAATGATCAAGTATGTCATTGACCAGATTGGCCAGCCTCCTGCTGCTCACTGCAATAATAGAAAGGCCTTGTCTCTGCCCTTCGTTCAGCTCTCCCTCACTGCCGCGCAGCAAGGCTTCCGCTATCCCCAGCACGCCATTCAGCGGTGTGCGCAGCTCATGGGATGTATTGGCAAGAAACCCGTCCTTAAGCTTATCCATCTCCAGCAGCCGGCTGGACAAGGCGTTTACATTCCTGAAAGCCTGGGAAAACCTCCTGGCCAGCACGAAAGCCTGAAGAAATAGAAAAACAAAGAATCCAAAGCTGGAAAGCTCTCCAACATTGTGCGAAATCACCCGGTAATAGCACAGTATATCATAAGCAGCACCGGATATTATGGCCAGGGCGCCCGACAATACAATAAATGAGTCCTGCCTCCTTTTCGCAAAAGCAATTCCGGTGCAGGCCAATATATACAGAGCGGTCAGTATTACCACTGCCAGAACGAAATATGTATACCTTGTAAAGACATGGACCGGTAAAATCAGAGTAACCAGTGTCATTGCCGATGAGTAGGCGATAGCGGCCCTGACAGCCTTCCTGGACACATCTTCCGGGAATAACTGGTTTAACAGCAGCGCAAAGGTTGTGGGGAACCAGTATAAAGTTATATAGTTGGTCATTACAATTGCGCTGTAGCCTATAAAGGGGAACAGCCTGTACACTGCGTAATCTCCATGTATAATGGTTCTGCCCATTACAACCAGGCACATAAAGACAAAATACAGACTGCTTTTGTCTTCACGTCTCAGAAGAAAAATACTCAGGTAATAAAGCCCCATAATAAAAAAGCTGCTAAAAAGAAATATATCCCGGTACACAATACGGCTGTTAAGATTCTGGATCTGCTCCGGCGTGCCCATGTTAATGGAGTACCACATACCCCCGCGGGAATAGACAAAGTTTGACACCTGCACAATAATGTCAAACTGCGCTGAGGGAGGCGATATCTGAACCGTCTTCGGCCTGTATTCCGGACTGAAATGCTCTTTATCCGTGCCTGCTACTCCATTGGACGCAACCAGACTGTCATTGACATACATACGGTAAGCAGTAGACATATTTGGTATCCGAAAAGCTATTGGCATATCTGTTTTTGCATTGACTACAGTTATCCGGTAGGTGGCGTATCCATAGCCGGGAAGATTATGGCCATTGACCCTATATTTATTCCAGACAGCCGGCACAACGGCCTTGACATCCTCTTCCAAAGCTGAATTCTTAAGTTCATTATGACTTAGGAACCTGTTCCAATAAAAGTCCCATTCGCCACTCAGATTTAAAAGGCCATCTTCTGGCGGATTCCACCCGGCAAGGTCCAAAACACCCTCTCTGGGTGAAAGAGACGACACCTTGATATTTGTATCCGTAAAGGCAATCACCGCAACACATAAAGCGGCTACTATAGATATAACGGTTAATCCAATAAAAATTTTTTTTCTGCTTATAAAAACAAACATTGTATCAACCCTATTCTATAAATAGTTCCACCGCTACAACTCCCGCATGCTTGCGCCAATATACCAACGACTGCTTTAGCCCTTATAGGTAATAGAAAAATGCCTTCTGGCAAATACTCTAAAATGGGACAGATTTTAAAATTTCCCCAGATCGCGCCAATGTTCCTCTTTTTTGCAAAGAGTATCTCCTGTCTCATAACTTTTTTAACTTATTTCAGCTGCCAACCTTCGACTCCCCTTCGACAAGGCACAATAATGGCAACAAAAAACACAAGGGCCTCTCACCTCTAATTGTAAGAAGCCCTTGATGAAATCAGGCGGAAGTTCTAGCTTAACTCGAATTAATCAATTCACACAGAATCAATGGGTGCCTAACTCTTCATACCTGGAGAGAGACTGAGACCCTAACCGCAAATTACACAGTTGCGCCCCTGACGCTTTGCCCAGTATAGGGCCTTGTCTGCTGTCTCAACAAGTGTTTGAGGCAGCACATCAGTATCGGGGATGGTAGCGGCGACACCTATGCTAATGGTTACAATATTGCTTACTTTGGAGCCTCCATGCGGTATTTTTAAGGACACCACATTCTCACGCAGCCGTTCAGCCACCACCCTTGCCCCATTAATGTCTGTCTCCGTCAGGACAGCCACAAACTCCTCGCCGCCGTAGCGGGCCAATATATCTCCGGGTCTCATTATTACTGTCTGAAGTACTTTTGCCAGCTGATTCAAACATTTATCACCAGTCAGGTGGCCGTATACGTCATTGTACTGCTTGAAATAATCAATGTCGATCATGATAACGGAAATAGGCCTGTAGTTTCGGGCTGCCCTTTTCCACTCGTTTTCCAATTCTATTTCAAAATGCCGCCGGTTTGAGATACCCGTCAGCCCGTCAATTGATGATAGCTCCCGAAGTAATTTATTTGCCTCCTCAAGCCTTTGGGTTATTTCAAGCAATTCCTTTTCACGGACAGTGCGCTTATCTATTTCACGCTTAAGCTTAAGGGCGGATTTGGTGCGAGCCATCAGCTCGATGCTGTCCGGAGGTTTAACAATGTAATCGATGGCCCCCGCAGAAAACGCCGTCCTCAGTATTTCCTTGTCTGATAATACTGTCAGCATTATAATCGGAACTTCTCTGTACCTACCGTCTGCTTTTATTATTCTACAAGCATCTATGCCATCTATATCGGGCATAATTATATCCAGAATGATCAGATCGACATCCAGGGCCTTTCCCTGCAAGTCATTCAGATTAAGCAGATGGAATGCTTCACTGGCCGACTCAGCTGTGATAACATCCTCAATTCCTTCGAATCCAAGAATATGCTTTATCAATTTACAGGTTAATTTGGAATCATCTACAACAAGAATAGACAATTATTTCATACTTCCTTTCAAGTTAACTGGCAGGACCCTCCAGCATTAAAGAAAGTGAAATTGCGTTCATTAAAATTATTGATTAGTCATCTTCAACAAAATTTTCGCTTAAAACAATATTTTTCCTTCATAGAAACAGCATTTTAAAATTTTATTATTATTTTGCAGAATATCCAGGCCCAGTAAAACAAACAAGGGATTCGCACTGGCGACCCCTCATACACCGGCTTGTTTTATTGGCCCTAACCTGGACATTGAATAGGCGGTATTCGCCGTCTTTATCGGCGGTCAACTGGGACGCCAGGGCGGCCGTAGACACACCGGGGACAGTCTATCAATCGAAGGCTGGGATCAAAAGGCAATCAGGAAAATTCCTTTACCCCTTTGCCGCGATAATAACGGAAAAGCCTTTGTCCTCTCCCGCATATTCTATGACCATACCCAGTGCGGCGATCCGATCCTTTACCCAGCCCGCATCTATGCGCAATTTCCTGTAGCTCCCCTTGCGCAAATCCCACCCGCCCCCGGTCCGGGTGTAAATAAAATCATTGACCACCACATACCCGGGGAAATACTCCAAAAAAGCAGTCATTATCTTATTCTCATCGCTGTGCACCGGGATAATCCGGTCAGGACCCACCAGTTCCCGGGACATATCCCGGTAGCCGATCACAAACCGCCCGCCGCCTTGTAGGTTGTTTCCAGCCAGCTGTAAGAGAGTATCCACAGCCTTTATTGAATCCAGGTGTGTCAAAGTGTCCCCCATGCAGACAATCACCTCGGGGGATTCATGTGAAACATACTGATTAAAGTTTAGTAAGTCGTCCTGCACTGTATTTATTGACCGGTTGCCCCGGCGGCCTTCCAGCTCCCGCAGCAGCAAAGGGCTTAAATCTATAGCAAGCACACTAAAGCCCAACTCTGCCAGAGCCACCGACTGAAATCCACTGCCGCACCCCCAGGTCAATGGCCCTGCCATTCACCCGGGGCAGTATTTTATATCCCTTAAAAAAATCTATATTCTCCCGCACCTTGGCCCGGTAATCGCCAAACATCCAGGAGTAATGTTCCGCCAGCAGGTTTTCGTAATGATCCTGAGAATGGCTCATAGGAAGCAACCCTCTCCTTTTTCGCTTCCATCCAGGGAAAAGTTACATCAGACACAGAGATTTCTTTGCCCAGTTTGAATGGTTACTCTACACAACACCTTTCAAGAATTGCTGCCGGAGATCCTCTTCAAATTTCTCTATGGCATAACGCAGCATTGTTCGGGGCATCTGCCTGTAGTGCTCTTTGAGAAAATTAAACTCCACCTCAAAGTCTCTGTTGCCAATCTCCCTTAACATCCAGCCAACCGCTTTATGAATGATATCATGCTTATGGTTTAAAAGAATCAAGGCTATTTTTAAAGTGTCATCATACTTGTTATGCTTAATATAGTGAAAAGTTGCAATTACCGCCATCCTTTGTTTCCAAAGGTCATTTGAGTTGGCAAGCCCGTACAAGACTTCTTTTCCCTTGTCCAGCAAGTACGCGCCAAGAATTTTTTCCGCCGAGGAGTCAACCAGGTCCCAGTTATTTATATACGAAATATTAGCCAGGTACAAATCGACAACGGCTTTCTTTTCCGTCTCGACTTTCGACTTCTCATATTTGTATACCAGAATGAATAATGCAGTCAACCTGCACTCATGTATGGGTTCCTGCAGCAATTGCCCCACAGCCTCCAGTTGCACCTGTTTATAAAACTTTTTGGCCACTTTCCGCTGGTTGGGAACAGAAACCCCAATGAACACATCACCTGCACCATATCCACCAGGGTAAGCCTGGAAAAATTTTGGCAGGAACTCTGCTTTTTCTTTGTCTGCACACTGCTCCAGTTCATCTTTTACTGTTTGAACATAATCCATGGATTTCACTCCAAGTATTTTCTTAATATTTTCTATTAATGGATATAATGTAGCTCAGCTGTATTCATAACTATCAGTTTACCGGCCTTTGCTAGCGGCAGTTGTGGGTGGTAAATCACCCGGCTTAACTTTCGGCTAACCGGCGACTCTAAACAACCCGAACACCACATTCGGCCCTGCCCCGAACTGCGCATCCCAGCACCTGCCCCTGTTTATTCATGTATAGTAATGAGGTGGAACCGAAAAGTATTCCAACCCATTGCCTCGTAACATTTTTTTCCAAATATGAATACCCTATAATAGAAACTTCAAAGGGGGAGGATATTTTGGCTGTAAAACATTATGTGTTTCTGGCAACGGATGGCTTTGTTGAACTCCCACTTCAACCGGATGTCTGTACAAATAACCGCCGAAAAGTTTATATTTTTGGTTTCGCCGGCGGACTATATAGAGTTGACAAAAAGGTCATAAACCCGGCGCTCAATTGGCAAGATCCCACCAATTGGCCGGTCATACAAGGAATGAAAGGTTCTGCCACGATTCCCTCTCCATTAATTTGGGGCGAAGTGAAGGACCGAATTTATATAACATTGATTAATCTGGGTATGAAAGAACGCCCTGACCTTTTGGATTTTCACACTGTTCATATGCATGGGGCCCACGTAGCTACCCAGTTGGATGGTTTCCCAGAGACTTCTTTTGGTGTTCCCATATGGAGTATGCTTCCCCCAAACCAGGTTCCGGATTACGCACCGCCGGTAGCCACCTATTATTTTGAGCCGGATCATCCTGGAACCTTTTTTTACCATTGTCACATTGAAGCTTCCGAACACGTTCAAATGGGAATGTATGGCGCCCTAATCGTTTATCCGTCCAAAAAGAGTCTAAAAATGGCAGGCATCCAGCAAAACACCGAGGGCAAGTGGTTCGTTCACGGGAAAATGCAGCCCCAAATCCCTAGAACAGCTACAAACCGGAACTTTGCTTACAACGACATCAATACCTACTTCGACAGCGAATGGGTTATGCTCTTATCCGACATCGACGAGACATGGCATAATGCGGTCCTGACCGATGACCCTGACTTTAACGCCGTCAATTATAAACCAAACTTCTGGCTGGTTAACGGCCGGGCTTTCCCGGATACTTTATTGCCGCATCCACTGACTGCACCGCCAACCGCCGATCCTAATCTTACTCAAATCAATTATGAAACTTACGTTCACGTAAAAACAGGTGACAGATTCCTTCTCAGAATGATGAATCTGGGGTATCAGGTTGTTCCATGGCATATCCATGGCTGGCATTTCACCGTAGTGGGCAAGGATACTCACCTCAGTCCATTTCTAAAGCTTTCCTCCCTGCTGGAAGATAAGTACGACTATGATATGCATGAAGCGCATGAGATACATGAAATAAAGAATGAAAACTTTACCGTAACCATCGGTTCCGGAGAATCTTTTGACTTACTCCTAATTGCCGACGACAAGCGTCCACAATACCAAAGATATATACTTAAGGGCCAGGACGGTTTTCCGTCTCTTTGCTCTCAAATGGCAGATCTGCGGAATTTTGCCACCGCCCATCCGGACCTTGTCGACGGGTCTCCCATCTTTGACATTCCTACGGAACCTGTCAATTGTCCAAGTCCGAACACAGTCAATTATGTAAATATTTGTGCTGGAACACAAGGTGAGGACAACTTCTTTCCACAGTTTTATCCGGCACATAACCATGATGACTACAAGGTGACCAATGACGGTACTTATCCCGGCGGCCAACTGATTTTGATGCAAATTGACGCTCCTCCGCCAGATTGTGATGACAGCTATGACGATGGTTACGACGAAGATGCTGATTAATCTACCGCCCCGGTAATACTAATAGGTACCAGGTAGTTTCTGATATGTATACCTGCTTACGGTTTTCAGCAAAATCCGTCATTTGTGTTTCGGGCTAAATACCATTATTAACGGATATTTTTCACCATTTCGGCGGCTGTTGGGCAGTTCTTGAGTTGATGAATCTGGGACAAATTCAAGATGTACACCAGCTATTGAAGACCTCTTTAAGGACACCCTGCAGACAATTTTTGAGGCCGAAATGGAAAACCATCTTGGCTACGAAAAACATAGTCTGGAGGGGAGTAACACAGGTAATAGCCGCAACGGCTATTGCAAGAAGAGAATTAAGACAAAGTTTGGTCAGACAGAACTGAAAATTCCCAGAGACCGTAACGGCGAATTCGAGCCCAAAATAATAAAGAAGTATGAGACCGCCACAAATCAACTGGAAGAACAAATGTAAGCGTAAAATAAAACCCACCTTGCAAGCAGGGCGGGTTTTATTTTATGCTTACTTTTCAGCGAGAAGCCCTTGTCTTTTATCATATCTGGCGGAGAGACAGGGATTCGAACCCTGGAGACCGCTCAACACAGCCTACTCGATTTCGAGTTGTGTGGAGTGATTTTCCGGTGGTTTTTACTGTTTTCCGGAATGCTTGCCTGTTAACTGTTTTCGGCCAACTCCGGAACGCCATTATTTCATCAGTTTAGAGCTTTACTGTCCTGCACTTAGGCACCTATTCCGAAATAATACCGCACAGGCATTCCGAATTTATCTGGACATCAATTCCGCGCAAGATATTCCTCACTTCGCTGGCTGCAAGTTCCTCAGCAACCCCCACACCGCCAACCCGCCGACCAAGGTCCAGGCCGCCCACACAGGGATCTGCTCCAGCGCACCCTCGATCCCGCGCAGTGCGCCTACCGTCGAGGTCACCGTAAGGACTAGCGTGTAAGTCGCGCCCTTCAGGGTGATGATCGTTGCAACGATATACCCCCACGGCTGGCGCCGCATCAGAAGTACTGCGCCCAGTACGAACCATGGAACAATGTAAGAAAGGTCCAACGATGCGATCAGCTTGAACCCTTCCTCGCCGACATCAGGCACCGCACCTGTGAGCATGAAGTTCAGCCACTGCGCGGTCCAGGCGATGGTGAGTCCGATACCCGTGAACAGCATGTAGCTACTGATCCACTTAACCGGGGTCTTCTCGGAAAATGCGCTTGCGATTTGGCCTGCGTCGACACGGCCCAGGGCGAGTATCAGCGCGAACACCGGCATCGCGAACAGCACGACGTAGACCGGAAAGAACCAGTTGAGCTGCGCGCCGAACAAGTAGTATGCGTAATTGTAGACGCAGTATCCCAGCATCGAATACCACACGAGCTCGGCCCGCCGAGAACCCCGCTGTACCGCCATGAGTGCCCAAGCCATCAGCGGCACCGCAACGAGCGCCGTCACAAGGTCGTTTCCGTACCAGGCGGCGATAACCCAACCAACGTCCCGGTACAGCTCCGGGAACGCCAAACCCGACACCGACTGCAACAGCATCAGCGCAGCAACACCTGCGGACAAGCGCCACGCCACCGTTGACTCTTTCCGCAGCATTACTGTGCCACTGGAAGCTTCTTTTGTAAACTGAGACATCTTAAACCTCCTAATAAGCGATATTAAGATGAAAAAAATATAATAAGTCTATTTATTCCCTAAAAGTTAGGAGCAATTATACATTCGTCGGCTAAAACGTCGATTGCAGCCTGTTTTGGGCATAAAAATAACCAAGGGGTTATCGCCTCAAATAGCCAAACCCCTTGGTTATTATGCCTCTGGCGGAGAGACAGGGATTCGAACCCTGGAGACCTCTCATCACGGTCTACTCGATTTCGAGTCGTTAGTAACGAGGTTCCGCAGGGTATTTTCGGGTGCTTTTGAGTGTCGCTCGGAGCGGGAGAAATGGCTTATTTATATGGGCTGGAGGGCGATGAAGCAAGCTGGCAGAGGCTTCGGGGAAAATGCTCACAGAAGCACGTTTTTCGGATATTTGTGAGAGCATGGTGTGAGCATTAGCCTATTAAAATTGGCTTTTTGAATATCTCACAGTAACGATGAGAACCCGCTTCTTTGGTTCTTCAATACGGAACAAAACTGTAAAATTACCAACGAAAAGCTGGCGGTATCCCTTGTTGGCATAAGCACCAGTTTTTCTTAAAGCTCCTCGCTGAGGCATGCTCTCCAAGCTGAAAATAGCTTCCTCCAGTGAGTCAACCAATTTTGCAGCGATGCTTGGATCTATTAGCGTTTCAGCAATATAGGCATATATGCCGTCCAAATCCCGGTATGCACGAGGCAGTAATTTTACGGTATATTTATTTTCCAAAATGTTTCCTCTTTAAGCTCGATAGAGCTTCTCTTGCATCGACAAGCTGGTTATCAGAAGTGTACTCGGCTTCGGCTTCTGCGATAGCCGCATCGAGTTCACGGTCTTCCAGCATGGAATCAAAGGTTTCAATGCTCATAATAACTAAATCACCATAGCCGTTTTTCGTTATAAATATCGGTTCCTTTTTTGCGTGGCAAAGGTCAGAAATCTCGTTGGTATTTCTTAAATCAGTGATTGGTCTGATTTGGGGCATGATTGACGCCTCCCTTTTTGTACATTATTATAGCATTATTATATACATTTTACAAAAGTTTAGTTCGCGTGTTGCGGTGCCGGTTGTTGAATTGTTGAAAAAGTCTTTTCCGTCATCTCCGTCGGCTTTCCCCAAAATCCCCTTACAAAACCAACAAAGGCCTCACACCTTAATCAGTGAGAAGCCCTTGTCTTTTATCAATTTTGGCGGAGAGACAGGGATTCGAACCCTGGAGACCGCTCATCACGGTCTACTCGATTTCGAGTCGAGCGCCTTCGACCAGCTCGGCCATCTCTCCGTTGCTTGCTTATACTGTATCATTTTCCGGTCGGTATACAGAAGTCAGGAGACAGGAGACAGAATTATCCTGGCATTCCTTCTCTGTGCCCTCTGTGGCTGAAAATGACCTATTTCCCGGCTTTCCTTAGCTCCCGGAAGAATGTCTTGATGATCCCCGCGCACTCTTCCTCCAGCACCCCGGATATAACCTCCACCCGGTGGTTGAAGCGTGGGTCTCTGACCAGGTCCACCAGTGAGTCCACCGCACCGGCCTTGGGGTCCTTGGCGCCGTAAACCAGTATGGGCACCCGGAACTGTACTATGGCCCCGGCGCACATGGGGCAGGGCTCTATGGTGCTGTAAAGGGTAGTGCCCTCCAGCCTCCAGTCCCCTATATACAGGGCGGCCTCCCGCATGGCCATTATCTCGGCGTGGGCTGTGCTGTCGTTTAACACTTCCCTCAGGTTGTGTCCCCGGCCGATAATTTGGCCATTTAAAGCCACTACCGCACCGATGGGCACCTCACCAAGAATGTAGGCCTTACGGGCCTCCTCAAGGGCTTCCCGCATGTATTCCGGATGGTCCACGAAACAGTCTCCAGTCGTAAGGCTGTGTCGAAAAACAAGGTGAGCCCGGCACCTCTCCCCGGACCCGCACATAGTATTTTAAGGCATAACAGTCACCGTGTCAAGTGACTGAATATGCTAGTTTTCGCCGGACCCGAAGGACTCTAGCATCCTCTGCAGGAGGGTAATGACTTCCTGCCTGGTGATATACTCCCCGGGCCGGAAGGCGCCGTCAGGATATCCGGCCGCTATACCCCTGGCGGCCGCAGTATCCACACCGGTGGCCCAGCCGGGGATGGGGTCACTGAAGGCGGCCTTCTTATCTGCCGGGGGGAATATCTTCCCCACCAGGTGGACGGCCTCAGCCCTGGTAATATACTCCTCCGGCGCAAGCCTCCCGCCTCCGCAGCCTGCAATTAGTCCTGAGTCCGCCAGAAAGGTGGCGTTGCCCAACTGCGAAGGGGTCATGCTGGAGGTGTCGGAGAATCTTTCCGCCAGTTTTTTTCCACTGTCGGCAAAATTCAGTGGACTGGTGGCGAAGGGCAGGTTGTTTTCGGCCAGAAGGTCAAAAAATTCGGCACGGGTGACACTGCCCCCGGAGTCAGCCTCAAAATGTTCAATCTTTTCAATAAAGGGAGCCACCCTTACAGAGCTGAAGTCTTTTTTACCATATAAAAAGTCCAGGGCCACGGCCCCTCCTGCCCCTTCCACTCCCCCTATTTCAACAGTTAGCGAACGTGGAGTACCGGCAATAAATTTAACGTCCTGAATAATGTTTTTTACTCCATCAACGTTCTCGGGCCAGGCCACGTAGTCGCGAAAGTTTTCCGCATCGGGGGCTTTCATGTAGCTAAGGCCCACCGGCAGAACCGCCATTATCCGGTCCCCGGCCTTTACCTCTGCGCCTGCCTCTTTTTTGCCGGTCACCCTGGCTGTAATCAGGTTCCTGTTGTCTCCGAAATAAACCGTGGGTGTATCCTCCCCTGCGTTAACAGCGGTAACCTTATATTCCGGCTGGCCGCTCACCGGAGAAATAATGGACAATACAATACTACTTTCCGCCCGGGCCATGCCGGGCAGTATCACCAGCAGTGCTAAAAGAGCGGCGCCGGCGAATAAGCCCATCCCACGGAATAATCTCATAAAAAACAGCCCCTTACTCTTTAAATATATATTGATTTTATCATAATTAAGGTAGACATTGACAAAAAAAGAGCCCGCAGGCTCTTTTAGTTGTTTATTCATACTACGGGATTAATCAGTGCTCCTCCATCAGATACAGCACATAGGCCCTTTCCGGATCCTTGCGTATTTCCTCCATCACTTCCGGGGAAACCGATATTTCCCCCACAAAATTAAAGTCGGCATCCATTTCAAAGTCCTCTACTTCGGTGGCCTTGAAGCACTCCAGAATAGCCCCGGGGTCTTTGGACTGAATTTTCAGGGCCTTGTATTTCTCCCTGGCCTCGCCTTCCGAACCTGCAAATACTATTCGTGTGTTAACCGGATGTCTCATGTTACTTCCTCCTGTCAAATACATGTTTATTTAACGGCGCTTTTAGTAATTTAAGCCGTTTAATAAAATTTGTCAATAAAACAGGAGGCACTTACCCTATAAATTTTTTTTCATTTGTTCAGAATAATAATCCGGCACCCTTCTGAATTCTGTATTCCGACCGGAAGTATTACCCGTAAGCATAAGTTACTGCCTTATAACAACCGGCGTGCCTATGACCACATAGTCGTAGAAGTCCTCCACGTCACTGTTGGTGAGGCCTACGCAGCCGTAGGTCCAGTTATCGCCCAACTCGGGCCTGTCCCCCCCGTGGATGCCCACCCTGCCCCCCAGGGGTGTGTACTGGGGCGGGGCGCTGCCGCTGCTCAGGGCGGCCACTATCTGGTCGTGGGTCAGCTTATTGATAATGCCCTCCCACAGCCCCCTGTCGGCGTCCTCTTTATTGGGATAGCTCAGGAGAAGCCAGCGGGAGCCTATAAAGTAGTCCGGGGGGCTGTAGGTCTTTTTTTCGGCAATAAAAAAGGTGCCCTCCGGGGTTTTCTTATCTCCCTGGACCTGCTTGTACCCCAGCCCGCCCTCTCCCAATTCCACGTGGTAGGACTTAAGCCGGGTGTTCCCGTAAAAAACAGACAGGTCGTGGTCTGATTTATCAACAACAATTTTAAGCCCTGATCCGGGGTTTGTAATCCCCTTTTCTCTCAGCACCTGCCCCAGGGGCTGATCATTGGAAACAGCAGCCTTTATACCAGGATTATTCTCCGCAAAGGCCTCCCGGTCAGGCCGGTCAAAGATAAAAAACACGGCTGATAAAACAGCCATCACCAGTGTAATAGCGGCCATTTTTTTCTTCATAATCAATCTGCTCCTTGCTATATTTAATTAATTAGTCACCCGGAGAACAAAAATCATTATAGCACGTCCCGGGACACTGGTGTTCAGGGCATTTAAGGATATCCCCCCTTTTAGCAGTCACCCGGGAAAAAAACTCCAAAAAAGTAAAAGGCCTGCGTATATAGAATATAATTGCAAGCTCCGGGAAGGAATCTGTCCTGCCAGCGGTAAATATAACGCTAAATTATAACAAGAAAAAATACTGCAAAGGGAAGGGGCTGGTCCGATAAAGTGGGTATTTTCGGCCAAGACCACATAAAAAGAATTGAAAAGCTGGAAAACGAGTTGTCAGCCCTTAAAGCAAGGGTTTACCAACTGGAAAGCGCCGGCAGGCATGCTGATCCTCCCGGCTATACTCCGGATGACCCCCGGGTAGCCCCTGAAAAGCCGGAAAGCATCCGGAAAAAACCCCCTGAGGGAGATAGTGTCTCCTGGCGGGACGGCATTGAGAGCCTTGTGGGGGGGAAGCTTTTAAACCGTATAGCAATAGTGGTTTTACTTTTCGGAATGGGCTACTTCTTAAAGTATTCCTTTGACAACAACTGGATTGGGGAAACCGGAAGGATAATAATAGGTCTTCTGGTGGGGACCGCCTTTCTGGTGGCGGGGGATATCACCATGGGCCGCAGGTACACCTATTTTTCCCAGGGCCTCAGCGGGGGCGGCATAGGCACCGTATACCTGACCACCTATGCGGCGGCCAACTTTTATGATATTTTCAGCCCCGCGGCGGCCTTCGGCCTGCTGGCGGCCACAGCCCTGGCCGGGGGAGTGCTGGCGGTAAGGCAAAACGCCTATGCCGTGGCGGTGCTCTCCACCCTGGGCGGCTTTATGACCCCCTTTTTAATTGGCAGCGACAGCAATAACCCTGTGCCACTGCTATCCTATATAACCATTCTTAACCTTGTGGTGCTGGGCCTGGCCTACTATAAAAACTGGCGCAGCCTTAACTTCCTGGCCTTTTTCGGCACCATCCTGGTATACCTGATATACAGGGACTCCCACTACTCTTTAAAAGAACCGGCGGTATACCAGATCTTCCTGCTGGTATACTTTGTAATCTTCGGCTCCCTGGCCTTCTTTTACAATATAAGGCACCACAAGCCCACCCGCGCCCCCGATGTGTTCCTCATGATTTTTAACATAGGCTTTTTCCTGGGGGCCAGCCTGGACAATTTAAATCAGCAGGATACCTGGCACGGTCTTTTTGTGGTCAGTCTGGCCCTGGTCTACCTGACTGTAAGCACAGCCCTGCAGAAGAAGAGGATGGGCGACAGCCTGCTGTCCCTCACCCTGCTGGGGATAGGCCTGGCCCTGGTGACCATCGCCATTCCCATTCAGCTGGACGGTGACTGGCGCAACATGGCCTGGGTGGCCGAGGGAATAGTTCTTATTTATGCCGGCATCAGGGCCGGAAATCAGTGGGTACACCGGTCGGGGCTGTTTGTCCTGGCGATGGCCTCAATAGTCCAGCTTTCTTCATACAACTACTCTTTTCACCATATTCAGGCACCGCTTTTAAATGTCAACTCGGCCAGCGCCATACTGGCCATAGCCGGATTTTACCTGGCCTTTTATATGTTTTATAAAAGAGAGGGACTGGCCGACAGGGAGATAATCATGTGGCAGGCGGCGGTCTTCGGCACCCTGCTGGCCCTCCGCCAGGTTAGCCTGGAGGTTATTAACACCGTCAGGTACTATGATCTGGACTACCAGGCCGGCTTTGCCGTTTCCCTGTCCTGGGTTGTTTTGGCGGTTATCCTCATAGCCATAGGCCTGGTCAGGGATATAAAAGGATTCCGTCTCCTTGCCCTGGCACTTTTCGGCATAACCCTGTCAAAGATTATGCTGTATGATTTGTCCAACCTGGACATGGTCTTCAGAGTGCTCATCCTTCTCATTGTGGGGGCCATACTGCTGGGCATTTCATTCATCTACCAGAGGAAGGACCGGAAGGAGGATCGGAAGTGAAAAGGATATTACTGGCGGCATTAATTCTTTTATTTACAGCCGTTCCCGCCCTGGCGGCCCTTCAGCAGGACCAGTGGCAATATTTTAAGGAGGTCCGGGTGCAAAAAGAAGGTTTCACCCTTATAGACACCGATAAGGATATACTGGGTCACTCCCTGAAAGGACTCGGAGACCTTAGGCTCACTGACGAAGACGGCCGGGAGATTCCTTACCAGGTGGTAAGGCAGGGGCCCCAAAAAGAAGATCTTCATCCGGTGAATATTATAAACTCGGTTACCCTGGCGGACTACACTTCCCTTACGCTGGACCTGTCCAGGCCGGGGCTGCTTCACAACCAGATTAGCCTGGATATAGAAAACAGGGAGGACTATCTGCGGGATGTTTTACTGGAAGGGAGTAACGACAACCTTACCTGGAGCGCTGTAAAGCTTAAAGAAAAGATTTTCTTTGTCCCGCCGGACTTAAAGAAAAACGACCTTTCCTACACACCTGCCAGCTTTAGATACATGAGGCTGACCATAGACTGCAAGGGCAAAAAGCCCCTTAATATAAACGGGGCCAAGGTAAAATACAGCTCCTCCGAGAAAAACATTGCCCCCGTCCTGCTGCCGCAAACACTGAAGGAGAAAAAGACCGACTCCAAAACAAACATTACAGAAATTGTTATAGATTTTGGCACCGGGGGCTACCAGGCTGATCATATTAATCTTTTATCCGGCCTTGAAAATTTTAACCGGCTGGTGGAAATATACCAGAGCGATGACCTCAGGGAGTGGAGCCTTATGGCCTCTGGCAGAATATACCACTACCGGTGGGACGGCTACCAGTCACAGAACAATATTATAAAGCTGGGCCAGCCTTCCGGAAGGTACATAAAGGCCGAGGTCCACAACCTGGACAGCCCCCCCCTGGACATAAGCGCCCAGGTGTACGGGAAATCCCCCAAGCTGCTGGCCAGCCTCAGCCCGGGAAAATACACACTGTGGTACGGCAATCCCCGGGGCGACAAGCCGCAGTATGACCTGACCCAGTTTTCCCACCTTATCGACAGTAGCGCCCTGGAAACAGTAAGCCCTGGACAGGAGCAGGCTAACCCTTCCTACAAGGAAAAAATAAGCCCCCGGACCACCCGTCTGCTCCTGAATGCCGCAGTGATCATGGCCGCAGTGGCAATAGGCTTTATCATACTGAAAAATATGAGATCCCGGCCCTCTTAAGTAGCATAAAAAAGAAAAGCTTACCCAGTGATCCTGTATTTATACTGTTTTCTTTATTCTGCCGAAACTTATAGCCCTCTTTTCCGTCTTACCTTTAAAGGAGGGTTTAAATGAAAAAATATTTGACAGTTTTAATGTTATCATTATTATTGATAGCCTCAGCCTGTTCCAGCGGCCAGACCAACAGTGACCCTTGGGCGCTTAACCTGTCCGCAGGCATGGGGGGGCAAAACGGCAGTCCGGACATTCAGGAATACACCTACAACATGGACCTGTCACACCGGGAAAAAACCATAATGAAAAATGTTTCTGTCTCGTTAATGCTAAATGATAGTTTTAAAAACAGAATTATTGAGCATGACAATAAGACGGATATAATAATCGGTGACCTGAGTCCTGACACCTCTTACTTTTTAAAAGGCAAGCTGGTGTTGGACACCAGTGGCCTGACTAAACAGCAGATAGTTGACCTGGGTCCTGTCATCAACGGAATAGCCGTAACCTGGACCCAAGACGGCAAGGAATTAAAGCAAAGCAAAACTTTACGGTAAATGCCCCTTCAGCAATAGGCCCCGGCTATTATTTGAGGCCTGCCATATAGCTGCTTTTGTCACAAAAGAACCCCTGCACAGCCTGCGGGGGTTCTTCACTTGTCGCCCGGTTTTAATTACATTAATTAAAAGCTGGCCCCATCGCACATAATACCATTAAGCAGGATATATAAAAGCTTTCACAATTCAACTTATGGAGGCATCAAATAATGGGAAATAAGCTGGTTGAAGGATTATCCGCTTTGTCCTCCTCATCACAGGAAGTAACCCCGGATATATTGATTTTGCAGTTTACCATCGTCACCGCCTGTATAGTTGGGGAGCCGGGCACAGAGGCCGGTCAATGGGTACTTGTGGATACCGGTCTTGAAAATTCTGCAGATTTTATTCTACAGTCAGTAGAGAAGCGCTTTGGCAAGGATAGCCGTCCACAGGCAGTTATCCTTACCCACGGTCATTTCGACCATGTCGGGTCGGTCATAAAGCTTGCTAATCAGTGGGACATTCCTGTTTTTGCCCATGAGCTGGAAATGCCTTATATTACGGGTAAAAAAGATTATCCTGTGGCCGACCCTACAGTAAGCAGCGGAATGGTGGCCAAAATGTCGCCTTCCTTTCCCCACACCAGTATCAATATAGGCTATCGGGCAGTTGCACTTCCACCTGACGGAAGTGTTCCCGGCATGCCCGGCTGGAAGTGGCTACACACACCGGGACATACCGAGGGGCATGTATCCCTGTTCCGCGAAAAAGACCGGGTGCTTCTGGCAGGCGACGCATTTACCACGGTAAAGCAGGAGTCTTTAGCCTCAGTAATTACTCAAAGCGAGAAAATCAGCGGCCCTCCAGCGTACCTCACCACCGATTGGAAGGCTGCCGAAGACTCTGTAAAACATCTAAGGGATTTAAAGCCGTCTTTGGTCATTCCAAGCCATGGGCAGCCCATGAAAGGAGAGGAACTGACACGCCATTTGGATATGCTGGCAAACCATTTTGACCAGCTGGCCGTTCCAGATCAAGGTCGTTTTGTTGACAGGCAGTGATTAATACTGGAAGGGAAAATCGAAGACCCGCAATTGCTTGCGGGTCTTACTTTTTTCTGGCGCCCCCGGGAGGACTCGAACCACCGACACACGGTTTAGGAAACCGCCGCTCTATCCGCCTGAGCTACGGGGGCTTACATTTAAAAAATATGGCGTGCCTGAAGGGACTCGAACCCCCAACCTTCTGATCCGTAGTCAGACGCTCTATCCAATTGAGCTACAGGCACTTATAATGCCGGCCTCATCACCGGCAAAATTTATTTTAACAAAATACCTGTCAGAAGTCAACCCGCAGGCACATATATATATCTGGAAGAGCTGCCATAGATCTAATCCTGAAAGGTATTATAGTCAGAATTCAGAATTCAGAAATGCCTTAAAAAGGCACCACAGAGGAATGAAAATACCTTCGGGCAATCCTTACATGTCCATTTAAACCACAGAGGACACAGAGGTTTTATATCCTTCCTGAATGCTCATTGTGGATCTCTAAAAATAAAGTAAAAAAGTACTTTGTTTTTTAAATTTTAATATCCTGCTCAAGGCCTGAGAGTAGTGCCTGTTGAGCTAATTCTCTGTGATCTCTGTGCCCTCTGTGGTCTAAAAAAAGACATTCACTTTTTTCCGGATAAAGACATGAGTCATATCTACAAGGCAATTCTTTCGTGTGCTCTGATTAAAAATTGTAAGGCGGAGGTAAGGACCTTGTCAAACGTTATTTTTTCTATTATACTGCCCGTTAAAAACGAGGGGCTTAATATAAAGGTCACGGTGGACTCCATGCTCAGGGCTTCCGGTGGCATTCCTTACGAAATAGTAGTGGTGGACGACGGGTCCGAGGATGGGTGCTGCTCTTTTCTGAGCGCCCGCCCCTATACGGTATCCTGTGTGAAGCTGATCACCACTACCGGACTGGGGGCGCCCGGGGCCCGGAACGCCGGGGCAAAAATAGCCCGGGGTGAAATACTGGTTTTCTGTGACGCCCATATAACAGTGCCCTTTGACTGGCTGGATCACCTGCACAGGAACTTTTTACTGCCCACTGTCACCGGGGTCTCCCCGGGCATAGCCTCAATGGCTGACCCCCAGGCAGTGGGTTATGGGCAGACGTGGAATAACAGCATGGAGGCCAAGTGGCTGCCCCGGCCTTCCGGAGTGACCGCCGTTCCCCTCCTGCCGGGAGGGTGCCAGGCCTTCCGCAAAGAGGCCTTTTTTAGTGTGGGCGGGTATGACCGGGGGTTTAAGGTGTGGGGACATGAGGACGAGGAAATATCTCTTAAAATGTGGCTGTTCGGCTACTCCCTATTTGTAGACCCTTATTTTAATATTTTACACCTTTTTAGGCCCAGGCACCCCTACCGGGTCTCCATCAAGCACGTCAGCTATAATTTTATGCGCATGGCCTGCTCCCATTTTGGAGAGAAAAGGCTGACCTTCGCCCTTTCCCTTAAAAAGGATCAGAAGTATTTCGAGCAAATACTGGCCGAGGTACTGCTCAGCGATGTGTGGGAGCAAAGGAGGGACTACCTCACCAGGAGGAGGCATGATGACGGGTGGTTTATTCGGCGCTTTAATATTCCTGTAATACTGTGAGGATCTCTAACTAGGTGACCGATTTTTTAAAGAGCGGGTGAATCTTCCTGTAAGTCTCTTCAGTGTAGTCTTCAAAAAATTTTTGGGCAGCCCTGTAGCCCGCCTGAAAGAGCATTTCTTTCTTTTCAGAGGTTATTTCGAACTCAGTGGTCCTTACCCCCATAGTGGGTATGGGGATGGTCCGGTTAAAGTTGGCCTCCTTTATATACCTTTCATCATGTGCCTCCATCATGGTTCCAATCATGGCGGAAAGGAAATCAACTATATTGTTTATACTGCGTGGCTTTTCCTGGCCTGGCTCAATAAGCCTGAAGCCAAATGTGGGCCACTGGGGATTGAAGTCGGCGTCAAAAAGCCATACCGGAAAATTACTTAGAATGCCACCGTCCACAATAAAACTCCTGCTTGCTACCCCGTTGTTTAAATAGTCAAGGCGTACCGGCTCAAAATACACCGGGATGCTCATGGACATCCTGACAGCCCGGGCAACGCTTAAACGGTCCGGATCAATACCATAATCCTTTATGTCTGCGGGAAGAACCAGCATCTTACCCCTGGTGATGTCGCTGGCAATAACATTGAGTTTGTACTGGTACCGGGGATCTTTCTCTCCATCAATTCTGAGGTCGCCGAAGGTGACAACCCCTTTTTTTCGCAGCTGCTCCCCGATAAAACTCTCAATATAATTACCCTCATAAATACCTTTTTCAAATATAATGCTTAAAAGCTTGCCGGGGTATGAGAAATGGTCTAAAAAGCCCTCATCCTTGACAAGGGAGAAATCCAGCCCGAAGACTATGTCCTTTATCTCGGCAGCTGAGCAGCCGCTGGCCACCAGTGCCGCCACAATGGCCCCGGCTGAGGTTCCGGCCACATTCTGCCACTCTACCTTCATTTCCTTTTCGGCATAATAAAGCGCCCCGGCCAGGCCTGTCCCCTTGACCCCTCCCCCTTCAAACACTGCGTCGGCCTTCATACCTAACCACCCCCGGTTGCATCTAATTTTAAACCCATTATAATACATTACTACCACAAATTCCACATATGCCCTCCGGTACAGTCCCCTTCCCTGGCCACTGAAACAGCAAAAAGGCTGTGGATATTATCCAACAGCCTTTTTAAGTGGCGGAGAGCGAGGGATTCGAACCCTCGAGACAGCTTTAGAACCGTCTACTCGCTTAGCAGGCGAGCGCCTTCAACCTACTCGGCCAGCTCTCCGTGTGTGTATATTGGTAGAATGACCGGGGTCAGACTACTTTTTTATCTGTGGCGGAGGGAGTGGGATTCGAACCCACGGAACCCGTAAAGGTTCAACGGTTTTCAAGACCGCCTCCTTCAACCGCTCGGACACCCCTCCGTGTTGAGAGGCTGGAAGCGAGAGACTTCTCACTTCTCACTTCTCTTGGTTGCGGCAATAATTAGTATAGCATAGCCCCCATAGCGTGTCAACAGAGCTAATTTTGCCAAATCTGACTAATTACCCCGACCACAGCCCCATATTTTTAACCTATTTTCTCCATACCCCCCATATATCTCACCAGGGGTCCCGGAATCTTTACACTGCCGTCTTCCTGCTGGCAGTTTTCCAGTATGGCGGCCACCGTTCTGCCCACAGCCAGCCCCGACCCGTTCAGGGTGTGCACAAACCTGGGCTTTTCCTTGCCGTCCTTAAATCTTATATTGGCCCTTCTGGCCTGGAAGTCCTCAAAGTTACTGCAGGAGGAAATTTCCTTATAGTCGTTGTAGCTGGGCATCCACACCTCAATATCGTAAGTCTTGGCGGAGCTGAAACCCATGTCCCCGGTGCTGAGGCAGACCACCCGGTAGGGTATCTCCAGTACCTGCAGCACCCTCTGGGCATGCCAGGTCAGTTTCTCATGCTCTTCATAGGAATCCTCCGGCCGGGTAAACTTAACCAGCTCCACCTTATTGAACTGGTGCTGCCTGATCAGACCCCTGGTATCTCTTCCTGCCGCACCGGCCTCAGCCCTGAAGCAGGCGCTGTAGGCGCAGTGGGAAATGGTCAGCCTGGACCCGTCCAGTATCTCCCCGCTGTAGAGGTTGGTAACCGGAACCTCGGCGGTTGGTATCAGGTAATAGTCGGTTCCCTCCACCTTGAACATATCCTCGGCAAACTTGGGAAGCTGCCCGGTGCCCAGCATGCTGCCGCTGTTCACCATATAGGGAGGCAAAACTTCTACATAGCCGTGCTCCGTTATATGCAGGTCCAGCATAAAATTTATAACCGCCCTTTCCAGGCGCGCGCCAGCTCCCTTATAAAAGGTAAACCTGGCCCCGGAGACCTTGCTTCCCCTCTCGAAGTCCAGTATATCAAAGGACTCCCCCACCTCCCAGTGGGGCTTAACGGCAAAGCCGGGGCTGCCCGGCTCACCGTGGCGGTAAACCTCCACATTGTCCTGGGCATCCCTGCCCACGGGCACTGTTTCATGTGGAACATTGGGTATGGTTAGAAGAAAGCCCTGCAGCTCAGCCTCTATATCCCTTAATTCATCGTCCAGCTCTTTTATGTTTTGTGACACCTGGCGCATTTCTGCCACCATGTCGGCGGCCTCATTACCCTCCCGCTTGAGCCGGCCTATTTCCTCAGAAACAACATTTCTCCGGTTTTTCAGCTGCTCAACCACCGCCAGCTTTTCCCGGCGCTTCTCCTCCAAATTTAAAAAAGGATTCAGGTCAAGGTCCGATCCTCTTTTGTTAAGGGCCTCCCTGACCACCCCTGGGTTTCCCCGCAGTAATTTTATATCAAGCATTTTTTAACCTCCGCCAATACATTGCTCTTATACTAATTTACCCAAAATTTAGCACCATTACAACCCTAAAGGTCTCCCACGTGCAATAAAAAAGGGTGCCCACGGCCTAAAAGACCGCCTTACACCCTTTATACAGCTTATATGCTTTTATACTGCCAAAACAGCTGATCTGATTAGAGTTTTATAAGCTTTACATCCTGTACCCCTTCTAGCTCCGCAATCTTCTTCAGGGTTTCCTCAGGCACCTCTCCGTCAACAGAAAGCAGCATGATGGCTTTTCCCCCTATCTGCTTTCTGCCCACCTGCATGGTGGCTATATTTATATTGTGATCACCGATAAGGGTTCCCACCGGGCCTATAATCCTTGGCCTGTCAATGTGAGGCACATACAGCATATAGCCGTTGGGAACAGCGTCCACCCGGTAGCCGTCAATAAGTACTATCCTGGGGTCATTTTCCCCGAATAGTGTCCCGGAAATAGTCTTTTCTTCTTTATTGGAATACACCTTGACGGTAATCAGGCTGGAATAGCCCTCGTTCATGCCATCAACTGCGGAAAGCACCTGGATTCCCCTGCTTTTGGCCAGCATAGGCGCATTCACAAAGTTTACCGCCTCCTGCAGTATGGGGTCCAACAGCCCCTTTATCACCGCTGTGGTTATGGGAGCCACTTCCTGCTTGGCAAAGTCACCGCTGTATATTACCTCCACCTTGTTGATGCGACCGGCGGCAAGGTGAGCCTGAAAGCGGCCCAGCTTTTCAGCCAGACCCAGATACGGCTTTACCACCGCCAGTGTATTGGGACTGATGGATGGTATGTTTACCGTATTCTTAACCATATTCCCTGTGAGGGCGGACACTATTTCCTCGGAAACGTCCACTGCCACGTTTAGCTGGGCTTCCTTTGTGGAGGCCCCCAGGTGGGGAGTGGCTATAAAATTGGGCAGCTTTAGCAGGGGGCTTTCAGTATTGGGCTCTTTCTCGAAAACATCCAGGGCCGCCCCGGCCACCTTGCCCTCTTCCATGGCCCTGTACAGGGCCTCCTCATCTATTATTCCTCCCCGGGCGCAGTTGATAATGCAGACACCCTTTTTCATAAAGGAGATGGCCTTGTCATTGATCATCCGGTAGGTTTCCTTGGTCTTGGGCATGTGCACTGTGATAAAGTCCGCCCGCCTGTACAGATCCTCCAGGCTTACCAGCTCAATAGCCATACTGGAGGCCTTCTCCTCGGTTATAAAAGGGTCGTACCCAATTACATCCATCTCCAGAGCATGGGCCCTTGTAGCCACCGAGGAACCTATTCTGCCCAGGCCTACTATTCCCAGTGTCTTGCCTCTCAGCTCCACCCCCAGGAAAGCCTTTTTATCCCATATACCTTCCTTCATCTTGGCCACAGCCTGGGGCACGTTGCGGGCCAGGGCCAGCATCATGGCGATGGTGTGCTCGGTGGCAGCTATGGTATTGCCATCGGGAGCGTTGACCACCAGCACCCCCTTGCGGGTGGATGCCTCCAGGTCGATATTGTCAACTCCCACGCCGGCCCGGCCCACTACCTTTAGCCTATCAGCCGCCTCTAAAACCCTGGCGGTGACCTTGGTGGCGCTTCTGACGATCATGCCGTCGTACTGGGGTATTACCTCCACCAGTTCGTCTTCGGTCATTTTCTTGCCTATAACCACTTCTATATCGCTATTTTGCCGGAGGGGGGCCAGGCCTGCCTCCGACACTCCATCCATTACCAGAACTTTCATTTATTCATTACCTCCCAGAAAAACCTGTTGTGCCGCCTTAACCCCTTTGCCCAATTCCACCGGGTGCCCTATGCGGGATAAGGCCATCTCCAGCGCACTTATGGCAATTATTACATCCATCTTGTCTGAGAATCCCATGTGGGCAATCCTGAAAATCTTGCCCTTCATTACGCCCTGCCCTCCGGCAAAGGTGACTCCGAATTCTTTTTTAAGCACTTTGCGGATGTCATCCCCGTTAATACCTTCCGGGGCCTTAACGGCGGTGATTACCGGCGAGGCGTAGGCATCGTCGGGAACAAAAAGCTCAAGTCCCATAGCTTTTACGGCCGCCCTGGCAGCCTTGGCTAAGAGCTTATGACGGGCGTATACATTTTCCATCCCCTCGGTCATCATCATCTCCAAAGCCGCGTCAAGCCCGGCGAAAAGGGTGACTCCCGGAGTATAGGCGGTATTCCACTTATCATAATTCTTCTTTGCCGCCGGGAGGCTCAGATAAAACCTGGGGGACTTGTTGCTCTCCACAACTTTCCATGCCTTCTGACTTACCGCCACCATGGCCAGGCCCGGGGGCAGCATCATTGATTTCTGTGAGGCGGTTACCAGTATGTCAACATTCCACCGGTCCATTTTAATTTCTATGCCGCCCACTCCACTCACCCCGTCCACCAGCAGCAGGGCTGTAGTTTTTCCTACCAGGGCGCCTATTCCGGCTATATCATTGGTTACACCGGTGGAGGTTTCATTCTGTGTAGCCAGCACCACTTTGTAGCTGTTGGAGGCCAGTTTCTCTTCCACTATCTTCAGGTCAACGCACCTGGCCCAGCCAAAATTTACCTCATCCACATCTGCCCCGTATTCCCTGGCCATCTTGGCAAACCTTTCGCCGAAATTACCGGTAACCAGGGCCAGTACTTTATCTCCCGGCGACACGGTATTGGCGATGGCTGTTTCCATTGCGCCGGTGCCGGAGTGGGTAAGCACAAAAATATCATTTTGGGTCTGAAAGACTACCTGAAGTCTTTCCACAATCCGCCTATTCATATCAGCAAACTCTTCAGTCCGGTGTCCTATTATGGGACGTGAAATGGCCGCCACCACCGCCGGAGGTACCTGCGTGGGACCTGGAATCATAAGGTATTGCTTATCCTGCATAGTTGAATCTCTCCTTTATTCTTGAAAATATAAATGTAAAATAATTCCTCACATAAATAAAAACCCCCCCGTCCCCTGAAATATTACAGGGACGAGAGGATTATCTCCCGCGGTGCCACCCTTTTTGACCGGAAAAAATCCGGTCCTCTTTAATCTGTGTTAACGGGAACTGCCCGTGTTTGCCTACTTTGCTTTCAGCAAACCCCCTCCAGGGAGCCGAATTCATCCTGCCGTTCCTACCGGTTCACACCACCACCGGCTCTCTAAAAGGTTACGACGGACTACTTTTACCCCTTCACCGGGTTTATATCGGGAACATTCCTTGAGAAGGCTGTGTTCCCTTTCCTTATTAAACTTGCTTAAAATATTACTACATGTGACAGCTATTTGCAATAGGGATCACTATTATCAAAGTTTTCTTACGATTTAATCAAACCTAAAAAAGCTTTTAAATCCCAGAAACTCTTCACTAGTCAACAAAAGCAGTTTCCAGGAAATAGCGGTGTACCCTGTAGTCCCCGGTTAATTCCGGGTGAAAGGCCGCTGCCAGAAGATGTCCCTGGCGCGCGAAAACAATCTTGTCTCCGAACTGGGCCAGCACCTTAACGCCACTTCCCACAGACAGTATATATGGCGCCCTGATAAAAACAGCCCGGAAAGGATCTTCCCCCATGTCCGGAATGTCCAGGTCATCTTCAAAACTTTCTACCTGCCGTCCAAAGGCATTGCGCTCCACGGAAATATCCATCAGTCCCAGGCTGGGCTGATCCGACCCGACAATGTCCTTTGCCAGCATGATCAGTCCCGCACAGGTGCCGAATATGGGCACCCCCCGGCTCCCCAGCGCCCTTATGGGATCAAGCAGGCCGAATTCTATCATGAGCTTCCCCATGGTAGTACTTTCCCCACCGGGAATAACCAGCCCGTCAATTCCTTCCAACTGGCCGGGCAGACGTACCTGCCTGGTTTCTATATTCTCTTTGCAGGCCCTAAGCATCTTCTCATGCTCTCTGAAAGCTCCCTGCAGGGCCAGCACCCCTATAAGCATCTATATCTTCCTTCCATTCGAATCTCGAACTTCGAACCTCGAACCTCGAGAATCACCAGCCCCGGTCCTGCATCCTTTGATCCGGCTGTATACTTGCAATTTCCAGCCCCGGCATGGCCTCACCCAGGTTATTGGAAACCTCTGCCAGAATTTTAGAATCCTTGTAGTGAGTTGTGGCTGCCACCACAGCCTTTGCCCTCGCAGCCGGATTATTGGATTTGAATATCCCGGACCCCACGAATATGCCGTCACAGCCCAGTTGCATCATCAATGCAGCATCGGCCGGGGTAGCTATACCGCCTGCTGCGAAATTAACCACCGGCAGCCGTCCGTTTTCAGCCACCCATAAGACAAGCTCGTAGGGGGCGCCCATTTCCTTGGCCGACGCCATAAGCTCTTCCCTGGGCATATTCTGCAGCCGTCTTATTTCACCCATGACCATACGCATATGCCTTACAGCCTCAACAACGTTACCGGTACCGGGCTCACCCTTGGTTCTAATCATGGCGGCCCCCTCGCCTATTCTTCTCAGTGCCTCCCCAAGGTTCCTGGCCCCGCAGACAAAGGGGACCTTAAAGGCCTGCTTGTCTATGTGGTGCTGCTCGTCAGCCGGGGTGAGCACCTCACTCTCGTCAATATAGTCCACACCCAGATGCTCCAGTATCTGGGCCTCCACAAAATGGCCAATTCTTACCTTGGCCATTACCGGTATAGTTACAGTCTCCATAATAGCTTTTATTATGGTGGGGTCGGCCATCCTGGCAACTCCACCGGCCGCCCTTATATCGGCCGGAACACGCTCCAGGGCCATCACCGCGCAAGCCCCCGCCTCCTCGGCTATTTTAGCCTGCTCCGGGGTAGTCACATCCATTATTACTCCGCCCTTAAGCATTTCTGCCAGGCCGGTTTTCACCTTAAGGGTACCTTTTTCTGCCACCTGTATTTCCTCCCATACCTGTATTTCCTAACTATCAAGATATTTTACAATATCCTACCACCAAAAACAAGTTTTTAGGCAGCGTCTCTTAAAAAACCGGGTATCAATCTATCATTTTATACCTTATTTTTCATTATTTACATACACAAAAAGGGTTACTGTGTAATATGTTGAATTTTATGGAATATGTTTTAAAATACTTTTTTTGAAGGGAGCGATGACATTGCTTCAAAGGGAGCAACTCAGTGATCTGAGTAAATGGGCGGGCTTTGTATCTATCATGACTATTATCTTAGGAGTCCTGTCTGCCATTTCCGGGGTCTGGTTCTATTTAATTGGAGCGGCCCCTGGAGTTATAATGATTATCCTGGGGATTAAATTAAGAGCCGCCAAAAATGCTGCCGATGCCCTTCTTACTTCTGGAGACGAAAATCTGGCAGAAGTAAACTCGTTAATCGCCAGTCTGGCAACTTATTTTAAGCTTCAAGGGATTTTAAATATTGTGGTTCTGGCATTTGGTGTAATTGGCATCATTTTTAGTGCTCTTGCAGGGCTGGCCTTCTACAGCATGTTCAGTTAGGCCCTGCTGTTTCACCAAGGTAACAGAATCCCTTCCTAGAGTTAGTATGAAAAGGACCTGCACATATTACGCGAAAGCCTTTAAAATTAATTCCGGCGACGACCTACTCCCCCTGCTCGAAGTTCCAAATTCGAGGTTCGATATATTGTATTCCTATATATTGATAAAAACAGAATCCCTGCGCTTCTCAGCACAGGGATTCTTTAAATTTAATTCTGGCGACGACCTACTCTTCCAGGATAAATCCAAGTACCATCGGCCCTGGAGGACTTAACTACCGTGTTCGGGATGGGAACGGGTGTGGCCCCTCCGGTATGGTCACCAGAAAACTTTTTAGTTGTCAGTTATCAGCCGTCAGCCGTCAGTTTCTTTGCATTTGCCTTGCAAGTGCCTTCTATGCTGATAGCTGAGCGCTGATTGCTGAAAGCTGATTTCACACCTTCAAAACTTCACAGTTCATAAAGAGAACAAATATGCGCTATAGGTTATTAAGGTCAAGCCCTCGACCTATTAGTACCGGTCAGCTTAATCCATCACTGAACTTACACCTCCGGCCTATCTACCACGTAGTCTACATGGGGTCTTACTCCCTTAAGGGATGGGAAACTTAATCTTGAGGCGGGCTTCGCGCTTAGATGCTTTCAGCGCTTATCCCTTCCGGATATAGGTACCCAGCGCTACCGCTGGCGCGATAACTGGTACGCCAGAGATCCGTCCATCCCGGTCCTCTCGTACTAGGGACAGCTCCTCTCATGTTTCCTGCGCCTGCGACGGATAGGGACCGAACTGTCTCACGACGTTCTGAACCCAGCTCACGTACC
>JUEB01000027.1 GCA_000802095.1 Peptococcaceae bacterium BICA1-7 | reverse complement strand
GGAAAAGAAGCAGTTTATAAAGTGTTAAAACAAATTTGAGGCTCCCCCACTATATACACACCTTCTGCATCACGCTCGGGTTTGTTCATTAAAAAGCCTCTCTTTCTACCATATTGATTATTCGGGTCATAATTTACTTATAAAAAATGACATGCGTCAATCTTATCTTAATTTGGTATACATTTCTTGTTATAATAATGAGCATTACCATACCTCACTGGGTATGATTACACCGGCAGATTACCATGCCGGAAAAGCACCGGCAATTATAGCTTAGCGAAGGCAAATTAAGAAAAGAACACTGCATGAACGTTATCAGTATCATTGCAAAAATGACCGCATAGTCCTGAGGGAGGTCCCAAGTGGCTGCCCCTGGCTGTCAAAGCGGATTGCTAGAGGCTCCGTGTCAAGGCTGGTTCTGAAGGAACCACCCCAAAGGGGCTTGGCCTTTACAGGGAGAGGGTAATTTGCTAGCCTGGTTGGCGCAGCCACAAATAGACCGGACGAAGGCATATGAATAACTGACTAATTTGCCGACATTTATTGACTAACTGAGCGCCCCTTCTACCGACCCGGGTTGGACTCCTCTGTTTCTGAAAGCCGGTGCTGTGATCATGGAAACCGGAGGATATGTGTCGCATGGGGCAATTGTTGCCAGAGAATATGGAATTCCAACTGTAATTAACGTGCCAGGTGTTATGAAGGCCATTCAAGATGGTCAGATCGTTACCTTTGATGGGGATGAAGGCCGTGTTTATATAAATGAAGCATCCCTGAATCAATCATGATTGTATTATTTGCCAAGAAATACACCTCCAATGATTTCATTTTATCACCGGAGGTGTTTTAGCTAACTGTCGGTTTTTATGTTTCCATTCCAATTGGAAGAAGGAGGTCATACTCCATCTGCAAGCTTCAAAAGACGGGTATCCATTTCTCTCTCCAATTCCAGTTTAAGCCCTGATGCTTTTGATATGATCCTTTCAAAATGTTTTCTTTTCAGGGATAAGACCAGGCACGGGGTACAAACCCTTACGTTGGCAGTCCTTAGAACTTCTTTCAAAAGAGCAATCTCTCCAAAATAGTCCCCATCCTCCAAAAAATTAATTATTTTTTCAGAACCATCGTCCAGGGCAACAAATACTTCAACCCTGCCGCGTACAATTACATAAAACCTGTCACCATAGTCTCCGGCATTAATAATGATTTGCCCCGGTGAATAATACTCGGAAACAAAAAGCTCGGCCAGCTCTTCCAGCATTTCAATGTTAAGCTGTTTGAATAAATCAATTTTTGCGAGCCTGTCCACCTCAATTTCTGCGTGCCCAAGGTCTTCGGCAACAATGAACCCGCCTTGCTTTCCATAGAGTTCGGCGTAAATGCCGTTTTTCCCTATTAGATTGTGATGTGAACCGGTTTCGACGATACTGCCTCTTTCCATGACACAAATCAAGTCATAGTCCTTTATATTTTCCAGACGGTGTGTACTATTAATAACGGTCATTCCCTCGGTAACCCGTTTGAGAGTCTTATTGATGGCCATTTCTGTCCTGGGATCAAGCGCAGATGTTGCTTCGTCCAGGATGAGCACCGAGGGCCTGCGCACCAAGGCGCGAGCCAGGGCAATTCTCTGGCGTTGCCCTCCCGATAGCTGCCCGCCATGCTCACCCACCAGCGTGTCATAGCCTTTGGGAAAGCTCATGATCTGATCATGTATTTCGGCTTCCTTTGCAGCCTCGATAATATCCTGGTCGCCGGCCTGGGGATTTGCCAGCCGTATATTTTCTTTGATGGTTGTATTAAAAAGGAAGTTTTCCTGAAGGACGATCCCTGTAAGCCTGTGGAGCGATTCCATGGTTATCCCTCTCACATCCTGACCGTCAATTTTTACACTGCCGTCCCGGGGGTCGTAAAACCGCATAATCAAATTCAGAATGGAGCTTTTCCCGGAACCGCTGTGCCCTACAAATGCCACCGAAGCCCCCTGAGGTATCTTCAGATTGATGTGGCTCAGGCAGGTCTGCTGGTCTGTATAACCAAAAGTTACGTCTGTGAACTCAATCCCTTCACCAAATTGCAGAATATTCTGTGCCCCGGAAGAGTCACAGACGTCAGGGGCTTCATCCATAAAGACTTTTATTCTTTTCATGGAGGAGGAGGACTCCATCAGAACAGGAAAGACCCAGGTAAAGGCGCCAATGGCGATCGAAAGATTAATAAAGAGGCTGTTAAAAGAAACCAGAGTTCCTGGCGTGATATAGTCTATGAACGCTAAATATGCGCCTACACAGATAATCAGCACATTAAAAACTTCAATTGTGCTGGTGGGCATCATTTCCATAAGATCATTGAGAAAAAAAGCTTTTGATGTCTTTCGTGAAAGCTCTTCAGTATTCTTATGAAAGTGGCGGCTGACAGTCTTATCCAGATTGAAGGATTTTATCACCTTCTGGGCGCCAATGTTCTCTTGCACCATAGATAGCAGCTCTGCCTGCTTCTCTTTCATGTTGTCGTTAGCCAGCGAAGCCCTGGAGCTGAAGATGAAAGGGCCAATTGCGCAAAGCAGCAGCCCCGCCAGAGCAATCACTGCCAGCTTCCATTCCAGAGTAAAGATGATCACAGTATTTATTATAATACCGAGAAAAGCGTGGACACCCGCCGGAACTGCCATATTCACCAGGTATTCGATGCTGGAGACATCACTGGAAAAATGAGCTAAAACATCCCCTGATCTGGCACTGGAGTAGTACTTTAGAGAAAGCTGCTGCAGCCTCCCAAAGAGCTGGTTTCGGATATTCCTTATGATTCCGGCAACTATTTTTGAATATAAATAGCAGCGAAAAGCATACCCGGCTTTAGAAACAAAAGTTCCTAAAACCAACAGCAGCAGCACAATTATCATGACCCTTTGATCTTTTGGGACAATAGCGTTATCCAGTAAAAATTTAAAACTTAGGGCGATGAAGCTTTCAACCGCCAAATCCAGAAACACTCCTAGGAAGTACACAAAAGAATACAGCTTGTACTGGCTGTAATAACTCCAAAGATTTTTTAACAGCAGTTTCAAGGATTCCACCTACTGTTCCTATACCGCACTGATTATGCCCCCAACCCTCTCTCAATGTCACTATACCAACCTTATTTCACTGGTAAAATCAATAAAATATTGGTTTTAATTTCCAAACAATAAGGTTAGCCGCCGTTTTGTAAAACCTGAAGCATGTTACTTAATTTTCTTCCAATTATGGCAAAACCCTTCCTTACGTGAAACAAAAAAACCACCAACTAATCGAAGGTGGTTTCAATCTAGATAAAACGCTTGCTTACTTGCTTAAAGCTTTATGCAGAATTAATGAAGTTGCATTATGAGTGTGAATATTAATTCCTTTCTTTTTTATGGAAATGTGCCCATCAATAGGTTGCCACCACCTATTTAATCCATTAATATATATATATATTTACTTTATGGGGGATTTGTTTTGAATAAATTATCAATCGAAAAAATAAAAACATGGATCAAAGAAAACAAAAAGAAAGTTATACTGGCAGCAATTTTTTTATTGGCAGCACTTATCTCTTTAGGTATATATATTTACCGTCCAATTTTTAGTGCCACCCATAAAATTATAGGAGAAAACCAGGGCAGCATGATTGAAATAGAGGTAACTTCAGATAAGGGCAGTACCGTTACTATGTATAGGGATAAAACTTTTATCATAGAATCTATTTCCCAGGGAGACGGCCGGGTTACAATTGACAAGACAGAGGCGAAGCCTGTGGACGGCAGCGGTAAAGTGACATTTAAAATATTTCCCAACGAATTAAAAAGCGGTATCAATAAAATACATTTTAAGGTAAAATCGCCCATAAGACTTAGTAAAAACTATTTCTACACTTTGGAAAAACAAGAGACAATGCCTGCTTTAATGGTACAGGTTACTGATAATGTAATAAATAACGAAAATGTTAAAACCTTTTCAATAGTAACCGACCCTCTTAATAAAATTACCATCGATGGACTGATAAATAACTATTACACCAAAACGGGCAATGAAAACCTGAATATTTCCAGTTATAGCATACTGCAGCTAATGGGGAAAAACCCTACAGCTTTACCGGACATAGCGCAGACTGCCATTAGTATAAAGGCAACAAACGTGGATGGGCAAGAAAACTCACAAATTTTCAATATATCCCTCCCAACCAAAGCCCTACTGGTTGTCGGAAAGATTGAAGACACCGAAGCCGACACCGCGCTCATAACCGGCCAGGCCCCTCCCGGGGCAATGATCACCGCCTCCGGCAGTCAAAGCATGGCCAATGACACTGGGAATTTTAATATAACCGTGCCCTTGCCGGTATTCGGCCCCAACTCCTTTACGCTGGTTGCAGGCCGCCCCGGAGAAAAGGAAGCGGTTCAGAATGTAACAGTCAACCGGCTAATGCCCAAGCTGGACCTTACCGTTGACGAGGTATCGGGCGACCGGGAGCTGAGCATAAAGGGCAGCGTCAGCGAGGGCGCCACTGTCAGTGTAAATGGAACACCGGCGGTGATTGAGAAAAATAAATACTCCTGGTCCTTTGTATACCCGGCGGAAATTTCAAAAAAATACACCTTCACGGTAAGAGCACAAAAAGAAGGCTACAGGGACAGCGAGATTACAATTAACGCGGACCAGAACCCGGTATTCAGACAGTGAGACAGGAAGCCCCCAAAAAGCTGCCCTTTGGGGCGGTGCGGTCATTCCTATTCTTCAGCAGGTGTGTCCCCTTTCCTTATACCGCACAATCATCTCTTTCCTGGAAAGCAGCATGAAAAGAACAAGGGCTCCCAGCAGTGCTCCTCCCACAATGGCCATTCCCTTTTGGTTTCCCAGTATAGTTACAAATCCAAGGGCTATGGGCCCCATCATCTGGCCAAGGTACTCCACCAGGCTGTAATAACCCATGGCCTTGCCATGACCCAGTTCCGAGGTGGCCCTGAGCTCGGTGAAATAGTCAATCAAAAGGGTGATTCCAAAGCTGTCGGCAATCCCCATAATTATTATGGCCACGTACGCCGACGCAACTGACCCCTGGTGTGCAAATAAAAGAATTGCCGCCGCCACCAGCACCGTAAAAACAAGCACCGCCTTCCTGGCGCCCAGGTACTTGGAAATATGTTTGGTCAGGAATGGGCCCAGGTAAACAATACACAGTCCATTGAGGATGAAAGCCCGGCCTATGTTGGAGGAAGAAACCCCTGCCCCTTCGGCAAAAACCGGGAAGAAATAGCTAAGGAACATTCCACAGATGGAAACCGGTATGAAAATAAGCAGGAAAAAGGCAAATACATTTACATTGCCAAAGAATTTGCCCACCTTTGCCAGTGACATCTTTTCACTTATCTCTCCAGAGTGCGCTTTGAAATTAGGCATTATTTTATATGCAAAAAGTCCTGCCAGCGCAACCATGCCCAGCGCCACAAAAAACACATTGGAAAAGCCAGCCCACTCAGCCAGCATCGCACCCACGGCCACACCCACATTCATGCCGGAAAAAACTCCTGAGGTGAGACCTGACAGCCCCTGGTTTTTCCCCTCATCGGTTGGCGCGGACATGGCCAGGTTTTCCAGCGCAATTATGGCCAGCCCGGAGCCAGCGCCCGCCAAGGCTCTGGCCATAATAAACAGCAACCAGTTATGCGTCAGACCTGAAAGCAGGGTACCCGCTCCCAGCACCAGCACACCGGTTAGGAAGACCGGCTTCCAGCCCTTTGCGTCGATCATGTAGCCGGCCAAAACCGAAAACAGAGCTATGCAAAGCATCTCCGCCGATATGGGAAGACCAAGCACAACACTTTCAGGCAGGTTAAAGACCGGTTGGTATAAATCTTTCATCAGCACGGGTATAAAGGAAACAGACATGAAGCTGCCGGTAAACAGCAAGAATCCCAGCGGCCGCACCATATAAGCCCCATCGCCCGGAATAAGCCCCTTGAGTCCTGCAGACTCACGCCGGCGCTTCCTCCCGGATAAAATGCCCATAAAAATTGACGTTTCGGTTAAAAGAAATATTAAAACCACCAGTATTGTGGCTACATCCAAAATAATGTTTGTGATTAGCTTCTTATTCTCCTCCTTAAATCCAAACAGGTCCGTGCCCATTTCCACCATGGCCACGGTTTCACCACTGGAATTGTAGAGGGGTCCCACGGTATACATCCAGTCGCCATCGGCGTCGCTATCCTTTTGGGTAATTATTTGGCCCTGGTCGTATACCGGAAAATATATGGAATTCTCATAATCAAAATCGATGGGGTAAAAGGCGCCTATGCTGTCGTCATAAAACATGAGGGCATAGACCTTGTTGTCCAGCACCTTGTATATTACGCCATACTGCCCCGAATTCCAGGGGTCCTCGTTGTTATTAAAGAATTTATACAGCTGATCCCTGGTAGAATTGTAGTCCTCGTTCATAAACTGGTCCAGCCGCTCAATCCGCTGAATTTTATCTCCGTCAAATATAGAGGCTGCCAGCTGAACATCCTGGGAAAGGTTATGCATCACCTTTTGCTCGTAACGGTCCAGCATGTTGTTTAGCACCATATTGGACACTACCGCCGCCGTAAGAGATACGGCCACCAAAATAAAGACTATCTGACCCGCCATCCTGGGAACAGTTCTTTGCATCAGGTTTATGTATATAGCCCTGGCCAGCACATACAATATGCCCAGCCAGACCAGGGGCAAAAGCCAGAGTAAAAATCTGTACACTATCACTGTGATGGGGTATCTGACGCTGTCCCGGCAAAAATCAATTGTCCCGGGCTTGCTCTGGTAAATAACCATTTCACCGTTGATGGTGAATAGCCCACCCTCACCGATGGCAAACTGGTAAAACGCCCCCTTTTCCTCCTCTATATCCCCGGTCTCCAGGCTGCCGGAAGATATAAGATCACTGACCTCACCTGATTGTGCATCAATTTTGCGAATTTTTCTCTGTCCCAGATCGGCAAAATATATATTTCCAACACTGTCTGCATTCAATCTCCAGGGGATTGACATTCCTTCAGAGCCATCCTTGCCCCCGACGGTATACCTCAGAGCGGGCGCCCCTCCGTTATCAGACGTATAGATGTCTCCTTTTTTGGTGGTGTAGTGAAATCCCCCTTTTCCGTCCCCCTTTATATCAACCAGCACGACCCTTGCATTCTCCAGGAACAATACTTTTTTTGTCTCAATACTCCCCCCGTCCCGGGGGATGGTATACAATTCCACGTCGTCCTGACCCTTGAAATAGCAATATATTTTTCCATCCAGGCAGGACAGAGAACTAATCCACCCTTCCCTTAAGGGCCCCTCATTTTCCGGATATTCCTTGCTATATACCGTATTGCTGAATTTTCCCTCCTGATTATATCGGAGTATTTCCTCTTTCTGAACATAGGCCCCCTCGGGGTCAAGCACAATGTTTAAAACATAAAAATCGCCCTTTTCATCCACTGTGAGCTCACTGGCAGTAAAAAAGCTGCCGCTTTCCCTCTTTCCTCCCTCAACTATAAAGTTAACATCACCGGATTCCGTTACCTTGACTATCCTTTTCCGTGACTGATCTATAACGTACATGTTGTTTTCCCGGTCAGATGTAACAAAGGAGGGATTGGTGAAGTGAAGGTTTGTGTCAAAGGGATTTTGAAAAAATGTTTCCATCAACTGATAAATGATTATTGGAATAACAATAATTCCAAATAACAGCAAGGCATAGCTAGTTATTTTCCTCATTATGTCCTCCGGATCTATAAAATAATTGCGGTCTTAATTATCATTCATTTTTTTATAATACCAGTAGGTTCCTTCCCCCTGGTAGTAGTGGTCCGGGAAATACCCCACCTGCAGGAATCCCCTCGATTGCAGGAATAGCCTGATGGTCTCATACTCCTCCCGGTCAGATGTGTCAATCAGTAGGTACCGTCCTTTTTTCTCCCTTATAAAGTCCAGCATAATGTCAAATAGCCTGCGGGCTATGCCCTTTTTCCGGTACTTCCTGGATACGGCCAGAAATGCTCCCGTGTAGCCGCTGTTTTTGTGTTCATCTTCCTTCACCCCGTTTACCCCGATAATCTCTCCCACTTCATTTTCCACATACCAGTACCTGCTTTTTTCTTCTTGCAGGCTCACCAGGGGGTGATTTCGGGCCATCTCCGCCTCGCCGGGAGTAAGCCTGGAGCCGAAGGAGCCCTGGGAAAGCAGGAAGCCCGATACCCTTTTGGCCTCATCCACTGTGGTAACCTCAAAAACATTTAAAAGTTCTTCCACCTCGGCATAATTAAAATTGATACCTTTGGGCAAATGATGCATCTCCTTTAATTAAAAACCGGTAAATAGCCGTCAGGCTGTAAGCGTACCATCCCATTCCTCCGGAGCTCCTTTTTTAAAGAACTCATCGCAGAGGAAGAAGTATATCCTGGCCGCCTCATCCCGGTAATTAATCCTGATTACCTCCACAAAGCGGCCTCTGGCATCTAGGAACCGCCCGTCCTGGTAAAACATAATTCCCTCTTCAAATATATCCCTGGTTTCCTGCTTCAGCCTGCTTATAGCATCAGGGTCGCACTGGAACAGGTCATAAATCTTCACAGGATATTCCTTGTCCTCCACATGGACAAGCCCCAGCCAGCGATATTGATAATTATCTCTGATACTGTCATCAATCATATCTTCTGTAATTAATATAGAGGTGCCGAATTTCTCCGTCAGCTTCTCCATGGCCGCCGCCAGATTGACGGTATCTGATATAACCGCGCCCTCCATGCGCTTTTCTTCCCCGACGATGCCCAGCATAAGCGGGCCCCTGTGTATTCCAATGCCTATATCAACAGGATTATAGCCTGACTTTTTACGATGCATATTATATAGTTCCAGTTCCGCCCTCATCTGCACGGCCGCCTTAAGGGCATCCCCGGGCCCGTCCGGAAATACCGCCATAATCCCGGCACCCAGATATTTTCCGATAAATCCTCCGTTGTTTCTTATCACCGGACCTATCCTACTCAAAAAAGAATTGATAAAGTTAAAGCTCTCTTCCGGTGACAGAGAATCGGCCATTTCAAAAAATGATCTGATATTAGCAAACATAACACACATATCCTGTTTTACCTGGTCGCCCAGGTGAACTCCAATAATACTTTCCTTGTTGAGAAAGTTAAGAAACTGCTGGGGTACAAAGCGCAGATAAGACTGGTTTAGGAGGGTGATATCCGAAATGTACTTTTTTATGTGGTCTGACATTATATTGAAGCTATCGCTTAAATCACCCACCTCATCACTGGTATTTACACTGACCCGGGTATCCCAGTTGCCCTTGGTCACCTCTATTACCCCGTCCCGCAAAACACGGATAGACTTAAGAATCATATAGGTGGTTATGAAGAACACTATTATAATGACTAAAATAGCCAGCGCTATGCCCTTGCCTATCTCCACCAGCAAATTGTTTTTGTACTGCGTGTAACCGTTCAAGTCCATACCTGTTTCATATACACCCACTACCTTCCCGGAGGGGTCATACAGGGGCGCCAGCGCGTACATCCAGTTCCCGTCCTGGTCACTGGTCATGTCCGTGGCGACCTTGCCGGTTTCCAGCACCTTTATATATTCCTCCGCCCCGGCCTCCACGGGGAAATAGGGGCTTACACTATCATCGTAGGCCATGATCATGAACAGCTGGCCATTCTCAATCCTGTAAACCACGCCGTATAAATCCCCGGCTGACGCATCCGTATTATTGTCATTCAGGGAGTGGACCCTTTCCCTTATGGCCATGTAATCCGGGCTCATAAACCCGGAGGGGCCGGTAATCCTTTCCAGTTGGTAGCCAGCCACTGTTTTGGAGGCGGCATTGGCCAGAACTATCATTTTGGAGTAAAGCTCATCTTCCATTCTCTGGGCGAATTTGCCGTATACCACTCCAGCCACCAAAATCATGGAAATGGCGATCAGGGGGACAAAAACAGCTATCTGCTTGATCAGCAGCGACACCCTCCGCTGCATAATATCGACATACAAAACTTTGGCGCCAAACAGTGCAAGTCCTATGGTGATCAGTGGCAAAAGCCAGAATAATAGCTTAATAGCGATGGTTTTGGCCGGATAGCCCACACTGTCCAGCACAAATTTTACATTTCCGTTCGGAAAGACACAGACCAGGCTGTCGGAAATTCCTGCCACCAACGACCCGTTCTTTGCTACAACCACGTTGCTTAAATTGGCAAAGGGCATATCAATACCCTGACTGAGCAGGCTCTGAGCGGAAATGACCGTGGCCGTCTGGCCGTTCAAGGTTATCATGTCCACCTCTTTTTTCCCCACATCCACAAAGTAAAGGGTGTTTTCCCCTCCGTAAACAGGGTATCTGGGAATTGGTCTGTATGTCCCTTTATAGTCGCCGCCGGTATAAAGAGGCACAGGCGTCCCGTAAGTGTCATTGACTCTGAATATCTCTCCCTTTTTAGTGGAATAAAAAATAGATCCCGCCTGCTGGCCGGTGACGTCGGAAATATACATATCCTCCGGCAGGTTAAAGTTATATACATTTTCTAAATTTTTTCCATCAAGACTGAGTCTGTTCAGCAACATACTGTTCTGCTCAATGCTGTAAAAATAGATGTTATTATCAATTATTGCCAGGGATTGCAGCCACCCTGTGCGAACCGGCCTTTTATCACCCTCATAGTCCACCCTGTAGACCACTCTGTCAAATTCCCCCAGGGAAGAATAGCGGACTATCTCCTCGGAATTTACATAGTGCCCTCCGGCGTCCAGATTGGTGTTCAATACGTAAAGAAATCCTTCACTGTCAACAGCCAGTCCAGCGTATAAACACACAGCATCCTTGTCCCTTTGGTCCCTGCCTATGATAAACTGCATTCTGCCTGAGCTGTCAATTTTCACTATTCTTTTCCTTGATTGGTCAATAGTATATAAATTATCCAGGCTGTCCGCCGTCACAAAGGAAAGGTTGTTGAAGGACAGTCGCCAATTAAAAGGTGATTCCCTGAAAGAATCACTAAAAACAAATTGAATACAACTTGCTATTAAAATTGCTGCTAAAACAAATATCAGCAATAATTTTCTTTTATTCATTATTACACCTCAACCGCAATTTGACCTTTAGTACTATTTTACAGCTAGATTAACTATATTTCAATTGATCTAGACATATTTTCGACACAACATATTGCTCGATATCGAAACCTAATATAAAATTAATAAATAAAGTCTTTGTAAAGGTGTTTTTAGTTGATGAATAATTTTTTGTCGTATATTATCATGCCGATCTTAAATAAATTTGTTTTAGCACCCTTAAGAAAGCTAAAAAATCTACCCAGAGTTATTATTAGGTTTCTGCAGACCGGAATTAAAAAATATGCCGATACAAAACCGGCATCTTTAAAAGATTACATAACCATAGGTTCCTACTACGTATCAAAGAGGCTTTTACTGCTAGTTATTCTGATATCATTGTTTGTTGCCTACGGTTCCATAAAGTATTTACCAAAGCTATTTTACGGTAAGCCCTCCGTCATATATCAAGCGGTGGCAGAAAAGGACAAGTTCACCGGAAAGGCAAAGGTATACAGTGAGAGCAATGTATTGATTTACGAAGGTGAGCTGGCCGGAGGGCAATACAACGGAGCGGGAAGCCTATACAACGAACAGGGCATTATGGTATATCAAGGCCAGTTTGAAAAGGGCCTGATGAGCGGAACCGGAACGCTGTACTTTGAAAGCGGAGCGGTAAAATACGAGGGCGGCCTTCTGGGCGGAGTATATGACGGCAGCGGCAAATTATTCGATGAAAAGGGAAATCAAATTTATGCCGGAGAGTTCAAGAGCGGAGCTTATTCAGGCCAGGGCAGAGAGTTCTTGTTCTCTAATGATGGGAAGGCCCAGGTCAAGTACGAAGGTCAGTTTAGCAACGGGGTATATAACGGTCAGGGGCGCCTGTGCGATGAGAGCGGCGGCCTGGTTTATCAAGGCGGTTTCATCAACGCAGTCTATTCCGGCCAGGGAACGGTGTATTACCCCGGCGGTATAATTATATATGAAGGGGAATTCAACAGCGGCAGCTATAACGGTCAGGGAAAATTATTTGACGAAAAGGGTACGCTTATCTACCAGGGACAGTTTATGAACGCCGTCTATTCAGGCCAGGGCAAACTTTACTACATGGACGGAAAAATTAAGTATGAAGGAGAGTTTAACAACGGGGTATTCAACGGCCAGGGCAAGCTGTACACCAATAAGGGGATTCTTTTTTACCAGGGGCAGTTTGTAAACGGAGAGTACGGCGGGCAGGGGGATCTATACGACAGCAATGGCATACTTTACTACCAGGGTCAGTTTGCCAACGGAAGTTTTGCCGGCAGCGGCAAATTATTCGACCAGTTCAATCAGTTGCAATATGAGGGAGTCTTTATGGACGGCTTTCTGGCCGAGGGCATGGAATTTTACCCCGATGGCAGCGTGAAGTATAAGGGGGCCTTCCTCAATGGAAAGTATAGCGGCAGCGGCACCCTTTTCAATCCGGACGGGTCCGTGCTGAGCCAGGGAATATTTGAAAACAGACCGCTCACCGGCGAGGCTACGGCTGACGGCAGTCCCCCGGGGCCGGAGGATGTAAAGGAAGGCCTTGAGCCTACAGAGTTGACTACCGAATAGATATAACTTATTTGTTATACAAAATGTGTGAGGTATACAGGCAGTGCCTGTATACCTCACTTTGTTTTGCATATTCCGGTCCGGTGTTTAGCTTGCCTTGCCAAGTTCCTGGGCCAGCTTCACCCCGTCCCTCAAATTGTCCGCCAGGCTCTTAAGAGACTCGGCGCCTGACTTGGTGCTTTCCTTAATGCCCTTGGTGTTCTCCTTGTCGGCGTCCTGGACGTCGGAAGGATTGCCCTTCTTTGTGGCCTCTGTCTTGATTTTAGTATCCAACTTGCCGGATTCGGACTGAGTCTGGCTGTTCTTGCCAGATGCCCTGTTGGTGTTGTTAAGCAGCCCGGACAGCTGTCCTGCCGCTTTCCTGGCCAGTCCCTGGCGGGCTTCATCCCTGAACTGCTTTTCCTTCCTTATTTCCTCGTTCATCCAGGCGGGATTATTGTCCGACTCCTCCGGAGCATGGTACTGGCTGTCCACAGGGGCTCTATCCTGCTGGGACTCCTGCCTGAACCGTAAATTTGCCTTGGCTCCGGCTCCCATACTTTCCACCTGGCTAAGCGGAACGCCGATAGATCCTGCTATTTCAGTGCCCTTGGATGTGGCCGTCCTGGCTCCTGACTGAAGCATTGAGGACAGCATTCCACCGCTGGATTTACCCAGTGTAAGATCTCCTGTGCGCATAACATCAAATGCATTGTTGTAGCTGCCACCGGCCGCACTGCCCACAGCGGATCCGGCAAAGCCCCCTCCTGCCTGGGCGGCATCGGCAAGAACATTGACTGCCGTGCTGGTGGCCTGACCCCTTAGCAAATCGGTATTCCTGGCGTTGCTGTTCATGGCCAGGGTCAGCAGGTTCCAGGTGGTCAGAACGGCATCCAGCGCTCCTTTGATAGCTGCCAGAATTACAGCCGCCGTAGTGGACACTGCCGCAATTGCCCCGCATACCACCGACAGGGGCGGTATCAGCGAAAGCAGTCCGGCCACCGTTGCTATCCCGGTAAACAGGTTGCGCAGGGGCTTGATAAACAACTCCCCTACACCCTTTAAGAAGAGGTGAGCCGTGGTCAGGCTGCCAAAGGGCCTGGCCCTGGAAAGAGCCTTGAATTCATTTAAATCCTTTTTCCAGTTGTTCCAGTAGCTGAAAACCACCTTTGTCTCCTTGGCATACCCGCCCTTGGTCTTGCTGGTGTCAATCTCAACGGCATTCAGCGTTGCTATGGATACCGCTGTGGACACCACTTTCCAGAGCAGCTTGGATTTCAGGTACTGCCAGAAGGTCAGCCCCCTGCCCAGTGTTCCCTTTACGGTTGCCTTGGCGAACTTGAGCTGTCTGCGCTTCACCGCCACATGGCTTTCGGATAAATGGGACTGTTTTGCCAGCCTGGCGGCCTCCGCCTTGTTTTTGCCGGCCATGAGTTCTAACCCGGTGGCCATGGCCTGGCTTTGTTTTTGGTCCTTGACTTTCTTGACCGCCTTTTTCTTCTGCTTTATCTCGTCGATCAATTCTTTTATTCTGTCATAAGCATATCCCACCCCGGGCTTTTCCACGTCAACCACCGATTCTGACCTTATGGCCAGATCGTACCTCTCCCGGGCTTTGACTGCCGCCACTTCCGGCGATTCGTCACGGACCTTTTTCTTCTCGCCAGTTTCTTCTTCAATCTCCCTTGGCTTGCATAAGTCGTTCTCAATTGTCTGTATGTCTTTTTTTATTTTGGCCGGCTCTTCAGCCTGGGGCTCCTTCTTCTTGTCCTCCTGACCGGAAGGCGGCTGGGCTTTATTTTTTGCCAGTAGCTGCTCACGCTCTTTCAGCGTCTGATACTGCTGGGACAGCGGCGTCACAAATTCCAGGTCACCCTCCAGGTAATCCCTGTACCTGTGGATTTTAAACTCGTGCCTGCCCATCTGCCTCACATCTTCAGCCGAGTGCTCCAGGTAGCCCTCCATGGCTTTTTCCGGGTCGGAGATCTCATCCGCCTTCAGCTTTAAATCATCCAAAGAAGGCTGGGGCCCCTTGCCTACTTCCACATTGGTGGGAGCGCCGATAACCATTTGAGGCTCTTTTTCATCCTCTTTTTTCTTTTTGTCCTCTTCTCCTATTTTGCCCTTATCGGCCTCACCTTTTTTGTCCTGCCCAGACTCCTGATCCTGTTTTTTCTGCTGTTCCTGCAGCTGTTTGTGAGCCTCTTCCTGCTTTTGGTCCTGGGTGGCCTCCTTTGTCTCTGCCATCGGCTGGGGACTCTTGGCCTCTTCCACTTCCTCCTTCTTCTTCCTGGAGAAAAGGTTGGTAAACCAGTTGCCCTGTATTGGCGCCTGGGACCCCGCAATGTCCGGCCTTAGCTGCACCGGAAGGTTTCCCTGCACGGGCAGTCCCGCGGCGGCCCTATCACCGTCACGGTCGGCCTGGGCCTCCAGGGTGGGGCTAACCACTACGGGCAGTCCCTTTCCCTGCGGGGCCGAGACCCGTCCTGCCCTCTGCTGGACCACATGGGCAAGCTCGTGTCCCAAAAGTCTCTGTCCGGCCACTGAGCCAGGACTGAACCGGCCAGGGGCAAAATGAATGTTGTTCCCCTGGGTATAGGCCTCGGCTCCGATGGATGAGGCCCTTGTGCCCTCCTCAATGCCAACGCCGGAAAAATCCGTGTTAAAGGAGCTCTCCATTTTGGCCTGCACCGGCGCAGGCATTTTTCTTGTGATGCCCTCGCCCTTTACAGCACCGCTGTGATCAAGTGCCCCTGATCGCATCATCTGAAGCACCGCCTGGTTTCCCACCGCTGACTGAAGCTGCAAAACAGGGTGGGCTGCGGCGGGCCGCCCCCTGGCGCTGTCCGGCCCGGACGGGCTTTTATTTTTGTTTAAGGCCGGCGACCTTTCCCTGACACCCGCGGCTATACCTGCCATGCCATATACACACCTCCTTTGGCCAATCTTTTATATTAAATTTATTTGCCGCAAGCTTTTTTTCACTCCCTGCACGCCCACCACCTGACCGATACTTTCTCAAGCCTTGTATTTGACTGCAGCCTGATCCCGGCGCGAAAGCTGCCGGCGCCGGGAAAAACTACCGTTCCTATTGAAACTGGGGGAAGAGTGGACTCAAATGAACTGCCCCGGAACACCTCGTTGGCCCCATAAAATATTTGCTCCCCCATGATCTTATTGTCACTGTCCTCCAGCCCGGCCACCACAACCACCTGTCCCGGGCCAAGCCCGTGTTTAATCTCGTTGGAAAAATAACTCTTTCCCGCTCTGGCATTGGGTTCCAGCTCAATTTCCGCTACGCCGGTTTTTATCTCCGGAAGGCCTGACAGCTCCCGCTGCGCTTCCCGGCCAGGCGCGGCCGCCTCATCAAACAGGGTGGCCGCTGCCTGTTGGTATAAATCGGCCTCCCTATCGCCCTCTGTGTCCGCCCCCCGGACTCCTTCCAGCAGGCCCAGTCCATACAACACCGAGGCGTTGAACACATACTCACCAAAGGGAACGGTTTCAACCCCTTCAATAATGTAGGTGCGGCCCATATGCAAAAGGCTTATTTTGGCCAGGTAGATGCACTGCTCCTGGGTAGGCCGGAGGCACTGGTCCAGCGGCAGGTCAAAATAGCTCCTCACTATTTTTTTCTTTATGGGGCCATTGATAATCTGTACCTCACCGGCCATGTCCGCCTCGATATCAAGCTGTTTATCACCAATTCCCAGCCTGACTGTGCCTTCTTTAACCCTGATAGCGCCGGTAATATCAGGAAAATTGCCGGCCTTCATGGAAAAAGCAGCTCTGTATTCCGTCTTCTGCCCGTACTCCGGCTCAATAAAGGAAACTTTCAGGGCGCCGCCCCCGGTGGGGTAAAAATGTTCGGATTCCAGCAGGTAATCCACCCGGATCTGTGGTGTCTGCAGCGTTTTTTCTATAATCAGGGTTATTTCAATATCATCGCCTGGGTTTGCGTAGCGTGGAGTTATCTGCCGAATCCTCACCTGGGAGTCCTGGTATATAAGGGTGCTGAACTCCACCAGGCTGTTCAGTCCTATTGAGGAATGGTCCGGCGCCTCCTCCCTCACGAATATTTTGTAGCTCTCCTGTATCCGGTTGTACTCATTTACCTCTTCTGAATAGGTTGATGTCCCGGCCACCGAGTGCACGGGCTCCTTGCCGCTTTCATCGTAAGAGATGCACAGGTACACATTTTTTGCGTACTCGTTATTGCTAAAACCCTCCACCATAGATAATTTGTGCGTTACCGGAGAAGAAACAACAATCTCCCTTCCCGCACTGTCAAGGGCCACCCCGGCCTCCACTGAAATGGTCTGGTCGTCTATAGCCACCACCTGAAGCCCACAAACCACCCCGCTGCCGAAAAGCAGCCTGTTAAGCAGACGGCGCTTGTCGTTAAAATATTTCTGCTCAGACTCAAAATCCCTGACCGTCAGCAGCTTGCCGTAGAAGTAGCGGTTTCTTTCATGAGGGTAATAACGGGAATTTTTCATAACAATTCCTCCTGCACAAAAATTATCAAAATTTTATAGATAAACTCCAGACATTAATACTCAATTTTTGTGTCTAGATCCATACGGGAGTGTGTCCCTATTCGGTTGTCCATGTCCACATCAACCAGCACGGTGTTGTTCGGTATGGTGAACCCCCGGTCAAGCATAAGCGGGGTAAGCTCGGACAGGCAGGTATTTATCCCCAGGTAGGTATGCATGTCCATGTATATCCAGGGCTCCAGCACCACCAGCCTGGCCTCGGAAAAAGCCGGCTTTTCCTGGTCGATTATTTTATTCAACGCCAGGCGCCGCTGCTCTGTGGCCACGCACTCCTGTCTGACCAGCACGGAAAAGCAGTAGGGATCCATGCCGTACAGTTTTTCCAGCACCCCCTTCATCTGGGGGTGGTCCTTTAAGTATTTGAACTGGAAGTACTCCACAATAAAGGGCTTCTGTCCTGTATAAATTTCGATAATTTCCTCTATGGATTGCCTTGTACCCCGCCTTTTATACAACTCCGGGGACTTTTTAACCAGCCGGCGAAGCTGATCCTCACCCCAGCTGTCATCCACCACGATGGCCAGCCAGCCGGCCAGCCATTTTAAAAAGGGGCCGGAAGCCACGTCGGGGTCAAAATATTTGGCTACCCCACCAATTTTTTCCTCCATGTCCAGCAAAAAGGACTGGAAGAGGGCCAGGTACCGCTCCAGGAAGTCCCGGCTATTCCCGTCCTCCTGGTACACAGCCGGCAGGTAGCCCAGGTAGGACGTTCTGGGATAATAAATCCTTATTCTCTTCATTAACGGGGTTTTTCCCCCGTTGCCGGTAAATTCCATCTTGAGCCAGAGATAGCGCCCCCTGGCCCCGTGCATCAGCGCATCATACGGGTTTACCACCGGCTGCGACCAGTATGGCGCCAGAGAGTCAATTTTCTCCAGGGCGGGTATTGACTGGTCATTTATATAATCATCCAGGTCGATGTATTTTCCGTTCATCAATACGTTTTTGCGGTCTGCACAGAAATAGGATACTATAATCTGCGTATCCTCCGGCACTTCCGCGTCCATCACCAGCTTGTGCCACTGCATTTCAGCGGCGGTGCTGTCCAGGGAGGTGGAAATATACGTGCCCCGTGGCTGCCCGGACCCGTCGGCCCCCTGAATTCTTTGATTTTGCTCCAGTATGCTGACCGCTACCTCTTCCCCGTTCCATACATATATCACATTTTTCTCATCGGTTAACAGCTTGTCTGAACAGCCCCGGAACCCTGATACCATTCCCAGGTACCGGCCGGTAGAGTCAAATTTATAAAGAAACCGGCTTTCCTCCAGCCCCGGGCCCGTCTTTTCGCTGTCACCTATGTAAATATTGTTTTCACGGTCCGTTACTATTCCGCTGGGGCGGGTGGGAAGGTCAGGAGAAAACTGCAGCACTGGCTGCCCCTCCCTGGAAAAGCCGTATACCAGATTGTCCTCCGCATCCAGAACGCATATACCGTTCCCTGACCCCGTGGCGAAGAAACGTCTTTTCCCCTTTTGAGCAGGGTACTCCGGCCCTAACTTCAATTGATCGCCGCCAAACACACCCATCACCCGGCCGGCCGGATTAATTCTGATAATACCCTGGCCTGCCACCACATAAAGGCTGTCATTTCCGTCAGCAGCCACTGCCAGGGGATAAATAGCATAGTTGTACAGGCTGTCTACACTCCATAATATCTGCCCGTTTGCAGTGGAAAAGGCGGTTATTTTTTGCTTCCCCTGGGGATCGGCCACCACCACCGTATCCTTTAGCAGCGCAATCCCGGCCTGCCCGGTAAACAGTCCCTGGCCGGCCCTGATAAAAACATCCGCCCGGCTGTTTCTGTAGTCATATACCAGAATGTTTGCGCCGGCATCCAGCAAATAAAACTGCCCACTTTTCACGGTCAGGTCCGAAATATCAAGATCAGTAATGTCGCTATGCACCCTGACCACCCGGGAAACGGCATACTGCAGGGTTGTCTTTAGCGAAATGCCGCTGTCCTCAATGTGGAAGTTATCAGCCCATCCCTTTTCCCAATCACATTTTTTATTTAGCGAAAAGTAACTGGCCTCACCATACACCGATATAACACCTCAAATTTCGTGGTTTTTTACAAATCCCTCCGGCTAACCGTTTCAATATAGTGTACTCCTGAATATACCAGCCCGTGGGGCGGGATTTTAATATCTCCGCTCTGCTCTCTGATCACGCCTGCCCCTTCGGCCTCAAACCAGAGGTCCTTTATGTACTCCACCCCGTCAATGGCATTGATGACGCTGTATACGTCTCCTTTATACACCGTCCTGCCAAATTCCATGCCCCCTGATCCGTTATGGGCACCCAGCGGGTCCAAATATTTCTCCAGCGCTCCTGCTATTGCCTGGGGGTCCGGGCTTATGTGCGGGGCGATGGCTACCACTGCATGCACTGATATTTTTATATATTCCGGCGGGATGACATGCAGCTCTGTGGTAACCAGCCTGTACTTTTCCAGGTGCCTTCTCACCGTTTGCAAAAAGCTTTTTCCCGGTACAGGCTTGGGCTGATCGCTGTATGGCACTACCACCACCGACACCTGAGACTTGGCCTTATTTTGCGGATAGTCCTTCAGCCCGGGATAAAAGAGCGGTATCGCCTTTACCCTGGCCACCCTCAGCCCGGGGGTGGCCAGGGCGGCCTCCTCGTAATCCTCACTGGTCACTGCCCGGTACTGCTTTTTCAGCTCAGTGCGCATCCTCCCCTTGGCTTCCTCAATGGTCTCCCTTTCAGTTCCCCCGGAGGCTGGTAATCTGTTCAACACCTCAACTGTCATTAATTCCTCCGGCCTGTCAACAATTGTTTTTATTTCATTTTCCCTTATATTTCCTCCGTCACCCCCGCCGGCCCGGCAGGATATAATACAGATATTATCCTCCTCCCCGGCCCCGGGAACAGATCCGTGGTCATTGTTTCCAAACCTTATTTCCCCGGTGGCGGGATTATATATAAAGTGCCTGTCAGCCGGTCCTGAGAGATCGAAGTCTTCCACCAGCTCCCAGTCCTCCCATACTGTCTCCTCTGATCCGGCAATTTTTCTGGAAACCTGTATAATCAGACTTTTTCCGTCTACATTGCCTTCAGAAAGGCTGAACAGCTGGTTGGGCAGCCCGTTGCTCCTGCCCAAATATCTCAGGCCCGCAAATTCTGATGAATAGGAAATAAGCCTTATATTGCCCTCTCCCCGGTGGGGCACAGCCCCACTGTCCCCGTCACCAAAAATAAGGGCAGTTTTCTTCTCCTGCGGGTTCTTTTCAATGGTGTAACATAATTTATGGCCGGCCCCGGAAATATGGCTAATTTTTTCCCAGTAGCGCCAGTTTCCCTCCCCGTCCCGCACCTGCACCCTGTTGTGCCCGTAATAGGCCAGGCAGTGGTCCACCTCAAAGGTCTGCCCCGGCTCTCCGCTGCCGGAAAAAGTAAACACAGCGCTTAAGGTGTTACACTGCACGCAGGAAACAGTATTGATTAAAATGCTGTCCACCTTGGGAGAGAATGGGTAGCCCTCCTCCTCCACGGCGCAGCAGATCCAATAGCGGCCCCTGTCACTGGCCGGGTGGATAACTGTTGGGTGCATCGGCCCGGGCACTCTGAAGGTGACTCGACCGCCCCGGGACATGTGCGCTGTTCCGTCCCCCACCAACTCCAGAGGAAGCCAGCCAGCGTTTTTATCGCTTTCCTGGCCGGGCCCGTAAAATTTCCACGACACCCTGGCCGGAGGAATCACATCCCCGGCCTGTTCCCTGGTTCCTCCCAGAGGCACCGGGTAGTCCTCAAAAAGATTAATAGTAAGGAAAATTTCGCGGTTAAGGGGCAGTGCCCTGTCAAATCCTATGTAAAGCCTGTTTCCCCTAGCCGCCTCCCGGCCAAAGGCGTGAAACGTGACTCCACTGTAGCTGTTGGCCGAGGTATAGTCAAGGGAGCCGGACCTGTCGCACACAATCACCTTTTCTATCCGGGCCGGAACCAGCAGCAGCGGCTCTCCCGTTTCAAACAGCCGGTCTTGGGCCGCCAGCCTGGTGGCCCTGGGCAGCACCAATTGGTCCGCCACCCCGTTAAAGGTGACATCCGCCCTGGCCGGGCTGGCCTCCCTGAGACTCATCCCCAGGAGCTTTAAAAATTTAAGTTCATTCTGGGGGGTTATCCGGTTCAGATAATACTGCTGCATTTCGGTCAGCCAGGCAAAAAGTTCAATAAGGGTAATCCCCGGATCGTGATAGTTTTCATCGGTCCACCGGGGTGTGAGCCTGGGTATCTTTTTCCTGGAGTCTTTAACTATCTCTTCAAAAAAGCGGTCATCCAAATCCGGCAAGGGTAACACCGGCGTCCCTCCCCTTCCAATTCAGGCTACACTACCCCGACGGCCACCCTGTGCCTTCCGTTCATCACCATGCCGTAGGGTAAATTATCGAGAAAATCAGTATTTATTTCGGTTCCAACATCATTTTCAACTTTTATAACAGAGATGCTTACGCTCTCCACATGATTGACATTCTTTACCGACTTCAACAGGGTATAAAATTCTGAGATGTGCGGGTACTGCCCAATTTCCCAGCCCCGCCCGCCAAAATTGCCTGTTAGCGGGTGCAAAAATTCATTCAATTTATCCACGGCCTCTTTTTCTGCCAGCGCCACCACGTCAACCTCGTTCACCGCCAGTTCCGCCAGCACCGATATCTCCAGATAGGCTGGCTCCATTACATTGATACCGTCCTGAAAGACCGCTGTGGATGCCGACCTCTCTTTTAAATACCTTTCCACCCTTGCTTTTAGCTCCGGGAAGGAGTCGCCGCCCATCTCACCGGGCACCACCACCACGGAAAGGCAGCCGCTTTCTTTTTTCCCCTCCCTGTTGAGGTTGGGCAGGCACTTGACCCTCACTATATCCTGAGAGGCCTCCCTGGCCAGCCACTGGTAGTCCTCCGCAGTCACCGCGCGGTTTCTGTGCCTTAACAACTGAGGACCCCGGGCCAGCGCCTTTTCCAGGGTCTCTGTATCGTATCCGCCGCCGGTGGGATCGGGATTGTACACCCCATCCACAAACACTATTGAATTCTGCAGGTTTTTTATCTCAAAGGCCCCCACGTTACCCCCTGCGCCCCCGCCAATTTTGTAGTTTATCCTTACATTATCCCTGCCCAGGTGGGGGGGAATCCTGCCGTTCCTGCCATCTCCGAAGGAAACAGTTCCGGTCAGCCGGTCTATCACATAATGCCTGTCTTCCGGGGACGACTGGCTTAAGTCTTCCACCGGAATCCACCTGAACCATGCCTCAAGAACATTCCCTATCTGGTCCCTGACCACCTCAATCATAGAAGGCTGTCCGGCGGCAAGCCTATCCTGATCATCCGGACCCAGGTGTCCGGCCTCGTTAACCCACACCTCTTCCCGGATCACAGGAAACATGGACAGATGGTATTCCCTCCCGTCAGGCCCCGGAACAGTCTCGAACATTTCATTTTTAATGCTCTGGTGCTGCACCACCCTGGTGCAGTTCATGTAAATGCCCCTGACCATAGGCTTTGACAGGCCCTCCCTTTCCAGCCTGCCGTCCGGATTCACTATGCGGATCCAGTAGAGGTCCCGGCCAAAAATTGTCCCCCGGGCAAAGTCCCCGGGCCCGGCAAACACCACCGTGCCGCTCCTGGTAAAGCCGGCTGTTTCATCTGCAATTTTCAGGGAGGCCCACTCCGTCCGGACGCCGCTGCCCCTTAAGTACTCCCACTCTAAAAGGGGCTTTTCACCGCTATCTTTTTGCTGCTTTATCGAAAACATAATGCTAATTGGGCCTTTCACCGGAGGGCTGTCAAATCCCATGAAAAAGGCCGGTATTTTTTTGTCAAAGGAATAAAATGGGCTGAATGAGCTCTCTCCCCTGGCTGCTGAGGTCATATTCCGGTACTCTGCGTTGTTCTGGATCAAACAGTGCTCAGCAGGGTATTTTTCCCCCTCATAATGGTATTTCAGTCTTATGTTTTCTATCCAGGGCGTGCGGTATATAGAGGGCACCGTATAGATGTTTTCTATGCTTAATACCCTTGCCCTGATCCAAAAGTCAAAGTGATCATTTACATAGGTCTCCTCCATATCCAGGGGGCACTTAAAGCAAATTTCTACTTCACCTGCCGCCGGGTGGTAAAAAATATCCTCGTACTCATTGTGGGAAAAAAGCTTGGCCCAGCCCTTTCCATTCCAGTACTCCCAGGACACCGTAAGCACTGACACCTCGGGCAGACGGGGCTCCTCAAATTCCTCGCTCTTCATAATGTCCTTGAAATTGGGTCCCGATTCGGTCTCGCTTTTCATTATTTTCTCAATATGGGTCAGCGTGAATTTGACATCGACCAGTGAACCTTTCTTGGAGAATACCTCCTGGCTGGACAGGTAAAAATTATCGTACAGCACAAAATATTCTCCCAGAGGATAAAATCCCTGGGGATCTCTGGGCACGTCGTTGTAGAACACCCTGCCGGGGGCGACTCCCCCTAACCCCTCACAGTCGTAGTAGTCCACGCTGATCTTAAGGCCGTCCATTACTATATCGCCCAGGACGTTAATCCTTTTATCCTTCAGCCGGCAGCGGACCCACCGGCTGTTAAGACTCTCGCTCTCCCTTTTTTCAATCATTCCGGGGGTTGCCTTTTTCAGTATTATTTTGTTGTCGCTGGCCAGCACCTCGTCAAAGGGGCGCCACTCCTCCCCACACCAGTAGGACCACTGTGTGTTCCGGCCATAGGCCAGCCTCTGGCATATTGACGGCTCACTGTAGCGCTTCAGCGAGTTGATCACCTGCAGCTCCACCAGGGCCGTTTCCCCGATATTGAAAAGCCCCTCATGCCCCAGGTAAAGGCTGTGCTCCTGGAGGTTTTCCGGACCGGTAAAGTCAAACATAGTTATATGCGTCCTGTCCGTGCCCGGGGAATGCTGAAAAAAACTTTCTTCTATCCTGTAAATACTGTCCAGCTCCGGGCTTACATTGTATGCCTCCACAATGGACGCCGGCGTGGCCAGCATGTGCCTTTCCGTTTCAAACACAACCGTACCCCTGCCCTCCGGCGAGGCTGACACCTGGGTTCCCGCCGGTATATGCACAGGCTCCCCCGCTCCCTCACTGAGCCGGAAGGCCACAAAGCCTGCCGCGGCCCCGGCCGGAAAGACCGACACGTTGAACATATTAAGAAAGGCTATAAAATTTTTTAATGGAACCCTGTTAAACCTCTTAATATTTTCATGGAACATATCGGCAAATATCAGAAAAAGGGCGGTTCCCGCATCAGGGTCCTCCGGTGTGAACCTCCACTCCGGAGTATAATAAGGGAACATATATTTCATACGACTGATTAAGGCTTTTATATCCCTGGTGTCTATAAGCGGCGGCCTCATATTCTCACCTTTTATACTCTTTCGAAATAATTTTTAACTGATTCCCTCACTGAGGTAGAAGGGAAATACCAGGTTGAATAAATTATTGGTCTGCCTGACCACGTACTTAATATTGATCAGCAATTTCCCCGTTGTGTCCGGGTCAAAGTGTATATTTACCTCTATTTCACTTACCCTTGGCTCCCAGGCGGTAATTGCCTGGGTCACTTCAGTTTCAAAAAGCTTTAAGGTGGTTGTGTCGGTCAGCCCGAAAGCAAAGCTCTGTGCCCCGCAGCCAAAATTGGGGCGCATCAGCCTCTCACCTCTGGAGGTGGAAAGGATGATCCGGATAGCCTCGGAAATATCCTCTTCGTGTTCGGACATTTTGATCCTTCCCGTTTTGGTGTCAACCTGCACGGGGAACTTCCATCCTCTTCCCAAAAAGCTCTTTGGCATAATTACCACTGCCTTCCCCAATCTACCCTATCAGAACATTGGGCTGACCGGCCACTATGTCATTGGGCGGGCCAACCTCCACAATTTTGTCTCCCATGCGGGCCGCCGGCAGGCAGCCGATAAGCACCGTCATGCTTCCCATGGGTACGACCCCCCCCACATGTGGCACCGGTCCTGTTGCCAGAGGGCAGGCGTTAAAGTCCCCGGCAACTCTCCAGGCCGGCTTTCCCCCAATCAGCACATTCATGCACCCCGGCCCCGGAGCCAGGGGCTTTCCGTGGGAAGTGGGATCTCCAAGCCTTGCAGCAGGGTTTCCCATTGAATATCCCTCCAATCAGTTAATTTTCACCATGGAACCCTGTATGTTCAGTATTCCGCCTGACTTGATGTTCATCATTCCGCCCGCCTCTATGTCTATCTTCTGGGACTTTATTTTCAGCTGCATACCGCTCTCGATGGTTATGCCGTTTTGCATGGCGTCAATGACTATGGTATTGGACTTGCCTTTTATGGTTATTTTGGCGTCACCGGTGAGTGTTATCTGGTTGCTGGCTGAATCTATGGTGACAGTGTTATTGCCGCTCTTATCCTTTATCTCTATTTTACCGCTGCCGGAGTCATCCATGTTGATGGTCTGCCCCTTGGCTGTTTTGACAGTTATTTTTTCCTTGCTTTTTTCGTCATCCAGAATAATCTCATGCCCGCTGCGTGACTTTATTTTGCGAATGTTATTTTTGCCGTCCTCATTGGTTTCCGGAGGCTTGTCCTTGGAATTCCACAGCATCCCGATAATAAAGGGCTGATGCACATCACCTTCGTTAAAGGCCACCAGCACCTCATCCCCCACCTCCGGCAAAAAAAAGCTACCCATGTTGTTCCCGGCCATCAGGGTTGCCATCCTGGCCCAGAAGGTTTCGTTCTCGCACTCCCTGAGCGGCAGCTTCACCTTTACCCGGCCAAGCTTTTCCGGGTCCTTGTTGTTGGTTACTATACCCACCGAAACCCCGTATACCCTCTTGTTGGCGGGAAGGTTTATTCCGGCCAGGGAGTCGTATATATTCAAAAGGCATTTCCCCCCACGGTAAATTGTGTATTGTACCCGGAGCTGCCAATCACATGGCTTACCGATGTCAGGTAATAGTTATTAGAAAGACTGCTCCCCACCTTATCCACCCTTATAAACTGGCCGGCCCGCACATCGGGGACACCTATCATTTCCCCGTTTCCGGCAACAAATTTCATGGCCCTCTGATTTAATATGGCCGTGGCCTTTTTTTCCCCCATAGCCTGGGATGTCACATTGCCGTCGTACTCGTACTCCTTTATGCTGGAGCCGCATAGCCTTTTTATCAAGTCCTGGCCGGTGGTGCTCCCGCTTCCCAGTTTGCTCACACTGCCTGACTGGGCCACTATTTCTTTTTTCTGGGCGGTATCCCATCCCCTAACCGTGACTCCCCCCACCTGGTCTGCAATATCCACCTCCAGGGAGAATGACTGCAGTGTTTTTCCCCACTCCAGCGTGATTGCCGGGGAGGCATTGGAGTATTTCCGGAAGTACAGCTTTTTTCCCACGATGAAAAATTCATAGTTATTTTCCCGGGCCATCCAGGAGATAAACTGGTAGTCACTTGCCCTGCTCTGCTCAATTATTTTATGCAGCACCCCGGTGTCGTCCACGGTGCCGGTGCTCAGGCTGTGCTCCCCGGCAATGGCTGAGACCACATCGCTGTGCTTCTTATCAATGAAGGAGCGGGACTTAATCCCCTTCATCAATAAAAATGTCCTGTCCATGCCGGATACAACTATTTTTGGGCTCTCCTCCGGGGTAAAGTCAAACCTCACCGAGGTGGTCAGCCCGTCAAAAACGGTGACCAGATTGTCGGCATAGCCCATGCTTATTTTAAGGTACTTGCCCACTTTAAAATAATCCAGCCAATTGAAGGCCCTGGTCATGACATCAAAGGCGTTGCTCACCGTAAAGGTGAACGAATCGGCCTTTTCCACGCTTGTATTAACGGTTATAGCGGTAATTCCCACACCCCCCCTGACCAGGTTGGCGCCCTCCACCGAAACCTCAAAGGAGGGTACCAGGAAATTGCCGTACTTACTGTCAAGTTCGCTAAAGGTAAGGCTTTTACTGTCAAGGGTAACTTCACTCATTTTTCACTCCAGCGGGGGCACGATCAGCTTCCTGCCCGGCTCCAGAATCCTTGGGTTGTCAATGCCGTTGGCCCTGGCTATGTCTCTCCACAGGCCAGGGTTTTCGTACTCCTCACCGGCAATCATCCAGAGCTGGTCCCCCTGTTTCAGCATTTTTTGCTTGGTGCGGTCAGAGGACTGAAGAGGGCTTATCTGGCTCTGCTCGGTTAAGCTCTGGCACAGCCTGAAGGTCACCGACAGCGTGGCCCTGACCGGCACCCCTGAGTCCAAAAACATTGTAAATCGCTGGGTTGCCTTTTCCACCACCCCTTTAAAGGGGTCCATTGACCCCCAGGCAAAACTGACCATAGGCGGGCGGTGAAGGTCGCTGTCCCGATCCAGCAACTGGGATATTTTGTTTGTATACTGCCTTACGTCAATTCTGTCCTCATAGGTGTCGAAGAATAGATCCATGGACAGCGTGGTGCCGGCCCCCCCAAGAAACTGGGCCACCGGCAGGGGCTGACCAATTACCTGTTCCAGGGAGTAGGTGTTGCTGTCTTCTATTGAATATTCACTGGGATTAAACAATACAGGTATTTTGCCCTTACTTTTCCCTTCGTGAATAATTATAGTGGCCTTTTCCAGAGCCATCTACCGATCATCCCTCCCAAAATTTTTAAATGCCTCTCCTCTGGCGCTCCCATTTAAACCTTCTTTCTATCTCCCGGAAAACCTTATCCGCAATCTTGTTAATATCAATTTTGGGTGTATGGCCTATTGGCGCCATGGTATTCTCAATGTTTAGGGTCCTCTGGGCAGAGGCCCCGGGCGCAGCGGACCTGCCCCCCATGGCCCTGTCATCCTCCGCCGTAATTTGCTTCCTGTACTCCATGCTGGGCATTAAGGCATAGGACCGGCCGGTTTCAACTCTACCCAGCGCTTGCCCTGCGTCAGCCCCGGTGCCCGTAATCACCCCCTGGGCTTTTCGAAAAACATCCACCATATAACGATCTTCCAGGTTAAATACTTTTGTCACATTTATATTCCGGCGCTTATTGATAAAAGAGTGACCGGCCGTAGCGGCTATATTCCGGACGGCTGTACCGGCAAATGAATACATTTCACCGGGCCGCCGGTATATTTGCCTGCCTTCCGGCCCTGAGGCCGCATCCTTAAAATCTCCGGCGATTGCTGTCGCGGTCCCCACGGAATAAATGTACTCCAGCCCTGCTTTGCTATACACAGCACTGCCTTCTACCGGCAAGGACACGCCACCAGCCCTGTATCCGGTTAACCTCTCCCTGCCCTCTGTTAATGCTGCCCTGAGAAAATATACCATTGCATTTGTACGGTATTGGCTTGCAATAAAACTGTTTACCGAATGCCTGGTGGCAGAAAAATATTTATTGCCACCAGGAGTATTTTGCCGCGTCATGGGAGACCCTCGACGTCCTCTCTCGCTATGGAATAGCCGGCCGGGCAAAGCTTTTAGAAAAATTTTTTCCGTGAAAAAATATTTTTCCGGACGTTTTTCCCTGGATATGCCTGTTTTTTTGCCCAAATGGCCATGCCCGGCTGTATTCCCTAAGCTTTTCCGGCCCCCCGTTACCGTTGACCTGTTTGTTTTACCGGTCAGCGGCCTGGTTACCCGGTTATTCAACGTATTTATAATACCGTCCGGCAATCCTCTTACAAGACGATCCAGGGCCATATTCCGCACCCTGTCAATTATTTTCATCAGTACTTTCTCAAATTTCCCGATAACCTCTATTTGCCCCTTCGCCTCCGGTGCTTCCCTCAAAACATTGGCATGACCGTCCAGCCAGGGGACCTTATCCTGCCGGAAGAATGTCAAAGCGGTGGCCGGGCTGTTTATTATCCGATCGGGCAGTGGAACCACTATAGGTTCCGGGGCTCGGTTCCCCACCATGCCTGCCCTTGCAAATTGCGGTATGTTACTTTGCCCTCGTGTTTTCCGGGCCTTTCCGTAATAGTCTGCGGGCCCGCCCTGACGGATCGCCTTTTCCCGGAGCAACTGTAAAGAAAAGTCGCCGGTATATTCTGTCGCCCCTGTCCCCGGCGCAATACTCCGGAGGACATCTGGTCCCACTGCGACAGTGGTCCGGTGATAGATCTGTGGTTGTGCAGCTTTTTGCCCTGCAGTCCCCGCAATAAAATACCTTTTAAACAGAAAAGCAAGGGCTGCCGTAAACCGGCCAGCTGCCGCCACAGGACCGTCAGATACCGTCTTAAAAAGCCCGGACCGACCGCTGCCCGGATAATGCAAATTGATATTTTTTATAATTTTTTCAGAAGGCCAGTCAAAGGCTCTGATTAATTTTAAGGAAACCCTAATATCTCTCCCTGCCGGTTTCAAAAGTACTTGCTGAAACTCAAATCCCGGCCCGGGCCTTCCCCATGGGCTCCCTGCATATATGGAACTCGTCCCAGGAACCGGCTCCGGGTAGGTAAGTTCCGCAGGTTGACCGGCTGACCGCCCAAGCAGAGCATATAAACCGGTTTCCCTGTCCGAACCCCCTGCTTTTATAGCCCTCAGTAGCTTTATAATTATCTCAACCGGCCTGCTAAAGGATCTTTCAATTATTCCAAAGGTCTTCAGACCCCGCGCCGAAGTTGCTGAACGAACCCGATGAAACTCATGTCCCGGCACGGGCCTTCCCCAAGGACTCCCGTCATATCCCAAACTCATCCCTGTATCCAGTCCCCGGGAGATATATGCCTCCGGCAGACCGCCTGGATGCCTTAGCAGGACATTCGAACCAGTCTCCCTGCCCCCGCCCCTTGTTTTTAAAGCTTGCTGCATTTGTATTATTCTTTTAACCGGCATATCAAAGGCTCTCCCCGGCTTTCCGGAGAGTATAAAGTTTCGCACCGCCGAAATTGAACGGGCCTGCTGAAACTTAAATCCCGGAACGGGACTTCCCCATGGACTCCCGTCATATCCCAAACTCATCCCGGTATCCAGTCCCCGGGAGATATATGCCTCTGGCAGACCGCCTGGGTGCCTTAGCAGGACATTCGAACCAGTCTCCCCGCCCCTTGTTTTTAAAGCTTGCTGCATTTGTATTATTCTTTTAACCGGCATATCAAAGGCTCTCCCCGGCTTTCCGGAGAGTATAAAGTTTCGCACCGCCGAAATTGAACGGGCCTGCTG
>JUEB01000026.1 GCA_000802095.1 Peptococcaceae bacterium BICA1-7 | reverse complement strand
TAATGGGATCAAAGAAGATAAAGGTAATAGTGGTGGACAGCCCCGGCACCTTTGACGCCCCGGTAAAGGACCAGGAGAAATTCAAGGCCTCGGCCAAGAAATTCGCCAAAATACTGCTGGACCACCCGGTGTGCGGCCAGGGCCTGCCCTCCTACGGCACCAACGTGCTCATGAACATCATCAACGAGGCAGGCACACTGCCCACCCGTAACTTCCGCTTCGGGCGCTTTGACAGGGCCAACGAGGTTTCCGGCGAAAAGCTGGCCGAAGTGGCCGTGGCCCGCGGGGGCAAGGCCACCCATGCCTGCCACCCCGGCTGTGTGATGAGGTGCTCCAACGTATACCCAATGCCCGACGGAAAGGTGTGCGCACCCATAGAGTACGAAACCGCCTGGGGATTCGGGCCCAACCTGGAAATAGGAGACCTGGACGTGGTGGCCAGGCTGAACTACATCTGCAACGATGTGGGGCTTGACACCATTGAGGCCGGCTGCACCCTGGGAGTGCTGATGGAGGCCGGTGTAATTCCCTTCGGAGACGGCCAGGCTGCCATTGCCGCCCTGGAAGAGGTGGGCAGGGGAACAACCCTGGGAAGGATTATTGGCAGCGGATCCACCACAGCCGGCAAGGCCTACGGGGTGACCAGGGTGCCTGCGGTCAAGGGGCAGGGCATCCCTGCTTACGACCCCAGGTCCTGCAAGGGCAACGGAGTCACCTACGCCACCACCCCCATGGGGGCTGACCACACCGCCGGATACGCCGTCACCGCCAACATTTTAAGCGTGGGCGGATCGGTAAACCCGCTTCTGGCCGAGGGCCAGGTGGATCTGTCCCGGAACCTGCAGGTGGCCACCGCCGCTGTGGACTCCACCGGACTGTGTCTTTTCGTGGCCTTCGCCGTGCTGGACAACCCCGAGGGGCTGCCAACCGTAGTGGACATGATCAACGCCCAGTATGGTTTGGAGCTTACTGTGGACGACGTGTTCAAGCTGGGCCAGGAGGTGCTCAAGAACGAGCTGGAGTTCAACAGGCGGGCCGGCTTCACCAGCGCCGATGACAGGCTGCCGGAGTTCTTCATCAAAGAGGAGCTTTCCCCTCACAATACAAGGTTTGATATAAAGAACGAGGAACTGGATAAAGTATTCAACTTCTAAGTTTAAAAGGCTGTGTGTTCTCTGCTATAATTAAGGCGGGCGCGAAAGTGCCCGCCAATTATTTAAATCCGGGGGTGGTATATTGATTGTTGAGGTAAGGGTTTTTGGTGGGCTCGAGAAAAAAATACCGGGAGCCTCGTATGGCAAGCCCATGGAGATTGATGTACCCGATGGAACATCTGTTAAAGAGCTAATTGATATGTTAAATATACCGCCCGGGGATGTATTCACCATTCTTGTCAATGGAGTTAACACCCCAAAGGAAAACGCTCTCAAGCAGGGAGACAGGGTAGCCTTTTTTCCTCCGGTGGGAGGGGGCTGATTATGGATGACAGCTGCCTGAGGCCGGGCTGCAAGGTCTGGTTTGAAAAGGACGGAACAGCCTTTGGGGAAGGGCTGTTTAAACTTTTGACACTAATTGAAAAAAGAGGTTCTATTTCCGCGGCGGCCCTGGAAATGGGCATGTCGTACAGGACAGCCTGGGGAAAGGTAAGAAAGGCCGAGCAGGCGTGGGGAGTAAAGCTGGTAGACGCCTTCGTGGGCGGTGGGTCCGGAGGGGGAAGCGGACTGACTCCCGAGGCCGGAGAACTTATAAAAAAATTCAGGGAGTACCGCCAGCTAATAGAAAGTGTGGTACATTCTTTTGATATCAATAAAACAACATTTTAATTTTTTTGCCCACCGTTATGCTAGAATAGGCATAAGGACAGGCTGTCGGTAAGGCTTTAAAAGCTCACAGGCTTGTTAAATGGAAACTGGAAGGAGGTATTCACTTGCAGGACACCTGCCTAAGGGAAATAAACTACCTGAGAGTTTCGGTAACTGATCGCTGTAACATGCGGTGTGTCTACTGCATGCCTCCCCAGGGGGTAAAGCATGTATCCCATGAAGATATACTGAGAAACGAGGAAATGGCGCGGCTTGTCAGGGCCGGGTCCATGGCCGGAATAAAAAAGGTGAGGATTACAGGCGGGGAGCCACTGGTCAGGAAGGGTCTGGTAGGTCTGGTGGAGTCCATTAGCCTTATTCCGGAGATTGACGATATCGCCCTGACAACCAATGGTGTGCTGCTGCCCGCTGCCGGAAAGGAATTAAAAACCGCCGGCCTGCGCAGAGTAAATATCAGCCTGGATACCCTCGACCCCGAGCTTTTCAGGTTTATCACCAGAAAAGGTAATTTCAAAGAAGTCTGGAGAGGTATAGAGGTGGCCCTGGAGTTGGGGCTGCACCCGGTAAAGCTAAACACTGTGGTCATGAAGGGGTTTAATGACGGTGAGATAAAGGACCTGGCAGCCCTGACAATGAAATATCCTCTTCATGTGAGGTTTATAGAGCTTATGCCGGTAGGAGCCTCTGACTCCTGGACAGCAGGCAGGCATATTCCGGCGTCGGAAATAAGACAGTCCATAGAGCTTGAGCTGGGAGGTCTGATAAATGCCCACAGGCCTTGCGGAAACGGTCCGGCCAGGTATTACAGGCTGCCTGGTTCTCAGGGAACCATCGGCTTTATAAGCGCGGTCAGCGATCACTTTTGTAAGAACTGCAACCGCCTCAGGCTGACCGCCGAGGGAATGATCAGGCCGTGCCTATACAGCGGGAAGGAAATAGACGCCCGGACACCCCTGCGTAAGGGGGCCGGGGAGGCTGAACTGGCCGGCCTCTTCAGGCAGGCCGTGTCTGTCAAGCCCGAGAGGCATGATATAGATGCGGGCTGGCAGGATGAAAAGAGAATAATGTCTCAAATCGGGGGTTGATGTATATTGGCCGGTGGGGAGCTGACTCACTTTGACCGGAAGGGCAAGGCCCGGATGGTGGATGTGAGCGCAAAGGAAGATACTCTCAGGGAGGCAGTGGCCCGGGCAGAAATAGCTATGAGGCCGGAAACTCTGAATATAATAGAAACAGGGGGCATTTCCAAGGGTGACGTGCTGGGTGTGGCCAGGGTGGCGGGAATTATGGCCGCCAAGGAGGCCGGCAGGCTTATCCCCATGGCCCACCCCTTAAATCTTACCGGTGTAAGTGTGGATTTCCGGCTGCAGAGCCCCGACAGGGTGCTGATAGAGGCCAGAGTCAGGACCACCGGCAAGACCGGGGTGGAAATGGAGGCCCTTACAGCCGCCGGAGTGGCAGCCCTCACTGTTTATGATATGTGCAAGTCCATTGACCGGGGCATGGTTATAAGCAGCATCAGGCTGGTGGAAAAATCCGGTGGCAAGAGCGGAACTTACCGCAGGGAAGGGGAGGAACCATGGGAAGGATAGTGGCCGTGTGCTCCAGCCCCAAAAAGGGCATGCGTAAAAAAAATATAGGAGAGGGCGTTCTGGTGGAGGAGCACGGCCTGCAGGGAGACGCCCACACCGGGAGCTGGCACAGGCAGGTAAGCCTTCTGGCCAGCGAGAGCATAAAGAAAATGACAGATCTGGGGCTGAAGGTGGGGCCCGGCGATTTTGCCGAGAATATCACCACCGAGGGCCTGGATCTGGTTAGCCTTCCGGTGGGCACAAGGCTCAAGGTCGATTCCGGGGCGCTTCTGGAAGTAACTCAGATAGGCAAGGAGTGTCACAACCGCTGCGCAATATATTACCAGGCCGGGGACTGTGTAATGCCCCGGGAGGGGATTTTTGTCAGGGTTATAAAGGGCGGCCCGGTAAAGGTGGGCCAGCAGTTAAAAATTGTTTCAGAGTAATCAGTGAGGTTTTTTTAGATGCTGAGCAGTGAACAGGCGGCCCGTTACCGGCGCAATATTCTGCTGCCGGGATTCGGTGTGGAAGGGCAGAAAAAACTTATTGACTCAAGTGTGCTTCTGGTGGGGGCGGGGGGGCTGGGGTCCCCTGCGGCCCTTTACCTGGCTGCTGCCGGGGTGGGAAGGATAGGTATTCTGGACCATGACCGGGTTGACCTGTCCAATTTACAGAGGCAGGTTATTCACGGGACACCGGATATTGGCCGGGAAAAGGCTCTGTCGGCCAGGGAAACACTTATTGGCATCAATCCCCGGCTGGTGGTGGAGGCGCACAGCGCACTGCTGACCGAAGCTAACGCCCGGGAACTGATTGCCGGCTATGATATGGCGCTGGACTGCACCGACAATTTCGAGGCCCGCTTTATAATTAATAGGGTCTGCCTTGACCTGAAAAAACCATTTGTTTACGGAGGGGTCCTGTCCTACACCGGCCAGGCGCTTTTTATTGCGCCCGGCCGGGGTCCCTGTTTCCGGTGCCTGTACCGGACCAAGCCTGGCCGGGATGTCCCGGACTGCTCGGCAGTGGGTGTGCTGGGGACAGTCCCCGGTGTTATCGGAACCCTGCAGGCTACTGAAGCCATCAAGTATCTGGCTGGAATAGGCGACCTTCTGGTGGGAAGGCTTTTGATTTATGACGCCCTGACGGCCACATTTACCGAGGTGGCCCTGGAGAGAGACCCCCGCTGCCCTTCCTGCGGGGTAGGCTAGGGGCACATGAGAATAGGAGGGCAGTATTATGGAAAAAAAAGTGGAGGTAAGGGGGTTTTCTTTTATTAAAGAGCTGTTTGATAAAAGAGGGCTTCCCTTTCCTGTTTTGGTAGACCTGGCTGAAGAGTGCCCGGCCCTGGAACTGGCCAAAAGCCTTGACATACCTGATGAACTTATTGAGGCGGTTTTTATTAACGGCATTGCCGGAGGGCTGGACGGGACAGTCCGTCCCGGGGACAGGGTGGCCTTTGTGCCCCCCGGCACACCTGGCCCTTACAGGGTTATACTGGGCATAAGGGGAAAACCGGAAAAATAGTTTATGAATTGGTGTAAATCAGGGTGTGTTATAATGTTATTTAGATCAGGATATTCTGGAATAGGGCAGTAATGATTGTATGCGGGCTGTTGGAGGCTTTTAAATATTGAATTTATCATTGGAAAGCAAAACCCCCGGGGATACATATAAAATAGGGGAGCTGCTGGGCAGCATGGCAGAGCCCGGCGATATATTCTGCCTGAGCGGAGACCTGGGGGCCGGTAAAACAGTTCTTGCCAAGGGCGTGGCCGCAGGCCTGGGAGTGGAGGGAAGGGTTGCCAGTCCTACCTTTACACTGATTAACGAGCATCGGGGAAGGATGCCCTTTTACCACATGGATGTGTACAGGCTGGGAGGGCCGGAGGATATGGCCGACCTGGGTTATGAGGAATACTTCTACGGGCCGGGGGTTACCCTGGTGGAGTGGGCGGAGATTATAGACGGGGTGCTTCCTGAGGAAAGGCTGGATATAAGCATAGCCCGTGACGGAGAGGAATTAAGGACTATAACTGTTGAGCCCCGTGGAGACAGGTACCTGCGGCTGGCCGAGGAGCTGAAAATACATGTATGTTCTGGGAGTTGAGGCGGCCACTCCGGTGGCCGGCGTAGCTGTGGTCAGGGATGACAGGCTGCTGGCCGAGAGATTTATAAATAACAAAAAGACCCATTCCGGACACCTGCTGCCTATGATCAAAGCGGTTATTGAGGAGGCCGGCATACAGCCGAAGGATATAAGAGGCGTGGCCGTTTCATCGGGGCCAGGGTCTTTTACCGGCCTCAGGATTGGCATGAGCACCGCCAAAACACTGGCCCAGGTCTGGGGAGTGCCGGTGGTGGGGGTGGGTACCCTGGATGCCCTTGCCTATCCATTGCAGGGACTGGTAAACCTGGTCTGCCCCATACTGAATGCCAGAAAAAACGAGGTATATGCAGCCGTTTATGACGGGGCGGGCGGGGAAATGAACAATCTTACCGGGTCCCTGGCCGTTAGCCCTGAAGACCTGGCGGGACTGCTGGCCCGCTGGGGTGACCGGCCGGTTACCTTCCTGGGAGATGGAGTCCCGGAATACCGGGACAGGCTTATAGAGCTTCTGGGGGAAAGAGTCTTTTTTGCTCCCGGCGCGGTTAGCCTGCCCCGGGGATCATCAATAGCGGAGATAGGCCGGGAAAGGCTGGCCAGGGGTCAGGGGACCGACCCGCTCACTCTCCTTCCTGACTACGTTCGCATGTCGGAGGCTGAAATAAAGTGGCAGCAGAAGCAACAAACAAACTGAGGCAGGTGTCCGGGGAGAGGCCATCTTTTATGATGATGCTGCCCGATCACATCGACCGGATAATGGAAATAGAGGCCTTAAGCTTTCCCACTCCCTGGTCCCGCCGGGCTTTTCTTTTCGAACTGACCGAAAATGATTTCGCCTTTTACATTGTGGCCGTGATTAATGGCCGGGTGGTGGGATATGCGGGCATGTGGCTGGTGCTGGACGAGGCCCACATAACCAATGTGGCCATCCACCCCGATTTCAGGGGAAGCGGTAACGGCAGGGCGCTGCTGACCGAGCTGCTGGCCAGGGCAGCCGTTCTGGGGGCGCTAAGAATAACACTGGAGGTCAGGGTTTCCAACCGGGCCGCCAGGGACCTGTATCGGTCCGCCGGCTTTATTGATATGGGCATAAGGCGGAAGTACTATTCCGATAATGACGAGGATGCTATCATTATGTGCCTGAGCATACCGGAATAATATAATACGGTGGAATTAAGCGGTGGGGGGAGGGGGTAAGTATTTGAGTGCCACATTAAAGACTGTTTTACGGCTGGCCGGTATCGGGCTGGTATTATTTGGAATTTTGGGCAGCCTTCCCTCGGGTTGGGCCATAGCTGCCGTGGGGCTGGGCCTGGTGGGGGTTATTGCCGGTGGAGGCGGTGGCTGAGCAGCCAGATAATGGGATTGTTCAATCCCTTATTAGCTTAAAAGTATTACATCCGGTCGGAATACAGGAGACAGGAGACAGGAGTCAGAATATTAAATGACTTACCTTTATGCAGTTTCTTTTAAGAAGCTGCATAAATATTTAGGCTCCTTGCCTCTGGCTTCTATATTCCGTCAAATGCAGGCCGGGCGCCCAAAGGGAGGCTATTCTATGACGGGTACTTTTTAAATAATTTTAGCTGTTCCAGTAGCAGGGTCTGCCTTCTGTTCATGACCTCGGCGGCCCTTTCACCCTCGTAGTTAAAGAATCCCTGACCGCTTTTAACCCCCAGGTGCCCTTTTTGGACCTTATCTGTAATAATGGCGGGAACCTCGGTATCATTGGAAAGGTTGGGGAATATTATGCCGCTGACCAGGGCTACGGTATCCAGCCCTATATAATCCATGGTATCAAACATTCCCTGCCAGGCTGTTTTAAACCCAATTGCGGCCATGGCTGCGGTATCAACATCATCAGGCTCCACAACCCCGCACTGGACGAGGTGCAGGGCCTCTCTCATCATGGCCATCTGCAGACGGTTAACCAGAAAGCCCATTACAAAGCCGTTGACCACAATGGGCTTTTTCCCGCACTTAAGCAGCTCACTTTTTAGCCATTCCACTGCCCCCTGGTCTGTCCGGTCAGTTTTAACAAGCTCTACAAGGGGGATAATGGGGGGTGGATTGAAAAAGTGGCAGACAAAGAATTTACCGGGCCTGAAATCCGGAAACATGTCAGGAAGCGGTAAAGATGAAGTGTTGCTCACAATGACGGTGTCCTCCGGGCAGAGCTTATCAAGCTGGCTGTATATAGTCTGCTTGATGTCAGGCCTTTCAGGAACGGCCTCTATAATCAGACTGGCCCCTTCCACAGCCTCCTGCATGGAAACTGTGGTGGTCAGCAGGGACATGTAATGATCCGGACTCTTTTCCAATACACCCATCTGGTACATAGTGGTAAGGCTTTCCCGGATATCTTCCGTTCCCTTCTGGAGGGCCTCTTCACTAATATCAACTATAGCTGTCTCATGTCCGCCCATCATCCACACCTGGGCGATGCCAGGTCCCATAACGCCGGCTCCTATGACTGTAACTTTCATTGTATTCAGCCCCTTTCTTATACTCTAAGCTTCAGTGCTTTCCGATATTTCCACAAAATCATCTATATCGCGGTTTCTTGTTTCAGGAAGGAACAATAGAATAAGCGCCACCGCCGCAATCGGGGTTAGAGCCATAACCGAGGCGGCGTTACCTACGCTGCCCAGGGGAATTGCTAATGACCCCACCATGGCTGGGGCCGCTACCTGTCCAAGCCGGCCTACTATATTATTGCCCCACGCCGTGGCGTTAGCTCTAATGGCTGTCGGGAAAAGCTCGTTGGTAAAGGAGGCCCCTATTACCGTAAAGACACCTATAAAGAAGGTTGACATGATCATGAACAGTGCAACAAACTGATATTCTACAGCCTGAAACGCACAAACGGTAAATATTGATCCGCCCGTCAGAAATATGGCTGAGGTCGGCTTCCGCCCGATGCTGTCCATAAGTTTGCCGGCCAGAAAATAGCCCAGAAGTCCAATGGTATATGCCAGGGCCGTGGTAAGGCCCACCCTTGACTCATTCCAGCCAAGCTCGTTTACAGCGTGATAGGAGAAGAAATTCTGACCGGTAATGTAGCAAAGATAAAGGAGTACCCAGAGAATGGAAACAATGGCCATGTACTTGGTGTGAGGCTTTTTCCAGACGGCAAAAAAGCCGGGGCCTTCCGCCGACGATTGCCTGGCGGCCTTAAACCTTTCGGTTTCATGGAAGTTCCTGGCAAGTATAAAAACTACCAGCAGCGGCAAGGCTCCTATAACATATAATCCTCTCCACCCAAAGCCCAATTGAGCCATAAGGGGGATGCAGAGCGCCGGGAATATTGCCCCTATAGCGGCTGCGGCCTGAAACAGGCCCAGTGCCCTTCCCCTTAGCTCCACCGAAAACTCTTCGGCAATTATTATAAAGCCAACAGCCCATGTGACCACCAAAAAAGTCCGGGCGAAAAACTGGCAGGCCACAAAAAGCTCTATATTGGGGGTGAAGGCTGTCAAAAGGCTGAGTGTGGAATAAATTACTACAGCCCATAAAAATACCGGCTTACGGCCAAATTGATCACCCAGCCGTACAACGAAGAAAGACAGGAGAGTTCCGATGGCAATTACAGACAGCATATAGCCTGCAGACTTGGTATCAATAGCCAGGTCACGTGTTATAAACGGAAGGGCCAGGTTTATGGTCGAGAAATCAAAACCTTCAAAGAACGCTCCCAGCATGACCAGTGGAAAAATCTTCTTTTGCCGTGTAGTCAGTATAAACTTGGCTTTTGGGGCTTTCGCTATCATAACGGCACCCTCCTTTTCTTAGGCTGCTGACCTTTTGCGGCACTGACAGCAGCTCCATATGGGGCAAAAGGCCTGCTATTTAACACTCATCAGATCATCCATGAAATTCAGTACCAAATCTTTGATCATGCCGCGGTCAGGAAGTGTGCCCATCATACCGTACATGGCCGCGGTTCCCTCCGGCAGTGAGGACTTGTTTTCGGCCACCGCCAGGGCGCACTCCCTGAGGTCCGCCAGGTACTGGTCGGCCACTTTTTCATGGGCCAGAGCTACCATGCAGTGCAGCGAGGCAGGCCTCTGCTGACGGTCCGAACTCCACCCCCGGGCTTCCATGGCATCACCCAGAGCGTAGATATCAAGGCTGTCCGAGGTAAAGGCAAAAACAGTCATATCAGGTTTGCCCAGAACATACAGGCCCGGTATAGAATTGATACCGTCAATCAGTTTTTTGGTTGTCTTCATAATGCTGTCGGCTATCCGTAAGTAACCCTCTTCACCCAGGTGTTTCATAATGGCCCAGGCTGCTGCGAAGGACCCTCCCGGTCTGGTTCCGGTCATGGTTGGGTGAGCGTATATCCCGCCGGACCACTCGGTAAAAACATAAAACATGTGCCGGCGGAGATCTTTATTTTGGAAGATGATGGTAGAGGCGCCCTTGGCGGCGAATCCATACTTATGTACATCAGCTGAGATTGATGTTACTCCGGGAACCCGGAAGTCAAATGCTGGCAGGGGATACCCCAGCTTGCGGACAAAGGGCAGCATAAAGCCTCCCAGACATGCGTCAACATGGCAGCTTAGGCCTTTTTCCAGGGCCAGCGCCGCCAGCTCTTCGATAGGGTCAATCACTCCCTGGGGGTAAGAAGGGGCGGACCCCACTATTAAAATAGTGTTGTCTGTGACAGCAGCCTTCATTGCCTCTACGTCCGCCCGAAAATCGGGCCTTACAGGGACTCTCACCGCTTTTACGTCAAGAAAATGGGCTGCTTTATAAAAGGCCGGGTGAGCCGTCTCCGGTATAACCATTTCGGGTGCGGTTATTTCGGGGCGCTCTGCCCGGGCCTTGTCACGATATGTTTTAATGGCCATCATAATGCTTTCAGTGCCGCAAGAGGTCACGGCCCCACAGGCCTCCGGGCCGCCCCCCAGCATCCCGGCGGTCATGGCAACCACTTCTGTTTCAAATTTCCTTATGCTTGGAAAGGCCCCCGGATTCAGGCCGTTTTCCGCGAAGAACATGGTATATGCCTTTTTTAGGAAATCATATATCTCCTCTCCGGGATAATAGACCAGGCTCCACGTCCTACCCTCTTTCCATCTGGCATCGTTGGCACGCAGATCGCCCATTTCCTTTAAGAGCTGATCACCGGGTGTTCCCTTTGTGGGAAGCATAACTCCTTGCTCTTTCATAGGGATTGCTCCTTTCTGGTGTTATGTGTTTTAAGCTTCAACTATGGTTTTTTAAATTTTATGATACCAGTCTTGCATGGTGTTCAGTTATGCTGAACACCTGTTCATGTAGTTTAATTTTATGCTACCATATCGAAAGTTCTAAAACAATACAGTTTTAATTTATTATTATTTATGTTGAAATGGCAAATAGGCTTATAAACTTGACTATCTGTGAGTTTTTGGATTGCAGTAGTTTTGCTGTTTAAAAAAATTAATTGACACTGGAATTTCTCACATGATAGCATTTGGTTAGGAATTACTGAACCGCTGTACGGTCAGGTTGAACAACTTGCTTCTTTATTAGGACTAAGGAGGTAATAAGATTGAACAAGCAAAAGTATGATGGCGGCACACTTGTGGCGGAGGTCTTTAAGAAAGAGGGAGTAAGGTACGTTTTCGGCATACCCGGGGGGCATATCTATCCCATGATGGAGGCCTGTGAAGAAAGAGGGATACCTTTTATAGGTGTGCGCCACGAGATGACTGCTGCCTTTATGGCTGAGGGGTGGGCGCTGACCACAGGCACAGTCGGGGTGTGCACAGGCACTGCCGGGCCTGGTTTTACCAATCTGATAACAGGTCTGGCCAATTCCTCCAATGGCGGTATACCTGTATTTTGTATGGCCGGGAAGGCCAAGGTAACTGAGAATGACCGGAACGAGCTGCAGGACTTCAACCAGATAGATATGATCAAGCACCTGACCAGGCATGCCAGGGCTGTGGCAGAAACACACCGCATACCTGAATATGTGGGCCGTGCCATGGCGTACTGCACCACCGGCAGGCCGGGGCCGGTTTACCTGGAGATACCCAGGGATTTGATGGAGAAATCCGTTGACGCCTCGGAGGTTGAGTTTCAGGATACATACAAGGCAGCCAGCGTTCCGCAGGGCAATCCCGCTGATATTGAGAAAGCGGTAAAAATGCTAAAGGAGGCTAAAAAGCCTGTTATTATAGCCGGTGGTGGTGTCTGGTGGTCCCAGGGCCAAAGTGAACTGGTGGAGCTGGTGGAAAAAACAGGGATTCCTGTGTTTACCCGCAATGCCGCCAGAGGGGCAATTCCGGATGGTCACAGCCTGTGTATGGGCATAGCGGCCTCCGAAAGTCCAATCATGAAAGCTGCCCTCAACGAGGCCGACCTGGCGCTGATTATCGGCACCAGGACGGGCTATACCATGAACCGTGGAGTGTTTGTCAAGCCTCTCAAAATAGTCAGGGTGGATATAGATCCGGCTCAGCTGACTGACCAGCTGGATGTCAGCCTGGGCATAGTTGGTGATGCCAAATCAGTTCTGAAGCAGCTTGTAGAGGCCGCCGACAAGACAGCATACACCGAGTGGGCGGATCATCTGGCCGGCCTGAAGATGGGAATGATTCAAATGGCCATGCCCTTTGCCATGTCCGATCAGACTCCCATTCATCCCATGAGGCTGATGTTTGAAATATTTACCAGAGTGGATCAGGATACCATTGTGGTTACCGACGGTGGAGATGTGGCCAAATGGGGCAACCTGGTCCTTCCGGCCACAGGCCCGGGGCAGTACCCCGGCATCATAAGCACCAGCTTCGGCCCCCTGGGTGTAGGTATCCCCTATGCTATGGCAGCCAAGCTTGCACACCCTGATAAAAAGGTCATACTGCTTACCGGTGACGGGACCTTCGGATACGGGGCCATGGAATATGATACTGCCGTCCGCTATAATCTGCCCTTTACCACTATTATTCTAAATGACAAGTGCTGGGGAATGATTAAAAGGTCCGAGGCCAAGAAGGCGTCTATAGAGAAGGATTTCATAGGTGTGGATTTGATCGAGGCCAGGTATGACAAGGTGGTTGAGGCTCTGGGCGGACATGGGGAGTATGTTACCCAGCCCCAGGATATAGGGCCGGCCATTGACCGGGCGATCTCTTCCGGAAAGCCTTCCTGCGTAAACGTAATGACCGATCCCAGCATCGGCCCTATGCTATAGAATATAAAAACTGCCTGAAGGCAAGACGTTCGGAGGCTTTTGAATTTGGAAAACGGGAGCAAGGAGTCCAGGGTTCGATCCGTGACCAGGGCCCTGACCATCCTAAAGTGTTTTAACAGCCATCCCCATATGCTGGGAATAACCGAGATAAGCGAAAGGCTTCAGCTTTCCAAGGGAACGGTGCACCTGCTTATAAAAACCCTTGAGGAACAGGGTTTTGTGGAGCAGGTTGCTGAGAATAAGAAGTACCGGCTAGGATCAGTGGTATACGAGCTGGGCATGACAGCGGTGGGTGATTTGCGCATACCGTCCCGGGCAAGGCTGCAACAGATGAATTACGAGATAGCTATGCCCTGCTACCTGGCCATTAATATTGGCAACAGGGCTGTGCTTATAGAAAAGGCTGAGCCTGTAAACGCATTCATGGTAGTTATGCAGATAGGGGCGATATTGCCATACCACGCCAGTTCAATGGGAAAAATACTGCTGGCTTTTTCCGACTCCTCAATACAGGAAAACCTGATGGACTCTTTCGAGTTACAGGCACTGACTCCCAATACAATAACCAGCAGGGAGTTACTTAAGAAAGAGCTGGAAGAGGTGCTTAAGCAGGAATATGCTTTAGACAGGGAAGAGACCCTGCCCGGTGTGTTTTGTGCCGCAGTGCCGGTTAGAGATGGCAGCGGCAGGGTAGTGGCCGCTCTATCAGTGGTAGCCCCTTCCACCACACTGAATGTAGAAAATTACTGGAAATACTTGCCCGTGCTAAAAAAATACTCGACTCATATAACCAGGGATATGTCGTACATTCCAAGACTGGACGGCATCAACACCTAGAACGTTGATGGTATTTAGGGGGGTGGCCTTTAGTGAAAACACTGTTTATAGAAAAAAGCCCGGAGCGATTGATGGCAGTAATCAGCGGAGGACCCGAAGCGGTATTTACTGACTCATCTCACCTGCGCTACTTGGATATGACACTTCCTGAGGCTCCTCCCGGGTGGGTCAGGGTTAAAAACAGGCTGGCGGGGATATGCGGCAGCGACCTGCACCTTGTTTTTCTTGATGTGGACCTGGGGGTACACCCGGCGATACTGCCCGGAGACAGGATAACTTATCTGGGGCATGAAGTGGTGGGCGATGTTATGGAAGCCCATCCGGAGAGCGGCCTCAGGCCCGGCGACAGGGTTATAAGGAGGATGAGGGTGGGCGGGGGATCCTGTATGGCCCACGGTCTTGAGCCGTGCGGGCAGTGCGGTGAAACGCAATACAATCACTGTGAGAGAAGCGGTCTGCCAGATACTGTGGGCGGCGGCTTCAGTGAAGAGTTTTTCGCTCCCGGAAAGGGCTTGCTGAAAATACCAGAGGGACTTACAGATGACCAGGCGGTGCTGGTTGAGCCGGCTGCTGTGTCCCTCAGGGGAGTTCTGCGCTGTCCCCCGGAGGGAAAGCAGAGGGTGCTGGTTTTTGGGACAGGTACAATAGGCTTTTTTGCACTGCAGACAATCAGAATAGTCTGCCCCCAGTGCTCCATTGTTGTGGTGGCTCAGTATGATTTCCAGCGGGATCTGGCCTTTCGCTACGGCGCCGATGAGGTCTGGATGTCTGATGAAGACCTGCTGGAAAAGGCGGCGGAAAAAACAGGAGGAAGGGTCTACACCGGGTTTGGAGATAACAGAACCCTGGTGGGAGGCTTTGATGTTGTTTTCGACTGTGTGGGCAGCGCCGGAACACTACAGTCCTGCCTTCGCCTGGCCAGGTCCCGGGGAAGTGTGATGCTTATGGGAGCCGCTCTCAAAATGATGAATATAGACCTCTCCCCGGTCTGGTATAACGAGGTCAGACTACTGGGCACTGTATCTCACTGCAGCAGTACCTGGCAGGGCGAGACTGCAGGTGATTTTGACCTGGCAGTCCGCTGGATGCTTGAGGGAAAGCTGGACACTGACGGTTTTATCACGCACAGGTACCGGCTGGATCAGTACCGGGAGGCCATTGAGGCAGCGGTCAAAAAGTTGGAAAGCAGGTCGGTGAAGGTTGTTTTTGAATTCGCCTGAGGGGAACTGATCATGATGACCGGGTAAACCACGATCCTTAAAATAGCCAGGGTCTATATTTGTCAGGAACAAAGAGAGCACAGAGAATTAGCTTACAGTAAACAGACTTATGCATGTCACAAGGAAGTCTTTTTGCTGTCAAAAATACCTGCCTATTCTGTCTCCTGTATACCGAGCAGAGGAATTACCTTTCAGCAGTCTCCCGTCTACCCGCCGTCTACAAGACGGCGCCGCCGCAATACCGGCGGCTTTTTTTACCATGCAGGCGGGGTATGCTCATCCACCACTGCAAACCTGTATCCCCTGGACTTAAAAAGGTCTATTACGGCAGGAAGGGCCTTGATGGTGGACTCCCTGTTTTGTATGTAGGCGGCCTGGGGTGTGCCGGGCCTGGCCTCGATGCTGGCCAGTTGGGTTCCGTCGTGCATCAGCACTATGGGGGACTTTTTAAGGCGCTCCACCCTTTCCAGGTCCCGGACTATATTATTGTATTCCTGCTCCGGGGTCACTCCATGGGGGTCACTGTCCGCCGAGGTTATATTCCAGCCCACCGAAATGTAACCCCTGGCCCGAAGTCTCTCCTTATAGCTCTGGTCCAGCTTTTGGGGGCCGCCCGGGGCTCTGAAAACCATAACCGGCTCTGCCGTATATGGGATGAGCACCTTATTGTTTTTATCCAGATCGTCTGTGAATGCCCCCGGCGATCTGTACACTATATTGTAATCATGGCTGTAGGTATGGTTGGCCAGGCCATGTCCCTCTGCCAGCATTCTCTTTACAAGATCAGGGTTCTTCTCAACATTATTACCCACCACCATAAAGGTGGCCTTCACACCCTTTTCGGCCAGAATATCCAGCACCCTGCCTGTGAAAAATGAGTTGGGCCCGTCATCGAAGGTGAGATATACCACCTTTTCCCTGTCTTCCGGGGTTTTACCCTGAGCAGGGGCGGGTCCAAGCTGGGGCTTGATCACAGGCGCCTGCTTATTGTCCGCAGGCTCAGCCTTTACGGTCTGATCGGCAGGTTTTTCCGGGGTGCCATAGGTCTGGGTTACAGCAGAGGCCTGTTCCGATGGAGTTAAACTTTTAGATGGTCCGGCGCACCCTCCGGTAAATGTAATCAGTGCAAGTGCCAGCAGCCCGGAAGCGGCGGCCAGTGTTTTTTTGAATTTCATCGGCAGGCCATCCTTATTTTAATACTAATCAATAGTTTATATATTATTGCCGTTATCGACAAGTAATCAGTTATTAATATAGATTAAAACAGAAAAGGAAATGTTCCGCATAATTCGGTCCCCGGGGCAAAAAAATAGAAAAATATAAAAAGTATCACGGGGAGTGCGTAAATGATAGCCGAGGATAAAAGAAAAATAGCAGTGTTGGGGGCGGGGTCGGTGGGAACAGCCTCCGCCTACGCCCTTATGATTAGCGGCCTTGTCAGCGAGATAACCCTGGTGGACATTGACAGGAAAAAGGCCGAGGGGGAGGCCATGGACCTGGCCCACGGGGCATCCTTTATAAGCCCCATAAAAATTTACGCCGGGGAATACGAGGACTGCCATAACGCCGACATAATAGTGTATACCGCCGGGGCCAGCCAGAAGCCCGGTGAAACCAGGCTGGACCTGATCCAGAAGAACCTGGCGGTGCTGAGGGAGGTGCTTCCCCGCATAATCAGCCCCGGCAGCGGATCTATATTGCTGATGGTTTCAAACCCCGTTGATGTGCTTACCTATGCCGCCCTGAGAATAACCGGTCTGACCCCCAACCGTGTGCTGGGGTCCGGCACGGTGCTGGACAGCTCCCGGTTCCGCTACAAGATAAGTGAAAAGTGCCGGGTGGAGGCCCGCAATATTCACGCCTACGTGGTGGGGGAGCACGGAGACTCCGAGGTTCCCCTGTGGAGCCTGGCCAATATAGCCGGGCTGCCGGTGGAGGACTTCTGCCGTATGCACGGCATACCCTGCCTGGACAGGGAGGAGGTCTCCAGCCAGGTGAGAAAGGCCGGGTATGAGATAATAAATCGCAAGGGGGCTACTTATTACGCCATCGGGCTGGCCGTCCGGAGGATATGCGAGAGCATAATAAGGGATGAAAACTCTGTCCTGACAGTCTCCGGCCTGCTTGACGGAGAGTACGGCCTTAAGGATGTCTGCCTTAGCCTTCCCTCGGTGGTAAACAGGGCAGGAAGGGTCAGGGCGCTGGAGGTGCCGCTGACCGAACAGGAAAGGACAGCCCTGTTAAAGTCGGCCAGCCTCCTGAGAGAAGCCCTGGAAGACGCAGACTTGGGGGATACAGGGCATGTTTTCAGCCTGGCCGGGCAAAACGGAGCCGACCGCACGGAGGCGCAGAATATGGTGCTGCACTAGCTTTCACTTATACTGAGGTGTTCATTCGGTCGGAATACAGAAGTCGGAATTCAGAATTCAGAATAATGAAGGCATTCCTTTCTTTGCAAGCCATTAATGTACGTCCTTTTTAAAAACCACAGAGCACACAGAGGACACAGAGATTGCTTGAGGGTAATACCTCTGGTCAGGGGAAGGGAGTTTTTAGGCCGGGCTTTGTAGTTCGGAGACTGGGGGAAATTACAAGGGCGTTCCCGGGCTTTTGTTCTTGCATAATGCGCTGGATTCAGATATAATATCCTTTGCAGCATGTGAAGACACGCGCCCGTAGCTCAGGGGATAGAGCGCCGGCCTCCGGAGCCGGAAGCGCAGGTTCGATTCCTGCCGGGCGCACCATAAAAGAACCCGCAAAGCTTATAGTAAAGGCTTTGCGGGTTCTTGTTTTTTCTGGCAAGGGGACGCCGACAGGCACTACATTTTGAAACCATGGGTATAGGTGAAAGGCTAAATCTGAATATAAAAATCAACTAGTCAACCAGTCTGAGTACTCATCGGACAGCTTTTTTCTCCTGTACAGAAAGGCGGTCGTCCAGCCTTTTAATGTCGTCCCAGATGGCCCGGACTTCCTTTTTAATGGTGGAAACGTCTTTCTGGAGGTATTTAATGTCCTTAGTCATTTCCCGCTGACCTTGTTCTAAACGGTGCTGGCCTTGCTCTAAACCGTCCAGACGTTGTTCTAAACGGTGCTGGCCTTGTTCTAAATCGTGCTGGCCTTGCTCCAAACTGCGCTGGCCTTGCTCTAAATCGTGCTGGCCTTGCTCCAAACCGTCCAGACGTTGTGCTAAACCGCACTGGCCTTGCTCTAAGCCGTCCAGACGTTGCACTAAACTGTGCTGGCCTTGCTCTAAACCGTCCAGACGTTGCTCTAAACGGTGTTGTCCTTGTTCTAAATGCCCAATGTGTTCGTTAACCGGCCTTAATTCTTCCTGAACAATAGCCCTGACGTCTTGCCTTACAGATTGTATTTCCTCATGTATAACTGCGCGAAGCACTTCTATCAGCTCTCTGTTGTCGGGCATTGGCAGCGTCCTCCTTTGGGCAGGAGACTAATTTTGACTTATCCTTTTTCATTATACAAGGAAAGAATTTTAAAAGTAAATAAACAAAAGGAAAAATTTTCTTGTACTTTCATATTTAGCAGGATGACAGGACGGGAAAAAGCAGTCTTTTCCCTTTTTATACTGGTATTAAAACTATGGTATTATAGATAAGACCGAATGCTTTCATTTAGGGAGGTTAATCTATAATGAAGATAATGGTAATTACCGGAAGCCCGAATAAGGAAGGGCTGACAGCTGACTGCGGGAATCAGGCGCGGCTGGGGGCTGAGGCCTCGGGGGCTGAGGTGACGTCAGTATGTTTAAATGATCTGAATATTGGGCGGTGCCGTGCCTGTAATAATGGCTGGGGCACCTGCAGGGACAGGCATGTCTGCCAGGTGGAGGATGACTTTCAAAAACTCCATGCCGGCCTGAAAGAAATAGATGGGTTTATTCTGGTGACACCGGTTTACTGGTGGGATATGAGCGAGTCAGTCAAAGCCTTTGTAGACAGGCTGAGAAGGTGCGAGGCATTAAAGGGTGAGGACCAATTTATAGGCGGAAAGCCGGTTATATCAGTGGCGGCGGCCGGGGGGACCGGGAATGGCTGTATATCCTGCCTGACTGCGCTGGAGAAGTTTGTGGACCATGTAAAGGGGATAAAGTTTGATTTCATAGGGGTTACCAGGAGAAATAAGGACTACAAGCTAAAGACAATATTTGACGCTGGCGGAACAATGGCTGAAAGCTTGGGCAACCAGTAAAGAATGCATTTCGGTGATAATAAGTTTCTTAGAAGCAGCCTGCTCAATGCCTTAAAATAGGACGGGCGGGTTAAGGAAGGAAGCGCTGAAAAATGGGAAATACTGTCCCGGACACAAATAATGGCGAGATGACCTCAAAATATGCGGAGCTGATCCAGCTAAAGGATTTTAAGGAGCTGGCCGAGGCTATGCCCCGCTGTGACAGGTGTGGGCTGGATCTGCCGGTGGGCAGAACGGTGGGACTGGATGACCAGGCCAGGGTCTGGGCGGTTGGCTATAACTCTGCGTTAAGAGAGATTTTTCGCAGCATCTTTAAGACAGGGGAAAATGGCGCTGTGAAAAAATTTTACAACAAAGAGAGGTATCACGATATCTTTCTGGATGATGCCTTTTTTGAGCGCCTGCACGGTGTCAGCCAGACATTGCTGCAGACCAAAACACCCATGGTTAATGAGTATGGAATTCTCGAGGACTATAACTATGACTACTGTGACAGGATAGACAAGCTGTTTAAAAAGATCCCCGGCTGCGGCCTGCGGGTGGGGCGTGGCATAGCCCTGACCGATCTGGTGAAGTGCTTTAGCTTTAATCAGTCCAGAAGAAGAAAAGATGATAAAAGCAAGCTGGCCATGGAAGAGTGCGCCAGCAACTGTATTCCCTATCTGCTTGCGGAAATATATTTCAAAAAGCCAAGGCTTATACTTTTTACCAGCTTCGGTGCCTATGATTACTTTGTTAAAAAGGTGCCTGAATTTAATTTCGGACAGATTAAGAGTCATTCCTCCAAAAAAAGCAATATATCCATTTTAAGGGGTGAGGGCTTTTCCTGCTACCTTATCAGGGGTACTACCGGAGACAGGTGGAAGAGCAGCGGGCTGAAGGATTACGAAAAAAACAAGCAGGATATGATAGATGCCCTATCTATGGCACTAAAGAGTATAGAGCAATCCGGCACTTAAAAATCAGCGGAACAGCCCCCGGATAAGAGGAGTGAGGACAGTGCGTAGGATAATTTCCCTGGTTCCCTCGACCACCGAAATGCTATACTTCCTTGGACTGCAGGATAGGTTGGTGGGGGTTACCGATCACTGCGACTTTCCAGAGGAGGCGAAGAAAAAGTTTAAGGTGGGCACCTTCGCGCAGCCCCGTCTGGAGGAAATTATTTCTCTGGGGCCGGACCTGGTGCTGGCGGAAAGGGCACTGCACAGAAAAGCTATAGATGAGCTTACAAATGCCGGGATTAGGGTCCTGGCCTACTCCCCCTCCAGTGTGGAGGATGTACTATTTATAATGAACGATATAGTACGGGCCTGTGGCACCGAAAGAGCCGCCGGGCCGCTGATTAAATCTCTCGGGGAGAGGGCGCGCGGATTGAGCCCAAGGCCTGAAGGCAAGAGGCCCAGGGTATTTCGGCTGATGAACGCGGAACCCTTGATCACTCCGGGGCCGGGGTCCTTTCAATATGACGCGCTGCGCCTGGCCGGGGCCCGTCAGATGGATTTTTACAGCCGGAATGCCTATGTAATGGTTACTTTTGATCAGATTAAAGAATTTAACCCTGAGGTTTTGTTATTTTGCGGCGTTGCCCGGGGGCAGACGCCTCCCCCGCGCTGCAAGGGCTGCCATGTCAGTAAGCCGGCCTGCCAGCGCACTGCTGAGGATATATTCACCGGGGACTGGGAGCAGATAGAGGCGGTTCGGGAAAAAAGGCTGCACCCCATACCCTGCCACACCATATGCAGGCCAGGGCCCAGGTTAATAGACGGCATGGAGCTGCTGCACAGCAGCTTTTTAAACATATAAGCAGCCTATGATTGCAGGAGGGGGATAAAGGATGAAGGTGAAATTCACCCACACCAACATAATAAGCAAAGACTGGCAAAAGCTTGCCCAATTTTATATTGAAGTATTTGGATGCCAGCCGGTATACCCGGAGAGGGATCTTAATGGTGACTGGATCGACCGGGTAACAGGTATGAAAGATGTCCGCATCAGGGGTATTCACCTTCGCCTGCCGGGCTATGCCGACGGCGGACCGACACTGGAGATATTTCAGTACAGCCGGACTGCTGAAAGCAGTGATCTGCCCGCCATAAATAAAGTCGGGTTTTCACATATTGCCTTTTTAGTGGAGGATGTCCGGTTTTACTTTGATAGGCTATTAGCCAACGGCGGCAGCACACTGGGTGAGCTGGTGGAAAAAGAGATAGATGGTGTGGGTGTACTGACCGTTGTTTACGCAAGAGATCCCGAGGGAAACATAATAGAGATACAAAATTGGAAATAGGGCCGTCTGACCGGAGGGGTATAGTATCGAGAAGCCGCACCGCCTTTTGATGAGGCTGTGCGGGCCTTGCAGTTTATATATGGATTATACCCAGTCCCGCTGCCTCGTGCTCGAAGCCCTTGGAGGGAGATCCGATAGTACCGTACATGGCAGCTGCGATCCATTCATTTTGACCCTTTCCGGGAATCTTACCCCGGACGATGGCAAAGCGGCTGCCCAGAGTTCGCAGGGTGCCCCCCAGAATAAGGTTTCCCCGCATAAACCCGGAGCAGCACTCGTAAACAGCGTGATAAAGGGCATGCTGGTCCACCACCCCGTCGCCCACCACTCCGCTTTTACGGGCCATTGTTTCAATGGTGCCTATTATATTCTGCAGGTCCATTGAACCCACCTTTCCGGTGCACACCCGGTAGCCGCACTCCCTGGCCCTGGCGGCTATGGCTGAGTTTTCCTGGTCGTCGTCAGCCAGGGTCATCTTAAGGGCTATCTTGCCAAGGGGGTTAGTCTGCATTATTGCCGGTCTCCTTTTATATACGCTTAATCTGAAATTCTATGCGGTCGAATACAGGAGTCAGAAGCCAGAAGCCAGAAGCCAGAATGGTTCAGCATTCCTAATATGGATTAGTACGCTAATACTGCAGAAACTGGTTTTTTTCCTGGCCCTGCCCCCAGAGCCAGACATAAAATTCTGAATTCTGAATTCTGGATTCTGCCATCTTACAGCCTGGCAAAGCGGGCGGTAAAGTGCCTCAGCACAGGGGCCTCATAAACAAGCTGCAGCCCCCGGATGCTGTTTTTCCTGTCCGCCACCGCCTCAGCCGCCCTGGCCACAAAGTCCATGTGACGGTCAGTGTATACACGCCTGGGTATAGTCAGCCGCACCAGCTCCAGCGCCGGATAAATCATTTCCCCTGTGGTTCCGTCACGATGTCCAAAGGCGCAGGCCCCCAGTTCCACCGAGCGGATGCCTCCCTCCAGATAGAGCTCCACAACCAGGGCCTGGGCGGGGAACTGGCTATGGGGAAGGTGTCCCAAAAGGCTCCCGGCGTCAATATATATGCCGTGGCCGCCCGGCGGCTGCACAATGGGAATACCGGCGCCAATAAGTTTTTCACCCAGGCATTGCACCTGGCCGATGCGGTTCTCCAGATACTGTTCGTCGAGAACCTCTTCCAGCCCCCGGGCCATGGCCTCTATATCCCTGCCGGCCAGGCCGCCGTATGTACGGAAGCCCTCAAAGGGAATTTGCCACTCCACTGCCTGCTGGTATAGCTCTTCGCTCTTAAGCGCCAGAAAACCTCCTATGTTCACCAGGGCATCCTTTTTGGCGCTCATTGTGCAACCGTCGGCGCAGGAGAACATCTCCCCGACTATTTCCTTAAGTGTTTTATTCCGGTAGCCTGGCTCTCTCTGCTGGATAAAATAGGCGTTTTCGGCAAATCTGGCCGCGTCAAGGAAAACCGGCACTCCGAATCTGTCAGCCAGACGGCGCACCGCCTTAAAGTTTTCCAGGGAAACCGGCTGGCCCCCGTTGTTATTGCAGGTGGCAGTGATTAGTATAAAGGGTATTTTTTCTCGGCCGTGGGCAAGCAATTCTTTTTCCAGCTTATTTATGTCAATATTACCCTTAAAGGGCAGTTTTTCACCGGGGATGTAGCCCTGGTCGGTAAGGCAGTTGACCGGCTCAGCACCGCTTAGACGTATGTGACCCTCGGTGGTGTCGAAGTGCATATTGCCGGGGATGCGGTCCCCGGGCTTTACCAGCACCCTCATCAGTATATGTTCGGCCGCCCTGCCCTGGTGGGTGGGAACAACAAATTTACAGCCGGTAATATCCTCAATTACCTGTTGCAGGTGGTAGAAGTTTTTGCTGCCGGCATAGGACTCATCCCCGGACATAATACCGGCCCACTGGTATTCGCTCATAGCCGAGGTTCCGCTGTCGGTAAGAAGGTCTATATACACATCCTCGGATTTAAGATTAAAAACATTGTAGCCCGCTTCAGTAATAGCCTGCTTCCTCTCCCCGGGGCTGATGAGCCGGATGGGCTCCACCATTTTTATCTTATAGGGCTCCGCATATGTATCCCTGGGCCGCATTTGATCTACCCCCTGTTATATTATTTTTGGGCAAAATAAAAAGGAGGCGCGCACAAAAATATGGCGCAGCCTCCTAAATACCTAATTTTCTATAGGCTCCAAAAACAATTATAGCGTAGGGACAGGCACTGTGTCAATATACGGAGCAGGGGCGTTGCGGCGGCACTGGGGTTATCATAACAAAGAAAATATTTGGCAAAATAGTAAGGCGTTACACAAGTTATAATCGGGGTGCAATAAATGAATACCTATAAAATAAGCACTTTTGAGTTTGCTCTGGCGGTGGCGGTTTTCTTGCTGGGAACTTCAGTTATAATAATTCCTGTTTTAGGTTACAGCGAGCAGGATATGTGGGTGGCCGGTATTATAGGAGTAGCCAGTGGAGTGGGATACGCTTTTTTTCTGAGTCTGTGTAAAGTGCAAGGTCATCACCCCCTGGCAAGGATCATTCTGAGCATTTACTCATTACACCTGGCATCCCTGGTGACCGGCAACATATCCGATATACTTACCCAAAGCGCCTTGCCCGACACTCCAGGAATGGTAATCAACATTGTCATGGTTCTTATAGCGGCCTATGCGGTTTTTTTGGGAATAGAAACTATCTTCCGTTTAGCCGGATTATTCCTGACTGTTTCTTTTGTTGTAGGTGTATTACTAATTATTATGTCTGCCTCTGAAATGGATTTTCAGCATTTGCAGCCGATTTTAAACCACAGCCCGGGGGTTATAATAAAAGACGCAATACCCATTATCTCTTTTCCTTTCTTTGAGCTGGTGGTTTTTCTGCCAATATTGAAAATGGTACAAAACCGGCGTAAAGCCCTGGTTGGCGGGGTACTGCTCGGCGGCACCCTGATATTTTTGATTATTCTGTTAATCGTGCTTGTGCTGCCCCCGGGGCATATTAAAAACATCTATTCCCCCACCTTTGTGGTAATTAAATCTATACCCTCAGGCTATATGATGGAGGCTGTTACTGTGGTGGTTTGGGTGCAGACCACATTCTTCAAGCTGGCGGTCCTTCATTATATTGTGTCCAGCCAGCTGGGGGAGGCCTTCAATCTGGACTATCAAAAGATTGTGCTGCCGATATCAGTACTTATCATAGGCTTGTCAAATTCAGGACTTGACAATAGTGTGGAAAAATTTTTATTTGTCTTTAAAATTTACCCTCTTTATGCCATCCCAATACAGATAGGTATACCTCTAAGCCTTTTAATTGCCAACAGGATATCCAATGCAAAAGTTAAGTAGATGAGTCCAGCAGCCGGCAGGGGGCTCAGGCCATCTCCAGCGTTAGTTTGCTGCCGGTCCCCGAGGCTCCGGCAGGCTCAATCACCAGTCTTCTGGGAAGCCTGTTTTTTAGATCAGGCACATGGCTGATTATACCAATGTTTAGGTGCTCAAGGCGCAGCCTCTCCAGGGTGGAGACCACCACTTCCAGAAGGTCCGGGTCCAGGGTGCCGAAGCCCTCGTCCAGGAAGAAAAATTCCAGCGGGTAGCGGCCTTTTAGCTGTATCTGGGCCGACAGCGCCAGGGCCAGGGCCAGGGAGGCAACAAAGGTCTCTCCTCCGGAAAGGGTGCTGACCGGCCGCCTTACCCCTCCGTTGGCCTCATCCCGGATGATGAAGCCCCCCTCGGAGTCCACTTCCAGTGCGTAGCGGTGCTTGGTGAGCTGCCCCAGGCGGGCCGATGCGTCGCCGGCCACCCTCATGAGCTGCTCCTCGGCCAAAAAATCTACAAAGGCGTTCCCCCGCAGCAGGTCTCTTAATATACCCAGCCTTTCCTTAAGACTACCTTCCTCAGCGGCCCGGAGGTTTAAATCACGCCACCGGGAGTTATTCCCGATAAGCTTATCATACTCTGCCGCCGCCGCCCCCCTGGCGGTCAGGGCTTTATCCTGCTCCTGGCGGGCGATATCCAGCCTTTCCCGGCAACTCTGCCATTCCTCTGGAGTCGTATTTCTTCCGGCCAGCTTTTCCTCCAGGCTTCGGCTTATTCCTGCCAGCCGGGCACCTTCCCTGAGGTGGTCCTCCACGCAATGCCTCATTCCCAGTTGCTCGTGATCGCCAAGAATAGCCTCACCGGCCTCCCGGCGGGTGACAAAGCGCAGTTTGTCCAGGCTTTCATTCAGCCGGGACAGCCCGGTATCGAGCCTTTTTTGGGCAGTGCTTAAGGCGTTGTCGGCGGCGGCCAGGGCCTGTTCCAGCAGTCCTTTAGCTTCGGAGGCAGCTTTCTTTTTCTCTATGGCCTGCTCTTCGGATACCAGAAGCTCTCTTAAGCTGGACTCTGCTCTCACCAGCAGGTCCCCGGCGGGCTGTCCCCCGGTAATTGCTATAATCTCGCCTTCCTTTTGCTGCAGCTGTACCTGCAGGGAGGTGAGGTCGGACTGTTTTTTATATATACGGACAGACAGGTCACTGTCCCGGGCGGTCAGAGTGTCTGCCTCCAGGCCGGCCTTAAGAACCCTTTCCTCCAGACTGGCCAGCTCTTTTTCCAGACCGGAACGCTGGCCGTCAAGAAGGTCAATCTGTCTCTGCTCCTCCTCGATCATGTCGACCGGTAAATCTCTCCGGGCGCTGTTCAGGTCAGCAAGGTATTTGCCTGCCCCGGCCCCTGCGGACTGCTCTCTGTCACAGGCCTCACGCCAGGCCGACTCTGCTCCCAGACAGGCGCTGCGGGCGCCGGCCAGGGCCACTTCTGCGCTGTTGCAGGCGCTTTCAGAGGCCTTTATGGACAGGCGTATTTCCTGCAGCTTTTTTTGCCATTCCTCAAGTCCCCGGCGGAGGTTGATTAGATCAGACTCACGGTTGGCCAGCTCTCTGGCCAGATCTTCCGGGGGGAGGCCTATAAGCTCGGCGGGTAGTTTTCCCCGGGCGGAGTCCATTTCAGCCTTTAGTGTATCCAGGCGGTCCAGGGCCTCCCGGGCTGACGAACGGGCAGAGTTTAGCTTTTCGGTCCCGGCAGATTCCTCCCGCTGTATTCTTTCCAGTACCTGCTGGGTCTTTTCAGCCCCGGCCAGGGCATTGCCGAGATCTTTCTCCAATACATGCAGATCTTCCGCTCCTCCTGTGGCCGCAGGGGCCGGGTGGTCCTTTGAACCGCATACCGGGCAGGCAGCCCCGGATTCCAGTGACCTGGCCAGATGGAAGGCCATATTCCGGAGGCGCTGGCCGTCAATCCTTTCCTCCAGGGCCTGAACCATTTCCCGGGCCTCAGCGCGTAATTTTACCGCCTCTGCAAGAGACTCCCCGGTCCTGGAGGCAGCCTCCCGGGCAGCTTCAAAAAGGTCGTTTCTGTTTATTGAAAGGGCAGAGGCCTCCTCTATGGCCTTATGCAGGGTGGCTATGGCGACGGTCTGAAAGCGCAGGCTGTCCAGTTCCCTTAAAGACCTCTGCAGGGTGGCCCCGTCTGTGGGGCAGATTTCCATTTGCCGCCTTTCCCGGGCCTGTTCCTCTTCCATAACAGCAAGATCTTTCTGCAGGGCGGCCTGGGCTCCGGCCAGCTCTATTCTTTTTTGAGCTAAAAGTTCTTCCTTTATCTGCCGGCCGGAGCTGGCAAGCTGCCTTTCCTTATCTGCGCCCTGCCATTTCTGCAGGGCCAGAAGGGAGAGGTGAGCCCTTTTTCTCCTGGCCGGGTCTACCCGGGACCGTTCTATTTCTCCCTTCAGCCTCAAAATATCCTGTTCAAGGCCAATTCTATTGGACTGGAGCTTCAATAGGGAGGCTGCACTGTTTTCTTTATCACCTTCCAGTACAATCAAATCCCCGGCAGCCCGGGACACCTCATCTTTTAGCTCCCCGGCCTGCTTTTCAAGCTCCAGTGCCCTGGCCAGCCAGGCTTTCTTTTCAAGCAGCCCGGGCTCTTCGGACTGCCTTTGCAGGCGTGCGGCATTATAGGCGCTCTCGGCGGCTTCGGCCGCCTGGGCTGCCAGGCCAAGTCTTTCAGTAATTCCGGTATGATTTAACCTGGCATCTACATAGCTCTTTTCGGCCTCATCAGTCTCCCGCAGGTAGGGCAGCAATTTCCCGGCCCGCTGGGCGGCATCCAGCTTTACCCTCAGGGCCTCAATTTCCGGTTCCCGCTCCTGGAGATTTTGCAGTAAGCGGTCCACTTTTTCCTTATCCTCCTGCCAGCTCCAGATCTGCTCCATTTCCCTGCTATCTTGTTCCGCCTGCCGCATGAGCGCGCTGGCGGTGTCAGCCAGCAGGGCCAATTCCTCCAGCTTTTTTCGTGAGGTCTCCAGGGCCTGGTCCGAGGCGTCTCCCAGCCCGTCCAGCTCTCCCTGGAGGGAGGCCAGAAGGTTTACGGCGCTGCCCAGCCGGGAGTCCACCTTTTGCCTGAGCCGGTCGCCATATTCAGTAAGCCCGAAAAGGCGCTCCAGCATACGGCGTCTCTCTAAGGGCTTTATTTTCTTCAGAAATTCATCGAATTTGCCCTGGGGAAGCACCACCGCCCGGGTAAAATCATCTGCGGTGAGCCCCAGCAGGGCCTCAATCTCTTCATCGACCCTTTTTTTCTCCGACGCCAGAGGCTTTTCACCACCGTCAGCAATCTCTATCAGCCTTGCACTCTTGCTGTTTACAGTGTTTTCGCCGCTGCGGCGGTAAAGGCGCTCCACCCGGTAGCGCCTTCTTCCTTCGGGATGGTTTATCTCGAAGGTGAACTCTACCAGAATGCGGTCCTCGGCGTGGTTTATAATGCCCTGCTTTCCGTGGGGGGCGCGCTCCACCTTATCGTACAGGGCCAGGGTAATGGCGTCCAGCACCGTTGACTTGCCGCTTCCGGTGGGACCGAAGATGCCAAAGAGGCCGGCCTGGCAGAGCTTTTCAAAGTCTACCACCTGGGGCTCACGGAAGCTTTGCAGGCCTGCCAGCTTAAGACTTATTGGCCTCACAGGCGGTCACCCCCTTTAATCTCCGTCCGCTCCTCATCCCTGCCCTCCAGAATGTCCAGAAAGAGGGAAACAGTCTGAACATCGGGGCTGACCCCATATTTTCTTTGATAGAATAAGGCAAACAGCTGGTCAATCGGAAGGCCTGCTCTGGAGTGAACAGCTTCCTCAGGCTCCAGTTGGGGGTATAAGGCCCTAATATCAATAAAGCGGCTGCAGGCCCTGCGCAGCTGGTGCACCTCCTGGAGGGTAAGGGGGGAGCCCACGGTCACCTCCAGGTCAATCCAGGCCCGGGGGTCACGTCCTTCCCCAAGCCAGGCGTATACCTGGTCCAGGCCCTGGCCGGCCTTCCAGCGGACCAGAGGGCAGCCCCCGGAGAGGTGTATTTCTTTTTGCTCCGCCGGCTGGCCCGGAAGAATGTCGGCCACTACCACCGACTTGGCCTGTCCGGCCTCGGAAAAGCTGTAGGCCAGGGGAGAACCGGAATAGCGGCAGGGGACCCCTCCTCCCCTTACCGACTGGGGCCTGTGCAGGTGACCCAGGGCTACATACTGGGCGCCCGGGGGAAGATCTTCAGGAAGCACGCTGCTGGCTCCGCCTATTGAAAAAATAGGGCGCTCCGAGTCCGAGGTCAGACCCCCCTGGGCGTAAATATGACTTATGGCCAGGTTGGCGGTGTCCGGGCGGTAGTTTTGGGCCAGCCCGGCAAAAAGTCTTCCAATCTTTGAGGTGTAAGCCCTCTGGACACCGGCCTGATCATCCAGTGTGCCGTGTAGAAGTTCTTTTAGCCTGGATTCCGAGGGATAGGGAAGGGCCAGTATAATGGCGGTATGCTCACAGCCGGGAGCGGCCAGCTCCAGCCAGGAAGGACCCCCGGCCAGGACGCCGGCCTGGCGGCTATCAGGGGAGGGCATAATAGGAGGGCTGTCTTCAGGCAGCCCCAAAAGAACTATTCCCTGCCGGGCGGCCAGGGGAGAGGAGGCTGCCAGACGTTCAGGGCTGTCGTGGTTGCCTGCAATCACTATAACAGCCCTTTTACCTCCCCCTGAAAGCCTGTCCAGCCCGTCATAAAAAAGCTCTTCAGCTGATGCCGGAGGGTTAAAGGAGTCAAAAATATCTCCGGCCAGCAGCACCGAGTCAATTTTTTCCTCATCGGCCAGGCGGCATATCTCATCTATAAACTCCTCCTGCTCCGCCTGCCTGCTTCTCCCCTCAAGGGTCCGCCCCAGGTGCCAGTCAGAGGTATGCAGAAAACGCATCAATAAACCTCCAGTATGACGTAGTATAACTGCTCTTTATACTAAGATAGAATTTATCTCTTTCTATATTATACATTTCTATACAGGCCCGGCAGTATCCTCCAGGCATATGGACTGTTCTGATGGTGGAAAACCGGTTGTCCAAGAGGCTCTGGAGGTGGTATATTTTAGTAGGGCGTGAGAAAAAATTACCATTAAAGACATGAATGGAGGGTGAAGTGGATGTCAAAAGGAAAGATAGCTCTATTTACTGAAGACATGTATAATGACCTGGAGTTTTGGGTTCCTTACTACCGTCTTATTGAGGAAGGCTACGAGGTGGTGGTGGTGGGGACCGGAAGACAGGCTGTTTTTAACAGTAAATTCGGTGTTCCTGTAAAGGCTGACCTGACTTCGGACCAGGTAAATGCCGGGGAGTTTGCGGCAGTTATTATCCCGGGCGGCTACGCCCCTGACAAAATGAGGATTGACCAGGGCATGCTGAGAATTGTCCGCGAGCTGCACAGCAGCGGCAGGGTAGTGGCCGCCATCTGCCATGCCGGCTGGGTGCTGGTGTCGGCTGGAATAATTAAAGGCAAAAAGGCCACCGCCTGCGCAATGATCAAAGACGATCTGGTTAATGCCGGGGCAGAGTTTATAGACCAGGCCGTAGTGGTGGACGGAAACCTGATCACCTCAAGAGTCCCCGACGATCTGCCGGATTTTTGCCGGGAGATAATCAAAAAGCTGGGGTAACTTTGCTCACACAGGTACTACTTAACCGTCGGAATACAGGAGTCAGGAGTCAGAATTCAGATTTGCATGCCTTATAAAAAGGCACCACAGAGGAATGAAAATAACCTTGTGCAGGTCGTCCTTGTAAGTCATATTTAAACCACAGAGCACACAGAGGGCACAGAGATTTTTTAGCCTGCCTTAATGTTGAATAATATTTTTTTAAAATTTCTGGAGAACAGTTGGCATTACTTCTCGAATTATTTAATTCCGGCTACAGACCGGATAGGATTACTTGCTAGCATTTTCTCTGTGATCTCTGTGGCCTCTGTGGTTAAAAAAATCTGCATAGGCGCTTTAGGTCTTGATGGAGGAGGTTGGCGAATTGTCTGATATAGGCGATCTTATTCAGGAGGAGGCTGCCGGTGAGGCAGAGTTTACAGTGGAAAGCGGCAGCCCTGCCCTGGACGGAAATGTCAGGGAGGCCCCCATACTATACAGGCTGATTGGAGAGTCGCGCTTCAGGCTGGTCAGAAATAATAAATTTGAGCTTATCTTTGTTCATCTGACCGAGGACTGGATGAGGCAGGCCAAGGTGGACTTAAGCGGTCTGGACCTTGCCCGGGGCCTTAATGTAAGGCTGACCTGGGGTGAAAAGGAAGACACCCTGTCTGTAAAGGCGGCGTCGGAGGCCGGGTACAGGACAGCAGTGGCGGTTCAGATGGATAATTGAGGACAGGGGATAGGAGATAGGAGACAGGAGACGGGAGTTGACTTTGGCAGTTTTTGCGGTATATATAAAACCTTCTCTGTCCCCTGTGGTCATGTGAAAAAAGGACCGGCAGTGCGGTTGCCGGTCCTTTTTTAATCCGACTTCTAACTCAAAATTGGACGCCCGTCTATTCTGTCTCCTGTCTCCCGACCAGAGGTATTACCTCTAAGCAGTCTCCTGTCTCCCCGCCGTCTGGAAGACGGGACCGCCTGCAAGGCGGATCTCAATTGAACATATGCATACTGTCAACAGGAAAATAGCGCACCAGGGCTTTACCTATTATCTGATCCTCCGGCACCGGCCCCCAGAATCTGCTGTCGTAGCTGTCATTCCTGTTGTCCCCCATAACAAAGTAGCTTTTTTCCGGGACCTTGTAGGGCTTAAAGTCGGCAAACGGCTTTTCGGCCTCATAGGGCTCGCTCAGCGCCTCGCCGTTGATATAGACAATCCCTTTCTTTATGGAGAGGGTATCCCCGGGGAGCCCTATAACCCTTTTAATCAAATCATCCTTCTGGGAGATAGAGGCGGGAGGCCTGAACACAATTATGTCCCCCCTTTGAATCCCGGTAAGCCTGGGGGTAACCTTTTCTACTATGAGCCGGTCCCCCACCTGAAGGGTGGGAACCATGGACTCGGAGGGAATCCACCTGCCCTCGGCCACATATATGCGGAACACCAGGGAGAACCCTACCGCCATAACCAATACTATAATCCAGTCCAGGAGCTTTCTGGCTGCTGTCATAAAAATACACCTCCGGATAATTAATGTTAGAACAATTCAGGCAGGCAGTCAAGCCCGGTTATAGTTTACAGATCAGTAAAAAGCTAATCGCTGCAGCTATTGAATTATCTATATCAATGTGATATCATATATATATCAAAACAATATGGGAGGGTCAGCAATGATTGAACAAAAAGCCTTTAAAGTAAACGGTTTTCTGGCGGTTTTGGCGGCTCTGGGTCTGACAGCGGGCTCGGTAATTCTGTTTATGGGGGGTAGTGAAGCATTCGGAGTGATAGCCGTTACTGCTGTGGTGCTTATCTTCAGCGGCATTACCGTGGTGCAGCCCAATCAGGCTGCAGCTGTTACCTTCTTTGGGCGCTACATGGGGAGTATTCTGGAAAGCGGCCTGTGGATGACCGCCCCCCTGACGGCCCGCAAAAAGGTGTCCTTAAGGGTGCGTAACTTCAACAGCGCCAGGCTGAAGGTTAATGATGTGGAGGGAAACCCTGTGGAGATTGCCGCGGTGGTTGTTTTCAAGGTGGTGGACTCGGCCAAGGCCCTCTTTGACGTGGATAACTATGAGGGCTTCGTGGAAATACAGAGTGAGACCGCCCTGCGCCATGTTGCTACCAAATACCCCTACGATACCTTTGAGGAGACAGGCTACTCCCTCCGGGGAAATGCCGAGGAGGTGGCGGCGGAGCTGGCCAGGGAGCTGCAGGTCAGACTTTCGGCAGCAGGCGTGGAGGTAATCGAGGCCCGCCTGACTCACCTGGCCTATGCCACCGAGATAGCCAGCGCCATGCTCCAGCGACAGCAGGCCTCGGCCATTGTTGCCGCCCGGTCAAAGATTGTGGAGGGAGCGGTGGGGATGGCCCAGATGGCTATCGCCAAGTTGGAGGAGGAAGGCATAGTTGAGCTTGATCAGGAGCGCAAGGTGGCCATGATCAACAATCTGATGGTGGCCATAGTCTCCGAACGGGCAGCCCAGCCGGTAATCAACACCGGATCGCTATACTAGGCTGGTGGTTCCTATGACTGCCAGGAAAAATTTTCCCCTGAGAATTGATCCCGGGCTATACGGTGTGCTGGAAAAATGGGCTGCCGATGAGCTGCGCAGCACAAACGGTCATATTGAGTTTCTGCTCAGAGAGGCCGCCCGGAAGGCGGGGCGGCTGCCCGCCGATAAAGGGAGCTCCGGCAGCAGTGACAGAAATGAGAAAAAAGAAAAGTAAAAGGCCGGTAAAAAGATGGTACCGGCCTTTTTTCTTATAACGCTTAGGAAAGTATAGTTCTCCTTTGTTTTCCACTTTCCGTTAAGAGCGTTTCAAAAAAGCTTCCTCTGATGGCATTCAAGAAGGGCATTCACCATATGCTTTTTTATTATAAAGAGTCCCGCAGAAAATATACTTAAACTGATTGACATATTTTGATTATATAGTAATAATATTTAGATAGGAATAATTCTTATTAGTCAGAGGTATGGGGGGTGAAGCTTTTGAGCAGTGTTTGTCTGGTGGAGCGGTTAAAAAAAGGAGGTTACAGAATTACTCCCCAGCGGCAGGAAATTATAAATTGCTTTGGTTCCGGGGGTAAACATTACAGTGCGGAAGAAATCCACCAGGAGATAAAAAACAAATTCCCCAATGTAAGTCTTGATACCGTCTATCGTAATCTTAACACTATGAGAGAGCTTGGTATTATTGAGGCTTTGAATTTTGAAGACGGCAAGTGCCGCTATGAGCTGGCCGGTGAAAACAGTCACCATCACCATCTTATCTGCATCAGGTGCGGAATGTCTGAGGAGCTGGATTTTTGCCCTCTGAAGTTTCTTGACAGCAGTCTTTTAAGAGATAAAAAGTTTACTGTGGAAAGGCACAGCTTCGAGTTGTACGGGTACTGCTCAAGCTGTACCGGCTCAAAGCGGGAGGTTAAATAAATTGATAAAAACTTTAAGGTTGCTGCTGTTTATTTTAACAGCCTTTATATTGGTGAGCGGCTGTTCCGGGGACAGGCGCAGCACTGGGAGAGAGGATCCCGGCAGTGAGAAAATAAAATTGGTCACCACCATTTTCCCTGTCTATGACTTTGCCAGGAACATAGGGGGAGACAGGGTGGAGGTATATAACCTTCTTCCTCCCGGAGCGGAGCCCCACCACTGGGAGCCAAACCCCGGAGACTTGATCAGAGTTAGTGAAGCCAGGCTGTTTGCCTACTGTGGAGCCGGTCTGGAGCCATGGGTCGAAAGCGTGCTGAGAAATACTGACCGCAGCAAGCTTACGGTGGTGGACGCCAGTAAAGGGGCGCAACTGCTGGAGGGCGGCGGCGACAGCCATGATGGAAGCCCAGGCGAAGAGGTGGAGGACAGCGGTGTTGATCAGGAAGAGGATCACGATCACGGTGCTGTCGACCCTCATATCTGGCTGGACCCGGCAAATGCCGGTATAATGGTGGACAATATTCTGGAGGGGCTGGTCCAGGCCGACCCGGCCGGAAAGGATTACTACACGGCAAACGCCCAAAAATACAGGGCCAGCCTGGAGGATCTGGATGGACGCTACAGGGCCGCCCTGGCCGGGGCCGGGCAAAAGCGCTTTGTTGTTTCCCATGATGCCTTCGGCTATATGGCACACCGTTATGGACTGGAGCAGCTTTCAATACGGGAGCTGTCAGCCGATGCTGAGCCCAGTCCGGCCAGAATGGCTGAAATAGTGGGCCTGGTCAGAGAGTACCGGATTAAATATATTTTTTCTGAAACTTTGATAAGTCCCGCGGTATCTGAGGCCATTGCCAGGGAGGCAGGAGTAAGAACTATGGTGCTCAACCCCATTGGCGGCCTGTCTGAAAAAGAGATAGCCGAAGGCAAGAGCTACCTTTCCATAATGGAGGAAAACCTGGGTAATTTAAAAATAGCTTGCGAGGTCAGATAAAAAAATGAACAGCTTTCCGGCGGTAGAAATAAATAATCTGTCTTTTACATACGGGTGCCACCCTGTTTTAAAAGAAGTCAGCCTGACCATTATGAGCGGAGAGGCAGTGGGGATAACAGGGCCCAACGGGGCCGGCAAGACCACGCTTATCAACCTTCTGCTGGGAAGGCTGCACCCCCAGGACGGGGAGATTAAAATTTTTGGAATGGGTGTTTCCAGTGGGAAATGGAGACAGAGGCTGGGGTATGTTTCGCAAAAGGCTGCCCAGTTTAATCAGGCCTTCCCTGCCTCGGTGCTGGAGGTGGCCCTTTCGGGGCGCGCGGCCCGCATAGGACTGTTCAGGGGATATGGTCCTGATGATTACCAGGCTGCTGAAAGGGCACTGGAGACAGTGGAGATGAGCAGCTATAAAAATACGCTCATTACACGGCTTTCCGGGGGGCAGCAGCAGAGGGTCATGATAGCCAGGGCACTGGCTGCGGATCCTGACCTTTTGATTATGGATGAGCCTACGGTGGGTGTCGATAAGTTCACCAAGAAAAAACTATACTCCTTGCTGAAAAGCTTAAACAGGGAAATGAATATGACACTGGTTATAGTATCCCATGACATAGAGGGGGTGGCGGGGTTTTGTACCCGCCAGGTCTGCCTTAATTTGCAGCTTTGTACCTGCAATAGCTGGAGTACCACGCCGGGCAGCATTGTCACAGATAACTGCGGGGGCCTTTTCCCGGTATATTCAGACAGCCGCTTTTAAATAGGGAGGTATAAATGGAAATATTCCACTATGAATTCATGAGAAACGCCTTTATAACAGGAATGCTGGTGGGTGTCGTCTGCCCGGTGGTGGGGCTGTTTGTAACCCTTAAGAGGCTTTCCCTGATTGCAGATTCCTTATCTCATGTGTGTCTCTCGGGTGTTGCGGCGGGGCTCTTACTGGGAACACAGCCTGTGCTTACCGCCTCGATTTTCTCATTGTCCGGAGCCTTTTTAATAGAGGCCATAAGAATGAGGTATAAAACCTATCCAGAGCTGGCCATAGCCATAATACTCTCCACCGGCGCCGCCGGGGGGGCAATAATGCTGGGGCTGGGCAAGGGTCTTAACGCCAACTTTATGAGCTACCTTTTTGGCAGCATAGTAACGGTTAACGGCTCCGATGTGCTGATCATCTCCGGGGCGGTGGCAGTTATACTGGTGCTGGTAAAGCTTTTTTTCAAGGAGCTGTTTACCATTACCTTTGATGAGGAGGCGGCTGCCGTGGCCGGTCTGCCGGTAAAGTATATTTCTGTTGGCTTTACAGCCATGACCGCCCTTACCATAGCCGTATCCATTAAGATAGTTGGTATTTTACTGGTTTCCTCGCTGATGATACTACCCGTGGCAGCAGCGCTAAAGCTGGCCGGGAGCTTCAGGGGCGCCCTTTTTCTTTCGGTGGCGGCGGGTGAGCTGGCTGTGGTGTCGGGACTTTTTGCCTCCTTTTATTTCAACCTGGCCCCGGGCGGGGTGGTCATCATGACAGCAGTGGTGATACTTGCCCTGTCCATGCTGTACGGGGCACTGAGGGCCTCCTCCAGTACGGGGCAAACAATTTCCTCTTGAAACCACTCCCCTTATGTGTTAAAGTAAAGCTGATAATGACCGGTCGGAGCCGGTCGGGTAGAACTAAACAGGGGTAAATAAAAAAACCGCCATAATACCATGAAGGTATTGGACCGTAGAAACGGTTTCCAGCTTCATGGTTTTTTTGTTGGCCAATGGAAGAATCGTAGTACTACATAGTAAAAGGAGGAATAGCCTTAGTATGCATATACCTGACGGTTTTCTCAATGCCCAGACATGGGCGCCTGCCTATCTGCTCAGCGCGGGGGCGATAGGCTACAGCATCAAAAAGTCCAGGGAGGAGCTCAGCGAAAGGCAGGTGCCACGGCTGGGGGTTATGGCGGCATTTATATTTGCCGCCCAGATGGTGAACTTCCCGGTTATTGCCGGAGTGGCCTCAGGACATCTTCTGGGGGCCGCCCTGGCTGCCATAATGCTGGGCCCGTGGAGCGCCTGCATAGTCATTTCAACTGTGCTGGCCATACAGATGCTTTTCTTTGGCGACGGAGGGATTACTGCGCTGGGGGCCAACATGTTCAACATGGCGGTGATCGGTGTGCTGACAGCCTACCTGCTCTACAGCCTGCTGTCCAGATTACTGCCCGGCCCTATGGGGCGAAACGTTTCAGTTTTTGTGACCGCATGGTTTTCGGTAATGGCGTCTGCCCTGCTGGCCTCGCTGGAGCTGGGGCTTTCCCACAGCGTGCACCAGGTCAGCCTGAGCTTTATTTTAAAGGGCATGCTGGGAGTTCACGCTCTCATTGGGATTGGTGAGGGGCTTATCACCGTGGCGGTGGTAAACTTTATGGATAAGATAGGCTTTGCAGGCGGTAAGGGCGCCGGAGAGGGGGTGAGCCGCTCATGAAACCCTTTTATAAAGTTCTCCTGGCCGCCATTATTGTCGCAGCCCTGCTTTCCCCCTTCGCGTCAGCCGCTCCCGACGGGCTGGAGAGAGTGGCCACCGACCTGGGCTTTATTGAAAAAGGTGAGGGCAGCCAGGTGATGGAGTCACCGGTTCCTGACTATGCATTTCCCGGCATCGAAAACGAAGCGGTGGCTACTGCTATGGCCGGGGTAGCCGGCACGGCCCTGACCTTTGCGGCCATGTACGGGCTGGCCAGGCTGTTAAAAAAGAAGGATAGATCATTAAGCTAAAAAATACAGATATGCGGGATGCTTTATGCAGCCCGCGTTTTTTTTAGCTGTCAGCTATCAGCCATCTAGAAAAAAATTTCATCTGCAGACTACTGATAGCTGACGGATAGTCTCCCGGAAGAGGGCTGGCCAACCGTAAAATGCAGGGTCTGACCGGAGGACAGGACAGGTTAATACCCGCCATTATCCCCGTATAGCTGGATATAATGCCGTTCGCAAAAAACGACAATATTTTTACTGTCGTTTTATTACCGCTCGGTACGGGTGATTTCCCACTGAGAGAAAAATAACGCCCGGACAGGGGTAACTATAAGGGATACTTATTTAAAAGATAATAAAGGGCAATTTAACATTTCAGATAGACAGTGGTAAAATGATTTCAATCAGGAAAGATCACTATCATAAAACATTTTATCGGTATGAGCTTATATTATTGTGAAAATCTATAGATATTAAAAAAGGAGTGATTGTCGTGAGTAAAACAACAGCAAAACAGATTAATCCTGAAGGCGCTCTACACAAGGCTATCTCTGAGATTACCGACATTATTGAGAAGTATACGGATCATATAGATCTTCTCGATGTTATCGATATTGTAGACAATCTGAGGGTTTTAGCAGAAATTGCTGAAGGGAATTCTAAAAGTAATGTAGCTGTGGCATAATATACTTTCCCGGCAATTTGCTGGTTAAGCCTGAAAGGCAGTCCCCGGTATGCGAAACAGGTGCTTGCCGGGGCTTTTCTATGTCCAGATTTAAGAGAAAGGCAGTGACTTATAATGGACTATACCGTGACCTTATTTATTGCTGAGCTGGCAGCGGCCCTGGCTGTATTCGGATACGCCCTGAAGAGAAGGGTGGGCCACCTGATGATGGGCAGGCCTGAAAAAAGAACGGACTCCTCAGGACGCAGAATAGCAGAATTCATTGTACTGGTGCTGGGGCAAAAAAAGCTCTTTAAGGAAAAATTTGGACTGGTGCACTTTATAATTTTCTGGGGATTTATCATAATATCACTGGGAACCCTTCAGTTTGTAGGAGAGGGCCTTAAGGAAGGCTTTAAAATACCCCTTTTGGGGACAAGCCCCTATTTCTACCTGGTGAAGGATATTTTCAGTGTAATGGTGCTGGCGGCATTAGCGGCGGCGGCCTTCAGGAGGTTTGTGATAAAGCCCGAGAGGCTTGATGTAAACCTTGAGTCAGCTGTGATACTGTCCATGATAGCCGGGCTTATCATAACCGAGCTGGCCTCCGGTGGCCTCGCCCTGGCAGCAAAGCCGGACCCTGTAAAGGAAATGGCCCCGGCCTACCGGCTGATAGCCTCGGCTGTGATGCCGGGCAGCGGATTTAACCCGGCGCTGGGGCATAAGGCGCTGTGGTGGACTCATGTAACCCTGCTGCTGGGTTTTATGGCCTATATACCCTATTCCAAACACCTGCACATGCTGGCGGCGCCGGTAAACATATTTTTTAGAAGCTTAAAGCCCCGGGGGGGGCAAATAAATGCTGTGGACCTGGAGAACGAGGAGGCCGAGGAGTTTGGGGCGGGCCGAATAGAGGCCTTTACCAGAAAGCAGCTTTTAGACCTGTATTCCTGCGCCCAGTGCGGTAGATGCCAGGACAGCTGCCCGGCCCACCTGAGCGGCAAGGCACTCTCCCCCAAAAAGCTACTGCAGAAGATGAAAGATCACCTTATAGAGAGGGGAGATTCCCTGGCCATTGCCCGCCGGGACGGGTCCGGGGAAATGCCGGACGCCGGGCTTATCGGGCAGATTGTTGCCGAGGAGGAGATCTGGGCGTGCACCACCTGCTATTCCTGCCAGGAGCAGTGTCCGGTAATGAATGAACATGTCAATAAGATTGTGGACATGCGCCGCAGCCTGGTGCTGGACCGGGGAGAGCTGCCTGCAGAGGCCATGCAGGCCTGCCGGAACATAGAGAAGAATTACAATCCCTGGGGGCTGGGCTGGTATTCCAGGGGGGACTGGGCAGTGGCCAGCGGGGCCCCCCTGGCCGGGGTGGACCAGTCTGCGGGGGACTACCTGTACTGGGTGGGCTGTGCAGGGTCCTATGACGACAGGAGCAAAAATATTGCCCAATCCATGGTAAAAATTATGAAGGAGGCCGGGGTCAACTTCTCGATCCTGGGGTCCGAGGAGAAGTGCTGTGGGGACTCTGCCCGCCGACTGGGCAACGAGTACCTGTTCCAGACCCTGGCCGCAGAAAATGTGGAACTTCTCAATGAGCTGGGAGTTACCAGGATAGTCACCCACTGCCCCCACTGCTTCAATACACTGAAAAATGAATACCCGTCCTTCGGGGGGAATTTTGAGGTGATACATCACACCGAGCTGCTGGCAGACCTTATCGCCCGGGGCAGGCTGAAATTCAGAGGGGACCTGGAGAGCCTGAGGGTGGCCTACCATGACTCCTGCTATCTTGGAAGGTACAATGGCCTTTACGATACTCCCAGGAAAATACTGCGGTCGGTGCCGGGGGTTACTGTAGTGGAGGCCAGAAGAAGCAGGAAGAAGAGTTTTTGCTGCGGCGCCGGTGGAGGGCGCATGTGGATGGAGGAGCAGGGAGGCCGCCGGATTAACGGCATGAGGGTGGAGCAGCTTATGGAGGGCGGCCCCGAGGCGCTTGGAGTAAATTGTCCTTTCTGTCTGACCATGCTGGAGGACGGCATAAAAGCTCTGGGATTGGAAGCGCCTGTACCTACCCTGGATGTGGCCGAGATAGTGGCCAGGTCGGTGGAGTACACCGTGGTTGAAATACCTGAGGAGGAAGATGGGGAAGAGCTGGTTTCTTGATTAAAAAAATTACCCGGGAGTTGAACTTCCGGGTAATTTTTTAGCTGATTGCTATCAGATAATTTTAAAAAGCGCCTGGAGGAAATACCCGGAAAAGGTGGAAAGTGTGTTTAAAATACCCTATATCTGATAGGAGGGCGGCTATGGCCAGAATAGGTATTATCACCTGCTCCAACTGCACCGGGGAACTGGACTGCTCCTCGGTGGTGTGTCTGGCGGACATGCGCAAAAGAAAGGGCTTTTTTAAAGACTACCCCCCGGAGGAAAGGCTTGACCTGGTGGGGATAATAAGCTGTGCCGGGTGTCCCACCGTGTCCGCGCCAAAAAAAATACTGCGGCGGGTCAAGTCCCTGGCGGAATTCAGGGTGGAGGCCCTTCATTTCTCCTACTGCATGACGGCCCTTTGCCCCTTCAGGGAAAAGTATGTCAAGGTTATACAGGAGGCCTACCCGGAAATAAAACTTGTGATGGGTACCCACACTCCCATAGATCCTGCTGAGTTCCAGCATGAGGTAAGGGATATGCTGTGCGCCGGGAGAATAAGCATGACTGACCATATTAAGGGAACGTCAGTGAGGAAATGATTATATAAACTTATACTGAGACTTTTATTCTGTCGGAATACAGAATCCAGAATTCAGAATTCAGACCCCCGGGCCGCCTAAAACGGCCACCAAGGAAGATGAAATTGGGGTTTTTTAAAACCACAGAGCACACAGAGGACACAGAGGTTTTTAAGCCCTGCTTGAATGTTTTAAAGGTTTTTATTAAAATGGGTTGGGCAAAAAAAACTTCTCTTATTAACTACATAGGTTTCAGACCTGAGAGTAATGCCTGAGAGCAAATTCTCTGTGATCTCTGTGTCCTCTGTGGTTCATAAAAAAGACATTCATCACTTTCAGTGTAGAATGAGTATGCATTTACTTTTGGGGCCTGTTAGTCTGGCTAGCCCTGGCACAGGGTCCAGTATTTCCGGACAATTCCATGGTTTATAGCGTCCTTAAGGGCTCCCGCCACCATGTCTTTTTCAACATAGGCGGCCAGCTGATCCATAAGGGCGCTGTTTCTTTTCTCCAGGCGGGCCATGAAGAATTGCGGAAGCACCCGGCCGTATTCACCAGGCCTGCAGCCCTGATGAGCATAGACCAGGTTCCACACATCGTCGGAGCACAGGTAGGACCAGGGGAGCACGTGGTCTATGGCCGGCGGGCCCCCGTCAACGGGCTGCCCGCAGTAGAAACACAGTCTCCCGGGATTTTCCATATCCAGGTATTTTTCATAGCGGTTGAGAGGACGGTCCCTCAGGTCCTCTGTGTCAATTATCCGCACTTTTTTATTGAGGCGGGGGGAAGTATTATACATCTCCAGCAGCTGAGCCCATCTGTAATAGACAGCCTCCACCAGCAGAAGGCGGTTTTCCGCTATGGCCAGGGCGGCGTTCTGGGGGATATACAGTACATTATCCCCCATCAGGTAATTTATGAAGGGCTCTTTCTCCTGCCCATTGCGCTGGAAACGGGGTATTATTTCCCCCTTTATGATTTCAAGAGAGGTATCCACCACCTGATCCAGCATTTCATTCAATCGGGGGCTTAATACCGCCTCACGGAAGGGCGTGGGTGAACTTAGGGAGCCTTTCCTGCAGTACTCCCTTAATAGAGCTTCTATCTCCCGCAGTAGCCTGGGCTGGCGCATGGGGTTGGGGCCCTGTCTGAGGCCAAAATACGCTGTCTGGTCCCAATAATAACCGGCCATTTTTCTGGCAGTGGACTTAAGGTCAATGGCTATTTCACCCTTGTCCGGGGCGATGTTTTGCCCTGCCACCTCGTCCACCACGGCCCTCGCCCAGGCGGTGTCGTAGGTATGCCTGGTGGAGCAGCTTCTCACCGCCCTCAGGACTGCATTTACAAAATTTTGTTTGTAAACCATGGCCGCAGAGGACCTTTTTATTATTTCAATCCACCTGGAGAGAAACTCCTGCTTTTGCACGCCTTACCCCCCACGCAAGAGAATATACATAAGCTATTATATCATGTTCATCTTGTCATGGCAGTATATTGGACAATAACAGGACAATGTGTTTTTTATGAGTTTTAGACACAATAGTACAGTGGACATTGCTTATGGAGATCAAAAAAGGAGGTTAGGCTGTGGAAGAGTAAAAGAGGCCATTGAAAGAAGGCGCAGTATAAAGAAGTACAGGCCGGACCCGGTTCCGGAGGAAATGATCAGTGAGATACTGAAAACAGTGTAGATGATAAGTATAGCAGGTATGTTCACTCAATCTTATTAAAGGCCAGAGTGCCTGCTGTAATAAATACCACAGACATGGCTGCCACCACTGCCAGGTCCGTGCCCATGGAAAACTGTATCAGAAATTCCCTGGCCGGGGAGCCGGCGAAAACAATGTTGCGCAGTGCGTCCACTCCATAGGTGAGCGGGTCTAACTTCATGAGGGTAGCCATCCAGGGAGGCACGCTATTCATGGGGAACATGGCCCCGCTGAGGAAAAAAAGAGGCATTATTAAAAAGTTCATGATCATCTGAAAGCCCTCCATGGTTTCCATCCTGGAGGCTATGGTTATGCCCAGGGAGGTGAGGGAAAAGGCTATTAGAAAGAGCATGCCCACCATTTTTAAGATCATCAGCGGTCCCAGCTTTATTCCTATCACCGGGGCCAGGAGGAGCAGTATGGAGGCCTGGAGCATGGCTATGGTGCTTCCCCCCAGGGCCTTGCCTATGGCCACGGACCAGCGGGGCACCGGGGCCACCAGCACCTCCTTCAGAAAGCCGAACTCCCTGTCCCACACTATTGATATGGCTGAAAATACCGAGGTGAACAGCACGGTCATACCTATTATGCCGGGATACATAAATTCAAGGTAGCTGAAGCCCTGGGGGGCGAAAGACATCCTGAAGGAGGCCGAGAGCCCGGTCCCCACTATCAGCAGGTACAAAAGAGGCTGGCCCAGCATGCCCACTATGCGGGTTTTTTCCCTGTAAAAGCGTATTACATCCCTGAGCCAGATGGTGTATATAGCCTTCAGCGCCCTCATAGTGCTAACGCCTTCCTCTCATGTGAACTCTCATTCCGCTCCAGGCCCCGGCGGACTCCTCCCTTATGGCCTTTCCGGTAAGCTTTAGAAAAACATCATCAAGGGTGGGCCTGTGCATGGAAATGGACCGCAGTCTCTCCCCCAGGTCCACGGCCAGGGTCGGTATGAAGGTTTCCCCGCCGGGCACCTCCACCTGCAGGTGCTGGCCGGACTCCTTTACCGGCAGGCCGAATTTTTCTATAATATGGCTTTTTACCCTTTCCCGGTCTGTTACTGATAGGGTTATTATATCTCCTCCTACCATTTTTTTCAGGTTTTCCGGGGTGTCCAGTGTTACTATGCGGCCGTGGTCGATTATGGCTATGCGGTCACAGTGCTCGGCCTCGTCCATATAGTGGGTGGTCATGAATATGGTTATATTTTCTCTCTGACGCAACTGGTGAATAAAAGTCCATATACGGTTCCTGGTCTGTGGGTCCAGCCCTACAGTGGGCTCATCCAGAAAAAGCACCCCGGGGTAGTGTAAGAGCCCCCGGGCAATCTCCAGCCTCCTCTTCATGCCACCGGAAAAGGTCTTTACCAGATCATTCTTCCGGTCTCCCAGATCCACCATTTCCAGCACCTCGCCCATCCTTCGGGAGAGGGTCTGCCTGCCTACATTATAGAGCATTCCGTGAAAAAAAAGGTTTTCCGAGGCGGTTAGCCTCTCGTCCAGAGTGGTCTCCTGGAAAACCAGCCCAATGGTCTGTCTGACCTGGTTGGGCTGCTTTACTATATCAAAGCCCCCTATTAGTGCGGTGCCCGCCGTGGGGCTTACCAGGGTTGCCAGCATCTTTATGGTGGTGGATTTCCCTGCGCCGTTAGGGCCCAGAAAGCCGAATATTTCTTTTTGGCCAACCACCAGGGATACATCCTCCACCGCCGTGATGGCCTTGTATTTCTTGTGCAGGTGGTTTACCTCTATAATGTTCATGGCTCCCTCCCAGACCGGAATGGTTGCTTTGAAGTAAAACATAGCCCCTGCAGGCGCTCACAGTCAAGTCTTTTTTAACACCGGAAAAAACCTGAAACCTGGTTCCCCTTCAGCCACAGAGGCCACAGTGAACACATAGAAATTAATAGTAATATTTAATGCATCCACGTGGTTTCGCAGGAATGCCTTCACATTCCACCCTGAAAGTGATGAATGTTTTTTTTAAACCACAGAGGACACAGAGATCACTGAGAATTTGCTCTCAGGCATTACTTTCAGGTCTGAAACCAATGTAGTTAATAAGAGAAGTTTTTTTGCCCAACCCATTTAATATAAACCTTTTAAAACATTCAAGCAGGGCTTAAAAACCTCTGTGTCCTCTGTGTGCTCTGTGGTTTAAAAAGAACCCAATTTCCATCTTCCTTGGTGGCTTCTTTAGGCGGCCTGGGTGCATGAATTCCGCCGCTTGTAAGAATAGCACGGCCTGCAGGGAGGTTTTTAGGTGCTGCCTGGATTATTATGGCCCTGTCCGGTGAATGATAAACCCAAAGGAGGGGTGCCTGTGGAAAGCTATTCCGGTGAGAGGTCTGTGCTGGCCCGCTTCCCTCCCGGTGAGGGCGCAGGGAAGGCGGCTGGAGAATTAAGGTCGGCGGGATATCACACGGTGCAGGTGGAGCGCATATCGCACTACGGTGGCCCAGCAGATTCCGGAAGCGTGTACACCGGGGGCGGGGAAATTACCGGGATGACCATTTTTTCCTCCGGAGGCGGGGATTCCCTGTATGGAGGCCCGAACGGGGCAGAGGGCGCAGCGGGCGCCGGAGGAGACTCTTTTCTTGTTACCGTGGTTACCGACGAGGGAAGTGAGGGGCAGGTCAGGGACATACTGGAGAGGTACGGCGGTAGCGTGTAATACATTTTGGATAGACTTTTAAAATTAAAGCTCACCCCGGGAAGCAGCATTCTAATAGGCTTACCAGGGTGGAGCTTGTTTTTTTAGCCTAATTTGGTTAAAATGTTAAGAGATTTGCCTTTTATCCAGGAGGTTGCATTTTTGAAAAAAATTGTTAGTGTGAGCCTGGGATCGTCAAAAAGAGACCACCATGTTCGTACAAATATGCTTGGTGTGGATTTTGAAATAAGCCGCAGGGGAACAGATGGAAATTTTGATAAAGCCCTTGCACTATTAAGGGAGCTTGACGGAAACGTCGATGCCATAGGCCTGGGAGGCATCGATTTATATTTGTATGCCGGTACAACGCGGTATACCGTAAGTGACGGCCAGAAGCTTCTGGATGCCGTTAAGAGGACCCCGGTGGTTGACGGGAGCGGGCTGAAAAATACACTGGAGAGGGAAACAGTGTACTACCTGAGGAATAACACAAATCTGCTGCCGCCCGGCTGCAAGGTGCTTATGGTCAGCGCGGTGGACAGGTTCGGGATGGCCGAGGCGCTGAGTGAGATGGGCTGTGATATGACCTTCGGGGATCTTATTTTTTCCGCCGGGATACCTTACCCCATTAAAAGCGTTGAGGAACTGGAGGAAATAGCAGGCAAGACACTGCCGGAAATGGTCAGGCTGCCCTTCCACATGCTGTATCCCACCGGTGAAAAGCAGGATACCCAGGATGATAAAAAAGTTGCCAAATACGGCCACTATTACCATGAGGCAGAGGTAATAGCAGGGGACTACCATCTGGTAAGGCGCTACATGCCGGAAAATCTTACGGGCCAGCTGGTGATAACCAACACCACCACCAGGGCTGATATAACCTTTTTAAGGGAGAAGGGTGTGGGCTGTTTGGTGACCACCACACCGGAGCTGGAGGGAAGGTCCTTCGGCACCAATGTAATGGAGGCCGCCCTGCTGGTTTTACTGGACAAAAAATGGGAGGATATAACTCCCGGTGACTATCTTGAGCTGCTGGAACGCCTTGGTATGAAGCCGGCAATCCAGCAACTGTAGAATGCTTGATGACACGTGCAACGGAGGGTGAAGGATGGCCACACATGAGGAGATAACAGAGAGCCTGGAGAGCTTTGCCAGGGCTTATTCTGAAAATGCCAGGCTTAAGGTGATGAACCGTGACTGGGACAGAAATGTGCTTATTCTTGCCGAGGATATAGAATCTGTGCACACCATGGTGCTTAAGGACGGGGATCTTTCCTTCAGCCAGGGGAAAACAGCAGATCCTGACCTGACGGTAATATCCAACAGCGATATACTGGCAGACATGTTTTTCGGGGACATTACCCCTACGGAGCCCTATATGAACGGAACTTTGCGCATTATAGGGTCGGAGGACGATATATTAAGACTTGATTTTATTTCATTGTTAATTTGGGGGGAATAGATTGAAATTTAAAAAGGTGCTTACCCTGCGCACCGTTGTGGCGACCAGCGCTGGCCTTACCCTGGCCAGTGCTACTTTTGTGGCGGCTGTGCAGGTGGCCTCATTTTTGGCCGGGGATAGTGCCTGGCTGGCCATACTTATTGCCGGGGTTCTGTGCCTGGGGGCGGGGATGTGCTTCTCCGAGCTGAATGACATACTGCCTTCGGCTGCCGGGATAAGGCTGTATTTCGGCAGGGCCTTCGGGGATAGATTTGCCCTGACGGTCTCTCTGTTGTATATGCTTGTGATCATGGGAGTGGTGGGGGCAGAAAGCTTTATACTGGCCAGCATACTGAACTATGTAGTGCCCGCCGTGGACTCATTGGTCTGGATAGTGGTCATGCTGGTGGCTGTAACCCTTATGAACATAAGGGGGATAAGGATAGCCGGCGCCTTCCAGGATATTATCACCTACGGGCTGATGGTCTCTGTAATGGTTCTTTCCTTTATTGGCCTGGATAAATTAAATTACCACATCGAGGCCCCTCTGGTAACCGGGGGGACAGCGGGGCTGTTCAGCGCCGTGGCGGTGGGGGTTTTTCTTTTTGTGGGCTTTGAGTGGGTTACCCCACTGGCCGAGGAGGTAACCGACTCCCGTGTTATTTCAAAGGGTATGTTTATAGCGGTGGGGCTCTTGAGTATCATATACTCGCTATTTACAGTGGTTATGGCCGCCACCGTGCCTAGGTCGGAACTGGCCGGATCGCCCATTCCGCAGCTTTTATTCGCCAGGAGTGTAATGGGGGAGGCCGGGGTGGTCTGGATAGTGGTGATCAGCCTGGCAGCCTCAATAACCACCTTTAACGCCGGACTTTTAAGCGTATCCAGGTTCTTTTACGCCGCTGCCCGGGAGCATGCCCTTCCTGCAGTGTTCAGCAAGGTGAGCATGCGCTATCTGACACCCTGGGTATCCATACTGGCCGTATTTGTGGTGGGGCTAACCCTTTCAGTGCTGATTCTCTTTACCGGCAAATATCTGGTGCTGGTGAATATGGCCGCTGCTGCGGAGTGTATTGTTTATTCACTGGCCGGTATTGCAGTGCTTATATTAAGAAAAAAAATGGCGTACCGGGAAAGGCAGTTTACCATACCAATGGGTCCTGTTATTCCGGTGCTTACCACAATTGTTTTCGCCCTGCTGGCGGTGGGCGTTTTTATCCAGGACTATTACGCGGCCCTGTGGGTTGCCGTGGGACTGGGAATTCTATGGTGGTATGTAAACAGGGTGGTGCCTGTTTTAAAAGAAAAGCACAGAGCCAGCAGGCCCGCGTCCCGCAGGAGGCCGAGGCCCGATGACAAAGACAGCTAATTCTGAAGTAAACTGCTGTCGGGAGACCGGAGACAGGAGACAGGAGACAGACAGCCGGACCGCCAAAAGCGGTCCTTTTTAGCCTCAGAGCCACAGAGATTTTTAGACCGTATAATAGCCGTAAGTAATGCTTTAAAGCTTCTGTCTCCGACCATCAGGGAATGCCCCCCTGGCCCCTCCGACCAAACGGAAATGCATCTTCGGCCCTACTACCCTTTAAACCCCAGGGAAGTGTATACCGCCCGGTCTACGGCGTTGTCAAAGGGCAGGCCGACATCCTTGCGGTACTTTATAATCACTTTTTCCATGCCCTCACCCCAGATACCGTCCACCTCAATGTCATAGCCCAGCCTTTTTAAGGCTGACTGTACCTCTGTTACTGTGGCCCCCACATCCCCCTTGCGCATCAGCTTGAAGGACGGGTCCATGTAAAGAAAAGGGTTTCCTACAATTAAGACTTGAGTTCCCACATCAATCCACGGGTAAAGCTGCTCCACGTGCCGGTTGTGCATTCTTATGCAGCCGTGGCTCTGGTACCCGCCAATGGAGTAAGGCTTGTTGGTGCCGTGTATGCCATAGATTCCCCAGTCCACATTAAGGCCCATCCAGCGCGTGCCGAAGCCCGTCCCCCAGTTGGTGGCCTTTCTTACTACTTTCCATGTTCCAATGGGGGTGGGTGTTTCGGACTTGCCCAGGCCTACCGGGAACTGCTTGTAGGGCTCCCCGTTAATCATAAGTGTCAGGGTGCACCTACCGGTATCTATTAGAATTACTTTTTTACCCTTGGGGGGGGGACTATTGGCGGCGGGCTCCGGCTTTTCCACCGCCCTGACCAATATATCCCAGGTATCGTCCCGTACCCTCCCGTTTGCCTCCAGCCCGAACTTTTTCTGAAATGTTGAGACCGCCTTTTCTGTCTCAGAGTCGAATACTCCGCTGCCCTGACTGCTGTAAAAGCCCAAATCCTTAAGTGATGCCTGAAGGCTTATAACATCCTCGCCTTTAAAAGGGGGGTTTTTGAGGAAAAGCTCCCTGGACTGATCACAGTTGAGAGGACAGATTATTTCCCTGGAGCTGTGAGCCAGTGACTCATCGGGGGAAAAGAAGAATAAACACATGATAGCGGCATAAAAAACAGTTCTTTTGTATGCTTGCAAAATATATCTCCCTCCGCAGCCTGAATACATTACTTATAATTATCCCCTGCAGGAAAAGACCTTTATGCAGACATTTCATTTACCTTTTACTTCCGGTCACCGGTTGGGAGAAAAGACCTATTTGTCATTTTGAGTAGAAAAAAATTGTTTTTTTGGAACTTTAGGTCACTTCTGTCAGTCATAATATATAGTTGACTAAAAGGGGTACAGTGTCTGATGGCCGAAAGAAAGTTCCGATTGCCAATCTACAACTTAATAGTGTTCCTATTCGCAGCGGTGATGGCATTGTGGCTTCTGGCCCCTGCCTCAGCGCTTGCCGCGCAGCAGGCTTCAGTGAAAGAATCCACCGTCAACCTGAGGGCCGGGCCTTCTACAGGAAACAGTATTGTGGGAAAGGCTGCCCGGGGAGAAAAGCTGGAGGTACTGACTAAAAGCGGCGACTGGTACCAGGTTAGAAAAGGGAGCCTGACCTGTTGGGTGGCCGGCTGGCTGGTGACCTTAAGCGGTTCCTCCGAGGAAATTTCCCGGGCTGGTGGCTCCAGCCAGGCGGTAGTTAAGGGGGATTTTGTCAACCTCAGAGGGGGAGCGGGCACCGGAAGCCGCATAGTTGGAAAGGCTCTGCAGGGGGAAAAGCTGCCAGTGCTGGCCAAAAGCGGTGACTGGTACCAGGTAAGGAAAGGAAACCTGACCTGCTGGGTGGCCGGCTGGCTGGTGGATATCAGGCAGGCAGCGCCCTCCCAGACCGTTCAGACTGGAGGAGCGGTAGCTCCGGCGTCTGCCGGCGGCAGCCAGATAGTGGTTACCGGTGAATTAGTGAATATAAGGAGCGGTCCAGGGACCGGGTTCAATGTAGTCAGTAAGGCAGCAAAGGGAAGCAAATACAGTGTCCTGGACAAGTCCGGCAACTGGTACAAGCTGGCTTCAGGCTGGATATACGAACCGCTTACCAGGATTTCCAGCCCAACAACACAGGCTCCTGCAAACAGTGCCGCCGGCAGTTCCACCCAGGCCGTGGTTAGCGGAAATGAGGCAAACATAAGGAGCGGCCCGGGTACCGGCTTCAATGTGGTATCCAGGGCAATGCAGGGCGACAGGCTCACCGTTGTGGAAAAATCCTCCGACTGGTACAAGGTAAAACTGCCTGATGGAAATACCGGGTGGATGGTGGCCTGGCTTCTGGAGGAGCAAAATAACCCGGCGGTTCCCTCAGACAGCGTCTTGGTGCCGGGCAGCAGCGGAACTCAGCCGCCCCAAAACACATCAGGGGGGGCAGGGAGCCAGGGCGGTCAGTACGTGCCTCCGCCGCGCTCTGCTGATCAGAGTAAGCCTGCTGATGAGGAGAAGCCCGTTGAGCAGGACAAGCCTTCTGATCAGGACAAGCCCGCTGAAATAGTAAGCGATGGGGTTTTAAAACAGGTTTCCGGTCGGTCTCAGGGAGATAATTCAATTATTACCATAAAGTCTGACGGGACACCCATCAAGTATAGTATTATTTCCTCCCTGAGCAACAGGCTGGTGCTGGATATTCAGGGGCTTGAGCCGGGTAAGTGCCCGGAAAGCATAACCCTTAACTCAAAGCTGGTGAGCAAGATAAGGATAGGCCTGTATGAGAGTAATCCTGCCGTGACCAGGGTGGTGCTTGACTTGAAGTCCAGAGTCTCTTACCAGAAGAATCTTTCCTCCAGGGAAGACAAATTGGAGCTGGTGCTAATGCCCAGAGGGGCAATGACGGTGGCGGGCTCAAAAATAGTGCTGGACCCCGGTCACGGAGGTAGCGACCCCGGAGCCATAGGCCCCAACGGGCTTTATGAAAAGACGGTAAACCTGGACATCGCCTTAAAGACTGCCCAGATACTGAGGGACAAGGGGGCCACGGTTATAATGACCAGGACCGGGGACTCATACGTGGATCTATATGAGCGTCCTGAAATAGCCAACCGTAATGATGCCGATCTGTTTGTCAGTATACACTCCAACTCCACTACCAACCGGGCCACTGCCGGCACCAGCACCTATCATGTGCGGGAGCCGGAGGAGGGCATGGAAGAAATAAAGGCCGAGGGCATTAGCCTGGCCAGGAGTATACAAAACAGCCTGGTAAAAAGTCTGGGGAGGCAGGACAAGGGTGTTATGCAGGCAAACTTTGTGGTGCTGGTAAAGTCAGCGGTGCCGGCGGCCCTGGTCGAAGTGGCTTACCTCTCCAACCAGGAAGAGGTAAAGCTTTTAGGAAACGAATCCTTCCGCCTGAAGGCGGCAAACTCCATAGCTGATGGAATAGCAGGATATTTTAAGGGTAACTGATTACATCACGGAATAAAAAAGGGGACAGGCTGCTTTTGAGAAGCAGCCTGTCCTCTCTTCTATGCGTGGTGCTTCATTAGTAAGGCTTGAAGGACTTGCCGGCCGCATTGCATATGGGGCAGCGGTCAGGCGGCTCATTTAAGGCCACATATCCGCACACCGGGCACAGGTGGAAGGAATCTGCCTCAAGATCGCCCCCGGCCTCAATAGCCTCAAGGGCTTTTTGGTACAGCTGGGCATGCTCCTTCTCCGCCGAGTTGGCCAGCTTAAAACTTCTGGCCGCAGCGGTATGGCCCTCTTCCTCGGCCTGCTCAATAAAGCCGGGGTACATTTTTGTATACTCATAGGTTTCCCCTTCAACAGCAGCCTTAACATTTTCCAGGGTTGTGCCCACTTTGGCAGCCGTGTCCAGGTGTTTTAAAGCGTGGATGGTTTCGGCCCCGGCCACTGCCTTAAACAGCCGGGCTATTTTGTCCTTGCCCTCTTTTTCCGCCTTCTGGGCGAAGGCCAGGTACTTCCTGTTGGCCTGGGACTCACCGGCAAATGCCGCCATTAAATTTTCCTGTGTTTTTCCGTTCAAAATAAGCACCTCCAATTTTAATAGTATTTTTAATCAGTTTTACCTATCATTTCTTCCACTTCTTCCGCGCCCTCGGCATAAAACTTTTCTTCATCCGGGTCCAGTTCCTTCAGTAACCTTAGAAATTCCCCCGCATGGACTCTCTCCTCATCGGCTATATCCCTAAGGACCCTGGCGGCCAGCTGGTTATTGGTTGACTCGGCAAGCTGCATATAAAGCTGAATGGCCTCGTACTCGGCGGCGATCATAAATCTGATGGCGCGCAGCAGCTCTTCTTCGGTAAGTTTGCGGCCAGCAGAAAAACCGGAAAAGGCTGTTCCAAATTCAGGCATATTATCTCCTCCCAGAATTGATTTAATATAGCTACATTTAAATATAGAGAACAAATCTTAAAAATATATTACATAAAGCTTACTTTTTTATAGATATTGAAGTATTCTAAATGACTGTCGTCTTGGAATCACTTCCTCAAACCGTTATAATCTAAAAGGAAACATCTCCCGGCTTCCGGGGATAAAGAGAGCGGACTTACTGGGGAGGATAGCATAATGGCGGAGAGGATAGGTATTACCACCACGGTGCCGTCGGAAATAGTGTATGCTGCAGGGTGTGTTCCGGTGGACCTTAATAATATTTTTATAGCCGACCGGGACCCCGGGGGAATGGTGGACCAGGCCGAGAGGGCAGGGTACCCTGCCAATGTCTGCGCGTGGATCAAGGGAATATACAGCGCCACCCTCAGGGAAGGCATAAAAAAGATAATTGCCGTTACCCAGGGTGACTGCAGCAACACCCACGCCCTGATGGAAACACTGGAGATGGAGGGTGTTGAGATAATACCCTTTGCCTTTCCCTTTGACCGTGACAGGGACCTGCTTGGGCTACAGCTGGACAAGCTGGTGGAAAGACTGGGGACCGGCTGGGACGGGGTGCTCAAGACCAGCGCGGAGCTGGGGGCCATAAGAAAAAAGGTGCACCTCATAGATCGGCTAACCTGGCAGGAGAATGTTGTTACAGGTAAAGAAAATCATTTATTTCAGGTATCCTGCAGCGACCTGGAAGGGGATCCGGCGGCCTTTGAGGAAAAGGTGGACAGTTTTCTGGCCGGCCTGGGGTCCAGAGCGCCTGATCGGAAAAGAATAAGAATAGGATATATAGGAGTGCCCCCCATAATGGACGACCTGTACGACTATCTGGAGGAGAAAGGGGCCAGGGTGGTCTATAACGAGGTGCAGCGCCAGTTTTCCATGCCCTTTGACACCGAAGACCTTATTGAGCAGTACAGGCTATACTCATATCCCTATGGAATTTTTTACCGGCTCCGGGACATCACAGGGGAAATAGCCAGGCGGAGAATAGACGGGATAATACACTATGCCCAGAGCTTCTGCTACAGGCAGATTGAGGATATGATCATAAGGAAGAGGCTTGACGTCCCGGTGCTCACACTGGAGGGGGACAGGCCCAACGGCCTCGACGCCAGGACCAGGCTTAGGATTGACTCCTTTATCGAAATGCTGCAATAGCTTTGAGGATTGAGTTCAGGGTCCGAATTCAGAACCCAGAATTCAGAATTCAGAATGGGTTGAGCTTTAATCATTGGCTGAGGGAAAGGCTGAAACTATTCTGGATTCTGACTTCTGACTTCTGTATTCCGACCAAAAAGTATAGACGGAGGGCCGAAATATGAGGATTACTGTTTTGGGCTGCTGGGCACCGTATCCGAGGGCAGGGGGGGCCTGCTCGGGGTACCTGGTGCAGGACGGGGCCGCCAACGTGATATTGGACATGGGGAACGGCTCTTTTGGCAGCCTGTGCAAGCTTTTTGACTTCAGGACAGTAAGGGCGGTGGTGCTGACCCACCTGCACCCCGACCACTATGCGGACGTGGAGTGCCTGAGGCACGCCCTGGAGGGGGCCATGCGGGACGGCTCACACAGGCAGGGTCCCGTTCCCCTGCTGCTGCCCAGGGAGCCCCGGGAAGTGTCTGAGACCTTATGCGGAAGCAGCCAGAAGGCCTTTGAGAGAATATATATAGAAGACCTTCCCCTGGAAGAAGTGCCGCCGGGAGTGGAGGCCAGGGTCTTTAACGTGGGCCCGGTACGATATCTGCTGCTGCCCACCAGCCACTCCCTTCCCTCGTACGCGGTGGGAGTGGAGGGATCGGGCTATTTAGTCTACTCGGGAGATACCGCGCCCACTGAAAATCTGGCACGGTTTGCCGAGCGGGCGGATATTTTACTCTGTGAGGCCAGTGGGCTGGACAGTGACGCAGACTATCTAAAAGATGCGCACATGACGGCCCGCCAGGCCGGGGAAGTGGCCAGAAAGGCCAGGGCCAAGGAGCTTATTATAACCCACTTCTGGCCTGAATACGACCTGGAGAAGCTGAGGGCCCAGGCTGCCGAGGGCTACGGCGATAAGGTGGAGTTAGCCGTGGAGGGGGACACTTACTTTGTGTATTAGGGGAATGTGATAGGAAATAGAAATCCCAATCCCCATTCTTTTAACAAGGTTTAAATAGGAGTTGCTATGTAAAATATATTAAATGGTGTTTTCATGCCGAAAAGAAGTGGGAGGTACTAATGTGACCAGAGTTGACGGGAGAATGCCGGGACAGCTGAGGCCGGTTAAAATAACCAGGGGCTTCAACAAGTACGCCGAGGGATCGGTGCTCATAGAGGTGGGCGACACCAGGGTTATCTGCACAGCCTCGGTGGAGGACAGGGTGCCCGCCTTTCGCAGGCTGGAGGAAAGCGGGGGCTGGGTTACCGCGGAATACGCCATGCTGCCCAGGGCAACCGGAGTGCGCACCGCCAGGGAGTCGGCCAGGGGCAAGATAGGGGGCCGTACTTACGAGATACAAAGGCTCATCGGCCGCAGCCTGAGGGCGGTGGTTGACATGGAGGCGCTGGGGGAAAGGACCGTACTGATAGACTGTGATGTGATCCAGGCCGACGGGGGCACCAGAACAGCGTCCATCACCGGGGCCTTTATAGCGGTGGCCGACGCACTTCAAAAGCTGGTGGAAAATGGCCAGCTGGCAAGGCTTCCCCTAAAGGATTTCCTTGCTGCCACCAGTGTTGGTATAGTAAACGGCCAGGCGGTGGCCGACCTCTGCTATGCCGAGGACTCCGCCGCCGAGGTGGATATGAATATAGTGATGACCGGGTCCGGCAGGTTTGTGGAGGTGCAGGGCACAGGGGAAGAGGCGTCCTTTGCCAGGGACCAGATGAACAGCATGATTGACCTGGCCTCGGGAGGTATAAGTCTTTTGATCGACTACCAGAGGGAAGTGCTGGGCGACATTGCCGGAAAGATAGGCGGGTGATTTAATATTGCTTATAGTGGTGGCCACCGGTAACCGGGGGAAGCTCACCGAGCTGCAGAGCCTGCTGGGCCCCCTGGGGGTGGAAATAAAGTCCATGAAAGACTTTCCGGACCTCCCGGAGGTGGTGGAGGACGGGTCAACCTTTGCCGAAAACGCGGCTAAAAAGGCGGTGGAGGTGTCCCGGGCCACCGGTGAAATAGCCCTTGCCGATGACTCCGGCCTGGAGGTTGACCACCTGGGCGGCGCACCGGGTGTTTACTCGGCCCGCTTTGCCGGAGAGCATAAGGATGACCGGGCCAATAATGAAAAGCTCCTGGCCCTGCTGGAGGGAGTACCCCCGGAGAAGAGGACGGCCAGGTTTAAGTGCGTGGTGGCCCTGGCGGTGCCGGGAGACCGCATATATACAGCCGAGGGGGCCTGTGAGGGAGTGATCGGCACAGCTCCACGGGGAGAGGAAGGCTTCGGCTATGACCCTCTTTTTATAATCCCGGAGCTGGGCAAAACCTTTGCCCAGCTGGATCTGGACACCAAGAACTCCATCAGCCACCGGGGAAAGGCCTTTGCCCGGGCCAGGAAGATAATCAGCGGGCTGACTGCAGAATAAAACAGTAATAATTGACTGTTCCAGAGAGTGGGACATATAATTCTTAATGAGATTCAGGTCAAATGGTATTAACAAGTACCTTTGGGCAGGGCAAGCGAGCAGGTGATTAGGTGAAGATTGGTCTTTTAAGCGATACCCACGGAATACTGGAGCCGGCCTTTAAGGCGCTGGAAATGATGGGCCCGTTAGACCTCTTAATCCACGCCGGGGACCACTACCACGACGCCACAACTATAGCGGCACGGCTGGATGTTCTTACTCATGCCGTGGTGGGCAACTGTGACTCACGCATGGACGGCCCAGGGGAAAAAATACTGGAGCTGGATGGAGTCAGAATCTATATCACCCACGGGCATAAATATAACGTAAAAATGTCTCTCTTCGGCCTGTACAACAGGGCCGCCGAGCTGCGGGCCTCGGTGGTGGTGTACGGACACACCCACATAGCCGGCTATACCTACACCCCGTCACCATCCTGCCCCTGCCCCGGGGGCCTGTTAATGATCAACCCCGGCAGCGTCTCCAAGCCCAGGGACGGCGACGAATACAGCTTCGGCCTGCTGGAGATTACTGACGGGGTGGTAAAACCCCACATAATGAGCCTTTAGACCGGCATATCCTGGCCTCCCCCCCTGTAATTGCCATAAAACATCCTTTGACTATCCGGCCGTTTCTGTGCTATAATATTTTTTGTCAGCAAAAAGAATAGCATATAAATGCGGGTGTAGCTCAATGGTAGAGCGTCGGCCTTCCAAGCCGATTACGTCAGTTCGATTCTGATCACCCGCTCCATTTATTTTAGGGAAGCATAGGTATGCCGGGGCGGCAGACTTATGCTTCCCTTTTTAGTTAGGAAAGCATATGTCGTTTAAAGAGCTTAAGTATATCAATGTTTGACTACAAATACCATAGAAGCTTTGGGGCGTATCGGAGAAGACATCGCACTCACGATTGAGACCTGCGTCAGAACTGCCTTTAAACTCCTCGCCGAGGCTGACGACCGCCCTCGAAAGTCGCGTCCTGCTCCTCTCGGGCTTTTGGCGGCGTGTGTACGCCAAATCGTCATCCTTGACGGTTCCTTCGTTAAAAGGCAGTAACTGACTCCGGCATATCGCTCGATTGATGCCTTCTCCTTTTCGATACAATAATTCAATGTACTGTACTCCTAACAGGAAGATATCCTGAGATGAATGCTTAGGCAAGGCAAGAACCGCCCCGACTTGCCTGTCCTGGTACAAAGAACGCAAGTATTTTGATGAGTAGATGTCGAATTAGGGCCATAGTACTGTGAAGGTATTCTTGCTTGAAAGTAGAAGAAATATCATATTGTTGAATATTGTTTTTCGCAGGGAAGAGTTTATATAAGGCAAAGCACACTATTGGAGTAAGAGGACTTATTTAAAAGCAGACAGGAGCAGAAAAGATGCTGACAGGAGAGATTCGCAACAAGGTTGATAAAATATGGACAGATATCTGGGCTGGAGGTATTACCAATCCCTTAACCGTTATAGAGCAGCTTACATATTTGATGTTTATCCGCTCCCTGGATGAAAAGGAACTGGAAAACGAGAGCCTGGAGGCATTGGGCGGTCAGAATGTAACTAGAATTTTCCCGCAGGATGAAGATGGGCAGAACATGCGCTGGAGCAAGTTTAAAAACAAAGACCCCCGTATGATTTATGATATAGTCAGCACAAAGGTATTTCCCTTTATCAAGGAAATGAACGGGAAGAATTCTTCAGCCTTTTCCCGCTATATGCAGGATGCCATGTTTTTTATTCCAACCCCCCAGGTATTGCAGAAGGTTATTACCGGCCTGGACGACCTTTATGAACACGATATCAAAGACCTGGACATGCAGGGCGATCTTTATGAATATATGCTTGGCAAGCTGGCCACCGCAGGGCAAAATGGCCAATTCAGAACGCCGAAGCATATCCGGGATATGATGGTGCGGCTACTTGCCCCAACTCCAGATGATAAAATCTGTGATCCCGCCTGCGGCACTGCGGGTTTTCTGGTATCCTCCGCAGAGTATATCCGTGAGCGCTACGAGGCCGAAATGACAGGTGAACAATGGAAGCATTTTGAGGGCGGTATGTTCACGGGCTTTGACACCGACAGAACCATGCTGCGCCTTTCCGCCATGAACCTGATGCTCCACTCCATCACCCAGCCCCGTATTGACTATGTGGACAGCGTTTCCAAGCAGAACAGCATTTCTTCCGCTTATGATATTGTCCTTGCCAATCCACCCTTTACCGGTACGATAGATGCCGAGAGCATTAACGACAATCTGAAGGCGGTCTGCAACACTAAAAAGACTGAGCTTTTGTTTGTGGCGCTCTTTTTGAGGATGCTGCGCAAGGGCGGGCGATGCTCCTGCATTGTTCCGGACGGTGTTTTGTTTGGAACCACCAAGGCACACAAGGCCCTGCGCAAAGAAATGGTGGAAAACCACCAGCTGCAGGCGTTAATATCTATGCCCAGCGGGGTATTTAAACCTTATGCGGGTGTCAGCACCGCCGTACTGGTGTTTACCAAGACAGGCGCAGGTGGCACCGATAAGGTCTGGTTTTATGATATGAAGTCTGACGGGTTTTCCCTTGACGATAAACGCACTCCCAACGGAGCCAGTGATATTCCTGATATTATTGCCCGCTTCCATAACCCTGAAGGCGAAGCTGACCGCAAACCCACCGATCAGAGCTTTTTTGTGGACAAGTCCGCCATTGAGGCCAATGACTACGATCTATCCATCAACCGCTATAAAGAGGTTGTTTATGAAAAGGTGCAGTATGATTCTCCCATGGAGATAATGACCCGCCTTGATGAGCTAACCCTTGAGATTGCCTCAAAGATGGAGGAATTAAGGGGGCTTATTGGTGAGTAAGTGGGAAATGGTCAAGCTTGGTAGTATAAATTGTTATCAAAGTAAATCTGTTGATCCCATGAAAAAACCTGATTGTATGTTTGAATTATATAGTGTGCCAAGTTTTGACAATGATTATCCTGAGATTGTAACAGGCGCTGAAATAGGCTCTACAAAACAGGCAGTACAAAAGGATGACGTTTTGCTTTGCAAAATAAATCCGAGGATAAATCGTGTTTGGTACGTCAAGAGACACACTGAACACCCTTTGATTGCGTCATCGGAATGGATTGTTATAAGAAACAATAATATATCCTCAAAATATTTAGTATGGTGCTTAAGATCTAAGCCATTTCGTAATTTATTGACGGCCAATGTTACAGGGATAGGTGGTTCTCTTATAAGGGTGCAACCGAAACAGGTTAAAGAGTATCCAATTCCTCTCCCGCCTTTAGAAACCCAGATGCAAATCGCCAAAACCTTAGACACCACTGCAGAGCTACTTGCCCTGCGCAAAAAGCAGCTTGCAGAGCTGGACAACCTTATCAAATCCACCTTTTATGATATGTTCGGCGACCCTGTGACGAATGAAAAAGGATGGAAGATTAGAAAGCTTTCAGAAATTGGTAACATCAACAGAGGTATTTCAAAACACCGACCAAGAAATGACCCAGCACTTTTAGGTGGAGCACACCCGCTTATTCAAACGGGGGATGTGGCTAATGCAGATTTCATTATTCGTGAATATAAGCAAACTTATTCAGATTTAGGACTAAAACAAAGTAAAAAGTGGCTTGCTGGGACACTTTGTATAACAATAGCTGCTAATATTGCCAAGACAGCTATTATGGGTTTTGATGCATGTTTCCCTGATAGTGTAGTAGGCTTTACTGCAAATGAACAAACAAATAATATATTTATTTTTTCTTGGTTTGGATTTTTTCAGAAAATAATTGAAGCACAGGCACCAGAATCTGCACAAAAAAACATCAACTTGAGAATATTAAATGACTTAGATGTTATTGTCCCACCAATAAAATTACAAAGCCAATTCGCCCAAATAGTCACAAAAATTGAAGAACAAAAAGTTCTTGTAAAAAATGCAATATCCGAAACACAATACCTGTTTGATAGCTTAATGAGCCAATACTTTGATTGACCTGATCCGGGGTGATATCAATGCCTGCAAACTTTGATTTCTTACAGGGACAAACGGAATATGCCTTGTTTGCCACAGCATGCATCGAAGCTGAGCGAGTGCTGTCCAACTCCCCGGCCATGGCCGCTATCGGTAGCCGGAAGGCCTTTGAGCTGGCGGTGAAATGGGTGTATTCCGCCGACAACACCATCTCCATGCCCTATAAGGATAATTTGCAGTCGTTGATTCACGAGCCATCCTTCAAATTCGCCATGGACAGCCGCACCTGGGGCAAGCTACCCTATATCATAAAGCTGGGCAACCTGGCGGTGCATACCGATAAGGCCATCAGCCGCAGTGACGCCATGCTGTCCCTTTCCTCCCTGTTTGAGTTCGTGCAGTGGATTGACTACTGCTATGGCTCTAATTATGAAGAACGCCATTTTGATGAAGAAAACATCCCTAAAGAAAAGGTCATTATTGATGAGACAAAGATCAAAGAGAAAGACAGCCTGATCCGGCAGAAGGACTCGGAGATTGAGGCGCTTCGGGCCAAAATCGCGGCCATGAGCGACCGGCTGACCGCGGAGAAGGAACAGCACAAGGAAGAGCGGCAGTTCACCCCTGAGGATATATCCGAATTTCTCACCCGCAAAAAATATATAGATGTGGACTTAAAGCTCCTGGGCTGGGTATTCGGCGACGATGTCCGGGAAGAGGTGGAGCTTTTCGGCATGCCCAATAACGAGGAAAAGGGCTTTGCCGATTATGTGCTGTACGGTAAAGACAGGCTGCCCCTTGCCATTATTGAGGCTAAGCGGACATCTAAAGACCCGAAGATTGGCACCCATCAGGCAAAGCTTTATGCCGACTGCCTGGAGAGAATGACAGGCAGTCGGCCAATGATGTTTACCACCAACGGCTTTGAAACCTATCTGTGGGATGATGTAGTCTCTCCACAGCGCAAGGTGAGCGGCGTATTCTCAAAAGCCGACCTGGAAAAGCTGATGAACCGCCGGAGTGAGCGCAGGGTTTTAGCTGAAATCCCTATTGACGATAAAATTACCGACAGGTACTACCAGAAAGAAGCCATCCGTGCGGTGTGTGAAACCATTGAAACAGGCCATAGAAAAGCACTGCTGGTTATGTCCACCGGCACGGGCAAAACAAGAACGGCCTCCAGCTTGACCGATGTATTGTCCCGTGGGGGCTATGTGACCAATACACTGTTTTTGGCGGACAGAACCGCCCTGGTAAGACAGGCCAAGGATGCCTTTAAGAACCACCTGCCGGATATGTCCCTCTGCAATCTTTTAAGCAATAAGGATGACAAAAACGCCCGCATTGTATTTTCAACTTACCCGACCATGCTTAACTCTATTGACACTGCCAAGAGCGATGACGGCAAGAGGCTTTTTACCCCGGCCCATTTTGACTTGATTGTGGTGGATGAGGCACACAGGAGCATATTTAAAAGATACCGCGCTATTTTTGAATACTTTGACGGCCTGCTGGTAGGTTTGACAGCTACTCCAAAGACCGAGGTTGACCGCAATACCTACGATTTCTTTGAGATGGAGAAAGGCGTTCCAACCTATGCCTATGACTATGAAACCGCTGTGGGGGAAGACCATGTTTTAGTGCCTTACCATAACATTGAGGTGAAAACAAAGTTCCTGGAGGAGGGCATTGCCTACGAGGAGCTTTCCGAGGAAGATAAAGCCCGCTATGAAGAGGACTTTACCGATGAAGACGGTGAAATGCCGGAGTTTATCCCCTCCCCAGCCCTGAATGAATTTATTTTTAACCAGGCCACCGTTGACATGGTTCTGGAAGATTTAATGATTAAAGGCGTTAAGGTTGCAGGCGGTGACAGATTGGGGAAAACAATCATCTTTGCCCAGAATAAAAAACATGCCCAATATATAATCGATCGTTTTGACAAGCTGTATCCTCAATATCACGGCAGCTTTGCCAGGCGTGTAATTTGTGACGACAGCTATGCGCAAACCCTTATTGACGACTTTAAGGTTGCCGAAAAAAATCCCCATATTGCCGTATCGGTGGATATGCTGGACACAGGCATTGATGTGCCCGAGCTTGTCAATCTGGTGTTTTTCAAGCGTGTTCGCTCCAAAACAAAATTCTGGCAGATGATTGGTCGCGGCACCAGGCTTTGCCCAGATCTATTTGGAGAGGGACAGGATAAAACCCACTTTGTCATCTTCGACTATCTTGGGAACTTCGAGTTCTTCCGGCAAAACAAGGAGGGCTTGCAGGGCAGCGAGACTCTAAGTCTTTCCGAGGCCATCTTTGCCAAGAGGGTTAGGCTGATTCACCACCTGCAGCATTCTGCCTTTATCGATGAGCCGTATCAGAAAATTCGTTCAGGCCTTATAGAAACTGTAGTACAGCAGATAAACGCCCTGAATACCGATCTGGTATCGGTGAAACTGCAGCTGCAATACGTTGAAAAGTATAAAAGTGCGGATGCTTTTGTCTTCATTTCTGATATGGATAAACATAACCTGGTTGCTTTCCTTGCACCCATTGTTTACATGGATGATACCGATGAATTTGCCAAACGGTTTGATAATTTTATGTACGGCATTATGCTGGCCCAGATTGAGGGAATGCCACAGTATAAAAAAGGCAAAAAGCAGCTTATAAACGTCTGTGCCGATCTCGCCAGGCGTGCTACTATCCCCCAGGTTAAAGAAAAGTTGGAGCTTATTAACATCATCGGTACGGATGATTTTTGGCAGAGCTCCGACATATTGGACTTTGAGAAGGTTCGTATAGAGCTGCGCAGCCTTATCAAATTTATCATTGACGAGGGTCGTGGAAGCCTGGTATATACCAACCTCTCTGATCAGGTTCTCATGGTCAAAGAAGGGGAAGGTCTGGACGCTCCCTATGACTTTGAAGACTATAAGCTGAAGGTAAACCGCTATATTGAGAGAAACCGCGAGCAACTTGCCATATATAAGCTGCGCAACAATATTCCGCTGACTGCTGTGGACTACCAGACCCTGGAGTACATCATGACCGGGGAACTTGGTACAGCAGAGGATTATAAGCGGGAATTCCAGGACACGCCCTTCGGCCTCTTAGTGCGTAAAATTGCCAAGCTTGAATATGAGGCGGCCTGTGTCGCGTTCTCCGAATTTATTAATGACCAGTCCCTCAGCCAGGCGCAAATTATTTTTGTAAAAAAGATCATTGATTATGTTGTACAAAACGGCTATATCGAAAATGTTTCCGAACTGATGAAGCCACCCTTTGATAAACCACAGAGTTTTATCAAGCTGTTTGATGGTTCGAAACAAAAGCGGATTGTAGAGTTGGTTGCCCAGATAAAATATAATGCTGTTAAGATAGTTGGTTGAAAGTAACTTTATGACCTTGAAGATTCTGTTGAGGAATACTTGAAACTTGGGGCTGAGATATCGGTTAGTGATGCATCAGAAATTGGTATGAATAAAGTGCTTAAATATATTTTTGTGTAAGGCTTTAGTCATTCATTAAACACGAACAGGGATGGGAGTTAATGTAAATTGAAATTGTTGTTTTGTATAGAAGCCGATTGGGAAGGATCTGCCAAAAAGCAAAGTTCAATTTTACCTATGTTGCAATGTATTAGCGGTATTTATCCTTCAAAGATAAAATATATATTTAGAACTGCCAATACCACTGCAGAATTTAAATATTGCCTAAAGAAATTTAAACAAATAAGCAAAACTAATGATGATTTTTGCGGGTTATTTATTTGTGGTCATGGAAAGCCAGGTGTAATTCATTTGGGTGATGATTCGTTAAGTATAGAGCAACTTGCAGAGATTTCTACGGAAATTGGAGAAAAGCTATATTCTGGTCATCTAATCCATTTCGATTCGTGCTCAATCATCAAAGGTACTAAAAGTCAGATTAAAAAATTTATAAAGCTAACCGGTGCGTCCTGTGTAACTGGTTTTGAGGATGAAGTTGATTTTATAGAGTCACTTGCTCTTGAGATGATTTTCATTGATTGTCTAAGCGATAATAATAATGCCAGTGATGCTGTTGAAAAGTTTCTAAAAGAACATAAATCAATTTGCAACAGGACGAAATTCAAGGTAATTGACATGTCACACAGTTTGCCGTCCCCATGACACATCTAATATCTTTTGTCTGCAAAAAAGAATAGCTGAAAAATACGGGCATTTTTGGCGGCTCAAGGAAATAATAAAATCAGCCCTGGACTAGTGCTTTGGTAGAGGCGGGCTGATTAAGATACCGTGTCAGCGCCAATCGTTCTCCCTTTCAAGACTACTCCAGTTCCCAATTCATTGCATAGCAGCACCAGGTACCGTCAGCCGGAGCACCAGTTGGCATGGGGTTGGTATTCCAGACCGGCCCTTGAGCGGCTTATTATTGTTCACTTTGAATAAATCGCAAAGCTTCAACTTTGTCAACAACCTGATCGCCCTCTTAGCGACATTCATAGACACCCATTCGTTATACAATTTCGGCACCACAGAGGAATGAAAATATTTTTGCATGCTATTGATGAATGTCCTAATAAACCACAGAGCACACAGAGGACACAGAGGTTTTAGCCCTGCCTGAATGACATAGATGGCTTTTAAGTTATCCACAAAGCATAATTTCCAATAAAATAAAAATTTTTTTAAATTATTCGGAGGATAGTTCATGGAACATATAGGTGAATACCGTACAGAGGCTTTTCCAACAAGTAGATTGGCTACTATTGACATTGGTGTTGCCAGTAAAATGAAACATCATATAAAAGCTTTAATAGAACTGGATGTTACAGAAGCGCGTAAAATGATTTATGAAAAAAGGAAGGAAATTAAAAATATTTCGTTTAACTCCTGGTTAATTAAATGTATCAGTAAAGCAGTTGAGGAGTTTAAAGATATTCATGGAATTAGAAAAGGAAAGAGTAGAATAGTTATATTTGACGATATTGATATATCAATTATGATAGAAAGGGAAATACAAGGGGAAAAGGTTCCATTGCCATATGTGATTCGAAAAACAAATGAAAAAAGTATTTCAGATATTTTCGATGAAATAAAAGCTGGACAGAGTCAGTCAATAAATGATGAAGGCAACTATGTTTTAGGTGAGAAGAAAAATGAATATTTAATGAAAATTTATTATTCTATGCCTGGTTTTATCAGAAGAATGATATGGGGATATATAATTCAAAATCCTTTTTTAACAAAGCAAAATATGGGAACAGTTATTATAACATCTGTGGGTATGATGGGTAAAATTAATGGTTGGGTTATACCGGTGAGTGTTCATCCACTTTCTTTTGCAATTGGCTCGATAATCAAAAAACCTGGTGTAAAAGACGATAGAATAGAGATAAGGGAGTACCTTTATGTAACAGTATCAGTTGATCATGATGTTATTGATGGTGCTCCTGCGGTTAGGGCACTATCTACACTTACAGAACTAGTTGAAAGAGGGTTTGGGTTAATATAAAATGAAAATAGTATTAAAATCTGTTTAAGGGCTTGCCATCCCAATATCTTCAGTATCCGTCAAATTGTAGAATATTGTTTTTTCGAAGGGAGGGGAATGCATCTTTACAAGAGCAGTGTGCCAAAGAACTGTCCCCTGTCACGTACTGATTATCTTAATCTGTTAGAGTCCTATACGGTTAAAATCTCTATGGATGGCAAGGGACAAGCCCTGGATAATGTTAGAACAGAGAGGTTTTTCCGGACTCTAAAATATGACTGCGTCTACATCGAATTCAATAGCCCCCGGGAGCTGAGGATTGCTTTGAACCAATATATTCATGAGTACAATACCGATCGTCCTCAATCTTCCATTGGAGGCCAATGCCCGGCCCAAGTATATGATGGCAAGCATCATCAAGAAGTTGCTTGAACATACAAACACGGAAAGGAGGATAACTTACATATTATTTTCCGTGTCTTGACAATGGGGGGCTTTATAACCCCCCGATAGAAGGATAGCTATAGAGGAGTGATATGACATTACTTTTATAACCGAAAATCTCAAATCCCAAAATGAAATCTATGCCGGGTTCTGGATAAGGGCAGTGGCCCTTTTGATAGACTTTATTGTAATAAGAGTCTGTTTTGCCCTGGTTGAAAGGTTTTATTATCTAATATTTGTTTCCGTTGGCCTGGGGGCAAATATGGAGTATATCTTTTATTATGCTGATTATGCCTTAATTGCGGTCAGTATCATTGTTTACTGGCTTTACTTTGCAAAAATGGAGAGCTCAAGTACACAGGGAACACTCGGAAAAATGTTTTTTGGAATAGTTGTTACAGACCTTAACGGGCAGAGGATTTCGTTTAAAACAGCCTCAATAAGGTTCTTCAGCAAGCTTATATCTGCTGTTATTCTTTTGATTGGTTTTTTTATGGCAGGATTCACACCTAAAAAACAAGCTCTCCATGATATTATAGCTAGATGTTACCTTGTCAGGAAAGGGAAGTATACAAAAATTCCTGCACAAGCTTAATCATCAACTTATTTAGTCTGGAGAATATATGCTGTACGAGTTTGGAATTTGACTTTACCGGCGAGGCCCTGGCCGCCTTTGACGCAGACAACGCCTATATACAGGGCTTTGCCGACGGCATGATCTTTATGGGTCTTTTCAAGAAGGTATAGTCTATTTGACCAGATTAAGATGCCTGCTATTTCTCCAAAAACTGTAGAATAACGGCTACAGGTGCTGGTAGTCAAATTAACAATGCCGCAGTATGGTGAATCACTGCGGCGTTGTATTCTTTTAGATATAGAGATGCTTGGTATCGTTGGCATATTGGTTGATTAATTTACCATACCGGTGCAAGGTGATGTTTTCATCATTTCTAAACAGGTTTTTAACTGGTCATTAGTCATATCCCCAGCCTTAACGGCATCTTTCATCATCTCTCTGCAAATCTTCAAGGATTGAGCCTGTAGGGCTTGTAGATTAGCATTTTCAGAAGGGGCTGCAACGGCAGGTACAGCAGCCAGTAACATCAGACAGGCAACTATTAGTAAAACAATCCTTTTCATTTTTTCACCTCCTCTAATAAATATAACATTTAAATGTTACAGGAATGTCACATGCATTAGAAAATAATGATGCAAACAATTACCATTGCTAAAAATAATTTATTCCCAAATATGGTAGGAAAAAGGTCTAAAAGTTTTCAGGCCTGACCCCCTGAGGTCCCTCAAACGGAGTGAGGAGCTAAGGATTGCCCGAGGGGTTTTGATAGCAATAGCGAAGAAATCAGGATATTCACTGACAGAGCTGCAGTCGGTAATAGGCGGAGATATCCCGGTTATATCAAGGATGTCCTCTAATGCAGAAACAGGCAAGGGGCGACAAATACTGAAAAAGTAACTGCACGGTTAGATGCATAACTGAAAGTCTGATCCCATATTCTATCAGGTTCACGGTACAGCAAGTAAAAAACAGCCCCGGCAAAATCAAAATATTGTTTTCTATTAGATTCAGAAACAAAGTGGGTCAGGCCTGAATACTTGACATAATGCATGATAAGTAATATATTTGCGGCAGAAAACAACTGCCGCTTTCTTATGTTTTTAACTTCTGAAAAAAGAAGGGTTCACAGATATTACGGCTGTATCAGATACCTGGACTTTATGGGGGAAGGGAAAGTCTTTGAAAAAACTTATTGAACCGATCAAACTGGCCCTTTTTTAATTTATGCAACATTAATGTAACTAAATAAAACTGTCTAAATAAATCAGTGACAATTTTAAAATATTACTATACAATATAAAAAATAGCAATTACATGAAAATAATAATTTTGATAAGGCAATGTATAAGTATGAATAATTATGAACTAATAAAAAATATTGGCAGAAAATTTAACTGTGTTCCTGTAGTTCCGGAGGATGCCAGGAAGATATTTAGTAACACTATTATCTATAGCAACTTGCATAGAATACGGCTGGTCACTTGGCCATTAATAATAACCCAACTATTAATAATTCCTTTAATACCTAAAAGTATGTCTTACTACTGCATAATTTTAATAGGGGTTTTACTTTTTTTTCTGGCTACTTCCAGTCTACCTGTCTCACCGGAGGGGATTACCAGGCGCCATAAATTTTATGATAATTTTATGTTTCCTTTTATCCTTTTAATATACATAATCAATACAGTATTATTCATGGCAGACTTTATTCCAGTCAAATTCCTTACGCCAGTAATGGGTATAATAATAGCTATGTTTTGCTCAGCTACCTTTTTGTACATAACCTTGTATAAAAGTATTCTTATATATGGTGTAACTTCTCTTATATTAATTATTTATGGCTGGTGTTTACTGCCAAACTCCATCGCTTTAGCTAACTCAATAAATATGACTTTTGTGACTGTTCTGTCCATAATAATATCAAGAATGATTTATGTTATGCGTATTCAGTTTTTTCTAAAACAAAGAAAGATCGAGCAGCAAAAAAAAGATTTAATTACGGCAAATAAAATGCTATACAATCTATCATATATGGATGCTCTAACAAACATTCCAAACAGGAGATATTTTGATAAAGCGCTAAACCGGGAATGGAACCGGGCTGTTCGGGATAAAAAGGAATTGGCTCTATTGATGATCGATATAGATTATTTTAAAAATTACAATGATAATTTTGGGCACCTGGCAGGGGATAATTGTTTAAAAAAAATAGCTAAAACATTGGAAAATACTTTAAAGAGGCCCGGTGACATAGTGACTCGTTACGGTGGAGAAGAGTTTGCCGCCATACTGCCCGACACTAACTTAATTGGTGCCCGCCATGTTGCCGACAGCCTGTGCAATGCTATAAGAAATCTAAATATTATACATCCCTACTCGTCCTATAACCAGTTGACGCTCAGTATTGGTTTAGCTTGCCGAAGACCCAATAACGGAGAATTGCCTAAATCCCTCATCACTGCTGCAGATGATGCACTATATCAGGCAAAACATGCTGGCCGGAACAGGTTTGTTGGTGAGTAGCTAAATGGAAAAATAGGGCCTGGCTCTTAAATATTAACTTATTGTGAATGAGTAGACACCTTCTGTTGGAATGACAGGAGGTGTAATTTTTGGGCAAGTGGGGCGCTGGCACATCATGTGATACAGCTAAAAAGCGCAAAAGTAGCCGGAGCGGTATATTAATTAACTTATGATGCAGGGTTTATTAAACCATTATTGAAAGAAGAAAATGGGAGTATAGAAAAATCCTCGAGGTTATTTGATGTTTATATGGTTAATCGGATTAAAAATAATTTTATATTCCTGGGTTTTTATTAAGGCATTACAAAAAAGCCCGATAAGCATCACACTGGTTTTAATTGTGCTTGTCCTGTTGGTCAGCGGTTTTTGGCGTAATTTTTACAAATATACCAGTAGCAAAGTGAATATAATCACCTTGTTTCTGGACTTAATTTTGGCCGTCCTTTTCTCCTTGCTTTCGAATGATGGCAGTAAGCTTTTTATGATTTACCTGATAGAAGGGACAGCTATATTACCAAAACCCCTTTTTATTGCTTACGCAATAATTACCACGGCGGTCAGTGTGGGATCTACCGCACTATTATACCTATGGGAAAGCGGGCAGATGCAAATACCTGGATTTGCAGAAATAATGCTTTATGGATTTGCATTTGTTCTGGTTTTAAGTGAAAGAATGCAGCGGGAACAAAGGATTGCCTATGAAAGGCTGACAAAAGAACTTAGATACGTTAACCTTCAGCTGAAGGAGAGTATGGCCCTGAGTGAAGGTTTGGCCTCCGAAGCGGAGCGCAGACGAATAGTAGGCGAAATCCATGACAGCCTCGGCTACGATCTTACCGGTTTGATTTTGACCCTCGAAGCTGGAAAAAAGCTGACGATCCGTGATGTGGAAGCCGGAAAAACCTACTGGGATAAAGCTCTTCAGATTTCCCGGACGGCCCTTAATTCTGTGCGGGAAGTGGTTTCGGTAAAAAAGGAATCAAATTTCCAATTTGAATTAATTTCCCGTCTAATGGAAATGGTCCGGGAGGTCCAGGCTTTAACCGGCTTGCAGATTGACCTTGACATTAAAACCGGGGATACTGATCTTTCGGGCAAAGAACAGTTCAATATATACCGTATTTTTCAGGAAGCCATTACCAACACCTTGCGCCACGCCAATGCCGGCTGTGCTCGTATTTCTATTTCAGGCGACAGGGAGTTGTTATCTTTCTCCTATTGGGATAATGGTTCCGGAACAAATCGGATTGAAGCAGGAAACGGCTTAAAGGGAATGAAAGACAGAATCTCCGATCTTGGCGGCGCCATTTATTTTCAGTCCCAGGCCGGCAGCGGCTTTAAAATTGAAGGGTGCGTAGATAGGCGTGGGGGAAAGAGTAATGAATAAGATAAGAATTCTCATTGTGGACGATCAGCCAATTGTCTGCGAAGGTTTAAACGCCATTCTTCAACTTGAAGAAGATTTTGAAATTACGGGTGTTTGTCACAATGGGCAAGAGGCTCTGGACTTTTGTGAGCAGGCGAAACCTGATATAGTGTTGATGGACGCACGGATGCCTGTAATAGATGGTATTGCGGCGACTAAAGAAATCAGCAGGCTGTTTCCCGATATAAAGGTGCTGATTCTTACCACTTTTAATGAGGAAATGCTTATTTTTGAAGGTTTACAAAACGGCGCTAAAGGGTTTTTACTTAAAGATACGCAGCCTGGCGAACTGTGTAAGATTATCAGGGTGGTTCATGCCGGAGGAGTTTGTCTTCATCCTGATGTGACGCAAAAAATTATTGAAAGGATTTCAGCCCGGGGAGCGGAGACTGCCGTTGAAAATCTGCCCGGAAACACTTTTGATCAACTGACAGGCCGGGAGAAGGAAGTATTAAGATTGATTGGCAGGGGTTTGTCCAACACAGAAATAGCCTCTGCGCTGTTCATTGTCGAAGGGACAGTGAAAAGTCATGTAAGCAGTCTGTTGTCCAAACTTGGGGCCAGGGACAGAACACAACTGGCTATCCTTGCTACAAAAAGCATGACTTGAGTTAGAGAAAACTATATCTCAAGTATGATGTGCAGCACCCCCCTCATCCTTAGTATTAAGGTGAGGGGGTTTTTATTTGTGAACAGGAGAAAAACAGTACCGGTCTTGCCGGCGCAGACGGATGAACAGACAAAGACGGTTGATCGGCCGCAGAGTGAAAATGTCAGCCGCCGGGGGAGATCAGGTTAGTGCCGGCGAGGTGCGGGCCAACGGGTAGAAAGGGTATGTGAGGTCTAAATTGAAAGAGGTAAAAATAAATGCTTTAGGTTTGGGGTCTGAAAGGGAATTGCTATTACAGGAGTTAAAGAAGACTATTTCGGACAAGGTTTTATTTTTGTACAAATTTATAAAGTGCTCAAAAAAAATAGGTAGTTTAACGCCTAGTTCAATTTTCTTGGCTAAAGCAATGATTAAACCAATTGATTGGGAAAATATCAGATCAATTGTTGAGTTAGGGGCTGGCACGGGGATATTTACAAAATATATTGAGCAGCTGAAGCATCCTTACTGTAAGGGAATTATATTTGAACAAGATGAAGAGATGGCCAATCGTCTTATGAAATTATATCGTGGTCTTCACTATCGTTCCCGGGCGGAGGATCTTTATCCTGTTTTACAGCAACTAGGCCTCTCTGAAGTGGATTGTATATTATCCGGATTGCCATTTGCGAATTTTCCCCAGTCTTTACGTGATCGGATTTTAGACGGAGTGGCCCGTTCTTTAAAGCCGGGCGGCCTATTTATACAGTATCAGTATTCCCTTCAAATGAAAAATCAATTTCATGAACGATTTGCAAAAATCGATCTGGGGTTTGTTCCCCTCAATATCCCGCCAGCGTTCGTTTATTACTGTTATAAATAAAGAATTGGACCCGGGAGGCTCTTATGAATGTTGAGGGTTTAATTACACTGGTTGCACAGTATGGGTACGGGGCACTCTTTTTTTGCTTGTGGCTCGGTATCGTGGGAATGCCAATCCCGGATGAGGTGATTGTAATGACAGGGGGACTGGTCTCTTCCCTTCACTTGCTCAAACCTGTCCCGGCTTTCCTTGTGACATACCTGGGTGTGGTTTCCGGGCTGACCCTCGGCTATGTCCTGGGGTTAAAGATGGGTGCCCCTATACTGGATCGATTGTTGATGAATAAGAATGTGAATAAGTACCTGTCCAGGTCTTATGGTCTGTTAGACAGATATGGGCCCTACGCCCTTTGCATCAGCTATTTTTTCCCTGTCATACGCCATCTTGTTCCATATTTAGTGGGGATTAGCAGAATGTCATATAGACGGTATATTCTGCTTTCATATACTACCGGGTTGGTTTGGACACTTTTGTTTTTTAGCGTGGGACGTTTCTTTGGCATGTATATAGAAAAAATCGGAGGAGTTGTAAATTCCCTTGGTATGTATGTGCTTATTGTACTACTACCATTATGCTTTGGGATACGGTTGATACAACGGTTTTGCCGAAATTAGAGAGTCCAATCAATAAGGAGGTTATTATGAGAAGAAAGCGACTAATTGCTGTCATAACTGTAATTGTGGCGATTATCTTAACTGGAACGGGGTTATATGTCAAAAATGCCGTTAATACGCAAGTACGGGAGATTTTTAAATTAAACGAAGAGCTTAAGCTTGAAGGTTACTATATGGCCGAATTTGAGTTTAAAATGCTGGGATGCGCCTATTATCTTGATAAAGGCCAATATATTACGGCATTTTCCCGGATTAACCAAATACATAAACAGTTAAAGTCCAGAGAAGGCCTGATTAAGGAGCCTAAATTTGCCAATAAAAAAGAGAAGCTGGAATTTTACTTAAGTCGGCAAAATCCCAAAACAGGCGCCTTCATGGACGACAATTATCCTCTTTTCGCATACATCGGCGGTACCTTGAACGTAATTTCTTATATTGAACTGCTGTCCCAGGAGGTTGGCGAACCTCTCCGCCTGAAATACCCGTTGAAGTTTTTAGACGAGATCAACACTCCGGAAAAACTCAAAGCATTCTTGGATGATTTATCAACGGTGGGAAGAATAGGCGCAAACTTCAGGTCTCCATATGTTGAGGCGGCTGAACTAGCTGCATCAATCTATTATCCCGGGGACATGGAACGCCTTGGTTTATACAATTTTTCTCCGGAGTGGAAAAAAGCTCTGCTACAGTGGTTTTACGACAATCAGGACAGCAAAACGGGCTATTGGGGTCCCAAATTGAGAAGCAGCGGAGAACTGTTGAACTCAGGAGATTTAGTAGCTACTGAAAAGATCATCAAGCTGTTTGCAGATAGGCAAGGCAATAATCGCCACCCTGAGTTTCCTTTTCGGTATAAAGATGAGATATTCGCGTCAACGCTTCACAGACTTTCCGGGCCCATGCCGGAAGATTTGGATGAACTGCATGAATGGACACTGGTAATGAACCGGGGCACAAGACTGCTGACAAGATATTTGTGGAGCGGCGCTTCTCCCGAAAACAAAGACAGCGCCAGAAAACTTATGGAAAAAATATTAATAAGTAAATTTGAGAATTTCTATATTGAGGGCGAGGGCGGATTTAGTCTCTATCCCGGAGCGGAACATGCTGATTTGGACGGTACGGGAGAAACCTTGGGTTTTCTGGATGTGATTGGAGCATTATCAGCTGAAAAACAAAATTTCTTATGGGGACCTCCGGATAAGAACCTCAACGACCTTGGTGTGAGTGAAGTTTCAGAGTTAAAGGAGAGTGACTTTACTTCTATTAAGAACTCCCAGGGCGTTAACTCAATTCGCTTATACCGGACGGAGCCTCGCCCCGGCAATTATACAGCTAACATTGTTTGCATTTACTATCCAAAAGAAACACCGGTGCTGGATATTATTGATCTGCTGCCAAAAGTAACCCGGTGGGTTAACGCGACATCACAAAATATGGGAAACTGGGTGACAAAAGAAGATATTTTACAGCACCAACTGGCAAATATAAAGACTCAACCTGTTCCGGTTGCAAATGGGGATGCTCCTCTTAAGCTGGCCAATGAGGCATTGCTGAATAATAGGATGCTGGTGATAATTGGTTTTGATGTGCTTCAAACGCCCAAATACAAAAGTACCCTTATATGGAGATAACTGCCGGTATTTTAATATACCGGCAGGTCAGTTTCTTCTGTCTATAATAATATTGGGGAGCATGTACACTTTCTTTTTTTCTTCCAGTGAGTGGCTGTGGGCATGGCAGGTGCCGTGGTGTAAGCTGTCAAAATAATCAATTCGTTCCTCCTTATTTCCCGGGGTGAAGGCTTTAAGGCTTTGCCTTATAGCTTTAACTGCTTCCATGGAAAGGTCATAAAGATGGGAGCAGCCCTGGGGCCCACCAACCAGCTCATTTATGGCAGAGCTTATTTTTTTCTGGTCAATTTTAAGTCCGGCCAGATTTGCTGCCCGCTTGGCCGTTTCGGAGCAGAAGCTGTAGGGAGCCCTTAAAAGGACGGCAGAAGCTTTCAGTATTTCCCTTTTCTCAAGGTCCAGAATTATCAGCAGCTCTATTTCGTGAATGGTGTCTATGAGACCTGACCTGGCCTCCAGCAGGTTATCCGCTGTTTTATCACAGGTCATGTGCTTTGATCTGGTGAATATCTTCAATCAAGGAACTCCTTTCTAATGCAACGGGAAAATAATATTGTCAAAGATGCGGGGTTCTCATTAGTGCCCCAAAGTGGGGCCAGCCCTTTACATTAGACATGCCGTCCAGGGTTGTTGACGATAGTATAGTGACTATATTATCGTCAGTCAAGGAAGGGTGCAGTTCATGTGCGTGGAAGGAGGGCCGGTGGATACCGGGGATGTGTTTCTGGGAGCCCAGATAAAGTGCCTGAGTATCGTGGATAAAAGGTATACGGGAATCTAACTGCCATCCCCGTGACAGGGCACATTACCTTGGTGGGCCCGAAAAACAGGCTTGGGGGTAAAGTTATTCCAAGCCTAAGAAATGAAATGACTTCCTATAAATTATCATCCACTGCCATTGCTTTGCTGGCTGCCTTTACTTTTTGCCTCTCTATTGCCCCCATATCTCCAAGGACGTACTCCGCTATATTTACGGCATGGTCTCCAACCCGCTCCATATTGCTGAGTATGTCCAAAAATACCGGACCTTCAGCACCGGAACAGATCCCTTCATTGAGTCTCATAATATGGCCATAGCGAAATTCCCTTTCAAGATTATCAATAATGACCTCATTTTTTATAACCTTTCGGGCCAGGGTATAATCACGGTTCTCCAGGGCGGTCAGTGCCATGTTAAGTGTTTGCTCGGTGAGTTCGGCCAATGACCGGATACTGGCCTGGGCCTCATCGGAAAAGTTTAGGTTGTTTTCTTTACCGTAAACTGCCAATTCAACAATATTGTCCGCATGGTCACCAATCCTCTCCAGGTCGCCCACCGCCTGAAGGAGAATAGATGCGTAATTGGACTGCTCCTCCGACATTTTTTTATCTGCAGAAAGCTTTACTATATAGTCAGTAATTCTTCCATCAAGACGGTCAATCAATTCCTCCTTCTGCTCCAGGTACATGGGGTTTAAATCCTTGCCGCCCGGATTAAAGAAAAATTGCACCGACTGGCCAAAAAACTCCCTGGAATGTCTGCCCATTCGCAATGTTTCCTGTAAAGCCTGTCCCAGGGCCACCGATGGGTTACTGAGCAGTCTGGGTTCCAAAAACCGCGGCTCCATGTTAAACTGGGCATCCTGGCCGGGAACCAGTTTGGTTACGGCCCAGGCCAGATAAGAAACAAAGGGGAGCTGTATCAGGGTGTTGGTAATATTGAACATTCCGTGGGTCTGGGCTATTTGCATTTTAATGTTCAATGTTTCCCAGGTGCCTTCAAACCCAGGTATAAGAACAAATACATAATTTGTGGTCAGCCGTATGATCTCCGGGAATATTCCCAGCAGAAATAGTGGCAAAAAGATGATGGTGCCGCTTATATTAAAAAGAGTATGAGTCAGGGCGGCCCGCCTGGCAGCCACCGAGGTGCCGATGGCGGCCAACAGGGCGGTTACAGTAGTGCCGATGTTATCTCCGAATAAAATGGGCACAGCCTGGTGGTACATTACCGCACCCTGATCCGCAAGCTCCTGCAGCACCCCAATGGTAGCGCTGCTGCTCTGGACTATCAGGGTAAAAATAGTTCCAATGGCCACACCCAGCAAGGGATTGCTTTCAACGCTGGTCATTAGATTTAAAAAGACATCCAGTTCTTTTAAGGGTTTTAAGCCTGTTCCCATTATATCCATGCCGTAAAAGAGCATTCCGAACCCAAATATTATTTGACCTATATTGGCAATTTTTTTATTCTTTATGAAGAACAGCATTAAAACGCCCAGGGCAATAATGGGCAGTGCATATTCCTCCAGCTTAAAACCAATTAAATATGCTGTCATTGTGGTCCCGATATTGGCCCCCATAATAACGCCGATGGCCTGGCGCAAAGAAAGAAGGCCGGCGTTCACCAGACCTACCGTAAGAACAGTGGTGCCACTACTGCTTTGGATAAGAGCAGTAACAAGCGCACCTGTAATTACGCCCCGCAGAGGTGTCTTGGTACCCTTTTCCAAAAAGCTTCTCATTCGGTCTCCAGCTGTATTCTGGAGTCCTTCAGACATGTACCTGATACCGAAAAGGAATATTCCCAGGCCACCAAAAGCATAAAAGAGCATCTGCTCCATGGAAAGCGACATTGTACATCCTCCAATGTGTTTAAACTCCTAATCTATTTTAACAAATTCAATTTTTTTATTCAGCTATTTAACATTAGCTTAACAAATAATTAAAATCTTTAACACTACCATAATATTTAAAGGTATTCCCTTCCTCTGCTCTATAAATAGTAAATATGGAAATACTTAGTGGTTTGAATTCAGAAGTCATCAGTGAGAATCCAAAATTACGGGCATTTCCTTATACTTTTAAACACTATGGCTCTTTGTTCATGGGAGGATGTGCATTTATGTCTAAAGAAAAGAATGTTGACAGGTGATTGTACACCGGGACATGGAAAAGACTGATGAAGAGTGGCTTATTATATTATGGACAGGAAAAATGACTTGTAAGGAAGGGGAGGGCTTGACCCAGGCCGAGCTGATTGAATACTGCAAACAGACATGGCCAGGATGAAAGCCCCTAAATCAGTGCAATTCGTTGGAAGCCTGCTTAAAAACGTCCCTGGAAAGGTAGTCAAAAAGGGAACTGAAAACAATTATGGGGTATAATTGGCACCGGGAAGCTAAGGGGTAAAATGGGCCAGGAGGCTATTCCAGCTGAGGTCCTTTGCCAATGATCATTTTGCCGCGGAAGTATTTTTGCTTTATTTCCGGCGCTTTTTCCAGCCATTTGTCAAGGCCCTGCTGCTGGATGCAGCACAGGTTGAATACTTTGATGTTGTGGGGCAGAACACTGGCCCTGTCAGCCGCAGGGTTTAATCTGGCGCAGGGAAATTCCGGACATTGGAAGCAGAAGTCAATGCCACGGTCTGAGGCGCAGGTGTATGTTTCACAGGTAGAGCCGAGGGCCGGGCAATTCCCTTTCAGTGATCTGCAGCCGGGACAGGGTAATTTTTCTCTTTTGATTCCTTTAGTGACCAGGTACTCCAGTAAATTGGGGTTATCCTTGGCCTTGTGGCACTCGCAGTCGCCGCAATAAATTCCGCAGGGCCCCACCATAGCAATATCAGCTGCTGTTTTCATGTGATCAGCCTCCTTTTTTTATCTTTCGGTTAGACTGTTGGTTAGACTGTTGGTGAAGGCAAAAGGTTACAAAAAAATAAAAGGCTATTACTTTTTTTAAGGGCGGTTCTATATTAAAATATAACTTGTGATTATGCGAAATGGGGTTGTTGGCATCAAAAAAATTCTTTTTTATACGCTGCAGCTGTCCTGGCTAATGCTGGGGTTTTTTATTTACGGACTGTCCATAGTTTTGGTGGTAAAGGCCGGACTGGGTGTCAGCCCCTGGGATGTTTTTCACCTTGGCGCTGCCAATTACCTGCCCTTTACCTTTGGCCAGATAATGATCGGGGCAGGGTTTCTTTGTATCGCTATATCTTTGCCCATGGGCGTAAGACCCCGGTCTGGAACTATTCTGAATATGATTTTTATAGGGGTTTTCACCGATCTCATAATTGCCGGGGGATGGATTCCTGAGGCTGATGACTACCTTGCGCGCTCTTTGTATCTGGTGGTGGGGGTTCTATCCTGCGGCCTGGCCACCGGCGTCTATATCACTGCCAATATGGGCACCGGCCCCAGGGACAGCCTGATGATGGGTCTGCACCACATAACCGGCTGGCGGATTGGGGTGGTGCGAACAATAATTGAAGTTGCGGTAACACTGCTGGGCTTTCTCCTGGGTGGGCCGGTTGGCCTGGGCACCGTGGCCTTTTCACTGACCATAGGGTTTTCTTCAGAATTGTTTTTAAGCCTTTTTTGCCGGTGTGGTCTGCAGGAGTGGTTTATCGCCAGCGCAGCCAGTCTTAATCCGGATGTGGGGCAGGGCGCGGTAAATAAAAACTAGTCAGTCAGCTCAAACGATAGGAGGGGCCGGCAAGGGCCGGGGGGATTCTTTTTCTTCTTTTTTGACAGCGGACAGGGCCTTGCCCAGGCGACGCACCCCTTCTGTGATAACAGCCTCATCATGGGTGGCGAAGCAGAGGCGGAACTCTTTATCCAGTGCCGCCGAGGCGTAAAAAGCGTCTCCCGGCACAAAGGAGATGCCATTTTTAACTGCCTCGTGCAAAAGCCTGCTGACCGTCCCCTCTTCCTTTAATCTGCACCAGATATAATAGCCTCCCCCGGGAAAATCAAACTCCACACCCTCGCAAAAACGTCTGAGCGCCCTGGCCATTGCGTCACGGCGTTTTTTGTATTCCTTGCGGACAATGTCCAGGTGTCCGCCCAGCCAGCCCTCTTCCAGGTACCTGTGCAGCAGCCACTGGGTGAAATTGTTAGAATTTAAGTCCACATACTGCTTGTCAAAGGACATTTTTTTTATCAATATCGCCGGAGCGGCCAGATAGCCAATTTTAAGCCCCGGAATGAGTATCTTGGAAAAGGTGCCCAGGTAAACCACCCCTCCGTATGAGTCCAGGGCTTTTAGCGAAGGGGGAGGGGCCTTCTCGAAATACAGGTCTCCGTAGGGGTCGTCCTCAACTATCACCAGGCGGTGACGGGCGGCCAGCGCCAGAAGGTCCTGCCTATCTTTTAGCGGCAGCATACTGCCCGTGGGGTTATGGAAGGTGGGCATTATATACAGAAATTTTGGCCGGTAGCGAATTATATAGTCCTCCAGAAGTGAGAGATAGTGGGTATCCGATGGGTCAATGCCCAGTATTTTGGCGCCTGCCGCCTGAAAGGCCTGAATTGCTCCCAGAAAGGTGGGCGATTCCATCACCACGTAGTCGCCCGGCTCCAATAAGGCCTTGCTTAATAAATACAGGCCCTGCTGGGACCCGGAAACCACCATCACCTCTTCCTGCCGGGAGGTGATCCCTTTTCCCTTAAGCATTTCACATATGGACCAGCGCAAAGGGCCATAGCCGTCAGTGGGAATATAGCCAAAATCAGCCTTGCTGGCGGAGCTGATGTGGTTGCTGAAAAGATCGGCCAGGGTCTGGACAGGGAAAAAATGAGGGTCCGGCGACCCTGTGGCAAAGGAAATAATCCCGGCCCGGGAGGAGCTGGCGGAAACCATTTCTCTCAGTACAGAAGAGGCATAGGACTGATTATAGGATTTAAAAAGCTGGGCCCAGGGAACCTCCTTTTCCTCAGCAGGCTGATCGGCCACGTAAGTGCCGCTGCCCACCCTGGTTCTGACCAGCCCCTCCTGCTCCAGCAGGCGGTAGGCGTTGATGGCGGTGGTCCGGCTCACCCCAAAGAGTACCGCCAGATCTCTCTCCGGTAGAAGCCTTGTCCCCGGCGGGAGCTCCCGGCTTTTTATTTTTTGAGTGACTATTTCCGCGATTTGTTGGTACAGGGGACTCCCTGGTGAATTATTGAGCCTGATACCGGTGAAATATTTGGCTATATCCATTATTGCAAACACTCCTGTAATATCCAATTAATAGACAATAATAATTAATTGGATATTTACAATGTTTTTCCTGCTGGATATTATTTAAAATAATTATTGTCAATAGTCGGGGGGTGTTTGCTATAGCCATTACATTTGCCGGACGTATCAGCAGCATTAAGGCTTCTGAGATACGTGAAATACTTAAAATAACAGAGCAGCCCAATATTATATCCTTTGCGGGGGGGCTGCCCGCCCCTGAATTATTCCCGGTGGAGGAGATGAAGGTGGTAGCCCGGAAAGTGCTGGAGGAGGCAGGCAGGCAGGCACTGCAGTATACCACTACAGAAGGATTCACGCCCTTAAGGCAAAAAATTGCCCAGAGAATGAATGCTAAATTTGGCACTGCCGTTACTCATCAAAAAGTGCTTATAACCAGCGGATCTCAGCAGGGGTTGGATTTTTCCGGAAAAATACTGCTCAACGAGGGAGACGTTGTGTTGTGTGAAAGCCCCACCTATCTGGGCGCCATTAACGCCTTTATGTCCTATGGGCCAAGGTTTGTCGAGGTGCCCACAGATGACCGGGGCATGATTACAGAAGAGCTGGAAAGAATTATTGAAAAAACCGAAAGGATTAAAATGGCCTATGTAATACCGGATTTCCAAAATCCCACCGGAAGAACCTGGTCGGCGGACCGCCGGGAAAAGTTTATGGAAATAATAGGGCGCTATGAAATACCTGTTATCGAGGACAATCCCTATGGAGAGCTGAGGTTTGAGGGGCAAAGCCTAAAATCGCTGAAGTCGCTGGATACAAAGGGGCTGGTGATATTCTTGGGCACCTTTTCAAAAACCTTTTGCCCGGGCTACAGGATAGGCTGGGTGGCGGCAGAGGAAGAAATACTGGAAAAGTACATACTTGTTAAGCAGGGTGCGGACCTGCAGTCCTCCACCATTGCCCAGAGGGAGATTGCTGTTTATATGGAAATGTTTGACCTGGACAGTCATGTAAGGGAGATTAATAGTGTCTATAAAGCCAGAAGAGATCTGGCCATCAGCACAATGGAAAGGGAGTTTCCAGGCAGCCTCAGCTTCACCAGGCCTGAGGGAGGGCTGTTTACCTGGGTGGAGCTGCCCTCCCATATAAACGCCAGGGAAGTTCTGGTGAAAAGTCTTGAGAGAGAAGTTGCCTTTGTGCCGGGTGGGTCCTTTTATCCCAATGGAGGTCATGAAAACACCTTCAGGCTGAATTATTCAAATATGCCCGAAGACAGGCTGGTAGAAGGATTAAGGCGGCTGGGCAGTATACTGGGTGAGTTTATGAACTGAAAAACCGCTATAAGGGCGGCTAGCCGTCAGCTGTCAGCTGTCAGTAATCAGATTTCGTGGCCGTAAATAAGCGGCTACAGGGAGTATGAAAATGCGGTCCTTTTTAAGCCACAGAGCACACAGAGAGCACAGAGTTTTTTTAGACTTGCTCGAATGCTATGAGTTTTTAATTTTTTATCCTGATTCAGACCTCAGAGTAATGCCTGAAGTAAATTCTCTGTGATCTCTGTGGCCTCTGTGGCCAATTAAGACCCGGGTGAATTTCAGTATTTAATAAATTTCTCTGAACTCTGTGGCTTAAAAATGACCAAAATTGGTTTTAGCGCTTAAAATAAAGCCCCTGCCTCAAAAGATGGGAGGCAGGGGCTTTGACGTGTCTGCTACTCGTAGATCTTTTCTCCGGCGGCCTCGGACTCGGCGGCGTCCAGCTCGTAGTCCCTTTCGGAGCGGCTTTTTTCTGTCTGCAGGTATTCCCGGTACCACTCATGAGCGGTAATCATGGACATAACCTCGCTGGTGCCGGTCCAGATGGAGGCCAGGCCCAGGTCCCTGACAATGCGCTCCACCGGAAATACGTTGGTGTAGCCAATGCCTCCCATTACCTGCATGGAAAGGCGGGCCACCTTCTGGCAGGACTCGGTGGTGAATTTTTTGGTTTCGCTGATCAGGCGGCGCACTCTGTTGACCTCAATACCTGCGTCCACAGCCCGGCAGGTGGTGTATACCATTGACCGGGCGGCGTCCAGCAGCATGGCGGCCTCGGCCACCTGGAAGCTGACCCCCTGGAACTGGCTGATTACCTGGCCAAAGGCCTTGCGGCGGGTGGTGTAGCGGGTGGCGATGTCCAGGGCCGGGCGGGCCGCGCCTATGGTCATGGCCGCTGTGCCCAGTCTCTCGGGGATCATCATGGTATTGAAAACCGCGTAGGCGTTGTTGTACTGTCCCACTATGTTTTCCCTGGGCACCCTGGCATCCTTGAAAACAAGCCGTCCTGCTCCACCGCCCCGGCAGCCCATGAGGCCGTACAGGTATTCCACCTGCACCCCGGGCCCCCGGTCAACGATAAAGCAGGTCAGGGCCTTGTGTGGATGGGCTTTGGGATCGTGGTCGGTGCGGGCGTAAACAAGGAAGTAGTCGGCCCCCTCAGCCCCCACGATGAACCTCTTCTGCCCGTTTAGCAAAAAATGGTCGCCTTTGTCCTCGGCCATGGTGCTGGTGCCGAAAAAGTCAGACCCTCCCCGGGGCTCGGTGAGACACTCCGCGGCGAACATTTTGCCGGCCAGGAGGGGCTTGACGTATTTCTCCCTTTGCTCATCGGTGCCGTGCTGGACAATGGCGTCACAGACCAGCTCGGCTCCAACTCCAAAGGTACAGGCGAATATATATCCCAAAGTCCCCATTTCCTCAACCACCATGGCGGTGCTGACCCAGTCCATGCCCCGCCCGCCCCACTTTTTAGGGTAGCGGCAGCCCAGCAGGTTGCGGCGGCCGGCCTCCTGCAAAAATTCCCGGGGAAATTTGATCTTATCCTGGTCCATATCCAGTATCATCTGGCGGGGAACCGATCGGACCATTTCCCTGACCTCGTCTTGAAGCTTAAGCTGTTCTTCGCTTAATAAAAAATCATACATTGTATTTCCTCCTGCTTTAAAGGTGTGTATTACTACATCTGGCGGAGCTCATATTTCTTAACCTTACCCGAGGGGGTGTGGGGAAGCTCCTTAACGAATTGGATGTCCCTGGGGATTTTATATTTGGCAAGCTTTTCGGCCAAATATGCTTTAAGCTCATCCTCTTTTATAGTTGTGTCCGGTTTGGGAACTATTAGGGCCACTACTGTCTCGCCCCACTCCGGGTGAGTTCTGCCAATGACTGCGGACTCCACCACGCCGGGATAAGCGGCTATGGCATCCTCCACTTCCTTGGAGTAAACATTTTCCCCGCCGGTAACGATCATATCCTTGGTGCGGTCCACAATGTAGAGGTATCCATCCTGGTCCACCCGGGCCACATCACCGGTTTTGTACCAGCCCCCGGCAAAAGCCCCTGCCGTTCCCTCGTCGTTCTTGTAATACCCTTTCATCATGCTGGCGCTTTTAATCCATATCTCACCCACCTCGCCCGGCAAGGCCTCGCGGTCTCCGTTCATTACGATTGCCAGTGCACCGGGGATGGCCACGTTTCCGATGGACCCGGCCCTGCTGACCTGGTCTTCAGGGTACAGTACCGTGCCGGAGGGGCCGGCCTCGGTCATGCCGTATACCTGGTAGAAGTTTTTGCTCTTGTATTTTTTCATCAGCATAAGGGCCACGTCTCCGGAGATGGGGCCCCCTCCATATATCCAGCAGCGCATGGAAGAGAGGTCAAAATCGCTGAAGTTGGGGATCATCTGGGCGGGCATAATATAGCTGATGGGAGCGCCGAAATACAGGGTGCACTTTTCGTCCTGCACTGCCTGCAGGAACTTTAAGGGGTGGTACTCCCGGAGGAGCACTGTGGACGCCCCCATGAACTGGGAGCCGATAAACCAGTTGTTCAGGGGGGAGGAGTGCCAGATGGGCATGGCCATCAAAAGCCGGTCATGCTGGTCCATCTTCATGATCATGGCCCCGCTGATGCCGGCGAAAAGTACATTGCTGTGGGTGTGCAGGCAGCCCTTGGGCTTTCCTGTAGTGCCGGAGGTGTAAAGTATTTCAGCTAGATCGTCAGCGGCAATCTCCACCGGCTGAAAAGAAGGGGCTTTTTCCATGGCGGCCTCGAAGCGCTCAAACCCTTCCACATCGGCATCCATTACGGCTATCCTGGCGCTGGTGGACACCTTGCGGGCAGTCTGTTCCAGAGCGGCGTCAAAAAGGAATACCCCGGCCTCACTGTGATCAAGTATGTAATCCACCTCGGGGGCGGCCAGCTTGTGATTTATTGGCACCACCGCGGCCCCGGCCTTCAGCGCGCCGAAAAAAGAAATTACAAAGGCTGGAGTGTTGTAGCTCATTACCGCCACCTTGTCGCCCTTCTTTATGCCCCAGGACTGCAGCAGGCCGGCAGCCCTGTCGGCAGCAGCCTTAAGCCCTGCAAAGGTAATGGCTTTACCCTCATACCTAAGGCACTCTTTATTGGCAAACTTGCCTGCGTTAAGGTCCAGCATCTCAACCAGATTCATTTTTTGCCTCCTCTCTAACGGGTCGATTTATTAAATATTGTTATAATTATAGCAATTTGTCATAACCTATACAATGAATATTATTACATTTGTAAATAATATATGATAAATTATAATAAAAAAGCATTTATCGTGCCTGCCCATTTTAGGGCTGTCAGAGGAAGCTTTTTTGAAACGCTCTAAACGGAAAGTGGGAAATTAAGGAGAACTGTACTTTCCTAAGCGTTATAAAAAAAATAAGAGGCGTGTTATATGAGCTATAAATCAATTGGCAGGCAGCTTCAGCTGGCCAGGGAGCAGGCCGGCTGGAGTCAGGAGCAGATGGCCGCTAAGATTGGGTGCTCCCAGTCAACCCTTTCCAACTACGAAAAGGGAAAGCGCCGGATATACCTGGCCCAGCTTGAAAAGATATCAGAGATATTGAACCAGCCGGTGGAGTTTTTCCTTCGCCCGGCGGAGTATATGCCCTCCCCGCCAAATGAAAGGGCGGTCGGCATAGTCCCGGAGCCGGAAGGCTCCATCCGGCCACCTGAAGGCTTGCCGCAGGACCAGATTGCAGAGAGAGCCCTGCTGGAACACTACCGGTCCCTTTCGGCTGAGGGAAAGAAACTGGCCCTGTGCTTTATGGAATGGGCTAAAAAAAGGGAGGTGGCTGGGAATGGCTGATTTTAATATTAGCTCCCGGCAGAGGGATCTGGTGGAAGAGGTGCGGGCCGTGGCCCTGGACAGTATCGCGCCTGTTGCCGGAAGGCTGGATGAGGAGGGGGACGGCTCTTTTTCTTTCGGCCCGGCCAAAACACTGGCCGAAAGCAACCTGCTTACCCCTACCGTTCCAGAGGAGTACGGCGGGAGGGGGCTGGACTATTTTTCCACCGCTCTTATGCTGGAGGAGCTGGGGGCTGTTTGCGCCGGGGTGGCCACTGTGGTGGCCGCCAATATACACGCGGCCAGCCCCATTATACTGGCCGGAACCGGCCGTCAAAAGGAGAAATTTTTATCCGCACTGACCAATGCCCGGCCCAATCTGGCCGCCTTTGCCCTTACCGAGTCCCAGTCGGGATCTGATATTGCCGCCATCGCCACCCTTGCAAAAAAAGAAGGCAATTACTGGGAAATAAGCGGGGTTAAGGATTATGTAATCAATGGAGGGGTGGCTCACTTTACCACCTTATTTGCGGCTACCGATATGGATAGCAAAATAGCAGGCATGCTGGCCTTCATTATACCGGAGGGCGCCCCTGGCTTTAAGGTGGGGGCTGTGCGGAGGAAAATGGGCATTCGCTACGCCCGGACAGTGGAACTGGTGCTGGAGAGAGCGATGGTTTCTCAGGATTTGGCCATAGGTCCCAGGGGAGGAGCTTATTTGCTGTTGATGCAGACTTTTGACCGGGGCAGGGCGCTGTCCGGGGCTGTGGGGGTGGGCATCGCCAGGGCGGCCTATGAGTATGCGCTGCAGTTTAGCAAGGAGAGGCAGCGCTTTGGTCGATCCGTTTTTTCTCAGCAGGCCATTTCTTTTGCCCTGGCCGAGCTGGCCATAAAAATAGAGTCTGCCCGGCTCCTGGTATGGAAAGCCTGCTGGCTTATTGACAACGACCTGGACTACACCCTGGCCTCATCCATGGCCAAAATTGCCGGCAGCCAGGTAGCCCAGGAGTCCGCGGCGGCAGCCATGGACATATGCGGCGGCCGTGGCTTTCTTAAGGACTACCCTGTGGAAAGGTACCTGAGAGACGCCCGGGTGCTTTCACTAATAGAGGGGACCAATCATATTCAAAAAGCAATTATCGCCTCGCTGCTGTAGCGGCGAACAACCCCAAAAATTATTTAGAGGAAAGGCCGTTCATCTGCTGGACGGTCTTTTTTTGTTTATAGCTATTAGCTGTCGGCCATCAGTTATCAGCTTTCCAGAAAAACATGTTAATTCTCCCTGGCGCAAAAACTGATATAAACAGGTAAGTACATTAAATCATAACAGAACCTTAAAAATAACAGGCCACTATATTTATCTGGCTTTAACAATATAACTTTATCTTTAAATGAAAAGATTGTTATTTTTTTACCAATCTTTTCATTTAAAGAGGAGGGGAGCTTATGAAATTAAATATAGGCGCTAAACTTATACTGGTTTTTACCATGGTGGTTATGCTGATAGCCGCCGCCGGGGGCCTGCTGTTTTTTCAGCTGAGAAGTATAACATATTCTTATAACCGGCTGATTGATGGCCCGGCGAGGAAGGTCAGTCTGTCTGAAGGTATGACGGCTACCTTTTGTCAGGAGGTAATATATGTAAGAAGCTTTTTGTTTACCGGTGACAGGCAGTATGTGCAAGCATACAATGAAAGTGCCGGTGAGCGTTCCAGGGTGATCGATGAGCTTAAAAAAAAGATTGTGTCCGATGAGGAGCAGCAGCTTGTAAAAAACATTGAGTTTGACAGGGATAATTATGAAAACCTCGCCGCCAGGGCTATCGCACTGAAACTGGAAATCATTCAGGATCAGGTTCCTCCGGAAACAATAAAGGAAAATGAGGAGGAGATTAATAAACTATTAAGCCGGGGCACGCCGGTGGTAAAAGAAACCCTTGAGCATATGCAGTTACTGGTAGACCTCAATCAAAAATCTCTTGAAAGCGGTAGGGGCCAAAATATAAAAGAAGTTGGGAAAGCACTCCAGGTATCTCTGGCTATATTCCTGGTGTCCCTGGCTGCAGGGCTGCTGCTGGTGCTGGTTGCGGCCAGGCGCATATCTTCGCCGCTGGTGCTCCTTGAGCATAAGGTCAGCAGGATCGCAGGGGGAGATTTTACCGGCCGTGAAATGGTGCTTGCCGGCAATGACGAACTGGCGCGCCTTTCGGTGTCCTTCAATAAGATGCTGACAAACCTTAAAAATATGATTGGACTGGTGGGTAATGCCGCCCGCACGGTGGCCGGGTCCTCCAAAGAACTTAGCGCGGCCTCGCAGCAGACTTCTGCTGTGGCTACTGAGTTTGCAGCCACGGTCATTGAGGTGACCCGATCGGTGCGGCAGGTAGCGGAAAATGCCGAGAGTGTGGCTGGTTGCTCTGAAACAGCAGCCAGGTATACCGTTGAAGGTGAGAATAAAATGGATCGGGTGCTGAGGCAGATGGAATCTATCAGGAGGTCTGCGGGGGAGGCTTCCTCTACTGTAGCGGAGCTGATCAGCACAACGGCACAAATATCTGAAATGGTGAATGCTATCACCGGGATTTCTGAGCAGACCAATTTACTGGCGCTGAATGCTGCCATTGAGGCAGCCCGCGCGGGCGATCAGGGACTGGGCTTCGCGGTGGTGGCGGCTGAGGTTCGCAAACTGGCCGAGCAGTCTCAAGGGGTGGCCGGAGAAATACAGAAGCTGGCGGCAGCTGTGCTGGAAAAGACAGGAAAGGTTACAGCCGGCATGAAGGAAGATGAAAGGCAGGTTGAGGAAGGTGCGGCGGTTGCCCGGGAGGCGGCAGAAATATTTAGAAAAATAAGCCAAATAACTGGCGGGCTGAATTCCCAAATACATGATGTAGCCGCGGCGGCTGAAGATATCTCTGCCGGAATGCAGAATATGGCCGGGGCTACCGAAGAGCAGACGGCCACCTCGGAACAGATATTCGCTTCTGCTGACGCGCTGGCGGAAATGGCCGGGCAACTGAACAGGTCCATTAAAAAATTTAAAATCGATGAACCGGCAACAGGCTTACCTGACACAGGCGCTCCCTTAATTATACAGGTCCAGTAAAAGGCCGGATATTTCGTCCACCTGCTTGATTAGATTGATGTTATCCTTTTGGTCCTCAAGAAACTGGGTGACCAGCTGGTCAATTTTTTTATTGATCACATCAACCCGTATGAGCAGGGAGGAAGAGTACATGGCATAATCCTTGGCCACCCGGTAGTAGTTTTTTAGAATAAAGGAAAGGTATTCGGTTATATGCTTTTTATACTCCCTTATGTCCTGGAGGCGGGGAGTTGTTTTTAATTTTTGAGCCAGCTTCATAATTTGATCCAGTTTTTCCTTTAGAAACTGGTCGGCGTTATCCCTGTTGGCCATGTCCATAAGGGAAGAAAAGTCCTTTTCGGCTGTCTTTTTAACCAGTGAGGACACATGGCCTCCCGGAGGCCTGTCAACTGGAGAAATTTTCATCGCACTCACCTTGCTTTTCGGCCATTGTAAAGATAGCTTTTATAATTATTCGTCGAAAGCTTTATGATCCCTTGTTATGGATCGATCAGTAGATTTTGAAGAGTATCTTGACAGCAGTTATTTCTGTAGTGCTATAATAATGTAAATAACATATATATGTAAAATACATTACGGAGTTGATGAGATGACCGGCAAATCCAAGAAAGGGCAAGCCTATCGCTACGCGCCTGCTTTTATACTGCTTTTTCTGTCCACGGAGAATATGTATGGAGCTGCCCTTTATAATAAAATGCAAATGGAGATACCCTTCTGTCATGCGGACGGGGCAGTGGTTTACCGTACCCTGCAGGACCTTGAGGAGGAGGGCTCTGTCAAGTCTTACTGGGATACAATTGCACCGGGTCCGGCAAAAAAGTGGTACCAGATAACCGAAAGGGGACTGGAGAGGCTGGAGGAGTATAGGGAGGAAATTGAGGCGCGGAAGAAAAATCTTGAATTTTTCCTGGACTCCCTTGAGAAAATTCCTGGAAGGCCCTTTATAAAGAAATAGAATTTGAGGGGACTGATTTTCTTGAACAAAACTTCACCTAGTAGAGGGAAGGTATTCTCTCTTTCATTGGCTCACCTGCTAAATGACTGGTACATGAACTATACCCAGACACTGCTGCCCTTTTTGGTGGCCGCCGGGCTGGGAGTGAGCAAAGGGGCCTTTCTTATCTCGGCCTTTACCATTACCTCCTCTCTTCTTCAGCCGGTTTCCGGCTACCTGGTGGACCAGAAAAACCAGCGCTGGATGGTTTATGCCGGGACCCTCTGGATGGCTGTTCTGCTGAGCCTGGTGGGGGTTCTTAAAAGCTACCCGCTGATGGTGCTTACGGTAACCCTGGCCGGGCTGGGCACCGCTGCCTTTCACCCCCAGGCCTCGGCCATGGTAACCGCTGTAAGCGGGAACAGAAAGGGGTTCTTTCAGGCCCTCTTTGTGGCTGCTGGAAATGTGGGCTGGGCGCTGACTCCTTTAATGGTGGTTCCATTTGTTGAGGCCCGGGGGCTGGAAATGACCCCCATTTTTGTGCTGCCCGGGGTGGCCGTGGCTGTGCTGCTATGGTTCACCGCCCCCAGGGTTCCGTCCGGATCAAGGCCGGCTCCCCCGCCACTCTGGCCGGCTCTGCGTTCATCCTGGACTGAATTGGCCAGGGTGGTGTCAGTGGTTGCCTTCCGCTCCCTGGCTTACTTCGGGCTGGTGACCTTCCTGCCCCTGTATCTTCAGAGCCAGAACGTCTCTCTGCTCACCGGCAGCCGCCTTTTGTTTCTGATGCTATTCGCCGGGGCTGTGGGGGGGCTGGCAGGAGGCTTTATTTCAGACCTCTGGGGTAGAAAGGTGGTCATTGTGGTCTCTCTGCTGGCGGCCAGCCCTTTGTTTTATCTCTTCCTTGGCACCGGCGGCCCATTAAGCTATCTTCTCCTGGGCCTGGCCGGCGCCTGCCTGCTGGCTTCCTTCTCTGTAACCATAGTGGTGGCCCAGGAGGTAATCACTAAAAACGCCGCCATGGCATCCGGGCTTATGCTTGGCTTCGGTATCGGGGTAGGCGGTCTGGGGGTTGGCCTGGTTGGGCTTTTGGCCGAGCGCATGGGCATTGTTTACGCTATCCACCTGCTGATCTGGCTGCCCCTTGTAGCCGGGCTGCTGGGTCTTACCATAAAAGGGGGCAAGGCGCCTTCGGTCCATTCTTCCGCGGGGTAGAAATTATTAGGCCTTACTTTATAAACGTAAAGGGATTATATATATTGAGTCCCGGTGCAAATTCGCCGGGGCTTAATTTTTATATCAGGAAATTATACTTTGTGAAGACTGTACTAAATGTTTTTATATGTATACAAATGTAATATAAATACTACACAAATGTAAAAATTAATATACAGCCCCAGGGTCCTTTAGAACTGCATAATTTGTAGATTTTTTCACGTGTGCCGTTTTATTTGCAGCTGGTATGTATATTGCTTATAAGGTATGGCGCAAAAAGTTACACAGGAGGGCCGGGGATAGTGAAAAGCTACATTGAAGAATACAAAAGCAAGCAAGTTTTGGCCGGTGAGGCGGTAAGAGTGGTTAAATCAGGGGACTGGGTGGACTATGGCCTTCTCACCGCCCAGCCAGTTATGCTGGACAGGGCACTTGCCGGGAGGAAGAATGATCTGAGAGACGTTAATATATGGTCGGTATTAACACTTTACCCGCCCAGAGTCCTGGAAGCTGATCCAGCGGGTGAGTCTTTTGTCTGGAATTCCTGGCATTTTTCCGGTCTGGACCGTAAGATGATGAAAAGCGGCATACCGGTGTATTACTCTCCTATGCGCTATTCAGAGTTGCCCCGTTATATAAGGGAAAATATAGAGCCTCTGGATGTGGCGCTGCGGCAGGTGGCCCCCATGGACAGGCACGGCTATTTTAACTTTGGGCCGCAAAATTCTCACAGCAAGGCTGTCTGTGACAGGGCGAAGGTTGTTATTGTAGAGGTAAACAGCAATCAGCCCCGCTGCCTGGGAGGGTACCAGGAGGCCCTGCACATTTCCGAGGTGGACTTTATAGTGGAGGGTAACAATAACCCGCTGCCGGAGCTGCCTGCCGGGACCTCCACGGATGTTGACCGGATCATAGCCGGGCAGATAGTGGAGGAGATGGAAGACGGGTGCTGCATACAGCTGGGCATTGGGAGTCTGCCCAATGCGGTGGGAAAAATGATCGCAGAGTCCGACTTAAAGGATCTGGGCTGCCACACCGAGATGCTGGCTGACTCTTATGTGGATATGTGCCAGTCCGGAAAACTTAACGGGAGGCGTAAAAGCACCGACCCCGGCAAGCTGGCCTACTCTTTTGCCCTGGGCACCAAAAGGCTCTATGACTTTATAGACGACAACCCGCAGTGCGCTATTTACCCGGTGGACTATACCAACAACCCCGCTGTGGCGGCCAGCAATGAACGGCTGGTGACCATCAACAATGCGGTGGAGGTGGACATATACGGACAGGTTTGCTCGGAGTCGGCGGGCACCTGCCACATCAGCGGTACCGGCGGGCAGCTGGACTTTGTGCTGGCGGCCTACCAATCCAGGGGGGGGAAGTCCTTTATCTGCCTCCCTTCCTGTTATTGCTGCAGTGACGGCCAGATGAAATCCCGCATTGTTTCCACCCTCGATAAGGGCGCTATTGTAACTGACCCCCGCACTGTGGCTCAGTATATAGTAACAGAGTACGGCAAGTTCAATCTTAAGGGGAAAACTACCTGGCAGAGAGCAGAGGGACTGATCAACCTGGCTCACCCGGACTTTCGGGAGGATTTGGTAAAGGCTGCTGAAAAGCAGGGCATATGGAGGAGGTCCAATCTGCGTTAAATGATGGAGCTTGGGGGATATTATAGCTTTGAGTATGTAAACCAAATGCCCAACATGTGGGGGATAATATGGACCTGAAGGTAAAAAGAATAATTAAGGGAGTGGGCCTGGCCGCCCTGACTGCTGCCGGGGGTACGTTTCTTTCCAGGAGGGCTGCCGGGTATATTGCCAGAAAGGCAACCTACCCCCTGATTACACAAAAATTTGATGACAATCTGTGGGAGCTTGCCAACTCGGTGCAGAGATTTACTCCCAACACCCTTATTGAGGCAGAGCTCAGGGCCGAGTCCGGTGACTTTATTGAAAGGCCCATCGGGGGGCCCCGCAGGTTTACCTATCTGGATAAGATTATGTTTAACATAGCCCAACTGGAGACCCTTCCCACCCCCAGGGAAAAAAATATAGACACCAGTGTGGAAATAGGGCCGCTGTCCAAAAGGCCACTTAAAATAAAGATACCCATTTTAATAGCCGGGATGGGCTACGGCCTTGCCCTCACAGAGGCTTACAAGCTGGCCTATGCAAGGGGGGCCAGTATGGCTGGAACTGCCACCAACACCGGCCTGGGGCCATGGCTTGATGACGAAAGGAAAGAGGCCGACCGTCTGATACTGCAGTATCCCAGGGCCAGCTGGAACAAGGACCCGGGAATAATAAAGCAGAGCGACGCCGTGGAAATACAGTTTGGCCAGGGAGCCAACGCGGGGGCGGGCAAAACGCTAAAGGCCGGTAAAATAGGTAAAAAGCTAAGGGATAGGATGGGGCTGAAAAAAGGTCAGGATGCCGTTATAAACAACAGGATAGAGGGTGTGACCTCGAGGGAAGATCTGAGGTCTCTTGTAGGTTATCTAAAGGAAGTGACCGGGGGAGTTCCGGTGGGGGCAAAAATAGGTGCCGGGAAGTTTATAGAAGAGGATTTGAGGATAATCACCGGGGCTGGGGCGGACTTTGTGAGCGTGGACGGGGCCGAGGCCGGTACCCATAGCTCCCTGCCCATACTGGAGGATGACTTCGGCCTCCCCACCCTGATAGCGGCAGCCAGGGCGGCCAGGTTCTGGAAGGAAAACAATCTTAGGGGCCGGGTAAGCCTGCTGGTGGGTGGAGGGCTATTTAGTCCCGGTGACTGTCTTAAAATTCTTGCTCTGGGGGCGGATGCAGTCTATATGGGAACAGCGGTCCTAATTGCCACAACCCACACCCAGGTGCTCGAGGTGCTGCCCTATTCTCCTCCCACCCAGTTGGCCTATGAGGATGGAAAATACAAAAAAAGGTTTGACATTGAAAAGGGTGCCCAGAGCCTGTCCAGATTTTTAAACGCCACTGTCTATGAAATGGAAGAAGCAATAAAGGCCCTTGGCAAAACTTCAATAAGAGATATTTCATGTGAGGATATTTTTACTATAGATAGGGATGTGGCTGAGATTACCGGAATTGACCTGGGGTTCCACCCGACACCACGGGCTGGCGGCAAATAAAATATATTAATCTTTACCGGAAAATAGCATCAGTCTGTCAGCATACCTAAACCACCCCAGGGTGGTTTTTTCATGCTGCAGATTAATATTCTCCGGCAAACATGGAAATGATTAACTCTGAATACTAGTACCGGGAGATATAAACATGTTGAGAAAAATATGGAAAAAAACAAAAAGCACTATTTCCAGTAAGCAAGGCCGGAATCTCAACTCCTCTAATCAATCCCACCTGGAAGAGATTAAAATATCTCCCGACATAGACTGGAATCTAAAATGCATAGATCAAATATTGGGCAGCAGTGAAGATATTATTACCAGGCCTTTTGACCTGGGCGGCGGCGGGCAAAGGGCAGCTATTGTTTACATAGACGGACTTGGTGATGATTATTATATAGCGGATATAATAATGGGCATGCTGATGGACACCGGCCCAAAACTGCCAAAGGGATACCAAAACACTATGGATTATGTTGCCCGCAGACTTTTACCCGCGGGTGAGATAAAGGCTGTATTCTCCATGGGGAAAGTATTTAAAGGAGTTCTTTCAGGGACTACCGCGCTATTGCTTGACGGCTTTGCCAGCGCCTTAATCATAGGCACACCGCCCAAGGCAATAGGGAGAAGAGTTGAGCAGCCGGAGTCAGAAAATGTGGTCAGGGGTCCCAGGGAAAGTTTTACTGAAAACTTAAAGACAAATATGCTTTTAATCAGGCGTATTCTTAAAAATCCCTACCTGCGTATTAAAACTCATAATATCGGTGTTTATACGGGTACAAAGGTGTTGGTGGTGTATATAGAAGGCCTGGCCGATAAAAATCTGGTGGGTGAGGTAAACAGGCGGATCAAGAGCATTGACATTGACGGGGTGCTGGAGTCGGGATATATTGAGCAGCTCATAGAGGACGCACCAAATTCAATATTCCCCACCGTAGGCAATACCGAAAGGCCGGACAGGGCTGCCGCAGGGCTTCTGGAGGGCAAGGTGGCCATAATCACCGACGGCTCACCGGTGGTTTTGGTGGCGCCCTGGCTTTTCTGGAATATTCTCCAGACACCGGAGGACTATTACTCCCGCCCGTACACTACCAGCATATTGAGGATGATCAGGCTGGGGGCTGTTCTAATAACAATGTTTTTGCCGGCGGCCTACGTTGCCCTGGTTTCCTATCAGCCCGAGATGCTGCCCACTGTACTGGCCATAACCATTGCCGCATCCAGGGAGGGGATACCCTTCCCCACCCTGGTGGAGATACTGCTCATGGGACTGGTTTTTGAGAGCCTGCGTGAGGCCGGTGTGCGCCTGCCCCGGGCGGTGGGGCAGGCGGTAAGTATAGTGGGGGCGCTGGTCATAGGCGACATTGCCGTTTCAGCAGGTTTTTTCAGCGCGCCCGGCGTAGTCATTACTGCCCTGGCAGGCATATCCAGCTTTGCCGTTCCGGCCCTTATCGATGCATATATACCCATACGTCTGACCACGGTAGTGCTGTCCGGATTTTTAGGCTTTTACGGGCTGGGGCTTTTTATGTTTGTTTTACTGGTGCACCTGTGCTCCCTGCGGTCCCTGGGAGTACCCTACCTGACTCCGGTTTCTCCGATGGAATTAAGCGCCTGGAAAGATGTATTTATAAGGGCTCCCTTGTGGATGATGGACAGGCGTCCACCCGGGCTCAGCAAGGGTAATAAAAGGAGAATGGCGCGGGATATGAAGCCTGGGCCTCCACCGCCCGGCGGAGGTGAAAAGGATTGAGCATGGGCTCCAGCACAAAAATCTCCGGCCGGCAGGCAGTATTTTTAATAACCAGCACAATCTTCTCCACCATGGTCATATTCCTGCCCACATTTATGATTGATATAGCCAAGCAGGACGCCTGGCTGGCGGTGTTTCCGACGGCGGTCCTGGGTATTGCCACCGGAAATATATGCGCCCGCCTGGGGGAGAGGTTTCCCGGTAAAAATATAATAGAATATGCTCCCTCCATTATAGGGCGCCTGCCGGGAAAAGCGGTGGGGCTTATTTTCATAACAACTTTTATACTTCTAAACTCTTATATTGTCAGGGAATTCGCCGAGATCTTCCTGAATATTTTTATGCCCGAGACCCCTATGTTCATCTTTATAGCCAGCATACTGCTGGTATCCTCGTATACCGTCCTCCAGGGCCTGGAGGTGCTGGCCAGGGCCAATACCATAACACTTATTTTTTATGTGGTAATTATTTTTACCATTGTGTCACTGAATCTGCCCAATTATATGCTGGACAACCTCACCCCCGTACTTGAATTCGGCCCTGGACGGGTAATCGGGAGCACGTATCCGGCCACGGTTTTTTTTGCCGAGGCGTATATGATTACCATGCTGGCCCCCTATCTTGACAAACAGCGGCAGGGAAGGGCGGTGGTATTCTGGGGGGTGGCCTCGGCCGGCTTTTTATTACTGGTCCTTATGCTGGCAGGCCTGGCCGCACTAAAATGTGAGGCCGGCCGCACCCAGTTTATAGCCCTTTCCCTGGCGCGGCGCATCAGCATAGGAGAATTTATTGAAAGGCTGGACCCCTTGGTAATGCTCATGTGGATGGGAGGACTGCTCATTAAGGTGACAGTCTTTTACTATTTCACGGTGACCGGGCTCTCCAGCTGGCTGGGCACAAAAGGTCATAAAGCTTTTATTATACCCGTGGGTATTGTGCTTGCTTTCATGGCCGGCTATCTGTGGGACAACAACATAGAGTTCAGATACCAGCTTTCCGCCATTCTGCCGGCAGTGTCAGTGCCTATTCAGCTGGGCGTTCCTCTGCTGCTTCTGATCATAGCGCTTATAAGGGGAAAAGGAAGTGAGAAAGGGAATTGAAAAGGGCCTTAATTGTGATCCTGACGGCCATGCTTTTTCTGTTTACAGCCGGCTGCTGGAATATGGTGGAGCTGGAGAAGAGGGCCATTGTCTCCGGAGTGGCCATTGACAGGAGTGAAGATGGCCTTCTGGAAGTATCCGCCCAGATAATCAAGCCCGGCGAGGTCAAGTCCGGCACTTCCGGAGAAAAAGGCGGCGGCGGGCCGCCGGTGATGGTTTTCTCAGCCCGGGGCAGCACCGTGTTCGAGGCCATAAGGGGAATGGCCTCAGAATCGGGGCGCAAGCTCTTTTGGGGCCATTCCCAGGTGCTTATCATAGGTGAGGAGGCCGCCCGGCACGGTATAGAAAATATTCTCGATTTTTTCAACAGGGATGCTGAGCCAAGAAGGAGGGCGTTTATGGCGGTTACACCCGGAAGGGCTGTGGATTTGCTCTATGCCGACTTTAACATGGCTAAAATTCCCGCTTTCGGGATTGCCGATGTCATTGAAGACTCCCGGGTTAACTCAAGGGCCGCAGCGGTGAGAATACAGGATTATGCAAGGGATATATCCGAGTACAGCAACCAGCCGGTGACTACCAGGCTGACTATATATGAGGACAGGCAGGGGAAAAAAGGTGTCAGGGCCTCCGGCGCCGCTGTGTTCAGGGAATTCCGCATGATTGGATCACTTGATGAAGAGGAAACCAGAGGACTTTTGTGGGTTACCGGACGGGTGGAGGGAGGTATTGTATCGGCGCCCGTGGAGGATGAGAGGCGGGTGGCCATGGAGGTGTTGAAGGCAGATAGTAAAATAACCCCGGAAATAGACAGTAAGGGAATTAAAATTAAAATCCAGGTGGATGTTGTGGGCAATATTGGCGAAGTGCAGGATAAAAATTTGGATATAAACGACCCCAGGGCAATACCTGGGCTGGAATTGAAACTGTCCGATACTGTGACCCGGGAGATATGGGCGGCTATAAACAGGGCCAGGGATTTGGACGCCGATATTTTCAGTTTTGGAGAAAAAGTGAGAAGGAAGTATCCCCGGCAGTGGAGAGAATACAGCAGCAGGTGGGACATTCTTTTCCGGACAACTCCGGTTGAGGTCAGCGTTAATGTGGTTTTAAAAAGGACGGGTAAAATAATTAATCCGGTACATGCGGTGATAAGCTGTAACACTGTGGAAAGATAGCGGAAGCATACCCCCCCAATTCCATAATATGGTCTATCACAAAGAAAACCCTTCCGCATAATATGTTGCAAAAGGAGTTAATCCAGTCTAACAATTGGCATGAAACGCCCGGCAGGCCGGGAAAAAATTTTAGGCCTTTTTGTTAAACGGGGCTAATTTAATTAAGACAGCCTAACAACTAATTTTGCATGAGGGAGGGAAATGATCTGAAAAGATTTGCCGGGAGGATTAACTGGAGCCTTTTTCTTTCCGCCCTGGGAACTGTTTTTATATCTGAAATGGGAGATAAGACCCAGATCACCACTATGCTCTTAGCCGGGGCAAAACCTCTTTACGTTTTTTGGGTGGCTCTGGGATCGGCCATGGCGCTTATCTGCACCTCCTTTTTGGAGGTAATTATCGGCTCCCAGCTGATTGCCCGCTTTATCAGGCCGGAAACCATCAAGCTGGTTTCCGGGATAGCTTTTATAGTTCTGGGGTCGCTACTGGTAACAGGAATCATGGGAAATGTTCAGCTGGATTTATAATGATGGGAGAGCGGTAAATGAGCATTGAGTTAATGACCTGGCTGACCACCTATATACTGATAGTATTGTGTGAGCTGGGCGATAAGACGCAGGTGGCGGTGCTTCTGATTACAAGCAACAACCCCGGCAGGCGGTGGCTTATTTTTGCCGCCAGTGCCGTGGCCCTGACCATGTGTGTGGTTATTGAGGTCACGGTGGGGGTAACGCTGGCCCAATATATCGGCCCGGCCGTAATTAACCGGGCAACCGGGGTGATTTTCCTTATTATAGGCGCTATAACCCTGGCCCGTCATTTTAAGCTTTACGAAAAGCTGACGCCAGGAGGCAGGCAGGCTGAAGAGGTTGCTCCGGAATAAGAGTAATGCCTGGATATCCGGGTTTATGCCTGACTATTGTTTTTGACAAAATGTTTATACTCCTGCAGCCATAAAGGGTTTTTCTCGGTAAATCTAACAAAATTAATAATAGCCTCCAGAGTAGGCAATGAAAGATAGTGTTCCATGGCTTCGGCCTCGGCGGCCACATTGCACCTTGAGTCTATAAGCTTTAAAAAATGTTGTATGATACTGTTTCTTTCCACAAGAAATTTGCCCAGTTCCTTGCCTTTTTCGGTCAGAATGATATCTCTGTACGGCCGGTATTTGATATAGCTTGCCTCGGAAAGCCTTTTAAGGGCGCTGGTGACTGACGGCAGACTTACCCCGAGGCAGGCGGCTATATCGGTAACCCTTATAGTTTCGCCGCTCTGGCTGATACGGAATATTTCCTCAAGGTAATCTTCCTGGCTTGGAGATAGCAAGTCAACACCCTCCCAACTGGGCGTCCGGGAATAATATGGATTTCCCGAATCCCCCGGGTCTGCTGCACTTATAAAAGCCAATCCATGCTAGATTATATTTTCATTTGTCATGTTTGATACCTTTTTTAAAAGCAGGGGGTCTCTATTAGGCTGGATTATTACAGACATTTAACAGGTTAAAGTTTCATTGAGAGCTACCAGGAGCAGTAGCATAGCCACAATTCTGCCGTTTTATTGCCCCGGAGATCTGACTCTTCCGGATTTAATGAAATGGGCCAGCTGTTTTTTTCGGGCCAGAAGGACCGTGAAGTAAACCATTATGGCCAGTCCCGCCGATTCAGGGATATAGGTTAAGGGGTCGGTGGCAAGCTTTTGGATCAGATACTGCAGGTAGTCACCCCTCTCCACCGCCGGGAAGGACCATCCCTGTATGGGCCAGAGCATAGTGGCTGGATTGTTCCACATTCCGTCCAGCAGCTGATGAAAGGTAGCCCCAAAAGCCAGCACAAGCACGCCCGCAGAATTGTGCCTTTTCCACAGGTAAGAGCCCATAATCAGCAAAAGAATAGAAAAAAGAAGGGTGTGACCGTAAAGCCGGCTGGCCCCCATGAAAATATTCTTAAACAATAGGGCCACAGGCTTATCTGCCAGGTCCGGCAGAAGTGACCCCAGCAGCAGTATCCGGTAGTCCGCCTTCTGAAGTAATCCCTTTAATCCTGGACCTGATACTCTTTTTAGTGACTCAGCAGCGGCCAGGGTAAGTCCCAGGTGACCGAATAGAATCATTGTTTACTCTCCTGACATTTTAAGCATTATAACAGTATAGTTTAAATAGAAACGGGCCGCAAGGCCCGTTTCTGCGCTTAAAAAATTATTGATTTACAGATTTGGAATATATTACGAAGCGTTATTCCTGCTCCACCATATGGCAGGCCACAAAGTGATTTTTACCGACTTCCATGAATACCGGGTCTTTCTCTCTGCATATATCTCCACACAGGTAGCACCGTGTGTGGAAACGGCAGCCAGGGGGCGGGTTGACAGGGCTGGGCACATCACCGGTGAGAATAATTCTTTCCTTTTTAGCCCTGGGGTCGGGAACCGGCACCGCCGATAAAAGTGCCCGGGTGTATGGGTGCAGCGGTTTTCCATAAAGGTCATCCACATCGGCCAGCTCCACCAGCTTGCCCAGATACATTACTCCCACCCGGCTGCTTACATGCTTTACCACGTTAAGGCCGTGGGCTATAAAAAGATAGGTCAGCCCAAATTCCTGCTGCAGCTCTTTCAACAAGTTTAATACCTGGGACTGTATGGAAACGTCCAGGGCAGAAACCGGTTCATCACAGATAATGAGCCTGGGGTTTAAGGCCAGGGCCCGGGCAATGCCAATGCGCTGCCTCTGTCCGCCGCTGAATTCATGGGGGTAGCGGCGGGCATGATAGGATGCCAGCCCAACATAGCCCAGAAGCTTCTGCACCCTTTCCTGCAGGTCTGCCCCGGAGGCTGCCCGGTAAATCTTCAGGGGCTCGGCTATGATGTCTCCAACCGTCATGCGGGGATTTAGTGAGGCATAGGGGTCCTGGAAAATCATCTGCATGTCTTTGCGCAGTGCCCTTAATTCCTTACGGCCCAGCCCAAAAACATCTCTTCCCTCAAATAGCACCTTTCCGGCGGTAGGCTCCAAAAGCCTCAGTATAAGCCTTCCGGTGGTGGACTTACCGCAGCCGCTCTCTCCAACCAGCCCCAGGGTTTCCCCTTCATTTATGAAAAAGTATACTCCGTCAACAGCCTTTACAGAGCCTCTTTTTTGGGCAGGGCCGCTGCTTTTTACAGGAAAATACTTGGTCAGGTTTTGTACTTCCAGCAGTTTTCCCATCAGGCTTCACCTCCCCCGGCCTGGAGCCAGCAGCTGACTTTACGGCCCTCAACAGGGGTAAGCAGTTCCGGCCTTTCCCGTTGACACCGGTCCATAGCCTCGGGGCAGCGGGGGGCGAAGGCGCAGCCCGGGGGAAGGTACATGGGATTGGGCACCGTGCCCTCTATTACGAATAGCTTGTCCCTTTTTTCCTCCATCCGGGGAATAGATGATAATAGCCCCCGGGTGTATGGGTGCAGGGGGCTGTCAAATAGCTCCTCCACCTTTGCCTCCTCCACCATCTTTCCGGCATACATCACCACTGCCCGGTCTGCCATTTCGGCCACCACGGCCAGGTCGTGGGTGATCATAATTATGGCGGTGTTAAACTGGTCCCGCAGTTCTCTCATTAAATCGAGTATCTGGGCCTGTATGGTCACATCCAGGGCGGTGGTGGGCTCATCGGCTATCAAAAGCCTGGGCCTGCAGCACAGGGCCATGGCGATCATAACACGCTGCCGCATTCCTCCGCTCATCTGGTGGGGAAAGTCATGCACTCTTTTTTCAGGGGAGGGTATACCGGTGAGCCTTAACATCTCAATTGATTTTTCCAGGGCTTGTTTCTTATTGAGGCCCTGGTGAAGAATAAGGGACTCGGATATCTGGTCCCCCACCCTGAAAACGGGATTTAAGGAGGTCATGGGCTCCTGGAAAATCATTGATATAAGATTGCCCCTTATGTGGCGCATCTCCTTTTCAGGCTTGGTCAGCAGGTCCTGGCCCTCAAACAGTATCCGTCCGCCCACTATTTTGCCGGGAGGCGTGGGGATAAGGCGCATTATTGAATTGGCGGTGATGCTTTTGCCGCTGCCGGACTCGCCAACCACGGCCAGCGTTTCACCCCTGTTTAGGTGGAAGGACACCCCGTCCACCGCCGGAACCACGCCGTCATCCATAAAAAAATGAGTTTTCAGGTCATGTACTTGCAGCAATGAATTGTTCACTTTCTTTACCCCCTACCGGCGCAGGCGCGGGTCAAGGGCGTCCCGCAGTCCGTCGCCAAACAGATTGAAAGCCATCACCGTAAGGGTTATGGCAATACCCGGAAAGGTGACCAGGTGGGGGGCGTTGAATAGATATCCGCGCCCGCTCCCCAGCATGGTGCCCCACTCGGCGTAGGGGGGCTGAACCCCCAGTCCAAGAAAGCCCAGGGCGGCAGTTTCCAGTATAGCTGCCGAAATCCCCAGGGTGGACCTGACTATAAGAGGGGCCATAACATTGGGCAGTATGTGCCTGAATATTATCTGCCCGTCGTTGCACCCTATGGTGCGGGCAGCCTGTACATACTCATTTTCCTTTACCGACAGCACCGACCCCCGCACAATCCGGGCGTATTCCGGCACCGAAACAATAGCTATGGCAATGATGGCATTCTCAATACCTTTGCCCAGCACCATCATAAAGGCAATGGCCAGCAGCAGCGAGGGAAAGGCAAGCATTATATCCATAAAGCGCATGATCAGGTTGTCAATGCGGCCTCCGTAGTAGCCGGCCACCGATCCAAAGAACATGCCGGCCATAAGGGCGATGGATACAGCTATAATGCCGACACGGAGGGATATCTGGGTTCCATATATGATCCTGCTAAGTATGTCCCGGCCCAGCTCATCTGTTCCCAGAAGGTGATCGGCGCTGGGTCCCTTTAAGGACATAGGCATGTTCCCTTCATAGGGGTCGTAGGGAGCCACCATGCCGGCAAAAAGAGCCAGAAAAACCAGCAAAAGCAGGAAAGCAAGGCTGACCATGGCCAGTTTGTTCTTCTTAAGCCTCTTCCAGAAGTCTGCTGCGGGGGAGTATTGGACCCCTGCGCCGGCCCCGGCAGGGCTGGTTACTGTGTCAGACACTTTACTTTAGCCCCCTTCCCACTCAGGAGTAATGGATGCGCGGGTCCAGGTAGGAGTACAGCACATCCACCACAAGGTTGACCACCACGTAGGTGGTGGCGATTATTATTACGGAGCCCTGCACCAGGGGATAGTCTCCGGCCATAATGGCGTTAATCAGCAGGCTTCCAATGCCCGGCCAGGAAAACACCGTTTCGGTAAGCACCGCCCCGCCCAGCAGCTGACCCATCTGTAGCCCTATAACCGTGACCACGGGGATGAGGGCGTTGCGCAGGGCATGCCTGTACACCACAATCCGCTCTCCAAGGCCCTTGGCCCGGGCGGTTCTGATGTAGTCCTGCCTGATCACCTCCAGCATGGTTGACCGGGTCATCCGGGCAATAATGGCGGTGGAGTAGGAGGCCAGGGCAATGGCGGGCAGGGCCAGGTGGCGCAGCGCCGCCACAAGGGCATCCCAGTCTCTGGTCAGGAGGCTGTCTATTATATAGAAGTTGGTTATGGTGGCCGGGTCCAGCCCTATGTCGGTCCGGCCCGAGACCGGCAGCCAGCCCAGTGTTACCGAAAAGAGTATGATCAGCATCAGTCCCAGCCAGAATATGGGCATGGAGACCCCGGCCAGAGCGCCAATCATGCTCAGGTAATCAAAAATGGAGTACTGCTTTACCGCGGAAATGACTCCTACAGTAATGCCAACCGCAGAGGCAATTATAATGGAGGCCAGAGCCAGCTCAATGGTGGCCGGCAAGCGGTTTAGTATTTCTTCCATTACCGGCGCCCGGGTCATTAGTGAGCGGCCGAAATCACCCTGCAGCATATCGGTTAAAAACCGCCAAAACTGCATATAAATGGGGTCATTCAGGCCCAGCTGCTTTCTCAGCGCCTCCACCTGCTCGGCGGTGGCGTGCTGACCCAGCATCATGGCAGCCGGGTCCGCAGTGAACAGGTGCAGCACCAGAAAGACAAAAAGGCTTACCCCGAAGAGCACCGGAATAAGGAGCAGCAGCCTTTGGGCAACGTATCTCAGCATGCACATCCCTCTTTCATAAACGCCAACATGTAAACACGAATATGGCCTTATGGGCCATATTCGTGTCTTTAAAGGAAAGTATGCAATAGGTAAGCGTTATTTTTTGATATCTACATCTCGGAAGAAGATAACTCCGGTGGGGTGCAGATCCATTCCTTCCACATTGGAGTTGTAGGCGGCCATGTCTTTGCTGTGGCTTAAGAATACCCAGGGGGCATCCTTTTCCACAATCTTTTGCAGCTCGCTGTATGCCGCATTGCGCTCTTCCATTGCTTGGGCGGTGCGGCCCTTGACCAGCAGTTCATCAACCTTCTTGTTGGAGTATTTGCCTGTGTTTAGGGTGCTCTTTATTTCCTTTGTTTCCAGCAGGGACAGGAAGTTGTCGGGGTCTCCGTTATCTCCTATCCAGCCGTACAGCATCATGTCGCCCTCTTTTACTATTTCAGGGGTGTATATTTCCTTGTATTCCTTCCAGGGGTAGGTCTTTATTTCGGCCTCAATGCCCACCTTGCGCAGGTCTGCCTGGATGGCGGCGGCCAGCTTATCGCCTCCCACCGGGTTATAGGGGCGCACGGTGGAGTAGGTCAGCAGGGTAGTCTTAAGTCCGTTGGGGTATCCGGCCTCGGCCAGCAGCTGCTTGGCCTTTTCCGGGTTATAGTCATAGGGGGCCAGGGTCTTGTCATAGCCGGGCATAAAGCTGGGCAGAACTCCGTTGGGCAGTTCGGCCAGCCCCTGGTACAGGAACTCTACCAGGTTCTGCCTGTTGATGGCGTGGCTAACGGCCTCACGCAGCTTGGGATTATCGAAGGGCTTCTTATTGCTGAAGAAGGCCAGGTAGTTTATGTTCATGCCGGGGTTTTTGATAACCTTTACTCCGGCGTCCTCAAGCATTTTAACATCGTTGGGGTCCACGCCGTTCATTGCCTGGACCGCGCCTGTCCTCAGCTCGCTGGCGCGGACGGAATTTTCTTTAACGAATTTATAGACCAGCTTGTCAAGCTTGGGAGCTCCGCCCCAGTATTCCTTGTTGGCCACCAGCTCTATCTGCTGGCCTTTCTTCCACTCTGCAAATTTGAACGGGCCTGTGCCCACCGGGTTATCTATGAAGTCCTTGCCGTACTTTTCCACAGCCGCCGGGCTGACTATGGGAGCGGCCAGGGCCATGGCCAGGTTGGCCAGGAACGGGGCATAGGGATCGCTTAAGATAAATTTAACGGTATAGTCATCCACTTTCTCAACTTTTTGTACGGGACCGAAGGTGAAGGAGGCGTAAGGCATATCGTCTGTACGTTGGGGGGGAAGTTGGCGGGAAACGCTGTATACCACCGCATCGGCGTTAAAAGGAGTGCCGTCGTGGAATTTTACGTTCTGTCGCAGCTTGAAGGTCCATTCCTTGCCGTCCGGGGAAGGTGTCCACTCGGTGGCCAGGGCGGGCTCTATTTCTGTGCTGCCGGACTTGTATCTTACAAGGGTGTCATATATGTTCACGATCGGGTTGGCTGACTCGCCATCATCCACAAAGGCGGGGTCAAGCCCTCTGGGGTCGGATCCCTGGGCAAAAACAAAGACTTTCTCTGCGGCCTGCTTATTATCAGCCTTTCCGCCGCAGCCGGCCAGGGCCAGGGCCATAATCAGCAGCGCTACTGTAAACAGTGTAAATTTCGAGCGTGAAAGCATTAATCATACCTCCTCTTTTAATTAGTTAAACTATTAAAGATTTAAGTAGTTATCTTAGCTTTCTCAACTCCTTTCCTATAGAACATAATAATGAAAGGATTTCCAATAAATCGCCATGACTCATGCGTATTTTTAACACACCCTTAACTTTATAGCACATGATCCATGTCTTGTCAATGAACTGAATAAATATTCATTCAGTTGAATATTTATAATAATTGGACGTGTTAGATCGTTATTCTTGCTGATAATTTGTTGGAGTAAATTATGCATGTGGCAGACTATGTAATTAAAGTAGTTTTGTATTCCTCTAAGGTGATTACTTGGTTAATCTATATTCCTATCAGGTTTGCTAATACCTTCTTATTTAAATACATTATTTAAGTAGGATCAGGTAAAGAATTGTCGCCACGTAGCCATTGGGTACAAAAAGAATAGAAAATTGTTTTAATGGCAAAAATTTTTTGACAATGGCAGGAGAAGATGGTATAAAATAATCAGGTACTGGTTCGACCAGTGTACCAATCAGCCGACAGGGGAAATAACAGTGTTTGATCAGATTAAAAAAAAGAATCTATATGAGGAAATTGCCACCCAGATAATAAAAAAAATTAATGAGGGCCACTACCTTCCCGGGCAGCAGCTGCCCGGTGAAAGAGATCTGGCCGCCCAGTTGGGCGTTAACCGCGGCTCACTGCGGGAGGCCTTAAGGGTGCTGGAATTTATGAGAGTGGTGGATAAAAGGGTGGGCGAGGGGGTGTTCGTCCGGGACCCGGCCAGGGAATCAAGCCTGGAGACCGTGATATTCAGGTTTCTGGCTGAGGACGGCCTGGACCAGGAGGCACTAAAGTCCACCTATGAGGCCATTGTTATAGTGGAGTCCAGTATGGCCAGGCTGGCCGCCCGCCGTTCCACCGGAGAAGATATTGCCCTGCTAAAGGATCTGGCCGCCAGGATGGACCCCGCTGTGGAGGACCCGGACTGGTTTACCGACCTGGATCAGGAGTATCATCTCACGGTGTGCAGGCTGGGTCACAGCCCGGTACTGTTTTCTGTTTCTTCCACCATGTGGATTATTATGAAGAAATATGCTCACGCACTGCACCTCTCCCGTGAGCTGAGGCAAAAGTGCGCCGACGGCCACAAGCTTATCACAGAAGCAATAGTTTCAAAAGATGAGGAGGCTGCCGGCCGGGAGATGGAACGTCACCTGAAAGGGGCTCTCAGCACCCTTTTGGGAGGATCGGCCATTCAGGGACCCTTCGGCGGCCCCCATCCGGCCTAGAAGCAATTGCTAATACTGAAAGAAACTGCTGTCGGGAGACAGGAGACTGCTTAAGGGTAATACCTCTAGTCGGGAGACAGGAGACAGGAGCCGGAAGCTAAAATTAGGAATTCTGTATTCTGAATTCCGGCAGTTAGAATTTAAGTATAAGTATAATTTAAGGAGGGTGGGCAATGAATCATGAAAAGGCGGGCGGTGAGGTCCGTCCGTGGCTAAAAAGGTATGACCCGGAGGTTCCGGCCTCCCTGGACTACCCGGAGGCTCCCATTTATGATTTATTCAGGGAGACAGTCCGTAAAAGACCTGGCAGCAGAGCCCTGGTATTCTTCGGGAAGCCGGTCGGCTACGGGGAATTGGGGAGGCTGGCGGAAAGTGCCGCGCATGCTCTTGGAAAGGCCGGTATAGGCCGGGGAGACCGTGTTGCGCTGCTTCTTCCAAACTGTCCTCAGTTTGTCATTGCCTATTACGGGATACTAATGGCCGGAGCCACCGTTGTCCCGGTAAACCCTCTCAGCACAGAGACTGAGCTTTTACATATTTTCAGGGACGGGGAGGTAAAGGCAGTGATCGCCCTGGACCTTCTGGCGGGAAAGCTGGAGTCGGTGCGGGACCGCTGTCGCGAGGCTGGTGAGTTCCACCTGCTGGCCAATACATACTATACATCCCTAAAAGAATTTATGCCCTTTCCGCTGAGTCTCTTATATCCCCTAAAGCAGAAGCTGCCCCCCGGGGCAAGGGAGCGGCTGTCCGGAGGAGGCAGGCTGACAAGCCTGCTGAAAGAGAGGCCGGGCGCCTTTACCCCTCCCGGTGTTGATGTGCATAAGGACACGGCGGTGCTTATATACACCGGAGGAACCACCGGAAGGCCCAAGGGGGTTATGCTTTCCCACTACAATCTGGTGGTTAACGCCATGCAGTGCGCAGCGTGGGGGAGCATAGCCCCGGAAGACAGCATTCTGGCTGTGCTGCCTATTTTTCACGGGTTCGGAATGAGTGTGTGCATGAATGCCGTAGTTATGAAGGGCGGGGCATGCATACTATTACCCCGCTACGAGGTAGGAGATCTTCTGAAATCTCTTGGCCGCTACCGGCCAACGCTTTTCGCAGGCGTGCCCACCATGTATAACGGATTAATCAATCATCCTGAATTTAAAAAGCATGACCTTACCTCGCTGCGGGGGTGCTTTGTGGGAGCAGCCGCCCTGGCCCCCGAAATAAAGCGCCGCTTCGAGGACTTGACCGGCAGCAGCCTTATGGAGGGATTCGGTCTTACCGAGGCCGTAACCGCCATCTGCTGCAACCCATACCGGGGAGTAAATAAGACTGGCAGTATAGGTATACCTTTCTCTGATGTGGTCATTAAGATTAGAGAACTGGAGGGTGACAGGGAGCTCCCCCCCGGAGAGGTGGGCGAACTGGTCATAAAGGCCCCGGATGTTATGCTGGGGTATTACAACCGCCCGGATGAGACTGCGGAGGCCCTAAGAGAAGGCTGGCTGCACACCGGGGACATGGGCTACATGGACGAGGAAGGCTACTTTTATATAGTTGACAGGAAGAAGGACATGATTATCACCGGAGGCTTCAATGTTTACCCCAGGGAGGTTGAGGATGTGCTTTATCAGCACCCTGCGGTGAACGAGGCCAGTGTAATAGGGGTTCCGGACCAGCACCGGGGAGAAATGGTAAAGGCCTACGTGACCTTGAAGGAGGGCTGCTCTGCCGTGCCGGAAGATATTATCTCCTTCTGCAGGGAGCACCTTCTGCCCTACAAGGTTCCCCGCAGTGTTGAGGTGCGCGGGGAACTTCCAAAGAGTGCCATAGGAAAGATTCTGAAGAAGACCCTGCGGGAGCAAGAGCCGCAATAAACATAAAAACCGCCTTTTGGGCGCCACTGGAGGTTTAACGATGGCTGAAGGAAATAAAACAATTGTAAATGAAGCGGTGGATCTGCTGCTGGAGGAGTCAGCTCTTAAGGGATCCCGTTTTGCAGAGCGCTACCCGGGGCGGAAGGCCTTTGGCTTTTTCTGCAGCTACTGGCCCGAGGAGCTGGTGCTGGCTGCCGGAATGGAGCCGCTGAGGCTTCTACCGTCCCCAGGGAACGCCAACCCGTCTGAGCTTCCGGCCTACAGCTGCTCCCTGGTCCGCGGATGCCTTTCCATGGCCCTGCAGGGAGGCTTTAAGGGACTGGCCGGGGTGGGCTTTGCCCATACCTGTGACGCCATGCAGTGTCTGGGCGGCATCTGGGAGGAAACAATGGGCTTGGCCGGCACCCTGACGGTGGTTCCCCCGGTGATGCTAAGCGGGGCCGGGGCCGGTAAGTTTTTTGAAAATGAGTTATCCATACTTTTAAATAAACTGGGCGGAATTGCCGGCTCCAGTCCCGGGGAAGAAGAACTGAGCGGCGCGCTGGATCTGTGTGAGAAAATTCGCCGGCAGGTAACGGAGCTTGATGGGATAAGGGCAAAGCTCCCCTCGGACCTGGTAGCGGCAGTAATGAGAGCAGGGCAGGTTATGCCCCGTAAGGAGTATTCCAGGGCACTGGAAGCCGCGCTGCCCGCTCTGAAAGAGGGTGCCTCTGACCCAGGCGGAAGGCAGAGGGTGCTGGTTACCGGGGCGGTGCTGGAAACAGACAGTCTTTTCAGGATGATCGAGGATCTGGGAGGAAGGGTGGTGGCCGACGATACCTGCACTGGCTACCACCACTACACCGGCCCGACGCGGCCGGCCAATAAGAGCCCCCTTGAGGCAATAGTAAGCAGGTACACCGGCATGGCCCCCTGCCCCTGCCGCAACCGGGGGCTGGACGGGCGCACCGATTACCTGGAAGATCTGGCTGCCGGGAGAAAGGCCGGGGGAGCCATACTTGTAATAAGAAAGTACTGTGATCCTCACGCCTGGGACGCAGTGACAGTGGCCGAGCGTTTGCGCGGGGCAGGGGTAAAGACCCTGGTGCTGGAACTGGAGGCCTCGGAAGTGGCCGGACAGGAAAGAACCAGGCTGCAGGCCTTCCTGGAAAGCCTGTAAAATGCTCAAGGGTATTTATCTCAGGCCGGGAGACGGGAGTTGACCCGGATATTACTTATATATCAAAAAGGGCTATCAATCAAAAATAAAAAATTTTTTCTCTGTGTCCTCTGTGCCCTCTGTGGTTTAAAAAAACATTTATGGATGACTTGCACTGTAAATTTAAATCCTCTGTGGCTAAAAAAGACCCAAGTTCTAATTCGCTAGTCCCGTAAGGAGGAAAGGTTCATGACCGAAAAGAAAAGATACAAGCCACTGGCCAGCTCAAAATACATGGAAAAGACCATGACCAGATATTATGCCCTATCCCAGTATCACCGCTTCTGGGGTAAGCCGCTCAGGCGGCCCCTGGCCTGGGTTACCAGCGGGGCACCGGTGGAGCTTTTGAGAGCCTTTAAAATACACCCGGTGTATCCTGAGCAGTACGGGGCCATATGCAGCACCAAAAAGGCCACTGAAAAGCTGTGCCAGGTGGCCGAGTCCGCAGGCTACTCACAGGATCTGTGCTCCTATGCCAGGTCTCATATAGGATCGATACTGCGCCCGGATTTGGCTCCCATGGGAGGGCTTCCCAGGCCCGACCTGCTCTTGTGCTGCAACAACATCTGCGGCACAGTTCTTAAATGGTACGAGGTAGTGGCCAGGCTTTTAAATGTGCCGCTGCTTATGCTGGACACTCCATACCTGCCGGGAGAGTACGAGAAGCATACTAAGGAATATGTTTTGGAACAGATTCATGATATGATCAATTTCCTGGAGAAATTCACCGGCCGGCGCTTTGATCCCAAAACTCTGGAGCGTCATGCCGGCTACAGCAACGAGGCGGTCAACCTTTGGAAGGAGATAAGGGAGCTCTGCCGAACCACACCATCGCCGTTAAATGGCCCCGACCTTTTTATCCAGATGGCGCCTATTGTGGTGCTGCGTGGAACAAGCCCGGTGGTGGACTATTACCGAAGGCTGAAGCAGGAGGTTGCCCAGAGGGTTAAAGAGGGCACAGCTGCGGTGGACGGGGAAAATATAAGGCTTGTCTGGGATAATATCGCCATCTGGAGCAATCTCTTCAGCTTTACCAAGATGTTTACCGAGAGAAAGGCCTGCTTTATCACCGATACCTATACCGGCGGGTGGTCAATGGTGCTGGACCCCGGGGACCCTATAGAAAGCCTGGCCAGTGCTTATACCAAGGTATTTCTAAACCGCTCCCCGGATTTCAGGGCCAGGCAGCTCACAGAACTGGTGCGGGACTACAGCGCCGATGGCTTTGTAATGCACTCCAACCGGTCCTGTAAGCCATACTCGCTGGTGCAGGAAGTTATAAGGAGAAAAGTAATGAAAGAAACCGGTGTTCCCGGCCTTATGGTGGAGGCTGACATGGCCGACCCCCGGGCCTATGCCGAGGAGCCTATACGGAACAGGGTCCAGGCTTTTCTGGAAACACTGGGGGGGATATAACAGGAGGTTAATATGGGTCAGTATTATATAGGTGTGGATATAGGGTCTCTGACCACCAAAGTGGTTATGGTTGACGGGGACGGTAAGCTAGCTGCCAGAGCCACCGGCCGCTCCGGATATTCCGGGAAGGATGTGGCCGAAAGGATTACAGCCCGGCTTCTGGAGGAAAAGGGACTGGGACAAAAGGATGTGGCTGCCACGGTGGCCACCGGGTATGGCAGGGTAACCTATCCGGCAGACCGTGAGGTGTCCGAGATCACCTGTCAGGCCAGGGGTATAGCCAGCCAGTTCGGATCAGCCGGCACAGTTATCGACATAGGAGGACAGGACAGCAAGGTTATAAAAATACTGAAGGGCGGCAAAGTGGTCGACTTTGCCATGAATGACAAGTGCGCTGCCGGGACAGGCCGCTTTCTGGAGGTAATGGCCGGGGCGCTGGAGGTAAGGCTGGAGGATATAGGGGATCTGGCCCTGCAGGCCCGCGGACACTGCCAGATATCATCTTTTTGCACGGTGTTTGCCGAGTCCGAAGTAATATCACATGTTTCCTCGGGGGCCTCAAAGGCTGACATACTGGCAGGAGTGTGCGACTCGGTGGCGGTTAGGGTGGCATCTATGACCTCCCGCACCGGGCTGGACCCGGAGGTGGTTTTTACCGGGGGCGTGGCCCGCAACAAGGGTGTGGCCGCCGCACTGGAAAAGGCGCTAGGGTGCCCCCTTACAATACCGGAGGAGCCTGAAATAACAGCCGCTCTTGGGGCAGCCCTTTTTGCCAGAGATATAAATAAAGGCCAAGGGTAAAAAATTAGTTGGAAGCCAGGCCCGGGGCGAGATCCCGGGCCTTAATCATATGAGAATAAAGTACTAATTTTTGCGTGTTTATAAAAAACATGTTTTTTTTTAGCATTTTCTGATACTATTTAGTTAGAAAAAATCTGGAGATAAAGTTATGGATACAATGAAACAGAACATGAACAGAATAAACTTTTTCTCCCACTTTCTTATTATGTTTGCCTTTGTTGTATTAAACAGCATATTTAAAGTTGCGTCCTTTTTAACTATAATACTGATCATATTTGGATTGCTTTTATCCCTCTACCTTAATGTTCAGCAGTATAAGCACAGGAAAACGGTTATGGGAAAAATTCTGTCCTATGGGATAGCAGGGTACAACCCGGCCATACTTACTGTGTTTTTCTCTTCTTTAGACTACCGCTCAATCACCTTGTTTTTTTTATATTTTCTGGCCATGCTCAGGAACCCTTACCTGGGCTTTGGACCTTCAGCACTGAACGGATTAATATCGGTACTTTGCTATATATTCCTGGCCCAGAAAGTATACTTGCTCAGCACATTTGAAACAGCCTTCGGATCAATGGTTTTTTCAATGGCCTCGGTGCTTTCCTGGGTTCTTGCCCAGAGGATGTGGATGTTTGAGCAGCAGTCAATGCGTGACGGCCTTACCGGGCTTCGCAATTACAGATCCCTCAACCTTTCCCTCAGGCAGGAAATAGTGACCTGCCTTGAAAATGGCCGTCCCATAAGCCTCTTGATGATAGACATAGACAATTTTAAAAAATATAATGACAAAATGGGGCACGTAAAGGGTGACAGCACCCTTCGGGAGGTAGCCGACATTATGTCCGCCAATATAAGGAATGGAGATATGATCTTTCGCTATGGGGGAGAAGAGTTCTGCGTGGTGCTGCCCGGGGTGGGTGTGGAAAAAACAATGAGCGTAGCTGAAAGGATAAGGGCCCAGGTGGAAGAGGCCTTTACCAAACATGCCTTTCCAGTCACCGTTTCCATCGGGCTGTCATCCAGCGAAAACGGCATCCATGGACCCAAAGAGCTGCTTGAGGAGGCTGACAAAGCCCTTTACCGGGCTAAAATTCTTAAAAATAGGGTGGTTCACCTAAGCGGAGCCTAGCCCTCCTGCTTTTTGACCCCCTACAGCCCATTGACACAGCCTACTTTTTCTGCTATCATGTACTTTGCGCCCAGGTCCCAGTAGCTCAGCTGGATAGAGCAACGGACTTCTAATCCGTAGGTCGGGGGTTCGAATCCCTCCTGGGACGCCAGAATTATCCCTGTATAACAGGGAAAAGCGGGACTGCCCCCGCCAGGGCGATCCCGCCAAACAGAAAAAGTGAGAAAAAAGTGAGAAAATCATCTTTGATTTAGCCCTCAGCCAAACATGAGTTTAAGCTGAGGGCTATTTTTTATGCTAATGTAGTCAGTATAGTTAAGCGGGGTATATAACCCGGAAGGAAAACAACCTTTCAGACAATGAAATAGTATATTATGGGCAAAAAGGTAAATGAAGGTTGATTATGTGTTAATTTGTATATAAAATTATAACACACCATCTAACTTATATGTAGAAATTAATCAAATTAAAAATGATAGGTTGCACTGTGAAAGTCAAATACCAACAACGTCAACATTTCTACATTCTTCCTTATGAAAGGAGGGTGACTAAAATTTGAGTTTTTTAATCGGTTTATTGGTTATAATACTATTTATAATTTTTATTCTAATACTATGTTTATTTTATTTTTTTAAATTTCTAAGCAAGTGGATAGAAAAAAAGAAAATTTTGATAACAATGATAGCAGTTCTCATGGTAATTCCTTTATACTACTCCTTATCTCATATCTTTACCACTTTACCAGTCAGAGGTTTTGACGGCGAAAATGATTCAATTGATTTTGATCATGAATTGTCTACGCCAGAGCACCACGCATTAAGTGCGGAATGGGATAGAAAAAACAGATGGACCAGCGATCACCAGGACATGCCCCCAAATTACCCGTTTCCAAACTACTCTCCTGACGGCAGGTTCTATGTAGATATGAAATATATCAAATTACTTGATCTATGGGTTGTGGAGATGTACCGCTCGCATGATAACAAACGGATAGGATCCTTTGCTTCTCATAGGCTAGATTTCAATGGTTGGTGCGCGGATAGTGGGGGAGTAGCTGTGAGGCGTCTTGGCGCCAGTTCAGGTTCCAGCATCTTTATAAGCCTCAACATTTTTTCCTACAATTTTTCTGGACCGCTGTTGGTGGCCATGGTGCCTAATAAGGAATATAAAAACACAGTTTTTTGGGGTGAGCCCTTGACTTCTCCTAACAAAAAAGGGTGGTACAACGCTGATATTATCGTTCGCTTTACTGCAACAAAGCCGGATGTGACTGTACTTACACCTGAAATAGGGATAGACACAGAGGGTTGGCTACAGGGAGTAACCGGTACCGCTGTTGATGGGCAAGGAACAAAGTGGTCATTTTCTGTAAAGAATATAAATATTGATAAAACCCCTCCGGAAATAATATTTACATACCCGGCAGAAGGAGCAAAGTACAGGTTATATCAAACTGTAAACTATCAATGGTCAGCCAGGGACAATATTTCAGGTATAGATTATTCCATGGCATCAGCTCCCTATGGGGCGCCACTGGACGACTACACTGAGGGGGAAAAGACATTTACCGTGGAAGCTGTTGATAATGCTGGAAATAAGACGGTAAAAACCATAAAGTATTACGTCCTTAAGCATGTAGAAGAGGTGCCGCCGCCACCTCCTAAAGAACGTATTTGGCCAAAGTAGGGGAAAGTCAACTCTTAAACCTGATAAGTTGTATATTCATACTAAATAAATAGGGGTTGCCTTTGCCAGGAGCCACTATATGTTTGTGGAAAAATTGGGAAAATCATCTTTGATTTAGCCCCTCAGCAGTTTTTATGCTGGAGGCTTTTTTTATATTCGTCTATTGATTATATGTGCGTCGGGCAGTTATTGAGTTTGATAGCTTTTTAATAAATGTAAAGCCAGCTTGACATGTTGCTAGCTGCTTAAAAAATAAGTATATAAATGAATGTTTTGAGCAATTAATAGGTTTAAGTGAAAGATTGATACAGGTGAGGCTGAAAACTTCTCACGACCCGGAGATAGACAAACTAAATAAGGATTATTTCGGTTTGCTAGATAAGATTATACAAGACCTAACAAAGCATTGTGGTTAAAAATTGTTGAGTTGTGTTAAAAGCAAGGCAATTTTTAAGAAAAATCACAATCATTATAATCTATACAATGAAATGAGTGTAGCTATTTAAGCCTATTTATAAAGTGAGAGTATTTGTTAAAGATACAACCTTGCCCACATAATGATTTCTCCATAGAAAAAATTATTAGTATTCCTCGTAGAAAGATATCCTAATTGAAAAACGAGGGAACCTTCAGGGGCATAAAAGTTACCATAACGAATTGGCCTGTTGTATTTTAAAGATTATTTCTGAGAAAAAATTGAGAAAATATTTTATCAGAACACCTTTTAATGAAAAATGAAATAACCCTAATAAAATCTTAAACCCAAGATACACAAGGGTTTCGCAAAAATGAAAAATACGGGAAAAATGTCGTCGGTTAACTTCTAATCCGTAGGTCGGGGGTTCGAATCCCTCCTGGGACGCCAGAACAATCCCTGTATAACAGAGAAAAGCGGGACTGCTCCCGCCAGGGCGATCCCGCCAGACAGAAAAAGTGAGAAAATTATCTTTGATTAGCCCCTCAGCAGTTTTATGCTGGGGGCTATTTTTTTATATGCCGTCTAACAGGTTAGATAAAATTATACAAATTAACAACTCCCGGGAGAATACATACATCCAGGGTATTCCTGGCACATGCTTTGGAGAACAGGATATGTAGGGTTCGTGAAATGAACTGACAAAGGAACAACAAATTGAATTGTTAAGAACTCTTGAAAAGAAGTTTTCTGTTCCCCTACAGAGTCCAAGTGATTTTTTTGATGACTGGGATGATGAGGAAGTGGATAAAGCATATAATACGAGGTAATGGCTGGTATCTGCTTTTCCATCAGGGGCAACAATGGCGTTGTAAAATGTACGGGCTCTTTAGTCATTTATTGACATCCGTTTTCCTTGATTAACTTTGGTGGGTATGATATTTTTATCGTAACAATCACTTTAACGACGGCACTTTTTTATGCTTGCGGATATTTCATCCCTAAGTATAAATAAACAAATTATGGAGGTATTAGTAATGAGCGTGCTAAAGCGAATAACCGTTGATCCGGCAGTTTGTCATGGAAAGGCATGTATTACTGGTACCCGGATAATGGTTTCCGTTATATTAGACAACCTTGCGGAAGGGAAGGCCAGGGGTGAAATTCTAAAGAGTTATCCTTCATTACAGCCGGCTGATATTGACGCTACTCTTGCCTACGCTGCTATGCTGGCCAGGGAACGCCATCTGGCTATATAGAAGGTGGGTAGATGTTGAAAGTAAAAATTGACTAAAATCTCCCAATAGATGTTGTCAGGCTTTTTCGTTCCGCCGGCCATGATGTAGAATCCGTTTTTTCCGAAAATATTCAAGGTTGTTCAGATAAGATTCTGATGATCAAATGCCGCGAAGAAGGCAGGGTCCTTGTTACCCTCGATAATGATTTCTCAGACATTATTACTTATCCTCCCGACACAACGGAAGGCATCATTGTATTTAGGTCTAAAGAGCAGGGCAAGGGCGCTGTAATAAAAGTGGCCACCAATCTCCTGCAAGGTTGAAGGAAAATTTCATCCCGGGGCAACTCTGGATAGTTGAGGAGAACCGCATACGTATAAGGGAAAAAGAATAGCCAAAGGTTGAAAACAAAAGGGGTTGCCCCCGCCAGGGCAACCCCTTTCTCCATATGGTTATAGTAAGATAAAGGGCGGTATATTAATCGCCCTTTATCTTACTTATCATCCTCTTTAAAGCTGGAGAAGAAAGGCCAGGTTGATTTTTAATCTCTGCGATGGTTTTCACATTCTCTATTGTCGTCTCTGTCTGTATAATTGCCTGGTGTAACAGTCTCACACCAAGACCTGCCGCTATGAACGTTAAAAACGAATAGAAATAGTTCCATTTTATCAAGATCATTATACCCATCCAGGATAAAATGGGTTGGAATGCAAAGGCGGAAATTCCGGCTATAACTATTGTTGCTATTGTAAACGACCTCCAGGTTTGAAAATACTGGTATATTAACATGAAAGTGACGGGCAACAAAGAGTAAGCCGGTGCAAACCACCGGGGAGGTACTGGAGCCAGTGAGTAGGGGGCTCTCCAAAACTGAAGGTTTAAAAAAATTTCATTAAGAATTGAGGCGGTTATTGCAGTTAGCAGCCCGAATGAAAGAATTTCGGCGATATATTTCCTGTTCACAAGCTTCCACCATATAACCCATGGAACGATGAGAAGGAATATAATAAAAAACCATTGGAACGAAAAGACTTTTTCATGCCAATCGCTAATTCTTAAGGCAAGTAGCTCTTGTTGTAATTCTGCGATTCTGTTTGAGTTAGGCATGAGCACCTCCACTTTTTAAAAAATGTATCCGACTCTTAATGCATATTCTTTTTAAGAGAATCCGGATTAACTGCCTGGGGCGGTTCTTCCAGCCAGCCGTTATCAATTAATATATTTACCCCATCTTTGGTGTAATTACCAAACTCTGCAAGAAGGCGTACGAAAGTTACAGATAAATCATGTCGTAAAAGCACAGTAATTGCCTTGCCATAGTTTGCCATTTCAACGACATTATGATTTCTTATCTTTTGCATCATCAGTCTATCTGAAAATGGAGGAATTGTTGAATCCAAAACACCCGATTCCCACGACATGGTTACAGGCAGACCGTTTTCCGTCATAACTGAACTTAGTATTTGTATATGTTTCTCGGCGATCTCCCGACCCCTTATCATGTACTGGCGGACTTGTTCCGACTTCGCTACCTGGCTAAAGCCGGTAAATAGTGACTTTCTTAATGAGCTGGTTTTGATTCTGGAGAAAATGTGAGAAATTTCAATAGAACTTATAGGTCTGCGTTTCCCCAAAAAGCCGGTCATGAAATTCTGTTTTTTTACAAAATCTACATGATCAGGTACTGGGATATATGGCGCCCTAATATACACTCCTTTTGAGAGTAAAACGCTGGATACCCTGTTGTATAGCTCTGCGGCTGACGCAAGGCTTTCAGTAAAATATTCACGGATATCTGTCCTTGCTGCCATTGGTAATGCGGTAACATAACCGTTTAGTCTTATTTCAGCCATATACTCCACGAAAGTTAGTATAAATGTATCAGAGAAAAGGCTTGGTGCGTCTAAATTTACATCTTGGTCTGTAAAACCCCTTGGGATGGGATGCTTTTCAAGCTTGTAAATCTCCGAAAGTATTTGAAGGTGCTTTTCTGCAACATGTAAGGCATACTCCATAACTGAGCGAATTTCTGTATCTTCGACCTTTACCAGAAAAAATTTCATAAAAGATTTTTTTAAACTGGAGTTCATGTAGGCAGCCCAAAGGTTTGCAAGCTCCGCAGAAGTTAGCCTTATGTTTTGCTCTGTTTGGAGTGTATTTTGTATTTCCGATTCAAAACCTCTATCGACTATCTGTTCGGTTTGGTTTTGTATTTCCACTGTTTTACCCCTTCCAGGAAAATTGCTAGCAAAAATATTATTCTCAAGAAACAGGTCAATATACAAAACGCTATGATCCACCCTCCCCTCAAATTTTTTATACGGGAGGAAGCATGATTGATAATACCATTTCCTGATAAGCAGTGTTCCATAATTTACGCCGTTCCCCTCTGGATCTCTATAACGACAAAATGAGAGGCCACGGACAGGGGGCTATTACCATTACAATATAAATGTTTCAGAGGCTGCAGTTTTTGACTTGCTTAAGCGTAATAACTTAATATCTTGAGTACCTGGTACCGCATACCTAATTCTCTGGATTCGGCAGGAAAATCTTTACGCCTTGTAGAAGTCATTTTTTGCACAATAAGGAGACATCTTCTAATATTGCAGGAGAAACAAACATTTAAAAGGTATAGGGGGAATCCTTTGGGTTAAAAAAATGCAATATTCTGAATAATGATGGGGACCATTTTGCACAATCAGGACTAATCCCTGCCCCGTCCGGGGAAAAATGGGATGTTACGGGGCAGATGCAGCCAAGGGAATCTAGAATGTACTGTCCTGGCCATGTCAAACAACCTGCTTGGAAAAAAAGTAACTCACAATCAAAGTAGTGGAGGGAGTATTAAATAATGATTAACTTAAGGGTAAAGCTAACCGCCATGACGACCTGCATGGCCCTTGTTTCGGCAGCCATTACCGTACTGGCCGGCCATTTGGGAAATGGATCGACGGCTCTGCTGGCAGCCGGGGTAATTGCCGGAAGCGCTGTAGCCGGGATTATTTCCTTTATAATGCTTGGCTCCCTGGAAAAAATAATATTCATTATGCTTGATAGAACCGGCAAGGCCATCAGGGCTGATTTGCGTGAAAACATACCGGAAGGAGAATTCGGCTGGTGCGAGATAAACTCATTGGCAAATAATATGCGCAAGGTGCTGAAAGGGGTTCATAAATGGTTCCGTCTGGTACACGACCATTCTATCGCCCTGGAAAGGTCCAATGAGCAGCTTAACGTGGGGGCTGACCAGGTAAGCACGGGAAGCCAGGAACAGGCAATGCAGGTTCAAAGACTTTCGCAGGTTATTGAAGATCTTGCCTCCACCTCGGAACAGTCTGCTGTCAAAGCCAGACAGGCCATGGAGTATGCCGGAGAAACAGGGCGCACAGTCAGGCTGGGCCGGGAATCTGTGGAAAAGGTAATAGGTGCCATGCATGGAATTGACCTAAAAACCTCTGATCTGGCACAAAATGCGGCTAAAATAGAACAGTTTGTTCAACTGATTGAAAACATTGCCTCTCAGACCAACCTGTTAGCCTTAAACGCAGCTATTGAAGCTGCCAGGGCGGGGGATCAGGGACGGGGCTTTGCGGTGGTGGCCGAAGAGGTGAGAAAATTAGCAGATGGCTCTACTAATACAACCCATCAGATTATCCAACTGGTTGCCGATATACAAAAATCTACAGGAGAGAGTGTAGACGCTGTCCGCCAGGGGTTGGAGTTAACCGGGGAAGTCCAGGAAGCTTTTGACGGCATAGCTCAACAAATTACCGAGATGACCCAGTTGATAGAAAAGATTGCTGCCACTGTAGACAAACAAGCTTCCACTACCATAGATATGGCCAACAGCACCAGGTCCATCTATGCAGTGGCCCAGGAAGCGGCAGCAACCAGCGAGGAAACCTTTGCCATCGTTCAGGAACTGTCTAAATATGCAGATGAACTAAAAGAGGTTGCCGGCATATGGAAATTCTAAACCGATGTCAACCCACACTATACTATTCCAATACTACCCTTTTTTCGAACTCACCACCGGGGGGCATTATACAAAGAAATCTGCCAATAGATGGATACATTGGTTTTAAACGAAAGATCTCATTACTCAATAGCTACAAAAATTGCTTAAACATAAGAATGATAAAATACTGGGCTACTGCCGGGAGGCAGTAGCCCAGTATTTTAAGTGATCACAGTTCAGTATGACATAAAAATTAAGGAGGGAGTAGTAATATGGCTATAGTTCATCAGGTTATCTGCAGATGATAATTGTGAGGGTTTTTTGGGGTAATGTTTTTATAGAACTCAAACACCGGCTGCATATCCCTTTGAAAATCTCCTGTTGGGTAAATCACCGGGCCGATGCAGGCAGTTTTCTTTTTATAGTCAAGATAGCTCAATACTATGGGCACGTTAGCCCCCAAAGCGAAATAATAAAAACCAGTCCTCCACTTCTTAACTGTCTTCCTGGTGCCTTCAGGGGAAACCAGAATCTTTAGTTCAGTAGACCGGTTGAATAGCTCTACGATGTTGTTTACAAAGTTGCTGGATTTTTCTCTATCTACAGCAAGACCGCCGGTGGCCTCAAAGAATAGCCCCATGGGGAAAAACATCCAATCTTTTTTTATAAGGTACTTTACCCGGATATTCATAGTATAGCAGGCGGCCCTGGCTAAATAGAAATCATGGTTGCTTGTGTGGGGCGCAGCCACAATAACACATTTTTTTATTTCCGGCGGCAGGCTGCCAATAGTTTGCCAGCCCAGGAGACGGAGTATAATCCAGCTAATCAATTTCATTATGGGCCGTACTCCTTTGTTTTAAATTTCGACATATTTCACTTATTTCGATACATTCAGACATTTTCCTGTCACAAAAAAAAATTTGATTGCAGCACTACATGTGACATGTAAATAGCCGTTATGGGACCAGGCTGGATCAATAATAAAAGGAAGGCAGCTTAAACAAAGGTGACCCGCATACTCCGGTGGAATTCGCTGTAGGAGAGAACTCTAAAGGAATCTCTATAAAACTTGATAATTCAGCCAAGGTCAAGAACAAAAAATCCCGCATGCTTAGTTACAGCAGGCGGGATTTTATTAATTACAACTTTCCTTGAAAACTTATTGTTTTTCTAATGCCCCTTTTAGTTTTCCTAAATATTGTTGATAATCCTTTTCTTTATCTGAGTAATATTCTTTAAGTTCATTATCATCATAGTTCTTTGTCTCTATAACATTATTTCCTTTTTCATCTGTTTTCTGAAGATTAACCACTCTATTCCCTTCAGTAGTAATTTGAATAGTGTTACCGACTATTGAACGGAGTTTAGATCCATATTTAAGTCCATCGCTATAGACCGGATTCTTTTTATCTTCATCAGATATTTGATGCTTACTGTAGTAATCCTTTGATTTTTTATTCAATTCATCAATGTCTGTTTTTAGTGCAGAAAGCTCATTATTTAATTTACTTCTGTCTATCTTACCAGCGTTAAAGTATTTAAAGGCTTCTTCAATCTTGGTATGTAGCGGTTCCAGTTCAGCCAGGAATTCCTTCTCCTTTAAAGACAGGTCTTTTAATGCTACCGATGATTTTTCTGTAGTGTTGTTTGAAGTTGCTGCTGGTGGAGCTGTTTCTGCCGGGGTATCTTTTTTGGCACAGCCAGACAATGATAGAGCCAGCAGAGAAACCAATAAAGCCAATGCTATCAATTTCCTCATTTATGTTTAATCTCCTCTCATTTAGGCTGAATAGATATTATAGTATTAACCTTAAAATATAATTAAAATTATTTAACAAAATTTTTCAAACTGCAGATAGGCATTAATTCACAATTATCTGGTCCAGGGGGCGTTTGGGCACATGGTGGATGTCTTTGTCATCCCGCCAGTATTTTATATCCTCTCCTGCGGTTTCAATAACCACTCTCTCTACGGGCTTACCCAGGGCTATCACCAGCATAATCTCATACTGATCAGGTATTTTGATGGTTTTTCGCAGTTCCTCCTTATTGATGGAGGCAAGGATGCAGCCGCCCAGACCCATTTCCACCGCTCCCAGCAATATGCTCTGGCAGGCTATACCGGCGTCAACTTTTATGTAGGGGGTTGTGCTTATACTGGTATCGTTGAGAATAATTATATAGGCCGAAGGCCTTTCGCCTTCCTGTGGTCCTTCCCAGTCTTTAAGGTAGGCGGCCCACTTTAAGGTGCTGAAGATATGAGAATTTGATTCCGGACTGCAGGAAATATAATACTTAAGGGGCTGCATATTGGCGGCCGAGGCTGACAGCCTGGCCAGGTTGACAAGATCTTTTAAACTTGTTTCATTGATGGGGCGGTCCTGGTGAAATCTCCGGTAGCTCCTGTTTTTACAGACCAAATCTAAAATCATGGTGATCTCCTTCCGTGTTTAACTTTCCTGTGGGATATATATTATTAAAAAGGTGTACCTGGTAATTTCCTGTGGATTGCCTGACTCTATTTTAGCACTATATAAGCTGCAGCCGCTAATTATTTGTTTACCATTCTGACCCCGTACCTCCCCTGGTAATAAAAACCGGGGAACAATTGAACGGGGCATTCAGTCTGGAAATAGTGAGGTGTAAGATAATTTTTATTGTATTAAATAACAAAAGCAGGTGGTTAAAATATTTGCCTTGAAAAGATGCATACTTATCCCAGCCCTGGCCTTTGTACTTCTGGTGTCAGGCTGCAGTGACGCAGATAATGGAAAAATCTCTCCGAATCAGGACGGCGCAAAGGCTCCTCCGTCAGCAGAATCAGACAACGGCTCCAGGCAGGGAGACTCCGCTGTCCAGGTAATTGATCAGCAAAAGGCGCTGATCAGCAGGGTAATGGAACTGGCCCGGCAGGGAAAAGTGGTAAACAGCCAGTTTGCTGCAGAAGAAACAGTTATAGACGATGTGGAGAAGGAGTGGGGCAGGCCTGAAAAAACAGACTATGTGCCCGAGGCCAAGGGAAACTTCGCCAGCTATACGGGCCGGGGCGTGGTGATCGGCTATAACAAGGGCTCCCAGGTATTTGATATCAGGTCTTATGACAGTGAGCTAAAAAAAATAACTCTCTCAGGGGTCAGGGGGGTACTGGGGTCCCCGGCCCATACCAGTAGTTACAATAACCAGGATATATTGGGCTATACGGCGGGAGATAAATTTAAAATAAGGTTTGTTTTTCCCCGGTCCACCACGGATACTACCGACCCCGCCCTGGATCATGTATCGGTATTCTATCCCCGTGGCACTGTAAACAGCATGTCCGAAGATCCAGGTCTGGAGTGGTAGAATTACATCTTCCGGGCGGCTTGTGTTGAACAATATATGGCAAAAAACGACCCTATGTGGTATAATATTCTATAAATGGGGGTGGTGAAATGGACATTGCGGCTATGTCGATAGCGGCCTCACAATACAAACTCCAGGAAATCGCAAGCATAATGATAATGAAAAAGGCCATGAGCTCAGCCAGGCAGGATGGGGACAGCCTAGTAAGGATGATTGACCAGTCGGCTGTGGAGTCCTATGACCCTAACCTTGGGAACAATATAGATAGATATGTATAGTATAAAATAGACCCGGATAGCGACAAGCTTTCCGGGTTTTGCTATAATGCGTCCAGGCGGTCAGTGGTAGTCAGCTGTTTATCGACATGTTCAGTTTGGCAATAATATGAGAATAATTCATTTGTTCAGGTATATACTGCTGAAGAATCTGGTTTTAGGGCCGTTGTAAATATTCTCCTTGCCAACCGCCTCCAGACACAGCCAGATAAGGATTGAGATCATGGCCAGGTTGTGAATAAAGCTTATCAGGGGGCTAAAGCCATGTCCGTATAAAAAGGCCCCAAACAGCCTGAAAACGTACTCCGATAGGGAAAAGAAGCTGCTGGCGGCCAGCAGCATCCCAAGCTTGGAAAGGGGGCTGGGTGTGAGCCAGTTCACCAGCAGTATCCCTCCGCCGGCCCCTCCCACCGCCTGGATCAGGGGAACGTCCAGGAAGGAAATGAGTATGTGGGTAAAGCGGTAATATCCAAGGCCTATAAATAGATAGTTTACGGTAAAAAACCATACGAAGGTTACGGCTGCCGCCGGGAGAAGCTGCTTTATCCTTTTCACCGGGATCAGTATGAATACTGCCCCCCAGAGGATTATCGCCCAGACAAGATTTTCCATACCTGCCTCCTTTATTCTATAAGTATTTTTTCTTTGTGAAGGCTAATTATACGCAGTCAGGAGCGAAACAGATGCTGAGCCAAATTTGAGGTTAATAATTCTTTTGGCCGGGGGAACTAATATGAATACCTGAGTAAATTCATCTGTGATCTTGTGGCCTCTGTGGCCACTAAAGATCCGGGTAATTTCCCTTTATAATTAGCTTTTTTAGGGGGTGGTTTTATGGGGGTGACTGAAGGTGGGGGCCGATATGAGCTGGCCACCTTTGCAGGCGGATGTTTCTGGTGCATGGTAAAGCCCTTTTCAGAGACAGAGGGTGTAGTGAAGGTGGTATCAGGCTATACCGGGGGGCACAGTGAAAATCCCACCTACCAGGAGGTCTGCTCGGGCAGTACCGGGCACTATGAGGCTGTTCAGGTTACTTTCGACCCGGCGGGGCTGGGATATGAGATGCTTTTGGATATTTTTTGGCGTCAGATAGACCCCACCGACCAGGGAGGACAGTTCCACGATAGGGGGGCCCCTTATAAAACGGCTATATTTTATCACAATGACGGGCAGAGAAAAATGGCGGTAGAATCAAAAAAAGCCCTGGATGAAAGCGGACGCTTCAGGATGCCGGTGGCCACCGACATATTACCGGCCGCAGCTTTTTACCCGGCGGAGGAATATCACCAGGACTACCACCAGAAGAACCCCATACATTACAGCCTTTACAGGAGCGGGTCAGGGAGAGATGGCTTCATCAAAGAACAGTGGGGGAGGGAAAAATGGACAGAGAAGCATTGAAAAAGAGGCTTACTGCCGATCAGTACGAGGTTACCCAAAAAAACGGCACCGAGCCCCCTTTCCGCAACCTGTACTGGGATAATAGCCGGGAGGGAATTTATGTGGATATAGTGTCAGGTGAACCCCTTTTCAGCTCAAAGGACAAATTTGATTCCGGCTGCGGCTGGCCAAGCTTCAACAGGCCGCTACGGGCTGAAAACGTGATGGAAAAGAAAGACCAAAGCCACAACATGGTTCGCACTGAGGTGAGGAGCAGGGGGGCAGACTCGCACCTGGGCCATGTGTTCAGCGACGGCCCGGCCCCAGGGGGCCTGCGCTACTGCATAAACTCGGCCTCCCTTCGCTTTATACCGAAGGAGGACCTGGAGAGGGAAGGCTATACAGAGTATGCCGGCCTTTTTGACTAGGGGCCGACATACTCTTACGGCGCTAAGGGGATATGTCAGGAAATTTCTAATCAATACTATCCAATAGGCTTTCATTAACCGGGGGGAATACATTAAACCTTGCTATAAAAGTCGATCCGCCGGGCCCGGTTTCTACGCTTATGGAGGCCTTGTGCCTGTTAATTATACTGTAGCAGACGGCAAGCCCCAGCCCGGTGCCGTTGTCCTTGGTGGTGAAAAAGGGAGACCATATTTTTTCCAGCAGTTCGGGGGCTATTCCCGGGCCCTGGTCTTGCACCGACAGAATTATCTGACTCTCTTCTTCATATATGCTGATGGTCAAAACTCCGCCGGGGCTCATGGCCTCCAGACCGTTTCTGACCAGATTGAGCACCAGCTGCCGTATTTCTTTTTCGTTTAAGGGAATATCTGGTGTATCCCCGTACAGGGCTTTCACCTGCTTGCCGGAATTTATGGCATCGGCCCTGATTAGAGGCAGCAGTGTTTTTATTATTGAGACAAGATTCTGCTGCTTTAATTCCAGTGGGGTAACCCCGCCCAGGGAAAGAAAATCAGTTATGATGGAATTTGCCCGGTCAAGCTCTTCAATCATTAATCTAAAATAGGTATTGTAGCCTAAACAATTTTCTTTGGAGCTGAGCATCTGAAGAAATCCCCGGACAGTGGTCAGGGGGTTTCTTATTTCATGACCCAGGCTGGCGGCCATTTCACCTATAAGATTAAGCCTGTCCAAACGGGCCATTTCATGTTCCATTCTTAGTTTTTCGGTCACATTACGGGCGTAAATTATTACTCCTCTGGCCATTCCGGAAGAGGCATCAACAAATGGGTGGTAGTATAGGTCTATCCAGGCTGTAACCTGTCCCCCGGAATTTTTCCGTGACTTTACAGCCTGGGCGGACTCTCCTGTTTCATAGACCTGCAGGGCAGGGCAGTCGCTACAGACAACGTCTGACCCATGAAATACCCGGTAGCACTTTTTCCCAATCAGGGGTGCTTCATGTTTATACTTATGATCGACCTTTTTGTTGGTGCGTATAAGGTTATATTCTATATCAATAACAAAAAGGCTGTCCTGTATGCTCTCGAAAATATCCTTAAGGAAGGACTCACTGCTCCTAAGTGAGCCCTCAACCTGTTTGCGCTCTGTAATATCCCGCACAGCTCCGAGGTAATTGCCGTCCGGAAGGAGGGTGGCGTTTATTTCCGCCGGGATTATTCTCCCATCAATGGATTTCAGTTTAATCTCACCGAAAAAAAAGCCCTGATCGATCATTTTTTCAAATAATCGCAATTCTGACTCTACTGGAAATATAATATCCTTAACTCTCATCTTAAGTAGATCATCTTTTTTATAGCCCAGCATAAGGCAGGCAGCCGGGTTAACATCTAGGTGATCACCCTGGGGACTGGCCAAAAAAATAGCATCCCGTGAGTGTTCTATAAGATGATGGTAGCGCTGCCGGCTTTCCAGTAATTCTTTTTCGGTGTTTTTTCTTAATATGGTGGTGGCAACTATGCCGGTGAACAGCTCCACTATGTCCTTTTCCAGCAGGCTCTTGCCTGCCGGCATGACTATAACAGTATCACCAAAAACTCTGCCCTGGTGGACCAGCTTCACGGTATATATATCACCGCAGTTTAAAGAAGATACCAGCTGCCTGCAGATTTCGGCAGGAATCTGCTCCTTAACCAGCTCCTCCAGATTCTTTACCCTGATCAGCCTTTCGTAATTGTCCTGCTTATTGATCAGCCTGTAGGCAATCCACTTTCTCCCCACAGGGTTATAGCCCAGGCATTTTATACCTTTGATCACTAAGTCCCGGGGTGCGGCAACAGCTTCGGTAGTGTTATAGATGCCGGTGTCGTCATAGGAGTGCACCAGTACAACCGAGGCTTCAGTTATTTCCCGCAGATGATCGGCGATCATCTGGTAATCAATGTTTGCAAAAGGAAAATTTACATACCGGGCCACCGACCCGGAAAGCACCCCCAGCATTCTGTTTCTTCTGCGAAGTCTTTCCCCGGTCTGCCCGGGCACTGATTTTTCTGTGCCGGGCCGGCTGCTGGTCTCCTCTAACCTGCCAACACTCTCTTCGGCCATCTCTTTATGCCTTGTCAGGCAGGGGTTATGAGCGTCCTTCATAGCACCACATCCCAAATATATAATTCTCTTCCCTTAGATTGATTCTTTCAAAACAGGAATAGGCTTTTGTCAATCTAAAGGTAATAAATCATCACCCCGGCGTATTTCCGGACTTGTGGGGATGCCACTTTTTCCCAGAAGGATTAGCTATGTTGCCGGTGAATAGATATAGGCGCTGAATCCGGATAAAAACATGTTGGAGGAAGAAATGATTATAAGGAATAATATATGCAGAATGATCACTTCAGCTGCTCTTTTGTTATTCTTGATCATGGCTGCAACACCGGCATTGGCCGGCAGGGTGCACCTGGTTCAACAGGGTCAGACCCTCGACGCCATTGCTCTGGAATATAGCCTGAGCCTGGACAGACTTTTAGCCGTCAACCCCTTTATGGAAAAGCCCTATACTCTATTTCCCGGACAAGTGCTGGTAGTTCCCGAAGCGAGATTGGGAGAAAAGCATTTGGTAAGCCCCGGGGAGAGCCTGGAGTCAATAGCAGTCCTCTTCGGAATAAGTCCCGGTACACTGGCCTCCTACAACGATTTGGAGAGAGAAAAGTTATTCCCCGGGCAGATTTTGATCATCCCACCCTCAAAAGAGGTGGAGAGTCCTGTACTAAAGTCTTCTCCAGCAGCCAAGAAAACTGTCAAGGTAGATCCAGGATACACCCTGTCCGGACTGGCGGCGGAGTATCCCGGGATAATTGCGGTAAGAGGGCCCGGGGATAAAAAGGCGGTAGCGCTTACCTTTGACGATGGCCCCGATGACAAATACACACCACAGATAATGAACATACTTGACAGTCAACATATAAAGGGCACATTCTTTCTGGTTGGTTCACTTATTGAAAAGCATCCCGGGGTGGTTGAAAACCTGGTTGCCGGCGGCCACCAGGTTGCCGGGCACGGCTGGTCCCACAGCAATTTAAAAAATCTTAACCGGGACCAGATATTGAGCGAGCTGGATCAGACCGCTTCATCCTTCCGGAATGTGCTGGCAATGGAGCCCCTTATGTTTCGCCCACCCTACGGGGGGCTTTCTCCTGTCGTAATGAAGGAGATAGCGGCACTGGGGTACACATCCATTATGTGGAACTCCGACTCCCTGGACTGGTATTCCAGGTCCGCAGACAGCATACTGGCCAGCACACTGGCTGATACAAAACGGGGTTCCATAATACTTATGCACTCCGCAGGGGTCAACCTGGATGCCACCCTAAAAGCCCTTCCTGAAATTATATACACACTTAAGTCTCAGGGCTATACTTTTTTAACTGTGTCCGAGCTATTGGGCAGGAGCGGTTACCGGGATGATTATGGGGCGGCGGGTTTGCCAGAGCCCCGGTGAAAGCACCGGGGCTTTTTATGCATAAAGGATTATGTCATATGTTAAACTGTTTTACCAGAATGCCCAGCTGCTGGGCAATCCCTGTAAGTACACTGGCTGAGGAACTGGTATTGTTAGCAGAAGAGGCGTTTTCCGAAGATGCTGTATTAATTTCCTGTATGTTTAGTGAAATATCCTTTGCTTTTAGCGATATATCAATTAATGTATCTGAAACTTCCTTAATTCTTGAGGTTGCCCTGGCGGTATTCTCTGAAACATAATCGAAAGTGGTTGATATTGCTACCGCCGAAGAGGCAATTTCCCGTACACCCCTTGAGGCCTCGGCAATGCTTTCGGTGGCTTTCTGTGTCTTGGAGGCGATATCCCCTATTTCCATGGTTATATGGCTGGCATTTTCAGCCACCTTGGCCACCGCTTTCGATATTTCACCAGTTGTAGCTGACTGCTCGGTTACGGCTGAAGCTATGGTATTGGTAATACCGGTAACCTCTTCAATTACACCTGAAATGGTTTCCACAGCCTTCACAGCCCCTGACACGTTAAGCTGTATTGCCTCGATACGTCTGCTTATTTCATGGGTGGCCTCCGAGGTCTGCCTGGACAGATCCTTTACCTCATGGGCCACTACAGTAAATCCTTTGCCGGCCTCGCCAGCCCCTGCGGCCTCAATGGCGGCGTTTAGAGCCAGCATGTTGGTCTGCTCAGCTATATCATTAATCACATTTACAATCTTGCCTATCTCCCTGGAGGATTCGCTTAAGACACCAATGATTGTGTTTGCGCTTCTGGTGCTCTCCTCAGCCCCGGCGGTTATTTGAATGGACCGCCCGCAGTTTCTGGCTATTTCATTTAATGAGCTGTCTATTTCTCTTACCGATCCGGCAACGCTGCTTACGGAACCGGAAACGTCCATGGCCGAGTCTGACACACTGTTTATGCTGACTGAAATCTGAGCCACCATATCGGTCACCTGCGCCACCATCGCTGAGGTTTGCCCGGTGGCTGAGGCCAGGTTTCTGATAGTTCCTGACATCTCCTTTACCGAAGATGAAACAGCGCTCAGGTCTTTACTGGAGCCGGACAGTGCCCCCGCATTTTCGGACAGTATGGAAGTTATTCTTTGCACTGTTTCCCTTACCAGGCTGGTCTGGGAGCTTGTTTCCTGGCTTGTGGCGGCCATGGCGTTAGCAACATCCTGCAGTTCTGCTGAAGCTCTGTTTAGTGAAACTGTGGTATCGGAAATGTTTTTAATGATTACCTGCATCTTTTCCACAAACCTGTTCAGGTGTTTTCCCAGGGCCCCCAGCTCACCCCGGGCATTGATGGACATTCTGCGGGTAAGATCGCATTCACTGACGATACCCTGTAGTACCTCTATTATGTGTATTGATGGCTTCACGTATCTTAAATAATTCCTGGTGCTGGCCATAAGTACCAGTAGAAATGCGATAGTGGTGTTTGTGATCAGGTAGGGCATCAGTTTTGCCTTCTCAATGCCTATCAGTGCCCCGGTCATCCAGGATATCAGCAGGGCAAAGGGAAGTACGATGGACAGTGTTTTGCTCAGGTATCCCACCAGTGTTACTGATTTGGCAGTTTTATTCTGTTTTTCCATATGATATCGCCCTCTTTATTCCAATTATTCAAAAATATTAGGTATATATTTACTGTAATGGACAAAAATCGACTAATTATTATTTCAATGTTTTTTCCGGTTTACCTCCCTTATACTAACAGATATGCCTTATTTTATTTTTAGCGCCCGAAAAGGGTATAAGAAAAGGGCCGGATATTGATCCGGCCCAGGGCATTTGAATAAACACACAATAGTTTTTCGACTAGGACATTCTGGTCACATTGTCAGCGTTAATCTTATCGGAACCCTTGGTAATATAAGTCTTGCAGCAGGTGGCCATGCAGTTCCCGGCTGTCATGGGAGTAAGCTGCTTGGCCATGGCGGCGTCAACCCGGTCTGGCTTGCTGGCTCCAAACTCATCGGTGGACACCAGTATTTCATTGGCAACACACTTGTTTCCCTGGTTCCAGTAATGGCAGTCGTTAACAATGCAGTGAATATGCTGGTTCATATTTTCATCTCCTTTTGATAAATTTCCGAATATATTGTCCCCGGGTTTAGTTGTTTTATGCAACTGTGTTGAACGGCAAACGCCCCAATTTTCTTCTTTGCTCTCGAACTGCTGCATTATAATCCTGTAATGAGAAAGAATAATACGGTAAGGAGGTTGATCATATTGGGGCATCTGAAAACATTTTCTTTTAAGGCACTTTTGAACGTTCCCCTGGTTTTTATAATTCTCCTGCTGTCCGGAAGGCTTGGCTGGGGTACGGCGCTGACTATAGCAGTTTTACTGGCCGCTGTGTCCTATGCCGGAGATGTTTACATTCTGCCCCGGACGGGTAATGCATTGGCCGCCGCCGCCGACGGGGTTATTGCCGAGGTGCTGCTGTGGGCCGTAAGGTCTGTAGGTATATTTATAGAGTTCAGAACAATTATTTATGTTGCTGTGGCGGTAGTTATAGTTGAGGGGATGGTTTATCACCCCTATCTTAAAAGGTTGGTATCTGCCGATTCTATGGGCCCCGGCATAGGGGACAGGGACTAAAGGAGGCTTGGCCATGAGGGCTATTACCTATCAGGGGGTAAAAGACGTCAAGGTAAATGAAGTCCACGACCCCAAAATTGAGAAGCCTGACGATGCCATTATAAAAGTAACCTCTACAGCCATCTGTGGATCGGATCTGCACCTTATTCACGGGCTGGTGGCTAATATGCCCACCAATTTCATACTGGGCCACGAGGCCATGGGGCTGGTCGAGGAGGTAGGTCCGGAGGTTCACGAAATAAAAAAGGGGGACCGGGTGATCATCCCCTTTCCGGTGGCCTGCGGTCGCTGCTGGTACTGTGAGCACCATTTTTATAGCCAGTGCAATAATTCCAATCCCCATGGAGAGGCCGGGGGGATTTTCGGCTATAGCGAGACCTACGGCGGTTATGCCGGAGGGCAGGCAGAATATCTAAGGGTTCCCTATGCCAATGTGGGACCTCTGAAGGTGCCGGAAGATCTGAGCGACGAACAGGTATTGTTTCTCACTGACATTCTTCCCACCGCATACTGGGGCAATCTTATCGGGGGGGTAAAAGAAGGCTCCACTGTGACGGTGCTGGGGTGCGGGCCGGTGGGCCTCTTAGCTCAGAAATTTGCATGGATTTTGGGGGCCGAGAGGGTTATTGCCGTGGATTATATTGGCTACAGACTGGACCATGCCAAAAAGCACAATAAGGTAGAGGTTATAAATTTTGAAGATCACGAGAGCACCGGAGGATACATAAAGGAAATAACCGGTGGCGGCACCGATGTGGTCATAGACTGCGTGGGCATGGACGGTAAGATGAATGTTTTTGAACTTCTGGAAACAGCTCTCTTTTTGCAGGGAGGAGCCATGTCAGCCATTATTATGGCCTCCCAGGCTGTCAGGAAGTGCGGTACGGTGGCTCTGGTGGGTGTCTACGGGCTGAGGTACAACCAGTTTCCACTGGGGGATTTTTTTAGCCGCAACATTACCCTGAAAATGGGACAATGTCCTGCCACGGCCTATGCAGGTGAACTTCTTGAGTGGGTTAAAGAGGGCAAAATAGACCCCACCGATATCATTACTCACCGGATAAAGCTGGACGAGGGTGAAAAAGGTTATGAGATTTTTGATCAGAAGCAGGATAACTGCATAAAGGTGGTTATGTCTCCCTGACAGCGCCGGGAGATATTTTTCCCGGCGACTTACCTTCACCAGTCGGTTTGCCAGTCAGGAAAAGCTTTTTGTCTGACCGCCGGCGGCATTATAATATCCTTGGAGGGAGGTGGTAAAATGCCTGTACGAAAAGTGACTATAATAAATAATAAGGTATCCCTTGAGGCCTGCTTGGATTTGCCCGCATTCACAGGCGCCTGTCCGGGGGTGGTGATCTGTCACCCGCATCCTCTTTACGGGGGAGATATGGCGAATAGTGTGGTGGTGGCGCTTAGCAGGGCTCTCACTGCCAGAGGCATGGCTGCGCTGCGCTTCAATTTCCGGGGAGTGGGCCAAAGCATGGGGACCTTTGCTGAGGGGGTGGGAGAGGTTGAAGATGCTCTTGCGGCGGTGAAATTCCTCTCCGTCCTAAGGGAGGTGGACCCCGGCCGCATTGGTATGGCGGGCTATTCTTTTGGGGGTATGGTGGCCATGGCGGCAGGTGACCGCAGCAGCCTGGTAAAAGCCATTGCGGCGGTTTCCCCGGTAATGACTGACGGGGCGTTAGGGGGCTGCCTGAAGCCCAAATACATAATCTCCGGATCTGAGGACAGTTTGATTTCAGCCCAATTGATTCACGATGGGGCTGAAACTATGCCCGGTCCCAAGAAAATCGAGCTAATTGAAGGGGCTGACCACTTCTGGCGGGGTCAGTCGGAAATGGTGGGGGGCAGGGTGGCCGGATTCTTTGTTGAGAACCTTGGCCTGACTTAGGCTCAGATCTGACTGGAAGCCCTGGGCATAAGAAACCCAGACATCTCTATCCATTTTTGCAGAGAAATTTGTAATAGATACCAGAGCACACCCCATATATATTCCCAGGGGGTGTTGTTATGGAAGTTGTTATTTCAATTTTATGCGCTTTGGCCGGACTGCTTTGCGGTCTAATGTTTTTGTGGGATTTTGCATCTCTGTCAGCTAACGGGGGAAACCGGCGTGGATTTGTAAAAGTGGCGGTAAAACTGCTGATCGCACTTTTACTGCTCCACTTTCACTTTGAGCTGGACATACTGGACTGAAAATGCTTGAGGGTAATATCCCCGGTCAGGAGACAGGAGATTGCTCAAGAGTATTCCTCTCAGACCGGGAGACGGGAGGCGGTTCTCTTTGCCCTGCTAACGGCATAGGGAAAGAAGATGCATATAGATCTTATAGGGGGGCGAGAATATTACTGAGGTGAAGATATGAAAAGGAAGGATGAAAGGGCGGTGCCCAAAAGCGATACCCACCCCGGTCCGGGCATTGAATACCTGAATGGAAAGGTAGGAGAAATAAACGCCGGGGAACTGTTGGGGGAGGAAGACTGAACTACAGAACATCAAGCATCCCGGAGGCCTTTTTCTTTTTCATATACAGTGCAGTGGCTATTGACCTGGCCACCAGATCAGCTCCGCTCCATACTGTGTGCAGGCTGGCGTTTTGCAGAAAAAGGTAGTTGGCTATTCCACCCACGTTTACATTCAGAATAACCGATATGTCACCAACTGGCGGCAAGTTCTTACCCATTGCCTTTCCCGGGTAAAGGGGGGTTCTTTTAACTGCCAAAAAGCCTATATCCCTGGCGTTTCCCAGAGAAGCATCTATGGCTACGACATAAGATCCCTGTACCAGGGAAGAGCAGGCCTCTTCAATATTCTTTGCATGAACAGGACTGTCAAGGGTGCCTATAACATTGGGCACCCTCATCTGCCTTAAAAGGGTTCCGGTAAGAGGTCCGAAACAGTCACCTGCAGAGCGGTCAACCCCGATACACAAAAAAATTGGCTCCCTGCTGCCGGGAATTTCATTATAAAAGGCCCTGGTAAGTTTGCTGAATATAAATTTTTCCTGAAAGTGGCTTAAGAATAAATAATCAGCTCTGGTAGTCAAGGCAGCACCTCTCCCCGAATTGCTTTAATTATTATCTCAGAGGTGACAGGAAAAATATGGAGATTGATGTGCCTGAATATATTTTTATTATTACAAAGTATTGCTGAATTTTTTCGGATTCCCCAAAATTCAAGGGTTCCGGACATTAAAAGAGGACAGCTTCCATGCTGTCCTCTTGACCTCGCCGTGTAGTATCACCTGCTAAATACTGCCACCGAGTCTGCTGACTATTTTCTCAGCCTCTTCTATTCTCTTTTCTGTTGTAACCAGGGTGAGCAGAAACGCTTTTCCTCCGGCAACCCCGTAGTCGGTGTTCCCGTAGCCGCTGACAGAGGGATCTGCAGTGAGCAATATGCGCCCGCTGTCGGTAAGCTCTTCTGCGGTGCTGTCTGAATAGAGGGTTGGTCCGGTTTGGGTGACAGCGTTGTTGACCGGGTTATTCATTTGAGGGTCTGTGCTTACGCCATAGCGGGATACCCGGTCCACCCCGGCTTGGCTGAATCCGGCATCCGACAGGGCTTTTGCCGCCCTTTGGGCTGCTTCGCTGGAAGGAAAGTAGGCAAGTATTGATCTTTCTCCCGGTGACAATTGCATCTGCCGCACCTCTTTATTCATTGAACTTTAAAGATTAGCATTGCCCCCGGGGAGCTGGATAATACCAGTCAACTTTATTCCCTAAGACAGCCCTGTGCAGAGGGAATTATTTTTGCCGCTACTTATCTTGAAAGGATGAATTCCTCTAGCCTGGAAATACATTCAGGCATGTTTTTTCTCCCAAAACCTATTCTGAAATGACGGTCTCCAAAACTATAGCAGCTGCCCGGCAGAAGCAGCACTCCTGTGGAGTTTAGCAGTTCAAGGCAGAATTGGCCGGCCGGCTCCCCTTTTATCATTGGGAAGGCAATAGGACCGGCCTTTGGACGGCGCCAGGAAAAAAGGCTTTCATATCTGCTGAAGAAAGGGTCAAGCACAGTAAGGTTTTCTTTTATAATGTCAAGGTTTCTGCTGATCAGCCCGGGGCCCTGGCTGAGAGCGCTACTGGCCAGAAATTCGCCGGGGGCGCTGCTGCAGATGGAGGTATAATCTTTAAATGAAGCCATTTGCCTGTATAGCTGGCTGTTTTGTGTGGACACCCACCCTATGCGCAGGCCGGGGAGGCCGTAGCTCTTTGACATTACCCCCAAAGACACAGCATTTTCATATATTTCGCAGGCGGACGGGTGGCGGTCCTGCCATTCATATTCAAGAAAGCGGTAAACCTCATCTGAAAAGACAATAATACCCCTTTGCCGGGCAATTTCGGTTATCGATATAAACATTCCGGCAGGCATAAGATAGCCGGTAGGGTTATGGGGTGAATTAATAATTATGGCCCGGGTGTTTTCTTTGATGCTTTCCTCCAGAAAGTTGAGATCCGGCTCCCAGCCATTCTCTTCATGGCATTCCCACCTGGTTACGGCGCACCCTATGGACCGTGCAATCTCAGAGAGAGACTGGTAGCAGGGATACTGAACAATAATATGGTCGCCGGGTTTTAAGGCGGCATTCATAAATATAAAGATAGCTTCTTCGGCCCCCGCCGTGACCAGAACATCCTCCGGGGAAATACCGGTATACAGATCAGCTACCTGCTTTCTCAAAAAAGGGTTCCCCCTGGACTCGGTATATCCCAGACGCAGGCCCAGAAAAGACTCCAGAGCGTTATCCCCGGCGGTCTCCAATATTTCTCCGGCGGTGAAGGACTCGCAGTCCGAGCAGCACAGCAGATAGGGGGCCTTAAACTCGTGCTGGGCAAAATATCTTTCCAGCTCAAATTCTTTAAGCTTCATTACTTCGTTCCTTTCACTTTTTTTAAGCTGTTGTTTTAAATTCTACTGCAAACTTTATTCCCCTTTAGCCCCAAAATAAAAGGCTGCTGACACATTGTGCCGGCAGCCTCTATATCAATCTAATATTTGCCTAATACCAAAAGCCTGGATGGCTGCAAATTCTTTCACAGTCGTTCGGCAAGCTATTGGACTGCCGACTATTCAGCAGCAGGCTCTTCAGTTGCGGGCTGTTCTGCAGCAGGCTCCTCAGTTGCGGGAACCTCAGTTGTAGGCTGTTCTGCAGCAGGCTCCTCAGTTGCGGGCACTTCAGTTGTGGGTTGTTCTGTAACAGGCTCCTCGGTTGCGGGAACCTCAGCAGCAGGCTCCTGGGTAACAACAGCTGAAGTAATGCTTACAGTTTCGGTAGCCTCATCCCATGTTACAGTTGCGCCAAGACCTTCACTAACAACACGTACCGGAACCATTGTCCGTCCGTTTACAAGCTGGGCAGGGACGTCAATATCTAATTCAACATCGTTTTTATAGACTGCTCCTCCAACCGTTAGCTTAAGGGTAACGTCACCCTTTATACCGGTAACGGTCTGAGTGGCTTCCTCCCAGGTCACTGTGGCGCCCTGGGCTTCAAATATTTTTCTCATAGGCACAAGGACCCGGTTGTTTTCCATGAACGGAGCCACATCATCGGCCTCAAAGGTCATTACTGTGTTATCCAGAGATATTGTGGGGACGCCGGCCTGGGCCGGAATGGCAAAGGCCAGAACCATCAGTGATGCGACCAGTACAAACAGAAATTTTTTATTCAAGACAATTCCTCCATTTTTATATACTTTAATATACAATTTTTAAGCTGGATGATACAGGAGAGATATCTTCTTGTTGGAACTCTGGGCCTATTTGCGATAACCTTGATTTATTGGCGGCTTCAATTGTACGGCAGTTCTCCCGCAGTCTAGAATTGGATATCCAGTATGATTAAAAAAATTTTTTGCAATATATATCTTTTCCCAGTACTTTCCAGGATATTCCGGTGATAAAATGAACTTTCCCGGAGGGTATCGAGGTTTGTTTCTAAAGGATTTCCCCGGGCCACCTTTTAAGGAGGCCACATTTTTGGAACTTGGGTCTTCGGTAGGTTTCCGTTTGAGACACCGACTTTTTAATCGCCTGAAGGCTTGTCATACTGCTACTGATGGTTGCATGTATAAGCAAGCGTCAGCGATCCTAACAAATAACTTTGATTACCTGTTGTATACCTCATAACTGATGAACTTGTACCAGATAAACTGCCGCCTGTTTATATACTGGTACTATGGCGCCAGAAGCAATTATTTCTATAGAATCCCTCCCATTATGACATAATTATTCGGCAAGAGAATGAAAAAGTTAAAATTTTGCAATCTCCACCAATCAACTTTAAATATATAATTATAGACACGTAAAATCAATATATTTTTCAAAAATATAAAGCATTTGCTTTTTTATAAAAAAATTGTTTTCAGGCTGAATATTGGAGATATCCGAAGGAGAGGGAAAGGAATTAAGGGATATTTGTCGTAAAATGTAATGTAACAATTAACCCAAAAATACAGGGAGTGAGAGTCTCATGACGTTGCGCAAAAAAACTTTGCTTATTGTAATTGGGACTCTTGCTTTTTTAATGGCTGCAGTATATTTTGTCACTCAATATTCTATGAAGACCAGCTTTTCCTCACTTGAGGAAAGCATAGCCCGGGAAAATGTTGAGCGGGCGGTAAGCGCACTGGACAATGATATACAAACCCTTAACGCCACGGTCGGTGATTGGGCCGGGTGGGATGATACATACAGGTTTATTGAGGATCACAACACCGCCTATATAAAGGCCAACCTGACTAGTGATTCATCTTTTTTAGTGAACAGTTTGAATCTTATTCTATATATCGATGCCTCGGGGCGGATTGTGTATGGAAAAGGCTACCATTTGTCAGACAAAAAGGAACTACCGGTTCCGGAAAGCCTTTTTAAGGATTATCTTAAAGCAGGCAGCCCACTGCTGGGGCATAAGGGGGTAAACAGCTCGGTGACAGGCATAGTCCTCCTGCCCGAGGGACCGATGCTAATTGCCTCCAGACCAATTATAACCAGCGATTTACGGGGTCCTATCCGAGGCACCCTTATAATGGGCCGCTATCTTAATACCGGTGTAATAGAACGGCTTTCTAATATGACACAGCTGGCTATAGCCGTGTACCTTTCTGATGACCGGCACATGCCTCAGGACGTGAGCCTGGCCCTTTCCCGAATTGAAGCCGGAAATCCTATAACGGTCCGTCCCCTGGATAGGGAAGCTGTTGCCGGGTACACCCTGCTCAAGGATATTTTTGGGAGGCCCGGCCTTATAATTAAAGTTGTGATGCCTAGAGATGTATTCAACCAGTGGTGGGTGGGCTTTATCTACAATGTCGCTTTTATTCTGGCTGCAGGGCTGGTTTTTGGTATAATGATGTTTTACCTTTTGGAAAGGCTTATACTCTCCAGGCTGGCCACTCTCAGTGGGGATGTCGGCATAATTGGCGAAAAAGGAGATTTTTCAGCCAGGGTCCCGGTTGAGGGGAATGATGAGCTGTCCGGGCTGGCCCTCACCATCAACAGCATGCTGGAGGCGCTGGAACATTCCAGAAGTGATTTGAAGAAAAGTGAGGAGAACTACCGTAGGGTATTTGAAGAAAATATGGTGGGCATCTTCACCTCCGACCATGAGGGGGAGATATTGGGCTGCAACAGCTCCTTTGCCAGAATAATGGGCTTTCAGTCGGCAGAAGAAGCTAAAAGGGCAAATGCCTTTTCCTTATGCAGCGAGCCCGGGGAAAGTGAGCACATACTGGGCCTGCTGAGGAAAAATAAAAAGCTTGAGCTTTTCGAGCTTGTTATAGTCCGGGCTAACGGTCAAAGGGCCGACCTGATGACAAATATCACCGGCACCTTTGATGAAACCGGAACACTGCAAAAGATTGACGGCTTCATACTGGACATAACCTGGAAGAAAAAAGCCGCCGAAGATCTGGAGAAAACCAGGGCCCGGTACAAGGAGCTGGTGGACTCACTTCCGGTGTGCATATATGAAACAACCCTGGAAGGGCTTTTTACCCTGGCCAATAAGATGAGCTTTTCCATGTTTGGCTATGAGTTGGAGGATTTTGAGAATGGTCTTAGGGCTGTTGACATGGTGGCTCCCCAGGACAGGGAGCTGGTGACTGAAAACATAAAACGGGTTGCCAATGGGGAGATAGTGGGTAACCAGGAGTATATGGCCCTTAAAAAAGACGGGACCATTTTTCCTGTGGTTAACCATTCCAGTCCCATAACCAGTGACGGTGTCCCAACAGGTATCCGGGGCATTCTTATGGACATAACCGAAATTAAGAGGACACAGGAGGCGCTAAGGGAAAGTGAAGAGAAATACAGGACTATACTGGAAAGCATAGAAGACGCCTATTTCGAGGTTGATCTGGCCGGAAACATCCTCTTTTTCAACAGAGCCGGGTTTGAAATGACCGGGTACTCCAAGGAAGAACTGATGGGGGCCAATTACAAGCTGTATACTCTTCCTGAGGATGTGCCCAGGGTATACAGCGCATATAATGGTATTTACAGGACCGGAAAGCTGGCCAAGCTTTTCGACTGGGTTATTGTAAGGAAGGATGGGGGGAGAAGGTTTTTTGAGGCCTCGGTGTCGCTGATTATTGATGCTAACGGAAAGGCAACGGGTTTCAGGGGACTGGCCAGGGACATCACAGAACGCAAAAAGGTGGAGGAAAAACTCAGGGAGAGCGAGGAAAAATATAGGCTGGTGTTCGTCAACAGCCCCCTGGGAATAATGCACTTTGACAGGAATGGAGCTATTACGGCGTGCAACGATAAGATAGAGGTGCTGGTAGAAGCTGCCCAGGAAAAGCTGGTGGGGGTCAACCTGTTGAGCCTGCCCGACAAGAAGCTGGTCAGTGCCGTTAATAAAGCCCTTTCCGGTGAGCTTAGCCATTATGAGGGTGATTATCAGATAGGTGCTAGGGCTAAGGCGGTGCCGGTAAAGGCTGACTTTGCGCCTATTAAGATAGGAGAGAAAGACATTATCGGCGGTGTGGCCATCGTTGAAGACATCACCGAGAGGAAGCTGTCAGAGAAGAAGCTCAGGTTTCTTAGCTTCCATGATGCCCTTACAGGCATTTACAACAGGGCCTATTTTGAGCAGGAGATGAGACGGCTGGAGGCAGGACGCAATTTCACCGCCGGCATTATAGTATGCGATGTGGATGGCCTTAAGCTGGTTAATGACACTCTGGGCCACGAGAAGGGGGATACTCTTCTGGTGGCGGCTGCAGCAGTGCTGAGGAATTCCTTCCGGGAAAGTGATGTTGTGGCGCGTATTGGTGGGGACGAGTTTGCTGTGCTGCTTCCCGGCAGTTCCAGGGTAGTTGTTGAAGAGGCCTTCAAAAGGGCTAAAAGATCTGTTGAAAAATATAACCTGGCCCACTCCGACCTGCCTCTGAGCATGTCTATGGGCTTTGCGGCGAACAGCGGCAAAGATGTCAGAATGATAGATCTTTTTAAAGAGGCCGACAACAGTATGTACAGGGAAAAGCTGCACAGCAGGCAGAGCGCCCGCAGCTCCATTGTACAGGCACTGATGAAGGCTTTGGAGGAAAGGGACTTTATTACCGAGGGGCACGCGGGACGCCTGCCGGAACTTATGGAGGAAATGGCGGTGACCCTTGGCCTGCCTGAACGAAGGCTGGCGGATCTGCGCCTGCTGGCCAAATTTCATGACATAGGCAAGGTGGGCATACCGGACCGCATACTCTTTAAAAAAGGTCCCCTGACCTCGGAGGAGTGGCTGGAAATGCAGCGGCACAGCGAAATAGGCCACCGGATAGCCCTGTCCGCTCCTGAGCTGGCGCCGGTTGCAGAATGGATTTTAAAGCATCACGAACACTGGGACGGCAGTGGATATCCTCTGGGGATAAAAGGGGAGGAGATCCCCCTGGCATGCCGGATACTGGCCATTGCCGACGCCTATGACGCTATGACCAGCAACCGGCCGTACAGGCAGGCGGTATCCCATGATGAGGCTATTGCGGAGCTTAAGAGATGTTCCGGCACAAAGTTTGATCCCAAACTGCTGTGGGTATTTATTGAGGTTCTGGAGGTGTTGGCCAGAAGTAGGTGATAAGTGCCTTGATTATGGCTGGAGCCAGGGCTACCCGGGCTGCGGGGAGAATTCCCCGTATTCCGGGTATTTTTATCGATAAAAAAATAAATATTTTTCATATAATGGTAAAAATTTTACTATAAGGCAGGAATTACCGAATAAATGTTGTAATATTATGTTAAATATTACATAAATAAGCCATTTACTGTACTGCGGGCGGTGGTAATGATGTACAGGCTTAAGCTGGTGGTGGCCGACAGTGATCAGGATTACCTTAAGGGCCTCTGCTCCTTTTTAAGTGAGGAGCACCCCAAAAATATAAGGGTGTTTTCTTTTACCAGGAAGGAATCTCTAAAAGAGCACCTGCTGTCCGGTGAGAGGATTGACGTGCTGCTGGTCAGTCCTGACCTGAGCTGCAGCTGTGACAGCGGCCAGAATGTCGGTATAACTGTAATACTGTCCGAAAGTGGAGTGTGCCTGACCGGTGAGCACCCTTCGGTAAACAAGTACCAGAGTGGTGACAGCCTGCTGGGACAGGTTCTGGACCTGTATTTTCAGGGCGTCAGTGGAGCTGAAAGCATATATGGCAACGGGAGCGACACACGTATAGTGGCGGTTTACTCACCCTGCGGCGGCGCGGGCAAGTCAACAATAGCGGTAAATCTGGCGGCTCAGGCCTCTCTTTTAGGCAACTCTGTCTTTTACCTCAACCTGGAGCCATACAGCTCCAGCCAGTATATGCTTGTCAGTCAGGGGCAGAAATGCCTGTCCAACATATTCCTGTATTTAAACGAGGAATCTCTTCTACCTGAAAAAATAAGGTCTTTTAAGGTTAGGGATATGAAGTATAATGTTGATTTTTTTCTTCCTCCCGAGTCAGCCGCAGAGCTGTCGGGACTTGACAGGGAGGCTACAGGCAGTCTGCTGCAAGGAATGCGCCGGGTGGGCTTATATGACCTGGTGGTGATAGATATAGACCCTCCCTTAAGTGAAAAAAATATCTCGGTATTGGAAAACTGTGATGGCATTTTACTACTGGCCACCCCGGATAGGATCTGCCGCTATAAAATGGGCATATTGCCGGGGGAGTTGAAAAAAGCCGGCCTGGATATAGACCACAAAACTATAACAGTGATCAACCGGGACAGGGGAGAGGCAGGCATATACAGTGGCGAGGCGGACTTCAGACTTCCCCGGGTGGATGATGTAGTGCTGATGAATGAAAGAACGGGCTTCATGGAGTTCAACAGTTACTATGCCGGACACATTTTAAGCCTTGCCAGAATGGTTTTGGGACCCCGGCTGCTCTCTGTAAGGAGTGGAAGAATAGAAGAATGAGAATCGCTGATGAAATAGAACTGGTCAATCATTTAAAGGAAGAGGTGACCCGGAGGATCGACCTGGGCAGGGATCTGTCAGATGATGAAATAGTCGATGTAATAACAGAGGTGGTATTTGAGGCAAGCCGGGGCAGCTATATAGACATAAAAAGAAAAAAAAGTATAATCGGGGCAGTTTTTAACTCCATGAGAAGGCTAGATGCTATACAGCCCTTGCTGGAGGACGGATCGGTTACAGAAATAATGGTAAACAGTCATGAAGAGATATTTGTGGAGAGAAATGGTGTTATAGAGAGGCTGGATATAAAGCTTGAAAGCTGCGATAAGCTACTGAATATTATCCAGTCCATTGTGGCCAGGGTAAACAGGACGGTCAACCAGTCCTCTCCCATAGTGGACGCCCGTTTGCCGGACGGATCCAGGGTCAGTGTGGTGCTTCCCCCTGTTGCCCTTAAGGGGCCTACCATGACTATCCGCAAATTCCCGGAGGCACCCTTCACCATTGAGGGCCTGGTTGCCGGTGGAACGCTGAGCGGGGAGGCTGCGGAATTTCTGGGAACTCTGGTGAGGGCAAAATACAATATTTTTATCAGCGGGGGCACAGGTTCGGGGAAAACAACCTTTTTAAACGCCCTTTCAAACTTCATACCCTCCGGTGAGAGGGTAATAACCATAGAAGATTCAGCCGAGCTGCAGCTTAAAAATATAAAAAATCTGGTGGGGCTTGAAACAAGAAATTCCAATACCGAGGGCAAGGGTGAAATAACCATCCGGGACTTGATAAAAACCTCCCTGAGGATGAGGCCTGACAGGATAATTGTGGGCGAGGTAAGAGGGGCGGAGGCCCTGGATATGCTTCAGGCTATGAATACCGGTCATGACGGGTCTCTTTCCACAGGCCACGCCAACACCACCCGGGACATGCTCAGCCGCCTTGAAACCATGGTATTGAGCGGTGCTCCCTTTCCGGTAGAAGTAATTAGAAAGCAGATAGCATCAGCCATAGACATTGTTATCCATCTGGCCAGGATAAGGGACGGCTCCCGAAGGGTAATGGAGATAGCCGAGGTGTCAGGCTACTCCAATGGTGAGATAATGGTTACCCCTCTTTATAAATACCGTGAGGAAGGGGAGGCCGGAGGAAGGGTGCTGGGCAGCCTGGAAAAGGTAAACAGCCTTGCCGGCACTCTCAAAATGAAGCTGGCCGGAATGGAGGTTATACCGGATGAAGGCATTGCCTAAAAGATTTTACAATAGGATTATGATTCTCCTGCCAGGCCGGGTGCAGGACGTCGAATGCAGCTGCCTTACAGATTACAGTGTTTATGTAATGAGCCGGAGGGAAAAAGAAAAATATACCCTCATGGGGGCGGCAGGCCTCTTTATAATTGCCTTTGTATTTTTCCAGAGTGTGTGGGTAGCCGCCCTTTTTTCTCCGGGCGGGCTGTTTTTCCCGGGCTATATGGTCAGGGGACTTGCAGAAAAAAGAAAAAAGGAGCTGCGCCTGCAGTTCAAGGATGCTCTCTATGCGCTGTCTTCTGCGCTGGGTTCGGGGAGTTCGGTGGAAAGCGCATTCAGGATTTCCCTGAATGACTTAAGGATCATCTATCCCGATGAGAAAGCCTGTATAATAAGGGAGTTTTCCTATATTTGCCGTAGAATAGAAATGAATGAGCCGGTGGAAAAGGCCCTGGCCGATTTCGGCAGGAGGTCGCACATAGAGGATATCAGCAACTTTGCAGATGTAATATCCATCTGCAAGAGGACCGGCGGAAACCTGGTTAGTGTGGTAAAAAACACCTCCGGCGCTATAAGCGGGAAAATAGAGGTTGAACAGGAGATTGAGCTGATACTGGCGGGCAGAAGGTATGAGCAGAAGGTGCTCAGCGTGATGCCCCTGGTTTTTATAGGACTGGTCAATTTTGGGGGGTCAGGCTACACCGATACGCTGTACAGCTCTTTCACCGGCTATCTTTTAATGGCTCTCTCCCTGGGGATACTGGTGGCGTCTTACCTGATCTCCAAAAGAATTATGGATATAAAGGTGTGATAAATTGCTAAGGCCTTTCCTGGTATTTCCTTTTCTGGCGGCTTTCATATGCCTTTACCTGCTGTCCAGGAAACATTCCGAGGGGCTGGAGGACGTCATAGCCTGGTATGGCTTCAGAATTACCTTGCTGGCCCCTGCCGGACTGTATCTGGCTGGAAAATTCCCGGTCACCCTGGGAGCTGCCTATGAACGCAGAATAAAGGACAGGCTGGCGCAGCTATATGGGCAAATAGATGACTACTCAAGGGTTCATCTGGCCCAGAAATATGCCCTGGCCCTGGCCTTTGTGTTTGTGCTTGGAATACTGGGACTTATGGGCCGGGGGGATGCGGTCTTATTTATATACGCCCTCTTTATTCCTTTGCCGGTTTTTTATTTAACCGACCGGGAGCTTGAAAAAAAAATTGAACAGAGGAAGAGGAGCATACTGATTGACCTTCCCACTTTTTTAAATACAATTTCACTGCTGCTGGGGGCAGGGATGACTTATACCTCTTCAGTAGAGAAGGCGGTGGCCGATGCCGGCCCCGGAAGGCCTCTCTACCGTGAATTGCAGGTGACGCTGTCGGAGATGCAGTCCGGGTCCCCGGTAAGCCGGGCCTACCAGGATCTTTCCAGGAGGTGCGGGATACCGGAGATTACCAGATTTGCTTCCACTGTGCTGCAGAATATAAATCTGGGCAGCGCCGATCTGGCTCATGTGCTGAGCCTATTGTCCCAGGAGTGCTGGCAGAAAAGAAAGGAGATAGCCAGAAAACAGGGGGAGGAGGCCTCGGCAAAACTGGTCTTTCCGATGGTTATGATTTTTGTGGCTGTTTCTATTATTGTTCTGGCGCCGGCCATTATGGCCATGAGCAGTTAAATGCCGAAAGGGGGTGCAGGCTTATGTTAAAAGTCATTTCCGGTTTTCTAAGGGACGAGGATGGCATGCAGACAGTGGAGATGGTAATCATATTGGTTGTTCTGGTGGGTATTGCCATAGTCTTCAGAGACCAGCTTATCAAATGGTTTAATGCTCTGCTGGGTCAGGCACAGCAGAACGATCCCACAGTGCTTAAGGAAAAGATTATAGAGGCTAAATAGCCTGAGACTGCCGACAAACCCATTGATTTATAATATATGCTTAAAAAATGGCATTTATTGACAGCCATGCCGTAAAGAAATACGACGCCACAGAGAAATGAAAATGTTTTTGCATGTGTTAATGCATGTCCTAATAAACCACAGAGCACACAGAGGACACAGAGGTTTTTATCCCTGCCTGAATGCTTTTCAATATTTTTACTAAATGATCAAGAGAAAACGGGCTGTTATAACTTCTCGAATTGTAGAATTCAGGCTACATACCTGATAATAGTACCTGTTAGCTTTTTTCTCTGTGATCTCTGTGGCCTCTGTGGTTTAAAAAAGACAATAAGTAGAGGCAGGGAGTCAGCCTGTATGGAGGTTGGAGGCCGGAGGTTAGAAGTAGGATTTAATTGTTGGGGGAGCGCCAGAATGGCTGATAGGAGAAAAATTGGCTCCAAAGGAAGCGCTACACTGGAGCTGACAATAATATTTCCAGTGATCATGCTTGTTTTTTTTAGCCTGGTGTTCCTTTCCATGCACCTCTATCAGAAGTTGGTTGTCCTGGACGCAGCCACCTATACAGCCTCCCAGGCCTCGGCCACCTGGGATAACACCCATAAGGAGTTTGAAGGGGGCTTTTTGCCGGCATGGAAAAATGATGGGCTTTACTGGAGGCTTTTAAACGACAGGCCCGGGTCAGGGCTGGCCGCTGAAAAGACAGGCTATGCCAGCAGCTTTTTAAGCCACCGGCTGGCTCCCGGAACCATTAGGCCGGCAGCTCCGGAACATCCTGAGGTTGAGGTGGCCTATGAAAACAGTGTCATCAAAAGAACTGTCAGGGCCGGTGTCAGGGGGAACCTTTTTTCCCCGGTCAGCCCCCTCATAAAGCCTGTGGCGGGAGATGGCTACGAGGTTTTGGCAGAGTCAGACGTGGCTGAGCCTGCGGAGTTTATCAGAATCTGTGACCTGGGTGGAGAGTATTTAACTAAAATAGCCAATTACCTCGGAATCTTCGGCGGGGGTGGCCAGGGCGGGCCAGGGGTCGTGCTGACCGGGTCCACCTATGCCGGCTCCGGTGGTAAAGATGAAAGAATCTATCATTACCCGGGCTGCCGGTATATAGGCAGAATAAAAGAAAAAATGGAATTTAGTTCTGTGTCCGAGGCCAAGGCCGCCGGTTATCACCTGTGTATCAAATGCGCGGAGAGCAGGCGTAGACAGTTGGAGTCCCAAATCGCCGGCGGGGCCACGGGAGGCAGTGAATGATGAAGAGGTAATGTAATTGCGTATCAGGGTGGGTGAGAGAGGATCGGTAACCATATACCTTCTTATAATGCTTTTGGCCCTAATTTTTTTCCTGGGGCTTTTGCTGGATCTGGGGAGGATCAGAATAGCCCAGAACCAGTTGAGGAAGGCGGCCAATACGGCGTCCAGGTCGCTATTGGCAGATTATGACCAGGGCCTGAAGGACCAGTACGGGCTTTTTGTCATGTCCACCGGCCCGGAGGAAGGCCGTAAGAACGACTTCAACAGGTATCTGTCTGCCAATCTGGCACAAGCACCGGCCGGATTCTCTCTACTTGACTTCAGGCTGGAGGAAAGCAGCATTATGATGATTCGTCCCCTGGAGGATACCGCGGTATTGCAGCAACAGATTTTGGAGGAAATGAAATACCGGGCTCCGGTGGATTTGGCGGTGGAAGTGGTCAGCCGCTTCAGAGAACTGGGGGGGCTGTTTGGAGTATTCGGCATGGCCGAAAAAGAAAAGAACAATATTGAAAGCATTGATGCCAGAATGAAGGAATTAAAGGAGAGCAGCAGGAGGATCCGTCAGCTGAGCCAAAAGCGCAGCAAATTGAGGGAGGAAATAAAGAAAAAAGAAAGCCGACTGGCTGAGCTTAAGGAAAAACTGGCTTCAGGCGGCCCGCCATCTGTGGAAAAAGAGATATCTTCGCTGAAGGACGGCATAGAAAGGGACAGAAAAAAGTCAGGCCAGCTGAGAGAGGATATAAGGGAAGAGTCTGCCAGGATAAGGGAAGCAAGGGACCAGATAGAAGAGAGTCTCACCAGCCTGGAAAAGAGCCGGGGAGTGACTGGCGGACAGACAGAGGATGGGGCGCCGGGCGGGGCTGAAGGCGGCGATGAACTGGACCAGGCCATAGCCGACGCGGACAGGTTCATAAAGGAAAGCCTGTCGGAGTACACCGGAAGGCTGAAGCAGGATCTGGAAAGCAACTTTCCCAGGGACACCCTTGACAGTATAGGCACGGCAGGGGACGAGGAAAGCTTTGACCAGGCCTGCGCAAGTCTGAAGGACAGTGGAGAGGATGGGGAACCCAGCCTGGAGGAAGAGTCCCAAAAAATGGCCGGCCAGGATAAAAGCCGCCTTGATCTACTTAAAAAAGGACCCCACGTAGAGCTGGTCAATTCTTTTGAAGGGCGCGGGGACAGCGTTTCCAGGGGGGCCGAGGTGATTGAGACCGGGGAAAAGCTGTTGGGGGTAATAAATCTGGAAGAAGAGCTTATCGAGGCAAGGGATGAATTATTTATAAACGAGTATGTGCTTTCGGAAAGGGCCGGGAGGCCCCGGTTTGAGAATCTGGCTTCCAATGATTTTAATACTGACAGGGCCGATGCCGAGTATATACTGTGCGGCTCCTGGATGAAGGCGCTGGAGCAGGTCTGGCTGATCCGGTTCACCCTGGATGCCCCGGCCTATTTTGTGCTCAAATTTAAGGTTTTCGGGCCTGTCTGGGGTACAGCGGCGGCACTGGTGGTGGGGGCCGTCCAGGCCTCTGTGGATACCTTAAAGCTCATTAAAAATGAGGAAATCGGCTTAATAGAGGTTTTCCCTCCAGGAGGCTCAAGGCTGCAGGACATAAAGGTCACCTACAGAGATATGCTTCGACTGGCGGCACTTATAAACAGTGACCGGGAGGGTAAGCTCACCAGAACATCCGGAATAATAGGGGAAAGAACCGGGGCTGACATGAACAGGTCATCCACTGCGGTTTTTGGGGATGTTACCGTATCGGTCCGCCTCTGGTTTCTACCGGCTGCGGGTATGGGGGAAATGTCGGCCGGTCCCTTTGACACGGTGATAAGAGGGGGCAGGTGCTATATTACAAAGAATGTTGAATACAGTTACTAGGCAGTCAGCCCCATGCCAAAGGGGCAGCGTTACACTGGAGGCAACCATTGTCTTTCCTGTATTTCTGGCCTTTATGTTGCTGATTATTAATTTTATAAGGCTGGGCATGGTTTATCTGGCGGTAAACCATGCCGTCAGCGAGACTGCCAAGCAGATTGCCACCCATGCCTACCCCCTGGTGTATGCAAAAAAAGGGGTTGACAGCCTGGAGTCTAAAATGGGATTACCCGGCATTGCCTCCCTGGATTCGGATACAGCACGTCTCATGGCCTCTGTAAAAGGAAATGTGTCCCAGGAGGTGCTGGACATGGTTATGGGGGAAATTACCTCTGCAAAGATGCAGGATTACCTTCCGGGGGGGATAATAGGCAGGGAGGATATTGAAATTGATGTCAGGATGTGCAATCCCTGGGTGGATAAGGACACAGTCCAAAGCTTTTACGGGGTGGATTTGCACAGTGAGGATGTGGCCATTGCCGCCCGGTACCGGGTGAGAATGCTCTTTCCCTTTGCCGGCGCCAGGGAGATAAATCTTTCCAGCCTGGCCGTGGAAAGGGCCTGGATGCGCTGATTTTATTCTGTATTCAGAGAAACCGCCGCAAAGTGCTGCACCAAAGACATGAAAATCTGTGGCCGGGGAGTCCGTTTTTCAGTCCGGGCCTTGGTCCTCGGTTGAAACCGGCTCTAAGCTCGTCGCTTACGGCCTGCCGACCGTCCTCGTACGTGCGTCCATGCACTACTCGGACTGCGGCCGCGTCCTGCGGCCCGCTCGGCATTCCGTATGCTCCTTCGCTAAGAGCCGGATAACAACCTGTGGAAATGCCCGGTCTGAAAGGTCCTCCTCCCCCTCGTACACCCCGGACTGGAAGGTTTGGGGACAGTAGGGGGGACAGTATTTTCAGGGTAGAATACAGAATGGCTGCGGCATTCCTTATTGGCGTTATTAATGAGAATAGATAACTTGGGATGTTAATATGAATCAGTTCTTAATAATAAAAATAATCTTTCTCCTGGTGCTGCTGGGGCTGGCCCTGGGGCAGGACATCCGGGAAAAAAAGATAAAAAACTGGGTCACCTTTCCTGCCGCCCTGGCCGGGATAGCAATAAATTTCTGGGAGACCGGTCCCGGGGGAGTGGTCTTTGCGCTGCAGGGCTGGCTGGTCCCTGTGCTGTCTCTGCTGCTGCTGTACAGAATGAATGTGATGGGTGCAGGGGATATAAAGCTTTTTGGGGCCATTGGCGCTCTGCTGGGACTGAGATTCACAGCCTGGAGCTTTGCTTTTTCTGTATTTGCCGGCGGAATTATGGCTTTTATAATACTGTTGAAAGAAAGGACACTGGCGGCCCGTATGAAAAAAATGTGCGGCTATCTGGTATTTATGGCGTCAACCGGGAGAATTATTCCATACTCGGCCAGGGGGGACAGCAGCGCTAAATTTATATTTTCCGCCGCTATTGTTCCGGGGGCCATTATTCAGCTGCTGATAACAATTTTTCAGTTAAAGGGGGTGACTGTAAGTGTCGGAGACTTTTTGGGGTTTTAGCCTATTGGAGGTTGAAGAACCGCCGTCTTTGGTGTTGGAGCCCCGGGAGGGCGCGGGGATAATAGAATATCAGGTGGAAATGATCACCTGCAACAGCATCCCGGGGCTCTTAGGCGCCTCAGTTCGCCGCCGGGATGATCTTTTTTCAATTTACTACCATATCGGAGGGTATATACCCCTGGGGGTCTATCTAAAAAAAGAGGGGATCACCAGGGATCAATTTATTTTGCTGGTCAGCCAATTGAAAAATATATTCAGGGAGATTAAAAAGTTTTTTTTAACCCCGAACTCCATTATCCTGTCCGAAAGGCACATATATACCAAGGAAGGTCTGAAGGAAATAGCCCTTTTATATTTACCTGCAGATCTCCGGCAGGACATAGATACTTCCCTTAGAGATTTGCTCCTTGGTATAATTGCCCGGTCTGGAGATGCCGCCGAACCTGATATGGAGCGCTTTACCTCCAGCATAAAGGAAGGCGGAGTCAGTATAAACAATCTGGATAGGCTTTTGATGGAGTTTTTTACACAGAATAAAGCATTTAAAACAGTTAATCTGCCCGTCCCGGAGGTTGCTTCCGCCCCGGATCTGACGGAACTGCAAGATTCCCGGCGCCTAAAGGCAGGTATCAGAACCGGCATTTATGCAGGGGGGGCTCTAGGTGCGGCAGCTTTTACTATGGCGGTGTCAGTTGCCGGTGAAAAGTTTCCGGGGGTGCAGGTGGCAGCCGGACTGCTGTTGGCTCTGGGCAGCGCCGGGGCTGTGCTGTATGTATTTCTTAGAACAAGGGCCACCGGAGAGGGGGGGAAGCCAGAGGATCGGGCACCGCGGTCCAAGGAGGCGCAAATATATCCCCAGGGGCAGTCTGCAGGACCGGCTCCCCGCCCAAAAAAGCCAGGCGCCGGGATATTTGTCCCTCTGGTTTATAAAAAGTTTGAAAAAAAAATAGAGCCCCCGCCCGACCAAAAGGGATTTAACGGCAATGGAGGGCCGGTTTTGAGAATTAGCAGGGAGGATAAAGAAGAAATAATTTTTATAGATAAAAAGGAGTTTTATATAGGCAGAAGCGATGCCGTGGCTGACTTTAGCGATATATCGGATGATGGGGTTGAAAGAATACATGCCAAGATAATAAGCGGTGATACAGGATATCAAATAATGGATCTTGATTCAGAAAAAGGAACCTATGTAAATGGAAAGAGAATTGAGAGCCGCCGCCCCCACCTGCTTAATTATAAGGATGTTATTGTAATGGCCGGCCTGGAATTGGTCTTTGATCAGGGCTGAGAAAAAAGTAAACCGGAAGTGGATTCCGGTTCTTGACCATGCAGTAAGTGAATATGCCGGATAGGCATGCCTTTTAAAAAACCTTTTTGCTGTCTGTATACTCATAAACCTGGTCGAGTGCTTCACCAAACCGCTGGAAGTGGACAACTTCGCGCTCCCTCAGAAATCTGAGGGTGTCTTTTATGCCGGGGTCGTCGGTCAGCTTGATAAGGTGCTCATAAGTGGTCTGGGCCTTTTTCTCGGCGGCCAGGTCCTCATGCAGGTCAGTGATGGGGTCTCCGGTGGCCTGGATGTATGCGGCTGTCCAGGGCACTCCATCGGGGTTCACCGGGAATACGGCATTGTCGTGCATGGCATAGTAGCCGCCCATTCCGGCCTCCCTCATGACCTCGGCCGGCACACCATGGGTAAGCTTATATATAAGGGTGGCTATAATTTCCCAGTGGGCCAGCTCTTCGGTTCCTATATCAGTCAACAGGCCCTTGGGGAAGTATACAGGTTGATATGGCGGCTGTGATTTTAAGAGGTCCAGTTCCTGTCAATGCCGAACATATCCTGCCCGTGATCATGGTCATCATTTTCAAACTGGAAGGTGGTGTGCCCTATATTAAACCTTTCTGACGAAATATTCTTTATCTCCTCCAATATTAGCTGCGTTTTATTAACAGTCAGGTCCCCGCTGACCACCAGGTGGCCGCTCATGGCGTTGCGGTTGGAGGTAAGGCTCCATATGTGGAGGTCGTGGACATCCTTTACCCCGGATATGGACCTTATGGCACTTTCCACCTCGTCAAATACAATTCCGGGCGGTGTGCCCTCCATGAGTACAATATAGCTTTCCTTTATAATTCGCCAGGCCCCGGCGGCAATCAGCAGAGCGATAAGTATACTTAGAATAGGATCCACAATGTACCAGCCTGTAAAGTGCATCACCACCCCGGCCAGAATTACACCGGCTGAGGCGGCGGCATCCCCCATTACGTGCAGCATGGCGCTTTTAATATTTACATTATTGGAGTGGCCTCTCATGCTAAGCCCTACATATAGGTTAATCACCAGACCTATGGTGGCGATAATTAAAAGTATGTTTTCCCGGACCGGCTCGGGGTTTTGAATGCGGTGATAGGCCTCTCCACTGATAAAAAAGGCTATGGCAACCAGTGTCAGTGCGTTAAAAAGAGCCGCCAGGATGGTTATTCTGTGATAGCCATAGGTCAGTGACTTTGACGGTGGCCTTGCCGACAGGCGTACAGCGGCCAAGGCCACCACCAGTGAGGCCACATCTGTCAGCATATGCCCGGCATCGCTTAAAAGGGCCAGGCTGTTGGCCCACAGGCCACCTGCCGCTTCAGCCAGCAGTACAAGGAAAGTCAATATAACAGCGGCCTTCAGTTTTTCCCCGGCCTCGTGCATATGCCCGGCAGGGGAGTGGTCATGCCCGTGATGCTGCTCCTGGCTCATGTTAAATCCCTCTTTTTTCTAGCGTTAACCTTCCCCGGTCATAATATTATGAATACAGGAGGATTGTCCAGGGGTAGGTATATTAGAAAATCTTAAAAAGGCGGTTTTACTGCTGCCGGTGCCCGGTGTGGAGGTGGGCAGCCTTCTGGTCAGAGGAATAGTTCAATTTGCCAGGGGAAGAACGGCCTCTGTGGTTTGAAAAAATAGTGCATCGCAGACTGAATAGTGCTATAATTATCATCCTATGAGTTTGGCCGCCGCGTATATGCAGGTGGTCATTTTTGTTAATAGCTGTCGGCAATCAGTTATCAGTTATAGGCCATCAACTGGTAGTCTGGTTGCTGATTGATGGTAGCTGACCTCGACACGGCTGTCCTTATACACCTTCACAGCAATGATCAGGCTGCTAACAATGGCCTTGCGCTCTTCGGGGGTGGCCTCGGCCCATATTTCCTGAAAGTGCCTCATGTCTTCCGCCAGCTCTGTGGCGGTGACCTGTAGCAGTTCTTCTTCCCTGACTTCCTTTTCCCACCTGTCCAGCTGTTCCTGGAGGTGCTTTTTACGGGAATTCAGATCTCCGACCCTCAAGACCAGATCACCGGAGTTCAGGGCTCCTTTTTCATAGGCGGTATACCAGCGATTTATACTTTTTTCAATGTGTGAAAGCTCTTTTATAGCCTGGTCAATGGCCCTGCGGGTGTCTTTTACGGTACAGCTCTCCTCCAGCAAGTCTGCCGCCGCAGCTCTTATCCCGGCCTCATCAAGAGGGGTGCAGAGGAGCTGTCCGGCCACCTCCCGGTCTATCAGGCTAGACTGCTTGTAGCCGCAGCGGCAGTCCGGGCTTTTGGACATGTGCCGGGCCGACCGGTCCTGGCTGTAGCAGACATAGTAGCTGACAATCTTTTTGGGGCTTGTGCAGGGATAATTCTGCCAGGTGTTTTTAACCCTCATTCTGGCCCCGCACTCACCACAGTAGATAATGCCGGATAGAAGGGCCTCTCCTGTTCGGGGAGGCGCCTTTACTATCTTCCGCCCCAGGGCCAGGGACCGGGCTCTCTCCCATATTTGCCTGCTTATTATGGCCTCGTGACGACCGGTATATAGAGTGCCCTGGTGTGACATCAGCCCTGCATAAACCGGGTTTAGCAGCATCTTCCGGACGGTCTGCCTCCTCCAGGTGCTCCCGGTAGGCCCCGGCACTTCCCGGGCTTCCAGCTCTGCGGCGATGGACTGATACCCCGCCGAACCGCTCAGGTAGCGACGGTATATCCACCTCACGGTGTCGGCCCTCACCTCATCAACCACCATTTCCTTTGTTTCGGGGCTGTAAGTATATCCAAAGGGGGGAGTGCCCCCGGGAAAGCGGCCCTGCCGGGCCGACTCCCTCTTGGCCATTTTTACCCTCTCAATGATGGTCTCCCTTTCCAGTTGGGCGAAAACAGCCATCATCCCCAGGGCAGCCTTGCCGAAGGCAGTGGTGGTGTCAAAGGGCTCGGTGGCTGATTTAAACCCTATCCTGCCAGGGTCCAGCACATCCTCCAGTATAAAAAGCACATCCCTCTGACGTCTGGAAAGACGGTCCAGCTTAAAAACCAGCAAAATATCAAAAAGACCTGCCCGGGCATCCTCCAAAAGGCAATGCACGGCCGGTCGGTCCAGGTTCTTTCCGCTATACCCGTCATCAACATAAAAGCTGTAAAAATCCCAGCCCTGGGCCTGGCAGTAGGCGGCAAGGCGGGATTTCTGAGCCGGTATGGATATTCCCTGCTCGGCCTGCTCGTCGGTGGAAACACGGATATAGGCCGCCACCCTCATTTCAACACCCTCTCAATGTATTATTGCAATTAACTTATGAAGGGGCATGGGGGGATTGTTACAGGCAGGTTGCGGTGAGGTGTCCAGGCACATTAAGGCGGCCGGAGTAATAGTGTGTCAGGAGAAAAAAACAGTGAGGTGAATGACGGTGAAGAAGGAGGGTAAATCTGCCTCCGGGGAACAGGCTGTGCTGACCGCCTACCGGATAATGGCCGGGATAGCCCTGAGAAAGGCCATAAAGAGGCGGGAGGTGAAAAACAATGAGCCGGAGTTGCATTCCCGTTTTGCCGAAGAGGCCGGAGATGCATTTCCGATTGGCCGGAGGGACTAGGGGGCATTCCACGATGGTCGGAGCAGCTGAAGATGTATTTCCGTTTGGTCGGAGGGGGCAATGGTGCATATTAGTTGCAGTCTGGGACAGAAGGTTTAAGAAATACAGTGCCGCCCAACAGGGCGGCATTTTTTACAATTCCTTTTTCCTGGCCTCTGGAAAGGTTTCCTTGCTGGGATAGCGGCCGGGGCTCAAATTTTCAGGGGGGGCCGTCTGGACGGACGGGTTTTCCACCTTAAAGGGCTTTGGAGAATAGGAGCTCAGATGGCTATTGCCGCCGGTTTTTTTCTGCATTTAACACACCTCCGTTAATAGGATGGTTCTCCTGCTATAAATTATTCCTAAAGCCGGCGGGTGATCTTTTGCTCCTGTGGTAATTTATGAAGGTGCTTTAAGAAAAGAACGCACCAGGTTTTCTATGGAGTAGTGGCCGCCGGTGGGCTCCCTCATAACGCTCTCCCTTCCGAAAAGGGTGTCCCTTATTTCCGGGGGCTGATAGCCTTTACTGTGCAGATCCGCCACTTTAGCCTGCAGGGACTCCAGGTAATCAACAAAATTCCGCAGGGCGCCCCGCCCGTCCTCAACAATCCTGCCTATGGAGGTAAAAAGCTTCAGGCCGGGAATATCAAGGTCCAGCAGCTTTTTGGCTGATTTGATAATCCCTATAATATCTTCGTCTGCCCTCAACACCTTCTGATTCTCCGAAACGAAAAGGTCACCGGAAAAGCACCAGCCTCTTTCCGGCTCCACCAGTGCAGTATGCCCGGCACAGTGGCCGGGGGTATGCACTGCGTTAAAACAATAGCCCCCAGCCCTAAGGTTTTCGGGAAGGGGGGCGGCCAAAGAGGGATCCGGGTAGCCCCAGACCAGCTGCTGGTAAGGGTTTAGCTCCGGCACTCTATTTATTAGGGGAATCTCTGCAGGGTGGGCCAATATGCCGACGCCAAATTTTTGGGCCAGCAGGCTGTTGCCCCCCACGTGATCCTCATGGTGGTGGGTATTGACCGCCAGATCAACCCTGTGCCCCTCTATATAATCGATAAATTCATTGGAGGTGTGCCTGCAGCCGGTGTCTATCAATAGCCCTCCCACCAGGTAGGCGGCCACCCAGTAAAGGGGCCTGCCCCCCATTTCAGCGCTCATTTTAATCTGCAGCACTTCACCAAATTGATTAATTTCAATCAAAAGTACCCCTCCCATTCAACCACTGAATAGATATTCACATTATCATTATATAAAAAATATTATTTATTTATCAATTAAAACTGACAAACTGCTGTTAATGCACATCTTATAATGAATTTAGATGACGAAAAAAATGCTCTTTTTATTCTGACTTCTATATTCCGACAGAATTAACTCTCAATAAGCTTTTTTGAGGAGGTATTTTACAATTGACTGCAAGAGGAGAGCTGGCTGAGCAGGGATACTATGGCTTTGAAGACATATTGACCTTTGAGGGGGCGGACCCGTGCGCTTTATCATTGTAAGAGATCAGGACGGTGCAGATTGTTACGTATTAAAAGAGAATCTACTAAAGTTATGTAGGGAAGCGGGCAGAGATGATTCTCTTGTCCGCATTGTTTGTAATGAGCTGGAATCATGGTTCCTGGGGGATTTGACCGCTGTTGCGGATGCCTATGATAAACCGTCCATTGCAAGGCTGCAGGGAAAAAGGAAGTTTCGTAATCCCGACAGTATTACAAATGCGGCTGAAGAACTGAAAAAACTGGTCTCCTCTTATCAGAAACTGCAAGGAGCCAAAAAGATAGCCGGACATATTGATATTAAAAGAAACCAGTCAAACAGTTTTCATATTTTCCTGGAGGGGGTTCAAAAGGTTATTCTAATTAAATGAGCATAAAACTGAATGATAATTCAGATACTTAATGACCAAAAGTAGGATTTACGGCGGGCAGTGGATAAGGATAGTCATTTACTGAGGAAATAAGGGCTATTATTGCTTTAAGGAGGTATGCCGCCGTGTATAAAAAAATACTTATTCCCATCGACGGTTCGGAAGGGTCAGATTTAGCCCTGGATTACTGCCTGAGGATGCTGGATAGTGAGAAGCCTGAGAAAATTGTGCTTTTCAACGTAGTCAGCTACCCCACCCAGTTGGAGACCTATTCCGGGAAGATGCGCTCGGTGATGAAAAAGGCCAAGGAAGATCTGGCTGAATACGGGGATGAAATACTGGCCAGGGCAAAAGATAAAATAATGGCCAAGGGAACAGATGTTCCATTGGAAACAAAGCTAATCTGGGGTGACCCCAAGCTGGAGATAATCCAGGAGGCTGACCAGGGTAAATACGATCTGGTTATTATAGGCAGCAGGGGCCTCAGCGGCATAAAGAGCTTCTTTCTGGGCAGCGTGGGCAGCCACGTGGCGCAAAATGTCAAATGCACGGTGGTGCTGGTGAAGGAGTAGATATAGCTGTCGGTAGTCACTCATAATGTTAGTTTCTATAGCGTTACAGTTGTGAGGTCCGGGTTTATACGCCCGGACCTCTTATTTTTACTCCTCATTTGAACAGCTCAGGAACAGTTTTAGAATTAAATGACATAATATGGACTATATGGTTGACAATGCTATTTTACTAATATATTGTTATAAACAATCGGGGTCGGTGTTTGTACAGATTCAGGCCGGAAACAGAATTTAATATAGAATTTATTCTGGATATTGATATTGGGGCGCTAATCCTGGAATTAAGGATTTGTTCTATGAATAAATAAAATAGGAATATAAGGAATAGTACAGTCCCTTCAGTACAGGTGCTTCAATTCTTCTCTATAGAATGTCAATTTAACGGATATCAATGAATAAATCGAGGAGAGTGAAAGAATGGTAGCTAGTGATGATGTCTTAAAACCGACAGCTATTATGCATAATGTATATGCTGTTTTTCCTGCATTTGCCATGCTGGCGGGAATGCAGCTTGACGTATTCACGCCCTTGCAGGACGGCCCCATGGAAGCCAAAACCATTGCCGGAGCCTTGGATGTTCTGGAAGAAAAGCTCACCCCCCTTCTTTATGCGCTTGTGGCGGCTGGTTTGCTGGAAATGGAAAACAAAAGCTTTTCAAATACACCAGAGGCCAATAAGTTTCTGGTCCTCGGCCGTCCCGATTATATTGGAGGAATGAGCGGATTTTATAACATGCTTTGGCAAAGCACCCTGAATACGGCCAAGAGTATTAAAACGGGAAAGCCCCAGGCAAAAATAGACTTTCACACCTTGCCGGAAGAGGAATTGCTGCAATTCTTCCGTAAGCAGTTCCACAGCAGTGTCAGGGGTGGAAAGGAGATCGCGGAAAAACTGAATTTTGGACAATATGAAAGGCTTCTGGATGCTGGGGGCGGCTCAGGGGGAGTGTCAATTGCCATTTGCAAAAAATACCCTCAAATCAAAGCAACAATTGTGGATTTGCCGAAGGTGGTGCAATTGTCCGAACGTTTCATAAAGGAAGCCGGAATGTCCGACAGAGTCAGTGTAATGGCAACCGATCTTTGCCTGGATTCACCCGAAGGCAAATATGATGTTGCCATTCTTCGGGCTTTAATCCAAACCCTTTCGAAGGAGCAGGCGCAGTTGTCTTTAAAGTCTATCGGTCAGTCAATGGTTCCGGGAGGACGGGTTTTTATCTTCGGAAGCGTATTAGAAAATTCCTGTCTGGCGCCTCCCTCAGCACTGGCTTTTAATCTGGCTTTCCTGAATGTTTATGATGATGGAAAGGCCTATACGGAAAAAGAGCATCAGGAAATGCTTACCAATGCAGGATTTTCCGATATAATGGTAGAACATAACGCTCTTGTTGACGGTATGGCTATCGTCAGCGCAAAAAAGATATGAATCAACATATCAACCTGTCACCCTCACCTTGGTGCGGGGGGTGGGCATGGAGTAGCGCTGGGTGAGGTAGCGGACTCCGGCGGAAAGCTCGCTGTCGGGGCCGCCATACTGGGCCAGGAGGAATTTGGCCATGCGCAGGTCGTTTCCGGCCACCCTCACGGGGTATTCCAGCTTCTTTTCATATATCCACATTGAATCTCTTCCTTTCCGAATAGTAAATGCTAAAATGCATTCGGTCCCCTCTTCAGCCGGAAACGGCGCCACGGAGGGGAAAAATAACCAACCGGGAAAACGTGCATGCAGTTAATGCACGTTTTTTTAAACCACTGAGAACACAGAGCACACAGAGAAAAAATAATTTTAACCGGGCTGGTCAGACAGCATCCCCAAAAAACAAATAAGGAATGCCGGCTCATTCTGTCTCCTGTCTCCCGACCGGAGGTATTTCCCTTCAGCGGTCTCCTGTCTCCTGACCGGAGAGGAATGCCTGTGAGCTTCTAATAATTTATCTCCCATGGCCAGGGCTCATCAATCCAGTTCCAGCAGTCGCTGTTTACTCCTGCACCGGCGGCTACAAGAGGGGCACACTTATTCTGATACTCGCTCATGAGGGGCTGGAGCCTTTCAATTACCCGGCAGAAGTCTCTCAGGGCTTCCTGGGAGTTGGGGTGGGTGTCGAGGAATAGGTTAAGCTCTACGGCGGTAAACTGCAGTTCCATTATTTGTCTCAGCAGGGTGGGGCAGTTGCCGTTCATATATCATGCCTCCATTTTCATACTAATATGGATAGGGCGAGTACAGTTCGGGGAAGAGTGTTCCTCTCTCCAGGGCCTCCCTGGGGCTGTATGTCGGCCCGTACCTCTGCCAGGGGATGTATGCTCTGGCCAGCTTTAATCTTTCCAGCTCAAACTGGTACTCTTTTTCAGGCCCGTAGCCGGATTGGCCATCCAGAGCGGGGGCCGGGATTTTTGGGTATCCTGGGGCCGTGGGAGGTATTCTTTCCTCGGCTGTGGCCTCCAGTGCTTCGTTGTGCGTACTGGAAATCTGGGCCGGGTCAGATTCTCCTCCGTGGGAGATAACGGCTTCAGGAGAGGGGGGCTGCTCTTTTACTGCGCCGACAGTGCTGGAGCTGGACTCTAACTCTTCTGTATCATCATTTACAACGGGGTCCTTGGGTACCATATAGCCGGGAATTATTGGCCAGGTCCATACAATAGGTTTTTTTCTTGATCCACTCATGTAAAACACCGCCTGTAAACAATATTTTTAACATAATAGGCGGTAGCAGGAATAAATGTTACAGTTTGGTATTTAATTTTTAGTACTTTCGGCGGATATCTGCTAAAAGTACTGAAGGATATTAGAATGAACTGGTTGAATATGGGTATATTACCTTGACTTGGGGAGGAAGCAAATGTTTTCATTCAGAACTGTTTCCATAAGGCCCAGATTGCCCGGGAAGATAGAGGTTCTTGGCGATATTGCACGCAATTTCTGGTTCAGCTGGAATGCTCAGGCACAGAATCTTTTCAGGAGAATTAACCAGTCCCTATGGGAAGAGGTAAGTCATAACCCGGTAAAGTTTCTGCTTCTGGTAAACGAGGAGGAGTTGGAGGAGATTGCCCAGGATGAGGAATTCCTCAATATGTACGGTAAGGTGCTGGAGGACTTCAAACGGTACCTGGAAGGAAAGACCTGGTTTGAAAACAGCTACCCGGATTATAAAGACAGTGTGATAGCCTATTTTTCCCTTGAATTCGGACTGCATGAATCCCACCCCATTTATTCCGGGGGACTGGGGCTGCTGGCCGGGGACCATATGAAGTCGGCCAGCGATCTGGGGCTGCCCTTTGTGGGCGTGGGACTGCTCTATAAAAACGGGTATTTCCACCAGATAGTCAGCCGGGACGGGAAACAGGAGGCCCATTACCCATATTACAACTTTTTTGATTTGCCCATCCACCCGGTTTTTAACGTTGATGGCGGGGAGCTTATAGTTGAGGTACAGTTCCCGGGGAGGATGGTGTATGCAAGGGTTTGGAGAACAAGGGTGGGCAGGGTGGACCTGATCATGCTGGATGCCGACATCAGTCTTAATTCCAGGGAGGACCGTGATATTACCGGCCAGCTCTACGGAGGGGACCATTCAACCAGAATATCCCAGGAAATACTGCTGGGCATAGGAGGAATAAAGGCACTCGGCAAGCTGAACATATATCCCACGGTGTGGCATATAAATGAGGGCCACGCCGCCTTTCTTCTGGTGGAAAGGCTGAGGGAGCTGGTGGAGCAAAAGTGCCTGTGTTTTGACACTGCCCTGGAGGTGGTCAAAAGCAATACCATTTTTACTACTCACACCCCTGTGCCGGCAGGGCACGACCTATTCCCCCCGGATATGATAGACCGGTATCTGGGACACTATTACCCGGCTCTGGGAATAAAAAGCGAGGAGTTTTTGGGGCTTGCCTGGGATGAGGGGCGGGGGATGTTCAATATGACCCTTCTGGCCCTGAATCTTTCCGCATACTGCAACGGTGTCAGCCGGCTGCACGGGGAGGTTTCCAGAGAGATGTTCGCCCAGCTTTATCCAGGCATTCCGGTTGAAGAGGTGCCTGTTTTCTATGTTACCAACGGGATACACACTCTCTCCTGGCTGGCCCATGAGATACAGGACCTTTATTCAATTTATCTGGGTGCCGACTGGCATGAGAAAATTACTGAGCGGCAGATCTGGAAAAATGTTGATGAGATCCCGGATAATCTGATCTGGGCGGCGCACCAGTCACTAAAGGAGAAAATGGCAGGCTATGTCAGGAAGTGCTTAAAGAGGCAGAGAACACGAAACCAGGAGCCAGCCCAGCGCATATGGGAGGTTGAGAAATTCTTAAAGCCCGGGGTGCTTACCATTGGCTTTGCCCGTCGCTTCGCCACATACAAAAGAGCGGGGCTGCTCTTCAGGGACATGGGAAGGCTGGCCAGGCTGATAAATAACCCGGACAGGCCGGTGCAGATTATTTTTGCCGGCAAGGCCCACCCGGCTGACGGGGCCGGGCAGGACCTGGTGAGGATGGTCTATGAGGTTTCCAATCAGGAGGAGTTCAGAGGTAAAATACTATTCCTGGAGGACTACAATATAGATATGGCCAGGCACCTGGTGCAGGGAGTGGATGTCTGGCTCAACACTCCCCGCCGTCCCATGGAGGCCAGTGGCACCAGCGGCCAGAAGGCTGCCGCCAACGGGGTGGTCAATTTAAGCATTCTGGATGGCTGGTGGCCGGAGGCCTATAATGGTGAAAACGGTTTTGTTATAGGTGAAAAGAGAAGGTACGATGATGACGAGATGCAGGATATGGATGACTGCTACTCGCTTTATACAGTGCTGGAGGAAAGGCTGATACCCGCCTACTACAAACAGGAAATGGGACTATCCCCCCAGTGGATCAAATTGATGAAAAGCTCCATGAAGACTATCACCCCTGTATTCAGCACCCAGAGGATGGTGCAGGAGTATACCGACAGGTTCTATGTGCCGCTGGTGAGAAGGGGAAGATTATTCACCGGGATGGGGTATGAGACAGCCGAGGAAATGAGCCGGTATAAGAGGCGCCTGTCCGGGGCCTGGTCACAGTTGGAGATAGTGAGGGTGGATACAAATGTAACCAGAGAAATGAATGTTGGGGAAATTCTCATGGTAAAGGCTCATCTCAGGCTGGGGCCATTAAGTGCGGACGACATCGACCTGGAAGTGGTGTACGGGAATGTGGCGGAAAAGGGCCTGTATAATCTCTGCACCGCCCCGATGACTTTTGACCGGCAGGAGGTGGACCTGTTTACCTTTACCAGCCAGGTGATCATGCCCCAGGGAACCTTCGGGTACACGGTAAGGGCAAGGCCGGGCAGCCCTCTTTTGTGCACTAAATTTGAGCTGCCCCTGGTGACCTGGGCGGGGAGATTCTAATAAACCATTAAGGGTAATACCTCCGGTCGGAATTCAGAATTCAGAAGCCAGTATCCAGAATGGTGTGACAGCATTTCACCCGGGCATGAAAGTATTACATATATGGAGAATTTATGAAGGAGTAATTACTTTGGTAATTATTCCTTTTTTATTGCCAATGTAAGGATTTTTTGTTAATTTCAATATTTACCATACATGCTTCTATTATAACCTAATAGAAATGCATTCTCATTCTGGATTCTGAATTCTGAATTCTGTATTCCGACCTGAGAAAATATCCCTTAAGCTCCCGAAGGTAACCATTTATATTTCAGCTGAATACCCTGAAACACGTAATAAAATAAGGATTGTTCAGTAGTGTGGAAAGGGGTAGAAAATATGGACTCTCTCAATAATAGCATAATCTGGAGGGATGTAATAAAATACCCTCTGGGAGACAGGAATTGCAAGCCAAGAACACAGGGGCTGACCATGATCATAGATAAGGGTATGGGCCTGGCCGAAACAAAAGACCTGCTCAATATAGCCGGGGGGCATATTGATTTTATCAAGCTGGCCTTCGGAACCTCAGCTCTCTACAATAATAATGTGCTGCCTGAAAAAATAGAGCTGGCCAGGTCCCAGGGTATAGATATATATCCCGGGGGCACTTTTTTAGAGGTGGCTTTAATTCAGGATAGGCTGGAGGAGTTTTATCAACTTTGTAAAAGCCTTGGTTTCACCTGCGTGGAGGTCTCTGACGGAACCATTAACCTGGAGCGGGAGGTGAGAGAGAGAGCTATATCCAGAGCAAGTGACATGGGTTTTCTGGTTCTTACCGAGGTGGGCAAGAAGGATGTCAATGACCAGACCCCGGTGGAGGAATTCGCGGCCCAGATAAAGTCAGATCTCAAAAACGGGGCTTTCAAGGTAATTCTGGAGGGTAGGGAGACCGGGGCCAATGTGGGCCTCTACGATGAGAACGGCAATTTTATAAAGGATGACCTGGAGCGTCTGCTGGGGGAAATTGAGGACCCCAGGATAATAATGTGGGAGGCCCCCAACAAGGACCAGCAGCTTGAGCTGATCAGCCGCTTCGGCCCCAATGTGAACCTGGGCAATATTCCCACCAGAGAGGTGCTGGCGCTGGAGGCCCTTCGGGTGGGACTGCGGTCGGACTCCTTCAGGATAACGCTGAATAATGCTGGAGGGTAGTACCTCCGGTCGGGAGATTGCTGAAGGGTAATAATTCCGGTCAGGAGACAGGAGACAGTTGTTACTCGGGATTGCCTCCGACGCGCTTGGGGAGCTGACCGGCGATAAGGTCAGGGAAAAAATGGCTTGGAGCAGAGCCCTTGTAATATAAGCCAGCAGAATTTCATATAAATACCCCAGGCGGGAAAATTTAACATATTCAGCCCGCTCCGGGGGTGACGTCAATGCCGGGGTGACCATGCTGGTAGCTCTCCTTCTGGTGGGGATGGTGGCCCGGTCCAATCTGATAGCCATCGCCGCCTGTGTACTTTTAATACTCAGGTTTTCCAACCTGAGCTTTGTTTTTCCCATCCTGGAGAGGCGTGGCCTGGAAGTTGGACTGCTGTTTCTTTTGCTGTCCATACTGGTGCCTATAGCCCAGGGGATGGTAACTGAAAATGATTTGCTGTATAATTTAACCTCTATCCCGGGAGTGCTCTCCATTATAGGGGGGGCCGTGGCCACCCATATGAACAGCGAGGGGCTGAAGCTCCTGGGATTAAAGCCTGAAACAATCTTCAGCCTGGTTATAGGGTCCATCTTCGGGATAGTATTTTTCCACGGTGTTCCGGTGGGCCCCCTGATGGCAGCCGGAATCGCCGCCCTGTACCTGGAGATATTCTACCGGAATCGATGAGAGGACCATTCTAAGGCGTAAAAGTGAAAACCACAGGACAAAGAGGAAACGGAGTATTCCTTTACATAGCACAGCAATGCATAAGAATGATTGAGGTGAGGTGTGCTGGGCAAATAGGGCAAATATACGTTCACCTTTACTTTTTTTACACGATATGTTATTTTTACAAGTAAGGTAAAGTTGAAGGAGCTGATTCATCCGGTTCATTGTGACAATTGAATGAATTGGAAAGGAATATTTAAAACAACCATTTTAAAACTCAAATAAACCATATGTATTTCCATTTTAATATTCAATGGTTTATTGGGTGTGTGTTGTTTTAAGTGTTCTGAGTCCTTTTTGGTTTTGACGCCTCAGAATTCTGAGGCGTTTTATATTCTCAAAAGTTATCGTTTTTTTGGGTTTAGCTTTTGAGAATACTGGCGGAATAAGTAGCTTATTCTGTACGTTCTAACTTTACCTTAAAAAATACTATTTTCAAAGGAGAATATATAATGAGAATTATTAAAGGCAATAAAATTGATTTGCATTCACTAAAGAATTCCATTACCAAACCTGAGATTTTCAAGAAAAGTACGGATAAATTTTGGGATGACCAATATATATCCGGTCAAATGTTAAAGTTTCATTTAAATCCTGAAGTAGAGGCTGCTAGTAAAACTAAAGAAACCATTGAAGCTGAAACCAGCTTTATAATCAAATGGAGCAATATGGATTCTGATAAAAGAGTGCTTGACCTGGGATGCGGTCCTGGTTTGTATGTTAATGAATTTGCCAAAACAGGAGCAAAGGTTACAGGCATAGACCTTTCTGAAAGGTCAATAAATCATGCTAATGAAAACATTAAACCGGGGCATAAAAATATAATGTTTTCTAAAATGAATTATCTTCATATGAATTTTAAAGAATCCTATGATATTGCAACTCTAATTTTCTATGATTTTTGTGCTCTGAGCACTAATGAACAGAAAAAACTACTTTTAAAAATTTACGAGGCACTCAAAGATAATGGAGTTTTTATATTTGATGTGGTTACTGAAAACAGGAAAACTTTCGAAACAACCAGTATTTCAGTATGTGAAGGAGGATTCTGGAGTTCCGGTTCATATATCGAAATTGTAAAAACATTCATGTATTGGGAACCCAAGACCGAAGGAATTCAATACACCATTATAGCTGAAGATGGTGCTACAAGGGTTATGAGACTCTACCACAGACTATTTGGGTTAGAGGAAATCACAAAAATGCTTAACGACAATAATTTTAAAGTTGAAAAGGTTTATAAAAATTTAAAAGGTGAAGCTCTGAGCGAGGGTTCTGAAACATACGGAATTTTTGCAAGAAAAGCATAACTGGAATGGCAAAAAAAGCCGTTGTAGCTATTATTATAGCTCTAACGTCTTTTTTATGTTGACACTTAAAACGACAATCGGGTTGACCGGCTGGAAATTATTTTTAGCTTGGTCTCTGTGGCTTCTGTGGTTATTTTCCGGCTTTATTCAATACCTCCCGGAGAATTTCCGGCAGGGGGGCCTCAAAGGACAGGTTTTGGCCACTGCGGGGGTGGGTGAAGCCTAGCCTGGCTGCGTGCAGAAACTGGCCCTCCAGGCCGAATCTGTTTTTTGACGGGCCGTACTTGGGGTCACCCACCACCGGGTGTCCCAGGTAGGCCATGTGGACCCTTATCTGGTGGGTTCGGCCGGTTTCCAGCTTCAGGCTTAAAAGGGTGCAGTCGCAAAAGCGGTCCAGCACGGTGTAGTGGGTGACCGCGGGCTTTCCGTTACGGGGCTCCACCGCCATTTTCTGCCGGTCCCCGGGATGACGTCCAATGGGTGCGCTGATGGAGCCCCTTTCATTCTTTACATTGCCGTGCATCAGCCCCAGATAGATCCTATCCACTTTCCTCTCACTGAGCTGGCGGGCCAGATCAACATGAGCCGTGTCATTTTTCGCCACCATAAGGAGCCCGGAGGTGTCCTTATCCAGCCTGTGCACTATACCGGGCCTCATTACCCCGTTGATCCCCGAGAGGTCGCTGCAGTGATGCAGCAGGGCGTTTACCAGGGTGCCCCGGTAATTGCCCTCGGCCGGGTGGACCACCATCCCTCTGGGCTTATTGACCACCACCACGTCAGGGTCCTCAAAATATATATCCAGTGGTATTGGCTCGGGGTCCACCACCAGCTCTACCGGGGGCGGAATTCTCAAAACCACCGAATCTCCCTCTCTCAGCCGGTAGCTGGCTTTTTCAGGGCCGCCATTTACAGCCACCATGCCCTCGCCAACCAGCTTTTGTATGTGGGACCTGCTTAGCCCGGGCGCTTCGCCGGCCAGGTAGGCATCCAGCCTCTGTCCGGAGCCGGTCTGGTCTATATCAAAACAGTGAATCTCCAAACCTGGAACCTCCTAAATCAGGTTTTACCCTCGGACTTCCACAGCATAACCACCAGCAGTATTGATCCCACCACAATGGCGGAGTCTGCCAGGTTAAATACCGGCCATACCCTGAGGTCGATAAAGTCAACCACTGCTCCCAGCCTGATCCTGTCCACAAGGTTCCCTGCGGCTCCTCCAGCTATAAGCCCCAGGCAGATGGTGATAAGCCCATTTTTTTCCCCTCTCCGGATCTGGTAAATTATTATGGCGGCCACCACTATTATGCTTACCGCAATAAAAATATTAGTCTTTCCAGCCAGGAGGCTGAAGGCTGCGCCGGGATTGTGTATGTAGGTAAGATGAAAAATGCCGTCTATTACCGGCACTGACTGGCCAAGATACATTGCTTTCATTATGATGGACTTGCTGGCCTGGTCGATTAGAATTGCAGCCAGAAATATGAAGTAAAACAATATGCCGGTACCTCCGCTATAAATACATTATTACTGCCGGGGGAAAATTTAAACCTGTCACAATACTAATGATACCACTTTAGGGGAGGGACAAACAAATATAAATGGCTTTTGTTTAAAGCCATTTATAATGGGTCAAAGATAATGGGTGATATACAGCAGACAGGAATCAGGGCTGCAGTACCGTTATATTCTCCCCGTCCTCCAGTATTTTATGGTTGTCAAAGAGAAGTTCCTTAAACTCTCCCCTAAGCCAGAGTTGAGTCTGGTCCCGATAGTGCTCACTGTTCGGGTGGCCGGAAATACCCCCCGCCAGAATATCTTTTCCAGACATGCCGGAAAGGTCCACCCCGTATCTCCAGGGACCTGCCGAGGTAACGGCAAAGGGGGTTCTGTATTCATAGGAGGCAGCCCCGGAGGTCACATTGCTCCCGCCGTAGGGGTAGGGGCCATCATCGAAAAATGGTCTCAGGGCCGCCATTTTTCCCATCGGGTGATCAATGGTAACTGTGTGCAGCCGTCCCCATTTCCAGCCGGTCACATTAATGCCATAGTCTTTCTGAAGGCGGGACACTGTCTTTTTGAAGGCACTTTGCACCATATCTCCGGCGGTTTCACAGCCAGGGGTGTTTACATTATCGAACCACAGTGATTTTTTGCTGACAATGGCATTATCAAAATTATTGTTTATTATCGAGGCGTTGCGCCCCTGCAGCAGGAAGCCGTAAAGGTTGTTTCCCAACTCGTCACGGTAGGTCTCCGACACCATTTCCAGGTAAAGGGTGTGATAAATGGCGGGCCCGGCCTCCTGGGGATTATCCCTGGGGTTGTCTTTTGCCCACTTTAAAAGGGTATCCCTGGCCTTCTTTTCTACCGGGCTTAAATCCGCGGCACTAAGCGACTCTGCCAGGACGGGATAGAGCCTTTTGGCCTGCAGGTTACTCCAGTCGGACTGCGGGCCCAGGGCATCCTCCAGGGTAAGTCCCTTTTTTCCCTCAAAGGACTGCCGGATAGAGAGAGCCCTGTAAGGAGCCGCCCACTGCCAGGTGATGAAATGGGGGTAGTGGTCGCCGGTTATCTTGTTATTGGCGGTCACTATAAATCCCTCAGGAGGATTCACTGATTGAGGCAGCTCATCCCAGGGAATGAAGCCGGTCCAATCGTATTCACCTGTCCAGCCCGGCGCCGGCAGAAGGCCGCTGCCTTTTTTGCGGACTGGAATAAGCCCATTGGCCTGATAGGCGATATTGCCGTCAACATCTGCAAAAACAAAGTTTTGGGCGGGAACCTTGAAGTTTTCAAGGGCTGCCTTAAAGTCCTGCCAGTTCCTGGAGGTGTCAAAGCCCAGTACTGCCTCCAACTCCCGGGTGGGCAGATGGGCGGTCCACTGCAGCGCCAGGTCACGGCCGCCGGCTTCGGGGTATACCTGGCCGATAAGGGGGCCGTGGCGGGTGTAAACCACCTCAAAGGGGACAGTCCTGGACCCCTTCACCTGTATGTCATATTTAACAACCCGGGCGTCCTCCCACTGGCCCCTGTACTGAAACTGGTAGGGATTATCGGGGTTTCTTTTCTCCAGGTAAAGGTCCTGGACATCCGGGTTGACATTGGTTAAGCCCCATGCAATATGGTCATTATGGCCGGAAACAACTCCCGGCGCCCCGGGAAACATTACCCCGGTAACGTTCATTTGGCCCTCCACCACCAGGTGGTTCTGGTACCATATGGAGGGACTTTTTATTTCCAGGTGCATATCGTTGCAGAGTAACGGCTTTCCCGACCTGGTCATGCTTCCACCCAGCACCCAGTTGTTGCTGCCTACCCCTTCCCCGGGAAGGGCCAGTATGGATCTCAGCAGCTCGGGGTCCGCAGCCGGGCTGTTTACAGGAAGCCTGCCGACTCCGGACGGCGTAGGCTCCCTTAATATAGTAAGACCGCCGGCAGGGTAATCGGGAAGTATTTCCGCCAGTTTGTCTTCGCTCACCTTTTGGGCCATGTTCATATAAAGGAGCTCTGCCGTTGTATTTCCTCCCAGTGTATAGGCCATATACTTGCCTATGGCCACTGAGTCAACCGGGTCCCACTTTTCGGGACGGTAGCCAAGCAGCGAGAATTCAGGGGGCAGGTTTTTACCGGCCTCATCTATGTACCGGTTAACTCCGGCCGCAAAGCTTTCAGCATAGGATTTGGCCTCGGCGCCATAGGTGGGGTAGCTTATCCTGGCGGCCTCATATAGACCCAGAGTAAGGAAAAACTTGTCCGTACTGACCATGCTCTCTCCGAATATCTGGGAGAGCCGCCCGGACACAGCCCTTCTGGACAGGTCCATTTCCCACAGACGGTCCTGGGCCTGGCAGTAGCCCTGGGCAAAGAAGGCATCGCCCAGGGAGCTGGCGTATATGTGAGGAACGCCGTACTGGTCCCGTACTATTTTTACACTATCCTTCAGCCTCTCCGCCTTTAGTTCCGATGAGTAGACAGGCATGCCCCGGCCCAGTTGAAACCATATTCCCCCTGCCACAATAAAAATGAGTGAGAGGGTTAAAAAGGTGTAGATAACAGCCCGCAGTTCATCTTTTTTCAATTTTACAGCCCCCCAGATTAAAATTTAATCAATTTCTCCGGCCAGTGTAACTATTCATGCCTCAAGCGGCGACATCAGTGAATAGAAAATAAGGAATTTCCGGATTCTGACCCAAAAGCATTTCAGAATTACCCATTTTCAGGCTAGAGAATATTAGATCACGGTATTAATTAATATATAAATTAAACCTTTGTTCAAATTTTCCTCTCTTGGTATGAGAAGTATAATTTTTTATAATGAATGAGCTTTCATTTTTCTATTATATTGAAGGAATTTAGTTAATAAAATAGAATTTTTAGATTTACAAATAATTAATAAATTAAGCACACAGACATAAAGAAAGGGAGGAGTACGAAAGACATGGATGATATCGTAGTAGCAGCGGGGGTAAGAAGCCCCATAGGAGACTTTGGGGGAGTTTTTAAGAATATGCTTAGCAACAAGCTGCTGGTGCCTGTTATAAGGGAGGTCATTTCCCGGGCCGGCATTGACGGCGCAGAGGTAGATGATGTGATTATGGGGTGCTGCGGACAGAACACCGCCGAGCCCAACCTGGGCCGGACAGCTGCGCTGTTGGCCGGGCTGCCCAATGAGGTAACCGGCATGACCATACAGCGCCAGTGCTCCTCAGGAATGCAGGCTATGGCAACGGGCTACCAGCAGATTGTTACCGGTGACTCAAATATGGTTATAGCCGGCGGTGCGGAGTCAATGAGCTCGGTGCCCTATACTTTAAAAGGCGCTCGCTGGGGGCAGCGGCTGCAGCACGGAGAGCTTACCGACTCCCTCTGGGAGATGCTTATGGATCCAATTCATAGGATAATGATGGGAGAAACCGCCGAGAGGCTGGCCGACAAGTATGGCATTTCCCGCGAGGAACAGGATATAATAGCCTTCCGGAGCCACCAGAACGCCATCAGGGCCATTGACGAGGGAAAATTCAAGGAAGAAATTCTTCCCATACCGGTGCCCCAGCGTAAGGGCGACCCCGTACCGGCAGACACCGACGAACACCCCAGGCGGGATATCACCCTGGAGAAGCTGGCCAAGCTCTCTCCCACCTTCCGGAAAAACGGCACCGTAACAGCGGGCAATGCCTCGGGTCTAAACGACGGGGCTGCGGCCGTGGTGCTTATGACGGCCACAAGGGCCAGGCAGCTGGGCATAAAGCCCCTGGGACGCATTGTCAGCTTTGCCAGGGCCGGGGTGGAGCCCGACCTGATGGGCTACGGGCCGGTTCCGGCCATAAAGAAGGCGCTGGCCAGAGCAGGCAAGACACTGGCGGACATTGAGCTGATCGAGTTGAACGAGGCCTTCGCCGCCCAGTATCTGGCCTGTGAAAAGCTCCTGGACCTGAACCGTGAAATAACCAATGTCAACGGCAGCGGCGTGGGGCTGGGACACCCAGTGGGCTGTACCGGCGCCCGTATATCAATATCCCTTTTGCACGAGATGAAGCGGCGCAACCTGCGCTGGGGCCTGGCCTCCATGTGCGTGGGCGGTGGCATGGGCATGGCCATGGTTTTTGAAAGAGAATGAAAATATAAGGAATGCACAAACAACCATTCTGAATTCTGGATTCTGGATTCTGTATTCCGACCGCATAGGAATTGCAGTATTAGTATATTTAAGGAAAAAGGAGGCAGAGCAGTGAGCATATCAACCGTGGGGGTTATCGGAGCGGGGATAATGGGGTCCGGCATAGCCCAGGTGGCGGCCAGGGCCGGCTATAATGTAATCATGAGAGACATAGAAGACTCCTTTGTTTCCCGGGGAATGTCCACAATAAAGAAAAATATGGACCGGGAGGTCCAGAAAAACCGCCTTTCCAGGGAAGATGCCGACGGTGTGCTGGCCAGGCTGAAGGGCACCACCCACCTGCAGGACCTTGCTTCCTGTGGCATAGTAATAGAGGCCGCGGTGGAGAAGATGGAGCTGAAAAAGAATATCTACCGCGAGCTTGACAAGGTATGCGGGCCGGATACCATTTTTGCCTCCAACACCTCCGGACTTTCCATAACCGAGATGGCTGCGGCTACCGGAAGGGCAAAAAAATTTATAGGCATGCACTTCTTTAACCCTGTGCCGGTGATGAAGCTGGTGGAGCTTATCATGGGCGCGGAAACAGATAATGAAACACTGGAGGCGGCCAAGGCTCTGGTTGAAAAATTCGGCAAGGAATCAATAATGGTCAACGAGGCCCCTCTTTTTGCTGTCAACCGGATACTGGTGCCCATGCTTAACGAGGCCATGTTTGTGCTGATGGAGGGTGTTGCCTCGGCCGGGGATATAGATAAGGGAATGATGCTGGGCGCCAACCATCCCATAGGCCCCCTTGCTCTTTCTGATCTTATTGGACTGGACACCCTTTTAATGGTGAATGAAACACTGTATAATGAAACAGGAGATTCAAAATACAGACCCTGCCCTCTGCTGCGTAAGCTGGTAAGGGCCGGGCATCTGGGCAGGAAGACCGGCAGAGGTTTCTACGACTACAGCGGCTCTAAGTAGGACTTTTAAGAGAGCCGGTCTAATCAACTGATTACGGAGGTGGTAACGTAATGAGCGAGCAGGAAAGGCCTCTGGGCTATATCCCTGATGAAGCTACGGGGTCGGGACAGCTCCTGATCAGGAAAGTAGAGGATGTTATATACCGGCACCCTGGAGTAAATGAAGTGGCTGCGGTATTCCTGCCCGGAATAGAAGGGAAATATGACCTGGCGGCCTTTGTGGTCCCGGCGGATATTAGCCTTACCCCGCAGATAATAAAGCACTTTGTGGAAGATTCAGGGGAGCTTTCTCCCAACGAATTTCCCGGCCGTTACCATATGGTGCCCGAGATTCCCAGAACACCCAGCGGTAAGTGCCAGAAGCAAAAGCTGGTGCAATCCCTTTTCGGTGAGGACTGAACACTGCGCCTAAGTCTTTTGGTCGGCATTGTTTTATTGGCATGTATTATCGGACATCCTGCCCGTGAGGTCAACTCACCGGGCAGGGTGTTCTTTATATTAAGGATCATTTTTCTTTCTCCGGTATAATAAACTATCTTGACAAAAAAACGTTTTGTAAAATATTATATATATAAATGTTTATATATATAATTAATGGAACAAATAGGTGATTAAATGTCTCTTAAATATGCCCTGCTGGGTTTTCTTAATTATGCTGACATGACAGGTTACGAGCTTAAGCAGCATTTTGACAGCTCCATCCAGCACTTCTGGAATGCCAAACTGAGCCAGATTTACCCCGCTTTAAGCCAGATGGAAAAGGATGGGCTGCTGGTGATGGAGGTGGAATACCAGGAACAAAGGCCCAATCGCAAGGTGTACAAAATTACCGCCGCTGGAAGGCAGGAGCTTAAGAGGTGGGTGGGTACGACCATGGAGCTGCAGTCCGTGAGGGAGGCTTTTTTGGTTCAGGTTTTCTTCATGGCCCAGTTGGACAGGGAAAGCGCCCTTGGAGTTATGAGGCACCAGCTGGAGCAATACCGGAAGCGGCTGGAAAACTACCACCTGTTTAAAAAGAGTTTTAGTGAAGTTGTGCCTGCCGAAGTATTTAAGGAAGATGCAGTATTTTGGGAGCTGACCCTGGATGCGGGCATAAAGTACGGGACGGCAGCTGTGGAGTGGGTGGAGGAGGCCATAGAAAAAATAAAAGGCATGGAGAGGGTTAAAGGGGGACTAGAGGTCAGTCATGATGGGTAGAAAAATATTTTTGATTCTTGCAGCAGTATTATTTCTTGCCGCGGCTATGTTGACCGCCTGCGGGGGAAAAAAAGATGAACAGCAGGCAGAGGAGGTAAAGCTGGTAAAGATTCAGACAGCCGGCATTGAAAAGATTACCAGCTTCTCGGAGCTGTCCGGGCTGCTGGAGCCTTCCGAGGAGTCGGCGGTTTCTTTTGAGGCCACCGGAAGGATTTTGGAAATGGGCCCCAAGGAGGGAGACCGTGTAGGGACAGGGGATTTCCTGGCCCGCATGGATGCCACAGAGTACTCGCTTCAGGTAGCACAGGCCGGAGCAGGGCTGGAGAAGGCCAGTGCTGCCTACCAGAAGGCCAAAGAAGATTTTTCAAGGCTGGAGCAGCTGTATAACCAGGGCGCCCTGTCAAAGTCCGACTTTGAAGGCGCTCAGGTCAGCTTTACCGTGGCGGAAAGGGACTACCTGCTGGCCCAGGAGTCGTACTCACTGGTGGGTGGGGGCAAGGACAGCCTGAAGTCGCCTATAAGCGGCACGGTGATAGCCAGGCTCTCTGCGGTTGGCCAGGTGGTAGCCGCCGGGACAACGGTGTACCGTGTGGGGCAGATTGAAAACTTAAAGGTGATACTTCCTGTGCCGGACAGGGAAATATCAAGGTGGAAGGCCGGGGGTTCTGTAACCCTTTCTCTATACCAGGATTCCAGGGAGGGAAAGGTGACCAGGGTATATCCGGCCACCAATCAGGGAACAGGAACCATAGGTGTGGAGGTAACGGTAGCCAACAATGGGCATGACTGGCACCCCGGACAGGTGGTCAGGGCCAGGTTTGCAGCCGATTCCAGGGAGGGGCTGTTTATTCCGGTGGAGGCCGTTTTAAACCATGGGCTGGATAAGCCCTATGTGTTCCTGGCTTCCGGAGATAAGGCGGTGAAAACGCCGGTAACCACCGGGGAGCTATTTAACAACCAGTTGGAGATAACCTCGGGGATTAAGCCCGGTGACCAGGTGGTAGTAAAGGGGTCGGAAATGCTTTTCGACGGCAACACCATCAAGGAGGCTGAGGTGGCGGCGCAGTGATTGAATATCTTCTGAAAAAGAGAAAGATAACCATACTTTTCTTTATAATGGTGGTGTCGGTGGGCTTTCTCAGTGTTGCCCAGCTGCCCAGGCAGGAAATGCCGGACATAACCATCACCTTTGCCATTGTAACCACCACCTATCCCGGGGCCTCTCCCGAAAGAATGGAGCAGGCTGTAACCAGGAAGCTGGAGCAGAAAATAAAGGAACTGCCCGGCATTAAAACCATAACTTCAACCTCGGGTTTCGGGTACTCCTCCATAGTGGTTGAGTCCAAGGACGGGGTAAAGCCTGATGACCTATGGGATGAGCTGCGCAAGAAGGTTAAGGACGCCGAGGCCGATCTTCCAGACGGGGCCAATAAGCCAGAGATAAACGACGACCTGAACCGCACCGCCTTTTATACTGTGAACGTAACCGCCGAAAGCAGGGACCAGCTGTACAGCCTCAGGGATAACCTTAAAAACTGGAAGGATCAGCTGCGCACACTGCCCAACGTGGCCGATGTCACCATAGGCGGGCTGCCCGACCAGGAGATACGGGTTGATGTCGACCCGCTGAAGCTGCAGCACTATGGCATCTCCTGGACCCAGGTGCTGGCGGCGGTAAAGGCGGAGAATGAGCGGGTTCCTATAGGTGACCTGGATGTGGGGAGCCGTACATACCAGCTGATATTGCCTGATTACTATAGCCCGGAAAACCTTAACAAAGTAATAATCTCCCGCTCAAAGGACGGTTTTCCGGTTTACCTGCAGGATATAGGGAAGGCCTATCTTTCCCAGGGTGAGACTGATGTATTTGTCTACCACAACGGAAAGCCCGCAGCGGTGCTGGGAGTTGTGGTGGAAAAGGGCACTGATGTCCCCTCACTGCATACCAGTGTGGTCAATATGATGCAGACACTGGAGAAGTCTCTGCCGGCCTGGGCCGCGGTGGAGCCAGTCTTCTCCCAGTCCCAGAGGGTCAAGGACTCCTATGACGATTTGATCAGGGAAATGATTATAGCCACAGCAGCGGTGCTGTTTATCTGCACACTGGGCCTAAACCTGATCACAGCTATTATAATAGCCTTTGCCATACCCATATCCATGGCGGTGGGGCTTTTATTCCTCCCTCCCCTGGGCATTACCATCAACAGCATTTCCATATACGCTCTTATAATAGTGTTAGGAATTCTGGTGGATGATGCCGTGGTGGTTAATGACAATATTGAGCGGAGGCTTTCGGTGCTTAAGGAATCTCCCTTTACAGCCTCGGTAAACGGGGCCAAAGAGGTTTCTGTCTCCATTGTCACTGCCACCCTGGCCACTTTGTTTTCTTTCGGGCCACTGATGTTCCTGCGGGGCAACTCCGGGGAATTCATGCGTCCGCTGCCGGTGATTATCATACTTACCATGACCACTTCCATGATCATGTCCCTGACTATTATACCTATCTTCAGGCACTGGTACGAGCGCAGGAGAAAGAATAACGGTCACGATGAAAAACCGGCGGGACTTTTAGGGCGCCAACTGGTAGCCCTGACCAGGTGGTACGCCGACAGGCTGATGCCCAGAATACTTAACCGGCCTTTGAGGACAGGGCTCATCGGTGTGGGTATAGGCACCCTGGCCTACGGGCTGGTTGCCTTTACCCCGGTGGAGCTTTTTCCGGCGGCTGACCTGGAAGAGCTGCCTATTAATATTCGGCTGCCCCAGGGTACTTCCATAGAGGAAACCAACCGTGTCACCGGGGAGATCAGCAGCTGGCTGGCCAGTCAGCCAGGGGTCAAGATGGTGGCAGCCTGCGCCGGGGCCAGTGCCGACATGTGGTACGGCGGGGGGACCGCCCTTTCCGGAGCTCGGTCCAACAGGGGCCAGGTGATGGTGAAGATTGACCGTGAGAAGCTGGATCTGAAAGAGGTCTCCGACCGCTGGCAGGAGGAGTTCAAGGTGATGTACCCCGGGGCAGTGATTACCCCGATGGTGATCAATACCGGGCCTCCGGTGGGCGATCCCATATCGCTGCACATCTACGGTGACGACATAGAAAAGCTGAGGGCCATTTCCCAGGAAGTAAAGGAGCGCATATCCAAGGTGCCCGGGGCCTATGATATACAGGATGACTTTGGCCTTGACCGCCACACCCTGGAGTTCCAGGTGAATAAGCCCATGATGGATCAAAAGCTGGTAAGCTATAATGACCTGTCCACCACTCTGAGGCTGGTTAGCGAGGGCATAAAAATAAGCCAGTTTGACGACGGGAAGAATCTTATTGATATAAACCTTTACCTGGATAAGTCCCAGGGGGACCCAACTCAAGTTTTCAACAGTATTACTGTGCCCAATGCCAGGGGAGAGCAGATTCCCATATCCCAGATAGCCGACTTGAAGCCGTCCTTTAACATTCAGTTCATCCCTCACCGCAACCTATCCAGGTCGGTTAATATTACCGGACAGGTTAAGGACAGGACTGTTACCGAGGTTACCAGCGATATTATGCAGAGCCTGGAAAGCCTGGACCTTCCTGAGGGCTACCGCTGGGACGTGGGCGGGGAGTTTACCGAGCAGACCGACATTTTCGTCGATATGGGCAGGCTGTCTATTATAGTGTTTTTCCTTATACTGATACTGATAGCCATGCAGTTTTACTCACTGACCATACCGCTTCTAATCATGAGCACAGTTTACCTGGCGGTGGCTGGAAGCCTGATCGGCCTCTTTATAACCAGAACGCCCCTGGGGTTTGTTTCCATGATGGGGGCCATTGCCCTGGCCGGAATTGTGGTCAGAAACGGCATTGTGCTGATAGACTTTGTGGAAAAAGAGCGCCAGACCGGAATAGAGCTCAAGGAGGCAGTGATCAAGGCCGGGGAGGCCAGGCTTAGGCCTATACTGCTTACTTCGGCCACTGCCACCGGAGGACTTCTGCCTCTGGCACTTTTCGGCGACCCCCTGCTGGCTCCCATTGCCAAGACCATCATATCGGGGCTGCTTTTCTCCACCGCTCTTACCCTGGTGGTTGTCCCTTCACTGTACGTGGTGCTGGCAGGCCTCAGGGACAGGAAGAGGGGAAGTAGGGATAAAAAAGGACCCGGTGCACCCGGGGAGCTTAAAATTCAATCGTAGAAAGAGGTATTTTAATAATTAATTGATTCTTTGATAGGTTAAAAAATAATATCATCTGTGATGGCGTACCTTTATCAATATTTGGTGCGCCGTTTTCTTTTATTATGCATGCTTCCAGTTTTATATTAGATAACCTCTGGATGCTGTGCCTCATAAATAATGATAGCTGCAGGTTATTAACCCAACTATTAAATAAATGGACCAATTATGTATAATTCTTGTTTAGAGGTAGGTTTTTTTTAAGCCTTGTAGAATTAATATGTATTCAGGGGCAAAAGGCCCCAATGGGGAGGGATTTCCTATGGAAAAAATGCTGCAGGGCAAAGTATGTATAATTACCGGGTCCGGGAGGGGCATAGGCAGGTCTGCGGCCCTTATGTTCGCCGCTGAGGGGGCCAGGCTTGTGATAACAGATATTGACAATGCTCCGGCGGAGGAAGTTGTGGGTGAAATAAGGAAAATGGGCGGGGAGGCCATAGCGGTGGTTGGGGATGTAACTGCCGCGGATTACCCCGGGAGGCTCATCAGTGAGACAGTGGAGGCCTTCGGCCCGGACATAGATATAATAGTCAATAACGCCGGGTATACCTGGGACGCCACCGCCCACAAGATGACCGACAAACAGTGGCAGGCCATGCTGGATGTTCATGTCACCGCGCCTTTTCGTATAATAAGGGAGGCCTCACCATACATGAGGGACAATGCGGTGAAGGAAAAGGAGCAAAATGGCCGGGCGAAGTGCAGGAAAATTATAAACATTTCCTCCATTGCCGGGCTGGATGGGAATTTCGGACAGGCCAACTACTCTAGTGCCAAGGCGGCTGTGGTGGGGCTGACCAAAACCATGTCCAGGGAATGGGGGCCCTTTAACATCTGCGTTAATTGCGTGGCCTTCGGATTTATTGACACCAGGCTCACCCAGTCCAAGGAAAAGGGTGAGGTTATCGAAAAGGACGGGGAAAAGGTGGCCATAGGAGTTCCGGACAAAATACGCATGATGGTTAACCTTTTGTGCCCCCTTGGACGGGCGGCGGACCCGGATGAGGCCGCGGCCGGCATACTGATGATGGCCTCTCCCATGGCCGACTACATAACCGGACAGGTGATCAGGGTGACCGGGGGAATGTAAATTTGCTTGAGGGTTAATACCTCCGGTCGGGAGACAAGAGACAGAATACAGGAGACAGGAGTTTTAAAGCCTTGAGAATATAGGCTCTTCAATTTTTCTTAAGAATGAAGGGGGGCGCGGTAGTGGGTATTGACCTTTATGGAGGGGACTATAAGGTTTTCAGGGACTCTTTTAAAAAATACATAGAGGCAGAGCTTAAGCCAAATTACGATCAGTGGGAAGAAGAGGGACTGGTGCCCAGGGAGGTGTGGCGGCGGTGCGGCGAGAATGGTTTCCTCTGCCCCTGGGCTGAGGAGGAGTACGGGGGCGCCGGGGCCGATTTCGGATATTCAGCAATAATTATTGAGGAACTGGCCAGGTATGGTACAAATGTTATGTTTCCACTGCACAGCGAAATTGTTGTTCCCTACATAAACAGCTTTGGCAGCCCGGATCAGAAAAAAAGGTGGCTGCCGGGCTGTGTTTCAGGGGAGATAATAGCTGCCATAGCCATGACCGAGCCAAATACCGGGTCGGACCTGGCGGCCATAAAGACCACCGCCATTAGAGACGGGGACCACTATGTGCTCAATGGGGCCAAAACCTTTATTTCCGGGGGACACAACTGCGATATAGTGATAGCGGCCTGCAAAACAAGCCCGGAGGCCAATCCCCCCTATCAGGGGGTCAGCCTTATAGTGGTGGAGGCTGGAACTCCCGGGTTTATAAAAGGGCGCAGGCTGAAAAAAATGGGACTTAAGAGCCAGGACACCACCGAGATGTACTTCGAGGACTGCCGGGTCCCGGTGGAGAACCTTATCGGTCAGGAAAATGTCGGCTTTTTATACCTTATGCAAAAGCTTCAGCAGGAAAGGCTGGTCTGTGTCATAGGAGCCCAGGCCGGTGCTGAGAAAATGCTTAAAGAGGCTGTGGAATACAGCGGCAGCCGCACAATCTTTGGAAAGCCGGTGTCCAAGTTCCAGCACAACTCCTTTAAAATTGTGGAGATGGCCACTGAAATTGAGCTGGGCAGGGTGTTTGTGGACAGTCTTATCCAGGACCATATGCTGGGCAAAAATATAGTAAAGAGAGTTTCCATGGCCAAGTACTGGATTACCGAAATGGCCAACCGGGTGGCTTACCAGAGCCTGCAGCTATACGGCGGGTATGGCTATATGGAGGAGTACCCCATCAGCAGAGACTTCAGGGACATGAGGGTGCAGAATATTTATGCCGGCACCACCGAAGTTATGAAGATGATTATAGCCAAGGAAATGGGGCTTTAACAATAGCTTATACTGAATATTTATACGGTCTGAATTCAGAACTCTGAATTCAGAATTCAGGAGTTTGTGCATTCCTTAAATGTCAAATACAGCTTATTTAGAGGAGTTTATCAATATCTGTGCTACTGTGGTTTTAAAGTATTTAACCTAAGGTGGCTGTTTTAGTAGCTTGCCAGGGTGCCAGAATTTTGCCGCCTTTAAAAAGAAGGCACCGCCGGAAACGGCGGTTTTTTATTGTCCAGGAATCTATATGACGCTTTAAAGCACTAAAGTGGAAGCAGTGTTTTTGGGGTATTTGGGGGTCATTCATTGGTCGCTATAGGGCCGGTGGAGGGGGTTGAATCCGATCTCCCGGACCTCCGGCTGAACTGGCTCTAAGCTCGTCGCCTAACGGATTGCCGACCGCCTCCAACGCCGCATCCATGACGTCGATTCCGGCTGCTGGCTGCGTCCTGCAGCCAGCTCGGCAGTCCGTATGGCTCTGTCGCTAAGAGCCAGTAGCACCCTCCGGGACGTCCGCCTGGATTAAACCCCCTCCCCCTCTATGCATGCCGCTAAGAGGTCTATATTGCTGTAAGAAATGCATGCTCATTCTGGATTCTGGCTTCTGAATTCTGGATTCCGCCGTCTGTCAAGACGGCTCCGCCCGAAAGGGCGGCTTTTTTATCGTTCAGCGTACTATATGACGCTTTAAAGCGCTAAAGTGAAGGGCACTCTCTTTTGGTAACCGCTTTTTGGCAAACGGTAAAAAAGTAGCCTGTCCCCTTTTGGGGTCTTCCTTATCAGGGGGCCTTTGAGCTGCAGGAAATGCCCGCTTATTCTGTCTCCTGTCTCCCCGCCGTCTGCAAGACGGCACCGCCGCAATACCGGCGGTTTTTTTATGTTCAGTCTTGGAGGAATAAGAGTCAACTTGTTGAAGTAATAATAAATTTTTATTTGCAAAAGGGTGGAAGGTCTTGAAAAAAATGTTTTCCAGGGACCTGATTAATCATAAAGCTCTAATAGTGGCTATGTCTGTGTTGCCGGCCCTGGCTGTAATACTTATTTTACCGGTGTACCTCAGGGGGGAGCCCGACCACTCCCCGCCAGGCTATCCCCGAAAGCAGTATCAGGTGGGCCAGGATATTCCTCCCGGCGATCTCTCTGCGGCGGTATCCCTTAGCGCCGGCAGGAAGCTGGATTTGGATGAGAGGTACTATCTTTTTCTCAGTAATATACCGGAAATGCCTAACGATCCAGGTATACTATGCAGCATCGAGGATGTGATGTCACCCTCGGGAATGGTAAGGGTTCTCTTCAGCCATCTCAACCTGCTTATTGACTGGTCAAAGCGCCCAGTCAGAAATATTCCTGCCACTGCGGGCTTTTGCCTGGAAAACAGAACCAGCATGAAGCTGAACGTATATGCCGAGAGGGGCGCTTTTGAGGTTAGCCGCGCCCCTCTCGGCAAATACCTTTTCCTTGAGGACAAAGCCCCGGTAAAGCCGGGGAGCAGTAAGCCTGAGTATTTCGGATCGGCTGTGGGCAACTGGACGGTTCAGCAGTGGTTTCTTTCAGGTAAGCTGCCGCCGGTGCTGCTTGGCAGTATGTCTCCGGGGGGCAGGATTGTTGTAAAGAGGGATGTGGGCCCCCGGGGCTGGATAACCGGTATTTACGATCTTAAGTTTTACGAATCCTCTAGTGGGCTCCAGGTGGGCAGCTTAGACTTCAAGCCCGGTGAGAAGGTATCTGTAAAAACATTTATAGCACCCGTCTATATAGATATAAACACATTTTTAGACAAGGCGGCCAAGACCGGGCGGGTACTGCCTCCTTCGAAGAATGAAAAGGTCCATATGCGGGGGCTTTTTGTCCCCGGCCGCTACCCGGACGGCCAGGGGGAAGCAATCTCCAAAAAGTTTGATATTGATTTTTCTTCTTCTGAAGGAAGGGCTGTTAGTTTTGCGCTGGCTGCCGGTGAATATGACCAGGGAGAGAGCCCGGATCTGCCCTCCTACGTTCCGGATGTATTTGTCAACGACAGCCTGCGTAACGGGAAAGACCCCTCCAGCAGTCGCCTCAGTGTAAATGGAGGCAACTACGGGGTGGACTATACCGTGAACCTGAATGTTACCGGGCCAGCCGCCCTGGTGGCCCAGGGAGCGGTATGGCCCGGGGTCCCTGGAACAATTGACCTGTACAACCAGATACTGACCTTTGAGCTGGACGGAAAGGTAAATACCATACAAATAAAGGATCCCAGTTTCAATAAATTCTATACAGACTTTTCGGCCCTGGGGCCCCAGGGCTGCGGCAGGGTGGTGGCCGTGTTCCCGGAAGAGGATAAGGGCAGGCATGTGCTGCGTTATTCTCCGGCCCCCAACGGCTACGGTCCGGTGCGCTTTTATCTGCTGCCAATGTAACACTGGCTGGAGGGAGGTGAGAGAACTGATTCTCTCTTATGTTAGAAACAAACACTGTACCGTGGTGGACAGGCCTGACGGGAGTCTGCTGGCCAGGGCTTCTGTTGAAGAAAAATTTTTTTCAGCCCGGGTGGAGATGGTGGTTGCTGTGCCCGGACTGGAAATATCATCGGCTGAGGCGGCTATTGAACGTTGTTTCGCCGGCCGCTGCAGGGAATCGGCTGATCTGGCCCTGAAGGTGCCGGGGCTCAGGGTGGGCCCAGGTATTATAAAGCTGGTGAACAGCTTGCTGGGAGGCCCTAAAGGTTGTCCCCGCCTGGCCGAACTGGTGCTGGAGTGCTGTGAGCAGGTAATTCTGCGGTTCACGGTAGAACCCCTCAGGTTTATACTGGAGAAGGAAGAAAAAGACAGGATTGAGGCCTTCAAGGTATTCCTCCGGCAGAACCCCCGTCTGGTAAACAGCTGCATTGCCTTTTGCGACACCAGCCCCTTAAGGGAAGGCGTAGACATCGAAGAGTTTTAGCTTATAAGGGAAAATATCAGTATAGTCAGAATAATTGTTAAAAAAAGGAGGCTTTCCATGCTGGGGTTCAGCCGCGCCAAGTGGGTTGGTATAGAAAGACCTGAGGCCCATATTTATTTGACCCACGGAATACTGGAAGACCTCATTTACGGTATGGAGATAGATGTCTCCATAAGGGCGCCGGAATATGTAATAACGTCTATAGAAGGTAGAATGAAAAGGGTGACCACCCCGGAGTGCCCCAAGGCGCTCCCTGTTTTACAAAGAGCAGTGGGACTTTGTCTCACAGATCCCCATTTGATCAGCATTATAAACCGCAGTGTTGGCCGCGAGGGCTGCCGCCATTTAGCCAATTTACTGTTGGAGTGCTGTGACGCAGTTATTCGCTGCGCGCTCTATGAAAAGTGGGACGACGGCTCCCGGGGTGATGAACAGTCCAGGGAGAAATATCTGAAAGAACGTCTGGAAGAAATGCCTTTCCTTAAGGGCAGCTGCAGGGTGGCTTCTTCATTATAATGCTAGAATTTAATGGGTTAAAGGAGACAGTATTATGATTGTTGATTTGCACGTTCACACCAGCGCACTGTCAGCGTGCAGCTGCCTTGACCCGGAAGACGCTGTAAAAAGGGCAAAGGAAATAGGTCTGGAGGGTATCTGCTTTACCGAGCACTGCAGACTGTGGCCTGTGTCTGACCTGGAAAGGCTGTCCCAGAAGTATGAACTGCCTGTCTTTGGCGGCATGGAGGTGGAGACAAGGGAAGGCCACATGCTGGTATTCGGTCTTTCCACCGAGATAAAGGAGCTCATCACCGCAGCTGAGCTGCGGGATTTGGTGGACCGTGAAGGGGGGGCCATAATATACGCTCATCCCTTCAGGGGCTTTCTTATGTTCAGCTTTGGCGATCTGCGCCTTACCGTGGATGAGGCCTGTGGAAGACCTGTATTTGAGACGGTTAACGCGGTGGAGGCACTGAGCGGAAAGTCCACCAGGGGGGAAAACGATCTGGCCCTGGAGGTCTTAAAAAGGCTTAAGATCCCAGGGACTGGGGGCAGTGACGCTCATTCCGCCGGGGAGGTGGGCCGCTGCGTGACTATATTTAAAAAAAGAATTGATAATATACAGGACCTGGTGACCTGCCTTAAAAGAGGTGAGTGCAGGGCGGCCTATCGGGGGAAATAAAAAAGGAGGTAAGATTGTATGAGTGCCAATCAGTCTGCCGACTGGGCCTCGGTAATCAGGAAAACAGAGGCTCTTTTAAGACTTAAGTCCTTTCCGGTGGGGATAAAGCTGTTGGAAAGAGAGGAAGATCTGGCGCAAAACCGCTGGGCCAGGCGGCCTGCCGGGAAAACAACCCTCTGTCAGCTCATCTCCCAGGCCCGCACCTTTGACTGGACTGTAGGGGCCACTGCCGGGGATTTCCCCCCGGGTATGTGCGCCAGCATAATAGGACTGGCCGACCCCCCGGAGCAGGTAATGGACGGAACCTTCCGGAGCCTTGTCTGGTGCAGGACCAAAGAAGATGCCAGAAAGTGCGAGGAGTCAATACCCCGCATACCTTCGGGAAAATACCGTGCGGTGCTTCTGGCCCCTCAGGTGTATGGGCCCTTTGAGCCTGATCTGGTGCTTATTTACGGGAATGCCGCCCAGATGATACTTATAATAAATGCTCTTCAGTTTGAGAATTACCAGAGGATGCAGTTTTTTTGTGTCGGTGAAAGCTCCTGCTCTGACGCTATAGCCCAGTGCTACCTCACTGGCAGGCCCTCCCTGGCCATTCCGTGCTTCGGTGAAAGGAGATATGGTCATGCCCAGGACGACGAGCTGGTGATAGGGCTGCCTCCCGCTGATGTGATAAGGGTGGAGAAAAACCTGGAGGAGCTGTATGCCAGGGGTGTGCAGTATCCTATACCCCCACTGGGGTCCCAGTGCGACCCTCTTCAGGGAATGCCCCCGGGCTACCTGGATCTGGCCAGTGGCTCTGAGATAGAGGGACTGGGTTTTCCCCGGAGAAAAATAACCAGGTGGTAGAAAAGGGTGAGGATATGGACAAAGTAAATATTACTCAGAAATTTAACCTTTTAAAAGAACATTGGAGTCCTAAAATAGTGGGCCAGCTGAATGATTCCTATGTTAAGCTGGCTAAAATCAAGGGTGAATTTCTATGGCACAAACATGACTATGAAGATGAGCTGTTTTTGGTGGTCAAGGGGAGTATGCTGATCAGGCTCCGGGACCGTGACATAGTTCTGGGGGAAGGTGAGTTTTTTATAGTCCCCAGAGGGGTGGAGCACATGCCGGTAGCAGAGGAGGAGGTCCATATAATGCTGCTGGAGCCAAAGACCACCCTAAACACCGGCAATGTGCAAAATGAAAGGACGGTTTCTGGGACTGAGTGGATATAGCCGATTATATATGGCTGGATGGTGATTCATATGACAGGCAGATCCTGGGCCGCGCTTTTTTGTAAGGTGCTAGCCCTATATGTAGCTATAACACTGCTCAACAATCTTTCTTATTACAGTGTACTGCCATCAATGATGGGGCGGGCCGGGGCATGGGAAATAGCAGCTGTTACAGTTTCTTTCCTGGTACCCGCCATACTGATGGCCTGGCTGGGCTATTTTTTATGGACCAGGGCGGAGTATCTTTCATTGCGCCTGACCGGGGGGAGCACCGGGGAGGAAAAGGGAATGAGCCCCGTGGATGCTCAGATCATAGCCTTTACAACCGTAGGACTATTTGTGCTGGTCATGGCCATACCTGAAATTTTTCATAATATGTACTCGCTATATGCCCTACGGGATGCTCATATGACTACTTTTGAGGAGTGGTCCAATATTGGCAGCCTGGGTAATATGATAGAGTCTGCTCTCAAGCTGGTGATAGGACTCTGGCTTCTTTTCGGCTCCAGAAGCATTGTTTTTTTTCTCCGTTCACTGCGCAGGGCCGGACTAAAAAATGAGGAATGATTTTCCATTAGAGTTTGACAATTGTCAGGAGACAGTGATCAGGGTCTGGTAGCTAAAAGTATATCACCTTAATTTTTTAATAACGATCTTTTGTATTTAAGACTTTGTATTCTGCCTCCTTTCGGGCGGTTTTTTGTTTTCCAGGCCCGGCTTTCTGGCAGGACTGAATACAAATGCAGGGGCTTTTACGGTCACAGTGACAGGCTTTATGGCAATGCCCCCGGGGGCAGGCTGTTCTCCCTCCGGGGCTTTCACCGGCTCTTTCATATCCTTTACCCTGATCAGAAATAGTGCCAGCAGGGCTGACAGGCCTGCCAGACCGGCTGCCCCCCAGAACATGGCCGTCCTGCTGTAGTCCATCAGCACACTGAAAAGAGGCGGCCCCAGAGCTACACCGAAGAAGCGGACACTGCCGTAGAGCGATGTTACCAGGCCTCTCCTCTGGGCCTCGCAGGAGCCGGTTATAATGGTATTCAGGCAGGGTAGAGTAAGCCCGGTGCCTACCCCGGCCACCGATATACCAACAAAGAATAGTATGGTGTTGCGGTTGAATATGCCCAGCACCGCCAGGGAGGCTGCAATGAGGAGGAGCCCTGAAAAAACCAGCCACTTCATCAGAGTTAATTTTTTCTTAATAAGCGCGCCGGTTGTATAAGAGGTAAGGCTCATAAACAGCACCGGAATGGCCAGGGCCAGGCCCTTAGTCACTCCCCTGAGCGAGTACCTGCTTTCAAGGTATTCCGAAAGGAAGAAAAGAACTCCAAAGAGCAGCAGCAGGGCGGTCATACCGGCAAAAAAAGAGGTCAGCAGCATGGCTGATTTTTTTTCAAATATTTTCATGATGGACTTCAGGTACTGTCCGATACTTTGCTTTGAGCGGTTGGATTCAGGCTCACTGATAAGAAACCACATGGCCAGCACTATAGGAATAACTATAGCGGGAAAAAACAGAAAGGTTGCGTACCAGGCTATCAGGCCGACCAGTGCCCCCAGAATGGGGCTGACCACCTTGCCGAAGCCGTTGGCGGCCTCTATTATACCCAGTGACTTACTTCTTTCCTTGCCGGTAAAAAGGTCCCCGCACAGCGCCATGGCAATGGGGGCCGTTCCGGCAGCCCCTATTCCCTGCAGAACCCGCCCTGCCAGCAGGACCGGGTAGGCCGAACCCGACAGGATTATCGGTCCCAGGCCCGCGATAATTCCCCCCAGGCCATATATTACAAGAGAAGGGGCAATAATAATTTTTCTGCCGAAGCGGTCTGAAAGAAATCCGGCCAGGGGTATTATTATGCCGGCAGGTACGGAAAAGAGGGTAATTATAAGACTGGTCTCAAATCCGGAAAGGTTAAGGGCGCTTTTTATTTCGGTAAGCACCGGGATGATCATTGAATTGCCCAGCACCATTATAAAGGGCACCCCGCTAAGGGCAGCCAACACAGCATATCCGGATTTTCCCGGCATGTCAGCACTTCCTTTCGGCTTTTAAAGATACACGGAATAGCTTTTACTCGAAACAGAATAATAATTCACTTGGCATTATTTTTTCCAAGAGAACTTATATGGTATGCATTTCCATGATTTATGCAGCATATAAAAGTTTATAAATCTTATGAGGGGGACGGGCATGCTGCTGGTTTTTGAAAAAATTGTTCTGGGCATGGCAGCCCTAAGGTTTTTATCTTCCACCATAGAATTTACTGCGGCGCTGCTCATGCTGCGGTACAACAGTGTGGAAACAGCTTTCAAGATAAATGCCACGCTGGCCATGGTTGGGCCCACGGTGATGATCACGGTGACCTCCCTGGGACTGGTTGGGCTGGCAGGGAAGGTCCCTGCCCAGGGGCTTATTTTTATTCTGCTGGGAGTGGCCTGTATATTTTATGGAATGAGTAAGTTTTAATGCTTAAGGGTAATACCTATTGTCAGAATACAGAACTTAGAATTCAGAATTCAGAATGAGAAAGCATTTCTTATTGCTTTTCTTAGGGTGGTAAGTTTGTTTCACAAGGGAACATTAATTCTCTATGTTTCTTTCATGGATTCTGGATTCTGGATTCTGAATTCCGCCGTCTGCAAGACGGCACCGCCGCAATACCGGCGGTTTTTACTATTGACACCCTGCAGGCCCGGTGGTAAGCTATATTAAATATTGCATAAGTATCCTTTAAGATCGGTCCAGAGAGACCGGTAAGGTTGATTTGAGTAGGTTTATCAGACCTGACCGTGTTCTTTGCGCGCTCAGGTTTTTTTGCGCGCGGCTCTAAAGGCTTATACCGGGAGGTGAGGGTTTGCACGGATTTAAACAGAAGGCGGTGATACTGGACACTGAGGGTATCCGCCGGGCGCTTACCAGAATCGCCCACGAGATTATAGAGCGCAACAGGGGCATAGATAAGCTGGCCCTGATAGGAATTCGCAGCCGGGGAGTTCCCCTGGCGGCGAGGCTGGCCGGGAAAATACTGCAGATTGAAGGCAAGGAAGTCCCGGTAGGCACACTGGATATTACTCTTTACCGTGACGATCTGAGCACCCTCTCCACCCAGCCACTGGTGCGCAAGACCGAAGTGCCTTTTCCGGTGGAGGGGAAAACAATAGTGCTGGTGGATGATGTGATGTACACAGGCCGCACTATAAGGGCCGCCCTGGACGCGGTAATAGACCTGGGAAGGCCAAAGCTTATTCAGTTGGCGGTGCTGGTGGACCGGGGGCACAGGGAGTTGCCCATAAGGGCCGATTATGTAGGAAAAAATGTACCGACCTCAAAAAAAGAAGATGTGGCGGTACTTCTGGAAGAGATAGACGGGGAAGAAAAAGTCATCATAACCGAGGAAGATAAACATTACTGACCAGCCATCCTTTAAAACGGTCCCGAGAGGCCGGCAAGGGAGAGGTTAGCCAAACCATTCTGTCAAGCCGGCCTTAACGGGACCTGTAAAAGGGTTTTTAGTTAAGGCTTTTTATTTTGAATAAGTACCGGGGGGGATAGTATGCCGCTTTTAAGAAAGGACCTGCTGGGACTTGAGGGCGCCGGTGCGGACGAGATAAATCTTGTCCTGGATACCGCGGCATCAATGAAGGAGGTGCTGGGCAGAAAGATAAAAAAGGTTCCGGCCCTCAGGGGTAAGACGGTGGTAAACCTTTTCTACGAGCCCAGCACCCGCACAAGGACATCTTTTGAGCTGTCCGCCAAGTACCTGAGCGCTGATTCGGTTAATATCGCTGCCTCTACCAGCAGCACGGTTAAGGGTGAGAGCCTCAAAGACACCGCCGCTACCCTTACCGCCCTGGGGGCCGACCTGGTGGTGCTGCGCCACCCAATGGCCGGGGCCCCGCACATGCTGGCCGGGCATATTAAGGCCGCAGTGATAAATGCCGGGGACGGGGCCCACGAACACCCCACCCAGTCACTTCTGGACATGTATACGGTAAGAGAAAAGAAGGGCGGCATAAAAGGGCTTGAGGTAGCCATAGTGGGGGATGTTCTGCACAGCCGGGTGGCCAGGTCGAATATATGGGGATTTACCGCCATGGGGGCCAGGGTAAGACTGTGCGGCCCCACTACCATGATGCCGGCGGAAATAGAAAAAACCGGCGCGCACGTATACAGCCGTATGGAGGAGGCCCTGGACGGGGCTGATGTGGTTATAATGCTGAGGATACAGCTGGAAAGACAGCAGCAGGGGCTTTTCCCGGGAATCAGGGAATATGCCGGCCTGTTCGGCCTTAATGAAAAAAGACTTAAACTGGCGGCTCCGAAAGCTCTGGTTATGCACCCCGGCCCTATAAACCGCGGTGTGGAGATAGCCCATGAGGTGGCCGACGGCATACAGTCAGTTATAAATGAGCAGGTTACCAATGGAGTGGCCGTGAGAATGGCCCTTCTGTACCTGTTGATGGGAGGTGGGCCCGGTGAGGTTGCTAATTAAAGGCGGCACTGTGGTGGACCCGGTGAGGGGTACACTGGAGGATGCCGACATATTGGTCGAAAAAGGCTTTATTATTGAGGTGGGGCCGGGGATAGAGGCGCCCGGGGCTGAAGTCATTGAAACCAGGGGCAAACTGGTGGCGCCTGGGCTGCTGGACATGCACGTGCACCTCCGGGAGCCGGGCTATGAGGCCAAGGAGACTGTAGAAACCGGCTGCCGGGCTGCTGCCCGGGGGGGATTCACGGCGCTGGCCTGTATGCCCAACACCAGCCCTGTGACAGACAACAGGTCGGTAGTCCGGTATATACTGGAAAGGGCCAGGGAGACCGGCCAGTCCAGAGTTTACCCGGTGGGTGCCATAACCAGGGGCAGTATGGGCAGTGAGCTGGCCGAAATGGCGGATATGAAGGAGGCCGGGGCAGTGGCCTTCTCGGATGACGGCAGGCCGGTGGCCGGCTCGGGCCTGATGAGAAGGGCAATGCAGTACGCATCCATGCTGGGTGTAACAATAATATCTCACTGTGAGGACCCGGGCCTGGCTGCCGGTGGTGTAATGAACGAGGGCTTTACCTCCACAAGGCTGGGCCTTAAGGGAATACCCTCAGCCGCCGAGGAAGTGATGGTGGCCAGGGATATTATACTGGCGGAACTTACCTGCTGCAGGCTGCACATTGCCCATGTGAGCACACAGGGCTCAGCGCGTCTTGTCCGGGAGGCCAAGTCCCGGGGAGTCCCGGTAACCGCAGAGGTGACTCCTCACCACTTTACCCTTACCGACAGCATGGTGGAGGGATTCAGCACTGCCGCCAAGGTTAACCCACCCCTGCGTGGTGAGGCCGATGTGGCCGCCCTGAGGGAGGCCATCGCCGACGGCACCATTGATGTGATAGCCACAGACCACGCTCCCCATACAGCTGAGGAGAAGGATGTGGAATATGACCGGGCCCCCTTCGGTATGGTGGGGCTGGAAACCGCTGTGGGGCTGGTGTGGACCGAGCTGGTGGATAAAGGGATCATCAGCCCGGCCCGGGCGGTAGCCATGATGACGGTCAACCCGGCGCAGATACTGGGCCTTAAGCCCGTACTTATAGAGCCGGGGGCAGTGGCCGACCTGACTGTAATAGACCCTGAGCTTAAGGAAAAAGTTAATCCAGCCTCCTTTTTAAGTAAGGGACGAAATACCCCCTTCGCAGGCAGGGAGCTCAAGGGCATGCCGGTGCTGACCATGGTGGGGGGGAAAGTTGTATACAGAAGGTGATTAAGGTGATTGAGGAGAAAGAGACTGCCTTTAGGGCGGCACCTCCGGTCCAACCAGAGCCAGAAGCTTGCCTGCTTCTTCAGGAGAATTATAAGGAATGCACTACATTATTCTGGATTCTGACTTCTGGCTCCTGAATTCTGACAATATAGGAATACAGTATAAGATATAAGCGAGGTGTATATTTTGAAGGCAATACTGGCCCTGGAAGACGGGACTTATTATATCGGCAGCGCCTTTGGCTCCAGGGGCGAGCGCTGGGGCGAGGTGGTGTTCAACACAGGCATGACCGGCTATCAGGAGATACTTACCGATCCCTCCTACTGCGGGCAAATAGTGGTTATGACTTACCCGCTGATAGGCAACTACGGTATTAACAGGGAGGATTTCGAGTCCAAAAAATCCTACGTGCGGGGCTTTGTGGTCAAAGAGGAATGTGATCACCCGAGCAACTGGAGGGCCAGTTACAAAATAGCAGACTTTCTGTCCAGGGAAGGGGTTCCCGGTATATCAGGGATTGATACCAGGGCACTGACCAGGCACTTAAGAAACTTAGGCACCATGCGGGGAGTAATCAGCACCGAGGAGGCCGACCCCGCCGCACTGGTGGAAAAGGCCCGCGCCTGCCCGCAGCTGTCCGGGCAGCAGATGGTTCCCGAGGTGTCCACCCGTGAAATGTACCGGGTTGAGGGAAAGGGCCTACGGGTGGTGCTTATGGATTTCGGGTCCAAGCTAAATATAATCCGACATCTCCATATGCGAGGGTGCGATATATATGTGGTGCCCCCCGAAACCGGGCCGGAGGAGATACTGGCCCTTAAGCCCGACGGGGTAATGCTTTCCAACGGTCCCGGAGACCCCCTGAATGTGCCTTATGCTGCAGTTACTGTCCGGGAGTTGGCCGGAAAGGTGCCCATATTCGGAATCTGCCTGGGACACCAGATAATGTCCCTGGCCATGGGGGCTAAAACCTACAAGATGAAGTTCGGCCACCGGGGGGCCAACCACCCGGTGAAGGATCTGATTACCGGCAGGGTTTACATCACCTCCCACAACCACGGCTTTTCGGTGGATGAGGAGTCTATGGCCGGGCTGGGGCTGGAGGTGACCCACAGGAATCTGAACGACAGCACAGTAGAGGGCATGCGCCACGTGAACCTGCCCCTGTTTTCAGTGCAGTATCACCCCGAGGCCTCGCCGGGGCCCACCGAGTCCGAATATCTGTTTGATCAGTTCCTGGAGATGATGGAAAAGCATAGAGGTGGGAGGTAAATCATGCCGCTGGATAAAAGCCTTAAGAAGGTTATGGTGATAGGATCGGGGCCAATCATAATAGGGCAGGCCGCTGAATTCGACTATGCCGGGACCCAGGCCTGCCGGGCGCTGAGGGAGGAAGGCCTGGAGGTGGTGCTGATCAACAGCAACCCGGCCACCATAATGACTGATATGAATATGGCCGACCGTGTTTATATAGAGCCGCTTACCCCTGAGTTTGTAACCATGGTAATCAAACAGGAAAGGCCCGACGGAATAGTTCCCGGGCTGGGCGGACAGGTGGGGCTTAATATGGCCAAGCACCTGGCCGAGGCCGGGGTGCTGGACCAGTATGGGGTGAGGCTTCTGGGCACACCGCTGGAGGCTATTAAAAGGGCCGAGGACAGGGATGGCTTCAAGTCCACCATGGAGAGCATAGGGGAGCCCGTGCCGGAGAGCGTTGTGGTGGAAACAGTAGAGGCCGCCGTAGCCTTTGCCGGGGAGATAGGCTTTCCACTGGTGGTGCGTCCTGCCTATACCCTGGGGGGAACCGGAGGCGGCATGGTGTACGATATGGACCAGCTGGTGTCTACCACCACCAGGGGTTTAAACTTAAGCATTATACACCAGTGCCTGATAGAGAGGAGCCTGGTGGGCTGGAAGGAAATAGAGTTTGAGGTGATGAGGGACAATAACAATAACTGCATCACCATCTGCAGTATGGAGAATATAGACCCTATGGGCATTCACACCGGTGACAGCATAGTGGTGGCCCCGGTCCAGACCCTTACAGACCAGGAATTCCAGATGCTCAGAACTGCCTCTTTGAAAATAATCCGCGCCCTGGATGTGGCCGGGGGCTGCAATGTGCAGTACGCACTGGACCCCCACAGCAGGTCTTATTATGTTATTGAGGTTAACCCGCGGGTCTCCCGGTCTTCGGCCCTGGCCTCCAAGGCCACCGGCTATCCCATCGCCAAGGTGTCCGGGAAAATTGCCGTGGGCCTTAACCTGGACGAGATAAAGAACGCGGTTACCGGCAAGACCTATGCCTGCTTTGAGCCCTCCATTGACTACGTGGTGCTCAAGTTTCCCCGCTGGCCCTTTGACAAGTTCTCCCTGGCCGACCGCCGGCTGGGGACCCAGATGAAGGCCACCGGTGAGGTAATGTCCATCGACAGGACCTTGGAGGGAGCCCTTATGAAGGCGGTGCGCTCTCTGGAAATAGGCACCCCGGGCCTTATGCTGAGCGGTGTTGAAAAGCTCAGCGATACTGAGATAGACCAGGCCCTTAAAGAGGCTGATGACCGCAGGATGTTCATACTGGCCGAGGCTATGCGCAGAGGCATGCTGGATTCACACCTGCATAAGGTTACCGGGATAGACCCCTTTTTCCTGAACAAAATAAGGGCGGTTGTGGAGATTGAAAAGAAAATAGCCCGGGGAGGCAGCGCCGGCCTCACTACGGAGGTGGTCAGTGAGGCTAAAAGGATGGGCTGCGCCGACGCGTACATCGCTCAGTCCGCAGGCGTCACCGAGGATATGGTGAGGGAGGTGCGCCGGCAGAACGGCATAAGTCCTGTGTACAAAATGGTGGATACCTGTGCTGCCGAGTTCGAGGCCCTAACACCCTACTACTACTCCTGCTACGAGGGCGAAAACGAGGCCGCCCCCACCGAAAAGCCCAAGGTGGTGGTGCTGGGCGGAGGGCCCATAAGGATTGGTCAGGGCATTGAATTTGACTACTGCTCGGTGCACTCTGTATGGGCCATCCGGGAAGAGGGCCTGGAGGCAATAATAATAAACAATAACCCCGAGACTGTGAGCACTGATTTTGATACCGCAGACAGACTGTACTTCGAGCCTCTTCTGGCCGAAGATGTGCTTAATGTATTGGATAATGAAAAGCCCGAGGGAGTGATTGTCCAGTTTGGCGGTCAGACTCCCATCAACCTGGCTGCCAGGCTGCACAGCGCCGGCATAAAAATACTGGGCACCTCGGTGGAGGATACAGACCGGGCCGAGGACCGGGAAAAGTTCGACAGCCTGCTGGTGGAACTGGGCATTCCCAAACCCCCCGGAAAAACTGCCTTTTCAGTGCCAGAGGCCCAGAAAATAGCGGATGAAATAGGCTTTCCGGTACTGGTGCGGCCTTCCTACGTGCTTGGCGGCAGGGCCATGGAGATAGTATACAACCACGATGAGCTGCTTAATTATATGGCCACTGCGGTTATGGTCACCCCGGAGCACCCGGTGCTGGTAGATAAATACCTCCTGGGCCAGGAGCTGGAGGTGGACGCCATCGCCGACGGAGAGACAGTTCTCATCCCCGGCATAATGCGGCACGTGGAGAGGGCCGGGGTGCACTCTGGAGACAGCATAGCGGCATATCCCACCAGCCAGGTGGAGTACAGGATTAAAAAGCAGATCGAGCAATACACGGTAAAACTGGCCCTGGCCCTCAATGTAAGGGGTATGATAAATATTCAGTATGTGCTGCACAACGGGCAGGTGTACGTGCTGGAGGTTAACCCCAGGGCCAGCCGCACCGTGCCCTACATGAGCAAGATAACCGGCATTCCTATGATCGCGCTGGCCACCCGGGCCATACTGGGGAAAAGGCTGAAGGACCTGGGCTACAGCACAGGCCTCTATCCTGAAACAGGCATCATAGGGGTTAAGGCGCCGGTATTTAGCTTTTCTAAACTTCTGGAGGTGGATGTTACCCTGGGGCCCGAAATGAAGTCCACCGGCGAGGTAATGGGGGTGGATCACAGCTATCCCAGGGCTCTTTACAAAGCACTGGTGGCTGCCGGGTACATCATCCCCGCCCAGGGCACTGTGCTGGCCACCATTGCGGACAAGGACAAGGAAGAGGCCCTTTCGCTAATCAGGGGAATGATTGATATAGGCTTTAAAATATGCGCCACAGGCGGCACAGCAGCCTTTTTAAAGGAAAAGGGTCTGCCTGTGGAGAGGGTTAACAAGGTAGGGGAGGGATCTCCCAATATAGCTGACTTTATCCGGGAAGGTAAAATAAACATGGTTCTAAATACTCTGACCAGGGGCAAGGCCCCGGAAAGGGACGGGTTCCGGATACGCCGTGTGGCGGTGGAGTACGGGGTTCCCTGCCTGACTTCCCTGGATACCGCCTGGGCGCTGCTGGAAGTGATGACCTTTATAAAGGAAGGGGACCAATTTAAACTTATTCCCTTGCAGGAGTACGGCAATTAATGCTTATTCTGCACTGCTTTCCGGTCGGAATCCAGAATACAGAATTCAGAAGTCAGAATAATTTTAGAACTGTATTATGCTGAGTGCATGTAATTCCTTTGTGGTGGATTTTGAGCTTTAAGAAATGCTCGGACATTCTGGATTCTGACTACTGACTCCTGAATTCCGACCGCAGAGAACATCGGATGAGAACACTATGAAGGGCTGGCGTTTCCGCCGGGGGGCGACTTTGGTGGTTCCATATGCCGTATTCTGGCCTGAAGCTCCCGAATCTGCATATTCAGCCTTACCTGTCTGGCCACGCTGAAAAGAAGGGTTACCAGCACCCCGGTGGCAGCTGAAAAAAGTATTATAAGCACCAGGGGCATTGAGGGAAGGTCCCATAAAATAAATTTAAGAGTTACCGGCTGGGAGTTCTGCACTGCGAATATTGATACAACAAGGGTAATCACGGCTGCCGCAATAAGGTACCACGGCATATAACAATACACCTCACTTTAATAATTAATATACCTAATAAATTATTATTCCTTCCTGAAATAGAACTCTTATGGATTGACTATTGATGTACTTATTCTGGATAATGGATTCTGACTCCTGTCTTCTGACCGGAAATATTTACCCAAAGGAATAGTGGAGGATGTGACAGGCCGGTGTTTAGTAAAAAATTTAGAGTAGTAAAAAATATGGAGGTTATCCCGGGCCACCGGGTGATGGGACTGGAGGCGCCTGAGCTGGCCATGGCTGCAGCCCCCGGCCAGTTCCTGCATGTGCGCTGCTCCGATTCGCTGGACCCACTGCTGCGCAGGCCTATTTCTGTTTACTCTGCCGACAGGGAAAGAGGAACAGTTTATATTCTTTACAGGATAGCTGGTAAGGGAACTGAACTGCTGTCCAGGGTAAGAAAAGGGGAGCTTGTTGATGTCATGGGGCCACTGGGGAGTGGCTATACCCTTCCCAAAAAAGGAGAGGGAGTGGCGGTGCTGGGTGGGGGCGTAGGCATTGCCCCTCTCTGCTTTCTTCTGGCCGAGATTAAAAAACTGTATGGCCCGGAAAAAGTATCCGTTTTTTTAGGGGCGGCCAACTACACAGCAATCCCTGCAGTGGATCAGGTCAGGGATATGGGCTTTGCTGTACACATAGCCACCGATGACGGATCCGGGGGTTTTAAAGGTAATGTGGTGCAGCTGGCCGATGAGGTGCTGGGAGGCAGTTATCCGGAAAGGGTTTATGCCTGCGGGCCCTTGCCCATGCTGAAAGGCCTTGCCCGGCGGCTGGGGGACCACCCGGCCGCAGAGGTGTCCATGGAGGAGCACATGGCCTGCGGGGTGGGGGCCTGCCTGTCCTGCATCTGCAGGCTGCGGGCAGACGGGGAAGAGCCCAGGTATGCCCATGTCTGCAAAGACGGCCCGGTTTTTAGGCTTAAGGAGCTGGAGCTATTAGATTAGGAATTGGGGATTATTCAAGCCTGCTACCGTACTATCTCCACCGGGGTGCCCACTTCCACCCGGTCAAACAGATCGATGATATCACTGTTGGACAGGCGTATGCATCCGGCTGAAGCGTGTTTTCCTATAGACCAGGGCTCATCGGTGCCGTGAATGCCATATTTTATGCCCCTGGGGGCACGCTCATCGGGTTTTTCGGCCCTCAGGTCGCAATGGCTGGGGACACCAATGCCCATCCAGCGGGGACCGAAGCGGTCAGTTTCCGATCCGGGAGGCATTGACGCTTTATTGACAATAAAAAAGCTGCCCTCAGGGGTATATTCAGGCTTTTTACCGGTGGCGACTTTGTATGAACGGGAAAAATCACCGCCTTTAAAAAGGTAAAGCATGTTACTTTGCTTATCCACAATTATTTTGTCGCCGCTGCAGCCCGGCTCAGGGTAGACGGCTGTAATGCGGGCACTGGGTCCCAGTTGGAGCATATACACCATGCCGCCTGCGGAAAGTCTCAGCATATCGCCATTTCTACTGGCACTGTATCTTACGTTTTGTAAATCCCGGCTGCCGCCTGAAGGCTGAAGGGTTAGCCCGGTCTTCTTCCCTGTTTTATTATCGGTGACTGCCAGGGACTGCCCTTTTATTAAAACACTGTAATTACTGTCAGTGTATATATTCTCTGCTTGCACATAACTCCGCCCGGGATGAATTTCTGGTTTTAGGGTGGCGGTTCTGGAAGGAACAGCCAGGATTAGTACTGTTAAAAATATAATAATTCTTCGAGGCATAAGTATCACCAGCATATTTTATATATCTCTGTTATTCTTAAATAAAGTTTTCATCTTTTTAGTATGCTTTTGGGGCGGATGTATTAGTTAGGTAAAATATTGAAACGGGGGAGACCAATGAAACTGGAGGTAAACATAGGCGGAGTGATTATGAAAAACCCGGTGGCCACCGCCTCGGGGACCTTCGGGTTCGGTATGGAGTACACCGGCCTTGTGGATCTTAACAGGCTGGGGGCGCTGGTGGTAAAGGGGACCACCTTAAGGCCGCGATCAGGAAATCCCGCCCCCAGGATTTGTGAGACACCGGCCGGGGTGTTAAATGCCATAGGGCTGGAGAATCCCGGGGTGGAGGCAGTGGTGGAAAAATACCTCCCCAGCCTAAAGGATTATGATGTGCCGGTGATCATAAACATAGCCGGGGACACGGTGGAGGAATATGCCGCACTGGCAGCCAGGCTTGATGGCTGCGCGGGGGTGGCCGGGCTGGAGGTAAATATCTCCTGCCCCAATGTGAAGAGGGGGGGTATGCTCTTCGGCAGTGATCCGGACTCGGCTGCAGAGGTTATCCGGGAGGTCAGGGCGGCCACACGGCTGCCGGTGATAGCCAAGCTGTCTCCCAATGTCACCAGCATAGTTGCCGTGGCTGAAAGCGTGGCCCGGGCGGGGGCTGATGCGGTATCACTGATCAATACCCTTCTGGGGATGGCTATTGACATTAAAAGCAGGAGGCCGGTGCTGGGCAATATAATGGGGGGGCTTTCAGGCCCTGCCGTGAGACCTGTGGCTGTGCGGGCGGTATGGCAAGTATACCGGGCGGTGAGCATACCCATAATGGGCATGGGAGGTATCACCAGCGCCAGTGATGCCCTGCAGTTTATAATGGCCGGGGCCTCGGCTGTGGCAGTGGGAACGGCCAATTTTGTCAATCCAGGGGCAACGGCTGAGGTTTTGGAGGGCATAGAGTCCTACATGGCGGAAAACAATATCAGTGACATAAGCCAGCTGGTTGGCGCGGCCCACCGGCTGAGCTGATTTTATAAAGGCAGGTGCATGCAGTTGAAAAAGCAAAAGAGTCCCTATACGGCCCTTTTTCCGGTTCCGGCAGTGCTGGTTACGGCAGCTTCCGGTGACGGAAAAGACAACATAGTGACACTGGCCTGGGTGGGTACGGTCAATTCAGAGCCCCCTATGCTGAGCATAAGTGTTCGGCAGTCAAGGCACACCCACAGGCTGCTGGAGGAGACCGGTGAATTTGTTGTAAACCTTCCCGGGACCGACATTGTAAGAGAAGTAGACATGTGTGGGATGGTTTCCGGCAAGGATGAAGACAAGTTTTCACTTTGCGGGTTTAAGAGACAGCCGGCCTCCAGGGTAAGGGCACCTTTGATTGACCGCTGCCCGGTTAATATAGAGTGCGTGGTCAGGAACAGGCTGAGCCTGGGCAGCCATGATATGTACATAGGTGAGATACTGGCGGTTCATGTGGACGAGGCCATTTTAGAGGGCGGCAGGATTGATCTTAATAAAATGAAGCCGCTGGCCTATGCTCCCGGGGAATACTGGAGCCTGGGTGAGAAGTTGTCCACAATGGGATTTTCGGTTAAAAAGTAAGTTTTGGGGGTGCGCCATGAAATATAATCCGCTGATAGTGGCCCTGGATGTGGACAGCAGGGAAAGGGCCCTTGAACTGGTGGACAGCCTGAGGGACCGGGCGGGTATGTTCAAGGTGGGCATGGAACTATTCTACGGCACCGGCGGGGGCATTGTCAGGGAGATAAAAAATATGGGCTGCCGGGTATTTCTGGACCTTAAGCTGCATGATATACCAAATACAGTGTCCAGGGCCTCCAGGGTGCTTACCGCGCTGGGTCCTGATATAATAAATGTGCATGCCTCCGGCGGGCCGGAGATGATGAGAGAGGCAGCCAGGGCTGTAAAGTCTGAGGCCTCCCTGCTGGGGGTGTCCAGGCCGCTGGTTATTGCGGTGACAGTGCTTACCAGTATAAATAAAGAAATTTTTAACAGCAGCCTGGGCATAGCCGGGGAAGTGGAGGAAACCGTGGTCCGCTGGGCGGTGTCGGCAAGAGACTGCGGTTTGGACGGGGTAGTGGCCTCTCCCAGGGAAGTATCCTCCATAAGGAAGGCCTGTGGGAATGACTTTGTTATTGTAACACCTGGAATAAGGCCGGCGGGTGCTGAGGCGGGGGACCAGAAAAGAGTAATGACACCTGCCGGGGCTGTTCAGGAGGGTGCCACCTACATAGTGGTGGGCAGGCCGGTGACAGGGTCATCTGATCCGGCGGAAGCCGCCGGCAAAATAATTGAAGAAATAGAAGGACGTGTCTTTTGACACGTCCCCCCGCCCTTTATGCCTAGTACACTAAAGATTTTTCAGCGCGTTCTATGGCCAGCCTTACCAGATTGCCACAGTTCCTTGAGGAAACGGAACCGAAGTCACCATCCCTGGCCACAGTGTCGGCCACACCAAGTTCTTTGGCTAATTCAAATTTAAGCTGGTCGGACATTATGCTGCGATTTCTAGCCATCAGTCAGACCCCCTTCGTGTATAGGCTACCGGGGCTAAAACATATTTAATTGTCGGGACATTTTTATGATCTCCGGAATTAGAGAGAATATACCTACTGAACTAAAAAGTATTACTTCAGGTCAGAATTCAGAATTCAGAATACAGGAGTCAGAATAAAGACTCCCAGGCCGCTATAAGCGGCGCCAAGTAAATGAAATGAGGTCCTTTAAAAGCCACAAGGACACAGAGTTTTTTAAGACCTGCTTGAAAATGGATAGGGCTGACCAGAGTTTTCTAATTTTCTACTCTGTTTCAGTCCTGAGAGTGAATTCTCTGTGATCTCTGTGTCCTGTGTGGCTAATAAAAAAACATTCAGTCTAGCAGGCACAGTTTATTTTTTTATAAGGAGTGGGGATGATGATTGACCAGAAAAGAGTTATTGACATGTTTGAGGAAACAGGGGCCATGCTAACCGGTCATTTCCTGCTTACCTCCGGAAGGCACAGCGACAGGTATTTCCAGTGCGCCCTGGTGCTTCAGCACCCGGCCTACTGTGAGGCGCTGTGCAGGGAGCTGGCCGCCAGATTTTCCGGTGACCGGGTGGAAACGGTTATAGGACCGGCCATGGGCGGGGTGGTGATATCTTACGAGGTGGCCAGGATACTTAAGGCCAGGAGTATTTTCACCGAAAGGGAAAATGGAAAAATGACTTTGAGGCGCGGATTCTCTGTTTCTCCCGGAGAGAGGGTGCTGGTGGTGGAGGATGTGATCACCACCGGGGGGTCGGTCAGGGAGGTCATCGAGTACGCCCGGGAGCGCGGCGCTGAGGTGGTGGGCGCAGGGGTACTGGTTGACCGGAGCGGAGGGAAAGCCGGCCTGGGCGCCCGTACCGAAAGCCTGGCTCAAATACCGGCGGTGTCCTACAGCCCGGAAGAATGTCCACTTTGCGGAAAGGGCCTGCCCTTTGTAAAGCCTGGCAGCAGGAAAGTATGACCGGGGGTTTTGAAAAGCAATGATCCAAAACAGAAAGACAATTATGTTTATAGTGGACTCCTTTAATCCTTCAGCATTAAGGATCGCACTGGAAAAAAGGATAGTCCCGGCCATGGAATTTTTAAAGAGCAGGGGCTATTTCACCGAAAGCTGTGTTTCTGTATTTCCCACCATGACCCCTACCTGCGCCAGCAGCATAATCACCGGAACTTCACCCTGTGATCACCTGGTGCCAGGCTTTGAGTGGTTCAGCAGGGCCGAGAGGCGCATAGTTAATTATGGTATCAGCCCTCTGGCGGTATGGAAGATGGGGATTAAGCGTGTGGTGCAGGAACTGCTTTTCAATCTTAACCACATTCACCTTAGCAGTAAAGTAAAAACCCTCTACGAGTCACTGGAGGACCAAGGGCTAACCACCGGGGCGGTGAACCCTTTTATATTCAGGGGAGGCCTTGCCTACCGGCCAAGGTTGCCCTTAATTCTGCAGATACTTTCAGGATTTGGCATTAAGGGTAAGCTTTATGGTCCCGGCAGTCTTTTTCTGGGCAGCTTTTGTCCTCCTGACATACGGCAGCGGCTTAAAATGTTGTTATCTCCCCGGCATTTATGGAAATTCGGGTATAACGATGATTACTCAGGATCTGTGGGCAGATGGCTGATAAAAAGAGGAAAACAGCCGGACTTTCTGACTATTTATCTCCCGGATACAGATGGGTATTCCCATCGCCACGACCCAAACAGCAGCGAGGAGTCTCTTGAGAAAGCAGACAGGCAGATCTGCAAGGTGCTGGGGGCCTTTCAGAGCTGGGACGAGGCCCTGGAGAAAAACACTATAATAATAGTGGGGGACCACTCCCAGAGCCTGGTGGGCAGTGACAGAGCCAGCATGGTCCGCCTGGACAGGGTGCTGGCCGGTTTTACCCAGGTGAATCTGGGCGGGGAAAGCTGTGACGACAGTGAAATTGCTGTCTGCATAAACGAGAGAATGAGCTATATTTATATATTGAAAGACAGGGAAAAAATAATGCCCCTGGTTGTGGAAAGGCTGAAGGGGGTAACAGGAGTGGACCAGTTGGCCTGGAAGGAGGGTGACTGGTGCCATATTATTAATGCCGGCGGGGAGGAGCTGTCCTTCCGGCCCGGCAGGGATGTATGGGACCAGTACGGGCAGGGCTGGTCATTAAGGGGGCAGCCCTCTGCGGCAGGTGCAAGGATAAGCGGCCATAGCGCGGCCTATGGAGAATATCCCGATGCCCTGGCCCAGCTGTACAATGCTCTGGGCTGTATGAATGCCGGAGATTTAGTGGTTACAGCTAAAAGCGGCTACGAGTTTAACGGGGCCTGGGGGCCAACCCACCTCGGATGCGGGAGTCACGGGTCTTTGCACAGAATTGATGCCCTGGTCCCTCTTTTTGTGTCCGGCTCGGCCTTTGGAAAGTCTTTCCCCAGAATACTGGACCTGGCCCCCTTCATCCTGTCCCAGCACGGACTGAAGTAACTTGAACTGCCGCCATGGCCCTCACCAGACCAGCAAGACCAAATCCATCACTAAGTGTGCCATCGACCAGTGAAGGTGTCAGGTGGTTTATGTTTACCCCAGGTATTTGTAGAATACCGGACGGGAAAAAAATATATCTGGAAAGGGTATAAAATGACTGATGACAGGCTGAACCGGCTGTTTTCTTCCATAAGTGAAGCTGTTTTTGAATATTTCAGGCTGTACGGCATTTCCGGGCGGGGCCTTGAGTACAAGGAAAACCGGGAAATCTGTACGAGGGCGGACAAAGATATTGAGAAAATTATAATAGGCAGTATTTTAAAGGAATTCCCCGGCCACAGAATTATCTCTGAAGAAAGCGGTGTTATGGGCAGCGGGCTGCTGTGCTGGTATATTGACCCTATTGACAATACGGTGGGGCTGATGGCAGGAGAAAGGGACATCTCAGTATCCATAGCGCTAAAAGAAGGTGACCGCTATGTTCACTCTATGATCATCAACCCGAGGACAGCCGAGATATATGAGGCCTCTCCTGAGGGGGGCCAAAAAAACGGGCAGCGCCTGTCAGCCTGCCCGGATAATTTGTTTGATGGAAGAGGTGTCTCCACCTGCGCCTATGTCAGGAGGGGGTGTATCCCGGAAATTCTTCGGATAATGGGAAAGCTGTTTGAAAAAAGGATTCCTCTTAGGATATCGGGAGGTTCAGCCCTTGACCTGTGCTACCTGGCCGAGGGCAGCAGCATAGCCCACATATCACTGGGTGCGCACACCTGGGATGTTGAAGCCGGTATACACATGGTCCAGAGCGCGGGGGGAGTTGTGAAAATACTGGCCCGCTTTCCGGAGAGAAACGCCCTGGCGCTGCTGGCCGCCGCTAATGAAAAAGTGCTTATTCAGCTGGAGGACTTGCTGGGAGATGTGAAAGCTTTTCAGCCAGAAGTTTGTCCGGCCCGGCCATAATGGTTTTCTGATCGGTGTATATAACATAGCCGGGCTTGGCCCCCCGGGGCTTGCTAACATGCTTTTTAAAGGTATAGTCCACCGGGACCTTGCCGGACTGGCCGGCCCGGCTGAAAAGCGCGGCCAGGGAGGCAGCCTCCTCCAGTGTGGCTGGCGGCACCTCTTTTCCATCGGTTTTTATAATCACATGGCACCCCGGTATTTGTCTGGCGTGCAGCCAGATATCCCCGGGCAGGGCCAGTCTCATGGTCAGATAGTCGTTTTGCCGGTTGTTTTTTCCGGCCATAATGGTAAAGCCCTGGCTTGAGATAAAAACGGCCGGCCGGGGAGCAGCCTTTTCTTTTTTGGCAGCCTTTACAGCCGGGCGTGTGACGCCGGCCTTCATGTAGCCCTGCTCCACAAGCTCTTCCTTGATCTGGTCAAGCTCTTCACTGACTGAGGCCAGAGCTGCGGAATTTTCCACTCCCCCCAGGTAGTCAATTTCCTCTTCTGTTTTTTCAATATTATGAGACGCCGCCTCAATGGTCTTTTTAGCCCGGGAATACTTCTTAAAAAAGTTCTGGGCGTTTTCGGACGGTGTATACCGGGGGTCCAGATCAACCTTTTCCGGTGGGCAGCCCTCTTTATAGAAGTTTTCCAGGAAAACTTCGGTGTCACCCTTTTTAAGGCGGTGTATATTGGCGGTGACCAGTTCCCCCGCCAGCCTAAGCGCCTCGGCATCGGAGGCGGCCTCCAATTCAGCCGACTGGAGGGAGAGCTTCTTTTTCAGCCGGGTGGTCTCTTTGTGTACCAGGCTCATTATGGACTGGCGTATCCGGCCATTCTTTTCATCAAGGGCCCGGTGCCTGAAGAAGAGGTCGGTCATCTCATTCATGCCCCCGGTTTGCCTTTGGAGGTCCTCCAGGCAGGTCAGGTCAAAGGCGCCGAAATCCCTTACAGATCGGCCTTCAAATACCACGGTGGGCTGGAAATCTCCATTTTCAGCCTTTTCATATATGTTCTTTAAAGCGGTATAGACCGAGGTTAAATCATAGGCGCCGCACCTGTCCAGAACAATATCCCGGTCAAGGCCTGCCCGGTATACTATTTCACTGGACAGTAAGGGGCTTAAGCCGTCAAATTTTTTCTGCACTATATCTCTGACCCGGGAGTTAAGGTCGCTTTCCATCATCATGCTGAAAAACTTCTCCTCATCCAGGGAAAGTGGGTTTGTTTTGCCGCCGGCCGGGGCCGGTATATAATGCCTGCCCGGAAGAACCTCACGGTGCCGGCTTACCGCATGGGAGTATCTCTTTATGCCGTCCAGTATAATCCCTGTGCCGGGGTCCAATAGTATAATATTGCTGTGCTTACCCATAATTTCACAGATTATATGCTTAAGGGAGGGCCTTCCCAGGTCGTCCCTGGTGTCCACCGCGATGGTGAGCACCCGGTCATATCCAGGCTGGGAAAACCCGTATATCCTGCCTCCCTCCAGGTGCTTGCGCAGCACCATGCAGAATACCGGAGGGGAGGGAGGGTTTTCAGCCCCGGTTCCGGTCAGGTGAACTCTGGCAGTTCCCGGATCGGCGGACAGTAAAAGCCTGAATTTAGCCCCCGGCCTGCTAAGCACCAGGTGCACCTCTTCCCGGGCCGGCTGATGAATCCTGTCTATTCTGCAGCCGGTGATAGTGCCGGCCAGATCCCTTGCTATTGCCGCCATGACCATTCCGTCAAAGGGCATATGATCACCCCTTTTTGAGGCCTGAAGTGAATCTTCTTATAGCCCGTAAACCAGTATAGCACCGTTATTGCGGGGCGGTCAATTTCGGATGGCTTACAGGCAACCCTCTCCGGTCGGGAGACAGGAGACAGAATACAGGAGACAGGAGTTATAAAGGCCTGGCTTTGCTTAAAGAAATTTACCAATAGAGATTGATCTTATTTTCCGAGTGTATTACAATAATAGTACACTAAAACACTGGTGCAGGAGGTGGTGGGCAGATGTGGTTTAGGGTGGAGCCCGGCCGGGGAGTGCCTATATACATACAGATAATGGACCAGATACGGAGGTCTGTGGCCGGAGGCACACTGGCCCCCGGAGAGCAGCTTCCCTCGGTGCGGGACCTGGCCCTGCAGCTGGCCATTAATCCCAACACCATTTCAAAGGCCTATCAGGAGCTGGAGCATGAGGGAGTGGTATATACCTTGAGAGGCCGGGGGACATTTGTGTCCGGGCAGGCCTCGGCCCTTTCAGAAAGTGATAGGCTCAAAAGACTGGATGAGTCGGTGGATAAACTCCTGGTGGAGGCCTATCACCTGGGCTGCACCACCGGGGAAGTGCTGGGCGCGGTTAAAAAAAGGATAAAGGATAGGGAAGCCAGTAAGGAGGGTGCTGATGATGGCAGACAGTGAAAAGGCGGTGCTGGTGCAGGGCCTCACCAAGGTATTTGGCGGGCAGGAGGTCCTCAAAGGGGTGAACCTGGAGGTGCCCGGGGGCTCCGTGTTTGCTCTTTTTGGACCCAACGGGGCAGGGAAAACCACCACCTTAAAAATAATTTTAAATCTTCTGCAGCCTACCGGAGGCAAAATAGAGGTGCTGGGGATGGACGGGGTGGCCCGGTCCCAAGAGATACGCAGCAAGGTAGGCTATCAGCCGGAGACACCAAATTTTTATTACCGGGCCAGGGTGGAGAATATTTTCAGTCTCTGCCGGTCGCTTTATCCCCGCTGGAACCAGGCCAGGGTGGACCGGTACTGTGATATTTTCGACCTGCCGGTCCGGGGGAGGGTGTCCGACCTTTCCAAGGGGAAGATGACACTTTTGGGCATGGCCCTGGCCGTGGGCCCGGATCCTGAGCTTCTCCTTCTGGATGAGCCCTTCACCGGGCTGGACCCGCTGCGCCGCCGCCAGTTGCTGCAGCTTCTGGTGGAGGAAATGGCCGGAGAGGGAAGAACCATACTGGTATCGTCCCATCAAATACAGGACATGGAGCGCATAGCCGACCGGGTGGCCTTTATGGTAAGGGGCAGGGTAATATTATCCCGGACGGTGGATGAACTTCTAAGAGATGAAAAAAAGATTAGGGCGGCCTTTAGCGGCCCAGCGCCGGAGGGTATGGAAGGGTGGCCCGGTGTCCGGCGGGTGGAAAGGGAGGGATCCCGGCTGCTGGTTACCGTTTCGGGGCAGGTGGAAGAAGTGGCGGGAAGACTTTCAGGCTATGACGGGGCAGCCTGCGAGGGAATTGACCAGACCCTGGAGGATATATTTATAAATTATGCCGGGGAGGGACTGATAAATGGTTAACGGTCCGCTGATGAAGCTTATGTTTAAGCGCTTTGCCTGGATTTACTGGTTTATACTGGCCTTTTGGCTGGTCGGATGGGGGGGCATCATTTTGGGGACCACAGCAGATGTGTCTTTCAATATTGAGAAACACCCCTTCTTCTCAATAGGCCTGTTTATTGCGCTTATCTGGGGGGCGGGAATCTTTACCCGGGAATTCAGACAGGGGGGGATGATGGAATTTGTCATGGCCCGCCCTGTTTCCCGTGGAGAGTTCTACAACACGGTGCTGCTGTCGGCGGCTATACCAATGATGTCGCTCATGTTTATGCCGGTGCTGTATACCATTACTTTATATCCGTGGTACCATTATACTCTGCCACTGGATAGGCAACTTTTAATGTGCCTTGCCGCTGGGGCCTGGGTGGTGGTTATTCTTTTGCTGGGAATAAATATAGGATTATTTGCTGCCGTCCACAGCCGGGGGCGTTACGGCAGGGCGGTGAGCGCTTTTATTCTGGCCGTGCTGGTGGCGGTGTTCATGAATATTAGTGTTGGTGTCCAGCCGGTCCCGGGCAGTACCGACTGGATGAGCCTGCAGCACCCGCTGCCGGCCCTGGCCGCAGCCCTTCTGCCTGCTGCTCTGCTCTATTATCTGGGCCGCCGGAGGGTGGAAAGGATGGATATTTAGTTTATCGGGCAAAAGGACTGTTATGATAATATTTAGTAAAATTTTTACCCGGGCTGCAACATTATAAGGCCCGGGTAGGTCTTAATATAGAATGGAGATGTTTCTTTGGAAAAAATACCATGGGATGGTCTGTACCACATACTGGACAAGATAACCCCCCTGGCTGCAGACTGCGGAAAGCTGTGTCAAAAAAGATGCTGCTCACTGAGGGAGGAGGGACAGGGAGTGTACCTGTTCCCCGGGGAGGAAGTATTATTTCCCGGCGGTGAGGACTGGTACACAATAAAGGAGTATGGTCCCGGGGCCGGGCATTTTACCGGTGACAGGGGGTTAATGCTTAACTGCGCCGGCAGTTGCCCCCGCGAGAGGAGACCCCTGGCCTGCAGGCTGCTGCCCCTGGCCCCTTATATGGACAGTGAGGGCAACCTTAATATTATTTTGGACAGCGATGCACTGTTTATTTGCCCGATAGTAAGGGCTGGTGATATTAATCTGCTGGAGACGTCTTTTAGAGAAGGCGCAGCCCGGATCTGGGGGGAACTGATCAGAAGCAGTGTGATCAGAGAAGGGGTAAGATGTTATTCCGCCAGGCTGGACAGCCAGAACTCCGATCCCTGGACAAGGCTTTTGGGAGGCTGATTAGACAGTCTGATTTTTTGTTTACCGGTTAATCAAATATTTAACTGTATATTAAGGGAGGATGTACATGGAAGAAAAGATGTCACTGTGGAAAATGATGTATGGCGCAGTATGGGGGAGCCCTGCCAAAACACTGGAGCACATAATACAAAGACCCCGCTTCTGGGGGGCTATGGGGCTGATCACAGCGATTAATTTTCTGATGACCATTCCTCTGCTGCCCAAACTGCGTGAGGCGGCTATCTGGAGCATGCAGAGCATGCCCCAGGAAATAAGGCTGCCGGCGGCCCAGATGGATTCCTATGCCACTGCCATTACCTATGCCGGCGCAGCGGGGGCTGTGCTGCTGCCAATACTGTTTTGGCTTGCTGCCGCAGCACTGTTAAAGCTATTTAATGCCTTCACCGGTGAGAAGACGTCTTTTAGTTCTCTGTTTGCGGTCTCTATATTTTCCTACCTGCCTGTTGTGCTGGATGGCATTATCAAGACTCCTCTGACGATGGCCGCCCAGGTTCAGAATATGACTCGCATAACTATTAGCCCGGCTATTTTTATGACACCCTCCGAGGGGCTTTCTCCGGGCAGGGCCTATACCTTTCTCAGCCAGTTCGATCCCTTTATTATCTGGACCCTTATAATTATGGCGCTGGGAGGGTCCATCGCTATGAAGGTGCCCTTCCGTAAGACCGCTATTTACATTGCCTCCCTGGGATGATTTGTATTTTGGCGGTTACTTTCCTTTCCGGCAGCAGTTGAGTTTAGCGGAAAGGGGACACACCAGCTGAAGCTTGGGTATCACTTTGTGGACAGGAATGTCCCCGATCGGAACCGGCTTTGGGTCGGAGGAATGTCCCTAAAGCATAAAAAACGGCTAAAAAATGAAATAATTTAGGTCCGGTATACGTCTATAAATTAAGCGCTTATTTATGGGGAGGAGAATTGCTTTTGCAGGCAGGTATTATTTTACAGAAGATTAAGCAACGAAAAAAGGTGCTGGCTGCTGTGGTGGCCCTGATTCTGCTGGTGCTGGTAATTGGTCTTAATTTTGCCAGGGGCCGGGGTGAGGAGGTTACTCCGGTGCAGTCCGCCGGGGTGGAGCTTAAGGAGATAGAGGACACCGTTCTTGTCTCCGGGCGGCTAAGGCTGGTTGAAAAGCAGGAGATATACGCCGACAGTGACCTGACAGTAAAAAAAATACATGTCCAGCCCGGTGACCTGGTGAAGGCCGGCCAGTTGCTCATTGAGCTGTATGATGGCGATGTGGAGGGTATTCTTGAGGAGGCCAAAGCCACCCTGGACCTAAAAGAGGCCGAATACCGCATGGCCATAGCCAGGCTGCCCATAGAGACAAGAAGATACCGGGCCGAACTGGAAAGGGCCGAAGCGGGGATGGCCGCCGCCCAGTCTAAATATGATAGGTATAAAACACTTTACTCCCAGGGGGCCGTGAGCGCCCAGGAATTTGAGGCTGCTGAGGTTGATCTGAAAAGTGCCGGTGCCCAGTTGGAAACAGCAAGGGTCAATCTGGAGTCCAGGGAGTCGGGCTCTATACCCGGTGATGAGATACTTTCCCTGGAGGCAGGGCTTAACGTGGCCCGGGCCCAGTTTGACAAGGCCCAGAAAAGATATGACCATGCCAATGTCAAGGCCGAGGTTGACGGGATGGTTTTTTCTATTGAGGTTTCTGAGGGAGATGCCGTTGCCCCCCGCACCAGACTTTTGACTGTGGGGAATCCTGACAGGCTGGAAATAGCTGTAAGCATAGGGGAAGGGGACAGCAGCAAGGTGAGTTCCGGGCAGAGGGCCGAGATAAAGGCAGCGGCCAAGCCTGGTAAAAAGTACAGCGGAGCGGTCACCTCTGTTTCACCCGGAGCGGTGGCCAAAAGCAACGACCGGGGCGGGGTATCCATGGAAATACCGGTGATCATCCAGGTGGAGGGCGATACAGCCGGACTGAGGCCTGGGTACACTGCCGATGTGACTATAATCACCACCGAGAAGAAGTCCTCCCTGGTTATTCCCTACGAGGCGGTAGCTGAAGATGGCGATAAAAAGTTTGTATATGTAATAGATAACTCCAGGGCCAAAAAGACTTATATTCAAACCGGGCTTGATACCGAGCTGTACACCGAGGTTACGGGCGGCTTAAAGGAGGGGGACAGGATAGTGATCAGTCCTCTCGATAAAATAAAGGATGGCGGCGGCGTAAAGGAAGTTCCCGGGATTAAGGCCCCCCAGGAGGCTAAATAGATGATCAGGGTAGCAGGCCTGGGCAAAACCTATAACAGCGGGGAACACCCTGTACACGCACTTAAGGATCTGGATCTTAACATAAAGCCCGGAGAATTTGTTGCCGTTATGGGACCCTCGGGATCAGGCAAATCAACCCTGATGAACCTTCTGGGCTGTCTCGATACCCCCACCTCGGGCGCCTATATACTGGACGGAGTTGATGTTACCCGGCTGGGGGACGGGGACCTGGCAGCGGTACGGAACAGGAAAATAGGATTTGTGTTCCAAAACTTCAACCTGCTTCCCCGCATGACGGCGCTTAGGAATGTGGAGCTGCCCATGCTTTATTGCGGAGTTCCGGCCCAGGAGCGCCGGGAGCGGGCATTGCAGGCCCTTTCCATGGTGGGGCTGAAGGATAGGGTGCACCACCGCCCCAACCAGCTTTCCGGAGGGCAGGTGCAGAGGGTGGCCATAGCCAGGGCAGTGGTAAACAGGCCGGTAATTATTATGGCCGACGAGCCCACCGGAAACCTGGACTCCCGGTCAGGCCTGGAGGTTATGGCCATATTTCAGGACCTGAACAGAAAAGGGGCCACCATTGTGCTGGTCACCCACGAAAGGGATATTGCCCTGCATGCCGCCAGGATACTGCATTTTAAAGATGGGCTCCTGGTGGAGGAGGAAATTAACCCCAGCCCGGTGCAGGCCTTGCCTACCCCAATAAATACCTCTGAAGGGGCAGAAGGAGAGGTGGCCGGCCGGTGAATATACTGGAATCGGTAAGGGTTGCCCTGGAGGGGATAGTGGCCAGCAAGCTGCGGTCGGTACTAACCACCCTGGGCATAGTGATCGGCATTGCCGCGGTAATCGCGGTGGTGGCCATCGGGCAAGGCGGAAGGGCCATACTGATGGCCGAGATGGAGAAGGTGGGCACCAATATATTTGCTGTTTTTGTAGACTGGCGAAAAAGCGATGAAGCCACGGGCAGAGAGTTTTCCCTTAACGATATTGATGTAATTAAGAGCCGTGTGCCGGAGATTACTCACCTTTCCCCGGTAAACAACACCTCTGCCGACGTTCGGGGAACCCGGAAAAGCATAAATGCACAGGTGCTGGGAGTTAATGCGGACATGGCTGTTATAAGGAAGCTGAATTTGAAAAGCGGACGCTTTTTCAGCCAGGATGACGACCTGGGCAAGCGCAGGGTGGCCGTGGTGGACGAGTCACTGGCCGGTGACCTGTTTGGCCGGACGGAACCCCTGGGGCAGAGGGTGGTAATTAACGATACTCCCTTCGTAGTGGTGGGTGTCATTGCCAAGGGGGACTCTCTGCTGGGCTTCGGGGAAAATCCCAGAATCTATATACCGGTACAGGTCTGGACCTATGTTTTCAGTAATTTCGTGGGCTACCTGGAAGGCAGCACCGCCTCCAAGGACCAGGTAACCGACTCTATGAACAAGGCCATCAAGGTGCTGGAGAGAAGGCACCAGCAGCCGGGGCTCTACCAGGGCGAGAGCATGGAGCAGCAGATGCAGTCGGCCAATAAGATAACCGGTGTGATGACACTTATAATAGGCTCCATAGCCGGTATTTCACTTCTGGTGGGCGGCATCGGGGTAATGAACATAATGCTGGTGTCGGTTACCGAGCGCACCAGGGAGGTGGGCCTGCGCATGGCCCTGGGGGCCCGGAGGAGAGATATACTGATACAGTTCCTCATTGAGGCCGTAGTGCTGTGCCTTCTGGGCGGGGCCATTGGCATGACCCTGGGTGTGGGAGGGGCTTTCTTAATTGCCCGGCTGGCCCACTGGCCACCTCTTATTTCCTGGTGGACTGTGTTTGTGGCCTTTGCCTTTTCTGCCATTATAGGAGTTATATTCGGCATACTGCCGGCCAACAAGGCGGCCAGACTGGACCCCATAGAGGCGCTGCGCAGAGATTAATAAGGAATGGGGACACACCTGCTGAAGTTAGGGTATTCCTTTTGGGGCAGGAATGTCCCCGATCGGTATAATGTCCCCGATCGGGATGGCTTTTGCTTTCTCCCAATTCCTAATTCCCAATTCCGGAATTTTAGGTCAGAGGAATGTCCCCGATTGGAAATCAGAGCAAAAGGAAAGCGGGGTGCGGGCGGCCCTGGGCTGCGGATATGATAAGGCACAGTTGGCTGAAACAGGGGGACAGGGTACGGCTCTGGCCTGAGGACACCTATGCCAAGTATGCTGTTGTTAAGGAGACAGACTATTATACAGTGACCTTTGAAATAGTGGAAGTGGAACCCGGAGAGCCACATTATAGGCCGGGCCACAGGGTAAAACTGTCGTGGTCACAGGTGTTTGTAAAAATGGAATAAAGTATAGTGCCTCCGACAGATTAACAATTCAGTATAAGCTATTGAAAAGCCCCCCGAAGCCCGGGGGTTATTTTTTTCTTTCCCCCGTCATAAAGATAAAACAGGCAAAAGTTGGTACTAAAAGGGGGAATTGGAAAATGTCCGGTCAGTGGCATAAGATGGCCGTGAGGGAAGTTTTGGAGGCGCTTCAGGTTGATTCGGCCAGGGGGCTGGGTGAAAGGGAGGCAGAGGAAAGATTGGCCAGGTTTGGTCCCAACGAGATGGCCAAGGCCCCTCCCGCTCCGCTGTGGCGTCTCTTTATTAACCAGTTTAAAGACTTTCTGGTAATGGTGCTGCTGGCGGCCACCGTGCTTTCAGGGTTTATGGGGGAGTACGCTGACGCCGTTACTATAATGTTTATAGTGATCATCAATGCCATACTGGGCTGTTTTCAGGAGTACCGGGCTGAAAGGTCCCTGGAGGCGCTTAAAAGGCTTGCTGCTCCTGAGGCCAGGGTGCTTAGGGAGGGCCGTGAGCAAAAGGTAACCGCCTCCGGGCTGGTGCCGGGAGACATTGTGCTGATGGAGGCGGGGGATAAGATAGCGGCGGATATAAGGCTGACCGAGGCTATTAATCTGGAAATAGAGGAATCGGCCCTTACCGGTGAGTCCGTGCCCACAAAAAAGAGCACCCACCCTATTTCCTCCCCGGTGGCCAACCCTGGAGATATTAAAAATACTGCCTTTATGGGCACCTCGGTAACCAGGGGGCGGGGCCGGGGGGTTGTGGTGGCCACCGGTATGTCCACCGAAATGGGCAATATTGCCTTTATGATACAGGAGGCGGGACAGGAGCCCACCCCGCTGCAAAGGAGGCTGGGGCAGCTGGGTAAGTGGCTGGTGGCCTTCTGTCTGTTAATATGCGTGGTTGTTGTAGTATTGGGAGTATACAGGGGAGAGCCTGTATACTACATGATCATGGCGGGAATAAGCCTGGCGGTGGCAGCCATTCCGGAGGGACTTCCGGCTATAGTTACCGTGGCGCTGGCCATAGGGGTGCAGAGAATGATTCGGCGCAGGGCTATAATAAGGAGGCTTCCGGCGGTAGAAACCCTTGGCTGCGCCACTGTTATCTGCTCTGATAAAACCGGCACCCTCACACAAAATAAAATGGTGGTCAGAAGGGCCTCCGCAGGCGAGTCGGTGGCTGAAATAGCAGGAGATGGCTATGACCCGAAGGGGGAAATAAATTTTGTAAGAGGAGGCGCCGGACCGGAATTCCATATGCTCTTAAAAATAGCCGCTCTGTGCAACAATTCCCGGCTGAAGAAGGGAGAAATAGGCATAGGCGGACTCTTCAGGGGCATTCCCGGGAGGAAGGAAAAAAGAGACTGGGATATTGACGGGGACCCCACCGAGGGTGCGCTCCTGGTATTGGCGGCCAAGGAAGGTTTCTGGAGGGAGAGGCTGCAGGAGAAAGAGCCCAGAGTGGCCGAGCTGCCCTTCGACTCCGACCGCAAAAGAATGACTGTTGTTTGCTCCTCCGGCCCCGGTAAATATACTGCATATACAAAAGGCGCCCCGGACATTATTTTGGAACTCTGCACTCACAGGTATGTAAAGGGCGCCATTATCCCTCTTTCCGTGGAGGGCAGGCGGGAGATATTGGCCGAGGCCTCAGAGATGGCCGGAGACGCGCTAAGGGTGTTGGCCTTTGCCTTCAGAGAGCTGGAGGAAAAAAGTGAAGACTATGGCGGCGAGGAAAACAGTCTGATCTTTGTGGGCCTTTGCGGCATGATTGACCCGCCCAGGCCCAGTGCCGTCAGCGCAGTGCATACCTGCCGCAGGGCCGGCATACATGTGGCCATGATCACCGGGGATCACCAGTCCACAGCCAGGGCAGTGGCCATGGAGCTGGGACTGCTGGCCAGGGGTGGGAAAGTGGTGGCAGGCTCGGATCTGGACCGTATGTCTGATCAGGATCTGACCTCCCAGTGCGGGCAGGTGGCGGTTTACGCCAGGGTTTCCCCCAGTCACAAGCTTCGTATTGTAAAGGCTCTGAAACAGGCCGGACACGTGGTGGCAATGACCGGTGACGGGGTTAATGATGCCCCGGCGGTTAAAGAGGCCGATATTGGGATATCCATGGGCTTAGCCGGCACCGATGTTACCAGGGAGGCCTCTTCAATGATTCTGGCGGACGACAACTTTTCCACCATAGTGGCGGCGGTGGAGGAGGGAAGGGGGATATATGACAATATAAGAAAGTTTATCCGCTACCTTCTGTCCTGCAATGTGGGAGAGGTGCTGGTCATGTTTCTGGCAGTGCTGGGGGGGCTGCCGCTTCCCCTTATGCCCATACAGATATTATGGATGAACCTGGTGACCGACGGGCTTCCCGCGCTGGCACTGGGTGTGGACCCTGTGGACAGGGAAATTATGAGCAGAAGGCCCAGGCAGCCGAGGGAAAGTGTATTCGCCAACGGACTGCTGTTGAGGATAATAGGGAGCGGGTCGGCCATAGCGGCAGTTACCCTGTTAGCATTTATGATGTGCTACAGGGGGTCCGGAGATATTGACTATGCCCGGACAATGGCTTTTAACACCCTTGTTTTCGCCCAGCTTTTTTATGTTTTCTCCTGCCGTTCAGAGCGTCAGACAATTTTTGATGTGGGCATCCACACCAATCCCCAACTGCTGGGTGCGGTAGCTCTGTCAGCGGCTCTTCAGGGGGCGGTGACACATATTCCTTCTCTGAATAGTATATTCCACACCGTCCCTCTAAACATATTTCAGTGGGGGCTGGTGGCGCTGCTGGCGGCCATTCCTACAGCCGGTGGCATAATGCTTAAAAGCATTAAGGACCGGGCCAGGAAAAATATAGCCTATCTCAGGGTATGATTTGCTTATAGGATAATACCTCTAGACGGGAGACGGGAGTTTAAAAGTTGAATATTTGTTCCCTGAGGTATTTTTAGTAGCTTAGCAGGAAAAAAAGAAATGAAATGGAAATATGCAGGGTGTGTTTGTTTTGCAGGCGCACCCGGTTACTTTTAAGGGGGGTTCCTTAAATGAAATTTACAAAGGTTCATGGTCTGGGGAATGATTTTGTGCTGGTGGATGCCCGTGAGGAAAGGGATCTGCCCCAATCGGGAAAAGAGCTGGCGGAATTGGCCGTAAGGGTGTGTGACAGGCACTTCGGAATAGGGGCCGACGGGCTGGTGCTGATAAAGGAGTCCAAAGCTGCCGATATATATATGCAGATATTTAACAGCGACGGAAGTGAGGCCGAGATGTGCGGCAACGTAATACGCTGTGCGGCCCGGTATATATATGAAAAGGGCCAGCTTGAGGGAAACAGCTTGCATATTGAGACTCTGGCCGGTATAATGGTCCCTGAAATAATTACCAGCGGCGGTCAGGTGCTGTCGGTAAAGGTGGATATGGGGGAGCCGGTGCTGGAGAGGTCACTGATACCAATGGAGGGGGACCCCGGCCCGGTGGTCAGCGAGCCGCTGAGAGTGGGTGAAAACACCTTTACGGTTACCGCAGTCTCCATGGGAAATCCTCACTGTGTAATATTTGTAAAGGATATTGAAAAAGTGCCCCTGGCAGTCTGGGGACGTAAAATAGAAAATCACCCCTCATTTCCCAGAAAAACCAATGTAGAGTTTGTACAGGTGGTTAACCGGGAGGAAGTAATAATGAGGGTCTGGGAAAGAGGGGCCGGCCACACGCTGGCCTGCGGCACCGGGGCTTGCGCGGTGGCAGTGGCCTGCGCTCTGAACAGCCTCACCGGCCGAAGGGTCAGTGTAGGTCTGCAGGCCGGATCACTGCTTATAGAGTGGGATGAAAAAAGCGGCCGGGTCCATATGACCGGCCCGGCAGAAGTTGCTTTCAGGGGGGAGTATCCTGTGAAGTGAATTCTTCTCAGGTCAGGGATTGGGGATTAGGGATTGAGTTGGGGATTGTTTTTCAGGTAAATAAAGCGGGTTAGGCTATTTACATATAAGGATACTAAGGTGTTCAGGTCAGGGCTTGGAAATCAGGAATTGGGAATTGGGAGTTGGGGATCAGGAATTACTAATCCCTAATCCCTAACCCCTAATCCCTAATAAGAATGGAGGATTTTTTAATGAGACTGGCAGAAAGGGCTTTGGGCATCAGCCCCTCACCTACCCTGTCCATAGACGCAAAGGCCAAAAAGATGATGGCCGAAGGTCTGGACGTGATCAATTTCGGTGTTGGGGAACCGGACTTCGACACTCCGGATAATATTAAGCAGGCTGCCATAGAGGCAATAAATAAGGGAATGACCAAGTACACACCTGTACCGGGGACAGATAAGCTCAGGGAAGCTATCGTCAAAAAGCTGAAAAAGGATAACGGGCTTGACTATCAGCCCTCTCAAATAGTGGTTTCAGCCGGGGCCAAGCACTCTCTTTACAATGTCTTTCAGGTGTTGTGCCAGTCAGGGGACGAGGTCATACTGCCCGCCCCGTACTGGGTAAGCTACCTTGAGCAGGTAAAGCTGGCCGGGGCCAGTCCTGTAATAGTGCCCACCAGGGCCTCGGAAGGATTTAAGCTGACCCCTGGGGAATTGGAGTCAGCCATTACAGGAAAAACAAGGGTTGTTGTAATTAACAGCCCCAGCAACCCTACCGGGGCGGTGTATTCCCGCAGTGAGCTCAAGGCCCTGGGTGAGATACTGGAGAGCAAGGGCATCGCCATAATATCTGATGAGATTTATGAGGAGCTTATTTATGACGGGCTGGAGCATGTCAGCATAGCATCCCTAAGCCCGGGACTTAAAGAGCTGACTGTGGTAATCAACGGCCTGTCCAAATCCCATGCCATGACAGGCTGGAGGATAGGGTACGCGGCGGCGCCTGTGCCGGTGGCCAAGGCCATGGCCGACCTGCAGAGCCACTCCACCTCCAACCCCAACTCCATTGCCCAGGTGGCCAGCGTTGAGGCTCTGGAAGGCACCCGTGAGCCTCTGCGGAATATGGTCAATGAGTTCAACAGGCGCAGGGATTTCATGCTGGAGAGAGTCAATGCTGTGCCCGGACTATCCTGCGCAAAGCCTGGCGGAGCCTTCTACCTATTTCCGGATATGAGCTCTTATATCGGGAAATTGTATAACGGAAAGAGAATAGAGGGGGCGTCGGACCTGGCCGCATTACTGCTGGAGGAGGCCAGGGTGGCGCTGGTTCCGGGAGTTGCCTTCGGTGATGACCACTGTTTCAGGCTTTCCTACGCCACTTCCATGGAGAAAATAACCGAGGGCATGAACAGAATAGAAAGACTGCTCTCGGAGATCTCCTAAGGAGCTTGAATTATAGGTCGGGAGACAGCTTATACTGAATGAATGACAGGTCAGGAGACAGGAGACAGTAGACAGGAGTGTCCGGGGCATTACTGACATGCTGGGATAATACTGCTGGTCGTACCCCAGGGCATAGCATGCAAAACTCCTGTCTCCCGACCCGAGGTATTACCTCCTGGCAGTCTCCCGTCTCCTGTCTCCTGACCATAGGTATTACCAATAAGCGTATAGGTGGTGATTAATTGCCTAAGAGCATGACCGGCTTTGGCCGGGGTGAGGCCATAGGGCAAGGTAAAAAGTTTACCGTGGAGCTTAAGTCGGTAAATCACCGTTTTTCAGAGGTGGTCTTAAGGATGCCCAAACAAATCTTTTCCCTGGAGGAGAAATCCAGGCGGATCATACTGGAAAGAGTGACCAGGGGAAGGGTAGACGGGTACATTTCAGTAGAACAATTCTCGGAAAGAATTCCCACGGTTAAAGTTGACAAAGCACTGGCCTCATCGTATTATAAGGCAATGGGAGAATTGCTGGAAGAACTTGAGATTGCTGACTCCGTGAAGGCTGACCATATCTTCCACCTCCCGGGTGTAATTTCTGTTGAAGAGCCCTCAGAGGATGCCATGGAATGGTGGCCCGTTCTGCAGGAGGCTATCCGGTTAGCGGTGGACGGCCTGATGGAGATGCGGGAGAGTGAGGGCAAGCGTCTTAAGGATGATCTTCTGTCCAGGCTGGGTAGAATAATGAAAATGACCTCCGAGGTTGAGGCGAGGTCCCCGCTGGTGGTGGAGGAATACAGGGAGAGGCTTACCCAGAGGCTTTCAGACTGGCTGGCCGAGTCAACACTGGATATGAACAGGGTTATGGCAGAGGTGGTGCTGTTTTCCGAAAAGTCCAGCATCAGCGAAGAGATTGTCAGGCTGTACAGCCATGTGGTGCAGGCTTCAGAGAGCCTGGGCGGAACTGAGCCGGTGGGCAGAAAGCTGGACTTTATACTGCAGGAAATGAACAGGGAAATAAATACTATTGCTTCTAAATCAAGTGATATACAGATAAGCAGCTATGTGGTGGAGATTAAAAGCGAGCTTGAGAAAATAAGAGAACAGGTGCAGAACCTGGAGTAACAAAAAGGCCGCCTTATAATATAAAGGGGGGTATCAGGTGGAAATTAAGCTTATAAATATAGGTTTCGGCAATATAGTATCGGCTAACAGGATAATTGCCATAGTCAGCCCTGAGTCGGCGCCTATAAAGAGGATTATCTCGGAGGCCAGGGACCGCGGCATGCTGGTGGACGCCACCTACGGGCGTAGGACCAGGGCGGTTATTATTACCGACAGCGACCATGTCATACTGTCGGCAGTGCAGCCTGAAACAGTGGCCCACCGCCTGGTGGGCAAAGAAGTGCCCGCTTCAGTTACCGAGGACCCCAATGATTAGCCGGGAGATTTGAATATGCCGGGAAAGGGTATGCTGATACTTATATCCGGGCCATCCGGATGCGGCAAGGGAACGGTATGCGGCAGTCTTATCGAACAGCTTCCGATGTTGCGGCTGTCAGTCTCGGCCACTACGAGACCCCCCAGGACAGGTGAGGTACATGGGCGAAGCTATTACTTCATGACCCGGGAGGAATTTGAAAAGCTGGCCCGAGAGGGCGGTTTTATTGAGTGGGCGCCTATTTATGGGAACCTGTACGGAACACCGGCCGGGCCCGTGATGGAAATGCTGAACCGTGGCGAGGACGTCATACTGGAAATAGATGTACAGGGCGGTATCCAGGTAAAGGAACGCTTTCAGGATGCTATTCTTATTTTTTTAATCACCCCGTCCAGGGCTGCCCTGGAGGAAAGGTTAATGGGAAGGGCCACCGAAAGCTCCGAGGAAATAAGAAAAAGACTTTTCTGGGTGGATACCGAGCTGGGATATTTGTCCAGATATGATTATGTGGTAATAAATAACCACCTTGATGATACAGTCAACAGTATAAAGTGCATTCTTGAGGCCGAGCGCAGCCGGGCTTACCGCTTTAAGCTGCCCGGAGGATGGCAGCCTGCAATAGAATATTGACTTTCGGTGGAAGGCATGAGAGTTAGTCATTTCGTATATATATAATTATTGATGGAATTCCGTTTAGCCAGGCGAATAATGTGCCCTGCGACTTTGATTGATTAATGCGTGCATAAATTAGTGTTATTTGGAGGGTCGCCATGAACCAAAACACCACTCTAGATGAATTAATGGAAAAAGTGGATAGCAGGTATACCTTGGTGGTTGTTGCGGCCAAAAGGGCCAGAGTGCTGACTGAAAAGCGGGAAAGTGAAAAGGCTAACGGCTTTCCAGTGCGCAAGCCCGTCACCGAAGCATTAAAAGATATTTCCCACGGGCGGATAAGATACCGCCGGACCAGGCAGGGAATTAAATAAGAGGCTAGCTTCCCACATCCAACTTCTCACCTCTCAGTCTGGAGGGATTTTATGCTGAAAGGCAAGTTTATAACCCTTGGAGTAACCGGGGGAATAGCTGCGTACAAGGCCGCGGATCTGGCCAGCAAGCTTACCGGCCAGGGGGCTGCGGTTCATGTTATAATGACCAGATCGGCAGGGGAGTTTGTCAGGCCCCTTACTTTTGAGGCTCTGACCGGAAACTCTGTAAGCTCCGATCTTTTTGTTTCTTCCCCAGGACTAAAAATGCCTCACATTGATCTGGCCGGACAGGCCGACCTGGTGGTGGTGGCTCCGGCAACTGCCAATATTCTTGGTAAACTGGCCCACGGCATAGCAGATGATTTGCTTACCACCACTCTCATGGCGTCCACCTGCCCGGTGCTGATATGTCCCGCCATGAATGTACACATGTACGCCAACAGAGCAGTGCAGGAGAATATAGTCAAGCTTGCCGGGTACGGCTATCATTTTGTAGAGCCCGAGGTTGGGAGAGTGGCCTGCGGCCATTTCGGAAAGGGCAGGCTGGCCGGGACAGATACTATAGTGAGGGCCATAACGGGTCTTCTGCAGTCTCCGGGTGACATGAAGGGGCTGACTGTGGTGGTGACTGCCGGGGGTACCAGGGAGCCTATAGACCCGGTGCGCTATATAACCAATCGCAGCTCGGGAAAAATGGGCTATGCACTGGCAGAGGCCGTCTCCTCCAGGGGGGGGCGTGTCATTCTTATTTCAGCCCGCACCGCGCTGAAAGAGCCGCCCGGTGTGGAACTGGTCCCTGTGGAGACTGCCCGGGAGATGCACTGCGCCGTCATGAGTCATTACCCAAAGGCTGATATTGTAATTAAGGCCGCGGCAGTGGCCGACTACAGGTGCTACAGGGAGGCCTCTGACAAGATTAAAAAGACCGGAGAAAAGATGACCCTGGAGCTGGTGAGAAATCCGGACATACTGGCAGAACTGGGGGCCAAAAAAAGAGATGGGGTAACCCTGGTGGGATTCGCCGCCGAAACCAGTCAGCTGGAGAAAAACGCTACGGAAAAGCTGTCCAGAAAGAATCTGGACCTCCTGGTGGCTAACGATGTAACCATGCCGGGGGCAGGGTTCGGGTCGGACACCAACATAGTAAAGCTATTTTTTGCCGGAGGAAGGGTGGAGGCCCTGCCGGAAATGGACAAACTGTCTGTTGCCCACAAGATACTGGACGCTGTTATGGTGATCAGAAACACAAATAAATAGTACACTGTAGGATTGTAGGGCTTTTGTAAAAAGGCTGCTGGCCAATTATGGGTCAGCAGCCTTTGCTTGTTGATCAGGAAACTATATGACGCTTTAAAGCGCTAAAGTAAATCACTTGTTGACTACAAATACCGTAGAAGCTTTGGGGAGTATCGGAGAAGACATCGCACTCGCGATTCAGACCTGCGTCAGTACTGCCTTTAAACTCCTCGCCGAGGCTGACGACCGCCCTCGAAAGTCGCGTCCTGCTCCTCTCAGGCTTTTGGCGGCGTCCTGCCGCCAAATCGTCATCCTTGACGGCTCCTTCGTTAAAAGGCAGTAACTGACTCCGGTATATCGCTCGATTGATGCCTTCTCCTTTTCGATACAATAATTCAATGTACTGTACTCCCAACAGGAAGATATCCTGAGATGAATGCTTTAAAACATTCTGGATTCTGACTACTGGATTCTGGATTCCGCCGCCTGCAAGGCGGTTTTTTTATCAAAAGAACCCTTGGAATCAGGGCTCTTTTGATCATTTATCCTTCATTTTGTCCTGGGCCTGGCCGGGGCGGTCATCGGGCATACCGGCGCACATATAGTCTCCAAGCACATCGCAGGCCTCGCACTTCCCACTGTCTTCCCTCTTATTTTTAGCGGCTGACACAACAGATCACCTCCTTTTTTATTCTGTATCTTCTTCCGGTATAGTATCCCCGGGGGAAGCTAATAATGAATGGGAACACACCGAAGGGGGACATTCCTCCGGCCACAAAGCCACTCACGTTAGGGAGGTGTGTCCCCATTCCACTGAAAGGCAGGGAGCCTAGATGATACAAGACTCCGGTGAAGAATTTGTTTCCGGGATGAAGGCCAGGTGGACCGGCAGGGAAGTTATCGTTTCCAAGACAACCCCAATGAATCCCATATCCATAAAAATTGAAAATGCTCAACTGGCCGGCTGGGAGGAAGTGGACAGGCGTATACAAAAAAAACATGACCGCAGCGCCAAATTTGTAATGGTCAGTGGCCCGGCTGTTGACCTTGCTAGCGGCGGTGAAAAGGATAATCTGGACAGGTATCTGGTGATACCTGTTGATGACAGCACAGTCTATGACGTTAGGGAGGACAGGCTGGTGGTGCTTACCGACAGGGAAGTGGTGCAGTTTACCCTGGCGGGCCGGTAAGGCTTATGCTGCTTAGATTCGGGTATGTGGCCATGTCCATGGAGCTGGCTGACTGCTCTCCTTCAAGGACAGTTACCTTTAAGACCTTCAGCGGCCTCCGGGAGAGAAATCCACAAGCAGCTATGGATAAGCTTAAGAGAACAGCCAGGGAAAATCTTTTCAATACACTAAGGCTTTTGAGATACAACAGGGCCAATGACGTTATGATTTACCGGTTTTCGTCAAAAATTATCCCCCTGGCTACTCACCCCGAATTGGAGGGCTGGGACTATGTGGAGGATGTCGGGGACCTGTTGGGGCAAATAGGTGATTTGGTCAGGGAAGGCGGCATGAGAGTCAGCTTCCACCCGGATCACTATACCTTTATAAACTCTCCCAGGGAGGAGGTATTTACGGCCTCCATAAAGGACTACTGCCATCACTGCAGGCTTCTTGACGCCATGGGCCTGGGCGCTGAGGCCAGGCTGGTTACCCATATTGGAGGGGGCTACGGTGATAAGGGGAAGTCGCTGGAGCTGTTCCTTAGCAACTGGCGGAGGGTGCCGGACCAGGCTGCCCGGCGCATAGTGCTGGAGAACGACGACAGGACCTTTACTGCCGGGGATGCCCTTTACCTGTCAGGAAAGCTGGGACTGCCGGTAGTATTCGATGTGCACCACTTTATCTGCAACCGGGAGGAGGGGAGCAGCCTGGAGGGAATTCTGCCCGGCTTTTTGGCCTCCTGGGACGGCAGCGGGCTCTGCCCCAAGGTGCATGTATCCAGCCCCAGGAGCGGATCTGATTTAAGAAGTCACCATGACTTTGTGGCTGCGGAAGACGTTTATTCTTTCATAAAAACAGCCGCCGGATTTAGCCGTGACATAGACGTGATGGTAGAGGCAAAGAAAAAGGACTCCGCCATGTTCCGGCTGGTGGGGGATCTTTCACAATTACCCGGATTAAAGAGAGTAGGCAGGGCTTCCCTGGAGGTAACCGGCTAAATCTATATGTTTAAGGCCATTTAAGGGGTGATTAGAGCATTTCTTTATCGCTCTCCACTATGCCATAAAGAAAAATATTGAACAGCCCGAACATGGCCTTATCCAGAGTGAGGTTATTTTCCAGTATAAAGCCCGGAATAAGCACTGCCCGGATGCTGGCCAGCAGGGAGGCCGTGAATATTCTGGGGTCTATTTCACGGAAGTAGCCGTCTCTGTTTCCGTTGATCAGCATATCTATAAAGAGCTGCACCTTTTTGGACCGGAAGCATTCCAGCTTATCCCATATATGAGGGTAGTATTTTTGCAGATCCCTCATTATAGCCGGGCTTATAATTTCGGAATTCAGCGCCACCATCCTGATTGCCTCCATTACCTTTTCCACCGGCTTTTTGGATGAGGCCATGGCTCTGTCTACCCTTTCTTCAGTCCGGGCCATGATCTCGCTCATTACGGCGTCTACCATGTCTTCCTTGCTCTTGAAATAGCGGTAAATGGTTCTTTTGCTGACTCCGGTCCGGGAGGACAGCTCATCCACGGTGGCCCCGTGGAAGCCTTCGGTATAGGAAAGTTTTTTAAAGCCCGCCAAAATCCTCTCTCTCATGTCCATAAACTATTCCCCCGTATCAGGCAATTTTTTTCTTGAACTTCAAAACGCTGGCGGTTAAAAGCACCACTGAGAATACCAGGAGTGCCGCAACCTGGGGCACAAGGTACCCAAAGCCAATTCCTTTTAGTACTATTCCCCTGATGATCACCAGGTAGTAGGTGAGAGGAATTACGTTGCTTAAATACTGAATTGCCGCCGGCATGGCCTCCCTGGGAAACATGAACCCCGACAGCAGTATGCTGGGCAGTAGAACAAAGAAAGACATCTGAAAGGCCTGCATCTGGTTTTTGGCTACATTGGAAATAAAAACACCTATGCCCAGGGAGGCCGTAATGAAGAAGAGGGTAAGCAGGTAAAGCTCCAGCAGGCTGCCCCGGATGGGTACGTGGAAAATCAGGCTGCCCACCAGGAGGGCCACGGTAATCTGGGCATACCCCAGTATAATGTTGGGAACTATCTTTCCTATCATCAGCTCGTAGGATTTTATAGGAGTAACGATGAGTTGCTCCAGGGTGCCTCTTTCTCTTTCCCTCACTATTGCTACGGAGGTCATCATCACCATGGTCATGGTGACGATAATGCCCAATATGGCAGGGACCATGTAATAGGCTGTAATCCCGTCCGGATTATACCAGGGGCGCACTCTTATATCATAGGGGGGACTGGAGACCCCCATCCTCTCAGTGATTATTTTTTGGGATTTTAGAAGACCTATGGAGTTGGCGGTGGCAATGGCCGAGGAGGAAACCATGCTGTCACTGGCATCCACCAATATCTGCAGAGGTGCGGTTTCTCCTCTTCTCAGGCTGATGGCAAAGTCCGGCGGAAAGACCATACCCACCTTGACCTTGCCGCTGTCAATCATTTCGGTTAACTCCCGGTAGCTCCCGGCCACCTGGGTAACATTAAAGTAGCCCGAGGCCTTGAAGGCCTCCAGCAGCTCCCGGCTGTCGCTGGACATGGACTGGTCGAATACCGCGGTGGGAATGTGCTTGACCTCGGTCTGTATGGCGTAGCCAAAGAGAAGAAGCTGCACCAGGGGGAGCATGAAAATCATTCCTATGGTTAGCCTGTCTCTGAACATTTGCAGAAACTCTTTTTGCAGCATAGCCAAAAGCCTGCTCATTGTTGCACCTGCCTTCTTTTTTGCTTAGCCAGCGCTATAAATACATCCTCCAGTGAGGGGGTTATTTCAGCCGCCCTGACACCTGCCGCCTTTTCCAGCTCCGGAATGTGGCGGCGGTCATCCAGCAGCGTGTGTACCATAACTCCATGCACCGAGCAGTCCCTGACATAGGGGAGGCTCTCCAGAAATTGTATTCTGTTCATGGCGTCAGGTATTTCCATTTCCACCATGCAGCCTCTTACGGCGGTTTTTTTTAGGTTCTCCGGAGTGTCGTTGGCGATAAGCGCCCCTTCTGAAATGAAGGCAATATTATGGCACCTTTCGGCCTCATCCATAAAGTGGGTGGTTACCATAACGGTGGTTCCGCTGCTGGCCAGGCTCTGTATTATCTTAAAGAAAAGCCGGCGGCTGGTGGGGCTTACCCCGCTGGTGGGCTCGTCCAGAAACAGTATGGCCGGCCTGGAAATTATGGCGCAGCCAAGGGCCAGCCTCTGCTTAAGACCACCGCCCAGGTTGGCCGTCAGGTCACTCTCCCTGCCGTCCAAAAGAGCCATGGCGATCATCTCCTTTATGCGCAGATCCCTTTCCCGGCGGGGTATGCTGTAAAGGCCGGCGTAAAAATTGAGATTCTCATAAACTGTGAGATCTTCGTACAGGCTGAATTTCTGAGACATGTAGCCAATTCTCTGTTTAATTTTTTCATGGTCCCGGGCCAGATCATAGCCAAGAACTGTTCCGGACCCGGAGGTGGGCTCCAGTATCCCGCACAGCATGCGTATGGTGGTGGATTTTCCGGAGCCATTGGGTCCCAGAAAACCATATATCTCACCCTGCCGTATATTGATGCTGAGGCTGTTTACAGCGGTGAAATCGCCAAACTTCCTGGTCAGCGCGCTGGTTGTCACCACATATTCCAATTAAACCGCCTCACTTTCGGCAAGGGCCACAAATATGTCCTCAATGGATGCCGGCACTTCCCTTAGCGTAAAGCTGTCAATCTTCCTGGCCGCCAGGAAAGCCTCCAGCACCTTTCTTACAGAAGCCGGGTCGGCCACCCTGATATGATACCTGTCACCGAACAAATCAGCGTCCAGTATTCCGGGAAGGCCTGCCAGTGCTTCGGGATCCCCGAGCCCGGCCTTTAATTCCAGTATTTTAAAGGGAAAGTTCCTTTTCAGATTTACCGTGGTGTCCACTGCCGCCAGTTTCCCACCGCTCATGAAGGCAACTTTCCGGCACAGCTCAGCCTCGTCCATGTAGGAGGTGGACACCAGTATGGTTATTCCCTCCCCGTTGAGACGGTAGAGAATCTTCCAGAACTCCTTCCGGGACTCCGGGTCCACCCCGAAGGTAGGCTCGTCAAGTATGATTAGACCGGGCCTTGAGATCAGCGCGCAGGTAAGGGCAAGCTTTTGCTTCATCCCCCCGGAAAGATTATCGGCGAAGCGGGACTTAAAGGAGCTGAGGTTGGTCAGCTCAAGAATCTCATCAGCCCTCTGTCTGATGGTTTTACTGCTGAGATTATACATGCGGCCGAAAAAATTTATATTTTCCATAACGGTCAAATCCCCGTAAAGGCTGAAGCGCTGGGGCATATAGCCCAGGTATTGGCCGGACTTTTCTCCACCGCCGTCCAGGCCTGAGATGGAGACTGACCCCGAGGTAGGGGCGACTATCCCCACAATAAGCCTGAGAAGAGTGGTTTTCCCGGCCCCGTCAGGCCCCACCAGCCCAAATATATCACCCTTTTCCACCTGCAGGCTGACACTGTCCACGGCGGTATGCGACCTGAATTTTTTGGTTAGATTCTCTGTTTTTATCATCTAAAGCACCTGTTTTTCTTAGCTTTAGGGTAGTGCCTCCGGTCAGGAGACTGCTTATGGGTATTACCTCCGGTCGGGAGACAGGAGACAGGAGTTTTGCGTGTTAAGCTCTGGGGTTGAAACTCCGGCATCTCTGGTTATAAACGACCTTTATCAGCTACATTAGTCGACATATTAGTCATGACTTAACCTCCCGTCTCCCGTCTCCCGACCCACAATTTCATTCTCATTAGCGAAAAATTACGTCAGCCGGCATGCCGGGCTTGAATACCCCCTGGCTGTTGTCAATTTTTATTTTGACTGCGTAAACGGTATTTGTCCTCTCCTGTTTGGTCTGTATCATCTTGGGTGTATACTCGCCCTTGGAGGCAATCTCCATGACAGTTCCCTTAAAAATATCAGGGGTTCCACTTACTGTAAAGCTTACTTCCTGTCCCAGCCTTATGGCGGGCAGATCATCGGTGGAGATGTAAACTCTTATCCACAGGTCCTTTAAGTCTGACACAGTGGCCACGGCGGCCCCGGTGGAGACAAATTCCCCCGGCTCATAGTTCCTGGTTGCCACGGTGCCGTCGATGGGGCTGGCTATATTGGTGTCCTCCAGCAGTGATTGGGTGGCTGCAAGAATAGTCCTGCTTCTCTCCAGCTCAATACGGGCGGCCTCAACCTGGTCCGGCCTGCTTCCCGACTCCAGCAAAGCAAGCCTTGCCCTGGCTGAGTCCAGCTGGCTTTTGGCTATTTGCAGGGCTGTTTCAGCCTTCTCAAAATCAGCCTGGGAGATGGCCCCGCCCTGCAGCAGCTGCTCCGCCCTGCTGTAATCAGTGTTAGCCCTGTCGTAATTTGCCCGGGCCGTGCCTTCCGCTGCCCGGGCCTCTGCAATCTCCTGCACCCGGGCGCCTGAGGCCAGGTCATTCAGCTGGGCCTCGGCTTTTTGAACCCCCAGGGCGTCACGTTCTTTCTGGGACAAAAGGTCGGTACGGATGATCTTTGACACAACCTGCCCCTTTTTCACCTCGTCGCCGGCCTTTACCGATACAAATTCAAGCGTCCCGGGCAGCCTGGCGGTGAGGTTGACCTCGGTGGCCTCAATAGTTCCGCTTGCCTGTATACCGTTGGAATCCCCGTCCCTGTAGCGATGGTAGCCGTAGTATGATACCGCCGCCACCAGAATTAGAATTAACATTGCCGCTACTTTTTTCTTCATGCTTATGCTCCCCCATCACTTGGTCAGTTAATTAATAGGTAAACTATTGACACGCAAATAGTATACTTAGTTTAATGATAACACCCTGCTAATAAGATGGCAATAATTAGTTTACTGAATAAGAAATATTTATGCGGTCAGCCGTCAGCAATCGGCTATCAGCAATCAGCAATCAGCAATCAGCTATCAGCAGTTAGTATAAGACTTATGCTCGGCAAAAAGCGGCTGCCATTGAGAATGACGTTTACCTTTGAAGCATGAAAAAGCAAGGCATCATAACTGCCTTGCTTTGAATGTTAGTTTGAAATAGTTTTTCGTCCGGAGGGGAGTTTAATTCTCCTGCTTTTTATTGTCCTCCTCCACCAGCACCCGCCTCAGTATCTTACCTACCATGGTCTTGGGCAGCTCGGTTCTGAATTCTACCTTTTTGGGCACCTTATAGGGAGCCAGCCTTTCCTTGCAGAAGGCTATTATTTCCTGGTCGGTGGCAGTGTTCCCTTCCTTTAGAATGATATAGGCCTTAACCGTTTCACCACGGTAGGGGTCCTTAACGCCGGCCACCACTGCCTCCATAACCTTGGGGTGCTCATAGAGAACTTCTTCCACTTCCCGCGGGTAGATGTTGTACCCACCGGCTATAATGAGGTCTTTCTTGCGGTCTACTATGAAGGTCATGCCTCTTTCGTCCATATGGCCTATGTCTCCAGTATAAAACCACCCGTCCCGGAGAACCTTTTCGTTTTCCTCGGGCTTGTTCCAGTAGCCTTTCATAACCTGGGGACCCTTAACGCATATTTCTCCCACCTCACCTATGGAAAGCTCTTTTTCCCCTGTTTCAGAGTCCATTATCTTGCACAGGGTATCAGGAAAGGGCAGTCCAATTGACCCCTCGGCCCTGCCGTCCAGGCGGTTGGAATGGGTGATGGGAGAGGTCTCGCTGAGTCCGTAGCCCTCGATAAGGCGGCCACCGGAAAGTTCCTGGAATTTAAGCTGCACCTCCAGGGGCAGGGGAGCTCCTCCGCTGACACAGATCCTTATAGAGGTAAGGTCATATTTATTAAGGTCCGGGGCCGCTATAATGGCCACGTATATGGTAGGGGTGCCGGGGAAAACATTAACTTTGTACTTCTGGATGGACTCCAGCACCATTTTAAGGTCGAATCTGGGAACCAGCACCATAGTGGAGCCGCCATAAATTGCAGCGTTCATGCACACAGTCATGCCGAAAGAGTGGAAGAAGGGCAGTACACAGAGGTATGTTTCTGTACCCTCCATGCTTTCCAGGTCCCACTCGGCAAGCTGCAGCACATTTGCCGCAAGGTTGCGGTGAGTAAGCATGGCGCCCTTGGAAAGACCGGTGGTGCCTCCGGTATACTGCAGCACCGCCAGGTCGTCAGCTCTGACATCAACTGCAGGAGGATTGGGGGATGATGCTTTGATTAGTTTTTTAAAGTCCAGCACACCGCTGCCGGACGGTATTTCAACCCACTGCCCTGACCTTTTGGCCATTATGGGATAGAGCAGATTTTTGGGGAAAGGAAGATAGTCCTTTATTCCGGTGGCGATGAGCCTTTTTACCGGCGTTTCAGGCGCCACCTTAAGTACTTTGGGGGCAAGCAGATCAAGGAATATGAGGGTTTCAGCCCCTGAGTCCTTCAGTTGGTGTGATAGTTCCCTTTCGGTGTACATGGGGTTTATGCCCACGGCCACAGCCCCTATTCTTAGGGCTGCATAGAAGCTTATGACCTCCTGGGGAGTATTGGGAAGCATCATCCCAACCCGGTCTCCCTTTTTTACTCCGCGGTCACTGAGGGCCCTGGCCATCCTGTCAACCTGTTCTTTAAGCTGTGAGTAAGTCAGCCGGCCGTCCATAAATATTGTCGCTATTCTGTTGGGATACTTTTTGACAGTCTCATCAAGATTAGCGACCAGTGACGCATCGGGGTATTCAAGGTTGGCCCTTACTTCCTCAGGGTACGATTTAATCCAGAACGGGCTATTTTCACTCACCTGCTTACCTCCGTCTCTTATGTATTTTATAAGGAAATATTATCATTGGTTGGTGTAATATTCAATATCTTTTGAAGGTTAAAATATGTCTTTATTAAAATAAATTTATCGAAAGGCATAGCGCAATATGCTGACTGTTGATGAAATTTGATCGAACGGGGAGGATTTCCAGTAGCAGTATTGAATAAAATGAATGGGCTTTTTATGCAATATTACAATGTTTTTTAAAAAGCTTTTGGGGGGGAGGGGTGACACTCTATAGCGCCGCTTACACTGATTATAAAGCTACTATATTAAGGAGGGGAAAGAGTTGAAGAGATTTAAAGGAATATTAATGCTGACCGCAGTATTGATACTGACGGCAGCCCTTATTACAGCGGGCTGCGGACAAAAGCCGGAAGAGAAGAAAGACGCCGCCGGTGAGCAGGAGAAGTACAAGGTTGCCTTTATGTACGTAGGACCCGTGGGAGACGGGGGCTATAGCTACGCCCACGATCAGGGCAGACAATATCTTGTGGATAAAATGACTGATGTAGAGACAACCATTGTGGAGTCGGTTCCGGATACCAACGCCGCCGATCCCGAGAGGGAGCTGACCCGCCTGGCCGAAGAGGGCAATAAGGTTATCTTCGCCACCAGCTTTGGCTATATGGACCCCACTATAAACGTGGCTAAAAAATACCCCGACGTAGTTTTTATGCACTGCTCGGGATTTAAGACCTCTGAAAATGTGGGCACATACTTTGGACGTATGTACCAGGCCCGCTATCTGACCGGTATCGTGGCCGGGAAAACCACCCAGAGCAACCTGATCGGCTATGTTGGAGCTTATCCCATCCCCGAGGTGGTCAGGGGAATAAACGCCTTTACCCAGGGCGTCCGCTCAGTAAACCCCAAGGCCAAGGTAAAGGTTGTCTGGACCAATACCTGGTATGATCCCGCCAAGGAAAAGGAAGCCGGCAAAACACTGCTTGACGCCGGCTGCGATGTAATAGCCCAGCACCAGGACACCCCCGGCCCGCAGCAGGCTGCGGAGGAAAAGGGCAAGTTCGGCATAGGCTACAACAGCGACATGGGCAAGTTCGCTCCCAAGGCAGTGCTTACCTCGGCTGTCTGGAACTGGGGCCCCTACTATGTTGATACTGTAAAGGCTGTCCGTGATAAAACCTGGAAGTCTGAGCAGTACTGGGGGTCCATGAGTGAAAACATAGTAGGCCTGGCCCCCTATGGACCCATGGTGCCTGAGGATGTGAAAAAGGCCGTGGAAGACGCCAAGAAAAAAATTACCGACGGGCAGTGGGATGTGTTTACCGGCCCAATCAAGGACCAGACCGGCGCTGTAAAGGTGCCTGAGGGACAAAAAATGTCCGACAAGGACATGCTCAGCATAGACTGGTTTGTCGAGGGCGTTGACGGAAACATACCTAAAAAGTAATATATATAAAAGAAGCATATATTCAGGGCCGCTGACGGGTTATCCCGTCAGCGCCCGATTTATGGGGGAAAGTGTAAAAGTGAAGCTTGTTGAGATGAGGGGTATCACCAAGAGGTTTCCCGGAGTGCTGGCCAACGATCATGTGGACTTTTCGGTTGAGCCCGGGGAGATTCATGCGCTTTTAGGGGAAAACGGATCGGGTAAAAGTACCCTCATGTCAATCCTGGCCGGGCAGTACAGGCCTGACGGGGGGATCATACTGGTAAAGGGGAAGGAAATGTCCTTCCGGTCTCCCAGGGACGCCATAAGGTCCGGCATAGGTATGGTGCACCAGCACTTCAAACTGGTTGAGAACTTTACCGTCACAGAAAACATAATTCTGGGTGACGAGAGGACTCCTTTTTTTTGCCGTCTGAACTCTCTTTCGAAAAAAATAATGAGCCTGGGTGAAAACTATGGCCTTACAGTGGACCCCTCGGCCAGGATAGACCAGCTTTCGGTGGGTGAAAAACAGAGGGTGGAGATACTGAAGATGCTCTACCGGGGGTCGGAGCTTCTGGTATTGGACGAGCCTACAGCGGTGCTTACTCCCCAGGAGTCTCTGGAGCTCTTTGATAACCTTAAAAAATTTGCGGCGGCGGGACGCTCGGTGGTTCTGATAACCCATAAGCTTAGCGAGGTGCTGTCTGGCGCCGATAGGGTTACGGTGCTTCGTGGGGGCAGGACTGCAGCTGTGCTGGGCCGGGAGGAGATTACCGAGGAAAAGTTGGCCCGGCTGATGGTGGGCAGGGATATAAACCCTGTTAAAAATGACTCCATAGATTATGCAGGCGATACTGTTCTGGACCTGCAGGGTGTCGGGGTAATGAAGGATGTTGGCAGGCAGGGCCTGAGGAAAATAAACTTTTCTGTAAGAAAAGGCGAGATCTTCGGCATAGCCGGGGTGGCCGGAAATGGGCAGAGGGAGCTGGCTGAGGCTATAACAGGCCTGAGGTGGGTGCACTCGGGAAGGATAAGAATCAACGGGAAAGATATAACCAACCTGTCACCCAGGGTCATCGCCGATCTGGGGGTAAGCTATGTGCCCGAGGACAGGGTTGGCATGGGTCTGGTGCCCGGGCTGGGCATAGTGGACAACATTATTTTAAAAAGCTACCGCAGGGCTCCGGTATCAGGCAAATACCTGATTGATTATAAGAGGGCGGGGCAGGAGGCGGACAGGCTGGTAAAAGAGTTTGACGTTAAGGTGGCCGACTTTCGCTCACCGGTAAGTCTTTTATCCGGCGGAAATCTCCAGCGCCTGCTTCTGGCCAGAGAGATATCGGAAAAACCCTCCCTGATGGTGGTGGTTTATCCTGTCAGAGGGCTGGATGTAGGGGCCACCGAGGCAATCCACGCCATACTGTTAGAGCTTCGCCGCAAGGGAACAGCCATACTGCTTGTCTCAGAGGACCTGGATGAAATAATCAAGCTATGTGACCGTGTGGGTGTTATGTATGAGGGAGAGATAGCCGGTGTACTCCCCGGAGGAGATATAAAGCCCGAGGAAATAGGGCTGTTAATGATGGGTTCGGGCATCTCTAGGGAAGGGGCATGAGGAGATTGTCAGGTTTAATTCATATCGAAAAGAGACTTCACACCCCCAGGACCTCAGTATTTATAATTACGGCCTTATCTGTTTTTTTGTCACTGATACTGGGTGGTGTTTTCCTTTCTATTACCGGTTATAATCCAATGGAAATATACTCAAAAATGTTTTCCGGAGTTTTTGGGTCCTCTTTCGGACTGTCAGAAACGCTGGTCAGGGCTATTCCCTTGATGATACTGGGATTGGGCATTTCCATCGCCTTTAGAATGCAGCTCTGGAATATTGGGGCCGAGGGCCAGATTTATATGGGGGCCTTTGCTGCCAGTTGGGTGCCCCTTACTTTTCCTCATCTGCCCACCTATATTATGCTTCCTGCCATGATTATAACAGCTATGCTGGCCGGGGGGCTGTGGGCGCTTATACCGGCCATACCCAGGGCCTACCTGGGGGTTAACGAGATAATTACCACCCTTATGCTCAATTATGTGGCCATTCTTTGGGTGCAATACCTGGTTTTTGGCCCCTGGAGGGACCCCCAGGGCTTTAATTTTCCACTGAGCGCCCCTTTCCCGGAAGCTGCAAGGCTGGGAATGCTGGGAGACACAAGGGTTCACGGGGGGATTATATTTGCCCTTATAATTGCGGTGATCATCTATGTGATCATAAACCGCACCAGGTGGGGCTATGAGATAAGGGTAATAGGGGAAAGTGAGTCCGCTGCCCGCTACGCCGGAATGGATATACGGCGCAACATACTCCTGGTGATGCTCTTAAGCGGGGCTATCTGCGGGCTGGCCGGTATGACCGAGGTAAGCGGGATAAGTGGCCGGCTGCAGCACGGGATAAGTCCCGGGTATGGATATACCGCCATAATAGTGGCCTGGCTGGCCAAACTCAATCCCTTCGCCATTATAGTGGTGGCCATTCTTTTCGGAGGGCTTCAGGTGGGAGGATACATGGTGCAGTCCAGCGGTGTATCGGCTGCAGTGGCCACCATGCTGCAGGGGGCCATACTGTTTTTCGTCCTGGGCGGAGAGGTTTTCAACCGCTACAGTATCAGACTGGGGAGAAGGGAGGCGCCCTGATGACCGACATTGGGCAGACAAACGTGCTGGTGCTTATCCTGGCCACAGCGGTCACTGCCGGCACCCCCATACTTTATGCCGCCCTGGGTGAGCTACTGGCCGAAAGGTCCGGGGTTATAAACCTTGGCGTTGAAGGAATGATGCTTATCGGGGCGGTATCCGGGTTTATGACCGCCGTGGTGTTTGAAAATCCCTGGGCCGGAGTGGCGGCAGCGATGCTGGCCGGGGGGGCGGTGGCCCTTATACACGCCTTTCTGACCATTACACTGAGAACCAACCAGGTGGTCAGCGGCCTGGCGCTGACCATTTTCGGCACTGGTCTCAGCGGCTACCTGGGCAAGAGCTTTATAGGCATTCCTCTGCCGGCCCCCTTTACAGCACAGCCTCTGGGAATGCTGGGAGAGATACCTTTCATCGGCCCGGTGCTTTTTAATCATGACCCTCTGGTCTACCTGACCTACCTGCTGGCGCCGATACTCTGGTTTTTTGTTTATAAAACGAGGCCCGGCATGCACTTAAGGGCTCTGGGAGAAAACCCCTCAGCGGCTGACTCTCTTGGAGTCAAGGTTTTTTTGGCGAGGTACGCGTATGTTGTGGCCGGAGGGATGCTGGCCGGGGTGGGGGGGGCCTATCTGTCACTGGCCTATGCGCCCTCCTGGCTGGAGAACATGACTGCCGGCAGGGGATGGATAGCTGTGGCGCTGGTTATATTCGCCCTCTGGAACCCCCTGCGGGCCATGGCGGGAGCTTATATTTTCGGAGGGATAGACGCCCTGGGGCTGAGGATGCAGGTATTGGGTGTAATGATACCCTCCTTTTTCCTCCAGATGATGCCGTATATTTTTACCATATTGGTGCTGGTTCTGGTTTTAGGCAAAAACAGGTCTGCCCGTACAGGATCACCTGGGGCGCTTGGGATTCCCTTTGATAGGGAGGAAAGATGATTTTTAAGCCGGGGTGTTGAAATGCAGAAATTAAAACAGAAAATAATTGAAGAGGGCAGGGTAATCGGCACAACTATATTAAAGGTGGACTCATTTTTAAACCACCAGATAGATCCTCAGTTTACATTGGAAATGGGTAGAGATCTGGCCTCCAGATTTACCGGGGAGGGTATTACCAAGGTGCTGACAGTAGAGGCGTCGGGCATCGCTGTAGCCCTGTCCACCGGTCTGGCCTTGGGAGTTCCGGTGGTTTTTGCCAAAAAAGGCCGGGCCAGCACCCAGAATAGCAAGGTGTACACCTCGGAGATCTTTTCCTTTACCCGCCAGGAATCAGTAGGCATATATGTTTCAGGAAGATTTTTGGGACCCGGGGACACCGTGCTCATTGTGGATGACTTTCTGGCCCACGGCGAGGCCTTAAGGGGCATGGTGGAAATAGTGAGGCAGGCGGGATGCCGCCTGGCCGGTGTGGGGATAGCCATAGAAAAAGAATTTCAGGGCGGGGGCAAAAAACTGAGAGATCAGGGAATAAGGATAGAGTCCCTGGCGGCCATCAGGAGTATGTCGGAGGAGAATATTGAGTTCTTATAAGCCTGGATAAATGGTCAGAATCCAGAATTCAGAATAATAGGGATGCCGCAAGCGGCACCATCATTAATAAAAAGAATGGAAGGCCCGAAATTTTGGATTCTGAATACTAACTTCTGTATTCCGACAGGCGGGAATGCAGTATAAGCAACTACTGCTTCTGCCCTATGCCATGCCTTCTGAGCCTGTCATATAGCTTTGTCCTGCTTATGCCCAATATTTCTGCAGCCTTTGATCTGTTGCCGCCGGCCTCGGACAGTGCCCTTATGATCAGGTCTCTTTCGGCCCCGGCCATGCTGTTGCCCATATTAAGCGCGGGTACGGGGTTTTCCACCCTGCTTACCATGACGCCCTTCTCCATGAGGTAATCCGGCAGGTGTGAGGGATAGATATCTCCATCGGCCACTATATTGAGTGCCCTTTCAATCACGTTTTCCAGCTCACGGACATTCCCGGGCCAACTGTGGGCAAGGAGTATCTCCATGGCCTCTGGGTTGATGCCCCCCACCCGGCGCCCCAGTAAGCGGTTGTATTTCCTGACAAGGTGCAGGGCCAGCGGGTAAATGTCGGCTTTTCTATCCCTTAGCGGGGGCACCCGGATAGCTATGACATTCAGCCGGTAGAACAGGTCTTCCCGGAATTTCCCCTCTTTCATCAAAAGCTCAATATCTCTGTTGGTGGCGGCTATAATCCTGACGTCCACCTTAATTGTCTTTATGCCTCCGAGCCTTTCAAACTCTTTTTCCTGTATAACCCTTAAGAGCTTTGACTGGAGAGGAAGGGACATGTCCCCTATTTCATCCAGAAAGAGGGTGCCCCGGTGAGCCAGCTCAAATTTGCCCGGCTTACCTGATTTCCTGGCGCCGGTAAAGGCTCCCTCCTCATAGCCGAAAAATTCTGATTCCAGCAGGTTATCAGGCATAGCCGCACAGTTTACCTTGACAAAGAGGCCGGTTCTGCCGGATTGGTGGTGAATGGCCGAGGCAAAGAGCTCCTTGCCGGTGCCGCTCTCGCCCAGTATTAATATATTGGAAAGGCTGCGGGAGGTCTGCCGGGCCATGTTTTTGACATTAGCCATGGCCCGGCTGCCGCCAACTATATCGTCAAACCTTACTCCGGACTGGGTAACCCTGGAGAGCTCATCGCGATAGTAGGAAATCTGGTTTTCCAGCGTTTCCAGCCTCTTAACCAGGTGAGAAAGCCTGTTCAGCCCCTTAAAGGTAAGCTTGGCCACCGCGCCCAAAATCTGATTACCCTGCAGAATGGGAAGTCTGGTTACAATACATCTCATTCCCCGGATCGTTTTTACGTCTCCCTCGTCAGGCACACCGGTGGCTACTATATCTTTCAGTCCCAGCTCAGGAATAATGCTGTCCACGTCCTGTTTCATAATGCTTGCGGCGCTTACTCCCAGGAATTCCAACATGGTTCTGTTGATGGTGGTTACCGAGCCCTGGGCGTTCACAGCCAGAAGGCCGTCATAGGCAAGGTCCAGAACAGTGGCCAGAGTCTGCTGCATTTCTTTAACACTTTCAAATTCCTGAGCCAGCTTCTCATACTTGGTAAGATCGTGCAGCACCGCGATTGCCCCGCCGGGCTGGCTGCCGCTGCTCACCGGCAGGTACTTGGCCAGTATTCCCTGAAGGCCGCTTATTTTGTGCCAGTCCTTTATATTGCCGTTGTTTAAAACAAGGCCAAACTTTATGTTGGGCAGAGCCTCCATAATCTTTCTGCCCAGCACATCCTCCGCTCTCACCCCCAGCATGTTCTCGGCAGCGGGGTTGATAACGGTTATTATACTCCTGGAATTGACTGCCAAGACTCCGTTTTCAAGAGCGTCAAGGAGTGAGGACAGCTCCCTGGCCTGCCTTTCACTGCGGGCGTGAAGATTTTCTATAACGCTCATCTTGGTAACCATTCCATAAGGCCTGCTCTCATCATCGGTTACCACCACCTGGCCCAGCTCCATCTTCTGCATGTAGCTGTATACCTCACCGAAGGTCATTTCCTCATCCACCGTTTTGGCGGGCCTGGCGAAAAAGCTGTCTATAGCTGACTCCAGGTGGTTCTTCCCAAGCAGGGCCCTATAAAGGTTATGCTTGGTCATAACGCCAATTACTTTGTTCTGGCCGTCTACCACCGGGACAGCGTCCAGCCTGGTGCGTGAGAAGGTGGCCACCACTTCCCTCAATGTATTTGCAGGTCTTAAGACAACGTCCTTATGATAGGAGATAGATTTGGCCTTGGCGCCCATGCCGAACCCTCCCTGTAATTATTGATGTGAATCTATTACAAGTGTTCTAAATTAATTACAGGATTCCTGCTGTATTATAAAGGAGGATCATCTTTACTTTTTATATTAAGCTGTTTATGTGTTATTAATAAGACACTGCCTTGCCTGGGGCATGGCTTTTTATTAATATCTTGGTATTTTAAGCTGATCCTGATAGAATTCCTCCACGCCTACTTCCTTCATCCGGTTATTTCTCTGCAGCCATTTTTCCCGCATGGGCCCGGTAAATTGGCTGTCACAGGGGAATTCATCACACTGAAAGCAGAAGTCAATCTTTTTTTCATTAAGGCAGTCCTTTGCGCGGCACTGGATGAAGCAGCAGTTGGTATCACTCCTGCAGCCTCCACAGGGACCAGCGGCAAAGGCTTCCAGTATTTCTTTAAAGTGCTGATAATTCTTAAAAAGGGGAAGGCTCTGAGACTTCATCCCTGCCACCCTGTCGTATCCACCCAGGAACCGGGTCAGCCTTTGGCTATAATGCCTTATCTCACTATTTTCCCAGTCGGCGCACCTGCCGCAGTCCAGCCCGCAGGGGGCCAGCCTGCTTAAAATGTCCTGGTATTTCATTTTTTTAATAACCTCCTTTTCCTCTCATCAGAAAACACAACGAGTTAAAAGTTATACCTATATTCCCAGTTATCCTAAGGAATTCCTCTTTACCGCAGGGATAAGCCAAATGCCTTCAGGGGATTAATAATTTGGAATAATAGCTGTCACAGGGTATAGCATTAGATTTAATAAACGGAAAGGGTGGTGCTGTAATGGAAGGACATTTAAGGGCACTGGGCATAAAAACACTGGCCCTTGTATTGATTTCGGCCATTCTAACGCCGATGTTTACAGACCTGCCGGCCACTCACGGCATTATAATAGGGGTGGGTCTATCGGTTATAGCCTACCTGGCCGGTGATCTGCTCGTTCTTCCGGCAGCCAACAATACAGCGGCCACTGCCACAGATGTGGTCCTGGCCGCGCTGGTTTTTGGGTTCGGGGTTAGATTTTTTAACGGGTCCGGCCTTTCTATCGGGGAATTAATCTTTTTTTCAGCTGTGGTGGGGATTTCGGAGTGGTTTTTGCATAAGTATATGGCCAGGTTTGTGCTGGCTGACAGTGGGGATTAGGGATTGGGGTCTAAATCAGTGCATGCTTTTATTAAGCTGGAAGCACTTAAGGGTATCAATTTTCCAGCAGGTAAGGTTATTATCAATATTTTCAGCATCGCCCAGTTCAAGCACAAGAGGTATGTAGTCATCTTCCCCGGCGGTTTCACGGTCAGCAGGGGTAACTATTATGTTGGCGCAGTGTGGGGAGTGGTATTCAATATCTCCAAACCGGGGATTATTCAGCAGCTCGCCAATGGACTCCTTGAGGGCGCTGATAATGGGGCCAAGCACACCGTCAAGAAACTCTTTTTCGTTAGTCAGCTTTATTATTGTCTCTATATTCATGGTCTCCATGGCATAAAACCAGAGACCCAGAAAGTAGCCCTGACCCCGTTTGTCCAGGGTGTTCCAAAATGCAAAGGAATCTCCTGTTTTTACTGATTCCAGGAAGCTTGTTACAGTCTCCCGGGCCGGATTATCTTTTTGGCTTGCTATGTTATTAATAAGGCACAGCCCCCCCAATTATATTTTCTTGCCGCAATTAATTAATAATACCATAAAACTATTTATTTGATGTAAAATCATGTTTTAAAAATTACCGCCTGCCTTGGACAGGTATAGACATTGTAATATATAATTTACCCAGGCCGCAGGTGCGGAATTGGCATTGTTTTAGTATAATCTGATATATTGGGGCAGGGGGAGGAAATATGCCGGGAGAGCTGTGTGTGGGGCTGGCCTGCAGTCCCCGTAGGGATGGGAACACCACCTTGCTTTTGGAGAGTGCCGCGGAAATACTGAGGTCTGGTAGTGTTGAGACAGAAATATACCGCCTGGCCGATATTGACTTCTCTCCCTGCATGGCCTGTGAGGGCTGCAGTGCCACAGGAAGGTGTGTCATAGATGATGGCGCCATGCACCTGTATGACAGAATACTAAAGGCCGAAATTGTTATTATGGCCGCCCCGGTCTTCAGCATGGGCATATGTGCCCATGCCAAGATGTTTATCGATAGGGCGCAGCAGTTCTGGGCGTCTAAATACTTGCTTAACAGGCAGGTAGTGGAAGATGGCCATCTTCGCCGGTCAAGGAGAGGTATTTTTATTTCCTGTGCCGGCACGAGAATCGACGGGGTGTTTGAAGGCACGGTGAGGGTGGCCAGGTACTTTTTTAAAATGCTGGATATAAGGCTGGCAGGGGCATATTGTTATCCTGGTGTGGATGGCAGAGGCGATATACTCTCCCACAAGGCTGCCCTGGATGAGATAAGAGATGCTTCCATAAAGCTATCGCCAGATGTTAAAAAATAAGCTGGAAATGGAGTGGTTTTTTGGCAGAAAAAAACTCCTTGAGAATAGACAACAGGTGGTTTAACTTAAGAATAGCCTTGTTGGCAGCAGCCTTTCTTATTTTAAACGCAGTTGCCGGAAACCTGTATTTAATCATAAAAGGAAGCATTTATCCCACAGTGCATACCATAATTGAGCTGACCAGCATAATAGCAGCCATGTCAGTTTCTGTAATGAGCTGGTATGAGCACAGGTACAGGGGAGACCTTAGGTCACTGGTGCTGTCCGCAGTATTTTGCATGGTGGGCCTGCTGGACATGGCACATGCACTTGCCTACCTGGGAATGCCGGACTTTATCGGGGCAAACTCGGTGAACAAGGCTTCAACTTACTGGATTCTGGCCAGGATAACGCAGTCCCTGGGTATGCTGATAGCTGTCTGTGCGTGGGCGCGGCCGTACAGGGGAAGGGGCGCCGGGCTGGTATTGCTTTCCTCGGCCACAGCGGCAGCGGTAGCGGCTTATTACACAGCGGTCTGGATTAAATGGCTGCCTCCCATGTATGACGCTGTACAAAAAGTTCAGACCCCTTTAAAAATAGGCCTGGAGTACATGGTTATGGCTGTAATGGCAGTAACAGCAGCTATTATTCTTAAAAAAACGAGAAAGAGCAGGAGCGATTTTCTGCTGGCTGCCGCACTCATAGCCGGTATTATGTCGGAGCTGGCCTTTACCTTCTATTCAAACGCCTATGATGTTTATAATCTTTTAGGACATGCCTATAAAATAATATCCTTTACATTTATATTAAAAGCCCTGGTGGATGAGGGACTGGCCATGGTATATCAGTCCAACAGGGAACTGGAGATTAAAAGTGAAGAGCTGGCCCGGATGAACAGTCAGCTCTCCATTGCGGATGGACTGAAAAATGATTTTCTGGCCAATACCAATCATGAGCTAAGAACACCACTGTCAGCAGTGGTAGCCTTTACAGAGCTGCTCCTTGACGAGGAAAACACCGGCAGGCTTAATGAGGTGCAGAGGGATTATCTGAAGGAGGTTAATGACAGCAGCCGGGAATTGATGGGCAAGATAAATAGCCTGCTGGAGCTGTCCGGAATACTGGGCGGAAAAATGGTGCTGCGCAAAGAAAGATTAACTCTTGACGAGGTGGTGGGTGCAACTGTGCTGGCCCATGAAGACTCCTTCAGGAAAAAATGCGTAGGGCTGGAGGCCAAATACGCGGGGGAGGCCCAAATATTTGCCGACAGGGAGAAGATAGCCAGCATACTGGCTAACCTGTTGGATAACGCCCTTAAATTTACAGACCCCGGCGGGTCGGTAAAGGTTGTGACAGGGCTTGATATTGTCCGTCATAAGGCCTTTTTCAGTGTGAGTGATACCGGGGTTGGCATTGAGCCGGAGCACTTTAAGGCAGTGTTTGAAATATTTTACCAGGCTGATGGCACCAGTACAAGAAGGTACGGAGGGACCGGGATAGGGCTGGCGCTGGCGGCTAAGCTGGCTGAAATGAACGGGGGAGCCATAGAGCTGGAGAGCCAGTACGGAAAGGGCAGTAAATTAACGGTGATACTGCCCCTTTATGAGGAGGTTCAGTAATGCCGAAGAGAATAATGGTAGTTGACGACGAGGCCAAAATTATAAAGATAGTGGAGCACGCACTAAAAAAGGAAGGCTTTGAGGTGATTAAGGCGGGCGGGGGAGAAGAGGCGCTGGAGCTGGCTGCAAAGGAGCGCCCGGACCTGGTGCTGCTGGACATCATGATGCCGGGGATGGACGGTTTTGAAACCTTTCAGAGGCTTAAGGCCATTATGGATGTTCCTGTGGTTATACTCTCTGCCAGAAGTGACGAGATAGATAAGGTTGTCGGCTTTAGAATGGGAGTGGATGATTACCAGACCAAGCCGTTTTCCCCCACCGAGCTGGCACTGAGGATAAAGGCAGTGCTTCGGCGGGTGGGGGAGAACAATGTCCGGGAAAAGGATATTCTGGATTTCGGAGGGCTATCCATCGACAGCCGTAGCCGGCTGTTATCAGTTGGCGGTCAAAAGGTGGAGCTAACTCCCAAGGAGTTTGATCTGCTGTGGCTTTTAGCTTCCAGCCCCAACAGGGTTTTTACCAAGGGACAGATTCTTGACCTTGTCTGGGACAGCGCCTATTATGGAGATGAAAACACAGTAATGGTTCACATAAGGAGGCTGAGGGAGAAGGTTGAAGAGGAACCCTCCAGTCCAAAGTATATTAAGACTGTCTGGGGCACCGGCTATAAATTTGAGAGCCCGCGATAGGGAGATGGGGCATTTCTGATTGGTCGGGGGAGAGCTAAAGATGCATTCCCCATTTGCCGAAGGGGCCGAGATGTATTTCCGATTGGTCGGAGTAGCCCGGGAGCATTCCCTGATTGTCGGAGACAGAATCAAGTTTGCCTGAATGCTGAATTTATCTGCCCGTAAGATGGCGCCGCCTTAAAATAGGGCGGTTTTTTTATTTAAGAAAATAGTAAGAAATTCGTAATTGCCTGTTAAGGCCGGGGATTTATAATTTGAACAGCATAAAGGGGAATATCCTATGATGGCCCGGGTGGATTTTATAAAAGAGGTATTTCCCGGGCTCAAACAGTGCATCATATTAGAATAATGATTTTTTTAAAACGAAGGAGGAAAAGATTATGGAAAAATGGGTTTGTGTTGTCTGCGGTTATGTTTACGACCCGGCTGAAGGGGACCCCGACAGCGGGGTGGCCCCGGGGACTTCCTTTGAGGATCTGCCGGAAGACTGGGTTTGCCCGGTGTGCGGCGCCACCAAGGACCAGTTTGAGAAGGAATAGGAGGAGTACTCATGAAAGCCGTAGCCATAAAGGACGGGGTATACTGGGTGGGCGCCAAAAATCCGGACCTCAGGGTATTTGACATAGTGATGACAACAGAGTGCGGGACCACATACAATGCCTATCTGGTGGTGGGTGAAAAAGTGGCCCTGGTGGAAACGGTGAAGAGCGGCTTTGAAGAGGAATTGCTGTCCAGGGTGGCCTCGGTGCTTCCTCCCGAGCAGGTTGACTATATCATTATGAATCATACTGAGCCTGACCACTCCGGGGCACTGGGAAAATTGCTTGAAAAAATGCCCGGGGCAACGGTGGTGGCCTCCAAGGTGGCGCTTAAATTTTTAAGGGAAATGATCAATGAAGATTTCCCTCAAATGGCCGTTGCCGATGGTGATCAGCTGGATCTGGGAGGCAAAAGACTGACTTTTATTTCGGCCCCCTTCCTTCACTGGCCGGACTCAATGCTTACCTATCTTAAGGATGAAAGATTACTCTTTACCTGTGATGTATTCGGCTGCCACTATAGCGGGGAGGATATATTTAATGACCTTGCCGGGGAAATGGAGGAGGCCTTCAGATACTATTTTGATGTGATCATGTCTCCTTTTTCAGGGTATGTTTTGGAGGCCTTAAACAAGATTAAAAGGTTGGACTTCAATATTATTGCTCCTTCTCATGGTCCTGTTCTGAGAGAAAATGTCCCGGCCTACGTTGAAAAGTACGCCCGCTGGGCTGCCGGGAGCACTGCCAGGCCAGCCGGAAGGACTATAATAGTGGCCTATGTGTCGGCATACGGGAACACAAAGAATCTTGCAGCTGAAATGGCCGCCGGAATTTCTGAAGCAGGGGCGGAGGCCCGTCTGGTTGATCTTTCCGTTGTCTCACCGGCTGAAGTTGCCGGCATGGTAAATAGCGCGGACGGACTATTGGTGGGTTCCCCGACCTTAAACAGAGATGCTGTCTACCCGGTTTGGGATTTTCTTGCCCGTCTGTCACCGGTTATTAACCAGGGCAAGCCGGCTGCGGCCTTTGGGTCCTACGGCTGGTCCGGTGAGGCGGTAAAACTTATCGAGCAGCGGCTTTCTGGCCTTCAGTTCAAGGTGCACCTGCCAGGGCTTAAGGTAAATTTCACACCCGATAAAAGGGCAAAAGACGGTGCCAGGGAATTTGGACGTTCCTTCGCCGAACAACTAGTTGCTAAGAGGTATTCCTGAGCGGTCGGAGGGACCTCCGACCAATTGGGAATACATCTTCGGCTTCTCCGACAGAATAAGAATCTCAGTATAAGCTGATTATCAGCTGAAAGGAAGGATAGACAATGAAAGTATGGAGATGCACGGTTTGCGGCTGGCTGCATGAAGGGGAAAGCCCTCCCGATCACTGCCCGCGCTGTGGCGCCCCGGCGGAAAAATTCGAGCTGGTGGAACCCTCGGAATACGCCGGTCTGATGGAGGAGGACGGGGTTGCTGCCGCAGCGGAGGTTAAAGAAATGGCTGCAGAAGATAAAAAGCGTATTGAGGCGGCCCTCTTCAGTATTTCCTATGGCCTTTACATAGTGGGCTCAGTTAAGGACGGCAGGCCCAACGCACAGGTCTGCAATACAGTGTTCCAAATTACCAGTGCGCCAGCGCGCATAGCTCTGGGTATAAATAAAAGCAACCTAACAAATGAATACATTAAAAGCAGCGGAGTGCTGTCGGTCTGCACACTTGGCCGGGATGGGCATGATATGGTCAGAAAGTTCGGCTTTAAGTCCGGACGCGAAATTAATAAATTCGAAAATGTAAAATACTCTCCAGGAAAAATGGGGGTGCCTGTTTTAGATGACTGTATATCCTATCTCGAGTGCAGGGTGGTGCCAGATTTGACTGTTGACGCGGGCACACATACCCTTTTTGTCGCAGAGGTTTTGGAAGGAGCGGCCCGCAGTAAAGATGAGCCCATGACCTACGCCTACTACAGAGAAACCAGGAGCAGGCCGGCCGGGCAAAAACCCAAGGGCTAATATAAAAGGATTCTAAACATAAAACAAACCGCCCGAGGGCGGTTTATTTCTGACTTTTCATTTCGCTGCGTATGTCCTGCCAGGAGTCCCTGGCCCGGTTTGCTATATACGGATAGCTCTTTTTTTCAGGGTGCTGGGTTATTCTTACAAACCAGTTGACGGCCTCCCGGTCGGATCCCAGCATACGGTTCAACTGACCCAAAAGGAACATGAGGTTCATTTCCTCCTTGGGGTCTTCCGGCACATCGTCATAGGATTTGGTCAGGTAATAAAGGGCCTTTTCAAGGTTGATGAGCTCTCTTTCTTTTTCCTGCTTGTACCTGTACAGCCAGGCCAGCTTAAGGAACAGCCTGCCCATGGCGGCGTCATTGGCTCCTTTTTCCCGCTGGCACTCCAGAGCCAGCTTGAAGGTTTCAATGGCGTCATCAATGTTTCTTGGCCCGCAGTAGTTGGACATTCCCCATATATCTGATATTAGCTGGGCAAGCCGGGAGCTTATTTCTTCCTTTATCTTTCCTGAGGTGGAGTTATTATAAGAATAACCGCACTGGGGGCAGACATTTATTTCATAAAACAGTGGGTTAACGTTCTTGTAATAAACACAGAAATCCTGATCGGTTCTTTCGGTTATTATATATTTCTGTCTGGGCTTAAGTGTTGCAAAGTGCATTTTACAAAGAGGGCAGTCATATTCCTTTTTAAAGAAGACCTCGTCATCTCCCTCAATTTCCTCACCAATGTGTTCCTGGACATCAATGCCTTCAGTATGAACTGAGTGTACAGGATGAACCGAGTGCACAGGCGTCTCCTTATCTCCATGGTTCCTGATACTATAGGGCTCGGGCAAATCCATATCAGATTCAATAAATACCTGTATAAATATACTCTCTTTTAATGCGGCGTCCCTTACCAGGCTGCCCAGGTGTCTTATATAGCTTTTGGCAAATTCTTGATTTTCTTTTAATAATGAAATTATTGTGGGCCTGTCGATGCATATTATCACAGAGGGCTCGGCTGCCCGAAGGCTGGCGCTGGTAGAAGTCCCGTCGTGCACATAGGCCTCTCCATAAATTCCTCCCGGGCCTATAACATCAATAACCAGCTCAGCGTCTTCACTTATGCTCTTATAAACCTCCATTTTACCTGATTCTGTGATAAAAAGATTGTTGCAGCTTTTACCCTCTTCAAGAATAATTTTTCCCTTACTAAATTTTATAGAGGTGGCCTTTTCGGACAGTCTCGTCAGGAAGACGGGACTTAAGTTGTTAAACAGGGGGATACCCCTTAATAGACTGATGATATCATTATTCAAGGTCAAGAGCCTCCCGGTAAAAAAATACTGTTATAATTTTATCATAAGATTTGACAGCATGTCCTAAAAAATTTTTAAAGCACGATTATTTATCAACTCTGGCGTATTTTGGTGCAGGAATAAAGGGGGAACTTGTAAAATTATTAGCAAGGCGAATTGGATGTTGGAGTGATAAAACTGGGAAAAGTACAGCAGTTAATTGTTTTTACTATTTTTTTATCCTGCCTGATAACTGGAGGCTGTACAGCTACGCTGGAAAAAGCCGGGGCTCCGGCAGGGGATGAGAATGGTCTTTTTCTAAGGCAAGCCCTGCTAAGGCTGGAGGATATAGGCCCCGGGGGGCAGTACCAGGATGAAGAGAGTCTGCAAAAGCTTAAGGTTGTGGCCGATTATCTGCACCAGGAAAGTGTGCCCTTTCATATATCGCTTATACCCAGAATGACAGTGCCGGCAAAGGGCTATGATGTCAGTATAGCGGACCGGACACATTATGCCGGGGAATTTAGAGCCACCATAAAATACCTGGAGAGAATGGGTGGTATAGCCGGTGTTCATGGATATACCCACCAGTCCAATGGGGATGCCAGCGGCCTGGGCTTTGAATTCTATCACCGGGTAAAAAACCCGGCAGTTCCCGACAGCATCCAGTATGCCAGAAACAGGGTAGCCGCATCTCTGGAGCTCTTCGAGAGGGCGGGAATTGCCCCGGCCTTCTGGGAGACTCCCCATTACACAGCCTCCTTAAAACAGTGTCAGGCCTTTGAAGAGCAAATAGGACTTATTTATGAAGATAATTATCATGGGATCAATTTTGCAAGGCAGCATACTATTGATTATCCCGGCAGGGAATACAGGGGCTATACAACAGTTCCCACCCCTCTGGGATATGTCAACACCACCCGTGATATGACTATAATGATTGACCAGCTGGAAAATTCCGGAGGAGGGCTGGCCTCATTTTTTTATCATCCCTTCAAAGAATTCAGGTATATACACAAGTGGATCAATGAAAAAGGAGAAACCTGCTATAGCTATGATAACGATTCGCCTTTGCACCAGCTGGTAAACTCTTTTAAGCAAAAGGGATATACTTTTGTATCAATATATTCACTGGCCATGTTTGTTCCTGCCCAGAGGCTTGGAGGACTTCCGGCGGGGGAGCGCCGGGAGCTTGTGGCAGGAATCTTTGAGCCGGGAGATAGAAAAGGAATTCTTGTGTGGGACAGAGACGCAAGGCAATGGGAAATGTTCAGGTACACTGCCCGCTGGTATGCGCCCAGAAGGGGAAAAGCTTTTGAGGGCAGGGGGACCTGGCTTGAAGGCTGGGACCCCGGTAGTGAAGCGGTGGCCATGGCAGGCGATATAAACGGAGACAGGCTGGAGGACTTAATATTCTACAGCCCTTCCCGGGGAGGATTCCTGTTTGCGGAAAACAGGCAGAATAGATTTGAGCTGCTAAACGGGATCTTTACACCAGCCGGTGACACCGGAGGATGCCTGCCGCTGCACGGAGATTTTAACGGAGATGGCCTTTATGACCTGGCGTTGATTGATCGCAGGGAAGGTCGGCTGGGTATCGCGCTTAATAAGAGTGGAGAGTTTGGCGGTTTTGCCTGGCAAAATATTGAACTGTTGAAGGAAAAAAAGCTGCACAGGTATATAACAGGAGATTTTAACAGTGATGGCAGTACAGATGTAGCGGTGCTGGATACTGAAATAGGGCGCTGGAGTATGCTGCTGGCTATTGGTGGAAACTTCGAGGCCTTCGCAGAGACCTGGCTGGAGCAGTGGGGATCAGGTGACAGCCTTCCCATTCCGGCGGATGTAAATGGAGACGGAAGCTGCGATATTATAGCATACAGCAGTGCAGGCCGGTGGCAGGTGGCTGTTTCCACAGGCTATAGTTTTGTCCCGGGGGGTGAATTCGGCCCCTGGGGGGGTGGTGGGAGTCCCCTGGCGGCCGATTTGAACGGAGACAAAAAATCCGATCTGATCATTAGCAGTGTGTCCAGACAGTCGGGCTATAATATTGATACCGCTCTGTCGGTGATGGAATAAAACCGCACTGCGGGCGGTGAGCCGTCAGCAATCAGTAATCAGCAGTCAGTAAAAAACTCCTGATTGCCCTAAGCAGCTGCTCAAAAGAAATGCCCCAATAATTCACTGATAGCTGATAGCTGACGGCTATGAAAAAAGCCCCTGCAGGGGCTTTTTTCAAATAACCAGGTCAATCTGCTGAATTGTTCCCACATCTCCGTTTTCCTTTAAAAAAACTCCAGTTCTGGCCAACTGGCCATGGGTGCTGTTTGAGCCATCCTTTATGGAGAATGGAGTGTTAACATTACCAAGGTATATAGCCCCTATGCCCTTTTGCCCAAGGGAGAACAGCACATCTTTTCCCTCTTCATCCTTTGTCCAGATTCTCAGACTGTCAAAAACCGCGTCATTCTCATCAATCCAGCCGTTTCCGTCCTCATCATACCGGGCCAGCTCGGCAAAGCCGTTGCCGGTGCCTGGGCCGAAAAGCTCGCTCCCGTCATTAATCGCACCGTCCCCATTTTTGTCCAGAGAAAGAAAACCGCTTCCGGGGCGGGCAAAGGATATCTGGTCTGAGCTTCCATCGCAGTCAAGATCGAAACTGAACCTGGAACCGGTCAGCCCGGGAATGTCTCCGTCAAAATTAATTACCAGGGGATCGATGGCTACAGCATCCCCTGCCATTATGCTTATATCGGTCCGGGACATAAATTCCCTGCTGATGTTCAGCTGGACTGAAAAGTCTATTTCTCTTCCATCGGCTGTTTTGATTACACCCTGGGAGGAAAATGACACTTTCTCCTGCTCGTAATAAGACTCATGAAATTGGTACCGGAGTCCCCAGCCCTGTCCTGTTGATCTTGCCGGAGCCCCTTCCGGCCAGGCAACATTTAAATCTAAATTGGCGCTTTTAAACTTAAGCTTATCAAATATCCTTATCTTTATCTTTTTGCCGGTGAGGGACTCCAGCATTTGCTCGATTAAGTCTATCTTTAGCCTGTCCTTGTCGCTGATTTCAAATATGTCTCCATCATCCACGGAGGCCTGTTTTATCTGCTTATTCTGCCTGATGAGCTCCCGGGCCTGTTCCGAAAGCTCCAGGGTGACGTCATCCCCCTGCTTGCCTGGGAGGGACGCCTGGCTGCCGGGAGTATTTGCCCCGGACCAGAACTGAAGAGACTCTTCCCGGCGGTATACCGCCAAAGAAGTATGACTGCTCTTCATGCTGATGGCTGAGCTTGCAATTTTCAATAGTTTCACCTCCCTCCTGCATACTGCAAAGCTTAGGAAAACACAATCAGAAATAAGTATTTGTATTTCTTATCGTCATAAATCAAAAATTATTTAGATGAATTTTATGAAGACTAATTGATAATAGAGCAGATATTCGGAGAGGCAAGGTGTAATATGTAACAATAATCGACAAAACAACTGAAAATTCGATTTTAATAAAAATAAAATGTCAATTGTAGTATATAACTTGTACTAAATAAGAGTGATTTATTTAATATCATTTTAAAAGGAGTTTGTGAACTTGTGGAGAAAACATAATAATACTTTGAGACAAATAATATCGCAATACAAAGAAATAAATGTTAATATGGTTCTTGCCTGGATAGAGCTGCAGTGTTAATATCTTATAAAGGTGTGTAAGTAATTTGACATGGCAAGCTAAATTGTATTTATTAATAGTAAATATTGTGGGACTAATATTATGTTTTACTGCTATTGGTGAAATACAAGGCAATATAGTATACATTGTTGTCCTTTGGGTTATTATTGCCACGCCTTTTGAAATAAGACCGATTCAGATCAGTGAAGATCTTCAGTCCACTCTGTCCTTTGCCATACATCTGGCATTGTCTGTAATATACGGACAATGGGTGGCTATTGTTGTGGCTGCTGCGGTGACCGCGGTTACCGACCTGTATGGTAAAAAGGGCCTGATTAAATTATGTTTTAATGTCAGTCAGTTCTCAATAACTCTATATTTAACAGGCACTGTTTTTTCCCATCTTAAGCAGTCAAGCTCCTTTATTAACCTGCCGGAAGATTTGATTGCATTTATTTGTGCGTCAGCAACATATATTCTGATAAATAACATGCTGGTTGAAATGATAATTGCTTTGACACAAAGAAAAAGTATATTATCTTTAATAAAAAGAGATATAAGAATGACTGTTCTTTATTACACGGCTCTGGCGCCGATGAGTATGCTTATGGTGCTTTTGTATAAAGAGCAGCCACTGACAATGATACTTATAATACCTCCTCTGGCACTGGCAGATACAAGTTTTAGGCATTATATATCGCTTAAAAATGAGACCAGAAAAACATTGGAAATACTTGCTGATATTGTAGACCGCAAGGACCAGTACACTGCTGAGCACTCAAAAAGAGTTGCCCGGTATTCCAACGCTATAGCGGTTGAGATGGGACTGGCAGATGAGGAAAAGGAACTTATTGAATTAGCGGGAATGGTGCATGACCTTGGGAAAATTTCTATAAGTGATGACATTTTAAGGAAAAAAGGGCCTCTGAGTGATGACCAGATGGAAGTTATGAAGACTCATCCGGATGCCGCCTATAAAATTCTAAATACTCTGAAAATGTACAAGACAGGGGCTTTGATAGTGAGAGCCCACCACGAGAGGTATGACGGTCAGGGTTATCCTCAGGGGCTTAAAAACAGCGAGATACATATTGGCGCCAGAATTATGGCGGTGGCCGACGCTTATGATGCCATGACCTCGGACAGGCCTTACAGAAAGGCGATGTCCAGCAACGAGGCCATAGGGGAGATCAAAAGAAATTCCGGGTCTCAATTTGATCCCAAAGTGGTGGATGCTTTTATAAAAGTACTAAAAAAGGAATAAAAGCAGGGGGTCAGTTATTTGTTTCTTACAGTATCAGTGCTGCTGGCTGTTCTGGTGGGCCTGGCCAGGGGAGGAAAATGGAGTAATCTGGGGGCTTTCAAATTTAAGAAGATATGGCTGGTAGTTATAGCCCTGGCAATGCAGTTACTGGTGTTCAATTCTATATGGGACAGGCATGTGGGCCCAGGAATGCAAACCAGCCTGATATACTGGGCCTCAATTATACTGGTGGTGCTGTTTGCGCTGGCAAACGCCGGCGTTAAAGGTTTTAGGCTTCTAGGTGCGGGTGTACTGCTAAACAGCCTGGCCATTGCCGCCAATGGAGGTAGTATGCCGTCCAGCCTTGAGGCGCTGGAAAAAATTTTGACAGCTGAAAAAATAGATCAGCTGGTAAACGGTATGGCCTCTTATAATGTGATACTAATATCTGATACTACAAAATTAAAATACCTATGCGACATTTTTTATATACCTGGAGTGAATGTGTACAGTATAGGCGACGGGCTTATAGCTGTTGGCGCATTTTTAGCAATCCAGCAGATAATGCTGTTCCGTAAAAACTATTAATAACCATAATATTGGTTCATGAAAGGAGGGAAATAATAATGCTGCGTTGGGCAACTATGATTCCGGCTTCGCTTCTGGTAGTCTTAATGGCCGTATTGGTTAGCGGTGCAGGTCACAAATGGGGTTAAGTGCTGCTGGACCCGGTAAAAAGTAAATATTATCAAATAACAGGGTTCATGTTGAGTGAGCCCTGTTATTTGTTTAACGGCTAAAGGGATTGCCTGGGATTAGATTTTTATGCCTGACCAGGACCAACAGTAAAGATAAAAAAATATTTGACGAAAATATAAGTGGAATTATTAATAAAATGGCAAAAAGGTAAGGCTTTCCCTGAAGCCTTACCTTTGATGGTGGGGATGACTGGTTTCGAACCAGTGGCCTCTTGAATGTGAGTCAAGCGCTCTCCCGCTGAGCTACACCCCCGTTTATTCACGTGTGCAAAAACTATTCTACCACAAAGTAGAGTGTGTGTGCAACAGTAAAGGGGCAGGAAAATTATTTAAAAATATGGTTATAGAATTAGATTTTTTAGTAAGCAAATTTGTCGCATAACCAATAATTTAGATTAAATATGGCGCATAGCAGAAAAAAAGAGAGACGATACCTGAATTTTGCAATTTTGTTAGAAGGAAGTTTTCCTTGAAAGGCGAATTATCCATTATCAGGTATTGTTTTTCGACAAGTAACGATGAAAAGCGCAGGGGGATTCAGAGATTGAAGCGTCGCCAGAAAGCGAAAAAAGAAAACAGCGAGCGATGGCTACTTACATACGCAGATATGATAACCCTTTTGCTGATTTTTTTTATAGTCCTGTACACCCTGAGCCAGATTGATGTAAAAAAGTTCGAGGCCCTCTCCACCTCGCTTTCCCAGGCCATGGGGGCCGGTGGAATGGTGCTGGATAGTCCCGGGCCGTCCGTTGTCCCCGGCATCTCCGGAACTATTTCAGAAGTGGCCGTTAGCTCAGGAGATAATTCCCAGCTCGACAAAATAATGAAAGAACTGCAGGAGTATGTAAAAGAGTCAAATCTTCAGGCCAAGGTGTCGGTAACCATGGAAGAACGGGGGGTTGTCCTGTCCTTTCAGGAAGAGGTGCTGTTCATGCTTGGATCGGCCGAGCTTACTCCAAGGGCCAGGGAGATTATAACCAAAGTGGGGCCTGTTCTGGAAATTGCCCCAAATTATCTGAGAGTTGAGGGCCATACTGATAACCTTCCTATACGCACCTCCCAGTATCCTTCCAACTGGGAGCTGTCGGCGGCCAGAGCCAATACTGTTTTAAAAGAGCTGCTGAAAAACTTCAAGATACACCCTCAGAGGCTGTCCGCAGTAGCATACGGCGAGTATAGACCGCTGGTTAAAAATGATTCGGAGGCCAACAGACAGACCAACAGGCGTGTAAATATTGTCATTTTACGCAGTGAGTACGGCGGAGCCGAGCCTGGATCGCTGAATGTTATTGAGAGATAAAAAATGTAAGTTTTATTGGAAAGGAAGATAAAAAACAGTATGGATTTACCGCTGGTATTAGGACTTCTATTATCGTTATTTTCGCTGGTGGGCGGTTTTTTATGGGAGGGTGGACATGCAGGTTCTCTCCTGATGCCGTCAGCAGCGCTTATAGTGTTTGGAGGAACCTTTGGGGCCACAACGGTCAGCTTCAGTATAAGTGAGCTGAAAAGTGTTCCGAAGCTGTTTAAAATAGCACTGTTTCCAAAAGAGCAGGAGCCTGCCCTGGTAATAGACTTGATTGTCAGCCTGGCGGATGAGGCTCGCCGGGAAGGGCTGCTGTACCTGGAAAACAGGCTTGACGACATAAACGACCAGTTTCTGCGCAAGGGGGTCCAGCTGGTGGTGGACGGAACCGACCCGGAGCTGGTTAGAAGTATAATGGAAGTGGAGCTCTATGCCATTGAAGAAAGACACCATGTAGGGAGTTCAATATTTGAGGCCGCAGGCGGATACGCTCCCACCATGGGCATTATAGGCACAGTTATGGGTCTGGTGCACGTTCTGGGGAACATGAGCGATCCCAATTCACTGGGGCCGGCCATTGCGGTGGCATTTCTGGCCACCCTGTATGGAGTTGGCAGCGCCAATGTTTTATATCTTCCCATGGCCGCCAAGCTAACCAACCTGAGCAAAAAGGAAACAAATTTAAGATTGCTTATGATAGAAGGTATCGTGTCACTTCAGGCAGGTTACAACCCTATACTTATAAGGGAAAGGCTTTCAGCCTTCCTTAACCCCTCCATCCGGGAGGCAGAAAAGGTAAAAGAAGAGGATTAATAAAAGCCGCGCATTAATAGTAAAGGTCTATTATTGGCAGTAGCCAGGCCCCTTAAGGAGTGTGAAAAGCATGTACAGCTCTGATACCGGTAAGAGCGAGGAGCAGGTAGTTGTATTTAATCTGCACAATCAGACATACGGAGTTAATATTGCCTCAGTTCTGGAAATAATAAGGGCCGAGTCTGTAACCAGAATTCCCGGGTCGCCAATCTTCATTGAAGGAATTATAAATATACGTGGCAAGGTAATTCCGGTAATGGATCTCTGCAAAAGGTTCGGACTGCCTTCCGGTGCTGTATCCGAAACAACCAGGATTATTATTGTGGAGGCCGGGGGGGTGTCAATGGGTTTTACCGTAGACTCGGTATCTGAAGTTATTAGACTGCCGGATACTGCTATTGAGCCGGTGCCTTCACTTATTTCAACAGCAAGCGTTGATGCATTCAGAGGTATTGCCCTGGTGGGGGACAGATTGATAACCCTTCTTGATATTAATAAATTGCTTTGTGAGGACGAGAAAGAAGAATTGCTTGGTTTTGAAGGTTAATACAGTAATAAGTAATTAAGGGGTGGTGGCGATTTGTTTAGCGATGTTGAAATGACAGTATTCCTGGAGGAGCTTGAAGAAAAGATACAGTCAATAAATGATAATGTGCTTCTTCTTGAGAAAGACGGGGGAAGTAAAGAGGTTATTCAGGAAATATTCCGTGCCGCCCATACTATAAAAGGATCTTCCGGGGTTATGGGCTATGAGAAAATGGCCCGCCTGACCCACGAAATTGAAAATCTTTTTGACAAGCTGCGCCAGGGGACAATGGAGGTATCCACCCACCTGGTTGATGTTCTTTTTGAGGCACTGGACACACTTAAAATGCTAAAGGATGAGATTACTGGGGAGGGCCGGGAGGTCCATGTCGACGACATTACTGATAAGATAAGGGCCTGCCAGACAGGCGGGGGGGAAGTCCCCGAGGAGTCTGCCCCGGCACCCTCCGGGCCAATAAATGACAGTATTAGACCAGAAAAGTTTGACGAGTTAATCATGAATCTGATCCGGGAGGCCGAGGTAAGAGGATACCAGGCATACTGGATCAATGTACAGGTGGACCCGGCCTGCCAGATGAAAAATGTAAGGGCCTACCTTGTATTTGAAACCCTTCAGCAGACAGGAGAAATAATTAAAAGCGATCCCCCTGCCGAGGAGCTGCAGGAGGGCAAGTATGATCAGTCCTTCTCGGTTATACTGATCAGCAAGGAAGATAGTGATTACATAAAAAGTCTTCTAATGTCCATAGCTGAAATAAGCTCCATAGAAATTGAAAATATTGATTCCGCTGAAGAAAACGCCTTGTTGGCTGATTCCCAAGAGGTTGAACAGCATAAAGAGGAGGTTAAAAGGGAAGACAGCGTGCAGCGGCAGGCAGGACCGGAAAAGACTACCATAAAAACTGTTCGGGTGGACGTGCAAAAGCTGGATAATCTAATGAACCTTGTCAGCGAACTGGTGATAGACCGCACCCGCCTGGATAGATTTGTGGATATTTTTGAGAGCAAATACGGATCAGAGGAGCTGGCCGATGATATTGTGGAAATATCAAACCACCTGGGCCAGATAACCACCGATCTCCAGGACGAAATAATGAAGGCCAGGATGCTGCCGGTGGCCACAGTATTCAACCGGCTGCCCAGAATGGTCAGGGACATAGCCCAGAAGCTTGGCAAGGAGATTGACTTTATTGTAGAAGGAAAGGAAACCGAGCTGGACAGAAACGTTATTGAAATAATAGGGGACCCTCTTATTCACCTGATCAGGAACGCTATAGACCACGGCATTGAATCTCCGGAAGAAAGGGAGAAATTGGGTAAGCCCAGGAAGGGCAGAGTATATTTAAAGGCTGCCTATATAGAAAGCCATATTGTGATCACTCTATCGGATGACGGCAAGGGGCTGGCCCTGGAGAGGATTAAGGAAATAGCCCTGAAGAAGGGGCTAATGAAGCCCGATGCCTTAAACAGGATGGGTGAGAGAGAAGCCTTTGACCTCATATTTATGCCGGGCTTTTCCACTGCTGCCGAGGTAAGTGATGTTTCCGGCAGGGGTGTGGGAATGGACATTGTCAGGAACCAGATTGAGCAGATTAACGGAACCCTTGAATTCCATTCCGAGCAGGGGCGAGGGACCATTTTCGATATAAAGCTGCCTCTTACTCTGGTTATAGTCAGGGCGCTAATGGTGGGTATGGGTGACCAAGTATACGCCTTCCCGCTGGCCAATGTTATGGAAACACTGTCTATTAAGGACTCGGACATAAGGCTTGTGCGCCACAGTGAGGTTATTGTGGTAAGAGGCCAGGTTCTGCCTCTGGTTCGTTTGGACAATATGTTCCAGCTGGATATTGAAAAAAGCGGAGAAAAGCTTTATGTGGTGGTGCTTGGCTCTGGAGACAGGCGGATTGGAGTCGTGGTTGAAAAACTTGTTGGGGAGCAGGAGATAGTCATTAAATCACTGGGCAGCTATCTTGGCCAGATGACCGGGCTCTCCGGGGCCACCATACTGGGAGACGGAAGGGTAGCCCTTATTATAGACGCCAAAGGCATAATAAAAGACACAGGCAAAGAGGAATTAGCATATGCCAATTAGGGTCCTGGTGGTAGATGACTCATCATTGATGAGACGCCTGATCACCCGCTTTCTGGAAGATGATGGCAATGTAAAGGTAATTGATACAGCCTCTGACGGCGAGGAGGCCCTTAAGAAAATTATCAGCCTAAGGCCACAGGTAGTTACACTTGATGTGGAAATGCCGGTGCTTGACGGGCTGACCACTCTCGGCAGGCTTATGAAAACAAATCCGGTGCCGGTAATAATGCTGAGCGCCCACACCACCGAGGGCGCCAGGGCCACCATGCAGGCACTGGCCCTGGGGGCCGTGGATTTCGTGGCCAAGCCCACCAGACCGGGAGAAATGGCAGCCATGGTGGCTGATTTGAAATACAAGATAAAGGCCGCGGCCCAGGCATCTCTCAGAAGAATGCCGGCGCCGGCAGCCAGGCCGGTGCTTCAAAGGCAAGCAGCCGTTGTAGAAAAAAAGGTTGATACCGGTACTGCCGCATTAGCCGGGAAAAAGTACGATATAGTAGTTATAGGGTCTTCCACCGGCGGTCCGGCGGCCCTTCAGCAGGTAATACCCAGGCTGCCGGAAAATATTCCGGTAGGCTTTGTCATAGTGCAGCACATACCGGTAGGCTTTTCAGGGCCAATGGCTGAGCACCTGGACAGAAAGTCCATGGTTAAAGTAAAGCACGCTGAAAATGGAGACAAAATAAAGCCCGGCATGGTGCTTGTCTCACCGGCGGGCTTTGATCTTACATTCAGGGGGAGGCCGGGTTCTGCCTCGGTAAACCTTGATCCCGGTGGCGCGCCAGTACCTCCGGGAGGCTTCAGGCCATCGGTGGACGTGGTTATGAAATCGGCCGCAGAGGTTTTTGGCAGTCAGGCCATGGGAGTTCTTCTGACCGGCATGGGGAGGGACGGGGCCCAGGGTATGCTGGCAATAAAGCAGAAAAACGGGTATACCGTGGCCGAGGACCAGAGCACCTGTGTAGTATTCGGAATGCCCAAGGCGGCCATAGACATCGGGGGAGCCGGGAAGGTACTCCCCCTGCATGACATAGCAAAGGAAATAGTTAGAAATGTATAAAACCGCCCTGTGTGGGCGGTGTCACCGTACCGGTGGCGGAATTCAGAACCCGGAATACAGAATTCAGAATATAAGCCATATATTTTATAAGGATCACCCAAACCATTCTGAATTCTGACTCCTGTATTCTGTATTCCGACCGGGTTCAATTCTTATGAGAAAAAATTAAAGTTTTTCGGTCTTCTGACGAAATTATAAATAGAAATATTAAATGGCCGGGTGATTGCTGTGAAAGTAAACAATTACGGAAATATAAAAGATGTAATGAAGGCCTATCAGACCAGGAAAAATGAGGGCACTTCCCGTAAGGACGCCCCGGTAAAGGGCGGAGAGGACACCCTGGAGCTGTCGGTGCAGGCCAGGGAGATTCAGGAAGTAAAGTCGGCCCTTAAGGATATGCCTGAGATCCGTGAGGAAAAGGTACAGCAGCTGAAAAGGGAGATTGCAGGAGGCACCTATAGGGCGGATGCCAGGAAGATAGCCGAGGGCATCATAGAGGAGAGACTCCTGGATAAACACATATAAGGGGATAAAGATGGAGTCATTATGGCCGGAACTGGTGAAAAACCTGGAAAAGCAGGATGAGAATATTAAGCAGCTTATAAACATCGCCCGGGAGCATAACCGGGCGTTGCGTCAATTAGATGCCGGCAAGCTGCCCGAGATAGTGGGCAGGGAAGAGGCAGTGGCCGGAATAATAGACAGGTGTGAAAAAGAAAGAAAGAAAAACACCGACAGGCTGGCCGGAGAATTGGGAATTGAAAAGGATGCGGTTTTAAGCCAATTTGCTGAAAAAGCCCCGCCGGAATTCAGAGAAAAGCTTAATAAGCTGCTGGAGAATATGAGTGTCAGCGTCCAGGAGCTGACCGGTATAAACCGGCTCAACGGAGATCTTACAAAACAGGCCTTGAGGTTTAATGCCATTATATTAAGAACCTTTTCCCCGGGAGGGAAAAATGTGTATACCCCGCAGGGCAAAAAGGCCGAGGATAGTCCAAACCTTTCCCTGCTGGATAAAAAAGTTTAACTTATGCTAACGGGAGTGACTTTGTGGTCGTTTGACCCCATGGCATTGCATGCAGCAACTCCCGTCTACCGTCTCCTGCTTCAGGTATTACCCATAGCATCTCCCGTCTCCTGACAGGAGTTGCAAACAGTATAAGAAAAGGAAGTGTTCTTTGTGCCCGGTACATTTTTTGGACTGGAAATAGGCAGAAGAGGTCTTCAAACTCACCAGAGGGCACTGGATGTTACCGGCCATAACCTGGCCAACGCCAGTACAGAGGGTTATACCAGGCAGGAGGCGGTGATCACTCAGACTGATCCGTATACCCAGCCGGAGTGGGATTCATCTGTTACTCCGGGGCAGCTAGGCACCGGTATGAAAACTCTCCTGGTAAGGCGTGTACGGGACGAATACATGGATCCCCAGGTAAGAAACTCCAACACCGGCCGCTATTACTGGGAAGACCAGATTAGCATTTTTAAAAGGGTGGAGGCCTGTTTTGCAGAGCCTGCCGCCGAAGGAATAGAAGAACAGATGACGGAGTTCTTCAAGGGCTGGCAGAACCTTAACAATAACCCCCAGGACCCTGGAGTCAAGGCCGTGGTAATGGAAATGGGAGTGCAGCTGGGATCGCTGATGACCTACACTCACGACCAGCTCACCTATATTCAGGAAAGCATAATGCAGCCTGGCACTCTGCCCAATGTAGACAGAGGGCAGATAAAGGATCAGGTGGACAGAGTTAACGACCTTTTGGTGCAGATACAGAATTATACAGAGGACATGGTAAAGATCTACAGGATCGGGCAGCGGCCCAATGACCTGGAGGATAAAAGGGATCTTTTGCTGGACGAGCTTTCCAAGTACGGGCCCCTTACGGTGCAGCACCATAATGATGCCGGCGGAAAGCCCACCGGAGAGGTAACCATGTCTTTCTTTGGAGTTACCATAACCACCATTCCCAGAGACGATAAAAATTTCTCCCTGAGCATTGACAGTATTACCGGAAATCTGGAGCTGCACGAGGCCGGCCTGGGAGAGGTGGCGGACCTTACCGCCATGAGGAACGACTATAACACTGGCGGGTCCCTTCTGGGACTGGAAAAGGCCAGGCAGGAAATAATATATTTTAAAAATGTAATGAATGACATGTCTGTTACTCTAAAAAGTAAAATACAGTCTGCAATATCGACACCACCGGCCTCAACTATGCCCAGTTTTTTCGTCGGCTCTCTAAATGGGGGGAACTTCCAGGTAAATCCCGCTGTGGTTAGCGACCCCAATGTAATAGACGGCACCAAGGCAGGACTTATAGCAGACATAAGGCAGGGCGACATGACCATAACACTGGCCGAAGACCCGGCGGCCTACGCGGAGCTTTATTATCCCGTAAGGGACTATACCTTAGAGGAGTGCTACCAGATGCTGGTCACCGATGTGGGCACCAAGGCCCAGGGTACCGACGGAATGGCTATCAGCCAGCAGGCCATACAGGAGCAGATGTTCAGCCTGAGGGAGTCGGTGTCTGGGGTTTCGGTGGATGAGGAGCTTACTAAAATGGTGCAGTTCCAGTACGGTTACCAGGGATCGGCCAGGGTTGTCAGTATGGTTGACGGACTGCTGGACTACCTGATTAACCGGATGATGCAGTATTAAGGAGTGATTGGCCATGAGGATAACCAATAAATTTATATCCAGCTCTGTTATTAACAACATACACAAGAACATGAGCAAGCTGGCCCGCACCTATGAGCAGGTGTCCACCAGCAAATCAATGATCAGGCTCAGCGATAAGCCTGAAAATTTAAGCCAGGTGCTGTCAGTCAAGGCCTCACTTTCTTATATGGAGCAGTACGAAAAAAATATAGATGACGGACTTGGTTATCTAAATCTTAGCGACAGCTCCATGCAAACCCTGGGAGACTTGCTTCACCAGGCCGGCGAGCTGGCCGTACAGGGGTCCAACGAGACCTACGACAGCCAGGACAGGAAGGCCATCGCCGAGCAGATTGATAAAATAATAGACCACGTTAAGGACCTGGCCAATTCCAGCATAGGAGGCCGCTATATATACGCCGGCACAAAAAACAACCGGGCGCCCTTTGAAAGAGTAGGAGACAGTATTATATTCACCGGAGACTTTAACGGTATTTACCGGGAGGTGCTTTCCGGCGATGATTACCGCATTGACGCGGCAGGGGTAACCAGGGGCTATGAGGTTAAGCCGCTGCTCTCCACTACCGGGGTGGTGCCCGAAGTGACCGAAAGGCCGGACATTCTTGCCAATACCGGCATGTTCACCATAACCCGGACCGGCGCCAATACCTTTACCATAACCGATATGACCACCCTGGACGGCAGCACTCCGGATGCTGGTTTGATTTCACCTCTGGCCTGGAATGTTGACGCAGGCGGAAATATAGTGGACATAGACGTGAATCCAGCCGACGAACTGTACGGTTTGCAGATAGACATGTCCGGGACAGCCATTGGGGACTCCTTCAGGATAAGTATAAACCACAAGCAGGGAGTGTTTGGACATGGCGAGGAGATAGCCCCCGGCCAGTACGAGGTGGCCAATGCGCTGACGGTGGCTGGCAAAGACGTACTGGACCAGGGAGTGTTTGATGTTTTGTTTAAGCTGAGAGACAGCCTCGGTGTCGACGACACCGAGGCCATAATGGACCGTATAGATGAGGTGCAGCTTGTAACCGACCAGGTGCTGGAAAGAAGGGTGGGCGTGGGCTCCCGGACCAGGCATTTCGAGGCGCTGCAGGACCAGATGAGGGATATGGAGACAAAGTTTAAAGAAACCCTTAACCTTTTGGAGGGGGCCGACATGTACAAGCTATCCATTGACATGAGCCAGGAGCAGGCCAGCTTTGAAGCTTCGCTGGCCTCAGGGGCCAACATTATGAAGGTTTCTCTTTTGGACTTTCTCAGGTAGAGGGAAGGTAGTGATTCAATATGAAAATAGGGGCGGGGGGACTGCAGGCGCTTATTGCCCAGGAGGCTGCCAAGGCAGTGGAGGCCAAGACTGTAAAAACCCCGGCGGAGCAGGAGCTTATACAAACAGAAGACCCGGAATTGCGCAAGCAGATATACCAGCTCAATAAGGCAGCAGAGCGGATGCGCAAGGCCGCCGAGATGTTTAACCAGCCCCTGGAGTTCAAGGTGAAGCTAAAGGACAAAAAAAAGCCCAGAATATCGGCCAGAGACCGGCGGACCGGGGCGGAGAAGGATTACACCCTGCAGGAGGCCGAGGCCTGGCTGGAGGAAGTGAAAGAAAACAGGGGAAGAGTATTGAATGGATATGTATAGTAAAGCACCATAAATATTGGTGCTTTCTAAATATAAGAGTAGTACACCCCCGATCCCATAAAAGATAAATGCCGCATTATGACCTGAACACAGCATCTTAAATTTGTATTAATTCAAGGAGGACTCATAAATGAACGCGCAGCCCAAAACTGAAGAGAATGCCGGTGAAGAACTGAAAAAAATTTCCTTTCCCTGGGGAATACCGGGTCTGGAGCATAATGAGTATTTTCTTGTGGCGGCAAATGAGGAATCTCCCTTTTTCTTTCTGGAGAGCGTTAAGCAGACCGGAATGGGCCTTATTGTTATTAACCCCTTCGAGGCTTTTAGCGGGTACGAGTTTGATTTGGAAGACGAGATAGTCAGCCAGCTGAAAATAAAGGATGAATCCCAGGTGGCTGTTTTCTGCACTGTAAATATAAGCCGGGGCTTTGAGAACGCCACCGCAAACCTTCTGGCCCCAATAGTTATAAATACCAAAGACCTGCTGGGAAAACAGGTTGTGCTAAATGAAAAAAAATATTCGGTAAGGATGCCCCTGGCTATAATAAAAGAAGAAAAGGGGCGTTAATATGCTGGTGCTGGCAAGGAAAAAAGGGCAAACCATAATAATTGGGGGAGAAATAAGGATAACCGTGGCCGATATATCAGGTGAGACGGTCCGAATAGGGATAGAAGCACCCCATAGTATGGAGATATACAGAGAAGAGATATACAGGGCAATAATGGAGGAAAATGCTTCCGCAGTATCCGCCAGGCAGGAATTACAGGAAATGCTGTCGAAAAAAATGTTGGGTAAAAAATAAAAAAATTATTGCCTGGCCCTCAACCTTTAAGAATTATTGTCGATATTTATAATCAGAACCATATTTTTGCCGGGCGGCCGACCGGTAAGATTATACCGCACGGATGCGGTATGTAATTAAAATTCATGGAGGAATGAAAAATGAGGATTAATCACAACATCTCAGCCCTGAACACCTACCGCCAGTTATTCAACAATAACTCGGTAACCCAGAAGTCCATTGAGAAGCTGTCATCAGGTCTGCGTGTAAACCGCGCCGGTGACGACGCCGCCGGACTGGCCATCAGTGAGAAAATGAGAGCCCAGATCAGGGGCCTGTCCATGGCCTCCAAGAACTCCCAGGACTCAATTTCGCTGATACAGACCGCTGAGGGCGCGCTGAACGAGACCCACTCCATACTGCAGAGGATGCGCGAGCTGGCCGTACAGGCAGCCTCGGACACCAACGTCACCTCGGACCGCCAGGAAATTCAGAAGGAAATCACCCAGCTGACCTCGGAAATTAACAGGATCGCCAACACCACCGAGTTCAACACCATGAAGCTTCTGAACGGCGACAAGGCAGACACCGTAAAGGCCATCAAGGCGGACGTAAGGGGATATGACCCCACCGGACTGGGCATGACTGTTGATCTGAATGCCCTTGCTCTCTCAACTGAAGGTATAACCCTCGCAGCAGCTTCCGACGCTGACTGGTCAAACGTTACCACGGGCAGCATTACTATCACCAAGAACACTGCCGGTGAGTTAAGTGTAAAGATTGACGCATTGTTTACCGGAGGCGCACCGGAAATATCGTCTGTTCAGATAGATGATAAAGTGACAGTATCATTTACTAACGGTGAGTTTACCTATAACGACCACGGCGTGTCCTTTACCTTTACCCAGAAGCAGTGGGAAGATGCAGTGGCAGGAAAGAATATTACTCTTGAACTGGCTGCGGCTTTCAATCATCAAGGTACTACCGCATTTGACGCTACAACATCATTCGCTGTAAACAACAGCATTCGGGTTTCCGGGCTGACCAACTCAAAGATTACCGGTGTCAATATACTGGGCAATATTGAGTTTGAAATAGCCAGGATGTCGGCGGTGCTGGACATAGAAAACGGTGTGGTAAGGGTTAATTTGCTGGACAAAGATGGCAATAATATAGTGTCCGACACAATAAACTACAGTGCTGGAGCTCTTACCGGCTCAGTAAAATACAACAACCATGGCATCAGCTTCGAGGTACAAGTTTGGGATACATCTGCCGTGCTGGACACTTCAACCATAGCTTTGGACTTTGACATTTCATACCAGGATAAAGCCGTCAACAACGGCATGACCTTCCAGGTGGGTGCCAATGAAAACCAAACCATGGGACTCAGCATATCTGAGATGAACACCAAGGCTTTGGGACTTTCCACCGACATTGACGAGGAGGAAGGCTTTGCAATTACCATGGCCGTAACTAATGGCACCGACAATGTAGGCGCTGAATACGCCCTTGATGTTACCAGTCAGGAAAATGCCGCAGCGGCGATTACAGCCATTGATAATGCACTGCAGACAGTTTCCGCCGAGCGCTCCAAGCTGGGTGCCGTGCAGAACAGGCTGGAGCACACCATAGCCAACCTGGACACCTCTGCCGAGAACCTCACCGCTTCCGAGTCCAGGATCCGCGACGTGGACATGGCCAAGGAAATGATGGAGTTCACCAAGAACAGCATTCTGCAGCAGGCCGCTCAGGCCATGCTGGCCCAGGCCAACCAGCAGCCCCAGGGAGTTCTGCAGCTCCTCAGGTAACACTTCAGAAATCCGAAGGAGGCTCCAGTTTCTGGAGCCTCTTTCTAATAAAAAGGCATAGAGGTGAAGCTATTGAGAGAGGAAATAGAAAAGCTCAGGATGAGCATTTTTGACCAGAACATCCCGGAATACATGGATTTGATTACCAAAATACTCAGTGAGGCCGAAAAAAGGATGAGTGCTTTGCCTCCAAAAAAAATAAATGACTGTAACGCCATGCTGCAGCTTATACTGGCAGCATTACAAAAAAGGGACTATCTCAACGCCTCGGATATAATTAAATTCGACCTTTGTCCCCTGCTGGAAGGGGAGGTAATATAGATGACAAGATATGATTTAAACTTACGTTTCTTAAAAGCAAATGCTTCTGACTTATACAGAACAGCGACACAGGAAAAGGCTCTTTATGAAATAGAAATAAACGAGGTGGAGGGGCAGGATAACTGTCTTTTAAAGAATGGGAACTGCGAGTGTTTTGACCATAGCCTTTACAGTACAGAGGAAGAAATGAGGCTCATGTTTTCATCGGTGGGTGAGGACTGCGAGGCTCTTGTTATATTCGGCATAGGCAGCGGAAAGGCGTTGGAGTATGCCAAAAGGAATTACAGATCTATAAAAAGCGTTATTATTATTGAGCCCTCCCTGCAGATGTTCAGGCGTTTTTTAAGCCGACATGCCTTTGTGGATGTTTTTAAAACAATGGGCAAGGTGTCGGTGCTGGTGAACAAAAGTGAGGAGGCAGTATCCCAGTACCTTTCGGGGGCTTTATACGAAAAGTCAGATAAGCCCTACGGGCTGGTATGCACAGCCTCATATCTGTCTTTGTTCTCCGGTTATTATGAAGCTGTAAAAAACTACCTGGTAAAATATTTCAGGAGCAGGACCGCCCATACTGCCACCATGCACTGGACAAAATACGTATGGCTGCATAACAGCTTTAAGAATATGAATCAAGACAGCATATTTTACGGTGATGTTATGGATTATTTCAGGGGAAGGCCCGCCGTGGTGATTTCGGCCGGCCCTTCTCTAAATAAACACCTGCATTTACTAAATGACCTTAAGAAGAAGGCTATTTTGGTGGCGGTAGGGTCCGCCATGAAAATTTTGGACAGCCACGGCATTACTCCGCACTTAAGGGCCGCCATTGACGCTAGCTTTAACGAAAAAATATATGACGATGAATTCTTTGATCTAAGCGAAGATATTCCCCTCCTCTTTGCCAGCCAGCTAACAGAAAAATTGCTTCCCCTGTATAAAGGAAGAAAAATATTCATGTCGCTGGAGACCGATATGCTGGGCAATTATTTAAATAAAAAAATGGGTATAAATATCCCACCGGTTGGAAGCGGGGCATCCATAGCCAATTCAGCCACCTGGTTTTTAAGCCAGGCAGGTTGCAGTCACATTATCTTTATAGGCCAGGACATGTGCATGTATGATGACGGGCTTTACGCAGAGGGCAGAAGCCAGACTTCCAAGGGAGACTTTGCGGAAAAGAATATAGTGCAGATGATAGATATATATGGAAACAAAGTACAGTCTCCCAGGGGTTACCTGCAGATAAAATATGATTTTGAAGGCAGGATAAAAAGTTTTCCAAATACAAGGTATATTAACGCCACAGAGGGCGGCATCGGTATTGACGGAACAGAGATAAAGCCTCTGGCCAGGGTTATGGAAGAGGATTTGGAAAATATGGACTTTGACCTTAATTCCTATATTGATAGTCAGATAGAAAAAGAAAAATACTATAACCTTGAAAGTAAGAAAGAAGCCTTGCTGGAGATAAGAAATGAAATAGAACAGCTGGTAGAAATAAATGAAAAAGTAATATACAAACTGAAAAAAATTACCAGAAAGAGGGAAATGGGCCTAAAAACAAAAAGACTCACCTTGTTATTGGATGAAATAAATAATAAAGACGTTGCCCGTATGAAAGAAATAGATTTTTATGACAGTGTTGTTTTAAAAGTCCTTTCTCCTGTTGTAGTTGCACTGAAAAAGAAATACGGTGAATCCTATGCAAATAATGAGGAAAAAGTTTTAGCATGGGAAAAATATCTTAATAATTTGACCGTAGAAACTCTTTATTTCATAATAGCGGTACAGAGAAAAATAGACGGTATATTAAAGATAGAAGAAGATCCGGAGGAAGATATCGTAAAGAAATGAAATTATTAAACTATCCTTGGAGTAACTACTTTAGAGCGGTTAGTCCTGCTGGTAATATAAAACTGGGGTGAAAATGATGAGTGGCTTTAAAACTGAGCAGGAGTCCTTCTGGGCGGGCTCTTTCGGGGATGAATATGTGGAAAGAAATAGAAATGAGCAAATACAGGCTGGCAAGTTGGCCTTCTTTGGCAAGCTGTTCTCAAGAATGTCTGGAGTGAGTTCGTGCATTGAGCTGGGTTCAAACATAGGGCTGAATCTGAGGGCAATAAATCAGCTGCTTCCCGGGGCTGAGCTTGCCGCTGTCGAAATAAATGAAAAGGCGGTAAGTGAGCTGAATAAATGGGGAAAGGCAAGGGTTTATCACCAGTCTATTCTTAAATTTACCCCCGAGTGTACATATGATCTTGCTTTCACTGTAGGTGTGTTGATACACCTGAATCCTGATATGCTGCCAAAGGTTTATGATGTATTATACAAAAGCAGCAAAAAGTATATAATGGTGGCCGAGTACTATAACCCCACGCCAATGGAGGTAAACTATCGGGGTCATGCGGGGAAGCTTTTCAAAAGGGACTTTGCCGGGGAAATAATGGACAGGCATAATGACCTGGAACTGGTTGATTACGGCTTTCTGTACCGGAGGGACAATAATTTTCCTATGGATGATGCTACCTGGTTTTTGATGAAAAAGACCAATATAAAAGAGTGAATCTGCAGGATGAGTGAAATGAGAAAAGTTATAATAGTTCAGGCAAGAATGACCTCCACAAGGCTTCCGGGCAAGATATTAAAAAAGGTGCTTAATAAGCCCCTGCTAGCTTATCAGGTGGAAAGGCTTTTGCGGGTGAGGCTTGCCGATAACGTGATTATAGCCACAACAGAAAATAAGGAAGATAATGTTATAGTTGATTTCTGTAAAGAACTGTCGCTTCCTTATTTCCGTGGGTCTGAGGAAGACGTGCTGTCAAGGTATCACGGGACTGCTTTAGAACATGAAGCAGATGTGGTGGTAAGAGTTACCTCGGACTGTCCCCTTATTGACCCTTCTGTGATTGACAGCGTAATAGGCTTTTATATTGACAATTACCCTAAATATGATTATGTGTCCAATACCCTGGAAAGGACTTATCCCCGGGGCATGGACACAGAGGTTTTTTCCTTCAAGGCACTGGAGTTGGCCCACCGGCTCGCAAAGACCGCTCCTGAAAGAGAGCATGTGACAGCATACTTATACCGTAATCCTGAAATATTCGGGACTGCCAATGTTACTTTCCATGAGGATCAAAGCCGCCACAGGTGGACAGTGGATACTGCTGATGATTTTGAGTTGATAAAGAGGATTATTGAGGGACTGTATCCTGTCAACCCCCATTTTTCCCTGGAAGATGCCCTATCCTTGTTGGAAAACAATCCTGACTGGTTTCATATAAATGTTCATGTTGAACAGAAGCTGTATGGCCAATAAATACATTACCTGATGTTAAATATATACTTGCTTGTAGTATTTAGGAGATCTTTTTGTGAGGGTATATATAAGGTGCGACTCTTCGTATGATATAGGCTCAGGACATGTCATGCGCTGCCTGACTCTGGCCTGTACACTGCGGGGGCTGGGAGCCCATGTTAATTTCATATGCCTTGATCTTCCTGGAAGCCTTTGCGGCTATATAGAGACGAAGGGGTTCTCTGTGTACAGACTAAAATGGTCTGATAGTTTTGGCCTGAGAGAAACAGTGGGCGTCTTAGTAAATAACTCTGAAGATGCGCAGATAAAAGATTCAAAAAAGTCTCTTGAGATAATAAAAAGAAATGGTGGAGCAGATCTTGTCGTAGTGGACCAATACTCTCTTTGCGCTGAGTGGGAGAAACGCATGCGACTGGAAGCGCCAAAGATTATGGTCATTGACGACCTTGCAGACAGGCCTCATGACTGTGATTTACTGCTGGATCAAAACTATTATAAAAATATGAGCTCACGCTATGAAGGATTGGTTCCAGATCACTGCACAAGGCTCTTGGGTCCAGGTTATTCCCTGCTTAGGACGGAGTTTTATGAGGCCAGAGAGATATTAAAGATACGTGGAGGGGTAGTCAGGCGGGTTTTGATTTTTTTTGGCGGAAGTGATCCAGGCAATGAGACGGTAAAGGCGCTTAAAGCTGTTGGCCTGGCAAATAGACCGGATATAGCCGTAGATGTGGTAGTCGGAGCAAACAATCCAAATAAAGATCAAGTGAAGGAAATTTGTAATAGCATAGAAAATACCTCTTTTTATTGTCAGGTTGAAAATATGGCGGAATTAATGTCTTCTGCCGACCTTTCTATAGGGGCGGGTGGAGTATCGATGATTGAGAGGTGCTTTTTGGGCCTCCCTTCAATAGTTGTAATAATTGCGCAAAACCAATACCAAACCGCAGTAGATATTGCAGAAACAGGGGCTGTATTACTGGCGGGCAGGAACTTTGACCTGGGAATAGAAAGATTGTTCGATATATATCAGAGTATTATTGATAACAGCAATGGGCTTAAAGAAATGGAAAAAAAGGCCCTTAATCTTGTAGGCAATAATAAATCTCATCACATTGCTCAGGTTATAATGAATAATTTTAAAACGAGGTGATGCCCCTTGAGTTATGGGGTGAAAGTAAATAAATACGGCTTCTATGAACTGAAGAATAAACCGACTCCTGAAGAATTAAAAAAGTATTACTCTGAAAAGTATTATCAGGAGGCCGAGGGCAGTTATCAAATAAATTATGCAGAAGATGAAATTATCTACATAAAGAACAAGATAGAGCAAAGATATGCAATAATAAATGAATTATTACCAGGGGAAATTGTAAAAAGGCGTTTTTTGGATATAGGCTGTGGAGAAGGCTGGGCATTAAAATATTTCAGTGAAAGATGCTGGGATGTGACTGGTCTCGATTACAGTGAGTATGGATGCAGGGCGCAGAATCCGGATATGCTGCAATATATGATTATTGGAGATATCAACGAATGCCTGGATAAATTGACGGGACAGGAGAATTTTAACATTATCTGGCTGGATAATGTTTTAGAGCATGTGCTTAGCCCATTAGACCTTTTGATTAAATGTAAAAAGCTTGTTAATAAGGACGGGGTTCTGGTAATAGATGTTCCCAATGACTTTTCACCTATTCAACAGCACTTGCTGGATAACGGGTATATAACAAAATCCTTTTGGGTGGCCGTTCCAGACCATATCTCCTATTTTAATTCTGAGGGGTTAATTTCAATATGTGATGAGTCCGGTTGGACATGTAGCTATGTGATGGGGGACTTCCCCATAGATATTTTTTTACTAAATGAAAATACCAATTACGTTGAAGACAAGAGTAAAGGTAAAAACTGTCATAAGGCAAGAGTTTCAATTGAAAATCTATTACATAGCATTTCACCGTCGAAAACCAACGAGTTATACCGGGTCCTTGCCCAATTGGGACTTGGCAGGGGAATCACAGCTTTCTTCAAAAGCAGGGAGGAATTATGAAAGGTATAAAGGTTTTAACAGGTTCAACCAGTAATGAAATAGAAAATAGAACGTCGTTTATGGAAATATATAGAAACAATCCTGTGCCTGAGGGAGAGATCTTAAGCAATCTTGGTCTTTTTATTAACAGGCAGGCATTATCCAGAATACTTTTCATGCATGAATTATACAAAAAAATAATTGATGTCCACGGGGTGGTAATAGAATTCGGTGTGCGCTGGGGGCAGAACCTTGCACTTTTTCAGTCATTCAGGGGAATATACGAGCCTTTCAATTATAATAGGAAGATTATAGGATTTGATACTTTTTCCGGCTTTCCACAAGTTGATGAAAAAGATGGAGAAAGGCTTTCTGTTGGAGATTACAGTGTTACTGACGGTTACGAAAATTATCTTGAAAAAATACTTGACTATCACGAGTCTGAAAGCCCTATTTCCCATAAGAAAAAATATGAGCTGGTAAAGGGAGACGCGACCAAAACAATTACCTCATACCTGGACGAACATCCTGAAACAATAGTTTCCCTTGCCTACTTTGATTTTGATATTTATCTTCCAACAAAAAAATGCTTGGAAGCTGTATTAGACCGGGTTACAAAAGGGAGTGTATTAGCCTTCGATGAGCTAAACTGTCAGGAGTTTCCCGGAGAAACACTGGCTGTTAAAGAGGTTTTAGGTCTTAGCAAATATGGAATAAAAAGAAGTACCTTAAGTCCATTATGTTCCTATATTGTGATAGAATAAATAACTATGGTGATTAAATGATAAGAAATGGTATGAATTTAAATTTAAACAGCAATATACTTATTACTAGCATATCTAAAAAGGTGCCACTTATTAATGCTGTTAAGTGTGCAAGATCAAAAATCCCGGGTTATGAAAAAATTATTGGTGGGGACTCGGATAATAATTGTATAGGGAAATTTTTTGTGGACAAATTTTGGTCAATGCCTCAGTTAAAAGATATAAGTGTAGAGTTTTTAACACTTTACTGCTGGGAAAACAAAATTAAATGTATAATTCCCACAAGAGATGGCGAGCTATTATTTTTTTCTTCATATAAGAAAACCCTTGCAAGTAACGGAATATTTGTTATGGTTTCTGATAAGAATGCTGTGGAAACTTGTATGGATAAAATAAATTTTTACAAAACTCTTAAATCATTTGGTTTTCCAGTAATAGAAACAGCTGTTAATATAGATGAGATAGAAGCAGATTATTATGTGGTAAAAGAAAGATACGGTTCTGGCTCAAATAATATAGGTATTAAACTAAGGCGAAATTATGCTGTTGAACATGCTAAAATTTTATTAAACCCTGTTTATCAACCATATGTAGAGGGTTGTGAGTTTAGTGTTGATCTATATGTCGACATAAAGGGAGAGTGCAAAGGGGTTGTGGTGAGATCAAGGGATCTAGTGGTAAATGGAGAATCGCAGGTGACCACCACTCTGAGAAATACAGATATAGAAAATATAGCGGCTAAACTTGCTGAAAAGACAAAAATATATGGACATGCAGTCCTGCAGGCGTTAATAGATAAAAAGAAGAATGAATTACATATAATAGAATGTAACAGCAGGTTTGGCGGGGCGTCAACTTTAAGTATAGAGGTTGGCCTTGACAGTTTTTATTGGTTTATGCTAGAGGCTTTGGGGGCGGACATTGACGAAATACCCTTTGTACGCTCAAATGTGGAAAAAAAGCTGGTACGATACGCAAAGGATTTGATAATCTGACCATGGTTTTAGTTTTTGATATGGATGATACTCTTTTTGAAGAGATAACCTATGTAAAAAGTGGTTTTAAAGAGGTAGCTACTTATCTATTCCGGAAATATTCATTGCCGCCTGACGATAGCTATGAATATATGTTGAAAAGAATTGAGGGTGGGCGGGGGCATATTTTCAACGATGTTTTGCTAAAATATAACTTATTCAGTAATGCTGAAGTGAGAAAATGTCTTTCCATATACCGAAGCCACAGGCCTCACATTCATCTATACAAAGATGCAGAAAAATGTCTTAACCGGTTTAAACATCTACCTTTGTACATTGTAACAGATGGTAATAAGATCGTTCAGAATAATAAACTTAAAGCACTGGGATTGTATGATAGAGTTAAATTTTGCTATATAACTCACAGATATGGTATAAGACAAGCAAAACCATCGCCGTACTGCTTTTTAAAAATATGTGAGAGAGAGAAAGTTGAACCTCATAAAGTTTTTTACATAGGAGATAACCCCAATAAAGATTTTATAGGGATAAAACCGATGGGTTTCAAGACCATTAGGGTATTAAGGGGAATGTTTAAGGATATAAGAAACAAAGAAGAATACGAGGCAGATTTAAATATATATTCTCTGGACGAGTTGGATAACAGGCTATTTATGGCACTATAGACAAGGAGAAAAAACATGAAAAGTAGTGATAAGATTAAAATAGAAGGTTATAGTATTGGCAGAGGGCACCGCCCTTTTATAATAGCCGAGATGTCTGGAAACCACAATCAATCTCTGGAAAGGGCGCTGAAAATAGTTGATGCCGCCGCAGAGTCCGGTGCCCATGCCATAAAGCTGCAGACCTATACTGCGGACACCATGACCATTGATATAAATACCGGAGAGTTTTTTATAGATGATCCCGGTAGTTTATGGAAGGGCCGGTCACTATACGACCTGTATAAGGAGGCTTTCACTCCCTGGGAATGGCACAAAACTATTTTTGATCGCTGCAAGGAATTGGGCCTGGTCGCCTTCAGCACACCCTTTGATGAGACAGCGGTGGATTTCCTGGAATCCCTGGATGTACCCTGCTACAAGATAGCCTCATTTGAGAATACAGATATATCACTTGTGCGAAAAGTTGCCACCACAGGCAAGCCTTTAATAATATCCACAGGTATGGCCACTGCCGCTGAGCTTGATGAAACTGTACGGGAGGCAAGAAAGTCAGGCTGCAGGGATATTGTGCTTTTAAAGTGCACAAGCACTTACCCGGCCAGCCCAATAAACACCAATCTTTTTACCATTCCCCATATGCGGGAGCTTTTTGATTGCCAGGCAGGGCTTTCCGACCATACCATGGGCGTTGGGACAGCTTTAGCTGCCGTGGCCCTGGGGGCAACGGTTATTGAAAAGCATTTCACCCTCTCCCGTGCAGATGGCGGGGTAGATTCTGAGTTTTCAATTGAGCCTGATGAATTGAGACAATTGGTGGCGGAGAGTGAGAGGGTCTGGCAGGCTTTAGGGAGAATTAGCTATGGCCCCACAGAGGCTGAAAAAAATTCTTTAAGGCATAGGCGCTCATTATATGTGGTTGAGGATATGAAAGAGGGAGAATTATTATCAAACCAAAATTTGAGGGCTATAAGGCCAGGGCTGGGATTGCCCACTAAGTACATGGCTAACCTATTGGGGAAAAAGGTAAGAAGGGATATTAAAAAGGGTACAGCAGTCACCTGGGATTTAGTAATTGACTGAGTAAAATAAAACAGCCGAGGTAAAAATAAGATGAATACTTTTTTTAAGGACAAGTCTATTCTGGTAACCGGCGGAACAGGCTCTTTCGGTAAAAAGTTTGTGCGTTTTATGCTGGACAATTATAACCTCAGGAGAATAATAGTGTTCAGCCGTGATGAATTGAAGCAGTTTGAGATGGAAAAGGAGTTCAACGATGAAAGAATTCGTTATTTCATAGGTGATGTAAGGGACAAGGACAGGTTATTCAGGGCCTTTGCCGGTGTTGACTATGTGGTTCACGCCGCCGCCCTGAAGCAGGTTCCGGCCTGCGAGTACAACCCCTTTGAAGCGGTAAAGACAAATATAATGGGGGCTCAGAATATTATTGAGGCGTCCATAGACTGCGGTATAAAGAGGGTGGTGGCGCTTAGCACCGACAAGGCCGCCAACCCGGTTAACCTTTACGGCGCCACAAAACTTTGCTCGGACAAGCTGTTTATTTCCGGAAACTCCTATGCGGGCAGCAAGGACACCCGGTTTTCAGTGGTGCGCTATGGAAATGTGGTGGGAAGCAGGGGCAGTGTTATTCCCTTCTTTAAAAAGATGAGGGAGACCGGGGTGGTTACTATTACCGACCCCAGGATGACCCGCTTCTGGATTACCCTGGAGCAGGGTGTGAAATTTGTTGTCAATTCCATGTGGCAGATGCATGGCGGAGAAATATTCGTCCCCAAGATACCAAGTATGAGAATTACAGATCTGGCTGAGGCCATAGCGCCGGGCTGCCGGCATGAGTACATAGGCATCCGGGCCGGTGAGAAACTGCACGAGGTGATGGTACCGGAGGATGATGCCAGAAACACCATTGAGCTGGAACATTTTTATATTATACAGCCTCAGTTTCCCTGGTGGGGGAAGAGCCGCAACTGGTCCGAGGGAAGGCCGGTTCCGGATGATTTCCGCTATGCCAGCGACATCAATGACCAGTGGCTGACCATTGAGGAACTTCGCCGGATGGCTGGTGATTAATATGGACTTTTTGCCTTATGGGAAGCAGAGCATAGACAGAGACGATCTCGATAGCGTGGCCGAGGCCCTGGAGTCGGACTGGCTTACCACCGGCCCCAGGGTGGAGGATTTTGAAAGGGCCCTTGCCGAGAAGGCCGGCGTGGAGTATGCAGTGGCCTTTAACTCGGGGACCGCGGCCCTGCATGCTGCCTATTTTGCCGCCGGGGTTGGTCCTGGCGATGAGGTGATTACTTCACCCATAACCTTTGCGGCCACCGCCAACGCGGCTGTTTATCTGGGCGCCAGGCCGGTTTTTGCCGATGTGCGCAGTGATACGGTGAATATTAACGAAAAAGAGATCGGCAGGCATATTACTGACCGCACCAGGGTGCTGGCCCCGGTAGACTTTGCCGGACACCCGGCGGAAATGGACCATATAATTAACACAGCCAGGGAAAATAGTCTGGTGGTGGTGGAGGATGCCTGTCATGCACTGGGCGCTGGCTACCGGGGCAGGCCAGTGGGGTCGCTGGCGGATATTACAATTTTCAGCTTTCACCCGGTAAAGCATATTACAACCGGTGAGGGAGGCGCTGCTGTAACCAACAGCAGGGAATACTGTGAAAAAATGAAGTCCTTCAGGTCTCACGGCATGGTCAGGGACAGGGAAAAGCTCACCGAGTACCACGGCCCCTGGTACCATGAAATGCATATGCTGGGCTACAATTATAGGATTACTGATATTCAGTGCGCCCTGGGGAATAGTCAGCTAAAAAAACTGGACTCATTTCTCAAAAAGAGGCAGGATATTGTAGATCTATATAACGAAGAGCTGTCCTCACTGGGGCCGGTAACAACTCCGGTAAAGCTGCCTGGATCTCAGCCGGCCTGGCATTTATATGTGGTCAGGGTTAAAGGCGGAGAAAAAATGAGACTTAAGGCCTATGAGGAGCTTCATAAAAGGGGAATTGGCGTGCAGGTGCACTATCTACCGGTATACCGGCACCCTTATTACCTTAAAAAGGGCTATGCCAGGGGCCTGTGCCCGGTGGCTGAGGACTATTACTCCTCTACCCTAAGCCTGCCCCTTTATCCCGGCCTGACTTTAAAGGATGCAAATAGAGTGGCCGGCGAGCTAAAAAACATTATTAATGCCTTGGCGTAAAAGTATAACGGTAAATATTTAACATACTACAGCTTAAGTTTTTTTATTTTTTGACGAAATATTTTATAAGGATTTGTTTTAAAGGTGGGATCGGCATGAGCTCAATGCGCATAGGTGGCCTTGCCTCCGGGATGGATATAGACCAACTGGTAAGCGACCTGATGAAGGCCCAGAGAATGAGGTCGGAGTCTATTAAGCAGAAGTATCAGCAGCTGGAGTGGCAGCAGTCGGACTACAGGACTATAAATAACTCCCTCCGCTCTCTTAGGGACGCAGCTTTTAATATGCGGCTTTCGGGAACCTACCAGGCTAAAAAGGCCACTTCTTCCAATGAATCGGTTGTAGCCGCCAGCGCCAATGCAACTGCTGCAAGCGGGACATACTCGGTAACTGTCCACCAGCTGGCCGAGGGGGTCACAAAGGGGAGCCAGGTGCAGCTGGCGGATGAGGTAAATTCCGAGGGAAATGCAATAATGCTGAAAGATCAATTTAGCGGTCTTTCGGACACCATCACCTTTACACTGGTGGGGAAGATGGAGTCTGACGGAATTACACGGGCCAGCAAAGACTTTACCATTTACACCAAAGGCACCAGCATCAATGCTTTGGTGGCGGAGATCAATCAGTACAGTGATGACTTGGGCATTGCCGCCAGCTACGACTCCGCCAATAACCGGTTTTTCCTATCCAGCACCGGAATAGGCCATGACAGTGGAATTGGAGTGCTTGCCGACTCAGATAGCCTATTGTCCTCGGCTACTGGAAACGCCAATGACAGTGTGCTTAAACTGGCCCTGCAGACCGGAGCGGCCGTAACTGCAGGAAAAGACGCCATTTATGATTTTGGCGATGCCGCAGGTATGACCAGCTCTTCAAATACCGTATTGGTAAACGGTATAACCCTTACACTAAAGGACGGACAGCCGGCGGACCCCAAAACCGCTACTGTTACTGTAGCCCACGACCCAGATGCTGTATACGATTCCATAGTAAAATTTATTGACCAGTACAACACCACCATAGATCTGATAAACGGTGAGCTAAGGGAGGTAAAATACAAGTCTTATCTGCCCCTGACCGATGAGCAGAGGGAGCAGCTGTCAGATGAGCAGGAAAAAGACTGGGATGAAAAAGCTAAAAGCGGCCTGCTAAAAGGGGACACTTATCTTTCAGGGCTGATGAGCAAGGTCCGGGGAGCCATGAGCAGTATCGTATCCGGTTTATCCTCCGTTGTGGTTGACGGAAAGAGTGTAACCCACAACAACCTTTCCTCCATAGGTATTATTACCACCAAAGACTACATGGATGGAGGTAAGCTCTATCTGAAAAATGATGGGGCCGACCTGAAAAAAGCCATCCAGAACGACCCTGAAGGGGTTATGAAGCTTTTTAATAACGACTCCGAGGTGAGCGGGGAATTGGGGATAGCCCGGCGGCTTTACAATGTTGCTGATGCCGGGGTTGACCAGATACTTGAAAAGGCCGGTATGGAATCTAGCCTTTCAGAGTATGATGACAGCATAATGGGTAAAAAGCTGGAAGATATGAATGAACAGATAGAAAGATGGGAAGACCGGCTTGCTCAGATAGAGGACAGATACTGGAGGCAGTTTACCGCCATGGAGAAAGCCATAAGCCAGATGAATTCTCAGAGTTCCTGGCTGGCCCAGCAGTTTGGCGGTCAATAGCATTCGTGGTTAATATAGGGAGGTATAAAAATTGGGCCTTGCCAATCCTTATTTGCAGTATCAGCATAATGCCGTACAGAGCGCCAATCCCGGAGATCTTGTGATAATGCTATTTGACGGTCTTATAAAGTACCTGAAGATAGCTATTAATGCAATTGAAGAAAATGATATCAGCAACTCAAACAACGCGCTGGTCAGGTCTCAGGATATCATCGACTACCTCAATAATACTCTGGACATGCAGTTTGAGTTATCCCGAAACCTCAGTTCACTTTATGACTTTATGAAAGGGCAGCTGATCAGCGCAAATATAAAAAAAGAGACTGAACTGGTGGAAGAGGTTCTTGGGTTGGCCGCGGAAATGCGTGATACCTGGCGGCAGGCACTGCAATTGGCAAAGACCCAGGAGTAGGTTGTTATGAACGACAGCGTTCTCGCGGAAAAACTGCTGGAAAAGCTTTACCATCTGCACCGGTGTAAATATGCTGTCCTAAAGGATATGCAGGAAGCAACTTCAGAAAGTATTTTTAACCCAATAGGAGAAATTGAAAAGATACTAAAATCAATTGAAATAAGACAGGGATGTATAGATAAGATAGATGTGCTGGACGTGGAAATATACGAGATAAATGAGAAAACATTAAGTAACTTTACAAATGAAGATAGGCAAAAATTTGCGGGCAAAATTCAAAAAATAGATGATATAAAGAAGGAACAGGTTAACTTAATTGAGCAAATGATTAAACAGGACAGGGAGTATAATGAAGTATTAGGTCAATCTTTTAAAGAATTAAAGGGTATGAGGGATAAGGTAAGGATTGGCAGGCAAACGATGGGAGCGTATCTTAAAAAACATTCTCTTCCTGATAGTATATTTGTTGATGAAAAAAAATAATATTACTTTACATGGAGGAATCGGGTTATGAAAGTAGAGGGTATGCGTGAAATACAGCCTTCTTCGCCGGCAAATCCGGTAGTCAGAGGTGATGTCGGGGTTTCCGAAAAGCAGCCGGTAAAGAAAAATAGTGTAGAAGAGGAGAATAAGGAAGAGAAACAGGAATCCCTATCGGTGGAAAAAGCCGTGGAACTTCTTAATAAAACTATGGAAAGCTATACCACTGAGCTTAAATTCAAGCTGCACAAGGACAGCGGTGAGTATATTGTAAAAATTATCAATACAAAGGATAACAGCGTGATCAGGGAAATCCCTCCGGAACGGGTACTGAACATGGTAGCTCACTTCAAAAAAATGCTGGGTATTATAGTGGATAAATTTATTTAGAATATGAAATTTATCGGGGTTAAACTAAAATGAGAAAATATTCCTATTAACGGATTTTGCCTTGCGGTAGAATCCGTTTTTCTTATTAATACGGGTGCTGCAAGTTTTTTTTGGGGGTTTACAGCTTTTAAAAATTGATAAAAAGTTATTTTATTAGCAAAAAAAGTAGAAATTTGCTGGGTTTTAAGAAGGAATAAAAGTTAAAGCTGTTGAATTATAGCTTAACATATTAGTAAAACAATGGAAGTAACCTGCCCTATACATTAATATGGCCTTATTTTACAGTTTTCGGAGGGATAGCCAGTGAACCTTTTCGACAATCCCGTAATTGTAGGGCTGGCCAAGCAGCTTGATTCAGCGGCAGTAACACAGAGAGTTATCGCCAATAATGTTGCCAATGTCAATACCCCAGGCTTTAAAAAGTCCTATGTTTCCTTCCAGGACGAACTAAAACGGGCTCTCAATACCAGGGCTCCTTCTCTCGTCACCTCAAATCCAAGACACTTAGGTGGAAAAGTTGATATCAATCAGGTAAGGCCCAGAGTTGTTCAGGAGAACGGGACTGCCATGCTTTACGGACAGAATAACGTGGACATAGATGAGGAAATGGTAAACCTGGCGGCCAACTCTATTACCTATGATTTTAGTGTAAGCACTATTTCAGGTAAAATGGGGCTTTTAAGCTATGTAATTAGGGGAGGGAGGTAAATTATGCCATTATTCGACTCCTTTGCCATAAGCTCTTCAGGAATGACCAGCAACCGGCTGTGGCTTGATCTGATTACTAACAATGTGGTAAACATGAACACGGCGGGGAAACCGGGAGACCCCGGCCTTCAACCCTATAGAAGGCAGGTGCCGGTTTTCTCCGAGTTATTGGAAACAGCCGCCGGATCTGTTCCCGGAAAAGACCGCTTAAAGGGTATGGGTGTTCACGTGCCAAGGGTTGTGGAGGATCCTGCCGAGCCAAGAATGGTACATGACCCGTCACACCCATATGCCGATGAGGATGGGTTCGTTGCTTACCCCAATATTAATATAGCTAATGAGATGGTGAATATGATAGCCGCCACCAGGGCTTATGAGGCCAGTGCAACAGCAGTTAATGCAGCCAAGAGTATGGCCTTGAAAGCACTGGAAATTGGGCGGGGGTAATTGACCCCGGGAATATCGATTATGGGGTCATAATTCAGACAGAATAAGTCACTCAGTAGGAGGATAAAATTATGAATGTTGCGCCTCTTCAGATGATTTTACCGGCAGCAGCAAAGGCCGGGGCTGAAAGACCTGAGGCAGACGGGGTCAATTCATTCGGGGAAGTGCTCGGAAAGGCACTGAATAATGTTAACACAGCTCAGTTGAAGGCTAATGAAACCACTAAACAGTTTTTAACTGGTGAAATTCAGGATGTTCATCAGGTCACTATAGCTGCGGAGCAGGCCAGGATAATGATGCAGCTGGCCGTAGAGGTGAGAAACAAGGTAGTAGAGGCATATCAGGAAATGTCTCGCATGCAGGTATAGTTGAAAGGTTGAGTGCTTAAATGAATCTAATTTTTCCCCTGCCGGGGTGTATGGGCAAATGAATTTTAAACAGCTATTAGCCAATTTCAGTGAGAAATGGCAGGCACTGAATCAAACAAAAAAAATAATCGCCATTTCAGTGGCTACAGCAGTATTGGTTATTCTGGCCATTATTGGTCAGGTTCTTTTCAGTACACCCTATGCGCCTCTCTTGACCGGACTGGATCCCAAAGATGCCGGTAAAATTACAGAGGAGCTAAAAAAGGAAAAAATAGACTATCACGTGACAGATCAGGGAAAGACCATCGAGGTGCCTGAGAAAATAGTTTACGATACAAGGATAAAACTGGCCAGCAGCGGTTCTTTATACAGCAGCGGGGTCGGTTTTGAACTGTTTGACCAGAAAAAGTTCGGGATAACAGAGTTTGAACAGCAGGTAGGCTACCAGCGGGCCCTGCAGGAGGAGCTGAGAAGGACAATAATTCAGATCGAGGCGGTGGAGCAGGCCCGCGTACACCTGGTGCTTCCCAAAAAGAGCCTGTTTCTGGATGATCAGTCTGAGCCTTCTGCATCTATAGCCCTTAACCTGAAGCCCACTTCAAAGATATCTGAGGATAATGTGCGCGGGATAGTGGATCTTGTGGCTGGAAGCGTGGAGGGGCTGAAACCGGAAAATATTCATATTATTGATATGCAGGGTAACTCACTGAGTGATGGACTAAAGCTGGACAAATCCGCCAGCCTTACCAAGGCATCGATGGATCGCAACGAATTAAGGCGGGCCTTTGAAAAAGAGCTGGAGTCCAGGATACAGAACATGCTTAGACAGATTCTGGGCTCAGGTATGGCTGTGGCCATGGTTACCGCCGAATTGAATTTCGACCAGGAGCAGTATAAATCCACCACCTACGACAAGGGACAAGTTCTAAGCGAGCATAATGTAAATGAAACAGGGACTGGTCCGGGAAGCGCCGGAGGAGCCCCGGGAACGGACTCGGAGCTGCCTGGCAAAAGTATTCCCGCTTCCGGAGGAGGTAGCGGGGGATCCTATTCCAAGCAGGAATCAACCACCAACTACCAGGTGCCCAATAAAGAGGAAACAGTTGTCAAGGCTCCCGGAAGCCCCAAAAGGCTGTCGGCATCAGTGGTGCTAAACGGCAATTATTCAGAGGCCCAGGTTAGGCAGATTGAAGAAGTGGTGGCGGCTGCAATAGGCTATGACACTAATCGCGGCGACCAGATTGTCGTGTCCAGCATGACCTTCGACGACTCCGAGAAGAAAGAAATAGGGGCCGAGCTGGCTCAGCAGAAGGCTCAGGAGGAAAAGCAGAAGCAACTTATAATGATAGCTGTGGCGGCCCTGATTGGACTGGTGCTGCTGGCGCTGCTGGCCAGATACATGTCCAGGTACATGCGCAGAAGGGCTGAGTTAAGGGCAGAGCTGAGGAGGCAGGAGGAAGAGGCGCGTAAGAGGTCACTTCTTGAAGATGATATGGATGATGACATAGAAATTCCCAAGATTGCCTCAGCCCAGGATGAGGTCAGGGAAATAGCCACCGGTAATCCCGATGGTGTGGCCGAGATATTAAAACTTTGGATAAAGGAGCAGTAGTAGTATATGTCAATGCCGGTAAAACTCAGCGGCATCCAAAAAACCGCCATTCTTTTGATAACTCTGGGCTCCGACCTTTCAGCCAAAGTTCTTAAAAAGACTTTCTCCGAGGAGGAAATAGAAAAAATCACCGGAGAAATCTCAATGTTCGAGAATATACCCAGAGACATACAAAAGATCGTCCTGGAAGAGTTCCTACAATTTGCCCAGGCGCGGGAATACCTGATGCGGGGCGGCTTCGACTATGCCAAGGAGCTCCTGGAAAAAGCCATGGGCAATCAAAAGGCCGTGGAAATTCTTGAGAAGGTAGCTGTAAACCTTCAGAACGTGCCTTTCAGCAATCTCAGGAAGACAGAGGCCAAACATCTATTCAATTTTATAAGGGATGAGCACCCGCAGACAATTGCTCTCATACTTACCTACCTGCACCCGGAGCAGTCATCAATGATACTGGCCGCTCTGCCGCCGGAGCAGCAGGCTGATGTGGCCAAAAGGGTGGCCATAATTGACCGTATAGCACCTGAGGTGATTAAGGAAGTGGAAAAGGTACTGGAAAGAAAAATGTCCATGATAGTGCCCCACCATGAGCAGAACACCGGAGGCATCAAGACACTGGTCAATATTCTTAACAGGGTGGACCGCTCTACCGAGAAGACTATACTTGAAGAGCTGGAAACTAATGATCCAGAGCTGGCTGATGAAATACGCAAACTTATGTTTGTCTTCGAGGACATTATAAAGCTGCATGACGTGGCCATACAGAGGGTTTTACGGGAAGTGGAGCAAAAAGACCTGGCCAAGGCCATGCGTGGGTCCAATGAAGAAGTGGCTGAAAGAATATACAAGAACATGTCGAAGAGGGCGGCTGATATGCTGAGAGAAGAGATTCAGTTTATGGGCCCGGTTAGACTGAGGGATGTGGAAGAGGCACAGCAGAGGATTGTACAGGTAATCCGCCGGCTGGATGAGGCTGGAGAAATAATAGTAGCCCGGGGTGGAGAAGATGCAATTGTCCTCTAAAATAATTAAAGGTCTTGATAAGTCCTTCGACTGCAGAATTATTGAGCTGAGGCACATATTCAGGGAAGAGGATATTGTTGAAGGTGTGGCTGAAGAAAACGGTAAAGCTGAACCGGCTATTGATTATGAAAAGCTGGCCGCCCTTATGCTGCGGGAGGCTGAGGAGAAAGCCCAAAAATTAATAGCCAGGGCTGAAAAGGATGCTGCCGGGATAGAGGATGCCTCCAGGGAAAGGGCCGGTGAAGAAGCAGAAAGGATTAAAAAGGAAGCGTCCCGGGAGGGATTTGAAGAGGGCAAAAAGGAAGCACTGGCCAAGGCCGCCGCCGATGCTTCTTTTATAAGGGAGCAGGCAAGATCAGTCCTGAGGCAGGCCGAGGAGGTCAGAAGACAGACCATTGAGTCTCTGGAGTCCGATATAGTCAAGCTTGCTATAGAAATGACCGAAAAGATTCTTTCCGCCAAGCTTAACCTGGACCCCCGGGTGATTGTGGAAATAGCCAAGGAAGCTATTGGAATGCTGCACAGCAGGGAACAGGTAGTGTTGTATGTGAACCCGTCCGAGGTGGAACTGTATGAAGAAAGACGGGGAGAACTGATAAAAACACTTTCTCCGAAAGGAGAGCTTATTATAATAAAGGACCCTGATATTGAAGCCGGAGGATGTATCGCTGAAACTGAAAACGGCCGCGTAGACGCCACTTTGGGCAGCCGCTGGGGGGCGCTGCTGGAGTCTCTGGGAGAGGTTAATAAATGACGCATGTCAGGGAAATAGACCTGGAAAAGTGGAGGAACAGGGTAAGGCAGACAAAAATAATCTATCCAACCGGTCAGGTTTCCAGAGTAATAGGGCTTACAGTAGAGGCCAGGGGTATTTCCGCCAGAATAGGAGAGGTATGCGATATTCTGGTGCCTGGAGAGCCATTGCCTGTAAAGTCAGAAGTGGTTGGATTTTTGGACAATAACACTTTGCTGATGCCGCTGGGTGAATTGAGGGGGATATATCCAGGCTGTGCTGTGGTTCCAAATGGAAGATCCCTTTCCATTAGAGTTGGCCAGCACTTGCTGGGCAGGATAGTCGACGGTCTTGGAAAGCCCATCGACTGGGAAGAACCCGACTGGGAGACAGGAGTAGAGGTGTCTGTAGACAATTCCCCTCCCAATCCTCTGTACAGAAAAAGAATTACTGAGGTGCTGGCTACTGGAGTAAAGGCCATAGATGGACTGCTTACCTGCGGCAAGGGTCAGCGCCTGGGTATATTTTCAGGCAGCGGTGTTGGCAAGAGCACACTGCTGGGAATGATAGCCCGCCATGGAAAAGCAGATGTCAATGTGATAGCGCTGATAGGTGAGAGAGGGCGTGAGGTAAGGGAATTCATTGAAAGGGATCTGGGTGATGGCCTTGCTAAATCAATAGTGGTGGTGGCTACATCGGATCAGCCTGCACTGGTCAGGCTAAAAGGGGCCTTCGTGGCCAGCGCTATTGCTGAATACTTTAGAGACCAGGGCAAGGATGTTCTTTTGATGATGGACTCGGTGACAAGGTTTGCCATGGCCCAGCGCGAGGTGGGACTGGCAGTGGGGGAGCCCCCTGCCACAAAGGGATATACACCCTCTGTATTTGCCCTCCTGCCACGGCTTATGGAGAGGTCAGGCATGGGAGTAAACGGTTCAATAACAGCATTCTATACAGTGCTGGTAGAGGCTGATGACATGAGTGAGCCCATAGCAGATGCAGTAAGGGGCATACTTGACGGACACATCGTTTTGTCAAGAGGGCTGGCTGCCAAGGCCCATTACCCCTCCATAGATATTCTCGAGAGCGTCAGCAGGCTTATGCCGGAGCTGGCCACTGCGGAACATTACAGCAGGGCCATGGCTTTAAAGGAAAATATAGCGGTATACAGGGATTCTGAGGACCTAATCAATATAGGGGCCTATATGAAAGGATCCAATTCCAGAATTGATAAAGCTATAAAATACAACGATCAAATAAACAGCTTTCTGAAACAGGATATAAAAAGCGGCTTTTCCCTTGAGGATGTGGTGGACTCAATGGAAGGATTATTAAGTAAAGTGTAAAAATATATTGTAATTTTGATTCAGATGTAAAATTAGGTCCGTGAATGGCCTGAATAAGAGCTCCAAATAATTGCTATTATAATGTTTTTAATGAGAAAATATTTATTAGGATCTTCCAGGTATAATCCAGAGAGGTAATGGGGATGAAAAGTTTTTTATACAGGCTGGAACCTGTATTGAAAAGCCGTGCTAATGAAGAAGTAAAGGCCATCCTGGCACAGTCGGCAGCCCAGAAAGAATATGCGGAGCAGCTGGGTGAACTGGAAAAGCTTAAAAATGACCTGGAAAATATGTTTGAAAAAGAATGTAGTTTAATTACCACCCAGGAATATTTGACCCGCTGGGTGTATATGGACTTCCTGAAGAATTCTGCCGAAAGACAGGAAGATGCTGTTGAAAAAGCCCGCCGGGAGCTGGAAAGAAAAAGGAAGGCTCTGATTAAGGCCCGTAAGGACAAGCTTGTTCTGCAAAAGCATAAGGACAGGCTATATGAAAGCTATATTGCAGAACTGAACAGGTGGGAAGCAAAAATAAACGATGACCAGTGCACTGCGCTGGCCCACCGTAGAAAGGGGGAATGACTTGACGACTAATACTGCATACGGCTACTGTCGGGAGACAGGAGACAGGAGACAGGAGACAGGAGTCTGGGCAGTACTGATATGTCGATATATTATCAAAGCCCGGCATAAAAATTCTGAATTCTGAATTCTGGATTCTGACCGCAGAGTTGTGCAGGATAAGCAAAAATTAAATATGGAAAGGAGGTGTGAGATGAAAGCGGACTCAGTATCAATGACTCCAACAGCCGTGGCGGTGTCCGGAAACAAGTATTGCGGAACTGATCATGCAATACCGGGGGATTTTATCATGGCGCTGATGGGAGCGTTGCTGCAGCAGGGGGGCATTGCAGATTCTGCCGGACAAAGCCCAGGAGGAACTTCTTTCCAGCAGGGTCAGGTGGTTTCAGGCTTATTGCCGCCGGAATTGTCTGTGGCAGGGACTGAGGGACTAAGCTCCCAGGGTCAGGTTGAGGAATTGGTTTCAGAATTGCTGCCGGGAAATGAAAAGGGTGCGGTTGGCGGGGAAAACATAACGAGCATTCTTATACCTTCTGCCGTGGCCTCAAATAGTGGCAGTGCCATGTCGCCGGAGGGTATAACTCAGCCGGGTCAGGCAGAAGCATTAGGAATAGCTTTGCCGGGAAATGCGGTTTCCGGGCAGGAGGCCAATGGCTCAGCACAGGTGCGGGCAGACGGAGAAATAGGCCCCAATTTACAGGCGCTTAAAGGTGGAGAAACCGGAGCCAATGTACAGGCGCTTAAAGGTGGAGAAACCGGAGCCAATGTACAGGTGCTTAAAGGCGGAGAGACCAGCATCAATGTACAGGTGCAGGTGGATACAGGGAGCAGTGAAGATGCAAGGGCGCCCCAGGCAGCTTCAACTTTGCAGCACAGCACTGCCACAGCAAGGGTAGCCGGAGTAATTACTACGGTAAACAGCGATCAAATGCTCCCTGATGCTGCAGTGCCAAAAGGGGTAGCAGCCGATTACCTGCTGGTGAATAACAGTTTACCTTCCGGCCTGGCGAAAAATAACGTAAGCGTGCCCGGCGGAGAAGGGGAAAATGGGTACCAGACTTTTGCGGCTGTTGAAGAACAACCCCAGGGTGATCCTGCAAAAATTCCGGACAATAGGTTGGAAAAGGCCAGCAGTATTGACCCGGCTGTCCGGCTGGATCAGAAGATCGAAGGAACAGCTGCGCAAGCTGCCGGATATGGCCGGAATGAGGCGGCACAGGGGGCCAGGAATGCTTCAGCTACGGCGGTCCCGGTGGAAGACGGAGCGGCTGAGATAGCAAGTATAACGGATTCTAATGGGGCTGAGGGAAAGGAAAGTGATGCCAGGCCAGGTGGATTTGGTCTGCAGGGTGATATGCAGGTTAGCACCGGCACTCAACTTTCCAACATTACCGGGAGAAAGCTGGCGGCGGAAATAATGCCCTATGTGCTGAATTCATTAAAGAATTCAGAGGGAGAAAAAAACAGGGTTACTGTACTGAGGCTGAAGCTGGAGCCGGAGAATCTAGGTGAGATAAAAATAAGGCTGACCTTTGTAAAAGGTGAGCTGACGGCACATTTTTATACAGCCAGCGGGCTGGTAAAGGATGCCGTTGAGGGGTCGCTGCCCCAACTGAGAGAGACCCTGGGACAGTACAATATAAACCTGGGTGAAGCCGGCGCCTATGTGGGACAGGAGCAGCAAAACCGTAGCGGAGGGAAGTTCGGGGGTTATCAGCAGGGTGGCGCTCCGGGCCATAGGGGAATTAATTATTCCGCTAACTCATCAGGGGACTCCGGAAGGAGTGAACCCGGGCAAGGCAGTAGCTCTCTAAATTTACTTATATGAAAAGTGGTGAGGTTGTGGCAACGGTCGAGGCAGCCGGAAATAACGATTACAGCCTGCCAAAAACTGAAAGGGTACCTAAAAAGGTTCTGGACAAGAATGACTTTCTCAACCTGCTGGTGGCCCAGCTAAAAAACCAGGATCCCATGGAGCCGCAAAGCAACGAGGATTTTATTGCCACCATGGCGCAGTTTAATTCACTTGAGACTCTGTCTTCTCTTGACAAGAACACCCAGTACGGTCAGGCCATGTCAATGGTGGGTAAAACTGTGACGGTGCAGGAGCAAAATAAAGACGCAGTCACCGGAACAGTTGAGAAAGCAGGTGTTGTGGACGGAAAGGTGGTTGTATATGTCGGGGGTATAGAGTACGGCATCTCCGATGTCAAGGAAGTGCATCCACAGGAGTCCAGCCAGATAGCCCTTTACTCGGGAGACCTGCTGCAGGCTGCTATGCTGATTGGCAGGAAGGTGTCGCTGGATGGTGATCCGGAAGGAGTGGTTGAAAAGGTAGGTATGGCGGATGGAAAAGTAAAAATCTATGTGAACGGATCTCCTCATGACATTGCCGATATATCTGAGATAAGCAGCATAGATGAAGATACAGCCAGCCAGCCGGAGCCGGAGGTTGAGTCACAATGAAGGTACAGGGCAGGGAACCGGGCGGACAGCCCCTTATAATTCCCCGGCCGGTGGCAGAAATCATCAGAAGCAGGCCAGTTGACAATCCGGTGGGAAATGTCCGGGCTAACCCGGTAAAACAAAACTTCGGAGAAGTATTAACAGCGGAATTTAAAAAGACGGACGGGCTTAAGCTGTCGGCCCATGCTGAGCGCAGGCTCAGGGAAAGAAATGTTGTCCTGGACAGTGAGGACCTGCAAAAGATCGAGGGGGCTGTTCATAAGGCCGCTGCCAAGGGGTCAAGAGAGTCACTGGTTATTTACGGAGACCTGGCTCTGGTGGCAAACATAAAAAACAGAACCATCATCACCGCTATGGAAGGTAAGGATATGCAGGATCACGTGTTTACAAACATAGACAGTGCGGTTTTTGTAAGCTAGCAGCTGGCCCGAAAGGAGGCTGCAGGCCGCTGAATGACTGAGGCGGCCAATACGTATAAAGTAGGAGGATGTACAATGATCAGGTCTCTTTTTTCAGGCGTTTCGGGAATACGTAACCACCAGATTCGTATGGATGCACTTTCGAACAACATATCAAACGTTAATACAACAGGCTTTAAGGCCGGCCGGGCCAATTTCCAGGACAGCCTAAGCCAGCTCTTAAGGGGCGGCGGTGCGGGGAGAAACCCCATGCAGGCAGGGACTGGGATAAACACCGCCAGCATTGGCAACAAGATGGAACAGGGTCCACTTCAGGTGACCGGGAGAACAATGGACCTGGCCATCTCGGGTGTGGGATTCTTTTGTGTAAAACAGGTGGACCAGGATGGAGCTGAGGTTGATCCTCCGCTCTACACCAGGGACGGGGCATTCTTTCTGGATGAGGAAAACTACATAGTGAACTCCAGCGGCTGCAGGCTGCAAAATGACGGCACCAGCATTCAGCTGGGCTCGGAAGATATAGTATCAATCTCTATAGACAAGACCGGGGTTATTACATACTATCCCGCTGGCAGTGACACACCGGTGAACGACCAGGTAATCACCATTAATACTTTTAGAAACCCGGAAGGCCTGGAAAAGGTCGGCAACAGTTTGTACAAGGAGGCCTCCAGCTCCGGAGTGGCATCTGCTGCCACGGCGCCGGGGACAGGCGGGGTGGGAACCATAGAGTCCGGCTACCTGGAAATGTCCAATGCTGACCTAAGTGATGAGTTTACCACCATGATCACCACCCAGCGCGGATACCAGGCCAGCTCAAGGGTCATAACAGTGTCTGACACATTGCTGGAGGAACTTATTCAACTGAAACGTTAGTTTAATTAACTAAAAAGGCTGCCCGCTCCCATGGCGGGCAGCCCATTAGGGAGTAGGATCAATGGCTGCAAAAGAAGAAAAGGATAATGGAACACAGGAAAAGAAAAAATCCGGTACATTGAAAATTATCATTGCCGCGATCGGGGCCCTGATTGTGGGGGGTATCATCATGGGGGTATTCATTTACACTTTCGGTATACCCGGGATGGCCCCCAAGGCCAAGGAAGAAGTAAAGATTGAAATGGAAAACCTTGATCTTGGTGAAAGGGTTGTCAACCTGTCGGATTCTGGCGGGAGCCGCTATCTTAGGGTGCGCATGGTTTTGGAATTTAAAAAGGATGAAAAGCTGGCCGCCGAGCTGAAGGAGAAAAACCCCTCTATAATGGAAGGAATATTACATGTGTTCCGCAGTAAAAGTGTTGATCAGATAAGGCCTCTGGATAAAGAGGAAATTGTAAAGACAGAGATTTTGGAATCCATCAATCAGCGTCTGGAAAGCGGTAAGGTAGAGAAGATCTATTTCACGGATTTCCTTATTCAGTAATTCTTCAAAGGGGCGTTCTGACTATGATGAAGCATGAAGAAATAAAGGAATTTCTGAGCAGGATGTCCGACCCGGACAACATTGTGAGGAAGGTTGAGTATCCATCCTTTGATCTTCCCGGTCCCGGGGATAAAATGAAGGTCAGCATCAATTTTATTGATGACATCCAGGTTATTATTTGCGCCGAGCTGGGTAAAACCACCATGAAAATAAAGGATATATTGAAGCTGGGAGAGGGATCTGTGCTGGAGTTGGACCAGCCGGCCGGGGAAACCGCTGAAATATACGTCAATGACCAGAGCTTTGGTAAAGGTGAAGTGGTAGTTATCGGCGGTAATTTCGGAATTAGAATGGAAAGCATTCTGCAGACCGAAAAAAAGGAAGGCATTGGTAAGTCCTAGTGAGCAGTGAAATGATCTGGGCCTTGATAAAAATTATAATCTTTCTTCCGCTGGTGACCGCACTGGCTTATTTTTTAATAAAGTACGGGCTGGCCAGGCATCCCCTTGCTCTTAACGGGAGACGCCGCATGCGCCTGGTGGAACAGGTGCCGCTAAGCCCAAAATCTTATGTCAGCCTGGTGGAGGTGGGGGGCAGCTATATTATACTGGCCCACTCGGAAAATGGCTTCCAGGTGATCAGGGAGGTGGACCAGCTTCCGGAGCCGATAATTTTACCGGAAGCAGAATCGCCCGGATTTAAGGAAGCATACCGGAATTTAAAGGTGGCGGCGGCTGACAGTCCCTTTTTAAGTAAACTAGTTTTCCGGAAAGGCAAGGAAAGATGACGGTTATAGCTTATTTGCGCCGGTGGTATAAAGGGCTGTGCACAAAAAGACATCTGGTGACCTTTCTGGTTCTCGCGGCTGTTTTTTTCTTGCCCCGCTGTGTTCAGGCGGAGCCGCTGCCCAGCATTGACCTGAGGGTCAGTCCTTCGGATCAGCCCACAGAAGTGGTGGACAGTGTAAAGCTCCTTGTTATACTGAGTGTGATCACCCTTGCTCCGGCGTTTATAATGATGGTCACCAGCTTTACAAGAATTATAGTAGTGCTGTCCCTGCTCAGGGGGGCCATAGGAACACCTACCGCCCCACCCAACCAGGTCATGGTAGGGCTTGCTCTTATCCTTACATTTTTTATAATGTCTCCGGTATACGGACAAATAAATGAGAATGCCGTAAAACCATATCTGAATAATCAGATTTCACAGGAACAGGCCTTTGCAGAGGCATATAGCCCACTTAGAACCTTTATGTTAAAGCAGACACGCGAGAAGGATCTGGCCCTGTTTGTTTCCATATCAAAGTCGGACCGGCCCCAAAATGAAGAGGACGTGCCTCTGTCTGTACTGGCTCCGGCCTTTGCCATAAGTGAATTAAAAACTGCCTTCCAGATGGGCTTTTTGCTTTACGTGCCTTTCGTGGTTATAGATATTGTTGTGGCCAGCACGCTTATGTCCATGGGTATGTTTATGCTTCCGCCCGTTATGATTGCCCTCCCTTTTAAGATACTTCTCTTTGTAATGGTTGACGGGTGGTACCTGGTGGTCAAGTCGCTGGTGGAGAGTTTCTAATATAGCTATCAAGCTTTAATTAACGGTCAGAATACAGAATTCAGAATTCAGAAGTCAGAATGCCTGGATACTCTGACCTCCAAATAGGGGAGTAGTAAATGACAGATTCAATGGTCCTACAGATAGTAAGGGACGCTCTTATAATGGTAATGCTGATTACCATCCCCATACTTGGCGCAGGCATGATTGTGGGCCTTATAATAAGCATACTGCAGGCCACCACCCAGATTCAGGAGCAGTCTCTTTCTTTTGTGCCAAAGCTTATGACTGTGCTGTTGGTCCTGATGATATTGGCACCCTGGATTATTAATGTGCTGGTGGGATTTACCAATGAACTATTTGCAAAAATACCGCTGATGGTTCAATAGCAATATAAGAATGCCTAAACTATTCTGGATTCTGAATTCTGGATTCCGACCGTGGTAACATTCAGAATTAGTACATATATAAGGTTGTTTTATGATTAATTTAGAGCTGGTGGCCTCTTTTTTACTGGTTTTTGCCCGTATAAGCGCATTTGTGGCCTCCTCTCCCATTTTCGGAGGACAGTACACCACGGCCATCGTGAAGGCAGGAATCACATTTGTAATAACTGTGGTTCTTTACCCTCTGGTTTCGACTCCGGAACAGCTGGATATCAGCGGATTGGGAGAATATGCGACAGCTCTTGTAAGAGAGGTGGGCGTTGGCCTTTTAATGGGATTTTTGTGCAGTCTTATTTTACATGCCCTGAGCATACTTGGCCAGCTGTTTGACCTTCATATAGGCTTTATGATGACAAGCATTTTTGACCAGTCTGTCGGGGGCATGATTACATTAACAGCCAAGTTTTTATACCTTACCGGCATAATACTGTTTTTTGTGCTTGATGGCCACCACATGCTTCTGCTGGGACTGGCCAGGAGCTTTGATATAGTACCGCTCAACACTGCCGTTTTGAGTGGAACCAGCGCAGAGATTGTTATAAAGGCCTTTGCCAGAATGATAACCGTGGCCGTTCAGCTGAGCGCCCCGTTTATCGCAGTAATACTTATAATTGATGTTTGCCTTGGCATTCTGGGGCGTACGGCGCCGCAGATGAATATTTTCATGATGGGCTTTCCGATAAAGATTATTGCCGGTATAGTTGTGCTGGCAGTAATGGCGCCACTTCTGGGAACAGCTTTTCAGTCTCTGTTCAGGATGATGGAAAGAGACCTCTACACCTTGCTGAAGGGGCTGATAAACAGTGGCTGACAACAGCCAGGACAAAACCGAACAGCCTACGCCAAAGAAATTACAGGATGCCCGTAAAAAGGGTCAGGTTGCCAAAAGCAAGGATTTATCGTCGGCACTAGTACTGATGGCAGTTGTGGGAGCTTTTTACCTTTCTGCCAGAAGTGCCATAGACAGCCTGGAAAGATACCTTCTGTGGTATTTTTCAAATAGCCTGTCCATTGAAGTTCCAGACAAGCATCTGCCCTGGATGCTTCTGGAAAGCTTCTATGATATAGCTATAATTTTCCTGCCCATATTTGTAGTAGCAATACTGCTGGCGTTTGTGGGGAATGTCATGCAAACCGGTTTTCTTCTGGCCCCGGAAGTTATTAAGCCCAAGCTGGAAAAGCTTAACCCAATTGAGGGCTTTAAAAAGATTTTCAGTCTGACGAGCCTGTTTGAGCTGACCAAGACCATTCTCAAGGTAATTGTGGTTGGTGTGGTCAGTTACCTGGTGGCTATAAAATACGTGCCGCAGATGCTGATGATTTTCTATAAAAACCCCATCCAGGAAATGCTTGAAATACTTGATATTATGATTGTGGTGGGGGCGGCCGGAGGGGGAGCCTACCTGCTTCTGGCGGTGGCGGACTTTTACTACCAGAAGTTTGACTTTAATAAAAGAATGCGCATGTCCAAGCAGGAGGTAAAGGATGAGCACAAGCAGTCCGAAGGGGACCCCCAGATAAAGGGCTGGCTCAGAAGAAGACAGCGGGAAATAGCCATGAACAGAATAAGGGAAGAAGTGCCCAGGGCGACAGTGGTTGTTACCAACCCCATCCACTATGCGGTGGCCCTTAAATATGAGGAAGGGGTAAACACCGCTCCCCTGCTGGTAGCCAAGGGAGCCGGCGATATTGCCCTGAGGCTGAAAGAAATAGCAGCAATAAACGGGGTGCCTATTTTTGAAAACCCACCCCTGGCCAGAACTCTTTTTCAGCAGGTGGATATAGGCAGAGAAATACCGGCCGAGCTATACCAGTCGGTAGCCGAGGTTCTGGCTATGGTGCTGCGGCTAAAGAGAAATGCGATTTGATGTTGCCATCAAAAATTAAGATAACCTAAATTCTCTGTGTCCTCTGTGGCCAATAGAGACCCGAGAGGTTATCAGGAAGCACTGGAGGCAAATTAATGGCCCCATTAAATACTGGATCAATATTAGGCGGCTTAAAAAAGAATACTGATATGTTCATCGCGGGGCTGGTAATCGGAATACTGCTTATGATTATCATTCCTCTGCCGCCGTATGTGCTTGATTTTATGCTTACAATAAGCATCAGCCTCGGTCTGGTCATATTGCTTATTACCATGTTTACAACCGAGCCGCTACAGTTTTCAATTTTTCCTTCTCTTTTGCTAATCACCACCCTGTACAGGCTGGCCCTGAATATTTCCTCCACCAGGCTTATTCTGGGGCAGGCCGAGGCCGGAAGGGTTATTGAGGCCTTTGGCACCTTTGTGGTGGGCAGTAACTATGTGGTGGGCTTTATCGTTTTTATAATAATAACAATTATTCAATTTGTGGTTATCACCAGCGGCTCCGGAAGGGTAGCCGAGGTGGCGGCCCGGTTCACCCTGGACGCCATGCCCGGCAAGCAGATGAGCATAGACGCGGACTTCAACTCCGGCCTCATAAGCGAGTCCGAGGCCAGGGAAAGGCGTAAAAAGCTGCAGAGGGAGGCCGATTTCTTCGGCGCCATGGACGGCGCCAGCAAGTTTGTCCGGGGTGATGCCATAGCGGGCATATTAATCACCGTTATAAATGTCGTGGGGGGCATAGTTATCGGTGTTTTGCAGCTGGAAATGGAGGTAGCCCAGTCGGTGCAGGTTTATACCGTGCTCACCATAGGAGATGGCCTGGTGGCCCAGATTCCAGCCCTGCTTATCTCCACTTCCGCCGGTATACTGGTGACCAGAGCCACCTCAGACAACAGCTTTGGCGAAGACATAGCCGGTCAGTTTACCCGTTTCCCCAAAATACTTTTCCTGGTATCAGGGATTATCTTTATACTAGGCCTGATCCCGGCCATGCCGAACATTCTGTTTTTATTAGTATCTGCCGGGATTGGCTTTATAGCGTACAGCCTTATTACCACCAATAAGAAGAAGGAAGTGCAGATTAAAGAGGCGGTGGCCCGTGAAAAGGCCCAGAGGAAGAAGGAGCCGGAAGCTGTTACCGCCTTTTTCCAGGTTGACCCTCTGCAGATAGAGATTGGCTATAACCTTATCCCTCTCACGGATGACAGTCAGGGGGGAGACCTGCTGGGCAGGCTATCCGCCGTGCGCAGGCAGTGCGCCACTGAGATGGGTGTGTATGTGCGGCCCATAAGAATAAGGGACAACCTCCAGCTCTCGGCTAATGGATACGTGTTTAAGCTAAGAGGCGAGGAGGCTGCCTCAGGAGATCTGCTGGTAGGCAGTTACCTGGCCATGGATCCCTCAGGCAGAGAGGTTGAAATAGAGGGTATTCCCACCAAGGAGCCCACCTTCGGGCTGGATGCCATGTGGATTAGCCCTGATCAGAAGGAAAAGGCAGAAATGTCAGGCATGACTGTAGTTGACTGCTCAACCGTTTTGGTAACCCACCTGACGGAGTTTATCAGGAGCAACTCCCATGAGCTGCTCGGCAGGCAGGAGGTTAAAGAGCTGATTGAAGCGGTCAGGGAGAGAGACCCGGCTGTTTTGGAGGACCTTACCCCTGATGCTATTGCTTTGGGAGATATACAAAAGGTACTGCAAAATCTTTTGAGAGAAAAAGTCCCCATCAGGGACATGGTCTCTATTCTGGAGGCTATTGCCGACGGGGTTAGGATAAACAGGGACATAGACTTTCTCACCGACCATGTCAGGCAGGCTATTGCCAGGACTATAAGCAGGCAGTATGTGAACAGGGAAAACAAGCTGGAGGTTATTACCCTGCACCCCAGAGTGGAGCAGAATGTGGGTGATTCTATTCAGGCTACTCAACTGGGGGCATACCCGGTAATGGAGCCGGGTATCGCCAGAGAGCTTTTAGAGGCGATCATGGAAACTGTCGAAAAGGTGTCCGTGAAAGGCATCACTCCTATAATTCTATGTTCGCCAAAGGTGCGGCTGCCTTTAAGAAAATTTACTGAAAGATATCTTCCCGGGCTTGTATTACTATCACTTAACGAAATCTCACCCAATGTCGAGGTGGAGGCTGTAGGAACGGTGGTGGTTAATTGAAAATCAAAAAGTACATAGTAAAGGATATGAATGAGGCACTAAAGCTGATTCGCAAAGATTTGGGCCCTGACGCTGTGATCATAAGCAACTACAGACTGCCCAGGAAAGGTTTTTTTGACTTTTTTTCACCACGGCTTATGGAAGTAACTGCCGCACTGGACGAGAAAGGCCAGGTTATCAATAGCGGCCCCAGGAAAATGATTAATGAAGGCAGCGATAGCACCCGGCGTCTTCTTGATGAACTGAAGGTGTTTGATTCAGGAGGGATCAGAAGGGAAAAGGGCGGTGAGTGTGCCGATCTTTTTATTTACCATAACCAGGGTAAAATTTCCCGGGATAAAGAGAAGCCTCAAGATCATTTCGACATTATCTTGAAAAATAAAGGTAATTCCATCATAAATAGAGAAATAGATCAGCACTGGAAAAAAATACTTACTAATCTTGAGATACAGGAAAGCATAGTGGAAAGTCTGGTTAATGGGCTGGGATATGACATTGAAAGCAATGACAGAATAAACCTTCAGTCAGAAGCTTACATAGCGTATTTTAAGAATAAGATAACAAAGCTCCTTGAGCCTGCATATAAGCCTTTACCCCAACATAAGATATGCACCTTTGTCGGCCCCGGGGGTGTGGGAAAAACTCTGACCATGGCTAAGTTGGCCACACACTTTAAATTATATGAGAACAAAAGTGTTGCTCTTATTTCAGCTTTTGAAAACGGGCATCACATCGGGCAGCTGGAAACTCTGAAATATTACGGAAGCCTGGTAAACTCGCCGGTGGAGCGGGCCTCCAGCCCTGAAGAGCTGGCCGAATCGGTAAACAGGCACCATGACAAGGACTTGATTTTGGTTGATACTGCAGGAATCAATTCAAAAAACACCGGTATGATGTTAAGACTTAGCAAAACATTACATTCTTTGGGCTGCAAGCAGGATATATATCTTGTTCTAAGCTCTACAACAAAAAGCAGTGATCTTCTGAGGATACCTGCGGAGTTTCGTAAGATAGGGTATACAAAGCTTATTTTTACCAAGCTTGATGAGACTGAAACCTGTGGTTCCTTACTTAATGTTGTATGCAGAATGGGTGTGCCGGTTTCATTTGTAGCCTACGGGCAGAACGTTCCTGATGATATTGCAGCGGTGAATCCAAAAAAACTGGCCGGGCTGCTGCTGGGAGGTGTTGACCGTTATGTGGAGCAAGACTTCCAGGCAATCCGTTCCTAGAATAATAAAGGCTTCCGGAGAACATCTTTTCCCGGTAGAGAAGGGCTCTAAGGGATCCAGGGTAATAGCTGTTTCCAGCGGAAAAGGCGGAGTGGGCAAGACAAATCTGGTTGTAAATCTGGGCATAACACTGGCCAGTTTAGGCCAGAGAATAGTAATATTTGACGCCGACCTGGGGATGGCCAATGCCGAGGTTATGATGGGCATAACACCTGTTTACACTTTATATGACTGTGTATACGGGAATAAGGATATAGAGGATGTAATCATACCGGGGCCGCTTGGAGTGAAGCTGGTTTCGGGGGGATCAGGATTTTTGGAGCTGGCCAACCTCGATGGCTCCAGAAGACAGCAGCTGGTTGAATCTTTAGCGTACTTTGACAGAGAGTCCGATTTCTTACTGATAGACACCGGGGCGGGGATTTCTAAGAATGTGCTGGGCTTTGTGGCCGCTGCCAGTGAGGTAATAGTTGTCATAACACCGGAGCCCACTTCCCTGGCCGATGCCTATAGTCTTATAAAAGTGCTGGCCATGTTTAAAGTTCACTCAGAGGTTATGATAGTGGTAAATAAGGCTGCTGATGAAAGAGAGGCCAGAAGGACCGCCCAAAAGATTGAGAGTCTGGTGGAACAATTCCTTCATATAAGGATAAGCAGTATAGGGTGGATAGTTGAAGATAAAATGGTTTCCCAGGCAGTGAAGAGCCAGGAGCCCTTCAGCCTTTTTCACCCCAACAGCCCGCCGGGGATGTGTATTACAAAGATTGCCAGGCGTCTGATCAACGGACAGCAGGATGCCGCGCCGGCGGTGGAAAGCGGTGCCAGGGGCTTTATAAGGAGGCTGACCAGGTTATTCGGCTGAGGAGTGTTGATTTATGTTAAGTACCGGTCAAAACATACTGGTATCTCAAAAGAGTGTTATGAAGTGGCACAGCTCGGTGATCATGGACGTTGATGACAGTGAGGTGCTCATCTCATTCCCCAGGCTGAATGGGGAGCCCATAGATATTGCCGACAACGATGTGCTGGAAATAACCTTCTCCAGGAAAGGGGTAAGATACCTTTTTGAATCGGGCTTTTCTCAGAAGATAGGCGATGTTCTGGTATTAGAAAGGCCACGTCTTCTTGAAAAGGTGGATCTCCGGCGGTATCCCAGGATTCCGGTTAAAATGGATGTGTTTTTTACCGAGATAAGCTCCAGGGATAACAGCGGCTCAGATACCCGAAGAGGGAAATCTATTAATATAAGCGGGAATGGATTAAGATTTTCAGTAGATCAGATGTATATTCCCAATACCTACTTGAGTGTTAGCTTAGACCTTCCTGCAAAAGAAAAGGTAGTGCCTGTTAAAATGGAGTGCCGGGTGGTAAGACTAATTGTTGATGATCAGAAAGATCCGCCTGTATACCAGTTGGGGGCGGAGTTCTCCAGAATTGACAAGAATGACCAGGAATTGATTATAGATTTTGTTTTAAGAAATATAAATAGAGGCGTACAGCAGGTCTAGTGTGGAGTGAGGCCATGTCCGGTAAAGATATCTGGAAAGAGTACAGGCTTACCAAAAACGAATCACTTAGAAATCAGCTGGTTATGGAGTACCTCTGGATGGTGAAATATCTTGCGGGTAGGCTGGCCATCAGGCTTCCTTCCTTCATGAGCCAGGAAGATCTGGAAAGCTCCGGTGTCTTCGGCCTGGTGGAGGCGGTTCAGAAGTATGACCCCGATGTTGGAATAGATTTTAAAGCGTATGCCCACCGGAGAATCAGGGGGTCCATGATTGATGAGATACGCAAGGCCAATTGGATGCCCCGCACCACCTGGCAAAAACTCCAGGAGCTGAAAACAGTAAAAGACAGGCTGGAGATGGAAAATCGGCTGTCCGAGGGGGCACTGGCCGGGGAAATGGGACTGGCCGTACAGGATTTGAGAAAACTTGAGTCCCAATATCACAGAGCCTTTGCCCTTTCACTGGACGAAAGCGCTAATTCCTCGGAAGGTGAAATAAGGGTAGGAGACCTGGTCCAGGACCAAAACAGTCCAGATCCCTTTGAAATGGTGGCAGAGGAAGAGGGCAGGGTAATTCTTGCCGGGGCCGTGGCCAGCCTGCCGGAAAAAGAGCAGCTCCTTCTGGCGCTTTATTACCAGGAAGGGCTGACACTAAAAGAAATTGGTCAGGTGCTGGAGGTTTCAGAGTCAAGAGTATGCCAGCTGCACGGAAGGACCATAGAAAAACTAAGGAAAGAATTAAAGGATAAGTACAGATAAATTATCGGGGGGGCAACAAATGATCAGGGGGATATACACGGCGGCCTCGGGACTTGGTATACTGCAGGCGCGAATGGATGCAACATCCAACAATCTGGCCAATGTATCAACCACAGGTTACAAGCAGGACAAGGTCCAGGTGGCTGCATTCCCGGATTTTTTGCTTCAGGAAAAGGCACGGGTAAGAATAGGCGGGATGAGCTTAAACAACTGGTCACCAGTAGGCTACACCAATCAGGGTGCTGTTGTTACCGGGGTGGTTACCGACCATAACAGCGGAATTTTGAAAGAAACCGGCAAGGAGACCGACCTGGCTCTTTCCGGTGAGGGTTTTTTCTCCTATGAGGTCAGTGATAGGGATGGCACAAAGGTTTTGTACTCCCGGGACGGTGAGCTGCAGGTAGATGGTGAGGGGTACCTGGTGGATACCAGGGGCAACCGCATTCTGGGGGAAAACGGGCCGGTACTGGTGGGTGGAGACGGCTTTACGGTGGACACCTCCGGTGTTGTGACCACAGCCGAAAATGAGCAGATACAACTTGCGGTGGTTCAGTTTGGAGACAAAAGCAGGCTGGTCAAAGAGGGCGGTAATTATTACAGCTCCCTGGACGGGAATGGTTCTGAGGCGGTAAACCCGGGGGTAACCCAGAGATTCCTGGAAACCTCAAATGTGGATGTGTCCGCAGAGTCTGTTAATCTTATAGAAATAATGAGGGCATATGAGGCCAGCCAGAGGCTCATACAAAGGCAGGATGAACTTACGGAACTGGCAATAAACAAGGTTGGGATGGTGAGGTAGATTGATCAGATCACTGCAAAACAGCGCTTCCGGCATCAATGCCCAGCAGGCCAGGATTGACAATACATCAAACAATATAACCGGAGTCAATGTGGATGCCTTTAAAAGTCAGAGATCCTCCTTTGCCGATCTGGTTTACGCCAGGCTGGCCGAAGGAGGCAGACCGGTGGTGACCAAGCCGGGGGAAAAGCCTCTTCAGGGATCAGGAGTTCGGATGGCGGCAGGCAATAGGGACTTTGAGCAGGGACCGATCAGGCAGACTGAAAGAAAAACTGATCTGGCTATTGAAGGCAAGGGGTTCTTTAAAATTGAAATGCCTGACGGAAGCGCCACCTATACCAGAAATGGCAACTTTCACCTGGATGCTGAGGGGAAGCTGGTAAATGATCAGGGCTATACCCTTTATCCCGGAATTACCCTGCCCGAAGGCAGCCACGAAATAATCATAGAAAGCAATGGCAGTGCAAAGTCAAAAATGGGAGATGGAAGCGTTACAGACCTGGGCTCTATAACGCTGTATAAATTTGTTAACCCCAATGGTTTGAAGTCTTTGGGAAATAATCTTTATGCCTCCACCGGTGCTGAGGGGCCTGAGGAAGAGGGCACACCGGGAAGGGAAGGGTTTGGTGTGGTGATACAGGGGGCACTGGAGTCTTCCAATGTGGATTTGGCTGTGGAAATGACGGATTTATTGGAATCCCAGAGAATTTACCAGCTAAACGCCCGGGCGTTGAGTACGTCGGATGAAATGTGGGGTATGGTCAATAACCTCCGCAAGTAGCATTTAAGGGGGCAGATGATGGAACTGGCGGTAAAAGATATTGCAGAAATACAGGTGGGTATAGCTGATTATAAAATTGCCAGAGAGCCTGTTAAGCTTATCACTCTGGGGCTGGGATCCTGTGTTGGGGTGAGCCTGTACGACCCGGTCACAAAATTGGGAGGGCTGCTGCATGTTATGCTCCCTGACAGCACTCAGTTTAACAATGTTAACAAGCCGGCAAAGTTTGCTGATCTGGGTATACCACTGATAGTAAAGGAAATGCAGTCGAAGGGGGCCAGTATAAACAGGCTGCAGGCAAAATTGGTTGGTGGGGCACAGATGTTTTCAGGCCTTGATGATAAAATGACTCTTAATATAGGACACCGGAATGCTGATAAATCAAGAGACATGCTTAAAAAAATGGGTATACGGATTTTGGTGGAAGAAGTCGGCGGCAACCGTGGCAGAACCATGATTTTGGATACACAGACAGGACAGGTTACAATAAGAACTCTCGGCAATAAACTGCAGGTGATTTAGAAATGGATTTTGATGAGTTTAAACGCAAAATGCTGGTTAGCTTCAGGCTTGATTTGAACAGCTACAAAGAGACACAGCTGAAAAGAAGGCTGGATGGACTTCTGGTCAGACAAAAAATTAATAGCTACCAGGAGCTTTTTCAGAATCTTACCAACGACAGGATGGCCTACCAGACATTTCTTGACCACCTTACTATAAATGTTACCGAATTCTTCAGGGATCCTCACAGGTGGCTGGATCTGGAAAAAAAAATATTGCCGGAAATACTGTCGCAAAAGGGGACAATCAAGGTTTGGAGCGCAGCCTGTTCAATAGGGGCAGAGCCTTATTCTTTAGCCATAATTCTGGATGAAATGAGTCCGGGCAGGGCACACCGTCTTGATGCCACTGACATAGACAAAACAATACTGGATACAGCCCTGGTTGGGAAGTATGGGCAGGACGCCGTGAGAAATGTATCAAAGGAAAGGCTGGGTAAGTATTTTAACGTACAGGGCGCCAGTTATCTGATTAATGAAAGTATAAAAAAGAAGGTTTCATTCAAAAGACATGATCTTTTGGCTGATAATTACGGAACCGGCTATGACCTTATAGTTTGCCGGAACGTAACTATTTATTTTACCCGGGATGCACAGGATAAAATAAACAAAGGGTTTTCCCAGTCCCTTAATCCGGGAGGCTATCTCTTTATTGGCGGGAGTGAAATGATATTCAATTATAATGAGCTTGGTATGGAAAAAGTATTTCCCTGTTTCTACAGAAAGAAAAAATAGGAAAGGGTGATGGCAATGAATAAATACCCGGAGTTGTCCGCGACCCATATGGACGCTCTGCGGGAGATAAGTAACATTGGCATGGGAAATGCCCTTACTTCGCTTGCACAGCTGGTTAACAGGCGTATAAACATGAATGTGCCGGTGGCCACCTTTATGCCCTTTGAAGAAACCATTTCCAGGGTGGGCGGCCCGGAAGAACTTGTTTCTTGTGTCAGTGTAAGAATGTCAGGTGAGGTTCCTGGACTTGTACTATTCCTTTTTAATTCTGAGAGTACACTCAGACTCGTAGACATGCTTATGGGCTTGGAGCTGGGAACTACTAGTGAACTGGATGAAATAGGACAGTCGGCGGTAATGGAAGTGGGCAATGTTTTGTCAGGAGCATTTGTGGGAGCCCTATACAGCCTTACTTCACTGGAAATGAGATCTGCTGTGCCGCTGTTCGCCTATGATATGCTGGGGGCCATACTTACATCACTGATGGTGGCCAGCGGAAGGGTGGAGGAACAGGTACTCGTAATTGAAACCAGCCTTTTTCAGGAGCAGGCGGAAGCCAATATTAAGGGACACTTTTTTATGCTTACCGAACCCGGATCCATTGCAAAGCTTTTTAACGCCCTGGGTTTTTAATTGACAATATATAGTATTAAGTCTAGGAGGGAATAGTGTGGCCAAAAGTATAATGATTGTGGATGACGCAGCATTTATGCGCATGATGATCAAAAACATTTTGCTAAAAAACGGTTTTGAGGTGGTTGGTGAGGCCGAAAACGGTAAAATTGCAGTGGACATGTATAGGGAGAGTAAGCCGGATCTGGTCACCATGGATATAACAATGCCTGAAATGGAAGGTATTGAGGCAGTTAAGGCCATCAGGGAGTTTGATCCCAATGCCAGCATAATTATGTGCAGTGCCATGGGGCAGCAGTCTATGGTCATGGATGCCATTCAGGCGGGAGCAAAAGACTTCATCGTCAAGCCCTTTCAGCAGGACAGGCTGCTGCAGGCTATAGAGAGGGTACTGTCAAGGGGCAAGTAATATATTAAAAGCACTGAATGATCAAGGAGAAGTAAGATATGGTGCAGGAAATATTATCGCAGAATGAAATTGACTCGCTTCTTGAGGCGCTCACCACAGGCAAGCTGGATGTGGAGGAAATTAAGCATACAGCTGCTCCAACAGTAAGTAAGCCCTATGATTTCAGGCGGCCAAACAAATTTTCCAAGGAACACCTGCGAAGTCTGGAAATGCTGCACCAGAATTTTGCCAGACTGTTATCAAGCTTTTTTTCAGGTTATTTGAGGTCAGCTATAAATGTTGAGATTGCTTCAGTTGGTCAGATGATTTATGAGGAATTCATGCGGTCTATACCCAGTCCAACGGTGCTTACCATTTTTCAGTGCCGGCCTTTGGAGGGGGCTGCCATCATGGAGACCAACAGTCAGGTTATCTTCCCTATGATAGACCTTATGTTTGGTGGTCCTGGAACCGCCACCGACAAGACCAGGGAGCTTACTGACATTGAGATTACCGTGGTAAGAAAGCTCTTTGAGAGAGTGCTGTCTGAGCATTTAGCGGCTGCCTGGCATGATTTATATGAAATTGACCCATTGATTGAATCCATAGAAACAAACCCCAGGATGCAGCAGCTCTATTCACCCAACGAGGTGGTGGCGCTGATAACCTTTTCTGTGGCTATTGATGAGGAGCCCAGAGGACTTATGAATTTATGTATACCCTACATAGTACTGGAGCCTGTGGTTTCCAAGCTTTCGGTGCGACAGCAGTTTGTAAGGCATATGGGTGGATCCAAAGACGAGGATATAATGTGGATAAAACACTGGATGGGGTATTCCGCCGTTGGTGTGGAAGTTGTATTGGGTGAGACTAATGTCACTGTAAGAGACTTCCTCCAACTTGAGGTGGATGATGTTTTAACTCTTTCCAGGACTGTTGAGCAGGACCTTGAATTATATGTGGAAGACCAGCTAAAATTCGGAGTACAGGCCGGCAGACTAAATAAAAATCTGGCCGTTCAGGTAGTGGCCCTAATTGAGGGGGACAGAGATAGTGGTTGAAAACAAAATGCTTAGCCAGGAAGAAATTGATGCTGTGCTCAATGCCTCGGTGGGAGGCGGCCCGGCGGAGACAGCCGATGAGCCCGGCTCAATACCAGTAGAGCAGACCGTGACAGAGCTGGCACAGGATGAAAATACTGATTTATCGGCAGATTCGGATGTGCTTGACCAAAGTGAGATGGATGCCCTTGGTGAGATAGGCAATATCTCCATGGGATCGGCCTCAACTACCCTGTCGGAACTGCTTCGCCAGAAGGTTAGCATTACCAGTCCAAAGGTAAACATAATTTCACAGGAAACCTTGTATGAGAGCTTTCAGGTCCCGTACATAGTAATCCAGGTGGAATTTAAATCAGGTCTGGTCGGTTTTAACATACTGGTTATAAGACTAAAAGACGCGATGGTCATGTCCAACCTGATGATGGGCGGAGAAGGGCAGGTTGAGACCGATGAAATAAGCGAAATAGAAATAAGTGCTGCTTCCGAGGCCATGAACCAGATGATAGGCACCGCATCAACCTCTCTTGCCACCCTGTTCGGGCGGCCTGTTAACATTTCACCACCCATTACCACTGTCTTAAATAATGAGGACAGATCCAAATTCACTCTACCCATAGGGGACAAAGTGGTGGTAGTTTCCTTTGCGCTGAAAATAGGTGACCTGGTTGATACAGAAATCATGCAGGTTTTAAGTATAAGCACCGCTAAAAGGGAGGCCGCACTGTTATGGCATAATCTTATGGGCACGCCGCTAGAGGGCGAGGATTCAGAAGAGCAGCCCAGTTTTGTAGAGGTTGAGGAAGAAGAATCCAGTGAAATATGGCCATCAGAAGAGGTTTGGCCCGAGATTGAGCCGCCCGGCGCCGGAGAGCTGCTCCAAACTCCAATACAGGAGCCGGCGGCGGCTATCCAAAGGAGCGGCTATAGTCCGGCGCCAAGTCAGGCTGTGCCGGCCCAGACACTTTCCTTCCCCGGGCTGTCCCAGGCTGAACAGCGCAAGATGGAACTGCTGCTGGAAGTCCCGCTAAAAATAAGCGTTATACTGGGACGTACCAAAAAGCCTATTAAAGAGGTACTTAACCTCACTCCGGGAGCTATTGTAGAGCTGACCTCACTGGTGGATGAGCCTGTGGAGGTGCTGGTCAACGGCACACTGGTAGCCAGGGGTGAAGTTGTGGTTGTCAATGAGAATTTTGGAGTAAGGGTAATAAGTATAATCAGTCCCGAAGAAAGACTAAAACAGCTTAGAGAGTAAAAATAGTAATATAAAAAGGGGTTGTGTCAAAAACTAATTTTTTTGACACAACCCCTTTCTTTTTATCCGCAGACCAACCCTTTTCAGGTCAGGTCCTTGATTACCAGTCCGGTAATCAGCTTTGGATAAAAAAAGGTGCTTTTCTGGGGCATTTTCTCGCCGTTGGCCGCCACGCTGGTAACTTCTTCCACCAGTGTGGGGTTCAGGAAAAAAGCTATCTGGTATTCTCCACGGTCCACCGCCTCCAGTGCCCCCTCTTCTTCCCTGGTATATGTAATATGTTCACCCCTGGCCAGAAGATTCTTATCAATTCCAAGATATTTTTCCATGATCAGGCTGTGCAGTACCGATACGTCCAGTCCCCTCCACTCCGGCGACTTGTCCGGGCGCATGAGTGACGGAAGGTCCTCCTCTTTTCTAAGGGAGGCAAAGAAAAGTTTTTTATTGATATAGACTCCAAATATGTGCCTGTGGAGGCTTTTCCCGGATAGCTCCCTGCCTTTATCATATAAGTCGGAAAGAAATTTTTTAATACTTTTAATCTCCTTCTCCGGCTCAAATTCTTCCAGTAGAAAATTATGGCCCATATTTTCCATAAGACCGTTTATTATTATGGGGTCAACATTTTTAACCAGACGGTGGGTGGGCAGAACCACCAGGCCAGGGTCGTAAAGGTTGACCAGTGTCATCATAACATAATTGTAAGAGGGATCATCTTTTTGGCTTCCGGGGCCTTCCTTTTCACGCTCCAGCTTGTAGTTCATAGCCGTTTCATAACGGTGGTGCCCGTCGGCAATAAAAATGCGCTTGTCGGCCATCAGGCCCTGTACCTGTTCTATGGTTACTGGGTCTGTTATTGCCCAGAGGCGGTGACTGTCTCCATTTTCATCAGTAAAGGCAGATTTGGGGAGCCCGGCTGCCGCTTTTTTCAGAGAATGGGTAACTAAGTGTTCCGGGTCAGAATAAAGGCTGAAAATTGGGCTGAAATTGGCACGGCAGGCCTTCATCAGAGACAGGCGGTCGGCCTTGTGCTTGGGCAGTGTCTCCTCGTGGGGAAGAACCACTCCTTTTTCATAGGGCTCTATCTTTATACCGCAAATATAGCCTGACCGTACCTTTCTGGAGCCGTCCACTGTATATTCCTGCTCGTACAGGTAAAGGGCAGGCTTGCTGTCGGGCTGCAGCACTTTATTTTCAAGCCAGGTTTTATAATCGGCGGAAGCCCTGCTGTAACGGTTATTGACATCGTCATCCTCACTGTAAGTTTTTCCATACTCCAGTCTTATAATATTATAGGGATGTTTATCATAATACCGCTGCTGGGCGGCGGCATCGATAACGTCATAGGGCGGTGTCACCACGTCGGACAGATCGGACACCTTCTCAGGGTTGTACCGTATTCCTTTAATGGGTACTATTGTTGACATAATAAAGGCCTCCTTGATTTCTAATTCTGCATTTCTTACCGGTCGGGAGACAGCTGATGCTGAATTTTTTAAAGGTCGGAAGACGGCTAATACTGCATTCCTTACAGGTCTGGAGACAGGAGACAGGAGGTCCAGGTATTCCTGATAGGCTTTAAGCTTTTAAACCGACCACAAAGGTCTGGCATACAAAAATTCTGTCTCCTGTCTCCCGACAGTAAGTAATGCCTGTGAGCAGTCTCCTGACAGAAGGTAATGCCTATAAGTCGTCTCCCTGACCGGAAGTATTACCCGCAAGCTTTTTGGTCCACCGGTCGCTGTCGCGGTGCCGATATTTGGCCATTACCCTTTTAAAGGCGTCTTCCAGGTCTATGTTCAGTAAATTTGCATAGCAGATAACAATAAAAAGGATATCAGCCAGCTCCAGGGCCAGGTCTCCCATAGGCTCGTCGGGCTTCTTTGTTTTTTCACCAAACTGGTGGTTTACTTCCCGGGCCAGCTCGCCGACCTCCTCTGCAAGGCGGGCCAGCATACTCATGGGGCTCCAATATCCTTCCTCAAACTGTGTTATCCAGGCATCAACTTCAACCTGCATGTCCTTGATATTCATAGTGGTCCTCCGGATGGTGTTTTTTCTACAAAAATAAGGGAAAGACGCATCTAATAAATTTTAACCGCCCGGCGTTCATTTCGCAAGTCCCGGGTAGGCTGTCTTTCAGTCCCTGGCTTTACATATTATACCATGGCATAATTAATATCCCCCTAAAGTATACATTTGGTAAAAGACAATTAAAGGAGGTGAGCTCCCAATTGATGTGGCCGCGCTGGTATGTATTAAACAGAAAGCTCTTACTGCCGGTTGCCGGAGCTGCATTTGCAATTATTATATTATTGTGGGCTGCGGCTTCATTAATAGGCGGCGGGCTATCTGAAAGAGAGCTTTTTGACAGGTCTCTGGCCAATACCATAGGATGCTCCGGCTATCATTTCAGTGTTGAGGTTAAACAGGCCGGCAGGGACACAATATCTATGGTGGAGGGAGCCAGAGTAAAGCCCAACAAGGTGCACATAAAAGGCGCCATGCAAAAATCAAGCATGGAGTTCATACAGATTGATGACACAACTTATATGAAGGACCCATGGTCGAATAGGTGGTTCACCTTAAAGGGGAACTCAGTAACCCAGTCAGAGCTTTTCTTAACGGAATTCAACCCGCTGGGACTTTATAATTTTAAGGATGTTCCCATTATAAAAAGAACTGGATCGGAAAAGATTAACGGTATAAATACAGATATTTTGGAGTTAAGCCCCAATGTGGCCAATCCACTTTTGGACCAGAAATACACTGATTACAAATTTAGAGTATGGGTGGACCCAAAACTAAAATATATAATGCGCGGAGTTATGCAGGCATACTTGCCCGGAGGAGCCGAAGGACTGGTGGTGGATATGCGTTTTTGGGGATTTAATGAAAAAATAGAAATTGTTCCTCCCCTGGAAAGTGACCTGGAGATTAAGACGGAAATAAATTAAAAAAAACTAATACTGTGAGCGCCTTCGGTCGGAATCCAGAATAGAGAATTCAGAAATCAGAATTTCAAGCCGAAAAGCAGCATTGGTGACATTCCTCTGACTCCCACCAGGAAATTACACTGGAGAGGTTTGTCCCTATTCCTTTAAACGGAACCGCCGGGCGGTTTTTTTTTCTTTTTCCTTGTCTAAAAGTATTTTTTCTTATATGTTATATAGGTAGGAAAATACAGCCTAAGATTGACATGTAAAGCGGAGGTGTACAGGCATGCATCCGGACATTCAGGAAGTACTTATTTCTGAAGAGGAAATAGCCGGTAAGGTAAAAGAGCTGGCTGCCAGAATAACAGAGGACTACCGTGGAGAAAAGGTTCTCATGGTAGGGATAATCAAAGGGGCGGTTATTTTTCTTTCAGATTTGATCAGGCACATAGAAGTGCCGGTAAACATTGATTTTATGGCGGTTTCAAGCTATGGGAAGGCCAGCAGGTCCTCAGGAGTGGTTAAAATATTAAAGGATCTTGACCAGAGCATAGAGAACAGGCACGTTATAGTGGTTGAGGATATTGTGGATACAGGTCTTACACTGAAGTACATGCTGGATAACCTTACCACCAGAAAGCCGGCCACCCTCAAAACCTGCACACTTCTGGACAAACCTTCCAGAAGAAAGGTTAAAGTTGTCCCGGACTATAACGGGTTTACCATTCCTGATAAGTTCGTGGTGGGCTACGGGCTGGATTATGCGGAGAACTACAGGAACTTAAGAGAAATATGTGTACTTAAGCCTGAAGTATATACAAAAGGTTGACGGAGGTATATAAAGTGCAGGGAATAGGACAGGAAATGGTTATTGTGCTGGATTTCGGCGGGCAGTACAGCCAGTTGATAGCCAGAAGAATACGTGAGCTAAAGGTTTTTTGCGAAATGCTGCCCTATACCACTTCCCTCGGCCAGATTAAAGAAAAAAACCCACGGGGGATAATTTTTTCCGGAGGACCCTCCAGTGTATATCAGGAAGGGGCGCCGGCCTGTGACCCTGGCATCTACGAACTGGGAATACCGGTTATGGGTATTTGCTACGGCATGCATCTTATGACCCAGCAGATGGGTGGAGTGGTGGCCAGGGCAGATCTGCGGGAATACGGAAGGATTTCGCTTCAGGTTTCCTCGCCGGACGACCTGCTGTGCTGTTTGGAAAAGGTCGAGCAGTGCTGGATGAGCCACGGGGACAGGGTTGACTCACCTCCTCCGGGCTTTTCTGTAACTGCCAGCACTGAGCTCTCACCGGTGGCGGCCATGGCTGATTACAGCAGGAAGCTGTACGCAGTGCAGTTTCACCCCGAAGTAGCGCACACCCCCAGGGGGCAGGATATTCTGAAACAGTTTCTGTACAATATTTGTGGCTGTTCCGGCGCCTGGAACATGGAGTCCTTTATCGAACACTCGGTGGCAGAAATAAAGTCCCGGGTGGGGGACGGCAGGGTGCTGTGCGCGCTGAGCGGGGGTGTGGACTCGTCGGTGGCGGCGGTACTGGTGAACCGTGCGGTGGGTGAAAGGCTGACCTGCGTGTTTGTAAATCACGGCCTGCTGAGAAAGGGAGAGGCAGAGAAGGTGGTGGAAACATTCAGGGAGGGCTTCAATATCCGATTGATTTACGTTGACGCCTCCAGGAGGTTTCTGGGCAAACTGGCGGGGATCACCGACCCGGAAAGAAAGAGAAAAATTATCGGTGAGGAATTTATCAGGGTATTTGAGGAAGAGGCCGCCAAGCTTGGGGAGATAGATTTCCTGGTGCAGGGCACCCTGTATCCCGATGTGGTGGAGAGCGGCACTCAGACTGCTGCAGTAATAAAGTCCCATCATAACGTGGGCGGGCTCCCTGAAAAAATGAAGTTTTCACTGGTAGAGCCCCTGCGCTGGCTTTTTAAGGATGAGGTCAGAATACTGGGAGAGGAACTGGGTATGCCCGAAGAGGTGGTCTGGAGACAGCCCTTCCCGGGCCCAGGCCTGGCTGTGCGTATTATTGGGGAGATCACAGATGAAAAGCTGGCCATATTAAGGGAGGCCGACCATATAGTAACAGGAGAAATAGAGCGGGCTGGTCTGGGCAGAGAAATATGGCAGTACTTTGCAGTGCTGCCGGGCCTTAAGAGTGTGGGAGTTATGGGAGATGAGAGAACCTACTGGTACACCATTGCCATAAGAGCGGTGCTCAGCAATGACGGTATGACCGCCGACTGGGCCCGGATACCCCACGAGGTGCTGGAGAAGATATCAAACAGGATAGTCAATGAGGTCAAAGGGGTAAACCGTGTGGTTTACGATATAACCAGTAAGCCCCCCTCCACTATAGAGTGGGAGTAGAACGATAAGAAAAAGCCCGGATTCCACACTGGAATCCGGGCTTTTTAATTCACTTGTTTGAAGGTCCGCTCTCAGGATTGTAAATACGTCTCATACCGCGTATTCTATCCAGATCCTCTTTCCTGTTTCCCTTAAGCTCTTTTTCAGAGTTCTGCTTGTCCTTCGACATATTATCCCTCCATTGCTTCAGCGCGCTCCTTGTTCCGTAGTCTTTTTTTATAGCATAATCCTTAAATAGTCCTGCGCGGCCTCTTCATTGGCCTCTTTATTAAGAAGATCCATGTCCGCCTCAACTATGACCACATCATTAGCCAGACCCATATCCTTTTCCCTGGTCAAAGCTGCTCACCTCCTTGAAATTAGCCTTTCCCGTAAAGTATCGGTCTATAACCGGGCGTACTGTCCACTTTTACTGGTCCACCTGGACCGATGCAGAGGGGTTTTAGCGGATTGATTCTTAAGACCAGGGAAAAAAGGTACGGGTAGCTGTCCCGAAGGTGTATTACACATAAAAGCCACTGATAAAACAGTGATTTTTATTCAATTAATATTGACACCCAATGCCTCTATTGTTATGATACAATTGATTCGAGAAAGTGTGCCTTAGGGTTCCGCGTCCGCTCTAATAGCGGGCGGCATGGTCCGAGCGGCACAGACACCTGAAAAGGCCCGCCACTTTTTAATATAATGATCAGGGACTCATCGAGTGATACCTTAAAAAGAGTGTCACTATAATACCGATCGGGGACATTCCTCTGACTGAGGAGTAATACCCTAAAGAGAGGTGTGTCCCCATTCCTTAATCAGGCGTGTCTTCATCAGGAGTTACACCGACAGGGGTAAAAGCCCAGGCGGCAGGGTTTCTCTATTACTGAGTAAACCTGTTTTCCGGGCTTTTTTAATTTTAAAGGGCTGAATTAACAGGTTTTTAAAGATAATAATAAAAATGGCTAATACTGATATTCCTTTGCGGTCGGAATTCAGAATACAGAATTTCCAAGGAGTAAATTCTATGTGATCTCTGGGGCCAATAAAGACCCGGGTGATTTTCAGTGTAGAATGGTTTGGATTTTTCTTATATTTTCATTCTCTGATGGTGCCGCTTTGAGGCGTGGGTAACTATCCTGAAAAAAAGGGTTTAATAGGAGGATTTATACATGGGTGATCCACTGGTTGGAATAGTTATGGGGAGTGACTCCGATCTGCCGGTGATGAAAGATGCGGCTGATATGCTGGAAGAACTGGGAATTGCATACGAAATGGTCATTTCATCAGCCCACCGGGCGCCGGAAAAGACTGCCGGATATGCCAGGGATGCAGCAGGTAGGGGGCTTAAAGCTATTATTGCCGGAGCCGGAGGGGCTGCCCACCTGCCCGGGGTGATTGCCTCCCTTACTGTTCTTCCGGTTATCGGAGTGCCCATAAAGTCCGGGGCTCTGAGCGGAGTTGACGCTCTTTATGCCATTGTGCAGATGCCGGCCGGCATACCCGTGGCCACGGTAGCTATAAACGGAGCCAAAAATGCCGGTATACTGGCTGCTCAGATAATAGGGGCAGGTGATCCTGACATGAGAGGCAGGATAGAAAAATACAAGGAATCACTTGCTGCCGGGGTGGAGGAAAAGGATGCCCGGCTGAGGACAATGGGAGCTGAAAAGTATCTTAGCTCATAAGTATTTTTAAAAGAATTGGAGGCCTGCAGATGATTGAGCGCTATACCCTGCCTGAAATGAAGAAAATATGGTCCCAGGAAAATAAATACCGTAAGTGGCTGGATGTGGAGATTTATGCCTGCGAGGCTATGACCGACCTGGGCCTGGTGCCATCCGGCGCTTTGCAGATAATAAAGGAAAAGGCTAATTTCACCGTGGAGAGGGTTGACGAGATTGAGGCGGTAACCAACCACGATGTGATTGCCTTTTTAACATGTGTGGCAGAGTATGTGGGGGAGGACTCCAAATATATACACATGGGCCTTACTTCGTCCGACGTGCTGGATACCGCCCTGGCGGCCCAAATGAAAGAGGCCGGGGAGCTGGTTTTGTCAAAGCTTAAGGAGCTTAAGCCTGTTCTGCTGGAAAAAGCTGCTCAGCACAGGAATACCATAATGATGGGAAGGACCCACGGGGTGCATGCCGAGCCCATTACCTTCGGGCTGAAGATGCTTTTATGGGCTTCAGAAACTGAAAGAAACATCGACAGAATGGAAAGGGCACTGCAGTCGGTGAGTGTCGGAAAGATTTCCGGGGCAGTGGGGACTTACGCCAACATCAACCCTGCGGTGGAGGCACATGTGTGTAAAAGAATGGGACTGGCCCCGGCCAGCATCTCCACCCAGGTGGTGCAGCGGGACCGCCATGCCGAATTTCTTACAACCCTGGCCATAGTGGGCAGCTCTCTGGAAAAGTTCACCACCGAAATACGCAGCCTTCAGAGAACTGAAATACTGGAGGTCGAGGAGTTTTTCGCCAAAGGGCAGAAGGGATCTTCCGCCATGCCTCACAAGCGCAACCCCATAACCGCCGAAAGGATAACCGGAATGGCACGGCTGTTAAGGGGTAATGCACTGGTAGCCATGGAAAATGTGGCCCTGTGGAATGAAAGGGATATTTCCCACTCATCGGTGGAGAGGGTGATTATTCCTGACAGCACCACTGCGCTTGACTACATGCTTTACAAGTTTACAGCCATGATGAAAAACCTTCTTATATATCCTGAGAATATGCAAAAGAACCTGGAGCTCACCGGGGGCCTGCTTTTTTCACAGAGGGTTCTGCTGGCCCTGGTCAATAAGGGTATTACCAGAGAAAGGGCCTATGAGCTGGTGCAGAGAAACGCCATGGAGTCATGGAAGAGCCGAAAGAGCTTTAAAGTTCTCCTCAGGGAAGACTCTGAAGTGATGTCACTGTTGGGCGGGGAAGAATTGGAAGGACTGTTTGACTACAGCTACCATTTGGGCAGAGTGGATGAGATATTCAGCCGGTTCGGGCTGTAACAATGAATGGGGACACACCTGCTGAAGATGAGGCATTACTTTGTGGACAGGAATGTCCCCGATCTGGATGGACATACCTAACTTTAATGGTCTGGCGCTGAAAACCAAGGAATGTCCCCGATCGGGGTGGCTTTTGTGCTCCCCCAATTCCCAATTCCGATATTTTGATCTGAGGTGAAATACTTTGTTTAGCAGCAAAATAGACCTTTCCAGATATGAAAATGAAGAGCCGGTTTATAACGGGTCGGTCCAGCAGCTTTATAACTGCAGCGAGTATCCTGAATACATGGTCTGCAGGACTACCTCCGGGGGATCTGTTTTTGATGTGGGCACTATATTTTCCATTCCAGGCAGTGATACCAGCAGAACTGCCATCCGGCACAGCATATATACACTGCTGGGATCCAAGGAGGAGTGGGCCGGGATAAAAAAAGATCTGCCGGGAATGTTCGCGGGAAATGAGGAGTTTCTTAATTTTCTACAGGGGAGGCTGCTGGATCGCTATGCCGAAAGCGGCGCAGACACCCACCACGCCGGCATGATCGACGGACAAACAGGTGAGGTGCTGGGGAATTCTTTTCCATCAGCTCCCAGTCCCTTTGTGATGGTTAAGAAGTATAAGGTAATGAAGCCCCGGAGATTGAGGCATTTTGCCAATAACCTGTGGGATTACAGCCAATACAGCAGTGCCGACAGGTATGTTGTGCCCCTGGAAAACATTGTTCGCTTCGGGGTGGTGCCCGGGTCTTCGGTGTACAGGAAATATTCGGGCATGGATGAAAAGAGCCGCAAAGGCTATCTTGCGGAACTGGGGCTTAAAGAAGAAATGGTTCCCTGGTCGCCCTTTTCAGTTCCCACAGTGGACTTCACCACCAAGTACGAGCCCGAGGACAGAAACTTAAGTCTCCAGGAGGCCCTGTATATCTGTGGGGGTGGAGGAGAGACGCTCTTAGACGTTATAAGGATGAGCATTCTGGGATCAGTGCTGGTGCACCGGTACTTTGGCAGGCTGGGCCTCTTTTTGTGGGACCTTAAGTGGGAGATAGCCAGGGATGGAGACAGGCTGGTTTTTGTGGATACTATAGATACAGACTCCATCAGGGTGACCACTGAGGTGGTTCACCGGGACAGGTCTTACTATGTCAGCATCAATAAGCAGTCCATGCGGGACTATTATAAAATAATGCACCCCAAATGGTTTGAAGCCACCAGGGAGGCCAAGAAGGAGGCGGCGGTATCGGGGCAGTCCTTCCTTGTTCATCTGAAGGAAGGACAGGAAAAGGGATACTACCCTGTAACGCCGGTTGTTGACGGAAGGTTTATTTCCCTGCAGGAAGACAAATTCAATGCCCTGGTCTCTTATATATACGGGCAGTCCAGCGCCCCGGACACCAACGAAAAAATTAAGTCCATAGCCCTGAATGAAATACAGTATTATGAGGAAAATAGCACCCTGGAAGATTACTTCAGGTTAAACGGGGCAGGGGCCTAGCCAATACTTCAGGTAAAAATTGTTCGTTATGGGGGGATGGGCATGCTATCGGATATCGACAAGCCGAGGGAAGAGTGCGGTATTTTCGGAGTATATGGAAAAAATCTGGATGTGGCCAGAATAACTTACTACGGACTCTATGCCCTGCAGCACAGGGGCCAGGAAAGCGCAGGAATAGCCGTTTCTGATGGTGGCAAAGTGATGCTGCACAAGGATATGGGACTGGTCCCGGAGGTGTTCGGGCAGGGAACACTTGAAAAAATGACCGGGCACATTGCTGTGGGGCACGTCCGATACTCCACCACCGGCTCCAGCCAGCCTATCAACGCTCAGCCCCTGGTATTCAGATACGCCCGGGGAACACTGGGCCTGGCCCATAATGGGAATATAACAAATATATGGGATTTAAGGAATCAGCTTACCTCCACCGGATCTGTGTTTCAGTCCACCACCGACAGCGAGGTAATTGTAAATCTTATCGCCAGGTACAGCCAGAACGCCCTGGAAGAGGCCCTGGCCAAGTGTATGATTGATGTCAAGGGGGCGTACTCACTTTTAATAATAACTGAAGACAGCCTTATTGCGGTAAGGGACCCCTACGGCTTCCGTCCTCTCTGCCTGGGCAAACTGGGTGACGCCTACGTGGTGGCGTCTGAGTCCTGCGCCCTGGATACTGTGGGAGCAAAAAAAGTAAGGGATATAAAGCCGGGGGAAATAGTAATCATTGACGATCAGGGAATTAGGTCCATGAGTGCCCTTTCCCAGCGCAAAAAGGCACACTGTATATTTGAGTATATATATTTTGCCAGGCCCGACAGTGAAATGGACGGCTTTCATGTCAGCCAGGTCAGAAGGGAAATGGGCAGGCAATTGGCCAGGGAGTTTCCGGTGGATGTAGACCTGGTGATACCGGTTCCTGACTCCGGCACCACTTCTGCCAGGGGCTATGCCGAAGAGTCGGGAAAACCCTTTGAAGAGGGACTTATGAAAAACAGGTATATTGGCAGGACCTTCATCCAGCCAAACCAGGATATGAGGGATATGGGAGTGAGGCTCAAGCTGAATCCCATGAGGTACATGCTGGAAGGGAAAAGGGTGCTGATGGTGGATGACTCCCTGGTGAGGGGCACCACCAGCAAAAAAATTGTTAAGATGCTCAGGGACTCGGGAGTAAAAGAGGTATACCTGTGCCTCAGCTCGCCTCCTGTAATAAAGTCCTGCTATTATGGCATAGACACCTCCAACGAAGGTGAGCTGGTGGCGGCTCACAAATCGGTCAACGAGATAAAATCTCTGATTGGGGTGGATGGGCTGCACTATCTGAGCATTGACGGACTGCTGAATATTTTCGGGAAATACCGGGAAAACTTTTGCACCGCGTGTTTTGACGGCAAATACCCTGTTGAGGTATTTAAGCCGAAGGAAGCCGGTAAATTTTCACTGGAATGACAGGTGGTAAAGAGTATATGGCTTTGAAAAAAAATGAAAAGCTTACCTATGCTTCGTCCGGTGTAGATATTGAGGCCGGCGGCAGGGCTGTTGAGCTTATGAAGGAGTCGGTGAGAAGCACCTTCCGCCCCGGGGTTATGGCAGACATAGGGGGCTTCGGAGGGCTTTTCGCCCTGGACCCGTCACGCTACCGGGAGCCGGTGCTGGTTTCGGGGACAGACGGAGTGGGCACCAAGCTGAGGGTGGCCATGATGGTGGACAGGCATGACACCATAGGTATTGACGCGGTGGCCATGTGCGCCAATGATGTGCTGGTGCAAGGGGCTGAGCCCCTGTTCTTCCTTGACTATCTGGCAGTGGGAAAGCTGGTGCCTGAAAAAGTGGCGGCCATAGTATCAGGGGTGGCCGAGGGCTGCAAAAGGGCGGGATGCGCCCTGATTGGCGGGGAAACCGCGGAAATGCCGGGCTTTTATGGTGAAGATGAGTACGATATAGCCGGTTTTGTGGTGGGGATTGTTGAGAAGAGCCGCATTGTGGACGGATCGGAAATAAAGGCCGGGGATGCTATAATCGGCATTCCCTCCTCGGGGCTGCACAGCAACGGTTATTCACTGGCCAGAAAGACTGTCTTTGAGGTGGCCGGGTATGGTGTGGACAGCTATATTGATGAGCTGGGGAGAACTGTGGGTGAGGAGCTTATTGAGCCCACCAGGATTTATGTAAAAGCTGTGCTTCCCCTGCTGTCCAGCTTTTCCATAAAGGGCATGGCCCACATCACAGGGGGAGGGCTTACTGAAAATATTCCCCGCATACTGCCGTCCGGCGTGGCTGCGGCCCTGGACAGAAAAACCTGGCAGATCCCGCCGGTATTCAGCCTCATTCAGAAAATAGGCAGTGTGGATGAGGAAGAAATGCTTAAAACCTTTAATATGGGCATAGGTCTGGTGCTGGTGGCCGGCGCCGGAGAGGCGGCAAGTATACAAAAGGACCTCCGGGATCGGGGCGAGGAGGCCTATATTATTGGTGAAATTGTTGAATCATCTAAAAAGTGTGTAATATACAGGTAGGCTGGAGGTGAATAGCCGGTGAGAAAACTCAGAGTTGGAGTGCTGGCTTCGGGCCGGGGCTCCAACCTGCAGGCCATTATTGACGCCTGCTCAATCGGGGAGGCGCCGGCCCAGGTGACCGTGGTGGTAAGCGACAGGGCTGAGGCCTATGCCCTGGACAGGGCCAGGCAGCACGGTATTCCGGCAGTGCACATACACCCGTCTTATTATGGGACTAAAGAGGAGTACGAGCACAGGATAGTGCTGGAGATGAGGGAGTACGGGGTGGAACTGGTGTGCCTGGCCGGCTATATGAGGCTGGTGGGAGGGGTGCTTTTGGATTCCTTCCCGGATAGAATAATGAATATTCACCCGGCGCTGCTGCCGTCCTTTAAAGGGCTGCACGGACAGAGGCAGGCGTTGGAGTACGGGGTGAAGATAAGCGGCTGCACAGTTCATTTTGTAGACGGCGGAATGGATACCGGGCCGATAATAATTCAGGCGGCAGTGCCGGTGCTGTCCGGAGACAGTGAGGAGGACCTGTCCTCCCGGATACTGGAGCAGGAGCACATTATATACCCCCAGGCAGTTAAGCTGTTTGCCGAGGGGCGATTGCGCATTGATGGGAAAAAAGTGCATGTTTTGGATGGAAGTGGGCAGTAAAAACTGTAATATAAATGGGGTGAAATGAAATGGCCAAAAGGGCGTTAATCAGCGTGTCAGACAAGACCGGGTTGGTGGATTTCGCAAGGGGTCTGGTGGAAAAGGGCTATGAAATAGTATCCACCGGGGGGACCTCCAAAGCTCTCAAGGAGGCCGGAGTGCCTGTTACCTACATAACCAGTGTTACCGGTTTTCCGGAAATACTGGACGGCAGGGTGAAGACACTGCATCCTTCCGTGCACGGAGGAATACTGGCCAGGAGAACACCGGACCATGCCGGGCAGCTGGAAAAGCAGGGTATTGGCTATATAGATCTGGTGGCGGTAAACCTTTACCCTTTCAGGGAAACAATAGCAAAGCCCGGTGTTACCCTGGAGGACGCTGTGGAAAACATTGATATAGGCGGTCCGGCCATGGTCAGGGCGGCGGCCAAAAACCACAGTTACGTGCTGGTAGTGGTAAACCCCGACAGATACGGAGATGTTTTAAAGGCTTTGGAGAGCGGTAAGGATGACTATGCCTTCAGGCTGGCCCTGGCCAGGGAGGCCTTTGCCCATACAGCCACCTATGACACGGCCATAGCCGCCTACCTGGAAAAACAGTCCAAAGAGGAAGAGAGCCTTTTCCCGGCTGTGTGGAGCAAGCCATTTGAGCTGGCCCAGGTGCTCAGGTATGGAGAGAATCCCCACCAGCAGGCGGCCTTTTACCGGGACCCGGCCTCGGACGGGGCTTCGGTCAGCTCAGCCAGGCAACTGGCCGGCAAGGAGCTGTCCTATAACAATATACTGGACCTGAACGCAGCTCTGGAGCTGGTGAGGGAGTTTACAGACCCGGCGGCGGTGGTAATAAAGCACAATAACCCATGTGGGGCGGCCTGCGCAGGTGATATAGCCCAGGCTTACAGGTTGGCCTATGAAGGGGACCCGGTTTCAGCCTATGGCGGAATAGTGGCCTGTAATAGAGAGGTTACCGCAGAGGCGGCCAGGCTGATGGCCGAAATATTTCTGGAGGCAGTTATCGCTCCCGGATACAGTAAAGATGCCCTGGAGATTTTAGGGGGCAAATCGGGGCTGCGGGTAATGGAGACAGGCAGCCTTGAGGGGCCGGCCGGTGACAGGCTGGATTTAAGAAAGGTTAACGGCGGCCTGCTGATGCAGGAAACCGACAGAAAGCTGTTGGACAGGGATCACCTGGATGTGGCAACCTCGGTAAAGCCCGGACAGGAGGACCTGGAAGAGCTTATCTTCTCCATGACTGTGGTTAAGCATGTCAAATCCAACGCCATAGTGATAACCAAAAACAGGCAGCTTATCGGTGTAGGGGCCGGGCAGATGAACCGTGTGGGGTCAGCCGGTATTGCCATGACCCAGGCAGGAGACAGGGCAAAAGGGGCCTATCTTGGATCTGACGCCTACTTCCCCTTCGGCGACACAGTGGAGCTGGCGGCAAAGGCAGGTATAAAGGCCATTATTCAGCCAGGCGGATCGGTGAGGGACGAGGAGTCGGTGAAGGCTGCCGAAAAGCACGGAATAATAATGGTTTTGACCGGGTATAGGCATTTTAAACATTAGGGCTTAAGGGTAGTACATCAGGTCAGGAGACGGGAGACTGCTCAGAGGTATTACTTACTGTCGGGAGACGGGAGTTTGGTATGCCAAACTCTGAGGTCGTTATAAAATCTTATTAGGAATGCCTGGACCTCCCGTCTCCCGTCTCCCGTCTCCCGACCCGAAGTCCATTCTTATGAGCAGTCTCCCGACCTTTATGAAATGCAGCATTAGCCAATTAGGAGGTTTGTGGCAGATGAAAGTATTAGTTGTCGGTGGAGGGGGGCGTGAGCACGCTCTCTGCTGGAAAATAAGTCAGAGCCCCAGGGTGTCCAAGATATATTGCGCTCCGGGAAACGCTGGAATAACAGGGGTTGCGGAGTGTGTGGGGATAAAGGCCGCTGATATTGACGGGCTGGTAACCTTTGCTTATAACCAGGGTATTGACCTGGCTGTGGTAGGCCCGGAGGACCCCCTAACCCGGGGCCTGGTGGACGCCTTGGAGGCGCATGGGATTAGAGTTTTTGGGCCCAGGGCCTCAGCTGCGGCCATAGAGGGAAGCAAGGTGCTCTCCAAGGACATAATGGCCAAATACGGTATACCCACCGCCGGCTACAGGTCTTTTGAAAATAGGCGGGAGGCCGTAGAGTACATAAAAAGCCTTTCCTCTCCCTGCGTTGTAAAGGCCGACGGGCTGGCCGCAGGCAAGGGAGTTATAGTGGCCGGGACAACTGAAGAGGCTCTAGAGGCCATTGTTCAGATTATGGATGACAGGGCCTTTGGCAGCGCCGGGGACAAGGTAGTGGTAGAGGAGCTTTTAACAGGTGAGGAAGTAAGCATTCTGGCCTTTACAGATGGGATTACCGTGGCGCCCATGCTGCCTGCCCAGGATCACAAGCAGGTGTACGACGGGGACAAGGGCCCCAACACCGGAGGGATGGGCGCCTATGCCCCGGCGCCGGTGTGCACGCCTGAGCTGTATAAATATGCACTGGAGAAAATTCTGCAGCCCACCGTGGCGGCCATGGCCTCCGAGGGCAGGCCCTACAGCGGGGTGCTGTATGCCGGGCTGATGGTTACCGCTGAGGGGCCCAAGGTGCTTGAGTATAATGCCCGCTTTGGAGACCCGGAGGCTCAGCCGGTGCTGATGATGCTTAAAACTGACCTGGTGGATATAATGGACGCTGTTATTGACAAAAGGCTTAAGGATATAAATATTGAGTGGGAAGAGGGCGCCTCGGTATGTGTGGTCATGGCATCGGGAGGCTACCCCGGGGCTTACGGCAAAGGCATTGAAATAACCGGGCTGGACAGGGTCCCGGAGGGAGTAACCGTTTTTCATGCCGGCACTGCTGAAAGGGAAGGAAAGATTGTTACAGACGGGGGAAGAGTATTGGGGGTTACCGCCAGGGGGGCGGACATCCCGTCGGCCATAAGCCTGGCCTATCGGGGAGTGGAGGCCATAAGCTTTGAGGGCGCCCACTGCCGCAGGGATATAGGTCAAAAGGCCACCATAAGAAGATAGAATAATTAAGATCAACATGTTTCTAATAGGCTGCCCTGTGAAAGGTCGGCCTATTTATATTACCGAGTCGTCGTCCTCTGTTTCCTGAACATAATTCAAGTTGTCTCTGCGGGTATCAATATAAAGGTTTCCGGAGGTATCCAGGGTAGCCAGAAAAACATCTTCTATTTTATTAATCTTTTTAGAGGAGAGCTGATTGTAGAGCCACTCATGGGAAAGCCTGTTCTGCCGGAGATTTTGCTCCACTATTTTCCCATCCCTGATTATTTCCGAGGATATGCCCTTGTATTGGCTGGTCAGGCCCAGGTCTTTGGGGGTCAGGGGAAGGTTCTGACTTTTTTTAAGTACACTGAGCTGGCCGTGGGGCTCCAGTATGGCGAACTCCACCTCGGAAAGATCAAACACTCCCTTAACCCTCAGCTGCATGAGTAAATCATCTAAGTGATACCTTATTTTTCTCATATTTTCCTCGTATATTTTTCCATTCTGAATTACTATCATGGGCTCACCCTCTATAAGTTTTCTGGCCGGAACGCTTTTCAGGGAGATGTAGCCGGTTAAAACAACTGCCAGTGTTAATACAACAGGGCTAAGCAATACATAAAAGCCTTTAACCTCAGTGGTTACAAAAGCACCGCCAATGGTCCCTATGGTGATGCCTATGACAAAATCAAAAAAAGTCATTTGAGAAAGCAGTTTTTTGCCAATGAGTCTGGCCAGGATCACCAGCAGCACAAAAATAATTATTGAGTATATAATGACCTGCCAGAAATCATTTAAAGGCAATGGCGACACCCCTATATTTGTTTTAACCGGGCAGGACAGTTCCCGGTACCGGTATAGAATCAACGATTACATCCACCAGGGCCGGGCGACCGCAGTCCATTGCCTCCCTCAGGGCTGTTTCCAGGTCGGCGACGGCTGAAACCTTTATGCCAACCCCCCCGCAGCTAACCGCATAGGCGGCAAAGTCAGTATTATGAAGACTGGTTCCGGCCGGGTTCAAACCTCCCGCCAGCATCTTGTTTTTCTCTGTGGCCAGGCAGCCGTTGTTAAAAACGACCACAGTAACCGGGATATTATATTTGACGGCTGTCATAAACTCGGCCATGGTCATGGAGAAACCGCCGTCCCCGGTCAGGGCAACAACTTTCCGGTCCTGGCTGACAGTACCTGCGGCCAGGGCGGCGGGCAGCCCGAATCCCATGGTGCGCCACTTTCCAGACAGTATGACCCTTTGCCTGCAAGGGCGGAAAATACGTCCGAACCATATGGCGTGATCCCCTGTATCCAGACAGATAATGGCATCATCGGGAGCGGTATGCTGAACTGCCCTGATCACAGAGGCTGGGTGCAGCCGGTCATTTATGCCTTCAGCCTCCCGGTCAAGCATTTCCAGGCAGACGGCTATTTCTTTCCTGATGCTGTCCACCCAGGAATGATCAGGAGAAAATTTAAATTTTGAGTTTATTTTTGCCAGAACAGATGATACATCACCTGCAAGACCGTAGGAAACCGGAGTGGTGGACCCTATGTGAGCTGGATTTCTGTCAATCTGAATAATTGGTATATCGGGAACATACTTTGAGGGCCACCAGTTGGCGCCTGCGATAAGGCATATGTCGGCCTGGCCCAGTATTTTTTCCGAGGCCGGAAATCCCGCCAGGCCCAGTGCGCCTGAGTAAAGAGGTAGTTCCCGGCCGGCTGATCCGGTGCCCGGGAGAGTGTTGATAATGGCCGCACCCCAGCGCAGGGACAGATCGGCCAGGTATGACCCGGCCTGCCGCGCCCCGGCCCCGGCCAGAATAACCGGACGGCGGGCGCTGCTCATCAGTTCAATAGCGCCATCCAGCGCCTCCTCAGTGGATTCCGGAAAATCCCCAAGATATGGCCCGTAAGGGATAATACCTGCCTCACAGGGCATGGGGAAAATGTCCATGGGAACTGAAATATGGGCTACAGAATTTTCGGAAATAGCCGCCCGCAGTGCCTTTTCCATTGCCGGGACCAGGCCTTGCGGGTCACACAGCAGGCCGGTGTAAGCTGCCAAAGGCCTTATAAGGGTCTGCTGATCTATATACTGCAGGACATTTGTTCCTATATCCTTTCGGGCCACCTGCCCTGTAACTGCAATAACCGGAACCCTGTCCGCCCAGGCATCGGCCAGGCCGTTTAGAAGGTGCAGTGTTCCCGGCCCCCCGTCGGCTATGCAGACTCCTATGCCACCGGTGAGCTTGGCATGGGCAGAGGCCATAAGGGCTGCGCTTTCCTCATGTCTGACCTGTATAAATTTAACCGCACTCTGCCTGGAAAGAGCGTCAAGGAGATATACAATGCTGTCTCCCACAACCCCGTATATATATTTAACACCCCAGGCTGAAAGCTGATCAAGAATGGCTGCCGCCACATTTTTTTGGGTATTCGTAAAACCACCGGCTTTCAAGTGAGACAATTTATAGTAACAGATGGGTTTTGACTGTTATTCTTATAATTTGCCTGGGAGGGGAAAAAAGATACAGCCAATTCTTCCCTGATAATTAAAATTTTATATACCTATAATACTTCCAGGGATTTTGGTTAAGGAGCGGCTGAGGGGAATAGCCTGGCGGTGGTCAGTAGTGACAAATATAAAAAGAGGTATTTGTTCGCAGTTGTCGAAAATTTTCCTCACTGTATTTAATGCTTTAAATTAAAATGATTATACTAAAACCGGGAGGCAATTTCTATGGAATATAGGGGCAAACTGAAGGATCATCTGCTGGATAATCTTTTTGAAGCCATACTGAGCCTCGACAGCATAGATGAGTGCTACAAATTCTTTGAGGACCTGTGCACAGTAGCTGAGATAAAATCAATGGCCCAGCGTTTTGAGGTAGCCAGAATGCTTGACGAAAACCGGACCTACGGGGATATTGTCAGCAGGACAGGCGCCAGCACAGCCACCGTCAGCAGGGTGAAAAGAGCCCTTAACTACGGCGCGGACGGCTATAAGCTTATACTGGAGAGAAACAGGGAAAAGGAAGGAAGGGACGGGAACCTGTAAAGGGTTTCCTTTATCATTTATGGTTGGATGAAAGTTATTATAATAATTACACCAATTAAGGTTGACAATTATAAAAGCAAATTATAACATATTAACATAGTAATACTTTAACTAGGTAAATTACTAAAAAGAAGGGAGGCGCCCTGTCTTGCCACCATGGTGGATATTTTTTGTTCCGGCGGCGGGAGAGAAGGGCTTTAGGATATGATCAGGATAATGGACACCGCTCAGGTCCTGGAGATGTTGAGAAAGAGGGCCGGCGGGGAGGGAGACGACAGCCTGAGGGAACAGGTGGCCGCTATCATTGAACAGGTAAGGGCCGGGGGAGATGACGCCCTGTGTAGTATTACCGGCAGGCTGGATGGCTGCGTTTTAGCGCCTGATGATTTAAAGGTCGGAGAGGAAGAGCTGGAGGAGGCCGTAAAAAAGGCAGACCCTAATTTTCTGCGTGCACTCAGGAAGGCCCGGGATAACATAAGAGAATACCATGAAAAGCAAAAGATTAATTCATGGTTTGACTGTGGACGGGAAGGTGTGCTTCTGGGCCAGATGGTCAGGCCTCTGGAAAGAGTGGGTATATACGTGCCTGGAGGAAAGGCCAGCTATCCGTCTTCAGTGCTGATGAACGCTATCCCTGCCATAGTGGCTGGAGTCTCTGAAATAGCCATGACTACCCCTCCAGGGAAGGATGGGAGTGTTAATATACATACTCTGGCGGCAGCATATGAGGCCGGGGTGAAGGAAGTGTACCGTGTTGGCGGCGCCCAGGCAGTAGCCGCCCTGGCTTTCGGCACAGATAGGATAAAGAGGGTTGACAAGATAACCGGCCCGGGAAACAGGTACGTCACTATGGCCAAGCGGCTGGTATACGGGGCGGTGGATATCGACATGCTGGCCGGGCCCAGTGAAATACTGGTGGTGGCGGACTCTAGCGCCAACCCTGTCTATGTGGCCGCAGATCTTCTGTCCCAGGCTGAGCACGATGAAATGGCGGCAGTGGTGCTGATCACCCCGGACAGGACCCTTGCCCTTGCGGTGGTGGAAGAGGTGTCCAGGCAAATTAAGCTGCTGGAAAGGTCGGCAATAGCGGTAAGATCTGTATCTGACTACGGCGCCATAGTGATCACAGAAAACATTGAGGAGGCTTTGGAACTTGCCAACAGCATTGCCCCGGAGCATCTGGAGCTGGCTGTAAGTGACCCCTTTGCCTGGCTGGGCATGGTCAAGGCTGCCGGAGCAGTCTTTTTGGGACACTACTCGCCTGAGCCGGTGGGGGATTATGTTGCGGGACCAAATCATGTGCTGCCTACCGGCGGTACTGCCAGATTCTTTTCACCGCTGGGGGTCGATCAGTTTGTCAGGCGCACCAGTGTGATATCATACACCCGAAAGGCACTGGAGAGAGAGGCCCCGGGTATAATTAAGCTGGCAGAGGTGGAGGGCCTGGGAGCCCACTCACGGTCAGTGGAAGTAAGAATGAGACAGAATATACCAAGGCCCACAGCAACAAAGTTTGATAAGGGTGATGAGGTGGGCGCCAAGAGAATTGATATTATTCAGGATATAGACTGCGAGATAGATAGACCGGTAAAGGCGGGACAGGATCAATTACAGGATCTCTCAAGCCTGCCCGAATTTCCGGAAAGAAGCCCCGGAGATTTTCCGGCCCCGAAAGGGAACAGAACCGAAGGAGGTTGTGCCGGTGATTGAATGCAGCTGCCTGGATGGTCTGGCAAGGGAAGACCTGAAGGGGATGGAGCCTTATGACGCCTATTATGCGCCAGACATTATAAGGCTGGATGCCAATGAAAATCCCCATGATTTTCCCGCTGAGGTTGGTAGTTTTATTAGCTCTCAGATAGGGCCTCAGTTTTTTGGGCGCTATCCTGACCCCATGGCCAGGGAGCTTATATCAGATATAGCCGGGTATTTCGGAGCTGACCCTGAAAACATAATGGTGGGGAATGGATCTGATGAGCTGATTCTTAATATAATGCTGGCCTTTGGTCACGGCAAAAAGGTATTTATTGCCTCTCCCACCTTCTCTATGTACGCACTGCATGCCAGGGTGGCCGGGGCTGTGCCGGTAAATGTGCCCAGAGGCCCTAACTTTGAAATAGATGTGCAGGCAGTGGTTAATGCTGCCGGAAGGGAACCCGGCATAATTATTCTGTGCAGCCCCAATAACCCCACCGGCAATGCCACAGACATAAAGGATATTGAGGCCATAGCGGAATCTGTGGAGGCCCTGGTGGTGGTGGATGAGGCCTATGTGGAATTTGGGGGGCAGTCCTGTGTGCCAATTATTGACAGGCACTCCAACCTGCTGGTGATGAGAACCTTCTCCAAGGCCTTCGGCCTGGCCGGGATGAGGGTGGGTTACCTGCTGGCGCACCATGAAATTGTGCGGGAGCTGCTGAGAATAAAGCAGCCTTTCAATGTGAACTCCTTTTCCCAACTGGCGGCAAGGTCGGTTTTAAAGTACAGGGAACTTTTTGAGGAGCGCATCAAGTCTATAATTATTGACAGGGAACAACTGGCCAAAAGGATGGAAGGACTGCCAGGCCTGCGGCTATACCCCAGTGTGACAAATTTTATCTGCTTTAAGACCGCTGCCCCGGCCCTGGAAGTATACCGGGGACTTCTCGATGGTGGGGTGATGGTAAGGTATTTAAAGACCCCGGAGGGAGAAGAAATGCTGAGGGTTTCAGTGGGGACCGCCAGAGAGAACAATATATTTACAGAAATACTTCAGAAGTTGCTGGGAGATAAATCAAAATTTTAATTTGATGCAGGAAATAAATCAAATGTGGAAAATAAAGAATAAATATCAGAATAGACATTGAGATTATTATGGATGGTGTTTTATAAATTGGGATTTGAGAGAAAGTCAAATTTTATAAGAAAGACCAGCGAAACAGAAATAAATATTTCAATAAACCTGGACGGGCGGGGAAAAGTGGAAGCATCCACCGGCATTGGGTTTTTTGACCACATGCTTGATCTTCTGGGAAAACACTCCGGCATTGATATAATGCTTGAGGCCCGGGGGGACCTGGCGGTGGATGCCCATCATACCGTTGAAGATGTGGCTATTTGTATGGGAAAGGCCTTGAAGGAGTCCCTGGGAGAGAAAAAGGGGATAACCCGGTATGGCCATATAATACTGCCCATGGATGAGGCCCTGGTTTTGGTGGCCCTTGACCTGAGCGGCCGGGGTTACCTGGGCCTGGAAGCGACCTTTCCGGCCTCCAGAGTGGGGAATATGGACTCTGAGCTGGTGGAGGAATTCTTAAGGTCCCTGGCCATGAATGGCGGTATTACACTTCACGTGAGGGTGCTGGCGGGCAGAAATACCCACCATATTATAGAAGCAATATTTAAAGGCCTGGCCAGGGCTCTTAAAATGGCCGTTGCCCATGGAGCGGGGGAGGAGGTGCCTTCTACCAAGGGTGTTTTGTAAAGTGCTTTTGTTTTTTGTTTTTCGGGATGGGGGAGAAGTTTAATTTTTTTGTTTTTTTATATTATGGAGGGCATTTAATTTGATCGCCATTATTGATTATGGTATGGGTAACCTTCGCAGTGTAGAAAAAGGTTTTGAAAAAGTTGGCGTGCGGGCAAAAATAACCGCCGACCCGGGAGAGGTTGACCGTGCAGACGGGGTTGTCCTGCCGGGTGTGGGCGCCTTTGCCGACACCATGGACAATCTGAGAAAGACCCGTATGGACGGGGCCGTAAAAAGAGCTATAGAAGAGGAACGGCCTTTTTTGGGCATCTGCCTGGGACTTCAGGTTTTATTCGAGGCCAGTGAGGAGTGGGGGCACAGCGAGGGATTGGGCATTTTCCCGGGGACTGTCAGGAGGCTTCCGGACCAATTAAAGGTTCCCCACATGGGCTGGAACCAGGTTAAGCTTAAAGGAGAACACCCCATAATGGAGGGTGTGCCTGACGGGTCTAATTTTTATTTTGTGCACTCGTACTATGTGGATTCAGGGCGGGAAGATATAATTGCCGGAGTTACCGATTACGGGATGCAGTTTACCTCGGCCGTGGGTTATAAAAATGTATATGCCATACAGTTTCACCCGGAGAAGAGTAGCTCCCTTGGCTTGAGAATACTGCGTAATTTTGGGGGGATTGTGGAGAAATGTTAATATATCCTGCTATTGATATTCGTGCGGGACGTTGTGTGCGCCTGGTGGAGGGCCGTCTGGACAGGGAAACGGTATATTCCGATGATCCGGCTGCCATGGCCGGGCTGTGGCAGGAGAAAGGCGCCCGCTGGCTGCACGTTGTGGACCTTGATGGGGCCTTCAGCGGTTCTCCCAAGAATATAGACGTTATAAAGAAAATAAGGGAGACCGTGAGCATACCCATCCAGGTGGGTGGGGGCATAAGAGACCTTAAAACAGTGGAAGAGCTTTTATCCATAGGCATAAACAGGGTAATACTGGGGACAGTGGCCATAAACAGCCCGGACATGGTGGCCGAGGCCTGTAAAAAGTATGGTGAGGCTGTGGCGGTGGGCATAGATGCCAGGGACGGCAAAGTGGCCATAGAGGGCTGGGGAGTCACCGCAGAAAAGAATGCCCTGGACCTCGCCCTGGAGATGAAAACAGCCGGGATCAAGAGGATCATATACACAGACATATGGCGTGACGGCACGCTGCAGGGTCCAAATGTGGATGCGGTTAGAGAAATGGCCAGGAATACAGGTATAGGCGTTATTGCCTCGGGGGGTATAAGCACACTGGATGACCTGCGTTCTATTAAGAAAATGGAACGCATGGGTGTCGAGGGGGTTATAGTGGGCAAGTCCCTGTATGATGGCAGGGTAGCCCTGGAGGAGGCCCTATCTCTGGCAGATCTGGCACTGGAGGAAAATGCGTGCTGACCAAGAGAATTATTCCCTGCCTGGATGTAACCGGGGGGCGGGTAGTAAAGGGTACTAATTTTGTTAACTTGAGGGATGCCGGAGACCCGGTGGAGCTGGCTGCCTTTTACGACCGTGAAGGGGCCGATGAACTGGTTTTTCTGGATATTACAGCTTCGGCCGAAGGCAGAAAAACTGTTCTTGATATGGTGTACAGAACTGCCGGAGAGGTATTTATCCCCTATACCGTGGGCGGAGGCATCAGTACCCTGGAGGATATAAGGGCCATGCTTTCAGCCGGGGCCGACAAGGTTTCTATAAACACGGCGGCGGTCAGGGACCCCGAACTGGTGGCCAGGGCCTCGGCCCGGTTTGGCAGCCAGTGTATAGTGGTGGCCATTGATGCCAGGCAGTCGGGGCCTGACAGCTGGGAGGTATTTATTCACGGGGGAAGGACTCCCACCGGAATAGATGCCGTGGAGTGGTCCAGGAGAGTGGAGTCCCTGGGGGCCGGGGAAATATTGCTGACCAGTATGGACAGGGACGGCACCAAGGATGGCTATGACCTGGAGCTGACCAGTAAGATATCCGGGGCTGTGAGGATACCGGTAATAGCCTCGGGCGGGGTGGGAAATATTGATCACATAGTGGACGGCCTCACCCGGGGCCAGGCTGACGCTGCTCTGGCGGCATCCATCTTTCATTTTGGTGAATACAGCATCAGGTCGGTTAAGGAATATCTGCGCGACAATGGAGTTCCGGTAAGGATTTGAAAAACCCGGAGGTATTGACATTGCCATTTGACGTAAACAATTTAAAATATAACGATGACGGCCTCATCCCTGCCATAGTGCAGGACTCTGTCACCGGCGAGGTGCTCATGATGGCCTATATGAACCGGGAAGCTGTGGAAAAAACACTGGACAGCGGTGAAACCTGGTTCTGGAGCAGGAGCAGGAAGAAGTTCTGGCACAAGGGGGAAACCTCAGGCAATACTCAAAAAATAAATGATATTTATTACGACTGCGATAGGGATACTCTGCTTATAAGAGTTACACAGAAAGGGGCGGCCTGTCACGAGGGCTATTACAGCTGCTTTCATTACAGAATAGATGGAGATGGCAGCGTTAGCGTAATCGGTGACAGGCATTTTGACCCTGCCAAAGTATACGGTGAGTCCTCTGAAGATAGAAAGGGAACTGACGGGGACGGAACTGTAAAAGTCAATGCAGCTGCCGGGGAAAAAGAGAAAAAACAGGTTCCGGGCGCAGAGATAATCAGCAGTGTCTTTAATACAATTATGGACAGGAAGAGTCGCCTCCCGGAAGGTTCGTATACAGCAGAGCTGATCAACAAAGGCAGGGACGGAATACTTAAGAAGCTGGGTGAAGAGGCGGCAGAGGTCATCATAGCCGGGAAAAACGGGGAAGAAAAAGAAATTGTACACGAGGCCTCGGACTTAATATACCATCTGATGGTGCTGCTGGCCAGCGAGGGAGTTGGTATCGGGGAAATTTTCAGGGAATTGGAGCGCCGAACAGAGTAGAATAATTTATATATCGGTGGGATGAGTGATTTTATGGACTTTACTCCTGTCAAAATGAAAAAGGCCGTGGAGTATATAATCGATCAGGTTAAAGAGCTTATCTTATCCGGAGAGCTGAGGCCTGGAGACAGGCTTCTAACCGAAAGAGAGCTGGCGGAGCGCCTTCAGGTAAGCAGGGCATCGGTAAGGGAGGCGCTGTCAGCCCTAAATATGGCCGGAATTCTGGAGATAAAGCACGGTGAGGGTATTTTCCTTAAAAATGCCGACTCCAATGCAGTAATCGAGCCACTTACAATAATAGCCATAATGGATAAGGATAAGATTAAAAACATACTGGAAGTAAGAAAGGCCCTGGAGGTGGAGGCGGCTGGAATAGCTGCGGAACGCCGCCAGCCCCAGGACCTGGAAAAAATAAAAAATGCCCTTGACCATATGGAAGAGGACCTTATTACGGGTGATACAGGTGAGGAGGCTGATTTAAGGTTTCATTTTTATATTGCCGAGAGCACCGGAAACCCCCTTCTTATACGAATGATGAATTCAATTCATCAAGCTATGAAACAGACTCTTTCCACCACCAGGAAGCTGTGGATGTCCTCGACAAGCGGCACATCGCAGAGGCTTTTTGAAGAACACAGGGACATATATAGGGCCATTGACTCAGGTAATAAAAATAGGGTCAGGGAGCTGATGTACAGCCACCTTTTCAAGGTCGAGTCTGAGCTTGAAAGGGTATATGACATGTACAAAAAGGATAAGGGCGGGGCAGGGAAATAAGAAATTATATTATAAAATAAATATAGATAATCAAAGATTCAAAATAATTTAATATTGGGTATATACAAAGTTATTTTTTTATTTTAACATAGTGGTAAGGCCACCAGGTCACCTGTGAATATAGCGCGGTGGTGTGTGAATTATGGGCGAAAACTGTCGCTTAGAAAAGATATAAAGGAATGCCGGAAAAAAGCAGGGAGGTCTGGTCCGATGCAATACAGGAAAGCCAGTGCTTACATTATCGAACAGCTTAATGGTATAGTTGGTGAAGACAATGTAATTGTCAGTTTAGACCAAATAGAAATGCTCTACGGGAAACAAACACAGGAAAAGACCTGGACAGCCATTCCGGACGTAATTGTGAAGGCGGAGAACTCCCTGCAGGTGTCCGAGATTATTAAAATTGCAAACAGGGAGAGAATTATTGTGACTCCCACTGGCCCCGCCGGGGGGGCAGCGCCTGTGCGGGGAGGATTAGTGGTATCCACTGAAAGGATGAACAGGATACTGGAAATTGATCCCGGGAACATGTATATGGTAATTGAGCCTGGCGTTACCATAGTAGAAGTGCAAAAAAAAGCAAGGGAAAACAATTTGCGCTATGCCGGTGACCCATTTTCGGCTTACTGCTCTTTTATTGAAGATATTTCGGCAACCAGCTCAGGAGTCAAAGGGGCATTCATATACAGTGCCGCCTCCAGGCATATCTGCGGGCTGGAAGTGGTCATGCCCACAGGTGAAATTATTGCCTTCGGGGGTAAAACAGTAAAAAATATAGCCATGTACGACATGGTGCGCCTGATAGCAGGATCAGAGGGAACACTGGGTATTGTCACAAAGATATGGCTGAAGCTGATGCCTGCGCCAAGGCACTGCGCTGATCTTCTTATTCCATTTGACGACATGCTAAAGGCCATCAGGGTGGTGCCCATGATTATGACGGCCGGTATAGCCCCTGCCACCCTGGATTTTATGGATCAGGAAACTATAAAGGCTACCGGGAAATACCTCAGTCAGAGCCTTCCGCACAGCGATGCAGCAGCTTATATTATCTGCACCGTAGAAGCCAAAAGCAAGTCCCAGTTGGAGGAGGAATATGAGATGATCGGCGGGCTGTGCCTGGAGAATGGCGCCATGGATGCATTTGTGGCGAACAGCCTGACTGCCAGGGAGGGTTTGTGGAAGGTAAGGAAGTGCTATGCCGAGGCCATAAGTGATTTAAGTCCGGTGTGCTGCAGGGGAGACATAGTTGTGCCAATGTCCAGTATTTCCAGGGCGCTGGAGGAAATAAAGGCTATCGGGACCCGGCACAGCTGCCGGATAATCAGCTGCGGCCCTGCCGGTAACGGGAATATACAATGCACTATTCTTAAAGAGGACAGAGACGATGAGGAATGGGAAAAACTTAAAATAGATGTGTTTGATGAGATTTATAAAATTATTTGCCGTCTGGGAGGAAGTTTTTCGGGAGAACTGGGCACTGCGGCAAAGTGGGCGCAGTGCCATGAAAACTATTCCAATCCTTCAGCAAGCTCGGTAATGAAATCAATAAAGAAGGCACTGGATCCCAACCTTATACTTAATCCCGACAGGATAGCTGATTTATGCATATAAAGAAGTAAGAGATATATCCAGCCGGGGGTGGTAAAAGCCGCCCCCGGTTTTTTTGACTTGTAAAATCTGCCGGCATCCGGTAGAACTTTTAAATTAAAAATAGGATGTGATATAATCTGCTTTGAGATAAAATCCTGATCAGGGTTAATGTGGAATAGCAGGTATAATATCAAAGCGGAAATAGCAGTAAAGAAAATTATTCAGGAGAGTATGAAATGGATTTACTTGGTAATTTAAATGAATCCCAGCGTGAGGCAGTGCTGCACCTAGAAGGTCCCCTTCTGGTCCTTGCCGGGGCCGGGTCCGGAAAAACAAGGGTGCTCACCACCAGGGTGGCCAATCTTATTATTAGCAGGGGAGTGCCCCCGGGCCGTATTCTGGCCATCACCTTTACCAACAAGGCTGCCCGGGAGATGAAGGAAAGAGTGGCAGTAATGGTCCCCGATGGAGCCAGGGAGCTGTGGGTGTCTACATTCCATTCAGCCTGTATGAGGATACTGAGGAGACAGGCAGCCTTTTCCCGCTATACAAAGAACTTCACCGTCTATGATGACGGAGATCAGCAGACGGTTATTAAAAACTGCCTTAAAGAGCTTGAGATAGATGAAAAAAGATTTACTCCCAGGTCTATAAGCGCATCCATTTCTCAGGCCAAAAATAAGCTGGTGGGGCCTGAAGAATTTGAGGGGCAGGCCTATGACTACTACGCCAAGACAGTGTCCAGGGTATACAGCCTTTACCAGGAGAGGCTGATAAACAACAACGCCCTGGATTTTGACGATATATTGATGGTTACTGTTAATTTGTTTAAAGAAAGCCCCCAGGTGCTGAAATACTACCGGGAAAAATTTCAGTACATAATGGTGGACGAGTACCAGGATACCAACCACGCCCAATACCTCCTGGTAAATATGCTGGCCGGAGAGCACAGAAATATTTGCGCCGTGGGTGACCCGGATCAGGGCATATATAGCTGGCGGGGGGCTGATATCGGCAACATACTGGCCTTCGAAAAGGATTACCCCGAGGCCAGGGTAATCACTCTGGAGCAGAATTACAGGTCTACCCAGACTATTCTTGATGCGGCCAACCAGGTAATTAAAAACAATCCGGACCGCAAGGAAAAAAAATTATGGACTGCTGCGGGCCAGGGCCTGCCGGTGGTCATTTACACCGGTGACACCGAGCGCTACGAGGCTGATTTTGTGGCCGGAAGGATTGAGAGGCTTCATTCCCGGAAGGGGATAAAGTTTGGTGATATGGCGGTGTTTTACAGAACCCATGCCATGTCCAGGGCCCTGGAGGAAAGCCTTATGCGAAGGGGAATACCCTATGGAGTGGTCGGCGGACTGAGGTTTTATGACCGCAAGGAAATAAGGGATTTAATAGGATATTTAAGGCTTCTGGACAACCCTCTGGACAGGGTGAGCCTGGCAAGAATTATAAATGTTCCCAGAAGGGGAGTGGGTGAGGCCTCCCTTGCCAAAATAATAGCCTATGCTGAGGAGCGCTCACTTACCAGCCTTGATGCGCTGGTTCAGTCACCGGCCATACCAGGTCTGCCCGGAAAGGCTAAAAATGCCTGTGCTGCGCTGGGAAAGAGCCTTACTGAACTATCCTTTCTGGCTGCCTCGGGAACGGTAACTGTTACTGAGCTGGTGCAGGATCTTCTAGACCGGACCGGCTACTGGGCCGAGTTGGAGGCCGAAAAAACTGTGGAGTCGGCCACCAGACAGGAAAATATAAAGGAATTTCTTACTGTTACCGGGGAGTTCGACCGCACCGCCGAGGAGGGCACACTTACCGAGTTTCTGGGAGGTATTGCCCTGGTGGCCGATGTGGACAGCTTCAGGGAGGAGTCCGACCAGGTGGCCCTTATAACACTGCACAGCGCCAAGGGGCTAGAGTTTCCGGTGGTGTTCCTGATAGGCATGGAGGAGGGAGTGTTCCCCCATTCCAGATCTCTGGATCAGCCGTCGGAAATGTACGAGGAGAGGCGTCTGGCCTATGTGGGCATTACCAGGGCCAAGCAAATAATCTATCTGACCAGGTGCTGGCAGAGAACCTTATATGGCAGCACCAAATTCAATGCTCCTTCCCGTTTTCTGGAAGAAATACCAAGGCACCTTACCGTGCCGGAGGACCCCATGGACACCGAGGATGGGGCTGCGGGCAGGCAGGCGGCAAAGCCCCAATCCATGCCAGGGTCAGGACATCCCCTTATTACCACCGGGGCCAGTATGTGGAAAGGCAAGGAGAGCAGGCCTGTTCAGAATTTTGATGAAGGAGAAGCGGTAAGGCACAGCAAATGGGGTGTGGGGACTGTGCTGAGTGTTAAGGGCAGTGGAGAGTCGGCTGAAATAAAGATTGAATTTCCCGGCTTTGGGACAAAAACCCTCATGGCCAGGTATGCTCCCCTGGAAAAAGTATAATAAATACTCTTACTGAGATTACTATGCGGTCGGAATACAGAATTCAGAATTCAGAATGGTTTGGGCATTTCTTATAAGTTAAATAAAGCTTATTAGCTGGGCTCATAAATCTCTGTGTCCTCTGTGTGCTCTGTGGTTTAAAGAGGACCTGAATTTTCATCCTTTCAGTATAAGCGTATGGGGGGTTCCGTTTTATGCCTGTTCCTGAAGATGTGAAAAAAAGGGTTGAAGATCTGAGAAAAGAGATTGAAAATCATAACTACAGCTACTATGTTCTGGACAGCCCCACCATTACCGATGCCAGGTTTGACCAGCTTATGAGAGAGCTGGCTGACCTGGAGGGGAAGTTCCCCGGGCTGGCGTCGCCGGACTCACCCACCATGAGGGTGGGGGGATCGCCCCGGGAGGGCTTTGTGACCATAAGGCACCTGTCGCCAATGCTTAGCCTGGGCAACGCCTTTGATGATGGAGAGCTGCGGGATTTCGACCGGAGGGTGCGCCAGGGGGCGGGGGACCGGGAGATAGAGTACGTGGCTGAGCTAAAGATAGACGGGCTGGCTGTTTCTATTCTGTACAGAAACGGTAGCATGGAAAGAGCCGCCACCCGGGGAGATGGAGAAAATGGAGAAGATATCACTCCCAACATGAGGACAGTCCGGTCTGTGCCGCTTAAGCTGAGGCATCCGGTAGATCTTTTGGAGGTAAGGGGAGAGGTATTCATGTCCAAGGAGGCCTTCGCCGGTCTTAATCAGTCCAGGGAGGATTCAGGCGATCCCCTTTTTGCCAATCCCAGAAACGCAGCCGCCGGGTCCTTGAGGCAGTTAGACCCCTCGGTGACCGCCTCCCGCCAGCTGAGCGCATTTATGTATGCTCTGGGGGCGGTGGAGGGGGCATCTTTAAAAACCCACAGTGAGGTGCTGGAGTTTCTAAGGGAACAGGGCTTTAAGATAAACCACCACTACCGGGTTTTCAGGGATATCGAGAAGGTAATAGAATACTGCGGTGAATGGCAAAAGAGCCGTTTTGACCTGCCCTACGCTACAGACGGTATAGTGGTCAAGGTCAACAGCCTGGAATTGCAGGCCGCCCTGGGGGCTACCATGAAGACCCCCCGCTGGGCCATAGCCTTTAAATATCCTCCGGAGCAGGCCAGAACCGTTATAAAGGAGATTTTCATAGGGGTGGGCAGGACCGGCGTTCTTACACCCACCGCCATTTTAAAGCCGGTAAGGCTGGCGGGGTCCACTGTGACCAGGGCTACTCTACACAACGAGGATATCATAAGGGATAAGGATATAAGGATAGGGGACACAGTAATTGTGCACAAGGCCGGGGATATCATCCCGGAGGTTCTGGAGGTGGTAAAGGAGGAGCGCACAGGAAGTGAAACCCCCTATCAAATGCCGGAAATATGCCCAGAGTGCGGGTCTGGGGTGATCAGGGCCCAGGGAGAGGCTGCGGTAAGATGTGTTAACAGCACCTGTCCTGCCCGCTACCGGGAGGGACTGATACACTTTGTGTCCAGGGGGGCCATGGATATAGCCGGACTGGGACCGGCGGTGATTAGCCAGCTGATATCAGAGGGGCTGGTGAGCAGCCCCGCGGACCTGTACAGGCTTAAAAAAGAAGATCTGGTACCCCTTGAGAGGATGGGAGAAAAGTCAGCCCAAAACCTTTTGGACGCCATCGGCAAAAGCAGGCAAAACCCGTTGCACAGGCTGTTATTCGCTCTGGGTATAAGGCATGTTGGTGAAAGGGCGGGCAAGATACTGGCCCAAAGATTCGGGTCAATGAAAAGAATAATGGAGGCTCCCTTTGAGGAACTGGTAAACATTCCGGAAATAGGCCCCCGCATAGCCGGCAGTATAACAGATTTTTTTGCCGACCAAAAGAGCCGGGGACTGGTGGAGGAGCTGTCCCTACTGGGGCTCTTGATGGAGGCAGAAAGTAAAACAGGGGACATTGACGGAGCTTTCCAAGGAAAAACGGTGGTATTGACCGGAGGGCTTGGTCAGTTCACCAGGCAGGAGGCCCAGGAACTGGTGGAAAAACTGGGGGGCAGGGTTTCCTCCAGTGTCAGCAAAAAGACAGACCTGGTGGTGGCAGGGGAAGACCCAGGCAGCAAGTATGAAAAGGCTGTCAAGCTGGGCATAAAGATAATTGACGAAGAGGAGTTTATAAGGCTTGCAGATGTATAGCTTATACTGCCATTCTTAACTGTCGGAATTCAGAATTCAGAATCCAGAAGTCTTTCTATGACGGTGCTATTAGCGGTTTAAAAACTGTCCTGTATTGCTGGCAATTGTTCATTTTGTTATAATAAAGGGATTATGGGTGATAATTCCTGTCAAGTGGAGACAAAAACTTAGCGAGAACTTTTTATCGGCCGGGATCATTAGTCAGGGGGCAGGAGAGGAATACCCGAATTATTCTGGATTCTGAATTCTGGATTCTGGATTCCGACCGGGAGTGCACTCAGTATAAGTAAAAAAGGATGTGTGAAATGCTTACCATTGCCGAAGTGGAACATGTAGCCCTTCTGTCCAGGCTGGATCTGTCCCTGGAGGAAAAGAAGCTGTATGGCGACCAGCTCAGCAAAATACTGGAGTATGCAAAAATGCTGGACGAGCTGGATACCGGAGATGTACCCCCTACTGCCCATGTTCTGCCCCTTAAAAATGTGTACCGGGAGGACAGGGTGGGAGAACACCTGCCTCTGGAAAAGGCCATGCAAAATGCTCCAGAGCGGGACGGCAATTTTTTTAAGGTGCCCCGGATTGTTTAACTGGATACGGAGGGATAGTTTTGGACCTTTTTTATATGACCGCCCATGAGTTGCATGCAAAGCTGGCTGCCGGGGAAATTAGCGCCAGGGAATTATGCAGGGCCTTCCTTGACAGGATAGTAAGCGTGGAGGACAGGCTCAAGGCATTTATAACTGTGACCGAAGAAATGGCCTTAAAACAGGCCGATGAAGTGGACAAAAGGATTGCCGCCGGTGAGGAACTGCCTCCCCTGGCCGGGATACCCATAGCCCTAAAGGATAATATGTGCGTAGAGGGGATAAGAACCACCTGCGCCTCGAAAATACTGTTTAATTTTGTGCCCCCGTACAGCGCCACCGTGGTGGAAAAGATAAAGTCAGCCGGTATGGTGATCATCGGGAAAACAAACATGGATGAGTTCGCCATGGGGTCATCCACTGAAAATTCAGGGTTTCAGCCTACCTCAAACCCCTGGGACACCGAAAGGGTTCCCGGTGGGTCCAGCGGGGGGTCCGCTGTGTCGGTGGCGGCAGGTGAGACCGTGCTGGCACTGGGATCAGACACCGGCGGGTCGATCAGGCAGCCGGCCTCACTTTGCGGGGTGGTGGGCATGAAGCCAACCTACGGGGCAGTTTCCAGGTACGGCCTGGTGGCCTTTGCTTCCTCACTGGACCAGATTGGCCCCTTTGCCAGGGATGTTGACGACTGCGCCCAATTGCTTAACATAATTACAGGACATGATCCACTGGACTCCACCTCGGCCCCTGGAGAAAAGACAGACTACACGGCTTTTCTGAACAGTGACATAAAGGGTCTTAAGGTTGGAGTGCCCAGGGAATATATGGGGGAGGGAATTGATCCGGGAGTGCGGGCTGTTATTGAGAAGGCACTGCAGGTGCTTTCCTCACTGGGGGCTGATATAGAGGAGGCCACCTTGCCCCACAGCCGCTATGCCATACCTGTTTATTACCTTATTGCCACGGCTGAGGCCAGCTCAAACCTGGCCCGCTATGACGGTGTAAAGTACGGTCTGAGGGATGAAGAGGCCCAGGATATTGTAGATATGTACATGAAAAGCCGCAGCAGGGGATTCGGAACCGAGGTTAAGAGGCGTATAATGCTGGGCACCTACGCTCTGTCCGCAGGCTATTACGATGCCTATTATTTGAAGGCCCTTAAGGCCAGGACCCTGATCAAGCAGGACTTTGACCGGGCCTTTGACAGATTTGACGTGCTGGTATGCCCAACCTCCCCCGGCACGGCCTTCCGTAAGGGTGAGAAGACTGATGACCCGCTGCAGATGTATCTTTCCGATATCACCACTATATCGGTGAACCTGGCGGGAATACCAGGGATATCAGTGCCGGCGGGCTTCTCAGGAGGACTTCCGGTGGGTATGCAGATAATGGGGAGGCCATTCGCTGAGGGAAATCTGATCAGGGTGGCCCACGCCTTCGAGGGAAGCGCCGGACACCGGGGCAAATTCCCCTCATTAATCTAACCTCTCACGTCTCACATCTCAATAAGGAGGTAAATGGCAATTGGCCCAGTATGAAACTGTCATAGGTCTGGAAGTTCACGTGGAGCTAAAGACCAATACCAAAATATTCTGCCCGTCCGGCACCGGGTTCGGAGGCGACCCCAATACCCATGTCTGCCCGGTATGCCTGGGGCTGCCCGGTGTGCTGCCGGTGCTTAACAAAAAGGTGCTGGAATACGCCATAAAGGTTGGTCTGGCCCTAAACTGCGGAATAGCGGAGTTTTCAAAGTTTGATCGCAAAAACTATTACTACCCGGATCTCCCCAAAAACTACCAGATTTCACAGTACGACCTGCCTATAGCCGAGCACGGCCATCTGGACATAAGTGTTGGGGAAAATGAAAAGAGGGTAGGCATCACCAGGGTGCACATGGAGGAAGACGCCGGCAAGCTTGTACATCAGGGCAATATATCCAGTACCCCCTTTTCGCTTGTAGACTATAACCGCACCGGGGTTCCCCTGGTGGAAATAGTTTCGGAACCGGACATGAGGACTCCGGAGGAGGCCAGGGCCTATCTTGAAAAAATGAAGGCTATTATACAATATACCGGGGTGTCGGACTGCAAAATGGAGGAAGGATCGCTCCGGTGCGACGCCAATATATCCATAAGGCCGGTGGGCTCGGATAAGCTGGGGGTAAAGACCGAAATTAAAAATATGAACTCCTTTAAGGCTCTGCAAAGAGCCCTGCACTATGAGATAGAAAGGCAGACAGAGGTGCTGGAAGAGGGGGGCCGCATAGTTCAGGAGACCAGATCCTGGGACGAGGCCAAAGGCATAACAATGTCCATGAGGAGCAAGGAGCAGGCCCACGACTACAGGTATTTCCCTGACCCTGACCTGGTTCCCATGGTTATTGACCGGCAGTGGGTGGACAGTATAAAAGAGTCACTGCCTGAGCTTCCGGATCAGAGAAAGGCGCGCTATATAAGTGATTATGGGCTGCCTGAATACGACGCCGCGGTGATTACCTCCACCAAGGAGCTGGCCGACTATTTTGAGGACTGCCTGAAGGGATACTCCAATGCCAAGGCCGTGGGCAACTGGGTCATGGGTGATCTGTCGAGGCTCTTAAATGCAGGCGGCATGGATATCACCCAGTGCCGCATAAGGCCCGCCCAATTGGCTGAAATGCTCAGATTAATGGATCAGGGGACCATCAGCGGCAAGATTGCCAAGGCGGTCTTTGAAGATATGTTCCAAACCGGCCATGATCCTGAGGAAATAGTAAAGGAAAAAGGACTTGTGCAGATTTCCGATCAGGGAGAGATAGCTGCTGTGGTGGATGAAGTTCTGGCTGCCAACCCCAAGGTTGTGGATGATTTCCGGGCCGGCAAGGACAAGGCCCTGGGATTTCTTGTGGGCCAGGTTATGAAGGTTACCAGAGGCAAGGCCAATCCTGATATGGTTAATAAGATGCTGAAGGAAAGGATTAAATAATTATATAACGGCCTAAAACAATGCAATAACTGATCAGGTGAATTGGTATAATGTGGCTGATATATTATTCTATATAATTAGAACTATATACAGGATCCTGTATTCATTTGTTTTAGCCAATTATTTTCTTTTCAGTTAATTGGTTTTCTGATATTATAGTTTCAGGTCTTTTACGGCTTTCCTTTTAGCCGTTTCTTTTTTTGAATTATAAATTTATATGGAAAGGGTGAACCTTCAGCATGAAAGACAGGAAACTTATGATTGTTGATACTACTTTGCGGGATGGTGAGCAGACCGCCGGAGTAGTTTTTGCAAACAGGGAAAAGGTGAGGATTGCCAAGTTTCTGGATGAGCTGGGGGTGCACCAGATTGAGGCTGGCATACCCACTATGGGGGGGGACGAGAAGGAGGCCATAAAGGCCATTTGCAAAGCAGGGCTTAAGGCCAGCATAATGGGCTGGAACCGTCCTGTGATCAAAGACATTGAGTCCTCCATAGAGTGCGGTGTTGATGCTGTGGCTATTTCCATATCCACATCCGATATTCACATCAAATACAAGCTTCAGCAAACCAGGGAGTGGGTATTGGAAAATGTTGTCAGGGCAGTTGAGTTTGCCAAAAAAGAAGGTCTTTATGTATCGGCCAACGCCGAGGACGCCTCCCGCAGCGATATGGATTTTCTGGTCGAATATGCCAGGGCTGTGAAACAGGCCGGCGCTGACAGGCTGCGCTACTGCGATACCGTGGGCATTATGGACCCCTTCATGACCATGGAACATATAGAAAGAATAAGAAGAGATGTGGATATTGAGATAGAAATGCATACCCACAACGACTTCGGCATGGCCACGGCCAACGCGCTGGCCGGTGTAAAGGCCGGGGCAAACTATATCGGGGTGACTGTTATTGGCCTTGGCGAGAGAGCCGGGAACTCAGCCCTTGAAGAAGTGGTTATGTCTTTAAAGCATCTGTATGGAGTTGATCTTGGATTTAAGACCGAGATGTTCCGTGAGGTGGCCGAGTACGTTTCACGGGCCTCCGGAAGAGAGCTGCCCACCTGGAAGGCAATTGTAGGATCAAACATGTTTGCCCACGAGTCCGGCATACATGCCGACGGCGCCCTTAAAAACCCCAAAACATACGAGGCCTTTACCCCTGAAGAGGTGGGCCTGGAGAGACAGATTATGATAGGCAAGCACTCAGGGACAGCCTCGCTTAAGTCAAAGTTTGCCGAGTACGGCATTCCCTTAAGCGATCACAAGGCCCAGGAACTGCTGGCCAAGGTGAGGGCCTACTGTGTATCATTAAAGCGCCCCCTCTTTGACAAGGAACTGGTGTATCTTTACGAGGACTATTTCGGAAAGCCGCGTGTATAAACTATTACAAAAAAGATGAACAGACGGCGTGGGAGGATATTTTAGGTATGTCGTACAGCATTACCCTTATTCCCGGGGACGGGATAGGTCCTGAAATAAGCGAGGCGGCCAGGAGAGTAATTGAGGCCACCGGTGTAAAAATACAATGGGATGTGGTTGAGGCCGGAGAGGCAGTCATAGAAAAATATGGAACGCCCCTTCCGGAATATGTGCTGGACTCTGTTAAAAAGAACGGCACGGCCCTGAAGGGGCCGCTGACAACCCCTGTAGGTAAAGGCTTTAGGAGCGTAAACGTTACCTTAAGACAGGAGCTTAATCTTTACGCCAATGTCCGGCCTGCCAGAACAATGCCGGGGATAACAACAAGATATAAGGATGTTGACCTTATCATAGTAAGGGAGAACACAGAGGACCTGTATGCCGGAATTGAGCACAGGGTAGGCCGGGACGCAGCTGAAAGCATAAAGATTATTACCAGGGAGGCCTCGGAAAGAATAGCGCGCCATGCCTTTGAGCTGGCTGTAAAAGAGGGGCGAAAAAAAGTCACTGCAGTGCACAAGGCCAATATTATGAAGCTTTCGGATGGTCTTTTCCTGGAATGCGCCCGCAGGGTGGCCCAGGATTTTCCGGGTATAGAATTTGAGGATATGATCGTTGACGCCATGTGCATGAAGCTGGTACAGTCACCGGAGAATTACGATGTTCTGGTGCTGCCCAACCTGTATGGTGATATAGTAAGTGATCTCTGCGCAGGACTTGTGGGAGGCCTGGGAGTAGCCCCCGGGGCCAATATAGGAACGGAGGCCGCTGTTTTCGAACCTGTGCACGGCAGCGCCCCCAAGCATGCCGGCCTGAACCGGGTAAACCCCCTGGCTATAATTTTATCAGGAGTGATGATGCTGCAGCATCTGGGGGAAATGGAGGCGGCGGGCCGTGTTTCCAGAGCTGTGACAGCAGTGCTGGAAGAGGGAAAAAGCGTCACCTACGACCTGGGCGGAAGTTCTTCTACCAGCCAGATGGCAGATGCCATTATTAGTAAGCTGGAATAGCTGATACTGAGTGAAAAAACTGTCGGAATCCAGAATTCAGAATTCAGAAGCCAGAATTGTTTGGGCATTCCTCATATGATAATAAATTTCGCCGAATGTTACAGTTAAACACCGCCTGCGAGGCGGTGTTTTGTTACATATCGGGGACATTCCTCCGATCCCGAAAGCTAGAACATGGGTTATATCCCAGACAGTGTCATTTCCGATAAAGCCACCCCGATCGGGGACATTCCTGTCCACAAAGGAATACCCAATCTTCAGCAGGTGTGTCCCCATTCCGCTGAATAAAATAAAAGGCATTAAAAAATAATAGCAATAATAAATGCTGGAGGGAGGTGGAAAAATATGGCTCACCCGTCCAACTTCGGTGAGCATCAGGCCAGGCTCAGGGCTATGTATGAGGCTGATTATCCCCAGGGAGTGGTGGTAGACCCTACACCCATAACCGCGGGGGAAGAGATAACAGTGCTTTATTACGGCCTTCTTGCCCGGGGAGGCGCCCAGCAGGTGTACCTGCACGTTGGCTATGGAGACTCCAGGGTATGGAATGATGTTTCTGATATGAAGATGTCCAGGACAGGCTGGGGCTGGGTAAAAACTCTTGAGATTCCGGATTTAAAAAGATTTAATTTTTGTTTCAGGGATAACGCCCAAAACTGGGACAATAATTATGGTCTGAACTGGAGCTTTGAAATACATAACGGACAGAGGCATTAGATACTAAAAGCAACTTTGTAGTATCAGGCAGAGCGAAGAGGGGGTTCATTAGGCGCATTTCCATAGGGACATTTTATGAACCGTGGATATTGGGTGAGGCAGACAGCAGATTAAGCTGTCTGCCTCTGCCGTTGTTCGGCTATTTTCTCGGCTTCTTCTGCAAATGCTCCGACGACGCCGATATCACTATATGAGAATTTCGCCATCGACTGGCTCCAGTTGTACTGATTCCGGAGGAGTTGTTTCTTTCGCTGGCGATTTGCTGCCACCCATAATCCCTATTTTATGTCCGTTCTCATACATATCCTCGGCGACAGTACCGCCGCTGTCCCCGCCCATTATGCCAACCTTATGCCCGGTAAGCTCGTCGCCGGGATTTCCGACTGTCGTGCTGCCTCCACCCATGACGCCGACCTGCTTATTGATATCGCCTTTGCCGTCAACGACTATGCCGATACTCCCGCCGCCTTCATCTTCAATCCACCCGAATCCGGGTATCCACATATGCGGTTTACCGTCGATGATGGCTCTGTCGCCTGACTTGGAATTGGATGAAGGTTGTGCTGACGTTTTGGGAGTTGCCGATGGTATTGACGCTGTTTCTGATACAGGCTCAGTGGGTGGCATCGGTTCGGTTTTTTCTTCTGCCGCTATTGCCTCAGTTTTCGGTGATTCGCTTTCTGCGACAACCTCTGAATCATCAGCAGAGAGAATAATTGGCGGTGCTTCTTTTGGGTTTGCCTCAATTTCGGAGGTTACGGCGGTTTTTATCGGCTCGACGGGTAAATCCTCGACCTCAGCGCTCCGAGGCCACACAGCGGCACACAACGCGACACAGGCGATAATGGCTATTCCAGCGATAATTTGCTTCTTCATTTCAATTCCTCCTTGTAAAATAACTGACGGGTATTTGGCTCAGCTCTTTGGCTGCAATCCGAACACCCGTCGTAAGTTTGTATTTGATATGCAATCTGCCACGCCAGCCGGAAGCCGTAAATGAAGCTGTCTAACGAAACATCCGAGCAGATCAGGTCTTTGTCATCAATGATCCGCAGCACCAGCTTGCGATTTCGGCTGCTAAGACGCTGACGCAATAACTGGTGGTTTGCTTTGATTCTTTCTTCCTGTGGCGTGTTTTCCGGCTGACGGTAGAAGTGGTCCTATAATGCTATGAGAATATTGTTCATGCGTACCGCCTCCTCTCAGCAACACACGATACCACAATCATACGGAGATAGCTATCTTTTTATTATACAAAAACAGCAATTTTAGTTTAATTATGTGAAAATGCGTTCATTTGAGCGATATGTGTGATATAATCAAACAAACTTATGTTGAGGTGAATAACCGTGGCTGTAAGCTACAACAAATTGTGGAAGCTACTAATAGATAAAAAAATGAAGAAAAAGGATTTACAAGCTGCCGCAAATATCAGTGCCAGCTTAATAACAAAGCTTGGGCATGATGAACCTGTTACAACGACAGTGCTCATGAAAATTTGCTCTGCGTTGAACTGTGACATCGGCGACATTATGGAAATTATTCCTGATAAATGAAAAAGCGGGCTTAGTGGAGCGCATCGGTACGGCAAAAAACGGTCGTTGGATAGCGAACAAGCAGAATGACAACCCGCTCTCCGCTGGGGAACAGGTAAGTCCGCAGATTTATAGAAAGTGAGGTAATGCGCTGTGGCTCGAAAAACAAAAGAGCAAATCAGCTACAATATGAGCCGCGTGCGCAACAGAGACTCGTCTCTTGAGAACGCACTCTGTGCTGAATTTGACCGTCGCGGTTTAACAACCTATACGAGGAACGACAAATCCGTTTTCGGAAAACCCGACTTCGTTTTCGCGGCGCGGAAAGTCGCTGTATTCTGTGACAGTGAATTCTGGCATGGATACGATTGGGAACATGCAAAAAGCGAAATCAAAAGCAATCACGATTTCTGGATTCCTAAAATTGAAAAGAACATCGTGCGGGATAAGGAAGTCACCGATAAACTGCAATCCGATGGATGGACGGTTCTGCGTTTTTGGGGAAAGCGAATCGAGAATGACATCGCCGAATGCGCCGATGAAGTAGAGAATCTGTTGCGAATATACCCGCAAATGCCGTTTAGAACAATAGACCTTTGTGCCGGTATAGGCGGTATCCGTCGTGGGTTTGAGCGTATCGGCGGTTTTACAAACGTGTTATCTGCCGAAATTGACAAATACGCTTGCATGACCTATGAGCATCTGTTCGGAGAGAATCCGCATAATGACTTAATGTCGGAAGCGTTCAAACAAGTCGTTGATAATACCGTATATGATATTTTATTTGCCGGGTTTCCTTGCCAGACGTTCAGTAGTGTCGGTCTCGGAGAAGGATTTGAAAATGAAGAGAAGGGAAAAATCTTTTTCCATATTGCCGAGATTATCAAACGCACCCGACCGAGCGCATTCTTCTTGGAAAATGTTGACCACTTAGTTACACGTGACAACGGAAAGACATTCAGAAAAATAATCGAAACTCTGGAAATCGAGTTGAAATACAAAGTTATCGGCGTTTCTGCCACGGGAACCGGCACACTTACATATAATCCGAAAGATTTCGTGAGGAATTCCAGAAACTTCGGTGTACCTCAGAACCGTCCCAGAACATATATAATCGGTTTTGACAGGGAACGATTCAGAATGGAGAGATTGCTGGCACTACCTTCGGAATTGCCGAAGGGACGTGAACGCTCGCTTTACAACAACCTCAATGATGTACTTGAACATGATGTTGAGCCGAGATATTACATGGCTTCGGGATACCTCGAAACATTGATAAAACACCGAGAAAGGCAAGAAGGAAAAGGGTATGGTTTCGGATACAGAATTGTAAACGAAGAAGGCATAGATTCGCCCGTGGCCAACACCTTACTGGCAACAGGCGGCTCCGGCAGAGAGCGCAATTTGATATACGACCCGCGTGACGATATTGCAGGAATTGAAATTAGAGGCAAAAAGACACCGCTTAACGATAAAGGCATAAGAGTAATGACACCGACCGAATGGGGGAAACTTCAAGGTTTTATCAATTATGCTTTTTTAGATGAAGAAGGAGTCGAAGGGTTTTCATTCCCGGACGGGGTACCCGATGTCCAAAAATATAAGCAATTCGGCAACTCGGTGACTATACCCGCCATAGAAGAGATGGCTCGCTTTATGCGTTCCTGCCTTGAAACGCTCTGCGAACCGGATAAAACTGCGGAGGTAATTATGCCGTGACGAACGAACAGGTACTGTTCCGTCTGACTGACAGGTGCGACATCTACTTTGAAAATTCGCTCATATCCAAAGAGCGGATTATAAAGAAGTATGCTGACTTTTTTACGTCCTCGATTTCCAATGATGGTCACTCCGTCAGCGTGGCGTTACATACCGGTTCGGTGTGCTTTGACATCGTTTCCTTTATTACAGCGGCATTAGCGTGTGTATCGTTAGATGAGACTGATGCCGAATCAATCATTGCTTCACTGAATGTAGGTAATATGGTTCTATACAGGAACGAACGTTATCGTTGGTGCGGTTCGGAATTTAGAGACGGAAAGCAATACTTGGTATTAGAGCAGGATGGGCGCGGCAAAAACGGGAAAACCACTATATGGGTTCTGTTCGACACTAATAAAAGCCTTATCAGACCTTACTTCGGCGCTTCTGATGTGACTGATGGTAGGGGAATCAAACGAAAGGATACCAATAGAGCCGACTTTATTTCTCACATATTGGGAGTTGCCGCATCTGAAGTTCCGAGTATCACGGGTGTTTCGACTGTTATCGTCGCCGAACGAGGTACGTTTGACCGCTTATCCAAAGGGATACGTATTGTTTACGGGAACGGTAAAAACATAGGACTGCTTGATATAGTCACGGCATCGTACTTTTCCGACAGCGGTGAAGAATATCTGTACGGTAGCAATCCCGCTAAAACCGAGCCGGTATTAAAAATAACGGGCAAGGTTTCGACTGCTCGCGATTTGGTGCTTGATAAGCGTGGGAACAAGACTGTTGGATTAATTATTACCGGCGCCGATGCCGCGGCAAAAGGCGGTTCTGAGTTAATAGACTTGCTTGGAAGAAAGTCTATTAAGTTTGCCCATATTGCAGCCGGAATCGATTCCGAATGTGCGGAAGGTATTATTGAATCGCAAGAAGATGCTTCAGTGTTTGCCTGTACTAAGGAATTCCTGCTGCAAAATTCCTTGCCACCGCAGGAAACAAACGCTTTGACCGTTGAACTTGACCGACAAATTGAAAATATCGTTAATAACTCTGTTACAACCATATTTGTTGACGGCGGTTGCTCGTGGGAAGATTTACGCAAAGCCAGAGAAGCACTATACATAATAAAAAAATCCGAATGGAACGATGCCGCCAAAAACAGTTTTTTAATTACCTCACATTCGCTTCTTAATCTGTTTACAACAGCGGTATTTCCGATTGAAGTATTGGAAAAAGCCGTGAAAGGCGGAAAACTGATTACGGGGATATCCTCTCCGGCACTGAGGATTCGTGAGCTTTGGAACTTGGCGGACAATTCAGAGTCTGTGAAATATCAATGTGCATATATCATTGATGTCTTAGAATGCCTGTATCAATCCGGTTTTGTCGGATGTCCGAAGCATGATGCACTTAATCGACATCTGGATTCTTCTGTCGGGCAAAAAATCGCTGTTATCGTACCGAAAGCATACTACATTGATATTCTCGGTACGGACGAAACACTTAACAGGAAAGATGTCACTATAGTCACCGCAAATCGTTTTGACAACTCCGACCGTTATGACGAGGTTATAGTTGTCGGGGATTTCAGTGGCAAACGGTTCGACCCACTGAAATGCCGAGCTGCGGCGGATATTACTGTTTTGCTCTACGAATGCGAAATGCACTGGTTCAAGCACAAAAAGCGTAAAGCAGTAATCTTTGAGAATAGGCTGAACTCCAGACTTGGCGTTATTGATGATGATACGCTTGATGATGTAGATTCGAGAGACGGAATTGCCGGGGATGAAGACATGGATGCGTTTACCGAGGAAGTAGTGGATTTGGAGCAATATATCGGTAAAATAAGTTCGTTCGATATCGGAAAATATGTGGCCAGGGTTTCAGGTTCCGCTGGAAATACCCTGACATCCGAAGTATATGCCATAGGACGATTTGTGAGCGGGGAGCAAATATTGTTCTCAAAATACTACAACGCAGTTGTTTTCGATTCCATAAAGGGCACGGTAATCGAAACCGATGTAGATGACCTTTCGGCCGGGGATCAGCTTGTATTCACTAAACGCGATGACTACACTCGAAATATGGTGGATTATATATACGAGAGTCTGCAGACCGCAGGACGCTTAAGTGCAGAGGTTTTGGATGCCACTGAAAAATCAGTTTATTGGAAAGAGGCTTTAAGAGAATATAAGCATAATCACGGGTTTTCATATAGAGACATTTCAAGAGAACTTCAAAAACTCGGAAGTTCTCTTCAAGAGGTTTCTGTGAGGCAGTGGCTCATTGAAGAGAGTCATATTGTGGGTCCGAGAGATGAAATTACACTACAGCAAATAGCTGTACTTACTCAGGATTCTTATCTTCTCTGTGATACACACAGTTATTTTGAAGCGTGTCGTATCGTTAGGCACCAACGCAAAGAGATATTGGAGCTCATCGGCAAAGCAATTACGGATAAACTCAGCGGTCATAAACCGCCCAAAGGCGGTGTGCTGGAAGTTGTGTACGACAACGTGGAAAGTTTATCGGAAACGTTGGAGTTGGACGGAATCTCACTTCTTGAAGAAACCGTGACTGTTCCTATAAACTTAATAAATAAACCCATAACATATTGGGAGGTAATTGAATGAAAAATAACGATATTCGAGAGCAAATGATTGTCGCTCGTGAAGAATATATTAAGCTGATTAAGTCTGAACTTCTCGGACCGGGTTCGGAATTTGCCGTGCCTGATATCGAGCATGAACTTATTTCAAGTAGCCCTACCAGCCGTTATTCGGTCGGTATACTCTACCCGCAAGGCAATCATGTCAATCAGGACAGCGATGAAACTGTGCCGATAATCAGTGAAAGCGGTGAAGAATCCGATATCGAAAGCGTAGAAGATGTGCCGGCAGATGAGGTGGTAATCGAAACGCCTACATCAGATACGCGCAACTATGAATTCGACGAAACAGCTGATGAGAACTTGGATGAGGAGATTGGTCTGTCCGCACAATATATGCCGTCTTCTATGGGCATTACATTTATTATCAGAGGAAATGCCGATACAGTACGTGGTACCGTATCTTTCTCAACGTACAGAAATGCAAAGATTCCCGACTGCATAATTCCGTTTGTACCCGATGACCCTGAAAGTTATTCTGTGCCGTCGGAATTATCACATAAAATAGTCTATGACAAAGAACTGATGGCAATCCGACTTCTTTCTTCAACAAATGCAAAGGAAATCAGGGAAATCCTTGAAAGGGATACCATTCCTGAGAACGAGTTTTTTGTAGTCAAAAAAATTCTATACCGCTTTGCCGACTTTTGTAGGAACGGCTTTGTCCGAGTACCGCACACGGCGGAGTTCAAGCTCGACTTTTCGCAGGGGGATTACATTGACGGCAACAGAGAAATTGACGATACAACAGCTAAAGTTACTGCGCTTCGGACGAAAATCTCTGATGAACTTTGGTCGCTGACCGTTATGCTCGTCAATGACATTGAAGAAGTTCCCGCCAAAGCACACCATTGTATTTTTCAACCGATTATTGAGATTTCGTCTGCAAATAACGGATTTGTATTTGTCGAAAGCAATCCTAACTCTGACCCGGAAACAATGGACGATGAGGAACGCTCACTTGAGCTGTTATATCGGGATAAGAAAATATACGGCACAGGGCTTGGCGTTTCCGTTGATTGGGATATCAATAACGATGGCATCGGGAAAATTTGGAGTGATTTCTTTCCGGAAGCCGAAGTTCCGCCTATGAGTTTCGACTTGCCTGAAAATGATATGGTTTCGGCGGAAAAGTTGTCAATGAAATACCTATCTGATTTAGACGGCACGGAAAAAGGCCAAAAGATATCATTGTTAAAAAGCCTTGTTAACCTCTACAAAGCTTGGGTTGACGGACTGGAAAAAACCGCGAAAGTGCTTGATGCGCGATATCAATCGGCAGCATCCAAGAACATTGCGGAGTGCAAACGAGCCTATGACCGAATGTATGCCGGCATCGAAACATTAAAAAGAAATGACAATGCATACTCAGCTTTTTTACTTGCCAACAGATCGATGTTTATGCAGAGGGTACACCTCGGGATGCAGTCCGGTACCGCTAATATTGATCGTTATCCGGAAGACGAACAAATAGCGGAATTGTTACGCAATATGGATTATAGAAAAGCCGATGACGGCGATTGCCGATGGCGACCGTTTCAAATAGCCTTTTTGTTGATGGATATCAACTCAATTGTTGATGACGAATCGCCGGAACGCGACATTGTTGACCTGATATGGTTTCCGACCGGCGGCGGCAAGACCGAGGCTTATCTCGGCTTAACCGCTTTTACGATTTTTTATCGTCGGCTGACCCATTCGGCTGAAGCCGGCGGTACCGCTGTGATTATGCGTTATACCCTCCGTTTGCTTGCGGCGCAACAATTCACCCGTGCGGCCACGTTAATTTGTGCCTGTGAGTTTATCCGCAAAGATTGCGAGGCAAAACGGCATATTTATCCGTCATACCCGTTGGGTAAAGAAGCGATAACCATCGGCTTGTGGATAGGTGATACGCATATTCCGAACAGGAACGATGATGCCAAATATCACTTGAATAAGCTCCTAAACGTAAAGGAGCACTATTACGTAAGAAACGAAAAAGACCGGCACAATAAATTTCAAGTATTAAAATGCCCTTGGTGCGGAACGAAACTCGTTAAAGACGACAGAGATAAGAAACTTGTCGGCAAGTGGGGATACAATATGCGGGACAAGCACTTTTATATGTTCTGTCCGCAAGAAGATTGCGATTTCACCACGCAGTTACCTATTCAAATTATTGATGAAGAACTTTATCGTAATCCGCCGACGTTACTTTTCGGAACAGTCGATAAATTTGCTATGCTGCCTTGGGACGGTCGGATTGGCTCGTTCTTTGCAGTAGGAAGCGACAATCGCACCCCTGAATTGATAATCCAAGACGAGCTTCATCTGATTTCCGGAGCTCTCGGAACAATCGTCGGATTGTATGAAACAGCCGTTGATGCCATTTGCGGGCAAAAAGGAACAAAACCTAAGATAATCGCTTCGACTGCAACAATACGCCGAGCCAAAGAACAGTGTTCGGTGCTTTACAACCGTGAAGTCGTACAATTCCCTGCGCCAGGATTGAATTCCGAAGATTCTTTCTTTGCGTGTGAAGCTGAAGTTTCATATGAGAACGGAGTATTCGGTCGCAGATATGTAGGAATAATGCCATCCGGAAAAACAAAGGCAATGACTGAAATCCGAGCTATGGCGGCGTTGTTGCAAAGAACATATATGATGGTTTTACCTGATGTGATAAAAGACAAACTATGGACATTGACGGTGTATTTTAACAGCCTGAAAGATCTCGGCAAAGCATCTACACTTGTCGATGATGACGTCAAAGACTTCATTATACGAACGGCAAATAGGATGTTCACATCGCGCCGACTTATTGTCGGAGCCGATGAGCTCACGAGCCGTGTCACAACCACTGAACTTAACGAAACATTGGACAAATTGGAAAAACTGGAATACTCCCATGAGAACATTTCCGCAAAACGATATGCGTCCAACGTCCTTTTGGCAACGAATATGATATCCGTCGGCATTGATGTTGCCCGGCTAAATGTTATGCTGATGGTCGGACAACCGAAACTGACAAGCGAGTATATTCAGGCCTCAAGCCGCATCGGTCGCTCATTTCCCGGCGTGGCCTTTGTACAATATGATGCAACGAAAAGCCGTGACCGCTCTCATTACGAACGCTTCAGAGCTTACCATGAATCGTTCTATCGATTTGTCGAGCCGACCGGGGCAACTCCGTTTTCAAAGCCTGCACGCGAAAGAGCTCTACATGCCGTTCTTACCGCCATTCTAAGGCAACGAGCGGGATTGAGTGAAGATAAGGACGCTGCAAACTTTGACAAGGAATATTTCGCTGATATTATTGCCGATATTGAAGCTTTCATCATCGAGCGAATCCGAAGCATTAATGTACGTGCCGCTAACGGAATGAAAGACGATATTGAGGATGTTAAGTTCGAGATTGAAGCATTCTTCGACGAGTGGCAGAAAATCGCGGACGAATGTAACGAATCCGGGGATCCCAAAGTGCCGTTCCATTTCGGACGCAGGTATATGGTCAGTCCGCCCACCGCCGGAGCAAAACGGTTGCTTAAGCAATACAACTCCGCCGGGCAGGATTTCGCAATAGAAACCTTGACTTCTATGAGAAACGTAGACACGCAGGTCAAAGGTAAAATTGTTGTTTGGGAGGGATGAGTCAATGGCTGAACAAGTCAAGGAAAAAGTAGACCTTAACCGAGTGACACATTCCGTTAGGGCAGCACAGGCGGTTTTACAGTACGGTGTCGGAGCGATGGTCGATTTTCCTGATCAGACACTTATAACAGCCGCACCGGAGTATTGGAACGATACGGTGAAAATCTACGATGACCGTTTTGCGAAAGCTCTCGGAGTAGACTATTTTGCCGTACCTGCGGATATATCCTACGCCAGATTCCCCGAATGGTATTTTTGCCCCAAATGTCGTAAGTTTCAGCCAATAGCACTATGGATTTCTGAATATAAGAAAAAGGTAAAGGCGAAAACTCTTGAATCTGATGAGCATATGGTGAAACATATGCAGTGCTTGGATTGCCATCAGGACTTAGTCGTCGCTCGTATCGTTACCGTATGCGAACACGGGCATATCAATGATTTTCCTTGGGTAAAATGGGTACACAAGCAAAGTAAGAAACCGATTTGCGGTTACCCCTCGTTGAAATTTAAGACGGGTGCGTCCGGCACAGAAGGTTTGGAAGGTTTAAGCATTTCCTGTTCCTGCGGAGCTTCAACGACTCTAAAAGGTGCTTTTGACAAAGATCGATTTGAAAAACTTGATAAGGAAACCGATGCAAGTGACTTCCGATGTGAAGGCGGTCACCCTCACAAACATACAAAGGAAAGGTGCACCTGTTATCCGCGGACAGTCCAGCGCGGTTCGTCATCGGTTTATTTTCCGGTGGTATACAGTTCCCTGGTAATCCCGCCGTATGCCGATAAACTGAATGCAAGAATAGAAAAGAGCAAGGCGTTCGCTGACTGTATAACAGTTATTGAGGATGAAGATCCTGATGATAGAATCGACACCATAAAGAAGCGTTTGCCGAAGTGGGTTGAAAAAATCGCATTAGAAATTGGAGCCGCTAAATCTGACATCGAACGTGTCCTCAGCCGCAAATGGCTTGATGAGGGTAATGTTGAGATCGATGTTACAAGTGTAAAATATCGCGCCGAAGAGTATGAGGCACTCAGCGGCGAGGTATCTGCTCCGTCTGGAGTTATAGGAGATTTCTCTCGCGAAGGTATGCCTCGTGATGACTATAAACTTCCCTACATTAAGTCTGTTTCGCTTATTGATAAAGTCAGAGTTGTAAATGCGCTTATCGGGTTTTCTCGTATAAATCCGGTTATGAGCAAAAACGATGCCGGGTTCGTCCACATCAAAGAAACAGATACTCGGTGGTATCCGGCTTATGAAGTTCGAGGGGAAGGGATTTTTATTGAGTTTGAGCAAAGTGATATTGATGAGTGGATTTTGAACAATCCGTCGGTGATGGAGAGAGCGAAACGAATAAGCGATAATTATGCCGTTTCGTTTATGGGGCAGAACCATCCTCGAAGCATAACACCAAAGTTCGTTATGCTTCATACACTGTCCCATCTGCTAATTAAGCAACTCAGCTTTGAATGCGGATACAGCATAGCCTCGCTGAGTGAGCGTATTTATTGTGCCGAGGAAACCGATGGAAAACAGATGACCGGAATATTCATCTATACAGCAAGCGGTGACTCTGAAGGAACATTGGGCGGGCTTGTGAGACAAGGCAGACCGGATGCATTCCCACGCATTTTCAGGAAAGCAGTTGTGAACGCTCAAACTTGCTCAAATGACCCTGTGTGCATCCTCAGTCATGGGCAAGGACGTGAATCACTCAATCTTGCAGCTTGCCATGCTTGTGCGCTATTACCGGAAACGTGTTGTGAAGAACGCAACGGCTTCCTCGATAGAGGACTTATTGTTGGTATGTATGAAGATAAAGGAATCGGTTTTTATAACGAACTGCTGTAAAGCAGTAAATGATAACTGGATCATTGTAAAAGAGATGCACTATCCCTTGAGGGACAATGCATCTCTCTTGCTTTTCCGTATCGGTTTGAGGTATGGTTCAACAAGTTTCCCTATTAAACCGTGCCCTTATGACCCTCTTTTCTTTTTACTGAACGGAATTGGAATTTAAGTATATTATTATATTTAATAGTAGTGAAATTTATATTTACCAGATAAAAACCGGGGAGGTTGAGTTTTGAATATAAGGAAACTGAGTTTATCCCGCTACATATTGAGAACTGTAATTATATCGACACCGGTAGGCTTTGTTTTATGTTATTTTCTTTATAAGATAGACAGCCTTCTGACTATGATGCTGGCGGGCGCATTTTTCTGTGCTTTGATGGGTGGCGCTATTGCCGCCAAAAACTACCGGCAGATGATAGCGTCAATGAAAATAGCCATTGACGATCTGGACAGGCTGATATCAAAAAGCGGCATTGAGGGAACAAATGAAATAAAGACCGCCGATGACTTAAGAAAAGGTTTTGGCTTGCTTATTGGAGGGATGGTCTACAGTCTCAGGGAAATGAACGATAGAATAAAGAAGACCTGTGATACTGTTATACAGTGCGCCGATCAGACCTCATCCGGGTCGGTGGAGACGGCGGCCAATATAAATGGGGTTTCGGCCACCATGCAGCAGGTGGCTGAAAGAACAAAGCAAATAGCCGGGGTCTCTGCAGAGGCAATGGGATATGCCAGTGAGGGTGCTGAGGGAATAGGCAACATTGCCAGGCAGATGGAAGTCATAAAGAGAGTCTCGCTTCAGAATGGTGAGGTAATAAGTCATTTGAGCGAAGCCACCCATAGGATTTCGCAGATTACCAGTCTTATTACACAGATTGCCGACCAGACAAATCTCTTAGCCCTAAACGCAGCCATTGAGGCGGCCAGAGCCGGCGACCAGGGACGCAGGTTTGCGGTGGTGGCCCAGGAAGTGCGTATGCTGGCCGAGCAGTCAACCGGGGCCACCAGAGAAATACAGGGGCTTATTGATATAATAGGGCAAAAAACAGACCTGGCGGTCCGGGGGGTTAATGAGGGAATCGACCAGGCCAGGGCTGGATTCGAAGCGGTCAGGGATGTGGAGGAGAGATTTGAAAGAATATTTCAGCCGTGGAAACCCTATCAAGTGGGATGGGTGCAGTTGCGTCAGCGGCCGACGAGGTAACCCTGGCAGTGGATAATGTGGCGGCGGCTACCGAGGAACAGTCTGCAGCCATGGAAGAGGTAAATTCTTCATGCCATAATTTCAACAGTCTGATAAAAGATCTGGATAAGCTGGCTGAAAGGTTTTCTGTGTAGATCTACCGGATAATTATAGACAGTATGGTTTGACTTATTATGGCCCCGGTGATAAAATATATCAGAAATACAGGACAAGTGATTCTGCCCTTGGGGCGGAATTTAAAAGGGAAGCCGGTTTGAATCCGGCGCGGTCCCGCCACTGTAAGAGTGAGCCCTCCTGCATAAGGCCACCGGATAATTAACCGGGAAGGCGCAGGGTGGGGTGATGACCTCGAGCCAGGAAACCTGCTTGTTCTGGGCTTTTTAGAATGCACCCACGAAGGATGGGAAGCTTAAGGCCAGGCATTTTTTTGAGTAAGCCGGTTTTAACCCCTGCCCCTACAATGGGTGCGGGGTTTTTAATTTTTATATGCAGGGGTGCTGGATCCCGAGGGGTGCAGCTTAAACGGAAACTGGCAGCAGTAATTGATAGACCGGTGAGTGATCCCAAAGTGAGAAGGAATACTTGGGATTATGATGACCCGAAAAGCCCGGCCGGCCTTATTTAATCGCAATCCTTATCAGGATTGCGGTTGATGAAGGCTGTCTTTTTATTTATTCCATTATTTTACCGCGCGCGAGGTATTCTATATAAATATTTTTGGAAGGAGAATAGAATAGCAATGAAAAGATACATAGTCTTAATGCTTACCTGTTTTATAGCAGTATCCCTTATTATTCCTGAAAATGCTTATGCCATGCATATTATGGAAGGATATCTTCCCTTTGGCTGGAGTGGATTATGGACAGCTCTGATGCTGCCCTTCTTATTCCTGGGTATGAGGTCAATACAAAGGACAGTGCAGGAAAAGCCTAGCCTGAAGATGCTTCTGGGGCTTGTCGGGGCCTTTGCCTTTGTGCTTTCGGCCTTAAAAATTCCCTCGGTTACAGGCAGTTGCTCCCACATGACAGGAGTCGGCCTGGGAACCATCCTTTTTGGACCTTTAGCAATGAGTGTTTTAGGGTGTATAGTGCTTATTTTTCAGGCGCTATTGCTGGCTCATGGCGGACTAACTACTCTGGGGGCAAATACCTTCTCCATGGCGGTGGTGGGCCCCCTTGCGGTGTATGGAATCTACAGATTATTACAGAGATCAGGAGCGCCGCGCGAGGTTAGTGTGTTTCTGGCAGCAGCGCTGGGAGATTTGCTGACCTATGTGACCACATCAGTGCAGTTGGCCCTTGCCTACCCGGAAGCAGTAGGCGGGGTAATGGCTTCTTTGGTAAAGTTCGCAGGTATTTTTGCGGTAACCCAGATACCGCTGGCAGTCAGCGAGGGCCTGCTGACAGTGCTTGTATTTAACTTCCTTACCGCTCATAGCGGGCAGGAACTACAAGAGCTTTCAATCCTCAGGAAGGAGGGACTGTCATGATCGGACCTCTAAAAAGAAAGACGTTAATAAACCTGCTGTTAGCCCTGCTGGTTATTGCCCTGGCTATTGCTCCTCTGATTATAAAGGGAGATGCAGAATTTGCGGGGGCTGACGGGGAGGCGGAAAAGGTAATTACCGAGGTAAGTCCCGGCTATGAGCCCTGGTACAGCCCCTTGTGGGAACCGCCCAGCACAGAGGTGGAAAGCCTTCTGTTTGCTTTACAGGCGGCGGCTGGAAGTGGCTTTATAGGATACTATTTTGGTTACCAGCGGGGAAAGAAAAAAGAGCGGGAGAAAGCATAGAGAATGTTTCAAATCGACCAATACGCCTATACTAATCGTCTTTTAAAAGTTCATCCCGGTGAGAAGATGGCCTTTGCCATTATTACAATGATCATCTGTCTGATTTCTCAGTCACTGGCGGTTATGCTGGCTGCAATTGCACTTATGGCCGCAGCGGTAATCCGTGCAGGAATACCGCTGCGGGTATATATTAAGCTGATTACAGTCCCGGCCTTATTCCTTATTCTAGCTGTGGGCGCTGTAGCTGTCTCCATCTCCGGTCAGGGAGAGGGCTATCTCTGGGGTATTGCCCTGGGGAAATTCTACATTGGTGTTAGCCCCAGCAATTTATACTTAGCAGTTCTACTTTTTTGCAGATCTTTGGGGGCCATCTCTTGCCTTTACTTTTTATCTTTGACCACACCAATGGTGGAAATTATTTCGATACTCAGAAAACTAAAGGTTCCATCTCTTTTTATAGAGCTGATGGGACTTATATACCGTTTTATTTTTGTTCTTGTTGAAACTGCTGAAAGCATATATACTTCCCAATCTTCAAGACTGGGGTACAGAAATCTCAAAACAGGCTACAGTTCCCTGGGAGCTTTGGTGGGAAATCTGCTGATCAGCTCATACAGGCGGTCTGAAATACTTTTTACCGCCCTGTCGTCGAGGGGGTATACAGGTGAGTTAAGGGTGTTGGAGACCAAATATATTGTTTCAGGAAAAAATATTCTGGCTATTTTGGCAATAGATGTGCTGCTGGTATTGCTGAGTCTGGCTGAAATGAGCGGAGGTGGCCTGATTGGCCGAATTTATAATTGAGGCTATAAACCTGAATTATAAATACCCTGACGGGACAATGGCTTTAAATAACCTGTCCATGTCCATAGAAAAGGGAAAAAAGATAGCTATTCTGGGATCTAACGGAGCAGGCAAAACCACTTTGTTCCTGCATTTTAACGGGATATTAAAGCCATCGGGAGGGCAAATCAGATTCGATGGAAAGGATGTTAAGCACAACCGTAAGTGTATTGAGGAATTACGCAGGAATGTGGGCATAGTTTTTCAGGATCCGGATGCGCAGCTTTTTTCGGCCAGCGTTATCCAGGAAATATCCTTTGGACCCATTAATATGGGACTTTCCCGGGATGAAGTGCTGGCCAGGGTAAACCAGGCCATGAAAGACACCGAGATTGATCAGCTGGGCGGCAGGCCCACTCATTTTCTGAGCTACGGGCAGAAAAAGAGGGTTTCCATAGCTGATATACTGGCCATGGACCCGGAGGTAATTATATTTGATGAGCCCACTGCCTGCCTCGATCCACGGCTGTCCGTCCATGTGGCCGGACTTTTGGACCGGCTGAGCAAAAAAGGAAAAACAGTAATGCTTTCAACCCATGATGTGGATCTGGCCTATACCTGGGCTGACTATATATTTGTAATAAATGGCGGTGCTGTTTCAGGTCAGGGCAAGCCCGAAGATATATTCAGGGACAGGGAGTTTCTTGCCGGTAACAGCCTGGTGAGGCCCTGGATAATAGATGTATTTGATGAGCTGGTGAATAAGGGGCTGGTTTTTGGAGACCTCCCTGCGCCCAGAACCAGAGAAGATCTTTTGAGCTGTATACCGGCCGGTGAGCGCAAAAGCCGTACAGTGCTGAAAATAATAAAGTAGACAGGCTTTCGAAAGGAGACCAATGTGAGACCTCTTGATAAATATGAGCACGGCGGTAATATTGCCAGGGCCGCCCAAAAATATGGACTTTACGAGAAAGAGATTGTTGACTTCAGCGCCAGTATAAACCCACTGGGGCCTTCCCCCAAAGTATACGGGGCCATAGAGGAAGAGCTGTGGAAAATAAAACACTACCCAGACCCGGACTGCGGTAACCTGCCCGCGCTTCTGGCGGGCCACCTGGGTGTGGAAAGGGAAAACCTGCTGCTGGGCAATGGCGGGGCGGAGCTTATTTATGCCCTTCCCCGGACCCTTAATATAAAAAGGGCCCTGGTGGCAGCACCCACCTTCAGTGAATATGCCGCAGCCGTGGAGGCCTCCGGAGGAGCCGTAACCTTCGCGGGCTATAGGCACAGCCCCGGTGAATTGGCCGCGCAGATGGACGGATACGACGCGGTGTTTATATGCAATCCCAATAATCCCACCGGGCGGGCTTTTAGCCGGGAATCTCTGCTGCCGGTCCTTGAAGCTTCAAAGAAATCCGGCTCAACTGTAATAGTGGATGAGGCCTTTATTGATTTTGTGGAGGGCCGCTCTGAAAAAAGTCTTATGAATATGGCCGGTGGAACGCCTGGGCTGGTGATTCTATACTCAATGACCAAATTTTTTGGTATACCGGGTCTGAGGCTGGGCGCCGCCGTGTCCTCACAAGAAACCATAGGACTTCTGAAGAAGTCCAAGGACCCGTGGAGTGTTAACGCTCTGGCCATTGCCGCCGGGGAGGCGGCCTTAAGGGACGTCAGGCACATGTCCGACACCCTTGAAGCGATACGTGAGGAAAGAAGCTATTTGTTTTCCGCCCTATCTTGTCTGCCCGGACTTGAGCCCTACCCCTCGGAGGCCAATTTTCTGCTGGTGGATATCACCGGCACCGGCATGACCACTGGAGAACTGGTGGAGAAAATGGGCAGGAGAGGTATACTGGTAAGGAACTGCTCAAACTTTAAAGGCCTGGAATCACCCTGTATACGGGTGGCGGTGAGGCTCAGAGAGGAAAATGACAGGCTGTTAAGGGCTCTTGGAGAGGTTGTTTCAGGATAAAAAGGAATCATTTTAGGTTCCATATGTATTTTTTTAATTTAGCCCAGGGAATAATTAAGTTAACATAAAGTAATTTACTGTGTCAGGGAGCAGCCGCCAATGTAGGCGGCTTTTCTATTTCACCAAGCATTTTATCAGGTAAAAATTGCATAAAAAAGGGAATTTTCGAGGATAATAAATATTGCCGAATTGATACAACAATTCCTGGAGCAGAATGAGTAAAGGATAATCTGCTGAAAAAGAGATATCAGTATGGCGGCTCCGCCGGTACGGCGGTTTTTTAATAGGGAATAAAAAGGAACAAATTTCATTGGCAGGGAGGAAGAGTAAATTGAGGATTTTAATGCTCTCCTGGGAATATCCGCCCAAGAGCGTGGGGGGACTTGCCCAGCATGTCTATGACCTTACCAGGGCGCTGGCTGAAATAGGCGAAGAGGTGCACCTGGTCACCATAGGCAGCAAAGATGCTTCTGAGTTTGAAACTGTAAACGGGGTGAGAATATACAGGGTATACCCATACAACGTCTCTTCCCTGGACTTTGTACACTGGGTTACCCAGCTTAATATAGCCATGCTGGAGAAGGCCATGGCGGTAATGAACGATATGGGAGCCTTCCACATTGTACATGGCCATGACTGGCTGGTGGCCTTTGCCTCCAGGGCCATCAAGCATGCCTTCAGGGTTCCGCTGGTGACCACTATTCACGCCACCGAGTATGGAAGGAACTACGGCCTGCACAACAATATGCAAAGACATATAAGTGATGTGGAGTGGTGGAGCATTTACGAGTCCTGGAAAGTGATCTGCTGCAGCAAGTATATGAACGGCGAGCTTAAGTATGTGTTCCAGGTGCCGGAGGATAAGTTAAGTATAATTCCCAACGGGGTGGACATCGAGGGCTTCAGAATAAAAAACAACAAATTCAGCCGTAGTGACTATGCCTCGCCGGATGAGCAACTGGTTCTTTATGTGGGTCGGCTGGTCAGGGAGAAGGGCGTTCAGGTTCTGATAGACGCCATTCCCCACATACTTAAATACCGTCCCTCCACAAAATTTGTAATTGCCGGGAAGGGTCCCCATGAGAGCAGCTTGAGAAGTCAGGCAGCTGCTACCGGGGTGGCCAACAGGATATATTTTACCGGGTATGTAAATGACAGCCTGCGCAACTCACTCTACAGCTGGGCGGATGCGGCAGTGATTCCCAGCCTGTATGAGCCTTTTGGAATTGTGGCGCTGGAGGCCATGGCCGCCCGGGCCCCGGTGATTATTTCAGACACCGGAGGGCTCAGTGAGATTGTGCAGCATCGTGTGGACGGGCTGATGGCCTATACAGGCAACAGCCAGTCACTGGCGGATATGGTTATATGGATGCTAAATGACAGGACCATGGCGGAGAATATGAAGCAAAAAGCATACGAAAAGGTCCGCAGTCAATACAACTGGCTGGAGATTGCCAGGCAGACCAGAGATACCTATATTGATGTGGTAAATGATAGCAGGGGCGCTTCCTGGTATGATTCCCCCGGTCGTGACAGCGGCCTGTTTGACAGGGTATCCAGACTGTTTGCCAGAACGTCGTAAATGTGCTAATACTGAAATTCTTATTGGTCGGAATCCAGAACCCAGAATTCAGAATTCAGAATGAGTTGAGCAATCCTTGTAGTTTCATCCTCTTTCCCCCTTGCCTTTGCGGGGTGAGGACGCTATAGTCCCGAGGGGCAGCAGCCCCTATTAAATAGAAGGGAGTATGTAAAAATATGAAAGCTATTATAATGGCCGGTGGAGAGGGATCAAGGCTCAGGCCCCTTACCTGCAACCGCCCCAAGCCCATGGTGCCTGTTATGAACAGGCCAATGATGGCTTACATAGTAGAGCTTTTAAAAAAACACGGCATCACCGATATAGGCGTGACACTGCAGTACATGCCGGAAAGCATACGGGATTATTTTGGCAATGGGTCGGAGTTCGGGGTAAACATGAGATATTATGTTGAGGAGACACCCCTGGGAACTGCTGGAAGCGTTAAAAACGCCGCCACTTTTCTGGATGATACCTTTATAGTGATAAGCGGGGACGCCCTGACTGATTTTGATCTTTCCAGGGCCACCCAGTTTCACGGGGAAAAAGGCTCGGTAGCTACGCTGGTGCTGACAAGGGTGGACACTCCCCTGGAGTACGGGGTAGTCATCACCGACAGGAAGGGGGCTATAACCCAGTTTTTAGAGAAGCCCTCGTGGGGTGAGGTTTTTAGTGACACTGTGAACACCGGCATATATGTGCTGGAACCCCAGGTTCTTGATTATATAGAAGAGGGACAGATTTTTGATTTCAGCAAGGACCTCTTTCCACTTTTATTAAAAGAGGGAAAATCTATAAACGGAGTGGTGCTGGAAGGATACTGGTGTGATATAGGAAATCTTCAGCAGTATCTTCAGGCTCATCTGGACACACTTTCAGAGAAAGTAAAAATAAATATACCGGCCTTGTGGAAGGAAGGTGTGTACACCAGCCCGGGGGTGGAGATAGACGACTCAGCAATAATAAAGGGCCCGGCCTTTATCGGCGAAAATTGCAAAATAGGCGCAGAGGCCAGGATCGATTCATTTACAGTGCTGGGGAGCAACTCCATCGTGGGTGAAAGAGCTACAATAAAGCGCAGCATTGCCTGGAGCGGAGCCTATATAGGAAGTGGCGCCGCGCTGCGGGGGGCCATTATGGGATCCCGGGTACAGGTGCAGAACGGATCCGGGATATACGAGGGGGCTGTTATAGGGAGCGATACCGTAATAAAGGAAAACTGTATTATAAAGCCTGATGTAAAGGTCTGGCCGCACAAGGTAATAGAGGCCGGCACCACCGTACAGAGCAGTATAGTATGGGGAACCCGCTATCCCAAAAAGATATTCGGACTTGACGGAATCACCGGGCTGGCCAATATTGAGACTACTCCGGAATTTGCCGCCAGGATAGCGGCGTCCTTTGCCACTGTGCAGGGCCGGGGCGGAAGGCTGGCGGCCGGCTCTGACAGCTATCCGGCCTCCCAGATGATCAAAAGGGCGGTAATAAGCGGTATGCAGTCTGTTGGCGCCGTGGTGGCCGATCTGGGAGATGGAATAACACCAATGCACCGCTTTGCAGTTAAGTCTCTGGAGCTGGACGGAGGAGTACATGTAAAGGTGTGCCCCCGCAGGACAGACCTGGTTACCATGGTGTTTATCAATAAGAGCGGCGGCAATATTTCCAGGGGAGTAGAGCGCAAGGTCGAGAATATAATGTTCAGGGAAGATTTTAAAAGGGCGGCGTCTGACAGGGTAATGCCTTTGGAGAATGTCCGGGGTACGGCTGCCCAGTATGTCAGCTCACTTCTAATGGCTGTTAAGGGGCCGGATAAAGCATTGGAAGGAATAAAGATCATAACCGCCTATGACAGAAAAAACCTTGACAGGTTCATAGGGCCTGCCCTTGACTCTGCCGGGATAGCGCACGAAAACATAGACTTTGATTTTAAGGGCAGGGCAAGGAGCTGGCAGGCATACAGAGAGATGCTTCCCCAACTGGCAGAGGCCGTAGTCCAGGGAGGGGCAGATGGCGGAGCCGTTCTTGATCATAACGGGGACAGCCTGATACTGCTTGATGAAAGGGGAAGGGTTATCAGCGATGACATGCTTACCGCCCTGTCGGCCCTGATTGTCTTTAAAACAAAGGGAGGCCCGGTGGTTGTGCCGGTTACTGCTCCCGACACCATAGAGAAAATGGCCCAAATATACGGTGGCAAGGTAATCAGGACAAAGACAGGGGTACAGGACTTTATTGAACGGGTTATTTCGCTGGAAGGCAGTGTTGAAGGGGAAGGGTCTTATTCTCAATTTATGCTGCACTTTGATGCCCTGGGGTCACTTTTAAGCATACTGGCCTTCACCCGCAGCCGGGGTATTGGTCTGGGAGATCTGGTGGACGAGATACCGGCCTTTTATATGAATAAAAAGGTGGTTCCAGTTCCCTGGGAGACCAAGGGAACTGTAATAAGAAAATTAATAGAAGAGCCTGAAAGGGAAATGGAGCTCCTAGACGGGGTGAAGGTATTTCACAAAGACGGCTGGGCACTGGTCCTTCCGGACCCCGAAGAGCCGGTCTGCCGCATATTCAGTGAGGGGGCTACTATGGAAATAGCCGAGTCACTGGCAGACTTTTATGTTGATAAAATAAGCAATATGATGAATTAAGAGGCGGTTTAAAAACCGCCTCTTTACTTATACTGCTTTTCTATGCGGTCGGAATACAGAACTCAGAACTCAGAATTCTGTAATTGGCCGCTTTTTTTGCTTACGCTATTTTTCCGCCAAAACTCCTGAAGTCAATATCCGGGAAAATATTGTTTTTGTACTCAAGATAATGAAGGGTTCCCTCATCTATTCGGTCTTCCTTTATTTGGTCAAAAAGGCGGATAAAATTGTCAAGATGTGTCTTGGTCCTTCTAATGGCATATTCGGTCATCGTTCCGGTGCTCATAATGAAGGCCCAGTCACTGCTCTGTGCCAGCAGCAGCTCTCTGGCAGCCTGATTTAATGCCCTTACCCGGCGTCCATCTGCATTGTAAAACTGGCCGGCCAGCCATTCCATCCTGTCCGAGGCTGCATGCAGATGCCTGTATATCCAGTCGTTATTACCGCACAGCCAGACCTCGTTGTAACCCTTATGGCCCCAACTGGAGGCGCAGGGCGTGGCCACCTGGTTGTAGCCGTGCAGCTTAAGGTAGTCCCCGGGGGTAATCATAGCTATTTTTTCCTGATCAAAGTGGACTTTTTTAATAAGGAACTCCAGCCACTGCGGGCCCTCAAACCACCAGTGGCCAAAAAGCTCGGCATCATAGGGCGCCACTATAATAGGCGGGCGGTCCATGAGGCCGCTTAAATAATCGGCCTGAACCTCTCTGTTGAACATAAAATTGCCGGCGTGGGTAGCCGCTTTTTCCATAGCGGCTACCGGGTCATAGGGCTCCTTTTGTTCAGTTCGCCCGGTGATTCTAAAATATTTTATGCCTGTATGAATCCTTATCCCATCCGGATGGATATAGGGCTTTATGTAATCAAAGTCCAGGTCATGCCCGATGTCCCGGTAAAATTCCCTGTACTGATAGTCGCCGGGATAACCCTCGTTAGAGCTCCAGACCTGTTTTGAAGACTCTGTGTCCCTCCCAAAGGCGGCTACCCCCGATGGGCAGAATATAGGCGCATATACACCGTACCTGGGCCTGTGAGATGCGAAGAGTATGCCGTGGGTGTCCATAATAAAGAATTTTATGCCGCTTTCCTTCAGAATTGCATCTATTCCCGGGGTATAGGCGCACTCGGGCAGCCATATTCCTTCGGGCCTTCTGCCCAGGTGCCTGGTATGCAGTTCGATGGCGGTATTTACCTGGGCCCGGACGGCATTTTTATTCATCATTAGAGGCAGAAATCCATGAGTGGCTCCACAGGTGATAATTTCCAGGCGGCCTGCATCCTGAAATTTTTTAAAGGCCTGAACAAGATTTTTGTCATATCGGTAAAATGTATCCCGGCAGCTACGGAAAAGATTCTGGTACATCTGCGCTGAAGAGTAGAAGGCAGTGTTGCGGGTACGATCCAACTCTCTGTCGGAAAGCTCAGTCAGTTTGTCTATATGCTTTATATATCGCTCCTGGAGAAGCCCGTCGGTAAGCATTGATATGAGAGTGGGTGAAAGGCTCATGGTAAGCCTGAAAGGAATGTTTTCACCCGTCAGGCGCTCAAAGGCATTTATTAGCGGAATATAGGTCTCTGTTATGGCCTCGTAAAGCCACCTTTCCTCGAGGAAATTCTCATGCTCGGGATGCCTCACATAAGGAAGGTGGGCATGCAGTATAAGGCATAGGTAGCCGGTGTGCATATTTGACCTCCTAAAAGTACTATTTTATTTATTCATGCGGGTTGTAAAAGCCGGGTGAGCTTATTCCGATGGGTAGTCTGCCCATTCTTTCAGCCAGCTCTTCGATAATAAGAGGAGAGCTAACTCCCATTTGCTGTCTAAAGTAAAGGCCCTCAATCCACATCCACTCTTCATCAAACCTGTCCGACAGGCTATCTCTGGGTGTGGTTACCGGGTTCGATCGCAATATTGTTATAAAGCTACCGTCAGGCAGTACCCTTCCGATGTCAACACAGTAAGTGCGGTTGGCAGACGGAACGCTTATGTACCACTCATCGGTATTACTGCCCAGGCTGCAGTCAAAGGAACAGAGGGCGTTATTTCCGTTAAAATCTATGCCGGTAACGTCATAAACCCTTAAAACTGTCCTGGAGGACTCCCACAGCCCGGGGCTGAATTGGGAGGATATTTCATCCATTTTGGTGGCCGTTATTTCCCAGTAGGCATACAGCCAGTATGGGTCCCTGACCATAAGCACCAGTCGGTCCATCCCGTAAGACCTGGGTAGTTCCGGCACAGGATCTAATATTTTGGGCCTTACCGGCTCAGCCAGCTCAACTGAGTATTCTTCAGCGAAGGTGGGAGTATCCGCCAATATCTCGGGCTTTCTAGCCTTTACAGTTTTAAAGGCCGGCCTGTAAAACAGTACCAGGGCTAACAGCAGAACAATGACGGACCCGATCAGTACGGGCAGAAATAAAGTCAAGAGGCACTCCTCCTTGGTGATATTTGTTTGTACCGCCATACAAGCGGAACTATAACGTCAATCATTTCTTTATTATTACCATCGGAACAGGTATTATAATCACCGGGAGATTTGATAAATATGACTTAATAGGGCTTTGTACATTTGCTTTACAAAATTTACAACAAAAAATATTATTCCTTTCCGATAAAGATAAAATACATGGTTTGTTCTTTAAAAAACATCTTTAGGGTGATAATATTTTTTTGTAAACAAAGGAGAGGAGAATGACTGTGTTTAAAAACCCCGCTGACAGCGAGATTAAGTCCGTGCTGAAAAGGTCAAAAAACATTGCCGTGGTCGGGCTTTCAAAAAACAGTGAGAGGGATAGCTACCGGGTGGCGGAATATCTTATAAGGCAAGGATACCAGGTGCTGCCGGTAAATCCTTCAGAGGACCTGATACTGGGACAGAAAGTATATAAAGACCTTGTCTCGATACCCTTTAGGGTAGATATAGTAAATGTGTTTCGTAGGAGCAGCCACCTGCCTGGAGTGGTGGAGGAGGCCCTGGAGATAAAGCCGCTTTGTATATGGGCGCAGCTTGGTGTGATCGATGAGGGCGCTGCCTCAGCGGCAGTAGACCAGGGGGTGATCATGGTTATGGATCTCTGTATAAAAGTAGAGCACCGCAGGCTCCTGGGAGAAACAGTTTCATGACCAGCCGCCTGTCAAAGGCCCAAAAAAGAAGGATCATAGAGCTGCTATCCGGGCTTTATCCAGGCGCCAGCACAGATCTGCGCTTTGGCAGCACATTTCAGCTGCTGGTGGCGGTAATGCTCTCTGCTCAGTGCACAGACCGGCAGGTTAATAAAGTCACAGAAAAATTGTTTCAAATATACAGTTCTCCGGAAGATTTTGCCGGCCTTAAGGAAGAGGAGCTTGCCAGGGAGATAAAAGGAGTGGGACTTTACAGAAATAAAAGTAAAAATATTGTTAAGGCCAGCAGGCTGCTGGTGGAAAACCACCACTCAGAGGTTCCTAAAACCCGGGATGAGCTGGAGTCTCTTCCGGGAGTAGGGAGAAAAACTGCCAATGTGGTGTTAAACGTTGCCTTTAGCGCTCCGGTGATGCCGGTGGACACCCATGTATTCAGAGTGTCTCACCGGCTTGGCCTGTCTGCCGGGAAAACACCTGAGGCGGTGGAAAAAGATTTGACGGCCCTTATTTCGGCTGATCTGATGGGAGTCATGCACCACTGCCTGATATTTCACGGCCGCAGGGTTTGCAGGGCCCGCAGCCCTCTTTGCGGGGAATGCTCCCTGGCTGAGCTGTGCCCTTCCAAGGGCTTATACTGAAATTCTTATTCTGTCGGAGGGGCCGAGGCGCATTTCCGAATGGTCGGAGGGGCCGGAGATGTATTTCCGATTGGCCGGAGGAGACAAGATGCATTTCCGAATGGTTGGAGACAAAGGATAATACCCGTTTTCTCCTGTCTCCGACAGGAGGTATTACAGAAAAGCACCTCCGACCGATAGGAAATGCCTTTGAGCCCCTCCGGCCAACTGGGAATGCATATGAGCTCCTCCGTCCGCAAAGTAGTACTTATGAGTAAAAGGAGTGCAATAATTATGAGAGTGGTTCTGGTGGAGCCGGAAATTCCGGCCAATACCGGCAATGTGGCCAGGACTTGCGCGGTGACCGGTGCTGAGCTGCACCTGGTGCGCCCCCTGGGTTTTTCCATAGATGACCGGCAGCTAAAAAGGGCAGGGCTTGATTACTGGCACCTGCTGAGGGTATATGTGCACGACAGCTTTGAACAGCTGCGTATGGACTATCCCGGGGGAAGATTTTTTTTCCTTTCCACAAAGGGAAAAAAATTTTATAGCGAGACCAGGTTCAGTGAGGACGACTTCATAGTATTCGGCAGAGAGACTGCAGGTCTTGCGCAAACAATTCTTAAGGGAAATGAGGAATATATGCTTAGAATTCCAATGCTTGACAGCACCAGATCATTAAATCTGTCCAATTCGGTGGCCCTGGTGGTGTATGAGGCCATGAGGCAGTTGGACTTTAAGGGCATGAGCTGATATGCTGCATTTTGACTAAAATAAAGGATCTTACCGTTCATGATAGAATATATGTATATAAACATTGACACTGCGAGGGGAACATTAATATGAATTTAAGCCTGATTGATTTGAAAAAGTCTATGGAGCGTGAGGGCTATATAAGCGAGGATGACCTGGCGGTTACAGTATACCTGGCCCTGACACTGCAGAAGCCGCTGCTGGTTGAGGGGGCCCCAGGGGTTGGCAAAACTGAAATAGCCAAGGTTCTGGGTAGGGTTTTTGACACAGAGGTTATAAGGCTTCAGTGCTACGAGGGCCTTGATGAGAATAAAGCCCTTTACGAGTGGAATTACCAGAAACAGCTGCTCAAGATTCAGATAATGAAAGATGCCTGCGACAGGGATGATATAGAAAAAGACCTTTTTGACGAGGAATACCTACTGGAAAGGCCTTTGCTGAAGGCAATAAGGACTGAGAAGACGGTAGTTCTCCTGATTGATGAGGTGGATAAGGTTGACGAGCCCTTTGAAGCTTTCCTTTTCGAGCTGCTGTCAGACTTCCAGGTGTCCATCCCTGAGCTGGGAACACTGACTGCCAGGAAGATACCCATTGTGGTGCTGACCAGCAATGGGGACAGAGATTTGTCCGACGGCCTTAAAAGGCGCTGTGTATATCTTTATATCGATTATCCGGATATTGAAAAGGAAGTAAGAATACTGCAGATAAAGGTGCCCGAGGCCGGTGAAAGGCTGCGCCGGGAGGTGGCGGCGGCTGTAAACTTTATCAGGGCTAATCTTGATTTGCGCAAGCAGCCCTCCATAGCCGAGTCTATTGACTGGGCCAGGGCGCTGATGGCCCTGGATGCGGAATTCCTTGGCGCAGACAGCATATCCCGGACAGTGAATACCCTCTTAAAGAACAGGGATGACAGAATGCAGCTGATGAACGGTAATGTTTTACACCAGCTGATGCACAAACTTAACTCCACTGGCCTGGAGGAAGGGGACCGTGACTGTCCCGGCTGTAAGCACGGACATGAAGGCCATAAAAAATAAAACCCGGGGTGTATTTAATTTGGAAATTGACCATATGACCGGCATAGTGGCCGAGGTGGAGGGGTCGGGCATTGACACCCTGGAGTATAACGTAACCAGGTTTGTACATGTGCTCAGACATTTGGGGGTGCGCGTCAGCCTGGCCGAGACAATGGATGCCATGGCAGCCCTGGCCAGGGTTGACCTTTTATCCAGAGGCCAGTTCCGGGGGGCCTTACGATCCTGCCTGGCCAAGAGCAACAGGGAGGCAGGAATATTTAATCAGGCCTTTGACCTTTTCTTTACCACCCCTGAGGAAAAATTAAAAAGGCAGAGGTTGCGCAGGGAAATGCGTGAGGAAAGGGAAAAGCTCATCTCCGGGGCCCAGCAGGATTTAATGGGGGTAATGGAGGACTGGCAGGAGGAGTTGCCCGAAAAGATTATCCTGACAGATATGCAGCTGGAAACTTATTCACTTCTCCCGGAAGAGGAGAAGGAAAGAATGAAGGAAATTCTGGAAAGAATGAAGGCCAATCCGGTAAATAATCCCGGAGAGCTGATCAACCGGGTGCTGCAGTCTTCCCTTAACTACTGGCGCTATTATATGATGAAAAACCTTAATGAAAAAGAGGGCCCCCGAATAGCTCCTGAGGCAGAGCTTACCGGGGATGAGGAAATGGATGAGGTCATCCAGGGAGTGGCGGCCGAGTTATACCACACCCCCGGAGACCGTATAATGCATCAGGATATGGAAAGCCTTGCTGATGGAGATTTGCCCAGGGTCACGGCAATTATAAATCATATTTCCTCCCAACTGGCTCTGGGGATGAGCAGGAGATACAAGAGAAGTTCCCGGCCGGTGGCCGTTGACATAAGAAGAACTGTCAGAAGAAATATAAAGTACGGGGGCATACCGCTGGAACTGAAATTCAGATCCAGGAGAAAAAAAAGGCCAAACTTTCTGCTTATTTGTGATGTATCAGCCTCCATGGCGCGCTATGCCCGGTTTGTGCTGCAGTTCATTTATGGGCTGGGCAGCGCTGTAAAAGAGATTGAAAGCTTTATATTTTCCGAAAATCTGGAAAGGATTACCCCTTTTTTCCGGCAGAATAAAAATTTCACAGGCAGCATGACAGAAATAGTAAACTCCAGCAAACAGTGGGGAAAGTCCACAAACCTCTATCAATCGCTGAAAAGCTTCAAACAGCTTTACGGTGATAAGGTTAACAGGGAGACAATAGTGTTTGTGGTGAGCGATACCAAGACCATTGCCCCGGTGGAGGCGGCCAGGCAACTGGAGAACTTAAGGCGTAAGTGCGGTGAGCTAATCTGGCTTAACACGCTGCCTTTGTCTGAGTGGGAAAAGCAGCCGCAGATTGGGGCCTTTAGAAAAACAGCCGCCATGTATCCGTGCAATACCCTTTCCCAGTTGGAAAAGGCGGTTCGCCGGCATGTGCTGGGCAGAGTATGATTGGGACAATACTTATGGTGCCGGATGAAATAAACATTAATCCCTGCGCCGGAGGAGGTGGTTTTACTTGGGCATTAAGAAACTGGACGGCTTTCTGATTGACGAGCTATCGGCTCTCCATTCCATACACAATATAGTGATAGGAATTGATTACCAGGGTAGGATTATAATATTCAACTCGGCCACCGAAAAGGTTTTTGGAATTAAGGCGGACAAGGCCATGGGGCGCTTCATAAATGATGTTATTCCGGGAACGGGACTTATGAAGGTGCTAAAGACCGGCAAGTCCCACATAGGCAGAAAGTTCATGGTGGGCAGCTATCTTTACGTGGTTAACCGAACCCCCATAATGAAAGGAACCAATATAGTGGGCGCCATCGGTGTTGCCCAGGAAATTACAGAGCTTCAGCACCTGGCGGAGGAACTGGAGGTTGTCAAGGAGCTTAAGGGAACGTTGCAGACTATTTTTGACAGCGGCAACGACGGGTACATGGCGGTAAACAATGAAGGTACTATTATTATGATTAACAGTGAGTTTGCAGAGCTGCTGGACATTCCCTCAACGATTACCGCGGTAGGCAGGCATGTCACTGAGATAGTTAAAGAGCCCAGGCTGCATGTGGTGCCAAGAACAGGCAAGCCTCACCATGGAGAAATAATACGCATAAATGGCAGAGAAACCGTGGTGATGCGTTACCCTATACGAAAAGACGGCATTATCATGGGATCGGTGTGCAAGGTTATATTCAAGGATGTTGGGCAGCTGGTGGCCCTGGCCGAGAAGATAAACTTTCTGAACAAGGAGCTGGACTACTATAAGAGCGAGCTGGAAAGGGTTCAGGGAGCCCGCTATACTGTAGACAACCTGATCGGCAGCAGCCCGGTAATGATTAAATTAAAAGAAACCATAAGAAGGGTGGCCCAGAGTCCCTCAACGGTTTTGATTAGAGGTGAGAGCGGAACCGGCAAGGAGCTTTTAGCCCATGCTCTCCACACCGGATCACCCAGGCGGTTTAAGCAGTTCGTCAAGGTCAACTGTGCGGCGGTGCCCGAAAATCTTCTGGAATCAGAGCTGTTCGGCTACCGGGAGGGAGCCTTTACCGGCGCCAGGAAGGGCGGGCAGACTGGAAAGTTTGAGCAGGCCGACAAGGGCACCATTTTCCTGGACGAAATAGGAGATATGCCCTTTGCCATGCAGTCCAAGCTTTTGAGAGTGCTCCAGGAAAAGGAAATAGAAAGACTGGGGGAAAACAGGCCCAGACAGGTTGATGTTAGAGTGGTGGCCGCCTCCAACAGGCCTCTGGAGGATCTTATAGCAGAGGGAAGATTTCGCCAGGACCTGTATTACAGACTAAACGTGGTTTCCATTCATATTCCCCCGCTAAAGGAAAGGATGGAAGATACCGTTGAGCTGACCATGCACTTTATAAATAAATTTAACATCGAGTTTGGGCTTAATGTGAGGGACGTGGAAAAGGATGTCCGGGATCTTTTCTACTATTACAGCTGGCCGGGAAATGTAAGGGAGCTTGAAAATATAATAGAGAGGGCCTTTAATATGGTGGACGGGGAGGTTATCTGCCTTTCCCACCTTCCCCAGTATATGCAGAAGCTGGGCAAGGGCCCCAGAAGAAATATCGACAAGGGTTTGCCGGCCTTGCTGGACCAGGTGGAAAAAGAAGCCATTATAGAAACCCTCAAGTCCACCGGGGGGAATAAAATGCAGGCAGCCAGATCGCTGGGAATTTCAAGGGCCTGGCTGTATAAAAAAATGAAGCAGTACGGAATTGGAGTTTAAAGACAAATATAAAAAATGTTGAATTTAGTTGTTGAATAGGGTAAAATCCCCCTGTAGTATAAGCAAAGGGGGATTTTTTTATGACAATCACTGAAATAGCAAGGGTTCAAAAATATATAGACGGGTTTGGGCTGGGTCTTAAGGTTATGGAGTTGGAAGACAATACCGGCACTTCGGAACTGGCTGCTGCGGCCCTGGGTGTAGAGGTTGGGCAGATTGCCAAGACTCTTCTTTTTATGGCCGATGGCAGCCCGGTTATGGTAGTGGCCTCAGGGGATGTTAAAATAAAGGGCGGCCGGCTTAAAAGGCTGACCGGGTCGGCAAAGGTAAGGATGGCCGATCCGGAAACAGTTAAAAGAATTACAGGCTATAGTGTGGGAGGTGTCTGTCCTCTGGCCCTGCCGGAAAGAATGCATATTTTTCTAGACCTGTCCATGAAAAGGTTCCCGGTGGTGTATGCCGCCGCTGGAACTGCCAGGTCCGCCCTCCCGGTGGATATGGATCAGCTGCAAATAATAACCGGGGGAGAGTGGGCAGATCTTTCCGGGGAGATACAGGAATAATAATGTTGATGCAAAAGCCTGTAGTCAGGAAGAGGAAAGAAAGGACTTTGGAAGAAATATAAAGACAGCCCTATATCATATATAGGCATAGAAGGTGTGAGTTTATTGGCAGTAGGGACAAAAGAGACCAGAATAACATTACCAGGGCTGGATGTGCCTTTTCTGGTGGTGGAAAATGTGGAGTCCCTGATCACTGATATCACCGACGAGGACAAGGTCCCCCTTTGGGCTGAAATATGGCCGGCCTGCAGGGGTCTGTCCAGGTATATATGGGAGAGGATGGACTTTAACGGCCAAAGGGTTCTGGAGCTGGGCTGCGGTCTGGGGCTGGCCGGAGTGGTGTGCGGTCTTAAGGGAGCGGGCATTACCTTCTCGGATTTTCAGCCCGACGCCCTGGAAATTGCCTGCCGGAATGCCGCTTTAAACGGGCTGACCGGGGTATCCGGCTACCTGGGGGACTGGAGGAATTTTTCATTAAGTGAGCAATTCGACTGGATTGTGGGTTCTGATATACTTTATGACAACAAATTTCACAGCTGCCTGGAGAGCATATTTAAAGAGTGCTCTTACGGAAAGGGAATTCTGTTGTCACATCCGGGCAGAAGACCCGCCTTTCAATTTATAAAGGACTGGTGCGATAAAACCGGAAGCCTGGAGGAACATGATGTAATACCTGTTTACATCCCTGACCCCAGCTTTCCTTACTATGAAATACATATACATAAGTTGACTAAGGGGTAATACTTCCGGTCAGGAGACTGCTCATAGGCATTACTTCCTGCCGGGAGACAGGAGTTGTATACAAAACCCCTTATCAGAAATGCCTGGACCTCCTGTCTCCAGACCTGTAAGGATTACATAATTAGATGTCTCCGGACCTTTAAGAAATTCAGCATTAGCTGTCTCCTGACATAATTAGAATATCAGTATAAGCATATACCGACAGTAATTTATATCAGAATTAGTCACAAGAAGAGGTTGATTGTATTGTCTTTTGTACACCTGCATGTGCATACCGAGTATTCGCTGCTTGACGGGGCGGCCCGGATCAAGCATGCCGTTAAAAAGGCTGCCCGTTTGGGAATGCCTGCCCTAGCTATCACCGATCATGGAGTAATGTTCGGGGTGGTGGATTTTTACAAGGCCTGCTTAAAAGAGGGTATCAAGCCGGTGCTGGGCTGTGAGGTATACGTGGCCCCCAGGACTATGGCCGATAAATCGCCAAGGGTGGACGACAGTCCATTCCACCTGGTGCTTCTGGCTGAAAATGAAGAGGGCTACAGAAACCTGCTGAAGCTTGTTTCTGTGGGCTACACCGAGGGTTTTTACTACAAGCCCAGGGTGGATAAGGAGGCCCTGGCGGCACACAGCAGGGGGCTTATTGCCCTCTCCGGCTGCATAGCCGGGGAGGTGGCCTCAAGGGTGCTGGCCGGCAATCCCGAAAAGGCGCTGCAGGCCGCCATGGAATACCGGGATATATTCGGGGCCGGCAACTATTACCTGGAACTGCAGGACCACGGCTTCGAGGAACAGCGTATCGCCAACCGGGAGCTTATTAAAATAAGCAGGGAAACAGGCATCCCGCTGGTTACCACCAATGACATACACTATGTTGACAAAGAGCACGCAGAAATGCAGGATGTGCTTCTCTGCATACAGACCGGCAAAACAGTAGACGACCCCTCCCGGATGAAATTCCAGTCCCAGGAGCTTTTTCTGAAAAGCAGGGAAGAGATGGAACTTATTTTCGGGGAAGTTAGGGAGGCCATGGATGTTACCCTGGCCATCGCCGAAAGGTGCAATGTGGAGATGACCTTCGGTGAACTTGTGCTGCCTGTGTACACAGTGCCTGAGGGCTACACAGTGGACACTTACCTGGAAAAACTATGCCTTAAGGGACTAGAAAGGCGCTATAGCGACATATCGGAAACAGTGCAGAAGAGAATGGACTTTGAGCTTAAAGTAATCAAGCAGATGGGCTACTCGGGGTACTTTCTTATTGTCTGGGACATGATACAGTACGGAAGAGATAATAATATTCCGGTAGGACCGGGGCGTGGATCGGCGGCGGGCAGCCTGGTGGCCTACACCCTAGGCATAACCGACATAGATCCGTTAAGGTACGGCCTGCTTTTTGAAAGGTTTCTCAACCCGGAGCGGGTGTCCATGCCGGATATAGATATGGACTTTTGTTTTGAGCGGCGGGGTGAGGTAATAAACTATGTGGGCCGGAAATATGGGGCCGACCGGGTGGCCCAGATAGCCACCTTCGGAACGATGGCCGCCCGGGCAGCCATCAGGGATGTGGGAAGAACCTTAAGCATCCCTTACAGTGAGGTGGACCGGGTGGCCAAGCTGGTGCCTGCCGAGCTGCACATAACCATCGAAAAGGCCCTTAATGACTCTGCGGACCTGAAAGATCTGTATGACGGAAACCAGCAGATAAGAAAGCTGATCGATATGGCCGGGCTTTTGGAGGGCATGCCCAGGCACGCCTCCACCCATGCTGCCGGCGTGGTGATTACAAAAGAGCCCCTGACCCACTACCTGCCGCTTTACAAGGCATCGGAAGGCCCGCTGACCACCCAGTTCGCCAAGGACCAGGTGGAGGAGCTGGGACTATTAAAGATGGACCTGCTGGGGCTGCGCACTCTGACCGTTATAGACGATGCGGTGAAAATGCTGGAAGAGAACAGGGGCATAAAGGTTGATATAGCCGAAATATCCCTTGAGGACCCAAAATCTTACGATCTTCTATGCCGGGGAGATACCACCGGGGTGTTCCAGCTTGAGAGCAGCGGCATGAAGTCCATACTGAGGGAGCTCAAGCCCGGTGTTTTTGAGGATATAGTGGCTCTGGTGGCGCTTTACAGGCCTGGCCCCCTGGGTAGTGGCATGGTCAATGACTTTATTCTAAACAAACACGGGCAGAAAAAGGTAACCTACCTGCACCCGAGGCTTGAGCCCATACTGAAGGATACCTACGGTGTTATTCTTTACCAGGAGCAGGTAATGCGCATAGCCTCAGACCTGGCCGGGTTCACCCTTGGCGAGGCCGACATGCTGCGCCGGGCCATGGGCAAGAAAAAGCCGGAGATTATTGCCGGCAAGAGGGCGCAGTTTGTTGAAGGCGCGGTAAATAATAATGTGGATGCTGATATAGCGGGGCAGATATTCGATCTTATGGAATTTTTCGCAGGTTACGGCTTCAATAAAAGCCACTCGGCGGCCTACGCGCTGGTGACCTACCAGACAGCATATCTAAAGGCAAATTATCCGGTGGAGTTTATGACCGCACTGCTTACATCGGTCAGGGACAACACAGACAAGGTGGTTATATTTATTGATGACTGCAGGAGAAATGGCATTGAGGTGCTTCCTCCGGACGTTAACTGCAGCCGGCAGAGCTTTTCCGTAGAGGGCGATAAAATAAGGTTCGGCCTGGCCGCCATAAAGAATGTGGGGCTGGGAGCAGTTGAGGCCATAATCAACTCCAGGGAAAAGGACGGGGCATTCCGTAATTTTGCTGATTTATGCAGCCGGCTGGATACCAGGGTGGTTAACAGAAGAGTTATGGAAAACCTCATTAAAGCAGGGGCTTTGGACTCTTTAGGGCATCACCGGGCCCAGTTGATGGCCTCGGTCGACTCGGGCCTAAGCCTGGCCCAGCAAACACAGAAGGACAGGGCCAACGGGCAGCTTTCCCTGCTGGATTTCTGGGGCGAAGAGGTAAAGAATACCTTAAGCCTGGAAATGCCGGACATAAAGGAGTATTCCAGGGCTGAATCCCTGGTTCTGGAAAAGGAGGCCATAGGATTCTACTTAAGCGGCCATCCCCTTATGGATTACCGGCAGTCACTAGAGGAGGTCGGTAGGACCCTGGCGGATTTAAAGGAAATAAAAGAGGATACCCCGGTGACTTGCGGGGGGATGATCGCTTCTTTTAAAAAAATTACTACCAAAAAGGGCGATCCCATGGCCTTCGGCATGCTGGAAGACCTGACTGCCAGCATTGAGGTGGTATTTTTCCCCAGGGTCTATAAGGAGTGCCACAGTCTTATAGAAAATGATGCGGTGGTACTGGTAAAGGGCCGGTTAAGCACTTCCGGCGAGGAGGCAAAAATACTGGCCGAAGAGCTGTCACCCCTGGCCAAAAAGATGATTGGAGACCTTTATCTTAAGGTGGATGATACCACTCCGGAGATACTGGACAGCATAAAGATACTGCTCAAGTCTTACCCGGGTGACTCAAGGGTATACCTGTATTTCGAAAAAGAAAAAAAGCTTAAAAGCATACCCAGGGAAAACTGGGTTGACCTTTCAGGGCCTTTGCCTGGGGAAATGAAAAAGCTTCTGGGTGACTCAAATGTTAAGGTTAAAGGATTGTAGCAGGTCTGTAATCCTTGCAAATAATTGGAATTCTGTGCTATCATGGCGATATAACTGGAATAAGGCAAGGAGTGATTTAATGTCCGATCATCCTATCGGCGGAGAGTATATAGTGGTCAAAGCTCTGGAAAACGGTGTAACAATAATAGGACTGACCCGGGGGAGAGATACAAAATTTCACCATTCTGAAAAGCTGGACAAGGGTGAAATAATGGTTGCCCAGTTTACTGAGCATACTTCAGCCATTAAAATAAGAGGACGGGTAGAGGTTTTGACAAAGAACGGAAAAATAAGAAGCGATGATTAGTATATAATAAAATCCAGAGGGCAGTTGAAACTCTGGCTATTTTTTTTGCGCTTTATAAAGGAATACGCAGCCTTAGAGTAGAAAAGACTAATTCGTGTTTGTACCGTTCGGGAGGGGGAAGTACCTTGTGGACCGTGGTATACATTGCACCTCATATGAAGGAGGCCGGGAGAATTAAAAATTTACTCTCCGGCGAAGGATTTCTGGTCAAGCTAAAGTCTGTGGGACTGTCCCATAATGAATGCGGGCCGGTTGAAATTCTCGTTCCCGAATCAGAGGCCGAAGAGGCTATGGAGACTATGACAGTATACAAGCTTACCGGCAAACATGGATCACTGACCCATACCTAAAAAGGTTTTATCAACTGCGGCATTAATGCAAATACTAACTGAGCACCGACATAAAACCGAGGAGGTCAGTTTGTGCAGAGGATAGGAGTGCTTACAAGCGGCGGGGATTCTCCCGGAATGAACGCCGCCATAAGAGCGGTGGTGCGTAAGGCTATTTACCACGGCATGGAAGTGATCGGCATAAAACACGGTTATAAGGGATTCATAGAGGCCGAGATGGGGCCTATGAACCTGGGATCGGTGGCTGATATAATCCACCGGGGAGGCACCATCTTACAGACAGCCAGGTCAGAGGAATTCAGGGATCCACGTGGGAGGGCCATAGCCTTTGAAAATGTAAAGAGGTTTAACCTCCAGGGGCTTGTGGTTATTGGAGGAGACGGCTCTTTCAAGGGTGGGATGGAATTCTACCGGGAGTATAATCTGCCGGTGGTGGGTATTCCCGGCACTATAGATAATGATGTGCCCGGCACTGACTATTCCATAGGCTATGATACCGCCGTCAACAATGTGGTGGATGCGGTTAACAAAATAAGAGACACCGCCACCTCCCACGAGAGAACTTTTATTATTGAGGTAATGGGGAGGGAGTCAGGCTGTATCGCCCTGGCTTCAGGTCTGGCCGGCGGCGCTGAGACAATTATGATACCGGAGCAGCCGGTAAGGGTTGAAGAGATATGCGACAAGCTCATCAGAGGCTACCGCAGGGGTAAGCTGCACAGCATTATTATAGTGGCCGAGGGAGCTGCCAGCGGTATTGAGGTAGGCCGGCTGATAAAGGAAAAAACGGGCTTTGACACCAAGGTAACTATACTGGGACACCTGCAGAGAGGCGGAACCCCCACCGCCTTCGACAGGATACTGGCCAGCAGGCTGGGAGCCAAGGCCGTGGATCTGCTCATATCCGGTGAATACTGCAGTATGGCCGGGATGGTGAAGGGGGAAATAGTTGCCGGGAACCTTGAAAAAGTCACCACCGGCAGGAAACATTTGGATATGGATATGTACCAGCTGGCGGGAGTACTGTCGATATAGCTTAGGGGTATTACCCGCGGTCAGGAGACTGCTTGCGGGTATTCCTTTCTGTCGGGAGACAGGAGATTGGTTCAGGCATTCCTTATATGCCTTCATTTTGAAACATACCAAAGATTATAGCATAAAAACTCCAGTCTCCCGTCTCCGGACCTGATGTTCAAGCTTTTAAGAAGTCTACCGACCTTGTGTTCATACTTTTAAGCAGTCTCCCGACCCAGTGTTCATACTTTTTAGCAGTCTCCCGTCTCCTGTCTCCCGACCATTGGAAATACTCATGAGCAACCAGGAGGTTATCGGATGCTTCGAACCAAAATAGTGTGCACTATAGGACCTTCTTCTGAAAAGGTCCCTGTGCTGATGAAAATGATGCTGGCAGGCATGAATGTAGCCAGGCTTAATTTTTCCCACGGCACCCATGAAGAACATCTGCGCAGGGTGGAGTCCATCAGGGAGGCCGCATCCAAAACCGGCAGGAATATTGCCATCATGCTGGACACCAAGGGGCCTGAAATAAGGCTGGGCTATATGGAAAAAGAGCCTGTGCTGCTGGAGGCCGGGAAAAGGGTTACTCTAACCGTGAATGATGAGAAGGGCAGTGAGTCTATGCTGCCTGTTAATTATAAGGGGATGCCAAGGGATGTCTGTCCCGGGGACAGGATACTGATAGCCGACGGCCTTATTGAGCTCAGGGTTATTGATAAAACCAGGAAAACAGTGGATTGTGAAATAATAAACGGGGGTAAGCTGACCTCTCAAAAAGGCGTCAACCTGCCTGGCATAGTTGTCAATTTGCCGGCAGTAACCGACCGGGATGTGGATGACATACTATTCGCCATAAAAAATGACTTCGATTTTATAGCTGCCTCTTTTATTAGAAAAGCCAACGATGTGCTGGGAATAAGGCAGATAGTCGAGGAATCCGGGGCAAACCTTAATATAATAGCCAAGATTGAAAGCCGCGAGGGACTAAATAACCTTGATGAGATAATAAAGGTATCTGATGGGATAATGGTGGCCAGGGGTGACCTGGGTGTTGAAATACCTGTTGAAGAGGTCCCTCTGGTGCAGAAAAAAATAATTGAGAAATGCAACAGGGCAGGCATACCCGTTATAACTGCCACCCAGATGCTGGAGTCCATGATAAATAATCCAAGGCCCACCAGGGCGGAGGCGTCTGATGTGGCTAACGCTATTTTTGACGGAACTGACGCCATAATGCTGTCCGGGGAAACAGCTGCCGGGAAATACCCGCTGGAAACAATACAGACCATGGTGAAAATAGCCATAAAAGCTGAAACCTCACCTAACTATGAAGAAATAACCATGCGCAGAAGCAGATCTCAGGCCTGTACCGTGACCGACGCCATCAGTCACGCCACCTGCACCATATCCGAGGATCTTGGCGCGGCTGCCATTATAACATCCACCGAAACAGGCCACACCTCCAGGATGATGAGCAAATACAGGCCCAGGTCACCTGTGGTGGCGGTTACCCCGGAGGAAAAGGTTTTAAGGAAAATGGCTCTGGTATGGGGTGTGCAGCCCATACTGGTAAACCGCACGGACAACACCGACAGTATGATATCAGAGGCCATTGAGGCCTCTTTAAAGGCCGGCATGATAAATCCAGGAGATCTGGTGGTCATCACAGCGGGTGTTCCGGTGGGTGTCCATGGCACCACCAACCTGATCAAGGTGCACACTGTGGGAGAGATTCTGGCGCGGGGAACCGGTATAGGAAACCTGGCGGTAACAGGGAGCACAAGGATCTGTAGCAGTGCGGCCGAGGCTATGCAGAAAGTTTTGCAGGGAGATGTGCTGGTCACCAGGTCAACAGACAGGGATTACATACCTGTAATTGAAAGGGCAGGGGCCCTTATTACAGAGTTTGGAGGTCTCACCTCCCACGCTGCCATAGTGGGGCTGGAGTTCGGTATACCGGTTATAGTGGGAGTGGAAGAAGCCACCAGCTTGCTGACAGATGGAGAAATTATAACGGTGGACGGGCAAAGAGGCCTTGTTTACAAAGGAACAGCGAAGGTATTGTAGCTTTAAAAAGAATATAGCTAAAGACCCGGCATGAGGCCGGGCTTTATTATTTATTGATAGCTTTCAGCAATCAGCCGTCAGCGGTCAGCTATCCTCTGTATGGGCAGTCCCCCCATTCGAATTAATGAGGGGACTGCTGGATAAGATAAGCAGGCGGGGTGAGGCTGTAAGTGATGGAAACTGCGGGCCGGTTTCTGGTGGACATGGGGATTGGCGGGATTTTTCTGGGAACGGTAATTGAGTCGCTGGGTGTTCCTTTTCCCGGCGGGGTAATGCTGATACTGGCAGGTATTCTTATTAACGATGGCAGGATTAGTCTGGCGCAGGCATTTTTAATGGCGGTGGCCGGACTAAACACAGGAGCAGTGGTGGCTTACTATATAGGAAAAGTTATTGGTGAGCCTTTCCTGTACAGATTTGAAAAAATTTTCAGGCTAAACCATGAAAAGATGGAAAGAGCCAGAGAATGGCTGGAGCAGTCCTCTGCCGCCTTTATACTGGTGGGCAGGTTTGTGCCCACGGCGGGGAATATAACCCCTTATCTGGCCGGGATGAGCAGGCTTAGCCCGGCCCGCTTTATTCTGTATAACAGTATATTTGCCTCAGGCTGGTCACTATTTAATATTGGGCTGGGATATTATTTTTCCCGGACCTGGCAGGCAATCTGGAAACAGGCTGAGAGCTATATTCCTTACCTGGCGGCAGCCTCAATAGTGATTTACATACTGGCCGGAATAATCATCAGGAATAGAATAAAAGGCTGATAGAGCCCTGCCGATATTAATCCCAGGCTTCCTCCAAAAACAAATTGCCGGCTTAAAACATATGCTGGAGTTAAAAAGGAGCTGCCGGGAATGGAAGGCTTAATGAACAGGCCGTATGAAAACAAAGACAGGGATAAATGCCTGGAGCTATACAACTATGTCAACCCGGAGAATATGTCTCTGGACCGGTGGCAGTGGAAAAATGAGACTGGCACACTGGGAAAGTCATTGATCCAAACCTCCTGGGACGGAGTCAGGCTGGTGGGTTTTTATGGGATAATTCCACTTAGGCTATACAGCGGCGGCAGATATTTAAAGGGCGGCCTCTCTGATATAGCAGTAACCCATCCTGACTACAGGTACAGGGGTATTTTCAGTGAATTGGGGAAGACCCTTTACAGGAGAGCGGCTGAGCAGGGAATTGAGATTATTTATGGATTCCCGACAGAACACAGTGTGCAAGGCTTTAAAAAAAGATTGCAGTGGGATTATATAACCGCTGCCCGCCCGATGTTCTGCTGGAACAGCGGCGCTAAAGACAGCGCCGGGGGAGAGTATCAAATACGGGAAACAGATGAGATAGGCCTGGAGCATGACATTTTATGGAAAGACCTGGCCCGGGGTATTTTCAGTAAATGTGCGGTGGCAATAAGGGATGCCGGATATATGAGGTGGAGATTCGGGGAGGAGCCGGGTCAGGACTACAGAATTTTTTTGGTTTTTAAAGGTGGCGGCCCGGTGGGCTGCGCTGTAACCTGCAGAAAAATCTGCGGTGGGGAAGAGCTGTGGGAAATTGCAGACATAACAGCCTCGGAAACTGTCTGCTTTAGATATCTTATTGGTTATCTGAAAAAAGAATTAGCAGCTCCCATCAAGCTGAAAGTCCCCCAGGGAGGTCTTTTTCACAGCCTGGTAAAGGGGATGGGCTTTAGAGAGGGTGGCAAAAGCTATTATTTCGGTAGTCATTCTCTAAAACAGAAGAACACCGGAACTGAGCAATGGTTTTACACAATATGTGACAGCTGCTGAGCCAACAACTAATAAATGATAAACACCTTCAGAGATAATAGATCAGCTTATAGATACTTTGTCCCGGCAACAAGGAAATATGGCTTAAGGAAGAGCCTGAAATATATATTGTGGACGCGGTGGACGACATTGGAAGTATCTTCATCAACTCCAAGAAGGTCGGTAATTCATGAAATGTAAAAAATTATATAAGTAATTTATCAGATACAAGGAAGGAATATTTTTTGTCAGTATTGAATATTAAGAATATTTCATTTTGACTGAATTTACATAAGGAGTGAGCGAAAATGAGAAGCGTTAATTACGAGCCACTGTCTCCGATCAGTTTTCTAAGGAGGAATGCTGAGGTATTCAGGAATAAGACTGCCGTGGTCTACAATGAAAAAAAGTATACCTACGGTGAGTTTTATGCGAGAGTTAACCGGCTGGCCAGCGCCCTTAGCAGTATTGGTGTCGGGAAAGGAGACAAGGTGGCCTTTTTATGTCCCAATATTCCACCCATGCTGGAGGCGCACTTCGGTGTTCCCATGACCGGCGGTGTATTGGTGAGCATAAACATCCGCCTGTCGGCCAGGGAAATAGCTTATATACTTAACCACTCCGATACCAAAGTGCTGTTTGTGGACACGGAGTTTGCCGGCATAGTCAAGCAGATAGAAAATGAAATTCCAAACATACACACTGTGGTAAGCATTTGCGACGAGATTAAGGAAAGTCCGCTCAAAGGAGCTGAATACGAAGAGTTTCTGCTTACCGGTTCACCCGAGCCTTTCCCTGTTATGCTGGAAGATGAATTAGAAAATATTACCATAAACTATACCAGCGGCACCACCGGTCTGCCCAAGGGAGTTATGTACTCCCACAGGGGTGCTTATCTCAATGCCGTGGGTGAAATTATGGAGCACGGCATGACTCCTGACTCGGTTTACCTTTGGACTCTGCCCATGTTTCACTGCAACGGGTGGTGTTTTACCTGGGCAGTGGTAGGCATTGGCGGCGTCAATGTATGCCTGCGAAAAGTGGTTCCGGAAGAAATATACCGCCTTGTTGAACTGGAGGAGATTACACACCTGTGCGCAGCGCCCACGGTATTGATAGCCATGGCCAATTATCCCGGGGCCAGGGACTGCAACATGAAGAGAATACTAAATGTGATTACCGCCGGGGCTCCTCCAGCCCCTACCGTGATCAAGAACATGGAGTCCATAGGAGCTGTTGTGACCCAGGTTTACGGACTTACCGAGGTGTACGGGCCCCACACCATCTGCCAGTGGCAGAAGGAGTGGGACGGGCTGGGGGCCGATGAGAAGGCTGCTATAAAGGCACGTCAAGGCGTTGCGTATGTAAGCTCTGAATTTGTTACCGTGGTAGACTCGTCTAGTATGGACGAGATGCCGGCTGACGGGGCATCCATGGGTGAGATTGTTATGCGTGGCAACAATGTGATGCTGGGGTACTACAAGCAGCCCAAGGAATCAGATGAGGCTTTCCGGGGGGGCTGGTTCCACAGCGGAGACCTGGCGGTAAAACACCCTGACGGCTACATTGAAATAAAGGACAGAATGAAGGATATTATTATAAGCGGAGGGGAAAACATATCCACAGTGGAAGTGGAAAATGTAATCTATCAGCACCCGGATGTTGTTGAGGTGGCAGTGGTGGCTGTTCCGGATCCCAAATGGGGGGAAGTGCCCAAGGCCTTTGTTGTGCTGAAGCAGGGGGCAGGCACCACCGCCGGTGAGATTATTGAATTCTGCCGGGAAAGAATAGCCAGGTTCAAGGTGCCAAAACACATTGAATTCGGGGAGCTGCCCAAAACCTCCACCGGTAAGATAATGAAGTACCGCCTGAGGGAAAAAGAATGGAAGGGCTTCGATAAGAAGGTTAACTAATGCTTAATAGGTTACTGGCGGTCTTAAATGGACCGCCAGATTTATTTGTGAAAAAGCATTACAAACATATGGTACACACTATTTTGGTTCGAAGCATTTGATAACCCCCTGATGGCTTATGAGTATTTCCTGCGGTCAGGAGACTGCTCATAAGATATTCCCAAGGTCGGGAGACCGCTAAAGAGCATGAACCATCAGGTCGGGAGACAGGAGACTGCTAATAAGCTATAGAATCCGGGTCAGGAGACTGCTTAAAAGAATGAACAACAGGTCAGGAGACAGAAAACAGTAGTTTTAAAATATCAGTTTAAGTCGTATAAGGAATGCTTAGCCAACTCTACTGTCTCCCGGCAGAAAGCAATACCCGTAAGCTGTCTCCTGACAGAAAATAATACCTTTTAGCAGTCTTCTGACCATATGGATTACCCTTAAGTCAAAAACAAAGAATCCGGCGGTGATATAATTGCTTTGCCCCGATGAATCCAGGGAAGTTAAAAAAGATCCCTCACTGACAGCCGAAAATTTATGGAATAGTTTATTGGACAGCCTGTCCGATGGGGTGGTGGTGGTTGACAGGGAAGGGCTGGTGGTCCAGATAAGCCCGTCTCTGTCCACAGCTCTTAACAGGAGGCCGGCTGACTTTATTGGTCTGCCATTAATTCGCAGCTGCCGCTGCTTTCGCAGGATAGCCGAGGTTATCAGCTCCGGTGAGCCTGAACTGGGCAGGATTGAGACAATCGGAGCCGACAGCGCCCTTGTTGACTATATACCAGTAAGGAATCTGGGTAAAGTGGCGGGAGCCCTGGCCAGAGTAAATTTTATAATAGGCGGACCCGGAGGTGGCGAAGGGCTCTCTGTTACACGGGGCAGAAAAAGGACAGGGGCAACTGGATTATATACAGTAAAATTCACTGACAGCGATATCATAGGGACAAGTCAGCAGATGACTGATCTGAAAAAAATGCTGCTGAGGGTAGCGAAAAGAGACTCAAACATATTGTTAACAGGAGAGTCAGGCACCGGAAAGGAGCTGTTTGCCCAGGCCATACACGATGCCAGCCTGAGAAGGGAGGGCCCCTTTGTAAAAATAAACTGTGCAGCCATACCGGAAAGTCTGCTGGAGTCAGAGTTTTTCGGCTATGAGGAGGGATCCTTTACCGGATCAAAAAAAGGGGGGCGGAAGGGGAAGTTGGAACTGGCCCACAATGGCACAGTTTTCCTGGATGAGATAGGTGATCTGTCACTGCCCCTACAGTCCAAGCTGCTTCGGTTTATACAGGACAGGGAGATACAAAAGCTGGGCGGGTCAGAAAGTATAAAATCCAATGTCAGGATTATTGCGGCCACCAACATTAATACTGATCAACTGGTTAGAAGCGGCGCCTTCAGGGAGGATCTTTATTACAGGCTTAATGTGGTGAATATAGTCATACCCCCCTTAAGGGAGAGGATGGAGGATGTAATTCCTCTGGCAGCACATTTTATTGAAAAGTTTAACAGGGTGTTCAAGTACAGGGTTGCCGGAATTTCATCCAAAACAGAAACGGCTCTTTTAAGCCATACCTGGCCGGGGAATGTAAGAGAGCTTGAAAATGTAATCGAAAGAGCATTTAATGTTTTGGACGGAAATATGATTCAGCCTGCCCACCTTCCCGGCGAGATACTTAAGCTTGCTTCCCCAAAAGGGGAAAATGACAGCGGCCCTGTGGGATTTGTTGTCTCAGCTCTATCCGGTGGGCAGGGAATTGATGAAATTATCGCCCGGGCAGAAAAGACAGTAATCATACAGGCGCTTTTAATCTGCCGGGGGAATAAGGCCAAGGCCTCAAAAATGCTGGGGATATCCAGGCCCGGACTGTATAAGAAGATTGTCAAACTGGGGATTGAATCACTGGAGCAGTAGATAAAGATTAAGGAAGGAGGCTGGGTTAAAGAAATAATATTTTTATTGTGTCTACTGTATATAATTAATACAAAAACACTGTAAAGCGTAAATTATTGTTTACAAAAAAGACCTTCCTGGAAAGCAATATATGGACCCGCAAGTTGATTCAGGTGATTATTTAACCATTCAGCGCCCAAATCATACCGTTTAGCATGGATGCACTAATAAGTGCCATAAATTTTGCAATATTCGAATAAGTAGCAATAGTATGAAATGGGCCGGGAGTTGGTATATAAAAGACCGCTGAATTGGGAAATAAATGATCTGTATGCGGAGGTACCGTATGGGCGGCATCCGGAAGGAGAGAGAGGGCTATTTATCCAGGAATGGGCCGGCAAACAGACATCAAAGAATTTTAACAAAAGAAGCCATATTGGTTCTGGTAGGCAAGAGGAGGCATAATTCCCTGGAAATCGCGGAGCATTTTGACCTGGAATTGGGAGTAGTGGACCAGCTGGTTGAAGAGCTGGTACAAACAGGTCGCATCATAAGGGAAAAGGGCACCCTGGCCGTGGGATTCTTTGAAAAACCGGTTAGCCGCGTCTGAGTGTATTTACACAAATAACCATACAGATCAAATTTTTTAAGGAGGCAGAACGATGGAAGTAGGAAAAATAACCATCGGCGGTCTGGTGGACGAAATGGCTTCCAGATTTCCCGGCAACGAAGCTCTTATCTATTCGGAACGAGGTATCAGGTACAGTTATGAGGAGTTCAGGCAGGTTTGCAACAGGGCTGCCAAGGGATTCATAAGGCTTGGAGTAAAAAAGGGAGATAAAATATCGATTTGGGCCAATAATGTTCCCGAATGGGTTATCAGCCAGTTTTCTACCGGAAAAATGGGCGGAGTTCTGGTTACGGTTAATACAAGCTATCGCTTATTTGAGCTGGAGTACCTGCTAAAGCAATCTGATTCGCAGACACTTTTACTTATAGAGGGAATAGTTGGCAGGGAATACCTTGACATAATATATAAGCTTTGCCCCGAGCTGAATGATTGCGCTCCAGGGGAACTGAAGTCACCCCGGCTGCCCCTTCTTAAAAATGTAATTTTCCTGGGCAAGGACAGACAGCCAGGCATGTTCTGCTGGGATGACATAATGGCCATGGGCGAAGAGGTTGGCGATGATGAGCTGAAGGCCGTAGAAGACTCACTGCATCCCGATGAGGTTATTAATATGCAGTATACCTCGGGAACAACAGGTTTTCCCAAAGGTGTAATGCTTACTCATACTAATATTATTGGTAATGCATACAGTCAGGCCCAGTGTATGAATTTTTCCGAAAAAGACAGGCTGTGCATACCGGTGCCATTTTTCCACTGCTTTGGCTGTGTGATGGGGACTCTGCTCTGTATGGTGGTGGGGGCCACCATGGTGCCCGTGATTTCCTTTAAGCCCGTGAAGGTATTGGAACTGTTGGAGAAGGAACGTTGCACTGCAGTTCACGGAGTGCCCACAATGTTTATTGCCGAGTTGGAGGAAATGAGTAAAAACAACTATGACACTTCTTCTCTGAGAACTGGAATTATGGCCGGAGCACCCTGCCCGATAGAGGTAATGAAGGCCGTGGTGGATAAAATGGGAGCCCGGGAAATATGCATAACTTACGGGCAGACCGAGTCATCACCGGGGATTACCATGACCAGGACAGATGATCCTATAGAATTAAGGGTGAGCACTGTGGGACGGGCACTGCCCAATGTAGAAGTAAAAATTGTAGAACCGTCCACCGGAGAGACATTGCCTCCTGGAGTCCAGGGGGAGCTTTGCACCAGAGGATATCATGTGATGAATGGCTACTACAACAATAATGAGGCCACTGCCGCGGCTATTGACTCTGATCACTGGCTGCACACAGGCGACCTGGCGGTCATGGATCAAAATGGATACTGTAAGATAACCGGAAGGCTAAAGGATATGATCATAAGAGGCGGTGAAAATATATATCCCCGGGAAATTGAAGAATTTCTCTACACCAACCCCAAGGTGAAGGACATTCAGGTGGCGGGGATTCCCAGCGCCAAGTACGGTGAAGAGGTGGCTGCCTTTATTCAGTTAAAGGAGGGGCAGACTTCCAGTGAAGAGGAATTGAAGGAATACTGCAGGGATAAAATATCTAGGCACAAGGTGCCAGCCTATATATTCTTTGTAGATCAGTTTCCCACCACTGCCAGCGGCAAGATTCAGAAGTACAAGCTCAGAGAGCAGGCCACAGAGATACTGGGCAGACAAAAGGATGCCCAGATAGAGTACGCCTGATGTTTATTGCCGCCCAGGCGTAATAAATGACTATCTATTCACTCCTTTCTGCCCCATTTTTTAGCAGTTTGGAGAGTGTTTAAAATTAATATTTGGTCAGGGGGGGGATGGAAAAAGGACCTGCGGCAACGTATAAGCATAAATTGATTAACTACTTAGGAGGTATAACATGACTCAAAAGCATAATATGACTGACTACGACAAGACATATAAAGAATTTAAATTTGATGTGCCGGAACACTACAATTTTGCTGGGGACATGCTGGACAAGTGGGCCCAGGATCCCAAAAGTTTGGCCATGTGGTGGATTGATGACCACGGTAACGAAGTTAAAAAGACATTTGCTGAGTTATGCCAGGAATCCCGCAAGGTCTGCAATATGCTGGCCAGCCAGGGGATAAAAAAAGGCGATGTTGTTTTTATTAGTCTGCCAAGGTTGATAGAGTGGTGGGTGCTGAATATAGCCTGCCTCAGAATGGGTGCGATAATAAGCCCCGGGGTTACCCAGCTGACCGCTAAGGATCTTCAATTTCGCTTTGAGGCCTCCGATGCTGCCTGCATAATAACCGACAGCGCCATAGCTCCCAAGGTGGATGAAATTATTGGCCAGTGTCCCAAGTTGAAAACAAGAATTATTGTGGGAGACAAGCGGGATGGCTGGCAGAATTATCAGGAGCTTTTTGAAAAAGCCGGTGACCAGTTTGAGACTGTTAAAACCCGCAGTGATGACCTGGCCATACTCTACTTCACCTCAGGAACCACTGGCTATCCCAAAATGACAGCCCATACCCATATTTCCTTCCCCATGGGGCACCAGATAACCGGCCGGTTCTGGCTGGATCTGACCCAGAAGGACCTGCACTGGAACCTGAGCGATACCGGCTGGGCCAAGGCTGCCTGGAGTTCCTTATTTGGCCCGTGGAGCATGGGAGCTGCTATCTTCGTGCACCACTCTCCCCGTTTTGACACCAAGAAGACACTGGAAATACTGAGCAAATATCCCATCACCACCATGTGTGGGGCTCCCACCAACTACCGGATGCTGGTGCTGGAGGACTTAAAAGCTTATAAATATCCAACTCTTAGGCACTGTGTAGGCGCCGGAGAGCCCTTGAACCCCGAGGTTATTGAGACCTGGAAAGCTGCTACCGGTATTACCATACGGGACGGATACGGACAGACCGAGACAGTACTGCTGGCCGGTAGTTTCCCATGTATTGAGCCACGCTTTGGATCCATGGGCAAGCCTGCCCCTGGTTTTGAGATAGAAGTCATCGACGAAGACGGAAATGTGCTGCCTCCCAATCAGGAGGGGGATATTGCCGTTAAAGTGAAGCCCAACAGGCCGGTGGGGCTGTTTAGGGAGTACTGGAAGAATCCCGATAAAACTGCCAGTGCTCACAGGGGCGACTGGTACATCACCGGGGACAAAGCATACAAGGATAAAGACGGTTACCTGTGGTTCGTGGGCCGGGCGGACGATGTCATACTGGCCGCTGGCTACAGGATTGGTCCCTTTGAGGTGGAAAGCGCTCTCATAGAGCATGACGCTGTGGCCGAATCGGCAGTGGTTTCCAGCCCTGATGAACTCAGAGGCGAGGTGGTCAAGGCTTTCATAGTACTGGCTCCCGGTTTTGAACCGTCCGATAAGCTGGCAAAAGAGCTGCAGGATTATGTCAAAAAGGTGACTGCTCCTTATAAATACCCCAGGAAAATTGAATTTGTGGAATCTCTTCCCAAAACTATGAGTGGAAAAATAAGAAGGATTGAGCTGCGCGATAAGGAATGGGGTAAAAAATAATATCTGCCGACATCATGTAAAACCAGTCCCCGGCCGAACAAAAACGGCCGGGGACTGGCTTAATAAATCTGTTTTAGGAGGTGGTCGGAGTAAGAGTAACTTCTGCCCGGGAGGGGTAAAGACGCGGCTTTTACGCAAGGCAGGTGTAATTGTGTGTGGTAATAAGGAAAGTAATACCTGTAACCCGCTTTAAAAGGGTTTGTCCACATGAAGATCCCGCTGCAGAATTACTGGGAAAATACCGGGGCCAGATTAAAAAAAATGATTTAAGGGTTAAGGACAAATTGCGGCTGCAGGATCTCAGTATGGTGGTGCTGGATACCGAGACTACGGGGCTGAGGCCCCACTCAGGGGATGAAGTAATCTCGGTGGGGGCATGTCGAATAAAGGGGGGGGAGATAGAGCAGTCAATCTTTCACAGTCTGGTCAACCCCGGGAGAGAAATTCCGCGCTTTATCGCCGATCTTACCGGGATATCCGATGAAATGGTTTCCGGGGCCTGCGGTTTCTGCGCTGTGGCGGCGGATCTTATGGAATTTATTGGAGACAGTGTAATTATAGGACATTCCATAGACTTTGATATAAACTTTCTTAATTACAAGCTAAAACCATACGGTGTCAAAATCAAAAACTTCCTCATTGATACCGTCATACTCTCAAGGGCTCTAAACCCTCACATAAAAATACACACCCTGGACAGCATTCTTTCATACCTGGGGATTTATCCTGAGGGAAGGCATACTTCTCTGGGAGACGCGCTGCTTACAGCCGGTGTGTTTCTAACCTTCCAGAAGCAGCTTGAAGAGATAAATATAACCACACTTTTTGATCTCAGGTGTTATATTCGCAATGCGCTGCTATATAAATTTTAATATGATAAAAGTGGCTCATTTCATGTGCGGGTGTTTTTTAAAAACCCCAAAAGGTCGTTAATGATGTCTCAAATACCCTTTTCGATGTCCGAATAAACAATTTTTTAACTGGCCGGAGGGCCAGCCATAAAAGAATCCGTTTGACCTCAGATGGGACATGAAAATTCAGAAAATTTGCAATTCAAAAAAATATACTACGGGCTGAACCATTGGATGTGGTATTTTTGAAGGGAGATTCAGTGACATAATTTAATATCCCAAAACAAATAGGGAAAGGAGGTTTAATCGGGTTTAATGTCAGAATATTAAGAAAATATAAAGGGGTGGATTTATGTCTGACAATACAATTAATATCAAGGATTTGCCTCCCTTGGACAGAATGACCACTTACAGGATGTCCAAGGAAATGAGTATCTGCCTGTGGCTATTCATAATTTATATGTTTTATATGTTTCTGGTGCCGGTACTTACCTTTACGACTCCTGACTTAATGAAGTCCAGGATCTGGGGAGGCATGTCCCTGACCTGGTTTATGACTGCCATCGGAGCTATGATCATGGCCTTTGCTATTGCAGCAGTGCATGTTTATTTCTATACAAAGGACTTTTATATTTCTGAAAAAGTTTCAGAAAAAAAATCAGAGGGGGCGGGGATGTAAATGGAGCTAATGGAGCCAAAGTATTTATTTACCATTATTCTTCTGCTAACAATAATTACCATTACCTTCGCCACCCAGAGATATACCCGGAGTACTGTTAACTTCTACGTGGCGGGCCGGAGCTTTGGCTGGGTGATGAATGGATCGGCTATCGCGGGGGATTATCTATCCGCGGCCACCTTCCTGGGACTGGCCGGACTGACCTTTGCCTTCGGCTATGATGGAATTTTCTACACCTTCTGTTTCTCCGCAGGACTAACGCTGCTGACGGTTTTTGTGGCCGGGCCGCTGAGAAGGTTTGGCGCCTATACTGTGCCTGACTTTCTGGCCCAGCGCTTTCACAGCAAGAGGGCCAGGCTGGTGGCAGTCATTGTGGTGCTGGCTATTTCGGGCTTTTACGCGGCTCCGCAGATACTGGGGGCTGCAGCCATACTGAAAATGTTCTTCGGGACCACCTACAAATTCGGTGTTATTTTCACCGTGATTGTAATGGTGTTCTATGTTGGCGTGGGAGGCATGAAAGGTACCACCATCAACCAGGCGCTGGAAATATGGATCCGTTTTGGCGCCTTTATTATACTTTTTGCCATAGCCATAGCAGCAGGCCATAATTATGGCAAAATACTTGACCTGCTGGTGAGCTTTAAGGGAGCGATACCGGATACCGCCGCGGCAGCCGCAAGTGGAAAGGCAATTATGCACAACGGGCCGGTTTGGGAATGGCCTGGAGGATATCTCTTCAAGACTCTTCCATCCACCATATCAATTCTTTTTGGCCTGGTATTCGGCACACTGGGACTTCCCCATATACTGCTCCGCTTCTATACCAACCCCTCGGCCAAGGAAGCCCGCTATTCAGGACTTTTTGCCATAGGCATAGCCTCGGCTTTCTTTATCCTGGCCCTCTACCTCGGCACAGTTGGGAGGGCGGTTTATGTCGAGGGCGGCCTGCTGCCCCATATAGTTAAGAACTTTACCACCGGAGGCACAAACATGGTTATACCTACACTGGCTGAGGCCCTGGGTGGCAAGTGGCTTCTGGGCATAGTGGTGGCCGGAGCCTTTGCGGCAGTCTTCTCAAACCTGTCCGGGCTTTTTATTGCCAGCACCGGTGCTCTGGGGCACGATATATACTCCCACTTTATAAACACTAACGCCACTGAAAAGCAAAAGGTGTCCGCGGCCAGGTGGTCAACAGTATTATGCGGTATTTTTTACGGAGCCCTGGGTTTGATGGTAGAAAAGCTGGCCATCGGCATGCTGGTAGGTCTGGCCTTTAATGTGGCCGCATCAACCTTTGCCCCTATATTTGTGCTGGGCATTTGGTGGCGGGGAATGACTGAAAAGGGGGCCATCGCCGGTATGCTGGTTGGTCTCTTATCCTCGCTGTATTTCATCTTCCTGCCTTCCCTGGTGCCGGAGGCCATCAGGTACCCGGTGCCGGGGCTGTTTACTGTTCCTCTGGGCTTCCTGGCAGTTTATATTGTATCCAAGCTGGATGGAATGGTTCCGGCGGATGTCAATGACTTCATGGTTAAGATTCACTCCAAGGAAGTTGTGTAAGTCTTTATTTTATAGGTGAAATAATGGGGGCCTGCCATAAAAGCAGGCCCCCGTCAATTACCTTAGCGGTTCATTAATAAAAATGGTATTCTGTAACCAGGGAGGGGATTTTAATTGCCTAAAAATATCAGAGAGGTTTTAAACACCGTCCCACCGTTCAGCCTCTTGCCGGAGGCTGTTCTGGGCTCACTGGAAAAGGATATAGCAGAAAAGACTTATCCAAAAGGGTCATATGTTTTCAGACAGGGGGAGGAAGGTCTAAATACTCTCTTTTTAATAATCAGAGGGTCGGCTGAAGTTGTGGCCAAAAATGACATGGATGATGAGGCAGTACTGGGATTCAGGGGAGTGGAGGAGTTTTTTGGGGAAACCGGGCTTAACGGAGGGCAGTACTCAGCAGGTGTCAGGGCCAAGGAAGATTTAACCTGCCTTCTCATCCCGGGCCTTGAGGTTGAAAAGCTCATGGGAAGGCATAGCGACTTCACCGGGTACCTGGCCGAAGTGCTGGTGGAAAGAATGCGCTCACTTTACGACGAGATAATACATGAACAGTCCTTTGACGCCTACAGTAAGGTGGAAGTGCCCCTTTTCAGGAAACGTATAAGCGATATAATGTCTACTCCGGTGATTACCTGCGGCATAGCCGATACAGTGGTTGAAGTGGCCGGCATCATGGAAAAGAAAAATATAAGCGCGGTAATGGTGGTGAATGACCAAAACAGTCCCATTGGTGTTATCAGCAATGCCGATCTGGTAAATAAAATTTTAGCCCGTTCTGTCACCGGGTTTCTCAAACTGACTGCCGGAGAGCTGATGAATAAAAAGGTTGTGACCATCCCCTCTGAGGCATTCTATGCCGAGGCTGTGCTGGCAATTTCAAAGCACCGGACCAAACAGCTGGCGGTAATCAGAAGAGGAAGGCTGGCTGGAATAGTTACTGTGGCCGACCTGGTGAAGGCAAGGAGCACCGGAACTCTTACACTGGTGCATGACATTGAGTCCCAGCAGGACATTGAGGGGCTATCCTCCATAGGCGTCGAGGTGGATAGCCTGCTTAACGCGCTGGTGGCCGAGAAGGCCCCGGTGCCTGAAATATTGATGATTATCTCAGAATTTCACGAAAGGCTTACCAGGAAGGTTATCCAGCTTTGCGAGGAAGAGATGGTCAGCCGCGGATTTGGTGGGCCGCCTGTGGAATACTGCTGGGCCAATATGGGAAGTGCAGGCAGGCAGGAGCAAACTTCCCGCACAGACCAGGACAACATGATTATCTTCAGAGATGAGGACAGCATAGGAAATGATAAAATAAGGGAATATTTTTTAAAGCTGGCCATACTGGTTAACGAGGGACTTGACAGGTGCGGCTTCGCCAAATGCCCGGGAAATGTCATGGCCTCAAACCTGCAGTGGTGCAGGTCACTGGGTGAGTGGGAGCAAACCGCCCGGCAGTGGATAGAAAGCGCCAAAGATCCCGTGTTGCTCAGGCAGCTCACCATTCTTCTTGATTTCAGGGCGGTATACGGAGAAAAAAGGCTGGCCGACACATTATGGAAGAAAATAGTCAAATTGTACTGCCAGTCTGCCGCTGTTTCTCACTATTTGGCCCAGGACGACCTTTCCGCCAGGGTTCCGGTAAATATATGGGGAGGCTTTTCCACTGAAAAGTCAGGTCCCCACAAAGATGAAATCAATCTGAAAACTGCGGCCTCGGTCCATATTGTTAATTGTTTAAGAATTTTTTCCTTAAAGAGCGGCATTGCCGACACCAATACCTTTATAAGGCTGTCCGAGCTTAGAAAAAGGGGAGGCATGAAAAATGACGAGGCCGATTTTGTGGAGGCTGCCTATGAAACACTCATGATGTTTAGGATAAGGGAGAATCTGAAGAAGGTAAAAAGGGGTGATAAGGCTGATAATTATATCAACCCCTCCCTCCTGGGAAAGCAGGAGCGTGAGATATTAAAAGGGGCCTTTACCGGGGTATCCCGTCTGCAAAAGCTTACCGGGTCCACCTATACCCTTCTGTGGCTGGCTAAATAACTCTGGACATAAGCCTGTCACAGCGGAACCAGCTTAATCCTTCCCTTTACCGCCAGAGATTTTCCAAGTATCACCAGGGCTCCAGTTATTCCTGGCACGGATAGGGCATGGTCTACAGCCATTTCCAGGTCTTTTTCCGATCTGACAATATTACCGGTGGCGGTGGCCACCGCGTCGGCCAGAGGTGTTGAGGGTGAAACAATTACCACCGCGTCGGCGCACCCCAGGCTGAGTGAGTGACCTACCGTTCCCGAAGAGGTGCAGATGCCCATGGGAGTGTCCCCGGGACAGATTTCCAGGGCAACACGGTAGCTAAGAGGCGATTTTCCGGCGTAAACACCTATTCTTCTAACCCGTCCTGTTTTCAGGAAAATGTCACCGCCGTTTTCAACTATTACATCCCTGGAGTGCTTTAAAAGACCCTTGCCAACGGCTTCAGATATAGCTCCGGCCACAGCCGCCATGGGCCCCACCCCTGCGGACCTGGCGGCCCCGGCCATGGCTGAGGCTATGGCCGGGGCATCAGGTTTTACTATATAAGGAACATGGGATTTATGGAAGCCAGGATCAATTTCAATATATTTTTCCAACTGATTCCGGTATGAAACTACCAGTTTCTCTGCAATTTCTTCTAATTTCCGGCTGTGCCTTTCCTTTCTGACACCAATATCAAGATCTGTTTCCTTAACTGCAACCCTGAAGTGAACCAGGTCTTCCTCCTGGTGCAGCAGGCGGTAATCCCTTTCCGGGCTGTCCAATTACAACCTTACCTCCATGGCCCTGACAGGGCATATTTTAAGACATAGCTGGCAGACCACGCATTTATCGCCATCAAAATACACCTCCATGGCCGGCCTTTCCATAAAGAGGGCGCCGGTGGGGCAGATAGCTGTGCACACCCCGCACATTGTGCACCTGTCTTCATTCCTTACTATTTCCTGAGAAAGCGCCTGAACCTGCACTCCCTTTTCCCGCAGGTAATTCATGCCGCCTTCAATCTGATCTCCTGTTAAATCAAGAACCATTGTGCCCTCTTTTTGCGGGTTGACGTTTGCCTTTACAATATTTATAAGAAGGTCGTAATCTTTAACGAGCCGGTATATAATGGGCTCTTCCGAGATGTCGGGTCCAAATCTGAGCACTATTTTTTTGGGTGACACGAAAGGCTCACTCCCTTAATATATTATTTCCTCTTATGCATTCCATGATTTTAGCCGTTTAAAACATTTCCCGCACGCCCGTCGGCGGGTGAGGGAAGAAGTTGAACCGGCTCGGTAAGCAGGAAGTCGCCGTTGGAAATCCTCTCTTTTAATATTAAAGCTATTTCCCTGGCCTTGGGATAGCCGGAAAGCGGGGCGGTAGGGATTTCTTTTCCCTGCACCGTGATTTTACCGGACTTAAGATCAGCATAGCTTACATGGGTCAGGCAGCCTGGCTTACGTCCGGGGTAGGCGTCGCTGTAGTCTACCACAGGAGCGTAAAGGTCCCGGTCTGTAGCGGCCGCATAATGAGCAATTTCCTCACTCAGAAGGGGAATGGGTATTCCAATGCCCACCGCCAGGGATGCTCCGTAGCCTGTAAAGCTAACTCCCTTAAGCCACCTGGGCGACATCTGCTTGAGGTCCCCGATTACTGCCAGGGTGCCTCCTGCCGGGCCCAGGCATTTGCCCTCCGGCTCCTGGATTGAGGGAAAGTGCTGAGTTCCGTGCCAGGCCACATAGCCGGTTCCCCCACCCAGAAAAATTCTGGTGCCAATGCCTATGGTCTTAAAATGCGGGTCTTTAAGCAAAGGGCTAAGCTGCCCGGAGGTAGAATAGTGGGCATTGCCCAGCCTGGGCTTAAGCATGCCCATATAGGTGTATATGGTCCTGTCGCTTAAATTAACCGCGCAGTTATAGTTCTGATATGCGTTTCTGGGGTTGAACAGGGTTGCCTCATTAATCTGGTCGATGGTTATTACAGTTTCAATGGACTTTCTGGGGTAGCAGTCCGTGCCATAGCTGGTTGCCTTTAAGGACACTGTTTTGCGGGCTACCAGGTCTTCTATCACATGACCGCCGCCATATCTGAACTCTCCGGGATAATTGCTGTTTAAAGGGTCATCCTCCGGAAGTTCTGTGGCGCCGATGTAGGCATCCACTGCTGCTATCCCGGCGTAGGCGGAGACCCCGTTCAGCCATGCTTTCTGCATACGCATGCGGGGTGCGCTATGACCAAAACTAAGGAAGGCGCCGGAGGAACACATGGGGGCAAAGGTACCTGTGGTAACCACGTCAACTTTTTTGGCGGCTGCAGAAAGTCCATTTTCTTCCACCAGAGAGATAAACTCGTCGGCAGACATGACGACCGCCTTGCCAGATTTGATTTTTTGGTTGATTTCAGAATAGCTTCTTAACATTATTCCAGTCCCCTCCACCAGTGCTCTAAATCCCGTGCGCAGATTAACACAAATGCCCCTTCTTTCCAGAAGAGGCATGCATAATCCTGCTCACCTCTTATCTTTCAGAAGAATTTCTTCTGCAGGAATTAGCACCATGCTGCTGCCGCACTTTTTTGACGCCGCAGAGCTGGTTGCCGGGTTTCATTGGGCCAGTCCCTCCACCACTCCGGATAAGAGCACTTATTGAATTTTTAATTGAAAATAAGTATAGCAGTTGCTCAGTCGATTGTCAATGTATTGATTATACTGAAGGAAACTACTGTCAGGAGACTGCTTGCAGGCATTTCCTTCTGTCGGTAGACTGCTTACAGATATTTCTTACTGTCAGGAGACAGGAGACAGGAGGTATGTATGCCCAGCCTTTATGGTTTCTTATTAGCTGACCCATAAGAATTACCTGCAAATCTCCTGTCTCCTGTCTCCCGACCTGAAGTATTACCCTTAAGCTGTCTCCTGACCTGAAAGCAGTGCCTATAAGCCTTCTACGGCAAACTGGTCAAAAAGACGGTTGATAGCTTTTTTTTCAATTCTGGAAACATAAGACCTTGAAATACCCAATTTTTTGGCTATTTCACGCTGGGTGAAGCTAAGACCTCCCTTTAGTCCATAGCGCAGTATCAGTACTCTTTTTTCCTGAATATTAAGGTTATCCAGCTTACTCCAGAGCCTTTCATTTTCAAATCTGCCAGAAACTGTGTCTATGACGGTTTCCGGGTCGGTGCCCAGCACATCAATGAAGCTGAGCTCGTTACCATCCTTGTCGCTGCCGATGGGCTCAAATATTGATAGTTCGGAACGCAATTTCTTTCGGGACCGGTAATACATGAGAATCTCATTCTCAATACACCTGGAAGCGTATGTGGCCAAACGTGTAGCTTTTCCCGGGTTATAAGTGTTGACGGCCTTAATAAGACCTATGGTGCCGATGGAAACCAGGTCGTCAAAATCTTCACCGTCATATTTTTTGATTATATGAGCCACCAGTCTTAAGTTGCGCTCCACCAGCGTTTTTTTCGCCGAGTCGTCTCCTTTGATAGCCAGTTCAATGTAATGATTTTCCTCCTTCTCATTAAGAGGCTGTGGAAAACTGTTGTTGGCCACGTAGGATATAAGCAGGGAAAGGCCGTTTAGCAATGAAAGCACTGCCATAGTAAATAGTCCTGGCAGCAATACTATCCCTCCCTTAAAATAAAATGCCTTATATCATATTCCCCAGACAGGGAAAAGTGCCAGTCCGAAATTTATTTTTATCAGAATAAGTATATATAACATGATTTATGTCATCCGGCACTCCAGGAAGATTCAGCCATGTAATGAATAATTGTGCTCCATAGGGAGGAAAATAGCTGTTAGAATAATAGGTACAGAAAAATTTCCCTTAGCGGGGTAAGGTAAGATGAAACAGATTGCCGTTATCGGGCTAGGCCGCTTCGGATCGAGCCTGGCCAAAACGCTGACCCAAATGGGCCACGAGGTATTGGCCATTGATGCTGATGAAAACAAGGTGGAAAGCCTTGTAGACAGCGTAACGCATGCGGTTCAGGCCAACGCACTGGAGGATCATTCCCTGAAGGCCCTGGGGGTGAGGAATTTTGACATTGTTGTGGTGGCCATAGGGCATGACATACAGTCCAATATACTGGTTACCCTGATGCTAAAGGAGATGGGAATTAAAAAGGTTGTGGCCAAGGCCTCTACGGAGCTGCAGGGAAAGGTGCTGGAGAAAATAGGAGCCGATATAGTGGTCTTTCCTGAAAGGGATATGGGGGAGCGGGTGGCCAGAAGCCTGGTATCCAAGAACATAATAGATCAGATTAACCTGTCTCCCGACTACAGCCTGGTGGAGTTGCTCACCCCGGAAGAATTGGCTGGCTGTACGCTGCAGGATTCAAGCCTCAGAAAGAGGTACGGTGTTACTCTGCTGGCTATCCGCAGGGGAAAAGATATAATAATTTCTCCCGGTGCCAGGCAGGTGCTGGAAGAGGGTGATGTGCTGATTGTAATAGGAAGCAATGAGAAGTTAAAGGGTTTCGAAACCAAAACATAAACAGTAAAAATTAAATATTCAACATTTATTGAGAAATTGACTGATTTATGATAAAGTACCTGAAAACCTCTGTGCTTGGAGGCCTGATATGAGCGGTGATGTTCAGGGTTTTAATTGCTTAATAGGGGATCTTTTCCCAGGGTATACCGATATAGTGGCCGAGATGAGTGACCGTTCTGTAACGGTGGGCATACTTAAGAAAATGACAGGGGCAGGCCTGTCCCTATATTCGGTAATCCCCTCGGGCAAATCCTTAAAAAAGCTTGATGGAATAGTCATGGAGGGGTCCACCATGGCGTTGGTGGATCTCAAGACCAGGGCCGCCATACGGGTGGGGCTGCCTTTACGGATGGTGGTGGCCAGATTTCCCAACCGTCCCATTCATAACTTTATAAGAATAAATTATGATGGCGTTTTAGGACCGGAGGACCGGGGTAAGAAAGTCTTCTGCGCAGATGGCCAGGAGAACGCCGTCTTGAAGGTAAGGGTAATGGAAAACCCCGGCTGGTTTGTAATATACCCTTCCGGATCATTGCTTTCCGACCAGAGACTGGACAACAGGGTACGGGATCTTGTGGTTAACGGAAGAGAGTCCACAATGTTTAAAGAGTTTATGGCTATTGATGAAAAAGGCAATTCCAGTGCCCAGATGATTGAGATCATCGACTATACCCCGGGGGATGCGGTGCTGTGGGAGCAGTGGATGGGCAATATGGACACCAACATGTTTCAGACCAATGTTCGTCCCAAGAATTTCAGCATTGCCAAAGGACAGTCGGATGAGTATTACCTTAAGCTGATACAGCACGGCTCAAGGAAAATTGGAGCGGTCTGGGTGGAAAAAATATCACAGAGAACGGCCACTGCCGAACTGGGGCTGCTTATAGGAGAGCCGCACCTGTGGGGAATGGGAATAGGCAGCAGGGCTATAAGTGAGATGATGAAAATAGCCAAAAAGGACCTGGACCTTAATTTTCTGTGGGTATCAGTAAGGGAGTCCAACCAGAGGGCCGTCAGCTGCTATCAGCGTGGGGGTTTTAAAATAGTCAGGAAAGTGCCGGTGTACAAGGCCGATGGATCATACCAGATGTGGGTGCACATGGAGAAATTGATATAGAAAAAGAATAAAAGGAACTTTAAAAAAAAGTCGGCCATAGGCCGGCTTTTGAGGTATTTGTTGCATATTTACACTGATTAAATTTACCTGTGGAGTGCCTATATGGATCTGTTCGATGCCTTTCATGTAAAAAAAGGAGATGTGGTAGCCCTGGTGGGTGCAGGAGGCAAAACGTCCACCATGTTTGCCCTGGGAAAAGAGGCTGTTGAAAGAGGCCTTAAGACTGTTATTACCACCACCACCAGGATATACCACCCCGGTGAAAAATCAGGCCTTCCCGTTGTTTGTGCACCAGGCGTTAAAGTGCTGGAGGAGGCCAAAAATGCGCTGGGGCAGTCCCTGCTGGTGGTGGCCGGGGCCGGGATTGAAGGGAACAAGCTTATTGGTTTAACTCCGGAACTGTCAGGAGGTTTCACCGGGGCAGGGTTTGATTTAGTGCTGGTGGAGGCCGATGGGGCGGCCGGGAGACCCTTTAAGGGGCCCTGCAGGGGCGAGCCGGTTATACCCGGGGGGTGCACTCTGGTTATTCCGGTGATGGGGATGGACTGCCTGGGAAAACCTTTTCACTCAAGGTACGTGCACCGGGCGGAAGAGGTTGCCCGTCTCTTGGGGCCGGCGGCCGGAGAAATTGTCACACCCCAGATGGTTGCAGGTATACTGCTGCACCCGGAAGGATACAGGAAAAATATCTCCTCCGGCAGCAGGTGGATACCATTTTTAAATAAGGTGCAGGATGAAAATGACCTTTTGATGGCCGGGGTAATAGCAGCCATTCTGGGGGAACAGGGGATACATCGCATTGTAATGGGGGCTGCGCAGGAAAAAGACCCGGTCAGGGAGGTGGCCTTATTTTGATCTCTGCTGTAATATTGGCGGCCGGGATGTCTAAACGAATGGGCATACCCAAGCAGCTGATGGACTATAATGGAAAGCCTATGCTGAGGGTGGTTGTGGAGAATACAATAAAAGCGCCGGTGGATGAAATTATAGTGGTTTTAGGGAATGAGGCCATACAGGCAGCGAGATCGCTGGAAGGGCTGGCGGTGAAGCTGGCGGTAAACAAGAATTATGCCAAAGGTCAGTCCACCTCTGTAAGGGCCGGGCTGGAATTGGTGGAACGTCGGGCCAGGGGGGTTCTGTTTGTTCTTGGCGACCAGCCACTGGTGAAGGTGGAAACCATCAGGCTGCTGGTGGATAGCTTTAAGGAAAAAGGTGGCATAGCAGCTCCTTTTTATAACGGGGTAAGGGGTAATCCTGTTCTTTTTGAGAACAGTCTCCTTCAGTGTGCAGATGAAATACAGGGGGATCAGGGGGCCAGGGGGATAATAGAATTGCATCCCGGACTGCTGAACAGGGTTGATGTGAATGATCCCGGGGTGCTTATCGACATAGACACCTGGGAGGACTACCGCAGGCTGTCAGGAGGGGAAGGGGGCGCCGGAGAGTGAAGAAAAAGCTGGTCATTATAAAAGGAGCGGGAGACCTGGCTACGGGTACTGCGCACAGGCTTTTCAGATGCGGCTTTCGGGTAATCATGCTGGAAAAGCCGGATCCTGACTCTATAAGAAGGGCCGTTTGCTTTGCACAGGCGGTATACAGCGGAGTCCATACGGTTGATGGAGTAACCGCGGTGTTTACCCATGATCCGGAAAAGGCGGTAGAGGCGGCAAACTCTGGAAGGGTGCCTGTAATAATTGATCCGCTGTGGCTTTCTATAGGGCAATTAAGGCCGGACGTGGTGGTGGATGCCGTTATGGCCAAGAGAAACCTTGGTACGGCAATTGATGAGGCCCCGGTGGTTATTGGCCTGGGCCCAGGCTTCACGGCGGGGGAGGATGTTCACGCAGTGGTGGAGACATGCCGTGGCCATGATCTGGGAAGGGTTATTTTAAGTGGATCAGCCGCCACCAACACTGGAGCGCCTGGGAAAATTGGGGGCTATGGCGTGGAAAGGGTGATCCGCTCGCCGGGGAAGGGCATAATGACCACATTTAAGGATATAGGAGACCCGGTGGAAAAAGGTGATATAATCGGCACAGTAGGGGGACGCAACCTGGTAGCGCCTTTGTCCGGGGTTGTCAGGGGACTTTTAAAGAGCGGGCTAGAGGCGGTGGAAGGGATGAAAGTGGGAGATATAGACCCACGCTGCCGCAGAGAAAACTGCTTTACAATTTCAGACAAGTCCAGGGCCGTGGCCGGGGGTGTGGTTGAGGCCGTAATGTGGCTGACTGCGGTGTACATGGGTGGAAGAGGCACTCCCCCAGATGAAAAAAGTCTTGAGGCCCACCTAAAAGGAGGAAGTCTTTTTGCGAAAAATTAAGGTTCAGGATGCGGTGGGAAAAGTGCTCTGCCATGATATAACCAGGATAGTGCCCGGGGAGTTTAAGGGTCCTGCCTTTAGAAAAGGACATGTGATCAGGCCGGAGGATGTTAAGCCCTTGCTTGAACTGGGAAAGGATCATATTTATATATGGGATTGCCCGCCGCACAGCCTCCATGAAAATGAAGCCGCAAATAGAATTGCCAGGGCCGTGAAGGGTAAAGGAATAGCCTGCAGTGATCCGGTGGAGGGTAAGGTTAATTTTCTAGCCCTTCACAGGGGTCTCTTGAAGGTTGACATTAAGGGACTGACCCTGTTAAACAGCATAAATCAGGTGATACTGTCCACTTTGCACAATAACAGTGTGGTTGAAGAGGGAAAGATTCTTGCGGGCACAAGGGTAATACCTCTGATTATTGATAAGGGGAAAATAGATCAGGCCGAGCAGCTGTGCCGCCTTCAGGGGCCCCTGCTGGAGGTAAAAGAAATAAGGCCACTAAAGGTGGGGCTGATAACAACCGGTAATGAGGTGTATCACGGCAGGATAGAAGATCGTTTCAGCCCGGTATTGAAAGAGAAATTAACCGGCTACGGCTGCGAAGTAGTTTTTCAGGAGGTACTTCCCGACCAAGTCGATCAGATAAGGAATAAGATAAGGGAGATGATCGGTAAAGGGGCCGGTCTGGTTCTGATTACCGGAGGGATGTCGGTGGACCCGGACGATGTGACCCCCTCTGCCATACGGGAGTCCGGTGCGCAAGTAGTTGTTTACGGAGTCCCTGTTCTTCCCGGCTCCATGTTCATGATGGCCTATCTCGAAGGGGTACCGGTGATGGGGCTGCCGGCCTGCGCTATGTTTTTCAAAATTACTGTTTTTGACCTGGTGCTGCCCCGGGTGCTGGCCGGTGAGTCATTAAGCAGGGGGGATTTTGCCCAAATGGGACATGGGGGCCTTTGTGCGGGCTGCCCGGAGTGCGGATACCCCCACTGTCCCTTTGGAAAATAATAAATAATAGCCATTGTGCCATTCCGGATGTTTACTTTTGTTAAATGAGGGTGTATGTTTTATTGAGAAATTGTTTTTATGCAATTAGATAATCAGTCAATATGAAGGGAAAAGGTTTTAAGTATGTTATTTGGCAATATTTTAGAGACAATAGGAGGCACGCCGGTCGTACAGCTTAAAACGTACGGAAGTGCCCATGTAAAGATCTACGCCAAGCTGGAGGGCTATAACCCGGGCGGGTCGGTAAAGGACAGGACGGCCCGGTATCTGCTGGAAACTGCCGAGAGGGAAGGCCGTTTGGGGGCCGGGAGGGTTATAATCGAGGCCACCAGCGGAAACACCGGCATAGCCCTGGCTATGATATCGGCTGTAAAGGGATACAGGTTTATTGCGGTGATGCCTGAAAACGCCAGCGTGGAAAGAGTTAAGCTCTTGAAGGCTTACGGGGCCGGAGTAATACTTACTGAAGCGGCAAAAGGGACCAACGGGTCTATTGAGGTGGCACGGAAAATGGCACAGGAGGACCAGAATTATTTCATGCCTGATCAATTCGCCAACCCGGCCAATCCAAGGGCCCATTTTGAAACCACCGGGAGTGAGATAATAGAGGATGTGCCCGGAATAACAGCCTTTGTGGCCGGTGTCGGCACCGGGGGCACCCTGACCGGAGCCGGGAAAAGGCTTAAAGCTTATAATCCGGACATTCATATAGTGGGGGTTGAGCCCTCACCGGGTACAAGGATTCAGGGACTGAGAAACATGGTGGCCTACAAGCCTCCTATTTATGATGACTCCATAATTGACTGCAAGCTGGATGTGCCTGATGATGAGGCCTTCGTTCTGGCCAGGAGCTTATATGTAAGGGAGGGCATTACCGCCGGGATTTCCTCCGGGGCTGCCCTATGGGGAGCTATATGCTACAGTAAAAAGGTGGAGAGAGGCAACATAGTGGTCATTTTCCCTGACAGTGGAGAAAAGTATTTCAGTACAGAGCTGTTTGAATAGCAATATAAGTGTAATCCAAATCTATGCCGGCAATGGCTATCTATTTAACTGATCTTGATGCCACCCTGTCCAGGTGCAGGTAGAAAAAGAAGGCAGCCAGAGCTATAGCGGCGCAGGAAGCATACAGATATCTGGGGCCCAGGCTGGACATAATCACGCCTCCAAGGGTGGACCCGACTATCCCGGCTATACCGCCAATAAAAGCCGAGAGCAGACCCTGGCCGCTGGATCTGAGCCGGTCCGGAACCATTCTGGTGATATAACTGACCGAACAGAGGAACAACAGGCCGAAGGATACCCCGTGTACCAGCTGGATGGGCACAACCAGCCTGGGATCGGTTACGGTAAAGAAAAGTGCCCAGCGTATGAAGAATACGAGGGCTGCCGCAGAAAGGAGCCTTAGCTCTGAAAATCTGGCAAAGAGAGAGCCGCAGATGATCATCACCGGGACCTCACTTAAAGCTGCCACTGTCCAGGCGTAGCCAACTATTTCAGATCCCCCGCCCATCTGCCTGATGAAGATGCCCATAAAGGAGTCATTGGCCCTGTTTGATGAACTGAGGAGAGCTGTTAGCAGTAAAAAGACTATTATCCGGCGGTTTGTTAAAAGCTGCTTTATATCTGAAGCATTTGCCTTTCTTCCTATGTAACTGGCATCACCGAGGAAAAAGCTTATGATCAGGCAGAGAAAAAGAAGGATGAAATAGCAGAGTGAAAAGGCTTCCAGCCCATGGCTCCTGAAGAAAAAGCCAAAAAGCAGCGCGCTTAAGGCAAACCCCAGGGAGCCCCAGAGTCTGAATTTTCCGTAATGACGACCGGCTTTGCTGGCCGTGGCCAGGGTCAGGCTGTCGGTAAGAGGAATTATTGGAAAGCAAAAAACATTAAATAAAAAAATAGCCGACAGAAGAAGTTCAAAGGATGATATATGAAAAACAAATAGTGAAAGAGAAGTTATTACAGTCAGCTGGCCGATAATTATTCTTTTAACTGTTTTAAAGCGATCACTGATATAGCCCCACAGTGGCTGCACGGCAACAGTAACCAGTGGCCCCAGCGAAAAAAGTATACCTATCTGCCAGCTGGTGAGGCCCATGCCCCTAAATACCAGGGGAAGATAGGGAAGAAACAGCCCCACGCTGGAAAAGTAAAAAAAGATAAAAACCTTCAGTATTGTGCCGCCCTGCCTGGGCCTTGCCTGTTCTGACAACAATTTATTTTCCCTTCAAGGTGTATAGAGTAATACTCACCCTGACAGGCGGTATGTCTCTTAAGTATAATACAAAAATGAAGAAAACCCTGCTATTTTTTGCAGGGTTTTTGTAATTTTAATTAATCAGAGTTACGCTGCTGTTATGCTGGTCGGGATGGAGGGATTTGAACCCCCGGCCTCCTGCTCCCAAGGCAGGCGCGCTAGCCAAACTGCGCTACATCCCGTTAGCCGCAGACACAATTATACCAGAACCAAATGGCCCTGGCAAGAAACAAAAAAATGTCCAGCTTGTTGGCTGGACCGGGAGAGATAGAACTCACCAAAGCGGAGTGGTACTATTATTACCGGAAGCTGTGCATTTATATACATTAATAATAAATTAATGATGAAATCGGTAATAAATGAGAGTCCTCCACATTATAGTATTAATAGTAAATAATGGGGAGGTGATGATGTGGCTTTCATAAAAGAAATAAAATGGATTTTTATACTGCTGTTTTTGGCAGTGGGCCTGTCTGCAGAGGCCGCGGCCCAGCCCCAGGGGGCGGATGAACAAAATGCCGACCCGCCCCGGGTATCCCGGCAGCTGATTTTAATAGTTGTTGATGGACTGCAGGCTGAATCTGTAAGTACCGGTGTGACGCCTAATATTAGCGGGCTTGGCCTGGCCGGAGCTATGGCCGACAGGGTGGGTGTAATGCCTCCTGACAGTCCGGAGTCCAGGTTTTATTCACTTCTAAGTGGAGTTGACCTGCCAGTGGAAAGCAGCGCCGGAGGTCCCCTGGGGGGCACCCTTCTGACCAGCCTTGAAAAAAAAGGTGTCAAGACAGCTCTTGTAGATGGTACTGGCAGGTTTTCACGGGCCGCGGAAGGAATCAGCCATAAACTGACGGGGCCCTTCAAAGATGACAGTGAAGTGGTGGACAGGGCGGTTGAGGTAATAAAAGATGATAAACTATTCTTAACAGTGGTCGTCCTGGCTGGCCCCGGAAAGGAAAAGGCCCTGACCGGCACCACCTCCAGAGCCTACCTTGAGTCAGTGACTGCGGCAGACAACGAGGTGGGGAGGCTATTTAAGCAGCTTCATATAAATGGAGTCTACGAAGAAAGCCTGCTGGTAGTGACAGGAACCACAGGAAAGCCCCCCATGATCATAAAAGGAATAGACTTTCTTGCCGGTACAAAACTTCCCCCGGTGTGCCTGAAGGATCTGGCCCCTACGCTGGGGTACCTGTATGGCATTAATATGCCCAACGCCAGGGGGTTGGTTATGTGGAATGCCTTAAAGGCAGGACCGGACAGGACCGAAACTTTTATGCAGCAGAAAAGGATTAATGATTTAAGCTATGCATACGCTGATTTAATAGAAGAGAGGGCCAGGATAGAAAATGAAAAAATAATGGTACAGGAGGAAAAGGCCAGGATAACCAGGGACAAACAGTCGGTGGAGGACCAGATAGCCCAGAGAGACAATAAGATAAGCCAGCTAAGCACAATTATTACCGTCATGAAAGTTTTAGGCCTGCTTGGGGGTATACTGTTTATAGCCGCACTGGTGGCTGAATACAGAATACTTAAAAAAAGATTTCTTTTCTTTACCTAAAGGCACCGGGGAGGTGTATCCGGCTTTAAAATATTTTTATTTATTGAGATTATTTTGAACTTTATTTGCATAGGTTCAAAATATTTTTTTGAGAAAAGGATTTTCCCTTTATATCGTCGAAATCTTAATCAAAATTTTATAAACTTAAGAATAAATAAAGAGGAGGAATTTTTCTCTTACTTGTAGAAAGGTAGACTTTGTCCATTCTTTTTGCTTTTTCACGCTGCAGCGATTCGCAATAACTAATTTAATACAAATCGGGGTGATTTACGTGAAAATAGCTGTTTCAGGAAAAGGCGGAGTTGGCAAGACAACCATTGCCTCGGCCCTGATCAAATCATTTTCGGAAACTCATCAAACCGTTTATGCAATTGACGGGGATCCTGATGCCTGCCTTGCGGCGGCAATAGGTATCCCCGCCAAAATGTCTGCCCACATAAAGCCGGTGGTTGAGATGGGTGAGCAGATCAGATCGGTGAGCGGGGGCGGTGCCTTCTATGCTCTTAATCCCACCATTGACGATCAAGTGCTTGAAGAATTCAGCTATAGGCACGGGAATATCATGTTTATGCGCATGGGGGATATTAAAAAGGGAGGATCCCAGTGTTACTGCAGGGAAAACACCTTTCTTCAGGCTTTAGTTTCTTTGCTCCTGCTGGATAAGAACGAGGTTGTCATTATGGACATGGGGGCAGGTATAGAACATCTGTCCAGGGGTACCTCCAGAGGCGTGGACATGATGCTGGTGGTGGTGGAACCCAGCCGCAACAGCGTCAATACCGCCGTCAATGTTAAAAAGATGGCATCTGAATTGGGTATAGAACGTATCAGGATAGTGGGCAACAAAATACGTTCTGAAAAAGAGAGAGAATTTATAGAAAAAAGTTTCCAGCCCGGAGAGGTGCTGGGTTTTATCAGTTTTAACAATGACATATGGGAAAACTCCATGGACCCTGAGTCTCCGAAGGCAGCGCTTGATTTGCTGGAAGGGATGAGGGATGTCCGGGAAAAGATTTTGGGAGAGGTAGGTGGTTTTTAAGCGGAGAATGGGAGGGGGGTCAGATTTTCTAAAGACGGTTTACAAAAGAATATTGACCGTCTGATTATTTGACCGGTTAGTTTTTGAATTTTCTACTTAAGGAGGTTAAAAAATGCCAAGGTTTAGTGATCCCAATCATACCTGCAGGCCTTCGGCGGCACCCAGAGTTGTCGATCCGAAGTCTGTTAAACGCACAGTTGACCCCGGCGTCCTTGAGATGATCGACATCGCCAAGGAGCGGGGCATGATTACAGCCTTTGACCGGGCGGTGGCACAGCAGCCCCAGTGTCAATTCGGCTATAAAGGCATCTGCTGCCGTTTCTGCATGATGGGCCCCTGCCGCATTAAAGCTGATGAGGGTCCCGGCAGCAAGGGTATCTGCGGCGCCTCTCACTGGACAATCGCAGCCCGCAGCACCGGACTTATGCTTCTCACCGGCGCGGCTTCCCACAGTGAGCACGCCAGCCATATGGCCCATACCCTTTACGAGGCCTCCGAGGGCCATGCTCCGGACTATGGTATCAAAGACCCGGCCAAACTGTACAAGGTAGCCAAGAGAATAGGCGTTGCCACCGAAGGCCGCAGCGATATGGAAATAGCCCACGATGTGGCCAAGGCCGCACTGGAAGAATACAGCCGCCTGAAGGGATTCGGCGAGTCAACCTGGGTTAACACCACCGCCACCAAGGGACGGATTGAGAAATTCCGCACCCACGACATTATGCCCAGCGGTATCTACAATGTTATCTCCGAGCTGGTCACCCAGGCCCATGTGGGCATGGACAACGACCCGGTCAATATCATATTCGCCGCCCTGCGGGTTGCCCTGGGCGACTATGTGGGGATGCACGTCGGCACAGACCTGTCCGACATCATTTTTGGAACACCCAAGCCTGTAGTTAGCGAGGCCAACTTTGGTGTTATCGACCCTGACAGTGTAAACCTGGTGCTGCATGGCCACAACCCCATTCTCTCCGAGATTATCGTCCAGGCCGCCAAGGAGCTGGAAGGAGAGGCCAAGGCTGCAGGAGCCAAGGGAGTCAAGCTGATGGGCATCTGCTGCACCGGTAATGAGGTGCTCATGCGCCACGGTGTTCCCCTGGTAACTTCCTTTGCTTCCCAGGAATATGCCATCGCCACCGGCGCCATTGACGCCATGGTGGTGGACGTGCAGTGCATTATGCCGGCCATCCGCACTGCGGCAGAGTGCTTCCATACTAGAATAGTTACCACTTCGCCCATTGTAAAGATTCCCGGCTCCTATCATTTAGACTTCCAGACCACCAATGCCCTGAACAACGCCAAAACCGCTGTTCGACTTGCTATAGACGCTTTCAAACTGAGAGACCCGCAAAAAGTGCACATTCCCAAGGTTGTCAATAAGGTTGTGGCAGGCTGGAGCCTTGAGGCCCTGTACGACCTGTTTAGTTCGGTAAGCCCCGAGAAGCCTGTCAAGGCCCTTACCGATGCCATAGTGGCAGGGGAAATAAAAGGTGTGGCGCTGCTGGCCGGCTGCAACAACCTGAAGAGGCCCCAGGATGACAGCCATCTGACCATTGCCGAAGAGCTGATCAAAAATGACGTCTTTGTTATCGGCACAGGCTGCGTAATGCAGGGCTGCGCCAAGATGGGACTCCTGTCCCCCGAGGCTGTGGAAAAAGCAGGCCCCGGCCTGAAGAAGTTCCTGGCCAGGCTCAGCGAGAAGTCCAGCCTGAGCACCCCTCTGCCTCCCATATTCCACATGGGTTCCTGCGTGGACAATACCCGCTGCTCGGACCTCTTGATGGATATGGCAAATGAGCTGGGTGTTGACACACCGAAGGTTCCCTGGGTAGCCTCGGCGCCTGAGGCCATGAGCGGCAAGGCCGTCTCCATCGGCTGCTGGTGTGTGGCCATGGGCATGCCGGTGCACGTTGGCGCAATGCCTCCTCTGGAAGGCAGCGACCTTATTTACTCCATAGTCACCCAGGTTGCCGGCGATGTTTACGGCGGATACTTCATCTTCGAAATGGATCCCGCCCTGGCTGCCAAGAAGATGCTTAGCGCGCTGGAATACCGCACCTGGAAGCTCGGTGTCCACTTGAAGACCGCTGATGACCTGGAAGCCGCCCTTTGTCAGGGTTACTAATTCTCAGTTTGAAAGGAGGAGACCATATTGTCTGAGCAGATAAACTTCGATCAGATATTTGAAGGCGTAATTGAACCGGGCAAAGAGCCCAAGGCGCTGTTCAAATCCGCATATAATGGTACCATCACCGCCCTGAGCTATGCTGAAATACTGTTGAGCCAGGCTATCCGGGACTTTGGCCCGGACCAGCCGGTTGCATATCCGGACTGTGCCTATCACCTGCCCGTAATCCGCTGCCTGAGCGGAGAGGAAACCACAAAACTTGGAGATCTGGTGCCCATACTGAACCGCATGAGGGCGTCTGTTAAGGAAGACTATAGAGACTTCAAAAATTCCATCAAGGGCGGCGAGGCCACCTGGTATGCTGCTGAGATAATCGAGGCAGTGCGCTATCTGCGCAACACTCCGGAGAACCCGCTGCACACCCCTCCCTGGACCGGTTTCCTGGGAGACCCCATCGTTCGTATGTACGGCACCAAGCTGGTGGACTGGACAATCCCCGGAGAGGCTGTAATAGTAGGCCGCGCCAAGGACAGCAAAGCCGCCAAAAAACTGGTGGACAGCTTCATGGCCAAAGGCCTGATGCTCTTCCTGTGCGACGAGATCATTGAGCAGCTGCTGGAAGAGAACGTAAAGCTGGGTGTTGACTACATCGCTTTCCCCCTGGGCAACTTTACCCAGGTGGTGCACGCTGCCAACTTCGCCCTGCGGGCCGGCATGATGTTCGGCGGCATTAAGCCCGGCGACTACGACGCCCAGAGGGACTACCAGCAGCGCCGTGTGCTGGCCTTCATACTGTATCTGGGCGAGCATGACATGGTTAAGGATGCCGCCTGCATGGGCGCCATCAACGTGGGCTTCCCGGTCATCACCGACCAGGAGCTGCCCGAGGACAAGCAAATTAAGGACTGGTTCGTATCCCAGCCCGACTATGACAAGATTGTGCAGACCTGCCTTGAGGTCCGCGGCATAAAAATCACCGCCATCGACATTGATGTTCCCATCACCGTGGGTCCTGCCTTCGAGGGTGAGTCCATCCGCAAGAAGGACATGTTCGTGGAATTCGGCGGACAAAAGACCCCCGGCTTTGAGCTGGTGCGTATGGTGGGCGAGGATGAGATCGAAGACGGCAAGGTTGATTTGGTCGGGCCTGACATTGACGGCCTGGAGCCTGGCAGCAGGCTGCCCATAGGTATTGTTGTAGACGTCTACGGCCGCAAGATGCAGGAAGACTTCGAGCCTGTCTTGGAGCGCCGCATCCACTACTTCACCAACTACGGCGAAGGTCTGTGGCACGTGGCCCAGAGGGATATCAACTGGGTGCGTATATCCAAGGATGCCTATGGCAAGGGCTTCCGCATGAAGGATATAGGCAAGATTCTTTACGCAAAGTTCAAAACTGAATTCTCGGCCATTGTGGACCGGGTTCAGATTACACTGTACACCGATGAGGAAAAAGTGCTTGCGATGCGCGATGTTGCACGCAGCTACTATCAGAAGCGCGATGACAGGCTCAAGGAACTGCAGGACGAGAAAGTGGACACCTTCTACTCCTGCACCCTGTGTCAGTCCTTCGCCCCCACCCACGTCTGCGTGGTGGCTCCGGAGCGCGTAGGTCTTTGCGGTGCGGTTAGCTGGCTGGACGCCAAGGCTGCCTTTGAGATTAATCCTCACGGAGCCAACCAGCCTATCCCCAAACAGGGAACCCTGGATGAAGTTAAGGGACAGTGGGAGTCCTTCAACGAGTTTTGCTTCAATAACTCGCAGAGGAACATCACCAACGTCAACTTCTACACCATTATGGAATTCCCGATGACCTCCTGCGGCTGCTTTGAGTGCATACTGGCCATGGTGCCCGAGTGCAACGGCTTTATGGTGGTTAACCGCGAGCACAGCGGAATGACCCCCTCCGGTATGAGCTTCTCCACCCTGGCCGGAACCATTGGCGCCGGCGCCCAAATGCCCGGCTTCATGGGCTGCGGTAAGTCCTACCTGGGCTCCCGCAAGTTCGTGCCTGCCGATGGCGGACTGGGACGCCTGGTATGGTTGCCCAAGGCACTGAAAGAAGAGCTTCGCCCACTGCTGGAAGAAGCTGCTGAAAATGCAGGCCTTGGCAAGGAATTCGTAGACAAGATTGCCGACGAGTCCATCGGTACCTCCGGAGATGAAATAATGAGCTTCCTGGAAGAGAAGGGGCACCCTGCTCTGACCATGGACCCGCTTCTTTAGCGGAAAGGGGACACACCTGCTAAAGCTGGGGTATTCCTCTGGGGACAGGAATGTCCCCGATCGGGGTAGCTTTATCGGTAATGATCCAGTCTTGGATATGGCCGATGTGTAATGGCTCCGAGTGTCGGAGGAATGTCTTTGAGATGAACAGGAATGTGCCAAATGGGAAATTAATAAGCAGATGAATGATTCGGAAGGTCGCCCGGATGGTATCCGGGCACCTTCCGGATAGTATTTTGAAATTTAGAAATCAACCGATAAGAAAGGAGTACGGAGAATGGGTTTAACAGGTTTAGAAATTTTTAAGCAACTGCCCAAAACCAACTGCAAGGATTGCGGTCAGCCCACCTGCCTGGCTTTCGCCATGGCGCTTGCCGGTGGAAAGGCCAGTCTGGATCAGTGCCCGCACGTAAGCGATGCAGCGAAAGAGGCGCTGGATTCCGCCTCGGCTCCCCCCATTGCCCTGGTTAAAATAGGCACGGGTGAAAATGCTTTAGAACTGGGTAATGAAACTGTTCTTTTCAGGCATGACAAGCGCTTCGAACACATGACCGGCATTGCCGTGTCAGTATGTGACACCATGAGCGCCGATGAAATCACCGCCAAGGTAGAACAGATCAACAAACTGGTATTTGACCGGGTGGGCCAGACCCACAAAGTGAACCTGGTGGCAGTAGGCAACTGCTCCAATGATGCCGGCAAATTTGCCGAGGCTGTAAAAGCGGCTGACGCCAAGTCAGTTTTCCCGCTGGTGCTCATGAGTGAAGATCCCGCCGCCATTGAGAAGGCGCTGGAAATCGTTGCCGCCAAGAAACCTCTGGTGTGCTGCGCCAATGCAGCTAATGTGGAAGCAATGACCAATCTGGCCAAGAAATTTGATGTTCCCATGGTTGTAAAGGGAGCTGACCTGAACGAACTTGCCGCCCTGGTGGAAAAAGTGGTAGGCATGGGCCATAAACAGATTATTCTTGATTCCGGCGCCAGGGAAGTAAACAAGGTTCTGGCCGACCAGACCCAGCTTCGCCGCCAGGCTCTCAAGAAATTCCGTCCCTTCGGGTACCCCGCCATTGCCGTTGCTGACAACAAGGATGCCTTCCAGGCAGTGGTTGACGCCGGAGTATATATCGCCAAGTATGCTGCCATAGTGGTAATTGACAGCGCGGATCCTGCGGATGTACTGCCGCTGGTTACTCTGCGTCTGAATGTATACACCGACCCGCAAAAACCAATTGCGGTGGAGTCCAAAATATACGAAGTCGGCAATGTAAACGACAATTCGCCGGTATATATCACCACCAACTTCTCACTTACCTATTTCTGCGTAGCGGGCGATGTCGAGTCTTCAAGGGTTCCCGGCTATATTCTGCCCGTGGACACAGACGGCATCTCGGTTATGACAGGCTGGGCAGCCGGCAAGTTCACACCGGAAAAAATAACTGAACTGTTGCAAACCTCAGGTATTGCCGATAAGGTAAAACATCGCAAGGTAATCATACCTGGCGGCGTGGCAGTGCTGAGCGGCAAACTGCAGGAGCTTTCCAACTGGGAAGTGCTGGTGGGACCGCGTGAGTCCGCAGGTATTGCTTCTTTCCTGAAACAGCGTTGGCTGTAACAGCAGGTTTTAAGAGCCCTTTATTGCCGGGCATGATAGAACAGGATTCGGGCAATAATTATACCAGTCGCGGTGATGTGCAGGCCTTTAGCCAGTGCCCTCGGTAATTGCAGCACCGTAACCACTTTATATGAAGTAACATTTATCGAAGGGATGTGTAAAAATGGCTTTTACAGTGGCTATTGCAGGAAAGGGAGGAACCGGAAAAACAACTCTGGCAGCACTCCTGATCAGACAGATTAATAAAGCCGGCAAAGGCCCCGTCCTGGCAGTGGATGCCGATGCCAATGCCAATTTACACGAGGCTATAGGCATAAAAGTTGAGGAAACCATTTCTGAATTGCTTAACCGTATTAACAGGAACATTGAGCCGCTGCCGGCCGGTATGACCAAGGACCAGTATGTTGCCTACAAGGTCCACCAGTCTTTGGCCGAGGGGGACGATGTGGATCTGTTGGTTATGGGCGGTCCGGAAGGGGCAGGGTGTTACTGTTACGCCAACAACCTGGTACGGGGATTCATGCAGGACCTTAGCAAGAATTATCCCTACGTGGTCATGGATAATGAGGCCGGGCTGGAGCACTTAAGCCGCAGGACTACTCAGAACGTGGACGTGCTTCTGGTTGGCAGCGACTCCAGCGCCAGGGGTATAAGGTCGGCCGGAAGAGTAAAGGAATTGGTTGACTCACTGGGACTGGATATAAAAAAGATGTATCTTGTAGTAAGTAAGGTTACTGAAGGAACCATAGAGGCTTTAAAAGAGGAGATTGATCGCACCGGCCTGGAGCTGGTGGGAGCTATTCCCCTTGACGATCAGGTCAGGGACTATGACCTGAGGAGTAAGCCTTTGTCTACACTACCTGATAATTCCCCGGTGGTGGCGGCTGTAAGCCAGATTGTGAAAAATGCCGGCATCATCTAGCGGAATGGGGACACAACAAACAAGGAATGGGGACACACCTGCTGAAGTGTAGGTATTTCTTTGAGGACAGGAATGTCCCCGACTTGAAATGTCTTTGAAGGTCGGAGGAATGTCCCCGATCGGGATTGTTTTTGTACAGTAATGGTTCTAGATCGGTATAAATCCGTTAAAATATGCTCAAATACTGAAAGGAGCGGGAGTAATGGCTGTAACGATAGCTAAGGAAAGATGGACCAGTAAGGTCAACGAGCTGGTCCTGGGTGCAGAGCCCAATGCTATAAAAGTCGGCGGAGACGGCACGCTGCCCTTCCTGTTTTTTGAAGGTGACATGCCCAATCGCCCTGTTGTAGCGCTGGAAGTATGCGATATGGAGCCTGCTGAGTGGCCCGATATTTTAAAAGAAGCCTATGCCGGAGTGCTGGGAGATCCAGTGGCTTGGGCCAAGAAGTGTGTGGAATATGGAGCGGATCTGGTATGCCTGAGGCTTAACAGCGCCCACCCCGACAACAAAAACGCCAGCCCAGAAGATTGCGCCAAAACTGCCAAGGCAGTGGCGGATGCCATCAGTGTTCCCATGATAGTAGTTGGTTGCGGCGTTGAGGAAAAAGATGCTGAAATAATGCCTGCAGTTGGCGAAGCTCTTGCTGGAAAGGTTGCCCTTTTAGGCTGCGCCACTCCCAATAACTACAAAACAATGACCGCTGCCTGCATGGTGAACGGACATTCCATAATAGCTTCCAGTCCGCTGGACATCAACCTGGCCAAGCAGCTTAACATTCTCATTACTGAAATGGGACTGGCGGCCAACAGGATCGCTATCGACCCTCTGGTAGGAGCTCTTGGATACGGTATTGAGTATGCCTATTCCATTATGGAACGTTCCCGCCTGGGAGCTCTTACCGGCGACAAAATGCTGGCCATGCCGGTTGTCTGCTTTGTAGGGCAGGAAGCCTGGAAAGCCAAGGAAGCCAAAGCTTCCAGGGATGAAACACCTGAGTGGGGCGATCAGGCCCGCCGGGCAATTCTGTGGGAAGTTATGACCGCCACCACCTTTGCCCAGGCCAGCGGAGCTATTTTTGTACTTCGTCACCCTGATTCAATGAAACAATTCAATGCTCATGTGGCTAAAATGATGGAGCCTGTAAAATATTAATCCTTAATTGAATGAGTAACTGCCGGAATGCAGGAGTCAGAATACACAAATCCAGATTGGCTTAGGAAAACCAAATAACTCTGGATATGTTAAAACTGACTCCTGAATTCTAAATTATAGGATTAATGCCCAAGAGGAATAAGAAGGAGGCTAATGATATGATCCTTATTGGCGAACGGATTAACGGTATGTTTAAAGATATCCGCGAGGGCATTCTGAACAAGGATCCCGAGCCCATCAGGCATTGGGCCAAGCGTCAGCAGGAGTCCGGCGCGCACTATCTTGATGTAAACACAGGCCCTACTGTTGAGGCCAAGGATCAGCCTGCAGTGATGGAGTGGCTGGTTAATATATGTAATGAAGCCTCAATACTGCCCTGCTGCGTTGACTCCACCAACCCCGATGCTATTGAAGCCGGCTGCGCAGCCAACAAACACGGCAAGGTAATGATTAACTCCACCCATGCCGACCAGTGGAAAATGGATCTTTACCTCCCCATGGCAGCAAAGTATAATGCCGCCATTATTGGTCTGGCCATGAATGAGTCCGGAGTTCCCAAGAGCGCTGCCGACCGCGCTGCCCTGGCCATGGAAATAGTAGTTAATGCCGACGCACACGGAATTCCCATGGAAGATCTGTATATTGACCCCCTGATGCTGCCCTGCAACGTTGCCCAGGAACACGGTGTCGAGGTGCTGGAAGCCATTCGCCAGATTAAGGCTCTGGCTCCCGGAGTAAGAACCACCATGGGGCTTTCCAACGCTTCACAGCGCTGCACCAACCGCCACCTGATCAATAGAACCTTCCTGATCATGAGCATGGCCTGCGGACTGGATTCAGCCATTGCTGATGTTGACGATTCGGAACTGGTGGACGCCGTGGCAGCCGCCAACCTTTTACTTAATAAGGATATTTACTGTGACTCCTTCCTGAAAACATTCAGGCAAAGATAAGTGTATAGCCAGGTAATTTAAAATCATAAAAGAGGGCGGCAGATATACTGCCGCCCATTGCTAGGATGTCTTAGTAAATTTTATTAATTTTTTAAAATGTTTTTATGATTTAATAATATTTTTATAGTATTTACATCATCAGAAATACTCACAAAAAAAGTAAATAAGAAGCTTAAGTTTTGCCGTTCAAACCTCATTTTTAAAGGAATTGACAGCAAAAGTGAGAAATATTATACTAGGGACAAGGTGTCTGTAGTTCCCGGCACGGTAATACAGCAGATGAGGCAGTATAAAAAATCACGGAAAGCCTGATGTTTTTTGTTAAAAGAATAAAAGAATAATCCAGGAAAAAGGCAAGTGCCGTCCCGCCTTTTATGGAAAGGATGACGGTCAGTTTTTTTATGTTTGCACAGTAATTTCAGTTCTTTCCTGGGTGATCAGGTTTGCCGGGAGTTTATTTGCAACACTGATTATAATAGTATTCTGCATTGGAGGTGAGGGGGGAGGCTGCGCGGCTGCCCTGATAAAAGCCCGTAGAAATGATGCATGACCAGGATGACTGTTTATTTGTCTGATTGAAAAATGAATACGGGAATGACTGTGCTGAAAAAGTAAGGATGTATGTATAATCTCAGGGTGAGGATTGGTTATCTAATATTTTTTAGTTGGCATTAGCCCATATAGTGGGTTAATCTCTTAAGCGGCTTGATGGAGTACATCACCAGTCGCCGAAACTAGGAGGACGGATGTGATGCAAAGATGACAACAAAACCCGATAAAGTCGGGGCCGTAATGGTACTGGGCGCCGGTATCGCTGGTATCCAGGCATCCCTGGACCTTGCCGAATCAGGCTACTACGTCTATTTGGTGGAAAAGCAACCTGCCATTGGCGGCACTATGCCCATGCTGGACAAGACATTCCCCACCAACGACTGCTCTATGTGCATCCTGTCACCAAAGCTTGTGGAATGCGGACGCCACCTGAACATCGAAATAATGACTTCTTCACAATTGGTGGATCTGCAGGGTGAACCGGGAAAATTCAAGGCCACAATAGAGCAAAAAGCTCGTTTTGTTGACCCGGATAAGTGCACAGGCTGCGGTTCTTGCGCAGAGGAATGTCCGGTTAAGGTGGACGATGAATTCAACCAGGGTCTGGGCAAGAGAAAAGCTATTTACAAGCTTTACGCACAGGCTTATCCCAATGCCTATGCCATCGACAAGGGAAAGTGCTTAAAAATTAAAAAGCCCAAGGCTTGCGGAAAATGCCTTGAGGCCTGCCAGGCCGATGCCATCGACCATTCAATGGAAGATAAAACCATTGAGATTGAAGTGGGATCGGTTATTCTCGTGCCCGGATTTGACGCGTTCCAGCCGGAGCAGCTGTCCTACTACGGCTATGGTAAGTTCCCCAATGTGCTTACCAGCCTTGAATTTGAAAGAATTCTTTCGGCCTCGGGCCCCCTGGGCGGACACCTGGTGCGTCCCTCGGACCACAAGGAGCCGAAAAAGGTTGCCTGGATACAGTGCGTAGGATCAAGAAACTGCAAGCTGGACCACGGCTACTGCTCGTCAGTCTGCTGCATGTATGCCATTAAAGAAGCTGTTATCGCCAAGGAGCACGCACCCTATGCCCTTGACACCACCATATTCTTCATGGACATGCGGACCTACGGCAAGGAGTTTGAAAAATACTATGACAAGGCCCGTCTGGAGCAGGGAGTAAAGTTTGTCCGGTCCAGGGTATACGAGGTGACCGAGACTGCCGACGGCAGTGGAAACCTGGTCATTCGCTATTCCAATGAAGACGGGACCATAACCAATGAGGAATTCGATCTGGTTGTGCTTTCCATAGGACTGGAGCCCTCCAGGGATATGATTGATCTGGCCGGAAAGCTTGGTGTTGAGCTGAACAAGTTTAACTTTGCCGAGCCTCCCAGTCTTACCGGTGTTGGCACCAGCAGGCCCGGGGTATACGTGGCAGGCGCCTTCAGCGGCCCCAGGGACATTCCTGAAACTGTCATGCAGGCCAGCGCGGCAGCCGCCGACTCCTCTGTAATACTGGCAGAAGCCAGGGGCACCCTGGTTAAGAAAAGGGAATACCCCGCAGAAAAAGATGTTGCCGGGGAGATTATCCGCACCGGTGTATTCATCTGCCACTGTGGAATAAATATAGGCAGCGTGGTGAATGTGCCGTCGGTGGTTGATTATGCCAGGACACTTCCGGGAGTGGTCTTTGCAGATGAAAAGATGTATGCCTGCTCACAGGATACAGGCGTTCAGATTAAGGAGGCCATAGAAAAATACAATCTCAACAGGGTTGTGGTGGCCTCATGCAGCCCCAGGACACACGAGCCTATGTTCCAGGAGACCCTCAAAGAAGCGGGCTTAAACCCCAATCTCTTTGAGATGGCCAATATAAGGGACCAGTGCTCCTGGGTACACCAGAAAGAACCTGAAAAGGCCACAGAAAAGGCCAAGGACCTGGTCAAAATGGCCGTGTACAAGTCAGCCTTGCTGGAGCCGCTAAAGGGCGTGAGCCTGGGCATGAACCACGATGTGCTGGTTATCGGCGGAGGCGTGGCTGGAATGAATGCCGCACTGAACGCTGCAGCCCAGGGCTACAAGGTAAGTCTGGTCGAGAAGTCCGGTGCCCTGGGAGGCATTGCCAACCGCATCCGCTACGGAATGAAGGGCGAGGATGTGCAGGCGTATCTGGCTGATCTGGCTGCAAAAATAAACAATAACCAGCTGATTAAAGTTTATACAGGTGTTGAAATAGCTGAAGTGCACGGGTTTGTCGGCAATTTTGTCACCAAGCTGTCCAATGGGGAAGAGATTCAGCACGGTGTATCTATTATCGCCACCGGTGGTGATGAATACAAACCTACAGAATACCTCTACGGACAGAACCAGAAGGTGAAGACACTTCTGGAGCTGGAATCGGATCTGGCAGACGGAAAGCTGGCTGCCGCCAAGAACATCGTTTTCATCCAGTGCGTCGGCTCAAGGGAGCCGGAACGTCCGTACTGCAGCCGTATATGCTGTACCAAGTCAATCAAGCAGGCGCTAAAACTTAAAGAAACCAATCCCGACGCCAATGTGTTCATTCTCTACAGAGACATCCGCACTTACGGATTCTATGAGGATATGTATACCGAAGCAAGGCGCAAGGGAGTCATCTTTATCCGCTATTCGGCTGACAGCAAGCCGGTGGTGGAAGCTTCAGGCGATAAAGTGAAGGTAACCGTTACCGACCATGTTCTGGGCGCACCTGTATCCATCGACGCCGATGTGGTTGGCCTGGCCGCCGCTATTGTGCCGTCGGAAAACAGCAAGCTGTCACAGTTCTTCAAGGTTCCTTTGAACCAGGAGGGCTTCTTCCTGGAGGCTCACTTAAAGCTCCGTCCGGTTGATTTCGGTACTGACGGCGTATTTATGTGCGGTCTGGCCCATGGCCCCAAAAACATGGAAGAAAATATTTCCCAGGCCAAGGCTGCAGTGGCCAGGGCCTGCACAGTGCTGGCCAAGGAAGCAATTGACGTTGAAGGAAAATGCGCTATTGTCAACAAGAAGAAGTGCGCCGGGTGTGGTGTCTGTGAGTCGGTATGTCCTGCCAAGGCGGTTTCTGTTGACCCCACAGAAAAAGTGGCTGTGGTCAACGAGGCACTTTGTAAGGGCTGCGGAGCCTGTGCTTCTTCCTGCCGCTGCGGGGCCCTTAACGTCAAGGGATGCACCAACGAACAGATAATGGCCATGATAAACGCGCTTTAGCGACAGGGGGAGGGATAGGTAAATGGAATGGGAACCAAAAATAGTCGCTTTTCTATGTAACTGGTGTAGCTATGCGGGGGCCGATCTGGCCGGTGTTAGCCGGATACAGTACCCCCCCAATATTCGTGTAATCCGCATACCTTGCTCCGGCCGGATAAACCCTCTGTTTATCATGTCGGCCATTAAAAACGGGGCTGACGGCGTGCTCACCTCCGGGTGACACCCCGGAGACTGCCACTATGTTAGTGGCAACCTGGTAGCCAGAAGGAAATTTGCCCTGTTAAAGAGCATGATGGAATACATCGGGGTGGACGAAGACAGAGTTAACTTTGCCTGGGTGTCTGCTGCCGAAGGTGGCCGGTTCGGTGAACTGGTCAGCGAGGTTACCGAAAAAGTAAAAAAACTGGGCCCCAATAAAGGGATAGTACCCAGCCAGGAAGCGGGGTGTTGTTGCGGATGCAAAAGCTAGCTTCAGCGATTCAGGACGCTGCCAAGAAATTACTGGAAGAAAAAAAGGTTGACCTGGTGGTGGGATTCTCCAAGGGCAGCCTGCCTCTTCGCAGCACTCCGTGCTTTATCCGTAAGCCCGAGGACGCTGCCAAACTGACCTGGGACTGCTCTTGTGAAAACAACCTGGCCAACTATCTGAGAAAGCGCCAGGACAGAGTGGCCGTAGTGGCCAAGGGCTGCGACGTGCGCTCAATAGTGGCCCTGATCAATGAAAACCAGATAGACCGTGATAACCTGTTTATAATCGGTGTGCCATGCCAGGGAATGATTGACCGGGCCAAGGTGGATGCCGCCCTGGAGGGTAAAGACCTCGTTGCTGTTGAAGAAAAGGGCGACAGCCTGGTATTAAAGGCCAATGGGATAACCATTGAGGTTGGCACGGGTGACCTGACGCACGATACCTGTAAGGTATGCCGCTACGGGAACCCGGTAATATACGATATGATGATTGGTGACCCGGTGCCCGACAAGCCTGAGGACAACTTTGCCGATGTGGCCGCCTTCGAGGCGCTTTCACCGGCAGAGCGCAGGGCAGCGCTGGCCGCCGAGTTTTCCAAGTGCATAAGGTGCTATGCCTGCCGCAATGCATGCCCCATGTGCTACTGCGCCGAGTGCTTTGTAGACTGTTCCACCCCTGCGTGGTTAAATAAATCCACCGGCACTGATGATAACATCATGTTCCAGGCCGGAAGGGTGTTCCACAGCGCCGGGCGCTGCGCCGACTGCGGGGCCTGTGACAGGGCCTGCCCCATGGGTATCAACCTGCGTGGCATGACCCGGAAAATGGTCAAGGAAGTCAAGGAGTTGTTCGGCTATGAAACCGGCGTCAACCCGGATGAAAAACCGGCGCTGGCCGAGTTCAAGGCTGACGACCCACAACCTTTCCTGGTGAAGGAGTGAGGTGAAAAGGATGATAATAGCAAAAAACGCTCTGCCCGGTCTGCTGGACAATCTTATTGCCGAGTATGAGGTGTACGCCCCCGTCAAGGAGGGAACGTATTCCCTGTTTAAGCAAATTGGCAAAGGCAGTGAGGCATATTTCGGATTTTTGAACAGCAAAATCCCTCCCAAGGGTATCCTTTTCCCTCAGTCTGAAAAGCTTTTCAGCTATAGTGGAGCCCAAATGGAGGAGTGTATCGACAACAAAAAGAAGGTGGTTTTCGGACTGCGCCCCTGCGATGCCCAAAGCCTTCTTCTGCTGGACAGTGTATTTAAAAATGATAAATACGAAGACCCGTACTATATGAACAGAAGGGCTAACACTTTGCTGGTGGGAATGGCCTGCAGCGAACCCGCCCCCACCTGCTTCTGCACCTCCATGGGAGGCGGCCCCTTCGACAGCAAAGGGCTGGATGTTATGCTCACCGACACCGGTGATGAATACCTGGTGGAAGCAGTCAGCGAAAAGGGCAGGGAACTGATGTCCAAAATGGGACTCTCCGCCGCCGGTGAAGGGCAGAAGGCCGCTGCCGCCAAAGTCAGGGATGCAGCAGTGGTGGTCTGCAAGGTTAATACCGATGGCCTGAAGGGCAAACTGGACGCCAACTTTTACGACACCATATGGGAGAGCTTCCATGAGAAGTGTCTGGGCTGCGGGTCCTGCACCTATTCCTGCCCCACCTGCCACTGTTTCGATATAGTGGATGAGGCCAAGGACTGCAACGGCTGCCGGGTAAGGAACTGGGACTCCTGCATGTTCCCCCTGTTTACCCTGCACGGATCCGGGCACAACCCAAGGACTACCGGAAAAGAGCGCATGCGCCAGAGAGTTATGCATAAGTTCAAGTACTTTGTTGACAATTTCAACGCCACAGCTTGTGTGGGCTGCGGCAGGTGTATTAAAAACTGCCCCGTAAATCTGGACATCCGGGAAATTCTGGCGGATATTCAGGGGTCGGAAGCGAGGTCGGATAAATAATGCAAAGAAATCCATATCTGCCGCTCCCAATGAAGCTGGTAAAAAACTTTACCGAAACCGAGGATAAGCTCATCCACACCTTCACCTTCCAGTTTATGAGCGAAGAAGATGAAAAGAGCTTCCCCTATATGCCTGGACAATTCGCCGAAATATGCGTTTTTGGTAAGGGCGAGGCCCCCTTCGGAATAGCCTCTTCCCCCACCGAGCCCGGATTCTTAAAGTTTTCCGTGGCCAAGGTTGGTGTGGTCTCCACTGCCCTGCACCTCATGGAGGAGGGCACCATGGTTGGAGTTCGCGGCCCTCTGGGCAATTACTACCCGGTGGAGCAGATGAAGGGAAAGGATATAGTTATCATAGGCGGAGGTTTTGCCTTTACCACCTTGCGCTCTCTGGTAAACTATATGCTCAAGCCGGAACACAGGGGTGATTACGGAAAAATAACCGTAATATACGGCGCCAGAAACCCCGGGCTGCTACTTTACAAGGATGAGAGGGATGAATGGAGCAAGAGGTCGGATATTGATCTGATATGCACCATCGACCGCCCTGCGGACGGCTGGACCGGCAAGGTGGGCTTCATTCCGACGGTAACCAAGGAAGTGGCTCCCAGTTCCAACAATTCAGTGGCCATAATTTGCGGACCTCCGGTGATGATCAAGTTCACCATGCCTGAGCTGGAAGCCTGTGGCTTCAAGCCGGAACAGGTGATCATGTCTCTGGAGAACAGAATGAAGTGCGGCATCGGCATGTGCGGGCGCTGCAATGTGGGGAACAAATATGTCTGCAAAGACGGCCCCGTGTTCACAAGGGCGGAACTGAACCAACTGCCTAACGAGTATTAATGTGCCTGCCGGGGGCTTGTCCGCCAAAATAGGCGGGCGTTTCCCCGGCACAAATTAAATTAATAAACACCCAATTGCAGGGACTCCGTTGAGGGGAGGAGCATATTAAATGGAAACTATTCAGTCAACACAACTGAATCCCAATTTCAGGGAGAGAGTGGCCGGACTGCTGAAAAACTATGACTTTTCACAGTGTCTGGCCTGCGGCATGTGCACCGCCGGCTGCCCGTACTCAGACGTGCATGAGAGCCAGGACCCCCGCAAATTTCTGCGCAAATTAAACCTGGGCATGGAAGAAGCCTTACAGGACCCATATCTCTGGTACTGCACCATGTGCGAGCGCTGCACGGTTGAGTGCCCCATGGGAATAAATGTGGCCGTGGTGGTAAGGACTCTGCGCGGAACCTTTGAAAAGGACAAGATACCCGGCTATCTGCAGACTATTGCCCGGGAGCATATTGAGTCCGGCAACCAGATGAATGTAAGCCAGGAAGACTACGATGAGACCATCGAGTGGATTCAGGATGAGATGAGGGAAGAACTGGGAGATCCGGACTTCACCATTCCCCTGGATAAGAAAGGCGCCAAGTACTTCTACGGCTTCAACGCCCGGGACATTAAAATCTATGCCAATGAGCTGCAGACCACGCTGAAGATTTTCTATGCTGCAGGCATTGACTACACTATCAGCACAAAACGCTGGGACGCCACCAACATCGCTCTGTTTACCGGCCAGAATGATGATTTTGTGGAAATATCCATGCCCATCTGGGAAGAGTTTGACCGTTTGGGTTGCGAGCAATTTATTGTAACCGAGTGCGGGCACGCCTTCCGGTCGATGCGCTGGGGCTACAGAACATTCTGGAAGGGCAAGGAATTCCCCATCCGGCATATACTGTCTTTGCTCAACGAACTGGTAAAGGACGGCTCTTTAAAGCTGGACCCGGATGCCATCACCGAGGTAGTCACCTACCACGACCCCTGTAACACCGCCCGTAAGGAAGGTGTATGGGAAGAGCCCAGGGAGCTGCTGAAGAGCTTTGTAAAGAATTTCGTGGACATGAACCCCAACGGAAAGATGAACTACTGCTGCGGAGCCGGCGGCGGCGGAATGGCCATGCCGGAATATAATGAAAAGCGTAAGGCTAAAGGGAAGCGCAAGGTGGATCAGGTCATGGCCACCGGTGCTCAGATTGTACTGGTGCCCTGTCACAACTGTATTGACCAGTTTAACGACCTGAACAAATGGTATCCGGACACCAAGGGAAAATCAAAAAACATGCACATGTGCACTCTGATGGAGAGGGCGCTCATAATGCCTGAAAAAGAATAAGGCGTACAATAAGAACCGGTAGAAAGCCTCTTAGTTCCATTAAAGAAGTGGAAGTGATGTTTTATGAGTTCTGATAAAGTCGGGGCAGTAATGGTGGTGGGTGCAGGCATAGCCGGCATCCAGGCCTCACTGGATCTGGCCGAATCCGGCTACTACGTATACCTGGTGGAAAACACTCCGGCCATAGGCGGGACTATGCCCATGCTGGACAAAACTTTCCCCACCAATGACTGTTCTATGTGCATACTTTCTCCGAAGCTGGTGGAGTGCGGCAGGCACCTGAATGTTCAAACCTACACCTGTTCGGATGTAATGGATGTGCAGGGTGGTCCGGGTAACTTTAAGGTAAAAATTAAGCAAAGGTCCCGCTATATAGATGTAGATAAGTGCAAGGGCTGTAGTGAGTGCGCCAATGCCTGTCCGGTAGAGGTAAAAAGTGAGTTCAACCAGGGGCTGGGCAAGCGCAAAGCCACCTACAAGCCTTATGCACAGGCTTTTCCGAATGCTTTTGTGATTGAAAAGGCGGGCACTCCCCCCTGCAGGGCGGCGTGCCCTGCGGGGGTAAATGCCCAGGGCTATACACAGCTCATTAAAAAGGGCAAGTTTACCGAGGCCTGGCAGATGGTATATCGTGACAATCCCTTTCCGGCAGCCTGCGGAAGGGTGTGCACCCATCCCTGTCAGACCAAGTGCCACCGGGGATCGGTGGATGATCCGGTAAACATAATGCAGCTAAAACGTGTCGCCTCTGATTACGCTTATAATAATCTGGATGAACTTCCTCTTCCGGAAATAGCGGAAGCCAACGGCAAGCGGGTAGCTGTTATAGGCGCCGGCCCCGCCGGACTTTCGGCAGCCTACCAACTGGCCAAAAGAGGGTACGGGGTTACCGTATTTGAGGCCCTGCCGGTGGGCGGCGGCATGATGCGGGTGGGTATACCGGAGTACAGGCTGCCTAAAAAGTGGGTGGACCTGGAGATTGACCTGATCACCAAACTGGGGGTTGAGATTAAATACAACACCCGGCTGGGCAGCGATATAACGGTTCAGGGATTGATGGACAGCGGCTATTCTGCTGTGTTCCTGGCCATAGGGGCGCATAAGGGCACCGGGCTGAACGTTCCGGGAGAAGACCTGGACGGCGTAATGCATGGTGTGCCTTTCCTGCGGAATATCGCCCTGGGTGAAAAGGTCCAACTGGGCAAAAAAGTTGCTGTCATCGGTGGCGGCAATACCGCCATGGACTGTGCCAGAACTGCTTTAAGGCTTGGCGCAGAGTCGGTGCACATAGTGTACCGCCGCACCGAGGGCGAGATAACCGCCCTTCCCGAGGAAATAACTGAGGCTAGGGAAGAGGGCGTGGTATTTACCATGCTGACCAGCCCCAAGGCTTTTCTCGGTGAGAATGGCAAGGTTACCCGCATAGAGTGTCTTCAGAACCAGCTTGGAGAGCCCGATTCAAGCGGCAGGCGGCGTCCTGTGGCGGTAGAGGGTAGCGAGTTCTTTATAGATGTTGACAATGTAATTATGGCCATTGGCCAGCAGCCCGACGCCTCTTCACTGGAGGGCAGCGGACTGGCCACCGGCCGCGGCAGTGTTATAACGGCTGATCCCGATACACTGGCCACGTCTATGCCGGGAGTATTCGCCGGCGGTGATGCCATGACCGGTCCCAAAACAGTTATAGAGGCTGTTGCTGCCGGTAAGACGGCTGCAGAGTCCATTGACCTTTACCTGCTGGGCAGGGACCTTAAGACAGACAGGAAATTTGGAGTTTCTGAAGAGGAAATAGCCCCCTTCAGGTTTGAAGAGGACGATATCCCCAAGGTGGAACTTCAGCACCCCTCCCATGTCGATGCCGACGTAAGGGCCAGGTCATTCATGGAGGTTTCCGATGGTATGACCAGGGAGCAGGCCATGAAGGAAGCCGAGCGCTGCCTTAACTGCGGAGTCTGCTCTGAGTGCCTGGAGTGCGAAAAGGCCTGCCTGGCGGACGCCATAAAGCACGATATGCAGGATGAGGAAGTAGAAATAAATGTGGGGTCCATTATACTGACCCCGGGCTTTGAGAAATACAATTCCAAGGATCTGGAGTACTACGGCTATGGCAAGTACCCCAACGTGCTGACCAGCCTTGAGTTTGAGAGAGTCTTAAGCGCCTCCGGACCGTTCCAGGGACATATGGTAAGGCCCTTCGACCACAAGGAGCCTGAGAAAATTGCCTGGATACAGTGCGTGGGATCCAGAAACACCAGGGTTGAGCACGGCTACTGCTCATCGGTATGCTGCATGTATGCCATTAAAGAGGCGGTTATTGCCAAAGAGCACAGCTCCAAGCCTCTGGACACCACCATATTCTTTATGGATATGAGAACCTACGGCAAGAACTTTGAAAAATACTATGACAGGGCCAGGGAAGAAAAAGACGTCAGATTCGTACGGTCAAGAATCTATGCTATTGAACAGAAAGAAGATGACAGTAAAAACCTGATCATCAGATACTCTGACGAGGATGGCAATATACAAACCGAGGAATTTGACATGGTGATTCTTTCGGTGGGCATGCAGATTTCCCAGAGTGTCAGGGATCTGGGCCAGAAACTGGGTGTAGACCTTAATAAATACGGATTCTCGGAGCCCCTGGAGCTGACCGGGGTGGAAACCAACCAGCCGGGTGTGTTTGTGGCCGGGGCATTCTCAGGTCCCAAGGATATTCCAGAAACAGTAATGCAGGCCAGCGCGGCCGCCGGGGCGACCCAGAGCCTTCTGGCCGATGCCAGGGGAACTCTGGTGAAGGAGAAAGTATACCCTCCGGAGAGGCATGTAGGTGACGAAGAGCCAAGAATAGGCGTTTTTGTATGCCACTGCGGGATCAATATTGGTAGCACGGTAAAGGTTCCTGAAGTGGTGGAGATGGCCAAAACGCTGCCTAACGTTGTTTATGCCGGAGAATACCTGTATGTTTGCTCCCAGGACAGTCAGGCCAACATAAGGCAGATTATCGAGGAGCAGAAGCTGAACAGGGTGGTAGTGGCCTCCTGCAGCCCAAGGACTCACAAACCCCTTTTCCAGGAGACCATGATGGAGGCCGGACTAAACAGATACCTGTTTGAAATGGCCAATATAAGGGACCAATGCTCCTGGGTACACCAGAACGACCCGGTCAGGGCCACAGAAAAGGCCAAGGACCTGGTTAAGATGGTGGTAGCCAAGGCAGCCCTCTTGAAGGAGATTCACCAGGAGCCGGTGGGTGTTACCAAGTCCGCTCTGGTTATAGGCGGTGGCGTGGCAGGAATGAACAGCGCCCTCTCTCTGGCCGAACAGGGCTTTAAGGTGCACCTGGTGGAGAAATCAGACAGCCTGGGTGGGCTAGCTTCACGCATCAGCATTGGACTAAATGGTGAGGATGTGCAGGCCTATCTAAGGGGCCTGGAGGCAAAGGTAAGGGAAAACAGCAATATCGAACTGTATACAGGCACTGAGGTTCAGGAAAGTAAGGGTTTCCTGGGCAACTTTGTAACCACCCTGACCAACGGCAGCGAGGTGCAGCATGGCATAGTCATAGTGGCCATAGGCGGTGCGGAATACAAACCTACTGAATACCTGTACGGGCAAAGCGACCGGGTTATGACCCAACTGGAGATGGCTGAGGCCATTGAAAAAGGGGACGCCAGGATTAGCAGCGCCAAAAATATAGTATTGATTCAGTGCGTTGGATCCAGGGAGCCAGACAGGAATTACTGCAGCAGGGTATGCTGCACCAAATCGGTGAAACTGGCCCTGGAGGTAAAGGAAAAAAATCCTGACGCCAATGTTTTCATACTATACAGGGACATCAGGACCTATGGTTTCTTTGAGGACCTTTACACCGAGGCCAGGCGCAAAGGGGTTATTTTCATCCGCTACAGCGTTGACCAGAAGCCGGTTGTGGAAGAGACCGGTGGAAAGCTAATGGTTACCGTAAGAGACCATGTGCTGGGGCAGCCGTTGTCCATAGAGGCTGACCTGCTGGGACTGGCCGCGGCAATTCTGTCGCCTCCGGACAGCAAGAGGATGAATGAGATCTTCAAGATTTCCATAAACGAGGAAGGGTTCTTCCTGGAGGCCCATATGAAGCTTCGGCCGGTGGACTTTGCCTCTGAGGGTATCTATATGGCCGGGCTGGCCCACGGCCCCAAAACAATAGATGAGAACATTGCCCAGGCCAGGGCGGCTGCCGGCAGGGCATCCACGGTGCTGTCCAAGTCCAAGCTGGAGTCCCACGGAGTGGTGGCTGTGGTGGATAAGAATAAGTGCGCCGCCTGCCTGACCTGTGTGAGGCTGTGTCCCTATAACGCGCCCAAAATAAAGAGCTACCTGGCTGAAATTGAAGCGGTGATGTGTCAGGGCTGTGGAACCTGTGCCGGAGAGTGTCCGAACAAGGCCATAACACTGCAGAGCTACAATGATAAAATATACATGAATATGGTGCATGGCCTTTTTAAGGGAGGTGTAGCAGATGGAGTTTGAACCTAAAATAATAGCCTTTTGCTGCCACTACTGAGCGTATTCCGCTGCGGACCTGGCAGGTTCGATGAGACTTCAGTATTCAACCAATATAAGAATAGTTGAAATGACATGTACAGGCAACGTTGACCACAGGGTGCTGTTAAACGCCTTCGAGGAGGGCGCAGACGGTGTTTACGTGGCCGGCTGCATGGAGGGTGACTGCCACTTCCTCAAGGGGAATATCCGTGCCAGAAAAAGAGTCAATGCAGTGAAAAAGGTTCTGGATGAAATAGGCATCGGGGGAGAGAGGCTGGAGATGTATAACCTGTCCTCTGCCCAGGGAGCGCGTTTCGCCCAAATTGCCAATGAGATGGCCGCCAAGATAAAGGAACTGGGGCCAAGTCCACTTAATAAAGCCCGTTCAGGGAACGGCTGCTGCGGATGCTCGAAAGAAGGTGAAACTAAATGATTATAGCTCAGCAAAAACCATTAAAGGATATAGCGGCTCTAATCAGCGAGTGCAATAAGGTAATGCTGGTCGGCTGCGCCGGGTGCGTTACCGTATGCCTGGCCGGAGGCGAAAAGGAAACCGAAATAATGGCCTCATCCCTCCGTATGATGAGGGAAGTGGAAGGAAAGCCGCTGCAGACTATAACCTATACCGCCACCAGACAGTGTGATCCGGAATACATCCCGCCCATGGATGAAATGGTTAAGGATGTTGATGCTGTTATTTCCCTGGCCTGCGGGGTCGGGGTGCAGTATATGGCCGAAAGGTACACCGACAAATGGGTGATACCGGCCCTGGACACAAAGTTCATCGGCGGCTCCACCGTACACGGCGAGTGGGTGGAAAAATGCGGCCTCTGCGGGGAGTGTATTCTCCACAAGACAGGAGGCATATGCCCTATAATCCGCTGCTCCAAGAGTATTTTAAACGGCCCCTGCGGCGGATCACAGTACGGCAAATGCGAGATCAGCAAGGATGTGGACTGCGCCTGGCAGCTCATTTACGACAAGATGAAAGCTCTTGGAAAACTGGATAAACTGATGGAAATACAGCCGCCCAAAGACTGGTCCAAGTCCAGGGACGGAGGGCCCCGTAAAGCCGTCAGGGAGGATGTGATGATAGGGTGAAATATTTAAGCAAGCTGCATAAGATACTGGACAGCGGCCAATTTGCCGTAACAGCCGAAATAGGACCGCCCAAGCACGCCTCTGTTGAAGGTGTCAAGCACCATGCCCATATGATGAAGGACTATGTGGACGCTACCAATATAACTGACTGCCAGACTGCCATCGTGCGGATTTCCAGCATAGCCACCGGAGTGCATGTGCTGGGGGCGGGCATTGAGCCCATCGTTCAGATGACCTGCCGGGACAGGAACCGCATAGCCATGCAGGCTGATATACTGGGAGCTTATTGCCTGGGCATGCGCAACATGCTGTGCCTTTCCGGCGACCATCAGAAATTCGGCAACCACCCCACCTCCAAGAACGTCTATGATGTGGACTCCATGCAGCTTATACAGGCACTGCGCAGGATGAGAGACGACAAGGTGTTCTTCTCCGGAGAGGAGATAAAGGAGTGCGAGCCCAGATTCTTTATCGGAGCTGTGGCCAACCCCTTTGCCGACCCCTTTGAATACAGGATAGACCGCCTGGAGAAAAAGGTAGAGGCCGGCGCGCAGTTTATCCAGACCCAGTGCATTTTCGACATGGAGCGCTTTGAGCGCTTTATGGAGAAGGTACGGGAAAGGGGAATAGACCAGAGGGTGCACATACTGGCCGGGCTAACCCCGCTGAAGAGCTGGAGGGGCGCCAAATATATGCAGAGCAACGTTTCCGGCATGATCGTTCCTGATTCAATAGTGGAGCGCCTCAAGTCTGCTGAAGATCCCAAGAAAGAGGGCGTGGACCTCTGCATTGAGCAAATCAAATATGTCAGGGAAAAAATTAAGGGAGTGCACGGTGTGCACGTAATGGCCATCGCCTGGGAGGAGATTGTTCCAGAAATAGTGGAGCGCTCCGGACTGTATCCCAGGCCCCAGGTGGATCCCTCGGAACTGGAATAAAAGCTACCGTATTCAAGTGCAAAAAAGGGAGTGGAAGTAACTTTCCACTCCTTTTTTTGCCCATTATGGGCAAATGCTAATTTTCGGCTGGAGAATATATTTTAAAAAGTACCTTTAATTAAAAAAACCGTGCTTTTTAGTGCACGGTTTTTTTTAAATAATATTAACAGTTATCAAAAAGACCGTTTAGGGCGGCATTGTACTGCTCATCGGAGTAGCCCTGAAGCCTGATGGCCTTGTTGGGGCACTCCCCGGCGCAGGAGCCGCACCCCTGGCAAATAACTGCCTCTATTTCAGCCTTATGGGTGCCTGGTTTTATCCTGGGGGCATTGAAGGGGCATAGCCTTACGCAGGTAAGACAGGCAGCGCACTTATCCGGGTCCACTACCGCAGTTATTCCTTTTGACTCAAGAGTTTTGCGGCCCAGCACGGTGGCTGCTCTGCCCCCGGCAGCCTTACCCTGTGAAATAGAGCCATCCAGTCCCTTGGGGCCGTGTGCCAGCCCGCACATGAATACTCCTTCCGAGGAGAAGTCCACCGGCCTCAGCTTCATGTGGGCCTCCAGGAAGAAACTGTCCGGGTTTAAGGGGACCTTAAACAACTGAGAAAGCTTTTCGTTGGTTTTGGCCGGCACAGTAGCGGCGGCCAAAACAAGAAGGTCGGCCTCCAGTTCAATCTTTTCATTTAATATATGGTCGGTAACCGTTACATTAACTGTATTCTGCCCACTCTGTACAAGCGGCTTTTGGTCCTTTTCGTAGCGGATGAAGAACACGCCCCTGGACCGGGCCTCGCGGTACAGGTCCTCATAGAAGCCATAGGTTCTTATATCCCTATATAGCACTATCACATTGGCAGAGGGGTTAAGATCCTTGACTTTCAGGGCCAGCTTCATGGTCTTTGTGCAGCAAATCCTGCTGCAGTATGGGCGTTGGTCATCCCTTGAGCCCACGCACTGAATCATCACAATATTTTTGGCGGCTGCTATACGGGAGTCACCGGAGGATATGGCCTCGTCCATTTCCATCTGGGTAAGCACCCGGGGATTTTCACCATAAAGGTATTCTGTGGGGATTAGCTCATCGCCCCCGGTGGCTATTATGGTAGCCCCGTGATCTATTTTTGTTCCGTTGGAGAGTACAGTGTTAAAGTTGCCCACGTAGCCGGAAACCTCATTTACCTGGCAGTTACGATGGACAGTGATTAGTGATTGGCTGTTTACCTTTTCAATCAGCCCGCTGATATAGGACTGAATGTTCTCGCCCCTAAAGCCTTCAGTTATCCGGCGGGCCAGTCCGCCCAGGCTGTCGGAGGACTCCACCAGGTGAACACGGTAGCCCTGGCCGGCCAGGTTCAGGGCAGCGCTCATACCGGATACCCCACCGCCTATAACCATGCAGGCAGGGTTAACCTCCACAACAATGGATGTGATGGGGGACAGGGTGGAGGCTTTGTAAATGGACATCTTCACCAGGTCCTTGGCCTTTTCGGTGGCCCTGTCATGATCTGTCTGGTGTACCCAGGAGCACTGGTCTCTTATGTTGGCCATTTCGAATAAATGTTTATTTAGTCCGGCATCCCGCATGGTCTCCTGAAATAGAGGCTTGTGCGTACGGGGACTGCAGGAGGCCACCACTATCCTGTTAAGGTTGTGCTCCTTTATAAGATCTCTCATGGTGGACTGGCTGTCCTGGGAACACACATAAAGGCCCTCCTGGGCGTATACAACGTTGGGAAGTCCCTTGGCAAACTCCACCACCGAGGGCACATTTACAACGCTGCCTATGTTGATGCCGCAGTGGCAAACAAAAACTCCTATGCGGGGATCCTGTCCCAGGACATCTACCTGATCTGGAAAAACTCTTTCACTTACCAGGGTGTTGCGCTCAGGGGCCAGGAAAGATGAGCAGTCACCTGCGGCTGCGCTGGCCTGCATCACTGTTTCAGGGATGTCCTTTGGTCCGCTGGAAACTCCGGCCAGGTATATGCCTGGCTTCATGCTCTCAACTCCGGAGAGGGGCTTTAAGTCGCAGAAGTTATAGTGGTTAAGGGGAATGTCCATTATCCGGGACAGTTCCGCCAGCTCCCTGGTGGGCTTTAAGCCAACCGACAGCACCACTATATCAAATTCTTCCTCCAGTATTTCTCCGCCCGGTGTTCTGTACTGAAGCCTCAGATTATTATTGGCGGGGTTTTCTTTTACAGAAGAAATCATGCTCTTGATGTAGCGCACATTGTAATTATCTTTGGCACGGTTGTAGTATTTTTCAAAATCCTTGCCAAAGGCCCGCACATCCATACAGAATATGGCTGTCTCCAGTCCGGGAACGTGCTCTTTGGCGATTACAGCCTCCTTGGTGGCGTACATGCAGCATACCGAGGAGCAGTAGCCCTGATTTTTGGCTATGTCCCTGGAGCCTACACACTGTATGAAGGCAACCTTTTTTACCTCGCCACCGTCTGATGGCCTCTGCACATGACCCTGGAATGGGCCGGAGGCGCTCAGCATACGCTCAAACTGCAGGCTTGTGAGTACGTTGGGATATACACCATAACCGTATTCACCCCTTAGCTCAGCGTCAAAAAGGTCATAGCCGGAACACACTATTACAGCCCCGACATTAATATTAACGAACTCTTCCTTCATGTCATGGTCAATTGCATCCACGGGACAGGCATCGATACATTTCCCGCAGGCTTTGGGGTTTTTAAGCTTTAAGCACTTACTGCCGTCAATAACATAGGCATTGGGGAAGGCCTGGGGATAAAGTTTATATATTGACTTGCGCTTGCCCATTTTCTGGTTAAAGTCATCCTCGACCTTGACCGGGCATTTTTCGGCGCAACTGCCGCAGCCCAGGCATTTGGTGGCATCCACATAGCGGGGGTTCTTTTTAACAGTAACCTGGTAGTTTCCCGGGTCACCTTTAAATTCAACCACCTCAGACATGGTGATGACTTCTATATTGCGGTGTCTGCCGCACTCCACCAGTTTGGGAGAAAGTATGCACATAGAGCAGTCGTTGGTGGGGAAGGTTTTGTCCAGCATAGGCATACGGCCGCCAATGGCCGGTGTTTTCTCTACTATATACACCTTATAGCCCATTTCAGCCAGATCAAGGGCTGACTGCATGCCGCTTATTCCAGCCCCTACCACCATAACGGCGCCTACCATTTTTCCTTTTTCCTGATTATTGTTATTCAACGCCTAACCTCCATCCAGGCTGGTCACTTGGCCAGCGACAAAGATCTTAAAAGTGGGAAGGGGTCCACGATATGTTTGGCAAACCATTTGCTGCTATCCTGTATGCCCATGGCCAGTCCCAGCAGCTCTGTAAAGAAAAATACCGGCATATTGGTCCTGCTGCCTCTTCTGGATTCGAGGTTCATCTGGCATAGGGGGCAGGCTGTTACCAGCGCCTGGGCGCCGGCCTCCTCAGCCATATCCAGAAGCCTGGTCACCATCTTTACAACTGTCTGACTGGCTGTAAGGCTTAAATTGGCCCCGCAGCAGTCAGTTTTGTATGACCACCGGACTGGCTCAGCCCCGGTTAGCTTCATAAGCTTATCCATCGACTGAGGGTTTTCAGGGTTATCAAAGCAGGTCACCTCCGGTGGTCTTACCAGTAGGCAGCCATAATAGCAGGCTACTTTCAGACCCTCCAGGGGCTTTTTGATAAGCTGGGTAATTTCTTTGGGTTCAATCCTGGTGCTGAAGGTTTCCAAAAGAGACATGACCTTTATTTTACCGCTGTACTTGAAGTCAACAATCCCTTCCAGCTCTTTACTCTGGCACTGGTTGTTTCTTAGTATATAATCCGCCCTTTTAAGCCTGCTATAGCACGCTGCGCAGGGTATGGCCAGGTCCAGCCCGGCTTCCTGGGCAATGTCCAAGTTCCTGGTGGGAAGGGCTGCCGCCAGCAGGTGATTGGTGCCGTGGGCGGAAGTTGCGCCACAGCATGACCAGTCTTTCAGCTCAATGAAATTTATTCCCAGCGCCCGGCCCACCGCCATTGCCGAATGGTCGAATTCCTTGGCGCTGGACTCCAATGAACACCCGGGGTAGTATGAAAGGTCCAAGGATAATTCCCCTCTCTTTCAGAATTAAACATGACATCTGTCAAAATTTTCGCGCCTTTTTTTATCTATGCTTCGGCTGAATATTTCTCTTATCTGCTTTCTGGCCTTTATTTTTTTACCAAGAAGGGGCAACTTTCCTTTAAGGAATAGCTTTAAACCGAGGTCAGTGTCAGAGAAGAGGTCCTTTGATTTCAGCTTATACACCGACATCATGGCAAGCTCGTGTATTCTGCCCCTGGATTTGACAGTGCCAAGAAAGACTTCATTAAAAGTCTGTATATTCTGCTCCTTGATAATATTTTCGGCTATGGCTATTTCCTTTAGGGCATCCATGACCTCGGCCATTTTTATGCCGTTGGGACACCTGGCGCCACATATCTCACAGCCGGTGCACAGCCAGATCATGGAGCTTTCCAGCACCTTGCTCTTCTGTCCAAGCTGAACGAGGCGGAGAATCTGATTTGGAGTATAATCAGCATAGCGTAAAAGGGAACAGCCCGAGGCGCACTTCTGGCATTGGTAGCAAAGGTCCACCGGCTGGTGGCTCTTAAGCTTGACCTCCTCGATAAAAGGCTTGCTGCCAAATAAATTTTCCATAAAAACTCTCCTTGAGTACATTATTGCACAATTGGTATATTCAAATATCTTATATGTACTTATAAAAAATTGATTTTTATGAACTATAGTTAAATTAAAACAAGCAATATACAGTACTAAGGTAAATACCTGGTGAATTTGGGAGAGAAGAAAGTTTTGGTCTATATTTCATTTTAATTCTGCTTTCACTTGTTAAGTAGCGCAAAGAAAATTACAGCATTATATGCTCAATAAATTTTAAGATTAATATCCTCGCGTGTCAAGTATTTATTTGAATTAACACAAAAATATTGTCCCATTATCAGTATAATTTTAAAATTAAAAATTATTATTAATTATAGCGAAAATATTTACAAGAATTAGATAAAATATTTAGAAAGAAAGGAAAAATTCAAAGAAGGTATAAGGCATCACAGAGGCATTGATGGGAAAATAGCAATGATGAAGATTAATAACGGATTACTGCCGTATGGCACGGTTATTGGACGGTTGGTATCCGGTTACAAGATTGCGCCCGTCCTTTTTGGAGGAGTATAGCGCTGAATCACTGTTCAATACCAGTTCTTCCAGTGTAGAGCCATCTTCCGGATAAGTGGCCACACCACCGGATATGGTAATAAAAAGTGGTCCATCGTCTGTCTGATAAACCGGGGTGTTTGATATCTTTTTGCGTATGGAGTCGATCAGTTCAAAGGCATCTGTTTTGGAGGTGCCGGGCATGGATATGGCAATCTCCTCACCACCGAAGCGGCATATGCTGTCTGTTTCCCTCAGTGATCTGCTCATCACAGAGGCTATTTCCTTCAGTACCTGATCTCCGGCCTGGTGGCCATAAGTGTCATTTACATTTTTAAAATGGTCCAAATCCAGCATGGACAGTGACAGGGGATACTTGGCGGAAGCATGTTTAATCTCCTCGGCCAGGTTTTCAAGAAAATATTTTTTATTAAATAGCCCTGTAAGACCGTCTATGGATGCCAGTAAACGCATTTTCTGAAATTCGTAAAAATTTATTATAGCAGTGTTTACCTGCCCCGAGAGGGTTTGAATAAGGTATATCTTATCCCTGGAAAGTTTATTTTTTTCCGGGCTGTACAGGTTGACCAGCCCAATGGTCTTGCCCTCGTATACCACAGGGAAGGAATAAAAAGAAAGCACTTCAGGTATTATCAGCATGGCCTTGAGATTGTGCTTGTTTCGTACATCGCCGTGAATAAGCGGTGTTTTGTTGCGGTATAACTCAATTATCTCGGGGCTGTCAACACTATAGGGGGAAGAATTGTATTTTTCTACGTATTCTTCCGGAATGCCGTGCCAGGAGGTGATCATAAACTTTCCTTCGCTATCGGCCAGAAAAACTGCAGTGTGCTCGATCTCCACCATCTCTGAGGCCGCCCGGGAAATTACTTTCACCGTGGAGTCGAGGTCTTTCTGGGACACCAGATCCCTGGCCAGAGAATAGGCTGCGTGAACCTCAATCATCTTGCGCTGAGGAGTAACGTCCTGGAATGTGGCCACCGCTCCGGACACCGAGTTATTGGTTAAGATAGGACTTATGTTAAGCAATAGCTCCTTAAAAAAGCTTCCTGATTTGATAATATTTCTGAGCCCAAGGCATTCCCGGCCGGTCTGCATGCACTCCATAGTATAGCTATGGTAATTATTGGGGAAATATTTAATCATGGGCCTGCCTATAACGTTTGACGGCGCATGACCGGTTATCTCACCGGCCTCACGGTTAAAGAATTTTATTACACCCTCCAGGTCTACAACCATAATGCCTATAGGTATGCTCTCCGCCAGGTTCATGTTGCCGTATATTGCCTCTACCTGCCTGGTGATGTCCTCCAGCGCGTTCTTTCCCTCAATCTCAAAGCGCCGGCTGAGGTGATCTATAAACTGATTAACCGGCTTTACCAGAATTCTTATATAGTATAAGTAAACCATCAGCATACCGGCAGACAGAATAATCATAACCAGGGCAATTATTAATAGTTCACCCCTCAAATCTGTTAATACCGACCCCCGGTTACGAAGGCTGACCACTGACCAGCCTGTTTCACCAATTAATGTAGATGTAAATATTACTCCCCCGCTTAATTTTTGTTTGACCGCTGAAACTGACGGGGTGGAAAGATGGGTTCTGACAGCGCCTGATATATCCTTTTGATTCTGAACAGGGGATAGGGCGGCAATATTTCCGTCCCTGTCAGCAATATAAACGGACAAATCTTTTCCTGACAGGTAGCCTGGAGATAATTCATGAAGAAACTTTGTATCCAGGGACCCGGCCAGCCACAATGGAGTCTGTCCGTAATTATATTTAACTGGAACAATGACAGCGGGAAAATTTACACCGGATAACTCGGTTAGCATTACAGGGAAAGGAACCCCTGAGGCAGCGCCGGAAAGAGGGGTGTTTAAAGGAAGAACTCTTCTGTTTCCTGAAGCCCCAGCCAGCTCCCCACTGCTGTCAAAGAGGAAAAAATCAGAAAAGTAGGTGCTGTTATCTTTTACCTGAAGGGATAGACCTGTAGACGCCCCGGGGGAATTCTGGCTTACAATTGAAGGGCTGGCGGCCAGGTCATAAAGCACTGTGGATGCACAGGCCAGGTAACTGCCATACCGTGCTGCAGTATCAGAGGTAATAGTTATCTGCCCGGACGAAAGGTAGTGCTCTTTAACCCTGGGAATAGCATAGAAAAGAGCGGCTGCCAATAGAAAAGCAACACATAGAAATACCGGAATAAACATCTTTTTATCTGAAAGCACAATAATCACTCTCCAGAATTATTTATTTCGATATTTATCGACTTAATACCTATCTAAATATATAAGTGTTTAAAAAAAAATTGAATCAGCTTAGATAGGGAGAGTGATGGATAGAAAAAGTGATTGACAGGGGTAGGTGTGAAGAGCCCCATTAATGCAAAATGTTTCAGAGGGGGGTGTGCAAAACCTGGGGAGACCCTCCCCAGAGCTTTTTTATAACCGGGTGCACATCCCCGGCGCTGCCGCTGGTGTGGAATGTTTCAGTTCCTATTTGGCCACTGGGGCCTTCCAGGCCATGCTTTTCAATTACCCTTTTGACCTGCCGGGCTACCGCTTCTCCGGTGTCTATTATTGTTATGCCGGGGCCGGCAACCGACTGCACTGTTTCTTTTAGAAAAGGGTAGTGGGTGCAGCCAAGCACTATAGTATCCACTTCCTTTTCAAGTAGAGGGTCTATATATTTCTTTAGAAGGTCAATTGTTTCGGGAGAGTCGCTGCGACCCATTTCAACCAATTCCACCAGCCCCGGACAGGGCTGGGAATACACCTCGGAACCATTTTGATATCTTTCCAGCAGGGAAGAGAATCGGTTTCCTGATAAGGTGACCCCGGTGGCCAGCACGCCTATCCTACCGTTTCTGGTGGCTGCAGTGGCAGGTTTAACGGCAGGCTCCATCCCCACCAGAGGGATACTGTATCTTTGCCGGTATATGTCCAGACCAGCCACAGATGCGGTATTACAGGCCACAACAATAATTTTGGACCCACTGGAAATAAGAAAATCGCAAATATTAAAAGAGCGGGACACTATCTCCGGGGGAGACTTGAGCCCGTAGGGGCAGTATGCTGAATCTGCGTAATAGATAAAATTCTCTTCCGGGAGGAGACGTCTTATTTCCAATAAAACTGAAAGTCCCCCCACTCCTGAGTCAAAAACTCCGATGGGCCTTGGGTCCGGCATTTTACACCTCACTAAATTTGATAAGGTTAAGAAATTTCATTGTCCTTTTTAAAGGAATTGAGTATTTATAGAGCAAAGAAATTACTTAAATGAACTTATTTACGGTTTACCCTTTTTTACCTATTCTTATAAGTAACGATCGGGGACATTCCTCTGACCCCCAAATAGTAACGATCGGGGACATTCCTGACTCAAAAGTATTACCCGGACTTCAGCAGGTGTGTCCCCATTCCTTATTATTACCTTTTTTTGAGTCTGGCAAAAAAAGCCGAGGATAGAATTGCTGTGATTACGCCCAGTGCGATGCCTATATTGTCATTTCTTTGCAAATAAACTGACCATAGGTAATAAACGCCTACCGAGAGGGCCATCGTTATTGTTGATGGCAGAAAGCCTCTGCTCAATAATATAACCTCCTGCTAAAAAGTTTTAAAGCCTAAGGGTGGCAACAATTCTTTTGGTATTAAGCAGCAGGTCAAGGGCATCGTTTATATTCCCCACCAAAATGTCTGCGGCAGCCAGTGCCTGCGGGGAAGAGCCCTCGACACCCATTACAAGTATACCCAGGGCAGCGGTGCTCAGCATCAGGCGGTCGTTGGCGCCATTGCCAACCGCCACCACGCCTGTTTCCCCAAGCCTGCGCACAAAGGAGGCCTTTTCAGTAGCCCCGGCCGCCGGGGGAAGTATTGTTACAGTGCCGTTTATGGGGCGGCAGGCATCTTTTACAGTGCCGAAGGTGTCTGCGGTGAGTATATGTACGCCAAGATCCCGGGAAAGTATGTTAAGTCTGCCGGCGACTCCGGAAAGCAGCTCCCCGTCGGCTGCCAAAGTGCCGTTAAAGTCCAGTACAATGTGCTGCAGAGTAATTCTGTCCAGGCCGGGGATTTGTATTTCAATCATATGAAAAGGACCCCCCCTGAAAAATTGAAGCTATTTTTTAGATGTATTATAATAAAGCAGTGGTACATTAATCTTCTAAAAATACAATCGATTTCCTGCTGCGGGGGTGAAATACTGTGATCAAAAAAATTAAGGAGTTGGAGAAAAAAATAAATGACCTTAAAAATAGAATGCCTGCCCACTCGGTAAAGCCCGGTATGATAGACGAGCTGGAGGAGCTTGAAGAAGAGCTGGCCCGGCTTAAGAGCAATGGAAAAGGAAAGCAGACAGTAATATAGCTTCAGAGGAGATGGCGGGTCTGCCTCCATGTAAGAGAAAGGCAGGGGATTAGGATACTGAGAATAATTGTGGATGCTGACTCAGCACCCAGGGAGGTGCTGGCAACCTGTCTGGACGCCAAGGAAAGATTCTCTGCGGAGCTCTGGACAGTGGCCAGCTTTAACCACCAGATAAACTGCGGGACCAATCATATAACAGTGGGAAACGGCTCCCAGGAAGCTGATATGAAGATAGCCAATCTAGCTTCCAGTGGAGATGTGGTGGTCACCCAGGACTACGGGCTGGCTGCGCTGGCCCTGGCCAAGGGAGCGGCGGCAATATCCCCCTGGGGAAAGGTTTATAGAATTGAAACAATAGATTTTTTGTTGGAGGAGCGGGATGTAAAGGCAAGGGTCCGCAGGGGCGGGGGTAAAACAAAGGGACCTTCAAAAAGGTCAGTGGGGGATAATACAAACTTCCGCAAGAATCTGTGGCATATTCTGAGCACAATTCAATCAGGCATAAAATAGGTATAATCCATTGACAATAAAAATAGACTATATTCTTTCAAGAGACTGGTAAGTTGCAATACAAAACAAAGAAATGCCCCGGTTAAAACCGGAGCACCGCATAAAATCAAATATTATATGTATACTTACCGACACTCCCTTATGTAAAGGGCGGCGTCAACCACCCTGTTGGAGTATGCCCACTCGTTGTCGTACCAGGAAATAACCTTGGCCATAACTCCGTCTATGACCATGGTTGAAAGAGAGTCTATTATAGAGGAATGGGGGTTTCCGTTATAGTCTCTGGACACCAGGGGGGCCTCGCTGTACGCCATAATGCCTTTTAAATTAGTCTCGGCGGCATCCTTTAAAGCGGCATTTATTTCATCTGCCGTTGTCTCCCTTTCCAGGTGCGCCACCAGGTCCACCACGGAGACATTGGGAGATGGCACCCGCATGGACATGCCGTTCAGTTTCCCCTTTAGCTCGGGAATAACAAGCGCCACTGCCTTGGCGGCCCCGGTGGTGGTAGGTATGATTGAAAGGGCTGCAGCCCGGGCTCTGCGCAGGTCCTTGTGGGGAAGGTCCAGTATCTGCTGGTCATTGGTATAAGAGTGAACCGTAGTCATCATACCTCTTACAATACCGAATTTATTGTGCAGCACCATGGCAAAGGGCGCCAGGCAGTTGGTGGTGCACGAGGCGCAGGAAATTATATGGTGTGCAGAGTGGTCATAGCTTTTGTTGTTAACACCCATGACGATGGTAATATCGGCATTTTTTGCAGGGGCGGTGATGATTACCTTGCTGGCCCCTCCCTCCAGGTGCTTGGCGGCCTTCTCCCTCTCGGTAAAGCGGCCTGTGGATTCTATAACCACTTCCACGCCCAGGTCCTTCCAGGGTATTGCAGAAGGATCCTTTTCCGCCAGAACCTTTACCTCGCGGTCATTTATTCTAAATCCTCCATTTGAAACCTGAACGTCTTTTCTTAATGTGCCGTGAACGGAATCATACTTTAAAAGATGAGCCAGTGTTTCAGAGTCTGTCAGATCATTTACCGCAACTACTTCAATTTTATCGCCGTAGTTGAGGCTAGCCCGGCATACTGCCCTGCCTATGCGACCGAATCCGTTGATTCCCAGTTTTAGTGTCATATAATAAAATCACTCCTTTTGCCATGTATATTAATGTTGCAGCGCCATTTTAATAAAGATTATATAAATAGTCTGCCCCTTTCAGTCTAAAATAACAGCACAACGATATTGTATGAGTTAATAAAGACGGTATATTTTGCACGGTCATACAAGGAATGTGAGAATTATACCATAATATGGCCGTTCTTAGCAAGATTAACCAAAATAAACAAAAAGGGCCACAATATATATTTAATAAAGAAATATTTTGGTTTTAAAATTTAAATCAGGATACTATAATAATGATGTTTAGAATCACCCGGTTAATCGGGTGCAAAATTGGTACAGGGGGGAAAGCTATGCTGTTAACAACAACTCCGGCTATTGAGGGAAGACCCATTTCAAAATACCTGGGTATTGTATGCGGAGAGGCAATTATGGGTGCAAATATAGTAAGAGATCTATTTGCCAGCATAACAGATATTGTAGGGGGAAGGTCAGGGGCCTATGAGCAAAAGCTTGCCCAGGCCAGGCAGATAGCCCTGGATGAAATGGGCTCCCAGGCCAGAAAAATGGGTGCGGAGGCAGTTGTGGGCATTGACATTGACTACGAGGTGGTCAGAGAGGGAATGCTGATGGTGACCACCAGTGGAACTGCCGTGGTGCTTGACTAATAAAAAAGGATTTTAAACCATACCACCGCCCCCAGGGGCGGTTTTTTGTTGTTAGTTGTCAGCCATCAGCTGTCAGTTATAAGCCATAAAGAAGAAAATGTAGTCCTCCCCAGGGACCGATTATTTACCGTCTGGGCGGCGTAATACTGATTGCTGACAGGTGAATTGTGAAAATTGTTACACTCATTTGGGGGTTGGTATACTGATGGTATGGGGATATAATATTTTCTGAGAGCCCGGAGGTTATGAAAGCGGGGTTTATAATATGAAGAAAGGTATTATTTTTGACTTTGATGATACACTGGTGGAAACCACCGTGCATTTTGAAATATCCAGGGAGAGATTCACTTCCTTTATGAAGAGCCTGGATTTTCCCGCAGCTGAGGTTCTGGAAACACTTGACAGGAATGATATAGAGAATGTAAAAAAAATGGGCGGATACATGAAAGAATGCTTCCCCCAGGCCATGGTGCAGACATACAGGCACTTTTGCAGCAGAAAGGGCATCAGCGGGGACCCGGAAAAGTGTAAAGAGGTAGAGAGGATAGGTTGGTGGGTTTTTGAGCAGAGGCCTGATATTGTTCCAGGAGCTATAGAGGTGCTGGAGAGTCTGCGGGGAGATTTTCATATACTGCTGGCCACCAAGGGAGACCCCACTGTGCAGTGGCAGAGAATAAAAGACAGCGGCCTGAAGGAGCTATTTGACGATATTTTTGTATTAAGAGACAAAACACCAGAAGAATACAAAAAAATAGCCGGCTCTCATGGCCTGGACAACAGTTCCTCTTGGATTGTGGGAAACAGCATTAAATCTGAAATAAACCCCGGACTAAGGGCGGGCTTTAACTGTATTTACATTCCTAACAGGTATACCTGGCATTATGAAAATGAAGATCCCATTGGGGAATTCGTGACTCTGAAATCACTTCGGATGATTCCCCGCTATCTTGGGAAAATCAATATGGCTGTGTAAATTTGACTGGGAGGAAGGTATTAAAGTGAATAAACGGGTTTTAATAGTGGTTGATATGCTAAACGACTTTGCAAAAAAAGATGGGGCGCTGTACTGCGGAAGCTCCGCTGACAGTATTATTCCTTTTGTGGTGGACAAGGTCAGTGAGTTCATATCTCTTAAACTTCCTGTTATATTTATTACAGACGCCCATGATACCCGGGACCTGGAGTTTAAAAAATTCCCCCCGCACTGTATATATGGTTCCGAGGGGGCGGCCATTATAGATGATATAAAATTACTGGTGGAAGAGTATTCCTTTGCTATAAGGGTGCCCAAAAGCAGGTTCAGCGGCTTTTTCAAAACCAACTTAAACCAGATAATGCTTGATTTGAAGCCTGAGACCGTAGAGGTGGTGGGGCTCTGTACCAATATATGCGTTTTGTATACAGTAGAAGAGCTTTGCAACAGGGACTATCACGTAGTGGTTTACAGGGAAGGGGTGGCCTCCTTCGATGAGGAGGCGCATCACTGGGCCCTCAGGCAGATGGCCGAAGTTCTGGGTGCTGAAATAAAGTAATTGTCCAGTCGTTTTATATTTTTGGGAGCACTGAAAAATGATGTTTTACGGGGCTTTCAGCTTTAGAAAATAGTGGCTGTAAAGGCTTTTTATACTGGACAAACAGCCGGCAGTGCCATAGAATAAAAGTACATTTTAGGGCGGGGGTATATTATGTTCTCAAAGATTGGCAGTACGGTAAAAAAATACAGACAGGGGAATATTGCCGCCGCTTTTGGGACCGATCTGTGGATGTCCGGATCGGTAAATGTTCCCAGTATACTTTTGAAGTATTATAAATTCATGAATATAACCGACAGTGAAATGATGACCCTGATACAGATTTACAGATACTCATGCCATGAAAAGAACCTGCTTCCGGCCACCGATGCGCTGGCGGAGTGTCTTTCTTCAACCCATGAAGAAATTGAAAAAAATATTAAATCTCTCTTGGAAAAAAAAGTGATTGCAGAAAATTTGTATTATGATGTGGCCAGTGATGATGTTATTACAGGCTATGACTTCGAACCTCTTATGGAAAAGCTTTCCGACTACTGGGCCTGCTCAAGGGCCAAGGAGATAGAAAGGGCCGGAAGCAAGCTGGATGGCCAGAAGCCTGTCAAAAAAGAAATGGTTACACGGTGCTATAAAAGTTTTGAAAAGGAATTCGGCAGGCCGTTGTCACCGATTGAGACAGAAAAAATAACCCAGTGGATAGATCAGGCAGGTCCGGATCTGGTTCACGAGGCGTTAAAAAGGGCAGTTCTAAACGGCAAGTGGAATTTCAGGTATATTGACACCATACTTCTGGAATGGAGGAAAAACAACCTCAATTCGATAACCTCCATAAAAGAGCATGATAAGCAGTACCAGGGCATTAAGGCGGCCAGGGAAGCTAGAAGGAAAGAGCCCCCGGCCGGTGATACAGCTGAAAGCAGCAGGAAGAAAGCCCTTATTAAGAAGCTTTACCTGACGTGACAGCCGGGGAAACCGGCTGTTTGGCTTGTTGTATAGCCTTTGGCCAACTTAAGTCATATAGGATCTGCAGGTGAAATGTATGGGCAGTAAGGATAAAAACAGTCTGCGCTGCGGGGTGACCACGGGCGCTTCGGCCGCTGCGGCCGCAAGGGCAGCGGCTCTTCTTCTGTTTAAGGGTGAGCGCCCCCTGTTGGTGGAGGTGGCCAACCCCCGGGGAGACATAATAAAGGTGCCGGTAAAAGCGGCGGAGTACGACGGAGAAGGCGTCAGGGCGGTAGTGGTCAAGGACGGCGGTGATGACCCCGATGTTACCCACGGGCTGGATATTGTGGCCCGGGTGTGTGCTGCTCCGGCAGCAGGGGTAATCATAAAGGGCGGGACCGGCGTGGGGGTGGTAGCAGCCCCAGGACTTCCTGTGCCGGTTGGGGAGCCTGCCATAAATCCTGTGCCCGCCAGAATGATCAGGGATGCGGTTGGCGGACTGGCTCCGGCAGGAGTGGGTATCGAGATAACCATAAGTGTTCCCGGGGGCGCCGTGGCAGCGGAGAGGACTCTTAACTCGCGTCTGGGAATAATGGGAGGCATTTCCATACTGGGCACCTCGGGAATTGTTCGTCCCATGTCCGAGGAGGCGCTTAAGGACTCACTGGTTCCTTTTATAAAAAAAGCAGTGGCCCTGGGCCATAAAAAAGTAGTGCTAACCCCGGGGGGGTTGGGCTACCGCCAGGCCGTGGATGAATACGGATTTGACGGCCACTGTGTAATCGAGATGAGCAATTATGTTGGTTTTATGCTGGAGAAGTGTGCCGGGGAGGGCATAGAGTCAGTTATTCTGTGGGGTCATGTGGGCAAGATGGTAAAAGTTGCCGGAGGCATATTCAATACCCACAGCCGGGTGGCCGATGGGCGCAGGGAAATACTGGCAGCATATGCCGCCCTTTTGGGTGCAAAAAAGGATATAATTGACCAGATATTGAATATAAACACCCTGGAAGGGGCTGTGCTGCTTCTAAAAAAGTGGGATTTACAGGGAATATTTGATACCATAGCACAGCGGGCAAGTAGTAAGGCTTCCGAGTACGTGTGGCAAAAATTAAGGGTGGGCACTGTAATAACAGCCCGGGAAGGAAGAATTCTGGGCCTCGACGAAAGTGCCGAAGATCTGGGGAGACTTATGGGATGCAAAAGATTAAGGTGATCGGGGTAGGGCCAGGAATCAGGTCTATGATTACCTTTGAGGCCCTGGAGGCCATAAAAGGAGCCCGGGTGGTCATTGGCGGGAAAAGGCACCTGGAGGAATTTGCCCTGCCTGGACAGGAAAAGTATATATTAGCCAATAACCTGGAAGAAATAGCGGCAATAATAAGGGGGCGCCGGGAAGAGGGAGTGGCTGTGCTGGCCACCGGGGACCCCGGTTTGTATGGTGTGCTGAGCTTCTTAAAAAAATTCTGGGATCCGGGGGAGATAGAGGTTTTTCCAGGCGTAAGCTCGGTTCAGCTGGCTTTTGCCAGACTGTGTCTGCCCTGGCACGACGCCATGATATTGAGCGCCCACGGAAGGCCCTCCGGTGGACTGGCTGAGCTGGCCGCACAAAGCAGTAAGACTGCTCTGTTAACAGGAAGCGATAATCCACCTGAAAAGCTTTTTAAGCTGCTGGAAAATACCGGACCGGAGAGAAAGTTCTATTTTTGCTTTGATTTAAGCATGCCTTCGGAGTATATACTGGAACTGAAGTCCGGGGAAATTTATCCTGAGGAATTAAAAGGGCGCCACAATTGCGTGATGGTGGTACTGAATGATTAATAAGAAAGAATATGGAGCAGCCGGAATACCTGACAGCTTTTTTGCCAGAGGAACTGTTCCTATGACTAAAGAAGAGATAAGGGTTATAACTCTCTCAAAGGCCAGGCTGATACCCGGTCTGGTGGTGTGGGACGTGGGCAGCGGAACCGGCTCCATATCGGTGGAGGCTGCCAGAATGACTCCTGGCGGGATGGTTTATGCCGTTGAAAAATCATCAGAGGGCTGCCGCCTTACAAGGGAAAACAGCCTTCTTTTTGGTGTTGAAAATATACAGGTGATCATGGGCGAGGCGCCGGGAGCTCTGGATGGCCTGCCCTCACCTGACCGTGTCATTATTGGCGGTTCAGGCGGAATGCTTAAAAGTATAATCAGGTCGGCCCAGGACAGGCTCAATTTGGGAGGAAGAATAGTTATCAACGCAGTTACTCTGGATACACTGGGATCATCCCTGGAATGCCTTCAGGGCGGGTGGGAGACCGAAGTGATCCAGGTAAGCATTAGCAAGGCCCAGGTAATGGGGGCCAGCCGCCTGATGAAGGCATATAATCCGGTGTATGTAATTACTGCCTGGAGATGTGGGGTGTGAAATTTGACAGGAAAATTTTATGGCCTGGGTGTGGGCCCCGGTGACCCGGAGCTGGTAACCCTGAAAGCCGTCAGAATATTGGGTGAGGTTGACACAATTTGTGTGCCGGTTTCTTCGGCGGATAGGGACAGCCTGGCCCTGCAGGTGGTCAGAGGGATTGCTAAAAAGGAATTTGAGCTGCTGGAGCTCTCATTTCCCATGTCCAGGGACAGGTCGGTGCTGGAAAAGAGCTGGGCGGAGGCCGGAGACGCGGTGGCCCGGGAGGTGAATCTGGGCCGGAAAGTGGCCTTTGTCACCATAGGGGACCCAATGTTTTACAGTACCTATGCCTATGTGCTCAAGTATCTAAAAACAAATCATCCTTCGGTGCAGTGTGAGACTGTTCCAGGGGTTATGGCCATGGCGGCCTGCGCCTCGCTGGCTGGAATTCCCCTGGCCGAGGCTGAAGAAAGCCTGGTGATTATACCGGCGGCCTACGGCGTTGATGATCTTGAAGATGTGTTGAAAAGGTTTGACAACGTGGTGCTGATGAAGGTAAACAGAAGGGTGGATGAAGTGCTAAGCCTTCTGGAAAGAACGGAAATGAGCGGCAGGGCTGTTTATTTCAGCAGGTGCGGCTACCGGGACCAGTTCTTTACTGCTGATATAGATACGCTGGCGGGACAGAAGATGGATTATATGTCCCTTATGATAGTTAAGAAAAAAGGTATAGGTAATATAAATGCCAATCCGGCCGGAGGAATAAAGAAATGATATATTTCATCGGGGCGGGGCCCGGCGACCCGGAGCTGATCACCGTAAAGGGAGCAAAGATAATCGCCGGGGCAGATGTGGTCATATACGCAGGGTCACTGGTCAACCCGGCCCTTCTGGAGGGCTGCAGGCCTGAAGCAGAGGTGCACAACAGCGCAGGTATGAATTTTGATGAGGTTTTGGAAGTAATAGATAAATCCTGGCGGCAGGGTAAGACTGTGGCCAGGGTACATACAGGCGACCCTTCTCTGTACGGGGCCATTCAGGAGCAGATGGACGCTCTGGCGGAAAGGGGTATTGAATTTGAGGTTATTCCGGGAGTAAGCTCCTTCTTTGCGGCTGCAGCAGCTGTGCCCCATGAGCTGACACTTCCGGATGTGTCTCAGACAGTAATACTTACCAGGCTGGAGGGAAGGACCCCTGTTCCGGACAGGGAGAAACTATCCGACCTGGCCCGGCACCGCAGCACCATGTGCATATTTTTAAGCGTAAACCAGATGGAAAGAGTGGCGGCCGAGCTGGTCCAGGGCGGCTACTCCGCGGAAACAACGGTATACGTGGTGGAAAGGGCTTCCTGGCCGGACCAGAGAGTAATAAAAGGCAATCTTGGCAATATCGCGGATATGGTCAAAGAGGCGGGCATAAAGCGTCAGGCCCTTATAATGGTGGGAGAGGTCTTCGGTGAGGAGTATTCCCGCTCAAAGCTGTATGACCGCGGGTTTTCCCATGGCTTCAGGAAAGGCTCCCCATGAAAATAGCTATTATAGCAGTTACTGAAAGGGGCGCCGGGCTGGGTGTCAAAGTATCCTCCATACTTAAGGAGTCCGGCCACCAGGCAAATATTTTCACTGTTCCCGGCGCGGCCTTTGCCATAGACGGAGTGGAGAAGCTGCAGGGGAGCCTGGGAAGTGAGATGGGTTGGCTTTTTAAGGAACACCGGGGGCTGGTGATGATTATGGCCCTGGGCATAGTGATCCGCACTATAGCCCCGCACATATGTGATAAGAAAAGCGACCCGGCGGTGGTGGCCATGGATGAGGGAGGCAGCCACGCCATAAGTGTGTTAAGCGGGCACACCGGGGGGGCCAATGACCTGGCCAGGCTGATTGCTCGGCACACAGGGGCCAGGGCGGTGATTACCACTGCCACGGATGTGATGGGCGCACCGGCGGTGGATGTGCTGGCCAGGGACTTTAAACTGGAGCCGGAGCCTGCGGACTCTGTAAAAAAGATAAATGCCGCCCTGGCCAGGGGAGAAAAACTGCACTGGTTCAGTGAGTACCCGCTGCCCCTGGAGGAATCAGAATATTTGTCGCCCAGGCCGTGGGAGGCCCTGGAAAATCACTGTGGCGACTGGAGGGCTTTGGTTACCGGAAGAAGTAATATGGTGGCCGGAGACCGTGATGTGCTCCTTAGGCCGCGCAATCTGGTGGCCGGGGTGGGATCCAAAAAGGGCATTGAGCGATCTGCTGTAATAGCGGAAATAACGGGAGCCCTGGCTGCGTCCGGAAGAAGCTCGCTATGCCTCAAGGCCATGGCCACCATTGAGCAGAAGTCCTTCGAAAAAGGAATTGTGGAGGCGGCAGAAGAGCTTAAGGTTCCACTGCTGTCCTTTAAAATTAAGGATATAAATAGGGCCATTGAAGATTTTGGACTTAAGAAATCAGAATACGTGACTGGCAAGATGGGAGTGGGTGGAGTATGCGAGCCGGCGGCAATGCTGGCGTGCCGGAAAGGAATACTGCTGGCCGGGAAAATAAAGGGGCCGGGAGTAACGGTGGCGCTGGCCGAGGAAAAATACGGGTGGTGGGAATAGGGCCGGGATCACCGGACCTGATGAGCCCCAGGGCTCTGGAGTCCCTGAGAAAAGCCGATGTAATAGTTGGTTATAAGACATATATTGATCTGCTGGGAGATCTGGTGGAGGGCAAGGAAGTAATAAAGAACGGCATGACCAGAGAGATTGAAAGAAGCGCTGCCGCTTTAGATAAGGCCTCTTCAGGGCATGATGTGGCCTTTGTTTCCAGCGGCGACCCGGGGGTTTACGGAATGGCCGGGCTGGTTCTGGAGATGGCCGACCGGGAAGGGCTGACCGGAAAGATTGATATAGAGATAATACCGGGCATCACCTCGGCCACCGCCTCTGCGGCCAGGCTGGGAGCCCCCCTGATGCACGATTTTACTGTTATAAGCCTGAGTGATCTGCTAACCCCGTGGGATACCATTGAAAAACGGCTCAGGGCCGCCGCCGGGGGCGATTTTGTGGTGGTGCTGTATAACCCTGCCAGCCACCGTAGGATTGATCAGATCTCCAGAGCCAGGGAAATAATGCTGGAGCACAAACCTCCCGCTACACCGGTGGGCATTGTGCGCAATGCGGACCGTGAGGATGAGGAAGTGTTTATAACCGACCTGGAAAATATGCTTAAATATAAAATAGACATGCTCTCTACAGTTATAGTGGGGAACAGTTCCACAAAAAAACTGGGTGACTTTATGGTTACGCCCAGGGGCTACCATATATGATCCTGGTTATCGGCGGCACCTCAGACTCCCGGGCTATAGCAGCGGAGCTTGTTAACAGGGGAGCGCCGGTGCTGGTCAGCACGGCCACCGGCCATGGGGCCGGGCTGGCTGCAGGAAGCGGTATTGAGGTGGTCCAGGGAAGGCTTGATCGTGAGCAGCTAAGGGAGCTGTTAGATAAAAAAAGCATAAAGGCTCTGGTGGACTCATCTCACCCTTACGCCGAACTGGTAAGCCAAAACGCTGCGGCTGCCTGCGAAGAATCCGGTATCCCCTATATAAGGTACTCAAGGCCCCGGGAGGATATTCCCCCCAGCCCGCTGATTGAAACTGTGGACAGTTACGAAGAGGCGGCGGCCAGGGCCTGTGCGGCTGGAAATACAATAATTGCGGCCACAGGGAGCAAAACCGCAGGCATTTTCACAAAAGGCGCGCTTGGAAGTGGTAAAAGGATTATATTCAGGGTGATACCTGACCCTGGTATAATAGAGATGCTGATCAGCCTGGGGGTTGCGCCCAATGATATTGTGGCCATGCAGGGTCCCTTCAGTGAGGAAATGAATATAGCTCTGATCAGGCACTGCCGGGCTGACGTAATGGTTACCAAGGAAAGCGGATCTGCCGGAGGGTTCCTGGAAAAGGCCAGGGCGGCGGAAAAAACAGGAGTGCTTTTAATAGTGGTAAAAAGGCCTCCGGAGCCTGAAGGAGCGGTTTGCACCGTTGAACAGGCCGTCAGTCTGGCAATTGGCTACATAAATGACTAATACAGGTGAGGTGCAATATGAAAACCGGAATAATTTTACTTAGCCACGGCAGCCGGTCTCCCGAGGCTCAGGTAACCGTGCAGGAATTGCTGGAAATGATCAAAATTAAGAGCAATTATGACTTTGTAACGGGGGCCGCCCTCCAGTTCAACCAGCCCGACCTGCCTGCGGCCCTGGCTGAAACAGTGTCGGCGGGAATGGAAAGGATTATTGTGGCGCCCATATTTCTATACATGGGACTGCATATGAAGGAGGATATACCGGAGATATTGGAGGAGGAGAGGAAGAAGTACCCCGGAGTGGAAATAGCCATGACCAGGAATATAGGGGCGGATAATAAGCTGGCCGAGATAGTTATGGACAGAATCGGGGAGGTAGTCTAAAGCCTTGAATATAATTGTTGACCCAAGGGAAATAGAGAAAAAAAGCATGTCTATAATAGAAGAGAGCCTTCCCCGGCTTAAAGATATGGATTTTAAAGAAAAAGAGATCGTTAAAAGGGTTATACATACCACTGGTGACCTGGGGTGCATTGATCTGGTCAAAATATCACCGGGGGCTATTGAGGCCGGACTGGAGGCTATAAAGAGGGGTAAGTCTGTACTTACCGATGTAAACATGCTCAAAACCGGACTTATAGCTAGCCGCATGAACAGCTTCGGGGTAAGAGCCCACTGCTTTATAAGCGACCCCGAAGTAATCGATGAGGCCAAAAATACCGGTCAGACAAGGGCCATGGTGGCCATGAGGAAAGGGGCGCCCCTGGCCGGGGGCGGTATAATTGCCGTGGGCAATGCCCCTACCGCGCTTTTTGAGATATTAAAGATGATCAGAGAAGGTGAGGCCTTCCCGGCACTGGTAGTGGGAACTCCGGTGGGCTTTGTGGGGGCGGCCGAATCCAAGGAAGCGCTGAGGGAGGCGGGAATATGCCACATAACCATGCCCGGCACCAGGGGCGGCAGCACGGTGGCGGCTGCCATAATAAACGCTTTGCTATTGCAGGCTTAAAAATTCTTTAAAACATATAATATTTTAAAATAGCTCCTGCTTTGTAATCAGGAGTTAATTCTTTTAGGTTGACTTTCCATATTCCTTTTTTGAAAAATATGCCGAAGTTCTATATCAGGCAGGTGAAAAAGATGCCTTCGTTAAAAGTTGGTTTGGTATGCAGGGGGGAAAGGCTTAGAGATCTCTCATACATGATTGGGCGTTATAAATTCCTTACCCTGGCCGGGGTGGTGGACCTGTCTGAAAAACGTCAGGAGAGCGCCACTGCCAAATACGAGGGAGCTCCGGTTTTTAATAGCATTGATGAACTTCTGGCCCTGAAAGGGCTGCAATTTATAGTAGAGGACGATGAGAACGGGTTTGCGGTGGAAAAAGCCAACAGTTATACTCCTTTTGGTGTTATTGTGTTAGGCTCCGGAATGGTAGATGATTTTTTTACACTGATGGAAAACCACAGGGAATTGATGCAGCTGTTCAGGGATATGGAATTAATGAAGATTATAATGAACAATGTACAGGAGGGCATACAGTATGCCAACAGGGACGGAGAGTTACGTTATGTAAATCCTGCCTATACCAGGATAACCGGCATTGAGGCAAAGGAAAGGATCGGCACCAACGTATTCACAATGTCCAGGGACGGCGCACTGGCCAGGGCTCTGGAAACAAAAAAGCCGGTATTCGGGCTCCGCAATACGGCTGTAAATTCAAAGACAGAGGTGGTGTCCAACGCTTCACCTGTCTTTGACGGTGAAGATTTACTGGGAGCGGTGGTGGTATTCAGAGATATCAGCGATATAATCAAACTTTCCAGGGAGCTTAAGCAGTCCAATGAGATAATCGCCAGCCTCAGCAGCCGCCTGGAGCAGTACCAGAAACAAAAATTAGTATTTAACGATATAATCAGTGTATCTGACAGCATGCTGGCCCTGAAAGAAAAGGCCCGGAAGATTGCCCTTTCGGATTCTACAGTGCTTATTCAGGGAGAAAGCGGCACCGGCAAGGAGCTGTTTGCCCACGCCATTCACCATGCCAGCAGCAGGTCAAATATGCCCTTTATAGAGGTAAACTGCGCTGCAATTCCGGAAAACCTGCTGGAGAGCGAGCTTTTCGGCCATGAGAAGGGGGCCTTTACCGGGGCGGACAGGCGCAAGCCTGGACGTTATGAGATGGCTGAGGGAGGCACTCTGTTTCTTGATGAAATAGGTGAGCTGAAGCACGAGATGCAGGCCAAGCTACTCAGGGTATTGCAGAGCAAAGTGTTTGAGAGGGTGGGGGGAACCAAAACAATGGCTGCTAATGTACGGGTGATTGCAGCCACCAACAGGAACCTCCGGGAAATGATTTCTATTGGCGAGTTCAGGGAGGACCTTTTTTACCGTTTGCACGTGCTGCACATTGTTATACCCCCGCTTCGTGAGCGGCCGGAGGATGTGCCGGTGCTGGTAAAACACCTGCTTAAGAAAATAACCTCCCGGGTGGGGCTTACAAAAAAAGGTATTCAAAAAGATGCCCTTAAATTTCTTAGTGAGTACTCCTGGCCCGGCAATGTCAGGGAAATTGAAAATCTGCTGGAAAGGGTGGTATATTACGAGGAAGGAGAGTTTATAACACTGGAAAGCGTTACGCTGCACCTGGAGCCTTTTATAAAAAAAGGTTTATCAGGGGCCACAGCGGCGGTTTGCACTCTTGAGGAGGCCGAGGGGCAGGTCGTCAGAAGGGCTCTGGACTATTACGGGCGCACGGTGGAAGGAAAAAGAAGGGCCAGTAAAGCACTGGGCATATCCCTGGCCACGCTGTATAACAAAATTAAAAAACACCGGATAGAGTAAAGTGGAATAATGCTTTCCAGTATTTTAGAAATATTTCTAGAATACTGGAAATGCAAAAGTTATTAGAAAACAACGAAAATTATCAAATATAAGCCAATATTATTCTAATAATTTAGAAACAAACAATAATTTAAGTTTTGTGTGACGCCGGCAGAAGGGCCTGTCCGGCGTTTTCTATTGCAGGTATGGATTATGCATAAATAAAGATCAGGATGGAGGTGCTTATATGCATCAATGGGGAAGACTGATTACAGCTATGATAACTCCCTTCAACGATGACGGGTCGGTAAACTATGCCAGGGCCGGGACACTGGCCGTGGAAATACTTAACAATGGCAGTGATGCCCTGGTTGTAGCCGGAACCACAGGAGAATCAGCCACTCTGTACGCCGAAGAAAAAATACGGCTTATAAAAACTGTTAAAGAGTGTGTTGGTAACCAGGGAGCAGTAATAGCGGGCACCGGATCAAATTTTACAGCTGAGTCGGTTAAATTGAGCGCTGAGGCCGAAAAGGCCGGTGCTGACGGGCTGCTATTGGTAGCGCCCTACTATAACAGGCCCACCCAGGAGGGACTGTATGAGCATTTTAAGGCAATTGCAGCAGGCAGCGGGCTTCCTGTAATGCTTTATAACGTACCCGGGAGAACTTCCTGCAGCATAGACCCGGATACTGTGGCCAGGCTTTCGGAAATACCCAATATTGTAGCCATAAAGGATGCGGGAGGAAGCGTTGGCCAGACGGTAAAGCTTCTGGCGGCTGTTCCTGCAGATTTTGAGGTATACAGCGGAGATGACGCCCTTACCCTGCCCATGATGGCAGTGGGGGCCTCCGGCGTGGTCAGTGTGGCCGGTCACCTGGCCGGGGGGGCACTGAAAAAAATGATCCGGCAATTCCTTGAAGGGGATAATAAAGCTGCGGCATCCCTGAACATAAGGCTGTCAGGTCTATTTGAAACACTGTTTGTAACTTCAAACCCCATTCCGGTAAAAGAGATGCTGAATCAGCTGGGGGCCGGGTTGGGCGGACACAGGCTGCCTCTGAAGGAGACCGATGTCAGGACAAAGGAGATAATCGGGGCCTGTCTGTTAAGGTACCGGGAGCTAGGACTATTGGACAGTTTTAAGTCATTATAAAAGCACTGAGTGGGGAGATGAATACTTTGCTGGGTGTTATAATGCTGGATACTATTTTCCCGCGTTTCCCCGGTGATATAGGAAATAAGGACACCTTTGATTTTCCGGTAAGCTATGAGGTTGTAAAGGGAGCCATTCCCAAAAGAGTTGTCTGGGACGCAGACAGGGATCTGATAATTCCCTTTATAAGGGCAGCCCAAAGGCTGGAGAATGATGGGGCCAGGCTGATCACCACCAGCTGCGGGTTTCTGGCTCTTTTTCAGGGGCTTATAGCCAAAGAGGTTGGAGTGCCGTTTATATCTTCCAGTCTTATACAGGTGCCATTAATATACAGCATGCTTGGCAAAGAGAAAAAAGTAGGCATACTTACAGCCGATGCCGGCCGCCTGACCGGGGATCACTTTAAAGAGGCGGGAGCCGGTAATATTCCCCTGGTGGTACACGGAATGGAGGCCCAGGAGGAATTTTACAGGGTCTTTGTGGGAAATAGCCCAAAGGCTGATTACAGCAGGCTGCAAAGAGAGGTCGGTGAAGTGGCGTCGAGGTTTGCCGGGCAAGGAGATATCGGCGCGGTGGTGCTGGAGTGCACCAACCTGCCTCCTTATGAAGACTGTATACGACGGGCGGCAGGACTTCCTGTATTTCACCTGAACAGCCTGATAAAAATGGTATACAGCAGTATATGATCTTTAAAGCGGTGGGAGCTTTAATTCAATTAGTACATTGACCATTGTAACAGGCATATATGAGGAGCGCTATGTCAGCGGTATAAGCGAGAGAAGCAGGCAAGGCTTAAACAGCATGTTATTTGTAAAAATCCGTAGGCCTTATCTGGTTGGCTGGTCTCTATGTTGAAATACCGGACTCCGGGAAGGTTAATATTTAATACTAGCAATGTGGAGGTAGCTCAGGTGAATGCTAAATCGCCGGATGTAATTATAGTAGGTGGGGGGATAGTGGGAACTTCCACCGCCTATTTCCTTGCCAGAAAGGGTGTCAAGGTCGTGCTTTTGGAGGCCGGCGACATTGCCGGGGGAACCTCGGGGGCCTGTGACCGGGCAATCATGATCCAGTCCAAAAACCCCGGGCCTCTATTAAAAATGGCCCTGGCCAGCGCAGGAATATATGAAAGACTTGAGGATGAGCTGGGGGAAACGCTGGAGTACAACAAAAAGGGCGGCATGATAGTTATTGAACGTGAAGAGGAAATGAAGGTTATGGAGCGCATTGTGGACCGGCAGAGGGCATCCGGTATTGATGTCCAGCTGATCAGCCGGAAGGAGGCCATAGCCATACAGCCTGCGGTAGCTCCACATATAATAGGGGCCACCTGGTGGGACGGGGACGCCGATGTCAATCCCATGGCGGTTTGCCTGGCCATGACCCGGGCGGCCAGGGCTAAAGGCGCGAAAATAGTTCTTAATACCAGGGTTGACAGTTTTATTATGGAGAAAAACAGGGTGACCGGAGTAAATACTGCTGCGGGCCCCATAAGGGCTGACAGGGTTTTGGTGGCAGCCGGGGTATGGTCCCCTGAGCTGGGCAAAACAGCGGGGCTTAAAATACCCATAATACCAAGGAAAGGGCAGATTCTTGTATCTGAAAGGATTGCCCCTCTGATCAACGGGAATGTTCTCAGCGGCAGCTACATTGCCTGCAAACACAACCCCAAGCTGGCCGAAAAGGCAGGCCAGAGTGAAAAAAAGCTTGGACTGGGGCTTTCACTTGGCCAGACCAAAAACGGAAATTTGCTAATCGGAGGAACAAGGGAATTTGCAGGCTATGAGCGCAGCACCAGCAGCGAGGCCATTAAGGCTATCGCCGCTAATGCCGTGAGGCTTTTCCCGTCCTTAAAAAATGTTCGGATAATAAGGAGCTTTGCGGGCTTAAGGCCCTATACCCCGGACGGACTGCCCCTTCTGGGACAGGTGGAAGGAAGACCGGGAATGTACATGGCAGCCGGACATGAGGGTGACGGAGTAGCCCTGGGCCCTATTACCGGGAATATAATGGCCGATGTTATAGCAGGAGATCAGGTTGACTGGGACCTTTTCCCATTTAATCCGGAAAGGTTTGAAGATTTGTACACATCATGAAAATCAATCACTTAAAAGGGGAGAAGACCTATGCAGCCAATGGCTCAAAAAACAGACGGAAATGAATATGGAATACTTATCGGGGGGCGTTGGGCCGTCACCGGCAAAGCACTAAATGTAATTAACAAATACAGCGGAAAAACAATGGGGATGGTCTGCCAGGCCGATGGGCAGACCCTGGAAGAGGCGCTTAAAGCGGCCAGGGAAGCAGCTGACGGTCCAATTCCATCTCCGTGGGAGAGGGCTGAGTGGCTCAGCAGGGCAGCGCAGCTGTTGGAGGAAAGGGCTGACCAATTTTCCCCCATTATTGCCGGTGAGGCCGGGAAGCCCTTGCGCAATGCCCGGGGGGAGGTATTAAGGGCGGTGGAGACACTTAAGGTGTCGGCCGAGGAGGCCAGGAGAATAGCCGGGCATGAAATTCCTGTGGCTGCAGCGCCGGGGGCCTCCAACAGGCTTGGCTTTACCATGAGGTTTCCCCTGGGGGTGGTCTGCGCCATTACCCCTTTTAATTACCCGCTAAATCTGGTCTGCCATAAAATAGCCCCGGCCCTGGCGGCGGGAAACACGGTAGTCTGGAAGCCGTCCAGCGCCACACCTATTACAGCTGTCTACCTGGCCCGGCTGCTGGAGGAGGCAGGGGTGCCCGGCGGCTTTTTAAACCTTGTTCCGGGACCTGGCAGGACAGTGGGCGACGCTCTATTAAAGGACCAGAGGATAGATTTTTATACATTTACCGGGAGTCTTGAGGTAGGCCGAGAGATAAGAAAAACAATAGGCATAAGAAGGGCCTCCTTTGAGCTGGGATCAAACTGCGCTGTAATAGTGCACAGTGACGCCGACCTGGATTCGGCAGCGGCCAGCTGTGTTGACGGGGCCTTTTCCTATGCCGGGCAGAACTGCGACAGTGTGCAGAGGATATACATCCATACAAGTGTATACAAGGAATTCAGGGAAAAACTACTGGCAAACATAAGTGGTCTAAAAACAGGAGATCCCCTGGATGCAGCCACCGATGTGGGCCCGATGATTTCAGCCCGGGCTGCGCGCAAGGCCTGGGAGATGGTGCACTCTGCTGAAAAGGAGGGCGCAGTGATAATCTCAGGGGGGAAAATGAAAGGTTCCATATTGGAGCCCACGGTACTGGAAAATGTTCCTGACCGGCACCCGGTGGTCTGCGAGGAGGTATTTGCCCCGGTGGTGAGTATTTTCAGGTACCAGGACCTTAAGGAGGCAGTGAGCCTGGTGAATGACAGCCGGTACGGACTTCAGGCCGGGGTGTTCACCAGGGATTTGAATCTGGCCTGGTATGCAGTTAAAAATATAAGGGTTGGAGGAGTGATGGTCAATGAAAACAGCTGCTACAGGGTTGACCTGATGCCCTTCGGAGGAGCCAAGGAAAGTGGAGTTGGCAGGGAGGGCCCCCGCTACGCCATAGAGGAGATGACCGAGCAAAGGCTGGTGGTATTTAATCTTTAAAATGAAATGGCTGGTCAACGAAGACCTTAATAATACGTGGGAAGGGGGTAAAAAAAAGGTTTATGGAATTTAATTGATAATACTGAAAGGGGATGAAATATTGTTATTCTACATTACCTGGGCGATTACCGTAGTATTCTGCCTAATTTTCCTGTATATTGCCTGGCGGGTCAAGGACCAGGCCAGTGAGAGCTTCACAAGCTATGCCATCGCCGGCGGGACCCTGCCCTTTATCCTGGTTATGTTTACCGATATGTCCACCATCATGGGGGCCGGCAACTTTATGGGACATGCTACAAACGGCTTTAAGATCGGCTATTCCCAGATTTATTTTGTGCTGGGCGAACAGGGTTCAAAAATTATTTTTGCCCTGCTGTTTGCCGGTTTTGCAGGGAAATTTATTTATCGCACCATTGCAGAAATGATGGACGACCTTTTCTTCAGGGATAAAATATCCAGGGCTATAGTAGGCTTATTGACAGTTTGCATCATGACGGCCTGGATTGGAGGCCAGGGCAAAGGCCTGGGCTATGTTTTCCAACAGTTTACCGGGGCCGACCCCACCTTAATTATACTATTCTTCTCAGCAATATTTATACTTTATACTTATATTGGCGGTATGCACGGGGTAGTCTGGACCGAGTTTTTCCAGGGAATTATGATCGCTGTTTTTGGCGTGGTGTTTTACCTGGCCGCCTTTGCCCCGGTCAATTACAGCCTGACCGAGCTAAACGCAAGACTGGTGCAGGCGGGGGCCGCCAACCTGACACAGTTCACATTTGACTCCAAGGCACTGACCTCCTTTGTTACCGGGTGTTTTGGCATTCTGGCCGCCCAGGTGTACTGGCAGCGCTGCTTTGCCTCCAAAGACGGCCGTACTGCCCGTAACGGGATGCTGGTGGCCGGTACCTTTGCAGTGGTTACAGTAAGCCTTACTGTGCTGGTGGGGATGGTTACCAGAACTTTAAATCCCACATTAGATCCCAATATGGCCATGCCCTGGCTGATGACCAACCAGGTCCCCCTGGCTATTACGGCTATAGTTTTTACCCTTATACTGGCCGCAGCCATATCCAGCGCAGCCTCCAACCTGAATTCGGCTGCTGTTATACTGGTTAATGACCTTGTCCGGCCCTTTAATGAAAAAATGCCCGACCAAAGCCTTCTTAAATTGGCCAAGGGAACCACTATACTGGTCGGTATTTTTGGCGCCCTGGCGGCCATGTACTCTCCCAGTATTATCAGTTTGTTTTCAAAGGCCTATACAATGGCCGGTGGAAGCGTTGTACCGGTTCTGCTGGTAGGAATGCTATGGAAGCGTGATTATAGCAAGTCCTTTGAAACCGGGGCCGGGCACAACAGCCGGCTTACACCCTGGGGCGCGCGGGTGGCCCTGGTGGTGGGCGCCATTGTTTCCATAATGTACGGGATTCTCTGGGGAATTCCGCTGGCGGCGGCACTGGCCATTTTGGTATCACTTTTTACACGCTATCAGCTTCAGGAGATTGACAGAATGACCGCCGGTGCAGAGGCTAGATAGCTATTATTAGCGACTATAATTAAAGCTGTTATAACAAAAGTCAATGGGGGAACTTCAATGCTGCGCATAAAAGGAAAAGATAGAGAAAAGGGCAGGGAGGGTGATCAGATAACCTTCACCTTTAACGGGCTGAGCTATCAGGGCCTGGCTGGAGAGCCCATCGCCGCCGCGCTGCTGGCCAATGGAGTCAGAACTCTGCGGCATCATGAAAAATCCGGAAAGCCCAGGGGAATATACTGCGGCATAGGGCACTGCTATGAGTGCAGGGTTACCGTGGATGGGGTTCCAGGGGTGAGGGCCTGTCTGACCCCTCTGAAGGAAGGCATGGAGGTCATGTCGGAAAGGGCCGGGGAGGTAACCTCAAATGAAAACTGATGTGGCCATTGTGGGGGCCGGTCCGGCAGGGCTTAGCGCTGCATTATACCTGGCCCGCAGGGGTTTAGGAGTAGTGGTGCTGGATGAATATTTCAGGGCCGGGGGAAGGCTTGCCGGACAGCTGTATGAAAACCCCAAAAAACCCCCTGGCCAGAGACTATGGGATGGAAAGGCCATAGCTGAAAAGCTGTCCGGGGATGTAAAAAAGGCCGGGGCCACGATACTCACCGGAGTATCGGTATGGGAAATAGCGCCGGGCAGTGGAGTTTTTATATCCGGGGGGCCTTGTCAGAAAATAGCTGCCAAAGCTGTGCTTATTGCCACCGGCGCAGCCGAAAGGGCCATGCCGGTGGAGGGCTGGACCATCCCCGGAGTCATGTCGGCCGGTGCGGCCCAGGTATTTGCCAATGTCCACGGTGTTCTGCCAGGCCGTAAGGTGGTTATGGCGGGCATTGACCCTCTTTCCATAACAGTGGCTGGAGAGCTTAAAAAAGCCGGAGTTGAAGTAGTAGGTATATTTCTTCCTCCACCTGGGATACTGGCCGGCAGTAGTGGCCTTCCCCAATGGGTTATTGGCGAACTCTCCAGGTCTGCAGACATGGCGCCAGGCACTTTTCTTAAAATGGCCGGAAAATTATTTGGCGGCAGCTATCGGGAGGTTGGGGCAAGGCTGTGTTCTCTGGCGCCGGCAAATATATGGGGGATACCGCTGCATCTCAGAAAAGCAGTGATCAGGGTGGAAGGGGAAGAACAGGTAGACTCTGTGCTCACCGCCCGGATTTCTCACGACGGTAAAATTGAGCAGGAAGACTGCCGGATAGAGGCAGACGCAGTATGTCTTTCGGGGGGGCTTTATCCCCTTACCGATCTGATAGCTGCTGCCGGATGCCCGCTGGTAAGCATGCCGGGCCTTGGCGGAATGGTGCCTCTGCACGGCCCTCTGCTCCAGACACAGTCAAAGGGGGTTTTTTTGGCGGGAAGCGTTACCGGAATAGAGGGCGCTCCTGTGGCCATAGCCCAGGGACATCTGGCCGGAGTATCCATAGCGGCGTTTCTTGGGCGGCTGGGAAAAGGCAATAGGCATGAGCTTGATCGGGCTGTGGAAATGGTAGGTCAGGCCAGGGAAGAATCTCCCTTAAAATTTTACCCGGGCGCTGACGGAGCCCGGAAAGAGCTGGCCGCTCTGTGGGACCGGTGGAAAATTAATAGCGCGGGAGGTAATTATGCCTGATGACAAATTAATAGTCTGCCGCTGCGAGGAGGTAACCCTCGATGAAATAAAAAAGGCGGTAAAAGATGGCGCCTCAACCGTCAGCGGCATAAAAAAAAGGACCCGGGCCTGCATGGGCATGTGCCAGGGGAGGGTTTGCCAGTCTCTGGTAAAGAAAGTTCTGGCCCATGAATCCGGGAACCAGGCTGATAGTATAGAGACGGCCACCTCTCGATCTCCAGTAAGGCCAATTCAGCTGGGAGAAATAATCTGACAAAAATAAAGATCGGGATAGGGGGCGGTGATTAACCGCCCCCTCCTGCGTCAAAACCCGTTAACGCAATGTTTACAAATATGTTAACCTGCCAAAAGGATCAAGTCGGAAAATATCTGACACAGGGTCCTTTTTTAAATTTCAGGGAAGAATCATAACAAATATTACGACATCAGCAATGTAGGCTCTTCAGCATGAACAATTTTATGACAGGCCTGTTAATTAACGGCAGCCGCAAAGTGCAGTCAGAAGGCAGGCAATGCCTGCGCCATAAGGTACGCAGCAAAAAGACAATTTTTTTGAATCATTTAGCAGCTGTTATGGTAAATTATGGTATGCATAAGCGCTTCCAATCCGTTAAAACTATAGATTGGGAGAAAGGAGGAAGTATGAGTACCAGCTTTACCAGGGCTGCTTCCGTGATTGGCCTGCTGTCTGTTCTTTTGATTTGCGTTATGGGAGCGGCATCCGGGGAGGAAAAGGTGGAAAGCACAGGCCAGACAACTGATATTGTATACTATACAGTGCAAGAAGGAGATACACTCAGTGAAATTGCGGATTCAACAGGATCTCATGTAGAGACAATACTAAAAGCCAACAGAATTTCCAATACTGTTATACACCCGGGGCAGGTGCTGCTAATACCAGGCCGGGAGCCTGACTATGAAATGGCTCTGTCAAGGGGTTTTTCGAGGGAGGATGTGCTGCTTCTGTCCAGGGCTATTCACGCTGAGGCCAGGGGGGAGCCATTTGCCGGCCAGGTTGCTGTTGGCGCTGTTATAGTAAACAGGATGAAGAGCGGTGAGTTTCCCAGGACGGTCAGCGGAGTGGTAATGCAGAACAGAAAAGGCACATACCAGTTCACACCTGTTCAGGACGGCAGCATAAATCTTAGCCCGGACGATACTGCCATATACGCTGCCATACAGGCCATAGCCGGACAGGACCCCACAAGCGGGGCACTTTACTTTTACAATCCCGAGACCGCTACCGACCAGTGGATAAAATCGCTTCCCGTGGTTGTCCGCATAGGCAACCATGTGTTTGCAAAAAGGAATAAGTAATGGAGACACACCTGCTGAAGTTTGAGTATTTCTTAATTAATGAATGGGGACACACCTGCTGAAGATGGGGTATTCCTTTGGGGACAGGAATGTCCCCGATCGGTGTAATGTCCCCGATCGGTGGATGTCCACGAAGCAAACATAAATAGAAGAGGCCGAATCAATCTCGGTCTCTTCTTTTATTAAATCTCTCACCCCGGCAGGAGGTTTATTATCTTTCAATTTTTAATGCTATATCTTTAACCACAACATTTACTGCCTTTATAGAAATTCCGGTCATGTACTCAACCCTTTCCTTGACTACTGTCTGTATTTTTTTGGAGACTCCGGGAAGATAGGTTGAATAATAGAGCACCGGTAATATTTCAATAACTATGCCGTCTTCCTCTGTCTGCAGGACATGAATCCGCCCTGGATTTTTAACCCCTGAGACCTTGCCGGCGGTAATTGATACTATGGATGTAATAGCGCCCTCTGATATGGTCAGCCTACCGTAAAAGGTAAATGTAGGCCTTACCACTGCCTGCTCCATCCATGTTCTGGCCTGGTAAAATTTGTCACGGTCTTTTTTTATTAACACTTTAAGTGGCTCTATGAGGGTTCCGGGAAAGCTTTTTCTTACCTCCATGGTAGGGGCCGGAATAACATGCCTGGAGAAGCGGGTCCGGTTTATACGGGCCTTTTTTATATCCTCAGGGCTGGCTACCTCGTTAATATCTATGACCCGTGTAATTTCAGGGAGATCCAGAGTCAAGGCAATTCTCTGCACCATTTCCAGCGAGGTGCCAAGAATGAGCACACCTTTTGGATTATTGGTGTGTATAGTATTTTTTGCCAAGCCAGCAAGAACAGGGTCGAGAAAAAGTGCAGCCTTGATAGCTCCTATCCGGGTGGGCTGCTTTTTGGCGGTATGTCCCACCAGTATCTGGTCACCTTTTATGATCAGGCCATCATCTATTATAATATCGGACCCGGTCTGGTGAGCCACCATAATAGCCCTGTGGCTCTTGCCTGTCCCGCTGGGACCAACTAGCGCATATACATTCACTTCGCTTACCTCCGGCACTACGCCTGCTAACAACTTTTTCGACTCCTTTCGCATATTTCCTCTAAATGCTTAAAAATCAAAACGGTCAAATACTGGATAGGGTTATAATATATTTATGGCTGATGTCATTATAATAACCATTATTTAGAAAAAACTATATGCTTAAATGTATTTTATTCAAACTCAGGCAACAGGATTTTAAGTGCAATATGGAGAAACCAAAAGAAAAACATATGGATACTGGAGGTATTATTCCCTAAAATGTCAAGAGAAATGGCAACCCTGGTGGCCGCAAGCCTGGAAATCGGCAGAGCGGAAAGCCTCCTGGCGAAAAATATAAAAAAGCTGGACAGAGTTGAAAGGAAAATTTTTTTCCAGGAAATAAAGCCCCGGGAAAAAGAAATAAAGCAATTTATTTCACAGTATTGTTCGGGGTCAGAAGAAAGCTGCCGTGAGGATGTTATCAGAAAAACAGTGGACAGCCTTCTGGAAAAGAAAGGAGACCCGGACCTGGTTGACAGCATGGTTATGGATGTTGTAGGCAGGCTAAATATATATCAAAGCCTCCGGGAAAGATCGGAAAGTGAGGGAATAAGGCTCAGCGCCATGACCAGTTTTGGGGGCCTTTCCATGGTATTGTTTACCGTGGTTATAGTTACCGCCATAGTACTCTATTTTATTAACAGATGAAGCCGGCAGACCGTTTATGTCCGGCAGGGAGGGGAAATGTGTAATCCACTCAACGCATATCAGGAAGCTTTAAAAAGATTCGCACGGATAGACCCGGTGGATGCTGCCGCAAGGTCCGGGGCAGCATATGACAGCCATAATAAAAATTTTGAAATTATATACCTGGGAAACAGTTACCGGGTAGACCTGGCAGGCAAGGTTTGGAGGGCTGATCATCCTGAAGGAGAGGTTCCTTTTAATGACAGGACTATTATAGTGCAGTATCTCTGTGAGGCCTCCGGACTGCCACCCAGAGGGACCTGGATTTCCTTTCTGGAACTGCCTGATGGGGCTCACCACTATGTTCCTCTGCAAACCGACGCTACAGGTCCTCTGGCCGAAATGTTCGGAGACTGTCCCGAAAAGTTTTCAGAGGCCGCAGAAAAGTACGGAGGCAGACCTATTGAACTGGGGGATTATTCTTATTACATACCGGCCCTTCCAAAGCTGCCTCTTGCTGTAGTGCTGTGGGAAGGCGATGATGAGTTTAAGGCCAGAAGCAGCATATTATATGACTCTGTGTCTGCCTCCCACCTTACCACTGCAGCTTTGTGGGTTCTGGGAGTGGAGCTGGCCAAAAAAATGATTGCCTGCCTGGATGACCAAAAAGAAATGGCCATTACCTGGCTGGAGGGAGTGAAGGGCAATTAAGAAAAAATATTTTAATGTTTTCCTGACAAAATTTTTACTTTACGCCCCTGTGATGGGACTGGTGCTGCCTATTTTGGGAGGGATTGAAACATCCTACTCTTTATTCTTTGCGGCAGCAGCTGCTCTAGCCTCGTTTCTGACGGCTGATCTGGTTGTTTATCCAAGATACGGGAACATTATTGCCATAGTGGTGGATGTGTTAATATCTGCAGTAGTATTGGTGGAATTCACCTATCTTTTTGATTTAAAGGTACCGGTCTATGCCTACATAATAGTGCTGGCCTTATTGGCAGGCGGGGAGTGGTATTTCCACAGCTATCTGAGAAGAGTTCTCTTTCCCGGAAGACGGAAATAAGACGACGAAGCCGAAGATGCATTTCCGGATGGTCGGAGGGGCCGAAGATGCATTTCCGGTTGGTCGGAGGGCCAAGGGTGCTTTTCAGGATGGTCGGAGGAACCGAAGAAGCATGCCCAATTGGTCGGAGAAACTGGGGATATATTACCCGAGGGTCTCCGACCAGAGGTACTACCCATTAGCACCTCCGACCGAAAGGTAATGCCCATTAGCCCCTCCGACCAACAGGTACTACCAGATAGCTCAAGATATCCTATATATCCAGTTTAGCCCATTATTGTTGTCCCAGTTCTGGGCAATGTCTCTGAAGCAGAAGTTAAGCTGGCTATCCTCCATTGCTACAATTGCTTCCCAGCCATCAAAGGTTTTTTCCATTTGCTTGCTGTCAACTTTTTTCCAGCCCTCCTGCTCACCGAAACCGAAATGCATTAGTACGCCTGAGGCGCCGGATTCAGCAAGAAGTCCCTTGTATCTTATTTTCACCTCCCTGCCGCTTTCTGTCATGGGCTTGACGCTTACACCATGAATTTCCTGGGAAAACTGAAAGGGTTTTATGGCTTTCATATGTTATTACCTCCATTAAAAATATTGTTAATATCTTTAGCTGAAAAGCCTTTTGAAATAAGTGGCTATATTTCACAGCTCTGAGGAATATTTAAATTATTAGCCTTAAATATCAGGGAAGGAAGGATCGGTGAAGATGGTTAAAACAGGTAACTTTAATTTCGATATCCATAGTATCTGGGAACTGCTTCTGCTGGGTGGAGCGTACCGGGCGGGCATATTTGAGGCGTTAAAAACAGGCCACCTGACACTGGAGGACCTGGCAGACACTACCGGATCGGATAAAAGGAGCCTATGGACAGTACTTGAAGCCCTTATCGAGGCCGGGTATCTGGTCAGAGAGGGCGCCGGGGTGGGAATTGAGCCGGGGGTGGCAGAAATGCTGTACAGCCAGGACAGCCCAAGATATACAGGCTTTTCTTTTATGCACGGCTATGATCTTTGCCGGAGATGGATGGACCTTCCAGAGGTAATAACGACCGGGAAGCCTGTAAAACGTGAGAGAAAAGGCGAGGAAACCAGAAATTTTATTGCCTCCATGGCCAGGAACGCCAGGCAGGGCGGCCCCATTATAGCCGCTGAATGCCTTAGGGGGCTGGGTAGCGAACCCAGGGTGCTGGACGCCGGAGGCGGGCCCCTCACCTACGCCAGGGCATTTGCAAGTCTGGGGGCAAGGGTGACGGTTTTTGACCTCCCGGAGGTGGTGGAGATGGCCCGGCCTCTTCTGGAAGATGATCAGACAATAGATTTAGTGCCGGGAGATATGACGGAAAGCTTCCCCCAGGGCCCATACGACCTGGTTTACCTGGGAAATGTATGTCATATTTTTGATGAAACGGTAAATAGCAGTATGTTTATAAGGGCCTACAAGGTGATCAGTCCGGGAGGACGTATAGCTATCCAGGACTTTGTAAGGGGAGTAAGCCCCGGAGGAGCTCTCTTTGCTGTAAATATGCTGATAAATACCCCTTCAGGCGGGGTCTGGTCAATGCAGCAGTACACTGACTGGCTATCCGGTGCCGGATTCGGGGAAATAAAGCTTGAACATTGCGGGCAAAAGCAGCTCATTACAGCGGTGAGAGCTCAATAGTCTAGGCTTTAATTAAAGTCATCCTCCAAGGGGCCTCCCAGTGAGTTCAGCTGAAAGTCTGCCTCTTTTCTTACCGGGGGCTTATTCTTTTCCCTTATTACCGCCGCCTGGTCTTTAAGGGAATGCGGCATCACCCTGCTGACCGGGTTTAATTCATTTTTGGGCATAAAATCACCTCCGGATATATATTTACCCGGGAAGTCAAATTTCATGTGGATTCATTTTCATAGGCCGCATCTGTCTCAAGCAGGCCTGATTTGCTGGCCTCCACCGCCAGCCGGTCACAGCGGGTGTTAAATTCATTGTCTGAGTGTCCCTTTACCCATACCCAGGCCACCTGGTGAGTCTGTAAAAGACCTATAACTTTTTTCCAGAGATCAACATTTTTGACCGGGGACCGGTCTCCCTTAACCCACCCTCCGGCCATCCACTTTCTGACCCAGCCCAGATTCATGGCGTCAACAATGTATTTGCTGTCGCTGTATATGGTAACTGAGCAAGGTTTTTTCAGCTCCTGCAGGCTTTTTATAACCGCTGTAAGCTCCATACGGTTATTGGTGGTCAGGCGGTAGCCACCTGAAATTTCCTTTTCATGGCTGCCGTGTTTCAGTATTGCTCCGTATCCGCCTGGCCCTGGATTGCCTGAGCAGGCTCCATCTGTGTATATTTCTACTATGGGAATTCTACTCTCCAAATAAATCACCGGCCCTCGCAAAACTATGTAAAATTATACCACAGGCCGGAGAATATTAAAATCTTACAGATGTATCTCCCCTGTGTCCTGAACGGAGGAGGGCATATCAGCAAAACTTACCATAGCCCCTCTGTCATAATAGGCCTCCAGGGCCTCCACCTGTGCCAGTTCCATCTCCGGATAGCGAAGGGCGGTGAGTTTTCCTCCAAGCACGCAGCCCTGGTCAATATTAATGGTATTGTTTCTTAATTCAGCCTCGGCAACAGGGGTGTGCCCGTAGACCACCAGAGACTTGCCCTTATACTGGGAAGCCCAGTCCCTTCGCTCCGGAAGCCCGTCAGCATCAAATTCTCCAGTGGTGTCCCCGAAGAGACAGAAACGGCGGATTCTTTTGGATAGCCTTCCAATCATATTTTCTTTTATGCCGGCGTGGGCTACTACCAGCCTTCCCCGGTCAAGCATAAGATAGGGCACAGCCTTCTCATAAATCTCCAGGAAACGGCCGGCGATGCTGTCTCTTCGTGATTTTTCAGCCCTAAAAAGCTCCTCCAGGGTTCTTTCCAGCCCATGGCCAATTTTTATTTTGCGCCCCTGGAAATAGGCGTGAAGCTTACGGCAGTGATTACCCGGGACGTAAAGCGCGCTTCCCGAGGATACCATGTTCAGCACCAGCTCAATGCTGTCCAGGCACCGGGGCCCCCTGTCCCCCAGATCGCCGGTGAATACCGCCATCCTGCCTGCCGGGTGAGTGAAGTTACTATTGACCCTCAGGTAGCCAAGCCTGTCGAGAAGCATTTCCAGTTCATCACAGCAGCCGTGCACATCCCCGATTATGTCAAAAGGCCCTGACAGGGGGATCTCCACAGGCAGGGGGACAATTTCAACACTAACTGAGCCCAGGTCTTCTTCTTTAATAATATGTATGCTGTCAAAGTCCTCGCCTTGGACGCCTGAAAGTGTCTTGTCCAGCAGGCGCCGGTGGGATAATAGCACCCTTTGGGGGACATTTCTGGCCCGGGACAGGTTCCTTTCCTGGCACACCGGAAGGGGTATGTCAAATATAATCAGCACCATCTGAAAATCGTGCTTTCTGCCGATAGTCACAAGCTCCCGTCTGGCCTTTGGGGTCAGGGCTGTAGAATCTGAAACAGTAAGTTTCCCCAGTGACAGCCTGGAGTCTACTAAAAGCTTGAACACCCGGAAGGCCTTGCGGGATGCAGACATATCCTCCTCACTGTCGGACACCATGGCTCTGCACTGGTCGGATGAAACCACCTGGGAGGGGCTAAAATGGCGTGAGGCAAAGCTTGATTTGCCGCAACCGGCGGATCCGCATAATACCACCAGGGATGTTTTGTGGATTTGAATTCTTTTCATAGTATAATGCACCTGCGAATAACCTTATTTTTTTTATTATGCCTGGTCAGTGGATGTAGTAACAAAAAAAATATCAATTCTTCAACAGAATGAATTGCAATTAATTGTACATATAGTATAATGTGAAAAAGGGTACATTCAAGTAGGAGGGATGACTTGTGTATAAAAAAGTTCTGGTGCCCCTGGATGGTTCCATAAGGGCCAACCTTGCCGCGGAGCACGCCATGGACCTGGCCAAGACCATGAAGGCTGAAGTAATGTTTCTACACGTAATACCAGCTCTTCCTCCATATGTAAACTCATATAGTGACAGACTTGGCGGAGCTTACCAGCAGATTCACGACGAACTGGAAGCAACCGGCAGAGAAATAATGGAAAAGGCTAAAAAAGATTTTGAGAATAGTGGTGTTTCCCTGGAAGTAAAAGTACTCTGGGGTAATCCGGCCATGGAAATATGCCGGGAGGCCAAAGAAGGCCGATTTGACCTGGTTATAATGGGAAGCAGGGGCCTGGGGGAGATAAAGGGTTACCTGATGGGGAGCATCAGCAACAGGGTGGTAAGGCATGCGTCCTGCCCTGTACTCGTAGTGAGGTAATAAAATAACTGATTAATGTTGTTTTTTGCAGGTATATATAATAAAATTTAATCTGTAATATATGGTGTACTCCGGCTCTATAGGGGCCGGTGATTGTTTTTTTATACATGACAGTAATCGGGGGTGCTTTAATTGTCAATACAGGAGGTAAGGGTGGTAAACCTGCCGGATATCCCTGACACAGTGGGAGAGGCTCTTCTTTATGATATTTGCCATACCCTTGGTATTAAGGACATCACCACAGTCAGGACGGCCAAGGTATACCGTTTTGAAGGAATTGACGTAAATACCGCCAGGGTTATTGCAGACCGGCTCCTCTCAGAAAGTCTTTATCAGAAATTTAGCATAAATAAACCTATTCTGATGGACGGAGAGGTTGTTGAGGTGGCTTACAAGCCGGGAGTTATGAACCCGGAGGCAGCCTCAATATTAAAATCTGCCGCGGATCTGGGGGTGCAGGGGCTACAGGCCGCCGATTCCAGCAGGGAGTACGCTTTTTATGGCCCCGGGGCTGTCCGTGAAAACATTGAAAAAGTGCTTCAAAAGCTCTTAGTCAACGATATAGTAGAAAGGGTTGTGAACAGAAAACCAAAAACACTTATTATGGAAGGCCGTCCAGGTGTCACAGTCACCATACCCGTCAGAAAGATGGACGACAGCCAGCTGATTGAATTAAGCAGGGATAAACTATTTCTTAATATAGATGAAATGCGTGTCATACAGAGGTATTTCATGGAGCTGGGCAGGGACCCCACCGACTGCGAGGTGGAAACCCTTGCCCAGACCTGGTCTGAGCACTGCGGCCATAAAACCTTCAGGGCAGACCTGGTAGTAAATGGACAAAGGAAGGTTCCTCTTCTAAAAAGACTTCAGGAGGCCACCAGGAACTCGGCCAATCCCCTGGTGCTATCTGCTTTTGTGGATAACTCGGGGGTAATGGCCTTTTACGACGGGTGGGCTATCTGCGGCAAGGTGGAGACCCATAACTCTCCTTCGGCCATTGAGCCTTATGGCGGCGCCATGACCGGCAGCGGAGGGGTTTTTAGAGACGTAATGGGCACCGGCAGGGGCGCCAGGGTAATAGTATCCACAGATATGTTCTGCTTTGCGCCACCTACCCTGGACACCGGGGAAGTGCCTCCCGGGTGCCTCCACCCCAAGTATCTGTTAAGAAAGGTTGTGGCCGGGGTCAGGGACTATGGCAATCGTATGGGCATCCCCACCAATAACGGGTCGGTTCACTTTCATGAGGACTTCAGGGCCAAACCCTCTGTAATAGTGGGAGCCTACGGAATAATGAGGGAGGATCTCTGCCGTAAAGGAAGTCCTGATCCCGGTGACCTGGCCGTTGTCATCGGAGGGCGCACCGGAAGGGACGGCATACACGGAGCCACCTTTTCCAGCGGTGAAATGACTGACAGGACCATTGACGTTAATTCCAGCGCTGTTCAAATAGGCAATCCCATAGAGGAAAAAAGGGCGTCAGACGCCCTTCTGGAGGCCAGCGAGAGAGGTCTTGTAAAGGCTGTTACCGACTGCGGGGCCGGGGGATTTGGATCGGCCCTGGGTGAGATGGGCCAGGAGACAGGTGTGCAGGTATGGCTGGAAAGGGCTCCTCTCAAATACCCCGGGCTGAGCCCCTGGGAGATATGGCTTTCAGAGAGCCAGGAAAGAATGGTTATGGCTATTGACCCTGCCAACTGGGAAAAGGTTTCGGAAATATGCCGCAGCTATAATGTTGAGGCCGTAGTTCTGGGAGCCTTCACCGGAGACAAAAGGCTTAAGGTTATCTATAACGGTGAAACAGTTTGCGACCTTGATATGGACTTCCTGCATGACGGGCTGCCCCAAAGGGTGCTGGAGGCCTGCTGGAAGCCACCCGAGGCGGGGTGCGCCGTGCCTGGGCCGCCCGGGGACTGGGCAGAGGCCTTCCTCAAAGTAATGGCCCACCCTGATGTATGTTCCAAAGAGCCCATTTTACGCATGTACGATCACGGTGTGCAGGGCTCCAGCGCTCTACCTCCGCTGGCCGGTGTGGATGGCGACTCACCCAATGACGCGGTGGTCATTGCCCCTGTGTACGGTAAGGACTTCGGAATGGTGGTAAGCCACGGGCTCAATCCGGCCCTTAATAACATCAACCCTTATTACGGCAGTCTCTGGGCCGCCACCGAGGCTGTGTCAAATGCGGTGGCAGTAGGTGCAGGACCTGAAAACCTGTGTCTTATCGATAATTTCATATGGCCCTATCCCGACAGTGAGTCCCTGGGAGCGCTGGATATGGCGGTGGATGCCTGCGCAGACTTTGTTGGGGCCACGGGAATGCCTTTTATCTCCGGCAAGGACAGTCTGTCCAGCACCTACAGGAATAGTGGCACGCTTATAAAAATACCCCCGGTATTATGTGTTTCGGCCTTCGGAAGAATTGAGGATATAAAAAAGACTGTATCGGCCGATTTTAAAAAGTGCGGGTCGGTGATAGCGCTGGTGGGCAAAAGGGACTCCACGGAGATGGCCGGATCGGTGTATTGTAAGATGGCCGGGGCCACAGGAGCAAACCTGCCCAGAATAGACTTAAAGGTCCTTAAAGAAGTTTTTGGGGATCTCCACACAGCCATAGCCGGTGGGAATGTGCTTTCCTGCCACGATATAAGCGAGGGTGGGCTGGCTGCCGCCCTGGCCGAGATGTGTTTCGGTGGCGGGATGGGCTGTATGGTGTCTATAGAAGACAGCGATGTGCCCGAGGAATTTCTTTATAACGAGACCGCAGGTAATTTCCTGGTTGAGCTAAGTGAAGAAAAGAGTGTTAAAGAGCTTTTTGGGAACGTGCCCTGCAGAATAATTGGTAAAACAATTCCTGAACGGATGATCAAAGTTTTCCGGGGAGGAAAAGAATTATTCAAAATAGAAACTGAAGCACTCAGAGAAGCCTGGAAGCGTCCTATGAGGGAGGTGTTCGGCTCTTGAAGCCAAGGGTTTGCATACTTAGAACAGACGGAACCAACTGCGACATGGAAACCTTTCAGGCCTTTAAAATGGCCGGGGCCCAGTGCAGTATGGTCCATGTAAACCAGCTCAGGTCAGGTGAGGACAGTCTGTCAAACTACCAGATCATCGCCCTTCCCGGAGGGTTCTCCTATGGTGATGATGTTCACTCAGGAAAAATACTGGCAGTTGAGCTTACCTCTTTTCTGAAGGAGGGGCTGCAGGAATTTGTAGACAGCGGGAAACCTGTCATAGGCATTTGTAACGGCTTTCAGGTACTGGTCAGGACAGGGCTTTTGCCGGAAAGAAAAATGGGAGATATACGCTGTACCCTTATGAATAACGACAGCGGCAGATTTGAATGCCGCTGGATTAACCTTAAGGTTGAAGAGAGCAGGTGCATATTCACCAGGGGAATGACCGGCCAGACCATAAGCATTCAGGTGGCCCATGGCGAGGGCAAATTCTATGCCGGGAGGGAGCAGATGGAGCTTCTGGAAAATGACTCCCGGGTGGTTTTCAGATACTCCACCGAAAATGGGGACCCCACCATGGATTATCCATACAACCCCAATGGGTCCTTAAATGCTATTGCCGGCATTTGTGACAGCACCGGCCTGGTGCTGGGGCTGATGCCTCACCCGGAAAGGTTTGTCTCTGTTTACCAGCACCCCAACTGGAGAAGGGGCGCTATAGATTATCCCCACGGGCTTTTAGTTTTTAAAAATGCGGTTGACTACTGCAGGGGGATGTAAACTTTAGCAATATTATGGAGGGAAGATGGCGTTGATTATTAGGAAGGCCAGGATGTGCGACGTTGAGGAAGTCCACGCCATGATCACCTATTATGCGGACAGGGGACTGATGCTGGCCAGGTCCAGGTCATTGCTCTACGAGGGCATCAGGGAAATCCTCATAGCTGAGGACCATGGAAAGCTTGTGGGCACCGGGATGCTGCATATTATATGGGAGGACCTGGCCGAAATACGGTCTATTGCTGTGCACAGAGACTTCCAGAAATCAGGCATAGGCCGATTGCTGGTGGACGCCTTTCTCTGCGAGGCCAGGGAGCTTAAAATACCAAGGGTTTTTGCACTGACCTACCAGGCGGGTTTTTTCGCAAAGTGCAATTTCAGGGTGGTCCCCAAGGAAAGCCTTTCCCAGAAGGTTTGGAAGGAGTGCATAAACTGCCCCAAATTCCCCAACTGCGACGAGGAGGCAGTGGTGATCGATCTGTAGGCTTATAAGTATTTCTTAAGGGTCAGGAGACTGCTTGAGGGTAATACCTGTGGTCGGGAGACGGGAGACAGGAGGTTTTGGCATTACTGATATGTCAGCTAATACTGCAGGAAACCTATAAGCAGTGCCTGTATGTAAACTCTGTGATCTCTGTGTCCTCTGTGGCTAAAAAAAGACATTCAGCATTTGCTTACAAAAGTAAATCAAATATGCTCTCTGTGGCTAATCCGCTTAAATGGCGGATTTTTTCTTTTGTTGGAGGGCAGAATTATAGAGAAAATTACTATTGGAGGTAATGGAAAATGGCTGATCTGGTAATGCCGAGGAGCTGGAGAAAGGAAACCAAGCCGCATAAGTTCTGCCCGGGATGCGGCCACGGGCTTATATTAAAGGCCCTGGGGCAGGCCATCGACGAGCTGGACATACAGGGCCGGGTGGTGTATGGCTGTGATATAGGCTGCTCACTTCTATCCTGGGACTTTTTCAATATAGACACGGTACAGACTCACCACGGCAGGACCACACCGGTAATGACCGGTATCAAAAGGGCCAGGCCTGAGACTATATGCATTGCCTACATGGGCGACGGGGGAGGGTATGCCATAGGTTCGCAGCACCTGGTCAACGCAGCCTCCAGAAATGAAAGAATAACGGTTATTCTGGCCAACAATACAGTATACGCCATGACCGGAGGGCAAATGGCCCCCACAACCATGCCTGATCAGAAGACCGAGACCAGCCCTTACGGAAGGGACCCGGAAGCTACCGGACATTCCATGCAGGGTCCCGAAATGGTGGCTGCCATAACCGGGGATGGTGCCTATGTGGCCAGAGGAACCATTGCCAATATGAGGCAGCTGAAGGCCTATCTAAAGAAAGCTCTGGAGAATCAGCTGGAGGGCAGGGGCTTTTCCTTCGTGGAGGCGCTTTCCACCTGTCCCACAAACTGGAGGACAAATGCCGAAGAGACCTGGAAATTTGTTGAGGAAACCATGACCGGGTATTTTAAGGTGGGCGAGTTGAAGGGGAAATAGGAATGGGGACACACCTGCTGAAGTCCAAGTAATCCTTTTGAGACAGGAATGTCCCCGATCGGGATGGCTGGGATACACCAAATAAGGAATACGTTAGGGATAATGTCCCCGATCGATTTTGGCTTTCGGGTCGGAGGAATGTCACCGATGCATAGGCGGCGGGGGGCCGCCAACTGTTTTAAGGGCCGCTGACGGGGCGGGGCTGCCCAATGCCGGCGGTTTTGGGTATAGAAAAGTATTGGGAGAATATATATAATTATCAATTTACTGTTGACAATGGAGATAAATTAATATTATTTTGAGATAGACTTTAGAAGTGGCGGTGTTTAAAAATGTCAAAAAAGACAGTATGCGTTTTATTCGGCGGCAGATCCGGAGAGCATGAGGTGTCAGTCAGGTCGGCGGCCTCGGTGATGAAGGCCCTGGACAGGGAAAAATACACTGTTGTGCCTATAGCTATAAGCAGTGAGGGCAGGTGGATAAAAGGCCTTACTCCGGACGAGGTTATTTTAGAGTCCGGAAGTGTAAGCGGCAAGTCCGGCAATGATACGGTATTTTTACCCGCCGACCCTGGCTTTAGAAGGCTGGCGGACCTTAAAGGGAGCGGCGCAGGGCTTTTGGAAGGTGAAATAGACGTTATTATACCGGTGCTGCACGGCACCTATGGTGAGGACGGCGCCATACAGGGACTGCTGGAGCTGGCCAACGTGCCCTATGTGGGGTCGGGTGTGCTTGGCTCTGCCCTGGGCATGGATAAGGTTATGATGAAAAAAGTGCTGGCCTATCATGGTATTCCACAGCCCCGTTTCTTATCCTGCCTGCGGGGAGAACTTGAAAAAGACAAAGTAAAAATAGCCGAGGCGGTGGAAAGAGAACTGGGTTACCCATGTTTTATAAAGCCGGCCAACCTGGGTTCCAGCGTAGGCATTAGCAAGGCTCATGACAGAGCTGAGCTGCTGGCCGGAATGACAGATGCCGCTGCTTATGACCGTAAAATTATAGTGGAGGAGCATATCGACGCCCGGGAGGTGGAGGTAAGCGTACTGGGCAATGATGACCCGGCAGCCTCCCTGCCGGGAGAGATCATACCCCTTAAAGAATTCTATGACTACGAGGCCAAATATGTTGACGGCCTGAGCCAGCTCAAAATACCTGCGGAACTGCCGGAGGAAACAGTGGTCATGCTACGTGATCTGGCGGTGCAGGTATTCAAAGCGCTGGAATGCTCCGGGCTGTCCAGGGTTGATTTCTTCCTGCTTAAAAAAGACGGGTCGGTTATGGTGAATGAAATAAACACCCTTCCCGGCTTCACTGATTTGAGCATGTACCCCAAGCTCTGGGAGGCCACCGGCATACCATACTCCCAACTGCTGGACCGGCTGATAGAACTGGCCCTGGAAAGGCACCGGGAGAAGAGCAGGAATAAGACGACTTTCACGCTTTCCTGAAGGTCGGGAGAAGCCTGCGATGCATTCCCGATTGGTCGGAGGGACCGAGATACATTTCCGACTCGTCGGAGGACCGTGGGTGAATTCCTTGGGGTCTCCGACTGGAAGCAATATTCTTTAAACCTCCGACCATCAGGTAATGCCCTTTAGTTCCTCCGACCATCAGGTAATGCCTATGAGTTCCTCCGACTAACAGGAAATGCCTATGAGCATCAGTGTGCGTAGATCGCCCCTTTGGGGCACTTGGCTTCACAGGCGCCGCACTTTAAGCACAACTGCCGGTCTATGAAATAGGGCCGGCCTTTTTTCTCCCCTGAGATGGCATTGACTACGCAGGAATTTGCACAAAGCCCGCAGGAAACACATTTTTCCTCATCAACGGCATAATCCAAAAGCGCCCGGCAAACACCGGCGGGGCACTCCCTGTGGACTATGTGGGCCTCGTATTCATCACGGAAAAATTTTATGGTGGATAGCACAGGGTTAGGCGCGGTTTGCCCCAGGCCGCACAGGGAGGCGTCCATAATCTCTCCGGAAAGGTCTTCAAGCTCGTAGAGGTCGGACATTTCGCCTTTTCCCCCGGTAATCCTCTCCAGTATTTCCAGCATTCTTTTAGTGCCTACCCGGCAGGGGGTGCACTTTCCGCAGGACTCGTCCTGGCTGAACTGCAGGTAGAACTTGGCTATATCTACCATGCAGTCATTCTCGTCCATCACAATAAGCCCTCCGGACCCCATCATCGAACCCACTGACTTTAGGGACTCATAATCGATGGGAGAGTCCAGATAGTCCTCAGGAAGGCATCCCCCCGAGGGCCCTCCGGTCTGCACTGCTTTAAACTTTTTGCCGTCAGGCACTCCGCCGCCAATATCGAAAATAACCTTCCGGAGGGTGGTGCCCATGGGAACCTCGATAAGCCCGGTGTTGACTATTTTTCCGGCCAGCGAAAATACTTTGGTGCCCTTGCTTCCCTCTGTGCCTATTGAAGAAAACCAGCCGTGTCCCCTGGATAATATCTCAGTGATATTGGCAAAGGTCTCCACATTATTTAAAAGGGTTGGCTTTCCCCAAAGCCCGCACTGGGCTGGGTAAGGCGGACGGGGGCGGGGCTCTCCACGCAGGCCCATAGCAGATTTTAGAAGAGCGGTTTCCTCGCCGCAGACAAAGGCTCCGGCCCCCAGACGAAGCTGTATGTCAAAGCTAAAGCCTGTCCCTAAAATATTGCTTCCCAAAAGGCCGTGATCCCTGGCGCTGGATATGGCATTTTCCAGGCGGTCCACGGCAATGGGATACTCCGCCCTTACATAAATATACCCCTCGCCGGCCCCCACGGCGTAGCCCGCAATGGCCATGGCCTCAAGAATACAGTGAGGATCTCCCTCAAGAATGCTGCGGTCCATGAAGGCTCCTGGATCACCCTCATCGGCGTTGCAGACCACATACTTTTCTTTACCTTCAGCCGCCCGGGCTGCCTCCCATTTTAGCCCCACCGGGAACCCTCCTCCGCCCCTGCCGCGGAGTCCGGATTTTTTTACCTCGTCTATTATTCCTTCCGGTGACCGGCCGGTCAGGCACTTCTCCAGGGTGAAGTAGCCCCCTGCGGCAATGTATTCACTAATATCTTCGGGGTTAATCAGTCCGCAGTGCCTCAGGGCCAGTCTCTGCTGGGCGCTGAAAAAATGTATCTGGTGCAGGCCCACCTTTTTTTCCCCTGTGTCCGGCTCCTCATAGAGAAGCCTCTCCAGTATCTTTCCTTCTGCAAAATGGCTGTTTACTAATTCTGGTATATCCTTAAGGGTGACGTTGCAGTAAAAAACGGCCCCCGGGTGCGCTACCATAATGGGACCCAGCTTGCAAAAGCCGAAGCACCCTGTTTTTATAACCCTTACTCCTTCTGAAAGACCCTGGTCCGCAAGCTCCTTTTTAAGGCTCTCAATAATGGGGCGGCTGCCTGATGATGAGCAGCCGGTTCCGGTGCAGACCATAACCTGGTGCAAAGGAAATTTCATATCGGCATTTCGCCTGGAGTCAAGGGCCGGGAGGATGCTCTTCCTGATCCGCTGCAGGTCTTTTATGCTTGTCATCAGTCTTCTCTGAAGCCTCCTCAATCTTTCTGTATTTCCTTAGAATCCTGGCTACATCCTTACGGCTGGCCCGCCCGTGCACCTCATCATTTACTGTTATAACCGGCGCAAGCCCGCAGGCCCCCACACACCGGGTGCTTTTAACCGTGAAGAGACCATCCTCTGAGGTGTCCCTCTCTTTAAGCTGCAGATCCCTTCTGAAATCCTCCAGAATTCCCTGGGCTCCCTGAACATAGCAGGCAGTGCCCAGGCATACATTTATGCCGTATCTGCCCCTGGGATCGGTGCTGAAAAGTGAATAAAAGGTCACCACACCGTTAATTTCACTGACCGGTATGTTTGTTTTGCCGGCTATATAGGTCTGAACCTCCTCGGGAAGATAGCCGAATATCTCCTGGGCCTCCTGAAGTATACGAATAAGCTGCCCCTGTTCACTGCTGTAGCGCTCTATAACTTTGTCCAGGCTGGAGTATTTTTGGTCGGTATTGTTACCGTCTATTTGGCACACCTCCGGATCTGCTGTCTGATAGGGTTAGTTTTAATTATTTTGCAATGTTTAATGCGCCGGGCTTATGTATTCACAGCTGTCCAGCTGGCAATATTTATAAGAGATATTAATATATGGAGGTTTTGTATGTTTGAAAGGTTTAAGAGGGACAGAATATTTCATATTCCAAATCTGGCGAAACTTCAGGAGATACGCCAGAAGAGCAGGTATATCAGATATTATGTCAGACCGGTAAGGAACGGCCGCAATGAATTTGCTAAAAATATAGACTTTATTGGCTTTATGGCTGCGGCGCTGGTAGTTATATTTATTATAATGGCGGGTTACACAAAGAATCCGGGGAGAGCGCTTCTATACACGGTCCCGGTAATCCTGCCAGGTTATTTTCTGGCTATTAGAATAAAAAAATACCTTGAGAGTGAAAGGCTGGCCCACAAAAAGCTATGGCTGGCCGGCCGTCTATGCCAGGAAAGAATAAAGGAAATGGGCAGCGCGGAAAGGCTTACTGTACTGCTGTCGGAGATGCTGGAAAAGCTGCCTGGCTTCTCGGATGTGCACAGCATAAGAGAAAATGAGGACAATAAAGGGCTGAATATGATCATGGATTTGAGAGCCCTGCGCCTGGGTGCTCCTGTGCTGGTGGGGTGCATTATGCCCGGGGAGGGGGAGAGTGAGATAGCAGCTGATAAGGTTTTGACTTTTGCAAGTGAGATTAAAAGGCTAAACATGGAGGAGGGCATACTGGCGGCGGCCGGAAAATTCAGCGCTGAGGCCAGGAGGGCCGCCCGGGAGGGCAAAAAAAGAATTGCCCTGATTGACTTATACCGGCTGGTGGAACTATCCCGGCTGACCGGCCATGAAATATTTCCAACCGGGCTGCTGTCGGATTCCGAAGGCACGGGAAAGAGGAGGATTATGCGTCAGAAACTTTTTAGAAACGCCTTTACCAGGGAAAAGGCCCGTGGTTATTTATGGGCGGCACTGGTAATGATGGCCCTTTACTTTACTGTGGTGACTCCCGGCCTGCCTGGCACAATGTATCTTTTGGGTACGGCGGTAAATTTGTCCCTGGCCCTGTACTGCATAGCCTCCAACAAGGAAACCGATATTTTGGGCAGCTCCGGCAGAAAGCCTTAAACACCTTCCGTGTTTCCAGGCTGACCGCTTAAGCCAATGGCCGAGCAGTGATGATCGGCCATTATTCTTTTGGCCTCAACGGCCTCTGCCTCATCAAGGCACTGCACGGCAAGCAGCAGGAAACCGCCTGGGGACTTAGCACCCGGCCTGTTTTTTTTGGCTATTTTTTTATCGATAAGATACCCTGTCCCCCCTCCGGCAAGCATCCCGATCAGGCCCAGCGCCACCGGTCCCATAGGAAGCTCCGACCCGTATATGACCCCTAAAAGCATGCCCACAGTGGCGCTGATGGCAATCCCGTCAACAAGGCTCATGCCATCGCTGGAGTACATGGAGTCAAGAACTTTCTGTTTTTGGAGCTCACAGGAATCCATTGCCACCACCAGGAGACTGTCATCCTTAAACCCTTTTTCCCTGATAATTTCTATGGCCAGCTCCATTGACAGGGAAGGTTTAAAAAGTCCATAGACTACCATCATGTAATCACCTGTATTAATAGGATAATCATAACATCCCAGGGTTATTCTAACCTTGTCAAGGAGGTTATGTAATGGCTGAGGGGGGAAAAGTAAGGCTTCCCAGAATGGCCATGTCTCCCTGGGACAGATTTATACTGCACAGAAAAAACCCGTGGATGGTCATGTGGTGGTCGGCTGCGCTGCCGGGGCTGGGGCACCTTTGCCAGAGCGCCTATTTTAAAGGGATTAATCTTATGTTCTGGGAGATAGTAATTAATTTTAAAGCACGGCTGAACCAGGGAATTCTTTTTACCTTGACCGGTAATTTTGAAAAGGCCAGGGAGGTGGTGAATACTGAGTGGGCACTGGTTTACGGGGCGCTATTCTGCTTTGCCATTTTTGACAGCTACCGGATGGGTGTGGAGCTTAATCTGATAGCAGGGCTGGAAAAGAAAAAGAAAAAGAAAAGAAAGTACAGCTTTATTAAGATGAAGCCCACCGGTATTAATTATCTTGACCGTGGCAATCCCTGGGTGGCTGCGGCCTGGTCTTCACTTCTGCCGGGTTTCGGGCACATATACAACATGAAGGCGGTTAAGAGCCTAATTATTCTTGGCTGGGCCCTGGCAATAATACATTTTTCCCATGTAAATGACGGCGTCATACTAACCTTTACCGGAGAATTCTCTAAGGCCAGGGAGATTGTAAACTATCAGTGGCTTATTTTTTTCCCGTCAATATATCTCTTTTCAATTTGGGATTCTTATAACGATGCTGTTGAGATGAACAAGTTGTTTGAAGAGGAGCAGACAAATAATCTGCTAAAGAATTATGGGAAAAAGATTAACCTTTAAAAAAGGGGCTGCCTCCACAGCCTCGCAATAGGCGGATACTTATATTTAAAGAATAATATCTATAAAAAAAAGACCTTTAGAGGTCTTTTTGCTGGCGGGAGTGTGTGAGAATCGAACTCACCAGGGACGGGGTTACCGCCCCACGACTGGTTTTGAAGACCAGGAGCACCACCAGGCACCATCCACCCCCATATAAAGCCTAAAGAATGCAAAATTTATTATAGCAGATAGTATATTGTTAGACAAGTGAGTATGAATTCGGGTTGGAGCAGGGCAGGAATATAATTACTTTGAGACAGGAAAAATTTGTTTTATAATAAATAAGTGTGTAAACCATCACCTGCCATTGATTTATGGTAGAAAATATAATAATCTATTATAAGGCTTAAAAAGGCTATAGTATTATAAGACCTCTTCTTACGAGCGGCAGAGCGAACAGCGTATCGGGAAGAGGATTTTCATGTGCTGGGGGACAGCGGAGATTCCTACAATTATGTTAGCGGGTGATTTAATTGCTTGAAATTTTTGATGAAATAAAGGAAGAAATTAAATGTGTTGAAAGAGAGCTGCGCCTGGTTGTAGATGACTCCGACCCCCTTATAAAGGACACCTCCATCCACCTGATCAGCGCAGGGGGAAAAAGGCTAAGGCCTGCCTTCAGCTTTTTGGGCGGCAAGTTTTATAATTATGACTATAAAAAAATACTTCCCCTGGCCGTTGCCCTGGAGCTTATACACATGGCCTCGCTGGTTCATGACGATGTGGTGGACTCTTCCCTGACCAGGAGGAACATACCCACGGTAAAGGCCATGTGGGGGAATAAAATATCAACTCACCTGGGTGACTATCTTTTTGGAAAGTCGCTAAAACTAATAGCCGGGTGCAATAATTATACTATTTCAAAGGTATTGGCCGACACCAGCGTAAGAATGACCGAGGGTGAAATTCAGCAGCTCTATTCAGCAAACAGTTCTGACCAGGGCATAAGAGATTATTTTTACAGAATAAAAAGGAAAACCGCGCTGCTTATAGCGGCCAGCTGCCAACTGGGGGCTGTTGCCTGCGGCGCTCCTGAGTCAGTCCACCTGCCCCTAAGAAGGTACGGGCACAGCATAGGCATGGCCTTTCAGATCACTGACGACATACTGGATCTGGTGGCTGATGAAGAAAAGCTTGGCAAGCCCATAGGGAGCGACTTAAAGCAAGGCATTGTAACTCTTCCCCTTATTCACGCGCTTAGGCACAGCCCGCAAAGGGACAGGCTGAAAAAAATTCTGGATGACGGGGGAAAAGGCCCTGAGGATGTTAAGGAGGCCTGTGAAATTATAGTCTCCGGGGGCGGTATCGAGTACTCCAATAAAATAGTGCAGAGATATATTGACAATGCCAAAAGGCAGCTGGACAGGCTGCCTGATATAACGGCAAGACATACTCTTTACACAGTGGCGGAGTTTATAAGTATAAGAAAATTCTAGACGGAGTGATCTATAGATTTGTCCAGATGTTACCCTGTGTCGCTTAATATTGAAAACAGGCTTTGCCTGGTGGTGGGCGGGGGCAATGTAGCCGAAAGAAAGGTCCTCACCCTGCTGGATTACGGGGCAAGGATTCGGCTGGTAGCCCCGGCTGTTACCGGAAAACTGGCCGCTATGGCCAGTTCCGGAAAGATTACACTCATTGAGGACAGCTATAAGGCAGATTACCTGGAGGGTGTATTCCTGGTTATCTGCGCCACCGATGACGATGCTGTAAACGCCAGTGTTTCTCAAGACAGCATGGCAAGGGGGATACTGATTAACGTGGTGGACGACCCTCCCAGGGGCAATTTTTACGTGCCTGCGATAGTACGCCGGGGGTCATTGCAGATAGCTGTGTCTACCGACGGTAAAAGCCCTATGCTGGCCAGAAAAATTAAAGAAAGGCTGGCCGGAGACTTCCCCGCCGGGTATGGCGACATTGTAGACCTGATCGGGGAACTGAGGGAAAGAATTATAAGTGAAACTAAAGATTCAGTAATGAAGGATAAAAGGCTTTCAGGTATGCTTGATAATGGTATCCTGGAGCTTTTAAGAGATGGAAAATTCGACCTGGCAAAGGAGCGGATCATAAATGCTTATACTGGCGGTGGGAGTGAATCACCGGACCGCTCCCGTTGAAATAAGAGAAAAGCTGTCTTTTTCAGAGGGATCTCTGGAAAGCTGGCTGAAAAAGCTTAATTCGTATCCCGCTATTGAGGAGTGCGTGATAATATCCACCTGCAACCGGACAGAGATATATACCTCTACCAGAGAGCTGGATGAAGGTCTGGGGGCAGTGTGGAATTTTCTTTCCGCCAAGTCCGGGGTGGATATTTCGGAGATTAAAAACTACACCTATGTGCATAATCTGTACGATGCCATAAGGCACCTGTTCAGGGTGGCCTCGGGGCTGGACTCAATGGTGCTGGGAGAAACGCAGATACTGGGACAGGTAAAAACCGCCTATCAGTCAGCCTTCAATTACGGGTCAACCGGCAAGGTGCTGAACACCCTTTTTCAGCAGGCCCTCACAGTTGGCAAGAGAGTGCGGTCTGAGACCGGTATTGACAGAAATCCTGTCTCAATTTGCTATACCGCGGTTGAATTGGCCAGGCAGGTGTTCGGCGCCCTGGAAGGAAGGTCAGTGCTGATTATAGGCGCTGGAAAGATGAGTGAGCTGACCGCCCGGCACCTGGTGGCCAACGGTGTATCAGGAATAATAGTATCCAACCGGTCTTTCGACAAGGCCGAGGGGCTGGCTGCCAAATTCGGCGGCCGGGCAGTGCGCTTCAATCAGCTTTTCAGCTATATGGGTCAGTCTGATATAGTGATCAGCTGCACTGCCGCCTCTCACTATGTGGTCAGGCGGGGGGACCTTGAGGGAATGATGGCCGCAAGGGGCGGCCGTAAGATAATGCTTATAGATATAGCCGTTCCCAGAGACATTGAGCCCGCCTCGGGGGATATTGACGGAGTTACTCTTTACGATGTTGATGACCTGCAAAACGTGGTGGATCAAAATCTGGACGAAAGAAAAAAAGCTGCGGTGGCCGCCGAGGGCATTATAGAAGAAGAGCTGGACGGCTTCATGAAATGGCTGGGAACACAGTTTGTGGTGCCCACCATCGCATCCTTCAAAAAAATGGGTGAGGAGATTAAGCAGAAGGAGCTTAAAAAGGCGCTGAACAGGCTGGGAGAAATATCAGACCATGACCGGAAGGTGATCAGCTCCCTGGCTAATTCCATCGTCAATCAACTGCTGCACTTACCTGTGACAAAGATAAAGGAATACGCGCTGTCTCCTGAGGGGCACCTTTATACCGAGGTGCTTCAGAATCTGTTTGACCTGGATGTTCCCGGACAGGCAGCCAGGGTTCATAAAAGGCCCGATATAAATATAAAACTGGTCAGGGGACGCTAAGTGAAGCTAGACCGGCAGCAGAGGCCGGAGCGGGGCTGTTTTTTGGCCCCTTTAAGAATTTTATACTGCTGCCTGGCAGCATTTAATATATAATAAAACCAATTTTTGATGAAAATAAACCAAATAAACTGTATGCCGGTTTCGGGAGGTTCTCGGATGCGCGAGATAAGGATAGGCACCAGGGAGAGCAGGCTGGCCATGTGGCAGGCAGGCTGGGTTGCCGAAAGAATAAAGGAAATAAGCCCCGGGTGCGCTGTGCGCCTGGTGGGAATAAAGACCAAGGGAGACAATATACTGGACGCCGCCCTTTCTAAAATAGGGGATAAGGGACTGTTCACCAGAGAGCTGGAGCATGCCATGATCCGGGAAGAAATAGATATGGCAGTCCACAGCATGAAGGATTTGCCCACCCTTATTCCGGACGGGCTGACTATCGGGGCTGTGTGCCTAAGAGAGTACCCCGGGGATGTGCTGGTCTCCAAAAATGGGTGTAAGCTTTCGGATTTACGTCCTGGCGCTGTCATTGGAACCAGTAGCCTGCGCAGGATAGCGCAGCTCAAAAGGGTGAGGCCGGATTTTCAGTTTGTTAATGTAAGGGGCAATCTAAACACCCGTCTAAAGAAGCTTGCCGAGCAGGATATTGACGCACTGGTGCTGGCCTATGCCGGTCTGATCAGGCTGGGCTTCAGGGACAGGATAAGTGAAAAGCTTCCCTTCGATATTTTACTCCCGGCGGTGGGACAGGGAGCAGTAGGGGTGGAGGCCCGGGTAGGTGACCGCTTTGTGATGGACTTGCTGAAAGAAATTGACCATGGCCCCTCAAGACTGGCAATCTCCGCCGAGAGGGCGCTTATGAGAAGGCTTGAAGGCGGGTGTCAGGTTCCCATTGGGGCACTGGCCATAAAAGATGATCAGGAACTGCTGCTGGAAGCCATGGTAGCCAGCCTTGACGGAAGCGCCATGATCAGGCTCTCCCTAACCGGCTCAGTGAATGACCCGGAAAGCCTTGGCACAAGACTTGCCGAGGCCATGCTGGCGAAGGGGGCCGGGGAAATACTTAGAAAGGTCAGACAGGAGTTTGATATAGAATGATAAATAAAGGTATTGTCTATCTGGTGGGCGCAGGCCCGGGGGACCCGGGCCTTATAACAGTAAAGGGCAGAGAGTGTGTGCAAAAGGCCGATGTGCTTGTATATGACCGGCTGGCCGGAGGAGGAATACTGGCCCAGGCCAGAAAGGATGCAGAGCTTATATATGTCGGCAAGGGGCCCGAAAGGCACACTCTGAGGCAGGAAGAGATAAATGCTCTATTAGTTGAAAAGGCCTCTTCGGGTAAAACAGTGACCCGGCTCAAAGGGGGAGATCCCTTCGTCTTTGGCCGGGGAGGTGAAGAGGCTGAAGCCCTGCACGGGGCTGGTATAAAATTTGAGATTGTTCCCGGCATTACCTCGGCGGTGGCAGTTCCCGCCTATGCAGGCATACCGGTTACCCACCGGGGAATAGCCTCAGGCTTTTCGGTCATCACAGGCAACGAGGACCCGGGAAAAGAGGGCTCCGACATAGACTGGCCCGGACTGGCACGGGTCACAGGAACCCTTGTATTCCTTATGGGTATGGGCAATTTGCCCTTAATTGCAGATGAACTTATAAAAAACGGCAAGCCCGGGGAAACCCCTGTGGCAGTTATAATGTGGGGAACCAGGACCAGCCAGAGAACACTGGTGGCCAGACTGGCTGATGTGGCCGTCAGGGCCAGGGCAGAAGGTTTTATGAACCCTTCTGTAATTCTGGTAGGCGGTGTAGTGGCCTTAAGGGAATCCCTGAACTGGTTTGAGAAAAAGCCCCTTTTCGGGTGCCGGATACTGGTAACCAGGTCCCGGGAGCAGGCCAGTGTGCTCAGTAAGGCTATTGAAGAGCTGGGCGGCGAGGCCGTAGAGTTTCCCACCATACAAATAGAGGAGCCGGAAGACTACGGGCCCCTTGACAGGGCTATCGGAGCCCGTGATTACCGATGGATAATATTCACCAGCGCTAACGGTGTATTTTATTTCTTTAGAAGAATGTTTAAGCTGGAGAAGGATATAAGAGACTTAAAGGGAGTCAGCATCTGCGCCATCGGACCCAAAACCAGGGAAGCCCTGGAGGGGTACGGGTTAAGGGTTGAATATGTTCCTTCGGAATACAGGGCCGAGGAAATAGCAGCCGGACTTAAGGGTAAAATATGCCCCGGGGAAAGAATTCTTCTGCCCAGGGCAGACATCGCCAGAAAGGCGCTGGTAGAATTGCTTGTTGGCCAGGGCGCCCTGGTGGACGAGGTGGTGGCCTACCGCACTGTTGCAGGCGGAGTAGGCGGGGAAATGGTCAGAGACAGTTTTGAAAAAAAAGAAATTGATTATATAACATTTACCAGCTCTTCAACAGTGAAAAATTTTGTAGGCCTTCTGGACGTCAGGGAGTCCAGCCTTATTGAAGGGGCCAGAGTGGCCTGTATAGGGCCGGTTACTGCTGAAACCGCAAAAAATTTCGGTATCAGGGTGGATATTGAGGCCGGCAGCTATACCATAGAGGGCCTTGTGGAGGCCATACTGGAGGACCGCCGTCGGAGTATGATATGATAGGAAAAAGACAGGAGTTGGACTATGATTAGCGTCAGCAGGCTTCTTTACGGAATGGAAAATTTCGGTGACTCACTTAGATACAATCACGGCGTAAGCGGCCAGACAGCCGGCGCAGTCAAAGGCTTCGGGCCGGTGGTAGTCTGGAATATAACCAGCGCCTGCAATCTAAAGTGCAGGCACTGCTATGCCAACTCGGGAGGAAACGCCGCCGAGGGCGAGCTTTCCACCGGAGAGGCCCTTAAATTTATAGATGACCTGGCGGACTTTAAGGTGCCGGTGATACTATTTTCCGGTGGTGAGCCTCTGGTGCGGGAGGATTTTTTTGATCTTGCCGGGCATGCGGTAAAAAGAGGAATACGGGTAACCATATCCACCAACGGGACGCTGATCGACCGTAATACCGCCCGGAGCATAAAGGACCTAGGTGTCGGGTATGTAGGTATCAGCCTGGACGGCATAGGTGAAAACAATGACCGCTTCCGGGGCAAAATGGGAGCTTTCGAAGAGGCCCTGGAAGGAATAAGAAACTGCCGCCGGGCCGGGCAGAAAGTAGGCTTACGCTTCACCATAAATCGTCATAACTACAATGACATAGACGATATTTTCCGCCTCATAGATGATGAGGGCATACCCAGGGTTTGCTTTTATCACCTGGTGTACTCCGGCAGGGGCAGTAAAATGGTGGAGGAGGATATATCCCACCAGGAATCCAGGGCCGTACTGGACCTTATAACCGAAAGAACAGGTGAATTTTTTAAAAAAGGAAAGATGGTTGAAGTGCTCACGGTGGATAATCACTGTGACGCTGTGTATATTTATCTGAAGCTCCTGAAAGAGAAATCTCCACGGGCAGAAGAGGTGTTAAATCTTTTGCAGAGAAATGGAGGCAACCGTTCAGGAATCGCCATTGGTGAAGTTGACTGGCTGGGTGATGTGCATCCCGACCAGTTCACCCGAAACCATACCTTTGGCAATGTGAGGCAAAGAAAATTCGGAGATATCTGGAATGACACCTCACACCCGGTGATGGCAGGCCTTAAGAAGAGGGCCGGGCTTATTGGAGGAAGGTGTTCAGGCTGCCGGTGGTTCGGTTTGTGCAATGGAAACTTCAGGGCCAGGGCCGAGGCGGTATACGGAGACTTCTGGGCCCAGGACCCGGCGTGTTATTTGACAGATGAGGAGATTAGGGGTTCCTAATCCCACGACCACAAAATCAGGGGGGTAAGCTATCATGAATTTTCCGGAATATCGACCGCGGAGGCTGAGGGGCAGCGAGAGTATCCGGCGGCTGGTAAGGGAGACCGCGCTGTCGGTGAATGACCTTGTGTATCCTTTGTTCGCAGCTGCCGGAAAGGGAATAAAAAGGCCGGTGGAATCGATGCCGGGAATATTTAATCTGTCGGTGGACATAGTTGCCGAAGAGGCGCAAAAGGCCTGGGAAATGGGTATACCGGCGGTGCTTCTCTTCGGGGTCCCGGACTTTAAAGATTCGCTGGGCACAGGGGCTTACGCCGAAGATGGAGTGGTGCAGCAAGCGGTCAGGGAGATTAAGAGGCTGGTCCCCAATCTTCTTGTAATTACCGATGTATGTCTTTGTGAGTACACTGATCACGGGCACTGCGGAATAGTTGAGGGAGGCCGGGTGCTTAACGACCCCACCCTGGATCTGTTGGCCAGAACAGCTGTCTCACACGTTAGATCCGGGGCCGATATGGTGGCTCCCAGCGACATGATGGACGGCCGGGTGGCTGCCATAAGGAAGGCCCTGGACAGCGAGGGCTGTCAGGAAACTCCTATTATGGCCTACTCGGTGAAATATTCTTCCGCCTATTACGGGCCCTTCCGGGAGGCTGCCGGGTCGGCCCCGCAGTTCGGAGACCGCAGGGCTTACCAGATGGACCCGCCCAATGCCAGGGAGGCTCTAAGGGAGGCCTCACTGGACATTGCTGAGGGAGCCGATATAATTATCGTAAAGCCCGCCCTGGCCTACCTTGACATAGTGAGAATGATCAGGGAGAGCTTCGATTACCCCCTGGCGGTTTATAATGTGAGCGGCGAGTACTCCATGGTCAAGGCTGCCGCAAAAATGGGCTGGATAGACGAAAGAAAGATAGTTACCGAGACCCTAACCGGGATGAAAAGATCCGGAGCCGATATTATCATAACCTACCACGCCCTTGATGTGGCCGGGTGGCTAAAGGAGGGGCTCTAATTGATAGTTTCCTGGAATACGACCAACGCCTGCAATCTTAAATGCAGTCACTGCTACAGGGATGCGGGAGCTAAGGCCGAGGAGGAGCTCAGCACCGATGAGGGGCTGGCCCTGATTGACGGCATAGCCGGGGCAGGCTTTAAAATAATGATATTCAGCGGCGGTGAGCCCCTGATGAGGCCGGACATACACACACTGGTAAAACATGCGGCCCAAAGGGGCCTAAGGCCGGTATTCGGCACCAACGGGACCCTCATTAACGTTAAAGAGGCAGTGAGACTTAAAAAATCCGGGGCCATGGCCATGGGTATAAGCCTTGATAGCGTGAGCTCTGAAAAGCATGACGGCTTCAGGGGAGTGCCTGGAGCATGGCAGAAAGCTGTTGAGGGTATGGAAGCCTGCCGGGAGGCCGGTCTTCCCTTTCAGCTGCACACTACTGTGGTAGACTGGAATGCCGACGAAATTGAGGCAATAACAGACCTGGCCATAAAGGCCGGGGCTGCCGCCCACCACTTTTTTTTCCTGGTTCCCACCGGGCGGGGGGCGGATATAGAAGGTCAGTCACTGCGGGAAGACAGGTATGAGGAGATACTGGAAAGAATAATGAAAAAGCAAGGCCAGGTCAATATAGAGCTAAAGCCTACCTGTGCCCCGCAGTTCATGAGAATAGCCAGGCAGATGGGAGTTGTCACCCGCTTCAGCAGAGGATGCCTGGCCGGCACCGCCTACTGCATAATAAATCCGGTGGGCGATGTGCAGCCCTGTGCCTACCTGGACATAAAGGTGGGAAATGTCAGAGAAATACCCTTTGGCGACATATGGCGGGATAATACTGTTTTTAACAGACTGCGCACCCTGGAATACGGGGGCGGGTGCGGCCTGTGTGAGTATAGAAAAATTTGCGGAGGATGCCGGGCAAGGGCGCTGTATTACCACGGGGACTATATGGCTGAAGAGCCCTGGTGCCTTTTTCGTTCGTCAGTCGCCGGAAGTCAGACGTAAGTAATGTAAGGGTTAATTTATATGGTAAGCAGGTAATAGATAGATGTATGACTAAATGCTTGCCAATGTTACGACGGCCTTTATATGGAGGTAAATAATGGTATTGGACAATCTGGACAGGAATCTGCTGAATATAATACAGTCTGACTTTCCACTAACCACTGAGCCTTATAAGACACTGGCCGAAGCACTGGGGACAAGCGAGGATGAGGTTCTGGACAGGCTGAGCAGGCTTATTGAAGACATGACCATAAGAAGGCTGGGAGGTATTTTTGACTCCCGGAAGCTGGGCTATACTGGAACTTTGTGCGCTATGAAGGTTCCTCCGGATGAGGTGGAATTTGCCGCCGGTGTGGTCAACAGCTATCCGGGGGTTACCCACAATTACCTGAGAGATCATGATTACAACATGTGGTTTACCCTGCTGGCACGGGATAAGGGAGAAATATCACGGATAACCGGAGAAATACGGAAAAAGACCGGTATTGACGATATAATCAGTCTTCCGGCGGTTAAGCTCTTTAAAATAAGGGTAAATTTTGACCTGACGGAGGGTTAGCATTGATTACCGAATTGGAAAAGAAAATTATCAGGGCCTTACAGGAAGGTCTGCCTCTGGTGAGCAAGCCCTATGGGGTCATCGCCGAAAGAATTGGCATTACAGAGGAAAAACTAATCAATACAATAAAGGACATGCGGACAAGGGGACTGATCAGAAGATTCGGCGCAGCGGTGCGACACCAGGATCTCGGCTTTACAGCTAACGCCATGATTGCCTGGAAAGTTCCAGCCTCTTTTGTGGACAGGGCCGGGGAGCTTTTTTCCGGAAACCCTGCGGTCAGCCACTGCTATGAAAGAAGCACCTCCGGTGACTGGCAGTATAACCTGTTTACCATGGTGCATGGCAAAAGCCCGCTGGAGTGCCATGAGGTTGCGGGGGAAATGTCCAGAATTTCAGGACTTTCCGACTACCTGGTGCTGTTCAGCACCGGGGAGCTGAAAAAGGAGAGCATGAAATACTTTCTGGAATAATGCTTAAGGAATAATTTTTCGGTGGGGAGACAGACCTCCACGACTTATTAAATTAACCACGATCTCTGTGTCCTCTGTGGTTAATAAAGACCCGTTAATATTTTCAGTATAATCCAGAATTCAGATAAATCCGGTGGCTGGGAAGATAAGGGGGTTACTCGTTTGAATAAAAGAAATTCGGTTAAGATGTTTGAGGAGGCCCAAAAATATATACCCGGTGGTGTGAACAGCCCGGTGAGGGCCTTTAAGTCGGTGGGCTTAAACCCTGTTTTTATAAAAAGAGGGCGGGGGGCTCTTATTGAAGATGTGGATGGCAATGAATACATAGATTTCGTGGGGTCCTGGGGCCCCCTTCTGCTGGGTCACCTGCGCCGGGAGGTGGTGGCTGCGGTTACGGAATGCCTTGAGGTGGGCACCAGCTTTGGGGCGCCTACTGAAAAAGAAACTATACTGGCAAAGATGATCGTCGAGGCCGTGCCCTCGGTGGAAATGGTCAGGCTGGTAAGCTCGGGGACCGAGGCCACTATGAGCGCGGCCAGACTGGCCAGGGCCTATACAGGGAGAAAGAAAATAGTAAAATTTGAGGGGTGCTACCACGGGCATGCGGATATGTTTCTTATTAAGGCGGGATCGGGCGCTCTGACCCATGGAGTTCCCACCAGCCCGGGTGTTCCCGAAGAAACTGCGGTCAATACAATAAACGCCGGATTTAATGACCTTGACGGCATTGAAAGAATATTCAGCTCTTTAGGTGAGGAGATTGCTGCGGTAATAGTGGAGCCGGTGCCTGGCAACATGGGGGTGGTTCCTCCGGGGCCTGGATTTTTGCAGGGACTTAGGCAATTAACCAAACGGCACGGTGCCCTCTTAATATTTGACGAGGTCATCACAGGTTTCAGGCTTTCCTATGGCGGGGCTCAGGAATTATTTGGCGTGATCCCGGATTTAACCTGCATGGGCAAGATAATAGGCGGTGGCCTTCCGGTGGGGGCATACGGCGGGAAAAGGGAAATAATGTCGCTTCTTTCTCCGTCCGGGCCGGTATACCAGGCCGGAACACTTTCCGGAAATCCTCTGGCCGTCAGCGCAGGCATTGCCACACTGAAGGTGCTGGCCAATAAAGATCTTTACAGTGAGCTGGAAAGCAAGTCGGCCAGGCTTGCCCGGGGGCTTGCCGAAGCAGCCGGGACCGCCGGACGGGACGTATTTTTTACCAGGGTTGGCTCAATGCTGTGCGGTTTCTTTACCCGTACAGAAGTAGTGAACTATGAAACAGCCTGCACAGCCGACACCGAGAAATACGCAACATTTTTCAAGAAAATGCTGGAACAGGGAATATATCTGGCTCCCTCTCAGTTCGAGGCCGCCTTTGTTGGCCAGGCCCATACTGATGAGATGATTGACAGGACTGTCGAGGCGGCGCTGGCAGCTTTCAAGGCACTGGAGGACTAAAAGGACCGTTGTTGCATGTGAGTGAGCATGGTTTAGTAATAAAAGCGCCAGGACTTCTGTCCCGGCCTTTTTTATTTATCTTTATGGCCGAAGGGGAAGTTATCCTTCAGGGAATAATAACAGTTCAGGAGACGGTCTATCTCCTGGCTTATCTTAAGTATTTTGGAAGGGTCACTGGACTGGTACATTCTTCTGCGGGTCCTTTCAATTAATATGATCACCTCTGGCAAAAACATATATCAACAGCTCCTTCCGGAAAAAAAATAAATTTTATCATATCTACCGAAAATAAGTATAAATGACATAAAGTCTCATTTTGACACACTTTGTTACTCTCCCTATAAATACTATTCTGATATTGCTATTTTGGTATTACGGCATTGGGTTTAGTATTCCGCTTCCAGCACGGGCAGCAGCACTGGAAATCATTAAAATGGCTTTCTTGCCAGATGATGGTTTACTATGGAAATAAATACATATATATTACTAGCAAAAAATATGCCACATTTTAGGTTGCCCAAAATGTGGCTATTGTGATGTTTTAATTAATGATTATCTCTTATTACTGTATCAAGATGGGTCTCATGTCTCAAAAAGATACACGAAAATAATTATTTTACATTGGTCTGTGTCAATTTTTGGAGGAATCGATTCCATACTCCTTTAATTTTCTGTGCATAGTGGCTCTTCCTATGCCCAGGGCCTGGGCGGCAGCCTTGATATTACCCTTGAAGTACTGCAGGGCGTAAATAATTGCTGATTTTTCTATTTCCTTTAGACGGGGCGGGGAAACTAAATTGTCGGTTCCCATAGCTCCTAAAACTGACACCTTTTTATTGGTATTTAAAAGGCGATCGGGCAGATGGCCCGCGCATATGGTATTTCCCTCGGACAGTGCTGCCGCCTGGTAGACCACGTTAGCCAGCTCCCTTACATTTCCGGGCCAGGGGTAATTGACTATAATATCCATTGTCTCAGGGGCAAACATAGAGCATTCAAAGTTTTCCTGGCCCAATATACGCCGCAGAAAATATTCGGCCAGGTGCGGTATATCTTCTCGGCGCTGGCGCAGGGGAGGGATGTCCAGCCTCACCGCGCTCAGGCGGTAGTACAGATCCTCCCTGAACATCCTTTTTTGCACTGCTTTTTCCAGATCAATATTGGTGGCGGATATTATGCGCACATCCACATGAATTATTTCTTCCCCGCCCAGTCTATTTATCTCTCCTGTTTCAAGTACTCTTAAAAGCCTGGACTGGACACCCGGAGAGGCGTCTCCAACCTCGTCCAGAAGGATGGTGCCCCGGTGGGCCAATTCAAAACAGCCGTGCCGCCGCCTGTCCGCCCCTGTAAAAGAGCCTTTTTCATGTCCGAAAAGATCGCTTTCCACAAGGCTTTCAGCCAGAGCCCCGCAGTTTACAGGAAGAAAAATTCTGGCGGACTGCGGAGAGCAAGAGTGTATAAACCTGGCCAGCAGCTCTTTACCGGTACCGGTTTCCCCGCATATAAGCATATTTATCTTTTTACCGGCAACCTTATAGGCTGTAGTCAGAAGGTTTCTCATCTCTTTGCTGGAAAACCCGGTCATGCCCACACGCCCTGCAGTCTCCAATACTTTTCCCAATATATGGTCCATATTATTTATACCGGAAACCTTGACCGCCTTTTCCAAAATAAGCTGTATCTGGTGAAGGGAGAAGGGCCTTTCAATAAAATCAAGGGCGCCCATTTTTATTGACCGCACAGACATGGGTATGCTGGCATGACCTGACATTATAATTACCTGGCACTGTGGCTGCAATATTTTTATTTCATAAAGTACCTCAAGGCCGTTGATGTCGGGAAGAATAAGATCAACCAGGGCAGCCTGATAATACGAGGTGCGGACCTTATCAACAGCTCCCGCGCCTGTGGCTGTATATTCAAATTGATACTCACTGATGGCGCTGGACAGTGTATTCCTGATGGTTTCTTCTTCCCCAACAATCAATATGCGGGGCTTGCAGGTGGTCATATAAACACATCCAAAAAAGCATTATGCAATGGTATATATAGGTATTTTATATTTAATGGCTGGAGGGCTAATGGTCTATTGTTCCAATAGCTGCAAACATTTCTATTTCTGCCTGATAAGACCAATGTTTGGTGACTCTGCAGTAATTATCTAAATAAAGCAGAAAAAGTTATCTATAAATGGAAAATTCTATATAATAATGCATTATTCCTTTTAAGTCGTGCTTAAATATCAGAATTATAAAGTAATATAATCTACGCCAGTAAAGTAATTTATAAGGTTAAATGCGATAATGAGGGGTGACAGTTTTGGAAACTTCACAGAATTTTTCAATTCCTTTATTATCAGGGTTGGCCACAATGCTTGGTGGATTATCTGCTGCCATTTGCGGAAGGCTGGTGGTGGGCTCGGTACCGGTTTTATTGGGGCTTTCGTCAGGGATTGGATTCGTGGTGGCTTTTTTTGACATACTGCCTGAGGCGGTGCGGTTTGGGAGCTGGATTACAGCAGCGGCAGGATTTACAGTTGGGATTTTGCTGGGCAGTTTAACCGAAAAGATTTTTCCACAGCTGCTCCCCGGCTGGACCTGTTCCCCATCCGGACGGGGAAGTGTTCCAGTAAGGAGAGACTTATTAAGGACAGGATACCTTTTTACCATAGGGGTGGCTGCCCACAACCTCCCCGAGGGAATGGCGGTGGGGGCCGGGCTGGAGGCCCGGGCAGAATTGGGAATACTGCTGTCCACTGCCATAGGACTTCATAATATACCGGAGGGCATGGCGCTTTCAGGACTTTTTTTGACGGCGGGAAAAAGGCCTCTATTTTCTGTGGCCCTGGCGGCAGGGGCTGGTCTTTTTCTTCCCGTGGGGGCAATTTTAACCCAAACATATATTTCCGCCGGACCGGTAGTAATAGCATTTTTATTGGCCCTGGGTGCCGGAGCTCTTGTTTATATAATCGTAAAGGACCTGCTGCCCTGCTCACTTGGCCTGCACCCAAGACAGGCAGTATTTGGAATAGCCGCCGGGGCGGCAGCCTCACTGGCCTTTTCCTTATTATAGGGCTATCAGGAATAGTTTTTTAAAACCCTGTCCTTATAAAAATTGAATATACCGACATGACCAGGCCCAGCGCAGCCACAAAAAAAACCCCCGCTCCGCCTCCCCTGTTCCCCTTCCGCCAGACCCACAGCCCGAAGGTGAAGCTGTAATAAGTAATTAGCGCAGGCACTAAAAAAAGAAGTCCTTTCAGAATTATAAACCTCCTTAATTAACAGTAGACACTGTTTTATGCATAAGCCCTGTTCTTCTTATTTTTAAATTCACATTAATATCAACCTCTGCCTGGGGGTATTTGTCCAGCCAGTCATAGTCCCGCCACTGCTGCACGGTCAGGAAATTTTTCCTGGCGTGGCTGCCGAAGCCGAATATATCAGACCGGAACTCCTCCTGGGTCCGCGCCACCAGCTGCCTGCAGCTGTCCCCTATAATACCGGCGATAGCCGCCTCTAAAGCACCCATCTGCTTTTCGTCCTCATAGTTTGTTCCGCTGGGCACTCCCACCAGCTCAGGCTCAATAAACACCTCAGCGCTTATGCGGGGTCGCTCCCGGTCAGTGCTTACTTTTATGACGGGCTTCCGGGCCTGCTTCAGTGAAACTCCCACAACTGCCCCTTCTTTAATGGGATCGGGTATAATCATAAAGCTGAAGTGCATTTCCCCGGTGAGCATATTAAGATATCTGGTCTCATTGCCGGTAAGTGTGCCCACCATTTTATCCATCCTGAATACCGCAGCCCCCAAAAACTGTGACTCGCCCTTATTGGAGGGCATATCGCCGGCCAGAAAATCTCCCAGGGCTTCAGGCCTGGAAGGACCGCCGGCAAAATCTTCTTGGGTTATGTTCACCAGGGGCGCCACAGGCTGCCGGTCCCGGGACTTTGTCCCGGTATAAAACTTGTGAAATTGCACCACCGGGGCCAGGGCATGAAGCCTGAAGGTCCTGGACACAAGCTCGTACTGTTTGGCCGGAGTGGTTTCCAGATCGGGCCTGTTCCTCTCCATAAAGTCAATGGCCTTACACCGTGAGATATATATAAAAGCAGTGCCCCTGGTCTCCCGGAACCTGTTCAGTGAGTTCAGATAGTTCCCCAGCCCTTCCCTGGCCAGATCCTCGGAAATAATATAGGCGTTGGCGTGCAGAAGGGATATCTGCCTGCTCCTCTCCACATTAATCAGATTAAAGGCGGATATGGGCAGGGGTGCAATGGTGCTTACAGTTATGAGAGGCTCTTCTTTTTCCCCTCCTCCGCCACCTCCTCCGGCCTGCCCGGCAATAACCTTTGGATTGGCAATCTGGAAGGTGCCCTGTATGTTTTGGCCAGGGCCCCTGTCAAGGCCCAGGGCCAGCACATAGGCCAGCTCATCGGTCTCCCTGCTGCCCCAGCAGCCCTGGAGAGAGATCATTAAAAGAAGCATTGCCAGAACCTTAACCGCTTTCATTCGGGCCACTCCTTTTCCTTATACGGCTTACCAGCAGAATAACCAGCGGCAGTGCCACTGTGGGCAGCCAGGCCACCTCACGGATAAGCATCGACTCCAGCCTTAACGCTGAAGGCATGTCATGGGGAATTATGCTGCCGGCATAGGCAATTAATGCCAGGGGCCAGAGAAGGGGGCGGTAGTCCGTCAGCCGGAAAGTGCCGGCCAGTGTCTGGGCGGCTGCGTAAAGGGTGAGGGCCACCTTGATCATGCCGATAAAGCCCCATATTATGATAAATATTGACTCCGTCCTCTGAAAGAACCGCCCCAGGTAAATAAGCCTGGCCAGGTTATAAAAGGGAAGGGTGTTCTCCTGGGCAGTGTTCCAGCCATGGGTGATCACCAGTACAATTGATAATACCGTGAGGTAGGTAAAGCCCATCAGCATTGCCCGGGAGGTTATTTTTAAAAACATTTCCGGGCCGTGAAAGGATTTGACTATAACGGCTGCCAGCAGTATTTCGGTGACCGCCCCGGATATAAGGCCGCCCATGGCGAATACATTGACCGGCCCGTTGCCCAGTATAGGGAATAGCTGCTGCAGGTCCCACTTGGGGGAGACCCCCAGCAGCAGAAGGGCAATGCCCGAAAGCACAAAGGGATAGGTGAGCCTGGCCGACCTGGCCATGGCCTCAAGCCCTATGTAGGACCCCAGAACGGCCAGCATGATAAAGCCGGTCAGGAGGACGCTGATGGGGGTGGAGGGCAGGGCGGTGATGATCAGCGCCTCACTGAAGGTCCTGGTGAAGAGAGCGGCCACTGCCAGGAAGAAGGAGGCAAATATGATATTAAATATTGTGCCGGCGATATTACCCAGACTTTTATTGGCAATGTCCACAATATTTTGTCCCGGGCTGGGCTTTAGAATATGATAGAAAAGATAAGCCTGCAGAACAGCCAGCCCCATTCCGGTGATGGAAGAAAGCCATGCCGCCGGACCGCTCATTTCCAGCAGGGCTCTTGGAAAGGAAAGAAAAATTCTGGCCATGTTGGACATGGTCAGCAGCACCACTGCCTCGGCCATTCCGAATTTAATTTTGCCGTCCATCTCCTCCCCCCTCTCCATCACTCTTTACCCAGCCCCTGGGCTCTTCGGGCGCCCTTATGTTATCCTGGGGATTGATATAGTCCGGCCTTCTTCTCTGCATAAAGATGGGCAGCCGGTTGACCACATCCCCCCCGGGGTAGGTCCTGGGGCCGGTGGGAGAGAGGTAGGGAACCCCGAAGGACTTGAGGCTGGTGGTAAGCATTATCTGTATGAAAAGAGCTATGGTGATGCCGTAAAAACCCAGCACTGCTCCCATAATCAGGTAGAAAAAGCGGTAGGTTCTTACCGCAAAGGCCAGTGAGTAGCTGGGAATGGAAAAGGAGGCCAGCCCGGTCACCGCCACCAGTATCACCACCACCGGGCTGACCAGGTTGGCCTGGACGGCAGCCTGCCCCAGTATAAGGGCGCCCACTATGCCTATGGTGGAGCCTATTATGCTGGGAATACGCAGCCCGGCCTCCCGGACCAGCTCAAAGGAAAACTCCATCATGAGCATCTCCACCACGGTGGGAAAGGGAACCTGCTCTCTATTGCCGGCTATGGCCAGAAGCAGGTCGGTGGGGATCATCTCCTGGTGATAGAGCACGGCGGCCAGGTAAAGTCCCGGGAGAAGAAGCGCCAGATAAAAGGAAAAAGTTCTAGTATACCTGAGAAAGGTCCCGTACTGCCAGCGCAGGTAGGTCTCCTCTCCGGTGTGCAGCTGAGAGTACATGGTGGCGGGCACCACCAGGGCATAGGGGCTGCCGCTTAAAATTATGGCCACCTTGCCCTCGGCCAGATAGGAGGCCACCCGGTCCGGCCTTTCTGTATAATGTGTCTGGGGGTTGAGGCTGTATGGGCTGTCCTCAATATACTGCTCCAGCATGCCGGTGTCTGTGATAAAGTCCACCTCTATGCTGGAAACTCTCCTTTTCACCTCCTTTACCAGTTCAGGGTCGGCCAGGTCCACCATATACATGACAGCCACATCAGAGCGGAATCTCTTTCCCACGCCGATCATTTCGGTGTAAAGCTTTTCAGACCGTATTATCTTGCGCAGCAGGGCGGTATTGGCCCGCAGGTTTTCAATAAAGGACTCCTGGGGGCCGGAGATGGTCTGCTCGTTTCTGGGCTTCTCCACCGGGCGGTGCTCCCATCCCTTGGTCTCCACCACCAGAGCCTTGGGCGACCCCTGTATAAAAATAGCTGTGTCGCCATAGTTTACAGACTCCACGATATCTTTGAAGGAGTCCAGCACTCTGGCCTGGCTTCCCGGCAGCAGCCTTTGCAGCACTGCTGAGGCCGATGCCGACGGGTCCCGTGAAATTTCTCCGGCCTCCAGCATCAGGCTCTGCATAAGAAAGTTAAGGTCCGCCCTGCTCACCATGCCGTCAATGTACACCAGGAAGGATTTAACCGGGGGCTCAGTGCCGATGGTGTAGTCCCTTATGACAATATCCCTGTTTACCGGCAGCCCGTATATTTTCTCTATCGCCGCCCGGTTCCTGTCAAGTATTGTGCTTACCTTGCCGGTGTCAGAATCTCCGGCATTCCCGGGGCCGACGACCGCCCTGCGAAGGGAGCGGGCGCGCCTCCGCCCTTGAACGGCTGATCCATCCTGCCCACCCTGTTCCTGCGACTGGGGCTGCTTCCCGGGGCTATCAGCCATTTTTTTGTCAAAATAATTCTCTTTAAGAATAAAACCTTCCCGGGAGGGAGGCTCCTGGTAGGTAAGCACCCGCAATACCTGTTTAATTAGATTTTTCAAAATATATCCCCCGCTGGTATTTTTTTTATTCTTGCCAAAGACAGTGTATTTATGTGGGCCTTAAGTTCGATTTGGTGGCTAATTTTTGGAGGAGTGGCAATAATAAGAAGATAAGCGGAAATGCGTTCGGGAGAATTATGCATGAGGTGATAGCAATACCCTGGCTCATTGTCTTTATATACAGCTGGATAATTTTCATACTCTTTGTGGATAAATCCCGGCTTAATAAGACTGTTTATGGTGGGATTATCGCCTTTATGCTGGGCTCTGTGGTGGACTGGGCAGGCCACCAGCTCCAGCTGTACAGCTTTCAGGACAACCTGATCAACTGGGCGGGAAATTCTATCTTCTATACCACAGGCCCTCTTTTTACCATGGGAACTCTTTTTTTTCAGTATCTAAGTCTGAACCGAAAAGCACAGGCAGGCAATATCGCAGCCTTTACCGCAGCCTATTTTGCAGTTGAGCTGCTGCTGGTAAGGGCAGGCGCAGCCTCATACCTGCACTGGCACTATCTGGCCAGCCTGGCGGTGGATATACTGGTGTTTACCACATTTAGCTATGTGGGGGAAATTATTGTATATGGAAGGGAAAAGACTAAAAACAGCCGCTAAGGGGGTTGTCATCTGCAGTATTTAAATCTATGGGAATTTACTTTTCTACTGACCCTGGTCAGTGTGTCCTTCAGTTTTTGGCTATACCGGGCGGGGCAGAAGACAGGAAGGAATAAGAGATAGCTATTTTGTATTTCCCGGCAGAAAGGTCTTAAATATTTCAGGCTTTGATTCGATGGACAGAAGCAGCTTCCTTATATTTACAACATCTCTTTCATCCTCGTCCCGGAATGTTTTAAAAAGATCCCGGGCCATTGGATTTACCATGCGCACCATGATACTGTTATAAAAAATCTGGCTTTGAATTTTATACAGCAGCAAGTCATAAAATATTCTCCTGGACTCCATGCAGTCACTCCTGTCTGATGTAGAGGTTGTTCATCCCGCTGGTGATTATATTGATACGGCTTTCGCAGGTGGTGGCCAGCTCTGAGCACAGCCTTTTAATATTGCGGTCACTGGAATTGTCATGGAAGTCCTTAAGCTTTGCGGACATATGCTTTTCCCTGGCCAGGGCCTCCCTCATGGCGTAAGTCATCAGATCTCTGTCGTTTATAGATGACATTGTCTCTTCTCCTGCCGTTTTTTCAATATTTTGCCTGTGGATCATATTATCTATACCCTAAGTAAAGAATATACAAAAATCTTTTATGGGAGGCTGCTTTAGTGAATGTAGCTATAATTGGAGCAGGTCCGTCTGGTCTTGCCTGCGCCCTTGAGCTGGAAAGACACGGCATTGCGCCTGTTATTTTTGAGCAGAGGCACCGTCCGGGGGATCTCTTCGATCACTGCGCAGCAGTCCTGGAGCTTTTTACAAGACCCAATGACCCTTTAGCCGATCTTAAGAAAAACTACTCTATTGAACTGCGCCCTATCAATGGGATCCGGACAATAGTCATGAAATCCCCTCAAAAAGAGGTGAACGTAAAGGGAAAACTGGGCTATTTTTTTATGCGGGGGGGTGACCCCAACTCCGTGGAGACGCAGCTATACAATAAGCTGAAAACAAGGGTGTCAACCAACACAAAGGTGCATTATACTGATCTGCACCGGGATTATGACTATGTGGTGGTGGCCAGCGGAGGACGCGAAACTTCCCGGACGGAGGGAATATGGTCCACGGTGTTTTCCTCAAATATGATAGGGGGCACCGTGATAGGTAGGTTTGATCTTACCCGGCTGCTGATGTGGATGGATACCAGATACAGCAAAAATGCCTATGCCTATCTGGCGCCCATGGAAAAAAAAAGGGCCTTTCTGGGATTGGTGGTTCCAGAAAGCACTGTGGAAGAGGCCAGGGAAAGATGGAAAAATTTCTGGATGCTGGAGTCCCACCCCTACGAGCAGGTGAATGAGATAATTGTTGAGCACAAAGCCGGCTTTGTGTACCCCCACCAGGTGGGCAACCTTTTATTCGTGGGTATATCCGGGGGCTTTCAGGAGCCCTTTCTTGGTTTTGGGTTAATCTCGGCCCTTAAAAGCGGTGTCCTGGCAGGCAGGGCTATAGCCACCGGAAGGAGGTATGAGGACCTTCTGGTGCAGCTAAAAGAGGATATGAAGCACTCGCTGATCCTGCGGGAAATGTTCAACAGTGTTGATAATAAGGCTCTGGACAACATTATGATGACCCTTAAAATTCCCGGAATTAAGCCTCTTATATATAATACCAACATAGATTTTATACGTATAGGCACATCAGCGGCAGCTCATATAAAGAAAGTCTTAACCAATTTAAGAAAAGGATAATTGCAGTTGGCGCCTAAATTTAGCTCATTTAAAGGAATTATATTGACTATGCGCCTTTTTAGTTGTATACATATTATTGTTATCAAACCACTGCAGTTGAGGAAGTATCATGCTTTATGACATCACTCAGCCCCTTTACCAGGGGATGCCTATTTATCCGGGAGATCCGGAGGTTAATATTAAAAAAGTGCAGGAAATTGACAGTGACGGCGTGGAGGTGCACAGTGTTTCCCTGGGAACTCACTCCGGAACGCATATAGACGCCCCGAGGCACCTTTTTAAAGAAGGGAAAACAGTGGACCAAATTGACCCCGCTGTTCTTATAGGAAGCTCTGACCTGTTCGGAATAGAGGGAATAAGTAAAATAGGCCTTGATCATATATCCGGCCTAAAACCGGGCAGGAGGCTTATTTTAAAGACCGGGTTTAAGATTAGTAGCGGGGAGATGAAGGATTACCCCTATCTTTTACCCGACGCGGGCCGTTATCTGGTATCCTGCCGCATATCCCTGCTGGGAATTGACTCGCCCTCTGTAGATCCCCCGGGTAGCGACCAGTGTCATAGAATACTTCTTGAGGCGGGGATTGTGATTGTCGAGAATTTGATGCTGGAGGGAGTTCCTCCGGGTAAATATGAATTAATGTGCCTGCCATTGCTGCTGGTAGGGGTGGATGGATCTCCGGCAAGGGCGCTGCTGAGAAAAAGAGGCGGGTAGTATGTAGTGAAGCTGTAAAAAAATTAATAAAAGTATAAAAACCAATATATTTTGAATTTGACAGTAGGACCTTACAGATGATATAAAATTTATATTATGTGAAGTAAATAACATTAGCTAAAAGATAAATTTTTTGGTTAGGAGGCGGTGCTGGGTGAAAACACTGAGAGTCCCTGAAGCTACTGTAACCAGACTTTCAATATATTCCAGATACCTGGAGAGGCTTGACCGCAACGGGGTCAGTTCTGTATCATCAGGCGAGATAGCAGATGGGGTTGGGGTTTCCCCGGCTCAGGTAAGAAAGGACCTTGCCTATTTTGGTGAATTTGGAACCAGGGGAGTAGGCTATAATGTAAAGGATTTGATGAGGTATACCCTGAAAATACTTGGACTTGACAGGCACTGGAACCTTATTCTGGTGGGCGCCGGAAACCTCGGCTATGCTCTTTGTACATATAGGGGCTTTAATATGAGGGGCTTTAGCATAGTGGGAGTATTTGATAACGATCTTACAAAGATTGGCAAGAGAATAAACGACCTGGAAGTGCTGCCTATGGAGTCCATGCCGGAAATAGTAAAGGATCATAATGTAAGGATTGGGATAATTGCCACTCCCACCCGGGCTGCCCAGGAAGTAGCCGATTACATGATTAAGTGCGGAATGCAGGCAATTTTAAATTTTGCCCCATTGCCGCTGAACCTTCCTGAGCATGTAGAAGTCAGAAATGTTGATCTTTCTGTCAAGCTGGAAATACTCACCTTTAATCTGGGCTTTAAATCGGCCCAGAATGTATAATAAACGCCTTGCAGGCGGTGGTAGACCGCTTGAGGGTAGTAATTCAGGTCGGGAGACAGGAGACTGCTTAAGGGTAGTGCCTCCGGTCTGGAGACAGAATACAGGAGACAGGAATTTTGCGTGACAGGCTCTTTGGTCTTCTATTTAACCACAGAGGACACAGAGATCACAGAGAATTTGCTCTCAGGCTTTACTCTCAGGTCTGAAACCAATGTAGTTAATAAGAGAAGTTTTTTTGTCGAAGCCAATTTAATAAACCTTTTAAAACATTCAAGCAGGGCTTAAAACCTCTGTGTCCTCTGTGTGCCTCTGTGGTTTAAAAAGAACCCCAATTTCATCTTCCTTGGTGGCCGTTTTATGCGGCCCGGGTGTCTGAATTCTGTATTCTGCTTTAGATTTATACCTTCCAATAAAAAATCCGGCTCAAGGCCGGTTAATCTTTTTCCAGGAAGGTGATTACTTTTGTCGCTGTTTACTGTCATTGATGTTAAAAGTGAAAAAAGGACACAGTTCATTGATATTACCGCCAGTGTAAGGGAGTGCCTGGCCGGGTCAGGGGTAAGTGAAGGTGTGGCCGTTATTTTTGTTCCGCACACCACGGCTGGGATTACTATAAACGAAAATGCCGACCCCAGTGTGCCCGGGGATATTATTGCCGGATTGGCCCGGCTTGTTCCAGAGTCGGGTGATTATCAACATGCCGAGGGCAATTCTGACGCCCATATAAAAGCATCCCTTATGGGCAGTTCGGTTACCGTTATAATAAAAGAAGGGCAGTTACTGCTGGGGACCTGGCAGGGGATATTCTTTTGTGAGTTTGACGGCCCCAGGAAGAGAAAGGCATGGCTTAATATAACAGCAGCTTAAAAGTCAAACCTGGCCGGAATACCCCTTTTTTTCTCAGCGCTTGACACTTCTCCTTTTAAGGCCTCATCAGAGCGTTGGTCAATAATAGGGATTAGCTCTTCAATCCTTGCTTCCAGGGAAGCTACATCCTCCTCGTATTTTAAAAGGACATTAATAGTGCACTGTACAGTTTCACGGTCAAGGCCAGTGGCGCCCAGCGCCAGTAAAGCCCTGGCCCAGTCAGTAGCCTCGGAAATTCCCGGAAGCTTCCGGAGAGCCATTTTTCTGACCCTGGACAGGAATTCCGCCACCTGTCCGGACAGTGCCTGGCTTATACCGCCAAGGTGCATTCTTATAATGGCCTCTTCCTTCTCCCTGTCCGGATAGGGTATGTACAGGTGCAGGCAGCGCCTTTTAAGGGCATCGCTGAAATCCCTGGCACTGTTGCTGGTAATTATAACCATGGGTATGTGCCGGGATTTAATTGTGCCCAGTTCCGGTATGGATATCTGAAATTCAGACAGAGCTTCCAGCAGGAAGCTTTCCAGTTCCTCGTCGCTTTTATCTATTTCATCTATTAGCAGCACCATCGGTTCAGGAGACATAAATGCCTTCAGCACCGGGCGGGCCAGAAGAAATTCTTCAGAATAAATGTCTTTTTGGGCCTCACTCCAGGATATGCCTTCCCGGGCAGTCTGAAGGAATAAAAGCTGCTTCTGGTAGTTCCACTCATAAAGAGACTTGCTCTCATCAAGGCCTGGATAGCACTGAAGCCTCACCAGACCGGAATTTATAGCCCCGGCCAGGGCCCTGGCCAGGTATGTTTTGCCAACGCCTGAGGGCCCCTCCACCAGAAGGGGCTTCTTCATTCTTGCAGCCAGGAATACTGTCATGGCCAACTTCCTGTCCGCCAGGTAATTTTGTTTTAACAATAACCGGCTGACCTTATCAGGGCTGTCCAGATAATTAAGCATTTTACCAACCACCAAAGTAATGATAACATATTTACGTACAGCTTTTTATTTTTTTATCGGGGTGACGAAATGAAGATAGAGATATTGACCAGATACACTGATAAAAAATCCGAGGTTATGACTTTTTTAAAAAGCCTGGAGGATTTTGTAGCAGATGGCGATAGGGCTTCCGCCAGAGATGTGGAGGCTGAAATTACAGACAGCTTTATACTTTTATCGGTAACCAGGCCCTGGCTGGCCGACCAGCTGATTAAAAAATTATTTAAAGTACGGCAGGTGCCGTTTTCTACGGCCTTTTATGAGATAACAGCCGACCACAGGATAATAGCCACCTGCCGGGCCAGGCCGGTAAAGGAAGTGCTGTCGGCTCTGGATGTGCTTGAACACCTTGACCTGGAGGCCGGAGAGCTGGCGGGAAGGCTTGAGACCAGGTGGACCTCAAGGGACGTAAGCATATACGCCCAATATGAAATAGCCATCCAGGGCGGTGTGGCGATGGCCCGGATAAAAATGGGAACCCACTTCAGGGAAAGTGATTATCACTGCCGGGAAGCCGTATCTATGTTTAGTCTGGGGGTTGGGCTGGCGGCCTTCAGTACTGAGACCGGTGAGCTGAACAGCCCTCCCCGGGTCTCCTCTGTACGGGTGGAAGCCACTGCCGGGGTGGGTGGTGAAGATTTTGCCTCTTTTTTAAACAGCTGCCCGGGTACAATCAGTTTCCTGGAGGGCCTTAAGGGCTACCAGGTGGACCTAAAGGGAAAGGGGAACCGCCTCACTGTAACTAATAAAAAGGATAGCGGCGCCGCTATCAGCGTAAGCCTTGAGGAACCCTGGGCGCTGGACAGAGTGCTTTTGTCTTCTCTGGGCGCACTGACCGGGATAAAGGAAGTGCGGGCCGGCAGGGTAATTGAAGACCTGGTGGTGAGCCCCGATGATCTTATCAAAGCCCTTGGCTTTAAAAAAGAAAGGCAGTTTACTGCTTTCAGCGCCAAAGCTGATCAAATGGAAGCAAGTTATGATATTTGCACAAAGAAAATGGAGTTAAAGGCTTCCCTCACGTGGGAGAAGATAGCTGAATCCCGGGAGCTATTTTCCCGGATAGAAAACTTTACCGGCCGGGTGATGTCTTTTGCTGTTTAATATTATGGAATATGTAGGCCTTCTTAAAAAAGCAGGCATAGAGATTTCACAAAGCGAAATCCTGGACTTTATGACTGCTCTTGCCCTTACCGGGGTTGATCGGGATAGCTTTTTGTGGGCCGTGGAGGCTGCCCTTGTAAAGGACGGCAGAAGGGACCAGGCCAAAAGAATACTTGATCTCTTCCTAAATGATGCCCAAAGGCGCACCGCTTCAAAAAGGGCAGTCTTATGGGATGAAGATCCCCCCAGGCTGGACCGGGAAACATTTCAGAAAAAGATTGATCAGTTAAAGAGCTATATAAGAACTGAGAAAATGCTGCTGGCTGCCAAGCGTGGGGGAAGGGCCGGCGCACCATGCGGAAGCGGTGCCCGGGGGGACTTTTTATATCCAAAAAAAGAAACTGAAAAGTTCTCCGGTGAAAGCTTTGCCGGCATGCTGGCAGGGGGAGACTGCGAAAAGATGGGACTTGCCGCCAGAGAGGCCGTGGAAAGGCTGGAACTGGAAGAGTATGGCCGGAAGGATTTTATGAAAAGGCTTAAAGCCGTTTCAGGGTGGGCCGAGGCGGAAGAGATGCTGGAAAAAATGGCTGAAAAGGGTTCCGGCCCGGACAGGTGGACACTGGCAGCAAGGCTGGAAAAATTTAGAGCCCTGGTGGACGCACAAATGGATCGGGCTTTATGGGAAAAGGACCCGGAGATCATGCTGGGCAGGTATGACACAAGGGCTGTCCCCTTTAGCAGGGTTGATTACGACGAGGCCATGGATATTAAAAGAAAGCTGGTCATGCTGGGAAGGAGTCTGGCAGTCAAAAAAGGTTACCGCTACAGGTCGTTTGCCAGGGGAAAGGTTGATATAAGAAAAACTGCGGCTCTGGCCGGAATATACGGGGGTATTCCTGTAAAGCTTATGATGAGGGACAGGATTCCCACCAGGCCTGAAATAGTTATACTCTGTGACCTTTCAGGGTCGGTTTCATCTTTTAGCAGATTTATGATGCTTATGGTCAGCGCCTTGCATGACCGGTTCAAATCAGTAAGGACCTTTGCCTTTGTGGACAGCGTGGAGGAGGTAACTGGTATGATCAGGGGCTGGGACGCCCAGAAAAAAATATCCAGAATATTAAGGGAAACCCGTATATGGCAAACCGGATTTTCTGACTATGGTATGGTGTGGAAGCTTTTTAGCGACAACTATGCCCACTGGATAAACAAAAAAACCACCCTTCTGATTCTGGGCGATGCCAGGAATAACTATAGGCCCGACGGAATTGACCATTTCATTAGCCTTGCCGGGAGGGCACGGCGGGTAGTATGGCTCAATCCCGCCCCGGCAAAGGAGTGGGACAGTGAGGACAGCATTATTTCCAGGTACTCGCCCTACTGCCATCAGGTCATAGAGTGCCGGAATCTGAAACAGCTGGAGAGGGCCGCCAGGAATGTCTTTATTTAACCGGAAATGGCTGTTGACACGGATATAGCCTTATGCTATTATAATACTTGCGCAAGGGCGCGGTTCACAAAAACCGAATGAGCGGCAGTGGCGGAATTGGCAGACGCGTAAGATTCAGGTTCTTATGCCCGTTAGGGTGTGGGGGTTCAAGTCCCTTCTGCCGCACCAAAAAAAAAGGCTGTAGTGAAAACTACAGCCTTTTTAATGCTCATACTGAATTTCTACCCGGTCGGTAGACAGGAGTCAGTAGTCCGGGCATTCCTCAGACCCCCAGAGAGTACCTATTGGGGACATTATCCCTAACGCATTCCTTATTTGGTGTAACCCCGCCATTCCGATCGGGGACATTCCTCTGACTCCCAAAGCCATTACATATCAGGCATATCCCAAGCCTGGTAATCTCAAATCAGCCATCCCGATCGGGGACATTCCTCTGACTCCCAAAGCCAAACCTCAAAAAGAGGTGTGTCCCCTTTCCGCTAAAACGAGCTTTCGGCAAAGGCTGCCACCCGGTCTCTGACGGCAGGACCCAGAACTCCAAAGGCTCCTGCACAGGCCAGGGCGACAAAGGCCAGAATCAGGGCATATTCTGCCATACCCTGCCCATCTTCGCTTAGAAGCATGCTATATAAAGAGGATAACATTTTTTACCCCTCCTTTATTACATACTATCACCAGCCAGGTATAATCAAAACTTACTTCAGTCTCATTAGCAGACAGTATTTAATGGGAAAAAGGTTATAATAATATAAAAAGCGGCCTGCCCTTCGCCGCTTTTTATATTGACTAGCTCTTTTAAAGCATTAGCTGAGTTTTTATATCTTGGCACATAGTTTTGTCATAAGATTGGCGATCACTTTCTTTTCCTGCTGGTCGGATACACTCCATAGCTCCTTTAACAAACGCTGCTCAGGATTTGCCGGCTGAACGCTGTCGGCCAGTATTTCCCCGGCCTGACCGGCCAGAAAAGAAATTTTTTCTCTGGAGACTCCCAGTTCTTCTGCAAATTCCATGGCCTCGGAGAGAAACCTTTTCCAGTTATCCCAATCCTTGTTTACACTGCTGCCTGCCAGTTCCATTTTTTATCCTCCCTGTTATGTTGTTTAACATATTGTTTTCATAAACTGTAAAAATATACAAAAATATTGCCGCCGGTCAGTGTGGAAATAGTCTTTATGATTTGCCGATAACAATGAACAGTATTTACATACACAACTGCAATGATAAAGGCATATGTTAAATATGAAGAAGACCAAACGCCCGTCAAAATAGGGAGTTATTATTTTTTTGTTAAGGAGGGACCCGCCAGGGCGGATCCCCCGGACAGCAGCTTGCTAACTTGGGGGGTATTTAAAATGAAAATTGGTGACATAGTCACCCGTAAAGTATATGGTGAGGATATGCAGTTCTGCATTTTGGGGTTTTACACAAACCAGGAGACGGGAGAAAGGGTTGCCATACTGGCGGTGCTGGACCCCAGCCTGATCATGGAGGCGGCAGTGCAGGAATTGGCGCCGGTATCGGCCAGACACCTGTTCGCGCTGACCACCACGGTGGCCAGCGCTCAGTTACATTAGCAACTGTTTCTTAAAAGCTGCTTGGCAAGCAGTTTTTTCTTTTATCCCGAAGGAATAGGTATGCAAATATGGAATAATACTTATGATAATGTTGAAGGCCCGGCTATATCAACACGCGCTTAGGGCACTGCGGAGGTGATTTTAATAAATAACATAGACATGGCCTCGCTGGGCGGGCGGGCCATTGAGTCAGGCCGTACCAGGGGTGCTGACATGGTTGAGGTTTATCTCAGCAGCGGCAGGGAGCTTCAGATAGAGGTCCGCGATGAAAAAGTGGAAACCATGAAGCTGGCTGAGGAAAGAGGCCTGGGACTGAGGATTATGAAGGGCGGGCGTATAGGTTTTGCATATACCTCGGACCTGAACTGGGCAAGCATTGAGGAAATTGTGGACCAGGCCATGGCCAATGCCTCAAGTGTGGCTGAGGACCGCTACAGGACTATGCCGGCTCCGGCACAGCACTACCCGGAAGTGAATCTTTACGACCGAAAAATAATTGAAACCCCGGTTACTGAAAAAATAAAACTGGCCGTAAATATGGAGGAGGTCTCCAAAAAGCATGACCCCAGGGTAAAAATAATAGAGGGCTCCACCTACACCGATACTGAAACAGAAATAACCCTGATGAACAGTCTGGGGGTTAATTTAAGCTTTAAGGGCGCCTATTGCGGGATTTACATAGCGCTGGTGGCTGTTGAGGGAGATGACCACCAGACCGGCTTCGCCATGAAATTCGGTATAAAATATGATGACCTGGACTCTGTGGAAACTGGAAAGGAGGCTGCCGTCAGGGCGGTAAGAATGCTGGGGGCAAGAAAGGCGCCCTCACAGTCCATACCTGTGGTTTTTGAGCCTTACGTGGCCACTGGATTTCTTGGTCTTCTGGGACCGGCCCTTACAGCTGAGGCTGTGCAAAAGGGAAGATCTCTTTTCGCCGGGAAGGTGGGCCAAAAGGTTGCCTCTGAGAGTGTAACCATAGTAGATGACGGTTCCAGGCAGGGTGGCATCGCCTCCTGCCCCTTTGACGGTGAGGGTGTTCCCACCTCCAGAACGGCGCTGGTAAGCGGCGGTATGCTGCAGGGTTTTCTGCACAACACCTATACTGCGGCGAAAGATGGGGTAACCTCCACCGGAAACGGGGTCAGATCCTATAAATCCACTCCGGAGGTGGGCGCTACCAATTTCTTTATTGAAAAGGGCAGCCGTCACCCGTCTGAAATAATAGCCTCTCTGGAAAGAGGTTTTTATGTTACCGAAGTTATGGGAATGCATACGGCCAACCCCATTTCCGGTGATTTCTCACTGGGGGTGTCCGGGCTTATGATAGAAGGGGGACGCCTTTCCTATCCGGTGAGGGGTGTGGCTCTGGCCGGCAATATAATTGATTTAATGAAAAATGTTGAGAGTGTGGGCAGCGATCTTACATTTTTCGGGGGAACCGGGTCCCCCACTCTGGCAGTGGGGAAGATGACCCTCAGCGGGCACTAAACCGCCGTTTAAAGGAAAGGGGACACACCTGCTGAAGCTTGGGTATTAATTTGTGGACAGGAATGTCCCCGATGCATAGACGGCGGGGAGACACAGACGTGCAGAGAGAAAGGAATGCCAGAAAAACTATCAGGTCTTTATTAGCCACAGAGGGCACAGAGATCACAGAGAATTTACACTTAAGCAATACTCTCAGGCTCTAAGTATAGTTTGAATTAGAGTTTTTTATATACTTAAAATATTTATATACTTAAAATAGCATTCATGCAAATCTTAAAACTCTGTGTCCTCTGTGTCCTCTGTGGCTTTAAAAGACCGTTTTTCTTCTCCCTGGCGCCTGTATTAGTGGGCACGGGGGTATGAATTCAGACCGCAGATTGCTTCAGAATAAGCTATATCTTTACAATGAATCAGCAGCAATGGTAAAATATCCCCAGTGTGTGTGCCAGTGGTTTATTTATAAGGCTATCAGGCCGGGAGGTTATTATGAAAATTCTTGTCTTAAACGGTCCCAATCTTAACATGCTGGGTAAAAGGCAGCCTGAGCATTACGGCAGTCTCACCCTCCTGGAAATAAACCAAAAACTGTCGGCCCATGCCGATGAGCTGGGGGTAGAGCTGGATTCTTTTCAGTCAAACCATGAAGGTGAATTGATTGAAAAAATACACAGCGCAGAGGGAGAATACTCGGCTGTGGTATTTAACCCCGGGGCATTCACTCATTACAGCCTGGCGCTTAGAGACGCAGTGGCCTCGGTAACTATTCCCGTAGTTGAAATACACCTGTCCAATATATATGCCAGGGAGGAATTCAGGGCAAAATCTGTTATAGCGCCGGTAGCGGCAGGGCAAATATCCGGACTGGGAGTGGATAGCTATCTCCTGGGCCTGAGTGCGGCCACCGCCATTGCAAAAAGAAAAAAGCAGCAGTAGTAAAACGGATAATCCTCAGGTCAGGGGGAGTTGTAATGCAGGAGCGGGTGAATAAGCTCAGGGAGTTATTCTCTGGTGAGGGTATTGACGCATTTCTGGTCACAAGCCCTGAAAACAGGTTTTATCTAACAGGCTTTACCGGTTCAAGCGGATCTGTGCTTATAACCGACAGGGAAATATTTCTTATCACAGATTTCAGATATGATGAACAGGCCAAAAAACAATGTCCCCACTGCACTGTTGTTATGGCCCGGGAAGGAATCCCGGAGGCGCTGCAGGAGCTGGTCCAGAATATAAATATAAGAATATTGGGCTGCGAGGGAGAAATTATAACCTATCAGCAGTACACCTCCCTTGAAGAAAAGCTGGCAGCCCAAAAAATAAAGCCTTTGTACGGTTTTATGGACAGCCTGCGGGCGGTTAAGGACCATGATGAAATAGAATGCATAGCCCGGGCGGTGGAACTAACCGACAGGGCCTTCAGCCACGTGCTCCCCTTTATAAGAGATGGAGTAACCGAAAACAGCCTGGCCCTGGAGCTTGAATTCTTCATGAGGAAAAACGGGGCTGAGGGAATTGCCTTTCCCTTTATAGTAGCCTCGGGACAGAGGTCATCACTGCCCCACGGCACTGCCACCGAAAAAATTATATCTGGTGGTGACCTGGTGACCCTTGATTTTGGAGCCTCACTGGCCGGTTATAACTCTGATATGACCAGAACAGTGGTGGTGGGAAAGGCAGATGATCAGCAGAAAAAAATATATAGTATAGTTCTGGAGGCGCAACTGGCCGGAATCAGGGCCGTAAGGCCAGGAGTGGCGGCCTCGGAGGTAGACAGGGCAGCCAGGGATGTTATCGCCGGCCATGGCTACGGGGAGTGCTTCGGACACAGCACCGGTCATGGGCTGGGGCTTAAGATACATGAAAACCCCAGGCTTTCGGTAAAGGATGACACCGAGCTGAAGCCAGGCATGGTGGTAACGGTAGAGCCCGGGATATACCTGCCGGGCTGGGGAGGAGTAAGGATTGAGGACTCGGTACTGGTGGAGAGCCACGGAGTACGAGTGCTCAGCACTTCGGAAAAGGACAGGCTGCTAGTTTGCGGACTGTAAATACAACATATAAAAAGCCAGCATTGGAAAGGGGAGAAAAAGATGATCTCAACCAATGATTTCAGGACCGGCCTTACTATTGAGATCGATGGTGATGTATTCCAGGTGGTTGATTTTCAGCATGTAAAACCTGGTAAGGGAGCCGCCTTCGTGAGGACCAAAATTAGAAATGTGCGCACCGGATCGGTGGTGGAGAGAACCTTCAACGCAGGAGAGAAAATGCCCCGGGCCAGGGTGGAAAAGAAAGAGTTCCAGTACCTGTATAACGACGGGTCAGTATATAATTTCATGGATATGGAAACTTACGACCAGGTGGGACTCTCAGCGGATGAGCTGGGTGATGCCGTAAAATATCTTAAAGAAAATATGACTATTGGCATTATGACCTTCCAGGGCAAGTCAATTGGTGTGGATATGCCCAACTACGTTGAGCTTGAGGTAGTTGAGACCTCTCCCGGGATCAAGGGTGACACCGCCAGCGGCGGATCAAAGCCGGCCACCCTGGAAACCGGGTATGTTGTGCAGGTTCCCTTCTTTATTAATATTGGTGATGTTTTGCAGATTGACACCAGAACGGGGCAATACATAAAGAGAGCTTAATTGCTAAGGGGCATTCCCGAACATCTTCGGCCCCTCCGACCAATCGGAAATACACCATTAGCTAGGAAATATATGTTTAAAAACCCCCTTATAGAGAAATAATATGCAATGAAATAACCAAGCCTTAATTATAAAAGGGGGTTAATGTCTTTGAGGGACCTTAAGTCGAGGGTGGCATATCTCCAGGGATTGTCGGCCGGGATGAACATCGAGTCTGATTCCAGAGAGGGCCGGATATTACATGGCATCATTGAGGTGCTGGACGAGTTCGCCCAGTCCTTGAAGGAGATGGAAGCGGCCCAGGACCAACTGGAGGACTACCTGGAATCTATAGACGAAGATCTTTTCCACCTCGAGGAAGGAATCTACAATGATACGGAGGATTCCGGGGAAGAAGAGGAATATCTCGAGGTTGACTGCCCAAGGTGCGGAGAGGTTGTATGCTTCGACTCAGTCGTGCTGGAGGATGACGACACAGTGGAAGTCACCTGTCCCAATTGTGATGAAGTTGTTTTTATTAACGATGACACTTACCAGGCGGCGGATGAGCCGGAGCACATAAGGGGACGGATGCCGCTGCAGGAAGATGACATTTAGCCTGATCGGTAAAACAGTACCTCATAAGGGTACTGTTTTAAATTTTCCGGTATTGACTTATTTACTCTGCGGTTTTAAAATAACCCCAGTGTTTAAACTATCCGGGTTGTCAGTTTTTGCGCTCAGGCTAGATATAGCGCAAGAATGCCGGGCAGCATATATAAGCAGGGGGGAATAAAAATGAGCGAGGCCAGAATAGTAATTATCGGGGGAGTGGCCGCAGGCCCAAAAACAGCGGCAAGAGCGCGCCGCCTCGCCCCCAACGCAGACATAACCATTATCGAAAAAGACAGTTACATATCCTATGCAGGCTGTGGCATGCCCTTTTATCTGGCCGGGTCGGTCAGAGAATTTGAACACCTTTTCAGCACCTCTTACGGGGTGGCCAGGGATGAGTCCTACTTCATGAGAGAAAAGGGAGTCAAGGTACTGACAGGAAACGAGGCTGTCGAAATTGACCGGGAAAAGAAAGAAGTGCTGGCAAGGAATGTAACCACTGGTGAATTGTCAAGAATTCCCTACGATAAGCTGGTTATAGCCACCGGTGCCACTCCCTTTACCCCGCCGCTGGAAGGTGTTGATTTGAAGGGGGTCTACAGGCTTAACAACCCGGCAGACGCAAAAATGATCAAAGAGCGGATTGATGATGTCAGCGAGGCTGTTGTTATAGGGGCAGGCCTTATTGGCATGGAGGCCGCCGACGCCCTGCGGGAGAAAAAAATATTCGTCACTGTGGTAGAGCTTAGAGACCAGATACTTCCCGGCATGCTGGACAGCGACATGGCGGCTGTGATGGCGCTAAGGCTGGAGGAGCAAGGGATTGAATTCCGCCTGGGCCACAAGGTTATGAAAATACAGGGCGATGACCAGGGGAGAGTTTCCTCGGTTGTCACCAGTGAGGAAACTCTGGATGCCCAGATGGTTATTCTGGCGGTAGGAGTAAAGCCAAATATTGATATAGCCAAAAAGGCCGGACTTAAGATAGGCCAGACAGGAGCCATAGAGGTTAACCAGCACCTTCAGACCAGCGACCCTGATATATTCGCAGTGGGGGACTGTGCTGAAAATACTCACCTTGTTTCAGGCCGGAAGGTATACATACCCATGGCCACTTACGCCAACCGCCACGGCCGGGTGGCCGGGGACAACGTTACCGGGAGAAAAAGCACTTTTAAAGGAGTGCTGGGAACCTCGGTGATGAAGGTGCTGAACTGGAGCGCCGGCAAAACGGGGCTGGGGGAGCAGCAGGCCAGAGAACTGGGACTTAAAGTGATTTCCGTGGTAAACTCAGCCCTGGACCGCACTCACTACCACCCTTCCCACGGGCTGGTGATCATGAAAATGATTGTGGATGAGGATACCAGAAAGATACTGGGGGCCCAGGGTATAGGTCCCGGAGAGGTAAGCAAAAGAATAGATGTTGTGGCCACGGCAATTCACTTCGGAGCCACTGTTGACGATCTGGCAGAGGTGGACCTGGGCTATGCTCCGCCTTTCTCTACCCCTATAGACCTTGCCCATCACACTGCAAATATAGCGCGCAATAAGATTGAGGGCCTGGCCCCATCAATTACTGCCGCTGAAATGAAGGCCAAGCTGGACGGCGGGGAGGATTTCGTGATAGTGGACGTCAGAACTCCCCAGCAGTTTGCGCCAAAGCATATTGAGGATGACCGGGTTATGCAGGTAACCCTGGGGGATATAAGAGAGCGCCTGGACGATATTCCCAGGAATAAGGAGATAGTGCTGCTCTGCGCCATGGGAGTGCGCAGCTATGAGGCCTTAAGGATTCTGCACGGCGCAGGTTTTAAAGAGCTGAAATACATGGAGGGGGGCCTTCAGGCCTGGCCCTATGACCTGGATTAAAAAATAACAACTTTATTCCAAACAGAAGCAGCCGCCAGGGCTGCTTCTGTTTATGTAAAAACATATTACGCTTTCAGCCAATAAAGCAAATTTTGCCTCTGTGTGATCTATGGTTTAATAATGATCTGAATTTTTCATCCTTCCTGGTGTCGCTTTTGGCGGGACGGTTGTCTGGATTCTGGATTGGGGGTGATACAGTATTATAAAAAAATAATCTTTGGCGAAAATCGACTTTTTCTCCAAAGGTAATTTACCGGATATGTATAATAAAAATATTAATTGCAAAAACATTTAGAAATTAAATTTACCAGATAGGGTGAATATATTGGATAAGAAAGATTCAGTTCAAGAAAACCATATTGAGAAAAAAGACAAACGGCAGGAAACGACTGTAGGTAGAACTGGTGAAGACTCTATCGCCTATTCCAGGCAACCTGCTGTTAAACCCATTTCCAAACTAGCTGGAGGATTCGGCAATGATGATTGGTCAAGAAAAGAACCCAGCGCCATTGTTGGTATCGGGGCCTCTGCCGGGGGCTTGGAGGCTTTTATGCAGCTGCTTGAAAAATTGCCTAACGAAACCGGTATGGCCTTTGTGCTTGTTCAACACCTGGACCCTAAAAACAGGAGCCTGTTAACCGACATTCTCTCCAAATATACCTCTATGGTGGTCAGCGAGGTGGAAGATAGCATTGTTGTGAAATCAGACCATGTCTATATTATTCCACCTGGTAAGTCCATGTATGTTTCCCAAGGAGTCCTGAACCTTATTCCCCGGGCTGAAAGGCAGTTTATGCCAATTGATTTTTTCTTTAAATCACTGGCAAAAGAACAAGGCAGTAAGGCCATTGGTGTGATTTTATCAGGAACAGCTGCAGACGGCACCCAGGGATTGAAAGCAATCAAAAACGTTGGAGGCATCACCTTTGCGCAAAAACCACAAACGGCAAAGTACGACAGTATGCCGCTCAATGCCATCGCCACCGGTGTCGTGGATTTTATTTTAACATCAGAAGGAATAGCCTGTGAACTGGCCAAAATAGCTTGTTCCTGTGTGATCGACGAAAAAAAGTCTGAAAATTGCAGGTTATTTTCCTCCGACGCCAATGAACTCAAACAAATATTTTCTATACTGCAAAAAGCCAGTGACACAAATTTCTTCGAGTATAGAGAATTAACCATAAAGAGGCGTATCTTGCGGCGAATGGTCATGCACAAGATAGAAAGACTGGGGGACTATGTCAATTATCTGTGGAAAAACCCGGCTGAAGTTAAAGAGTTATATCAAGACCTTTTGATTAATGTCACTAGCTTCTTCCGGGATCCCGAAGCATTTGAGACTTTAAAAAACCTCGTTTTTCCAGCCATAATGAAGAACAGGGCGCCTGAGGAGCCTGTCAGGGTGTGGGTGCCGGGGTGCTCAACCGGCGAAGAGACTTATTCAATAGCAATTGTTTTGATTGAGTTTTTAGGAGATGAAGCCTTCAATACCCCCATACAGATATTTGCCACGGATATTAATGAGACGATCATCGAGAAGGCACGGACGGGCATTTATCTAAAAAGCATTAAGGCTGATGTTTCAATTGAACGTCTCCGCCGCTTCTTTGTTAAGGTGGATAAAGGTTACCAGATCACTAAGACCATTCGCGATATGTGTGTATTTGCCAGGCAGAATATGGTCAAGGACCCGCCTTTCTCCCGGTTGGACCTGATCAGCTGCCGGAATGCCATTATTTATTTCGGGCCGGATCTGCAAAAGAAACTTTTTCCGGTTTTACATTACGCTCTGAAGCAAAAAGGTTTTCTTTTTCTGGGTTCTTCGGAGTCTGTTGGGGCATATGCAAACCTGTTTAATCTGGAAGATAAAAAGTACAAAATCTATTCAAAAAAAGCCGTTCCCACTCCTTCGTTACATGAGTTTACCACCAGCGAATATGCGGCGGCTACGATGGAAGGACGAGTAAAAAGCAGCCGCAGTCACCCGGACGCCGTTCCGAAGTATAACGTACTGGAAGAAGCCGACCGTATTATACTGAACCACTATGCACCGGTAGGAGTTATTATTAATAGCGATCTGGAAATAATTCAGTTCCGCGGCCACACCGGAGATTATCTCGAACCTGCATCTGGAACGCCGAGCCTGAAACTTTTTAAGATGGTCCGGGACGGTTTGTCGCTTGGGCTGCACAGCGCTATTAACCAGGCGATGAAGGAGAATATCACTGTTATAGATGAAGGTTTGCATGTTTTTTTTAATGGTCGCTCCAATCGTGTCAATGTTGACGTGATCCCTATGGGCGAGCTACAAGGCAAAGATAAATACTTCCTGGTATTGTTTAGGAAAGTTCCCCCTCAAGCTTTGCCTGAGGGGGAAAATAAAGGTGCGGCTTCGGTAAGATTGGGACAGGCGGCTTGGGGAGACGAAAATAGCCAACTAATTAGATTGGAACATGAGCTTGCTGCCACCAAAGAGAATCTTCAATGCATTATTGAAAAGCATGAGTTCACTAATGAGGCACTCCGGGCCGCTAACGAAGAAATTCAATCGAGCAACGAAGAATTGCAAAGCATGAATGAAGAGTTGGAAACCGCCAAAGAAGAGCTTCAGTCATCCAATGAAGAATTGATGACATTAAACGATGAAGTACAAAACCGCAACCTGGAATTAGGCAGAATCGGCAATGATTTGTTTAATTTATTCCGCAGTATCAATATTCCAGTCGTCATGCTAAGCAACAGTTTGCAGATCCGTCGCTTCAACCCTGCGGCGGAAAAAGCATTTAACCTGATTGCCACTGACGTCGGAAGGCCTATTACCGATATCAATACAAATTTCAACAACTCTGATTTGGAGAAAGCGGTCCTGGAAGTGATCGATACTCTGATTAGCAAAGAGCAGGAGGTGCAAGACCGGTATGGTTGCTGGTTTTCTGTACAAATCCGCCCCTACAGGACCATGGAGAATAAAATAGATGGAGTTGTCATTACTTATTCCAATATTGATTCAGTCAAAAAAAGCCTCGAACTATCCCAGGAGGCTCGTGAATATGCGGAAGCGATTGTAGGGACTGTGCGGGAACCACTCCTGGTTCTCGATGCCGATTTTTATATAAAATCATCGAATAAAGCTTTCTATCAGGCCTTCATGGTCTCACCAGAGGAAACAGTGAGCAAGTGTATTTTTGATCTGGGAAACAGACAGTGGAATATTCCCAAATTACGGACGCTTTTAGAGGATATTCTCAGTAAAAATACAGCATTCGAAGATTTTGAAGTTGAACATAATTTTCAGCACATCGGCTACAAGAAGATGCTGGTCAACGCCCGCCGGATTGTTGGATCGGATAGCCAAACCAAATTGATTCTTATGGCCTTTGAAGACGTGACTGAGCAAGTAAGGAAGTAGTAAAGTTCAGCAAAACCTCCGGCGGATAATTTTCTTCACTAAACAGCACAGATGGCCTGCTGGCAAAGATGGAAGTGTTAGCTACGGGGAGGCGATATTTTTGGCGCTGCCTGAAAAGAGTGCCCAGAGTGGGATGATGCAATCCGTTGAAGTTCAGCGACTGAGAGATGATTTGGAAACCAGGCAGCTGGATTTTGAGGCAAAGTGCCAGGCGCTGCAGGAAACCCTTGAAGAGTTGGAAGAATCCCGGAATCGCTATGCAGCTCTTTACGACTTTGCCCCGGTAGGTTATGTCACTCTTGATTGTAAGGGCTGTATACAGGAGATCAACTTAACAGGCGCATCTATGATAGGCGTAGAACGATCTCAATTGATTGGTACACCAATGCTGGTTTTTATAGTTAAGAGTGATGTAAAGTTATTTCTGAACCATTTGCGTCGTTGCAAGCAAACGAATGAAAAAGTGATAACAGAATTAAGCTTTGAGGGAAAAAATGGCGCTCTTGTCCAGGTTCAGCTTCTAAGCGTCCCGCATAAAAGTACTGATCTTTTTTTAGATGTGTACAAAACTATTATCACAGATATCACCGAAAGAAAGCTGTATAAAAGAGAATTGGCCCGCCTTGACAGGTTAAATTTAGTAGGGGAAATGGCTGCCGGTATCGGACATGAGGTCAGAAACCCTATGACTACGGTGCGTGGTTTTCTTCAGCTGTACAGGAATAAAGAGGCGTTTACTCATTACAAGGGCAGCTTTGATCTGATGATTGATGAACTTGACAGGGCAAATTCAATAATTACTGAATTTCTCTCTTTGGCTAAAAATAAGACGTTAGATTTAAAAGCACAGAACCTAAATACAATTATAGAGAACCTGTTCCAATTAATTCAGGCGGACGCTATATTAACAAATAAAAGTATTATTCTGAGATTAGAAAAAATCCCGGACTTATTGCTTGATGAAAAAGAAATCCGCCAGATGATTCTTAACCTTTTTCGAAACGGGATGGAAGCAATGTCACCCGGAGGGAACCTTACCATAAGAACATCCACGGACGGCAAGGAGGTTGTTTTATCAGTTCAGGATCAAGGTAAAGGGATCAAGTCCGATGTACTCGAAAAGATAGGTACTCCTTTCTTCACTACAAAAGATGATGGGACAGGCTTGGGGTTGGCGGTTTGTTATAATATTGCCGCCAGGCATAACGCCGTTATTAGTATAGAAACCAGTCCTACGGGCACAACCTTTTTCGTCAGGTTTAAGCCTGAATTACCGTGAATTTGAGGAAGTTTATACCGAAACTGTCGGTGGCAAATAATTGGCAGCCGATACGGTGGGTTGCACCATTGACAACAAAATAAAACGTTGGACCGCCTTGAGAGGCCTAACCCTTCTTAGACGTGACTTGAGGAGGAGTTAGTATGAGATTTCTGGTTTTTCCAAGACTGTAGAGCTTTTTAATGTTGTCTATTTCTTCCATTATGAACCCTTTGAAAATTGCCCTGTATTGGTCTTTAAAGGTAGCGCTGTATGCCCTGATATGCTGGTTTAAAAGAAATTGACTGGCTGTTATTATGACATTGGCAACTTCGCTGTCGGATAAAGTGATTTGGCCAATTACCCCGGGAGGCCGCTGATGCATCCTGGATACCGGTCGGGGCGGCACTGTAAATCCAGTGGCTTTTAAAGTCTGTTCAAGCTTATTTAACTGGGGATAGGCGATCTTATACAGGCCATGTTCCAGGAGCTTTTTAAGCTCTTTGTCATTAGTGTTGTTTAAATAGGATTCCAGCAGGATAATACTGGAACTCCTGTAGAATTCCATTTCAACCCAGAGCCAGTAAGCATCACCTATGGTAGGCCCATTGGGTTCGGACACTGACAAAGGGGGCTGGGTAAAGGACTGCCTGCTCTTTCCGAGAGAAATTATAGCTTCGTGTTCCTTCATATCTTGTTTAAAAAGTGCAATAAACAAATCTCTGATAGACTCTTCTGTTGTGACAGTGGCTATGGCCCGCCCGTCAAGATTGATCAAAGCGCCTGATAAGTTTAACATAACTTTGATGATTTCCTCATCGGAAAGTATGACTTCAGTGCCAACCCCCGGCTTTCCCTGGAGTGTTTTGGAAGCAGATCGGGGTGGGACTGTAAAACCGGCATCTTTGAGAAGACCTTCCAGTTTGGGGATGCGTTGTTTTCTTATACTGGTTGCTAAAACCTGTATAAGCTGATGCATTCCTTTATCGTCAGTATTCATTTGAAAGTTTCAAGAGAATTTATCAACTGGTGAGAAGCGGTCAGGGATTCCCAAAGATGATATATTTCCCCCGAGTGCATAGGTTTTTGGGCGGTGTTCAGGGTATAGGATGCCGGTAGTATTTTTTTCAAAATTTTAAGCTGCATATTTTTACCACTCCTTCTCAAACTTTTGCTGTAACGTTTGGAGGCAATTCCATGAGATTTCGCTTATTACCCAGCTTTATCAGTTTCACCAAATAGTCTATTTCCTCAAAAACAAAACTCTTTATAAGTTCCCTGATATCTCCGCGGTAGCTGGAACCCAGGGAATTCACGTGCAAATCCAAAGCTACCTGGGTAGCTGTAATCACAATACTGAGTATTTCACTGTCCCTTAAGATGATTTTTCCGATCCTTCCGGCAGGCTGCTGTCTCATCCTGGAGACAGGGCGGGCCGGGACGGTAAAGCCTTCGTTCTTTAGGGTCATCTCAATTTTTTCCAATTGGGGAAAGGCTACTTTGTGCAAACCATAATCCAGTTCCTTTTTTAATTCCACATCTTTAGTGTTATTGATATAGGTTTCAAGGAGGACAATAGTGGAATGTCTGAAACCCAGTTGGTCCCATAGCAAATAAACTTCCCCCAGATTCAGGGCGCCGGGCGATGCAGTAGCGGGAGGGGCCGGGGTAAAGGCCTGCCTTCCGCTTCCCAATAGCATCAAACCATCATGGGCCATGATAGTTTTTTTGAGAAGGTCAACAAAAACTCCACGGATAGCTTCATTGGTGGTGGCAGTCCCCACCCCTCTTGCGTCAAGAACCAATAAAGCGTGGGATAAGGTCAGCATAACCTTCAATACTTCTTCATCTGACAATTTAACTTCCTGCCCCACCCCCGGTTTACCCTGCAGGGTTTTAGTGGCCGGACGGGGGGGCACGGTAAAACCTGCATCTCTCAGGAGATTTTCAAGTTTGGGTATTCTTAGTAAAAGGACGCCTTCCACAAGCCCCTTTAGGAAGAGGTGGATTTCCGTATCCTGAGTGTTCATCTGGTATGTTTCCCCAACATTGATGATCTGGTAGCTTGCCGTCAGGGCATCCCAAAGACAGAATATCTCCCCCGCTGTACTTAAAAGTGATCCTCTATTATTATTAGCAATTTATAAAATTTAAACAAATTACCATAAACAGAAGCAGCCGCTAAAGTGCTTCTGTTTTTATATGGCACAGTTGGCATCGTGTGATATATATGGCATATAATACCATCTTTATAAATATAGATTAGTTAAGGGGGGATGGGTATGACTGCAGAGCCTTCGGGCAGGGTATATCAAAACCGTCCGGAGATTGGTTTTATAGCTGATATCAACCCTGTGCTTCCCTTTAATATAAGGAAAATTGTGCCTGCTGTTGACTCCGGTATGCTTGGCCGGCTGGAGGAAATAAGACTGAGAGCTTTAAGGCCGCTGGCCCTGGGCCTTGATACGGGAGATGTTTTTATAAATGAGTCCGGCCAGGTGGTGGAAGACCCACAAAAAGCTTACCTGGTTACCCGGGAAGATGTGGAAAGGTGTCTGGGCCTTGTGAGCGGCTCTTCAATATACGCCCTGGAAGAAGAGATTAAAAATGGCTTTATTACCATCCCCGGAGGGCACCGGGTGGGCATCACCGGCAAGACTGTCCTGGAGTCAGGCAGAGTGAAGACTGTTAAATATTTTTCCGGTATAAATATAAGGATTTCAAGGGAGGTAATAGGATCTGCCAGGCCCCTTCTGCCAAGAATTATTGACCGTGAGGGGGGGACCATTCGGCATACCATGATATTTTCCCCACCCAGGTGCGGCAAGACCACAGTATTGAGGGATGCGATAAGAATGATCAGCGACGGGCTGCCAGAGCTGGGGCTTCCCGGACAGGCGGTGGGACTGGTGGATGAAAGGTCTGAAATAGCCGGCTGCTACTGTGGAATACCCCAGCGCAATGTTGGCCTGAGAACCGATGTGCTGGACGGCTGCCCCAAGGCAGAGGGCATGACCATGCTGTTGAGGTCCATGGGGCCCTCGGTTATAGCCACCGACGAGATAGGCGGACAGGATGACGTCAGGGCACTGGAGGAGGTGCTAAACGCCGGGGTAAAGGTGATTTTTACAGTGCACGGGTCATCGCTGGAAGAGTTGGCCGCCAGGCCGGCTCTTAATTATCTTTTCAGGCTAGGAGCGGTCGAATGCTTTGTGCAGCTGGGCAGGGACAAAAGGGCCGGAGTGGTTAAAGGTATTTTTGACGCCAAAAATATTCTTAAGGCGGGTGCTATCAGGTGTATAAACTGATTGGGGCTGTGGTGCTGGTGGCTGCCGGAGGCGCCGCCGGAATGCTGGTGGCCAGGGATTATGCCCGTAGGCCTGTGGAAATAAGATCAATAATTACAGCGCTGCAGATGCTGGAAACAGAAATAATATACTCGGCCACCCCGCTGGGGGAGGCCATGGACAGGGTGGCCAGCGCCACTGACGGTATAGTATCAGGCCTTTTTAGGGAGGCCTCCCACTCTTTATTAGTTGGTGAGGGAGCCACTGCCGGTGAGGCCTGGGAAAAAGCGCTGGTCAATTTTTACCGGAGCAGCTCCTTAACAGTCACAGACTCCGCAATTTTGAAAAACCTTGGCCGGGCACTGGGCAGGTCAGGCCGGGAAGACCAGGAAAAACACCTCAAACTGGCCTGTGAGCAGCTTAAAAGGGAATTGTCCAGAGCGGAGGAGGCCGCGGCAAAAAACACCAGGATGTGGAACTATCTCGGCTTCTGCGGTGCCCTGGCGGCCGTAATAATACTTTACTAAACGGGGGTGTAAAGGCTGTGGGATCAGACGTTAATCTTATTTTTAAAATTGCCGGGGTGGGGATACTGGTGGCGGCGGCCCACTGGGTGCTTAAAAGCGCCGGCAAGGAAGACTATGCTTTTATAACCACCCTGGGCGGGGTGGCGGTGGTGCTGGTGTGGGTCATTTACCAGCTGGGCACTCTTTTTGATCAGGTAAAATCTGTTTTTAAGCTATTCTGACGGAAGGGGTAAACGCCGGTGGACATCATGCAGGTGGTTGGACTTGGTTTGGTGGTGGCTGTCCTGGCGATTATACTGAGGGGCAACAGGCCTGAAATGGCTATAATGCTGAGCATGGCAGCAGGAATAATAATATTTCTGTCCATGATGGGCAAGATTAGCTCGGTGCTGGAGGTTATTACCGACCTTTCGGACAGGGCCAATATCAGCATGGTGTACCTCGGTACAATTCTAAAGATAGTCGGAATAGCTTATGTAGCTGATTTTGGCGCCCAGATATGCAGAGACGCCGGAGAGGGAGCAGTGGCCTCCAAGATAGAATTTGCCGCCAAAATAATAGTGCTGGTAATGGCGGTGCCTATAGTGGTGGCAGTGCTTAACTCGTTGTTGAAGGTGGTGCCTTAAGGTGACTGTATACCGGAAACTGGTTATTGTTCTTTTAGCATTATATCTTATGTCACCCACAGCATGCCTGGCCGCGACTCCGGGTCCGGAGGATATAAATGAGGTAAACGGCGCTTTGCCGGGGCTGAGCTTTGATGAGATAGACAGGTATATTGGCCAGCTGGATGACGAGATAAAAAGTGTTTCTCCGGATGTGGACTTTAAGCAGCTGGTCTACAAAATAGCCCGGAACGAGGTTAGCTTCAGCCCCGGAGATATAGCTAAAAAACTGGCCTCATACATATTTATGGAGGTGGTGGCCAACTCAGCCCTTTTAGGAAAGCTTGTATTGCTGGCCATCATCTGCGCAGTGCTGCAGAACCTCACCGCTGCCTTTGAAAAAGGGTCCACCGGGCAGCTTACCTACATGGTGACTTACCTGGTAATGGTGGCCCTGGCCATAGGGTCCTTTACCCTGGCGGTAAATTCCGGCCGCGAGGTGGTGGACAGGATGGTTGCGTTTATGCAGGTCATACTGCCGGTGCTCCTTACCCTGCTGGTGGCCGTGGGGGGGTTTACCGCAGCGGCCATATACCAGCCGGTAGTGTTTATAAGCATTGCCCTGATAGCCACCATTATTAAAAACATAGTGCTGCCACTGCTGCTTTTTTCAGCCGTGCTGGTACTGGTCAGCAATCTATCCTCCAAATTTAAGGTGTCCAATCTGGCCGGGCTTATAAAAAATGTGGCCATGGGTATTTTGGGCGTGATGAGCACCATATTTCTCGGCGTTTTATCAATACAGGGAGTGGCCGGGGCGGTGGGCGACAGTGTGGTTTTAAGAACTGCCAAATTTGCCACAGACGCTTTCGTGCCGGTGGTGGGAGGTATGTTTTCAGACGCACTGGAGGCCATTGTCAGCTCGTCACTGCTTATAAAAAATGCGGTGGGCATTGCAGGTGTGGTGGTGGTGCTGTCCATAATGCTCATGCCTCTGCTAAAAATACTTTGTATTGCCCTTATTTATAAACTTGCCGGGGCAATGATCCAGCCTGTGGAGGAAGGGCAGGTGGCCGGTTGTCTCAACGATCTGGGCAATAGCCTGCTTTCCGTGTTTGCAGTGGTGGCCACGGCGGGGCTGCTATTCTTTTTCACTCTGGCCATAGTGGTGGCCGTGGGCAATATCACGGTAATGCTTAGAAGTTAGTCAAAGGGGAGACGGTCTTTTGGAAACTCTGCGAGCGCTGGTGCAAAACCTGGTGATCATAGTTATACTGGCCGTTTTGCTGGAGATGATGCTGCCCGGCGGAGAAATGAAAAGATATACAAAAATGGTGCTGGGGCTTATGGTCATTGTGGCTATTATACAGGCAGTTAACGGTATTACCGGAGGGGGCCTGTTCAAAGAAGTTGAAGAGTTCACCTGGAGGGAAGAAAGCAGCGGAGGACAAAGGCTTGATATAATGGAGCGGGGGAAAAAACTGGATGCGGAAAACAAAAGGCAGGCCATGGAGCACTACCGGCAGGGAGTGGAAAAACAGGTTGCCGGGCTGGCGGGACTGGATAGCAAGATAAGTCTTTCCGGCACTGAGGTTATTGTTCAGGACGACCCCTCTAAAAAAGATTACGGCAAGATCACCGGTATAAACCTTGTTTTCGGCGGGGGAGATGAAGAAAGCCGGATCAGGCCGGTGGAAACGGTATCGGTAAATGCGGGGGATAAAAGTGCCGTGACGGCAGCCGGTGACAGACCTCCCCCGGGTGAGGAGGCCGCCGCCAGAAAGGCGGCTGATAAAGTAGCCAGCTTTTACAACCTTTCACCGGATCAGGTGAAAATCATTTTTAAGTAAAGGGGGTTTTTCTTGTGTCCGGTTTAGCAGGCTGGATGGGGAGGAATTCTGATAACGGCGGGGGTCATGGCCCGGTGAAATTCAACCGGAAAAAAATTATATGGCTGGCTTGCGCGGTAATTCTGGGGGTGTCATTAATTCTTCTGGGCAATACCGGCCAGGACAAAAACAGCAGTGAAAATCCCCAGAGTATAAGCCCCGGTGAAACAGAGCCCCTGCCTACTCCTGATAAAACCAAAATGGCTGTGGAGGAAGAGTTGCTGTCCGCCAGGCTGGAGGAAATGCTGGAAGGTATAGAGGGCAGTGGAAAAGTAAAGGCAACGGTAAGGCTGGAGTCTTCTGCAAGGGAGCTGTACGCCCTGAATAAAACAGCCGGGAGCAAGAACACACTGGAAAAGGACCAGGGCGGAGGGACCAGGACAATAAATGAAAACAGTGATGCCACCCAGCTGGTGATAGCCAAAAACGGCAGTGGTGATGAGCCTGTGGTGGAGATGGAAAGCGCCTCCAGGATATCTGGGGTGCTGGTGGTGGCCGGGGGGGCCTCCGACCCCCGGGTAAAAGAAAGACTATTTGAGGCGGTGAGGGTATCCCTTGATGTTGATCCCCATAAAATTCTGGTCCTTCCCGCAGAAGGAGGTATCCGGTAATGGTTTTTATTAATCTTCGGAAGGCCTTCATTTCTGTAATGTTTGTACTGGGGGCAGCCGCCCTGCTCCTTGTCTATACCGGGTCGTCAGGGCTCTTTTCTTCCGTGGCCCGGACCTCCGGCCAAATATCCCCGGCCCCTCCGGTGGAACAGACCGTGTCAGGGATAAATACGGGCGCAGGGCTGCAGGAGGAAACTGTCACAGCTAAGGGTGAACAGGGTAATGAAAACTTTTTTGTGGAATACCGCCTTCAGAGAGAAAAATCAAGAGGCAGGCAGGTTGAGCTTCTGGAAGATATAGTTAATAATCCCTCCTCGGCAGCCGAGACCAGAAAGGCCGCCCAGGACCAGCTGATGGCCATAAGCGGCAGCATATCAAATGAGGTAAGGGTGGAAAACCTTCTCCGTGCAAAGGGATACCGTGACGCTGTAGTATGTATGGACAGCAGGGGAGTAACGGTGGTCATGGAATACAGCGCCACCCTAAGTCCTGCTGAAGAAGCCTCTATAATAGAGATAGTATCCAGGGAAACAGGATTTGGTGAACAGGGGATTGTTATTATACCCAAAAAGCAGTAACCGCTGTTTATAGGAAAGGGGACACACCTGCTGAAGATGGGGTATTCCTGAATTAGGAAAGGGGACACACCTGCTGAAGATGGGGTATTCCTTTGGGGACAGGAATGTCCCCGATCGGTATAATGTCCCCGATCGGTATGGCTTACTCCAATATCCAATTCCTAATTCCTAATTCCGGTAACTTCAAGGGGCGATAGCCCCTAATTTTTTTTAACAGAGTACTTTGTATACATGTTTTTTGTATGCAAAAACGATTGTACTTATAGGAATATTGTATACTTAGCCAAATACCCTTTCTGAACCTGATTAAATCACATATAATTGCTATGTGGTTCAATTATTGGCTGCTGATTGCAGAATTATATATAATTTTAAGTTTAGCCACCGGTTAGGGGGATAAAATTGCCAGCTATTAAAATTACAGACACCACTTTACGTGATGGACATCAAAGCCTTTGGGCCACAAGGATGAAAACCGAGGATATGCTTCCAGTGGCTGAATTAATGGACAGCATTGGCTTTCACTCCATGGAGGTCTGGGGTGGAGCCACTTTTGACGTTTGCCTGAGGTTTTTACACGAGGACCCCTGGGAAAGACTGCGTGCATTAAAGGTGCGACTTAAAAAAACACCTTTGCAGATGCTTTTAAGAGGTCAGTCACTGCTGGGCTACCAGCATTATCCTGATGACGTGGTGGAGGCCTTTGTAAAAAAAGCAGTGGAAAACGGCATCGACATCATAAGGGTATTTGACGCCTTAAATGATCTAAGAAATCTGGAAACCTCAATCAGGGCGGGAAAAAAGGCGGGGGCGCACGTGCAGGCCGCAGTGGTGTACACTGTAAGCCCGGTGCACACTATCGGGCACTATACAGAGACCGCCACAGAGCTGGCCCGCATGGGAGCCGACTCCATATGCATAAAGGATATGGCCGGTCTGCTGGCCCCCTACACAGCCTATGAACTTGTAAGGCTTCTTAAGGAAAAGGTAGGTCTTCCTGTACAGCTGCACAGCCACTATATCGGAGGTCTGGCCGTGGGCACCTACCTTAAGGCCGTAGAGGCCGGAGTGGACGTAATTGACACAGCCTCAGTGCCTCTTGCCTTTGGCCCCTCACAGCCTCCGGTGGAGACTGTGGTCAGAGCGCTTAAAAACACTCCCTTCGACACAGGCCTGAGCCTGGGAAAGCTGTTTGAAATGGCCCGCTATTTTGAGAGGCTCAGGCAGGATAAAGGCCAGGAGCGGGGTGTAACCAGGATAAATGATATGAGAGTATTTGAACACCAGGTCCCCGGCGGGATGATCACCAATCTGATCACCCAGCTGGAGGAGCAGAAGGCGCTGAGCAGGCTGCCCGAGGTGCTGGAGGAGATACCAAGGGTAAGGGAGGAGCTGGGCTACCCGCCCCTGGTCACCCCAACCAGCCAGATAGTTGGCACCCAGGCGGTGCTTAATGTTCTGTCCAAAGAGAGGTATAAGCTCATCCCGGGTGAGGTCAGGTCCTACGCCCAAGGGCTTTACGGCAGGCCCCCGGCCCCTATGAATGAGGAAATAAAAGCAAAACTTTTGGGGGACCGGGAGGAGTACTCCTGCAGGCCGGCAGATCTGCTGGAGCCCAGGATGCAAAAAGTAAGGGAAGAGGCCAGGGGGGTGGCTGAAACCGAAGAGGAATTCCTCATGTACGCCATGTTCCCGCAAATAGCCACAAAATTTTTTGAGAACAGGAAAAGACAAAAGGATGGCACAGGTAAACCTGTGCCGGTGGAGTTTCCCTCAAAAAGGAAGATAAAGAATCCGGATACAGAGGAGGAATTGGATATGAACATTCAGGACATAAAGGAACTGGTGCAGCTTATAAACAATTCCGATATCCAGGAACTGGCCCTGGAGAATAACGGCATGAGAGTTTCCATAAGGAAGTCAGGGACAGAGGGTGTTGAGGGAGAAAGATTGCCGTCTAAAATTAGAGATAAAAGCTCTGCCGCTGAAGTTGAGAATAAACCGTCAAATCCGTCTGAGGAAGAGGGCCAACTGATCGTCAAGTCACCCATGGTGGGCACCCTATACCGCTCGCCGGCCCCTGATGCGGCGCCCTTTGCCAGTGTGGGAGAAATGGTGACCAAGGGCCAGACATTATGCATCGTCGAGGCCATGAAGCTGATGAATGAAATAGAGGCCGAGGTTTCCGGCAAGATTGTGGAGATACTGGCCGAGAATGGATCCCCGGTGGAATACGGACAGCCGCTGTTTGTAATAAAAATAACCCAGTAATTTTTATAAATCAGTCATTTCAGCAATATAATAAAAAGGAATGCCCGGAATTCTGGATTCTGAATTCTGACTACTGAATTCCGACCACATATCAATAGCAGTATTAGCTTTTTTAAAGTAGAGGTGCCTATGTTTAAAAAGATACTTATTGCCAACAGAGGTGAAATAGCCCTAAGGATAATAAGGGCCTGCCGGGAAATGGGAATTCAGTCGGTGGCGGTCTATTCCGAGGCGGACAGGGATTCTCTACATGTAAAGTATGCCGACCATTCTGTATGCATAGGCCCGGCACTGCCGTCTGAAAGCTATCTTAGTATCCGGAATATAATAAGCGCGGCCCTGGTAACAGGATCTGACGCCATTCATCCTGGATATGGTTTTCTTTCTGAAAATGCCGGCTTTGCCAGGCTGGTGGAGGAAAAGGGATTAACTTTTATAGGGCCCTCGGCGGCAGCCATAGAAAATATGGGTGACAAGGCAGTAGCCAGGGAAACAATGATTAAAGCCGGTGTTCCGGTAGTGCCGGGTTCAGAAGGAATTGTGGAAGACACCGGTAAAGCTCTGGAAATAGCTGAAAGGATAGGTTACCCGGTAATAGTCAAGGCCTCAGCCGGTGGGGGCGGCAAGGGAATGAGGGTGGTGCACAGCCCGGAAAACCTTATAAAATCTGTTCAGACTGCCCGAAGTGAGTCAAGGGCTGCCTTCGGCAGCTCCGATGTATATATTGAGAAATACCTTGAAGAGCCCAGACACATTGAGTTTCAGATACTGGGAGACCGGCAGGGAAACCTGGTCTACCTTGGCGAGAGGGACTGCTCAATTCAAAGAAGAAACCAGAAGGTTATCGAAGAGGCCCCCTCCACAGCCCTTACCGGGGAGCTGAGAGAAGAAATGGGGAAAATGGCCCTTCGGGCTGCCGCTGCAGTAGGCTACCACAGTGCCGGGACAATAGAATTCCTTCTGGATAAAAACAGATATTTTTATTTTATTGAGATGAATACCCGGATTCAGGTGGAGCACCCGGTAACAGAGATGATTACCGGGATAGACCTGGTCAGGGAGCAGATAGCCATAGCGGCCGGAGAGAGGCTTTCAATATCACAAGAGGACATTACTATTACCGGCTGGGCCATTGAGTGCAGGATAAACGCCGAGGACCCGGACAGAAACTTTGCCCCCTTCCCAGGCCTGATAACCGGGTATATTCCACCCGGCGGCCCCTGGGTCAGGGTGGACAGCGCCGCCTACCAGGGCTGGGAGGTGCCCCGCAATTACGACTCCCTGATAGGTAAGGTAATCACCTGGGGAAGAAACCGGGAAGAGGCCATTGAGAGAATGAAAAGGGCACTGGGGGAATTTAAAATAGAAGGGGTTCTAACCACCATACCCTTCCACCAGAAGGTACTGGATAACGCCTTCTTTAAAAGAGGTGAAGTCTATACCAACTTTATACAGAGAAGGATTGCTGACTCTTAAGGGTAATACCTCCGGTCGGGAGACAGAATACAGGAGACAGGAGTTTATGCCCAGCTTTAAAGCCCCGTGAGGGGCTCTTTTGTTTGATTTGGCACAACCGTTCTGTTATAATTAACTTGCCTATAAGGTAAAAAATAGCAGAGAGCGGGCAGGTGAAAAAATTGGAAATAAATGAAGGCAATGATGTTTTAATAAAGGACGAGCATAATGGGCTGGGTTCAATAAGGATAGCCGATGAGGTTGTAAAAATAATCGCCGGGCTGGCGGCCACTGAGGTTCAGGGTGTGGTGGGGATGAGCAGCGGCGTAGTGGGCGGCATTGCCGAGATGCTGGGCAGAAAGAATATGTCCAAGGGAGTAAAGGTGGAGGTAGGGGAAAAGGAAGCTGCCGTAGACACCTTTGTTGTGATTGAGTATGGAACCCGTATACCCGATGTGGCCGCGAAGATACAGGAAAATGTAAAAAAAGCAATTGAAAACATGACCGGCCTGCTGGTGGTGGAAGTTAATGTAAATGTGCAGGGAGTGGCCTTCAGCAATGACACAAAAGAAGAGGACCACAGGGTTAAATAACTGCGCTGAATGGTTCCTGCGGGCAAATTTGGCAGGATAAAAGCACACAAGCCGGGGGTGAGATTATGAGTGCCTTGGACAGGGTTATTGCTATTGCATACGCTCTGGCAGGCCTGGTGGCGGCGCTGGTTACCACTGCAGTGCTGGGCGGCCAGACATGGCCTGCCCGGTTATATACTGCCCTGAAGGAGCAGCCGGGTTTCCTGGAAACTGCCCTGGCCCTTCTGGCAATAAGTGCCCTTGCCGGCATGAGGATAATATGGGCGGGCCTTAAGCCTGCTAAAAAGCAGGCCGTTGTGCAGGAGGGATCTCTTGGCCAGATACGCATAACCCTGGAGGCCATAGAATCGCTGGTGGAAAAGATTGCTCTGGACCAGCGGGGTATAAAGGAAGCCCGGTCAACTGTGAAAACAATTCCCCAGGGCATAGGTATACGGGTAAAAGCGGTGGTTGCGCCCGATGTGTCCATACCACAGCTGTCCGGGAACCTGCAAAATGTTATCGCGGACAGGGTATTGCAGGTAACCGGAATAGAGGTCAAGGATATAAGAATTGTGGTAAGCAACATTTCTGCACAAAAATTGCGCGTTGAATAAGGAGTGCGGGTATGGACACTGAACAGATTTTAGAACTGCTGCAGAAAAACATGGGCAAGGTGGCCGGAATAGCGCTGGGACTGGTATTTGGATGGTTTGCCATTACCTACGGCATTTTTAAGGCTGTGTTCGTATCTATATGTATAGTTGCAGGATATTATATAGGAAGACAGATTGACCGCAGGACAGATTTAAGGGACCTGTTCCTGGGCAGGTTCAGGGAAAAATAAAGGCGCGGGAGGCGGCCATGGGTAGGAGACAGGCACGGGAAACGGTGCTGAGAACACTTTATCAGGTTGAGGTGGGCGGAGTAGAGTCTGAAAGGGCCATAAATAATACCGCCAGCATCAACGAGACCCTGGAGGAGGAGGCTGAAAAGCTGGGACCCCTTAATCAGGAAGACTTATCATTTGCCAGGGAACTGGTTTATGGCACCATAGGCCATCAAAATGAGATAGACGGAATTATTGCCGCTCTGAGCAGGGACTGGAATATTGAACGGCTGGCCCGGGTGGACCATAATATAATGCGTCTGGCTGTCTATGAGATATTGCACCGGGACGACATACCATCCAGCGTTACCATTAACGAGGCCGTTGATCTGGCCAAATTATACGGCAGTGATGAATCAGGAAAGTTTGTTAATGGAGTGCTGGGAAAACTAATAAAGAATAGCACATCTGCAGGTGTGACCCCGGAAAGTGAATTTATAAGAGAAGCAAGTCTAATGAAGGAAGATTTGTAATATATTCCTTCATTTTTTTTATTGATTAAAACAGGATTTTATAAATTTTGTTCATAAGTCAAGATGCTGCAGGCAGGAATTAGGCTATATTACTAGAAAATTATTTTTATAATTATTTATATAGAATAAATCAGGGGAGGGGTAAAGACTTGTACAAGATACTGCGGAAAGAAGTGTTCTCGCCGATCATCAAGCTAATGGACATTGAAGCTCCAAAAGTAGCCAAAAGCTGCAAGGCCGGACAGTTTATAATTCTTCGCATTGACGAGGAAGGCGAGAGGATTCCTTTGACCATTGCTGACTATGACCGTGAAAAAGGGATCGTCACCATTGTTTACCAGGAGGTGGGTAAAACCACCGAGCAGCTGGGAGCAATGGAAGCCGGACAGTCTATCCAGGATTTCGTGGGGCCTCTGGGTGAGCCCTCACATATAGAGAATTTCGGCAATGTAATAGTGGTAGGCGGCGGTGTGGGCATCGCTCCGGTTCATCCTATTGCCAGGTCCTTAAAGGAAGCCGGCAACAATGTTATAGGTATTATCGGCTCCCGGAATAAAGAGCTTATGTTCTGGGAAGATAAAATGCGTGAGGCCTGCAGCGAACTGCATGTCACCACCGACGACGGATCTTACGTCCGCAAAGGCTTCGTTACCGATGTAATGAAAGAGATCATAGAGGCCCGGGGCAAAGAAAATATAGGCCTGGTTATAGCCATAGGCCCTCAGCCTATGATGAGGGCCTGCTGCAATGTTACAAAGGAATACGGCCTGAAGACCGTTGTCAGCCTCAACGCCCTGATGGTGGACGGCACAGGAATGTGCGGATGCTGCAGGGTCTCAGTGGAAGGCCAGACCAAATTTGTCTGTGTGGACGGGCCGGAATTTGACGGCCATCAGGTGGATTGGGCCGAGCTGTCCAAGCGCGGCGCCTATTTCCGTGAAGAAGAACAGAGATCAAAGGAAAAGAAGCACACCTGCAAGTGCGGATGCGGAGGTGGCAAATAATGACTGACACACCGAAACCCAAAAAGCAGATTGTTCCCAATAAGGCTCCCATGCCCGCCCAGGACGCCGCTGTAAGAGCCAAAAACTTCAGCGAGGTGGCCACCGGCTACACCAGGGAAACAGCAATAGCCGAGGCCCAGCGCTGCCTGCAGTGTAAAAAAGAGCCCTGCCGCCAGGGCTGCCCGGTGGAGGTAAATATTCCGGACTTTCTTAAGCTGGCTGCTGAGGGTGATTTTGCAGGAGCTATCGCCAAAATCAAGGAAAAGAACGCCCTTCCTGCTGTTTGCGGCAGGGTTTGCCCCCAGGAAAACCAGTGTGAAAAATACTGCACCCTGGGCAAAAAGCACGAGCCTGTCGGAATTGGACGGGTTGAGAGATTCTGTGCCGACCTTGAGCTGGAAACAGGTGTCAAGCTGCCGGAAGTTGCCCCGGCCACAGGCTTTAAAGTAGCCGTTGTAGGTTCCGGGCCGGCAGGTCTTACCTGCGCCTCGGACCTGGCCAAAATGGGCCATAAGGTCACCGTCTTTGAGGCCCTACATGTTGCCGGAGGAGTTCTTATGTACGGCATACCTGAATTCCGCCTGCCCAAGGCTGTAGTTCAGGCAGAAGTGCAAAACCTTAAAAAACTCGGTGTTGAAATAGACGTTAACTCGGTGGTTGGCAAGTTTTCCACCGTGGATGAACTTATGGAGTCTGGTTTTGATGCCGTCTTTATCGGAACCGGCGCCGGACTTCCCTATTTCATGAATATACCCGGGGAAAACCTGTGCGGAGTTTATTCCGCCAACGAGTTTCTTACCCGGACCAATTTGATGAAGGCGTACAAGTTCCCGGACTATGACACCCCCATAAAAATTGGTAAAAAGGTTGCCGTACTGGGCGGAGGAAACGTGGCCATGGACGCTGCCCGCACAGCCTTAAGGCTGGGCGCCGAGGAATCCTGGATAGTCTACCGCCGCTCCGACAAAGAGCTTCCGGCAAGGCACGAAGAGGTTGAGCACGCCCACGAAGAGGGTGTTAAATTTGCCCTGCTGACCAGCCCCACCAAGATAGTGGGAGATGACAACGGTGTGGTCAAGGCCATGGAGTGCCTCAAGTATGAGCTGGGAGAGCCGGATGCCTCGGGCCGCAGAAGCCCTGTGGCCATTAAGGGATCAGAGTATATGATGGAAGTGGACACAGTGGTGGTGGCCATAGGACAGGGGCCGAACCCGCTGGTGCCACGGACCACCAAGGGCCTCGAAATAAACAAGAGAGGCAATATAGTGGCCAGCGTGGAAACAGGAGCCACCTCGAAGCCGGGAGTATACGCCGGGGGAGACGTTGTCACCGGCGCTGCCACCGTGATCATGGCCATGGGCGCCGGCAAGATAGGGGCCCGCTCAATACACGAATACCTGCAGAGTAAAAAGGCTTAACTATTAAAAAAGCTTATATTACGGGGTCGCGGATGTAATCCGCGGCCCTGCCTATAAACAGCAGCTCCAGTGGAGAGTAATTATAATGTTCAGCAGCAGGCGTATTATAACAGTATCGGAACTGACATCTTACATAAAGGGTGTTTTCGAAAGAGATGCCCTTCTGGCCAGCCTGTGGGTGAAGGGCGAAATATCCAACCTTAAGCAAGCCGGAAGCGGCCATATTTATTTTACCCTGAAGGACTCCAACAGCTGCGTAAAGTCTGTTATGTTCCGTTCCAGGGCCACGAGGCTGCTATTTTCTCCGGAAAATGGCATGTCGGTCAGGGTGCGGGGCTATGTATCGGTTTATGAGAGGGACGGCAGCTACCAGCTCTATGCTGAGGAAATGGAGCCTGAAGGTGTAGGCGCCCTGCACGTGGCCTTCGAGCAGTTAAAGGAAAAGCTTCGCCTGGAAGGTCTTTTCGAACAGTCCAAAAAGAAGAGGCTACCTGCACTGCCCGGCTGTATTGCTATTGTTACCTCCCCCACCGGGGCCGCCATAAGAGATATGATTGAAATAATAGGCCGCCGCTGGCCGGGGGCTTTGATTATACTGGCTCCTGTGACAGTTCAGGGTGACACCGCACCGGGTCAGATTGCCGCAGCCATAAGAATGATCAATGCCCATGGCCGCGCTGAGGTTATCATAGCCGGCAGGGGCGGGGGCTCTCTGGAGGAGCTCTGGGCCTTTAATACAGAAGAGGTGGCCCGGGCCATATACAACTCCCGAATTCCTGTTATATCGGCTGTAGGCCATGAGACAGACTTTACCATTGCCGATCTGGCAGCCGATTTAAGGGCCCCGACCCCATCGGCTGCGGCTGAGCTGGTGGTGCCGGTAAAGTCAGATATAGAGTATACCCTGGCCACGCTTGGTCACCGCATGATCAGGGCTTTAGGCAAAGAGCTCCAGGGCGCCGGGCGGAGACTGGAAAACTGTACCCAGAGCAGGATTTTCCGCCGGCCTGTAGATGCCATATGCGGCCCCAGGGCCATGGCCTGTGACAACAGCATAAAAGAGCTGCAAAATTCGGCCGGCAGGTTTATAGCGGTCAGTAAAAATAAATTTTCCCACCTGGCCGGACGGCTAAACACACTTAGCCCCTTGGGCACTTTGGCCAGAGGCTACTCGGTGTGCATAAAGGCAGATAGCGGCCACATAGTCAGGGATGCCGGGGAAATAGCGCCTGGAGACAGGGTTAACATCGAGCTTCACAGGGGAAGTATAAAATGTGAGGTAAAAGATGTAGCCGTCAATGATAGTTAGATTATATTACCGAAACGTAATTTCAATAAAAGAAGGGAGAGGTATACATGTCCGCACAGTTACTGGACGGAAAGAAAGTTGCCGCATCTATCAGGGAAGAGATCAAGGCTGAAGTGGCCGCGCTCAGAGAGAGGGGACTGGTTCCCAAACTTTCTGTAATACTGGCCGGTGACGACCCGGCATCGGTGGTTTATGCCAGGTCCAAGGAAAAGTCCTGCAACAACGTGGGTATTGACTTTGAGCTGTTTACACTGCCCGGCACCGCCAAGGAGGAAGAGGTGCTGGCCCTGGTAGACAAGCTTAACAAGGATGACAGCGTGCACGGTATTATGATAGAGCTCCCCCTGCCCAAGCATATAGACAAGAAAAAGGTTCTGGAGACTTTGTCCCCCATAAAGGACGTTGACGGGTCTCACCCCATCAACAGGGGCTACATACTTAGCGGAGGCGACGGCCTATTCCCCGCCACCCCCCAGAGCTGCATAGAGCTGATGCTGCGCAGCGGGGTGGAGATAAAGGGCAAGAATGCTGTTATAGTTGGCCGTGGGGAAACCGTGGGCAAGCCGCTGGTTTTTATGATGCTGAATCAGAATGCCACTGTTACCGTGTGCCACACCAAAACACAGGATCTGCCCGGACAGGTGGCCAAGGCTGACATAGTGGTGGCTGCCGTGGGCCGCGCCAAGATGGTCAAGGCTGACTGGATAAAGCCCGGCGCTATTGTGGTGGATGCCGGAATTAACGAAATAGAGGGCGGCATCTGTGGAGATGTTGACTTTGAAAACGCCAAAGAAGTGGCCTCATTAATATCTCCTGTTCCCGGCGGAGTGGGGAGCCTTACCACCGTCCTCATCCAGAAAAACGTTCTGAAGGCCATTAAGCTGCAGGGCAAGTAACCGCCGTACCGGCGGTTACTGCTTGCGGGTAATACCTCGGGTCAGGAGACGGGAGTTTTGCAAGCTGTACCATGCGGTAATATCCCGCAATTATTGCTATAGGGAATGCCTTTACCTCCCGTCTACCGTCTCCCGTCTCCTGTCTCCCAACCAATAAGAAATTCAGTATAAGCAAAATAAGCAAAAAAGGAGATGAAATATATGTTCGACCAGTCCTTCAGAAAATTACTGGCGGTATCCGCCTCTGACGCTCCCACCCCTGGCGGCGGCAGTGTATCAGCCATGGTTGGAGCCCTGGGAGTGGCCATGGCCGCCATGGTTGGCAACCTTACCTATGGTAAGCCCAAATATGCCGAGGTTGAGGCAGAGATAAAAGAAATTACCGGGCGGGCCTATTTCATTATTAACAGGCTTGAAAAGCTGGTGGCCGCTGATATCGCCGCCTTCGGGAAATTTATGGACGTCTACAGAATGCCCAAGAACACCGATGATGAGAAAGCCAGGCGGGAAGAGGCTATGCAGAAAGCACTTAAAACAGCCACCAATGAGCCGGTGGAAATTGCCAGAACCCTTCTGGATGCCCTGGTGATTACAGAACAGCTCTCCAAAATAGGCAACAAAATGGCCATCAGCGACGCCGGTGTGGCCGCCTATGTTTGCGAGGCGGCTATAAACTCGGTGCTTTTAAGCGCCGATATAAACATCCCCATGGTTACAGACCAGGAATTTGTAAAGTCAGTAAAGGAAGAGAAGGCCAGAATAGTTACAGAGGCCAGGAGGCTTAAAGACCTGGCCGTGGCCAAGGTAAATGAAAGAATGTAAAAAAGCCCGGAGGAGCCCGCTAAAAACGGGTTCCTCTTTATTTATACTGTTCACGGCGCCGCTATTTGGATATAATCATTAATGAAATAAAAACCAGGATGTGATCCCTTTGACCACGGACATATCCCGTTATAATATTTACTCAGAATTCCTTAAAAAAAAGTATGGTGGCAAGGTATACAAGCTTCCCGTCAATCTACCGGGTACATGCCCCAACAGGGACGGTACCCTGGGCTATGGGGGCTGTATTTTTTGCGACGAGGCGGGGGCGGGGTTCCAGTGCCTGCCCAACACCATGGAGATAAAAAAACAGATAGAGGAAAATAGGGAATACTTCAAGAAAAGATTTAATGCGCAAAAATTTATAGTATATTTTCAGGCATTTACAAATACCTACATGCCTCTATCCTCTTTCCGTGAAAATATAAAAAACGCCTGCCTGGAGGATGTAGTGGGCATATCGGTTTCCACCAGGCCGGATTGCATAAATGACAAATACCTGGATTTTTTATTTGAAATAAAAGAAAAATCCGGAGTTTCCATAGATATAGAGCTGGGTCTGCAGACTGTCAACTACCATACCCTTGATAAGATCAACAGGGGTCATTCACTGGCGGAATTTATTGATGCGGTACAGAGAATACACCGGAGGGGCTTTGACGTTTGCGCCCATCTTATTCTCAATCTTCCCTGGGATGGCCCTCTGGATGTGCTTGAAAATGCCAAGATTATATCCGCTCTTGGCATCCGCTACGTTAAGCTGCACTCTCTTTACGTGGTGGCCGGCACCAGGCTTGGAGAAATGTATTCCCTCGGAGAGGCCCCCATACCGTCTTTGGAGCAGTATGTGGACAGTGTTGTTATGTTTCTTGAGCACCTGGACCCGCAAATAGTTATTCAAAGGCTGGTGGGCAAAGGGCCGGAGGAAAATGTATTATTCTCCAACTGGGGAGCCAGCTGGTGGAAGATAAAACACTCTATAGAGAGCGAGTTGGCCTTACGGAATACCCGGCAGGGCGCAAAATTCAGCTACCTTAACGGCAGGGCCCTGACACTATGCGGAATGCCGGAATTATGATGCAAACCGGAGGAAGAATAAATGGCTAAAAAGAAGCAGACCTTTGAGGAAGCTATTAAAAGGCTGGAAATCATAGTAAAGGATCTTGAGGATGGAGATCTCCCTCTGGAAAAGGCCCTGGGGCTTTTCTCCGAGGGAATTGAGCTGAGCAAGTTCTGCCAGTCGGCACTAGAAGAGGCTGAGCAGCGTATAATGGTTTTGACCTCCGGAGAGGGAGGCAAGTTTTCTTTAAAGGATGCTTAAGTCCTGACAGCCTTAAGATAGGGACAGTATGGGGGTGAAGGCATGGATTTTAAGATTGAGCTTAAAAAAAGAGCTACAGAAATAAATGATTCTCTGGACCGGCTTCTTCCACCGGCCCGGACCTACCCCGGCATTATACATGAGGCCCTCAGGTACAGCCTTTTTGCCGGAGGGAAAAGACTAAGGCCGGCGCTGGCCCTGGCCGCCGCGGAGGTTATTAACGGATGCCGCCGGGACATTATGCCCGCCGCCTGCTCTCTGGAGCTTATTCATACCTATTCATTAATACATGACGACCTGCCGGCCATCGATAATGATGATCTGCGCAGGGGAATGCCCACCTGCCACAAAAAATACGGTGAGGCCATAGCCATACTGGCAGGTGACGCCCTGCTGACCATGGCATTTGAGTTGCTTTCAATGTGTCCTGTAAATAACAGCATAACACCTGAAAGATTAATTAAAGTAATATCCGAGATATCCCGGGCGGCTGGCGTTGGGGGCCTTATTGGGGGCCAGGTGGTTGATATCGTTTCCTCCTCACGGAATATTGACGGCAGTGTGCTTGAATATATTCACAGGAATAAAACAGGCGCCATGTACAGGGTATCCGTTAGAACAGGGGCCATTTTGTCCGGTGCTGCCGATGATGACCTGGAGAGGCTTACACGGTATGCCGATCACCTTGGCCTGGCCTTTCAGATAACAGATGACATACTGGATTTGGTGGGGGATGAAAAGAGCATTGGAAAACCGGTACACAGTGATTTGAAGAATGAAAAGGCCACCTATCCTTCACTTTACGGAATGGAAAAAGCTCTTTTGATGTCTCAGGAAGAGAAGGAAAAAGCCCTTGAAGCAATTGAGGTCTATGATGAAAGGGCTGATTTTTTAAGGGAGCTTGTCAAATTCGTTGTAAAAAGAAACCATTAGGGGTCATTTCTATGCCGGGGGGCTTTATTTGGCTAACAATAAATCATCAGTTTCAGCTCTTTTTATAATTTCAGTCAGTGTAGCTTCCTTTCTGCTGGCTGTAGCTTTTTTCTGGCTTTCACAAATTATTTCCGATAAAATACAGAGTCTTGTGATATCTGTTATATTTCTTTCTTTTATTGTTCTTGTGGGCATACTGGCAGATATAATAGGAGTTTCTGTTACCGCGGCATCAGAGGTGCCCCTTCATGCCAAGGCCGCCAAAAAGGTGCCCGGGGCCGCCGAGGGAGTATTTCTTATCAGAAACGCTGATCGTGTAGCCAACCTGATGAATGATGTGGTGGGCGATATTGCAGGGACAGTAAGCGGAGCCCTGGGAATAGCGCTGGTGCTGCAGCTTATGGCATACTGGAGGGACAGCAGCCAGTTTTTACTGAATATGCTGCTTACGGCCTTAATCGCCTCTGTTACAGTGGGAGGAAAGGCCTACGGAAAAAGAATAGCGCTGGTGCATGCAGATAATGTGGTATTTTTAGTAGGCAGGTTCCTAAATGGTATAACCAGGTTTACCGGCAGGGATTTAACCGCCAGGACTAGAAAAAATTCCAGGTAAGGAGTGTTTATAAAGTTGAGCCTGCTCTCTAAAATAAACGGGCCTTCAGATATACGCAGCATGCCTGTGCCCCGCCTTTACGATCTTGCTGCTGAATTAAGAAAAAAAATTATAGAGACGGTATCGGTTAATGGTGGACACCTGGCTCCCAACCTGGGAGTGGTGGAGTTAACCCTTGCCCTGCACAGGGTATTTGAGTCTCCGGCGGATAAGATTGTCTGGGATGTGGGTCACCAGTGCTATGTGCACAAAATTATTACCGGCAGAGAAGACCGATTTGAAAGTCTTAGAAAATATGGGGGACTGAGCGGCTTTCCCAGACCTGATGAAAGCGAGCATGACGCTTTTATGACCGGCCACAGCAGCACGTCTATTTCAGCCGCCCTGGGTATGGCCATAGCAAGAGATTTGCAGAAAGAAAAATATTCTGTGGCAGCCGTCATTGGAGACGGCGCCATGACCGGCGGTATGGCCTTTGAGGCCATGAACCATGCCGGCCATCTGCAAAAAGATCTTATTGTAGTGCTAAATGATAATGAGATGTCCATAGCCAAAAATGTGGGGGGAATGGCCAGATACCTCAGCCGCATGAGGACCGACCCCATGTATTCCAGGGGAAAAGAGGAAGCGGAGCAACTGCTTAAAAAGATACCCTCCATAGGTCCCACAGTGCTTAAGGCGGTGGAAAGACTCAAAGACAGCCTAAAATACCTGGTCGTGCCGGGTATGCTTTTTGAGGAACTGGGATTCGTTTACCTGGGTCCTATTGACGGGCACAACATATCGGATATGGTAAACATACTGAGCCAGGCCAAATCAATGGGGGGCCCTGTCCTGGTGCATGTAGTCACCAAGAAGGGAAGAGGCTACTCTCACGCAGAAAAAAACCCCGGCAAATTTCATGGTATAGGGTCCTTTGATATAGAGACCGGCATTCCTAAAAACAAGGCAAAGCATCCCTCCTATACAGAAGTATTTGGGAAAACAATGGTGCAGCTGGCTGAAAATGACCGGTCTGTAATAGCCATAACCGCAGCCATGACCAGCGGCACAGGGCTTACCGAATTTGCCGGCAAATTCCCGGAAAGATTTTTTGATGTAGGCATTGCCGAACAGCACGCTGTAACCATGGCGGCCGCCCTGGCCTCAAAAAACCTCAGGCCGGTGGTGGCTGTATACTCAACCTTTCTGCAGAGGGCCTATGATCAGATTGTGCATGATGTATGCATGCAAAAACTTCCGGTAACCTTTGCCATAGACAGGGGAGGGCTGGTGGGTGAAGACGGACCCACCCACCACGGAGCTTTTGATCTTTCTTATCTGGGTCAGATACCTAATATTTTGATAATGTCACCCAAAGATGAAAATGAGCTGCGCCATATGCTGAAAACAGCGGTGGAATATAAAGGCCCTTCGGCAGTACGCTACCCCAGGAGTGAGGGGAAAGGCTGTCAGCAGGATGAGGCATTGAAGTCTCTGCCTCTGGGCAAGGCCGAGGTTATCCGTGATGGCTCCGATATAGCTTTCTTTGCCGTGGGATCGATGGTGGATACAGCTCTTACCGCCGCCCTTGCCCTTGAAAAGCATGATGTATCAGCCGCTGTTATTAATGCAAGGTTTATTAAGCCCATTGACGAAGACTGCATTTTAAAGTATGTAAGCAAGACCGGCAGGATCATCACCCTTGAGGAAAATGTGCTGACCGGCGGCTTCGGCGGCAGGGTTATGGAGCTATTGAACAGCTCCGGCATAGGCGGTGTAAAGATTACTACCATGGGACTTCCGGACAGCTTCATAGAGCACGGTGAAAGAGGTTTTCTTTTGGACAAATACGGGCTTTCGGTGGATGAATTAATTGTTAACGCGCTTAATTTAATGAACCTGAGACTTTTTCAAAACACCCGGAAGCTTTCCAAACTCTCGGGAGGTTTTAGGGTTGAGCGGTGAAAAACAGAGGATAGACACCATACTGCATGAAAAAGGTTTTTTCGAGAGCAGGGAGAGAGCCAGGGCGGCCATTATGGCCGGCAGCGTAAGGGTAGACGGCCAGCTGGCCGACAAGCCCGGTATGAAGGTAAGGACTGATGCCACCCTGGAGGTAGCCGGAGGGCTGCCGTATGTCAGCAGGGGGGGCTTCAAGCTGGAGAAGGCGTTAAGTGCCTTTAACATTGATCTGAAAGGAAAGACCGTTCTCGATGTGGGGGCCTCCACCGGAGGCTTCACCGACTGCTCTCTGCAAAACGGGGCAGCTATGGTTTACGCGGTGGACGTTGGATACGGCCAGCTGGCCTGGAAGCTTAGGTCAGACCCCCGGGTAGTCACCCTGGAAAGAACCAATATAAAGAATTTGCAGTCTGATAAGCTGGGTAAAAAGCCTGATTTTATAACCATAGATGTTTCTTTTATTTCACTTGGCAAAATAATGCCGGCTATAGCAGGTCTTACAGAAGAAAAGTCCCGGGGAATTGCCCTGATCAAGCCCCAGTTTGAGGCTGGGCGGGATAAGGTAGGCAAAAAGGGCGTGGTTAAGGACCCCGGCACTCACCGGGAAGTTATTAAAAATGTGTGCACAATGATTGTAGCTAACGGTTGGAGTGTTCTGGGGCTGGATTTTTCTCCTGTGAAGGGGCCTGAGGGGAATATTGAATACCTTTTACATTTTGATTTTTCAGAACCCGGACATTTAGATGAAAAGAAAATAGAGGAAACTGTCGCCCGGGCGCATAATGATCTTAATTATAAAAAAGTGAGTCTATTCTCTTAGAGAACAATCCGCTTAGTTAATATCCGGGAGGGGGCAACCAAGTCGAAATCCATCGGTATAACTGCAAATCTTCATAAAGCCGGTGTTAAGGAGATAATCGGCAAGATATGTGACTGGTTCCTGGAGAGGGGTATAGATGTAACGCTGCAGGAAGACCTTTCCGGCAGCTTTGACGGCAAAGTGAGGTACAGGCCCCTGCATGAAATGCTAAGAAATATTGAGTGCCTCCTGGTTTTCGGGGGGGACGGCACCATACTGAACGGCGCACGGCTGGTGGCCGAGTCCGGTGTGCCTCTCCTGGGAATAAACCTTGGACACCTTGGCTTTCTGTCTGAAATAGATATACCCGATATAGAGCAGGGACTTGAGAGCGTTCTTAATAACCACTTTTACATAGAAGAAAGAATGATGATTGAGGCTGCCGTGCTGCGCGACGGAAAGGAAATAGAAAGGGCCACCGGGCTAAATGACGCGGTTATAACCAAGGGGGCCTTCGCCCGGCTTATTTTTCTGGAGACAAGGGTAAATGGAGAGCAGGTCAGCACTTACCCCACAGACGGCCTGATAGTGGCCACACCCACCGGCTCTACCGCCTACTCTTTATCAGCCGGCGGGCCGGTGGTAACCCCAGAGCTGGACCTCATGCTGCTTACCCCTATCTGCCCCCATGCTCTTTGGGCCAGGCCCATAGTTATTTCCTCCGGGTGTGAGGTAGAGGTGGAGCTGCTGTCCGAAAAGGGTGAAGTCATGCTTACAATCGACGGGCAGCATGGGCTGAAGCTTATCAAGAACGATGTTGTGAAGATAACCAGATCTCCTTATAAGGTTAGATTTATAAGGCTCAAGACAAGGAGCTTTTTCAGGGTCCTTAAACAAAAGCTCAGAGAAGGTGAAAGACCTTGACTGTTCCCAAACGACCGGCCAGCGCCGTGCAGTGGGCAAGGGTTTTCATTCACCCGGCCCTGGGAAACGGGAGCACGGCTGTGGACGCCACTGCCGGAAACGGACAGGACACCGTTTTTCTGGCGGAGGGGGTAGGTCCTGACGGCAGAGTATACTCACTGGACATACAGGAGGAGGCCCTTACCAGGACACTCCGCCTGGTGTCAGGCAAGGGTATGTCTGAAAGGGTAAAAACAATACTGGCCGGTCACCAGCATCTGGCTAGTCTGGTGATGGCTCCTGTAGACGCTGTTATGTTTAACCTTGGCTATCTCCCAGGGGGCGGCAGAGAGGTGGTCACAGCCCCGGACACTACCGTGTCCGGAATAATGGCGGCTCTTTCAATAATTAATCCCGGGGGCCGGATCAGTATAGTTGTCTATACCGGCCACAAAGGGGCGCTGGAGGAGTCACAGGCAGTGGCAGGACTGTTATCCGGACTGGACGAAAAAGAGTTCTCAGTGCAGAAAATGGTTTTCTGGAACAGCCATAAAGAGAGTCCGGAACTATACTTTATAACCAGGGCCGGAGATAAGATATGATTAAATCTGTCAGACAAAAAAGAATTATAGATATTATAAGGAACATGTCCATTGAAACCCAGGAACAGCTCGCTAATGAGCTGGGATTGGCCGGCTTTACCATTACCCAGGCCACAGTATCCAGGGATGTAAAGGAGCTTGGACTGATAAAGGTTCCCGGGGAAAATAATTCTTCAATATATGCTGTGCCTGACAGGACTATAATCCCGGACAAGGAAAAAAGACTAAAAAGACTCTTTGTTGACTCAGTGCAGAAAATAGATCACAGCGAAAATATGGTGGTTCTTAAAACTTTGCCGGGAGAGGCCCAGGGAGTGGCCTCGGCCATAGATAATTCTGACTGGCCTGAAATTATTGGAACTGTTGCGGGAGACGATACCATAATAATGGTGGTAAAGCCCATTAGTGCGGTGCCTGACGTAGTAAAAAGATTAAAAGTTCTTTCCGGAGGTTAGAGATGCTGCTCAATCTTTTTATTAAAGATTTCGGCATTATAGAAAAAACAGATATTGATTTCAGCCCCGGCCTTAATGTTCTGTCCGGAGAAACTGGGTCAGGAAAATCTGTGATTATCGACGCCATTGGGGTGGTATCCGGAGGCAGATCCTCAACGGAATACATAAGGGCGGGCTGTGACCAGTCAATAATTCAGCTGACTGCCGATATCAAAGGCCTAAAGCATATAGAGGACTTAATTTCCGAAAGAGGCATCAACAGCGACAGCACCGGAATTATTGTTATGTCCCGGGAGTTAAACAAAACCCGCAGCATATGCCGCATTAACAGCCAGATCACCACACTTGCCGTGTACAAGGAATTCGGCCAGGCACTGATAGACATTCAGGGCCAGCATGACCAGATGATTTTGTTTGCTCCGGAAAAACACCTGCTGCTGCTGGATGCCTATGGCGGAGAAGAAATAGCCGTGGCCGCCGCCGAAGTAAAATCTCTATACCGGGAGTGGGCTGATCAAAGAAATAACATCCGCAGCCTTCAGGAAAAATACCGGGAATGGGCCCGAAAGCAGGATATAATCAGTTTCCAGGTCAATGAGATTGACAGCGCGGCCCTTATTCCAGGCGAGGATGGGGAGCTGGAATGGGAAAAAAGAAAGCTTGTCAATATTGAAAAGCTTTCAGCACTGGTAAATGAATGCTATCAGTACATGTACGGCGGAGGACCGGCGGAATCAGTGCTGGACCTGGCCGGAAAATCTGTTAAGAATCTTGAAAAAGCAGCCGGGCTGGACCCGGTGCTTAACCGTGCCCTGGAACTGGCCACCCAGAGCCTGTACCAGGCAGAGGAGGCCTGCCGGGAGCTATCCGCCTATATGGACGGCCTTGAGTTCTATCCCGTCCGTCTGGAGCAAATTGAGGGCAGGCTGGATTTGCTGGGAAGGCTAAAAAAGAAATATGGTGACACCATAGAAGAAATATTAAGTTATGGCGAGGCAATAAAAAAAGAGCTTTCAGAAATATTAGATGGCGACCAGAGGCTGGAATTTCTCAAGTCTGAACTGGCTGCTATTGAAATAAGACTTGGCAAAGCTTCCTTAAAATTGACCGCCTACAGAAAAAAATATGCCGGTCAGCTGGAAAAAGCTATAAAAAAAGAGCTTATCGATTTGGAAATGTCAGGCTCAGAATTCGTAATAAATTTTACCGGGCTTGACAGTATTGGCGAAACAGGCCGTGAAAAAGCGGAGTTTTATATGTCTGCCAACGCCGGCGAACCGGTTAGGCTCCTATCCCGGATAGCCTCAGGGGGAGAGGCGTCGCGCATTCTGCTGGCTGTAAAGGGGATACTTGCCGAACTTGAGGAGACACCATCACTGGTTTTCGACGAGGTCGATACCGGAATAGGAGGATTAACCATCAAGTCAGTTGCCCTCAAGCTGAAAAAACTTTCCTCCAGAAGACAGGTAATTTGCGTTACACACTCGCCCAGCGTGGCCAGTGCTGCCGATAGGCACATGGCCATAAGAAAAATGGAGTCGGGGGGCAGAACTTTGGCTGTGGTAGTTAACCTGGAAGATAACCAGAGAATTGATGAGCTGGCCAGGATGCTGGGGGGCGATGGAAAGGCAGCGGAAGATCATGCCAGACAGATGCTGGCCGGTGCAGGGAAGAATAATGTCCGCTTTTAGCGGCCAGATTTTAATAAATCATATTTCACCGTCTTTAGAAGGCGGTTTTTTTTATGCCACAACAATTTTATTATTTTGTATGGCAACCAAAAAGTGTACTTAAAAGTAAATAGTTGCATTTCTCTGAATCCCTGCATCAGATAAAAAGCTAAATACATTACTTAATCCATAAAAATTCGTTTTATATATGAAATTATTACATATATTTTTTTTGCTTCAGGATTACTGAACTTGGAAATGTAATGCATATTTAGGCTGAATATATGCTATTATAATTGGTTATTTTAAACTATATCAAAATATTAACCGCCCCCAAGTAATCGAAGAGATAATAAAGGAGGGGTGTCATTGAAAAAAGACCGCTGCCGGATTGTATTACCAAAGTTAAAAACAGCTTGTTCGGCAGTAGTTATTTTTTTAATTATGTATTTCAGTATTATTTCCTCTAATGTAGACCAACTCAGCATATATACAGGGGAACAGCTTAAGCCAGGCAGTTTTGCCAACAGAATACTAAACGGCTTCACAGTAGAGGTTGTTAAAGAAAAAACTGCTGAAGAACACAGGGCCAAACAGTATCTAAGTTTTAAGGCGCTTGGGTTAATACCCTTTAAAAAGATGGCAGTTAATGTGGTTTCACCTGTTACAGTAATACCGGGAGGTCAGTCAATAGGTATTTTGATGCACTCCAAAGGTGTAATGGTGGTAGGGATGTCCAGTATTAAGGATCATAGCGGAAATTCATCAAACCCGGCAGAAGAGGCAGGAGTTAAAATTGGTGATTTAATACTTTCAGTAAACGGTAAAAAAGTCACCAACGAATTTCAACTTAAAAATGAAATAAGTGTTCTGGGTGCGGAAGAAGAAGCTGAACTGGAGATCAAAAGGGGAGGCAGAAAATTAAAAATAAAAGTAAAAGCCACTCTATGCCGTGAAACCAAACGCCCAAGAATAGGTCTTTTTGTAAGAGACAGCGCGTCCGGTGTAGGAACACTGAGCTTTTTTATTCCTACAACCAAAACATACGGAGCCCTGGGACACATAATAACGGATGTGGACACTGCCAGGGGGATAGACCTTAGTGACGGCAGAATAGTGGAGGCCCATATCAGAGCAATTCACCGGGGGAAAAGAGGCTACCCCGGAGAAAAACTGGGAATGATAGTGGAAGATGGCAGTATATCCGGCAGTATAGACAAGAATACCCGTTACGGCATTTATGGCCAAATACAGACACTGACCGAAAATCCCTTTTTCCCAAAACCTGTTCCGATAGCTATGAGCTGTGAAATAAAAAAGGGTCCGGCAGATATCTACACGGTTATTGAAGGAACAGAAATAAAACGCTGCAGTGTTGAAATACAGGACGTTTTTTATCCCTGGAACAGCAGGGGCAAAGGCATGGTGATAAAAGTAACGGACAGAGAGCTTATCGCTGCAACCGGAGGAATAATACAGGGTATGAGCGGGAGTCCCATAGTACAGGACGGAAAGCTGGTAGGAGTTGTTACCCATGTATTTATAAACGATCCACAAAGAGGCTACGGAGTTCCGGCAGAGTGGATGTTAAAAGAGATGGGGCTGCTTAACGACAAAACAATACAAAAAGCATCATAAAATGAGGTATTTATACCTCATTTTATTCTTTTTCCGAGCTTTAAAATGAGTAGGTATTTATAGGAAACTTTTTAATATATGGCATTTATGCTAAAACTCAAAAATATGTAGTTTCAGTTCATATAAATGAATAATTTATCATAACTTAGTTTTAAAATCATTGAAGGAGATCATTGGCAACCGTCGAATGTATCTCTATAATATCTTATATAAAATAATAAATAGAAAAAAAGAATATTGGTAGGAGGCGGGAAACTTAAATGATGCGTAAAGCTATCAAAATTATTATCGCGGACGACAACAGAGAATTTTGTGAATTATTAAAGGAATTTATCAGCCAGCAGGATGATTTGGTTCTGGTGGGCATTGCCAATAATGGTATCGAGGCATTGGAACTAATAGAAAAAAACGCTCCTGACATAATTGTACTGGATATTATTATGCCGCATCTTGACGGCATTGGAGTGCTGGAGAAACTAGCCACCGGATATATCCCCAACAGGCCAAGGGTAATCATGCTGACAGCCTTTGGGCAGGAAACAGTAACTCAAAGAGCTGTAGAACTGGGAGCTGACTATTATATACTAAAGCCCTTTGACTTTTCTGTACTGGCCTCAAGAATAAGGCAGCTGTCGGATGGTATCAATCCCAACCAGTATATTTCAGCAGTAAAACCCAAAAATCTCGATGTAGCGGTGACAAATATAATACATGAAATGGGTGTGCCAGCGCATATAAAGGGCTATCACTATCTCAGGGACGCCATTTTGATGGTCATAAACGAAATAAACCTGCTGGGCGCCGTTACAAAAGAGCTTTACCCCATGATTGCTCAAAAATACCAGACTACCCCCAGCAGAGTGGAAAGAGCAATCCGTCACGCCATTGAGCTGGCCTGGGACCGGGGCAATGTGGAGATGATGACAAAGTTCTTCGGCTACACCATAAATCTGGAAAGAGGCAAGCCCACAAACTCCGAGTTCATCGCCATGGTGGCGGACAAGCTCAGGATAGAGACCAAGGTAAGCTAAAAAAACCGCCCTGTGGGCGGCGCCATCTCGCAGTAAAAAACTGGCTTCAGGCCAGTTTTTTTTATTTTTATGGCATAATTAGACTGTTTTTCTTCAAACTATAGGTAATAAAAAGGAGGAAGAGCATGGCTATACGGGGCACCGCCAGGGTGGACGGCGTCACCAAGAATCTGGTCAAACGTCTTAATCCCGGCGATATAGCTGTCATTGATCACGGTGAACTGGATGACCTGGCCGCTCATAGTCTTGCTGAGAAAAGGATAAAGGCGGTTATAAACGCCTCACCTTCCTTAAGTGACCGGTATCCCAATGGAGGACCCTTTATTCTGGTATCCTCCGGAATTTTGCTGCTGGATAATGTGGGCAAGGATATAATGATGAATATATTGGACGGCGATAACATTGAGATTACCGGAGATCGGGTGGTTTGCAAAAACAGGGTTGTGGCGTCCGGCAGAATACTGGATCTTAAGCAGATAAATGAAGAGATGGAATCACTAAAAAGCAACATGCACAGCCTTATACACGATTTTGTATGCAACACACTGGAATATGCCCGCAATGAAATGGAGCTTGTTAGCGGCGACTGCCAAATTCCCGACATAAAAAACTGTATAGCCGGAAAACACGTGCTTATAGTGGTCAGGGGCCAGGACTTCAGGAATGACCTTAAGGCCATAAGACATTATATAGACGAGGTAAAGCCGGTCCTTATAGGTGTTGACGGAGGGGCCGACACGCTAAAAGAACTGGGTTATTCTCCGGACATTATTATTGGGGACATGGACAGCGTCAGCGACAGCACACTTACTTGCGGCGCCGAGCTTATCGCCCACGCCTACAGGGATGGAAGATCGCCTGCACTGGTCAGGATAAGCAGCCTGGGCCTTGAAGCTATACAATTCATTGCCCCGGGAACCAGTGAGGATATTGCCATGCTTCTGGCCCACGAAAAGGGCGCTGAGCTTATTGTACTGGTGGGGGCCCATTCCAATATTTTTGATTTTCTTGACAAGGGCAGAAAGGGAATGGCCAGCACTTTTCTGGTAAGGCTCAGGGTGGGCTCTAAGCTGGTGGACGCCAAGGGGGTGAGCAGGCTTTACAAAAGCAGGGTAAAGGCCTGCCAATTGGCTCAAATAACCCTGGCCGCACTAATACCGGCCATTATGATTATGCTTCTTTCCACACCGGCCCGGGGAATAATAAGGCTCTTATATTTGCAGTTCAGGCTTTACCTGGGCATATAACCATATCTGGGAGATGTTTTAATGTTCATTAACCTCAAATACCATTTAGCCTCGCTGGTGGCTGTTTTTCTGGCTCTGGGACTGGGTATGCTCATAGGCTGTGCGGTGCCCTGGGAGGACTCTCTGGCCAATAGTCAGTCCCAGCTAACTACAAGTCTTGAGTCACAGCTGGATCAATTAAAAAAGAACAACCAGTCACTACGGTCCAGGATAGGATCACTGGAGATGCAGAACAACATACAGGTTAAATTTGAGAGGCAGGTATTGCCAACTCTGGTTTCAGACAGACTGAAGGATAGAAATATTGCTGTTATAGATATTAATGGCGTTGCTGCCCCGGCAGAGCTTACCGGAACACTTAAAGCTGCCGGCGCAGACATACATTCGGTTACACTACTGGGGGAACTTGACTTTAGCCCTGAAGGGATCTCCCGGGCCGACGGCAATAATTGGGCCGTTGAGACAGAGAAAAGCCTCAGAATTGGCAGGGAGATCTCCCGGGCGGTTTTGACCGGAGACACGGCGATAGTAGATGTACTGGCGCCAATTAAAAAAGAAGGGCTGTATGGAGGCCGGCTAACCGATGTTGTATTGATAGGAGGCCGCCGTGACAGTGGCGAAAGCAGGCCCAAAAGCCTGGACGGTGACATAATAGACTATTTTCTGTCTCAAAACATAAATGTTTTCGGGGTTGAAGAGAGCTGTATACCTGTTTCCCTGATGAATTTGTATCAGGGTAAAAAGATTACTACTATCGATAATATAGATACCGTGCCGGGTCTGGTGGCGCTGGTATACGCCATTGAGGGAAGGCCGGGCAGCTACGGCATAAAGTCCACCGCAAAGAAGATTTTGCCGGATATTGATTACGGAGTTGTTGTCAATGCAAGATAGAGTGACAGTGCTGATACCTGCCTATAATGAGGAGGGCGCCATAGGTGAAACTGTTTTGGCAGCCCTGGCCATAGATGGTGTAGGAAAGGTAATAGTCATAGATGACGGCTCGGCAGACATGACAGCGGCCATTGCAGCCAGATCCGGTGCGGTGGTGGTGTCGGCGGGCAAGAATATTGGCAAAGGAGGCGCCCTTAACATGGGGTCCGGCTATATAACAGGCGATGTTCTTTTGCTGTTGGATGCGGACCTGGGTAAAAGCGCTGCTGGCGCGGAAAAACTGGTTGAGCCTGTTCTTACGGGAAGGGCTGATATGACAGTGGCTGTCTTCCCCAGGGCTGCCGGTAAAGCAGGCCTGGGCATGGTAAAAGGGCTGGCCAGGGCAGGAATAAAGTTTTTTACGGGTATTCGTATGGAGGCTCCACTGTCCGGGCAGAGGGCCATGAAAACAGCTCTGTTCTTTGACTCGGTTCCTTTGGCAGGCGGCTTCGGAGTTGAGGTGGATCTTACCCTGAAGGCGGCCAGGAGGGGCTACAGCATTATCGAAGTCCCAGTGGATATGTTTCACCGGGAAACCGGAAGAGATGTCAGAGGATTTCTTCACAGGGGAAGGCAGTTTATTAATGTTGCCGGGACATTGTTTAAACATTACAGATGGTGCGGGTGATGGAATACTTTGGTATCTGATGTGTCAGTGACAGCTGCGGTATTGCTGGCAGCAGGATATGGAGCAGTGAGCCTTATAAACAAAAGCATGCTGGATATAATAACCAGTGCGGGCTTCTGTAAAAGGAACTATACCGGCAGGGAGATTCCCACTGGCGCAGGGGTTATTTTTTATTTGGGGGCCACAGCTGCCTCCCCATTATTTTTATTTGCCCTTTCCGGAAGACTGACACAATTATCCTCTTTATTTCTTTTCACACTGACATTTTACACCCTGCTTGGACTTATGGATGACTGCTGGGGTGACGGTAAATACAGGGGCTTTAAGGGCCATATTAAAAGCCTTATTGAGGGAAGGCCGACCACCGGCGCTGTAAAAGCTCTGGGAGGAGGACTGGCGGCTGTATACATTTCCTTATTGAACAATGCCGGTCCTGGGAGGCTGGCCATAATACCTCTGGACGCGCTGGCGCTGGCATTGTCGGTGAACACCTATAACCTTTTGGATCTCAGGCCCGGGAGGGCCGGGAAGGTGTATCTGGCCACGGCCGCAGTGATTATTTTTTTGTTCAGCACCAGTCCCCCGGTAGTTTTTTTAGCGCTCACCGCCGGCTGCCTGGCGGCCTATCTGCCGGCTGATCTGAAGGGAAGGGCCATGATGGGGGATGCCGGGGCCAACGCCCTGGGAGCAGTTATGGGGCTGTCAGTGATCTGGCTTTTCAGCGTGGAGGCAAAGTTGGCGTATCTGCTTACACTGGCTGCCGTCAATATCATTTCAGAGAAATATTCCCTGACCGGCATAATAGCTTCCAACAGAATGTTAAATTTTTTAGACATGCTGGGAAGGAACAGAAACGAAAATTAGACAAAAAATATAAATAATAATTTATATATGTTGTAAAAGGTTTAAAGTATCAGAGGAATTCAAACTGCCTTCGTCGAAAAAAAAATAATTCAACAAATAGTGAGAGCACAGGTATTGATTTGGTGGAGATAATCAGTATGCCCCTACAGAAAAGAATAAGTATTATTACGGGTAATCTGGGCAGCGGGAAAACTGAAATTGCCATAAATCTGGCCCTTAGCATGGCCCACCAGGGGAAAAAAACATACCTGGTGGACCTTGATATTATTAACCCGTATTTCCGCACCAGGCTGGTAAGGGATAAGCTTGAGGAAATGGGCCTTAATGTTTTAACTCCTATAGGAGACCTGTCTTTTGCGGATCTTCCAGCCTTATCCCCGGCTATTAAGGGAGTCATTGAAAACCGTCAGCATACCGGAATTTTTGATGTGGGCGGTGATGATGTGGGGGCGGTAGCCCTGGGAAGGTACAGGGATCTGCTGGCACATGAGGATTTTTCAATGATCTTTGTGGCTAACACCTGCCGACCATTTACCGGTGACACTGAAGGAATTATAAAATACCTGAGCAGCATAGAGAAAGCCTCGGGGCTTAAGGCAGGTGGACTTGTCTGCAATACCAACCTTGGAATGGAGACCAGCCCGGAAACAGTTTTGGAAGGGTACCGCACAGTATCGTCTGTAGCTGAACAAACAGGCATACCAGTGCTGTTCACCGTGGTCAAGAGGGATATTTACAGTAATGTAAAAGAGCTATTTGGTGATAAATCCCTAATATTCCCTATCGACACCTATATGGAGCCGCCCTGGAAAAGGAAGTAGCAGCATTGTTTTTTGCCGAGTCCGTTAGTCATATGTCCATTGAGATATTTACAAATAAATTTATGCAAACAGGAAGGGGAGAGGGTCATTGCCCAGGGTTACTTTCAGGGAGGACAGGTGCAAAGGCTGTGAACTTTGTAAAAATTTCTGTCCCAAGGGGATAGTGGTTATGGCTGATCATATCAACGCCATGGGGTTTCACCCGGCCACTGTAGTCGAGATAGAAAAGTGCACGGGCTGCGCCATCTGCGCCATGATGTGCCCGGACGTGGTTATAGAGGTGGAGAAGGAGGAAAAAAAGGTTGGCTAAGATACTCATGAAAGGCAACGAGGCTATTGGCGAAGGCGCTGTAAGAGCAGGCTGCCGCTATTTTTTCGGATATCCCATAACACCGCAGAGCGAACTGCCCCACTACCTTGCCAAAAGAATGCCGGAAGTGGGCGGGCTATACCTGCAGGCGGAAAGTGAGGTTGCCTCAATCAACATGGTATTTGGGGCCGCCGGCACCGGCGCCAGGGTGATGACCTCTTCCTCCGGCCCCGGCATAAGCCTTATGCAGGAGGGCATATCCTACCTGGCAGGGGCTGAGCTTCCCTGCGTGATAGTGAATATGATCCGGGGAGGTCCCGGCCTGGGCAATATTGCCCCTGCCCAGTCGGACTATTTCCAGGCCACCAAGGGTGGCGGTCATGGTGACTACCGGCTCATAGTTTTAGCCCCTGCCTCTGTGCAGGAGATAATTGACTTAATGCAGGACGCCTTTGACCTGTCGGACAAATACAGGAACCCTGTTATGCTTATGGGCGACGGGGTGCTGGGACAGATGATGGAGCCCGTTGAGATAGGTGACCAAAAGCCTTTTGAGCTGCCGGAAAAACCCTGGGCAGTCACCGGAAGGCTAAGGGGGAAAGAAAAAAGATTAATTAACTCTCTCTATATTGTTCCGGAAAACTGCGAGGTGCACAACTTTAAGCTGGAAAAAAAATACACGGGGATAAAGGAAGCTGAGCAGCGCTGGGAGGAATACCGCACCGAAGGTGCTGAAATGGTTATGGTGGCCTTCGGAACCTCGGCCCGTATCTGTAAGTCAGTTGTGGATAGGTGCAGGGAGGAGGGTCTCCCGGTAGGACTTCTGCGGCCCATTACACTGTGGCCCTTCCCCGAAAAAGGAATTGTCAGGCTTGTGGACAGTGTTAAGTCTTTCCTTACTGTTGAGATGAACATGGGCCAGATGGTTGAAGATGTGAGACTTTCTGTCAACGGCAAAAGGCCGGTCCATTTTTACGGCCGGGTGGGCGGAATGATACCGGTGGCCAGAGATGTTTACACTGAGGTAAAAAAAATATTTAACGGAGGTGTAGCTTAGTGAAAAAAGTGTTTGAAAGGCCAAAATCACTTAAAGACATGCCCTTTCACTACTGCCCGGGCTGCACCCACGGCATAGCTCACCGGCTGGTGGCGGAAGTAATTGACGAGCTTCAAGTTTTTGAAAAGGCAATAGCCGTGGCGCCGGTGGGGTGCTCTGTTTTCTGCTATGAATATTTTGACTGTGATGCCTATCAGGCCTCCCACGGCAGGGCCCCGGCGGTGGCCACGGGCATAAAGAGAGTGCTGCCTGACCGGGTGGTTTTTACCTACCAGGGGGACGGCGATCTGGCCGCCATAGGAACCGGTGAAATAGTGCACTCCGCAGCCCGGGGAGAGAATTTTACAGTTATTTTTATTAACAATGCCATATATGCCATGACCGGCGGTCAGATGGCCCCCACCACGCTGCTGGGTCAGAAGACCACCACCACACCCTTTGGCAGAGACCATAAATTAAACGGCAGCCCGGTAAGAATGAGTGAAATGTTATCTGTGCTTGACGGCACAGCTTATGCCGCCAGGGTGTCACTGCACAACCCGGCCAATGTCACCAGGGCAAAAAAAGCTATTAAAAAAGCCTTTGAAGTGCAAATTGCCGGTCTTGGCTTCTCTATAGTGGAGGTGCTTTCATCCTGCCCCACCAACTGGGGCCTGCCACCTCTTAAAGCCCTCAAGTGGCTGGAAGATAACATGCTTCCCTATTATCCTCTGGGAGAATTCAAGAAGCCTGCGGAGGTGATTTAGATGCATGAAGGAATACTTATAGCAGGCTTCGGCGGTCAGGGAGTGCTTTCCACCGGCCAGCTTCTGGCCTACTCGGGAATGGTGGAGGGCAAGCATGTGGCCTGGATACCCTCCTACGGCCCGGAGATGAGGGGGGGCACAGCCAACTGCGGGGTAACCATAGCTGACAGCCCCATCAGCTCTCCGGTGGTAAGTGAGCCCACTGTGCTTATAGCCATGAACAGGCCCTCCCTGGAAAAGTTTGAAAAGGTGGTTGTTCCGGGAGGGATAATATTTGTAAACAGCTCTCTTATAAATATAAAGGCCACCCGGGCCGATGTCCGCACTTTTTATATCCCGGCCAATGATATGGCCGAGGAGATAGGCAGCAGCAAGGTGGCCAACAACATTATTCTGGGGGCGCTCCTGGAACTTACCAGGGTAGTAACCACCGGGGCGGTGGAAAAATCTCTCTATGAGGTGCTTCCGCCCCACCACCATAAAATGATCCCAATAAATCTAAAGGCCCTGGAGGTTGGGGCAGGGCTGGTAAGAGAATGAATTAGCAGTGCCGCCATTGGTTAAAATACACAATGCCCCTCTATGGCAATTTGCGGCGGGGTGTTTTAATTGAAGAAACAACAGTTAATTGTGCCGCTGGCAGTAAAAACACTATTACCGGCGGCCTTTTTTTAACGGAGGTGAATATTAAATGGTAAACCGGGAAAGAATGGTCAATGAATTTTTAGAGCTGGTGAAGATTGACAGTGTAAGCGGCTTTGAGAGGAAAATAGCGGATACACTCAAGTTGAAGCTTGAGGAATTGGGCATGGTGGTATACGAGGATGATGCCGGCAGCAAAATAAACACCCAGGCCGGCAACCTTATTGCCAGACTGCCGGCCACCGGAGGCAGCGGGGCCCCTCTTTTACTTTGTGCCCACATGGACACAGTGGAGCCGGGCCGGGGGGTAAAGCCGGTGCTGGAAGGGGACCTTATAAAGTCCTCCGGAGACACAGTGCTGGGAGCGGATGACAAGGCCGGCATTGCCATAATATTCGAGGCTGTCAGAGTAATAAAGGAAAACCAGGTAAAGCATGGCGGCCTGGAAGTTGTGCTGACAGTTTTTGAGGAGGGTGGCCTTTTAGGTGCGGCCAATATCGATAGAGAAAAGATAGAGTCCAAAATAGGTTTTATACTGGACAGCGACGGGCCCCCGGGATCCATTGTTACCCAGGCCCCCACCCAGGACAGGATTTCCATCACGGTAAAGGGTAAATCGGCCCATGCCGGAATATGCCCTGAGAAAGGAATAAGCGCCATCGAGGTGGCGGCCAAAGCCATTGCCGGTATGAAGCTGGGGCGCATTGACGGGGAAACCACTGCCAATATAGGGGTTATAAGCGGCGGAAAGGCCACCAATATTGTGCCTGACACAGTCTTCATCCAGGGGGAAACAAGAAGTCTGGACGGGGCCAGGGTAAAAAAACAAACCGGGGAAATAATCGATAAGGCCCGGGAGGCGGCGGAGCAATTTGGAGCACAGTTGGATATAAAGGTGGAAAACCTTTATCGGGAGTTCAATATAGATAAAGATGAACGGGTAGTAAAAATAGCGGCGGAGGCCGCCCGAAGCATTAGCCTGGAACCGAGGCTCTTGAGCACCGGGGGAGGGAGCGATGCCAATATGTTCAATGAAAAGGGCATCAGCACAGTGGTTTTGGGAATAGCCATGCAGAATGTGCACACCACCGGAGAGTACATAAAAATAGATGATCTGGTTATGGGTAGCAAATATATAGTGGAAATTGTCAAGAGCGCGCAAAAATACTGAAATTAGCCGGGGGTATACCTTTGATCAGGAAAAGGCTTGGATCTGTCTCATCTATAGTCAGCAGAAGGCCCGGCCTGGAGGAAATAACCGTCGATATTGAGGGCCGTCCTGAGAGGGCCATAAATTATGAATACATAACCGGGCCGGTTGAGGCCGGGGATCAGGTGCTTTTAAATACCACAGCAGTATCAATAAACCTTGGCACCGGCGGCTATCATTTTGTTATGGCGGTACTGAATCGTAATGGCTCCGATCCCGGCCTTGAGGGACACATAATGAAGCTGAGGTATACCCCCCTGCAGGTGAAGGTGCTTTCCTCGGAGGAGAGAGAGCAGCCCGCAGTAAGTGGGTGCCAGTCTAAAGTCAGCCTTGACGGCATGCCAGTGATTATCTGCTCCCTGCACAGCATGCTGGCCCCGGTGTCTGCGGCGCTGCGCAGCAGGGCCGGGGACGGGCCAAAGATTGTCTACCTCATGACCGACGGGGGATCACTGCCCATCTGGTTCAGCCACCTGGTCCACCAGCTAAAAGAAAAAGGGCTGGTGGATGAGACAATAACCTGCGGGCATGCCTTTGGCGGCGATTACGAGGCGGTTAACATATACAGCGGGCTTATCTGGGCCAGGGCGAATGGGGCCGGGGCTGTAATTGCAGCTATGGGACCGGGAGTAGTGGGCACAGCTACCATGTTCGGCAACACTGCCATTGAGCAGGGAGAGATAGTAAATGCCGTTAATGTACTGGGTGGCCGGGCCATAGCCGTACCCAGGATAAGCTTTGCAGACTCCAGGCCAAGGCATTTCGGAATAAGCCACCATACTCTGACCGCCCTTGGCAAAATAGCCCTGACAGGCTGTACCATGGTTATTCCACCCCTTGGGGAAAAAAAGAAAAGTGTTGTGGAAAAGCAGCTCCTGGAGTCAGGCATATTACTAAAGCATCAGGTGGTGGAAATGGACCCCGGCCCCGTGGAGAACATACTGGGGGCATACGGCCTATCAATAACCACCATGGGCAGAGATGTCTCAAAAGACCCTGAGTTTTTCGCCACTGCCTGCTCGGCGGGACTCTATACAGCAGAGCTATTGAAGTCTGGATCTGATCAGGGCACTGATCGTAATATCTGCTGAAAGGCCGCGCAGGTAAGCCAGCAATTCAAATACCCTACCGTTAAAATAGAGACCCCTGCCGGTTACCACAATTCTCATGCTCATACACCGCCACAATTTTTTGTATATCTAAGCATACTAATCTTTTTTTTTATTATGAATGAAATTTAAAGAGGGAGCACAATGAGGGATCTAATCCTTACCTCTGATGCCAGCGGATCGGCCATGGCAGGTAAGCTGGGGCTGGTGGTGCTGGTGGTGGATGTCATAGACTTTTCTACCAGCATGGAGGCAGTTATCGACTCCGGGGCCGCCGCCGTATATGGCACAGGCACCGACAGCGCCAGACCCCCCGTAGATATTAACCCTTACCGGATAGGCAATCTGGCCGGACTTAAGGCTGTCAGACTGGGCGCCAAAGTAATAGTGGTGGCCGAGCCCAGGGTAGGGGAAGAGGAGGACAGGAGGTCGGCGGTATCCAAGGTTATCGGGGGCATTGAGGCTGCAGGCGCGGAAGTAGCCATGGTTTTACCCAATATGGGTGCAGAAACCCCCAAAATGACCGACATGAAAGGAATGGTCATAGTGGGGGCCACCAACACCGGAGGAGTTGCCTTTGACGCTGCCGTCACGGCCGGGGCCGCCTCGGTGCTGACCGGAACCGTGGCCCGCACCTTAAAGAAGGACGGTTTTTCCTCGGCCAGGGATTCGGCCGCCAGGGCGGTAGACGAAGCCCGTAAAATGGGGCAGGGGATTGCCATAGTGGCGGCCAGCGGAAATTCACCCGAAGACCTGCTGGCCGCCGAATATATATACAGATTAGTGCTGTCGGAAGTAAGATAGAAAGCCCGCCGTACAGACGGCGGGGAGACAGGAGACTGCTAATAGGTAATACCTCTGGTCGGGAGACAGGAGACAGGAGTTAAACCATCCAAAAGCTAAAGCCATTCTGTCTCCTGTCTTCTGTATTCTGTCTCCCGACAGCAGTTTCTATCAGTATTAGCAATTTTCAGGGCTTATCATGTGTCGCCCGTCCGTCTCCGCTTACCGGGATAGCCGGGCCAAGAAATGTGGGCCTGGCGCCAGCTTCAACCTGTATAAAGGCCTTTACACGGGCCGGAATTTCCCGGTATCCATACACCCCGGCCCCGGCGTAAATATGCCTGTCGGCGCTTATCCCCACGGCATCTATACCGAGTTCCCGGGCAATGTAAACCGCCCTGGGCAGATGAAAATCCTGGGTGACAATCACGGCGGAATCCACCTTGAATACATCCCTGGACCGGTACATACTTTCATACGTTGAGAAGCCCGCATGGTCCATAAATATGTCCCCTGTAGGAACCCCCATTTCCTCGGCAAATCTCCTCATGCTGTTCACCTCGTCGTAGGAGGCTCTACCGTGGTCTCCGGTCATCAATATTTTTTTCACCTTTCCAGCCCTGTACAAATCCACTGCGGTAATTACCCTGTCCGCCAGCATATCACACAGCCTTCCGTCAGGAGACACGTATGCCCCGGGGACAATGGCGGCCTGGCAGGTGTTAAGCGCTTCAGAGCTGATAATGTATTTATTACCAGTATTAGTAACCTTACCATTGACAACTAAGATAAAGAAAAAAAGAGCCGTCAAAATTATAAAAAATGCTGTTATAAATTTTCTTTTAGACATGTATACTCCTCAATTTGGAAATTTATTTTTTTTTCAGTAGAGCGAAAGATTTTATCAACCGGGATATAGCTAATTCTTTTTAATTCCCACGGACCCTGTTTACTTTCAGCAATTGAATTTTTAACTGTAACAGCGGTATGTACTCCCAGTTCCCTGCACAATTCCAGTGTGTCTTGATTATAGGACCCGTAAGGATAAGCCAGATGGTACGGTGTATATCCCAACATTTCTTTTATACGTTCCTGGGCTTTTACTATCTCAATTTTCTGTTCTTCTTTGCTTAACAAATCTAGCTGCTGATGTGAATAAGTATGATTCTGTATGTTTACAAGTCCGGAATCAACCATTTCCCTCGCCTGTTCCCAATTAAAATGATAGCCTTCCTGACCTTGCCTGAAGACGTCGGTCATTTGGTTATCCATCCAGGAAGGATTAATGTACAATGTCATTTTCATTTTTCTTTTTTTTACTTCCTGAAATGCCAGTGTATATACCGACAGGTTCCCATCATCAAAGGTAATCATACAGGACCTGGGTCCAAGTATTTTTTTGCCACTAAGCCAGTCGTAAACATCATCAGGGGTCACAGTTTCGAAACCACTAGACTGCAAATAATCCAGTTGTTCCCGGAACTTGGATAAAGGGGTCCCCCCCTTACCCTCACCTTCTTTTACAACCCAGTGATATATAAAAATGGGGAGAGCATAATCCTTGTTGGTAATATTAACCGTTTTTATATCTTCGTGCCATACCACTTCGTCACCAAGCGCTTCACTGATAAAACGAATGGGCACCATAGTCCTGGAGTTAATAATTCTGGGGGCAACTCTTAACTTTTTAGTGTTATTATTTATAAGAGCTATTTTTGAGTTTATAGTCACAATAATAGTTGTGTTTTTATTCTTTGCGGTAACTGTTTCGCTATTACTATCATACTCTATAGCCATATTAAATTTTTCTAACAAAGCTCTCATCGGTACCAGCACTGTGCCGTCTTCAATTACAGGGGGCTGATCAAAAATTAATTTTTGATCATTTAAAATAATAGAGATACCATTATTGGCTTCGGAAACTTCACTAAAACTGATTGTTAAAAAAAATAAAATTAAAACAATTATACAATTCCTTATTATCATATAAATACCTTCTCGGTATCTCTCCTTTATATACGCCCTCATGCCATTTATTTATTTCTTTCTTCTAAGTCTCTAATACTTTTTTTTAAAATGGCAACTTCCTGTACGATCGTTTTTAGCTGTTCTGAATTGTGTGATAATGCAACAGCATAACTAAAACATATCATATATAAGAATACAATCATGGCCAGAAAAACACCATTAGAAGCAACTTCTATACCCGCAAAATGAGCCATTACTACTGCTATTTGAGGAAATAATGCCAGTATTAAGAGGAATAAACCTGACATCATCCATATTGTGATATATTTAATATTTAAATTGCGCTTTTGAATCATTCTAATTATGATAATAAAAGTAAATAAAGTACCAAATATTAAAAATAATTGCAAGCGGTTATCCATACTTCTTCAAGCCACCTCCTTTTCCATCTGTCACTCCTATAATGATCGAAAGCGTAACTTTAAACATATAATATATGGATTTCAGTAAATTAATAGATGAAACACCCTTCTGCCGGGGTACCATGCGAACCGGAATTTCATTAATTGTCCATTTGCTGCGCATCAACTGCACTATTGTTTCAGTCTCAGGATAATCCTGCGGGTAATATTCGGCGAAATATTTTATAATGTTTCTGTTGCAAGCCCTAAAGCCCGATGTCGGGTCAGAAATACTTTTACCAGTAAGTATTTTTATTAAAAAAGAAAGGCACCTAATACCCAATCTTCTTAATATAGTTGATTGAAATCCCTCTTTTTCAATGTATCTTGACCCAATAACCATATCTGATCCATTTAAAATTTCCTCTACAAGACTTACTATGTCTTGATGTGGATGTTGTCCGTCACCATCAAATTGAATAGCTATATCATAACCATTCTTTTCAGCATACCTATACCCAGCCTGAACAGCGCCCCCAATACCCAAATTTACAGAAAGGTCTATAAATTCTATATTAAAATCTCTTAATACATCTATTGTATTATCTTTTGAACCATCGTTAATAACAATCAAATCCAGCCATGATGTATATTCTTCTATCCTCTGCAAAAGATCGGGCAAATTCTTTTCTTCATTATAAGCTGGTATAATTAACAATATCTTAATATTTCTTAGCTTCTCGTGCATATATACACCCCGACAATAATTATAAGTACACCGAAAATATTGCTTGAATGTACTCTTTCATTAAAAAAAACAGCCGATAATATCATTACAAAAAAATAAGATAACGCAAATAAAGGGTATACACTACTGATATCATTTTTAGACAATACATATAGCCATATTAATGTGGCCATTCCATATAAAAAAATTCCAATCATAACCGGTACAGAGAATAATATTTGAACTACTTGTCCAACCGTATCAAAATTCTTTTCGTAGACACCCTTTTTCCATAGTATTTGCCCTACAGACAGTATTAAAGTGCATAGCAAAGTAAGTAATATGTATTTCAAGAGTAAAGCCCTCCAAATTATTGCTTTGTATACAAAAAAGATTTACATTAAGAATTTTATCCGGTTGCAATCAAGTTACAATAAAATCCTTTATATATTTGATACCTATTAAAAGCGCTTTATTAAGCACAATACAGAATAACAATTTTTTAAATTTTAAAAAAATATTAGATTTATCTGGAAATATCCTTCTTTTGCAATAATTTTTCTCTTATAAAATAAATATTAGACTTAATTGCTTTTTTTGTTTGTGTAAATGGGTTTTCAGTTCTCCAGGTTCCGGGTTCTGTCATGGTGAGTATTATGCCAGCGAACCGGAACCAGTAAGTCAGGTACCTGAAAAAAGGCAGGAAAAAAACAACCCACCATATTTTTTTAAGTCCTTTTCTTATCTCTATTGACGATCCGGCGTAAGCAACTGTTAAATACAAAAGATCAAGCATTGAGTAGCAGATCAGCATGCCCAGCACGGCTGCCATAACCAGGTTCAGAGGATATCCGAAAAAATAAAGAATGGGTATGAGGAAGGTCCAGGTCAGCCTTGATAATGCAAGGGTATGGTCGGAAATCAGTATTCTCCCTCCTATTGCCTTCAGCGCCTGCAAAGGATTTTTTGATGAGCTTGAATACATCGAAGCCACCTCAATTTGTCCTCGCTGCCAGCGAACCCTTTGCGAATAAAGTTTTGAAATGTTTGTAATAGGCTCAACATAGGCTATTGACTTTGAAACACAGCCCAGTTGGCCCTTATTTTCTTTAGTTTTTTCTCTGAGATGAAAGGTCAGTTCTGTATCCTCAGAAACTGTTGTCTCTGAGTAAAGAAATGAATTTAGTATAATATCTCTCCTAAAAGCAGAGAAAGCGCCTGAAAGTGTAAAAAGTGTATTTGTCAGGGTTTGATACTGTCTCCCAATATTAAAGGCAACAACATATTCTATAGCCTCGCAGTAATGGACTATATCAATGAAATTGTAGCCCTTTCCCAGTTCCTTATCTATATGTATTGCTCCGGTGGCCGCCACCATTTCCGGTTCTTTTTCAAAGGCTTTGACCATATTCTGTACGGCATCTTTATCAAGGTGGCAGTCAGAGTCCACATTTATTATGTATGTCCCCTCACAGATGTAAAGCCCTGCATTTAGGGCTATGGATTTACCGGTCCTGTCCAATTCTGACCAGGAAACATTGAGGGGGCTCTCCTGCTGAAATTGTGAAAAAATCTGGAAGCTTTTATCGTTGCTTCCGTTATTTACACATATAACCTGCATTAAATTTATCGGATAATTTTGTCTTTCAATTGATTTAAGGCATTTTCGCAGTGTATCTGCTGAATTATGTACAGGCACGATCAGTGAGACAATTGGAAGAAAGCTTAGGTTATCCACCGGATCTACATCAATTACTTTTTTTCTGTTAATCATTATAGTAAATAAATATATAAAGGCCGTAACAATATCTATCATTAGAGGGGCCAGCATCCATACACCCCAAAAAAAGAAAAAATTTATAAACCTTTCAAAAAACATATCAATCATTTTTATGCTCCTTAATTATCAGAAGGGACGCCCGTGTGAATATAAGCCAATAAATAAGAATTAATAGCCCAAAGAATATCATGCGTCCGAACAGAGTATGAGCAATAAAAATGGAATCACGTCCGAAATAGCTCATAATTAAAACTATAATAATAAGCCTGACAAGATTAATTACATAAATTCCTACCATACCTGAAACAAGAAAAAACATCCTCCTGCCAGTGGCAAAGGAAGGGTAGAATATCAACAGCCCCAGAAAAACACAGGTTTCCAGCAAGCCAGAGCATTCTATATCTATATCAATGGTGGACCAGCTGTTTTCAATTTCCAAAAGAACCAGAACTGTACCCGGTGCATTATCGAAAATATATGATTGAATACTTAATAAATATAGCAGCTCATGAAGTATAAACCCGGTCATTTGTTCCATGGCAAACTCAACATAAGTGCCCCTCAGTATTAAAATAAGCAGAATTGTGCTGCCCACGGCACCCCATATGAAATAAAAAATCCATATCCGGTTTAATTTTAAAAACAATAGTGTTACCAGCCAGATGATAACTGATGCAATCAGCATTTTTCCCTCTTCTTGACCGAACGAATAATTATAATCGTGCCTAAAAAGAAGAGCAGGGCCAGTCCCAGTTTTCCAGAGGACGGCACCGGCGCCCACTGTATATCTCCACTGTCCGGAAGCCTGTCTTGCGGATTACCGAAACTGGTAACATAAAACCTTATTGGCTGGTGAGGGATAATCCCAAGATTATCCATGGATATTTTAAACTCACAACGCTCGGAGAACCTTGTACCTTCACCCCAAAAACCAGTGTATATGTTAATAAGCATCCCGCCTGATCTGTATAAACCAACAATAACCATGCCTCTGTTATTTGAAATGGGCACATATGAGACAATGGCGTATTTATCCACAGAATCACTATAAACTTCATTGTCGTTTGTATCGAAATATATTTTGTAGATAGCAGAGCTTATCTCATTTGACGGGCTGTATCTCTGAATCATAAAATATAGATTTGAATCCCCGTCGTTAGTTCCATAGTATACTGCCTTAAGGTCGGTGTTTTCTGAAGAGTCATGCTGTCGGTCCCCCAGGTTTGGCATTCCCCACCAGTCTCTGAATTTTCCGTCCAACCAAAGAGATTTCCCATTGCCATGGCCTTTACCTGACCCCTCATTCATTTCAGAATCCTGAAATATTTCTGTGTCTTCAGGCGCGGATTCTATCTCTTCGTCCTCATCTCCCGGTACCGGCACAACCGGTGGGGCACCAACTTCTATAATAGGAAAATTGGTAACTGTTTCTATGGCCACAGCCCCTGAGCCGGGCATGATCATAAGGATGGAGTAAATTAAAAGCGCAGCAGTAATGCTAACTATTATTCGCTTCAGATTTAACCCTCCTCACCCTTAACGAAAAGTATAATAAAATTAAAAATATAGACATAACTGACACTGTAATACCAATATAATCAATGCCTGATTTTTCCAGGTTAATCTCAACACTATGATATCCGGCTGGTAGATTAAGCCTTATAAGGTTTTCAAAGGTGCTGTGCTGAACCGGCTGCCCATCAATTTTTACCTTAAAGCCCTGTATGGCGGCCAGGGGAAGAATGGCATCCACTGCATTTTCATTTTGATATTTAAGAGAATATCCATTCTGGTTTACCTTATAGTCAGTCAACGGTATTGTTTTCATCTGGGGATACAGCTCTTTCAGGCCTAATATATTACTAAGGAGACCTATTGCCGTGGGGTCCTTGCTAAGGAACGCATGGTAAATAATGTTAGAACCCAGGAAATATGCCTTGCCGCTGCCTATGTTCTTATAGCCCAATAAAGCCGCAGTACGGCCCATATAGCCGAAAGAGTATAATGTCTTATCCAGCCCTTGTGGAACATAGCATTTCCATATTGAAAATTCATCGGAAAAAGGTAATAGTTCATATTTTTGTCCCTCTCCGGATATTTCAAGAGGTTTTTTCAGCGAGATGCTTTCTCCATAAATACCCATAAAGTAAGGCTGCTTTGCAGATACTTTCTGTGGAGTGCCTGTCATATCAATGAAAACATTCTTGCCTGATAGGGCGTATTGTGTAATTAAACTTTCTGCATTATCTTTGCTGCGCCATTCAGCCCCTGAAAGTACAAGCATAGAATATTTGTTCAGTTCATCAGTGGTATAATCATCAATATAATTACTCCGGCCTGTTTCAGCAGAAGGGAAAAGATAGCAAAGAACCGGGGCATGTTTTCCGATAACCAGACATTGATTATTGGCTTCAACAAAGTATGGGGAGTTTTTTCCGTGCCAGAATGCTAATTGGCCCTTATCGCCTATTTGACTGTAGGGTGTATCTGCAGCAGCTTTTTTAAAAGAGGACATATCTTTAAAAATATCTTTTTTGACCACCAAATCAGTTGCCCCAAGATAGGTAAGACTTCTAAATATAAAGGGGTAATACTCATTCATGATAGCAGTATTAATCTGCATAATGTTGCTGGAAGTCACAGCTCCCTGGTATGAACTTCCAAAAACCTGTTCACGGCCTGCTTTTTGCGAGAAATAATAAGATGGTGATGATCCCAAAAGGCTCAAGTCAAGAGTTGCCACTTTCCAGCCTGGGTTGCTGTTTATAATTTCAACACTCTTTAATACATCTGCTGGTTCCCATTTGGTTGTTATAATCTGTCTTGAAAAAAAACTGTCAATGTAAAAGACGGTAAAAATAACGCAGATTGCAATAATTAATTTAGTTTTGACCTTTTTCTCCTGTACTGGTAAAAAAGACAGGTTGGCCAATAATATAGCCATCCCTGCAAAGGACGAAAACCTGATGGGCCAAATAAGGTGAGCTATAGGCATAGCCATATATAAAGGCTTTACAATGGGGAAAGTGAATACAATAAGTAATAGTCCGCATAAGAGCAAGCTTTTCGCCCATGCCGGCTTTGACTTCCAGAAATAAAATGAAATGGCTGTTCCAAACAGCAAACTTAAGCCAAAATAGAAGGCGTAAATGTTGTCAATACGCTTGATTGGATTAAAAGACTGCAAAGGAGAGAAGAATTCAACGGATTCTTTGACAGATACTGCATCAATGCCGACAGCCCCACCGGATAGGCTTGGTAAAAGCCACCATGCAGTTGTCATTATACCCAATATCAGAACTGTGCCCCCGCGAAGTAAACCGATAAAAGAACAGCCTCTGAAGATGAAAAAGAAAAAAGAAAACAACATTAAACTTATACAGAATATTGCTGCAAACATTGCGTGTGTTAGTACAGCTATGTGCACTAATATAATTGTTATTACAATGTCTTTAGCTTTTTTATCTTCTATTGTTCGCCAGAAATAAAAAAACAGTATCGGCAAAATAGCATTGTCAAGAGCTCGGGGGAGATTGCCTGAGGCAATTGCCACATTGAGGTTGTCAGGCCAGACAGCCCATACTATGCCCATTAAGGTAGCTGCAAAAATACCCATTCTTCTGGCAAATAAAAGCCATAGCAGGGACCCGGTGACAGCGCACAACACTATGAATATGTTTCCGGCAACAAAAATGTTTCCAGTAAAGAATCTTATCGCCACTATTGGGTAATATGAAAGTGGCGGCCAGTAACGGAAAGGCTGCCAGCCGTTATACCAGTCGGCGTAAAAGTTGGGAAGAAAATTACCCCTTTTTATTTCTCCGTATAGATATTCGGCCTTGTGAAGATGTGCCCAGGTATCTGATCCCCATGGATATATATTTCCATCTGGCGTATAAAGCAATTTAAAATAGGCAATTAAAACTGTGGTTATGATTATTGCGCCTGCAAATAGATAATGCTTGACTGAATAATTTTTTTCCAGTACTGATGGATCAACTGCTCCGTTATTTGCTAAAGTAGCACTCTCCTCATTATTTGTCAGCTCCGGCAAAGATTCGCAGTCTTCAGACGGATCTGCGCAGTCCGAGGTGACTGCTGTCAGGTCAGATACATTTTCGGCATTAGCAAGGCCGCTATTAACTATATCCAGATGATTATAATTAAGGTCTTTATCTGGTGGGGTGGTGTAACAGGTCACCTCTATTCCTTTGGTGGGGGACTCCCATACAGAAATCCTGGCTAAATTCACTCCCAGTGAACTTATTTCTTCTTTTATACTTTGAAATAATACACCGGCCAGATTTTCAGTGGTCGGCATTAATGTGTCAAATGGTTTATGTTCGTTTAGAAGGGAATTTTCGTATGGCTCTACGACTTTTTTTATTACACGAAGCACATCTCCAAAGGCAATTTGATTTGGGTTATCGGCAGGCACCTCTACGTCAACCTTGAACTGCCAGGAATGTGCATGAACAGGCCCCTGCTTGTCCCTAAATACTACATAGTGCCTGGCATTAAGAAAGGCCAGAAGTTTTATTACATAAAAGTTGTCTGTATTATTTGAAGTGTTATCTGTTTTATCAAAGGCTTTTACCTCCTCTAAGCCTATTGATTTCTCCCGGTCATGTGTATGACTGCCTGATTCTATGGCAGACCGTAAAAATTGAATCTCTTCCTTCAGATAGTTTATTTCATTCTCAATTTCTATTATTCTTGCTTCTATTTCTTCCTTTTTCTCGTTTGCTTCCGCGATAATGCGCTCCGCTTCAATTGTTGCATTGTTCTCCAGTTCCCTGGCCAGTGTTAAAGCCTGTTCATAAGCCCCGTTTAATCTTCTAATCCTATCGGCATCATGAAGCAGGCTGTTCTCCAGGTCGCTCTTTATTCGCTCGCTTTCTCTCAGAAGAGCTTTCAGTTCATTCAGCTCATCCGTCTGCTGCACTGCTTGGACCGGGTCATTTTTTTTCTTGTCCCTTGTTTTTATAATATCTAATAAAATGACTGCACCCTCCTGCTTAGAAGACGGTAATAGTATTAACGGCCCTAAGGGGTCTCTACAGAGGACCCGCCGGCTTTATCCGGGGGTGCGTCTACCGGCAGACAAGGTCTTAAAATTTCCCTGTACTGGTTTCTAAGTCTCGAGACAATGCTTTTCAGCTTATCCAATTCTATTTTCTTTTCATTTAGATCCAGTTTGCATCTTTCAATAATCAGCCGGGCGCTTTGCCTGGCTTCCAGTTCTATTTTGTGGGCGTTTAACTGGGCGTTGATAAGAATATGGGACACCAGTTGCTCCTTCTCCTGATAGACCACCAGCTGGTTCCTAAGATTATCAATCTCAACTTTTGATATTTTGAGATTTTCAGTTATCATTTCAATTTCAGTCAGAAGGTTTTCAGCTGACGGATTATTACCGGCCGCTTTTTTTACCCTGCCGAAAAAGCTTTTTGTACTGATATTAACCATAAAATCTCCCGCAAAAAATAAACAATATAATATATAAAATTACTAATATGTCATAATATAACATATTTTTAAAATAGAAGTAAGCTTAATATATTATTTTAGTTAGAAAAAATCAATATAGGATAAAAAATATATAAGATGGCTATTTTTGAATAAAAATAGTTTCTATGCATGTTTCAAGGGATTATTAAGTATCTGTAAACTTTTATTAATAATCTTACTGGCTTTAATTAAAGAAAGTCTTGGTAATAATGAAATTTTATCCATAATACAAATATATTACAGGCTGTTTACGGGGGAGAGAGTATGCTAGACTACCCATCCGGAAGAAAACTCAGGCCTTTATCTTTATTTTCGGGCAGCTGGACTGTATATTTGCTGGTTTTAATGGTATTCTCAGGTGGCGTTCTGGCGGGCTCCTTCTCATCAGCGGGGATGGACAGCACAAAGGCTGGAGAGCTCAGTGAATATATCGGTGATTTTGTAGAAAGTGTTGAATCTGTAAGCTTTGAATCATCAAAAATGGCCCGGGTGGCCGTAAAAAACAACATTATAATGATTATTTCAATTTATGTCCTGGGTCTGACCATGATTGGCATACCGTTTATACTGACTATACTTTTTACAAGAGGGTTTGTTATTGGGTTTGCTGTTTCTTTTTTAACAAGAGACATGTCTTTGCAGGGATTATTGCTTACCCTGGCCTCGGTGCTTCCGCACAATCTGCTATATATTCCTGCAATTTACATGGCTTCTGTTTCCGCTGTCATGTTTGCGGTGGCTCTCTGGAAAAGGAATTTTAACAGTGGGGTGGCCATTCTTCCAAGATTGCTCAGCTATACCGGCCTTATGCTGGTGGTTGTCACAGTGGCCGTAGCGGCAGGCCTGGTAGAGGGATACATAACTCCCTATCTCACCAAGATTGCGTCAGTATTTTTATCCAGTTAGATATAGGGGGGATTGGATATGTTTTTGGTTATACTTAATACCAGAAAAAAAATGGTTTACTGGTTAAAAGTGATATTGGCCATATCTATTCTGGTTATACTTCTGACACAGCTCTCCACTGCCCTGCAGCAGGCCGGGGAAACATACCGGAGGTGGATAAACAGAGACCATCCCCATGGAAATCCAACCAAGGTTTATCTTGATTTGGACAGTGCCGCAGTCCTTAATGAGGACCCTTTTTTAAAAAAGCTTAAGATTCACCGGGACCATCTGCAGCCGGCGGAGTAACCGGATTTTTTTTTATACTTGCTTTTAGAGGGAAAAACAGTTTTTCGGTGAAAGAATTATTAGTATAGCAATAATTAGGAGGGATATCATGTCGTCTAAGGTTTATTTCACCGATATGAGGGCCACCCAGAAATTAAACCTTATAGATAAGGTGGGTAAGTTGTTCACGGAGTCCGGGCTAAAGGATATTATTTCTCCCGGTGACCTTGTAGCTATCAAACTGCATTTTGGAGAGAAGGGCAATACAGGTTTTATAAGGCCCCAATTTATCAGAAGGATTGTGGAGGAGGTTAAAAATGCCGGCGGCAAACCATTTTTAACTGATGCCAATACCCTTTACGCAGGCAGCCGTTCAAATGCTGTGGATCACCTTAAAACTGCCATAGAAAACGGGTTCGCCTATGCGGTGGTGGATGCGCCCCTGGTGATAGCCGACGGGCTCAGTGGAAAGGATTATATTAACGTGCCTGTTAAGCTTAAGCACTGCAGTGATGTTAAAATAGGCAGCGCAGTAATGCTTGCCGATGTCATCATTGCCGTTACCCACTTTAAGGGACATGAGGCTACCGGCTTTGGCGGGGCTATAAAGAATGTGGGCATGGGCTGCGGGTCCAGGGCTGGCAAACAGGTGATGCACTCTGATATGCTTCCCAGGGTAAAGGAGAGCAAGTGTAAGGCCTGCGCAAGGTGCTCCCAATGGTGCCCTGCCGGCGCTATTACCGTAGGTGAGCTTAAAATGGCCGTGATAGACGAAAAAATATGCCTTGGCTGTGGTGAGTGCACTATCACCTGTCCTCATGGGGCCATCAGCGTAAACTGGAAAAATAACATGCAGTATGGCCTGCAGGAAAAAATGGTGGAGTACACCGCCGGAGTTTTAAGCAATAAGTCCGGAAAATATGGCTTTTTAACCTTTCTCAACAATATAACCCCTGACTGCGACTGCTTCAGTTTCAGCGATGCCCCGGTGGTCAGGGACATAGGCATTCTGGCGTCCAAGGATATAGTAGCCCTAGACCAGGCCTGCGTGGAACTGGTCAACAAGGAAAGGACCCTGCCTGGCAGCCAGTTGGAGGGTAAAGGCGGAGAGGGCGATATATTCGGCGCCCTGCATCCAAACATCGACTGGAGAAGACAGCTGGAATACGCTGAAGAGGTGGGCCTGGGCACCAGGGATTATGAGCTTATAAAAATAAAGACCTGATCCGGCTGATACTGATAGCCGATAGCTAATCCGCCCAACAACAGGGCGGTTTTTTTATTGTTTTAGAGGTATTTATTGGCATGCTGTTGAACATTCAATAAAAAATAAGGGAGAGGTGTTTCTTTATGGACAGAGAGATAAAAGACTTTTTGAATTTCCTGGCCATCGAGAGGGGACTAGCCAGAAACACCGTTATTTCATATAAATCAGATCTTAACTTTTTTAAAAGCTTCTGCCTTCAAAAGAGTTACAGCCCTCTGGGAGCAGGGGGACGTACTGCTATTGCCGCATATCTTCTGCAGCTGAAAAAGGAGGGGCGTTCCCCGGCCACCATATCCAGAAGGCTGGCGGCTCTGAAGTCACTTTACGGGTTCTTAATAAATGAAGGCCGTATAGAAATTGACCCCACTGAGAATTTGGAATCCCCCAAAAAGGCTCAGAAGCTGCCGAGGGTGCTCACCACCGGTGAGGTGGACACACTACTTGCCCAGCCTCGCATTTCAACTCCGGCCGGCCTGAGGGACAAGGCTATGCTGGAGCTTCTTTACGCTACCGGCATGAGGGTTACCGAGCTTGTAACCCTTGAGAAGGGAGACCTAAACCTGGAAGAGGGGTATATAAGGTGTCTGGGAAAGGGGTCCAAGGAAAGAATAATGCCCATTGGAGAGGTGGCTGTTCACTACCTGGAGGCATATATGCTAAAGGCAAGGGCCAAATTAATGGGAGGTAAAAATTCAAAACACCTTTTCCTGAACAGGCTGGGGAGAAGACTCACCCGGCAGGGCTTTTGGAAAATAATAAAAAAGTATAGTATAAGGTCAAGAATTAATAAGGAGATAACCCCCCACACACTGAGGCACTCTTTCGCCACCCACCTCCTTGAAAACGGGGCGGACCTCAGGTCTGTTCAGGAGCTTTTAGGACACGCCGACATATCAACAACCCAGATTTACACCCACCTCACAGGCAAAAGACTTAAAGAGGTCCACCGGAAGTCACACCCCAGGGCATAAATTCCACCGTACCGGTGGCGGAAGACAGGAGACTGCCCGGAAGTAGTACCTTAGGTCGGGAGACAGGAGACAGAAGGTTCAGGCATTCCTCATGAGGAAGGATTCAGGCATCCGGGCCGCCTAAAACGGCCATCAAGGAAGATGAAATTGGAGTTTTTTTAAACCACAGAGAACACAGAGGACACAGAGATTTTTAAGCCCTGCTTGAATGTTTTAAAATGTTTTTATTATCTCTTTTACTATATAGGTTTCAGACCTGAGAGTAATGCCTGAAACCAAATTCTCTGTGATCTCTGTGTCCTCTGTGGTTCATAAAAAAGACATTCATCAGGATAAGTATTCTTAAAAAGGGATGATTGCTTTAATGAAACAGGTAGACCGGGTGATTATTATAGTATTGGACAGCGTGGGCATCGGGTCTCTCCCTGACGCCTTCAGGTACGGTGACGAGGGAAGCAATACACTGGGCAACTGCGCTCACGCAGTAAACGGACTAAACATGCCCCAGATGGAAAAACTGGGACTGGGCAATCTGGGAGATTTTATGGGTATAGGCCCCTCCGGAGACCCTGCTGGCGCTTATGGGAAAATGGCTTGCCAGTCGCCGGGAAAGGACACCACCACCGGACACTGGGAAATATCCGGAATTATACTGAACCGTCCCTTTCCTGTGTACCCCAATGGATTTCCCAGGGAAATCATAGATCAGTTCATACAGCGGACAGGTGTAGAAATTTTGGGCAACAAGGCGGCCTCGGGCACTGAAATAATCAAGGAGCTGGGAGAAGAGCATGTCCGCACCGGCAGGCCCATAGTCTACACCTCTGCTGACAGCGTTTTCCAGATTGCCGCCCACGAGGAGGTCATACCGCTGGAAAGGCTGTATGAGATGTGCCGTATAGCCAGGGCTATACTTACCGGGGAAAATGCAGTAGGCAGAGTAATAGCCAGACCCTTTACCGGAGAGCCCGGTAATTTTGTCAGAACCATGAACAGACATGATTTTTCACTTGAGCCCGGGCCAAACATACTTACCCAAATGTCCGGGGAAGGACTTCCGGTGCTGGCGGTGGGCAAAATTAGCGATATATTCTCCGGCGTGGGAATTACCAGGGCCATTCATACAACTAATAACACAGAGGGAGTGGACCGCACCGTCGAGCTGATCAGAGATGGCGGCAGAGGCCTCATTTTTACCAATCTGGTGGAATTTGATATGGTCTACGGACACCGCAACGACCCCCGGGGATACGCCAGGGCACTGGAGGAATTTGACCGGCGTATTCCTGAAATAACCGGCGCCCTGAATAAAAATGATATTCTTATAATCACCGCCGACCATGGCTGCGACCCCACCACCCCCGGCACAGACCACAGCCGGGAGTACGTTCCTCTTATAATAACAGGAAATAGCGTGCGGCCAGGAGTAAATTTGGGAATAAGACAGACCTTCGCAGATGTGGCCGCCACCCTGGCTGAGATATTCAGCCTTAAGTGGGAAACGGGAAAAAGCTTTGCCGGGGAAATACTGTCCTAAAAAGATGAAATTAGGGTCTTTTTTAAACCACAGAGCACACAGAGGACACTGAGGTTTTTAAGCCCTGCTTTAATATTTTTAAGGGTTTTTATTGAAAAGCTTTTCTTTCTTCATAGGTTTCAGACCCGAGGGTAATGCTTGAGAGCAAATTCTCTGTGTCCTCTGTGTCCTCTGTGGTTTATAAAAAACATTCATCACTTTTTGATAGAATTCCGGGCATTCATTATATATAACGGCCAGGCAGGTGATAGCTTTTGAAAATGTACGATATTATTCTGAAGAAAAGGCAGGGTGGCGAGCTGAGCAGCCCTGAGATTGAGCATTTTGTCAGTGGCTGCGTCAGCGGCACCATTCCCGACTACCAGATTTCCGCGCTATTAATGGCAATTTTTTTCAGAGGCCTTAACCGGAGGGAAACAACCGACCTCACCCTGCACATGTTACGCTCGGGCGATATAGTCGACCTTTCAGCCTTACCCGGCATTAAGGTGGACAAGCACAGCACCGGCGGTGTAGGTGACAAAACCACCCTGGTGCTGGGGCCCCTTGTGGCCTCGGCTGGTGTCCAGGTGGCCAAAATGTCCGGCCGGGGTCTGGGCCACACAGGAGGAACCATTGACAAGCTGGAGTCAATACCCGGCTTTAATGTTGAGATTAATAAGGAGAATTTTTTAAAACAGGTTGAGTCCATAGGCATAGCAGTGGTTTCCCAGACAGGAAACCTTGTTCCTGCGGACAAAAAGCTCTATGGCATGAGAGATGTAACCGCCACGGTGGAAAATATTTCACTTATTGCCTCCAGTGTAATGTCCAAAAAGCTGGCCTCGGGGGCTGACGCCATTGTTCTTGATGTTAAGGTGGGCCGGGGAGCATTTATGAAGAGCATTAAGGAGGCCGAGGAACTGGCCGGGCTTATGGTGGATACCGGTAACAATCTGGGCAGGAATACTGTGGCCCTGATCACCCGGATGGACCAGCCCCTTGGGCTGACGGTGGGCAACTCCCTGGAGGTGAGAGAGGCTATTGAAACTCTTTCCAACAGAGGCCCTGAAGATTTAAGGGAGCTGTGTCTTGCCCTGGGGGCCGAAATGGTGGTTCTGGCCGGAAAGGCCGGATCATCAGAGGAGGCCCGGGCCATCCTGGAGGAAAACCTATCAAGCGGCCTGGCCCTTGACAAGTTTGGACAGATGATCGATCGCCAGGGAGGAGACTCCAGTGCGCTTAAAGATTTTAAATCTTTGCCGGAGGCATCCCTCAAAAAGGACATTACCGCCGCTGAGCCAGGATTTGTGTACGGCATAAACGCCATGAGTATAGGCCTGGCCGCCATGGGCCTGGGGGCCGGTAGAGAGACCCGGGAAAGCGTCATCGACCTGTCGGCGGGAATTGTTCTGCACAAAAAAGAAGGAGATACCGTAAGCCGCGGGGAGGCCCTGGCCACCCTGCACTATAATCCCGGAAGAGATGCAGAATATTCGGAGGCCCTTGTCAAAGGGGCCTTTACCATAGGAAACAAACCCCCGGAAAAGTTGCCCATAGTAATCCAAAAAATAAATCAGGCCGGCTCTAAATAGAGCAGGCCAAAACAATTAATTCAAAATTTATTCTGACTCCTGACTCCTGACTTCTGTATTCTGAATTCCGACCGAAAAGTAACACCCTCTAGCTTACTCAAGCCCTGCCAGGCTTCTGGCCAGGCTTTTCTTTTTGTCCAGGTCGGCCAGGGCATACAGAGCCATCTTCTGGGCCATGGGTGAGCCTGCGCCGTGCCAGGTTCCGGCCCCGTGCAGTCCGGCGCACCAGTTCTGAATAAATTTGGCCATCCTCAGCCTTACCTCGGCATTGGCTCCTGTTTTTAAAAATTTGTTTACATAGGGTGCGGTTTCTGGATTATTCAGCTCCAGCTCACTGGGCATGGTCACAGCCAGACCGCCGCCTATATCCCCGGCCCACTTCATAATATCCCAAAATCCCTCCGCCACCGTCAGCTTGGCGGCATTGCCGAATATATCGTCCGGCATGTAGAACCCTGACCCTGACGGCTCCTCAATACCTTTAAGGGCAGCCGCGACAGAGCAGGCCCTGGCTGTTTCGCTGATACGGATCATATCGGTAATTTTGTCCACTATATGGGGAGCCTTCTGAACTCCTGAGTATTCTGCCAAAAGCTGTGTCGCCCCGATGATAAGATCGGCGAAGCCCACCTTACAGGCCCCACCGCAGTTCATCCGGTGGGTTTTGGCAAACCTGGCGATTAGCTTTCCGCAGTATTTGGTCTCACCGCACATGAATACCCTTTCCCAGGGAATAAACACATTGTCAAAAACCATTATACTGGTCTCTCTCTGACCATACAGGGGATTACCCAGATATTTGCTTTCCACCAATTCCCTCTCCGCAGTGAAGGGGGTGTACTGACAGATATAGGTTATACCGGGGGTACCGTTGGCAACGGCAAAGGCCACGGCGAAATCCTCTTCACCCGGCTTCATTCCCATAGTCGGTATAACGATAGTTTCATGGGCTCCGATAGCCCCGCTCTGGCTTACCTTGGCGCCGCTGACATATATGCCTTCAGCAGTTTTTTTGGTCATGTGCACGTAAACATCCGGGTCTTCCTGCTGACCGGGCCTTTTTGACCTGTCTCCCTTGGCATCGGTAACAGCACCGCTTACCGCAAGGTCATTTTCCTGCAGATACCTTAAGTGCGCTAAAAATTTGTCATGATAGTTAGTGCCCAGGCTGCGGTCCATCTCCCAGGTGACTCCGGCCAGAGCGTTTAGGGTGTCCGCCCCAACACACCTGTAATTACAGGTACCCAGCATCTGGCTGGTTAAAAGGGCCATTTCCATCCTTTTTTCCAGGTCCGCCGTTGAAGTGGCGATATTAAGATTGCGGCTTATTTTATTACCTGTAAAGGGTGATATGGTATTCATAACATCATCAAATTCAGGCTCACAGCCCAGCTCGTAGACCCGGGCGTTGGCGTTTACCACGGTCATAGTGGTGGGATTATCCAGCAGGCTTACCTGCCTGCCTCCCAAAAATATTTTAGGATTAAGACTTTTAAGACTCTCCAGGTATTCACCGGCAGTTTTCATTTTAACACCCCCTGCGGATTATTTTAACATACAACACCCGCAAGAAGCGTGCCAGCTATTGTCGCAATATTCGAAGGCCGCCCCGGGCCAATGTTTTGTATAATATCACAAAATATTGTGTTCACAATAATGAACACAATGTAAATAAATTGATACGTTAACAGAAAAGTCCTCATTTGATCATGAGGACCCTGCCATTAAGCAATCAGATTATAGTGTTGCCGCAAACAAGAAGAATCACTACCAGCAAGATCAGGAAAAAAAGCAGGAAAAATCCACCACCTATTATAATTACCGTGGGATTTCTAAATAAGGCTGAAAGGGCTTCGGTCATTCAAAAAACCTCCTTATGGAAATGATTTTGCTTACATGGTATGTTGAGCCAATATAAGTGGTTACAGTAAAACAAATAAAATTGGTAAAACCACCGTTAATTTACGCTGGTATAACTTTTTATATTTTGAACAGCCTAATAAAAGTAAATATACAACATAACCAGGGGAGGTATGTACATGTTCCGGAAAATGATACCAAAAGTCGTTTTTATAGCTATATTTTCATTAGCTTTGATATCTGGCCAGGCATTTGCCGATCCGGTGGCCCAAAAGGATACGGCTAAAAAAGACCTCCTTGAAACGACTGCTGAAAGTGCGGTTCTAATTGCCCCGGACAGCGGTGAGGTGCTTTTTTCGAAAAATCCTGACCAGCCTTTGCCTATGGCCAGTGTGACAAAAATAATGACTCTTCTGCTGGCTGTGGAGGCTGTGGAGCAGGGAAAGGCCAGGCTGGAGGACAAGGTGGTGACCTCAGAAAATGCCTGGGGCATGGGCGGCTCCCAGATTTACCTCGAGCCCGGGGAAGAATTCAGCTTCAAGGAAATGCTAATTTCTGTAGCGGTGGGTTCTGCCAATGACGCCAGCGTAGCCCTGGCGGAGCAGGTGGAGGGAAGCGAGGAGGCCTTCGTTCAGAAAATGAATGAGCGGGCCAAACAGTTGGGCTGCACTGCCACAAATTTTGTAAACCCCACCGGGCTTCCCGCCCAGGGGCATCATACCTCGGCCCTGGATCTGGCCAGGATAATGACAGAGTGTATAAAACACCCTCTGTTCATGCAGATATCGGGAATTTATGAGTACGATCTCCGGGGTGGAGACTTCAAGCTGTGGAATACCAATAAACTTTTGAAGTGGTACAATGGGGTGGACGCAGGCAAGACCGGGTGGACAAACGAGGCTAAATACTGCCTTGCCTCCACCTGCGAAAGGGATAAATTAAGGCTAATAGCTGTGGTTTTGGGCACACCGGAGCCCAAAAGCCATTTTAGGGAATCAATCAAACTTTTTAATTATGGATTTGCCCGCTATAAGTCTGTATACATAGAAGACAGCGGCAAGGTGGTTAAAGTATTGCCTGTGGAAAAGGGAGTGCAGGAAAAGGTTGGCCTTTTAACCTCGGCAAAAGTTTCAGTGATTGTTAAAAAGGGAGAGGAAAAAGGATACCAGGGCAGGGTGGAAACTCCTGAAAGAATTGCCGCACCCGTCAAGAAAGGCCAAAAAATAGGAGACTATATAGTAACCAGAGACAACAGGGAAGTATTAAGGGTCCCCCTGGTGGCCGAAAACAATATTCCCAAAAGAAGCTTTGTACAGCAGCTTAATAAAACCCTTCGCGGGGTAATGCAGTAAAACCATGTAAAAAGCTCCTGGCCTATGAATAATCCTATGCCGGGGGCTTTTTACTTTATAAGTAAAATTGCCTTCCTGTGATATGTATGGTAAAATTTAGCAGGTAATTGTTTTATCAATTCCTTTTGGAGGGATTTCGATATGGAACTGCAAAAAGAAATTTCCGGGGGTGTGCTGCTGGTTAGGCTTTCTGGAGAAATTGACATGGCCGTAACGGACTGCCTTAGAAATTACATGGATGAAGAGCTGGAGCGGGACAATTTGTTAAAAAATATAATAGTAAACCTTGCCGGGGTTACTTTTATTGACAGTGCCGGTCTGGGTGTAATGCTTGGACGGTACAGGAAGATTTCCAGGGCCGGGGGAAAGATGTTTATAGTGGGGGCATCACCTCAGGTAAGGAGGATACTTGAGATATCCGGACTGCTAAATATAATGAAGGAGTGCCCCGATGAAAAGCGGGCCATGAGCCTGGCTGTATAGGGAGGGTTAATAATGCAACCGGTTAACAGAGTAAGCATTCAGTTCAGCAGTATTCCTGCCAATGTGGCATTTGCCAGGGTGGCTGCGGGATCTTTCGCATCCCAGCTGGACTTTACCATTAACGATCTGGAGGAAATAAAGGTGGCGGTGTCTGAGGCGGTAACCAACGCCATTGTGCATGGCTACGGGACTGATGCCGGCAAAATAATTGAGATGGCCGCCGAGATAGCCGGAGATGTTCTTACCATAACAGTGGAGGACATGGGCAGGGGTATCGACAATCTGGCCAGTGCGCTTCAGCCTGCCTTTTCCACTGACCCGGAAAGAATGGGGCTGGGGTTCTCCTTTATGCAGTCTTTCTCCGACAGCTTTGATATTCAATCTGAACCAGGAAAGGGCACCAGGGTATCCATGACCAGGATATGTAAAAAGGGAGTAACCCCCAGGCAGGGGCATTGAGGTGTCTCTATGAGCTCCAGGTTAATTGAAATGAATCTGCCGCGTTTTCCACTCCTTAAGGATAAGGAAATGCGGGATTTAATAAAAAAGGCCCAGGATGGAGACAGTCAGGCCAGGGAGCGACTCGTCAACTGTAATCTTAAGCTGGTGTTTAATCTGGTGAAAAGATTTCAGAACAGGGGATATGAGCTGGAAGACCTTTTTCAGATAGGCTGCATTGGATTAATGAAGTCAATTGACAAATTTGATTTAAGCTATGATGTAAAATTCTCCACCTATGCTGTGCCCATGATAGTGGGTGAGATAAGGAGATTTTTAAGAGACGACAATCCTGTTAAAATAAGCCGGTCCACCAAGGAAACAGCTTTTAAGATACAGCAGGCCAGAGAAAAACTAATCGCCAAAATAGGGAGGGATCCCACCATAAGCGAGGTTTCCGAGGAGTTGGGCATACCCCGTGAGGAAGTGGTATCGGCGCTGGAAGCCGTACAGGTACCCACCTCAATATACGATACACTTCACCAGGACGATGGAGACCCTATATATCTCCTGGACCAGCTTAAGGACGAAGCGTCGTCCGGAGACGCCCCCTGGCTGGAAACTATAGCAGTTAAGGAGCTTTTGCAGAGGCTGCCGGAAAGGGACAGGAAAATTCTGATCTGGAGATTTTTTGAGGATAAAACACAGGCCGATATAGCTGAACGGCTGGGTCTGTCTCAGGTTCAGGTATCAAGGCTGGAAAGACAGGCCCTTAAAAAAATAAGGGAATACCTTACCCCTCCGCCGGAAAGTATAAAAGTCCCTTAGGTATAAAAAACTAACTATAATATACTATTCTCAGCTCAACGTTCATATCGCCGGAACTATATTTCTTTGCTGCTGTCAGGGTCTTTGTCATTTGTGTTGAGTAGTAGTTTTTTTCTATCGCCCCGCCGAAATAAAAGGGCGCCGTCAGATTTATTTTTGTATTGGTTTCTACTAAGTAATCCTGTACCTTATTAAAAAAGGCATCCAGTATCTGATTCATTAAAACCCCCGGGGGCGGGCTACCGCCCTCATTTTTTTTACATACCGCAGTATACAAATTACCCGCTGTATCCTTGTCCATGGATATTAGCACTACTGCTTTTTTCTGCCCTATTACCAGTGCCTGTCCAAATAACCACCCCGGCGTAATCTCCGTTATTTCATCGGTAATTTTACTCTCAGTTACCGTGGTGCCCGAGGTATACTCCATAAGTCTAACTACTGCGCCAGAAAAAAACTTGGTTAACAGGCTTTCATAGCCAAGGCCCAGGGACTCCACTATTTTTTTTGTCAAATCCTCCTCTGAGAAGGGCTTGGACAGATAATTTGAGGCGCCGGCCTGAATTGCTTTTATTACCTTGTCCTTTTCATTTTCATTGGAGACCATTATGACAGGAATTTGTCTGTACTTTTCATCATTTTTCTTTTTGCTCAGGAATTCAAAGCCATCCATCTGGGGCATATTCCAGTCCAGCAGGATAAGGTCAATTTTATCGTTGGATGCCATTATTGAAAAGGCCTCCATGCCGCTAGACGCCTCCAGAAGATTGCCTCCCATTCCCTCAACTACCCTTTTGATTATCTTTCTTACCACCAGAACGTCATCAACCGACAGGATGTTCAACAGATCAACTCCTAACACAATAATAGGTTTGGTTTTTATAGGTCAGTTGTTTAAAAGAACCTTCATCACTGCTTAATAGTTCGGAGTTTCCCAAAAACATTACCCCACCCGGAAAAAGAGAGGATGACACCTTTTTCATCAGTATTTTCTTGGCCTTATCGGAAAAGTATATCATTACATAGCGGCAAAATACCACATCAAACTGGCCGGTTGTGGAAAGACTGTCTGCCAGGTTGAGCTGCTTAAATTTTACACAGTCTTTTATTCTATCCTTTATAATCCAGGATGGTCCACTTTTATGAAAGTATTTCTCAAGATACCCGGGACCCAGTCCTCTTTCAACAGATATTCCGTCATAGCACCCCGATCTGGCAGTTTCCAGAACAGCTTCTGATATGTCGGTGGCGGTTATTTTAAAATTTCCCAGGGCAACATCATCAATATTCATATTTTCAAGATAGCTATGTATACACATGGCTATGGAATAGGGCTCCTGACCGGAAGAGCAGGCAGCGCTCCATATATTAACCTCTTTACGCAAACCTTTCCTTATTTGGTCAATATACGAGGGAAGCAGCACTTCCTCCAGTATAAGCCAGGGGGTCCTGTCTCTGAACCAGTGAGTTTCATGGGTAGTTATGGCATCTATCACCTTTTGCCTTATTATGGGGTTATTGTTTTCTAAAATTCTGTACAGCCCATAAAAACTCCTGGCGCCGGTTTCCATAACCAGCCTTGAAAGTCTGCTCTCTATGAGATAGGCTTTATCTGAAGTTATAAGAATGCCGCTGTGGTGGTTTATAAATTTTTGCATGAGGCTGAATTCTTCCCTGGATAGGCTAATACTCATAAATTACCCCTGCCGGATATTATATTCATCATCGATAAAGGTACGCTCTCGAGGTCCGCAACTGCATCCGACAGCCCTGCGTTTACCACGCTTTTAGGCATACCGTACACCACACAGGTTTTTTCACTCTGGGTTATACAGTAACACTCACAGTGTTTCTTTACCTCACTTACACCCCTCATACCGTCGCTACCCATACCCGTTAGTATAACTGCCAGAATTCCTTTTCCACTGCAATGTCTGGCAATTGATTCAAAAAGCACATCGGCGGAAGGTCTCACACCATTAACAGGGTTTGAGGAATCCAGCTTTATTTCCAGGCTTCGGGACTTTCCCGGTCCGACGGTCATATGATATCCGCCGGGAGCTATCAGCACTGTACCGGGAATCATCCTGCACCCTTCACCGGCCTCTTTCACGGTCAGGGGGCATTTTTTATCCAGCGATCGCGCCATTCTCCCGGTCAATTCCCCGGGCATGTGCTGAACAACCAATACCGGCCTGTCCAGACTGCCGGGCAGTTTTTTCAATACTGTTTCAAGTGCGCTGGGGCCTCCTGTGGAAGAGGCAATAACAATAAGATCTATATAGGCAGGAACTTTTTTAACAAATGTTTTTACTGGCTCTTCCACAATCACCTGAGGTGACTTTTTGCCGCCCAGTCCGTTACCGCCGTCATTGGTATATCTTCCGGTAATAATCATTGTGAAAAGGCCCAGCAGCTGCTTTCTGATGCTTTCCTCGCCTATTTCAGGATTATGAGGGCCTGGCTTTATTATAAAATCCTGCCCGCCTGCAAGGTTCGGCCTTTTGCTTTCTTCTTTGTCCGGAAGCATCAGTATTAGACTGACTTCCGGATAACTCTTTTTAATTAAAAAGGAGGACTCCTTTTCTTTCTGTATATCATAAAGCACTACATCAATACTGGAATTTTTCAGTTTTTCCATAGCCGTAAGCTCATCCGGGGCAAACTGGGTGACCACTCCCAACCCTGTGCTATCAACTGCCCGTACAAGCATATCTTTATAGAAACGTGATTTGTCGATTATTAGAATATTAAGCTTATCCAATTATGCACCAGCCACTCATTTTAATTGTCACCTATTTGTCCACTTTAAACTGTGTAATCTGGTTCTCCATCTTTTTTGCCATGTCCGCCAGTTCCTTGGCGGACATGCTGACTTCCTCGGCGCCGGCGGCTGTTTCGTTGGAAAACTGGTTTATTTCCTGCAGACTCTGGGCTATTTCCACCGCACCCCGTGAAATCTCCGAGGCGTCACTGGCTACCAGGGCCACTTTTTCCGAGGCTCTGGTGGTATTCTCGGTGGCATTATTGGCTGAAAGTGACAGGTCATTTATTGAGCGCGCTACATCCTGCAGTCCCTTGGAGGTTTCATCAATGTTTAGGGCAGCATGCCTGGCGTTCTCGGCCACCTCAGCTATTTCCCGGGTGATCAGGTTTACCTTTTCCGCTGAAAGCACCACAGATTTGGATATTTCACCGGTGGAAGAGGATTGTTCTGTTACAGCTGAGGCTATGGTATTGGTTATGTCTGTTATTTCTTCAATCACCTGGGTTATTGTTCCCACCGATTTCACCGCCGCGCCCATACTGTTCTGCATTACTTCTATCTGGCTGCTTATTTCATCGGTGGCCTCGGCGGTCTGTTTGGCCAGTTCCTTAACCTCGTTGGCCACCACGGCAAAGCCCTTGCCCGCCTCTCCGGCCCCCGCTGCCTCAATGGCTGCATTAAGCGCCAACATTTTAGTTTGCTCGGCAATATCGTTGATAACATTTACAATTTTTCCAATCTGCCTGGAGGACTGGCTTAAGTTTTCTATTATCTCATTTGTCTCTCCGGCCCTTACCCCGGCATTGTCGGTAATTTGTATAGACCTCTCACAATTCCGGCTGACCTCATTTAAGGATATGTTGATCTCCTTGACAGCTGCGGCCACGCTGTTTACAGACAAAGACATGTCCTGGGCTGACACTGAGATGCTGTTGATGCTTTCAGAATTCTGCTCCACCCCGGTGCTTACCTGGTCAACGCTGGCCGAAATCTCTTCCGACGCCGAGGCCAGTCTCTGCACGCTGCTGTACATGTCTTCCAGCGCCTGGGCGTTCATTTGTATGTAGCTGCTTGTTTCAGACGAGGTGGAGGCTGTGCCGGCTATATTTTCTGAAATCAATTCAGCTGAATAATTAATTTCATTTATCCGGCCCTTCATGGACTGATTGCTGGAGGCCATATGGCTGGCCTTGCCATACATTATAGCCAGAGATTTATTGATGGTCACCGCGCTGTTCCTTATATCAACCAGCATACCCCGTATTTTTTCCATCAGATGGTTAAAGGACTGTGTAAGCTGACCGATCTCATCCTCAGACAGGACCTCTCCCCGCACTGTTAAATCACCTACCTCGGCCCTGGCCATAAGCTTTTGTATTTTTTCTATGGGCCGGCTGACCATCCTGGCCAGTAACAGGTACGACACCAGTGCGCTGATCAGCGCAACAATAATGGCCACCACAGAGGCTACTATGGGCAGGCTGGTCAGCTGGGTGGTAACCTCGGCCACCGGAACATTAACCATTATTCCCCAGTTAACCCCGGGAACAGGGGCGTAGGCAACATACTTATCTATATCATTAAATAAGTATCTGTTTACCGATGTTTGGCCGGCTATTACATTTTGCACCGTTTCTTTTAATCTTGGATCAATCCCGCTGTCTGTTAAAGGGTTAAGCTTCATCAGCACTCCCTGGTCGGGGTGGGCGATTATCAGCCCGTCACTCTGCACCATATATGCATACCCGGTTTGGCCGGACTTAATGGAGGCCAGCCTTTGGGAAAGGCCGGTGATGGAAACAGTTCCCCCCAGCATGCCAATGATTCTGCCGTTCTTCTTTACTGGTGAGGCCACCACAATAACTGTCTGGCCGGTTGCCCTGGACACTACCGGGTTGGATACCACTGTTTCCCCTGTCTGCATTACATTTATAAAGTAGTCCCTGTCCTTCACATTCCCGGGAGTACCCGAGGTTATACTGTAGTTACCCTTTTCGTCGGCGATAAAAAATGTTTCATACAGATTATTCCTCTTCAGCTCCGCCATCAAATAATCCATTTTAGCCCTTGGGCTCCCGGAAACAAGCATTGGATTATTGGCCATTGTGGAAACCTCGGACCTCCTTCCATCAAGCCAAAGCCCCACTTCCTTGCTGGAGGAAACCGCCAGGGCTGTTATGTTTTCTTCCACACCGCCAAGCAGTAATTTTTTAGCGTTCAGATAGCTGAAAGCAGTTGATATAGATACGGCAACCATAAGGATAACTATATTTATAACAATAAGCTTTACCTTTAAGCTCAACAAGACAACCTCCCTCAATATTTAATCAGTCTACTGCTCATAAATGGCACAATTATTAATTATCAACAGGAGGCCCTCCTCAAGCTTGACGATCTGATCCACAAATTTGTTTTCCATAATACTGACATTGGGCGGGGGCGGCTCACAGCTGCCATCGTCTATGTCTATCACTGACCCCGGGTAATCTATAAAGAATCCTATATAATCCTGCTTTTCAGGACTGTTTTTTAATATAATGCAGGTTGCCTTGCCGGTTCCGGAGTTCAGACGGTAGCCCATAAGTCCCGCCAGATCAATAAGGGTCACCACCTGTCCCCTCATGTTTAAAAGACCTACTATGTGCGGCGGGGCATCGGGCACCGGTGTATAATCCACGTTGCGGTTAATCTCTTTAACCGACAGTATGTCTATACCGAAAAGGTATCCACCCATGTAAAAAGTAAGCACTTTGCCATTTATACAGCATCACCCCTTTTTTCTAAGGCCATCTCCAATTTTTCCAGCAATCGTTCCCGGTCAAGCTTGACTTCGTAAAAATCAAACCCCGCCTCCATGCCCCTCTGTACGCTTGGCTTATCAGCCCTTGAGGTCACCGCTATAACAGGAAGGTTGGCCAGTCTCTGGTCGGCGCGAATTTTCCTGACCAACTCATAGCCGTCCATAATAGGCATCTCAATATCACTAACCACGGCATCAACATTATTTTCCTGAAGTAATTTCCAGGCCTCTTTTCCGTTCGGGGCGGCCAATACTTTATAGCCCGCAGACTCCAGGTACTTCTTTTCCATCTTGATAAAAAAAGGAGTGTCCTCAGCCAAAAGAACTGTTTTACTTGCACTGGTCTCTTTAATCTCTGCCGGAGCGCTGGCCTTTTTGGGCTCAGCCATTTCGAAAAGCTCATACATATTGATAAACAAAACAATCCTGTTGTCCAGAATGGCCGATCCCACAAGACCTCTGGCCTTCATGTCTTCCTTGTTAAATTTTATTTCGGCCTCCATGGTATCTATTATCTTTTCGATCAGTATGCCCACCTGACCCTCAACCAGCTTTGGGATAATTACATAAAGCCTCTCACAGCTGTTTGCGCTGTGACTTATAGGGAGGTAATTCTCCGGGCGTATAATGCGAACCGCCTCACCTCTAAATTGTATATACTCCCTGTTTCCAATGGTCTCTATCTGGCTGGAGTGTATTTTTTCCACCCTGGCCACCATGGACAGGTCAATGCCCAGTGTCTCGGGCCCGGAGCATTTAAACAGAAGCAGGTTTTGGGATTCGGTAAGGCTGTAGTCTGAAGCTAACGCTTCCTTGGAGGCAATATCCCTCATTTCATCCATAAATCTGAGTCCGGCCCTGGAAATAATCCCCTCCGGATCAAGTATCATGGCCGTTCGGCCATCTCCCATAATAGTTACCCCTGAATAGCAGTGACAGTCATTTAAAAAGCGCGGCAGGGGCTTGACCAGTATTTCCTCTCCGTCATGAATGGTATCCACCACCAGGCCGAACAGCTTTGACCCGCTCTTGATCACCAGCACCCTTATTATACTCTCGGTGTTGAAATCTCTTTTTTCCCGGCCCAGCACCTCGGCCAGGTGAATAACAGGCAAAAGCTTTCCCCTGTGCCGGAGAACATCCGAGCCCTTTATATTTTCAATCTTTCTGGTATAGTCCCCTGGCTTTATCCGGATAAGACCCTGCAGGTTTACCTGGGGCAGGGCAAATTTCTGACCTTCCACCTCCACCACCAGTGATGAAATAATGGCCAGAGTGAGGGGGAGCGTAAGCCTGAAGGTGGTTTTTCTTCCGGGTGTGGTCATTATTTCCATGGTTCCGCCCAGTTTTTCAATATTTGTTTTGACCACATCCATGCCCACGCCTCTTCCGGACACATCGGTAATCTTTTCTGCGGTTGAGAAGCCTGGCCGGAAAAGAAGCTCAAGAAATTCTCTCTCTCCCATCATGGGAATCTCTGAAAGATTTATTATTCCTTTTTCAAGTGCCTTTGTCTTGATGATCTCAGTATCTATCCCCATACCGTCATCAGTAATGTCTATATTAACGTGGCCGCCTTCGTGATACGCCCTCAGATCAATATTTCCGGTCCTTGTCTTGCCGCCTGCCTCACGGACGTCCGGCGCCTCTATGCCATGGTCAACAGCGTTGCGCACCAGGTGTGTAAGAGGGTCCCCCAGCGCTTCTATTATTGATTTGTCCAGCTCAACATCGGCGCCCTCAATCTGCAGGCTTATTTCCTTGCCCATTTTTTTGGACAGCTCACGAATAATCCTGGGAAATTTATTAAAAACCTTGGCCACCGGCTGCATTCTGGTCTGCATAATTTTTTCCTGAAGCTCGGTGGTAATTCCGTCAATATTCTGAAGAACGGAGTTAATCCCCGCTATATCTTTACGGTGCGCATCAAGTATACGCAGTAGCTGATTTCTGCCCAACACCATCTCACTGGCCAGGTCCAGAAGATCGTTTAAAAGGGTTATATGCACCCTTATTGTTTCATCTACAGCCATCAGGGGATTCTTTTTGGCCTGCTGGTCACCATCCTCGGCCTGGGGGCTGGGCGGGGCGGTATCCATGGGCTGTTCAGAGGGCACGGCACCGTTCATTTCCGGCCTTTCCACAGGATCAGGGGAGACAACTGCCGGCGGGCTTGCCGGCTCTGTTTCCCTCAGCCCGGATGCATCAAAAATCTCCTCCACCATATCCTCGGAAATTTCCAGTGCCAGAGGCAGGAGACTTTCCTCCAGTACAGTGGTAATCACTATACGGAAAACCTCTTTCGAGGTAAAATCCTTTTCCTGCCCGTCCTGGTCATACGCGGCCACTATCTGCCCAATTGCCTTAACCCTGTCAATTATACCGGCCTGGTCTCCGGCGGCAGCAATATTTATAATATAGGCTCTCTGCCCCCGGCCAAGGGCCTCTTCAATAATACCTCCCACTACTAATGGCTGTTGCTCTTCAACCTTTTTAATCTTTTTATGATTATTTTGGGGAGCATTTTTGTGAACATTTTTATGATCATTTTGTGGAGCATATTTGCGAGCATTACTTTCCAGTTTTTCTGTAAGCTTGGCTACATGAGCGGAAATATCTACAGATCCGCTTCCCTCCACATCTGTAATCATGCCCTTCAGACAGTCATTGGCGGAGAGCAGTATGTCAACCAGTTCTCTGTCTATATCCAATTTACCGTTCCTAATTTCGCCCAGCAGATTCTCCATTGTGTGAGAAAGGCTGACAATGTTCTTCAGATTAAAAAAACTGGCTGTTCCTTTAACGCTGTGAACATTCCTGAATATGCCGTTGACAATTTCTGTATCCTTTTGATCACCCATTTTCAGGAGGCCGGACTCAAAATCTTCCACATGAGACAGGGCCTCTTCAACAAAATCTCTGATAAACTCAGCATTTTGCAATGGCTTTCACCTCGTATCCCACATCAAATTATAATGTCTGGCACAGATAAATAACTAAATATTTTGTAAAATTAAATATGCATTATTTTGACTTCGACAATTTAAGTCAATTTCCTTTCCTTTTACCATATATTTGTTATTTTTTGTTATGGTTAATAAATGAATAATGCAAAAGGTAAAAATGTAATGAAACTGAATTTTTTTAATCTTCCCGGGGATACTATACTGCAGGCAGGAAACAGGCCGAAAGACAGCTGACTACTCTGGTCGGGTGAGCGGCCTTCCAAGACCTGCTTATAATATTCACAATAAATCCGGGGGGATAAAAATGCATATTAAGGTTACAGAAATGGTAGGGGAATCAACGGCGGGATGGAAGGACGCTGTACAGTCGGCTGTGACCGATGCGTCAAAAACCTTACATGAAATAGTGGGTGTAGAAATTGTTAACTTTACCGCCAATGTTGAAAACGGCAGGGTAGTGGAGTACAAGGCAAATCTCAAGGTTGCCCACAAAACCTGATAAAAATGCCATTAAATAAGGGGCACCCTTTAAAAAGGGTGCCCCTTTACCTGGAATAAAGGAGTTCTTCCTGGGAATTATATTTTCTGAAAAGAAAATTCTGACAAAGTGCTGACAAAGAGGGGTGAGGCTAATTATCAGGAGGAGTGTAATACTTGTCACCGATGGTGATCTGGTAGCGAAAAAAGCTGTAGAAAAAGCAGCACACAATATAGGAGCCCGCTGTATATCTGTATCGGCCGGTAATCCCACCAGACTCTCCGGAGAGCAGCTGGTTGCCCAGATAAAGAAGGCCCCCCATGACCCGGTGGTGGTTATGCTGGATGACAAGGGCTATCTGGGACAGGGTAAAGGAGAGAGGGCACTAGCATACCTGGCCGGGCATCCGGAAATAAGTGTTATGGGAGTTTTGGCCGTGGCCTCAAATACTGAATACGCCGGGGGAGTGGATGTAGACTGCTCGGTTACCAGCTCCGGTGTCATATCAAAGGCGGCGGTGGATAAATCGGGAAGGGAAAAGATTTTTTCTCCGGACCTGCTTACCGGCGATACAGTGGAAAGCTTAAGCGGACTTAATTTTCCAATAGTTGTGGGCATCGGCGATATAGGCAAAATGGACGGGGCTGACGACCCCGATCGGGGAGCTCCGCTAACCACCAGGGCTCTGCAGGAAATACTAAACAGGAGTGGTTATCATGGCTGACCAGCAAAGAGAGATTAACAAGACTCCCCTTAGCACTGATCTGGAAAAGAACCTGTCTCTTCTCCAGGAGAGAATGTCGGTAAAGGAAAACTTTGACGTTATTGTCCGGGAAATGACGGTAGGCAGCGTAAAAGTGGCGCTCTTATTTATTGACGGTCTTACCAACGATCAGATTGTCACCCTTATATTAAAGGAACTGGTGGATATAAGGCGCGGAGAGCTATCCATCAATGCCTATGATAAGATTTACAGCCATTTTGTTCCCTATACCGAGGTCGAGCAGGCTGAGAGCCTGGAGGATGTTGTCAACAAGGTTCTCATGGGCCCTCAGGTGCTGCTGATAGACGGCGCGGACAGGGCCATCGTCATAGACGCCAGAACCTATCCAGCCCGCCAGCCCGAAGAGCCCGACCTGGAAAAGGTTGTCCGGGGCTCCCGGGACGGTTTTGTTGAAACCCTGGTATTTAATACCGCGCTCATCAGAAGAAGAATAAGAGACCCCCGCCTGAGGATGGAGACTATGCAGGCCGGAGACCGGTCAAAAACAGATGTGGTCCTATGCTACATAAAGGATGTGGCCAACCCCCAACTGGTCGAGAATATAAAGGAAAATTTACAGAAAATAAGAATTGACGGCCTGCCTATGGCTGAAAAGGCGGTTGAGGAGCTTATATCTCCCGGTTCCTACTGGAATCCCTTTCCCAAGGTGCGGTACACTGAACGGCCGGACGTGGCGGCAGTTCACCTTCTGGAGGGGCATGTGCTGGTCATTGTGGACACATCCCCCAGCATAATGATCACCCCGGCCACTTACTGGCACCATTTGCAGCATGCCGAGGAATTCAGACAGAACCCCACCATTGGTATCTATATAAGGTGGCTCAGGTTCGTTGGCGTGGCCATATCCATATTCCTTCTTCCCCTCTGGCTCCTGGCCGTGATTAACCCCGATATTCTTCCGCCCGGGCTTAAATTCATAGGCCCCCAGAAGACCGGAGAGATACCCATATTCCTCCAGTTTATTATGGCAGAAATCTCTATTGATATGGTCAGGATGGCCACCATACACACCCCCACCGCCCTGGCCTCAGGCATAAGCATAGTGGCGGCCCTGCTCCTGGGACAGATAGCCGTAGAGGTGGGATTGTTCAGCTCTGAGGTGGTTATGTATGTTGCCATAGCCATGATCGGCACCTTCCTGACACCTAGCTATGAGCTGGGCTGGGCCAACAGGCTGGTGAGGATTTTTCTGCTGGTATTGACAGCGGCCTTTGGACTGCCGGGCTTGATAGCTGGAGCTGTGATTTTTATAGGTTATCTAGCCATGACCAGGTCTTTTGGGGTCCCTTACCTCTGGCCCCTCATTCCATTTAATTGGGGAGGTCTAAAAGGGGTGCTGATCAGAACACCGGTGTCCATGATCAATATACGTCCCTCAATTCTAAAAACCAGAGAAAAGATAAGGCAGGCAGTGCCACAGCCGGCCAGAAAGCCGGAAAAGAAATAGGACAAGGTTTAAGCATAGTATTACCCTTAATAACAAAGACTGCCTTCCGGTGAAGGCAGTCTTTGTTTACCTGGAAAGCATAACCATCCCTTAATTTGTCCATAATATTGCGGGAGGGTGAAAATTGACAGTAAAAATAGGAATTCCAAGGGCGCTACTTTTTCATAATTTTATCCCATACTGGAAAACCTTCTTTGAGGGAATAGGGGCCGAGGTGGTTATCTCGGGCCTCACCAACAAGGCCATATTGCAGGATGGGCTGCGCCTTTCCGTTGATGAGGCCTGCCTGCCGGTAAAAGTTGCCTTCGGCCATGTGGAGCACCTTAAAAACAAGGCCGATTATATATTCATACCCAGGCTGGTCAGCGTTTTCCCCAGAGAGTACATATGCCCCAAGTTTCTGGGCTTTCCAGACATGGTTAGGCAGAATGTCCAGGGGCTTCCCGGCGTTATTGACAACAACATCAATATGTACCGAAGGGAAAGTGATCTCTACCGGCAATTTTTTGAGATAGGATCACTAATCTGCGGCAATCCCTTCAAAATTGCCCTGGCCATCAAAAAGGCGGGAGATGCAATAAAGAGATTCACCGCCCGGGTTGAATCGGGTCTGCGGCCTGACCGGGCAATTGATTCCAGTTACAGCGAGGACGGGCCTGCAGGCCGTAAAGATACCACCGTGGCAGTAATAGGGCATCCCTACAACATATATGACAGCTTTATAAACATAGGCCTTTTAAAGAGGCTGGAAGACGCAGGCATTAATGTATTGACCACCGATAATGTGCCTGAAAAAGAGGTTAATGATCACGTAGCTCATCTTAATAAAAAATTATTCTGGACACTGGGACGGCGGATGGTGGGGGCGGCCTATCACTTCCTGGAGAGCCCCGGCATAAGCGGCATAATACATGTAGCCTCCTTTGCCTGCGGCCCGGACTCCATGACCGGGGAGCTTATTGAGCGCAAGGCCCGCCGCATTGGGAGCAAGCCCTATCTGAACCTGACCCTTGACGAGCACACCGGTGAGGCCGGCATTGTCACCAGAGTAGAGGCCTTCCTTGATATGGTGGGTACTAAAGAACAGGCTGCCCGGTGCTAAAAAGTGAGCAGAGGATGACTTAATTATGAAGGTTACCTTCCCCCATATGGGCAATCTCTGGATTTGCCTGGACGCAATGCTTAAATATCTCGGAATAGAAACTGTAGTCCCGCCCCCTTCATCCAAAAAAACACTGGACCTTGGCTCCAAGCACTCACCCGAGTTTGCCTGCATGCCCTTAAAGCTCAACCTGGGCAATTTCATGGAGGCAAGCGAGATGGGGGCCGACACCATAATAATGGCCGGAGGGTGCGGCCCGTGCAGGTTCGGCTACTACGCCCAGGTGGAGCATGTTATACTGGAGGACCTGGGCTACAACTACAGGCTGGTGGTGATGGAGCCACCCGAAAAGCACATCAGCCAGCTTCTTTCCAGGATCAGGTACATAACCGGCAATAAGCCCTGGATAGAGGTTATCCGGGGGATAAAGTATGGCTACAGCAAGGCCAGGGCTGTTGATATGCTGGAAATGGCAGCAATGCGTAAAAGACCCCTGGAAAGAAGGCCCGGGCAGACAGACACCGCCCTTAACGAGGCTTTAAGTATTATTGCCGGGGCAGTCTATGGGAAGCTTGATGAGGCCTATGCCAGGGCCTCAGAAATTATGGAACAGATACCGGTAGACCGGAAGCCGGTTTTAAAAATTGGGCTGGTGGGTGAAATATACACACTTTTAGAGCCCTTCTCCAATCTTGATTTGGAGAAAAAACTAGGGCGTCTGGGGGTTGAGGTGGACAGGTCTATTTACCTCAGCGAGTGGGTTAACGACCATCTTTTTATGGGACTGGTCAGAGGGGTGAGAAGCAGCTCCCTTTATACAAGGTTATCGGCCCCATACCTGCGGCACTTTGTGGGCGGGCATGGCCAGGAGACCCTGGGGGCAGCCGCTTATTACAATAATAAAGGTTACGACGGTATAATTCAGATTCTTCCCTTTACCTGTATGCCCGAGATAGTTGCCCAGAGCGTACTGCCCCAATTCAGCCGGGACACCGGCATGCCTGTGATGACACTGATTGTGGATGAACAGACAGGGGAGTCGGGCTACATGACCAGGCTTGAGGCCTTCGTGGATCTTCTTGCAGAAAAAGGAGCCAGAAAAGAGGAATTAGCTTAATGATAGGATTTATAGGGCTTGATGTGGGATCGGTAAGCACCAATATTGTTTTTTTGGATGACGAGGGAAGGGTAAGGGAATCTGTGTACCTGCGCACCAATGGCCGCCCCATTCCCGCTGTTCAAAAAGGCTTAAAACAGATCAGCCGCCTTGTTCCGCCCCGCACGGTAATCCGGGGAGTGGGGGCCACCGGCAGCGGAAGGCACCTGGCCGGCATTATAGCAGGAGCCGATGTTATAAAAAATGAGATCACCTCCCATGCCACTGCGTCCTCCAGGCTGGTGCCCGGAGTAAGAACCGTGTTGGAGATAGGAGGGCAAGACTCAAAAATAATTATATTGCGGGACGGAATAGTGGCTGATTTTGCCATGAATACCGTGTGCGCCGCCGGCACAGGCTCTTTCCTGGACCAGCAGGCAGCCAGGCTCAATGTACAAATTGAGGACTTTGGAGAGCTTTCACTAAAGTCCTCCTCTCCAGTGAGAATTGCTGGCCGGTGCGCTGTTTTCGCCGAGTCCGACATGATCCACAAGCAGCAGATGGGGCATGACCTGCCTGATATACTGGCCGGGCTGTGCGAGGCGCTGGTGAGAAACTACCTCAACAATGTGGGCAAGGGCAAGGATATTTCCGGGCCTGTAGTCTTTCAGGGGGGAGTGGCTGCCAACCTGGGAATGAGATCAGCCTTTGAGAGGGCTCTTAAAAAAGAAATTGTAATCCCACCCAACTATGACGTGATGGGGGCAGTGGGCGCGGCCATGCTGGCCAGGGATTATGTTTCCAGAGGGGCGCCCACCGCCTTTAAAGGATTTGGCGCGGCCGAAACGGACTTTAGGGCCAGAAGCTTTGAGTGTGACGGCTGTCCCAACTTCTGTGAGGTTGTAGAGTTAAGCGAAAGCGGGGCTGTAATTGCCCGCTGGGGAGACAGGTGCGGCAAGTGGTCCAACAGCGTCCCCCAAATTGCTTGCGGGTAATCTTAATGCTTAAGGGTAAGACATTAAGGTCGGAGGAGCTATTGTGTAATACCTGTTGGTCGGAGGAGCTAACTGGTATTACCGATTTGACGGAGGGGCTGTGGGGCATTACCGGTTGGTCGGAGAAGCTAAAAGTATTGCCCCGGGTCTGCGACCCCGGGAAATGCCACTTCGGTCTCTCCTACAAATCGGAAATACCCCTCTGTCACCTCCGACCAACCGGAAATGCTCCCTGGCTCCTCCGACCATCAGGGAATACATCCTTGGCCTCTCCTGACCTACAAAGTATTCAGTATAAGCAAATGGTTCTTGCGGAAAAAAAAAGCATCATATACAATAATCACATGAAATATTTAACAACTTGCCAGAAGAGAGGAGTATAAGAAGAGATGAGAGACGTTAAAATTCTCCTTAATGAGAAGGAAATGCCTACCCACTGGTACAATATTCAGGCGGACATGCCCAACCTCCCTGACCCTCCGCTTAATCCTGTAACTAAGCAAATTATAGGCCCCGATGACCTCAAACCAATTTTCCCCATGGGCCTTATTATGCAGGAGGTCTCTCAGGAGCGATGGATTGAAATACCCGATGAGGTCAGGGATATTCTTAGAATCTGGAGGCCATCTCCACTGTACCGGGCCCGCCGCCTGGAAAAGGCGCTGGACACTCCGGCCAGAATTTATTACAAATATGAGGGAGTAAGTCCGGCCGGCAGCCACAAGCTCAACACCGCCGTTCCCCAGGCTTACTATAATAAGGCTGAGGGAGTAAAAAGGCTGGCCACCGAAACCGGCGCAGGACAGTGGGGAATAGCCCTGTCCCAGGCCTGCAATTTCTTCGGTATAGAGTGCACCGTGTATATGGTTAAGGTAAGCTATAACCAGAAGCCCTACAGAAGATCTTTAATGGAAATTTTCGGCTCAAACGTAATACCTTCACCCAGCAATCTCACTGATTCCGGCAGAAAAATGCTGGAAGAGTACCCCGACTCACCCGGAAGCCTGGGAATAGCCATAAGCGAGGCTGTTGAGGATGCCGCCAAGAGAGAGGACACTAACTACGCGCTTGGCAGTGTGCTAAACCATGTCTGCCTTCATCAGTCGGTTATAGGGCTGGAGGCCAAGGAGCAGATGGCCAAGGCCGGACACTATCCTGACGTGGTTATAGGCTGCTGCGGAGGGGGCAGCAACTTTGCCGGCATAGCCTTCCCCTTTGCCCATGACAAGATTACCAAGGGTCAAAAGGTCCGCCTGAAGGCCGTGGAGCCCATATCCTGCCCCACCCTTACCAGGGGCATGTACCACTACGACTACGGCGATGTGGCCGGCCTGGCGCCCATTGTAATGATGTACACACTGGGGGCGGCCTTCATGCCTCCCGGAATTCATGCCGGCGGCCTGCGCTATCATGGGGACTCTCCTCTGCTTAGCCGCCTGGTCAAGGACGGCCTGGTTGAGGCTATTGCCCTTGGCCAGACATCCGTTTTCCAGGGAGCCGTGCTGTTTGCCAGAAATGAAGGGCTGATACCTGCCCCTGAGTCTGCTCACGCAGTACAGGCAGCCATTGATGAGGCCCTTGAAGCCAAGGAGGCCGGTGAGGCCAGGACTATTCTGTTCAATATGAGCGGACACGGCTTCCTTGACCTTCCTTCGTATGACCTTTATCTGGCCGGAAAGCTTGAGGACTACCCCCTTCCTGAGGAGGACCTCAAAGCTGCCCTGGAAAGACTGCCCAAGGTATAGTTGCTGAAGGGTAATACCTGAGGTTGGGAGACAGGAGACGGGAGGCGCTTATGGGTAGTACCTCCCGTCAGTAGACGGGAGAATTTCCTGGGCATTTCTCATAAGTTATATAAAGCTAATTAGTTCTGAATCATAGTCTAATTCATCATCAATGATGCGGCCGCCTTAGGCGGCCTTAAGTTAATCCGTTTATAAGGCAGCAACGCCTGCAGGGCGTTAATTTTTTTAACCCCGGGGCACAGCATGCAGAATCTCCCGTCTACCGTCTCCCGACCCAGGGTAATACCTATAAGAAAATCTGAGGTTTATAACATGGAAATAATAACTTCTCACACCAACACCGACCTGGATGCCCTGGCCTCCATGGTGGCCGCGAAGAAATTGTACCCGGGGGCCGAAATGGTTTTCCCAGGTAAGCTTTCCAAGAATGTGGAAGAATTCATGTCCTTGCATAAAGATATATTCACTTTCAAGGCTATTAAGCAAATTAATTTCGGGACGGTAACCCGGGTTATTCTGGTGGATACCAAAAACCCCAAAAGAATTGGCAAACTGGCCGATCTCATCAGCAGGCCGGATATGGATGTGCACATATATGACCACCACCCCTGGACCGAGGGGGACGTTCACGGCTCAGTAGAGCTGGTGGAGGTGATGGGGGCCACCGTCACACTGCTGGTGGAGAAATTAATAAGCGAAGGGATACCGGTAACCCCTCTTGAGGCCACTATACTGGCACTGGGCATATACGGGGACACCGGCTCTCTTTTATTTACCAGCACCACTCACAGGGATGCGGCTGCGGCAGCCTGGCTTATCGAAAAGGGAGCCAACCTGGGAGTTGTTTCGGAATTTTTGGGAAGGCCCCTTACAGAGGAGCAGAAGGAGCTTCTTAAATCTCTTCTCATGTCAGCCGAGAGACACGTTATCAACGGCGTTAAGGTACTTATCGCCAGATCCAAGGCCAGTGAGTTTATCATCGGGCTTTCCCTGCTGACCCATACCATCTCTGAGATAGAAAGGCTGGATGCTGTTTTTACCATAGTGCATATGGAAGACAGGGTATACATTGTGGGAAGGAGCAACATCCCCCAGGTAAACACCGCTGAGATACTGGGCCCCTTCATGGGTGGTGGGCACCCCTCGGCAGCCTCGGCCACAATTAAAAACGGGGATGTCAATGAACTTGCCGAGAGACTCGTAACCACCATTAAAGAAAAGGTAAAGCCCCCCATGGCGGCCTCGGATATTATGTCCTACCCTGTAAAAACAGTATTTCCGGACACCACCATTGCCGAGGCCAGCAAGGTGCTGATGCGCTACGGGCACTCGGGAATGCCGGTGGTGGAGGGACTGGTGCTAAAGGGTGTGATATCCCGGAGGGATGTGGAAAAGGCCCTGAATCACGGGCTGGGCCATGCCCCGGTAAAAGGATATATGACCAGCAACACCGTTACGGTGCACCCCAATATGCCGGTGGCCGAGGTAAGGGAGATAATGATCGAAAATGATATCGGCAGGGTTCCGGTAGTGGAGGGGGACCGGCTGATTGGAATAGTTTCCAGGACCGATGTGCTTAGAACGCTGCACGGCCAGGTGGAGGGTAGGTTTCATGCCGTTCATAACGGCCAGTCCACCCAGTACAGCTTTTATAACAATATTGCCGAAATCATGGTCAGGGAGCTTTCTCCCACCGTCATGGGCATTTTGCGCCAGGCCGGGAATATCTCCAGGGAGCTGGACGTCCGTGTATACGCCGCCGGAGGGGTAGTTAGGGACCTTTTGCTGGGCTATCAAAATATTGATGTGGACATTGTGGTGGAGGGTGACGGAATCACCCTGGCCACGGTAATGGCCCGGAGAGCAGGGGCAAAGCTTAGGGCCCACTATAATTTTGGAACGGCTGAGCTGGTTTTTGGGGATGGCTTCAGTGTAGATGTTGCCACCGCCAGGGTGGAATACTATGAATACCCGGCGGCCCTTCCTCAGGTGGAAAGCTCCTCTCTCCGGCAGGACCTGTACCGCAGGGACTTCACCATAAACGCCATGGCGGTGTCCCTCAACGAAGACAATTTTGGAGAGCTGGTGGATTATTTCGGGGGACGGGACGACCTGCACTACGGCCTGGTAAGAGTTCTGTACAACCTTAGCTTCATTGAGGACCCCACCAGGATTATCAGGGCTGTCAGGTTCGAGCAGCGCTATAAAATAAGCATAGAGCCCCAGACCCTTAAACTTCTCAAGGATGCAGTGCAGCAGCAGGTGCTGCTGAAGGTTTCCAACGACAGGCTCTGGGATGAGCTGAGCCACATAATGATGGAGCCAGAGGCGGGGAAAATGCTGGCCAGGCTTGATGCGCTTCACATTTGGCCCCAGGTGCTGCCCGGGGTCACCTTCTGGGAGGTTCAGCCGGTTCTAAAGGGTCTTCACAAGTCAATCGCCAGGCTTGAAGACTGGGGCTTTGGCATTGAGGGTGACCCTTGGCTTCCATACATTATCGCCATACTGCACTGGTCTGACAGGGAGGTGGCGGAAAGCATCTGCTCCAAATACAGCTTAAGCAGAAGGCAGACTGAAAAAGTTATGGCCACCCTGGGCTGCTGGAAGGAAGTGATGGCCGCTCTGTCTGACAGCAGTCAGACAAGGATAAGCGGCCTGGCAGGAGTTATACTGAAGCTTCCCAGGGAAGCCTACCCCCTTTTGCTCACCGTGATGGATGAAAAACACCTGAAACAGCGCCTTAAAACTGTGCTTAACACCATAAAAGAAAGCAGGCCCTCCATAAACGGAAATTATATCAAAAAACTGGGCTACAAGCCCGGGCCGGTTTACCGGGATGCTTTAAACGGGCTCTGGAAGGCCAAAATGGACGGTCTGGTCAGCTCTGAGGAAGAGGAGAGGGAATTTATACAGGATTTTCTCAGGAAAGCAGAGGGAGAATTGTAGATGCTGGATTTTTTCGATCCCACCAGGCTGTTATATATGACCCCGGCTGTAATTATAGCCCTTTCTTTCCATGAATTCGCCCACGCCGCCGCGGCATACCGCCTTGGAGACAGGACAGCCTATAATCAGGGCAGGCTTACTGCCAACCCCATTGCCCATATAGACATTCTGGGCCTGATTATGCTGTATATAGCAGGATTTGGCTGGGCCAAGCCTGTTCCCATCAATCCCTACAATTTCAGGGGAGACAGGGACCGGGGTGTAATACTGGTTTCCCTGGCCGGGCCGGCAGCCAATTTGATTATGGCTGTCCTGGCTGCAATACTGCTGGGCGCCTTCTTTTACAAAATACCCTACCTGGATAGGATTACCCAGTATATAATATATATCAATGTGATACTGGCAATATTCAACCTGATCCCCATTCCCCCGCTGGACGGATCCAAGATTCTGGCCGGACTGATACCGGCCAGCCGGGAGTTTATGTACAGGCTTGAGCAGTACGGCTTCATAATACTTATTTTACTTCTGGTAACCAATGTAATCCCTAAAATACTGGGATTCTTTATAGGCCCGGTATACCAGCTTTTGATATGGCTGGCCGGGACAGTGAACGCTATTTTTTAAAAACTACCCGAAGGGGGCACTTATCACACCATGGAAAGAATATTAAGCGGAATGAGGCCTACCGGCAGGCTTCACATAGGTCACCTAAGCGTTCTGGAAAACTGGAGGAGACTTCAGGAGGAGTACAGCTGCTATTTTTTCGTGGCCGACTGGCACGCCCTGACCACATCCTTTGACGAGACCGGCGGGCTCAAAGAGAACACTCTTGAGATGGTGGCCGACTGGCTGGCGGTGGGTCTTGACCCCGAAAAGAGCGTTATCTTCAAACAGTCCGAGGTTAATGAGCACGCCGAGCTGCACCTTATATTTTCAATGATCACCCCGCTAAGCTGGCTGGAAAGGGTCCCCACCTACAAAGACCAGGTGCAGCAGTTCAAGGAGCGGGGAAAAGATATAATGATGTACGGCTTTCTGGGCTACCCTCTTCTGCAGGCCGCCGATATTCTCATATACCGGGCTGACGCCGTTCCGGTGGGCGAGGACCAGGTCCCCCACGTGGAGCTTACCCGGGAGGTAGCCCGCAGGTTCAACCATATGTATGCCCCGGTATTCCCTGAGCCCAAGGCTCTGCTGGCCAAGGTAAGCACTCTGCCCGGAATTGACAATAGGAAAATGAGCAAGAGCTATGCCAATGATATAGGAATTTTTTGCCAGCCCAAGGAGCTTAAAAATAAGATTAACTCCATGATTACAGACCCCGCCCGGATAAAAAAAGACGACCCCGGCCACCCGGAGGTCTGCGTGGTGCATAATTACCATAAAATTTACCTCCCCGACGGGCTGGCCGGCCTTGAGGAGCAATGCAGGGGAGGAGGCATAGGCTGCGTGGCCTGCAAAAAAATACTGCATGAGGCACTGGACGGGATTCTGAGCCCGCTGCGGGAGAAAAGAGCAGAAATAATGTCCCGACCGGGGTACGTGGAAGAGGTGCTTTATGACGGGGCGGTAAGAGCCCGCAAAAAAGCCTCCGAAACAATGGCCCTGGTCAGGGAGGCAGTGAAAATATAAGCTTGCTTATACTGTAATCCTTTTCGGTCAGGAGTCAGAATCCAGAATTCAGAATTCAGAATGATAACCGCATTCCTTATAAGTTATCATGAGGCTGAGCCCAGTGGTGGCCGCTTTTGCGGCCCGGAGGTCTTTATTCTGACTCCTGTCCTCTGAATTCTGTATTCCGACCGCAAAGTTATTCTTGTAAGCAAAAGAATATTCCCCCCGTATTTTGGAAGAATAGTTAAGAGCCTTTGCGCTTAATCTGCCAAAAAACGGGGGTTTTTGCTTATGAAAAAGTTATTATGGGCCGCTGTTATCCTTCTTTTGCTGGGCTTATGCTCCTGCTCGGCGGCAAAAAAGCCTGCTCCTCCCGAGAACAGGACAATTATAGTGCCCGAGGTAAGCAGGGTTACCTTTGATTCGGCGGATTTAAAAACAGCTCCCAAAGCTGTACGGGATATTGCCAAGCTTTTGGAAAACCAGGACTCCACCTCCTGGGCCCAGGTAGGAGACAAGGCCTATTTTATTGTGAGCAGCGGCGAGAGGTCGAGGGGATACGACATTACTTTTGATGAGATACAACAGAGGCTGCCTGAGGAAAACTTTGTCTGGATAGATGCCAGGCTCAAGTATAAAAAAAGAGCTGAGCCAAGAAAAGCCGGAGAGCCGTTTTATACACTGGTCAGGGCAGATATAGCCAAAGCCCCCAATGGAGTTGGCTTTACCATTACAGGTGCGGATATAAGCAGCCCCGCCCCTGCCGTTAACACTCCCCCAGTTAAAACAGCGCCCGCGCCACTGCCTTCCACCCAGGGTTCACAGTCCGGCGCAGTGCTGGAGCAGCCGACGGCAAACCAGGAGATTACCAGTCCCCTTAAAATAAAGGGCACCGTAAAATCTACCGGTCAGAAGAGGGTGAGGCTTTCCACCAGGGGAGGTCAGATAATCAAAGAAGAGGAGCTTTCCACAGAAAGCGGGGGCAGCTTTACTACAAGTTTAAGCTATAGCTCCCCGGAAATGGCCACCCCCGGAGAGCTGGCATTAATCGAAATAGTGGGAAAGGAAGAAAAAACTCTGGCCAGAGTGCCTGTTGTGATTAAATAGTCAGGGGGTATTTCTTTATGGCCGGAGGGGCCGAAGATGCATTTCCTGATGGTCGGAGGTGCCAAAGATGTATTCCCAAATGGTCGGAGTAACCAAAGATGCGTTCCCGTTGGGTCGGAGAGTCCAGGAAACTTCTCATCGTGATCTCCGACCTGGGGTAATACCTATGAATTCCTCCGACCAACAGGTATACCCGTTAGCTCCTCCGACCATTAGGTATTACACATTAGCCACTCCGACCACAGGTACTGCCCTTGAGCTAATAGGGAGCATATGTTGTGACTGTAATTCTATACCTCCTGGCGGGGCTGGCATTATTGGGGGCTATGATCATCCTTCTGCCCTTAGAATTAAGGGTCAGGTACGGAAGAGAAGGAGAGGAGGACCTGCTGCGCCTGCAACTGTCTGTCTGGCCCGGCATCAGAATTGAATTAAAACTGGTTATGTTGGACTTTAGCTCCTCAATTTCATGGAATGTTTTCAGCTTCAGGGGAGAGTTTAAGGGAATATCCAAAACATCAGGCTTCACCGGGAGAAAAAACTACAGCGCCAGTGAAATTTTTGATCTCTTAAGGCTGTTGAGGGAAATGTCTGATATTTTTAAAACACTAAGCCCCTCTTTGCATTACCTGGTCAGAAGCATCAAAATGACCAGGCTAATCTGGAAAACCGGATTAGGCACAGGCAACCCCTATTATACAGCCCTGGCCGCCGGTGCAGCCTGGTCATTTAAGGGCTTTATCGTTACAGCCCTGTGCAGCCGCCTCAGGGTGTCCCAAAAACCTGTCTTTTCAGTCGAACCTTATTTTAACAGCCGCAATCTGAACGTTACACTGGACTGTATATTAAGAATCAGAACAGGCCATATTATCTTTACAGGCCTGAGGATGCTTATTGCACTAATTCTCAGCGGCAAGGCCGGCAGACTCTTAAAAATAATATTTAAACCAGGCAGGAGGTATGGCTATGCCAGAACATCCCATTGAGGGACTGATGAAAACGGCCATGGAAAATATAAAGGAAATGGTTGACGTAAACACTGTGGTGGGAGACCCGGTGGAATCTCCTGATGGAACAGTAATAATACCAATTTCCAGAGTATCTTTCGGATTTGGCGCCGGTGGCGGTGAATTTGAGAGCTCCGGCAAGGATGAGGGCGGCAACAGGGATCAGCAGGCGCCATTTTTCGGAGGAGGCAGCGGGGCAGGGGTATCCGTTCAGCCTGTAGGCTTTTTAGTGGTGGGCAACGGTCAGGTGAGGCTGCTTCCCGTAGACAATAACGCCATAGTGGACAGAATAATTGAGGTGGCCCCGCAGTTTATATCCCAGATACAGAGCATTTTTAAAAAAGATCGTCCCCCTGCAGGCGCCGCCGGGACCACCACAGCCTCCCCCATAGACTAATCATTAAGGAACTCCCTCCGGGCGGGGGATTTTCTTTTTAAGGGCAGCCGCTGGACTAAATACACTTTCAAACAGTCATAAAATATACTATTGAGAACATATTTTATGATTAGTTAACAGGCCGAATACTAAACCATGGGGGTGATTTCTGTGATAGTGGTGGTGGGCGGGGGCTGGGCAGGCTGTGCGGCGGCTTATTCAGCTGCTGCTGCGGGGGCTCCGGTAATGCTGCTGGAAAAAACAGATATGCTTTTGGGAACCGGCCTGGTGGGCGGAATAATGAGGAATAACGGCCGCTATACCGCCATTGAGGAGCTCTCCGCCATGGGCGGCACCGATCTGGTCAGGGCCATCGACCTTTCAGCCAGGCACCGGTGGATAAACTTCCCGGGGCACAGGCACGCCTCTCTTTATGACGTAACCGGAATTGAGCCGGTAATAAGAAATTTTCTTTCAGAGAATGGCGTAACCTTAAGGCTTCAGACAAGGATGACCGATGTGCAAAGCAGCAGAAAAAGCATTACAGGCGTGTCCACAGCCTCCAATGAAACTGTCCGCGGAGATATTTTTATTGACACCACCGGAACCGCCGGCCCGGTCAATAACTGCTCCCGCTATGGCGCCGGCTGCGCCATGTGCATTTTAAGATGCCCCACCTTCGGGCCCAGGGTAAGCCTGACCGCCCGGGCAGGAGTAAAGGAAATCACCGCCGGAGGAGAGTTCTGGCAGTTCGAGGCCATGAGCGGCTCCTGCAAGCTGGACAAAAAATCTCTTGCACCCTGGCTGGTTAATAATCTGGAAAGGGACGGCGTGGTGGTTATTCCACTGCCTGAGTCTATAAAAAAGGGTGACCTCCTGGACAAAAAGGCCTGCCAGCAGTACAACCTTAAAGAGTTTGCCGACAATCTCATTATACTGGACACAGGACATGCCAAGCTGATGACCCCCTATTTCCCCCTGGAAATATTAAGAACAATAGACGGGTTTGGCAATGCCAGGTATGCCGACCCTTATTCCGGAGGCAAGGGCAATTCTGTAAGGTTTATGGCCATAGCCCCCGCCCGGGAGGATTTGAGTGTAGCAGGCATGGAGAACCTTTTTTGCGCCGGTGAAAAAACCGGCCTTCTGGTTGGTCACACCGAGGCTATAGTAACAGGCATGCTGGCCGGCCATAACGCCGTCCGGGCCTTAAAAGGGAAAAAAACTCTGCAGCTGCCCGTAGGGCTTGCCTCCGGAGATATGATCACCTACATGCTCTCAATGATGAAAACAAAACCGGGGCTACAGAAAAAATATACTTTTTCCGGATCAGTCTACTTTGAGAGAATGAAGGAGAGGGGGCTTTATACCACTGACCTGGAAACTATAACAAGCAGGGTCAGGAACCTCGATCTTATGGGAATATACCGGAACAAAGTGTAACACATGTTCTGCCTGCCCACAGTTCTATATTGGGCGGGTCTCTCATACTTTTTAAACAGACAAGCCCCAGGGGTGATGTAATGGTTAACGTAATCTGGCTTGGAATGATTGTTTTTGGCATACTGGCGGCGGCGGCCGGAGGAAATATAGAGGTGGTCACAAAGGCAGCCCTTGAGGGGGCGGGCAGCGCGGTAAAGATATCCATAGGCCTTATAGCCATCATAACCTTCTGGCTGGGCATTATGAAGCTGGCGGAAGAGGCCGGCATTATTTCTTTCCTGTCCCGGGCCATCGCCCCGCTGATGAAATTCCTTTTCCCGGAAATACCCGGAAACCACCCGGCCATGGGAGCCATAATAATGAATATCAGCGCCAATGTTCTGGGCCTGGGTAACGCTGCCACTCCCATGGGCCTTATTGCCATGCAGGAGATGCAAAAGCTGAACTCCGGGGACCCCCGCACAGCTTCCAACTCCATGTGCACCTTTCTGGCCTTGAACACCTCCTGTATCACCATTATTCCCACCACCATAATCGGCATAAGGGTTGTGCACGGCTCAGCCGACCCCACCGAGGTGGTGGGGACGACCATCTTCGCCACCGCCTGCGGCATGACAGTGGCCGTTATTGCCGACAGGCTGTTCAGATCCATTTTTACAAGACACCGGGGTAGGTCCTGATGTACGCCATAATATCCGAGCTGTCCCGGTGGGCGATACCGGTTATTCTGCTGGTGATTCCTCTAACGGCCATGATCAGAGGAGTCAAAGTTTTTGAGACCTTTGTGCAGGGAGCCGAGGACGGGTTTGCCACCGCCATAAAAACAATCCCCTATCTTGTGGCCATGATGGTTTCCATAAATGTGTTCAGGGCCTCTGGAGCCATGGAGATGCTGGTTGGAGCCCTGTCCCCCTATCTTGATATAATCGGCTTTCCCGCAGAGCTTATACCCCATGCCATAATGAGGCCCCTTTCCGGAGGGGCCGCCCTGGGCATTGCCTCCAATATAATTGCCAGCCACGGCCCTGACTCCTACATTGGAAGACTGGTCTCCACCATGCAGGGAACCAGCGACACCACCTTTTACGTGCTCACCCTTTATTTCGGGTCGGTGGGCATTTATCGCTACAGGTATGCCATATATTCCGGCCTGGCGGCCGACTTTACCACACTGGCCGCATCCATTTACATAATCAACCGGCTGTACGGGTGATGCTAAAAGGTATTACTTTGCGGTCGGGAGACAGGAGACAGGAGACAGAATACAGAAGTCAGAATGGTTTGGGCATTTCTAATAAGTAGATCTCGGAAAATGGCCAGGGTCTTTATTAGCCACAGAGGCCACAGAGGTTTTAGCCCTGCTTACATGCTTAAAAACTAGCAACTTGGGGTCAGCCCTTGACAGGAGACACGTTGTCCAATGTCAAGGGCTGACCCCACTCTGATGTCCCTATAAGCCATCTCTTAGAATAACCGCCTTTGCCGGCGGTTATATTTTTTCTGCTTTTATGGTAGAATTCACCTTAAAAGCTTTATTTAAATCTTTTCGAAAAGAGTGGTGTGGGTTTGGAAAGACTGCAGAAATATATGTCCCGGCACGGCATAGCCTCCCGCAGAGCCTGTGAGGAGATTATAGCCTCCGGCAGGGTAAAGGTGAACGGACACGTGGCTGATCGGCCGGGAATTACCGTTGACCCGGACAGGGACCGGGTGGAGGTGGACGGCAAGCGGCTGAGGGAGCCCCAGAAGAAGGTTTACCTGATGATATATAAGCCCAGAGGGTACTTATCCACCGTGACAGACCCCAGTGGCAGAAAAAAAGTTACCGACCTTCTGGACGGGATTAAAGAGAGGGTTTATCCCGTAGGAAGGCTTGACTATGACAGCGAGGGACTTCTTTTGCTTACCAACGACGGTGAATTCGCCTACAGGCTTACCCACCCGGGACACAAGGTTGCCAAAACCTACCGGGTCAGGGTAAAGGGCATCCCCACCGATGCCAGCCTGGATTCCCTTTCTGCCGGAATTATGTTGGAGGACGGAATCACTGCCCCGGCCACAATTTATTTTATCGACCAGCTGGAGGGCAACTCTCTCCTGGAGGTAACCATTACCCAGGGCAAAAACAGGCAGATAAGAAGAATGTTCGAAAAAATTGGCCATGAGGTGATCAGGCTAAAGAGGACAAAAATCGGTCCCCTTTCACTGGGTAACCTTAAATCAGGCCAGTCGAGACCCCTTAAAGACATCGAGGTGCGGGGCCTACTCAAAACAGCAGGAGTAAAGCAGCCCCTTAAAAAAGGAATAACGGCCAAGCCATCAGGGGGATAATTTAATAACCGCCAGGGAGACAGGAGACTGCTTAAAGGTAATACCTCTGGTCGGGAGACAGGAGACAGGAGTCTTGCAGGACAGACTCTTAGGTCTCTTAATAAACCACAGAGGACACAGAGATCACAGAGAATTTTCTCTCAGGCACTACTCTAAGGTCTGAGGACATATAGAAAATTAGATAAGTTTCTTTCTCCAATCCATTTAAAAAACCTCTTAAAGCATTCAAGCAGGGCCTAAAACCTCTGTGTCCTCTGTGTGCTCTGTGGTTTAAATATGACTTGTAAGGATGACATACAAAAAGTTATTTTCATACCTCTGTGGTACCTTTTACATGTCTTTCCGAATTCTGGATTCCGCCCGTATAGGAATTTTAGTATTAGTATTTTCGGACAAGGAGAATATCTATGCCCAGGTGTCAGATATGTGGAAACTCCAACGTGCTGGCCAGCAGTATGGTGACCAGGGAAGCCCCCACGGCAAATCCTCCCACCTATGGACTTCTGGCCAATTTCGACAGTGACGGAAATATCACCACCATGGAATGCCAGGGCTCTACCCTGGACGAGGCCCAGGAGGTCTATGAAAATCCCCCGGAATATCTCGATACCTGTCCTGTTTGCGGGTCAGAAAATATACTTTGGTAAAAATAAGCAGGATTTTTTAAAACAAAATAGAAGATAAATAATGCGCAATAGGACAGGGGGTGGCGATTTGAATGGTTCTCCCGATAAAGTTATAAGGGCTAAATTAAGAATAGACTTTAAAGGAAACGCAAAACCCGGTAAATTTTTTTTTGGGGGAAAATCCGTCGAGAGGATGGCTGAGGAGGCCAGAGAACAGAATGTGGCCATGTTCAGAAACATACCCCTGCAGGGGATAAACATACTGGATATAGACATAGGCACGGAGGTCTACACTGTATTTGACGATTTGAACAATACTGAGTCAGCTTACGCCCCGGTCATACTGGATGTGGCGGCAGATTCTGCGGAGGACCTCTTAAAGCTGGTAGCCAGGGAAGATTTCCGTAAGGTGGAAATTGTGTCACCCCAGAGTATCAGTCTGGACAGAATTGAGATTGAAAGGATGCTATTCAGGGTGGCCGAAGAAATAAAGGGCTACCGAAATCATATGGAGAGAAAGTACAACCTGAAATAAACAAAAACCCCCGGATAAAATTTCCTGTTGAGGCATATTTTTAAACAGGATAATAAGGGGGGTTTTTTATGTCCAAAATAAGATTTGAATCAGCAGCTGCCAGTCTTATACTTTCTCTGGCAATAATATTTCTGTCCCTGCACCTGCTGGGGGGCCCGGGTCAATACAAAAGCAGCCCTGATGCTGCCCCGGCCTCCGGGAAGGCCTGGGAATTCAGCGGAGATGAGCAGGTGATTACCCTTTACCTTCATAACTACTCCCTGCTGCCCTACTTAAAGGTGCTTGTAAACAATGAGATCAGGGGATCTTTTCTAAACCGGTATGTGACCGTTCCAGTGCGCGATGGCGACAGCATAGCCATAGACGGCACCTTTTACAAAGAGCCGCTAACGGTTGAGGTGCTTAACGTCCCGGAAGCTGTTACCCGGCCCCGCAGCGGAGAGACCATCCTCTTAAACGGCAATGTAGCCAGCCTGAGCAATGTCGTCGCTCCTGACTGACCGTGGGCCAAACGGTATTGTTTTTTGCCGGACGCTGAAATATAATTAGCTAATGCTGAGTGCTTTACAGGTCAGGAGACTGCTCATATAAACTGCTCATAAGAATGGTTCCATGGTCGGGAGACTGCTTATAAGATTGGATCAAGGGTCGGGAGACAGGAGACAGAATTCCCGGCATTCCTTATATGTAGCAGAGATTACGGGGTTTTAGCTCCAGGGCACAACATGCAAAACTCCTGTCTCCTGTCTCCTGACCCATAAGTAATACGCTCAAGCATAAGGGAGGTGGCTTGCTTGGTTTTCCAGGGAAGCAGGCTGGTGGCCAAGGTAGCTCTGGAAATGGCTCTTTCCGAGGAAAGATCCTATGAAAGGGAGCTTATTTCAAGGTACGCCAGGAGCGGAATAAAGGCGGCTGCCGTGGATTACGGGGGAGACTTTATTTCGTCTGTAAGCAAAATAACTGAAAGGGCTGTGGTAGCAGCCAAAAGAGAAGGCGTGATTAGAGATGTGCACGCCGATGAGGGGGCGGTGGCCGGAGCCACCAGGGAAGCCCTGTCACAGGTGATGCCCAAGGCACTGGGCCTTAATATTGGCGGCAAGATAGGTATAGCCCGCCATAAAGACCACATCAGTGTGGCGGTTTTCTTTGGGGTTGGGCTGCTCCATCTTGATGAGGTGGCAGTAGGACTTGGCCACCGGGCTGTTTCGTCTTCACAGGAGGTAATATAATGGGTAAATGGTGTTCCAGGGGATTGCGGGGAGCAATTACCGTGGATAATAATAATTCTGCAGAAATACTTGAGGCCACAAGGGAGCTTCTAAGCCAATTGGTCAGCGAGAACAGCATAGACACTGAAGACATAGCAGCGGCCTTTTTTACAGTTACAGCCGACCTGGACGCCGAATTTCCAGCCACAGCGGCCCGGGAATTCATGGGGTGGAACCATGTCCCCATGCTTTGCGGCAACGAAATACCCGTACCCGGAAGGCTGGGCAAATGCATCAGGGTTATGGTCATTGTTAACACGGATAAAACCCAGAAGGAGTTAAAACATATCTACCTAAAGGGGGCCACAGTGCTAAGAAAAGACCTTTTGCCCCAGTAGCATAATTGATAAAGATATTTGACCTCCGGGAGTGTTTTAATTTGCGGGTAAAAATATTATCATTTATTTCATTGGTTTTTATTCTTTTATTCACCACAGCCGCACCTGCGGCTGAAATAAACCCCGGGGCCAATGCCGGGGACGGCAACACCATAAATGTCAACGGAAAGAGCTTTTTACTTCTGTACCCCTCCAGACCGGCCGGATCAGATATATATCTGGCCCTGTGCGATTTTTCCATGATAACAGGCTGCACCTATAGAACATACCCTGGTTCGGGCGCCATATCATTGTTCAAAGGAGCCCGCCGCCTGGACCTTGTCATAGGCAGCCCCGGGGCAAATATAAACGGCCGGACAGCCACAGTTTCACCCGCCCCTGCCGAGGTGGACGGCACTATATACATACCCTTTAAATTTTCGGCATCCTGCCTTGGCTACAGCATATCTTCCGGTGACGGAAACTCAATCAGCCTTAATTATAATTGCTACATAAAAATTTCTCCGGGGGACCCCACCGATACTATTGAGGATTTTCTTCCCAGGGGGGCAGATTTTGTGGACGCGCCACAGTCAGGCAGCTCTACAGATACGCTTAAGCCCACAAAGGCCGACCTTGACGGGGACGGAAATGTGGAATATGCCTCTTTTTACAAGGGAGTTGGCAATAAGTACGGCCTTTTACTTTATAACGGCACTGAAGGCCAGTACAGGAGGATTTGGCAAAAGGATGAACCCTTTGCCCCGGACTTTTTGGGGACTGACAGCTTCGGGGGAAGCAAGCCTTTTCTGTTGTCCGGATGGGATTTGGGCGACCCTCTGGGGTCTTTCCTGGAGGTTTACTCACTGGAGGAAGACGGCCTGGATGTTTTGTTTACAGGCCTTTACCATAAAATAGAGATTGCCGACCTTGACGCCGACGGCTGCAATGAACTGGCCCTGTGGCAGAAAGACCAGGGAGACACCTACAGCGTAACTATATTAAAGTGGAACGGCAGCAGGTTAATCCCTATGGAGATCTGCCCCGGCTACTATCAAAAGGTATTGGAGTATTACAGCAGCCAGCCGGCAGGAGCCTCTCCGGCCCGGGCGCTGTATTACCGGAAAGCTGAGGCCTTCTTAAAATCCGGAAACTTCGATCAGGCCATTAAATATTCTCTGGACGGCATGCGCCTGCCCCAGAGCTACCCCTCCAGCCAGACCTTCCAGGGAATGAGGGGCCTGGCGCTGGTGGAAATTAACAAATGTTCCGATGCCTTTCCTCTGCTTCAGTCAGCCCTGGACTCCTCCCCGGGACCGGTGTGGCCCGAGCTTCGGCTGGCCCTGGCCAGGTGCTACTTTGAGGGCGGAAGTCCGGACAGAGGTCTTCTGGAGCTGAGCAGGGCGCTCAGTGAGGGCAATGACTGGCCTGGATTTGACAGGGCTTACCGGATGTTAGGCGAAAAGCTGCAACAATATAACCGGTAAATTAATTATCCGGTTATATTGACACCCGTTATATCATTGTGATAGATTTATATTTAGCATAGCTGAGATGAGAATAGAATAGCTGAGATGAGCGGAGCTGAGGTGAAAACCACTGTTAAGTTTGCTATTTTTGCGTTAACAGCCGGTACTCATTTGAGTACCGGCTTTTTGTGTTGGGGAGGTATACCGCATGTATTATCCTGATGAAAAAACATATCTTGAGCTGTCCCGACTGTACAGTACAGTGCCTGTCAGCGTGGAGTGGCCTTCAGACACTGAAACACCCATAACCGTTTACGCCAAGGTTTCCCGGGGGAAAAAGTCCTTCCTGCTGGAGAGCGCTGAGGGAGCAGACACCATAGGAAGGTATTCCATTATAGGAATTGATCCCGAGGCGCTGCTCACCTCCCGGGGGAATACCACCACAATTGAGAAAGAAGGCGGGGTAGAGCTGTTTTCAGGCAATCCCTTACACGCTATAGAAAGGCTGCTGGAGGGTTACAGCTCACCGGTGCTGGACAAAATGCCCAGGTTTTACAGCGGGGCCGTAGGCTATATGGGCTATGACATAGTAAGGGGCATAGAAAGGCTGCCGGACTACAGCCTGGAGAGTGCCGGCGCTCCGGACTGCATGCTGATGGTGCCGGGCATAACCATTATCATTGACCATTTAAAGCACACCCTGAGGATTGTGGTAAACACCAGCCCGGGCAGGGGTGTGTCTGAAGAATATGCCAGGGCCATAGCTGCTATAAAAGAAATACTGCAGCGGATAAACGAGGGCCAGGCCCCACTGGGATTGACCCCCCCGACAGGAGCCCGGGGCAGGGCGGCAAGGTCGAGCCTTTCCAGGACAGAATTTACGGACAGGGTAAAAAAAGCCAGGGAATACATTATGGCCGGAGACATACTCCAGGTAGTCCTCTCCAGAAGAATAGACCTTGACTTTAAGGGAAATCCCTTCAGGGTATATCGCAGGCTAAGGAGAAATAACCCCTCCCCATACCTTTACTATATCAATATGGGAGATGTGGTGATAGCCGGCTCATCACCGGAAATGCTGGTCCGGGTAGAGGATAACAGCGTTGAGACAAGGCCTATCGCCGGAACAAGGCCCCGGGGCTCAGACAGGCAGGAAGATATGGATCTGGCAGCCGACCTCCTTGATGATATAAAGGAAAGGGCCGAGCATGTAATGCTGGTGGATCTCGGCAGAAATGACCTGGGCAGGGTAAGCCGGCCCGGCACCGTCAAGGTGACTCAGTTTATGGAAGTAGAGCGATACTCCCACGTTATGCATCTGGTGTCCTCGGTAAAGGGGGATCTGCAGGAAGGTATAAAGGGACTGGACGTACTCAAGGCCTGCTTTCCGGCCGGCACAGTATCCGGGGCGCCCAAGGTCAGGGCCATGGAGATAATTGAGGAGCTGGAGCCCTCCCGCAGGGGACCCTACGCCGGGGCGGTGGGGTATATCGGCTTTAATGGCACACTGGACACCGCCATTGCCATTCGCACCATAGTATTCCAGGGAAACAGGGCCTCTGTTCAGGTGGGGGCCGGAATTGTGGCAGACTCCGACCCGGACAGGGAGTTTGAGGAAACCGAAAACAAGGCCCTGGCCCTCTTGAGAACCCTTGATGAGGAGGATGACAGCCATGCTGCTAATTATTGACAATTACGACTCCTTTACCTACAACCTGGCCCAGTATTTTGCCGAGCTGGGCGCAGAGGTGCAGGTAAAAAGAAATGACGCCCTGACACTTAATGATATCAAAGCAGCCAGGCCTGAAGGAATTGTCCTGTCACCCGGCCCGGGGAGGCCCGAGGGCGCCGGAATTACCAGCGAGGCAATCCGGAGTTTTGCAGGCTGTATACCTATACTGGGCGTCTGCCTGGGACACCAGGCCATAGGAAGCGTTTTCGGCGGGGCCGTGGTCAGGGCCCAAAAGGTGATGCACGGCAAACAGTCTCTAATTCACCATGATGGAAGAGGGGTTTTCAGTGGCATTCCCACTCCCTTCACAGCCATCAGATACCACTCCCTGGTGGTGGAGCGCCATAGCCTTCCGGAATGTCTGGAAATAAGCGCCTGGACCGAAGAGGGAGAAATAATGGGTATCCGTCACCGGCTTATCGGTGTGGAGGGGGTGCAGTTCCACCCCGAGTCTATACTGACCGACCACGGCTATACAATTCTAAGAAATTTTCTTGATGGCTGCAGCAAGGTTAATAATTTCAGGGAGGTTGTCTGATATGGAAAAAACCGATCTTATCAGAGAGGCTATACATAAGGCGGTGGCAGGCCTTCACCTTGATGAAAACCAGGCCGGGGAGGTAATGGATATTGTTATGGAGGGGGAGGCCAGCCCGGCCCAGATTGCCGCCCTTCTGATAGCCCTGCGCCTGAAGGGAGAAACAGTTGAGGAGATAACCGGCTTTGCCAGGGTAATGAGGAGCAAGGCCACACCAATCCGCACCCGCCATGAAACAGTGGTGGATACCTGCGGCACAGGGGGAGACGGGGTCAACACCTTCAACATCTCCACGGCGGCAGCGCTGGTGGTGGCCGGTTGCGGCATTCCAGTGGCCAAACACGGCAACCGTTCTGTTTCCAGCCGCTGCGGATCGGCCGATGTTCTGGAGTCCCTGGGCATAAACATTGGCCTTACCCCGAATCAAAAAGAAGAGTGCCTGGACCGGATAGGGATAGCTTTTCTTTTCGCCCCGTCGCTGCACGGGGCCATGAAGCACGCAGCCGGTCCCCGCAGGGAGATAGGAGTTAGAACGGTGTTTAACGTGCTGGGCCCGCTGACCAATCCCGCCGGGGCCAACGCCCAGGTGCTGGGAGTATACAGCAGTGACCTGGTGCCCAAGCTGGCCGGTGTTCTGGCCAGGCTGGGCACCAAAGGGGCCTTTGTGCTGCACGGGGCCGGGGGGACCGACGAGATCACCCCGGTAGGACCAGCCCAGGTCTGCCATGTATCCGGGGGAAAGGTGCATAGCTTTGAGCTGGACCCCCTGGAACTGGGAATAAAAAGGGCTCCACTGGATAGCCTTAAGGGGGGGTCCCCCCAGGAAAATGCTTCCATAATAAACAGCATACTGTCCGGAGAAAAAGGGCCCCAAAGGGATGCCGTGCTATTGAACGCCGCCCTGGCACTGGTGGCCTCTGAAAATGCTGCCACCATTGACGAAGCCTTAAAAATTGCCCGGCAGGGCATCGACAGCGGCGAAGCGCTGAAAAAACTCAAGGAGCTGTCTGATTTTACATCGAAAGCAGCCGTCAGGAAGGCGATATCGTGATTCTTGAAAGAATACTGGAACATAAAAAACTGGAAGTTGAGCATCTAAAAAAAATTTTTAACCTTGACTTAGCCAGTAAAACAATTTCCTCCCTGCCCAGAGCAAGGTCTCTCTCCGCAGCTCTCAGGAACAGAGGGAGGGTATCGCTGCTGGCGGAAATAAAGGCGGCCTCACCCTCCAGAGGGGTTATCCGGGAGCATTTCAGCCCGGCCGGGATAGCCGGCATTTATGACAGGAACGGGGCCGATGCCATATCAGTGCTGACAGATCAGAAATTTTTTTCCGGTGATCCCGGGTATCTGGCACTAGCCAGGGATAAAACAGATCTTCCCCTGTTAAGAAAGGATTTCATTATTGATCCTGTTCAAATCTACCAGGCCAGGGTGCTGGGGGCCGACGCCGTTCTTCTGATCTGCTCGGCCCTGTCCCCGGACCGGCTGGGGAGCCTTATGAAAACGGTCTCTGAGGCCGGCATGGAGGCGCTGGTGGAGGTTCATGACGAGGGCGAGCTGGAGTGGGCCGTCAAGGCCGGTGCAGGTATAATAGGCATAAATAACCGTGATCTGAAAACTTTTGTAACCGACATCAGCACCACCCTAAGGCTGCGCCGGAAAATGGGAGACTGTGATGCCGTGGTGGTCAGTGAAAGCGGAATAAAGTCCGGCGAGGACATTAAAATTCTTGGCTCCGCCGGGGTAGATGCCGTGCTGGTGGGTGAGGCCATCATGGCGGCGGAGGATATGGCCGCTAAAGTCAGAGAGCTGTCAGGGCGGGAGTGGTGACCATGGGAGAGGCAGGACAGGTAAAAGTTAAGATATGCGGCATAAGAGATACCGACACCGCCCTCTGCGCTGCCGCCGCTGGAGCTGACGCCCTTGGCTTTATATTTACCGAAAGTAAAAGAGAAGTCAGTCCCGAAAAGGCCAGGGAAATTATTTCAACATTACCCCCCTTCATAGCCAGGGTAGGGGTGTTCGTCAACCAGTCCTATGATGAAATATGCCGGATAGCGGAATTTACCGGGATTGACACCATACAGCTGCACGGCGGGGAGCCCCCGGAATTCTGCAGGTCCTTAAAATATAGAGTTATCAAAGCTTTTTCAGTGGCCTGTCCCGAAGACCTTGAAAAAGCAGGTCTGTACAAGGTGGACGCCTATCTTCTGGATACTTCGGTGCCGGGACTTAAGGGAGGCACCGGAAAAACCTTCGACTGGCGGCTGGCCGCCGGATTCAGGTGCGGCCCGCTGATACTGGCAGGAGGCCTCACTCCGGAAAACGTGGCCGGGGCCGTCCGTATGGTCAGGCCTTACGCAGTGGACGTAAGCAGCGGTGTTGAGTCCGGAGGAATAAAAGACATGGGTAAAATTATTGAATTTGTTAGGAGGGCTAAAGGTTGAGCAATATATTGCCGGACAGCCGGGGTTACTTCGGAAATTACGGCGGCCGTTTCGTTCCTGAGACATTAATGCCCGCGCTGGAGGAATTGGAGGAGTCGTACAAAACTACTGTTAAAGACCCGTCATTTATCAGGGAGTATCAATTACTGCTAAGCAAATATGTGGGACGCCCCTCTGTTTTATACTTTGCCGAAAGACTTACCCGGCACTGCGGAGGAGCCAGGATTTACCTGAAAAGAGAGGATTTAAACCATACCGGGGCCCACAAAATAAACAACACCATCGGCCAGATACTGCTGGCCAGCAAAATGAACAAAAAAAGGGTTATCGCTGAAACAGGGGCAGGCCAGCACGGTGTGGCCACAGCCACCGCAGCCGCGCTTTTCAATATGGAGTGCGATGTATACATGGGGGAGGAAGATATAGCCAGGCAGTCCCTCAATGTGTTCAGAATGAAAATACTGGGAGCCCGGGTAATACCCGTTTCCTCCGGCAGCAAAACATTAAAGGACGCCATGAATGAGGCCATGCGGGACTGGGTGGCCAATGTGGAACACACATATTACCTTATTGGGTCGGTGGCCGGCCCCCATCCTTACCCGGCAATGGTGAGGGACTTTCAGAGAGTGATCGGTGATGAGACTAAAAAACAGATAATTGAGTTGGAGGGAAGGCTTCCGGACTGTATTGTGGCCTGTGTGGGAGGGGGCAGCAACTCCATGGGCATATTTTACCCCTTCACCGAAGATAGTGTCAGGCTAGTGGGTGTTGAGGCGGCAGGACACGGAATAAATACCGGCAAGCATGCCGCTACACTGACAGCGGGACTGCCCGGGGTGCTGCATGGCTCCCTCAGCTATGTACTGCAGGATGAGGATGGACAGATACAGCTGGCCCACTCCATTTCAGCCGGTCTGGACTACCCGGGTGTAGGGCCGGAGCACAGCTATCTCAAAGATTCCGGACGGGTGCACTACACCTCGGTGACCGATACCGAAGCGCTGGAGGCCTTTAATCTGCTATGCCGGACAGAAGGCATCATTCCTGCCCTGGAGAGCTCACACGCACTGGCCGGGGCGGTCAGAATAGCCGGGGAAATGAGTAGCAGCCAGATTGTGGTGGTAAACCTATCCGGCCGCGGGGACAAGGATGTAGAAACAGTGGCCGGGGTGCAGGGGGTGAAATTATGATTACCGGAAAAGAACGGATAGCCAACAGCTTTAAGGCCCTAAGTGAAAAGGGGGAAAAGGGTCTGATCACCTATCTCACGGCGGGATTTCCCAGCCCCGATCACACCCTGGAGGTTGCCAGGGAGCTGGCCCTGCACTCGGACATGATCGAGATAGGCATTCCCTTCTCGGACCCTGTGGCCGACGGGCCGGTGATACAGAATTCCTCCTACCATGCCCTGGAGAGGGGCATAAGACTGTCCAATATATTTAACCTGGCGGGAAAAATAAGAGAGGGCACTGATATTCCGCTCATTTTCATGACCTATTACAACCCTGTGATGAGGTATGGAATAGAAAACTTTGTCAAGAGCTCCCATGAGTCGGGGGTAGACGGACTGATCGTGCCCGACCTCCCGGTTGAAGAGGACCATCCATTAAGGGAGTGCGCACAAAAATACGGTCTGTCCCTGATTCCCCTGGTGGCCCCCACCTCCACCGATGAGCGCATCAGTAAAATATCCGGCCGGACCGACAGTTTCATCTACTGTGTTTCGGTAACAGGAGTAACCGGGGCGGGGAAAGAGATAGGGGATTTAAAGACCTTTTCCTGCAGGGTAAGAAAAAATACCAGTCACCCCCTGGCAGTGGGCTTTGGCATCACAGGGCCCGGGGTGGCCCGCCGTTTAGCCCCCTACTTTGACGCTGTGGTGGTAGGCAGCGCTATAGTTAAAGAAATGGACAGCGGGGAAGGGCTGCCCGTGATAGTGGATAGGGTTGGCCGGCTGGCCGGGGAAATAAAGGCTACACTCAGGAACGGATGTGATACCGGTGAATAAAATGATCACCAGCCGCAGCACTAAAAAAGATAATACCGTAGTAGACCTGGGCAGCTGCAGAATAGGAGACGGCAGCCTGACCATAATAGCCGGGCCCTGCGCCGTGGAAAGCCTGGACCAGATGATTTATCTGGCCAGGCTCTTGAAAAAGATGGGGGTGGCCATAATAAGGGGCGGGGCCTTTAAGCCCAGAACATCTCCCTACTCCTTCCAGGGGCTTGGGGAGGAGGGACTGAAAATACTATCGGCCGCCAGTGCTGAAACAGGCCTTCCCTTTGTTACCGAGGCCACCGACAGCAGGTCACTGGAAATAGCCTGCAGGTACGCCGACGTAATTCAGATAGGCAGCCGCAACATGCAGAATTTCTCCCTGCTGCGGGAGGCCGGGAAATCTAAAAAGCCGGTATTGCTGAAAAGAGGCTTCTCCTCAACCCTTGAGGAGTGGATTATGGCTGCGGAGTATATTGCCTCTGAGGGCAATCAAAAAATAATATTCTGTGAAAGAGGCATACGGACCTTTGAAAATTACACCAGGAATACTATGGACATAAGCGCCATACCGGCCATCAAGGAGCTTTCCCACTTCCCGGTGGTGGCTGACCCCAGCCACGGCACCGGCAGGCGGTCGCTGGTGGGTCCCCTGTCCAGAGCCTCGGTAGCGGCAGGGGCAGACGGTCTTATGCTGGAAGTGCATGAAAATCCTCCGGAGGCCCTTTCAGACGGGCCTCAGTCCCTCTACCCGGCAGAGCTGGAAGCACTGCTGCCCTCCCTCAAAGCCCTGCACGGAGCCTGTGACGTTGCTTGAGGGTAATACCTTGGGTCAGGAGACAGGAGACTGCTTAAGGGCAATACTACCCGGTCGGGAGACAGTAGACAGGAGTTTTATATGCCCGACTTATCAGCCCTGTATCGCTATAAAAGGAATGCCCTTAACATTCTGTCTCCTGTATTCTGTCTCCTGTATTCCGACCGTATTTTAATCAGTATAAGCTTTTTATATTGTTGCCCTCTCCCAATTATGGTAATATATTTTTTGTAGAATGGTTGGATGGTTTTTTAAAATGGTGCCCTTCATAATGTAGGACGGCAGTATGGCAGGGGGGGATGAAGATGATCAGAAGATTATATGGCACCCCGTAGGGGTGCTTTGTCTTTTTTAAAATAGTTTGTCCATAGGGATTTACAGTCTGATTAAACGGAAAAATAAATAGAAAGACCGGGAGGAAAATTAGTTGTGATAGTTGTAATGAATCACGGTGCAGATAAAAAGAACATAGACGCAGTTGTTGACAGGCTGGAAAAGTCAGGATTTCAGATCCACCTCTCCGCAGGTGTTGAAAGAACCATTATAGGCGCTATAGGAGACAAGACCAGAATAGGCGACCTGGCTCTTGAGGCCATGCCCGGGGTGGAAAAGGTGGTACCCATTTTAATGCCCTTTAAACTGGCCAGCAGAAACTTCAAAGAACAGAACACCGTTGTCAGGGTGGGAAATATAGAGATAGGCGGAGACACCATACATGTTATGGCCGGACCCTGCGCGGTGGAAACCAAGGAGCAGCTGATGGAGTCCGCCTTAAGGGTTAAAGAGGCCGGAGCCACCATTTTAAGGGGCGGCGCCTTCAAGCCCCGCACATCTCCATACTCCTTCCAGGGCCTTGAGGAAAGGGGCCTGGAGATGCTGGCGGAGGCCCGGGAAGCCACAGGCCTTTATATTGTTACCGAGGTGATGGACCCCCGGACACTTCCCCTGGTAGCTCAGTATGCCGATATTATACAGATCGGCACCAGGAACATGCAGAATTTTTTCCTGCTCAAGGAAGTAGCCACCGCAGGGAAGCCTGTGCTTTTGAAGAGAGGCCTCTCGGCAACTATAGAGGAGTGGCTGATGGCCGCAGAGTACATAATATCCGGAGGCAACAGCCAGGTAATTCTGTGCGAAAGAGGCATCCGCACCTTTGAGACCTATACCAGGAACTCTCTGGACCTTACTTCAGTGCCTATACTAAAACACCTCTCACACCTGCCGGTAATTGTTGACCCCAGTCACGCCATAGGGAAGTGGCGCTATGTCCAGCCTATGGCCAGGGCCTCCATTGCCGCCGGCGCCGACGGACTGATCATTGAGGTCCACCCCAATCCGTCCGAGGCGCTCTGTGACGGGCCTCAATCCCTGACCCCTGAAAATTTTAATATTCTCATGAACGAGGTGCGCCAGGTCAGCATGCTTATGAACAGGAAGATGGACGATGTCAGATAACCACCTTTTTAAAAAGGTGGCCATTATAGGGGTGGGACTCATCGGAGGCTCGCTGGGCATGGCCATCATAAGAAAGAATCTGGCCGCAGAGGTCATAGGCCTGGGCCGGAGCCCTGAATTACTGGAAATGGCAGTTGAATACCGGTCTATTCACCGGTATTCAACTGACTACAGCTCTGTTTCAGGCTGTGACCTTATTATAATAGCCACCCCGGTGGGAACGACCCTGGGCATACTGGCAGACTTCGCCCCATACATCTCTCCCGGAGCCATTGTGACCGATGTGGGCAGCACCAAGGCGGCCATAGTTGAGGGATCTGCCCCGGTGCTTCCAGGCGGTGCTGTATTTATCGGAGGTCACCCCATGGCGGGATCTGAAAGGGATGGGATAAACGGAGCTGATCCCTATCTTTTTGAAAACGCCTTTTATGTTCTAACACCTACACAGGACACCCCGGCCCACTGCATCGATCTGATGACCGGGCTGGTGGAGGGAGTGGGGGCCAGGCCTGTTATAATGACTCCCGACGAGCACGATCTTTCTGTGGCTGCGGTGAGTCACCTGCCGCACCTGGTGGCCGCCACCCTGGTCAACTGCCTTTTTGATATGCCCGGGGGAGAAAAAAAATCACTGCTGGCCGCCGGGGGCTTTCGGGACACTACCAGGATAGCAGCCGGAAACCCGGAAATGTGGCGGGATATATTTATAACAAACCGGGACTGCATACTTGATGCCCTTGACTGCTTTACCAGCCGGCTTAAGGAATTTCAGAAAGCCGTGCAGGACAGGGATGAGCAGTCTATATACGAGCTGCTGGGCAGAGCCAGAAACCTCAAAAGCGGTATGCCGGCCAGAAGAAAAGGGTATCTTCCGGCACTTTGGGAAATAGTGGTTACCGTTCCCGACAGGCCCGGCATTATCGGTGAAATGGCAGGGACACTGGGCCGGTCCGGGATAAATATAAGCGACATAGAAATTTTGCGGGTCAGGGAGGGAGAGGGAGGCACCATCAGGCTTGGCTTTGCCAGCGAGATTGAGCAGGAGTCTGCGGTACACCTTCTTTCCCAATCCGGAATACCTTCAAAAAAGAGACTGTAGAGGAAAGGATGTTTTAAAATATATAAGGTCAGCAAACCTTGCGGCAGGATAGCCGGCACCATCACCGTGCCCGGAGACAAGTCGGTCTCACACAGGGCTGTCATGCTGGGATCCATTGCCGAGGGAGACACTATAATTAAAAATTTTCTAACCGGAGAGGACTGCCTGTCCACCATGAACTGCTTTAAAGAGCTGGGCGTGGAATTTGAGGGTCCCACCGGGGGGGAGCTGCTTGTCCATGGCAAGGGACTGCAGGGCTTGAGGGAACCTTCCGGCATACTGGACGCCGCCAACTCAGGCACCACTATAAGGCTCATTATGGGAATTCTCTCCGGGCAGACTTTTCTAAGCGTTATTACCGGTGACCAGTCCCTGGTGAGAAGGCCCATGGGACGGGTAGTAACCCCCCTGACAAAGATGGGCGCCTCCATAATGGGGAGGAAAGAAAATACCCTGGCTCCACTGGCCATAAGGGGCGGCAATCTGAAACCTATAGACTACCTATCACCGGTGGCCAGCGCCCAGGTCAAATCAGCCATACTGCTGGCCGGGCTTTACGCCGGGGGTAAAACCACTGTAACAGAGCCTGCCAAATCCAGAGACCACACAGAAAGAATGCTCAGACACTTCGGCGCCTCTGTGGAAACAGACGGTAATACAGTGACGGTACACGGCGGTCCAACATTAAAGGGATCTGAAATAATAGTTCCCGGAGACATTTCCTCGGCCGCCTTTCTTATAGTGGCGGCGGCGGTGGTCCCGGGGTCTGACCTGGTAATCGCCAATGTAGGCACCAACCCCACCAGGGATGGAATAATCTGGGCTCTAAAGAGCATGGGCGCCGACATCACACTTTTCAACGCCAGGGAGATGAACGGTGAGCCTGTCTCAGACATCAGGATAAGGCACTCCTGCCTGAAAGGCGCCATTTTTGAAGGTGACCTTATACCGAGGATGATTGATGAAATACCTGCCCTTGCAGTGGCCGCCTGTGCCGCCGGCAGCGAGACAGTGGTCAGGGACGCAGCTGAGCTAAAGGTAAAGGAGTCGGACAGAATATCGGCAATTGTTAGAGCTCTTACAAATATGGGAGTTAATATAGAGGGCAGGCCTGACGGCTTTATAATACGGCCGGGGAACAGGCTGAGGGGCGCCACGGTGGAAACAGGGAAGGACCACCGCATAGCTATGGCCATGGCGGTGGCGGGGCTGATGTCCGAAGAAGAAATTGCCATAAGGGATTACGACTGCGTGAACATATCCTTTCCCGGATTCTATGACGTATTAAAATCTATAGTCAAAGAATAATAAAGCTGATCAGGTACTCCTGATCAGCTTTATTCAATAAGGAGCGGAGTGCATATTGAGACAGGCGCTGACAAATTTAAAAAAAGGAAATGGCCCTCCCATGTCGAATGTAAAACCTGTTCTCGTTAATATATGACAGATAGAACAATGATTTGGAGAGACGGAAAACTATGCCCGAAAAAGTAAACATTGCTATAGACGGGCCCGCCGGAGCAGGAAAAAGCACCGTGGCCAGAGGAGTGGCCGGGGCACTGGGTTTCAGGTATTTGGACACCGGCGCCATGTACAGGGCGGTTGCTCTGCTGGCCCTTGAAAAAAAAATTGATATTTATGATCACCATTCATTATGTGAACTGGCAAAGGATGCAAAAATTGATATAATAAATAGTAACTCTGGAGAAACCACTGTACTTCTAAATGGAGCAGATGTCTCAGCAGCAATAAGAACTCCCAGGGTAACCAAAATTGTTTCGGATGTGTCCAAGGTGCCCGGTGTGCGCAGCATACTGGTGGAAGCCCAGAAAATGTTGGCCAGGTCCGGCGGGGTGGTCATGGAAGGCAGGGATATAGGCACGGTAGTTATGCCTGACGCCCGATACAAGTTCTACCTGGTGGCCTCTGCCCTGGAAAGAGCCGGGAGAAGAGCCAGGGATCTGGAAAGGATGGGATTTAGCGTCAACCTAAAAGATTTGGCTGATGAAATAAAGAGAAGGGACCATATAGACAGCAGTAGGGAGGCGGATCCACTTAAGCCTGCCGAAGATGCCATTATTATAGACTGCACCAGCATGTCAGCCGAAGAAGTGATTAACAGTATTGTTACTACAGTTGCGGAGGGCCTCTCCTGATGTTATACAGGATAGCCTGGACATTGTGCAGATTCTACCTGACCATTGTGCGCAGGCTTGAGATTACCGGGCTTGAGAACATCCCTGCCGGGGGTGGTGTTGTCCTGGTAAGTAACCATATAAGCTATTGGGACCCCGTAGTTATCGGCTGTTCCATTCCCATGTCAAGAAATGTATATTTTATGGCTAAGCACGAACTTTTTACTATACCTCTCATGGGGCCTTTAATAAAAAAACTTGGCGCTTTTCCTGTAAAAAGAGGGGGAGCTGACCGTTCAGCCATAAGGACCGCCCTGAGCCATCTGGAAAATGGCCGGATGGTGGGTATTTTCCCTGAGGGCACAAGGAATAAAGGCGATGATATGATGGATCCTCACCTGGGGGCGGCTATGCTGTCCACCAGGGCCGGTGTTCCTGTACTGCCGGTGGCAGTTATGGGAACCAGGGGGTATTTCGGGAAAATTTTTATGGTATTTGGAGAACCTATGGTCATACAGATAGAGTCCGGAGTTAAAAAAGTGGGAAGAAAAGAGCTTTCTGCTATAAGCAGTGATATTATGAACAGCATAGCCGGTCTGATGGCTTTTAAAAAGCGGTGATATTATTTTGAAGGTTACAATTGCCGGCAAGTCAGGTTTCTGCTACGGGGTAAAAAGGGCCATTGAAATAGCCAAAAACTGTTCCAGAAACAGGGATGGCCCGGTTTACACCCTGGGACCCCTGATCCATAACAGGCTGGTGGTGGATGACCTTGTTAAATCCGGTATCAGTATTATAAAAAACATTTCCGACGCTGATCCGGATAGTATTGTAATAATAAGGTCCCATGGAGTCCCCCCGGGAGTATATGACGAGGCTGCCGGCAATCAGATAGAGATTATTGACGCCACCTGCCCCCATGTGGTAAAGGCCCAAAGGATTGCCCGGGAAATTACTGAAAAAGGAATTCAGGCAGTGGTGGCAGGGGATAGGGATCACCCCGAGGTAAAGGGTATAGTGGGCTGGGCCGAAGACAGAGCAATGATTGTTGAAGGCCCTGAAGAGGTTTGGAAACATTGTCTTCCCGATCACGTTGGAGTGCTCGCTCAAACAACACAGACAGAGGCAAATTTTATGGCTGTTGTGGGTGAGCTTAAAAAAAAGTGCCGGGAAGTGGATGTTTACAATACAATATGTAATGCAACGGGAGAAAGGCAAAGGTCTGCTGTGGAGCTGGCCGGCAGGGTTGAAGTGATGGTGGTGGTGGGTGGTAAAGAAAGCTCAAACACAGCCAAGCTTACAAAACTTTGCTCTGCTGTAACCGGAGAGGCATTTACCCATCAGGTGGAGACTGCGGATGAGCTTCAGAAGCAGTGGTTTACCGGGGTAAAAGAGGCAGGATTGACTGCCGGGGCTTCTACACCGCAGTGGATTATTGAGGAGGTTGAAAGACGGATGAAGGAGTTGGGCGGAATGACAGAGAACGAAAATGAAATCATCGAACAGGGAACAGTGGCTGAAAGTGATGCTCCCGCTGCGATGGAAACTGTGGAGGCTGAGGCGAAAGAGGAAGACATGGGGGACGCCATGGATATCAAATCCGTTCGCCCGGGCGAGATAGTTACCGGGGTGGTGGTGCAGGTCAACCAGGACGAGGTGCTGGTTGATATCGGCGCCAAATCGGAGGGGGTCATTTCCCTGCGAGAACTCTCCTGCTGTGATGTTTCTTCCCCTGATGACATTGTCAGGATAGGGGATAAAATAGACGTATATGTCTTAAAAACAGAGGACAAAGAAGGAAGGCTAATTCTCTCCAAGGAGAAGGCCGACGCTGAAAAAGCATGGTCAGTGCTTGAGGGGCGGCTTGAGAGCGGAGAAGTTTTAACCGGTGTGGTCAGAGAGGTTGTTAAGGGCGGTCTCCTGGTAGATGTGGGAGTACGTGCCTTCCTTCCTGCATCCCTTGTTGAAAGAGGATATGTGGAAGACCTCAATAAATTCATAGGGCAGGAAATATCAGCCAAGGTTATAGAAATAAACCGTCCCAGAAAGAAAGTAATACTTTCCAGAAAAGCACTGCTGGAAGAGGAATATGCACAAAAAAGGGATGAGATGTTCGACACTCTGCAGGAAAAGCAGGTGGTGCGCGGAATTGTCAGGAGACTCACCAATTTTGGAGCCTTTGTTGACATAGGCGGAGTAGACGGGCTGCTGCACATATCAGAGATGGCCTGGTTCAGAATCAGCCACCCCTCAGAGGTGGTCCAGGTCGGGGATGAAGTCGATGTAATGATACTCAAGATTGACCGGGATAATGAAAAGATTTCCCTCGGACTAAAGCAGGTAATGGCCAACCCATGGGAAAATGTAGTGGATAAATACCCGGTGGGCAGCATTGTCGAAGCCAGTGTGGTAAGGCTGGCCCCCTTTGGAGCCTTTGTACAGCTTGAGCCCGGTGTGGAAGGGCTGGTGCACATTTCTCACCTGGCTGACCGCCATGTGGAAAAGCCCGAGGAGGTTGTCAAAGAGGGAGAGGAAATAAACGTCAAGGTTCTGAGTGTGGACCCGGAAGAAAAGCGCATCCGTCTCTCCATCAGAGAGGTTAACCGGGAAAGTGGAAAAGAGAGGGAAAGGGATAGAGAAAGAGAGCCCCGCCCGCAAAAGTTCCATGATGCACCGCCCAAGATTCATGAATCCGGCGAGGGTGGAAATGTTACCATTGGGGACCTGGTTGGAGATATTTTTGACAAGAAATAGTTGGCTTAAGGGTAATACCTCCGGTCAGGAGTCAGAATACAGAATTCAGAATTCAGAATAAAACCAGGCATTCCTTTTTCGAAAAGGTCCGCATAAAGCGGGCCTTTTTCATTTTTATTACGACAATAACACCCTGCCAAAAAGCAAAAGAAGTTAATTAGTGCATGCTCATTCTGACTCCTGACTCCTGACTTCTGTATTCCGACCGAAGTTATTACCTTTGAGCAAATTCACGCATATTAAAGTCCCGGCAGGGCAGGATATTAGTAAAAAATCAGGGGGGTAAATTGATGACGAGACTTCCTGTGGGGATGATTCTTCTACTCATAGTTTTAGCCTTAATATTTTTCGGCCTTGCCCAGAGAGCCCTTGACAGGATGAAGCTGTCCGACAGGGGAGCCATGGCGGTTATAGCCGGACTCATTATCGGGAGCTTTATAACCATACCGGTAGCCGGGGGAAGGCTCCCGATAACAGTAAACCTGGGAGGCGCCCTGATACCTCTGGGGCTGGCAATATACCTGATAGCCACGGCAGGAACAGCCTGGGAGAGGATCAGGTCCGTAATAGGCGCCTTTGTTGCCGCCCTGGCCATATATGCTGCCGGCACACTTTTAATGAGTGGTCTTCCGGAGCCTGCCGGAAGATTCGGATTTATTGATGCACTGTGGCTTTTCCCTCTGGTGGCCGGTATAGTTGGCTACCTGGCCGGAAGGTCCAGGAGGGGGGCCTTTATCTCGGCCACCCTTGGTGTGATTATATTTGATCTGGGCCACTACATCTGGCTGGTCTCAAGCGGCGCACCGGCCGGCCGGGCAGATATAGGCGGCGCGGGGGCCTTTGACGCGGTGGTGATCTCCGGGGTGCTGGCCGTGCTGTTGGCTGAAACAGTGGGGGAAATAAGGGAGCGTATGGCCGGTGGGCCAACCCTAAAGGGCAAGGACCCCAGCCTGGCCGGCGCCCTTAAAAAGCCTGGCATGGACCGGGATAACAGCAGCCAGAAGGATGCAGACACAGCCGGGGGCAGCGACGATATAGGAATGCGGGATCTTTTGGTCAAAAGAAGTAAAGCAAAGGATGGAGGAATGACGGATGAATAAAAGACTAAAGCTGTACGTTGGGCTCGCAGTCGTAGCCCTATCTCTGTCGGCTGTCGCCTTAATATACCGGGAGAAACTCCACTACCCCGTCTTTAGCCCTCTAAAATTTTTTGAAAATGCCGCTGAACAGTGCGATCACCAGCCAGGCTATGCTGTTGACATAAAAGACGGCAAAGGCAATATAATATCGAAAACTTCCCGGGATGTATCCGTGGGAGACGAGATTATAGACTCCGACGGAAGACATTTCCGTGTCACCGGGGTAAGCGGAAAAGAGGCCACGGCCAAATTCCTGCAGGTGGACAAACAGTTCCTCGCCTACCAGGAATTGTTCTCCAGCCTGGAGGTCCCGGTGGCCGCCCCGGTGGGAGACCAAAACAAACAGGTGGGAATTTACCATACCCACAGTGACGAGTCCTATGTACCTACCGATGGCACCGAGGCCATCCCCTTTAAAGGGGGTATCTACCAGGTGGGGCAGAACCTTGTAAACAGGCTCAAAAATGATAATGTAAATGTAAATTATGATAAGACTCCCCACGATCCCCATGACAATAACGCCTATTACCGCTCCAGGAGAACAGCCATAAGATTAATGAAAAGCAACCCGGTAGCCATGATAGATGTCCACCGGGACGGCATTCCGGATGCCAATTATTACAGAAAAAATATATCAAACACCGATGTGGCCCAGCTTCGCCTGGTAATAGGCAGACAGAATCCCAACATGAGCGCCAACCTTGACTTTGCCAAAAAAATGATGGCCTTCTCCAACGAGACTCACCCCAAGATAGTCAAGGAAATATTCATAGGCAAGGGAAACTACAACCAGGACCTTATGCCTACTGCAATGCTTATTGAGGCAGGCACTCACGTCAATTCAAAACAGGAAGCCTTAAACGGAGTAGCACTTTTTGCAGACGCAATACCTACCGTGCTGGGCATAACCACCGGTGGAGCTCCCACGGACAAGGTAACCGGGACCGGCAGCTCAGGAGGGTCCTGGAAAGCCCTGGCCTGGATACTTGGGCTGACCATACTGGGCGGGGGGGCTTTCCTGCTGATCAGCTCAGGTGGCATCAAACAGGCCGGGAGCAGGCTTTCATCGTATATAGGACGTGAGTTCACCGGATTTATAGGACCAATGGGGGGGGTAAGAAAGATTTTCCAGAAAAAAGATGTAAAAGAAGATCAAACTGATCAGGAATTTGATCCGGACAAGAACCAAATTGACCGGGAAAACCTTGAAAAAATAAGGTGATTTTAATGGAAAATTACCTTGCCACAATTATTGCCGGGACTCTGGCGGGAACACTTTCCAGAATACAGCTTTTAAGAATGGACTACCGCCAGTATCCCGGCTACCCGCACGGCATGATTTCCCACATTTCACTGGGCTTTATTGCTTCCGCCATAGGCTCGGTGTCTGTGCCGGCCATAATGAAGCCTGATTTTGCTGCTGTTACCTTTCTTGCTCTGGCAGCAACCCAGTTCCGGGAGATACGAGGTATTGAGAGAACAACCCTGGACAATCTTGACAAAAAAGAGCTGGTCCAGAGGGGCAGCGATTACATTGAGGGCATAGCCAGAACCTTTGAGGCCAGGAATTACCTGGTCATGTTCACTGCCTTTCTGGTGACGGCAGCCTTTTATTTAACAGGCCTTCCAGGGGCTGTTGTAATGACGGTGCTGCTGGCTGCCAGTGTCCGGTATTTTATGTCGGGGAAAAACATAGGTGATATCTGCGAGGTAGTGCCGGCCAAAATTAGTTTTGACAAAAATCTGCTCAAGGTTGACGAGATTGATGTAATGAATGTGGGACTGCCTGAAATGAGGGATAAAATAATTAACGAGGGACTGGCTGTAAAGATAGTCCCCAGGGATTTCAATGCCATGGCTGTACTAAGCGATGTGGGCCAGAGAATGGCCATTGCCCATACAGCGGCAGCCCTTTTGGGAACCAAAAAAGATATAGACACTCCTGAATTCACCCCCCTGGCCCGTAAAAATGTAGACACCGGGGATGTAGGCCTGTATGTAATGCCGGTAATAAACGATATGGAGGCTCTTTTACTGGCAGTCAAACGAACCCCTGTGCTGGAGAGCTCCAGAAGCAAGCCTCTCAGCACCGGGGCAGGGAGGGTGGCAGTAAAAAATAATGGCAGGCAATGAGGGAAGAATGATACTGGCTGTGGTCACCATGGACCCTTGTACGGTAACCGGTGGCGCTCCAATATTCATAGGCAGGGACGAAAAGGAGTGCGCCAACATGGCCCGGACCCTTTCCCGCATAATGGACGCCATGGCCCATTGCCTTGACAACAACACATATATAATAGTATCTCACTAAGGGGCCTGTAAATTGAAGGTTATATACCACTGCTACGGCGGTGCGCACTCCTCGGTCACCGCCGCCAACATACACCTGGGGCTTATGCCCGGAAAAAGAACTCCCGGCTATAATGAGCTGATCAACCAGAAGCTTTTTGACCACAATCAGTTTAAAGACAGCGGCAGGATAATATTTATGGGCCATGACGGAAGAGGTAATGAAGTCTATATTGTGGGGCGCCGCAGTCGCCCCAGCCTGCTGTACGATACCACCGAATGCCTGTCTTATGCCTTCGGCATAAATAGCAGGAGCTATTTGCTCGTTGATGTGGCGTCCCATGTAAATATAATCATGAAGGCCGGAGGAATTTTATCCCGAAGACTGGGCCTGGTATCCATAGGAAGGCCTCTGGTAACCTGGGGAACATTAATCTCATACAGGGGAATACTGAAGCTGGTGGAGAAAACACTTAAAATTATACCGGCAGGGTCCTGCACCGGAGGCATTGGCCTTGTTTCAAACGCAAACTCTAATAATTGAAAACAGTTATTTTTTGCAGCGGCTGCCACTTTCCGGTCTCCAGCATCGCAGGATTTATCTATTTGGGAATTCTGCCTCCGAATCTCTCAAGGGAAGCTGTATGGAACACATTCTGCATTGATGGGCCCTATAATGGCGGCGGCTACCTGGGAAAAGCACCTGACGGCACCAGGATTATGGCCTTTTCAGCCCCATCCTCCGGACATCTGCTGGCAAACCTGGCCGGCTCCTTCCTGGAGATAAACGGTGTCAGCAAAAATAACTACCAGGTAGTCGAGCTTCCCATTCATGAGGGCCCGCTGCTGGCCCTGGGCCAAATGCTTCTAAAATGGCCGGTCACCCGCCCCGTCGGCAGAAGACTCGTTGAGAACTGCCTAAAAAAAATATATCCTCTGCTGGTACAGGCCGTCAAACTTGACGCCAACTTCCAAATATCAGATAATGGGATTTAAAAGACCGGGGTAGAGCCCTGGCCTTATAACTGTGGAAAGGACAGGGAAGTGAAGGAAAAAGGAATCACTGTGGGCCGGGTTTTAGACGGCAGCATAGCCAAAGAGGTGGAGATCGAAAAAGGAGATACTATTCTATCAATAAACGGCCGCGCGGTGAATGATGTGCTGGATTATTATTTTCACGCACACGATGAATATCTCAGTATTGGTCTTTTAAAGCCCGGAGGGGATCGTTGGGAAATAGATATTGAAAAGGAAAACGATCAGAATATTGGTGTGGAGTTTAGCTGTACCGGGCTGGAGACTATTACCTCCTGCGTAAACAAGTGCCTTTTTTGTTTTGTGGATCAGATGCCCAAAGGACTGCGGGAGAGCCTGTATATAAAGGATGACGACTACCGGCTGTCTTTCCTGCAGGGGAGTTTTATCACCCTTACCAATCTTTCTGAAAAGGACTTAAAGAGAATTGCTCAGCTAAGGCTTAGCCCTTTATATGTTTCAGTTCATGCCACCAATCCGGAACTGCGCCAAAAAATAATGGGCAGCCGGGGGGCGGGTAGAATAATGAGTCAGCTTGAGTATCTAACTGCCCGGGGCATAGAGATTCACACCCAGGCGGTAATATGCCCCGGCATTAACGACGGGGCGGAACTGGACAGAACTGTGTCTGACCTTGCCGGCCTGTGGCCCGGGGTGCGATCACTGGCTGTTGTTCCGGTAGGCCTTACCGGCAGCAGGGAAGGGCTTCACCCGGTAAGCAACTTCAGCAGTTCAGAGGCCTCCGTGCTTGTTGACAGGGTAAGAGGCTGGCAGGACGGCTGCCTAAAGTCTTTTAACTACCCCTTTATATTTGCCAGTGACGAATTCTATTTTATTTCTAAAAAGAAAATACCTTCCCGGAGCCGCTATGCAGACTTTCCCCAGACTGAAAACGGGGTTGGCCTGACCAGGCTTTTCATGGATCAGTGGTCCAGAGAAAAAAAAAGACTCCCCCAAAAATCAGCTGTGCCCCTAAGGCTGCTGCTGATTACCGGACTGCTGGGAGAGAGGGTGCTGGAGCCGGTTATTTCCTTTCTAAACGGCATAGAGAATATTCATGCCGGGACACTGGCGGTAAATAATGATTTCTTCGGACACACTGTTACCGTCAGCGGCCTTTTAACCTGCAGGGATATTCTTAAACATAAAGAGGATCTAAGTCAAAATGACATTGTGATACTGCCGTCAACACTGCTAAAGAAAGATCAGAAAATAATGCTGGACGGCGGTTCCCCTGCTGATATAGAAAAAGCTGCCGGGGTCCCTGTACGGCTGGCCGGTGGGCCGGCGGAATTGGTTAAAATAATAATGAATGCTGCGGGTGACTGATATGCAAAAACCTATAGTTGCCATAGTGGGAAGGCCCAATGTGGGCAAATCCACTCTTTTTAACAGGATAGTAGGCCAGAGGCTGGCCATTGTGGAAAACATTCCGGGCATTACCAGGGACAGGCTGTACCAGGACGCCGAGTGGTCAGGACGGTCCTTTACCCTTATCGACACCGGGGGGCTTGATTTTACCGATGACAATGAAATCACCAGCAATGTGCGAAAGCAGGCCGAGCTTGCCATTGAGGAGGCTGATGTCATTCTTTTCGTGGTGGACGCCAGGGCTGGCATGACCTCCAATGATACTGAAATAGCCCGCCTTCTCAGAAGGTCTGACCGGTCGGTTATACTGGTGGCCAACAAGGTAGAGCAATTTGACAGGAATGACTACCTGGAGTTTTACGGCCTTGGCCTGGGGGACCCCATTCCGGTTTCAGCAGCCGAGGGACTTAATACAGGTGACATGCTTGATGCCGTGGTAAGCTGCCTCCCTGCTGCCGAGGAAGATGACAGCGAGAAAGACATAATTAAAATAGCCGTAATTGGGCGCCCCAATGTGGGTAAATCTTCCCTGGTCAATAAAATGCTGGGGCAGGAAAGAGTTATTGTCAGCGATATTCCGGGAACCACCAGGGATGCTATCGATACATATTTCGAGCACAGCGGGCGGTCCTACCTTCTGATAGACACTGCCGGCATAAGGAGAAAAAGCCGCATTGACCTGCCCACAGAAAGGTACAGTGTAATCAGATCTCTTCGGGCCATAGACCGCAGCGATGTTGTGCTGATGCTCATTGACGCGGTGGAGGGAGTTACCGAGCAGGACAAGAAAATAGCCGGCTACGCTTATGAGCAGGGAAAAGCCTCGGTAATAGTGGTCAATAAGTGGGACCTCATAGAAAAGGACGACCACACCTTTGATGTGTTCACCAGAAATATCCGGGAAGAGCTGGGCTTTATGAAGTATGCACCGGTGGTGTTTATCTCGGCCCTTACCGGGCAGAGAGTGATAAAAATACTGCAGGCTGTGGACAGCGCCGCAGAAAATTACAACCTGAGGGTTTCTACGCCGGGACTGAACAACCTGGTAAGAGACCTGGTACAGCAGAATCCACCTCCCACTCACAAAACCAGGCGTCTTAAAATTTACTACGCCTCACAAAGCGGAGTTAAGCCACCCAAATTTGTGTTTTTTATAAATGACCCGGATCTGGCTCATTTTTCTTATATGCGCTACCTGGAAAATAATATAAGGTCGGCCTATGGCTTCCAGGGGACGCCTATCCGCTTCCTGCTTAGAAGAAAGAAAAAAGAGGAGTAGGCAGGTGACCAAATGCTATTTTTATATATAATCGCCAGCTACCTGATTGGCTCGATTCCCTTCGGCTTTATTCTCGCCAAAATTAAGGGCATAGACATTCGCCAGTACGGAAGCGGCAACATAGGCGCCACCAATGTCTGGCGGACCGTTGGCCCGGGTGCCGGGCTGGCTGTTCTGGCGCTTGATGCCGCCAAGGGCGCCGCCGCTGTGTTTATAGGACGCCAGGCCGGCATTGAAGGACTGGAATTACTCACCGGAATCGCAGCCCTTGTAGGGCATGCCTTTCCCATCTATCTGGGCTTTAAGGGCGGGAAAATTATAGCCACCGGCGCCGGAGTGCTGCTGGCCCTGGCTCCCCCGGTACTCCTGATAGCCTTAACTGTCTTTTTAACAGCGGTGCTGTTGTCCCGCTATGTCTCACTGGGGTCGGTGTGCGCCGCCCTGTCTGTGCCCCTGACCATGTTTCTACTTAATTACAGCCTTCCATATAAAATATTTGGAGGTATTGTATGCCTCTTCGCAGTATTAAAGCATATACCCAACATAAAAAGACTCATACAGGGCACCGAGTCCAAGATAAGTTTTAATGCTAAAAAGAATTAAATACGGTCGGAATACAGAATTCAGAAAATTGAAGGCATTTCATTTAGCAAAAAACCCTCTTCGTCTCCTGTCTCCTGTATCCTGACCCGGAATTTATGCTTATTAGTAATAAAGTTAGCGGAGGTTTTGTTTTGGCAGCTGTAAAAATAGCGGTGCTTGGCTCCGGGAGCTGGGGTACGGCTCTGGCTGTACATCTGGCCAGGAAGGGCTACAGCCCCTACCTCTGGTCCCGCTCCAGCAGGCAGGCTGAGGAAATAAATGAAACTGGCAGAAACGACCGGTACCTGCCAGGTGTTGATATTCCAGCCGGAGTTATGGCCGTCGCCGATCTCGAGGAGGCTGTCCGGAGGTCGGAGGCAGTCATATCGGCTGTGCCGTCCCACGCCTTTAGGGATGTAATTTCTTCCTCAATAAAATATTTTCAGACCGGCACACTGCTTATAAACGCCGCCAAGGGTATCGATGAGAACACTCTGCAGCGGCTGTCTGAAATATATTCCGAAATATGCGGAGTAAAAACAGGCTGCTATTCAGTTCTGTCCGGACCCAGTCACGCCGAGGAAGTAAGCACAGGGATGCCCACCGCTGTGGTAGTTGCCTCCAGTTCTCAGGAGTCTGCCCTAAAGGCCCAGGATATTCTTATGTCAGTGGATTTTAGGGTCTACACAAATATTGACGTAGCCGGTGTGGAGCTGGGTGGGGCCTTGAAGAATATTATCGCCCTGGGAACAGGTATTTCCGATGGCCTGGGTTATGGAGACAATACCAAGGCCGCCCTTATGACCAGGGGCCTGGCCGAAATAACCCGGCTGGGCATGGCTGCCGGGGCCAGCCCCCTTACCTTTGCGGGACTGGCCGGGCTGGGTGACATGATTGTAACCTGCACCAGCATGCACAGCAGAAACAGAAGGGCAGGCATAGAAATAGGGAAGGGTAAGACCCCTGAAGAGGCCCTGGATGCAGTACGCATGGTGGTGGAGGGCTTTAAAACCACCAGGGCGGCCTACAGACTATCCGGTGTAATGGGAATAGAAATGCCCATTACCAGCCAGATATACAGAGTGCTGTACGAGAGAGGAAACCCCAGGGAGGCTGTGTCGGCCTTAATGGGCAGGGGAAAACGAAAAGAAATTGAGGACATAGGTATTAAGCTTTAGAGGGACTAAATTTTATCTTTCAATAATAATTAGAGGGGGATGGCCTTATGAGGATTATTGAATTTCAGGGCAAAAAGCCCAGGATAGCAGAAGGCGCCTTTATTGCGCCCACCGCTGTATTAATTGGGGATGTAACAGTGGGGGAGGGCTCCAGTGTATGGTATGGAGCTGTTCTGCGGGGCGATTTTGGAAGCATTATTATTGGGAAAAACTCAAGCATTCAGGATAATGTGGTTATGCATATGACACCCGGGGGAGAAACCAGGGTGGGAGACAATGTCACCATAGCCCACGGTGCGGTGCTGCACACGGCTGCTGTGGGAGATGGCGCTGTAGTTGGTATGAACGCTGTTCTACTGGATAACTGTGTGGTAGGTGAACAGTGTATGATCGCCGCCGGGAGCGTGGTGTCCACAGGTACCTCTATCCCTCCCAGACACCTGGCCGCCGGGGCCCCAGCCGTTCCGAAGAAAGAAATATCCGGAGAGGCGCTTAACTGGGTCACCGCCAGTGCCATGGCCTATTCCCACCTCTCCCGTTCCTATATCGATCAGGGTCTTGATAAAGAATAAGATCGCCCTGCGGGCGGTCAGCCGTCAGCTATCAGCTGTCAGTAAAAATACTCCTGCTTCCCAATAAGCGCCTACCTGGAAGAATAACTGCTAGCTGATGGCTGATAGCTGACAGCTAAAAAAAACCGCCCGAGGCGGTTTTTTATCTTAAAAGCCTTCTGGCGCCTTTATAATTATCCTCGTAGTACTTGCTGTTCATCTTACTTACAGTAACAGTTTTACCGTTATTTTCAGAAGAAGAGGCATGTATGAATTCATTGTCACCTGTATATATTCCCACATGGTTAATGCCGGGCTGGTTGTAATAGCTGAAGAAAACCAGATCGCCGGGCATCAGATTCTCTTTACTTACAGGAATCCCATAGCCGGCCTGATCTGAGGCAGAGTGCGGCAGTTTGTAGCCTGCAGTGCCGAATACGTACATGGTGAAGCCCGAGCAGTCAAACACATCCGGTCCGCTTCCACCATACTTGTATTTACTGCCCAAAAGGGATGTGGCCATTTTTAATACTTTCTGATAGTCCTGCCCGCCTGTTGATCGTGATACTACAACAGCCTCCCTTTTCGCCACCAGGGGCGCCGGGGCCGCCAGGCCCTCCAGATCAGCCATCGGCACCACCATTCCGATCATTGCTGCGTACTGCGCCGGGGTCTGCATAGCATAAGCAGGTAACGGGAGCATAAATATAATGAGCCCTATTAAAAATATTAATTTATTCTTTACCATAAATATCCTCCATTACCAACAAATCATCAAAATCGCATTTTATAACCTACTATTTTCTACCGGCAAGACTGTTTTCCTGCCCACAAAATAACAATTGAGACAATTTTCTTACACCAAATAAACCCATTTATACCGTACCAAAATGTCCCACACTGTAATATTTGGTCCAACTGCTCATATATATATATTGTTAACGTATGCCACTGGAAAAAACTACACTTGGACTTTACTCTCAACACACCCGCCTCAGGTAGCCGGTCTGCGGCAGGGTTAGGGGGGATGCAATTAGTTTTAAGTCTTCATATAAATATTTTTACTTTTTTAGAGGAGGGAGTGTTATGGAAAAACTGGACATCTTCAGGGATATCGCTGAAAGAACAGGCGGCGACCTGTACCTGGGCATAGGCGGCGGGGTAAGAACAGGGAAGTCAACTTTCATAAAGAAATTTATGGAGCTTCTGGTTATCCCCAACATCAAAAATGTGCATGAAAGGGAAAGAGCCAGGGACGAGCTTCCCCAGAGCGGCGCAGGCAGGACCATAATGACCACCGAGCCAAAATTTGTACCCAATGAGGCGGTGGAAATAAATGTATCCAGCGGGCTAAAGGTTAAGATGCGTCTTGTAGACTGCGTCGGCTACAGGGTGGACGGAGCCCTGGGCTATGAAGAAGAGGATGGCCCGAGGATGGTTTCCACCCCCTGGTACGAGGAGCCCATACCATTCCAGGAGGCAGCCGAACTGGGCACCAGAAAGGTTATTTCGGAACACTCCACTCTGGGGATAGTGGTTACCACCGATGGAAGCATTACGGACCTGCCCAGAGAGAATTATATCGAGGCCGAGGAAAGGGTCATCGAAGAATTCAAGGATATCAAAAGGCCCTTCATTATAATAATGAATACCGGGGCGCCTGAATCACCCGAGGCCCAGGAGCTATCTGAAGAGCTATCCGAGAAATATGATGTTCCGGTACTGCCTGTAAACTGCGCAGAGCTCACCCAGGTAGACATTCTTTCCATACTGGAAAAGGTGCTCTATGAGTTTCCCGTTAATGAGGTCAATATTTCACTGCCCAACTGGGTTGAGGAGCTTGAGGGCAAACACTGGCTCAGGGAAAAATTCGAGGAGGCGGTTCGAGAAACAGTACGCCATGTGAGGCGTCTCCGGGATATCGACTCCGCAGTGGAAAACCTCGGGGAATACGACTTTGTTTCCAGCGTTGCTCTCAATAAAATGGATATGGGCACAGGTGTGGCCGCCATAGACATATCCTCGAAACCAGATCTATTTTATAGGGTGCTGAGCGAAGAAACAGGTTTTTCAGTGGAGGGAGACCACGAGCTGTTCCGGCTGGTAAAAGACCTGTCCCTGGCCAAGAGGGAGTACGACAAGGTATCCGTAGCTCTCCAGGAGGTAAGAGAGACCGGGTACGGAGTGGTTACACCCAGGATTGATGAAATGAACCTGGAAGAGCCGGAGCTTATCCGCCAGGGCAACCGCTTCGGTGTGAAGCTGAAGGCCAGCGCACCTTCACTGCATGTTATAAGGGCCGATATAACCACAGAGATTACACCTATAATAGGCACGGAAAAGCAGTGCGAGGAACTGGTCAGGTATATGCTCAATGAGTTTGAAGAAAACCCGCAAAAGATATGGGACTCGGAAATATTTGGCAAGTCGCTGCACGACCTGGTGAGGGAGGGAATACAGAACAAGCTGCACAGAATGCCCGAAAACGCCCAGGTAAAGCTTCAGGAAACACTGCAGAGAATAGTCAACGAGGGAAGCGGAGGGCTTATCTGTATAATAATTTAGCGGAAAGGGGACACACCTGCTGAAGATTTGGTATTCCTTTGTGGACAGGAATGTTCCCAATTGGAGTTGTCCTCTATTGATAAGCTATTGTAAAAATATTTTATATTGTCTGACTGCGCTGCAAATCGCCCGACAGGGCGATTTTTTTATTGCCAGACAACTATCTATGGTGATATAATGTCTACCATTGATGGAATAATATCCATCGTGAACGGACAAAAAGCATTGGGACAAAGCAGGGAAGTGTTACTATGAAGTTTTATCTGGTTCGGGAAGACATCCTCCCCGAGTCCATACTAAAAACGGTGCGGGCCAAGGAAATGCTTCAAAAGGGTGAGGCCGTGACCATAAACGAGGCTGTGGACAGGGTAAAGCTCAGCAGAAGCGCGTACTACAAGTACAGGGACAGGGTATTCTCCTTCCACTCCCACTTCAAGGGGCGGGAAATAACCATTAACCTGACCCTGGAGCACCGGGCCGGTGTTCTCTCCACAGTACTTTCAATGATAGCCTCCCGGCAGGGCAATATAATCACCATCAGACAGGAACTTCCGGTAGAGGGCCTGGCCGGGGTTTGCATCAAGCTGGATATAGCCAACCTTACCGTGGATATCGATACCGTGCTGGAGGAAATAAGAAATATAGATGGAGTCAAAGCAGTTTCCCTGCTGGAACTATAAGCATATTTTAAGGGAGAGAATAGTAAATGAAGACTATCAAGATAGGCTTTCTTGGTCTTGGAACGGTTGGGTCGGGGGCCTTGAGAATACTTTCCGGCAACGCCGACAGCATCGCCAAAAAGGTGGGGGCCCGCATTGAGGTGGCCAAAATACTGGTAAGGGACTCTGCAAAGAAAAGAGGCATTGCCACAGATCCCCTGCTTCTTACTGAAAATCCCGGGGATGTAATTGAGAACAGTGATATAGACATAATAGTGGAAGTAATGGGGGGCACCCAGCCGGCCAGAGATTATGTTTTAGAGGCCATGAAAAGAGGCAAAAGTATTGTTACGGCCAACAAAGACATGATGGCCATACACGGTAAAGAGCTGTTCAGCGCTGCTGATGAGTATGGAACCGATCTTCTGTTTGAGGGAAGCGTGGGAGGAGGCATACCTATCATCAGGCCTCTTAAGCACTGTCTGGCAGCCAACCGCCTGCAGGAAGTGATCGGAATAATAAATGGCACCACCAATTATATGCTTTCAAAAATGACCGCTGAGGGGTCCGACTTTGCTGATGTACTGCGGGAGGCCCAGCAAAGAGGCTACGCAGAGTCCGATCCCAGCGCTGATGTGGATGGCTTTGACGCTGCGCGCAAACTTTCCATACTGGCATCCATCGCCTTCAACACCCGGGTGACCTTAAATGACGTTTTCGCAGAGGGCATTACCAGGATTACCAGCGAAGACATTGCCTATGCCAAAGAGCTTAAGTATATAATAAAACTTCTGGGAATAGCCAAGGACACCGGGGATGGAGTGGAGGCCAGGGTGCACCCCTGCTTTATACCGCAAACCCACCCCCTGGCATCGGTAAACGATGTTTTTAACGCCATTTTCGTGAAGGGTGACGCAGTTGGCGATGTTATGTTTTTCGGGCGCGGCGCAGGCGACCTGCCTACCGGAAGCGCTGTGGCGGCAGACATAATGGAGGCCGCCAGAAACAGGGCCAGAGGAATTACCGGAATAAGCTGCACCTGCTACGAGGACAAAACCATAAAGGACATAGGTGATATAGAAAGCAAATACTATCTCCGGCTAAAGGTTAAAGACCGGCCCGGGGTACTGGCATCTATCGCCTACGCCCTGGGTGAAAAAAATGTAAGCATCGCCTCGGTGCTGCAAAAACACACTGATGGTGATATGGCGGAAATTGTGCTGGTAACGCATCTGGTCAGGGAAAGATACATACAGAGCGCCTTAAAGATTATTGAAGAGCTTTCCGCAGTAGGCGAAATATCTAGCATGATCAGGGTCGAGGGAGACTAGGAGGATAACCATGGTCAGAGTGCAGGTTCCTGCCACAACAGCAAATATGGGTCCTGGATTTGACTGCCTGGGTATGGCCCTGCAGCTGTACAATACCGTGGAAATGTCATTCTCTCCGGCAGGCCTTTTTATTGAGATACAGGGTGAGGGAGCATCCGAAATACCCAAGGATGAAAAAAATATGGTCTACCTGGCCGCCCAGAGGGTATTCAGGCTTTCAGGACAGGAGCCTGCCGGCCTTAAGATAAAACTTACTAACAGCATTCCTGTTTCCCGGGGACTTGGCAGCAGCACCGCCGCCATTATCGGCGGAATGATTGCAGCCAATATACTGTCCGGTAACAAGCTCTCCCAAAAAGATATAATAAACAGCGCCTTCTCCATGGAAGGTCATCCTGACAATATTGCCGCAGCCGTACTGGGAGGCATAGTGGTTGCTGTTCACGCCGATGGAGATGTGAAGTGCCATAAGATACTGCCCCCAAAAAACCTGAGGGCGGTGGTATCCATCCCGGATTTTACCCTCTCCACCAGAACGTCAAGAGAGGCCCTTCCCCAGCAGGTGCCCCTAAACGATGCTGCCTTCAATCTGGGCAGGGTGGCCCTTCTTATAGCCTCACTTTATTCCGGGGATATAAACCAGTTCGGAACAGCTATGGAGGACCGGATTCACCAGCCGTACAGGACATCTCTGGTGCCCGGCATGAAAAAAGTTTTTGCCGCCGCCAAACTGGCCGGGGCCAAAGGTATAACCTTAAGCGGTGCAGGTCCTTCAATAGTAGCGTACTCAGACCACAATATGGATTTAATAGCCCGGGTTATGCGGGACACCTTTAGACAGAATGGAATTTCAGCCAGGTCCCTGGTGCTGGATATCTCTCCTGTGGGCGCCAGGGCACTGGAGATAAAATAGCCGCCAATAGGCGGTGGAAGCCGGAAGTCAGAATCCACTCAACCGGACGCCCAAAGCGGCCACCGGGAAGGATAAAAACTCAGGTCCTTTTTAAACCACAGAGCACACAGAGGACACAGAGATTTATGAGCCCGGATTTAACTTATAGGGCATGCCCAAACCATTCTGAGTTCTGAATTCAGCCGGCCGTAATGCTTTTTAGTAAAATATAATAGCGAAAGGGATAGAGTAAGGACATGCTTATAGTGCAAAAATACGGAGGAAGTTCTGTTGCCAATGCGGAGAGGATAAAAAGAGTTGCCGGCAGAGTGGCCGGGGTAAAGAGTGAGGGCCATGATGTTGTAGTGGTGGTATCGGCCATGGGAGACACCACCGATGAGCTGATTGACCTGATTAATAGCATATCTGACAGCCCGGCGGAGAGGGAGCTGGATATGATACTTTCCACCGGCGAGCAGGTTTCCATCGGCCTTCTGGCCATGGCCGTACAGAACCACGGACTGGGAGCCATCTCCATGACCGGGCCCCAGGCCGGCATTCAAACTGACAGGGTGCACACCAAGGCCCGCATAAAAGACATTCAGTGCGACAGGATCAGGGAAGAGCTGGCCTCGGGAAAAGTTGTGATAGTGGCCGGCTTCCAGGGCATAAACAGGTATGGGGACATAACCACCCTGGGCAGGGGCGGCTCCGACACAACCGCTGTGGCGCTGGCTGCCGCCTTAAAAGCCGATGTCTGTGAAATATACACTGATGTGGACGGTGTATACACCACCGACCCCAGGGTTGTCCGGGATGCAAAAAAACTGGACATTATTACTTATGATGAAATGCTGGAACTGGCCCACCTGGGAGCACAGGTGCTGCACCCCAGATCAGTGGAGTGCGCCAAGATGTATAATATAAAGCTCCATGTAAGGAGCAGTTTTAATAATAATTCCGGCACAATAGTCAAGGAGGCTGGCAATATGGAAAAGACACTGGTGGTAACAGGTGTAGCTCACGATCTGAAGGTAGCCAAATTCGGGCTTTTTGACGTTCCGGACAGGCCGGGCATCGCCTATAAAATATTTAGCGCCCTGGCCGAGGAGCATATAAACGTGGACATGATCATACAGAGCGCCATGAGAAACGAGGTTAACGACATTTCTTTCACCATTGCCGCCACTGATCTGAAAAAGGTGCAATCGGTTATGGAAAGAATAAAGAGTGAAGTGGGCTTTTCAGGTTATACCTGGGACGATGATATAGCCAAGGTCTCTGTGGTGGGAGCGGGAATGGTCAGCAATCCCGGAGTGGCAGCCATGATTTTTGAGGCCCTCTCCAGTCAAAATATAAACCTGGAGATGATCAGCACCTCGGAGATAAAGGTCTCCTGTATAATAAAGGCCAGCCAGGCCGAAATGGCAGTTCAGGCCCTGCACGATAAATTTAAAATGGCCGAGCTTTAATTGGAGTACAATCTAGCCAGGTAATTAAGCAGTCAAAAAAGTGCCTTATCACAGGCACTTTTTGCTTATAAACCCACAGGTCGCCAGAGTTTTTAGCGGGGATGACCCTTTTATTCTACCCTGACAATCACCTGGGTCTTTATTGGCCACAGAGGACACAGAGATCACAGAGAATTAACTCTTTAGCATTACTCTTAGGTCTGAAGCAGAGTAAAAAATTAGAGTTTTTTATCAACCCTTTTCCAATCTATATAATAAAAACCTCATATAGCATTCAAACAGGTCTTAAAAAACCTCTGTGTCCTCTGTGGCTTAAAAAGGACCGCATTTTCATTCTCCTTGGTGGCTGCTTTTATAAGCCCGGTTGTCTGAATTCTGAATTCCGACCGCTTATTAATACCCCTTAGTAAAAAACTCCATCAGCTCATGTCCCTGCTCTATAAAGGTTCCTCCGGCGGCGTCCTCTTCGCAATAAGTTTTTCCGCTATTGTCCGCCTGCCTGTCTGAATCGTATATGGCAAAGGGGACCGGGTCGGAGGTGTGAGTCATCAAAGCCAGCGGAGTGGGGTGGTCCGGCAGCAGCATTACCCTGAACCTGCCAAACTCCTCCATTCCGGTGAGCAGCGGCCCCAGCACCTGCCTGTCAATCTCCTCTATGGCCTTTACCTTGGCGCCGGTATCTCCCTGGTGGCCGGCCTCGTCCGGCGCCTCAATATGCAGGTAGACCAGATCAGCCCCCATCCTGAAGGCATCCATTGCCGCGACAGCCTTTCCGGAGAAATTGGTGTGAAGGTTGCCGGTGGCGCCCTCCACCTCTATAACATCCATATCTGCACACTTTCCTATGCCCTTAATCAGGTCCACCGCCGAAATAACAGCCCCAAAGAGTCCGTACTTATCCCTGAAGTCCGGTATCGAAGGGGTTTTTCCCTGACCCCAGAACCAGACAGAATTGGCCGGCCTTTGGTCACCAGCCGGTCTGTTCAGAGGGTGATCCTGTAAAAAGAGGCTGCTTTCCTTCATCACCGCCAGGAGGGCCTCAGATCCACTGCCTTTGGGCAGGTATTCACCCACCACCCTTCCCGAAATGTCATGGGGAGGGGTCAGCACAGTGTCTGCCGGGCCGCCGCTCCACACCATCAGGTGCCGGTAGCTTATGCCGGGATAAAAAATCATCTCCCGGCTTTTTAAATGGGCCGCCAGGTCCTTTATAAGCTCTGCCGCCCTGGCAGAATTAATCTCACCGGAGCTGTAATCGACCATGGATTTCTTCTCGTATGTTCTTTCAGCGGAAAGGGTGACCAGGTTGCAGCGGAAGGCCACATCATTTTCCCCCAGACTCACCCCCATGCTTACGGCTTCCAGTGGAGCCCTTCCTGTATAGTACAGGGCAGGGTCATAGCCCATCACGCTCAGATTGGCCACATCGCTTCCCGGGGGCATTCCTGGAGCCACTGTTCTCACCAGACCAATACTTCCCCTGGAGGCCATAAAATCCATATTGGGCTTGACCGCGTACTGCAGTGGAGTCTTGCCGCCCAGGTCCGCGCACCTGTAGTCAGCCATACCGTCTCCCAATATAACAAGGTATTTCACTTTATTTCCCCCAATTAACATTTTTGAAAATACTTCTATACTCCTGGCTTATAATCCTTTAAGTCAGACCTGCAGGGTATTCACCGGGGTATTATGTTGTTATAATAAATACTGTTACCAGCCGGCTGCTCTGGAAAACAATGCTATACTGGTGATAACCGGGGTAAAATGACTTTATAGCAATTTGAATTATTGTAAAAAATATGGGAAAATAGCCTAGCAGTATATACCACGGAGGTACCATGACCGGAAAAAACCATTACCATATAGTTACTTTCGGCTGCCAGATGAACGAAAGCGACTCTGAAAGAATGCACGGCATAATGGATCAGCTTGGCTATACCGAAACCGGCAGCATAGATAATTCCGATGTTATCCTTATAAACACCTGCTGTGTCAGGGAAACCGCCGAAAACAAAGTCTACGGCCTGCTGGGAAGGCTTAAAAAAATAAAGGAAAAAAGGCCGGAACTGGTCATCGGAGTGGGTGGTTGCATGACCCAGCTGGAGAGCACCGCCGCCCATATAAAAAAAAGATACCCATATGTAAATTTTGTATTCGGCACCGGGTTAATGCACCAGCTTCCTGATTTGCTGGAGAGAGCCACCGAAAGCAAAAAAACAATGATTATCTGCCCAACGCCCGAAGGGGTGTACGAGGGCCTGCCGGTGAAAAGGGCTGATGGCCTTAAGGCCTGGGTTCCTGTAATGTACGGGTGCGATAATTTTTGCACCTACTGTATAGTCCCCCACGTGCGCGGGCGTGAAAGGAGCCGCCGGCCGGAAGACATACTAAAAGAAGTGAAAGATTTGACTTTGTCCGGATGCAAGGAAGTAACCCTGTTGGGCCAGAATGTCAATTCCTACGGAAAAGACTTTGGAAACGGCTACGGCTTTGGAGACCTTCTGGACTGTCTGAACAATGTGGAAGGCCTCTTGAGGATACGCTTCATGACTTCCCACCCCAAGGACTTTTCATTTGGGCTGATAGATTCCCTTGAAAGAAATCCCAAGGTGTGCGAGCACTTCCACATTCCTCTGCAGTCAGGCAGCGATCACGTGCTAAAGGCTATGAACAGGGGCTATGACAGGGAGTATTATCTTGGACTGATCAGCGGCATAAGAAAAAGGATACCCAGGGCCTCAATTACCACCGACATTATGGTTGGCTTTCCCGGAGAAACAGAGGAAGACTTCGCCGCCACCATCGATATGCTTGAGAGAGTAGGCTATGACGCTGCCTATACCTTTATATACAATATAAGGTCCGGTACTCCTGCAGAAAAAATGGCGGACCAGATCCCCGGGGAAGAAAAAACCAGAAGGATAGGGGCCCTCATAAAAAGGCAGAACCAGATATCTATTGAAAAGAATACTGAAGAGGCGGGCAGAATCCACCAGGTGCTGGTGGAGGGGCCCAGCAAGTCAGATGAGGAACTAATGACCGGCAGAACCAGGACCAACAAGCTGGTAATTTTCCCTGGGCGGTCCTTTAAAAAAGGAGATTTAGCAGATGTTAAAATAATAGGCGGAACGCTGACATACTTAAAGGGTGAGGAACCGGGCGAAAAAAAATGCCCCTGTGTGGGGAATATAGCGGAGGTGTAACATGTCCATAATTGACAAAGCCAGGGAACTGGGTGAAGAGATTGCCTCTTCCCTTGAGCTTGCGCAAATGAAGGAAGCCGAAATTGCCATGATCAATGACACCCAGGCCGCTGGGCTGGTGGAGGAATTCAACCAAAAACAGAGATATTACCTTGACCTCAAAGCCCAGGGAGCTGAACTGGACGGCGATCAGGTTAAAGAGGTTGAGGAACTGGAAAAAAAGGTTATGGGAAACCAGCTGATAGTGGATTTCTTCCGCAAGCAGCAGAATTTTGAGAGGATCATAGAGCAGATCAATGAGATTATCAGTGACGCCATTGCCGGCGGCCACAACTGTTCGGAAGGCTGCTCGGATGACTGCTGCACTTCCTGCAGCGGCTGCGGGGAGCACTGATAATTGCTACTGAGCTTGTTTTAGGGTCAGGAGACAGAAGACAGGAGACAGGAGTCAGTATGCGCTGCATTGAAGATTAATAAACACATGCATAGTCTAATAGCTTTGGACAACCATTGGTTGTCCATTGTTTTTTTAGCCCCTGGACACCTCATGCAAAACTCCTGTCTCCCGTCTCCTGTCTCCTTACCATAAGTATTACCTATAAGCAGTCTCCCGACCAAAGGTATTACCCTCAAGCAGATTATGATATAATGTTCCGGGGAGGGCTGTCCTTTGAGTTACACGCCAATGATGCAGCAGTACCTGGAAATTAAACAGAATTATAAAGACGCGATACTTTTTTTTCGTTTAGGGGATTTTTATGAAATGTTTTTTGAGGACGCACTGACGGCATCGGGCTTACTGGAAATTACCCTCACCGGCAGGGAGGCCGGCCAGCCCGAAAAGGTACCCATGTGCGGTATTCCCTATCATGCTGCCGAGGTCTATATCAACAGGCTCATTCAAAAGGGCTGCAAGGTGGCCATCTGCGAGCAGACCGAGGACCCCTCAGCCGCCAGGGGAATAGTAAAAAGAGAAGTGGTGCGGGTTGTAACACCAGGCACCATTATTGAGAGTTCCTCCTTAGATGAAAAAAATCACAATTACATAGTCTCTATTTTCGAGAGCACCGGTGAAACAGGGCTGGCGGTGGCCGACATTTCCACCGGGCTCTTCCAGTGCACCCGCTTTTCAGGCCAAGAGGGGCTGACCCTGCTGCTGGATGAACTTGAGAGAATCCGCCCGGCCGAGGTGGTCATGCCCCTGAGCCAGAGTAAAAATGACCTCCCTTTGCAGATCAGGCTATTAAACTGTGGGGCGATATCCTTCTACGATGATAGGTACTATACAGCCAAGGAGTGCTCCGATAAACTGAACTCTTTATTGGGCAGCAGCTGGCAGGAAATAATTGGAGGTTTCCCGGCGGCAGTGTCAGCCGCCGGATCACTCCTTTCCTACCTCTACGAAACACAAAAAAAAGAGTCCTCGCAGATAAAAAGGATTGCCTGGTACGCCAGCGGCCAGTACATGATGCTGGATCGCTCCACCAGAAGAAACCTTGAGCTCACAGCATCAATACGGGACGGAGGAAAATGGGGCACCCTTATCTGGGTTCTGGATCATACCAGGACTGCCATGGGCGGAAGGCTTATCCGTAGCTGGGTGGATCAGCCTCTTACCGATTACAGGCTGATCAATGACCGGCTTGACGCCGTTGAGGAGATTAAAAATAACTCCCTCTTAAGGCTTGACCTCAAAAAAATTCTCGGCCAAATTTATGACCTGGAAAGACTGGCCTCCAGAGCGGTATACGGCACCGCCAATGCCCGGGATTTGCTGGCCCTTGCCCAGTCACTGGGCATAATTCCCTGCCTGGCTGAAAGGCTTTTAGAGGTAAAGGCCAAGGCAGTTTTAAACGCAGTGGAAGGAATCGACCCCCTTACCGATATATGCGGTCTATTACAGGAGTCCATCACTCCCGAGCCCCCGGCCACCGTCAGAGAGGGCGGCTTAATAAGGGACGGGTACAGCGCAGAGGTTGACCGGCTCAGGAATATACGCGGCGAGGGCAAAAACTGGCTGGTTCAGTTGGAGTCCGAAGAGAGGGAAAGCTCAGGCATCCGCTCGTTAAAAATAGGCTATAACAAGGTATTCGGCTACTACCTGGAGGTAACCAGGGCCAACCTGCACCTGGTTCCGTCATATTATATAAGAAAGCAGACCCTGGCCAATGCTGAAAGGTATATTACCCCCAGGCTGAAAGAGCTTGAAGACCAGATACTTACCGCCGGAGACAGGCTAACCCAGCTGGAATACACTATATTTAGTGAAATAAGGGAAAAGGTGGCGTCAGCAGTAGACAGGATTCAGAAAACTTCTGCCTCCGTTGCCTTTTTGGATGCAATTCTTTCACTGGCAGAGGCTGCCGTAGAGGAAAATTACAATCGGCCTAGAATCACTAAACTTAAAGAAATAATTATCAAGGGTGGAAGACACCCCGTTGTGGAGAAAGTTCTGGGGGCCGGAAGCTTTGTACCCAATGACACCGATCTGAGCCCGCAAAACAATGTTGTGTTATTAACAGGCCCCAATATGGCCGGGAAAAGCACCTACATGCGACAGGTGGCCCTGCTTGTGATAATGGCCCAGATGGGGAGCTTTGTGCCTGCCCAGGAGTCTGTAATAGGTGTTGTGGACAGGGTTTACACCCGCATTGGAGCATCTGACGACCTTGCCGGGGGGCAGAGCACCTTCATGGTCGAAATGATGGAGTGCAAAAATATAGTTGCCGGTGCCACCGATAAAAGCCTGGTGCTTATGGACGAGGTGGGCAGGGGCACCAGCACCTATGACGGCATAAGCATTGCCAGGTCGCTGGTGGAATACATAGTAAAGAATTTAAAATCAAGAACTCTTTTTTCCACACACTACCACGAACTTACCGATCTGGAGGCTCTGGAGGGAATAAAAAATTATACCGTCTCGGTGAAGGAGCAGGATCAGAAAATAATCTTTTTAAGGAAGGTGGTCCCTGGTAAGGCTGACCGGAGCTATGGCATTCATGTGGCCGCTCTGGCAGGCCTGCCGCCTGAGGTTACAGCCCGGGCCAGGGAGATACTGGACAGCCTTGAGTGCTCCAGGGAGAGCATTCAGGAGGTAGCGGCAGCAGCTGAAGGTAACTGTGGTCCAATAGAGGAAGATAACGGGGCGGCCAAAGAAATAATCGCCCGCATAAAAGCTGTGGACACATCCAACACTACGCCTTTAGCCGCTCTGAACATACTGGCGGAACTAAAGTCATTGCTTTGATTATATAATCTCTCCCAAAAAATAGGGGGTGGAAGGGTTGTATATCGGACTGGATGTAGGAGGAACATACACCGATGCGGTGCTTCTGGAAAAGGGGCAGGTAAAGTCCTGGACAAAAGTTCCCACCCGGGAAGACCTGCTAAATTCCCTGCTGGAGGCATTCGACGCCATTATGAGGGGTGTTCCGCCCGATCTGATTGAAAGGGTTGTGCTGAGCACCACCATGATTACCAACCTGATAGCAGAAAAAAAATACGACCCTGTGGGACTCATTCTGCTCCCGGGGCCGGGACTTAATCACAGCCATTACAGATTTGACACAGAGTCCTGTCTGGTGGGGGGTGTTATCGACTACCGGGGCAGGGAAGTAGTACCTGTTCCTAAAGGCGATATAGATTCATCCATACGCACACTGGCCGGGCTTAAATATAAAAAAGTTGCCGTGGTGGGAAAATTCAGCTCCCGGAATAATAAGCATGAAAAAGAAGTATGCCGGAGGATACAGGAGTCCCATATAGACTGGCAGGTGGAAATGGGCCACGAGGTGGCCGGACAGCTTAATTTCCCCAGAAGGGTGATGTCTACTCTGCTGAACTGCGCCACCAGGGATAAATATCAGTTTTTTGTGCAGTCAGTGCTGGTAGCCTTAAACAGCCGGGATATAAACTGCCCTGTCTATATACTGAAGGCCGACGGGGGAACCATGCCCCTTAAATCATCGCTGTCATCCCCGGTGGAAACAATTTTTAGCGGGCCGGCGGCCAGCATACTTGGGGTGCAGGCCCTTATTCCACCTGGAGAGACCGCTGTCATAGTGGATATAGGAGGAACCACCACCGACCTGGCCCTTATACTTGGAGGACAGCCTCTGCTTGCCTCCAAAGGGGCCGATGTATTCGGACACATGACCCATATCAACGCCCTGGCTGTAAAATCTGTTCCCGTGGGGGGAGACAGTGTGGTGGAGTCCGTGGGCAAAGAGCTTATACTTTTATCCGAGAGGGTAGGCCCTCCTTACTGCATGGGAGGTCCCATGCCCACCCCCACCGATGCTCTGAAGGTGCTGGGCCTTACCAAGCTGGGAGATATGAAAAAGGCCCGGGAGGCCATGAAAATACTGGGCGACCCCCTGGGTATAGAGACCTGGGAAGTTGCCGCCAGAATAATGATGCTGGTTAATGATACCATTACCAGCGAAATTAAAAATATGTTTGAGAAATGGGAGCAGGAGCCGGCCTACAGGGTTTGGGAAGTTCTGCAGAAAAAGAAAGTCCGCCCCAATACCGTAGTGGGGGTAGGGGGAGCCGCCTCCGGTTTTATGACCATGATTGCGGCAACACTGGACTGCTACCCTGTGATACCCCCTTACGCCAGGGTGGCCAATGCCATAGGCGCCGCCGTGGCCAGGCCGACCCTGCAGGTAAGCCTCAGGGCGGACACGGAGCAGGGCATCTACACCCTTTTGGAAGAGGGCTACCAGGGACCCATAGAGGATAAATCCTTTAATGAGGATAAAGCTTTGCAGCTGGCCGAAAAGTGGCTTCTTAAACGAGCTACAAAATACGGACTGGAAAATGATATAGGAGAGGTGGAAGTAACCCGCAGGGAAGTATTCAACATGGTCCGAGACTGGGTCACCTCAGGCAAGCTTATAGACGTTTCGGTTCAGACAAAACGCGGAATTCTCCACTATATTGGCACAGGGGGGGGAAACATTGAAAAGTAAAAAAACCGGTGTTATATTCTTCCCGGCCTTTGACTGGGCCATATCCCCGACCCATCCCGAGAGAGAAGAAAGGCTTTTGTACACCCGGGACCAGATTTTTGAGGAGGGCCTTATGGACCTGCCCCAGATTGCCGAGTACCCTCCCAAGCTGGCCACTATTCATGATATCGCCAGGGTTCACTTCTGTGTGCCCAGAGTGCAGAGCCAGGTTACCGAGGCGCACCTTATTGCGGCGGGGGCCACCCTTTCTCTGGGGGACAGCATCATACAGGGAGAAATTAAAAACGGCTTTTCAATAGTAAGGCCCCCGGGACACCATGCCATGAGAGTGGTACATGGAAACAGGGGCTTCTGCAACATAAACAATGAGGCGGTGCTGGTGGACTACCTGAGAAGGCAGTATGGGATCCGCAGGGTAGCCATAGTTGACTCCGATGTTCACCATGGAGATGGCACCCAGGAGATCTTCTACCATGACCCTGATGTACTTTTTATTTCTTTTCACCAGGACGGCCGCACCATTTTCCCGGGCACAGGCTTCGCACACGAGCTGGGAGGTCCCCAGGCCTATGCTACCACCATCAATATACCTCTGCCCCCGGGAATGACCGACAACACCTTTCACTACATCACCGACAACCTGGTATTGCCGCTGATAAATGATTTCAAGCCTGACTTTATAATAAACTCGGCAGGGCAGGACAACCATTACACCGACCCTCTGGGCAGCATGAAATTTACAGCCCGGGGATATGCTGAATTTACCAGAAAGCTAAACCCCCACCTGGCGGTTTTGGAGGGCGGCTATGCCATTGAAACCGCCTTGCCCTATATCAACATGTCCATACTGATGGCCCTGGCAGGAATAGATTATTCAAACGTCAGGGAGCCCGACATAGATTCCTTCAATTTTAAAGAGAATCCCGATCGGTTTGCCCAGGTGCAGAAAACTGTGGAGGGGCTTCTGGACATCTGGAGCCGCAGGGATAAAACCGATATAGAAAAGATATTTGGAACCGGTAAATTCTACCAGCGTAAAAAGCAAATATATTATGACACCGACTATATTGAAGAAGAACAGTTTGAAAAGGTGCGGCTCTGTGGAAGCTGCCCTGGCTACATGATTATTGAGTCCCGGGCGGACAGAGGCTACGGTCAAACCGCCAGGGTATTTGCCCTGTCCATACCGTTTAATGCCTGCCAGGAGTGCCATACCGAGGCCTATGATCTATACGAGGAGGCCGTTAAGAATAAAAAAGGCTTCGACTTTGTAAAAATGCAGGATAAATCCACCGACACCTGCCTTTCCTATGATATTAACAAGGGTCAGGAGTGGAAGTCTGAAGGGCCCAGACCGGGGGTGTAGTAATTTGCCCAGGATTAGAGTTCTTGACGAGGCCACCGCCAATCAGATAGCCGCAGGGGAAGTGGTGGAAAGGCCCTCGTCAGTTGTTAAGGAACTGGTGGAAAACTCTTTAGATGCCGGATCAACCAGGATTATAGTAGAAATAAAAGGCGGCGGCATGCAGCTGATCAGGGTTATTGACAACGGCTCCGGCATGGATGAGTCCGACTCGGCCATAGCCTTCCAAAGGCACGCCACCAGCAAGATAAAGAGCCTGGCCGATATAGAAAACATCTGTTCACTGGGATTTCGCGGCGAGGCACTGCCCAGCATAGCCTCAGTAAGTAAAATAGAAATGGTTACCCGGTCGCCCGAAAGTGACAGCGGCACAAGGCTGGTAATGGAGGGCGGCCGTCTATTATCCCAAACTCCGGTGGGGTGCCCTCCGGGGACCTCCATAACTGTTACCGACCTTTTCTTCAATACACCGGCCAGGCTAAAGTACATGAAAACAAAATCCACCGAGGCCGGACAAATTTCCGATATAATGTCAAGGCTCGCCCTGACCAGGCCCGATGTCTCCATAAAGTTTGTCAGCGAGGGCAGAACATCCTTTCATACACCGGGCACAGGAAATGCCGTGGATGCCCTGTCAGCTGTTTACGGGGCTGAGACAGCCAGAAATCTAATCAGGCTGGAGGAACGTGAAGAAGACTCCATGGCCGTGCGTGGCTATGTCTGCCCCCCCTCTCTCAGCAGGAGCACCAGGCGCAATATAACCGTCATTATAAACGGAAGGTACGTCAGGAATTACCTGATCAGCACAGCAATCATAGAGGGCTACGGAACACTGATTCCCCACGGGCGCTTTCCCATCGCCCTAATATATATTGAAATATCTCCGGAAATACTTGATGTCAACGTGCACCCTTCCAAAATGGTGGTGCGGGTATCCGGTGAGTCCGGTCTTTTTAATCTTGTCCGAAGAACAGTTACCGCCACCCTCAGGACCGAAAGGGTAATTCCCGGCCTTGACGAGACGAAAGAAATAACTGCTTACCACCATGAGTACCGGCCTTTAAATACAGCCCATTTTAAACTATTTGAAAGAGGTCCGGTGACAGCCCGGGAAACCCTTACCCAGGGCAGCCTTACAGCCCCTGACACCCCTCAGTCCCGGCCTCACACGGCAGGCACTGACACCTTGACCAATTCTGTCAGGGATTGTGGTCAGTCAGGTCCTGGCGCTGAATACTTTTTTGACAGCGCCTACCCCATAGGTTTTCTGCCCCCCACCTACATACTGGCGGGAAGCGCCAGGGGCCTGCTTATAATAGATCATCACGCCGCCCACGAAAGAATTCTATATGAAAAATTTTTAAAAACACTGGCAGGGGAAAGTGTTGACGTGCAAATACTCCTGGTTCCCCTGGCTTTAAGCGTAAGCCCACATGAATACAGGGCGGCTGAAGAATTTACCGAATACTTTTCCTCCCTGGGCATCAGCCTGGAAGGGCTGGAACCGGGCTCTATTATAATAAGAGAGATACCCTCCGGCCTGTCCCGGCAGTCAGCTGAAGAAATAATAAGGGGCCTTCTGGAATATATTATTGAATCGGGAAGAAAAATACAAAGGGAGGATATGGTAAAAAAACTTGCCGCCTCGGCGGCCTGCCGGGAGGCTGTCAAGTCAGGCACCCGCTCTACCATAGAGGAGGCCCGGGCATTAATAGAGCAACTGAAGAAGGCCGAAGCGCCCTACACCTGTCCCCACGGAAGGCCCACCATAATAGCTATAGGCGAGCAGGAACTGAAAAGCCGCTTTAAAAGAACCTGAACAGCTGGTGAAACTAAAAATGATAGCAGTAACCACAACTCTGGCGGAAAGCGCCGAAGAATGCAAAAAGGCCGGGGAAATAAGCCGTACACTCAATTTACCACTTTGCCCAAGGAATAATACCGGCATCGGAAAGCTGATCGAAAAACACTCCCTGAAGGGAATTGTAATTGTCAGCAGGGAAAAAATAACATACAGCTATCCGGGGGGAGAATTTTTTTTCCATCCCGGCATGGCCAAACTGCGTATAAATGAAATACTGAATGGGAAAACTGACCAAATGATTAAAGCTCTGGATCTTATTCCCGGGTGCACGGTGCTTGACTGTACCCTGGGGCTGGGATCAGATGCCATAGTGACATCTTTTGCGAATAGCGCCGGAAAAGTGATCGGTATAGAGCGCTCTCCTGTTTTAAGCCTCATCGTAAGGGAGGGCCTGGCCAGTTATAGTGGTGGTATCAGCCAGGGACTCAAAGGGGCCATGCGCAGAATCAAGGTAATATGTGACGACTACAACCACTTTTTAAAAAACCAGCCTGATCAGTCGGTGGACATTGTATATTTCGATCCCATGTTCAGGATTCCCGGCCATAAATCCAGCGCCATAGACGCAATGAGGCCTCTTACGGACAAATCCCCTCTTTCACCGGAGGCCATAGAGGAGGCGCTGAGGGTTGCCAGGCGCCGGGTGGTGGTCAAGGAACTGAGAAACGGCCCGGAGCTTACCCGCCTGGGCTTTAACAGAATAACAGGCGGTAAATACTCCCCTGTGGCATATGGTGTAGTTGAGAAAGGGGGTGGTAGATATAAACCCCTGCTCTGATAAGGCAGCCCCTCTCCTGGCCATTGTAGGTCCCACCGCCACCGGAAAAACAGATGTATCGGTAATAGCGGCCCAAAAGCTCGGGGCCGAGATTATATCGGCGGACTCTATGCTGGTATACCGGCACATGGACATCGGCACCGCCAAGCCCACTATAGATGAGAGGGGCGGAGTTGCCCATCACATGATAGATGTGGCTGACCCTGATGAAGAATATAATGTGGCCATCTACAGCAAACAGGTGGATGATATCTGGGAAGACATATTGAAAAGGCGGAAACTGCCCCTTCTGGTGGGAGGAACAGGGCTTTATGTGAAAGCAGTAGTGGACGGCTACAGCTTCAGTGAGGCCGGCATGGATCCTGAGTTGCGCCTGAGGCTGCAAAAAGAGTGTGAGGCCATAGGGAGGAACGCTCTTCATGAAAGACTTGGTCAGATTGACCCCCAAACAGCGTCCCGCCTTCACGCAAATGACGTTAAAAGGGTAATTCGCGCCCTGGAGGTGTATTACTTAACCGGACAGACCATCTCAGCCAGTTCCGGCAGTCGCTGCCAGGACCGTGAGGGGCTAATGATATTCGGCCTGGTAATGGATAGAGTGGAATTATATGCCCGGATAGAAAAACGAGTTGACAGAATGATTGATCACGGCCTGGTGGATGAGGTCAGAGGCCTCCTGGAAAGGGGCTATTCTGAAAAGCTCACATCCATGCAGGGGCTGGGCTATAAAGAAATAATACTTTATCTTAGTGGAATTATTACACTGGAAGAGGCAGTAGAGCTCCTTAAAAAAAGAACCAGGAACTTCGCCAAAAGACAGCTTACCTGGTTTAGAAGGGATCACCGCATAAGGTGGATTGACGTTAATGGCAGGGAGCCCTCAGATGTTGCGGCAGAAATTACCTCTGAGGTAGAAGGAGTATTCAAACCTGCGTCGAATGAATTAAAGTAGAAAAAAATACCAACGGAGGGACCCCGATGACTAAAACACAAATAAACCTGCAGGATGCGTTTTTAAATCAGGTAAGAAAAGAAAACATACCGGTAACCATCTTTCTTGTCAATGGCTTTCAGCTAAAAGGGATGGTCAAAGGGTTTGATAATTTTACCGTTATTCTTGAGAGTGACGGAAAGCAGATGATGGTATACAAACACGCCATTTCGACAATTAGCCCACTGCGTCCGGTAAACACCTCATTTTCCGAAGTAAAGCCTTTATAATAAAACAAGACTTGAAAGGGTCTCTCTTAAATGGGAGACTTTTCTTTTTTTTCCATGTATTAAAATAAAAAATATAGGCCGGCAGAGTAAAACACTCCAGCGCAATCGCGTATAGATAATTGATATAATTATTGGGAGGTGCCGGCTTGAGAGTAAACATACGTCAAAGACCTCCCCTGTCACCCCAGGATAGGAATTTCTTTCCGGGCAGCAGAAGACCGGGTCAGCATCCCAGGTCAGCTGAAAAAAGCCCCTCATCCTCTGAACGCAAGGGGACAGGCAGCGTGGAAGAGGTGTTCGGCGAGCTGAACTCTCTTATCGGGCTGGAAAAAGTAAAGTCTCTTGTCAGGGAAATATACGCCTTTGTGGAGATCCAAAAGAAAAGACAGAAAGAGGACTTGATCTGGGACAGCACAGTGCTGCACATGATCTTCAAGGGCAACCCAGGCACCGGAAAAACCACGGTGGCAAGGATAATAGGCAAGCTTTTCAAAGAATTGGGAGTACTTCAGAAAGGCCATGTGCTGGAAACCGAAAGAGCAGATATAGTGGGTGAATATATTGGTCATACAGCGCAGAAAACAAAAGAGCAGATTAAGAAGGCCCAGGGAGGGATACTGTTTATTGATGAGGCCTATTCACTGGCCAGGGGCGGGGAGAAGGATTTTGGAAAAGAGGCCATTGACTGCCTCTGCAAGGGCATGGAGGACGGAAGGGACACCTTTATACTGATACTGGCCGGGTATAATGACGAAATGATCTGGTTTTTGGAAACCAACCCCGGCCTAAGGTCCAGGTTTCCTATTCAGCTTACCTTTCCAGACTACACCACCGGCCAGCTGATCGATATTGCCGACAAGATGTTAAAGGAGAGGCAGTATGGGCTCTCGGTCCCGGCCAGGGACGAGCTGAGGCTTATTATTGAGATGAAGGCCCAAAAACACCAGCATAACGGCAATGCGCGCCTGGTAAGAAACCTTATCGAGCGGTCCATGCGCACCCAGGCGGTAAGGCTGATAGAAAAAAAAGAGCTGACCAGGGAAGACCTAATGACAATAAACAGGGAAGATATGGCCGGGGCATGGGAGGAGATGTAGGCCGAAGGTGTATTTCCGACCAGAGAGCAATGCCCATGAGCATAGAAAGTGTGGTGTTAGTTATTTCTTCTGAGAGACTGCTGTACAGTCTGGCTGATGAAGTGGAGAAAGAGATAGCCGGTATTTGCCGTGAGGTTGAGAAAAAAGCATACTCCAGCCATAAAAAGGTGCTGGACCAGTTTATAGAATTGGGCGTAACCGATTATAACCTTAAGGGTTCAACCGGTTACGGCTATAACGACTCGGCCAGGGACAAGCTGGAAGAACTGTATGCCGGTATTTTCAAGTCCCAGTCCTCTCTGGTCAGGGGCCAGATTATAAGCGGCACCCATGCCATAGCCCTCTGCCTTTTTGGAATATTAAGGCCGGGTGACGAGCTTCTGTCGGTGCAGGGCACCCCCTACGACACACTGTTAAAGATGATTGGCATCAGCGGCCGGGAGCCCGGCTCACTAAAGGACCTGGGTATTTCCTACCGGCAGGTGGAGCTTTTAGAGAGCGGCCTGCCCGACTATGAGGGCATTAAAAAAGCTATCACCGGAAGCACTAAGATGATCTATATACAAAGGTCCAGGGGATATTCACTGAGGCCCTCCTTCAGCATAGAAATGATTGCCGCATTGATTGCTTTTCTGAGGAAATGCAAGCAGGACCTGATCATTTTTGTAGATAACTGCTATGGTGAGTTCGTGGAAGAAAGGGAGCCCATAGAGGCCGGGGCTGATATTATAGCCGGGTCCCTTATAAAAAATCCCGGCGGGGGCCTGGCGCCCTCTGGAGGCTATCTGGCCGGTAAAGAGGATTTAGTGCGCATGGCCGCCAACAGGTGGACCGCCCCGGGTGTGGGAGCAGAAATAGGTCCCTCCCAGGGTTACATCAGACTTCTTTATCAGGGACTTTATATCGCCCCCAGGATTGTGGCCGAGGCACTGCACGGGGCCATATTTGCCGCCAGGTTTTTTGAAAGGCTGGGCTACCCCGCCATACCATACTACAGCGAGCCCCGAACCGATATAATACAGGCAGTGGTGCTGGGCTCTGAGGACAGGGTGATCAAATTCTGCCGGGGGATTCAATCAGCCTCCCCGGTGGACTCAATGGCCGCTCCCGAGCCTTGGGACATGCCGGGATATGATCACAGAGTTATAATGGCCGCAGGCACCTTTGTGCAGGGGGCATCTCTTGAGCTAAGCGCCGACGCCCCCATAAGGGAGCCCTACGCTGTATACCTGCAGGGAGGTCTTTCCCGCTATTACAGCAGGCTGGCGGTAATAAAGGCGGCCTCAATGCTACCTTAAAGTACTTATACTGAAATTCTTTGCGGTCTGAATTCAGAATCCAGAATCCAGAATTCAGAATGAATCGGGCACGCCCCATAAGGTAAATAGAGGCGTGCCGCCGTTAACGGCGGTTTTTTTATGTAAAGGAGGGATGCTGGCCAAAAAAGTAGAATTTTATAAAAAAACAGTATTGGTGTGGTTATGTTTAAGGTTGGCAATAATCTGAAATTAAGCACTAAAATAGTTATTCTGTCTTTTTTTTCTGTCCTTCTGGTAATACTGGTGGGCGGCCTGGTCATGGTAAAAAGAGTAGCCGACACCATGGAAAACGAAATGGGCATGAGGGCTCTGGCCATCGCCAGGACAATGGCACAAATGCCGCCCATACAGGATAACATTGAAAATCCTGAGGGCTGGAAGATAATTCAGCCAATTGCTGAAAAAACCAGGGTGGCCACCGGAACTGAGTATATAGTGGTGGTGGGCATGAATGGATTAAGATATTCCCACCCGGTGGCCGACCGCATAGGAAAGCCCTTCACCGGAGAAGACCTGGCCCCGGCCCTGTCCGACCAGGAAATAATCTCCCCGGCAAGGGGGGTGCTGGGACCATCCATAAGGGCGCTGGTGCCCGTTAAGATTGATGACGGCACCAGGCAGGTGGGGGTGGTGGCGGTGGGGATTCTCACCCCAACTCCGGTCAGTATATACCATTCCATACGCCTTGAAGTGTTCCTGGTATTCCTTTTATGCTCGATGCTGGGCTTTTTGGGGTCAATATTCCTGGCCCGGAGAATAAAAAAAGCCATGTTCAGAATGGAGCCCGAAGAAATAGCCACTCTTTTGGAGGAGAGAATAGCCCTATTCCAAGCACTGGGGGAAGGTATTATTGCTATTGACAGCCAGTGTAGAATAACGGTATTAAATGCAGCAGCCATCAGAATACTGGGATTGGGCGATAACAGCCATACAGGCCGGATAATAACCGATGTGATAGCTGACAGCTCACTGCCCAGGGTGCTGGAATCCGGTGAGCCTGAGTATAACCAGGAAAGGCTGATAAACAATGTAGTCATAATAACCAACCGTGTACCGGTAAGGGTAAGCGGGGTGGTGGTGGGAGCGGTAGCCACCTTCCGGGACAGGACAGAAATCCACCGCCTGGCCGAAGAGCTTACAGGGGTTAAGGCCTTCGTGGAGGCTCTGCGGGTGCAGAACCACGAGCACCTGAACAGGCTGCATACCATTGCCGGGCTTATTCAGCTAAAGCAGCACAGCGATGCCCTGGAATACGTATTTGATGTCACCGAGGAGCAGCAGAACATAACCACATTCCTGACCAGGCGTATTAAAGACAACAGCATCGCCGGGCTGATACTGGGTAAATACAGCCGGGCCAGGGAGATTAGGGCCAACATGACTATAGACCCGGACTCATTGCTGTCCAGGCTTCCCGGTAAGCTGGACAGCAATGCCCTGGTGGTAATAATGGGAAACCTTCTGGAAAACGCCATACACGCCCTGAAGAGCAGCACCGGAGAGGAGAAAAACATATACCTGTATATATCTGACAGAAACCGCCTTATTAATATTATTGTCCGGGATTCCGGCCCGGGCATTCCCGTGCCGATACGGGAATGTATTTTTAAGAATGGCTTCAGCACCAAAAGTGAGGCCGGTCACGGCCTGGGGCTGTATATAGTGAAGGAGCATGTTAAGGCTGCCGGAGGGTCAATTTTTGTGGAATGTCCTCCCGAAGGGGGAACAGTATTTGAAATAAATATTCCATTTTAGACAATTAAGCAGGGCAGGTGAATTCGAATGAACACTATAAACGTGCTGATAATTGAAGATGATCCCATGGTGGCTGAGGTGAACAGCAAATTTGTCAATTCCGTGCCCGGCTTTCAGGTCTGTGGTACTGCCGGAACCGCCCGGGAAGGTATTGAAATGGCCACATCAATTAATCCGGACCTGGCCCTTATAGATGTATTTCTTCCGGATCAGGACGGCATAAGCCTTCTTCAGGAGCTTAGAAGGCTCATGATCAATACAGACGCCATTTTAGTCACAGCAGCCCATGACGCTGAAACCATACAGGGGGCCTTCCGGTACGGGGCGGTGGACTTTATTGTCAAGCCCTTTAAATTAAAAAGGCTCCAGATGGCCCTGGAAAGCTACTCCACCATGCGACAGAAGCTCAATTCCCTAATTTCCCTTAACCAGACCGATATCGACCGGCTTAAGGCCGGCCATTATTCAGACACTGCCAGTGATAACGAAATAGAGGATGTACCCAAGGGACTTAACAGCATCACCATGAAGCAGGTTTTGCTGTACATGATCAAATCACCCCAGGCTATGTCCGCCGAGGAGGTTGCCGAAGGGCTGGGACTGGCCCGGGTTACTGCCAGGAGATACCTTGAGTACCTTGATGAGATTGGCAGGGTAACCGTGGATCAGCAATACGGATCTGTAGGCAGGCCGCTAAAAAGGTACAGTATACGGTGACCAAAAAGACCAAAAATAACAATATAACCATTATATTGCGTATACGCCTTAATAGTTATAGAATTCATTTGATGTATTATCTGAATATATTGAATAAATGCAGTAATAAAAAATTACAAAAAACTCCCGGTGCAACAACATGAAACTTTTTAAGCAATTAAAGCTGGCCCTGGCGGCCCTGTTCCTGCTGACAGCACTGTCCGGCTGCACGGAACAGCTAAACGACTGGGAACAGGTAAGCCCAAAAGAAAAAATTGTTATAAAATTCTCCCACGTGGTATCTGAGGACACCCCCAAGGGACTGGCCGCCAAAAGATTTGCCGATCTGGTAAACCATCGCACCGGCGGCAGGGTTGAGGTGCAAGTGTTTCCCAACTCCACCCTGTACAGAGACGGTGAGGAAATCCAGGCTCTCCTTAGCGGGGCGGTGCAAATTATTGCCCCCTCCACCTCCAAGCTGGGGGACATGTTCCCCCGCTGGCAGATTTTTGACATGCCCTATGCCTTTGAAAGCTTTGCTGATATAAACCGCTCCATGGAAGGCAAAATAGGCAGCAGTCTTTACGAGGACCTTGAAAAGGGGGGGATTCAGCCCCTGGCCTTCTGGTACAACGGCTTTAAGCAGATTACCAGCAGGGAAAGGCCCATCATTCACCCGAATGATTTCAAAGATCTAAGATTCCGCATAATGATCAACAGCGCCATTTTAGAGGAACAGTTTTCCAGGCTGGGAGCGATACCGGTAAAAATGCAATTCAATGAGGTGTACCAGGCTCTTTCTTCCAGCGCTATTGACGGGCAGGAGAACACCACCTCAAACATAGTCTCCCAGAAGTTTTACGAAACCCAGCCGTACCTTACGGTAAGCAACCATGGCTTTCTCGGCTACTCTGTGATCACAAGCCAGGATTTTTGGAGTGAGCTACCCCCTGATGTTCGGAATATTATCCAGGAGACAATGAAAGAGGTATCCCTGTGGGAAATGGAGCAGGCCAGCATTATAAATAACCGTGACATGGAAAAATTACGCAATTCCGGTAAAATTGAAATACATGTGCAGACCCCCGTGGAGAGGGAAGAGTGGAAAAATGCATTAAAGAGCGTCGATAAAAAACTTATTGAGATAGCAGGACCGGATCTGGCCGGTGAGATTATAAATAAGACAGGCCAATAAATTAATATAAACGGAGGTGGGTCAACCGGAACTGAGTGGATCTATTAAAACTATTTTAAAGGGGGATTTCTATGAAAACTGGACTAATTAAAAAAGTACTCGTACTGGCCATGTCACTGCTTCTGGTAGTGGCGGCGGCAGGCTGCGGGGGCGGAGAAAAGAAAGATGCGGCGGCAAGTAAAATATCCGTAAAGTTCTCTCACGTTGTGGCTGAGACTACTCCCAAGGGCCAGGCTGCGCTGAAATTTAAAGAAGTTCTTGAGAAATCAGGACAGTTTGAAGTTAAAGTATTCCCTTCCTCTCAGCTTTATGGCGACAAGGAAGAGCTTGAGGCATTAAAGGCCAACAACGTGCAGCTTATCGCTCCCTCGGTGACCAAGCTGGTGGGCTTTGTTCCTGCGTTCCAGCTGGTTGATATGCCGTTTCTTTTCAAGAGCGACCAGGCTGCCTACAACTTCTATGACGGCCCCAAGGGCCAGGAGCTTATGAATACCTTAAAGCCCCAGGGCATGCTGGGACTGGGCTGGTGGCCCAACGGCTCCAAGCACTTCACCAACTCCAAAAAGCCTCTTAAAACTCCGGACGACTTTAAAGGCCTGAAATTCCGCACACAGAGCGGCGGCGTGCTGGACGAACAGTTCAAGGCGCTGGGCGCAGGCTCCCAGACCATGGCCTTCGGTGAGGTATACCAGGCACTTAACAACAAGACAGTTGACGGACAGGAAAACACCTACAACAACATAGACACCCAGAAATACGCCGAGGTGCAAAAGTACATGACCGTCTCCAGCCACGGACGCCTGGACTATGTGGTGCTTACCAACACCAAGTTCTGGGACAGCATGACTCCGGATCAGCAAAAGCTGTTCAGTGATGCCATGAAGGAAGCCAGCGCCTATGAAAGAACACTGGCCGACGAACTAAACGCCAAGAGTCTTGAAACCTTAAAGAACAGCGGCAAGCTTGAGTTCTACACCCTGACCGACGCCGACAGGGCTGCCTTTGAAAAGGCTATGCAGCCGGTATATGACAAGTATACAGATGTTATAGGCAAAGATTACATTGAGGCCGCCAGGAACAGCAAGTAAGTAAAACAACGGGGGCGGGCTCCACAGGAGCCCGCCCCCGAATAACATCACCTGATAAGGGGCTGGTTATGCTGAAAGGGTTTAGAGATTTTTACGATGCCTTTGAGGACTATTTTTCCGGGCTGATGCTTTTCATAGGCCTTTCTATGATTTTTATTAATGTTGTACTCAGATATTTTTGGGGCCGGCCCCAGTCACTGCTGGATGAATTTTCAGTGTACTTCATTGTCTGGGGTATACTGGCCGGAGTGGCGGTAGCCTTAAGAAACAACCACCACATAAAGGTAGACATGCTTTATAACGCGCTCAGCGCAAAGATAAAAAGATATGTCAGCATGTTCTCCAACTCCGTTGGCCTGGCCTTTGCAATTTTTTACACCTATTACGGCTTTCAGCTGGTCAACAACTATATAGAGTCGGGGCAAAGATCGGCAGACAGCCAGTTCCCCCTGTGGATTGTAAATATGATCATGCCTATCAGCGGGCTGCTGTTCGGTATCCGCTTCATTGACAAGCTGGTGCTCATTTTTAAGAACGGCGGGAAAGAGTGGCATGAGATAGAAGCCAAAGGGGGGCACCACTAAATGGAAACTGCAGTTTTATTTCTAATATTCGTAGCACTGTTCCTGGTGAATGTGCCCATAGCCATAAGCCTCGCTGTGGCCGCCCTGATTGTTCTGGCCACCACCTCTGACTTTACCATGTACATGATGGCCCAGAGGATGTTCGCGTCCCTTCTCTCACCCCCCCTGCTGGCCATACCGGCCTTTGTGTTTGCTGGCGTGGTGATGTCCTACGGGGGTATATCCAAGTACCTTATAGACGCTCTGAAAGCCTGGTTCGGCCACCTTCCCGGGGGCCTGGCCGTGGTTACCATAGCGGCCTGCTCAATATTCGCCGCCATATCCGGGTCCAGCCCGGCCACAGCCGCCGCCATCGGGGCCATAATGCTGCCGGCCCTTATCGAGGGCGGTTATCCAAAACGCTATGCCATGGGTCTTATAGCCGCCGCCGGAACACTGGGCATACTCATCCCCCCCAGTGTCACCATGGTTATATTCGGTGTCACCGCTGAGGTCTCCATAGGCGATCTTTTCATGGGCGGCCTTCTACCTGGAATATTCCTGGCCCTGCTGCTGGTAGTCAGTGCCGTTATATATTCTATAAAAAACAATTATGGACGGGCCCCCAAGGCCAACTGGAATGAGCGCATAAAGGCCACCATAAAGGCCATTCCCGGAGGACTGCTGCCTTTTTTCATACTGGGCAGCATTTATGCCGGAGTGGTGACTCCCACCGAGGCAGCGGTGCTCTCGGTATTCTATACCATCATAGTTTCAATATTTATTTACAGGGAGCTTAAGCTTTCCAGCGTGAGGGAAATACTGAGGGAATCAATAAACATTTCCTCCATGATATACCTTATTATATCAGCAGCCATGCTGTTCTCCCTGTATCTCACGGCCAACCAGGTGCCCCAGCAGGTGGCCGAGTGGATAGCCGACAGCAACATGAACAGATACATGTTCTTCTTCGCCACCAACATTATGTTCTTTGTCATGGGCACCTTCCTGGAGGCGGTATCCATAACACTGATCACACTGCCCCTGCTGCTGCCCATTATATACCACCTTGACATTGACATTGTGCAGTTTGCGGTAGTCATGACGGTAAACATGGAACTGGCCATGATTACACCTCCGGTGGGGCTAAATCTCTTTGTGGTCAGCGCCATGGCCAGGGAGAAGCTGGAGGAGGTTATAAGGGGTGTACTGCCCTTTATATTGATACTGCTGGTTGCGCTGGTAATTTTCGTGCTGTGGCCCGGCATATCCACCTACATACCCAGGGAGCTTATGCACAAATAAAGTATAAAGACCTCTCGTAAAGAGAGGTCTTTATGGCTAATTCTGAAATACCTCTGCGGTCGGAATTCAGAATCCAGAATTCCGGGCATTCCTCGCTCATGAGGTAGAGGTGTGTACCCATTCTCCCAATCGGGGACATTCCTGTCTGCAAAGGAATGCACTATCTTCTGCAGGTGTGTCCCCATTCCCTAGTATCGTCGCAGCAGTCCCACCACCTTGCCAAGTATGGAAACATCCCTGGCCAGTATGGGCTCCATAGTATGGTTCTCGGGCTGCAGCCTGATATGGTCGCTTTCCCTGAAAAATCTTTTTACAGTGGCCTCATCTTCTATCATGGCCACCACTATATCGCCGTTATTAGCGCTGGGCTGCTGCCTGACCACCACCAGGTCCCCTTCCTGGATACCTGCCTCAATCATACTGCTGCCGCGCACAGTCAGCATGAAAAAATCCCCGTCACCAAAGTATGAGGCCGGCAGAGGAAGAGCAAAGTCATGGTTTTCAGCGGCCAGTATAGGCTGCCCGGCAGCTACCCGCCCCAGCACGGGAACAATATTGATATCACCGGGGGCAACCTGGCCCGGACCGCCTATCAGCTCCACCGCCCTGGGCTTGGTGGGGTCGCGGCGTATATAGCCTTTATCTTCAAGCCTTTTAAGATAGCCATGCACCGTGGAACTTGATTTTAAGCCCACCGCAAGTCCTATTTCCCTGACTGAGGGAGGGTATCCCTTTGCCTTTACCCTGCTTTTTATAAACTCCATAATGGAGGCTTCTCTGTCAGTAAGCATTTCTTCCAACAGCAACACCAGCCTTTCCAAAACTTACATAATCAGTATATCATATATTTACACGATATAAAACACCTGTTCGTAGCCTTGCAATTTTTTTATATTTTTTAGAAGGAATAGAAATATATTTTGTCGAATAAAAACGTCAGTAAAAAACAATATTAGGTGATTAAAGTGCAAAAAATTAAAGTGGCCATTGCCGGAAATGGGAAAAAAGTCAATTACATCTACCTGATGTTCAGGGCAGTTCCAGAGGTGGATATTACAGGGCTGTATTGTGTTGGAGACAGTGAGGACCTTATCTTTCCTGATGGAGAAAATGTTCCTGTCATAGCTAATCTGGATAACCTTAAGTCCGGCGGTATGGATATTTTAATACTGGCCGGCACTGATGAAAAATCAGAGAGCCTTATCAGAGAGCATGTAGGCCCCAAGGTTTCAGTGGTGGACCAAAATGCCCTGGACCTGGTCAGCTTGGTGCTAAAGGAAAAGGAAAAGCTTCTGGAGTTTAAAAAAATACAGAGTGAGCTGACTATAATTCTCAACTCTGTCCACGAGGCCATCGAGGTGGCTGATATAAACGGGAACATTATATATGTAAACCCAGCTTTTACCAAGGTAACCGGAATCCCCGAGGATGAGCGGATAGGAAAGAATATATTTGAGGTTTCTCCCGAAGGCGCCCTGGCCACAGTAATAAAGACCGGTAAGGATATATTCGGCCACCGCACCAAGGTTGGAGGCAGCAACTCCGAGGTGGTGTCCAACGCCGCCCCCATCAGCGTGGATGGCAAGATTACCGGCGGGGTGGTTGTCTTTCAGCACCTCACCGATGTAATGAAGCTTATGGACGAACTGAGGCAAAGAACCTCCCTTATAGAAAATCTTTCAGAAAAACTGGGGCAGGTGACCACCAGCAAGTACTCATTTAACGATATATTGGGAACCAGCCCGGAGCTCAGGAAATCCATCAACCTCGCCGAAAGATCTTCCAAGTCAAATTCCACCGTGCTCCTCCTGGGAGAGAGCGGAACCGGCAAGGAATTGTTCGCACACGCCATTCACCACGCCAGTCCCAGACGTGAAAAACCATTTATTAAGGTAAACTGCGCCGCCATACCGGAGAACCTCCTGGAGAGCGAATTTTTCGGATACGCCAAAGGGGCCTTCACCGGGGCTCTAAAATCAAAAATTGGTAAATTTGAGCTGGCTAACGGAGGCACTATTTTTCTTGATGAAATTGGTGATATGAGCCTCAACCTGCAGGGAAAGCTGCTCCGGGTGCTTCAGGAGATGGAGTTTGAACGGGTGGGGGGAAACCAGACCATAAAGGTAGACGTAAGGGTTATATCCGCCACCAACAGAAATCTCAGGGACCTTATCAGGCAGGGTAAATTCAGAGAAGACCTGTATTACAGGCTTAATGTTGTGGAAATCACCATTCCTCCCCTACGGCACCATAAGGAGGACCTTTCCATGCTCAGCAACAGTCTTATAATAAAACTCAACCGGAAGCTGGGCAAAAAGGTAAAAGGTCTTTCCCGGGATGCTGAGGAGGCACTGTACAGCTATGACTGGCCGGGCAATGTCCGGGAGCTGGAAAACGTTGTGGAAAGGGTCATGGTCACTGTTGACGATGATATAATAACAAAAAAGAATCTTATTCTGCATGTCAGTCAGTTTAAAAACATTTCAGATAAAGACATGGACCTGATCCCCATTGACCGGATGGAGCAGATTCTAATCAGAAAGGCCCTCTTAAAATTCGGCAACACCGTGGAAGGGAAGAGAAGGGCGGCCCAGGCGCTGAACATATCCCTGGCCACACTCTACAACAAGCTTAAAAAAGAACGGCCTGAAAATTAAATCAATTTACAAAATTATAATTTTTAGATTGCTTCTATAATTTAGATATTAATACTTTTATAGACCCTATAATAATGCGGGGTCTTTTTTATTGCCATTTGTGGATTTTTGTATATAGAATTTATCTTTATTGTATTATAATATTTAGAATAGATAATCGTGGTTACTGGAAAAAACTTTATATCTAAAGACTTTTACTTTGGTATGTATTTTGCAACATTTTTTTTACAACTGTATGGGGGAGGTGTTAAGCATTAAAACAATAGCTGCGGGAGCAATAACTGAAACAGTGGCCCGTTTGTGCATGGAAGCAAACTTTTTCCTTGGACAGGATATCACAGATGCCTTTAATAAAACACTTGGCGAAGAGACATCACTGACAGGCAAGGAAATACTTAAGCAATTGATACAGAACGCCCAGATTGCCGCTGAAAACAAAGTGCCCATGTGCCAGGACACCGGCGTGGCGGTGATCTTTCTGGAGCTGGGCCAGGATTTGCAAATTGCCGGAGGCGGTCTTTATGATGCCGTCAATGAGGGGGTAAGAAAGGGCTATGCCGAGGGATACCTCAGAAAATCGGTGGTTGATCACCCTCTATTAAGGAAAAACACGGGTGATAACACACCGGCAGTTATTCATACTAAGATTGTGCCGGGAGAAAACCTCAAGATAACGGTGGCTCCAAAGGGCGGCGGCAGTGAGAATATGAGCGCCATTAAAATGCTCAAACCCTCCGAGGGCATTGAGGGAGTGAAAAAATTTGTTCTGGAAACCGTCAAGGCGGCCGGGCCCAATCCCTGTCCTCCCATAGTGGTTGGCGTAGGTATAGGAGGAACCTTTGAAAAATGCGCCCTTCTGGCCAAAGAGGCGCTATTGCGCAAACTGGGAGGCCCCAGCCCCATTCCGGATATAGCGGAACTAGAAAAAGAACTCATGAACGCCGTCAACAAGCTGGGTATAGGCCCCCAGGGCCTGGGTGGCAGAACCACCGCACTGGCTGTTCATGTAGAGATATACCCCTGTCACATAGCAAGCCTTCCTGTGGCTGTCAACATTAACTGCCACTCGACCAGACACAAGGAAGCAGTACTTTAAAAAGATGGAGGTGATGCAACCTTGCCCCAGATTAAACTGAGCACTCCACTTGCAGATGAAAATGTCGAAAATCTCAGAATTGGTCAAAAGGTCCTGTTGAACGGGATATTATACACAGCGCGAGACGCCGCTCACAAAAAAATGATGGAACTCCTTGACAGGGGTGAGCCACTGCCCTTCGACCTTAGGGGGAATGTAATTTACTACGTGGGACCATCTCCAACCAAACCGGGCATGGTGATAGGTTCTGCCGGCCCCACCACTGCCGGCAGAATGGACGCCTATACCCCGAGGCTATTGTCGCTTGGCCTTAAGGGAATGATTGGTAAGGGCAAAAGGACTCCGGAAGTGATCAAAGCCATAAAACAGAACAAATCAGTATATTTCACGGCAGTGGGAGGGGCTGCGGCGCTTATCTCCCAGAGCATAAAAAAATGCCGGGTGCTGGCCTACCCGGAACTGGGTCCCGAGGCCATTCACGAGCTTTATGTGGAGGACTTTCCGGTCATAGTGGTTAATGACTCTCTGGGCGGGGACCTTTACGACGAGGGAATTAAAATATACTCAACCATATAAAAAGCCAAAGCTTAAAGGAGCGATTATATTGAAACTTTTTGAATTCATGGGCAAGGAATTGTTCGCAAAGTATGGGATAACCACTCCCCGGGGCAAAATGGTGACCAGTTCTGAAGAAGCAGTTGCAGTGGCCGGTGAAATAGGGGGAGAAGTTGTTGTCAAATCACAGATTCTTTCCGGCAAGAGGGGAAAGGGAGGAGGCATAGCCTTTGCCTCATCACCCGCCGAGGCCGGGGAGGCGGCTGCTAAAATACTGGGCAGCACCGTACAGGGGCTTAAAGTGGAATCTGTGCTGGTGGAAGAAAAATTGCGCATTGACAAGGAGCTCTATCTGGCCATAACCGTGGACGGGTCCGCAAAAAAGCCGGTGCTCATTGCCTCGGCCAGCGGTGGCATGGATATTGAAGATGTTTCTGAAGATAAAATAGTAAAGCATCACATTGACACCTTCGTCGGCCTGCAGCCCTATGCTGCCAGGGAAATATTCCGTCAGATGGGCCTGGACCAGACCGTCGCCAAGGAATTTTACAAGCTCTTACCGACGCTTTACAAGGTTTTCAGGGAAAAAGACTGCGAGCTGGTAGAAATAAACCCCCTGGTTATAAGCGGGGACAGGCTCATCGCGGCTGACGCCAAGGTCACCATAGACGACGAGGCCCTGTTCCGCCAGAAGGACCTGCCCCACGTTGAGGAAAGAACCGAGTCCGAGCAGAAAGCTCACGCCCTTGGCCTTTCCTATGTACAGCTGGACGGCAATATAGCGGTGATGGCCAACGGGGCAGGCATTACCATGGGCACCCTGGACATTATCCAGCACTACGGCGGAGCAGCCGCCAATTTCCTTGACGCCGGCGGCGGAACCGGCCAGGAGGGCACTGCCAAAGCCCTGGAAATACTCCTTTCCCGCAACCCCAGGGTTATTCTCATCAATATATTCGGCGGCATAACCCGCTGCGACGATGTGGCCAACGCCCTGGTCTCGGTTAAGAATGAGATAGGCATACCGGTCCCTGTGGTTATACGACTGGTGGGCACAAACGAGGAATTAGGTGTAAATATACTGAAAGAGAACGGCTTTGACGCCTACAAGATGATGCATGAGGCGGCGGCCAGGGCAGTTGAATTGGCAAGATAATAGGGATTGGGAATTGGAAATTAGGAATTAGGGATTAGGCATTAGTATAGGAAAGGACGGAAAATAATCAATGGCTATTATCATAGACGAGAACACCAATGTTATAGTGCAGGGGGCCACCGGAAACCAGGGCAAATTTCACATGAAGCAGATGCTGGCTTACGGCACCAAGGTTGTAGGCGGCACCTCCCCGGGCAAGGGAGGGCAGGAAGTGGAAGGAGTCAAGATATACGACACAGTGTTTGCCGCCATGGAAGAGAACAGGGTGGATGCCTCCTGCATCTTTATACCGGCCCCCTTTGCCAAAGATGCGGCCTTTGAGGCCATTGAGGCCGGTGTCAAAGTGGTGGTGGTGATCACCGAGCACATTCCGGTTCATGACGAAATGGATATAATAAATTACGCCAGGAAAAAGGGAGCCATGGTAATTGGACCCAATACCTTCGGGATAGTTTCCTCCGGCAAGTGCAAAATGGGCATCCCCCCCAATCAGTTTTTTATTCCGGGACATGTGGGCGTCGTTGCCCGCAGCGGAACCCTTACCTATGAGATAGTGGGTAATCTCACCGCCAACGGAATGGGCCAGTCCACCGTGGTAGGACTTGGCGGAGACAGGGCAGTTGGTCTGTCCTTTATAGATGTTCTGGAAAAATTTGAAAAGGATCCTGAAACAAAGGCCGTTGTTATGGTAGGTGAAATTGGAGGCAACCAGGAAGAGGAGGCTGCGGCCTTCATTAAAAAGATGTCCAAGCCGGTTATCGGCTATATCGCAGGCAAGAGCGCGCCTCCCGGCAAAAGAATGGGTCACGCCGGTGCCATCATTGAGCGCGGCAAAGGAACCTTTGAGGGAAAAGTCAAGGCTCTGAAAGAGGCCGGAGCCTCGGTAGCCACACTTACATTTGAAGTACCGGCGCTGATAAAAGAAAGACTGGCCTTATAATTCCTGTAATGGAGGAGGGTGTAAGAAATTGTTCGACAAAAACAGCATTGATGAACTAAAAGAAAAAAAATCCGCCTGGCAGAGCAAGCTTAATGAACAAGTTAAGAAACGCCCGGAAAGACAGAAAGAATTCAGCACCGACTCAGGCATAAATATAGAGGCAGTATATACCCCGGCCGAGCTGTCTGACACTGCAAGCCTGGATCTGAGTCTTCCCGGCCAATTCCCCTATACCAGGGGAGTGCAGCCCAACATGTACCGGGGCAGGCACTGGACCATGAGACAGTATGCCGGCTTCGGGTCAGCAGAAGAAACCAACAAGAGATTCCGCTATCTGCTGGATCAGGGACAGACCGGCCTCTCAGTGGCCTTTGACCTGCCCACCCAGATAGGCTTTGACTCCGACCACCAACTGGCCATGGGAGAAGTGGGCAAGGTGGGGGTGGCTATTGACTCCATCATGGACATGGAAACACTGCTGGACGGCATACCCCTTGACAAGGTCAGCACCTCTATGACTATTAACTCCCCGGCCGCCGTACTGCTGGCCATGTATATAGCAGTGGCTGAAAAACAGGGAGTCACTCCTGACAAGCTTAACGGCACCATTCAGAATGACATTCTCAAGGAATATATCGCCCGGGGAACCTATATATTCCCTCCAGATCAGTCCATGAGGCTGATTACCGACATATTCGGCTACTGCGCCAAGAATATATCCAACTGGAACACCATCAGCATCAGCGGCTACCACATAAGGGAGGCAGGCTCCACCGCAGTGCAGGAGGTAGCCTTTACCCTGGCCGACGGCATAGCCTATGTTCAGGCGGCCATTGACTCAGGTCTTAATGTGGACGACTTCGCTCCCAGGCTCTCCTTCTTCTTTAACGCCCACCTCAACTTCCTTGAGGAAGTTGCCAAGTTCAGGGCCGCCCGGAGACTATGGGCAAGAATAATGAAGGAAAGATTCGGGGCCAAGAGCCCAAAATCACTCATGCTTCGCTTCCACACCCAGACCGCAGGGTGTACACTGACTGCCCAGCAGCCGGACGTCAATATAATGAGAGTGGCCTTCCAGGCGCTTAGCGCAGTGCTGGGAGGAACACAGTCCCTGCACACCAACTCCCGGGACGAGGCGCTGGCGCTGCCCAACGAGGATTCAGTGCTTATTGCCCTAAGGACCCAGCAGGTAATTGGCTATGAAATAGGAGTTGCCGACACTGTAGACCCTCTGGGCGGCTCCTACATGATTGAAAGCCTCACCGACCAGATAGAAGAAAGAGCCATGAAATATATTGAAAAGATAGACTCGGTGGGTGGAGCGCCCAAAGCCATAGAATACATGCAAAAAGAAATACAAAAGAGCGCTTATCAGTATCAGCTGGATATTGAAAGCGGCGCCAAGACTGTTATAGGGGTCAACAAATTCACCATGGCCACCGAAAAGCCCAAGGGCCTTCTAAAGGTGGACCCGGCGGTGGGAGAGCGTCAGGTGGCCAGACTGGCCAAAATGCGTGCTGAAAGAGACAATGCCCAGGTGGACGCAATACTGGGCAAGCTCCGCAAAGCTTCAGGCACCAATGAAAACCTCATGCCGTACTTCATCGAGGCGGTTAAAAACTATGCCACCCTTGGAGAAATATGTGGAGTACTGCGTGAAGAGTTTGGCGAATACAGGCAGCAGATTGTATTTTAGTCAGGAGGGGTTATAATGGAAAAGCCAATCAGGGTACTTGTGGCCAAGCCGGGACTTGACGGGCATGACCGGGGCGCAAAGGTTATCGCCCAGGCACTGCGAGACGCCGGGATGGAAGTTATATACACGGGCTTAAGGCAGACTCCTGAGCAGATTGTGCAGGCAGCCATACAGGAGGACGTGGAAGTGGTTGCCTTAAGCAGCCTGTCCGGAGCCCACCTGCACCTATTCCCGCCGGTGGTGAAGGGCCTTAGAGAAAATAACGCTCAAGACATACTGGTGCTGGGAGGCGGGGTTATACCCGATGAGGATATTCCACCTCTCAAAGAGGCCGGCATTGTTGAGATATTCGGCCCCGGCACCGATACCAAGAATGTTATAGCGTACATCAAGAAGGCCAAGGGAGTATAAGTATAATTTTCCAGCAAGGGGGGGTATAATCAAAAATGATTAAAAAAGTTGACCATATAGGTATCGCTGTTAAGGATTTAAACCAGGCTCTAAAGCTCTATGAAGGCCTTTTAGGACTTAAGGTCACCGAAACAGAGGTTGTGGAAGAGCAAAAGGTGAGAGTTGCCTTTCTTCCTACCGGAGACAGTGAGGTAGAGCTTTTGGAGTCCACCGACCCCGACGGCCCCATTGCCCGCTATATAGAAAAAAATGGGGAGGGCATTCAGCATATAGCCTTCAGGGTAGATAACCTCGATGAAAAGCTGGCCGAGCTGAAAGCAAAGGGAGTCCGGCTGATTGACGAAAAGCCCCGCCGGGGAGCCGGCGGCGCAAGAATTGCTTTTCTTCATCCCAAATCAACCTTTGGCACACTGGTGGAACTGTGTGAAAGAAAATAGCAGGGAGGGCCAAGATGAGCATCCAGGAAAAATTAGATCAGATGAACCGGCTGAGAGATCAGGTGATGGCCGGAGGCGGTCAGAAAAGAATTGACAAACAGCACCAGGCCGGCAAAAAAACAGCCCGGGAAAGGATTGACATGCTCTTCGACCCGGACACCTTTGTTGAGCTGGTAACCTTTGCCGGAGAGGAAGATATAGATAACCTTAAGGCCCCTGGCGAAGGGGTTGTGGCAGGCTACGGAAACATTGACGGCCGCCGTGTATTCGTCTATGCCCAGGACTTTACCGTTACCGGCGGATCCCTTGGCAAAATACACGCCGCCAAAATATGCAAGGTACTGGACTCGGCCATGAAGGTGGGTGCCCCGGTAATCGGCTTAAACGATTCCGGCGGCGCCAGAATACAGGAAGGCGTTGACGCCTTAAACGGCTACGGTGAAATATTTTTCAGAAATACCAGGGCCTCCGGTGTAATACCCCAGATATCCGTCATTATGGGCCCCTGCGCAGGAGGCGCGGTTTATTCGCCGGCCCTGACCGACTTTATAGTAATGGTTAAGAACACCAGCCAGATGTTTATTACCGGCCCACAGGTAATCAAGGCGGTTACCGGTGAAGAGGTGTCCATGGAGGTGCTGGGGGGAGCCATGACCCACAACCAGACCAGTGGTGTGGCCCACTTTGCCGCCGAGGACGAAACGGACTGCATAGACCTTATCCGCCAGCTGGTAGGCTTCCTTCCCTCCAATTACATGGAGCCCGCTCCTTCATTCCAGGTCAGGGAGCCGGCAGGAAGCCCGGAGGATCTGCTGGGAGTCATTCCGGACAGCCCTCATATGTCCTATGATGTAAAGAAAATTATCACTCTTGTGGTTGACGGGGGAGAGTTCCTGGAGGTTCAGCCTCACTTCGCCAAAAACGCAGTGGTGGGATTTGCCAGAATCAACGGAGAATCGGTAGGCATTATAGCAAATCAGCCTGATTTTCTGGCCGGGTGCCTGGACATAAACGCCTCGGACAAAATATCCCGCTTCGTCAGGTTCTGTGACTGCTTTAACCTTCCTATCATAACATTTATGGATGTTCCGGGCTTCCTGCCCGGCACCAACCAGGAGTATGGCGGAATAATACGGCACGGCGCCAAGATGCTCTTTGCCTACTCAGAGGCCACCGTGCCCAAGGTTACCATAATTCTAAGAAAAGCCTATGGGGGAGCCTATCTGGCCATGTGCAGCTCAAGCCTCAGGGCAGACAACGTATTTGCCTGGCCCACAGCAGAAATCGCAGTAATGGGGCCAGAGGGAGCAGTTAATATTATCAACAAAAAAGAGATTGAAAGCGCTGAAAACCCGATGGAGGCCAGAATGAAGCTAACCTCCGAATACCGTGAAAAATTCGCCAACCCATATATAGCCTGCGCCCGGGGATATGTTGACGATGTTATTGACCCCAGGGACACCAGGAAGAGAATAATTGCAACCCTTGACATGCTTTCTACCAAGGAAGAAGAACTTCCCGGGAAAAAGCATGGTAACATACCACTTTAGCAGAAATTTATTTCAGGAGGTTATCTGATGAAAAGAAACAAAATCACTGTGGTCGGGTCTGGAAATGTGGGAGCAACCTGCGCCCACTGGGCTGCTTCCAAGGAATTGGGAGACATTGTGCTTATCGACGTAGTGGAGGGAGTGCCCCAGGGGAAGGCCCTGGACCTTATGGAGGCCGCTCCTATAGAGGGCTATGACTGCAATATACTGGGCACCAATAATTACGAGGACACCAAGGACTCGGACATAGTTGTAATCACCGCCGGTATTGCAAGAAAGCCGGGCATGTCAAGAGACGATCTACTGGCCACCAACGCCAAGATAGTAGCTTCCTGCGCTGAGCAGGCGGCTAAATATTCACCCAATGCCTACATAATTGTAGTTACCAACCCACTGGACATTATGACCCACGTGGCCTTAAAGGCCTCGGGATTTCCTCCCAACCGGGTGCTTGGCATGGCCGGAGTGCTGGACTCTGCCAGGTTCCGCACCTTCATAGCCCTGGAGCTGGGGATCTCCTTTGAAGATGTCAGCGCCTTTGTGCTTGGCGGACACGGTGACGATATGGTGCCGCTGGTAAGATACAGCTACGCCGGAGGCATACCCATTGAGAAGCTCATCCCCGCCGACAGGATTGCGGCCATGGTGGAAAGGACCAGAAAGGGCGGGGCGGAAATAGTCAATTACCTCAAGACAGGCAGCGCCTTTTACGCCCCCGGCGCATCGGTTATTCAAATGGCCGAGGCCATACTGAAGGACAAGAAAAGAATCCTTCCTGTGGCCGCCTTCCTACAGGGAGAGTACGGCGAAAAGGGCATGTTTCTGGGAGTGCCCGCTATTATTGGCGGCGGCGGAGTAGAAAAAATTCTTGAAGTGGACCTCACCGCAGAGGAAAAGGCACAACTGTCCAAGTCAGTGGAGTCAGTGCGCAGCCTGCTGAAAGTGGTAAATATTTAATAATATGGGGTTCCAAAAGGGAACCCCTTTTAAAAAAATGGCATGTATATTGTATTCATAAAAAGCAATCGAAAGGAAGGTATCATTAATGGGCAAAAGACTTGTGGGGATAACTGACACAACCCTTCGCGACGGTCACCAGTCACTTCTGGCCACCAGGATGAGAATAGAACATATGCTTCCCATAGCCGAATATATAGAAAGCATGGGGTTTCACTCCGTTGAGGTATGGGGAGGGGCCACCTTTGACTCCTGCATCAGATTTTTGGATGAAGACCCCTGGGAGCGTCTCAGAACTCTAAAGAAATATTTTAAAAACACAAAGACCCAGATGCTTCTCCGGAGCCAAAACGTAGTGGGCTACAAGCACTATGCCGATGATGTTCTGGATGAGTTCATCAAATACAGCGTGGCCAACGGAATGGATATTTTCAGGATATTCGACGCGCTAAACGATGTAAGAAATATGGAAAGGGCCATGAGAGTTACCAAGAAAGAGGGCGGGCACGTACAGGCCACCGTGGTTTACACCATAAGCCCTGTTCATGACTTCGACTTTTATATGAATATGGCCAAAGAGCTGCAGGAAATTGGAGCCGATTCCCTCTGCCTCAAAGATATGGCCGGCATACTCTCTCCCTATAAGGCCTTTGAGATTATCAGGGGCTGGAAAGAAAGACTGGACATACCTGTTCAACTGCACGCCCACTATACCAGCGGAATGGCCTCCATGTCCTACTTAAAGGCCATAGAGGCAGGTGTGGACGTGGTGGACTGCTCTATCTCCACCATGGCCCTGCAGACATCACAGCCGGCCATAGAGACCATGGTGGCCACCCTGGAAGATGGCCCCTATACTACCGGGCTTGACCTGACCAAGCTTAACAAGATGGCCGACTACTTCAAGGAGGCCAGAATGAATTACAAAGACCTGGACAGCTCTTCCAGCAGCGTAGACACCAACGTCCTGCTTTACCAGGTCCCCGGTGGCATGATCTCCAATTTTGTTAACCAGCTGAAGGAGCAGAACGCTATCGACAAGCTGCCCCAGGTTCTGGCCGAGGTGCCCAAAGTCCGTGAAGACTTTGGCTTCCCGCCCCTGGTCACCCCTTCCAGCCAGATAGTGGGCACCCAGGCAGCCATCAACGTTATCGTGGGCCAGCGCTACATGGTGGCCACCGACGAGGTTAAAAACTACATGCGCGGCTTCTACGGCAGACCTCCTGCGGCGGTAAACGAAGAGGTGCGCAAGAAAATAATAGGGAATGAAACGCCTATCACAGTTCGGCCGGCCGACCTTATCGAGCCCGAGCTACCCGCTGCCCGCGAGCTGGTGTCCGAATACATTCAAAAGCCCGAAGACGTGGTCACGGCAGCACTGTTCCCACAGGTGGCCCCGGAATTCCTGAAAAAGAGAAAAGAGGCCGCCAAATAATATAAATTCCAATATTAGTATTTAAAACAGCCTACCGCGAGGTGGGCTGTTTTTTTTTAGCCACAGAGGACACAGAGTTATTTAAGCCTGCTTGAATGCTCAATGAGTTTTTAATAGCTCGATTGTAAAGGGCGAATATAAATTCTCTAATTTTCTAGTCCTTCAGACCCGATAGAAATACCCCAGAGTAATTCTCTGTGATCTCTGTGTCCTCTGTGGCCATTAAGGACCCGGGTGATTTTTCCCGGTATAAGCTGGAATCAGCCAATGGTCCTTTTAACAGTGAGTTAACCAATATATAACCTCAGTATAATTCAAGGGCAATTACCCTTTAACAATGGCCGTTTAGAATAATTAAAACAGACCAGCGGACAACCGCTGATTACATAAAAAAAAATAGGGAGGGTACAGATTTGAAAAAACACTTTAAATTACTGGTAATGGTGCTTATGCTGGTCCTTACAGCGGCCGCGGCAGGCTGCGGGGACAAAGGTCAGGCCGCAGACAATTCGGACGGAGTGTCAGGCTCCCTTACAGCAGCAGGATCCACAGCGCTTCAGCCCCTGGTTGAGCAGGCGGCCAAGCAGTATATGACTAAAAATATTAAGGCCCAAATCACTGTGCAGGGCGGAGGCAGCGGCACCGGGCTTACCCAGGTTACCCAGGGTGGTGCAGACATAGGCAACTCGGATATATTTGCTGAAGAGAAGTCAGGCATTGACGCCACCCAGTTGGTGGATACCAGGGTGTGCGTGGTAGGAATGGCGGCGGTGGTAAATCCGGGGGTCACGATTGACAATCTTACCAAGGCACAGCTCATTGACATATTTACAGGCAAAACCACCAACTGGAAAGAGGTGGGCGGCAGCGACCAAAAAATAGTAATTATCAACAGGGCCAAGGGCTCCGGCACCAGGGCCACCTTTAAGTCCTTTGCTCTGGACGGCAAAGAGGAAGCCAAGGGAATGGAAGAGGACTCTTCCGGACTGGTCCGCAAAATTGTCAAGGAAACACCCGGCGCCATAAGCTACCTTGCTCTTTCATACCTTGACGGCAGCGTTAAGCCAATTAAACTTGATGGAAAGGACCCCAATAAAGAAAATATCACCTCCGGCGCGTATCCGGTATGGGCATATGAGCACATGTATACCAAGGGACAGCCCGAGGGCTTAAAGAAGGCCTTCCTGGACTATATGCTGACCCCGGAAGTGCAGGGAGACATGGTAGTCAAGCTGGGCTATATCCCGGTAACTGAAATGAAGATAGAGCGTGATGCCAAAGGAAATGTTACCACCAAATAATTAAGCCCGCACTCCCCTCCATGTTTGATATAAGGCGGCCCTCTTTTCGCGGGCCGCCGGACAATTTTTAAAAAACTGAAGACTGGTGAAACAAATGAAAGATTTTTTTATTGTACTTCTTAAAAGTGTAAATAAACAAAGGGAAAAGGTGGGTTTTTCCCTGGCACTGTTATGCGCCCTTATTGTAGTTGTTTTAACGGCCGGAATTATTTATTTTATAGGAGCCAGGGGAATAGCCCTATTTATAAAAGATGGCATAGGGCTTCACCAATTTTTACTGGGCAGTCAGTGGTGGCCCGACCGTCCGGTGGAGGAGGGCGGGCCGCTGGTGGGAGTACTGCCCTTTATACTGGGTTCCCTGGCGGTATCTCTCTCGGCGGTTATGATAAGCGCCCCCCTAAGTATTATAGTGGCTGTTTTTATGGTTGAAATAGCTCCGGAGTGGTGCCGCCGTGTTCTTCAGCCGTCGGTGGAACTGCTGACCGGCATACCTTCAGTGGTATACGGCTATGTAGGGCTGAGCGTTTTAGTACCGCTGATTCGAAACCATCTTGGCGGCTATGGGTTTAGCGTACTGGCCGGCTTTTTGGTGCTTTCCATAATGATACTGCCCACTATTACCAGCGTATCAGTTGACACACTAAGAGCCCTTCCGGCGCAGTGGAAGGAGGCCGCCTTCTCACTGGGGTCCACTCGCTGGCAGACAATACGCCTGGTGCTGGTGCCCGCCGCCCGGTCAGGAATCATAACAGGTATTGTGCTGGGGCTGGCCAGGGCCTTTGGAGAGGCTCTGGCTGTTCAGATGGTTATAGGCAATACCCGGGCCATACCAACAACCTTCCTGGACCCTGTGATAACCCTCACCAGCGCCATAACCATGGACATGGGCTATACCGTCATGGGCTCGCTGTGGAATAATGTGCTCTGGTCCATGAGCCTTCTTCTGCTTATAATATCCTTCATATTTATAGTGGCAATTAAATTAATCTCCCGCCGGGGGGTGGTGGCCCGATGACTCCAAGTCAGGCGGACAGACTGGCCACCGGAGTATTCTGGGCCGGGGCAGCAATGGTGATCATCATTCTGACCGGACTTTTAGGTTTTATTTTCTACCACGGCATACAGGCTATAGATATAAAATTTTTAACATCTCCCCCGGAGTTTATCAGTGCAGGGGGAGGTATAGCTCCTCAAATTTTTAATTCCTTCTACCTGCTCTTTCTGACCATGTTTATTACACTTCCGGTTGCCCTTCTGGCCGGCATTTATCTGGCTGAATATGCTGGCCGAAGTAATAAGATAGCCGAGGGCATCCGCCTCAGCATAGAAACTCTCAGCTCACTGCCCTCTATTGTGGTAGGGCTTTTTGGCCTGCTTATTTTTGTAAACATGACCGGCTGGGGCTATACCCTGATGTCCGGAGCCCTGGCTCTAACCATTATAAACCTGCCCCTCATGGTGCGTGTTTCCGAGGAAGCTATCCACGGGGTCTCTCCGGAAATAAGGGAAGGCAGCCTGGCACTGGGCGCCAGCCGCTGGCAGACCATGTGGAGGGTGATCCTGCCGACCGCCTTTCCTGTTATAGTAACGGGCTTTATAATTACCGCCGGACGTATTTTCGGCGAGGCTGCAGCCCTTCTCTATACCGCCGGAATGAGCAGCCCGGCCTTGAATTTTACCAACTTTGACATCACCAGCCCCTCATCTCCGCTTAATCCTTTCCGTCCTGCTGAAACACTGGCGGTACATATATGGAAGATTAACTCGGAGGGTCTCATTCCTGATGTGCGCAGGGTGGCAGACGGTTCGGCAGCAGTGCTGGTGATCATTGTACTGGGCTTTAACGTTCTGGCCCGCTGGATAAGCAGGATTATTGAGCGCCGGCTGACCGCCGCCTAATCAGGTGTCAGTATTAAAAGGACCGTATATTAAGCGTCTACCGCCCACAGGGCGGTTTTTTATTAATAAAAGAAGGATTTTCTACAACTCTATAAAATTAACTTATAATCATTTAAATATGGGAGAGTTGCAAAGTGAAACCGCGCCCAGAAAAAATAGTTGAGATATTACTTTTATTAAGTGCCCTGACGGCAGTTTTTGTTTTTATGCTGATATGCTTATTTATATTTAATAAAGGTATCCCTGTTTTCTATAAATACGGCCTTACTAATATTTTAGGCGGTAAAATTTGGGATCCGGCCAACTCTTCCTTTGGTCTTCTGCCCATGATCATGGGAACTTTTTATATAGCCGCAGGATCACTTATTATAGGGGTTCCTCTGGGCATAGGCTGCGCTATTTTCCTGGCCGAGGTGGCGCCCCGGCAGTTGGCTGGCATTATAAGGCCGGCCATAGGCCTTCTGGCAGGTATTCCCTCGGTTGTATTCGGCTTTTACGGGCTGGTGGTGCTGGTCCCGCTGATCAAGGAACTTTTCGGCGGAGCGGGCTTCAGCGCACTATCCGGGTCAATTGTACTGGCTATAATGATACTGCCCACCATAATCACCATTTCCGAGCGCTCTATCCGGGCTGTGCCCAAAGATTATAAAAAAGGGTCACTGGCCCTGGGAGCCAATCACTGGCAGACCATAAAAACTATAATACTGCCCGCCGCCAGGTCCGGCATTGTGACCTCGGTAATTCTTGGCCTGGGCAGGGCGGTGGGGGAGACCATGGCCATAGTGCTGGTGACCGGCAATGTAGCCCTATTGCCAGGTTCAGCTCTGGACCCGGTGCGTTCGCTGACCGCCAACATTGCCATAGAAATGGGCTACGCCTCGGGTGAACATGCCAGCGCCCTTTTTGCAGCCGGAATAGTTCTGTTTGTTTTTATACTGCTACTAAATTCACTGGTTCTCCTTATTCCCCAGAAGGTTGGTGACTGACTTGAAAATGAATGCAGCCTTGATAGAAGAAGCCATAGCAAAAACCTTAATCTATTTAACCGTGCTACTGGCGGTAGGGAGCCTTTTGGCAATAATATTGCATATACTTAAGGAGGGCTTAGGGGTCATAAGCTGGGAATTTCTCACCTCCCTGCCCAGGAATAACGGCAGGGAGGGAGGTATATTTCCGTCAATAGCAGGAACCCTCTATCTTATTGCCGTGGCCCTTGCCTTCGCTGCCCCGGTGGGGATTCTGGCAGCCATAAATCTTGCCGAATACACACGTAAGGGCAGGCTCATTAATGCCCTCCGCTTTGCAACTGATGCGCTGGCCGGTGTCCCATCTATCATATTCGGCCTTTTGGGATTCGCCTTCCTGGTTATCTTTTTGGGCTTTCGCTGGTCTATACTCTCAGGAGGACTGACCCTGGGTATTATGATTCTTCCCACCATAATAAAAACATCTGAGGAGGCCATCAAAAGTGTGCCCATAAGAGACAGAGAATGCAGTCTGGCCCTGGGGGCCGGCAAATGGCAGACTGTGTACAGGATAGTGCTGCCTGCAGCAGCTCCCGGAATAGCTACCGGAGTATTACTTGGAACAGGAAGGGCAGTGGGGGAGACGGCAGCTCTTTTACTGACCGCCGGAAGTTCCCTGAGCCTGCCGACATCCCTGCTGGACCCCTCCAGGTCTCTTTCAATACACCTTTACACACTGGCCTTAGAGGGAACATCCATGGAAAATGCCTATGGCACCGCCACAGTGCTAATTTTTATAATACTGGCCATAAATGTAGCAGCCAGTTTTTTAATGAGCAAAATGACCCGGGGAGCTTCCAGGTAGAAAATAATTGTTACGTATGTCAAATATAGGCTTTTTTTTATGAATATGGTTTTTTTATTTGAGCAAAATAAACATGTTTTTAATCTGACGGGGGTTTACCATCCTTGAGCATCTGCGAGAAACATATCTGGCCGGCCTGCAAAGTAATACTTAAAGCCGGGACACCTATCCAGAAGCTATTTGATATGGGAGGTGCTACTCATTTATTTATCAGCAACCAGACTGCACAGATACTAAAAAATGATGGTATGGTTGATGTGCTTAGTATAACTGAGAAATACCGGAGTTATATAGATATGGGGAATCTCTGGGCCGATAAAGGCTGGAAGTATCTGTCCCACTATTACAGCCCGGATACAGGAAAAGGAATCATCCCTTATATAACAGCCGCCACGGAATGTCGAAGCTATATAGACAGAGCGCTTTATTACTGGAACCGTGGTAAAAAGCAAAAGTCTATGTTTTATCTGGGAGCGGCGGCCCATATAGTTCAGGATGTTTGTGTTCCACACCATGCAAAAGGCATAGCATTTAACGGCCACCGGAATTTTGAACTCTGGGTTATGAATAACAAGGAAAAATTCCGGGCAAAAAAAGATGGGTTATACAAATACTTCAAAAGTATAAACGATCTTATATACTATAACGCCAATACTGCACAAAAATATTATGATGATGTGTCCAGCTATAATATAAGCGGCTATACAAAAGCCTGCAGCAATCTTTTAACTCTGGCACAGAGGACCACAGCATGCCTTTACAATCACTTTTTCTTTCTTATAGGTAAGTAATTATAAAAGAATAAGTATTACTATATTATTCTTTTACTATTTATTAGAATAATAAGTGGTTAATATTTTATTTGTTCTGAATATTTTTAATATTAATTCAGATTTAGGCATTGTACACTTAAGCACATAAAACACCCTTTCAACATACTGTTCTGTCCATTTAAGGATTATTTAATGATTTTTTTTTAGATATAAAATAAAATATAAGTATACATTATACACTTACACTTTAAGCTAGGATGATAAAAATTATGGTAAAGTATGATCCGGAAAAGCTTAAAAAGTTTCCCAAAAAGTGCATTCTGGAAGAGGATAAAGTATGTGACAACTGTTGCGAATGCTTTGTTTGTGACCTTGATCCCTTAAAAACCTGTGATAACTGTGCCAAATGCCTAGAATTAGCCGATTTTAACGCTATTGAGATAAGTGACATTTTGTTGTATGATGATAAAATTTTTGAGTATGGAAAAAACGGCAAAACCGGAAAGAACGGTAAGAAAGAGAAATCACGCGCCCCGACAAAGAAGGAAAAATCTGGCCCATGAAACCTGAAAAGAAATGATTTATATAAACCCAATATGTTCCGATAACATATATTATGTTAACTTATAAAAAGTAACCCCTCTCCCACTGAGAAAAACCGCCGAGAATAGGCCCTCCCGAATAACTCATTCCAAATTCCCGCAATAATAAACACAACATCACCAGGTTATCACTTCGCCTACCCCTACAGCCCAATGGTGTTTTTATGATCAACCATTTTACTGTTTCACCCAAACCTTTGCTGGGCCATCATGGCATTATCTAACCAAATAAAAAGCCAGCAGATTAATTTCCACTGACTCTCTTGTTGCCATTACCTTTCTTTTAATCCCAATAGTCCTGGTCAGTATATTTTTCAAAAGCACACAAAAAACCACCCCTCTATTTTGCCCTGTGGCAAGAGAAAATGATTTGGGTGGTGTGGTTCATTATACACACTGATATCTCACCTCTAAGTGGCATTTTTGAGGCAATAATTTAATTATTATTAAATTATTGCTTAACCTCTTAATTATTATTTAATAATATGCCTTTATTAATATACAGTTCATTTTGCAATATAGATCAATATAGATATAGAGAACTAAATATATCCTATAGCATTTTTGACTAACCCAATAACATTCAAACACCTAAAAAAAATTACCGATAATATTATAAATATTTTTCCTTAAAACTTTTCAACTTCATAGCAGAATTATAACTCCAATAAAAAGGACCCATAGAATTATATCCTTAATAATTCTCACATTTAAAAAAGATCAGGTAATATTATGTAAACTTACACTCCCCTCCCCCTTCAAATACTTCATCCAGCGGCTCAGGTGTATTTTTTTGATTTCAAAAGATGCGCTTAAGATTATCTTGCCTCCCCCTCTTGCCCTTACGTATTTATAAGGCATCCACATCTACCTGATCAAGTTGAATTATTCGTTTTATAGGAAAATTAGTTCATAGTCGCGACTGCCTAATCCGATTTCTTCTCCGTAGCATAATTGGACCGTTCCGTCTATATGTGATCTCAAACAATAAAACTTGTCAACACCAGACCCGCATTCAGACGAAAGCAAAGACGAGGATAATCCAACCTGTTTATTCACAAGGTCATAACTGGCCTGGTCAATAGCTACCGGATCCGTTGACGCCAGAAAGCCTATATCCGGAACAATGGGCGCATCGCTCCACGACGCGCAATCACAATCAGGGGTAATATTAATAAGAAAATCGATATAGCCGATATGTTGCTCATGAGTCTTTGCCACTCCATAGGCGTATTCAGCCATTCTTTCAAGGAAGGATGGAATCTCGGTCTCCCAGTCCAATTCAATAGCCTTTTCAGAACACACGGTTAAGCACTCACCGCAGCCGATGCACTTATCCGGCTCGATTTCAGCTTTATTATCATCGTTAAGAGCGCTGGCCTTTTCCGGACAAACAGAACAACACTGCGCGCAACCGATACATTTGTCGTTATTGACGACCATCTTGGCGGCATGCTGCTCTTTTTTCCCGGCTGCCGGCGCCCCGCCCATGGCAAGATTTTTTATGGCGCCGCCAAAACCAGCCATTTCATGACCTTTAAAATGCGATAATACAATAACACTATCAGCGCTAACAATATCTCTGGCCAGTTTTACCTTGCTTAAGTGTTTTTTATTGATTTCAACTTCCACAATATTTTCACTGCGCAAACCGTCTGCAATAATCAGTGGAGCACCGGTAACAGTATAATCAAAACCATGTTCCATCGCTGTTATCAAATGATTCACTGCATTATGGCGGCTTCCTGAGTACAGTGTATTCGTATCTGTTAGGAATGGCGTAGCGCCTTTTGCTTTGACCTTATCTGCCACCTGCCGCACAAAAACAGGGTTTATAAAACCATCGCTGCCACGTTCACCAAAATGAAGTTTAATAGCTGTAAGATCATCTTTTTGAATAAGATCGTTTAAGCCAGCGCGATCAAATAATTTTCTAATCTTACTAATCTTACTTTCCTCATATGTTCTGGATCGCAAGTTGACGAAATAAACTTTACTTGACATGAACCTCATCCTTTCCAAAAAACGTTTAACTAATTCTCCGATTTTTTTAGCTCTTTTTCTTTTACAACTACTGCCTGTTCATATCTTGCAATTTTATATTCCAGGCGTTCCAGTGTTTTCTTCATATCCTCCATTCTTGCTATGAGCTGCTTACGCTGCTCGATTAAGAGCCCTTTTCTTGCCTCAACGGTTTCAGCACCCTGTTGAAACAGCCCAACATACTCAATCAATACTTCAATCGGAAGACCTGCGCCTCGCATACACTTGATAAATTCAACCCAATTACAGTCTTCTTCCGTATAGTCCCTCATTCCGCTTTTATTGCGGTTCACACGGGGAATCAGTCCGATGCGTTCATAATAACGAAGTGTATCCTGTGAAATGTCAAATTTTTCACTTACTTCTGAAATCGTCATACGGTTTCACCTCCTGATATCCGATATCATAACACCTGGAGTTAACTCCAACTCAAGCCCTCGGAAAAGGGGAAATAGCATGGTGATAAGGCAACGCGTTCGCAACCTGCTATCATTTCCTCAGGCAATTACTTGCAGGGCGTGGGAGCGGCGGCAGGTAAAGCCACGGGTACAGCACAGTTGATCAATCATCCTGGAGTGGGAAATAAGCTACAGCCGGGCGAAGTCCTGGTGGCCCCGGTATGTTAAGCTAAGAAATGTCGGGGGTGTTGGCAGATTAGTCGTCCCGTGAGATACTAAAAACCAGAAAGGATGGTTCGGGATGACGGAAAAGAAAACCAAACGCCCACGGCTAACAGCAAAAAAGAAATTTGAAATTTATCTTGCAACCAGGGGCGAAGATGCCCCCGTTGGTGAGATATTAAGACAACACGGCCTCCACCTTTCCGACCTTCGAGTAATTGAAGAAACCATAGAATTCGGGGCCATTGAGAGCCTCAAAAGCAGAAGTAAGAAAACAAAGAATACAGAACCTGTAAGCGCTGAAGATTACAACGCACTGCTTTCCCAATTGGAACAAAAGGAAAAGGCTCTAGCTGATCTGGCGGTTGAATTTACAATACTTAAAAAAAAAGACAGATAGGCCTTTATGGCAACCTAAAGAATATTCATATCAGCGGTGAAAAGCGATTAGAACTGCTGGCTTTGGTTGATGAGGGTACGAGAGCCGGACTTAGCCAAAAATGCACCTGTGAACTATTACAGATTAATGAACGCCGCATTCAAAGATGGCGAATACTGGCCAAACAAGGGTGCTA
>JUEB01000025.1 GCA_000802095.1 Peptococcaceae bacterium BICA1-7 | reverse complement strand
AGAACGTCGTGAGACAGTTCGGTCCCTATCCGTCGCAGGCGCAGGAAACATGAGAGGAGCTGTCCCTAGTACGAGAGGACCGGGATGGACGGATCTCTGGCGTACCAGTTATCGCGCCAGCGGTAGCGCTGGGTACCTATATCCGGAAGGGATAAGCGCTGAAAGCATCTAAGCGCGAAGCCCGCCTCAAGATTAAGTTTCCCATCCCTTAAGGGAGTAAGACCCCATGTAGACTACGTGGTAGATAGGCCGGAGGTGTAAGTTCAGTGATGGATTAAGCTGACCGGTACTAATAGGTCGAGGGCTTGACCTTAAAATGGAGGTTGGAAGTTAGAGGTTGGAGGTTGGATTGTGAAGGAATTGGCTGGACGCTAATTCCGGATAGATACAATTTTCTGCCCGTAACTTCAGCTTCGAAAAACCTAACGCTTTTGTTCTCTTGATGAACTGTGAAGTTTTGAAGGTGCGAATTCGGTCGTCAGACTTAAGACGTCGGACGTAAGAAAACAGCATAAGTTTTCCGGTGACCATAGCAAAGGGGATATACCCGTTCCCATCCCGAACACGGAAGTGAAGTCCTTTAGCGCCGATGGTACTTGAGTTTACCTCTGGGAGAGTAGGCCGTTGCCGGAATTAATTTTAAAGAATCCCTGTGCTAATGCACAGGGATTCTGCTATCGGTACATACAGCAAGGACATTATCGGTCAAGCCTTTTGTAGCTATGAGCAAAATATTAATTAATATTCTCACCTCCAACCTCACACTTCTCAACTTGACTGCCAGGCTGCTTACGTGCTAAAATTCTATTTGTCCGTTACCATTCCTCGATAGCTCAACGGTAGAGCAACCGGCTGTTAACCGGTAGGTTGTAGGTTCGAATCCTACTCGAGGAGCCAGTAATAAAAGCCTGCCTGAGCAGGCTTTTATTTTTCCCGACTTTGAATAATAAGATTAAGATTTATTAATTATCGCTGAGAAGGAAAGGGCTTTTTGGAGGTAATATTTTTTTTTGGCCTTTTTAGGGGAAAAATGATTGTAGAGCCGGTTTGTTATTCAAACTCCTTTTGGGTAATAATATGGTTAAGGTCAGACAAAGTCAGGTCAGGCCTTTGTCATCATTTAACAGAGAGGTAGTGCCTGGGATGTCCAATATATCAGATCTGATTGAAAAATATCTTAGAGATCTCATACTTAGCAGCAACCGTGGCCAGGTAGATATTCAGAGGAATATGCTGGCGGAGAAATTTGACTGTGTTCCATCCCAGATAAACTACGTGCTCACTACGAGGTTCACGGTGGAGAGGGGCTTTGTAGTGGAGAGCAGAAGGGGCGGCGGGGGCTTTGTAAGAATAATAAAGCTGCCTTTTGACGAGAAAGTTGACACCGTGAGCTTCCTTTGCGACCTCATTGGAAGGGACGTCAGCCAGCAGGCTGCGGATGGGGTTGTCAGCCGCCTTCTGGAGGAGGGTATACTGTCTGAAAGGGAGTCGGCCATTATGAAGGCGGCGGTGGGACGCGATGTGCTGCGCATAGCCCTTCCGGCAAGGGATCAGCTGAGGGCTCTGATATTGAAATCTATGATAATTTCCATTCTCCAGTATGGTAAAGAGGAGGATTAGAATATGAATTGCGAGCGCTGCCAGGCCAGACCGGCTGTGGTGCATCTTACGGAAATAGTAAACAGCAAAAAGAGGACCCTGCGCCTGTGCGAACAGTGTGCCAGGGAAGTCCAGGCCGAAAGTTTTGGGCTTATTCCCCAACTGGGCCTGCATAATTTTTTGGCCAGCCTTTTTTCAAACCAGGTGGCTGCCCCCTTCGGGGCAGCTGTAAGTCAGGGTGAAAAATGCCCCAGCTGCGGGCTGAGCGAGGCACAGTTTGCCCAGAGCGGCCTGCTGGGCTGCGCTGAGTGCTACCGGAAATTCAGTAATCGCCTTGATCCTGTTTTCAGGCGCATACATGGAATTTCAAAGCATACCGGGAAGGTACCCCTGCGGACTGGGGGAAAAGTACTGCTGTCCAAGGAGATCGACCGGCTTAAAGCAAGTCTCAGGGAGGTCATCGGCAGGGAGGAATTCGAAGAGGCGGCCTTGATTAGGGACCGCATAAGGGACCTGGAAAAAGAAATGGCAGGGGAGGCAGATTAAGTTGTCCATCAAAGAAACAGTAAATAATCCCCACAGCCACTGGATGGAGGCCAGCGGGCCTGAGGCCGACGTTGTGGTAAGCAGCCGGGTAAGGGTGGCCAGGAATCTAAATAAAAGTCCTTTTCCGCATCTTCTTTCGGAATCGGACGCCAGGGATATAGCACACTCGGTAAGGCTGGCTATAGGGAATGCTGAGGCAGGAGGCGGGCCCAGGAGCCTGGATCTGGTTGAACTGGGTGAATTGACGCCGGTGGAGAGGCAAATACTAGTAGAAAAGCATCTTATAAGCCCTGATCTGCTGGAAAACTTTAATAGAAAGGCTGTTGTCATCAGCCAGGATGAAGTGATCAGCATCATGATTAACGAGGAGGACCACCTCAGGCTGCAGTGCCTTCTTCCCGGCCTTCAGCTTAAAGAGGCCTGGGATTCAATAAACCTCCTGGACGATGAGCTGGAAAAAACTCTTGAGTATGCCTATGACGAGGAACTGGGCTACCTTACATCATGCCCCACCAACGTCGGCACCGGACTAAGGGCCTCGGTGATGCTGCACCTGCCCGGCCTGGTGCTGGTTAACCGGATAAAGGATGTACTGGGCTCTGTTTCCAAGCTGGGACTTACGGTTAGGGGACTATATGGGGAAGGGACCGAGGCCTCGGGAGATCTTTTTCAGGTGTCCAACCAGATAACCATGGGCCAGACTGAGGAAGATATTATAAATGCCCTTATTTCAGTGACCGGTCAGATTGTCAACAGCGAGAGAGCGGCCCGGGAGGCTTTGCTGAGAGAGCGAAGAGAGCACATAGAGGACAGGGTGGGAAGGGCATACGGATTGTTGACCCATGCCCGGATTATGAGTTCCGAGGAGGCGGTCAGGCTTCTCTCCGACTTAAGGCTGGGGGTAAGCCTAAAACTGATTGATATTATACCGGCAAACCTTATTACCGAGCTTATGGTGATGATCAGGCCGGCCTTCCTGGTGAAAAAAGCAGGTAAAGACATCTCCTCCTTCGCCAGGGATGTAGTAAGAGCTACTCTTATCAGAGAAAAGATGGGATTTAAATAAATTTTTTGGGAGGTATCCCCAATGTTCAGCAGATTTACAGAAAGAGCTCAAAAGGTGTTGTTTTTGGCCCAGGAGGAAGCCCTGAGGCTGGGCCACCCATATGTGGGTACAGAACATATACTGCTTGGCCTGATTAGAGAGGGTCAGGGAGTTGCAGCCAGAGCTCTTGCCGGTATGGGCATAGAGGCTGACAGGGTCCGCAGCGCCGTCGAGCAGGCGGTAGGCAAAGGACAGGGTAATCCCGGCCAGGAAATTGCCCTTACTCCCAGGGGAAAGAGGACGCTGGAGCTGTCAGTGGAAGAGGCCCGGAGAATGGGGCATAGTTATGTAGGCACTGAGCACATGCTGCTGGGGCTTATCAGAGAGGGAGAGGGTCTGGCTGCCCAGGCGCTTAAAGCCATGGGAGCCGATTTAGAAAGGGTCAGGCAGGTTGTGCTGGAAATGATTGGCGAGCCCGGCCAGCAGGGTGATCAGGGCGGAAGGTCCTGCACTTCCTGTCAGGGCGGCCCCAGGACCGGTACCCTTGACCAGTTCAGCAGAGACTTGTCGGACATGGCCAGGCAGGATAAGCTGGACCCGGTGGTGGGCCGGGAAAAGGAAATCGAGAGGGTAATACAGATATTAAGCCGCCGCACCAAGAACAACCCTGTTCTTATCGGGGAACCTGGTGTGGGCAAAACAGCCATTGTGGAAGGGCTGGCCCAGCGGATTACCTCCGGCAATGTGCCCGAGGTATTACTGGAGAAGAGGGTGTTAACCCTTGACATGGCCTCCATGCTGGCAGGTACCAAGTACCGGGGAGAATTTGAGGAGAGGCTTAAAAAGGTAATTGAGGAAATAGTAAATTCCAGCAATATAATAGTATTTATAGATGAGCTGCACACCATAATAGGAGCCGGAGCAGCCGAGGGCGCCATTGATGCCGCCAATATACTGAAACCTGCCCTGGCCAGGGGTGAACTGCAGTGCATAGGGGCTACCACCCTGGATGAATACCGGAAATATATCGAGAAGGACCCTGCCCTGGAGAGGCGCTTTCAGCCCATTATGGTGGAGGAGCCCACAGTGGAGGAGACAATAGAAATACTAAAAGGGCTGAGGGATAAATACGAGGCCCATCACCGGGTAAGAATTGCCGATAAGGCATTGGAGGCGGCTGCCGGCCTTGCAGACAGGTACATCACAGACAGGTTTCTGCCGGATAAAGCCATTGACCTGATAGACGAGGCCTCGTCCAGGGTGAGGCTGAAGGCTTACACAGCGCCCCCGGATGTAAAGAGTATAGAAAAAGAGCTGGAAGCTATAAGGAAAGAGAAGGAGGCCTCCATAAAAAGCCAGGAGTATGAAAAGGCGGCCCAGTTCAGGGACAGGGAGCAGAACCTCAAAAAGCAGCTGGAGTCTACCCGGGATAGTTGGAAGCAGCAGCAGGGTGGACTGGAGCTTACGGTTGGCGAAGAGGATATTGCCCAGATAGTCAGTACCTGGACCGGAGTTCCGGTGAGCAAGCTGGCCGAAGAAGAGTCAGAGCGTCTAATGAAGATGGAGAGCATACTGCACCAGAGGGTGGTGGGTCAGGACGAGGCCGTGGTAGCAGTGTCCAGGGCAGTGAGGAGAGCCAGGGCAGGGCTCAAGGACCCCAGGCGGCCGGTCGGGTCTTTCATATTCCTGGGTCCCACCGGTGTCGGTAAAACTGAGCTGGCCAGGGCCCTGGCCGAGGCCCTTTTTGGTGACGAGGACGCCATGGTGCGCCTGGACATGAGCGAGTACATGGAAAAATTTGCGGCCTCCCGCATGGTGGGGGCTCCTCCCGGCTATGTGGGGTACGAGGAGGGAGGGCAGCTGACCGAGGCGGTACGGCGTCATCCATACTCGGTGGTGCTTCTTGACGAGATCGAAAAGGCCCATCCTGATGTGTTCAATATTCTTCTCCAGGTGCTGGAGGATGGACGGCTCACCGACTCCAAGGGGCGGGTGGTGGACTTCAGAAATACCGTGATCATTATGACCTCCAATGTGGGCGTTTCCACCATACGTCGGGAGGCCACCATGGGCTTTAAGACCGGCAGCCAGCAGGAGACCGGCTATGAAAAAATGAAGGAAAAGGTTACCGATGAGCTTAAACGCACCTTCAGGCCCGAATTTCTAAACAGAATAGATGAAATAATAGTATTCCACGCCCTTACCAGGGAGCATATCAAAGATATAGTGGGGCTTATGGTCAGGGAAGTGGCGGAAAGAGTCAGGGAAGGCGGCTTAAAGCTTGAAATCACTGAAAGCGCCCGTGAGTTTCTGGCCGAAAAGGGCTTTGACGAGAACTACGGGGCCAGGCCACTAAGAAGGACTATTCAAAGGCAGATTGAAGACAGGATATCCGAGGAGCTTTTGACAGGGGCAGTAAGGCAGGGAGACCATATAGTAATAGATAAAAAGGAAGACGGGCTGGCAGTAATAAGGGCTGATGGCGGGGAGATCCCCCGGGGCACACCTCTTCACCCGGAAGAAACCGGGGATTCCCAGGGAGACTGGGTACATTGAAGCTTTAATATCAAACCGGACCGGGGGTATTAGCAAACTGCCTGGTCCGGTGTTGTTTTATGGAGAATTATGGAACCAAATCCTTGAGAAGTTCTACCCTGTGATGGTATAATATACTGGAATACCAACATATGAGATAAAAAACCACTATTGTCAGAGTTGGACGGTTTTTGTCTAATATTTAAAGAATAGCGCGGGAAGAGTTACATGACCTCTGTTAAAACCAGGTATGCCTGTAAAGACTGCGGCTATATATCATCCCGCTGGCTGGGGCGGTGCCCTGATTGCGGGCAGTGGAATTCTATGCTGGAGGAGACCTCCGGACGTTCCGGACAGACACCGCTGCCCAGGGGTGATGGCCCCGGGGCGCTGCCTATTTCTCTTGTTCCTGTTGTGGAGGAGGATAGTTTCTCCACCGGTATTGCTGAGCTTGACAGGGTGCTGGGGAACGGTGTCGTACCAGGCAGCCTTATTCTTCTGGGCGGGGACCCGGGTATAGGAAAGTCTACCCTGCTTATTCAGGCTGCCTCACGAATAAGTGAATCCGGAAAGAAAGTGCTTTATGTTTCCGGCGAGGAGTCGGCCCAACAGGTTAGGCTTAGGGCATCAAGACTGGGCATAGGGAGTGACAGGCTGTATCTTCTGGCCGAGACCGATATAGACCGGATTGAGTCAGTCATAAGGGATAACAGGCCGGAAACTGTTATTCTTGATTCTATTCAGGCGGTATACAAACCTGATCTTTCCTCCTCCCCCGGCGGGGTGAGCCAGGTGAGGGAATGTGCTGCACAGATGATGCGCCTGGCCAAGACAGAAGGCATCGCTATCTTTCTGGTGGGGCATGTTACCAAGGAAGGCGCCCTGGCAGGCCCCAGGGTGTTGGAGCACATGGTGGACACAGTGCTTTATTTTGAAGGAGACAGGCATCATTCCTTTCGGATACTGAGAGGGGTTAAAAACCGCTTTGGGTCCACCAATGAAATAGGTATTTTTCAGATGGAGAGTGAGGGGTTGAAAGAAATTATAAACCCTTCCGAAATGTTCATGGCCAACTGCTCCCGGGAGGAAGTGGCCGGATCGGTGGTGGTTTCCACCATGGAAGGGAGCAGGCCCCTTTTGGTAGAAATACAGGCCCTAGTATGTTCCACCGGCTTTGGGACACCCCGTAGGATGACCGCCGGTGTCGATTTCAACAGGGTTTCTTTGATACTGGCGGTGCTGGAGAAAAGGGTCGGACTGCACCTGGGGGGCCAGGACTCCTATGTTAACGCAGTGGGCGGTGTAAAAATAGATGAGCCTGCGGCTGACCTGGGTATTGCCCTTGCTTTGACCTCAAGTTTCAGGGAAAAGCCTGTGGGCAGGCTGGCAGCTGTTGGGGAAATAGGGCTCACAGGAGAAATACGGCCGGTCCCCCAACTGGACAAAAGGATAACCGAGGCTTCCAGGCTGGGGTTTACTACCTGTCTTGTTCCCGGGAGGTCCGGGGCTGTTTCAATAAAGGGAAGCTCTATTAATATATTGAGGGTTGAGACCCTTGAGCAGGCCATAGAGATTGCAATGTCCTTATAACATGGCTGTGATGCGCTGCCAGTATATTTTTCCGCTGTGGCGAGAGGGATGAGATTGATTGGAAAATAAGATTTTGAAGGTGCTCAAAACTGTGGCGCCGGGGACACCACTGAGGGATGGCCTTGAAAACATTTTGAGGGCCAAGACCGGGGCGCTGATTGTTATCAGCGAAAGTGAAGAAATAAAAGAGATCTCCGAGGGGGGGTTTCTGGTAAATGCTGATTTTACTCCCTCAAATCTCTATGAGCTGGCCAAAATGGACGGGGCTATTATTCTAAGCCCAGACTTCAAAAGAATAATTGCCGCCAACACACAGCTGGTACCCAACCTCAGTATTCCCTCCAGCGAGACCGGCATAAGGCACCGCACAGCCGAGCGTGTAGCCAAACAGACCAACTGCCTGGCCATTTCCATTTCCCAGCGCCGCGGGGTAATAACCATTTACAGGGGCAATATTAAATATGTCTTAAAGGACTTGGGAGTTATATTGACCAAGGCCAACCAGGCGGTACAGACGCTGGAAAAATACCGGTCTGTATTTGAAAGGGTGGTCACTGACCTGAGTATACTGGAATTCGAAGAGGCGGTCACCATTTTCGATGTTACCAAGGCCATACAGAGAGCTGAAATGGTCTTAAGGGTGGTCAAAGAGATAGAAAAATATATATGTGAACTGGGAGTGGAGGGCCGTCTGATCACCATGCAGATGGAAGAGCTGGTTGCCAACGTGGAGGATGAGGGCCTGCTGGTGATTCAGGACTATATTGCCGACGCTGGTGATAAATCTCCTGAAAGCATTATGTCCATGATTAACAGCTGGCCTGCCGAAGATTTGCTTGACCTCTCTCTAACCGCCAGGGCTTTGGGCTATCCGGGGAGCACCAGCATTCTGGACCAGAATGTCTCTCCCAGAGGCTACCGTATACTAGAAAAAATACCGAGGCTACCTCTTCCCGTTATTGAAAACCTGGTAAGGGAGTTTGAGTCACTAAAGAAAATACTGAATGCCACCATAGAGGAGCTGGACGAGGTGGAAGGTATCGGAGAGGTCCGGGCGAGGTCAATAAAGGAAGGGCTCTACCGGTACAGAGAGCAGCTGGGGCAGGAGAGGTTCATACAGAAGGTTTAATGAAAAAACGCGGGTGTTTCCCGCGTTTTAAAAGCTAAGCTATTATTTAGGCCAGATTGTAATAGCCCAGAATTTTAAGCTGTTTTTGTTCCTTTAATATAATGTCGTACATGTTCATATCTAATAGGTTACAAACCGCCGCTGTGTATAGAATAAGCTTTCCTATGGAGTTTTCTATATTTTCCTGGCATTTGTCACATAGTGTCCCCTTAATGTGGGAGTCGAGGAGCAGCTTCAAATCCGCCAGGGTGGCTTCTGAAGGGATGGCTTGCCTGGAGGCATCAATTTTAATACAGCCGCACCTGGTCACCGACTTTATTATGGACTGGTGCAGTCTGGCATTAGTCTCCTGTACCTTCCCCATGATGTCCAGAATGCTTCTGTTGCATATCAAAAAATCAGAAACCGTATTTTGAAATTCATCAAAGACAATATCCTTTAGCAACGGTTTCACTCCTTAATAAATTATAAAAATATTGGTATTCTTCCGTAATTATAACCAGCTCCAGCTTGTCCTGTCAAACCAGCGGGAGAGTAAAAAATATTGTTGACACTGTATGGCAGCTATGCTAAAATTATAGGTTATTTGACATGGGTCCTCTCTTATGTTATACTGTTCTTAGAAAAGTATTGGGAGGGGTCCGGCGTTGTACAAGATAGGTGATCGGGTCGTGTACCCCATGCATGGGGCGGGAGTCATAGAGTCCATAGAAGAGAAAGAAATACTGGGGGAAAAACGCCAGTATTATATATTGAAGCTTCCTGTGGGAGATATGAAGGTGATGATTCCCATCAACAACTGCCGGGAAATAGGCCTGCGTGAGGTTATTGACAGTGATGGGGTGCAGAAGGTAATGGGCATCCTCAAGGAGCAGAGCTCTAACATGTCGACAAACTGGAACCGTAGGTACCGGGCCAACCTTGAAAAGATAAAAAGCGGCAATATATACGAGGTTGCCGAAGTAGTCAGGAACCTTGTAAATCGCGATAGAGAAAAGGGGCTTTCCTCCGGGGAAAGAAAGATGCTGGAGAACGCCAGGCAAATACTCTTGAGCGAGCTGGTCCTGGCCACAGAGCTGGAAGAGGATGGCGCAAAATCTCTCATAGAAAGTGCTTTTGCATAATAAACGCCATAAAAATATATGGCGTTTTCTTTTTTATTTAAAATTTCTTTTATAAAGGTTGAAGACTCTATCGCTGGGCCATATAATAGAATAGATAAATCTGTAAATAATAGTAAGAAGAGAATAAATACAATTTGCGAAAGAATGGAATTAATGTTTTTTTGACCGCCAGCCGGAACAAAAAACATTTTCATAGTTTCTGGGCAAAGGAGGTGAATAAATGATCAGGAGAGTAGTTTTTTTTGTTTTGGTGGCTATATTTGCCGCCATTGGTTTTACCGGCTCAAAATATCTGGTATCTGGAGAAATAGTGCATCTGCCTGCCGACCTGCCCCTGCTTCAATATGGCATATACGGGCTGGGTATTATGCTGGGGCTGGTGGGAGGGCTCCTACTGACGCCCTGGATTATTCGGGGCTCTTTACGGATTATTTCTTTAATAGAGCAGTATATCCAGCGAACCCCCACCTATGATCTGGTGATGGGGTCGGTGGGTCTTATTTTCGGACTTATAATTGCTAATTTATTGGGTTCGGCCTTGGCGTTTCTTGGCACCTTCGGCAAAGTAATATGGGTGCTGAGCACTGTTCTGCTGGGGTATCTGGGCATGAGCATTTTTATCAAAAAAAGGGAAGAGGTGCTGGGCCTTTTCGGTAGTATTCCCAGGTTCGGAAAGGACAAGCAGCCTAAAATAGAAGCAAAATCCCTATACAAAATTCTGGATACCAGCGTAATTATTGATGGACGCATATCTGACCTCTGCGAGAGCGGGTTTATCGAGGGGGTATTGCTGGTTCCTGCCTTTGTTCTGGAGGAGCTGAGACATATTGCCGATTCATCCGACCTGCTCAAAAGAAATCGCGGCCGGCGGGGACTGGACATACTTAACAAGATGAGAAAGGACCCGCAGATAAAAATTCAGATATACGAGAATGTTAAGGGACTGGAAGACATTGCCGAGGTGGATTCCAAGCTGGTCAAACTGGGTCAGAAATTAAACGCCAAGATAATGACCAATGACTATAACCTGAACAAGGTGGCCGAGCTTCACGGGGTAAAGGTTCTGAACATAAATGAACTGGCCAATGCTGTAAAGCCGATAGTGCTGCCCGGTGAGGAGATGACCGTACAGGTAGTCAAGGATGGCAAAGAGTCCGGTCAGGGCGTGGGTTACCTGGATGACGGCACTATGATAGTGGTGGATGGTGGAAAAAAATATATAGGACAGACCATCTCGGTGGTGGTTACAAGTGTTCTGCAGACCGCTGCCGGCCGTATGATTTTTGCAAAGCCCCGCGGAGGGGAGAGAAGGGAACTGAGCATGGGCCATTACGACGAGGTGAACATAATTGGGTAAGGTTTACGCCGTAGTGGTGGCCGCCGGGCGGAGCACAAGGATGGGCGGGATCAATAAGCAGCTGTCTCCCCTTGCCGGAATTACTGTGCTGGCACGGTCTCTTGGCGCTCTGGAGCAGTCGCCCCGGCTGGAAGGAATAGTTCTGGTGGTCCCCCGGGAAGATGCCGGGGAGTATAGAACACTGGTTGAAAACTGGGGTTTATCAAAGATAAAAGAAATTGTTCCCGGAGGAAATGACCGCCAGCAGTCTGTATTTGCAGGGCTGCTGGCAGTTCCGTCTGGGTGTGGCCTGGTACTGGTGCACGATGGGGCCAGGCCTCTGGTTTCCGGTAAAGAAATAGAAGCTGTTATAGCAGCAGCCGCCGGGTGTGGGGCGGCCACCCTGGCAGTGCCGGTCAAGGACACTATAAAGGAGGCCGGCCCTGACGGTTTTGTGGTGAGAACACTGGATAGGGGAAGGCTCTGGCTGACCCTGACACCTCAGTGCTTTTCTTATGACATGCTGATGGATGCCCATTTGCAGGCCAGGGACAGCGGGCTCAGCTATACTGACGATGCCTCGCTGGTGGAGGCCGCCGGAAAGCCGGTCAGGCTGGTGGAGGGAAGCTATCGTAATATAAAGATTACCACACCGGAGGACTTGGCTGTGGCTGAGGCGCTGCTTGGCTTAAGGAATGGGATAAAAGGTCCGGAGACAGGAGACAGGAGACAGGGGACAGAATAATTTTATCATCCTGTGTAGTTGAATTGATTAATCTATGCCTTATAGAGAAATTAAAACACTTATGCTGTAAATACACCTCTTAATGGGCCTGAGAGTAATGCTTTAGAAATTCTCCGTGTTCTCTGTGGCCTCTGTGGTTTTAAAAATAGTAGGCGGTATTCTCAGGTTGAAAGGGAGGCTTCACGGAGTTGCGGATTGGTTTCGGCTATGATGTGCACCGGCTGGTTTCGGGGAGGAAGCTTATTCTGGGCGGGGTTGAAATTCCTTTTGAAAAAGGCCTGGATGGGCACTCCGACGCCGATGTGCTGGTGCATGCCATTATGGACGCCCTTTTGGGGGCTTCCGGAATGGGGGATATCGGAAGACATTTTCCCGACACTGACCCCGCCTACAGGGGAATATCCAGCATACGTCTGCTGGGTGAGGTAAGGGAAAAATTGGCTGTACGGGGCTACCGTGTCCAGAACCTGGATTCCACCATAGTTGCCCAGGCCCCCAGGCTGGCGGTCCATATAGACAATATGCAGGCAATTATAGCGGAGGCCCTTGGGGTAGAAAAGTCATTGGTTAATATTAAGGCGACCACCACCGAGGGACTTGGCTTCACCGGAACAGGAGAAGGGATCTCCGCCTATTCCGTTTGCCTGCTGGAAAGAGCATAAAGCTCCAAAAGGGGAAAAAAGTTGCCTGTAAAACATTTTAAATGATATAATAATTGGCGAAATTCAAGGCCTTGGAGCGGGCGCTGCTTAATTTAAAAAACTGCGCCCAGGGCCAGGCAACATATATGTACCGGGAGGATTGGTCTTGACTGATACAAGAGTAAGATTTGCCCCCAGCCCCACCGGGCCCTTTCATATAGGAGGGGCCAGGTCGGCATTATTTAACTGGCTTTTTGCCCGCCGTTTCGGCGGTACTTTTATTGTCCGCATAGAGGACACCGACCTGGAGAGAAGTTCCAGGGAATCAGAGGAGAATATTCTGGAGTCACTGCGCTGGCTGGGGCTGGACTGGGATGAGGGGATTGAGTCCGGAGGCCCCCACGGTCCCTACAGGCAGACCGAACGCCTGGACCTGTACAGAGAATACGCCGCCCGGCTGATTGCTTCCGGTCAGGCCTACTATTGCTACTGCACCGGGGAGGAACTGGCCGCCGAGAGGGAAGAGCTGATGACCAGGGGCGAGTTGCCGCGCTATCTGGGCCGGTGCCGCAACCTTTGCGATGAAGACAGGGCCCGCCTGGAAGCCGGGGGCCGCAGGCCGGTAATCAGGTTTAAGGTTCCCGTTGAGGAGACTGTGGTTGTCAGTGATCTGGTAAGAGGGGAGGTCTCCTTTGAGGGCTCCGGGATTGGCGATTTTATAATTGTAAAGTCAGACGGCATACCCACCTATAATTTTGCTGTGGTGGTGGATGATTACAGTATGGGCATTACCCAGGTAATTAGAGCGGAAGAACACCTATCCAATACACCCAGGCAGGTGCTTTTATACCATGCCTTTGGCTGGCCTCTGCCGCAGTTTGCCCATGTTTCCCTTATACTGGGCAAGGACCGGAGCAAAATGAGCAAGCGCCACGGCGCCACATCCATCGAGCAGTACATGGAGCTTGGGTATCTGCCCGAGGCCCTGGTGAATTTCCTGGCGCTTTTGGGCTGGTCTCCCCAGGGGGAGGAAGAGGTATTGAGCCTGGAACAGATAAAGGAACAGTTTTCCCTGGACAGGGTGGCTAAAAACCCTGCTGTTTTCGACCTTGACAAATTAAATTGGCTGAACGGGCATTACATCCGCCACTCCCCCCTGGAGAGGATTACCGACCTGGCCATACCATACCTGTGTAAGAAGGGCTTTTTAAGTGGGGAAATAACCCCGGAAAGATATCACTGGCTGAAGGCTGTAATGAATATAGTTAAAGATTATATAAGCTGTATGTCTGAGGTAACTGAACACGTGGGGCTGTTTTTTGCAGAAAAGGTTGACCCGGCTGATGATGAGGCCAGAGCCGCTCTGGCGGGGGACCACGTGCCGGCTGTATTAAATCTTTTGGCGGAAAAGCTCAGGGCGGCAGGGTCAGTGGACGAGGACACCGCCAGGGGTTTACTGAAGGTGCTGGGCAAGGAATTGGGCCTGCCGGGCAAAAAGGTTTTTATGCCCCTTAGGGCGGCCATCACCGGAAGGATTCACGGCCCGGAGCTGCATCAGGTGATCGCGGTTCTCGGGGCGGAAAGGACAATCAATCGCCTTGAAAGGGCACTCCTTTAAAATAGCAGCACCTGTCAGCTTACGATACATATTATATAAGGTACTCTTTTTTGGAGGGTGTTTTATGTTCGGCAGGCTAAAAAAAGATGTCAAAGTGGTTTTTGAAAGGGACCCGGCAGCCAAGACCGCCCTGGAGGTGCTTCTGTGCTATCCGGGCCTTCATGCTGTGTTGATGCACCGGGTGGCCCACTTTTTTTACAGTAAGAGGCTCTTTCTGGCAGCCAGGTTTATATCCCAGTTTTCAAGGTTTGTCACCGGCATAGAGATTCACCCCGGGGCCAGAATAGGGGAAGGCTTTTTTATAGATCATGGCTCCGGGGTTGTTATCGGAGAAACTACCGAAATAGGGGACAATGTCACCATATACCAGGGGGTAACTTTGGGTGGGACGGGAAAAGAAAAGGGAAAAAGGCACCCCACCATAGGGAATAATGTAGTGATCAGCACCGGGGCTAAAATACTGGGGTCCTTTACCGTTGGGGATAATTCAAAAATAGGGGCCGGATCTGTGGTGCTTAAACCTGTTCCTCCCAACAGCACTGTGGTCGGAGTTCCGGGCAAAGTGGTGTCTAAAAACGGTGTGAGGCTTGAACTTTCCGGGGACCAGGAAATAGACTTAAGGCATGACGATCTCCCAGACCCGGTCTCAGAGATGATCGGCACTATGATTTTAAATATTGAGCGGCTGGAGAAGAAGGTCAGGGAGATGGAGGAAAAGGCGGCAGAAAAGGGCCCGGAGGCCCCGAAAGCTTCTGAAAGAGGAGGTGCAGACAAGGGCAATGCAGATATATAACACCCTAACCAGGCGGAAAGAAGATTTTTTGCCCCGGGACCCGGGGAAGGTTTCCATGTATGTATGCGGCCCCACCACCTATAATTTTATACACATGGGAAATGCCAGGGCCTTTGTTGTATTTGATACATTAAGAAGGTATTTTCTGTATAAAGGGTACAAGGTGCACTACATTCAGAATTTTACTGATGTAGACGACAAGATAATCAACAGGGCCAGGGAAGAGGGTGAAGATCCCATCCGCCTGGCGGCAAGGTATATTGATGAATTCTTTCGTGATATGGATGCTTTAAATGCCCTTAGGGCAGACGTTCACCCCAAGGTTTCCGAGCACCTGGAGGAAATAATAGGGATGGTCAGCCTGCTGATTGAGCGTGGACATGCTTACGTGGTTGATGGAGATGTATATTATAGTATTTCCTCTTATAAGGACTATGGCAAGCTTTCCGGGCGGTCCCTGGAGGACATGCAGGCCGGGGCCCGGGTGGAGGTGGACACCAGGAAAAAGCACCCTATGGATTTTGCTCTGTGGAAGACCGCCAAGGAGGGCGAGCCCTCCTGGGACAGCCCCTGGGGGTCTGGGCGGCCGGGCTGGCACATTGAATGCTCGGCCATGTCCAGAAAGTACCTGGGGGATGGCTTTGACATACATGGTGGGGGGTATGACCTTATTTTCCCTCACCACGAAAATGAGATAGCCCAGTCAGAGGCTGCCACCGGTAAGCCCTTTGCACGCTATTGGATGCACAACGGGTTTATTACCATAAACCAGGAAAAAATGTCCAAATCCCTGGGTAACTTTTTTCTGGTAAGAGAGGTATTGGATAAATTTGCCCCTGAAACAGTAAGGTTTTTCCTTTTGTCAGCCCATTACCGCAGCCCCCTTGATTTTGACGATGAAAAGCTCGCCTCGGCCGGCAGGGGCCTGGAAAGGGTGAAAAACTGCCTGAGGCTTCTGGCAGAGGCTGCCCGGGGCGCAGTGAGGGATAAGGTGAGCGGAGCTGACGCTGAACTTTTGGCCCTGTTGGACAGGCGCCGGCAGGAATTTGAGAGTGCCCTGGAGGATGATTTCAACACAGCCCTGGCCATTGGCGTACTCTTCGATGCGGTGGGGGATATAAACTCTTACTTTCACAGTGCCGGAAGGGATGAGGGCCCCTGCGGGGAAGTTGTAAGCGGGGCCATGTCACTGCTGGAAAAATTTAATTCGGTGCTGGGCTTTTTCAGATCAGGACCCGGGGGAAAAATAATGCTTGATAGCGGGAATGGTGAGGAGGAGCTGGCGGGAGGCCTCATCGATCTTATTATAAAAATCCGTCAGGAGGCCAGGTCGAAAAAAGATTGGGCCACTGCAGACAGTATACGCAACGGACTTAAAGATCTGGGGATCGTGCTGGAAGATACTCCCCAGGGAGTACGATGGAAGAAACAGGTGTAAACAATGTCCCACTGGAATCTGCTTTTTTCTCTGGAAAAAATAAACCAGCCGAACATGCTTCCTCCTCTTGTGCTGGCTTATATAGGAGACGCTGTCTATGAGCTGAGCGTGAGGGCGCACCTTATAGCCAGGGGAATTACCCGCACCGACAAGATGCACGCCGGGGCGGTCAGGTATGTGTGCGCCGAGACCCAGTCAGAAGCCCTCAAATCCATCGAGGGCATGCTTACCGAGGAGGAGGCCTCTGTGGCCAGGCGGGGCCGCAACGCCAAGAGCTCCCACACCCCCAGGGGGGCCAGTGTAATATCCTATCGCCGCAGCACCGGGCTGGAATGCCTGGTGGGCTACCTCTTTTTGAAAAATAACCCGGGGAGGCTGGCGGAAATAATGGACAGGGTATTTTTACTGGTGGAAAGCGAAAAATAACATGTGAGAAGTGCGAGAGTCAATTAAGGCAGGTGCTGGTATGAAAGACCGGGGGAAAGATATTCCGGACAATTTACTGGTAGGCAGGAATCCGGTCAGAGAGGCCCTTAAATCAGGCCGGCCAGTGGATAAGCTGCTTTATGTCCAGGGAGAGAAGACCGGCGGAACAGGTGATATTATAAAGCTAGCCAGAGAAAAAGGCGTTCCGGTGCAGATTGTGGACCGGTCCAGGCTCGATGCCCTTTCCGGAAATATGAAGCACCAGGGGATGGTGGCCTTTACCGCCGCCCGGGAGTACGCAGATATTGATGATATATTGGACGGGGCGGGGGAGACCCCCTTTTTACTGCTGCTGGATGAAATAAACGATCCCCACAACCTTGGGGCCATACTGCGCACGGCTGACGCCGCCGGGGTCAGCGGAGTGATCATACCCAGGCGCCGGTCGGTATCCCTTACTCCGGCTGTGGCCAGGGTGTCCGCCGGAGCGGTGGAATATGTTCCTGTAGCCCGGGTGTCCAACCTTGTCCAGACCATTGAAAAGCTCAAGGAAAGGGGCCTCTGGGTGGTGGGGGCGGACGCCGGGGCGCCGGACCTTCACTGGAAGGCCAGGCTGGATGGGCCCCTGGCCCTGGTGGTGGGGGGCGAGGACAAGGGGCTGGGCAGGCTTGTTAAAGAGAAATGTGACCTGCTGGTAAAACTTCCTATGCTGGGCAGTATTGGGTCCCTTAACGCATCAGTGGCGGCAGCTGTTATAATGTTCGAGGTTGTCCGCCAGAGATCCGGAAAATAGAGGTTAGAGGCTGGAAGTTAGAAGTTGGACCCCTATGCCGTAAAAATAAGGCACCAACCACTGGAGCTGACGACTGAATTAGGAGGCCGGGATGAAAGAATACCTTGTGGTTGACGGGTATAATGTAATATTCGCCTGGCCGGAGTTCGATAAAATGAGAAAAAACAACCTGGGCCATGCCAGGGCCAGGCTGTTGGATATACTGGTAAACTATGCTGCTTTGAGTGGGGAATCGGTAGTGGTGGTGTTCGATGCCCACCTTGTCAGGAAAAACCAGGAGCATTCGGAGAATGTAGGCAGGAACGTGGAGGTTATATTTACCCAGGAGGGTGAAACAGCCGATTCGGTGATTGAAAGGCTGGTGGCGGAGCTTTCCGGCAAGGGCAGTGTTTATGTGGCCACCTCGGACTGGGCTGAGCAGAGCCTTATTTTCGGTCTGGGGGCCTACAGGCTTACCCCCAGGGAACTGCTGGAGAGGGTGAGAAGGGCCGGGAAAGAAAGTGAGCGACATTACAGCTCAACTCCCCCAGGAGAGTCATACCTTGAAAACAGGTTGGTTGACGAGGTCAGAAAGGCCCTGGAGGACTGGAGGAGGAAAAAAAGTTAGCTTTTCCAAAGATATGATTAGCTTGACTGCATTTTTGACGTAAGTTATAATAAGCTTGGCTACTCTGTGAGGAAAGTGAAAAAATTGCCTTGTCCCTTTGACACAAATAACTGTCTGGACATACAGTGTCCGGACATAATTGTTATTGACGGAAAGGTTTTTTTTCAACAGGGCCGATAGGGTTTTGGGTTCTTCCATGCAAGTTATCAAGCGGGAGGGATATCGTTGAATCTTAATGCCCAGAGAGAAGTTGCCGGCGGTTTTCACTTATTGATTGACGAAGACGTTGTAGAATTCGCCCGCGAGGGAGACGATGTTGCACTTGAATACCTTATCAATAAGTACAAGAATTTTGTGCGGGCTAAAGCCCGTTCGTATTTCCTGATTGGGGCCGACCGGGAGGACATCATTCAGGAGGGCATGATTGGATTGTATAAGGCCATCCGCGATTTCCGGATGGACAAGTTGTCTTCTTTCAGGGCATTCGCTGAACTCTGTATCACCCGCCAGATTATAACAGCCATAAAGACGGCCACCAGGCAGAAGCACATTCCCCTCAACTCCTATGTCTCGCTTAATAAGCCCATCTATGACGAAGATTCTGACCGCACTCTGCTGGATGTAATTTCCGGGACTAAAATTACCGATCCCGAGGAACTAATCATCAGCCGGGAAGAATTCGACGACATCGAGGAAAAAATGGGTGAAATATTAAGCTCCCTTGAGTGGAAGGTGCTTATGTCTTATTTGGAGGGTAAATCCTATCAGGAGATTGCCGAGGATTTGAAAAGGCACGTCAAGTCAATTGATAACGCCCTGCAGAGGGTAAAAAGAAAACTGGAGCGCTACCTGGAAAAAAGGGAAGCATAACTGCCTGACTGGTTGAGAAATATCCCCTGGCTGGCGCCGGGGGTTTTTCGATCCACAAAAAACCACCCTTTGTAGTGTTGACACCGGCCGCTTTTTCTGTTAACATTGTTTTTGCGCCTGAGGATAGAAATCAGGCCGAAGGCGACAGGGTACATGCCGGCGTAGCTCAATTGGCAGAGCAGCTGACTTGTAATCAGCAGGTTGCGGGTTCGAGTCCCATCGCCGGCTCCAAATTAGAAATTAGAAGTTAGAAGTTAGAAGTTAGAAGTTAATCCAACTTCCAACCTCCAGCTTCCAACATCCAAAACGGAGGGGTTCCCGAGCGGCCAAAGGGAGCAGACTGTAAATCTGCCGGTAGACACCTTCGCAGGTTCGAATCCTGCCCCCTCCACCAAAAAACAACAGGGCCAAAAGGGTTATTCCCTTCCTGAAAAGATATAATGAATTAATGCGTTATTGTCGCGGGGTGGAGCAGTTGGCAGCTCGTCGGGCTCATAACCCGAAGGTCATAGGTTCAAATCCTATCCCCGCAACCAGTACATTCAAAAGGGTAATTGTGATATAATTGTTTTAACGTCGCGGGGTGGAGCAGCTGGCAGCTCGTCGGGCTCATAACCCGAAGGTCGTAGGTTCAAATCCTACCCCCGCAACCATGCCGCTGTAGCTCAGTAGGTAGAGCGCATCCTTGGTAAGGATGAGGTCACCGGTTCAAATCCGGTCAGTGGCTCCATATGGCGGCGTAGCTCAGTTGGTCAGAGCACACGGTTCATACCCGTGGTGTCCGGGGTTCAAGTCCCTGCGCCGCTACCAATAATAACCGGCAATTAGCCGGTTATTGTTTTTTTATGCTCATAAGAATTGAAGGAGAATTGTTACAAATTGTTTAATACTATTACATTATTTTTATTGCCTGACTGGGGACTTTGGTTTTAGACACCCCAGGGCACTTTTTAGACTGCTCCAGTCACTTTATAGACAAACCCGGAAGGACATAGGACCCGGGCGGCAAATATAGCGAAGGGAAGGGGTTATTTTTGGATCCTTACATGTCTGTATTTTTTATGATCACTGTTTCTTTTCCGGAAGCGATGCTTGCATCATACTTTGCCATTCAGTTTATGGGCTACAGGCCCAGGCTACCGGATGTTGTCATAATAGGCCTTATTTATGCGGTGGTTGCCTATATTGTCAGAAGTCTTCCCATTCCAATGGGGCTTCACACTATTTTATTAATAATGTCAATCACAGTGCTTATCCATCTTATCGCCAGGGTTTCTCTGTGGGCGGCCTCCATAGGGTCCATAGCCGGTGCTTTTCTATCATTGTTATCAGATGCCGCAGCCAGTCAGTTTGTGATGTTTGTAACAGGACAGACAATGGAAAGCCTTCTAGATAGTCATTATAAAAGAATGCTGGTTTCCATACCAGCGTTGTCGATAATGTTTTTGATAGTATTGCTTTTTAAAAGATTTAATATAAATTTTGCCAGAATTACCCGGTGGCAGGTCGTAAGTCAAAAATACCAGGTTGATATCAATTCCGGAGACGCCGGCATATACAAGCAGTACCTGCCCGCCGTGGTGTTCCTTTTTTTGCCGGTGATGCTTTTATGGCTGGTCAACTTCACCCAGGTTTCGGTGCAAATGAATGGCGATGGTGACTACCACGCTATTTCGTTCAAGGTTTTATTTAATATACTGGTAATTATTCTGGCTTTTATGTCCCTTTGGTCGGTAAAGAGGATAATGGGGTCTGTTGAAAGGGAAATGGAGGCGGTCAGGGCTGCCGAGACCATAGACAGGCTTAAAGAGCTCATACTGTCCATCAGGAAACAGAGGCACGACTTCAACCACCAGTTGCAGGCTGTGTACGGACTGATGGAGACCGGCGACTTCACCGGGGCCAGGGAGTATATTCAGAACACCTACCATTATGTTTCAGGCACCGGGGAATTGATCAAGACCGACAATCCCGCGGTAAGCGCCCTGCTGTACGCCAAGATAGGCATAGCCGAGACCAGGAATATAAAGTTTGACATAAACATAGAGTGCTCCCTGGAGAGTTTCCCCTTAAATGCCAATGATGCCAGCTCTTTACTGGGCAACCTGATAGACAATGCCTTTGACGCGGTGGAGGGAAAAGGAGCCGGAGAAAGGCTGGTTAGACTGGATATAATTGCCGAGAGAGGGGAGTACATTCTGGACGTGGCCAACCGGGGAGAGATTGACTCAGGCCTGTCGGGTAAGATATTCACCCTCAGCTTTACCACCAAGGAAGGGCACAATGGGCTGGGGCTGGCTATAGTGAAGGATATAGCGGCCAAGCACAGGGGGAGTGTCAGGGTGTCCTCCGGGAACGGAGAGACATTGTTCAGAGTGATTATACCTTTTAAGGGGTAATTGCAGGAGGTAATTTTCCATTGAAAATGTACGACATCGCCAACCGGGCTGCTGTTTTTCTGGCCAGGGAGACCGGGCTGGAAGAGAAGAAGGTGGACCGGGTAAGGTTTGGCCTGGAGATGATATTCGGAGAGATAATAAAGGTGTTTATTCTTCTGATTGCCGCCGTTATCCTGGGGATCCTTCCTGAAGCACTGGCCGCCATGGTGGTATTCACTTCACTGAGGCTGGTCAGCGGCGGGGCCCACTGTGAGGACTACTGGCGCTGCCTGGCTTTTGGCCTCATTATTGAACTGGGATCTGGTGGACTGGGTCTGCTGGCGGCCCGGTATCTGACGGAGCCGCTGCTGGTCAGGTCGATATTAATAGGCGCTGCTGTATTGGCTGTGCCGGTGGCTATATGGGCCCCGGGTGAGGTGTCACTAAGAATGATAAAACCTGAGGATAGGGGCCTGTCCAAGGGGCTTTCGCTGGTTATGCTGTTCCTTTTGGCCGGAGTGCTGACAAAATTTATCATGCCCCTTAGTATTTCGGTGGCGGCGGCCGGTTTTCTGAGCCTGGCCATGCAGGTGTTCAGCCTGACTCCGCCGGGATACCGGGTTATAGACAGTTTTGATATTTTGCTTTCCAGAATAATAGGTGAAAGGAGGTGCTCAATCCATGCGGAAAATGCTTAAGAAGCTGGTGTACTCTCCCCTGGTATTAGCAGCCCTGATGGTGGCCGTGGTTAGCATAAGGCCGATGTGTATGGGTGTATTTACCTACCAGCCCGCCCCCCCGACCGAGTAAAAACAGTTATGGGAGTAACGCAATGAATCTGACGGTACTTATAGCTGAGGACGATCCCGCCATGAGGCAGGTGATCAGTGGCGCCGTCATGGGAGTGCCCGGCGTTGAGGTGGTGGGCCAGTCCGGAGACGGTATGGAGGCCCTGGAATTATACGAGGAGCTTCGCCCCCGGGTGGTGATGGTGGACATAGACCTCCCGGGAAAGAGCGGCCTGGATCTGGCCAGGGAGATATTCGACATCAACCCGTGGACCTATCTGGTGTTCTGCACCGGTTATTCCGACTACCGGGACAAGGCTTTTGAGATTTACGCCTTTGATTACCTGGTAAAGCCCTTCCGGGTGGAAAGAATCGGACAGACTATGAGCCGGATACTGGCGGTAGAGTCCGCCAGGGAGGGAGATGCCAAAATTGATGCCCCGGTTTCCAGGTCCACTCCGGTACAGGGTGCCAGACTGTTCAGGGATGCCGAAAAATTCCTGATGATAGACTTGAAGGATATTGTCTTTATCACCAGGGAAAATCGTAAAACAATGGTGCACTATGTCGGAGGTAAGGTGCTCACGGACGAAACGTTGGGAACATTGGAGGACCAGCTTAGGGACCAGATGTTCTTCAGAGCTCATAAAGGTTTTCTAATAAATCTTCACCATGTGAAGGAGCTGGTGCCCTGCGGTAAAAGCACCTATCAGGTGGTTATGGCCAACACCAGGGAAAGGCCGCTGATTACATGGGACAAGCTTAGAGAACTTGAAAAAATGACAAAAGGTGTTGTTGTTTGAGAATAATTAAAGGCCCTAAGGGCCTTTAATTATTCTCAAAGGAATTAAGTAAAATTGAGAGGATCTCTTTGTTATTTTCTTGGGCCTTACAGTAGTTGGTGAAAAATGGGCGGAAGTAAGTGTAGGCTTTTGGACATCATATAGGGTTGATTAATATGTAAATCTCCCTTTTTAGACATAAAACTGGACATGAAAAAAAACTTGTGATAGAATACCACTTACCTGAAACTTGCTTTTTTTCTCATGCATAGCAGTACTATTGTCCTATATGTGGGGTAAATTTTCTCGTACTTACTGCGGGGGTGAGAACCATTCTGGCGAATAAAGAACAAATTAATGAATGCACTGTGGTAATTGTGGATAGATGCGAGCTAATGAGGAATACTCTTAAAAGCATGATTGTGGGTAACAGGTATGTGATACATGAGGCTGCTGATGAAATGGGGGCAATAAACATTGCCTTGCAGCATAACCCTAGTATATTTTTTGTATCCATGGAGAACAACCACTACTGGCATAGTCTTGTTCAGAGGCTGAAAAAAAACAGTCAGTGCACCGTGGTAGCATACTCAACGGGTATTACCCGTGATTCGGTGGCTCAGGCGTATTTTGCCGGTGTTGATGATATTCTGGTGAATCCCCAGAATCAGAAGGAAAGAGTGGAAAATTACATAGTAAAGGCCGAAGGCGCCAATTCAGACCTCTACTACAAGTTTCCCAACCATACTTCAACAGGGGGATTTAGTCACCTCAAAAAATTTTTCTTGCTCCAGGCTGAATGAATTATAGCCGAAACTCAGGCATAAAATAAATTATTTTCCTACCCAAAAGGGGAGGAATTTTTTTTTCTATATAGAAATATCTACAGGAATTTTTACGCTGTATAAAATTGAACTCTCTGGAAAAACTTAGATTATGTCTATTGTTTTCCGGAAGCCCTAAAGGAGGAATAGTATTGGGCAAGGCAAAATTTGAGCGCAACAAACCCCACGTAAACATTGGAACCATAGGTCACGTGGACCATGGCAAAACAACCCTGACTGCGGCCATCACCACAGTGCTGTCTACAGTGGGCCAGGCCACCATAAAAAAGTACGATGAGATCGACAATGCTCCTGAAGAAAGAGAGCGCGGCATCACCATCAACACAGCCCACGTGGAATACGAGACCGGCAACAGGCACTATGCCCATGTGGACTGCCCGGGGCACGCCGACTACGTGAAAAACATGATCACCGGGGCGGCCCAGATGGACGGCGCCATACTGGTGGTATCGGCCGCAGACGGCCCCATGCCGCAGACTAGGGAGCACATACTGCTGGCCCGCCAGGTGGGGGTGCCCTACATCGTGGTGTACCTGAACAAGGCCGATATGGTGGATGACCCGGAGCTTCTGGAACTGGTGGACATGGAAGTGCGGGAGCTGCTTTCGACCTATGAATTCCCCGGAGATGACACACCGATAATTACCGGCTCGGCGCTGAAGGCCCTGGAGTGCAGCTGCGGCAAGAAAGACTGCCAGTGGTGCAAGTCCATATGGGAGCTGATGGATGCGGTGGACAGCTACATTCCCACCCCCCAGAGGGATATTGACAAGCCGTTTTTGATGCCTGTGGAAGATGTATTCACCATCACCGGGCGCGGCACCGTGGCCACCGGCCGTGTTGAGCGCGGGTTAGTCAAGGTGGGAGAAGAAATAGAAATAGTGGGTCTGCAGGAAAAGCCCAGGAAGACAGTGGTCACCGGGGTGGAAATGTTCCGCAAGCTCTTAGACCGCGGAGAGGCCGGAGACAACATCGGCTGCCTGCTGAGGGGCGTGGAAAGAAAAGAGATCGAGAGGGGCCAGGTGCTGGCGAAGCCCGGAAGCATCGCGCCGCACACCCATTTTAACGCCGAGGTATACGTGCTGACCAAGGAAGAGGGCGGCAGGCACACACCGTTCTTCAACGGGTACCGCCCGCAGTTTTATTTCAGGACCACCGACGTTACCGGAGTGGCCGATCTTCCCGAGGGAGTGGAAATGGTTATGCCGGGAGACAACATCCGTATCAATATCAAGCTGATTACCCCCATCGCCATTGAGGAGGGCCTGCGCTTCGCCATTCGTGAGGGCGGCCGCACCGTGGGCGCTGGAGTGGTCACCTC
>JUEB01000024.1 GCA_000802095.1 Peptococcaceae bacterium BICA1-7 | reverse complement strand
GGCTGTTCTCCTTTAATTTTTCTATCATTCCCGCCGCTTCTTCCCCTGGCTCCACTTCTATCATCTGCCCGATCAGCTTTGGATTCTCCAGGCCGGCCGTTCTCAAAAGCCCGGTGAGCCCGGTGTAAAGCTGCTGTTCCCCCCGGCCGGCAGCGACTATCTGGACCAGCGCCTTGCCCCGGGGCTTATCTCTGAGTATTTTTTGTATCTCCTCAAATGCTCCGGCGGCGCAGTCCTGGAACCGTTCCCCTATTCCGTTCCGCCCGGATTGCAGGCTGAGGCAGCGCACCCTGTCCATTCCGGCCTCGATGCTTTCCGGGGATACTTCACCCGGCCCGCAGATCAGCACCAGGTGCTGATCATAATGGGGGGCCGGGGCTTCCCGTCCAATGGACTGTTCCTTCCAGCCGGGCTTAAGCATCAGTGTGCCGATGGCTGCCTCCCCCGGGGATACCACTTCGCCTTCCAGCACCCGTGATGATAATCCCCTCATCCGCACACATACATTCCCCTGGCCGTCGCACAGATCAATATCCAGTTTCTCCACTCTATCCCCGGCTTTTCCGCCGCTGTGCCGGATCAGCGCCCACATGGCGGAAGTGCAGTGGCCAAATACTTCCAGCTCTTGCAGGGCAAAGGGCAGTGAGGGCTTTATGGGGGCGCTGCCTCCCGGCTGCGCCGCGTCTCCGGCGTTTATAAATAACCCTATGGAGGACTGTAGGGCCGAATCCAGCATACTGGGGTGCAGTACGAATTGCCCTTGTGTTTCGGAGATGGAAGAAGGCAGGGACAGCTTTGCCAATACCTGCCCGGACCCCACCAATACCTCCTCTATCCCCTGGTGCCCCGGGCCATATTCCAGCCCCATGGCCCTGAAAGCCTGGTAGCACCGGGAGGAGGAAAGGCTTTTTGGGGAGCACTGTTCCCGCAGCCCCTTAAGGTCCAGGGTTGGAACTTCCCCAGGATAGTTAAGCACCGCACTGCCCTGGCTGTATATCACCGGCTCCCCGCCGGGCTCTTCGGGCCGGCTGTATATTTCATAGGCGATCTCCCCGCTGTCCTCCGGGTACAGCCCGATATGCACCCGGACAGGGTGTTCTCCCACCGCAATGGGCCTGGCCCAGACTACGTTTTTGAGCTGTACGCCGGTCTTTCCTTCCTTCATATCTCCCACCGCCTGCTCCACTGCCTCCCTGGCCATCTCAAGATAAGCCACCCCGGGCAGCACCCGCCTGCCCTTGACCACATGGTCCGCCAGGAAAAACTCCCGGCCTGTAAAGGTTGAGCTGAACCGCTGCTCCAATAGGCTGGATGTATTTTGCTGCAGCAGCGGGTGGATTGAGGCTGCCATGGCTGCGTTGTCTGTGGCGCTGACAGCGGTTCCCGTCCCGGCCCCGGGCGCCCAATAGCGCTCCCTGGCAAAAGGATAGGCCGGCAGGCTGATGCGGCGGGGCCTGGTGTCACCGTATAGACTGTTCCAGTCTATGATCAGGCCCTCAGCCCAAAGGTCCAGAATTTTTGCATATTTTCGTTTGGAAATCCAGGCGTCAATTGCCTTTCGTAGATCTTCATCTTCGCCGAAGGCAATTAATGACTCTTTTTCTTTGACCCGCCCCCGGTACAAATCCTTAATACTATTTTGACCCTCTATAAAAAGCTTCAGTTTTTCCTCAAGATCAGTGACAGACCCTGCCATCACAGCCAGGCGCTCTTCCAGCCCCTCGCGCCCCACCTGGAGGGTATAAGCCATATCAGCCAGGCAGTCGTCTTTTAATTGTCCATCCCGGATTGCCTCCAGCAATTGCCGCACCTGCTCGCGGAGCCGGTCTTCATTCCTGGCCGACAATAAAATTATTACCGGCAAATCGTGATCCGGCATTTCCCGTTGTTCAGGCAGTTCCTCATATTCCTCAATAACAACATGGGCATTTGCGCCTCCGGCCCCGAAAGAGCTTACCGACGCTCTCCTGGGACAGGTGCCGGACTGTCCGTCAATTTCAACAGCAGGCTGCTCCCAATCGGTAAGCTCCCTCTGTACAAAAAAGGGAGTATTTTCAAAATTGATATTGGGATTGAGCCTTTCAGAGTGTAATGACGGCGCCAGTTGTTTGTATTTAATCTGCAGCAGCACCTTGGTGAGCCCTGCAATACCGGCCGCCGATTCCAGATGGCCAATATTTGATTTCACAGACCCGATGGGGCAGTATTGCTTTTCACTGGTATATTCATTAAAACTTTTTGACAGTCCCGTTACCTCGATGGGATCTCCCAGGGATGTGCCTGTGCCGTGTGCTTCAACATAACTTATGGTTCTTGGATGAACTTCCGCTTTTTTAAGAGCTTCCAGTATCAGATTGCTTTGAGCTACTGGATTGGGAACGGTATATCCGTTGGTTTTACCTCCATGGTTGACCGAAGTCCCTTTAATGACTCCATATATATGATCACCATCCCGGACAGCCTTTGGCAGGGGCTTTAATAAAACAGCCCCCACTCCCTCACCCGGTACTATCCCGTCTCCTCCCTCTCCAAAGCTCCGGCACCGGCCATCAGCCGAGGACATGGCCAATTGAGCCTGTAAGATATACTTATTGGGGTGCAGCGATATATTAACGCCGCCGGCTATGGCAGCCTCACACTCTCCGCGCTTGATGCTTTCGGCGGCCAGGTGGAGGGCCGTCAGTGAAGAGGAGCACAGTGTATCAACAGCCATGCTGGGCCCGTGAAAATCAAAGAAATAGGAAGCCCTGTTGGCAATTGATCCATAGGATGAAACAATGGCGGGTTTATCGCCGCCCTGATAATTCAAATCACTTAACAGCTGATACTCTCCGTACATGACTCCCACAAAGACACCAACCTTGCCGCCGGAGGCTTCCCTCAAAGACTGCCGGCTGTAGCCCGCATCCTCCAATGTGTGCCAAACGGTTTCCAGGAACAGGCGCTCCTGGGGGTCCATTATTTCAGCCTCTCTGGGCGAAATATTGAAAAAGAGAGGGTCGAATTTATCCACATGCTCAATAAACCCGCCCCATTTACAATAGGTTCTGCCAGGAGTTTGTTTACCGGGGCCATAATATTTTTGATAATCCCATCTTTCTACAGGTATCTCTGTGATACAATCGACGCCGTTTTTGATATTCTCCCAATAGTCCCGGACTGTGCCTGACTTTGGATACCTTCCGGCAAGCCCTATAATGGCGATGTCTGATCCGCTTTTCTCTCCGATAAAGCTGCAGGCGAGTGAGACATACCGGTCCCGCCTCTCAGCGGCACGCATTTGAGGCCCTTCATCCGGTGGCGCGCCTCCGGGCTCTGAACAGGCCGGAGGCAGCTTTGACAACTTATCCCGGTGATATTTCATAAAGTAATTGGCCAAATCATGAATTGACTGATATTCGTAAAAAAGAGTCTTTGACAGCTCTCCAAAATCCTTCTCCAGGCGGCTGTTCAATTTATTGATCAGCAGCGAATTAATGCCGTATTTTTCCAGGGGGGCCTGTGCATTGATTCGTCGCTCCGGGATCTCCGACACCCCGGAAAATACATTCTTCAGGTAATCTTCCATCCTGGTTAACAGGGTACTGTCACCAGTTTCTAAACCTGCGGATTGCTGCAAGGTTTTATCCGGGTGATCCCAAAGCCAGTGCCTCATTTTGGCAAACGGGTAGGTGGAAAGAGGAATTCTTCGCTCACTGCCGTCATTGAGATCATCCCAGCTGACCGCAGCTCCCTGCACCCATTGGCCGGCAATGTAAAAAAGGTCTCCGCCATTTTTTACATCGGGACCTTCCCCTGAAAGAACACTCCCCCGGTAAAGACCGGCAATCTTTTCTTCACCCCTCAAAAACATCTCCAGCTTTTCTACCAGGCTCTGGGTGTTTTCTACAACCACTGCCAGCCTTTCATCCATCTCGGCGCGCCCCATCCGAAGAGTATATCCGATATCGGCTATATCAAAGGACTCGGTTTCGCTCCCGGTTAAAAAGTCATATAGCCTTGACACCTGCTGGTAGAGCTGCTCTTTTGCGGCGGCTGAAATGGGGATTAAAACAGGCTTTACATTTTTCCTCTTTTTGTTTTCCTTACAAATATACTCCTCCAGTATTAAGTAGCCGCCCGACCCCGTTGCGCCAAAGGAATTAATCAGCGCCCTGAGAGGCGGGGGGCATGACCAGGGCCTCATCTGATCCACTATTTCAAGCCCGCTGCCCTGAAGCTGTATCAACGGATTCACCGGCTCGAAATTTATTGTCGGCGCCACCTGTCTGTGCTTCATCTGAAGCAGCACTTTGGTTATTTGAGACATGGCGGAAGCCGATTCCAGATGCCCTATATTGGCCTTTACCGATCCTATAAAGCAGGGAGACGAGGTCTCGAAATGATCCTGAAACACTGTTTTTATGGCGTCCATTTCCGCAGCGTCTGCAATGCCGGCCCCAGCCGCCGCCGCCTCGACATAACTTATGGAATCCGCAGTTACACCTGCGTTTTTAATTGCTTTTTTAATTGCTTCCGACTGCATTGCCGAGCTGGGCGCCCCAAACCGCGCGGTCCTTCCGCTGTGGCCAATAGCAGTCCCCTTGATTATGCCGTGAATATGATCCCTGTCTCTTAAAGCATCTTCAATTGGCTTGATCAGTATTGCGCCAACTCCTTCACCGGCCAGCCAGCCGGTTGCCAGGGATCCAAAGGGCCGGCACTGACCATCCTTTGACAGCAGTCCGTGGCTGGTCAATAAGTCCAGGTGACAGTAATGGGTCATCAGATTAACCCCACCGATCAATGCAGCGGCGCACTCTCCTCTTTTTATGCTTTCACAGGCAAAATGTATGGCCGTCATTGCCGATGAGCAGGAAGTATCAAGGGCGATGCTGGGCCCGCTAAAATTGAAATAATATGATAACCTGTTGGCTATTGATGAATGAAATGCCGATGCCCGGGGTTCCGGCATATCTCCACATAAATTGGATCTTTGATTCTGGTAATCGCTCCACATGACACCCACAAAAACACCGATATCGCCGGATGATCGGACCAGGTTTTCTGCAGTATAGCCTGCATTTTCCAGGCATTCCCAGGTCACCTCCATCAGCAGGCGCTCCTGAGGGTCCATGGTGCGGCATTCCGGGGGGGAAATATTGAAAAGAAGGCTGTCAAAGCAATCGATGTCATCCAGATAGCCTCCCCGGATTGAAGGCATCTCCCTTCCGGCATCGGCAGGATGCTGCCGCCACAATTTTCTCCTGCTGTCCGGCAGCCGGCTGATGCTGTTTTTTCCGTCCAGTAAATTTTCCCAATACTCCTCCAGGCTCCCGGCTCCGGGATACCTCCCGCTTATACCCACAATGGCGATGTCCTGTTGCTGCGCTGATTTTTTATTCTTTGCCGGAACTCTGTCAGTAAACTCTATTTTGGTCCTGGCCTCGCCCCTGCCTATTTCAAGAAATTCCCTGTCTTCAGGTATATCCTGCTCAAAGCCTCCACAAATGAAACTATGAAGCAGCTCCTGCCCGTCTTCAAGTTTAAAATCCGGGCGAAGCCTGTCAAAGTCCATACCGCCTATAGGGCAGACTCCAATACCAAATTCAGACTGCCTGTCCATCAGCAACTGGCCGATGTAACCTGCTTCCAGCAAGGCCAGGTACCTGCTCTCATCCTTGTATACCGATTTCATCTCATTGATCTGCCCCACCAAAAACAAACAGAACCTTGATTTCTGATAATGCTTGCGGTTAAAAGGAGTATAGCTGGGCTTGACTTTTTTTGACAGATCACCCGTGATCAGAACCAGCGCATGGTCTGCTGAATTGTAATGGTAAACCCCCTGGGCAAGTCCCTCAACCCCGTTTTCCTTTATGTAGAGATAAGCCTCTATTCCATGCATTCCGGATAACGACGGATAGAGATGGCGGGGACTGCCTTTTTTATTTACACTCCTTAATATTGATAAAAACTTGCTGAATTGGTCAAAAGAAACGGGTTTTTCCAGATACTCACGTTTACTTGACCGCAGCAGATAATCACTCTCCGGAAAGTGATGTCTGTCCAGCGCGATAACAGCCTCCGTCCCTGAAGGCCGCCTTACATTAAGGTGTTTGGCATGGAAAAGTTCATGTTCTTCCTTGCTTAAGGATTTCATATTCTTTAAGACAGTTTTCCAGTCTAAATCCAAAAAGGAGGCAAAAGTTTTATCCCCTGTGTAATTTTGAAGATGCCCGGTTATGCTTATACCGGTTTTTCCTATATAGCCGGCCATCCCTTTATCCGGCTCATTCAGGTCATCACCGGCAGACAGCCTGTCCGGCGTCCCGCCCAAAATACAGTGGATGAACCTGTGGCTTTCGTCCAGCTCAAAGAAAGCGCCAATACTGTCAAAATCAACCCCTGCCACCGGGCATAATCCCAAATTAAAATCCGCCTGCCTGCTTAATAGCAGCTGCCCCATATATCCGGCATCCAGCGTCACCAATAAAGGGCTTGACATTTGATAGACGGGCTCGATTGCCTTAAGCCGGGCTATAAGAAACAGCACAAACCCGGCATTGTCAAAAACGGGACGATGATATTCAAAAAAAATGGACCGGTCGATTACAGGCTGCCCATTGATAAGATATAACCCGTGTTCCTCCGGATGGTAATAATAAATACCTTCCTTAATCCCTTCCACAGCATTTTCTTTTATATATAGATAAGTCTGGACTGCATTCAGCCCGCCTGCGGATGGATATAGGTATTTGGAATCTCCATTTATTGTCTCTTTTCTTAATAGCGACAGTAATCCGCTGAATGATTTATAAGGTATCTCTTTTCTAATATAGCTGGATACGATTGCTCCATTTTTATAGAAGACTTCCTTAAAATGAACTTTATTAAGTTCTATCACGCTATTTTCGCATAATTTAGCCATTTGGGACTGACAAGCAACTATCTGACATGTATCGCCTTTTTCATCAAGCTTTTCGCACAAATAGCGGGTAATCGCATTGATAGTGGGGTCATTCAAAAACACTTCAACCGGTATCGAAACACCATATTTCTTATGGATCATTTCGACCATCCTGACCATGGTTAAAGAGGTGGCGCCTAAATCAAACAAGTCATCCTCAAAAGCAATTTTAGCAGTATCCAGCACCTTTTCCAGATACTCCGACAAAACGGCTGATATGCTTTCGCGAAGACTTTCTTCCGGCGGTTTGTTATTTACCCTCTCTTTTATTGGCCATGGCAGCATTTTCCGGTCCAGCTTGCCATGCTGGGTGACAGGTATGGAGTCCAAGGGAACAATAATATTGGGCACCATATAGCCGGGCAACTTGTTTTTTACAAATTGTCTTACCTGTTTGGAGGACAGAGGCTCTCCATTTACAACAATATAGGCTACCAGCTTGGGGTCCTCACTCTCTTCGTCCTTTACCAGCACAACTGCTTCCTCAATGGCCTCATGGTCTCTCAGCACCGTTTCTATTTCTCCCAGCTCAATTCGATTTCCACGCAGCTTAACCTGGAAATCCATCCGCCCAAGGTATTCAATATTTCCATCGGGCAAAAATCTTGATTTGTCTCCTGTTTTATATAACTTAGATCCGATTTCAGCACTAAAAGGATTGTTGATAAATCTTTCTGCAGTCAATTCGGGCCTGTTGAGATACCCCCTGGCCAGGCCTATGCCGCCGATATGCAGCTCCCCTTCCTGGCCTATGGGAACCTGGTTCAGATCACTGTCCAGAATATACATCTGAATATTTGATATTGGCCGGCCAATGGGGACCTTTTTATCGGCCCGCTCCTCACACTCCCAGTAGGTCACATCCACTGCCGCCTCGGTGGGGCCGTACAGATTATGGAGCTTTGCCGCAAGCTTACTCTTAAAATCCATCATCAAATCAAAAGATAGAGCCTCCCCGCTGGTAAAAACCTGGCGCAGAGTATCGCAGCCGGTCACATTTGGATTGCTGACGAAATACCTCAGCATTGAAGGGACGAAGTGACAGGTTGTGATCCTTTCTTTCCTTATTATATCTACCAGATAATTACTGTCCCTGTGCCCTTCCGGCTTCGCCACAACAAGGCAGGCGCCGGACAGCAGCGGCCAAAAGAACTCCCAAACAGACACATCAAAGGTAAAAGGAGTTTTTTGCAACACTCTGTCCTGGTCGGTTAGCAGGTATTTATCCTGCATCCAAAGCAGCCGGTTGCAGATTGCCACATGGGGTAGCATACACCCCTTGGGCTTCCCTGTAGATCCGGAGGTATAAATCACATATGCCAAATTTTCAGGAGTGGTTATACTCAAAAGATTGCCGTCCGGCTCTTCAGAAAGGTAGTCCCACTCGCTGTCAAGACAAAGCCTGGTTCCTTCAAAACCTTTGATCAAATTCATATGCCTTTCCTGAGTAAGAACTATCGAAACCCCGGCATCTTCCAGCATAAACATTAGCCGCCCTTCAGGATAGGTGGGATCCAAGGGCAAATAGGCCCCGCCGGCCTTTAAAATAGCCAAAAGGGCTATTACCATTTCAATGGATCTTTCCATCAGAACCCCTACGATGCAATCAGGCCCTACACCCATGCCCCGTAAATACCGTGCGCACTGATTTGATCGGCTGTTCAGCCCGGAAAAGCTAACCCGCTCATCCTCAAAAAGGACAGCGGGTTTATCAGGGTTTTGCCTCACCTGCTCTTCGATTAACTGATGCAGGCATTTATCCAGGGTATATTCCTTAAAGGTATTATTCCATTCCATGATTGTTTCTTGTTCCCGTCCCGCTGATAAAAACGGCCTACCTTCCATGCTTATACAACCCTCCCCACGATATCCACAGAATTTCGGTATTTTTCAGGCTGTGCGTTGATCAGCCTGTCAAAATTTATATTTTTCCAGTTGCCGGGATCACTGGCCAGAGCCTCCAATACGCGCTTATACCCGGAAAACATCTCTTCTATCATACCGTCGGGGCAAACTCCCCCCAACACGTCCCAATAGAAATACAGCCTTCCATCTCTCTCTTCGCTTATACTGTCCACAAGAACCTGTGGTGTTCCGCTCAGTATTTCCAGCTTTTTAAAACCCTTGGGGATATTAACGCCGGAATGGGCCGCCATATTGGAGAAAACCACCGGGAATGTCAACATTCCCGCGTGGCTGCCTGCCATTGCCGCCTTCCTTAGAGCCTTCAGCCCGCTTACAGGCATATGCGATAAATCTTCCTGCACAGCTGCATGGTAAAACCGTACTTTGTCCTCGAAGGGCTCCTTTTCTCCCCTGACAACAACCCAGCTCATGGAGGTAAAATCACCTACCACCTCATTGATCTCAGGATGAAGGAGGAGTCTTTCCCAGCACGGAATTACAATAGAAAAGGGCCTGTGATTTAACCATGCCGCAAATACTTCTGCATAGGCTGTCAGCAAAATCATGCCCGGCTGTACGGATAACCTGGCAGCTGTCTCCCTGAGCGCCTCCCATTTCCAAAGCACACCTTTAAATTGCTGGTGTTTAAGGGAGGTAGAAACATCACCTTTATCCTTCACCGGCAGTTGCGGCCCAGGCGGGATTCCCGCAAATTTATTCTCCCAATACCGGATACTCCGCTGGTAGCCCTCTGTTTTCCTGTATTTCTGCAGTGATAAAACATAATCACGAAATGAAACACCGGGCTTTTTCGGATCTTCGCCGGGGTTCTGGTAAAAATAAATCAGTTGTTTCAATAGAAGGTGTATGCTGCTTGCATCAGCAATGATCATATCAATACTGAAATGAATCAGAGATCTGTTTTCCAGGACTGATACACGCAGGTCAAAATATGGCCATTGATCCAGGTCAAAAGCATTTTCGGCCATGAATTGCCTGGTTTTACTTAATTCCGCCTGGACCTCCTTCGCTTTTTTTCCTGTCAGGTCCGCCACCCTGATTTGGTAATCCGGGACCTCCTCCAATATATTCTGAGTACCATCCGGCCGAATGACGGTAAAAAGCATCTCATGGCTTTTCACCAGTTTATGCCATGACTTTTCCAGCCGCTTAACATCAAGGGCACCGGCCTCGATTTCCTGATATATTTGACAGCTGTTATTCCTCCTTGCCATATACCTGCCAAAAGCATAGGCCTGCTGCTGATCCGTCAATGGGAACGGCTTAAACCTGTCGGCTGCTGATGCCTCCAGTTTCAGTCCCCCGGACAGCGCTTCGGTTTTCCGGCTTATGGCAGATACCTTTTTTACTATTGGCAGCTTTATACCTTTTAATTGAGACTCTATGGTTTCAAACTCCCACCGGCTGTTTTCCGCAGAAAGCGCATTGAGAACACTGCAGTAAGCATCAAACATTCCCCTTATTTCTGCCGAACCCCAGTATCCTTCAGCAATATCCCAGCTAAACTTTAACTTGCCATCCTGCTCCAACACCTGATGATCTAAATAAACCTGCGGCGTTTGGGTCACCATAAATGAAATCCGCTTTAAAAAGCTCTCATTGTAGGAAGCGCTTTCAGTTCCAGGGCTGCTGACCAAAGAAGTAAAGACTACAGGCAGGTATAAGGCTCCTGAAATTTTCCGCCGGGACTTCAGTTCTCTCAACACCCTTATGCCACTTACACTGCTATGGCCCAGATCATCCCACAGGCGCTCCTGATTATATCTAATCAGCTCTTCAAGATTACGCCCCTTTTTCTCGTCCACAACAAATATATTTGTGGAAATAAACGGGCCAAGCACCTGATCTAACTGAGGATGCAGTGGCAAACGGTTAAAAAAGGTTAATATAAGTGAAAATGTTTGCCGATCACTCCAAAAACGAAGAGTTTCGATGAAAATGCCAAGCAGTAAGGCCGTAGGGGACACATTTAATTGATCGGCTTTCTCTTTGAGGCAATGCCACTGCTTTTCCTCCAGTGTTCCTTCAAGCCTGGTGCGGTAGTAATTATCCTTTACATCCGGTTTAACTGGTTTATGCTGTAAAAGTGGTGCCGGCCCCTGGGGCATATCCTCCAATTTTTCCATCCAATACTCCAGATCTCTCTTATAGCGTTTTGAACCTTCAAATCTCTTTACCGCCAATATGTAGTCCCTGAAGGATACGTTTAACTCCGGGAGTTTCCAGTCCGGCTTTTCATACAGCCGCTGCCATTGCTGCAAAAGCATGAATGCTCCGCCGGCATCCAGCACAAATTCATCGATGCTGAAGTGTACAACATATTTATTACCCGGGCATACACTTATGCGGACCTCAAAAAGAGGCCATTTCCCCGGCTCATACACCTTATGGGACATATTCTCCCGCACCTTTTCCAGATAACCGGACCGCTCAAGGTGGTTTTTTCTTCGTAAGTCCACTGTTTTAATATTGTAGGGTGATGTTTTTTCCAGAATACTTTGCTTCCCGTCAGCCATAATCACAGCCCGAAGCATTTCGTGATGCCTGATTAAACTATCCCAGGCCCTGTTTAGACGATAGATGTCCAGGCTACTCATTTCCATTTCAAAATAAATATGACAGCCCACCCAATCTCCTCCAAAGCGAAGACTGCGCCCGGACAGGAAAGACTCCTGAATATCACTTAGCGGGAAAGGTTTATATCGGCCTGCAATATCAGGGATGATTACGGGCAGTATGTCTTTTATATCGGAGTGACAACTTTCCTCAGGCTGGCCGGTACATTCCGGATTGATTATTTCGCCCAGGCTGATCTCCAATTGCTCTATAGTATTGTGCCCGCTGACGGCAGTAATTGGGATTTCGACGCCCAAAAACTGTTCCAGCAGATATCTTAAAGTAACGGCCTGTAGCGAACTAAACCCCAGGCTGGTCAGCGGTTTCCCGGTGGGTAGCTCCCCGGGCGGTATTCCTAAAAGCTGGCTGATCCCTTTTTTAATATGGCTGCCCAATCTGCCGTCGCCCGGATCTCCATCGGCAGGATTAACCAAAGATCGGCTCTCTTCCGGCTTTATAGGTTGCTGTTTGGCAACCTGGGGAATCCAGTACCGCTTTCTCCCGAAAGGATATGTAGGCAGGGATATGCGACGGGCGCCTCTCCCTGTATGAAGCCATTCCCATGGGATCCTGCCCCCTTTCGCCCAATAGTGAGCAATTTTCTCCAAATTCTTTTCCTCTAAAAGTACCTGTAAAACAGTTTCCTCCAACTTCCCGGCAAGCAGTGCTCTAATATCCGATGGTTCATTTTCCAGATCTCCGGTATATATAGATAGCGAAGTCTCTATCTCCTTTCCTTCCCCGGCTGAATTCAGATATCCCTTCAGGCAAAGAATAAGCTCTTCCCGGCTGCTCACCACCATTGCCACCCTGGAGTCCATCGCCTCACGCCCCACCTGGAGGGTATAAGCAAGATCAGGTATGGATATATCATTTTGAAGCTTTATGAAATCCAGTGTTTGTTGAACAACCGCCTTCAGCCGGCCCTGGTTTTTGGCCGAAAATACCACGATCTGCGGCTGGGCTGCTGAAATGACAGCAATTGTTTCCTCCCGTGGAGCAATATATTCTTCCAGAACCACATGGCCACTCATCCCACTAAAGCTATAGCTGTTAATACTGGCCCGGCGTGGCAGGCTCTTATTATCGTCATCCTTTGGCGCTTCCCAATTTTGATTCTGAGCTGCAATTTGAAAAGGGCTCCCTTTTAAGGAGATACTTTCATTAAGTGTTGTAAATCGTGGTATCCCGGGAATGAGTTGATGGCGTATGGCCAATATTACCTTGATCAATTCAGCCATTCCGGAAAACACCTCTCCATGCCCTATACAAGGCTTTAAAGTACTGATATAGCATGGGGCGGCTTTTTTTGAGTCCGATAAATATACCCCTTCAAGTTCCTTATAGCCGGATTTAAGCGCATTTATTTCAATGCCGTCGCCCAGTGGAGAGGCAATCCCATGGGCCTCAATATAGGACACTGTTCGCGGATCAATCCTTGAAGCCTGATAGGCCTGCACCATAGCGGCCTTCATCCCGGCAGCGTTAGGGGCGGTCAATGACATCCCTCTGCCCCCGTGCGATATCCCTGTGCCTTTGATTACCGTGTAGATAATGTCCTTGTTCTGAATAGCTTTTTGCAAGGGCTTTAGTATAATAGCGCCAACACCTTCACTTCGAACGTAACCGCCAGCCTCGGCCTGGAACGGTTTGGGTTTTCCATCCGCGCTAAGATAGCCCATTGCCTCAAAGCCAATAAAGACCAACGGGGTAAGGAGCAGATTAACTGCACCCACAATGGCCTGATCGCATTCACCGCTGTGGATGGATTGAACAGCTCGATGCAAGGCCACCAGTGTGGAACAGCAGGCCGATTCAAAATACTCACTGGGCCCGCGCAAGTTAAGCGCATAGGAAATACGGTTGGGGATTACTGAGGGAATAATGGACGAAGTCATGAACAGGAGATTGTCAAGCGGAACAGTTACGGTATTCCTGTACTCACTAGTCCCCGCAGCAATAAAAACTCCAGTTGCGCTCTGTGACAGCGAGCCCGGAGCTATGCCCGCATCTTCAAGAGCCTTCCAAACATAGGTCAGCAGCAGGCGCTGCTGTGGATCCATGGTTTCTGCCTCCCGGGGGGAAATACTGAAGAACTGGGGATCAAACTCCCCCACTCCGTCAATAAATCCACCCCATTTGATGCTGGTTTTAAATGTGTCTTTTTTAGGATCACCATAATACTCCCGCCAGTCCCACCGATCTTCAGGGATTTCTGTGATACAATCCTTCCCTTCGACGAGGTTTCTCCAAAATTCATGCACATCCCGGGCCATAGGAAATCTGCCACTCATTCCCACAATGGCAATCGGCTCATAGCCGGCGGAAGAGGAAAACTCAACAGTTTTTGCAAACCGGGAGCGCCGTCTGCCTGCAGGTGGCCATACATCCTCGCCGCCTTCTGTGGCCTGCCCGGAATTATTGGCTTTGGCTTGCACTGCAAACCGCGCTGCCAATAAATCCCGGTATTCCTTGATCAGGTATTCAGAAAAACCACTGAGGGTTGGATGTTCGAAAAATATGGTGGGATTAAGCTGAAGCCCGTATTCTTTGTTCAATTTATTGGTGAATTGGGTTGATGTCATGGAGTCAAATCCATATTTACTCAGCTCGGCATCGGCATCGATAGCCCCCGACTTGACCTTGAATAATTTGGAAAAAGCCTGGATTAATGCAGCCTGCACCCTGTCCTGCAGGCTGCCGGCATCAATATCCCCGGTGGAACGGGCTGCTGCCTGAGCTTTCCCGGACTGTACGGCGTAAGGAGTCGTCATCAGCAGCTTTTGCTTCATTCTGGCAATATTGCCTTCCATTACAAAAAGTCTGTCTTTTCCGGAAGCCAGACCTTGATACAAAGCCTGTATTCCGTTGGGTGTCTGCATGGCTGTCATTCCGGTGTTTTGTCTGACCAGCTCTTCAATTTCTTTGTTTACCTGCATCCCGCCCTCTCTCCAAAGCGGCCAGCTGATCGAAAGAGTTTTGCCCCGGCGTTGTTTAGAGGCCACCAGAGCGTTACGATATCCCGAGTAGGCGTCCATAAAGGCGTTGGCGGTGGAGTAGTCGGCCTGGCCCTGATTGCCCAGGCTTCCTGTTATCGACGAAAAGAGCAGGAAGAAGTCAAGGCTTAAATCCTTGCTTGCCTGATCAAGATTCACCAGCCCGGTGACCTTGGGAGCCAGCACTTCTAATAGCTCATCCCTGGTCTTTTTGATGATCAGGTTATCCCTAATCACTCCCGCGCTATGAACGATGCCGTTCAGGTTCCCATACTGATCCTGTATGCTTTGAATTAGGCCGGCAACCGCCTCCTTATGGGTAACATCAACCTGCCTGTACTGGATCCGGGCGCCCAATGCCTCCAGCTGTTTTGATTTTGTCTGCCTGTCCTCACTAAGCACAGACCTGCCTGTAAGGATCAGGGTGGCATCCTTAACCTTTTGCGCAATTTCTTTGGCAAATATCAATCCCAGGCCGCCTGCGCCGCCAGTTATCAGATAGACGCCCCCATCTTTCCAGGGGAGGTTTAATTCTTCCCGGGAAGCCTCAATTTCAGTCCATCCGGCAGCCCGCCTCTTTCCGCCCTGATATTGAATATGGCTGTCATCAAGGCTTCGGCTGCTCTCCTTCAGTATTTGTATTATTTCCTCAGAATGTTCTCCCGGTTCCACTTCAAGCATCTGCCCTTTAAGCCTGGGATTCTCAAGGCGGGCAGTTTTCAAAAGCCCGCCGAGGCCGGAAAAAAGTTGCCCCTCACCCCGGGTGTGAACGACAATCTGAATCAGTACCGTGCCTTTCAGTTTTTCTTTCAGGATGCGCTGGATTTCTTCAAACACCATGGCGGCATAGGTCTGGAACCGCTCTTCTATGCCTTTCTGCCCGGACTGCAGGGTAATGCAGCGAACTCCGCTCATTTTGGCTTCAATGCTTTCCTTTAAAAGGCTATCCGGCTCACAGAGCATCACCAGGTGTTGTTCAAGGTCCGGGGCAGCTTCCGGTAAAACTCCCCCTTCCTGCCAGCAAGGCTGAAGCATGAGCGTTCCGGCAGATGCCGAAGTATCTTCCGGAACCGTCATGCCTTCCAGCACTCTGGTTGCCAATCCCAATATCCGGACATAAACCTTCCCGGCTTCATCGCACACAGTAATGTCGTATTTTTCTACAACATCTCCGGATTTACTTCCATTGCTATAGCGGACCAAGGCCCACATATTGGGGGTACAGCCGCCCTTTATTTCCATTTCTTGAAGTGAAAAAGGCAGGTACGGGTTTAGGGGGGCATTTCCGCCTGATGAATTGGTATCCCCCAAGCCCGCTCTCAAGGCAAATGTTGCCTGTAAGGCCGAATCCATAAAACTGGGATGCAGAATAAATTGATTTTGCGTATGATATATGGAGGCGGGCATGGATAATTTTGCCAGCACCTGGCCCGATCCCGCATAAACCGTCTCAATTCCCCGGAATGACGGGCCTAGGTCAATGCCGGTGGAGCTAAAAGCCTCATAGAACTGGCCGGCAGAAAAGGCGCCCTGTCCGCACTGGGCCAGCAATGCCTTTAGATCCAGGGCTGAGTCCTCTCCGGCCGAACTCAGCTCAGCTCTCCCCTGGCTGTGCAATATCGGCTCTGCGTCATCCTCTCCCGGATCGCTGCATATTTCATAGTAAATGTTCCCGCTGTCTTCCGGGACCAGTACTATGTTTACCCGGACAGGCTGTTCACAAATAGCAATGGGGCGGACCCATACCACGTTTTTAAACCTGATGCCTGCCTTGCCATCTTCCCATGCTCCTGCTGCCTGAGCTACTGCCGCCCTTATCATCTCAAGCTGCGCCACCCCCGGCAAAATCCTCTGCCCCTTGACCACATGGTCCGCCAGGAAAAACTCCCGGCCGGTAAAAGTGGAGGTGAACCTTTGCTCAAACAGGTCCGAGGTGTTTTGATGCAGCAAAGGATGAATTGGGGGAATGGTGTCCGGGGCTGCTTCTACGTCTCTGACTGAGGCTATGGCCCCGTTTTTTGGCACCCAGTAGCGCTCCCTGGCAAAGGGATAAGTAGGCAGGCTGATCCGGCGGGGCTTGGCCTCTCCGTAGAGCAGGTTCCAGTCAACAGGCAAACCCTTGACCCAGAGTTCCAGAAGTTTAGCGTATTTTCCGCGCCGCATCCATTTGTCAATGGCTTCCTGCAGATCTTCATCGGCTTCAAAAATAGCCAGGGTCTCTTTATTTCCTTTTACCTGGCCCCGATACAGATACTCTATACCATCCCGGCCCTCCAAATAACTTTTCAGTTTATCTTCAAGTTCTTTGATGGATACCGCCATAACAGCCAGGCGCTCTTCCATGGCTACCCGTCCCACCTGGAGTGTGTAGGCCATGTCGGCAAGGCTTAAGCCGGTAAATTGCTGTTCCTGAATTGCCGCTAACAATTGCTGTACCTGATCCATAAGCCTGTCCTCGTTTTTTGCCGACAGCAGGATGATTGCCGGGCTCCCGGAAGTGATGGCCGGATGAGGCCTTTCCCGGCGCCCCTCTATATATTCCTCTATTACTACATGGGCGTTTGAGCCTCCAAATCCAAAAGAGCTCACACCTGCCCGCCGCGGAAGCTCTTTTCCCTCCTTATCCCGCAAGGACTTCCAATCAGCGTTTTCCCGGACCACATAAAAAGGGCTGTCCTCAAGCCGGATATATGGGTTAATGGTGTCGCAGTGCAGGCTCTTCACCAGTGTCTTGTGTTTTAGCTGCAATAAAACCTTGATTACACCGGCGATCCCTGCGGCCAGCTCCAAATGGCCTATATTGGTCTTCACCGATCCCAGTCCACAGTGAGCGCCGGTAACCCGGGCATCCCCCGCAGACTGGTACAGCTTTTTAAATGCTGCCTTCAGCCCGTTGATTTCTATCGGGTCTCCCAGTTTAGTGCCTGTTCCGTGGGCCTCAATGTAAGTGACGGTGCCGGGATCCACTCCGGCCTTTGTATAAGCAGCTTGCAACAGTTCGGCCTGGGCCTTTGGGTTGGGGGCCGTCAGGGAATTGGAACGGCCTCCGTGGTTTTCAGCAATGCCCCGGATCACCCCGTAAATATGGTCCCCATCCCGCTCCGCATCCTTCAGCCTTTTGAGGAACAGAATCCCCGCCCCTTCGCCCCTCACATAGCCATTGGCCTGGTTGGAAAATGTTTTGCACCGCCCGTCTTCACAGAGAATACCGGCTTTACTGAAACTGATGTAGAGATCCGGCGTCATTATTGTATTTACCCCACCCACAATGGCCATCTCACAGCTACCGCTCTCAATGGCGCTCACTGCCCGGTTAATCGCCACCAGTGAGCTGGAGCAGGCGGTTTCTATAGGTTCGCTGGGCCCGTGAATATTGAGAAAATAGCTCATTCGATTCGGCCCCACCGAAGGAAGCATACCGGTAAAAGAATAGCCTTCTATTGCTGCATTGGACAGGGAAATCAATCTGCTGTAACCGCTGTCCCATGTAGCCACAAATATGGCCGTTTTGGTCCCTGAGAGTCTTTCGGCCGAGTAGCCCGCGTCTTCAATAGCCTTCCAAATACAGGTCATCATCAGGCGCTGCTGGGGATCCATAAGCTCGGCCTCTTTGGGTGAGATTCCAAAGAACAGAGGATCAAACTCATCCACCCCGTCAATGAATCCCCCCCATTTAATGTTTGTTTTATTGGCCTCCGTTGCCGGATCGCCGTAATACTCTCTCCAGTCCCAGCGTTCTTTTGGTATTTCAGTGATACAGTCTTTGCCCTCCAGGAGGTTTTTCCAGAATTCATGCACATCCCCGGCCCCGGGAAATATTCCGCTCATACCCACAATGGCTACCGGCTCAGGTGTGCTTCCGGACAGTCCGGCTGCCGGGAAAACCTCCGGACCGGCAAGCGGTTGGAGCTGTCTTCTGACGGGCAGTCTCCCTGTGGACCTGTCCGCTGCGTACTGTTCTACGGCCACGGCCGGTTCTTGTATAGCCAGCTGCCGGGCCAGCACCTCCCGGTGCTCATTGACCAGGTAGTTTGCCAGACCGTCCAGGGTGGGATATTCGAAAAAAATAGTGGGATTTATTGAAAGCCGGTATTGCCGGTTGAGATAGTTGGCCAGCTCGGTAAAAGTAATGGATCCAAAACCATATTCACTCAGCTCGGTGTGCCCATCAATATCTTCCAGCCTGACCTGAAGCAGTCCGGCCACTGCCCGCAGCAGTGCAGACTGCACCTTTTCCGGCAGGCTGCCGTCAGCTATCCCGGCCATGTCCGGGGCTGCCGCCGCTGCCGCCACCAGCGGCGGCCGGGACCCATCGGCCATTAGCTCTCTAAAGGATAACCCCCTCATCCTGACACAAATAGCCCCCCGGTCATCGCATAGATCTATATCCACCTTCTCCACCCTGTCCCCCGTTTTGCTGCCGCTGCTGTACCGGATAAATGCCCACATTTGTGGTGAGCAGCTTTTGAGCACCACAACCTCCTGCAGGGAAAAGGGAAGGACCGGCTTGCCCGCCTTCGGTCCGTCCATCAGGAATAGCGAAGCCTGCCAGGCCGAGTCCAGCAAACCGGGGTGCAATACATATTGACGGAGGGTGTCCGCTACCGAAGGTGGCAGGGATATCCGTGCCAGCGCCTGTTCCACTCCGGTATAAACCTTTTCTATCCCCCGGTGGCCCGGTCCATAGTCTATCCCGGCCTCCCGATAGGCAGCATAGCACTGGGTGGAGGAAAGATTCCCCCGGGTACACCGGGCCAATATGTCCTTCAGATCCAGATCGGCAGCCGCTGCAGCCGCAGTAAAATGGGCGCGGCCCTGGCAGTGAACTTCAGTTTTTGCCCCGGCAGCCTCCTGCCGGCTATATATCTCAAAGGCTATTTCTCCGTTTTCTTCAAGTAAAAGCCCTATGTGCACCTCTACAGGCTGTTCCTCCACTGAAATGGGACGCACCCAGACCACATCTGTCAGCCTTAATGCGCTTCTACCCTCTTCCAGTTCCCCGGCCGCCTGCCACACCGCCGCCCTGGCCATCTCCAGAGCGGCCACCCCGGGCAATACCCGCTGATTCTTCACTACATGATCCGCCAGGAAAAACTCATCACCTGAGAAGGTTGAGCTAAACCTTTGCCGGTAGAAATCGGAGGTGTTTTGCTGCAGCAGCGGGTGAATCGGGCCGGCAGCCGGGCCGGAAATTGTATGAGGCCCGGCATCTTTCTCAGGAATCCAGTGGCGTTCCCTGGCAAAAGGATAGGTAGGCAGGCTGAGGCGGGGTGGCCTGCCCTTTAAATAAAACAGCCCCCAATCTATTGGGAAGCCGTTAACCCAAGCCTCTGCAATTTTTTCAGCCCTGTTTTGCTCTATCCACTGTTGTATTTGGTCACTATAATCCTCATCAGACCTTTTACCCTTTGGGACCCTCCCCCGCCAGCATTGGGCATTATCTTCCCCTCCCCGGCTGAAGGCCTCCAACTGGCCAATGAAATGCTGTATTCCTTTTGTCCAAAAGATGACCCGCTCCTCCAGAGCCTCCCTCCCTGTTTGCAGGGTGTAGGAAAGTTCCGCCAGACTTATTTTTTGGCGCGGCTGGCCGCTTATGCTGCCGCACTCAGACTTTTTGAGGAATTGGCAAATGCTTAGGGCATATTCCTTCAAACGGTCGTAATTTCTGGCAGAAAGGGGTATCAGCACCGGCCTCTCCTCATCAGCAGCATAGCGGGAACATTGCCCGGCCCTTTCCCCGGGGATGTATTCCTCCAGTATAACGTGGGCATTGGACCCTCCCCAGCCAATGGCGCTGACACCGGCCCTCCTGGGCAAAGAGACCCCGCTGTCATCACTGCCGGCCTCCCAGGGCCTGGCCTTACTGGCGATATAAAACGGGCTCTCCTCTATTTTGATGATAGAGTTTAATTTATTAAAATTAATACTGGCCGGTATTATTTTCGAACTCAGGGAGGCAATTATTTTCAAAATCCCGGCCATGCCCGCCGCGGCTTCCAGGTGGCCTATATTGGTCTTTACCGACCCTATGCCGCAAGTAGCAATTTTAATCTCTTTGTTCCACTTTTTATATAATTTATTAAAGGCCGTCTTTAATCCATAAACCTCCATGGAGTCTCCCAGTGGAGATCCAACCCCGTGCACCTCTATATAGCCCACCGTATCCGGGCTGATCCCGGCTTTTTCATAAACCTCCACGATCAAGTCAGCCTGGGCCCCGGGATTTGTAACCGTCAGAGAGCTGGTTCTGCCTCCATGGTTGGTGCCTGTGCCCTTTATTACAGCATAAATATGATCGTTGTCCGCCACTGCCCTGTCCAGAGATTTCAGTACAAGTATAGCTCCTCCCTCGCCCCGCACATAGCCGTCGGCCTTTTCATCAAAAGTTTTGCATTTTCCATCCCCGGCAAGCATCCCGCTTTGACTGAGGGCAACAAACCGCCTGGGGGACCAGCAAAAATTTACCCCGCCGGCCAGGGCGTATTCACACTCTTTATTCTTTATCGCCCGAACCGCCTGATGAAGGGCCACCAAAGAGCTGGCGCAGGCAGTGTCTATAGTCAGGCTGGGCCCTTTAAAATCAAACCAGTGGGAGATTCTGTTGGACAGTATGGCATTGGCGGTGCCGGTAGCCATATAGGGGTCCACTTTCAGACTATACTTTTCAATCATTTCGGTGTAATCGGAATTGCAGACTCCCATAAAAACACCTGTTTTATAGTTCTTCAGAGCGGCGGCCCGGTATCCGGCATCTTCAACGGCCTTCCAGGCCAGCTCCAGGGCTATGCGCTGCTGCGGGTCCATAAATGACGCTTCCCGGGGAGATACATTGAAAAAGGAGGCATCAAAGCAGTCGGCATAGTCGATAAATCCGCCCCATATGCTGCTGGTTTTATTGGCCCCGGGGCCGGGTTGTCCCCAATAAAGGTTTTTATCCCAACGATCCGGAGGAATCTCGGTAATCAGGGATCTTTCAGCCAAAAGATGTTCCCATAGCTGTTCCAGGGTGTCCGCCTTGGGAAAACGGAGTCCCACTCCAATAATGGCTATTTGTTTTTCATACTGTTCTCCCTGCACCTGACTTTTATCGTTTGCTTTATGGTTTTTTTCAGTCATAGTATCATCCTTTTAAAAAGCTTTATTAACTTGACATTTTGCTAATTGTTTAATTTTTTTTCAATACACTGCATAATACTTGAAAAAGTCACAAATACATTGGATAGTATTTCATCCTCAGAAAATTTTATATTAAATTCATTCTCCAGGAAGTCAATCAATTTGATGTAACCGATGGAATTAATTATTCCCAGCCGGAAAAGGTCACTATCTTCATTAATACTCTCATTAAAATCAAATAAAAAGGTTTCCCGCATAAAACTATGGATTATTTCCCTCATTACAGATTTCACTCCCTGTTATTTAGTCATAAATACTTTTATTTTTCCCCGACTACAGTGATTATTTTTCTTTTCCAAAAGAGGATGCCATTGTCCGTTACCAGCCACTGAGCTATACGGCTGTCGTTTAATCCATCCCTGATCAGCCTATTGATTCTATCCCTGTCTTTTGCAGTTTGCACGGCATGGTTGACATAGTCGGTAAAATTGAGCAGAGATATTGATTCAAACAGTCGTAGAACTCTTACCTCGTTTTGTTTATAAAGATTGATTATCTCCTGTCTTGACAATGACCAATTATGGCTGATGTCTATGGTGCATTCCAATTCCTCGAAAAATTGGTCTAGGTGCGTATCATCATAGGCAATGATATCCTCAAGTCCTATTCGCCCGTGCTTTTGGCAACATCTCGCCATTTCTTTAAAAACACCTGGATAATTCTTCATATGGTGGAACGCCGATTTTGAAATGACCCTCTGGAAACTGTTATCTGTAAAAGGAACCTTTTCAACATCCCGGCATAAAAAATTTATATTGTCCAGTTGTAGTTGCCTTGCCCTCTCAATAGCAATTTCAATCATACTTTCGGAAATGTCCACACACTGGACGAATTTTGCCCTTTGTGCGGCATAAATGGCAAATGCCCCTGTTCCACAGGCAAGGTCCAACAGCCTGTCCTCTGCCCCAACGCTTAAAAATTGGCAAAGTGACTGATGTATCCTTTCATCCCTGGTAACCGTCCAATTATTAAATCTGTCAGCCTGTTTGTTGAACTGCTCCTTTATATATAAATTTCCTGTCATATTGCCCTCTCCCCGTTACTGCGGCAGTCAGAGAAGATTTCTCCATATTTTACTTTCCCCGAAGCGCTCCTGGGCAAATTTTTTATAGAGAAAACTCCAATCAGGTCCAGGGGAATTTTATACCTGATCATAATCTCCATCCTAATTTTATTATGTATCTCCTGGTGGCCTTCATTTTTTTCACCTTGCACACAGGCTACCAGAAGCATATGGTCATCACCTCCACAATAGCAATTAAAGCCCAAATTATTCAAATGCTCCTCTATTTCAGACAGGCTTATTCTGTTTCCCAAAATCTTTAAAAACCTGCTAATGCGACCGGTAATATAGAAAAAACCCTCCTCATCAAAATAGCCCAGATCATCTGTGGGCAAAACCCCTTGCAACTGGTCGCCCCCAGAAAGGTCATCCCGGCAACGGGCATAGCCCATCATCACATTGGGCCCCTGAAAGACCAATTGGCCTACTGTTTTGGGATAGATTATAGTATTTCCTGATTTATCTATTAGCTTAATGTTTCCATTTGGTATAGGCTTGCCTATGCTTTCCGGCTTTGTGATATTATATTCCGGAGATAAATAGGCCATCCTGGCGGTAGCCTCGGTGGCTCCATACATTACATAAAATAAGAAGCCCTTTTCCCTGGAAAGCCGCGCATACTCAATGATCAGTTGAGAATCCATTTTACCCCCGGCCTGGGTGATATAGCGCAGTGACGGCAAATACATTCTGGAGAAGCCTATTCTTTTCAATATTTCGTAGGTGTACGGAACTCCGGCCAGTGATGTGCCCGCCGCCGATTTGAAAAAATCCCAGAAATCCTTCCTGACTATAGGTGTGTCGGTCAGTAAAACAGTGGCCCCCACTGCCAGGTGGCTGTTAATTACTGACAGTCCGTAAGAGTAGTGCACGGGGAGAATGGTGATAGCCTTTTCATCTTCGCTCAGATTAAGGTAAAGGCCTATTGACCTGGCATTGGCCATCAAATTTTCCCGTGTCAGCATGACCAGTTTTGGTGAGCCTGTGGAGCCGGAGGTAGAAAGAAGCAAAGCAAGATCCGGGTGAAGCTGAACATTTTTTTCCTCCCACCCCAACTGGTATAATTGATAGTTTTTATATTGATATATGCCGGATCGGTTGCTTTCCCCGGGCCCCCAGATAAAATCCGGGTGGTAAAGGCCTATCAGGCTTCCCAGAAGCCCCTTGTCCAGGCGGGCATCCAGGAGCATAACCGTATGACCGCCCTGTAGAGCGGATAAATATCCTGTTATGGTTTCAATGTTATTGCCTGCCAGTATAATTACCAGTTTTTTGTCTCCAGTACCGAAATACGACCCCAGCATGCCGCTGATATCAATCAAACCACCGTAGTAGAATTGCTCGCCGCTCTGGTCTATTACGGCAACCCTGTCTTTAAATTCTTTAAGATTAAAAACAAAACACATGTTTACCACCCCCCTCTCTTTTACTAACAGGCTTTGCCTAAAACAAAAATCAGCGGTTCAGCCGGCTGATTTCATCGTAATAGTATTGAATTTTGGCCGGGTCAATATGAGGATATTTCAGGGTGGAGTGCGAGTATCCCGGTATGTGCGTGGCATTGTGGACATCGGTCCTGTCAGCCCAGCCTTCCTTAAAACACAGCTCTCCCAGCCGTGTGCCGGGAAAGGGCAGATAAATACTGGGGATAACAGCGTCAGGGGAAATACCTCGCAATACTTCCAGCGTTTCTTTGATCATTCCTTCGGTTTCATAAGGAAGACCCATGATAACGTAGAGTTCTATGCCTATCCCCCTTGAGCGCAGAATTTCCAGCTTCTCCACAGCCTGTCTGACAGTCAGTTTTTTATTCAGCACATCTTTTCTTATAAAGTCACTGCCGCTTTCAAAACCCACCCAGGCCACTTTGCAATTGGCTGCGGCCAGTGAGTCCGCCATATCCTCCGAAAGGTTGGAAAGTTCTATATCACACCCGAAAGGAAGATTGATGCGGCTGGAGTATTGCTCACAGAACCGCTGCACCCACATTCTGCTGATATTGAAGGTGGGATTGCTAAACCCGACAAAACGGCTTATTTTTGATGGATAATTCCGTGTAGTGAAAGCAATTTCATCTATCAGGCTTTCCACAGTCCTGTGCCGGATGTAATGGCGGCCGTGAAATACTTTTCTGAAATATTCTTCCGAACAAAAGGAGCAGTGGTTGGGGCAGCCGCGCTGGGACTGAAATACCCATCCATTTCTTAAAATCCCTGCATAGTTAGTCAAATAACTTTCCATGTCCGGGTATGCCAGTGTATCGATATCTTCCCAAAGGTGCGGCACAGGCTTTTCACCCTGGCGCCCCCTAAAAAGAAACCCTTCGATGCTGCTATAGGGCCTGGCCTCCGAGAGGGCATTGGCCAAACTTACAATGGGCTGCTCACCTTCTCCGGTGCATACACCCAAAACACCGTCTATGGCCAGAACACTTTCCGGGTCCACAATAGCATGGGGGCCGCCCACTATCACAGGCAGGCCATAGCTCTTACTTATGTGTTTAACGGCTGTCTGAAGCATCCAGAAATTGTCCGTGGTAATGCTAAAGCCGATCACATCAGGGTTTGCTTTCTCAATATGCCTGGAGATAACAGCCGTTAGCGTGAATTGGTCATCTGTATACGGACAGTAACAGATATAGGCGTTGTGCCCGGCCTTTTTTAAATGACTGGCCAGGTAGGCCACCCCCATGCGGCGGATATAGCCGTGCCTGGCATTTTCCTGCCAGGAGGTGTCAATAACGAAAGATACCAGCAGAAAATTAACCGGACCCTGAAGGTTAATCTTTTCCAAATACCAGCCCTCCTTCACCAACCTATTTCCCTTGATCACCCTTAGATATTAATTGCAAAAAGGCAACTATCTCCTCCGCCACAGATCGCCATTGAGGATCCAGCATCATATCATGACTGCCCTGTGGGAATATAACCGGCATTGTTTTAAAGGCCTTACCAGTATATAAGGTAGTTTTTTCAGGAAAAAGGCTGTCTTTTCCGGAACCCAGCACCAGTACCGGAACCACGGGGCTTATGGGTCCGGGTACTATGCGTCCCAGCAATTCCTTTCTCACCCTGGCCGATTCCGGCTGCAGCAGTTTTAACAGCGCCACTCTTTTTTCCACCGGCAGCTCTTCGGAAAAAAACAGCCTGGCGGTATAGCTGGCTCTTACCCTGGCATCCTTAAATAGATTAATCTGAATAACCTCTCTGATATTAACAAGCCTTAAGCGCCATACATCTCTTAGCATACCGTTGGGGGGGACTGAGGCCATCAGCACTGCGGCTTTCATTTTTTCCGGACTTAAATGCAATATTTTTTGCACCAGAGCGCCACCCATGGAGTGCCCGACTAAAACAGGCTTGTCCCTGAAAGACGCCATGACTTCTAATATATCCTCCAGGTAGTCGCTGAGGGAAAAAGTATTAAGCTGATCACGCCCTTCACTTTTGCCATGTCCCCGGAGACTCACTGCATAAGAGGGATAACCAAGGGCGCAAAAATAGGGAAGAAAATTTTCCTTCCAGCACCATGCTCCATGATTGGCTCCATGTATAAAAAGTAGGGGATTTTCCTTTGATTCCCTTTCCGGGAGGTGCTCCAATATTTCTAATTTCATCTTTTTACATTCCCCTGCAGAACAGATTGATCAAAAACTGCTTATCTGGCTTTGCCGGAGGGACTTTTAATACACATCAACCCAGTTCCCTTCCAGCTCAACCTGCCGCTCCTCCCCTGCCACGGTAACTCCTATGGTGATCCGGCGGTTCCTTCTGGAGCATTCCTTAATTATTCCCTCCAGACCCACTAACGGGCCGCTTACCACCATCACTCTCTGGCCTGCTTTGACAATCTGGCTTTCTTCTACAATGCCATCGCTGCTCAAGAGCTTTCTGATGATAATCATCTCCTGCTCACTAATTGGTGTTAAAAAGTTCCCTACTTTCAAAAACCATATATCCACCTTCTGAGTGCGCAGCCACAAATTTAGACGGATAACCTGCCTCTGACTGGCCGACACAAACAAATACCCACTAAACAGAGGCTTGACAACATCTATAACCCTTCCTTTTTTACGCCAGCTCAGCCTTCGTTTGGGGAAAACTATATTGATGTCATCAAATACACGCTGCAGCAAAACCAAGGCCCAGTCCTCTTTGCCTACAGCTGTTCTCAACACATACCACGGCAATACGCATCACCACTTTATTAAAGGCATAATAAGCCCTTTAAAATACTGTTGCATTTCAAAAATTGGGTATATGACAGCTGGCTGAATATCTACGCGCCTCCGCAGCAAAAATTCAAACCAGCCTTTTAATGTTTGCAATATTTTTAATATTGGCAATTTTTCATAGATAGTAATCTGCTATTAAACAGATCTGCAGCAGCTGCCATCAGCTCTTCAGCAATTTGGTCCACCCAGAGAAGTGGCCGTTTTACAAATTGTTTTGTCAGTCTCCGCCAGCGAATTAGTTATAATCAGAGGCCGCCTCCCTTTGTATCTTCTTTATGAGGCCGGTTAATACATTTCCCGGTCCCACTTCTTCAAATATTGTCTGCCCCTGACTCATGATGTAGGTTATACTTTCCGCCCACTTTACCGGACTGGCTATCTGCTCGGTTAAGTTCTTTTTTATTTCCTGCTGCCGGTAGGGCCTGGCAGTGTAATTGGAGATTACCGGGATTCTTATACCGCCATAGCTGAAATTATCCAGATACTCTCCAAATTCTCTGGCCAGGGGAGCCATATAGCTGGAATGAAAAGCTCCGCTGACATTTAATACAACATAGATAGCTCCTTCATTCTCAAAAAGGAAACCTATTTTTTTAATCACATCCCTGGACCCGGAAAGGACAATTTGACTGGGGGTATTAAAATTGGCTATCTCCACGCCTTTTATACTGTTAATCCATAGAGCGCTCTCCACTTTATCCCGGCTTAAGCCTATTACCGCAGCCATTCCCCCGCCGGTAACCCGGCTCATCAATTCCCCTCTTTTCTTTACCAGCAATAAGCCGGTCTCGAAGTCAAATGCCCCTGCGGCCAGCAGTGCATTATACTCCCCTAAACTGTGTCCGGCCACGTAGTCGGGGGGGTTGTCCGACTCTTTAAGCTTTTTCAGGTAGCTGAGTGCGTTGACAACATAAAGGGCCGGCTGGGTATAGCGGGTTTCGCCCAGCTGCTTGCCAGGGTCCTCCAGGCACAGTTGTTTAATTGAGTAGCCCAGAATGTCATCGGCTATCTCCGTTAATGCAGCATATTGGTCAAAAAGATCGCTACCCATACCTTTGTGCTGAGAGCCCTGACCGGGGAAAACAAATGCCGCCATTTTTTTCACCTTCTTAATTAAAATAAAGACTTTACCTTGGCCAGACATCTCAACTCGCTGCCAAAGGGAGTTATAATGGGGTAAACCTCTGAATGGGAATCGCCTGTCAGATTACGTCTGATAAAATTTGTAAGGGTGCCCTGACCCAAATCCAGATACAAACAATCCCGCATATCTTCCAATTCCCTGACTGCTTTTGGTAACTGCATGGGCATTCTGGCAATATCCCAAAAATACTGTTCAGGCAGCTGGTTTATGATATTGCCATATAAACCTGATACTATAGGCACCTTGGCATCTGTGCAGTGATAGTGTCTAAGAAAATTAGCGTACCTTGCCGCGGCAGGATCTATTAATGATGAATGAAAGCCATAAGACACCGGAAGCTCCTGATGGATAATGCCTTTTTCCCTTAAAAAACTCTCAATCTTTTTAATTTTGCCTTTCTCACCGGAAACAACAAAGTGCCCAGGGTAATTTACCGAGGCCAGCTCACTATTCTCATAAATTACTGGTATTTCGCCATACACAGCACAGTCATCAATAATCGCCAGCATACTGCCGTCCGGGCAGCAGCCTTCCAATAACACCGCCTGTTTGATCACTAATTCCAGCAGTTTCTCTGCCTCCATAACACCGGCGACAGCTGCCGAAACAAATTCACCCAGGCTGACACCGAAAACCAAATCAGGCCTGATCCCGCTTTCCAGCAGAATCTGGGCCAGTGCGTACTGGACCATAAAAATTGCGGGATGGGTGTGTATAGTACGGTCAAATATATCACTTTTCCTTTTTTCCTGGCCATATAACTGGTTAACCACCGACTGGCCCAGCATGGAGAGGGCGATTCTGTCCAGCCTGTTCATCCATTCTCTGAAAACAGGATTCTGCAAATAAAGCTCATTTCCCATTTGGTAGTATTGGGAACCCTGTCCCGAAAACATAAAAACCACTGGCTTGCCCATATATTTACCCCTGTTTTACCTTTCTTTATAAGCAAAAATAATTACTATAAACAACTTTTAACATATCATGTTATTTTATTACATAATTTCTTTAATTTAACTTTAGATATCCTGCCGACATTTGTCAACTATTTTTTACCAGCATATATCAGCAAATACCTGTAACGTTTACCATCATTCCTTTTTATAATTGCATCCGGTTAAGTCAAGTAAAAAGTGAACGACGATTCAGTATTTTAAAGGAAAGTTTAACCCTTAAAAGAAAAAAAAATAATGGCCGTTTTTGCTGCCGAAACATAAAAAAGTCCTTGGGTTATGACCCCGGTCCATTTAATGAATTACTATTCAGTATTTAAAGGAAAAATTCAATTCCAAAAGAAAATAAAATAAAGACTATTTTTGTCGACAGAACAAAAGAAGCCCGGGGTTATGACCCCGGACCATCGCATCAACCCCCTTTTTGCCTGCGAAGGCCGGGTAGTGGCCATGAGGCAGTGCCTCCGTCAGGATGGCAGCAAACGCTAAAGCCGCAACAGCCAAATTACTGTTATAATTTAGATCAGAGTATACCGGTTGGAGGTAATTACTGTGCAGAAAGTTGGACTGGTCCTTGAGGGCGGGGGAATGAGGGGTCTATACACGGCCGGGGCTCTTGAATTTTTTATGGAGAAGGGTATTGAATTCGGCTATGTTATCGGTGTTTCAGCCGGGGCCTGTAACGCTGCCTCTTATGTCTCCGGTCAAAAGGGGCGCAACAAGGTTGTCAATACCGCCTTTTTAAAAGACTGGCGCTTTGCCGGCCTGAGAAGTTTTTTAATAAAAGGCTCCCTATTTGGCATGGATTTTATTTTTGATGAAATCCCCAACCGGCTTGTACCCTTTGATTATGAAACTTTCTATAAATCCACGGTTAATCTTAAGATAGTAGCCACCGACTGCCATACAGGAAGGCCTGTATATTTTGACAAGACCGATTTTGACCGAAGGCTGACTGTTCTGCGGGCCTCCAGCTCACTGCCCCTGGTATCCCCCATGATCAATTACAGGGGCTTAAGCCTTCTGGATGGGGGAATAGCAGACCCTGTGCCTATCCACAGGGCGGTGTCCGATGGCTGTCCTCTCAACGTAATAGTATTAACCCGCAACAGCGGCTACAAAAAGGAACCGGTAAACTTTCCGGAAAAACTGCTGTATAAAGCAAAATACCGCCAATACCCCCAGCTTGTCGGGGCAATAATGAAAAAGCATATTATCTACAACAGGGCTATGGATTATATAGAAGCTTTGGAGAAAAAAGGCAAGGCTGTGGTGATCAGGCCGACCCGTAAATTAACAGTGGGCCGCTACGAAAAGGATGTGGACAGGCTGTTGGATCTGCACGAACAGGGCTATGAAGATGCGGCGGCCTCCTTTAAAAGTATACAGGCTCTTTTTGGGAGATAAGGCTTCACTCTTCGGCTGCCGGGTTAGATAATCCTCCTGTTGCCCCCATTGTTGAGTGTAAGGGTATTGTTGTTTTAGAATAATTATCCTATAATAAACAAAAGATTATTAACATTATTAATATTTTAAACAAAAACACATGTTGACCAAAAAATTAGTTAACTGGGGGGATAGTCATGGACTTTTTACTGAATGAAGAGCAGAAGATACTGCAGGGCATGGCCTACAAATTTGCCCAGAAGGAATTTGAGCCGGTTGCCAAGGAGTGCGACAGGGAGGAAAAGTATTCCCGGGAGGTCTGGCAAAAGGCCTGCGAGGCGGGACTGGTGGGAGTATATGTGCCTGAGGAATACGGCGGTCCGGGGGCGGGCTTTTTTGACGTGGCACTGATTACCGAGCAGCTTTCCAGGGTGGACCTGGGGCTGGGGCTGTCGGTGGTGGCCGCCACCTTTGGAGCCGAAAATATACTCTTTTTTGGCAGCGAGGAGCAAAAGAAAAAATACCTGCCTCTGCTGGTGGACGGCAAGGCCATATGCGCCGGGGCCTTTACCGAGCCCAACGCGGGCACCGATGTGGCCAGCGCCAAAACCCGGGCCGTTAAGGATGGCAATGAATATGTGATCAACGGCAGCAAGATGTTTATCACCAACGGCACCATCTGCGACTTCATGGTGGTTTTTTGCGAGACAAATCCCAATGCGGAAGTAAGACATCAAAGGCACAGCATGATATTGGTGGAAGCAGACCGGAAAGGCCTTACCAAATCCAAAATACATGGCAAAATGGGCATCAGGGCCACCGACACGGCGGAATTGACTTTCGAAGACGTAAGGGTTCCCGTAGAAAACCTGATCGGCGTGGAGGGAAAGGGCTTTCACCAGCTGATGCACTTCTTTGACTGCACCAGGACCTTTGTGGCCGCTCAAGGTGTAGGCCTGGCCCAGGGGGCCCTGGACAAAACCATTAAATATGTGCAGGAAAGGCATGTTTTCGGAAAGCCCCTGGCGGTGAACCAGGCGGTGCAGTTCCAGCTGTCCGAAATGGCCACCAGGATTGAGCTGGCCCGGAATATAACCTATAAGGCCGCCTGGAATGTGGACCGGGGACAGATCGACCCCTCCCTGAACGCCATGGCCAAATACTATGCCGGTGAGACTGCGGTCTGGGTTGCCGACAAGGCCCTGCAGCTGCACGGCGGCTACGGTTATATAGATGAGTATGACGTCCAGAGGTTCTACCGGGACGCCAAGATACTGGAAATATACGAGGGCGCCAAAGAGGCTGAAAAACTGACCATTGCCAGGAGGCTGCTCAAATAAAAACCGCCGGTATTGCGGCGGTGCCGTCTTGCAGACGGCGGGAAGACTGCTTATGGGTAATACCTCCGGTCAGGAGACGGGAGACAGGAGACAGAATTTGAAAAGCTCTTAACGGAAAGCTGGCAGCATATGAGAACTATACTTTCCTGTTGTTATAAAAAATCAATATGTCTATAGTAGAGTGTAGCCCGCCTGACTGATGGTTTGGCGGGTTACATTTTTTAGTCAGGCATTTTCCCCGCCGGTATCGCTGTAATATTCATCTCCCTTGAGGGGGCGCTCCGGCAAAAAGAAGGTGCCGATGAAACAGAGTACGGCGAACACCAGGCCCACCTCAAATAAATCTGTGATGCCGGCGGTGAGAGAAACCTTCACGGCGTGCAGCAGCTGAGCATACATTTCCAGACCGGCTGCGCCGAACTGGGCAAACTGATCGGCGATAGCCCTTTGAGCCTGCTCGGTCAGCAGATTTTGAGGATTAAGCCCGGCTATGCCACCGGTCAGCCCTTTCATTTTTTCCGGCAGGGCGGAGTTTAGGTGATCCTGGAACCCGCGATTTAATATTGATCCGAAAATGGGGGAGGCAATCACTCCCCCCAAGGAGGATACAAACTGCTGGGTAGCGTTGACGGTTCCCATCATCCGGTAGGGAAAGGCGTTTTGCACGGCTATATTAATTAAAGGCATAAGGGCTCCTATCCCCAGCCCTACCACCACCAGGTTGACTATCATGGAAGTATAGCCGGTGTTGATATTCATGGTCATGAGCAAAGTGGTGCCCAGTACTATGAAGGCTGCGCTTATATGGGAGAGCACCCGGTACCTGCCTGTTTTTGACATAACCTGTCCTGAAAAGATACTCCCGGCTATAAAGCTGAGCATCATGGACGACATCAGCAGCCCGCTGTCCCGGGCATTAAGGCCCATAACACCCTGTATGAACAGGGGCAGAAACATAACGCTGCCAAACATGGCCATGGACACGAGAATCCCCAGAACCAGCGATGTGGAAAAGATCCTGTTTTGAAACAGGGTTGGTGTTATGATAGGGTCCGCAGCCCTGCGCTCAAACCAGATAAACAACACCAGAATAACCGCGCCGCCCCCAAACAAAGCCAGCTCCACCGGGGACGTCCAGGCATATCTCGTTCCGGCCCAGGTGAGTCCCAGTAGAATTGGTATCAGACCGATAACCAATAAAGAGGACCCGGCCCAGTCTATCCTCACCTGATGGTCGGCGCGCACTTTTGGTAAAGAGAGCACAACTCCTATAATGGCCAGCGCCGCGAAGGGCAGGTTTATATAAAACACCCAGCGCCAGGAGAACGTGTCTGTAATCCAGCCTCCGATGGCGGGGCCGATAATGCTGGACAGGCCAAACACAGCCCCCATGACCCCCATCCAGCGGCCCCGCTCCTTGGGGTTAAAAATATCCCCTACCGTAGCCCGGGGCATACTCATCATGGCGCCGGCCCCGATCCCCTGCAGCCCCCTGGCCAGTACCAGTTCAGTCATTGTGACGGCCTGGCCGCAAATGGCCGACCCAATACCGAACATCACCAGCCCGAAAATGTAAAAGGGCTTCCGCCCGTATACATCGGACAATTTGCCGTAAATGGGAATGGTCACCGCAGAAGTCAGCATATATGCGCTGAATAACCAGGCATACAGGGAAAACCCCTGCAAGTCCCCGATGATGGTGGGTATTGCTGTGGAAACAATGGTCTGGTCCATGGAAGAAAAGAACATGGTCACCATGACGGTGGCCAGGGCCCACCATTTCCGCTGTCCTGTAATCTGATTGGTAGTTTGCACATTTTGTTTTACAGCGTAAGTTTTCATGTCATTGTGTCCCCCAATACTTCAATAAAACCCTTTGTGCCGTCAACGCGAATGTATTGGCCGTCTTTTAATATTTTTGTGGCATGGTCTACGGCGACAACGGCAGGAATTCCGTATTCACGGGCCACCACCGCGCCATGGGTCATAAGGCCGCCCACTTCGGTCACCAGGCCTGCAGCCAGCGAGAATAACGGCGTCCAGCCCGGATCGGTGTACGGCGCCACCAGTATATCCCCCTTATCCATTTTAGCCTCTTCCAGCTTCAGGATCACTCGGGCGCGGCCCACAGCCGTTCCGGCCGACACCGGGCTCCCTGGCAGCGCGCCTGGCGGCACCTGGGCTCCCGGTTTGGCGGTAATGATCTCTCCCTCGCTGGTTAAGGCACGGGGAGGAGTGAGCTTTAGATCATATTGGAATTTTTCTTTTCGACTGGCGATAGTACCAGGGTCTACCTGCTGGATATTTATTATTTCTTTAATTTCCTGCAGCGAAAACCAATAAATATCTTCCCGGTGCGCCAGAACTCCGGCAGCAACCAGCTTGTCGGCCTCCTGCAGAATTGCCTTCTTGATCAAATCCAAATTCTGCACAATAAAGTATTTGGGGTGTTCCCTGATCCCTATCAATAATCGGTGAACCTTGATCAGGCGCTGCATGCGCCTTGCCTTAAAGGACCCCCGGGGCGTTTTCCTCAGCCGATCCAGCAGCCTTTCGGCGGCAAGATCCGCGGCCTCTCTGCCCGCCAGAAAATCAAGGCGGTGCCGCCCGGGCTCCACCCCTTTAATGTGACTCAGAATGGCTGGGACCAGCTGGGTCGGAGCCTCACGCCAGCGGGGCCGGGTCACGTCGATCTCCCCCGTCCCCCGCATACCGTATCGGTCGAAGAAAGCTGATAAAACCGGCATAACATCTTCTCCGCCGGGAATTCCCCTTAAGTCCTCGAAAAATGTATGGTCGGCGGCTTTACTAAGGTATTCAATCACCGCCGGATGATTTCTTATGGCATCGGCCACATCACCCAGCGCCAACCCCATTTCAGTTGTCACATTCCCAGGCGGGGATTTACTGATCTCTCCCAACTGGGCCGCGTCTCCCAGCCACTTTTGGGACAGGCTCTCAATGAGCTTGTACGTAATAATGGCGGCCCCCATGTATTGCACCACTGTTGAAAAAATAATGGGCAGCAGGGTGCTCAGCATTTCCTGAATCTGAGTAATTCTGTCCGGGCCGGACACTTCCTGCAGCCTTTTATTGCTTTCTCTTACTTTGTCTGCTATAAACCGGTTCATCTCTTCAATAGCCTGGTAATTCTCACGGTACAGTATATTTCTTAATATGGCAAAGGCCGTGGGAAAGGCCTTTTTAACCAGTGCCAGGTCCAGTTTTTTGCCGTGCTGCGGCGCTGCCTGAAATTCCTCTCTCCCAACGAAGTCCTGCACCACCCGGCCCATCAATTCATCGACATTGGCCAGCATTCCGGGCAGCCGTTTTCTTAACTGCGGGTACTCAAGCAAATGGGTGATGTCGAGATACAATCTTCCACCGGCCTCCAGCATAAGATAGCTCTCCGCCCGGGGCGTTCTTTTTCCGAAAGGAACAACAGTCCTTATCACCGATAGCCCCAGGGGCTTGATCACCTCGGTCATCATTTGCGCATGGCCGAAGGACAGGAAAAGGTGAAGTTTATCGTCGGCGGTGGCCGGAACGGGATAGAGTGTGGTAATGGGGCGGCTCTGTAAAATAAATATCTGATCGTCATAAAGACCCCACTCTATATCCTGTGGACTTCCGAAGTGTTCTTCAATGCTTCGACCGATCCGGGCCAGCCTGACCGCCTGATGGTCCGACAAAGCCGGGGCGGTCTGCTGCTCTCCCTTAATCTCTACTTTGGCCGTTCCGCCCTCAGGCCTGGCATAAATGGCCATTTCTTTCCTGGCTATTTTCTTTTTGACCAATTTATCCTCTTTTACCTGGTATAAATCGGCAGACACAATTCCTGACACCAGCGCTTCTCCCAGGCCAAAGCTGGCATCAATAGCTACAATTTTCCGGTTGCCGGTGACCGGATCGGCGGTAAACATAATCCCCGCCACTTCGGGAAAGACCATCCGCTGCACCACCACGGACAGAAATACCGACCTGTGATCAAATCGGTTTTTGGCGCGGTAAACAATGGCCCGGTCGGTAAACAGAGAGGTCCAGCACTGCTGAACTGCTTGCAGCAGCTGATCGGCCCCTTTTATATTCAGATAGGTTTCCTGCTGTCCGGCAAAGGAGGCCGTCGGCAAATCTTCAGCCGTGGCGCTGGACCTGACGGCATACTCCTGTTCTTCCCCCGACTTTTTCCACCCGTCAATGACTGCTGCTTTAATCTCCTGGGGTATGGTAACGGACTGCAGGTGATCCCGGATCCTTTTTCCCAGGTTGCTGATTTGGTCCAGCTGATCCGGCCGCAACCGGTCAAGCAAACCTAACAGCTCATCCATCTGGTGACTTGCTGAGATAAACTTCCGGTAGGCGAATGTGGTAATACAGAATCCCTGGGGGACTGGGAATCCCGCTCTGGCCATTTCCCCCAGATTGGCTCCTTTTCCCCCAACATCAGGTAAACTGGCTCTATCTATCTCATCGAACTGCATAACGTATACGCCTATTTTGAATCACTCCTCAGGCCTATTATGCCCCTGTGCGGCAGGTGCAGCATTAAAATCTGTTTTTTTACCCAAGCTTCCAAATAATTATATATCCCTTAACGCTCAAACACTTTGGCCGGTGAAGTAAAGGAAGGCATGAAAGGTGTTTAAAATAAAAAATACTGCGGAACAATATCTAAAAAAAGAAATGCACAGGTGAAATAGTGATTAAAGGCATTGATTGGGAAGCCGCAGTAAACGCCCGCAGATCCACGCGGGCTTATGAGCTGCGTCCCGTTGAGGAATCGAAAATGACTTTGCTGCAAAGCTTCATTGGCAATATTCAAGTGCCTTTTGAACACACTGTTTCCATACGCATGTTCAAGGCCAGACCCGACAGGAAACTCTATACTGTTTTTCCGGCACCGCCTGATGGGGCGGCTTTTCTATCGGATACGGATGTCTGCTCCGTGTCAGCGGCCGGATTTGTGGGGGAAATTCTGATCCTATACGCCACCAGCCTGGGACTTGCTACCTGCTGGTATGGCCATTATACTCTGGCTGAATTGGAGCGCATTATGCCGCATCTGGGGGCAAACGCTGCCTTGCCAATGCCCAAATGGGGCTACGGAAAGGGCGTGGTGCAGGGCCAACGGGCTATTTGCATCACACCGGTCGGATACTGGCAGAATGAGGGCGTTAGGCTGGCTGATAGGGTGCAGACATCATTTTTTAGCTACAGGCGCAAGCCTGTGGGCGCATTTTTGGAGGAGGGCATAAGCGAGGAAAGCCTTCCTCCAGAGATTTTGTACGCGTTTGACCTTGCCCGGAAAGCTCCTTCTGCCGCCAATAGCCAGTTCTGGCGCTTCACTGTTTCATCTGACTTTAAAACAATTTCCATAGCAATGCCCGTCGGCTATAAACACATCAAGTGGGAACATCCCAATGTTGACATTGGGGTATGCGCCTGTCACTTTTGGCTGGGAATGATGATGAAGAATATAGACTGCAATATTTTATTAAATGAGGAACAGGGACGCTCCGTATGGCAATTTTTGGTTTGAATTCTTCTTAAGAAGGGATGTCCTTATGAATTCATATGTGCTTGGTTTTCAGGAGATAGACAAAACAAAGCTTGCGGTCGTCGGTGGCAAAGGCTTAAACCTGGGGGAACTGTCAAGGATTGAGGAAGTACGGGTGCCGGAGGGCTTTTGTGTCACCACCGCTGCCTATAAAAGAACTATTGAAGATAACAGAGAATTTAACGCGCTGCTGGATCATCTGTCCCTTTTAAAGGTGAACGAAAGGGAAAAAATAGGTGAAATTAGCGGAAAGATCCGTGGGATCATCGAAGGGGCGAAGATTGCCAGGGACATAGAGGAAGAGATTACCAGCTACCTTTTAAAGCTTGGCGGGGAGAACGCCTATGCCGTGCGCTCCAGCGCCACGGCTGAGGATCTGCCTCTGGCCTCCTTTGCGGGCCAGCAGGATACCTATTTGAACATTAAAGGAAAGTATTCCATCCTGCAGCATGTCAGCAAGTGCTGGGCCTCGCTGTTTACCGACCGGGCGGTGATCTACCGTATGCAAAACGGCTTCGGCCACCGCAAAGTCTACCTGTCTGTGGTCATACAGAGGATGGTTTTCCCGCAGACAGCTGGGATTATGTTTACGGCCGATCCCGTCACCTCCAACAGGAAGGTGCTCTCCATCGACGCCAGCTTTGGGCTTGGCGAGGCGCTGGTCTCAGGCCTGGTGAATGCTGATATCTATAAGGTGCGGGAGGGAAGGATTATTGATAAGAAGATATCCTCCAAGAAGCTGGCCATCCATGCACTGGAAGAAGGCGGCACGGAGGAGCGGGAGATTGAGCCACAGCAGCAAAATATGCAAGCCCTGACAGACCAGCAGATTTTGCAGCTTGAGAGCACGGGAAGAAAGATCGAGAAGTATTTTGGCCGCCCCCAGGATATTGAATGGTGCATATGCGAGGAAATGTTATTCATCCTTCAGAGCCGCCCCATCACCACCTTATATCCAATAATGGACGTAAACGATGATCAGAACCGTGTCTATATGTCGTTCGGCCATCAGCAGATGATGACGGATGCCATTAAGCCTCTGGGCATGTCCTTCCTCCAGTTTTTATCTGGTGATTTTCCAATACGTAAAGCCGGTGGAAGGCTTTTCTTAGATCTGACGCACGACCTGGCCTCGACCATTGGGCGAAAGATAGTGATCAGCACCATCGGCAGGAACGACCCTCTGATGCAAAACGCTATCTTAAGTTTAATGAAGCGAAAAGCTTTTATGAAATCACTGCCGCACGGAAAGAGATCCATCAGCCTGGGCAGAGAGGGTCTATCCTGGGCACTTCCCCTTCAGTCCATAAAGATCTACCGCGAAAACGACGTGGCGCTCATTCAAAGTCTCATCTCCCAAAACCAGGCGTCCATAAGAGATCTGCGGCAAAGGATCACACAAGTATCAGGCGATGAGCTGTTTGACTTTATTTTACAGGACTATAAATCGTTAAAGGAATTAATGTATGATTCACGAAGCCTGGGAGCGATCATGGTGGGGGTCTACGCAGCTAATTGGATCAATAAGAAAATGGAAAAGTGGCTGGGCGAAAAGAGTGCAGCCGACACTCTCTCCCAATCGGTAGACAATAATGTCACCTCCGAAATGGGGCTTGCGCTCCTGGATGTCTCGGATGTGGTCCGGCAATATCCGGCGGTGATTGAATATTTTGGTCATGCCAGTGATGAAACCTTTTTTGATGACCTGGCCAAACTGGAGGGCGGAGACTCTGTCAGCCAATCTCTACGGTCGTACCTTGAAAAATACGGCATGCGCTGTTCCGGCGAGATCGACATCACCAGGCCCCGCTGGAGCGAAAAGCCCACCTCGCTCATCCCCGTGATTTTAAGCAACATCAAAAATTTTAAACCCAATGCCAAGAACGTCAAATTTGAGCAGGGGCGAATGGAAGCAGAGCAGAAGGAGCAAGACCTTTTAAGCCGCCTGGAGCAATTGCCCGGTGGCAGGCAAAAGGCCAAAAAGACAAAGAAAATGATCAGCGTTATGCGTAATTTTATCGGCTATCGGGAATATCCCAAATATGCCTTCATACAACGTTACTACATTTATAAGCAGGCACTGCTGAAGGAGGCCGCCGTGCTGGTGCAAAAGGGAGTCCTGCAGGAGAAGGAGGACATCTATTATCTCTCCTTTGATGAACTCCGGGACGCCGTTCGCACAGGCAGGCTGGATTACAGCACCCTAACCAGGAGAAAAGAGGAGTACGAGGTTTATGAGAAACTGACGCCGCCGAGGGTGATGACATCCGAGGGCGAGGTCATATCCGGACAATACAACACAGGGAATATCCCCCAGGGCGCTCTGGCCGGTATACCCGTTTCAACCGGCGTTATCGAAGGGCGGGCACGGGTGGTTTTAAAGATGTCTGATGCCAACATAGAGGATGGCGATATTTTGGTCACCACATTCACTGACCCCAGTTGGACGCCGCTTTTTGTATCCGTCAAGGGCCTGGTGACCGAGGTGGGCGGGCTTATGACCCATGGAGCCGTCATTGCCCGCGAATACGGTCTTCCGGCGGTGGTAAGCGTGGAAAACGCCACCAGGCTGATCAAAGACGGGGAGCGAATCCGTGTAAACGGAACGGAAGGGTATGTAGAAAAGCTATTGAATTAAAACCAGGGTTTGTAAAAACCCTGGTTTGGGGATTGGGGGAGGCCAAAAGCCATCCCGATCGGGGACATTCCTCCGACCCACAGAGCCAATCGTGCCAGGGAGGTGTGTCCCCATTCCTTATTGATCGTACCCGACAACCGACCAGATGCCTGTCTCGTCCTGCCGGACAAGCCGCTGCAGGTAGACCTTTTTAACCGGGCCTCCGGACACCTCCACCACTGCCTCGGCGCCGTTGTTCGCTGCCAGCTTATAATAGGACATTGGTATCTTCGGCTCGCCTACTATTCCTTCCGGAGATACCTTTAAGTTGACAAAAGTAAGCGCCACCTGCAGAGGATCAAGATGCCAGGGGCTGCTTCCCCGGTCCACCTGCTGCTGGTTTGCTCCGGCAATCTCCATATCCACCGGCACCTGGACCTGGGCCTTGACCAGTTTTTTACCGGAGTCCGGGAGAGCAAAGTCGGCAGCAATCTGACGGGCCAATTCCGCCCGCCGCGCCCCTTCGGCCTGAATTTCAAGCCCCTCCTGCCGCCAACGCAATCGTTCCCACCACACTTCCAGCGGGCCACCTGCAGCAGTGCCAAGGGCGGCATTGGGAGCGGGATTAAAGGGCCCCCTGGCGGCGGCTTCAACAATTGTAGCATCACCATAATCAAAAACGATACGGTCTTTGAAAGCAAAGATGCGGGCTGGTGCTTCTTTTGGGAGCAGCGGCGTTAATCCGCTGATGGCAGCCGCTTCCTCCACCGTGGCCACCAATTGCCCCGGATCCTTTTCTACCACTTTATAGCCTTCAGGCGTCTGGTAAGTGAATATAATGGGGTCAATCAGGGTATTTGGTGCAAAGTTTACAAAAGTATAGGTGGTCTGCAGCGAATTCTGCATCGCTGTTTGCAGTTGAATGGGCAGATTGGTTTCTGTATCCACCCATAAATAGTAGGCCAGGCCTCCCGGTGGCGAAATCTCAAGCTTTAAAGTCTCGCGGCCGGCAATTATATCCGGGCCCACAACGGTGTGTGGGTATTGATTAGCCAGTTTAGCCTCATCCCGCAGGTCAAAACCATTCCGGGCCGGGTCAGGCGCCAGAGGCAGCAAGGCCACTTCCTTGCTTTGAGCACGGACCTGCCACTTCCTCTCGCCGTTGTTAACTGTCAGAGTGCCGTCGTCCTGCCGCACGGCATACTTTTCTCCATCGGACCAAAGCTCCACCCGGCGGATCAGCCACTCCTCTCCGGCTGCGTTTTTTGAGCGCATCTCAAGTACACCATGATAATTTGACAATTTGGAGACCGCTTTTTCCATGGCGTATACCACATCACGGTTAAACAAGCCGTTCCAGCTGGTCAATACTGCAAATAAAAGCAACCCGGCCACCAAAGCCGCCACAGGCGGTAAAACCCACCGTCGGCGAAAACGCCCGGCCACCATTTCATATACCCGGCTACCGAATCCGGGTTTTGGCGCAGCCGGCTGGTGGAGGCTTTGAGCTGCTGCTTTGGCCAGTCTTTGAGGGTATCCGGGATCGGGTAGTTCCGGTTCTCTTAAACTACGGACCGCTCTGACCGTTGTTAAAAGTTTTTCCAATTCCGGAGTATCGGCGGCTCCCCGGTGTTTTTCCGGCTCTTGTTCCGCATTCAATTCATCAATATATTCGGAAAGTCTGCTTTCGGGATTATTCATTAATCTCATCCCTCCTTTTTTTAATCATCGCCATCCAGTATATTAGCCAAAGCCTGTAAAGCACGGTATTGAGCTGTACGGACAGCAGCCTGGGTTTTCCCTACTATCTCAGCTGTCTCAGCCACCGAGTGACCTTTACATATTCTTAGCTCAATGATGTCACGTTGTTCCCGGTTTAATTTTGCCATAGCATTTTCAATTTGCAGCCGCTGTGTAACAGCCTTTTGATGATCCATGCCGGAGGCTTCCTCCGGATTTATTTCCTCAATATTTACAGCTATCCCCCGCCGCTTCTTTTGTCGCCAGCGGTCACGCAATACATTTAGGGCAACGGTCTTCATAAAACCCGGCAGATTTTCACCGGAAGCTTTATGCTCATGCAAATAAGCAAGTACTTTAACATAGGTTTCCTGGGTAATATCCTCTGCCTCCTCACGGTTTTGCACTTTAAAATATATAAAACGATATAATGGTTCCCACGTAGCCAGGCATATCTGCTCAATCACTCTGAGATCGCCTTCTCTAGCCTTTCTAAGATCGACAACGCCAATCACAAGTACCAACACCCTCTTTCCCGGTCCGTCTTTTTAAACTATCAGGGACATTATCCCGATCGGGGACATTCCTCTGACTTCGAAGTCAGACTCCCCTTACATCTTTCAACGATTAACCCACACCTATTGTTACATGAAAATATTGGCACTTATTCAGGTTCCAATATTGTTTATATTGTTTAGTTGTAATTAAACATATTAAATAATATAATATTTCCCAGGGAGGTGATCGGAAATAGACAACAAAGAACTTGAGTTCAGCGAGGAAATGGGGCTTTTGATGGAAAAGGCGGGGGGTTCCAGGACACTGGGCCGTGTTTTTGGCTACCTGTTGCTGGCCGATACTCCCAGGACCCTGGACCAGATAGCCAATGACCTCCTTTTCAGCAAGGCCACGGCTTCCCTTACTGTCCGCCAGGGCCTGCTGCTGCACTTCTTTGAAAAGGTCAGCATCACCGGTGAGCGCAGGGATTATTACCGGGCTAACGTGCAGTCATGGGTTAACGCCTCCTCCAGCCAGATCAAGGTATTGTCAGTGTGGGAAGATCTTATCGACCGGGGCCTGGAGTTTTTACCCCCGGACAACAGGGCCGCCATGGAAAACCTTGAAGACATGAAAGATTATTTTGTTTTCTTGCGCTGGTACTATTCTGATATTGAAGAGCAGTACGAGCTATGGAAAAAGGGCCAAATAAAGGACCAGTTTATAAAGGGCGGTAACCATGAGTAAAAATGTTTTAATGAGGCTGGACCATATTACCAGAACCTATATCATGGGTGAGGTACGGGTCGAGGCGCTAAAGGAGACCTCCCTGGACATTTATGCGGGCGAGCTGCTGGTTATACTGGGCCCCAGCGGGTCCGGCAAGAGCACTCTCCTAAACATTGTAGGCGGCATGGACCTGCCTTCAGAAGGCAGTGTCCACTATGCAGGTGATGAATTAAGCCGGGCCGGGGACGCCAGGCTGACCAGGTATAGGCGAAACGAGGTGGGCTTTGTTTTTCAGTTCTACAACCTTATACCCGACCTTACCGCTGTCGAGAATGTGGAGCTTGCCGCCAATCTTGTAGAAACTCCCCTTCCCGCCTCCGGTATGCTTAAAGAGGTAGGGCTTGCGGACAGAATGGGCCACTTCCCTTCCCAGCTCAGCGGGGGCGAGCAGCAGAGGGTTTCCATTGCCAGGGCAATGGTTAAGAATCCGAGGCTGCTGCTCTGCGACGAGCCCACCGGGGCCCTTGACCACCAGACGGGCAAGCTTGTTTTAAGCCTGCTGGCAGGCATCAACCGGGACCGGGGCAGTACCGTGATTATAGTCACCCACAACACCGATATCAGCGCCATGGCCCACCGGGTGGTGCGCATGAGAAGCGGGGAAATTGCCGAGATTATTGAAAACAGCCAGCCGGTTCCCCCGGAAAGGATTGACTGGTAATGGGAGTTCTCCTTAAAAAGCTCTTCCGCACCATTTGGAATACCAGGGGCCAGTTCCTGGCGGTAACTGCGGTGGTGGCCGTGGGCATAACTGTTTACATAGCAATGACCACCAGCTATTACAACCTTAACCACTCCAGGGATGAATTCTACCGCGATAATAATTTTGCCGATTACTATTTTCACGTTGTCAGGGCTCCGGAACAGATTACCAGGCAGATAGAGTCAGTGCCGGGAGTGGCAGCCGTCAACGGGAGGCTGCAAAAAGACGTCCCCCTGGTAAGGGAGGGCGATCAAAAGGCCACTGCCAGGATTACCAGCTATCCGGTTCCAATGGAAGGGATAAACCGTATCCAGCTGCTGTCCGGGAGGCTTTTTGAAAGGTATCCCCAGGGCGGGGGCGTAGAGGTTTTGGTGGACCCACAATTTTTTACGGCCAACCGGCTGTCCTTCAATGACACCATAAGCATCGTGTCAGAAGGCAGGAAGGTTTCCCTCTCCGTGGTAGGCACGGGAATCGGGCCTGAGTTCACCTTCGCCATGAAGGACGCGGCCACCCTTATGCCCGACCCGGAGACCTTCGGCCTTGTTATGATGCCTTTAAACCAGGCCCAGCAGGCCCTAAACCTGCCCGGCCAGATAAACCAGGTGATCATAAAACTTTCACCCGGGGCTGATGAGAAAGAAGTGGCCGGGAGGATTGAGGAGCTGCTTGAGCCCTACGGCAACCTGTCCAGCTACCCTCTTAAAAAACAGCTAAGCCATGCCATACTGCAGGGAGAGCTGGACGGGCTCAAGGCTGTCTCCGGCTTTATGCCATTTATATTCCTTAGTATTGCAGCCGCCATTCAAATAGTCATGCTGGGCCGGATGATCAGGGGGCAGCGTCTGCAGATAGGCATTATGAAGGCCATGGGCTACAACAACAGGCAAATAATTACTTACTATACCAGCTATTCCCTGTCCTCTTCCCTTATGGGCGCACTTCTGGGATCAGTTGCGGGAATTGGGCTGGCCTCGGTTATTTCCGAAGTCTATGCGGAATTTTTCAACCTGCCCCGGGCAATAGGAGGAGTTAACACCACTTCGGTAATTACCGGCTTTGCCCTAAGCCTTTCGGTGGGAGCCGCAGCAGGTCTTGCTGCCTCCAGGAGGGTGACAAAGGTTAACCCCGCCGAAGCGATGCGCCCGGAGCCCCCTAAAAATGCAGGCAAAATTTTTCTGGAAAGACTTCCCCGGCTCTGGGAGCTGCTGGACTCCACCTGGAAGATGAGCCTGAGGACAGCCCTCAGAAACAGGGGCCGGTTTGCACTGATGCTGGTGGGAGTGACCTTCTCGGTGGGCCTATTGGTTATGTCTCTGTTCGCCAGCGACTCAATTGACTATATGATTAACAAGCAGTATTTCCAGGACCAGCGCTACGACTATTTAGTACGGTTCGCCTCTCCGCTGAAGGAAAACGATTTGCTTGACATTTCCCGGATTGAAGGGGTCATCAAAGCAGAGCCGGTTTTTGAAATACCCGTTAAAATTCATTTTCAGGGAAAAACCCAGGAGGACTCCCTGCAGGGGATTCCCCGGGACTCAACCCTTAAGAGACTGGAAAATCAAGAAGGCCGGCCCCTCAGTATACCCGGGGAGGGGCTGTTAATCAGTGAAAAAACGGCCGATAAGCTGGGCGCCCGGGTAGGCGACCGGGTGGAGATTGAAACCCTGCTTGGCACCGGCCCCTCCCGAAGGGCCAGTGTCAAAGTAGTCCAAATCAACCGCCAGCTGGTGGGCGGGGGGTCGTATGTAAGCCTGGAGCAGGCCAACCAGGTTATACAGGAAAGGCGCCTGGCCTCCGGAGTGATGCTGAAGGTTGATCCGGGCAGGTTCGTGGCTCTGGAAGAAGAGCTGAACGACATGAATAATGTTTCATCTATATCAAGCCGCCAGAAGGAATTAGACAACTTCAACAAAAACCTGGAGGCCATGGTTTACTCCATAGCCATTATGGTTATCTTCGCGGTGGTGATGGGCTTTGCCATAGTGTACAACTCCTCGGTAATCAGCTTTGCCGAGCGTAAAAGAGAGCTGGCCTCATTAAGAGTGCTGGGCTTTACAAGCCGCGAGGTTTCAGGCCTGCTTCTCAAGGAAAACCTGTTCCAGTCGATTCTCGGAGTGGCCATAGGCCTCCCCTTCGGACGGCTGATGAGCCAGGGTTATATTAATGCTGTAAGCACAGACCTTTTCACAATTCCCGTGGTGATCTATCCCCTGACATATTTTTGGTCGGCCCTGGGCGGAGTGTTTTTTATAGCGGTGGCCCACCTGCTGGCAGTCAGGGGAGTTAAAAGGCTTGACCTGGTGGATGTGCTGAAAAACAGGGACTAACAGGAGGTCGGTTATGAAGAGGATCAAAAAGCTTTACCTGGGAGTGGGCATAGCGGCCGTAGTTGTGGTGGCGGCGCTGCTTACCGGCGGGGGAACTCCGGTGGAAACGGTGCAGGCCCAGCCGGGAGATATTACCCGGGCGGTGGTGGAAACAGGTTACGTGCAGCCCTCCACAAACCACGATCTATACGCCACCCAGTCCGCCAGGGTGGTTCAGGTGCCTGTGGAAACAGGTCAGACGGTGGCCCCCGGCCAAATACTGGCGGTATTGGAAAACCTGGATCTGGCCGTGCAGATAAACGATACACGCTGGCAGCTGTCCCAGGCCGAGGCCGGCGCCTCCACCACCAGGGCAGCAATGCAGAAGATCGATCTGGAGCTGCGCAACGCACAAGAAAACTATAACCGCATCCAGGAGCTTTTCCGGACAGAGGCTGTCTCCCGGGTGGAGTACGAGAAGGCGCAGCTGCAGGTGGAAACCCTCCGCCAGAGCCTGGAGGAGCAAAGCTCACTACTGAGAAGCTCCCAGGCCCAGGTGGAAGGCCTTGGCCAGACACTGCAGCAGCTTTCCGCCAAGGAGAAGCAACTTCTGGTAACCAGCCCGTCCGCCGGGGCGGTCCTGTCCCTTCCTGTGAAGGAGGGGCAGGTATTGAGTCCCGGAAGCCTGCTGGCATCAGTGGCTGCCCCGGACAGCCTGGAGATAAAGGCCGACATACTGAGCGACGACCTGGCCGAGGTCAGTGAGGGCCAAAAAGTATATATCACCGCCCCCGTGCTGGGCAGTAAATCCCTGACCGGCAAGGTAAAACAGATCTACCCCCGGGCCGAGGAAAAAATGTCGGCCCTGGGTGTTTCCCAGCGCCGGGTCCCGGTGATCATCAGCCTGGATGAAACGGCCAACCTCAAGCCCGGCTATGAGGTAAAGGTGTCGGTGGAAACACTGTCCCGCCACAGTGATCTTTTAGTGCCCCTGGAATCTGTGATCACCAGGGCAGATGGACAGAAGGAAGTAATGGTGGTAGAGAATAACCGTATATCCCGGCGCACAGTAACTACCGGTACCGGTGACCGGGAGAAAATTGAGATAACCGGCGGGCTGTCAGCCGGGAACGTAATTGTCAGGGACGGCAGCCTGGCCCTGCCGGATAAGGCCAAAGTAAAGCCTTAAAATATATAAAAAAGCACCTATGGTGCATGCCCTTCTCGAATGCTGATAGAGGAAGCTTTTTTGAAACGCTCTTAACGGAAAGTGGGAGACTAAGGAGAACTATACTTTCCTATGCGTTATAAAAAAAGCCTTGCAGGTCGTCTGTACCGCCTGCAAGGCTTTTTTTCTGTGAGTTCTGTGTTTTAAATGGCTTTGGTAATCAATTGTATAAGCGCTTCAGATGCTGGGATAACAGCTTTTAGGTATTCATTCGGAAGGAACAGCCTGTGTCTGCTTTCACCCAACTCCTCCAGGTCTAAAATATCCAATAGTATTGATTTTTTCTCAAATTCGGTCAGTAAAAACACACCTTCCTTTGTGGGCTGGAAGATTACATCAACCTCTTTTACCTTACCGGCAAGGGATCCGGGAGGCTTATACTCAAATTCCTGGTATTTGCCATTATATACTCCGAAATCATCCCTGCCTTTCATAAAGCCAAGGCGGTCAAAGGCATCCATGATCACTCTCACTCTGGGCTCCGGCAATATTTCAATATGATCCTGATCCTTCGGGTCCAATCCCATAGTTTCCAGCCCGGTAATCAGGTATGACCGGGTTAGGTGGGTAGTGACAGGGGCGTAATAAGGAATTGTATATTCTATCCTGGCTTCAAATGCCTCCTGCCCCCCATCAATTTCAAAACTGCCCGTAATGCTATGATTGTCTATTTCATACTGCTGGGTCCCTTCGTCAGATTTGGATTCTGTTATAAGGTGCAGATAAATGCCGCTTATTTCCTGCCTGCTGCTTCCAGGCAACACTTTCAGCAGCCCCTCAAAAGTCTCTCCGGCATAAAAGCGGTCTTTTGGCAAAATGAGATCTATTTTAGCTCCGCCTATCCCCAGCGCTGTAAGTACCCTTTTAAACAAAACCATTTCTCCTTTCATACTAAATAATTAATATGAAATACTTCCATGTTTTATATATAAATTCCTTTATCTGGCACTAGATTATTACAAAAAATAAGGCAGGGCACTGAAAACCCCGCCTTAACTTTCTTATTCTTTTAAAAGCACAAGCTTATTACCAGCTGTTGTATTGGTAGACGTACTGGGTCACGCCGTTTCCATCAGTATAGCGCTGGTACTCTCCCTCACGGTCGGGGTCAACGTAAGAGTAATGAAGCACGCCCCTGGAATCCTTGTAGAACTCCCACTGGCCGTCCCGGTCAAAGTCAGGCAGAAGTACATTTCTGCTGTTGTAGTCAAAGACCCCTTTAACCACCACCGGCTTTCTGTTCTCCGGCACAAAATAATACTGTTTTTCTCCATTGCTGTTCACATAGGAGTACCAGCGTCCGGTATCACCGCTGTTATCATGGTATGCGCCTTGTACCAGCACCGGCTGGGTTCTCTCAGGCACGAAATAGAACTTTTCTCTGCCGTTGCTGTCCACATAGCTGTACCAGCGCCCGGTTTCCCCGTAGCTGTTTTCATAGATTCCATTTACCACAACTTCCGGATCAAGCACCACGTATTCCGGTGTTGTATAACCGTTTAAGTCTCCCTCACTGTACCAGCTGTGGCCGTGGCTGCCGAAGCTAATGCTTCCGCTCTGACTTACACTGGCAAAGGCTGCCGGTGTAATTGCCAGTGTAAGCATTAAAACCATGGCAATAACTATTACTTTTTTCATTCTCTGCACACAACTCCCTCTGCTATATTTTTTTGCTGGAGAAGAAATGAAATCAACCATCTTAACTTTCTACACTATAAATAATATATTCCGGTTTGAATAAAGATTCAATGCTAAAAAGATGGAATGCAACCTATCTACATACATAATCCACCATTAAATTGCATTGTTCAACTATTATGAAAATATCATATTTACCAAATTAAAGGGGCTGTATCAAAAGAAATAGCTTTTGACACAGCCCCTTTAAATACATTTATTCCAATTCACGTTACTTACCCTTCGCAGGGCATAACCGGCACATTTCCATCAGTGAGCACTAGCCAAACAGATCAGATTTTATCCTGTCCACCACCACTTTTATGGCCGCCTCCACTGTGGGAGTGCAGTGCAAACCGAAATTCGCCGCATCCTCTACCTCCACGGCAAATATTTTTATCACCCGGGGCATCTCTTCCCTGAATAGGCGGTAGCCCAGGTGTAAAGCCGCTCCCAGGTGGAGGTTGTGGGTTCCGGAGAACTCCAGGTCCGCCATCAGATCCCCCGGAGTCAGTTCCATTATGGTTCCCGGTTTTACACCTGTATTTACCCCGTCAACTATATATGCCCTGTCAAATCCCAGTAAGGCGTCAATAGCGTCGAAGCCGGTGGTGGAAAGCAGCCTGGTTTCCAATACGCCGCTTAGCTGCTCAGCCACTCTAATTCCAAAGGAATCATCCTTTAGTACGGGGTTGCCGATTCCCACCACGATTGTTCTCATGTCAGACCTGCCCTAAAAGTTTTTAAGAGTTTGATAGTTTCTGCCCTGGCTGTCATAAATGTCTATCTGCACCGGTTGCCTGCCCGGGAGGGTATGGGTGGCGCAGGCCAGGCAGATATCATACGGCCGGTAGGCCATCTCCACCATATTAAGTATTCCTTCATCCACCTTGCCGTCCTTGATCAGGCTCTGGGCAGCCCTGCGCACAGCCACATTGATGGGTCCCTTATTATGGGTGGTGGCCACTATCAGGTTGGCCTCCTCCACAATACCCCTCTTATCGGTTTTATAGTGGTGAATCAATATTCCCCTGACCGCTTCAATGATGCCTACCCCTTCACCAACAGCCTCACCCAGAGGCGCCCTGATGTCATCGGAGGTAATACTCTCATCACCGGCCAATTGGCGCACTTTTTCCGCGGCGTTTAAAAGCTCCACCGCCCTGGCCCAGTGGTATACCAGAATGTTATGAACAGGGTCTTTACCAAGGGCCTCCCTCATTTTCAGGTAGGCTTCCTGGGCCAGGGGTGTATCATAGCCGCTGCCCACATTAAACCTGGCCAGTGGCCCCACGCAATACAGGCTGCTGGCCTCCCCGTCTTCCACACCCTGCCAGCCAATTTTCTTCAGGTAGGGCATCTTCAGATAGCTCCAGGGCAGCACCCTCTCGGCTATAAAATCAAGATATCCTTTCCCCTGGAAGCGGCCAATTTCCTCGCCTTTGGAGTTTATAATACGCTGGGTCCCATCGTAGTACTGCACCCTGTTCTGGTCATCCACTGTGCCGGCATAGTTGCATACCACCTTGTAGATATCGCCCAGCACCAGCTCCATATACCCCTTGTTTTTGAGCACCACATCATCGAACACCTGCAAGGTCATCTGGCCCAACTCCACCAGGTCCTGGGACAGGGCCAGAATCTCCTGGCGCTCTTCCTCGGTTACCCTTTTGGACCACCCTCCGGGCAGGGCCGCCACCGGGTGTATGGGGCGTCCTCCCAGCATTTCCAATATCCGCACCGCGCTACGGCGCTTTTTAAGCACTATGCGCCCGGTTTCCACACCCACAATTTCTATCAGTCCTATTAAATTGCGCACAGCCGGGCTGGCCGTGGGACCGGCTACAAAATCAGGGAAACCAAGGGCATAGAGTATGGCACAGTGATCCTCCACATAATGGGCATTTAAAAAAAGCTCCCTGATTTTCCTGGCCGTGGGGGTAGGCTCTACATTATAAACACTGTCGGCAGCCTTTACCGATGCGGTATAGTGCACCCCCCGGCAAACTCCGCAGATAGTGGAAACAGTGCGGGGCACCTCTTCAATGGGCATCCCCCTGAGGAAACGCTCGTAACCTCTCAGTTCCACCGTCTGAAAAAAGGCATTTTCCACATTGCCGGTGTCGTCGAGAAAAATACTGATTTTGCCGTGTCCCTCCAGCCTAGTCATGGGGTTAATTTCAATCCGCTTCAATTATTTCCACTCCTTATTTCAGCTTTCCGCCCAGAATGGATGAGGGCAGGGAATAACGGTAAAAAAGCTTTGCCGGACAATCAATCTGGTCAACTAATTTTTCATCAGCCATTGAGGCGGCTATAGCGCTCACAGCCCTGAGGCCGAAGTCCTTCACCCCCGGGATGGGCCCGCCGCAGCCCCGGCACGGAATATTAACACCTGGGCACTGGGCATTGCAGTCCCCCTGGGTTACCGCACCCAGACAGATATATCCCTCTTGAAGCAGGCATTTTTCCTGATCCGGCTGTCCGTCCACCACCCTCCGGACCTCCTTGATAAGCTCCCTCTCCTGACCTTTAAGCCCGGGATTGCGGGAGCACACATCGCAGACCGCCTTGCCGGAGGTCAGCCAGGACCCCGGGGGAGGCAGCTTGCCTTCCAGCACAGCCATTAACGCGGCCCCTACAAAGGAGTGATGAGGAGGACAGCCACCGGTGAAATAGTCCACCTCCACCACTGCTGAAATAGGCCGCACATTTTCATAAAATTCCGGCAGGGTCAGCTCATACTTACCGTCCACCAGACATTTGGTCTGGGGGGTAATACCCTCAGGATTATCAGTACTGTAAGTATCAAAATAAGCAGTATCAAATATATCCTTTTTGGTGTGCATATTGGCCATTCCCGGAATGCCCCCCAGGGAGGCGCAGGCTCCCAATGCCACCAGCGCCTTACATTTGCGGCGCATAACTCTGGTCATGTGCTCCTGCTCGGCAAGCCTGATCATTCCGGAAACAAGGCCCAGATCTATGCTTTTATCGGGCATGGCCTCCAGGTCCTTGTACTTTACATCGGCCACAGTTGGGGCCCAAAAGACTATATCCAGATGGGGCAGCACATCCAAAAGTGTTTCCGACAGGTCAACCACCGCCATGTCACAGCCGGCGCAACCCCCCGCCAATAGATAGGCTAATTTTATCTTTTCAGGCATTTCCATTCCTCCCGTTGGGGCTTGGGCCCAATTTCCGGATGGTGGCGTCAAATTCGTTCATCACCTGGGCGAAGCGTTTTCCCTCAGACCCGGAAATCCATTCCAGCCTCACCCTTTCAGGCTCGACCCCCATATCTACCAGCAATCTGTGCAACAGATTGAAACGCCGTAAAGCCTTATGATTTCCCTCTTTATAGTGACAGTCACCAGGGTGGCAGCCACCCACCAGCACTCCATCGGCCCCTTTATGCAATGCCTCCACTATGTACTCCGCCTCGATGGACCCACTGCAGGGCACCCGGACGATGTTAATGCTGCTTGGATATTTGTACCTGAGGCTGCCGGCCAGGTCAGCGCCCTGGTAAGTACACCAGTTGCACGCAAATACTATAATATTAGGCTTCCAGTCAGACATTGCTATCACCCCGGATCTTATTTATTACCCCGCTGACACTGGTTTTGGCCAGCCCGGCCACCTTCTCCGGCTCTCCTCCCAGGCACAGGGCCAGCAGCTGCATATAGTGCAGCACAGGTATTTGAAATTTAATCTTCCCGTCTTTATAAAGCTGTCCCTGGGCAGTGTCTATTTGTATAAGACAGGAGCTGCAGCCGGTAACGATCAGGTCCGGATCTGCCTCTTCCTTTATAGATTTGAGTTTTACATTGAGGAGGTTGAAGGACCTTTCCATATCGGCGCTTCTCATCCCCCCCATGCCGCAGCAGTCTGTCATCCGGCTGTAGTCGGCAACATCGGCGCCCAGGGCCTGGCACATATCCTTCAGTATATGGGGGTGGAAGCTATCCTCTTCCCTGTCCACATATATCTTACTGGGCCAGAGGGTATGGCAGCCCGGCTGCAGCGCCACCTTCAGTCCTGCCAGGCTGTACTTCAGGGACTGCCTGACCTTATCAATATCTATTTTTTTATAAAGATAACCCACCGACTGGTATACATTGGCGCTGCCCCGGTAATTCCTGCCCAGTCCCTCTAATATTCCGTTAACCTTTTCTCTGAGGTCCGGATCTTTTTGCAGGCTGTGCCTTGTTTCTGCCAGAGAGCCGTAACAGCTGCCGCAAACAGTAACAATATCCAGGTCTTTTTCCTCCGCCAGGCAGAAGTTCCTGGCGCTGACCGCGCTCCACCCCGCCAAATCCACCGAGGGCATGGTCCCCCAACTGGGGCAGCAGGACTGGCCCTCCAGATCATCAATTTCCACCCCCAGGTGAGGGTAGGAAAAGCGCACTGCCTGCTCCAGATCGGGGCGGTTAAAGGCAGTATTGCAGCCAATAAAAAATCCTACTTTCATTCACTACACCTCACAAGTATCGGCCATTTCATTGCCTTCCATGGGGATTATGCCAATTTCCCACAGGGCGGACTGGTGTAAAATGGCCTGTAATTCTTTAAGTGCCTTAGGAAAGGCTATTACGCTGGGGGGTTTTTCCGGCAGGCCCACCTTTTGCCTGGTTTGCCCGGAATCCTTCAGATACACGGCGTGCCCCACATCATAAAGGGATTTAAGCCCCTCAACAGACATTGCCGGAACGGCAAATTCGCGCACCGCCACCCGGCGCATGGCTAAAATTATCTCGAAGGGCCTTACGTCCCTGGGGCAAATCTCGGTACAGCGGTTGCAGGACTGGCAGGCCCAGATGGAGGAGTCATCCAGAAGCGCCTCCCTGGCCCCTAAAAAGATTGCCTGAATCAGTTTTTTGTTGAATATGGGAAATCCGGCCAGGGCCATGGGACATACAGCGGCACATTTGCCGCACTGAATGCACTCAAGTATCTCCTCGCCGCCCAATTCCTTTATTTGCGCCACAAATCTGGGCTCACCCTCAGATAGATTAAACACAATATTTTCAGACTCACTAATCAATTGGTCCACCTCCCGCCACGCTTGTAAGAGCGTCGATCTGGGCAAAAATCTGATCAGCGGTAAATCCCTGCAGTGTTATGGCCAGAGAGGGACAGGCGGCAGCGCAGACACCGCAGCCGGCGCAAAGAGCTATTTCAATGCCGGCCCGTACCTTTCCGTCAATTTCTTCCCGGCTGATGGCCGAATAAGGGCAAAGAGGCACACATATCCCGCAGCCGCTGCATTTTTCCTGATCCACCGAAGAGCTGAAGGGCTCCACCGGAACCCTGCCGGCAGTCAGAGGCACCGCAGCCGCAGAAGAAGCCGCTCTGGACTGGGAGACCGATTCCGGAATATCCTTGGGCCCCTGGGCACAGCCGGCAATATATATACCCTTTACCGATGTTTCCACAGGATATAGCTTTGTGTGCACTTCCTTTAAAAATCCTTCGGACCCGCAGGTAATCCCCAGTTTTCTGCCCAGGTCAGCCAGACCGGCGGAGGGCTCCATGGCTGTGGCCAGAGCCACCAGGTCGGCTTCTAAAGTCACCGGGGTGTCCATATCCACGTCATAGGCCCTGACCCTCAGGCCGTCACCCGGCAGCTGATCCACTGCCCCCACCCGGCCCCGGACAATCTTAATGCCCAGTTCCCGGCAGTAATTGTAGTATTCTTCAAAATCCTTACCCGGGGTCCTGACATCAATGAAGAAAATATAAACCTCGGTTTCGGGGTATTTCTCCTTGATCAGCCTGGCCTCTTTGAGCATGTACATGCAGCATACCTTGGAGCAGTATACATGATGGTTTTTATCCCGGCTGCCCACACAGGATATAAAGGCCACAGTTTTAGGCTTTTGGCCGTCTGAGGGGCGGTGGAATTCACCGTCCGTGGGGCCGGTGGCCGAAAGAATACGCTCCAGCTGCATGCAGGTAATTACATTGGGGGAATCCGGGGAATATTCTTTAAAGGGTTCTTTGGGCATAGCCTGGTAGCCGGAGGCAACTATAATGGTGCCCACGTTAATATCAAAGCTTTCGCCCCCGCTGTCATGGGCCAGGGTGCGGTCACAGGCGCCGGTTTTGCAAACCTTTTCACAGGGGGCCAGCATGGGTTCCCCCGATTTGGCATTGATCTTGTGCTCTTTGCCAATATGTGATCCGGCACAGTTTATACAGCTATCCTGGTCCAGCACCGCCCTTTTGGGCACAGCCTGGGGAAAGGCTATGTAAAGAGCTTTACGGCTGTCCAGGCCTTCATTAAATTCATTGTCTGTTTTACCAAGGCAGGCAGTGACGCAGTCACCGCACCCGGTGCACTTATCCCAGTCAATATAGGTCTGTTTCTTCCGGACGGTTACATTAAAATTACCTATGGAGCCATTTACAGCCTCCACCTCGGAGTAGGTAAGCAGCTCAATGTTGGGATGGTTGGCCACCTGCACCATGACAGGGGTAAGGATACAGGCGGAGCAGTCATTGGTGGGAAAAGTTTTGTCCAGCTTGGCCATATTTCCTCCCACCGAGGGGTTGCGGTCTAAAAGCCAGACCTTATAGCCCATGCCTGCCAGGTCCAGGGCGGCAAACATGCCGCTAACCCCGGCGCCCACCACCAGTGTGGATTTCTCCACCTCCACATACCTTTGCTGCAGCGGCTGCAGTAAATTGGCCTTGGCCACCGCGCTGGCAATAAGCCTTTGGGCCTTTTGGGTAGCGCCTTCCTTATCTCCCCAGTGCGCCCAGCTGTCCTGGTCCCTAATATTGGCCATCTCAAAAAGATACTGGTTTAACCCGGCATCTTCCAGGGCCTTCCTGAATATGGGCTCATGGGTGCGGGGAGTGCAGGCGGCCACCACCACCCGGTCAACAATCCCAGCTTCAATGTCCTTGCGGATTAATTCCTGGCCAGGGTCTGAGCACATAAACAGATATTCCCTGGACACAGAGACTCCAGGCAGTGTTGTGGAATAGTTTACCACTTTGGCAACGTCCACTGACCCGGCAATGTTTTCGCCGCAATGACAGACGTAAACACCTGTTTTAGACACCATCTTTCCTCCTTGTCCTCAAAGTCATATTCCTTAACTTTTTCTTTCCCGGTAAGAGTGTAATTTTTGTAACGTTTGAGGATAATCATTCGCTGTTATTTTCCATATATGACCTCCCTTCCCGTATGCTATCTGCTAATAAAAATACAGTGTTCACTATATGATGACAGTTTTTTGCATATTAAAATTAATTTTATATTTTTTATATTCAGATTTTTTAATATAAAAATACAATCGTCTATCACATAACAGTTGAACTGCAATTCTTCCATCTCTTATAGCCCACTACCGCCTGCCCCAGCGATATTCCCCCATCACCCGGGGGAACAAGGCGGTGATAGTGGACATCAAATCCCTTACTTTGCAGTAGTTGGAGTGTAGTTTCAAAAAGGTATTTATTGTGCCAGCAGCCCCCACTTAATACCACACTGTTTATTACTTTTTCCTTTCTGGCCTTAACCGCCCCCTCCACCGCCATAGCCGCCACCGTATCATGAAAACGGCGGGCAATTGCACTAACCGGTATGCCTGACTGCAAATCTTTTAAAATGGCCTCGAACATACACGCCGGATCGATAACATCCCCGTTAATTGTATAACGGTAAGGATTTATAGCCAGTCCTTCACCGATTGGGGACATTCCTCCGACCCCAGAGCCATTTCCAATCGGGGACATTCCTCCGACCCCAGAGCCAGGCTTCCTATAGAGGTGTGTCCCCTTTCCGCTGATGGTGTGTCCCCATTCCTTATTGACCATATCGCCCAGCTCAATGGCTGCCTGGCCATCATAGGTATTCACCATACAAATGCCCAGCATAGCGGCCACTGAGTCAAATAGCCGCCCACAGCTGGAGGCCGGGGGGCAGTTTATATTCTCTTTCATCATCTTTTTAATAGTTGCTATTTCAGGTGACTTATCAGGAAAAAGAGACCGGGCAGACTGATATCCACTGTCCCCCAGAAAATGGATTAAGGTGGCTGCCGCGCATACCCAGGGGTTTTTTACAGCCCTTTCTCCTCCTGGCAGTGGCAGGTAGTCTAAATGAGAAGCCCTGGTAAAATTAACATAGTCACCGGTTAAAACCTCAAAACCCCATATATTCCCATCCAGACCATATCCAGTACCATCCAGGATTAGCCCTATTACCGGCCTGTCAATACCATTTTCCGCCATACAGGCCGCCATATGAGCATGATGATGCTGCACGTTAAACCGCCGGCCCTGCACAGAGGAGGTTAATCCGGCCACATGGTAATCAGGGTGGGCATCCAGAGCCACCACTTCAGGGTTTATACCCAAAAGGCGGCAGTAATTTTCAAAAGAACTTATATATGCCTCCTGCCCCTCCAGCAGTGAAATATCCCCAATATACTGGCTTAAATAGGCATTTCCATCTTTTAAAATGCAAAAGGTATTTTTCATCTCCCCACCGCTCCCCAGCACCACCGGTCCCTCCCTGAAGGGCACCTCCACGGGTGTCGGCACGTAACCCCGGGAACGCCGGAAAAAATGTTCCCCTCCCGAATGAACAGCCACCACTGAGTCATCACAGCGATTCAATATTTCACGGTTATGCATAAGGAAGAAATCAGCAATTCCGCCAAGTTCCGCATATGCCCTCTGATTATCAATAACCAGGGGCAAACCGCTGCTGTTACCGCTGGTCATGACCAGAACAGGAGCTGAGCTGTTCAATAAGACCAGATGCATCGGGGTATAAGGAAGCATTACACCCAGGGTGTCCATCCCCGGGGCCAGCTCTCCCGGCAGGCTGTTCCTGCCGTTCCTGGAAAGCAATACAATGGGAGCATGGTGTGATTGCAATAATTCTTCCTCCCGGGGAGTAACCATGCAGTGCTCTCTTACAGTGTCCATATCCCGGCACATCACCGCCAGAGGCTTGGCGGGCCGTCTCTTTTTTTTTCGTAATTTAATAATTGCTTCCCCCTGGAAGGCATCACACACCAGGTGGAATCCCCCCAGCCCCTTCACCGCCAGTATAGCTCCTTCGTTAAGCAATCTCCCGCACTCACTGGCCCAGAGGCCCTCCAGGCGATTCCCCAGGCCGTCGGTGAGCCATACCTGAGGCCCGCAAACCGGGCAGGCCACCGGCTGGGCATGATACCTGCGATCCTGAGGATTATTGTATTCCAGTGCACATTCCGGGCACATGGAGAAAACCTCCATGGTTGTATTCACCCGGTCATAGGGCAGCCTGGCAGATATGGTAAACCTGGGCCCGCAGTTGGTGCAGTTGGTAAAGGGGTAAAGGTAGCGCCGGTCCCGGCGGGAAAGTGTCTCCTCCCGGCACTGGGAACAGAGGGCCGCATCCGGCGGCACCACCGAAACTCCTTTGGGTAAACCTTCACTGGGCATTATTGTGAATCCCTTAAAGCCCCTTTGGGGGGCAGGAATTATATCGAACTTATTAATCCGGGCCAGAGCCGGATGATTGAATTCCATCTCACGGATGAATTTATTTACCCTTTCAGCCTCCCCTTCCAACTCCACCAGCACACCTTCCCCGGTGTTGCCCACCGCTCCGCTAAGGCCCAGGGACCTGGCCAGATTGTACACATAGGGGCGAAAGCCCACACCCTGGACGGTACCGGTATATATAATCCGGCAGCTCCTGCACTCCCCCACGCATACCCCTCCTTAACCAGAGACATTCCTCCAACACCCAAAGCAATCACTGTTCGATCCTGTTCGGTGTATCCCAGCCATCCCGATCGGGGACATTCCTCCGGCCCTGAAGCTAAACTCTAAAGAGGAGTTGTATCCCCTTACCATGTTTAGTGTGTCACGCCATATAATCGGGGACATTCCTGTCCTCAAAGGAATACCTCAGCTTCAGCAGGTGTGTCCCCTTTCCGCTTTCGGTGTGTCCTCTTTCCGCTTTCGGTGTGTCCCCTTTCCGCTTTCGGTGTGTCCCCATTCAACAGATTCTCGGCAAAGGATCGCCGGCCAGCAAATCCAGTATTTTTGTCCCGCCCAGCATTGTTTTTAATAAAACACTGCCCTTGCCCGGGGCCACCTGGCCAATAATGGCAGCTTTTTCACCCAGAGGGTCACTGGCAAGTATTCTCATCACCTCCGGGGCATCCTCCGGGGCGGCAAAAATGACAAATTTCCCCTCATTAGCCATATAGAGAGGATCAAGTCCCAATATTTCCAGTGCCCCCCTTACCTGATCATCCACCGGAATGGAGGGCTCCTCCAGCCATATATCCACACCCGCCCCCAGAGCTATCTCTTTAACCGCTGTAGCCAGCCCACCCCGGGTGAGATCCCGCATCATTTTAACACCGGGGGCCTTACCCAGTATTTGCTCAATTAATCCATTCAGGGGGGCACAGTCGCTGATCACCCCGGAGTCCAGCCCCAGATTACCCCTTTCCAGCAACACTGCCAGCCCATGGTTCCCCATCGGACCGTTGACGATGACCACATCTCCCGGGGCTATACTATGCTGCCCCAAATCCAGGCCCTCCGGTATTACCCCTATCCCTGCCGTATTGATAAAAATCAAATCCCCGTGACCTTTTTCCACCACCTTGGTGTCTCCGGCCACTACTCTAACCCCGGCCGTCCGGCAGGTCTCCCCAAGGGAGCGGGCAACCTTATCCAGTACGCTTAAAGACAGGCCCTCTTCAATAATGAAGGAGGCCGTCAAAAATAAAGGCCTGGCGCCACTAACAGCCAAATCATTTACAGTGCCGCAAACCGCCAGCTTGCCTATATCACCGCCCGGGAAAAAAAGTGGTCTCACCACAAAAGAATCAGTGGTGAAGGCCAGCCTGGACCCCGGCAGTTCAATTACGGCGGCGTCGGACAGTGGTTTTAAGGCCTCGTTATTAAAATACTTAACAAAAATGTCATCCACCAGCTGTCTGGTTAATTGGCCTCCGGCGCCATGGGACAGCAGTATCCTTTTGTCCAAAGGAATGGGGACACACCTCCTCTTTGGAGCTTCACTTTTGGGTTGGAGGAATGTCCCCGATCAGGATGGCGGGGACACACCAAACATGGTATGGGGATACCTCCTCTTTTAAGCATGGTATTCTGGCCGAGGAATGTCCCCGATAATTATGGGATGATTGCCGTCCGGTGATATCGGTAGTAGACCGAGCACGTCCCTTCGGAAGACACCATGCAGGGCCCCACCGGAGTGGCAGGGGTGCAGGAGCGGGCAAAAAGACCACAGTCACCGGGATATATTTTTCCCTTTAAAAGTTCTCCGCAGCGGCAGGCTGTTTTGGGGGTGGACAGGGAAGTCCCGATGGCATACCGGTAAGAGGCGTCATAGTCACTATACTCTTCCCTGAAGGCCAGACCGCTGCCGGCTATTTCACCAAATCCCCGCCAGTGGGCATCCACCGGGGTGAAAATTTTTTCTATAATTTTTTGGGCCTGTATATTCCCATTCTCTTTAACCACCCTGGGGTAGCAGTTAACAACAGCCGCGCGACCCTCCAATATGGCCTCCAGCAGGGAGTGGACTGCAGCCAGAATATCCATGGCCTCAAAACCGGCAATGGCCGCCGGCACGTTATATTTTCCGGCAACAAAGTCAAGAGCCCTGCGTCCGGTAATCACACAGACATGTCCGGGTAAAATAAGGCCATCCACACTGAGCTCTCCGGTGGACAGAAGATTACTCAGCACCGGGGGAACTATTTTATGAAGTGACAGCACACTGTAGTTTTTTATCCCCGATTCCCGTGCTTCATCAACACTTAGTGCCACCAGGGGGGCAGTGGTTTCAAAACCCACCCCTATAAATACCACTTCTTTTTCCGGATGAAGCCGGGCATAATCCACTGCATCCCCGGGAGAATAAAAAATATTGACTTCCGATCCCCGGGCCCTTTCCTGCTCCAGGGAAGAGCTTATTCCAGGAACCCTGATCATATCTCCAAAGGTGGCCACGGTTACCCCCGGAAGGCGGGAAAGATTTACAGCCGCTTCTATATCACCCGGGGCCGTAACGCATACAGGGCAGCCCGGCCCGCTCCGCAATTCCAGCAGATCAGCAAGCAGCATCCTGATACCACTTTTTGATATGGCGGCAGTATGGGTGCCGCAGACCTCCATCAGCATAATTGGCCGGCCCAGCCGATCAGCTGCCTTTAGTGCCAGAGACCTGACCCTGGAAACCATCCTCTTTCCCAGATCCGGGTCATTAAACCTTTCAAATATTTTCATTTTTAAGAATGTCCTCCCACAGGCGGATCATTTCCAGGGCCAGGTCGGTATTTATCTTTTCTATGGCGTACCCGGCATGTACCATTAAATAGTCCCCGGGCTGAACCTCCTCCACCAGTTGGGTGCCCACCTGCCTCTTCACCCCCATGGTCTCTATCACTGCCCTTTGCCCTGTAGTGTTAATCTCCACCACTTTTCCGGGAACTCCAAGACACATTCAAAGCACCTCGTTTACTGGAGACATTCTTTAGTTGACAACTGTTTAATTTGCTGAACATTAACCTCCAGCCAGCCGATCCACTGATCCATGCCCTCACCTGTTCTGGCGGAGACTACCAGTATTTCCGCTCTGGGGTTTATTTGCCTTAACTCTTTTACGCATCCGGGCAAATCAAAATCTGTATAGGGCAATAAGTCTGACTTATTGATAATTACCGCCCTGGCCTCTTTAAACAGCTCAGGGTACTTGGCCGGCTTGTCGCTGCCCTCCGGCACACTGAGCACCGCCACCTTGAAGGTCTCGCCCAGATAAAAGGCAGCCGGGCAGACCAGGTTCCCAACATTTTCAATAATAATTACATCCAGGGAGTCAAGAGGCATATCCTTTAAAGCCCTGGCCACCATATCCGCATTCAGGTGGCACATCCCGCAGGTATTAATCTGCACAATGGCATGGGAGTGCTCCTCCAAACGCAGGGCATCACGTGAGGTGTACAGGTCTCCCTCAATTACCCCGAAATTATATTTATTCTTTAATGATTTCATGGTAACTTCCAGCAAGGTTGTCTTGCCCGCACCTGGGGAGCTGATTATATTCAGTGTCAGAAGGCCTTTTTTTTCTAAAATCTCCCTGTTGTTTTCTCCCTTGACAGTGTTGACGCCAAGCAAATCCCTGGCCAAAATTACCTTCAAAAAATAACCCCCTTATTCACCCTCATAATAATCTACCCGCAATTCCCTTCCGGAGATAATGTCCAAATATACTGATCCGCACTCAGGGCACATAGTCTGTAGTATTTCATAGGAGAAGCTGTGGCCGCACGCAGTGCATAGCAGCAATCCACTTTTAATATCAATGTCTAATTCAGCGCCGCTGCACACAGTGTCGCCTGACAAGGCCATAAAGGCAAAGGATAAGGCTTCCGGGAGAGCTCCATGACACTCTCCCACAGTTAATTTTACCTTTGAAACACTCTTAATGCCATTTTCCTCAGCACTCTTCATGACTGTTTCCAGAAGATCACTTACCAGGGAGAATTCATGCACTATAGCACATCCTTTTGCGGCACATAAGAATATTAAATTAATTTACAATTCAGTATATTATGATTATATAAGTCCTATTGCTTGTCTGGCTTTTATTATACAGCATTTTAATAAAAAACCTTAAATTTAATTATAAAGCAGTGTTTAATTTTTCTGCAATTTTAAACTTTTCAAACACCTCTTATTGATGTTGACCGGACAAAATTGGTGGTTAAACTGTATTGTCGAAATTAGTCATATTATATACCAATAACAGTACACTATCCGCTGTTCTCTGACCTGACAGGGTATCAGCCGGGCTATGGGGCCCTGGCAGAGCACCTCCGGAAGGATTTCATTGTTTTCCAATTTAAAATACCTTTTTTATGTATTATTTTAGGACATGCACGGAATTTTATTTTATGTGATTGCCTTTTTTTCTGGCATACTATAAAGAGTCAGGCAACTCCTAAAAAAGTGAGAGTGACTTAGTTGAGTATTGTTATTGTGCACGGGGGAGTAGAAACAAGCTCCAGCCTCCAATTCCGGGAAGTTTTGCGGGCAGCGGCCCTGGCCGGGCACGGGGCGCTGGAGGCAGGGCTTTTGGATGCAGCCGAGGAGGCAGTAAAAATACTGGAGGAAAGCCCTCTTTTTAACGCCGGGTATGGCTCGGTTCTTAACCGGGACGGTGACGTGGAAATGGATGCCTCTATTATGGACGGAACAACGGGAAAATTTGGTGCGGTGGCAGCCATAAGGTCGGTAAGCCATCCTGTTTCGGTGGCCCGCCTGGTTTTGGAAGAGACTCCCCATGTCCTCCTGGCCGGCCAGGGAGCCACTGACTTTGCCCTCACCAGGGGCTTTCTGCCGGTGGACTCAAGGTCTCCCGGGATGGTGGAGACCTGGCAGAGGGCAAGGGACAGGGCGAAGCAGGGCCTTTCACAGGAAACCAGCCCTTTCACCGGCCTGCCTCCAGACAGCGCCAAACCCTGCGACACAGTGGGGTGTGTGGTCTTTCATGACGGAAGGCTGGCCGCCGCCTCCTCCACTGGAGGATCTTTTATGAAAATCCCCGGCCGGGTGGGCGACACCCCTATTCCGGGGGCCGGAATTTTTGCCTCCCCCAACTGCGCCACTGCCTGTACCGGACTGGGGGAGGCCTTTATCGAAACACTAACCGCAAATTATGTTGACTCACTTGTAAAAAAGGGCCTTCACCCACAGGAGGCTGCGGAAAAAGCCATGGCCCGGCTGGGTGAAAGAAGAGCAGGAGCCGTGGGAGGAATTATTGTAGCAGACCATCAGGGCCGCTTCGGCGCCGCCCATAACTCCCGCAGCTTCCCGGTGGCGCTGCTGGTGAAGGGCGGCCTGAGCGAGAGCTTTATTCCCCGTAAATTAAACTAAAGCGGGAATCTTTTATACAGAAAAAGGAATAATTCAATAATTTATAATATTACTATTTTCTACTCTGCAGCACTGCTGCAATATATTTTGTGGTATCATTAAAAAAAATGAATGGAGGTTGTTGTTGCAGTGAAAAAGGGCATTCTTTTAATCCTTTCCCTTATTATGATATTGACCTTTTCAGCGGTCCCTGCCATGGCCGAAGATGTCAGTATTGATGTGAACTCAGACCAGCTAAAAGCAAAAGACAGTTACATAACCGACGGTATTACCATGATCGGGCTGGATGATTACCTTAGCTTTGCCGGCGCCGATGTGGTATGGAACTCTGATTCCTTTACCATCACTGAAGACGGCAAAAGCCTTTCCATGTCAGTTAATCAGCTGGCTGCCAGGCTAAATGACAGTGAGATCAAGGCACCCCTGGCTCCGGTCAGGGTAGCGGAACAGGTAATGCTACCCTTAAGATTTGTGGCCGAGTCCTTTGGCTACTCGGTAAGCTGGGACGGCCAGCAATCACAGGTGACACTGAGCCGCCAGGAGTCCAGGGACAATATGTCTCCGCAGGAACTACTGGCCAAGTCCAGCGCCGAAACACAAAAAATTAACACCTATTCCATGCAGGGCGCCCTTGATATGAATATTAAGCTTGATGGCGGCGGAGAGGAAATGCCCGGAGGAGCCCAGAAAATAAAAAGTCAATTTTACGGGCAGATGCAAAACGACCCCATGAAGGCCTATACCAAACAGACCCTGCAGCCCGAGGCCAGTATACCCGGATTGGACGGAACAACCATTGAGACCTACATGACCGGCAGCAAGATTTATATGAAAATGCCCGGACTGGACCAGTGGACAGTTATGGATATGCCTTTCCCTGCCGATTTTATTAAACAGCAGCAGGACATACAGTCCAACCCCTTAAAGGCCGTGGAGCAGATGAAGGAGATAGGTATGCTCTGCAACTTCGGCAATGATGTGACCAGAGACGGTCAGGAGTATTATGTGGTCAACGCCGCCCTGGACATGGAAAAGTTTATGGAGGGCTATCAGAAAATAATAGGAGACGTTGTCAAGAGCCTTCCCGCGGACTTGAATAAAGGCCAGGATGTACAGGGTGTGATGCAGGAATTGCTGAAAAACATGAAGCTGGATTACTACTGCACCACCTATATAAATAAGAAAACACTGATGTCCGATTTTATCAGCTTTGACATGAAGCTTGACTTTACCATCGATCCCTCAATGTTTGGCATCAAGGATGAAAAAACAGGAAATGCGGTTATCAGCATGCAGGAGGACATAACCGGAGAATTTAAGATAACCGGGACCGACAAGCCCTTTGTGGAGCCAGATGTCAGCGCAGCTGTACCGGCCGACCAGCTTATGGCCCCGGAAACTGCGAAGACCCCGGAGGCTACCGAAACCCCGGAAGTTAAGGAGTAAAATATAAAAGCCTATAGATAGACCGCTAAACATATGTTTAGCGGTCTATCTATCTATAATATTCTTTTATTGGCCGCCCGGATTGAATATTCTTTGAAACCTCTGTTCCAGCACCTGTTTCTCTTCCCGGGAAAGATCTTTTGAAGTGCATATAAAAATTGATAAACCTTTTTCCCAGCAATGACCGCTCAGTTCCATCAGTACCTCGAAACCATCTTTCCCGGGCATTACAATGTCGAGAATAATAATATCCGGCTTTTTAGCCAGCGCCAATTGGACCCCTATAAGCCCGTCACCTGCCGTTATTACCCCATATCCCCGGGGAATAAGTATGTCCGGAACAAAACTTCTCACCGCCGGATCATCATCTATTACCAAAACAAGGAGAGGCTTATCAACAAGACAGCATTTAATATCCAGGCTCTCCAGCAGGGCATTTTTGACCAGAGGCTTGGGCAGGTATGTAATTTTTGACCTGGGACAGCTGCAGTTCTCACAGCTATCCCGGTAGCTGCACTTCAAATTGCAGTCGACACTTTGCCGCAAGACGGAGTTCTTTTCAGAAAGAGGAAGTGTGAAGATAAAGGTTGCCCCCACGCCTTCTCCACTCTGTACATGTATTACACCACCCTGCAGTTCAATTAGCTTTTTGGTTATGGAAAGACCGAGGCCGGTACCTGTATATTGCCCGGGCCCTTTACTGCCCACCTGATTAAACTCCTCAAATATTGCATCGTGATACTCCGGGGATATCCCTATACCTGTGTCTGCAACCCATATTCTACACTTTGGGCCATCGCAGGCAGATCCAATGGTTAATTTACCTCCCACAGGAGTAAATTTAACTGCATTGGTTAAGAGATTTAAAAATATCTGTTTTAGTTTACCCTTATCGGCAACCACCACGCAGTCGCCAGCATTAACAAGGTTGGTTACCTCCAGCCGCTTCCTCGAAACATCGGCCCCAACCATGGCCAGAGCCTCCTCCAACGGAATTGAAAGATCCAGCTCCCTTATATTCAGGTCAACCCTGCCCACCTCTATTTTTGACAAATCCAGCAGGTCATTTATCAAATTAAGCAAGTGCTGCCCGCTGTTAAGTATTTCATGGAGGTATCTTTCCTGCTGCTGGTTCAGTTCACCTACCACCTTATCTAAAAGCACATCAGAAAAGCTTATTACAGCATTTAGGGGCGCCCTCAGCTCATGAGACAACCCGGCCAGAAAACGTGTTTTCTGATCAGCCAGCCGCTCAAGCTCGGTATTTTTGTACTGGAGCTTCCTGGTGGTTGTCTGAAGCTCTTCCGACTGCATCTGAAGCTCTTCGGCCTGGGACATCAATTCTTCACTCTGAGTGCTTAACTCCTCATTCTGCTGGGCCAGCTGTTCATTAGCCTCTTTTAGCTGCACAGAAAGATCAAGAGCTTTTTTATACATAATAGCATTGTTTACTGCAACCCCCACCAGTGTCCCCACCGTCTCCAATTCCTCTGTCTGGCGATGGTCATTCTTATTCAGGGACGAGAGGCTCATGACACCCAGCACCTCTTTCCCAAAAAGAAGCGGGATCACTACAATATTGGCCGGGGCCAACTGGCCTCCCAGCCAGTTAACGGTATACACCGTGTCTTCCGGCAAGTCGGAAACAACCTGAATCTTACCCGTAATGGCTGCCAGCCCTTCAATTCCCTCTCCCGGCCTGATCACTCTTTTAGGGTCCATTAACTTTTGGCCGGGACAATACAGGGCGGTGGACGCATATTCCCCTTTTTCAGGGTCGGCCAGAAAAATAGCGCCAACATTAAAGTTATATGAAGTACATATTGTATGCAGCCCTTTTTCCAGCATCCTATCCAAATCCAGCGTTGAAACCAGCACCTTCAACACTTCCTGGGTATTCTTTTGATTCTTGAACTGACGTCCCATCTCACTGGCCATGTAATTAAGTGAATTACCCAGACGGCCTATTTCATCCCTTCTATTGACAGCAACCCTTCTGGAAAAATCCCCGCCTGCAATTTCCCGGGCAGCTATCTCCATACTATTGAGGGGTTTGATCATCCGGTTTAGAAAATAAAGAAGAATCCCCAGCACCAAAAGAACCCAGGCCATGCTTATAAACAGGGAGTTTAATATATCTCCCCTGAGGGGACCGAATAATTCATTGGTCTCCTGCCGGATAATCAGGCCCCAGCTCACTTTGGGTATATAACGGTAAACAGATATCATTTCCTCCCCGTTATAGCCAATGCCCTGCGCTATTCCTTCGTCACCCTGAACCACTCTCAGGGCGGGCTCGCTTTTCAACTGGTACCTGAGAGCTGATCCCGGACGAAACCGTAATTCGTTAATAGCAATTCCCTGCTTATTTAAAAGAACCAATTCCCCAGTGTTGCCAAGGCTGATGGTGCCCTCCAGCAGGGGCTGGATCACAGACTGTATGTCTATGCGGTACACCAGGATACAGGCAATACCATCTGGCGCCCCACCCTCCTCCGCCCTCACCGGGATGGAAAAAGCAATGCACGGCTTTTTAGTGGCCGGTGACAGGTATGCGTCATTAAAATAAATGGCGCCTGTTCTAAGAGGCTCTATGATTAGGTTATCCGCCGGACGGTAGGAGTTTATGCGGCTGCTGTCGGTTGAAACCAAAATCTTACCTGCAATATCGGAAATATAAATCTCATCATAAACACCATACTGTTCCATTATTTTTTCCCAATATCGCTGTAGTTCTTCCGCTGTTCCGGTTGAATTCCCGGACCCCCTCGCCACTTCACCGGCAAATTTTCTAACCAGTGGATTATCGGCCATTGTAGAGACATCATTCTCCCTGTTGTCAATCCAACGGAGAATATCGTTTTCCAGCATATCTCCCAGCAGAGAAAAACTCTTCCCCACCTGTGCTTTGTTCCTGTCCAGCGCATGCCAGTAATCAAAATACAGGTTTTTAACCACCAGCAGCAATAACGCCACCAGCACAACCGCCATTAGTTTAAGGCGAACCCCTGCCCTCATGGAATTTATAGTATTCTGCACTTCTGAAACAGGTTTACTGACTATCTTCTTGAACATTTTGCTTCCTCCTGATTAAGCATTACATTTAATTAAGGCCTGCAGGCAGGAGGATGGAAAAGGTCGTTCCGCTTCCCTCACAGCTTTCTATCTCTATACGGCCCCTATGCTTTTTTACTATGTTAAATGAAATACTCAGCCCCAGACCTGTGCCTCCTGACTTTGTGCTAAAGAAAGGAACCCCGATCTGATTCAGATCTCCAGCCGGAATCCCACAGCCGGTGTCGCTGATGTCAAGCTTAATTTCATTCCGCTCTTTCAAATATTTAGTCCTTATGCCCAGGGTGCCCCCTTTCACCATTGCCTCTATGGAATTTTGTATAAGGTTTAGCAGCACCTGCTTAATATGAGCTGGATCAATCATTACTTCCGGAATGCTGTCATCGGTTTCAGTGTGAACGTCTATTTCTTTTAGAAATGCCTGTGGCTCAATCATTGGTATAATTTCTCTGATCACTTCATTAATTGATTTTTTTGAAAACTCCATCGACTTCGGCCTGGCCAACTGCAAAAAATCCTGGATCACCTGATTCATCCTGTCTATTTCAGTGATTACTATTTTCAGATAATCACTCAGGACCGGATCTACTGATTTGCCGGATAGAAGCTGGGCGAATCCCCTTATGGAAGTCAGCGGGTTTTTCAGCTCATGAGCCATTCCGGCGGCCATCTGACCTATTAGTGCAAGCTTTTCTCTTTCCCTGAGCACCTCTTCCCTTTTTATTAATTGGGTAACATCGTCAAATACCGCCACAGCACCTACCCTGTTGCCGTCAAAGTCATATATAACATCGGTATTTATCCTTACAATGGTTCCCCCCACCGCACCAGGAACCTCAACCCTGTCCAGACTTAAGCCCCGGTCTTTTTCCAGAGTGCTTTTTATTAATGAATTTTTCTTTAAGAAGGGGAAGGCATCATAACAATACTGTCCAATGATATCCCTGTTTTCTGCGTCCAAAATTTTCTTTGCCTTTTGATTGATAATCCTTACGCAAAGATTGTTATCAACTGCAACAACGCCGGAAGACATGCACTGAAGAATGGAGTCTGCGCTGACCTGTAAATCCGCGTAGGCTCTCTTTAATGTTTTTAACTCCAACTCGTGCATTTTTGACTGTTTTTGCTTTTGTATGGTTTTTTCGAGAACCTCTTTTAAATTGCTGTATTTTAGGGGTTTTTTTATGTAGTCCAGGGCTCCGAGCTTGAATGCTGCAGCAGCAACATCCTCACTTCCAAATGAAGTCATGACTATCACCCCTATCTGGGGATAGCTTGATTTTACCCTTGACAGAAGGTCCAGTCCGCTTTCTCCGGGCATAACCACATCCAGGAGAATAATATCCGGCTCTTCCTCTGTAACCAATCGCCATGCGCTTTTGATATCAGAGGCGGTAAACATTTTGTAGCCTGACTTCTCCAAATAAAGAACGGCTGTTTCAAGATGCAGCTCCATGTCATCAACGATGAGAATTTTCTCTTTTTGAATCATTTCTTCTTTTTCCTTACTCTTAAAATACTTCCTCACGCCTCTGCCAAACTGTAAATCACTCATGTAAACCACCTTTCAGGTAACAGTTGAAACTGCCTGGAATTTTTAAAGACAGTTTCATTTTTCAACAATAGCCAAGCCATGCTATACATATAATAAAATATAACCGTTAAACATCGAATAAACAACTGTTTTCTATGCATTTTTTGGAGAAAGGTGAAAGTCTATAATAATACTAGATAATCTAATATTGGCACATAGGCAAATCTACCATCATATTTTTACAAAAACATAATACCATATCTCGTAATTACATCTAATCGGCATTAAGATTAGTGATAATACTATATTATAGCAATATTTGTCGTTTTAGTGTAAGCCATTCTTTAATTTATGTACAAATCGCCCCAACTTATTATTTTTCTCCGAAAGGCTTCCTTTCGACAATGGCCAGGTTCACCCGGTGAACCTGGCCATTGTCTTTCATTAAACAGTATCCAATAAAAAAGCTGCCGGGCTAAAACTAAAATGCCGGCAGCTTTTTTATTGATCATGTTTTTATTTCAGGTATACAAACCTTTCCAGCGCCCTGTTCCAGGGGGACCAGGATAAAGACTGGTCGGTGTTTTCTTCCCTGGCCCTGGTAAAGGTGTCCACCACCGAATCCAACATATCCAGTATATGCACCACTGCAGCCTCGGTAAATTTGGGCTTTTTGGGCGACTGCCACTCATACAGCCCGTGGTGGCTGGTTATTATGTGCAGCACCTTTATTCTCAGACCTTCGGGAAAAGGTTCCTCCAGGCCGCTGATCCTCCTGTCCACCTCGGACACCCCCATCACTATATGGCCCAGCAGCCGGCCCTGGTCGGTGACATCTATGTTTCTGGCATAGCTGTATTCTTTTATTTTTCCTATATCGTGCAATATTGATCCGGCCAGCAGGAGGTCCCGGTCCAGCCTGGGATAAAGCCCTGCTGCGGCAAAGGCTGCCCTGGCAACATTGAGGGTGTGCTCCAGAAGCCCCCCCAGGTAGGCCTGGTGATTGGCCTTGGCCGCCGGTACACTGCAAAACTCCCTGACCCACTCCATGTCATCAAAAAAGCTCAGCAGCAGGCTCTTAAGGTGAAAGTTTTCTATAGAATCAATTAAACCTTTTATTTCTGCCAGCATCTCCCCGGTATCCCTGGAGGAGGAAGGCAAAAATTCCCTGGGATCGAACTCACCCTCCGGGCAAACCCTGTAAGTACCTATGTTTACCTGCAGCACACCATTATACTCAATAACACCGCCCTTAATTTCCAGAAGATCTCCTGTGTTGATCAGAGCGTTGCCATCTTCGGCCCTCTCCCAGATCTTTCCCTCTATCCTGCCGGTGCTGTCCGCCAGTATAAGGGCAAGAAAATGCCCTGGCTTACCCTTAAACGAAATTAGTTTTTTATCATTAACAACATATTTCGATACAATTTTCATTCCATTTTTAATATCGCACACATTAACCCTTGCCATTGAATCCTCCCTGTAAACAACTCATTCTGAAAGAAAATGCTGTCAGGAGACAGGAGACAGGAGACAGTAGACCGTAGACAGGAGACTAACTTTTTAATGCGGGCTCTGAGGTCAAAAATAAAGAATAACCCTGTAGTATTGCAGTATTAATCCACATATTAGTAGCACCTGGATCTCCCATCTCCCGTCTCCTGTCTCCTGTCTCCTGTTTCCTGTTTCCTGTCTCCTGACCAAAAGAAATTCAGTATTAGCTCTTCATCGCCCTCAGCCTCAGGGCACAGGCCTTCTCCTCAACATCCTCCACACAGCCGATAACCTCGGGGCACAGGTAACTGCAGACCGCCACCTCTGGACTGACCTGCTCACGGGTGATAATCTCCTGTATCTCCCCGGCGTACTTTTCCTTGAAATATACTGACAGGCTGCATTCTTTTTCCATACTACCCTCCCGGGTTAATCATTTAACTTTATATAATTTCTCACATTCTCGACTTTTTGGCAATACATGATGCTTATACTGATGTTTTATTCCGTCGGAATCCAGAATTCAGGAGTCAGAATCCAGACACCCGGGCCGCCTAAAACGGTCACCAAGGAAGATGAAATTGGGGTTCTTTTTAAACCACAGAGCACACAGAGGACACAGAGGTTTTTATGCCTACTTGAATGTTTTAAAAGGTTTTTATTAAATGGGTTGGGCAAAACAAACTTCTCTTATACTACATAGGTTTCAGACCTGAGAGTAATGCCTGAGAGCAAATTCTCTGTGATCTCTGTGTCCTCTGTGGTTCATGAAAACATTCATCACTTGCAGTGTAGAATATCGGGGTTTGGCTTTTGGGCAATAAAAATCATTTCCATGGTAATACCTCCCCCGGGCTCGGGGTATTCCTGCCGGAAAAACTCAATCACTTCCAGTCCGCTGTCCAGCAGTGCTTTTCCCAGAAAGCTTCTACTGTAATAGTTAAAGAATATTTCCTTTTCCGGGCTGAAACTGGTAAACTCAAAACCTGATTTTTTCCCTTCCATACAGCTAAGGTAAACGTGGCCACCCGTTTTCAGTATAAGGCCAATATCTTTTAAAAGATCACCGGCCTCTTTATACGTAAGGTGGGGAAGGCAGAAGGCGGCCACAATTGCATCGTATTCTCCGGGCCTTTTTTCAAACATTCTGATGTCACCCACACTAAAATTTGCCCCGGGAACATTTTTAACAGCCCGCCTGACCATTTCACCAGACAAGTCTATGCCGTTAACTTTAAATTCCTTTCGGCTGTCCATCAAAAGTCTGGCTATATTCCCCGGCCCGCAGCCCAAATCCAGAACTCTCGAACCCGGACTCAAAAGCTCAATGAAATAATCAAGACTTTGCCGGTATAGTTTTAAATCCATGAATTTTTTTTCAAAGTCTTCGGCAGTTAAATTGTAAGCTTCAATGGTTTTTACGGTTTTATCCATACTACGCACCTCAAATCATATGGGCCCTCAGGGAAGAAAGGGTGCCGTCAAGCCTTCCCTCACCGGAAAGCTGTTTCACCAGCGCCTCCACCCTGGCCCGCCTGGCCGGGTCGGCCATGTCGTCAAGCCGCCTGTACAGGCCGGACCGCCTGCCCAGGCGGAAATTCAGCCGGTCAGCCTCAGGCAGGGAAAGATACCTGTCAATCACACCGAGCATTTGATCCTTTCCTTCGGGAAGCCTGCCCCCCACCTCTTCCAGCAGGTTAAGCATATGGTCGCTGACCACCTCGCTGGTAATACCCTGCAACTTTTCTAGCATAAGCCTTTCCCCTGCCACTATCTCATCCTCGGTCTGCTCGGCAAACTCCCCTGCTGCAAGCCTGTCATACAGTGGGGTGCCGGGAGGGACGGTCAAGGTCCTCAGCCTTATAAAATGGGGGTTGATCTCATTCAGCGCCCTGGCCGTTTCCAGTGGGTGCTCTTCAGACCAGAGCCGTCCCCCCAGTCCCAGTATAACGTACTCCGACAGTGAAATGCCTGCCTCCACAACCCGTCTTCCGGCCTCTATATGCTCCCCTGAGGTGACACCCTTGTTTATAAATCTCAGCACTGCGTCGGAGCCCGACTCCATGCCCACATGAATCCTGTTCAGTCCGGCCCGGCCAATGTCGGCAAGCTCCCCGGGAGACTTGCGCAACAATGTCCTGGACCTGGCATAAGAGGTTATCCTGTCCACCGTGGGCAGCTTTTTTCTTATATATTCCAGCACGTCAATCAATTCGGAGGTTTTCATGACCAGTGAATTGGCATCCTGCACAAAAACACTCCTTCCCCCCCGGTACATCCAGGAGGCCACATGGATCACATAATGATCCCCTGTCTGGTATGCGCCGGACAGCACCTGCCGGTTGACCTCACCATTATAGCCCAGCTTAACTGACATTTCCTTAAGGCTGTCCAGTATCCGTGCAACTGTGTCCACATCTCCCTTTATTTCCTCCACAGTCCTCCGGGAAAATACTTCCCCCCTGTATGTTACACAGAACTGGCACTTATTCCAGGGGCAATTCCTGGTCAGCCTTAGCAGAAGACTTTCCGCCTCGCTGGGCGGCCTGATAGGCCCCTGTTCAAAAAACAAACGGGACACCTCCCTTTACAATGCTTATACTGACATTCTAATTCTGTCGGAATACAAAATACAGGAGTCAGAATTCAGAATAGTTACAGCCTTCCTTTCAGTACAGGAAGCTTTAATCTTAGGTCCTTCTTTAGCCACAGAGGACACAGAGAAAATCTATATTAAAATAACCCTGATGACCATCCCAATTATGTAAAAAGGAATGCCCCGGCGTCTCCCGTCTCCCGACCCGGGTTACTGCCTCAGAGCAGTCTCCTGACCCGAGGTACTACCCTTAAGCATATTCCACAGCGTCCCGCCCTGATCCTTCCTGGGGCTTTAGGGGCGGGCTACAGGCTGTATTCAACCACCCTGTCTTCCTTAATACTGCATTTGCCCTCAACTCTGTATGATTTGATGATTACCTTCCGGTCAAAGAACCAGTGGACTGAAACAAAGCCTGGCAAGCCGTCTCTTGTCCTTTCAGACATGGTAGGCCCCTGTACGGCTATGCATTTTCCCCCGCCCCTTTCCATTTCGATGGTGTCAAAGCTGTGCTGGTGCCCCCAGAGCAAAAGGTCGGCCCCGCTGTCCAGCATTTCCCTTTTGATTTCATCAGCCCTAAAAATAGCCTTGTGATAGCTGTTTGGAAAAGTTACCAGGGGGTGATGGCAGAACACCACCTTTAGGTGTCCCGGGGGAGTGGCAGCCAGCAACTCTCTGGCCCTGGCCCTTTGGCCGCTCCTCAAATAACCGTTTAAAAACCTGGTGGGGCTTATTCCGTGGGCCGTATTAAGTCCCAGGGACATAAAGAAAGGGCCCCTCAAGCACGGCTCAATGGGCCTGTCAATTATTTCTGTCCACCGGTGGTACTTATCGCCGGAAAGCTGTTTCCCCAGTGATGACACATTCCTCCAGTAGCCTATGTCATGATTGCCAGGGACTACTGCAACCCGCATTCCGGAGAGTTCTACTTCCCTTATCCACCCGGCTGCCCTCCGGTACTCCACACTGTCGGCCCCGGAGGTCAAATCTCCGCTGATCAGCACATAGTCCATTACCCTTTCCTTCAGCCATTTTTTAAGGCAGAGGATTTCCTTGCCGCCGCCCCGGCTAAAGTGCAGGTCGGTTAGAAGTAGAAGAGATACGGAATCAGGCCTTATTTGATATTCCTGCGGGATATTGCATTCTTCCCGGGAACAAAGGGCGCACACCCTTTTATTCCCGGCCATGTGCTCACTATGAGTGCGGTGCAGGCAGACCACGCACTTTTTCCAGTCCCCGTCATTATTAAAGCGACGAACCCTGCTGCCGCAAACCCGGCAGTATTTTTTTCGCTCACTGCGGCCCTCCGCCGGAATAATCTCCATAGATTCTCCCCCGTCTTCCCCACAATTTCCACCAGGGCTCTTTAGTCTGATAGTTTACCACCGCCCACTCTCTCCTGTCTAAAGAAGCCTTTTCACTGCCTTCCCCTACTGCCAAAATCTCCTCTGAACCAGCCTGGTCGGCCTTGCCCACCTCTTCCCCGCCCTCTTCACTACCGCAGGCAGCCTCAGTAACGGCGACTGCAGCACCGGCAAATGCGCCGGCTACTGTTTCTAAATCGATATTACAGGGCTCCTCCTGACCCTTTCCGGGGTCTCTTGCGGGTGAAGAAAAATACTCTTCTCCCAGGCCGGGATACTCTCCATCGGCTGTATCCGCATAATCCCAGCGCTCTCCTGCCGGGAGTTCCTGTTTTTGGGTGTCATCGGTGCCACCAGGTATAATCTGCCGGAGCTGTTCTTTCAGATCTGACAGCTCGGCCTTCAGTTCCCTTAGTTCGGTGATGGTAATACCCAGCATCTCTCTCTGCCTGTTTTTGAAACCAAAGCGGAACATACTACCCCCCCAATATTTCCATATTATGCCATCCTTAATTATATTTGCCATTATACAAAATAATCCTTCAAGCATTTGTCACGGGAGGGCAGTGCTGTCCATTGCTCCTTTTAGGTGCTTGGCCTGTTAATGCCGGTAACCTTTTTTATCCTGCTGTGATAAGAGGCCGGACCGGTATCCCACACAGGCCGGTACCCCCGGGGGCCACTCTCCGGAACGGTATATTTTTTTGCCACACCCTTTATTATTCTTCTGGTCAATTTGTATCCTCCCTGTAAACCGAATACTATTATTCTCCCTGACAAAAAAATATTTATTTAGGAAATGACCCGACACCTGAGGAGGATTTTAACCCCCACCGTAGAAAAGAAATAAAAGTGGACTTAAAATTTCTTTTATAAAGAAAAGTAATTAGTGGAGGGGGAGGTAAAGCATGACCGCTGAGCCAAAAAAGTTTAAATTCAGTTTTCAGATTAACGCCCAGGACTGTATGGCCTGCGCCGCCTGTGAACTGGAATGTAAGGACAACGCTGTTTATGTGGACGATAATGTTACCTACGCCATAAACCAGGACAACTGCAAACGCTGCGGCAAGTGCCACAGGGCCTGCCCAAGCGGGGCAATACTTAAAATCACCAATGCTTAACAAAAAGCCCCTACAGCTGTAGGGGAATATTTTTTATGGAATACGCCGATTGTGAAAGGATGGTGGATGTATATGTCAGGGGGCTGTTCCGGCTGTGGCGGTTGTGAAAGTGACTGCAGGGCGCCTGAATATATAAATCCCCAAGGATACTCCGCCGTGCAGTGTCCCACCTGTGAAAGGGAGATACTAACCGACAGGAATTTATCCCGCAGGAAAATAGAGTGCGATAACTGCGGCACAGTCATCGAAGTGGTGCCGGTACTGCTTAACTAAGAAGCCTGAAGGCGGCCTAATGGCCGCCTTTTTATTTCTCGGCAACCAGGTAAATGCGTGTAAATTCCAGGAGAACAACGCCATTGTCGTCAGACTGTTCCATTATGCTGTCCCACACCAGGCGGCGAAACTCCTCAATATAAGCTTCATCCGGAGTAATTGAGTAAAAATTGCTATTAAGGTAGCCATTTTCAGCCCCCGATCGGAAAATACGGTATACCTGGCCTGCCCTATAATTGCCAGTCTCTTTCTGCAGGCTGCAGTGTGCAACAGTAAAGCCGCACTCTTCAAATAGTTTACGGTATTCATCAGTGCTTTCAGGGAAGAGCCAGGGGCTTTTAAAGGTTTTGAAAACATGGCGGGTATCCGGGTCCCTCTTTACTTTTTCGATGGCGGCCACAAAATTGGGGCAGTACATAGATGTGGCAGGGGACTGGACACCCATGCGTCCACCCTTTCTTAACGCGCTGTAACAATGCTTAAGCACCCTTTGGGGACTTAAAAACCATTGAAAAGTGGAGTTGCAGAATATAACATCAAACTCCTCTTCAAACCTCAGGTCTGCTGCGTTCTTAACCTGGTAAACAGCGTTGGGGGGATTATTCTCCGCACTGGAGGCCTCCCTGATCATCCCCTCTGAAATATCGGCGCCCACAACCCTACCTCTGGTAATACGGGCAATTTTCCTGGTCACGTGTCCGGGCCCACAGCCCAGGTCCAGCACATCCTCTGATCCTTTTATTGAAAGCAGACTCAACAACTCTTCCGAAGCATTTTTTTGCACCAGCGAATCTTTTTCGTATTCCTTTGCCCTGGCGCTAAACCCATTATCAACCAACTGGCCCACCTCCTAAATTTACTTGTATTCAATTAAATTAACTGTCATTAAACATGATACTTAAAAAAAATTTATGTGCACAGAATAGAAAGATATTTTACATTTTTCCCGGGGACCGGAGAAGCACCGTGCCTGAATTCAGAATTAAAATAAAGCGAGTCGCCTTCCATAAGGGTATACCTTTCCTCTCCATATATGTAATTCATGGTCCCCTCCAGAACAAAAATGAACTCCTGTCCGGGATGACTGTATAATCTGGGCTCATGCTCTCCGGCAGCATCAATTGTTATAATAACAGGCTCCATCCTCTGCCTGTAAAAACCGCTCACCAGAGTTTCAATTATCTGCCGCCCGCCCTGGTATTCAGGGTTATAGCTAGCCCTCTCTCCCTTACGGACTATTCTTATTTGCTGACCGTCAGAAGCGCTGAACAAATCGCCCAGGGTGACGTCCAGTGCCTTGGCTATTTTAACCAGGGTAGACACCGGCGGTGAGACCTTATTGTTCTCCACCTTTGAAAGTAGTCCTTTGGTAAAACCGGTCCTCCTGGCCACCTCATCAAGGGTGAATCCCCTTTGTTTCCTGATACTTTTTATCCTCTGGGCAATAATGCCTTCTTCCACAACAGCACCTCAAGTTTAATTATATTCAACATATTATCACGACATTCAACTTTACAGCAATATATTTTTATCGGAAAAAGGAAACCCCTGGCTCGGTAAAAACCAGGGGTTTGTCATTAATCTAAAGCCGTCATATTGGCGGACTGTACTCAAAATTAATAAAAACAGCTCTGTCCTATGAATTCCCTCACAAGAGAGTTGGAGGGCACCTCATCGCAGCCCAGCACCTTTAAGAAACTCAGTATTCCCAGAAGCCTCCTGGCCTCTGAATACTGGGGGGACTCTCTGGGGACACTTTCCAGCAGAGGCTGGGCATAACCTTTTAATACTGCCAGCTCATACACCAGCGCAGAATTGAACATGGCGTCGGCCTCTTCCTGGAAGGGGAATATATTTCTTTCCTCCCCCAGCCTCACCATGGGCCACCTTTCCAGAGTCTGCACGGCGCTGTAGCCCCTGAAGTTATAGTCCCGGACCATCCGCCTGATTAGCCTTAAGTCAGTAGTGTGCACCCTTTTCTGCCTGTCCAGGGACAGGTGGGTGATGGCGCTTACATAGACCTTGAATTTTCTTCCCTTGGGGATGGAGGAAGTGAGCATGTCATTCAGACCGTGAATTCCCTCTACAACTATAAGATCATAGCTTTTAAGCTTAAGCTTTTCCCCATGGTACTCCCTCATCCCGGTTTTGAAATTATAGCGTGGAAGATCTATTTCCTCCCCCTGGATGAGTTTTATAAGATGCTCGTTAAAAAGCTCCCGGTCAATGGCGTCAATACTTTCAAAGTCATACTCCCCATTTTCCCCCCGGGGTGTTCTCTCCCGGTCAACAAAATAGTCATCCAGGGAAATGGCGTAGGGATTAATGCCATTTACTCTTAGCTGGATGGACAGCCTCTTGGAGAAAGTGGTTTTCCCCGACGAGGAGGGGCCTGCAACAAGGACCAGCCTTGTCCTGTCAATATTGGTGGTGATCATATCGGCCACCTGGCTTATTTTTTTCTCCTGAAAAGCCTCGGCCACCCTGATCAGATCCCCCGGGTCCCCTCTTTCCAATACCCTGTTCAGCGAGACAACGTCTCTAACCTTTAGTATTTTTCCCCACTTGTCGGCCTCAAAGAAAACATTGGCCAGCTTGCCGTGCTCGATATATTCCGGCAGCCTTAAGGGGTCCTTCTTGCGGGGGAGCTCCAGTATAAAGCCGGGCAGATAAAATTTTAGCCTGAAGTGCTTCAATATGCCCAGGTCAGGCACAACCGGGCCAAGAACGTAGTCATAGTAGTCGCCGCTTCTGACCACCCTGACAGTCTGTGAGTCCCAGTACCCCAGAAGGCCCACCTTGCCTTGCATTCCCCTGGCGCCAAACAGATTGACAGCATCCTCCAGGGGAAGGGTGAGCCTTTCTATCTGCCCGCCACCGTTTATTATAGATCTCATTCTCTTCTCAATCTTTTCCACATCACTGACCTTAAGAGCTACCTTCATGCTTATTTCCCCATATACGGCATTGCCCAGAGAGTGCTCCAGCACTACCCTTCCCTCCGGGATGATTTCTTCGGCGGCCCTGGACAGCACCAGTATCAGGCCGTTCTGGTAAATCCTCATCCCCTCTTCACTGTTTAAGTCTACAAATTCAAGGGTGCAGTCTTTATCCAAAACAGTATCCAGATCTTCCAGGGAATTATCTATTTTTACGGCCACCACCGGAGTATCCCTGGCCTCGGTATCGTATTTCATGGCATCTTCCGCCCTGATACCTTTGGGGACCCTGTACTCTCCATTTTGGGGTATTGTCAACGTGATCATGCTTTCAGCGGTTATCTCATTATGGTCCAAAGCAGTCATTTCTTTACCCCCCGGTTTGTAGATAATATCCATCAGCTGATTTATTGACTGATTATATAATTATATAAGTTTTAATACAAATTTTCTACAAGAAGAATAAAGGATACAGTCTGCCCTAATAGAATAACAACAGCTGTATCCTTTATCGCTACTGAATAAAAGACCTGTTTTCGTCATGCAGCCCGCCGTGCTCCCCGGCATCACGGTAGACAGTCTGGTAATCACCAGGCCCGTCCACACCGACAATCCTCTTTTCCTTAATGGAATCCAGTATTGCAAATACAGTCATGGCATCCCCAAATTCCATCTCCGGGGTAACGGAAAGCTGCTCCCTGCCTATAGCGGCGTTATAAAAATTGAGCAGCTCGTTATAGAAGCCTCTCTGGGGCCTGTAAGGAATCCTTTCGTAGCCTCCGTCATTGTAGGCCACATTTATAGTCCCGCAGTCCCTTTCCTCCAGGTAGATCATGCCCCTGGTCCCAAACATCCGCAGCCCTATGAGAGGTCTCTGCATTTCCACCCCGGCGCAGTAGAAAGAAAAACTGCCGTTTACCCCGCTGACAAACTGCATATTGACATTGACCACGGCATAGGGGGAGAAGTCGTCATCCTGGGGAACACCAAAGGCCTGGAGTCTGTCGACGGGGCCCAGAATATGCCTTAGAGCCGCCATATCGTGCACAGTGGTATCCAGTATGGTTCCTCCGGGATAATCAGGGTGCTGTCTCCACTCAACCCTGGCGAAGGAGTTCTTTTGCATGTCTACAGGAAAGTTATACACCCTGTTTTGAATGAAGTATACAATGTCTCCCACCTTTTTAGTCCTGACCATATCTCTTATTTTGTCAATCTCCTCGTTATACCTGAAGTTTTCAGCAATGAGTATGGGGATGCCGTACTTTTTAGGCAGGTCTCTGTGGAGAATGGCCTGTTCCCTGGTAGGAGCCAGAGGTTTCTCACAGATAATGGGCTTTTTGGCTGTCCTGGCCACATCTTCGGTTACTGAAAAATTCTTATTGATGGGAACCATTATATCAAAGCAGTCAATGTCGCCCCTTCTGCACATCTCCCTATAGTCGGTGTATACCCCGCCGTTGTCAATACCCAGTCTTCCCGCCCAGAAGGAGGCCTTCTCCCTGCTCTGATCACATATAGCCACAATGCTAAACTTATCAGTCATTTCCTGGTAAGCGGGGTAGTGCAGGCGCTCAAAGGCCATGCCTGCCCCGATTACTCCCACCCTTAGCTTCATAATACAACCCTCCCGCTATAGTAATAACCCATAATTATCATGATGTCGAAGCTTCCCGTCTATACACATGTTTTTAGAAAAACGTGCAGGAAAGGAAAGTATTTTTATTGACAAAGACTGCGGCATCACACCGCAGTCTCCTTAAATACGCTTAAATATTTTTTATACCTTACCGTAACACTATACCGGGTAAGACCTCCTAAAATCTAGAGATTTTCTATAATCGACTCCATAGCCTGGCTGTACTCCGTCATTTTGTCAAGGCTGTACTGAAGCCTTTCTCTTATGTCCGGGTAGTCGGGCAGCGCGCCGGACAGGGGAAGATTTAGTTCGCCGGCCACCTGCATGGGCGTTTGGTCCAAAAGGGTTGGCTTTTTATTGAAAAGCAGCTTAAAATGATCTGTCCTGCAGTTGGCCTCCTTCAGCCTTTCAATGACCTCCCGGGTCTCAATCACATCATACCGAAAGGTATCGGCCACCAGCAGCACAGTATCCACCGATTCAAGCACCCTTATTATATAATCCTTTACCCCTGATTCCAGATCAAACACTATCACATCATAGGGGCTTTGGGCCAGTGACCGGAGTATTATGCCGGTTATCTCCATCATTCTTTCAGGCTTTTCTATAGGCCTGCAGGACAATATACCCATCCCTGTCACGTCATTGAATATGTACCTGGTGACTTCCTCCGGCCGGTACTCTATTTGGGGCCAGGGGAGTTTGGACAGCTTTCTATTAATGTCGCCCACCCACATCGACAGGTCCTCACCGGAAGCATCCGGCATGTATTTCATTATTTTGCTTTTCCCCAGAGTAAAGTCAACCAAAAGAGACTTTTTACCTGAGATCTGATAAAACCCGGACAACTCTCTGGCCACAGTGGATTTTCCCGATTTTTGGCTAACACTGTACACAGCGATAGTTTTTGAATCAAAACTTAACTTCATAGGCATATCTCCCTCCATGCCGGATTGTGATTACATTCACCATATATTAGTATTAAACCTGTATTGGCTGGATATGTCAATCAGAAATTTATACACTATTTAGTCGATGGAGTTACCCGGGATAAATTATTTATTTATTATAGATGCTATATAAACCAGTCAATATCAATATACTGCATTTTAGGATTTATTTATTTGCTTGCAGTATGCGGGGATCATATAATTAGATAACTATACTCACAAGACATAAGATCAGCCCCAGAATAATATGGAGGCTGTGAATCAGCGGGAACTAAACTATATAGATACGGGGGAGGGGATCGGTGTGCTGGAATGCACGGATGTTCATCATCATGTGAGGGAGCTGGAAAAAATTATTTCCCGGATGGAGGGCGTCAGCGATGTGGTTGTCATCTCAGTTGAACAGCCTTCAGGAGAACCGGTACTCAAAGCTTTTGTGGAACCGGAAGAAGACACAGATCTAAACGCCCAGTCTATAATCAACCAGTGCGCACAAAAGTCAGACTGCCGGCGGGCGCCGGTATCGGTAACAGTGTGCAAAATACCGCGGACACCATCGGGGAAGGTTCAAAGGCAGATGCTGCTGGACCAGTGCGAAAGCTAAACAGTCCAAGCATAAATTAAGAAAACCGGCCTTCCCACAGGCCGGTTTTCCCGTTAGCACCCGGACATCCTACTCTGTACCCTTCTCTTCTGCATTTTCACATACTCTGTGATCATAATCCTGTACACACTTTCAATCATTTCCGGGTCAACCCCCTTAGCCACGGCCAAAGAACGAACCCTCCTCAGCACCTCTTCCTCCCTGGCCTCATCCCGTATTCTCCCGGGACTTTTAACACCGGCAATCTTTTCCACCAGCCTGGTACGCATTCCGATAAGCTCCACTATCTGGCTGTCCACCATGTCTATCTCCGCCCTGGCCTCCTCCAGGGTTATACCCTGTGCCGGAGAAGGCTCCTCAGGGGGCGCAAGACTTCTGTCCGCAGGGTAGGAACCCAGTATCCTCAGGTAGTATGCGTTTCGGGCAACAGCCTCCAGGGCCTCCCCTACTTTGCGGTCAGTGCGGTGCCCATCCATGTCTATAAAAAACATGTACTGCCCCAGCCTTTTTTTGACAGGCCTGGACTCTATCCGGGTAAGGCTTATATCTCTTAGGGCAAACTCCCTCAGTATACCGTACAGAGCACCCGGGCGATCCCTGGCCTCCACTATTATTGAGGTCCGGCAGTTATTCCCCGGGCCCGCGTCACTCTTACCCAGCACTATAAACCGGGTGGCGTTCTGGCTGCTGTCCTGGATGTCGGCCACGGCTAATTTCAGGCTGTAATTACCGGCAGCCAGGTAGGTGCCAATGGCTGCCCACGGCCCGGCTGAGCCTGCCACAATGCTGGCCGCCCGGGCAGTGCTGGTGGTTTCCTCTATCTCCACCCCGGGCAGCTCCCGGGAGAGATAGCCCCTGCACTGGGCCAGGGCCTGAGGATGTGACAGAACTTTTTTTATCTCACTGATTTCGGTTCCCGGCCTGACCAGAAGGTTATGCCGCACACTTAACACTATTTCCCCCCGGAACATAACCCCTTCCTCCTGGGCCATTAAATCCAGTATCTGGCTAACAGCCCCTTCAGTGGAGTTTTCCAGGGGAACCACGCCTTCGTCCAAAAGGCCGCTTTTAACATCTGACACTATCTGGGGAAAACTTCGGCAGCAGACCAGCTCCACCGGTTCTCTACCAGAGTATTTTCTGGTGGCGGCCTCGGTAAAAGTTCCGGAAGGCCCCAAATACCCTATCTTTTTCATAAATGCACCCCCGCCTTAGGCTGACCGCCCGACAGCTGCGGCAACCGCCTTCAAATCTCCGGCTACCCTGCTGAATTCTCCGGGGCTGAGAGACTGCTTTCCGTCACACAAAGCCCTCTGTGGATCAGGGTGCACCTCCACAATCAGCCCATCCGCCCCGGCGGCCACTGCCGCCAGGCTCATGGGACCCACCAGAGCTCTTATCCCGGTGGCATGGCTGGGGTCCACCACCACCGGAAGGTGGGAAAGGCTCTTTACAAGGGGCACCGCGCTGAGGTCCAGGGTGTTCCTGGTATAGCTCTCGAAAGTCCTTATACCTCTTTCACAGAGCACTATATCGATATTACCCTCGGAGGCTATATACTCTGCAGCCATCAGCCACTCCTCAATGGTGGCCGAAAGTCCCCTTTTAAGCAGCACCGGTAGCCCAGCCCGGCCCACCGCCTGCAGCAGCCTGAAATTCTGCATGTTTCTGGCCCCTACCTGGACCATGTCAACATATTTCAAGGCCTTATCGAGGCTCTCAAGGTCTATTACCTCGGTAACCGTGGCCAGGCCGAATTTTTTGGCGGCCTCGGACATCATTTTAAGGCCCTCCTCCTCCAGCCCCTGGAAGCTGTAAGGAGAAGTCCTGGGCTTGAAGGCCCCCCCTCTCAAAACACCAGCCCCGGCAGCTTTGACCGCCGAAGCTGCCGCATACATCTGGTCCGCTGTTTCCACCGCACAGGGGCCCGCCATCAGTGCAATTTGGCTACCGCCTATATCAACATTGCCAACCCTGACCACCGAGTTCTCACCCCGGGCCTCCCTGCTCACAAGCTTGAAGGGCTTCATGATGGGCACTGCGCTCATCACTCCGGGCATTCCCTCAATACCCAAGGACTGTATAGAGCCCTTGTCTCCCACCGCGCCTATAACCAATCTTTTTGCGCCTCTGATCAGGTGTGCCTGCAGCCCATTCTGCTCCAGTTTTCTCACCACTGCATCCACATGTTCCTCCGGGCAGTTGATTTCCATTACAATAATCATATTTTCCCCAGCCCCCCTACTAACCACACACCGGGCGGGCCGGAACACCTCCTCTTATCTTAATAATTATCAGTTCACCATAGTGACAGTGTATGTTTCTAAAAAAGCCATCATCACTCATCAAACCACCCCCCATTCAGGACACTCCCAAAGCCAACCGATCGGTGACACTATCCCTAACGCATTCCTTATTTGGTGTATCCCCGCCATCCCGATCGGGGACATTCCTCCGACCCACAGAGCCAGAACAGATCGGGGACATTCCTGTCCATAAAGGAATACCTTATCTTCAGCAGGTGTGTCCCCTTTCCGCTTTTGGTGTGTCCCCATTCATTTAATAAGCCTGCTTCCGCCACCGGGACGAAAGCAGGCTTCCGTGGTACCACCCCTATTGGCCCCCATACAGAGAGCCCCCTTTACAGCTACCGGAAAAAAATCCCCGGAAAAACAAAAAAACCTTTCACCCCTCTTCTAGGGACGAAAAGCATTGCTATCCGTGTTACCACCCCATTGGCCCGCTGTGTATTAAATAGCAGCGCGCCCACTCGGCAAGGTACGGGAAATATCCGATACCCCTTCCCTTTAACGCGGGAATTACGGCCCAGCCTACACACCGTTTCCGGTTTAGAAAACAGCTTCAGCCTGCATCTCCGGAGAGAACTTCAGCAAGGCATTCCCTGAAAGCGCTTACAGTCGGTGACGCCTTCTCCCTTAAGGGTTGTTTCCGGCCTACTTTTCTCCTTCACAGATTTTATATGAAACATTTAGTTATAACAGTAATATACTATTTGAAGCTGTAAAAAGCAAGTGAAAATGGCTGTATGCCGTAATTATTTTCCTGAGGGGGAGAGGGGCTGCAATTGAACTTAATATTTCTACCGCTTATTTGATATTTACAGCTTTTTAACCAAATATTTATTGACATATAACAGAAAAAGAATATAATCAATAAATCAGGTGTGAGAATTTTGAATTTTTTTACTTACGCCAATCTGTAATGAGGGGGGGTACTCAATGACGAAAGAGCTTATCGATGAAATTCTCAAGGGAATTGGTCTGGAAAGCATCGACCATGATCACGAAGAGGATGAACAGTAGGTATTTTAACAGTATGTTGACTTAATAAGTTGACATACAAGTCTGGAGATTGGAGGTACATGCATTGCAACCGAAAATTGAAGGAAACCGGTAGGGGGCCAGGTACAGTATAGATGTACCGGCCCCCTTGACTTTAAAAGGACTTTTTAAATTTAGCTATCCTATTGCCCCGGCCAGGGAGACGCTTTTTACAGACACACCTTCTATTTGCTGGAGATCATTTTCCATGACCCGGTATTCATCCTCCTCAGCCTGCATGGTCAGGGTGATTATACCCCTTTCCCTGCCAGGGTCAGGTATGCCGCACCTCATCAGTATCCTGGAGCCATATCTGGTCAGCACATCCTGAACCTCCGGGGCGTGCGACGCCCTCTTCTCCACCAGTATTCCCACTACCCTGATATCTCTGGACATGTCAAACCTCCCGCTGGTTTTCTGCACATATTATTTCCAAAACGGGAGAGTTATTTACTCTCTGTTGTAGATATGTTTCCTTCCCGGGGCCATTATCTTGATCAGCGCTATCCCTGATAAAAAGCCTCCCACGTGAGCCCACCAGGCCACCGGATTAACCGCCCCTCCAAGGGAGGCAGTGCCGTTAAACAGCTGAAGAACAAACCAAAAGGCCAGGAAAATCACAGCGGGTATCTCTACTATGGTAAAGAAAATAATGATGGGCAGCAACGTAAGCACCCTGGCCCTGGGGAAGGTGACGAAATAAGCGCCCAGCACTCCGGCGATAGCGCCGCTGGCCCCAATAATGGGAACCTCAGAAAAGGGATTGGAAATTATATGGGCAATGGATCCAAATATTCCGGTGGCCAAGTAAAAAAGAAAATATTTAAAGTGGCCCAGGCGGTCCTCCACATTATCCCCAAAAACCCAGAGAAAAAGCATATTGCCCAGCATGTGCGTCCACCCGCCGTGCAGGAACATAGCGGTGAAAAAGGTTATTATCACATATACCATGTCGGACCCATTCAGTAAAAGCTGGGTCACACTGGCCGGTATTACCCCCAGGGTATAAAAAACCTCGTTCAGCTGTCTGGGAGGAAGCATTACTTCTCTTATAAAAACGTACAGGTTCAGGGCAATTAGTATCCAGTTCACAAAAGGAGTGGTCCTTGGCCTGACACTGTCTCTCAAAGGTATCACAACAACACCCCGCTTCCCCAGAATTTATATATTATTATAAATACTACGCCAACTCTATTTTCTCCCCCTGATTTTTTTTCCCCCGAGGAAATTTATGGGGAAAGCTCAATGATTTATTGATTATACACATTAAGAATATATTCATAAAATTTAAGATTGAAGGATATATTTAATACATTACAAATATCGCCCATGTTTGGAGATCTTATGTTACTAAAGAATATATTCGGCAAATGGTCCAGGACCAAAAATGAAAAACAGAATCAGATTATTAAATCAGCAAAGCACCAGACTACCTTAACAGGTGACCTTGAGAAAGACCGTCAGGTCCTTTTTCATGGGCTTGGTGGAAGCGTGGACATTGTACAGAGGAAAATTTTAATTGGAAAAAAACAGGCTTTTCTGATTTACATTGAAGGCATAGTCGATATAGATCTGATTAATAAGGAGATCTTGAGCCGGCTTCAAAGACTGCAGGAGTTCCCTGCTCAGACGGACAACCCCCTCGAATATATAGGGAAAAAAGTTTTATCAAGCGGCCGTAGGTTTATGAGTAATACTCTGGTGGCTGATTTACTTGTAGAAATACTGCTGGGCCGGACTGTAATACTAGTAGAGGGTATTAAAGAGGGCCTTATTCTGGAGACCCGGGGCGGCACAAGGCGAAGCATTGAGGAGCCGCCCACCGAACGGACCGTGCGCGGCTCAAGAGAGGGCTTTACTGAAGACATAGGGGTGAATCTGGCCAGTATCCGGCGCAGAATAAAGTCCCCCAGACTGGCCATAGAAACCTTGCACATCGGAGAGAGAAGCTTCACCAAGGTTGCCATTGTCTACATTTCTGATATTGCCGACCCCAAAATTGTTCAGGAAATCCGCCACCGCATTTCGAAGATTGAAGTGGACGGGATTTTAGCATCAGGCTATATTGAGCGGTTTATAGAGGATCACCCGTGGAGCCTGTTTCCCCAGATCTATGGCACTGAAAGACCGGACAAGGTTGTTGCCAACCTGCTTGAGGGACGTATCGCCATAGTGGTGGACGGAACTCCCTTTGTATTGGTGGCCCCTGCTGTATTTCTACAGTTCCTTCAGGGGTCCGAGGATTATTATGAAAGGGCTATAGTTGGTTCGGTGGCAAGGCTGGTCCGGTACCTGGCCCTGATGATCACAACAACCAGCACTTCTGTATACATAGCTCTGATCACCTTCCACCATTCCCTGCTGCCCACCGACTTATTGCTGGCTGTGGCAGAAAATAGGGAACAGCTGCCCTTTACACCACTTGCCGAGGCACTGTTTATGGAGGTGGTCATAGAGATTCTACGGGAAGCAGGACTCCGCCTGCCCACTTCAGTAGGACAGACGCTGGGAGTTGTAGGAGGTATCGTAATCGGCCAGGCAGTACTGGCGGCAAGGCTTGTCAGTCCCCTTATTGTAGTAACCGTATCACTGGCGGCAGTCAGCTCCTTTGTATTCCCCAATTACAGTATGGCGCTGGCAGTACGGCTGATTAAATTTCCCATGATGATTCTTGCCGCGTCATTTGGCGCAGTGGGCATCGCCGTGGGCTGGCTGCTTGTTACCATTCACCTGGTGTCACTGGAAAGCCTGGGTGTCCCCTACATGGGTCCTCTCAGCCCGATGCGCTATAAGGACCTGGGAGATACCTTTGTGGTTTCACATATCTGGAAGCACGATAAAAGGCCCGCCTCCATACCGCATATAGATAAACGCAGAATAAAGGGGTCACCCAGAGAACCGGCCAATGAAGAATAACAAAAATGTAATCACCAGCAAGCAATTAATATTTATGATTATAGGCGCCACTATAGGTGTTGGTATATTAACCCTGGCCTCCACTATTGCCAGGGAGTCAAGGCAGGATGCCTGGATTTCCACTATAATTGGCGCTCTGCTGCCGGTTGCCGGACTATTTACTATAAATCTGATTACCAGTAGATATCCTGATCACACCTTTGCCGAGTTCAGTGAAACCATACTGGGAAAGTGGCCGGGTAAAGCTCTTTCCCTTTTATTTATACTGTATGCTCTTATTTTTGCCAGCATAGTAACCAGAATCTTTGTCAGCATTCTAAAAATGTACCTTTTCCCAATGACCCCTATCTGGGCGCTTAGCGCGCTAATTCTTTTTGTAGCAGCCTACCTGGCCTCCCAGGATGCCAGAGTTTTGGCCAGGGTAAATGAACTTATGTTTTTTGAGGCCCTTGTTTTATTTGCTTTTTTAATAGGCTCTGCCTTCCAGATAGATTTGACCTTTTTCCAGCCGGTAGGCGGCTCAGGCTTATTAAATATATTAAAGGGAGCCTATCATACAGCTTTTTCCTACCTTGGCATAGAGCTATTGCTGGTGATCTCTCCTATGGTCAGGAATAAGAGGGAAATTATCAAAGCAGGCCTGATTGCAATTATAATTATAACCTTTATTTACCTCCTGGTGGTGGTGATATCCACCGGTGTTTTCGGTCCCGATGTTCTGGAAAGATTAAGATTTGCTCTCATGGTAATTCAAAAAACATACACCGCGCCGGTGATTGAGAGAGCGGAATTCTTCTTTATTATATTCTGGGTCTTTGTGGCTTTCCGCCCGGCTGCCAATATGTACTTTGCCAGCCGCTACACCGCTCAAAAAGTGTTGGGCTTTAATTCACCGGGCATATTGACCGTGCTCTTATTTCCTCTGGCCCTGATAATATCACTGGTTCCCCGGAATTTAGAGCAGGCTTTGCATTATAGCTCTATAATTGGTTTCTTTGGTATGGGTTTTATGCTAATGGTGCCGGTATTTTTACTGCTGGTGCGTTTTATACGCATGTCCCTGGGAGGCAAGCATGGTTAAACAGCTTTTGATGATGGTTTTATTGGCTGTTGTTCTGACAGGCTGCTGGGATGCAAAGGATATAGACGACCTCTTCATTCCCTTTGTGGGTGGCTATGACCTGATAGAGAATGCCGGGGGTAAGAAATACTCCCTTACCGTTAATTTTCCCACTCTCAGCAGAAATGCCAAGGAAAATTCGGATGTGATGGTGGTTGAGGGGGAAACCATTGCAGCCACCCGTATCGACAGGGGAAATAAATCCTCCAGGGGGATGGCCATCGGCGATCTCAGGGTTGTATTATTTGGCAATGACCTGGCCAGAAGAGGTGTACATGATGTGGTCGACTTAATATTCCGCGACCCCCGCTTTAGCAATACAATACTGCTGGCGGTGACGGAAGTCCGGACTACAGACATTATTACCATCGAGCCCCATAACTACCAGACCGTGGGCCAGAATATTATAGACCTGCTAAGGAACTCGCCAAAAAATAGCTTTATACCGAGAGAGCGATTACACCTGTTCAGAAAGGATTTACTGACAGAGGGATTTAATCCGGTATTGCCTGTTATTGGCGTGCACGGCAATAATAAATTAAAAATTTCCGGTGCGGCCCTTTTCAAAAAATATAAAATGGTGTCACAAATAAGCACCGATGAGACTGCCGCACTGGTATGGCTGCGCGGTCAGGAAAGTTACGGAGATGTTTTTTACAGCTTTACCGACCAGGAAGGAAAAACCAGGCAGATTACCTTTGAAGGGCAGAACAGCCGGTCCGTAAAAGCAAAACTTGTGGATGGACTACCTGTTTTTGAAATAAACGTAAATCTTGAAGGCTATATAGCCGAATCCATAGACACCATGGAATTTGCCGGTAAGGAGGAAAATGTAGCAATTGCAGCCAGGGCCCTGGAGGAAGAAGTCAGGCGCCGCTGTGAGGCCTTGATTTACGACCTGCAGAATGAACACCGGGTGGACGCAATTCTGCTGGGCCGGTATGCAAGGGCCAAGTGGCCGCCACTGGTACAAAAACAGGACTGGGATGAAGTTTTTTGCAAAAGTGCTATAAAAGTAAAGGTTAATGTAAAAATTGAATCAACCGGTGAGGTTGCCTGATAAAAATATTTGCATATATGGGCGCACTGTTAACTCAGCTGCCCCTCTTTCCGGTCAGATGTGTAATGGTCAGCTTGAGTATGGCAACGCCTTTATAGGCAGCGTCATTCTTTAGGTTCCTCTGCCTGATGGGGTCCGGATTATTCTCCAGGTGATGCAAAAGAACCTCCAGGGCGTGTTTCTTTTCTTCAAGGTCATCGATTACCGTCATGGTTCCCCACATAACCGCAGAAAAGTAATGGTGGGCGCACTGGTCCTTTTCATAGCCGCCATCCTGTATAACAGTGGCGCAGACATTAGGGTTATCCTTAATGATGGCAAGCTTAAGTCCTTTTAGGGCAGTGTGAAAATAAAGGCAGTCATTCTGCTGATCATATCCGTAGCTTAAGGTGACTATGTAGGGATCATTATCACGGCACATGGCGATGGAGGCGTATTTGCCGGTTTTAAGGAGATCCCGCAGCTCCTCCCTATCGATAACCTCCCTATCAGCCTTATTCATATGGTGCTTTTTCATGTATACCTCCTTACTTTCTTTACATCACTGTCCTTAATATCCATACCGTGCCCACCCCCGCCAGCATGGCCGGGAATATGCTTTTAAACCTGATCGTCACCAGAATGGTGGCCAGTGCGGCCACCGTCTCGGGAATTTTACCGCTGAGAGCTGAAGGGGCCACCATGGATATTATAACCGCGCCCGGAAGGCAGTTCAGCCAGGCTTCAAACCGTGGAGAAAAAGTAACCCTCTTCATTAAAAACAGCCCCCCCGCCCGGGTCAGGTAGGTCACCAGGGCCATTCCCGCGATGGTTAATAGTGCCGTAACGTCAGTCTGCATGCCGCACCGCCCCCACACAGCTGCCCGCCAGGCCGCCCAGTATTATATACCATTTGCCTGGCAGCCAGTGGCTGGCAACCAGAGATACCGCCACCGCCACCCCCCAGGGGAGAATGTCCTTTTTGCCTTTCCAGAGTCCCACCAAAAGTGCCAGGAAGACTGCCGTAAAAGCAAAGTCCAGCCCCCAGAGGGACGGATCCTGAAGTACCCCGCCCAGTGTCCGTCCAAGAACCGTTGCCGACAACCAGGAGATAAAAACTATCAGCCCGCTGCCCAGTAAAAACGAGGAGTTCTTTTCTCCCCTGGACAGGCTGGCCATGGTAAGCGCCCAGCTTTCATCATTCATAAAAAAGAGTGATCCATAGGCCCTGGCCGGAGACAGCCTGGAAAACCACGGGTACAGCGCAGCCCCCATAAGAAGGTGCCTCAAGTTGACCACCAGGGTGGTGACAATTATGGCCGCCACAGGAAGGGGCGCCTGCCAGAGGCCCAGCGCGGCAAATTGTGAAGCGCCCGCAAAGACCAGTCCGCTCATGATCACAGACTCCCCAAGGCTAAGCCCGGCCTGCCGGGCCAGTAATCCAAAAACCAGCCCGTAGGCAAAAACGCTTAGGGCAATGGGAATGCTTTGCCTGAAACCCACCCAAAAACCTCCGGCGCTAAAAATTACCCCGTCATCCGCCTGTCCGCTTTCCCGGTCTGAATTTAAAGACATGCCAAGACCTCCCCATTTCCTGCGGCCATTTCCTCCGGCCTCCCGTTCATACGATTTTACAGCAGAATATGAGCACCTGGAAACATCCAATATAAATTTTTTTCCAGTCCTTTTTCATCGATTCTTACGGGCCTTTAAAACAAATCCCGGGAAGTGCCGGGGTCAGGCTTTCAGTTGTGCATCTATTCAGGTATTATACATACTTTACCGTTGCCCATATGGCCGGCATATCGCCTACTTAGCAGGCTATTCCGGGGAGTAGGCAATAACTTTGGCAGAAGAAAACAGGCTATAATTATGCCTCTTTTATTTATTGACTCATTAAATATTCACTAAATCGCGTTAACTGCTCTTAACAACTCCATATCTCGGCATCCGGTATCACATGGTTTTGCTATTTATTGTTTTTATTTGCAATAAATTGTATAATATTATAGTTCATTTATATGCTAAAATGAGTATTATACAGTTTTTTTCATGAAGCCCATTCAAAAAACAGGAAGAAAAATCATTTATAGGGAGGAAGTTTTTCTTGCCTGCAGTAATATACAAACAGACTAGTAACATATTTCAAGATATTCTGCTGCCTTTGAGTGAAAGGAGCGTTCTTAGTGAAAATATCCCTGTTTTCTTTTATCGCTTCATTGGTGTGGATGGAAACGATAAAAATAGTATAAATGAGTATTACAATAAAATCTTCCTATTGGACAGAAAATTAACCCAGTTACAATATGGCTATTTAAAGTTTACAGATCATATTCCAAATCCTCTGTTCAATGAGATTAACTCTATAAAACAGAGATTAGATAATATAAATAACATTGAATCCATTAGATTGGCAACATTAATTAAAAACAATAAATACCCATACGAAGAACATTTAAACCAAAAATTTCTGGAATTAATTAATTTATATAAGACATATAAAAAAAATATAAATATCTCTGCATTAAAGAATTTTTCTTTAAAAATTGCGTACTGGACGAACAGGTATATTGATCAATTATTTTACAAAGAGCCCTTTGAAGTTCCTAAGATAATATTTTACGGCGAAATAAACGTACATGAAATATTTTTCTTAATATTTATTTCCATGCTTGGTTGCGACGTATTGTTTATCCATTCTCAAATTGAAAAAGATACGTTCAAATCCATTAAATGCTCTGATAAATACACGACTTTAATACAAAATTCCAAAAGCAGACCGCTTCACGAATTTCCCAAATCTGAAAGAATAGTAAGAAAAGCTACTGTAGCTTACAATGCTTCAGAAGAAATCCAAAAAATTATTTACGACAATGATTCCGGTTTATATAAACCCTGGCAATTTGCAAAATATTTAACCCAACCAATCACCCTAAAAACGACGTATGATGAGTTAATGATATTATGGAACAAAGAAGCCAAACTGCGTCCTGAATTCAGAGTAGATACAAATAAAGTTTATGTGCCTAATCTATTTGCCAAAATAAATGGTGTGCCTCAGGATATATCTACGTATTGGGATACCTTTAGAAAGCTTCTCGAAGCCAGTAATGTCTATTTAATAGATCATGTGCCTTTTACAAAGGTTACTTATACAAGACGAGATTTATGCACCACAGTTTTCCTAATTAATGAGGATGGGACTTTAGATCGAAACAAAATAATCAACAGCGATATTTACAAATACAGCTATTTAAAGTCCTCTTTACAGGATTTTATCCTTTCAAAAATAGAAGAGTTGATCACTTCTGATATATTTGTCCTCCCCATGGACAGGATGTTCCAGGCCAAAATTTTAAATACTGTACTATCCATGGATGAAAAAATACTTAAACTACTAGAGCAGTTTGACTTTCCGCAAAGTATACCTAAAATAATTATTTATGACAACAGCAAGGAGATATTTAATGATGATGATATAATTATTATCTCATTTCTATATTTATCAGGCATTGATATAATCATATTTACACCTACCAGTTATAATAACATAGAAGTCCGGATGAAAAGTGATTTATTTGATGTACATCAACTGCCTTCTGTGGCTTATGAACTTCCAATGCCAGATTTAAAGGAGCCTGTCCGAAAAAGAAAATCAATATTAAGTTTACTTTTTAATTAATTTTATAGAGGAGGATTAGTATGGATAACTTAATCAAAGAAAACCAATCTGCACTGGAATTTGATTTGGAAAAACAAAAAGATGAAATTACTGTTAGAGTGCAAAACTCCCCTGTGGTCAATAACATTGTCAAGCAGGTCAAGCTTAATGATCCCAGTAGCATTGTTACTTTTGGGAAAGGAGCAGCGGAAGAAATATCAAAATTTGCCGACAGCCTGCTTCATTCCATGGAAACCACAAAAATAGAAGATTCGGGGCAATTATTAATGCATCTGAATAATATTATGGAAAAATTTGATATAAAAGATTTCCAACCCAAAAAACCGGGATTATTTCAAAGAATATTCAACATGGCTAAAGATACTATAGAGGCATTATTTCAAAAATATCATACTATGGGAGATGAGATTGATAAGGTTTTTGTTTCACTTAAACAATATGAGGCCGAAATAAATAATGCTAATAAGCAACTGGAGGTTATGCATGAAAAAAACCTACAGTATTACGAACAACTAAAACAATATATTGCTGCTGGTGAAATAGTAATTGATGAGATTAAAAATAAGGTAATACCTAATATGCAAAGAAAAGCGGAATCATCGGGCAATAACACTGATCAGCTTGAGCTTAACAACCTGATGCAATTTTTAGATATGTTTGAACAAAGGGTTTATGATTTGAAGTTGGCCGAAAACATCGCCATACAAAGTATGCCTCAGATAAAGATGATGGCATATAGCAACTATAATCTGGTGAGAAAAATAAACTCCGCATTTATAGTAACAATACCTGTTTTCAAACGATGCATTATTGATTCTATCATGTTAAAGCGTCAGCAAATTCAAGCAAAAGCAATAAGTGCTCTAGATGAAAAAACTAATGAACTGCTTCTGAGAAATGCAGAAAACAACGCATTGCAGTCCAAAATGGCTGCTCAACTGGCATCAGGTAGTTTTGTCAATATAGAAACTCTGGAAAAAACCTGGGAAACTATCGTAAAAGGAATAGAAGAAACCAAGAAAATTCAGGAAGACAACCGGCAAAAAAGGTTTGAAGGAAGCCAGCGTTTACAGCAAATGAAAAATGATTTTGCCAGCAGGAAAATTATTGAATAAAAACTAAAGTAAGACAATAGAGTTACAACATTTTTTACCCAAAAGAAGGCTGTACGTCAGCCTTCTTTTTTATTCGCCCATCATGCCCGCAGACCGGTGAGTTGAGCCAAATTTACATTCTTCTGGAAGATTAGCAAATACTAACATACAAATTATTGTCGTACTTTGTTGCAAACTTAAAACTTCAACATATACTATAGCAAATTGTTACTGCAGGGCAGGTGACTGGCTTTGAGCGAGACCATTTTGGCATCCCTGGTGGCCGCATTAATATTCACTATAGCTATTGCCCAACGCTCGGAAATCTTCAAAATATTAAGGAACCGCAGTATATACAGCGACAAATTTTTTAGAGAATAAACTTTTACGCGATATAAGGCTTGTCCTACATCCTTACTCTTTAATCTTTACGACCTACCTTCCAGCGCATGCCCCATCCGAATGCCTGGTCCATTTCCTTGTGCCCCGAGAAATATCGAACCATCCGCTCAATACTGAAAGTTTCATTTTTAACATTTTCAATAAGAGCAATAGCGCACATAATCATGCGGTTGTCATGCTCGTCCAGTCTTACTACAATATCGGGCCCTCCCGACTGCTTAATTGCTACAACACCATCTGCCTGGGCCCAGTTTGTAACACCTTCGTAGATATAGGCAAATACAAGTATTCTTTTAAACTCAGGGATGCGGTCGCCATTGATCCGGATGTTTTCACCGGAAGCTACCGAACCAGTCCTGTCATCACCATCCAAAGCAATATAGGGATAGTTTTGGTAGTTTCCAAAAGATTTTCCAAGCGCCTGAATGACACTCTTATCACCATTTTTCATCTCATAAAAGCAGCCCAGATCAAGGTCAACCCCTCCACCGCCACCGAAGACAGACCCAAAGAAACCGGCGGGTTTTTTTACTTGATTCCAGTTTAGGTTGACAAGTATTTCACCCAGTTTATTATTGACTTTCTTTTCAAGATTGATCTTATCGCCTTTTTTCTTCAGTTCAATCTTACTGAGGTTTATTTTCTGTTGAGGCTGTTCTTTAACCTTGGCTCCCGGCACATCAGTGGCCGGGACAGCTTCCTTTTGTTGTTGATTAGCTGGTTCATCGGCTACCATAATACCAAATCCCCCGCAAAGAGCAGCCAAACCTCCCTGATAACCCATGGCAACGGGGTTGAACTTCCACTCACCATTGTGGCGATAGAGCTCAGCCACCACAATAGCTGTTTCTGTACTGAAGTCCCTTCCCATGTTAAAGCGGATCAGCTCCTCATTCCCGGTACTGGCTACCCTTATGTATGAGCCGGGAACTTGTCCAAAGTTATGGCCTCTTTTGGGTCCCTCGTAAAGTGTAAGGGTAAAGGCAATTCGCTCTATGTCGGAAGGTATTGCTTTAAGGTTGACCTTTAGCTGCGCTTTATCCGAAGCTCCGGCAGTTTCAATCATGATGGAGCCGCTTCTACCGCTTGGGTTGCCATAGAAGATGAAGTCTTCGTCCCCCCGGCACTTACCGTCCCCCTGAAGCATAAATGCAGCAGCGTCAATCTCTATCCCGCTCATACCAGTCTCCCAGCCTATTCCCACGATAACCTCGGTCACGCCGGGAAACCTTTTGGTCAGATCTGTTTTTTGCCCCCTCATAACTGTCAGTGACACTTTAACCACCTCACTCTTTTAAACCCTGGAGTCAACTCTTTCTACGGTTACATAAAAAATCTTTTATTTACTTGATGGAATAAATCGGCGTATCCAACTTCCAAATCCTCTGGGGTTTCTTGTTTGAATGATCACAGGGCCCGGTCCCCGGAACCGGCAGACTGCCACTTCCCCGGAGGTAAAGGTTGAAATCCATCCACTGGATGCTTTCTCAATGGTATAGTGCATATAGTCGGGCCAGGCTACCAGGTGGCTATTGTCTACAACGTACTCCTGCCCGGGCTCGAGATTAATAATATGGATACCGCCGTAAGAATTAATAAACACAATCCCTTTACCGCTTACCTTAACAACGAAGAAACCCTCACCGGAGAATAACCCCTGGGAGAGGTTCTGCATTTTAGTAGATACCTGCAATGCGGCCGAACCGGCAAGAAAGCCATCTTTTTGCACGTTAAGGCCATAGGACCCGTCCAATTCCACATCAACAACATCCCCTGGTATTGATGGAGCTAATAGTACCTCCCCAGCCCCCCTACGGGCGGTGAGGGTCTGGAAGAAAAAGCTCTCTCCCGCTATCATGCGGGTAAGCCCTCCTAATAAACCGCCATCCATCTTTCCTTCTACATCAATGGCTGTAGACATAGCCACCATGGCGTCAGATTCTGCCTTTATGGTCTCCCCAGGCTCCAGGTTAATCTGAACTAAAGGAAACGCTCCTTGATATAGTATTTTGTATTTCACAGTAATGCCTCCTCATACTAATTTATCAGATAATTTTAATATACTGCCGCCAAATAAGAGAACTATCTATTCAGATATTAACCAGCTAACTACCTTATTTAAAATTTCTTCCCCGGCAATCATTCCTGAAGACTGTGTAAACAAAAAATTACCCGACTTACCAAACTGATCGTATAATTCGCCATGAGCAGGAGATATAGAGTTATGTGCCCCCTTAATAAGAGGCATGTCCAACAAAGAATCCCCGGCGCCGATAATCCTGTCATCACCCGTAATCTCGGCCACTCTTTTTATTGCCGACCATTTATTAATAACCTGGGGAACCAGATAAAGTTTTCTACCCTGTATTGATATATCCCATTTCTGTTCCTGCGCCCATCTGCTAAAATCAGCCAACTCCTGGAGCGGTGCTTTGTCCCTGTCTATAATACAGTAATAAAACGCGCCGTCTGCCTGGCGAATCGGCTGAGTCCACTGATCACCCGCCAGTTTATAAAATTCCCTCAGAACAACCTCACCTGCAGCACATTCATCTGCTATTGTTTTGTGAATTTTTTTATTGTATCCTATGTCTAATGCACCGTCCACCAGGAGATTAGCCCCGTTACTGACAACCGAAAACTTAGGCGTCACTACATTTTGAAAGAATTGTATGCGCTGGTACTGTTCGATGGTTCTTGTGGTACAGGGGACAAAAATTGCTTTGCTGACAATATGTTTAAGCAAGTCTACTGAACGTTCGGTCATGTAAGAGAAATACTTGCCAGTTTCCACTGCTATGGCCTGCCCGGAGAAACTTTGCAGGAACTTATCCGAGTAAATGAGCGTACGGTCCAGATCACTGGCAAAAATCATTACATTTCCTCCATTGTTTTGATAAGACCATAGCAGGAATAATTTATATTGGGATATTCCTCTACCGGTACCCCCCTGTCCTCTGCAAGCAGTTGAATGTGCTTAATGTCAGGGTTTTTAGCGCATTTAACCAGTATTTTCCATGGCACCCGCCGCAGGAGAACTCTGGTAGTTTCTCCAACCCCCGGCTTTACATAACTAATGTTTTTAATTCCAAACTTCATTTGAATCTTATGGGTTTCCTTTTTACCTATCCAGGCAGGGTGCCTGTCCACTCCAATATCAGGATTGTCTTGTAAAATCCTCAGGGCATTTCTATAGACCTCGACGAAACATTTATCGACAGCGTCAACAAAATAGTTAGAGAGGTCTTCGTCTAAGAGTTCCCGGTAATATTTAGCGCCATGGAAATCCAAAGTGCCTATCAGGTCAGTTCTGCAAACCGTTCTGGACATTAAACCGGAAACCGTTGAATTAAGACAAGCGCTTGGGATAAGGAAATCATCCCTTGTGCCGAAGATATTCGCGCAATATCCGGGATCCGCTAAAACCGCTATATCTTTACAAATTGTATTTTCATTCATACCTAGCTGCCTCTCAAAGTCCAGGACAGACTTAAATAACTCCATAGTAATTACGCCTTTGCCTGTCCACCCGTCAATGAATTGAATCTCGCAGCCCGGGTGCCTTTGAAGCAAATAAATCATGGCATTCTTATCAATACCCTTGTCTCGAATGATCGAAATACTATAATGGGGCATATTTACACCATAAAAACGATGAATATATCTTTTTATAAGAACCCCTACAGGAGTACCCGCTCTGGCAAGGGAAACCAGCACCACATTTTTACCACGCTTTTTTATAATAGTTTCCGAAACAATAGCCGTGGCGGTGGCAAGTCTATATACCGTATCTTTCAAGGACTTATGGAACAAATCAATATATTCCCGGCTGGGTTTGTATTCAATGGGCAGCATTTCTGAATAGTGCTTACCACTTTGAACTGCTCTTTCCCTTTCCTCGTTCCCCTGTTCTTTAATATATGGGCCAATATCTTTTAATAAGAAGATTACATCATTGGCCGTATAGCTTCCCAGAGGCGCGGGATCAGGAATTCTCGGATAATCCTTAAGGTTTCCATAGATGCTGTATTCAGCTTTGTTTATAATGGGCACCTCCAAGTAAATCAGCAGAAGCTGACGAATGAAATGTTCTTTATGCCTGCTTGCTTAAATGATTGAACCAGTGGGGCAACCTGTTCCGGCAAAACCTTTCTTTCCCAGAATACAAACACTTCATCGTAGCAGTTGGGAGGGATATTATATATAAAGTTTTTTATATCTTGTCTGAAAGGGTCCTTGAAGGTTATGGAATACTTAACGGCATAGTCCTCTGTTAAGCGAGGATGCACAGGGCTGCGTGTTGTTGACTGCACCATAATACCGTCACCCATAAACCGTGAGATCAGGAAAGGTATATACATGAACTCTCCTGTGCCAAGGCACAGTGTCTTTTTACCCTTCCTGATTTTGGAGAGCTTTTTACCTATCTCCTCTGCCTGGGTATGCAATAAACCATTATCTCTTCCGTCCATCCCGAAACGTCCGGTAAATCCCAGATAGGTAAGGCTTTTATCGTTTTGGCAGGATATATTAATATCACACAGCATATTTTGATATAACATATCAACTTCAGGCATACGGCCTATGATGGCAGATAATGGTTCATCAAGAACCGGGGAATCCCCCTCTGATCCAAAAAAACCCCTTATAAGGGATACGACTTCTATTGTGACTCCTAACTCTTGCTCCACTTGAAGGTACTTTTCTTTGGCCTCTTCAGATCGCCAGTCAAGGATGGTTAAAACGGCATATCTCTTTTGGGGGTATTTTTTTTGAATTGTTTTTATTATATTCAGGCATGTATTGCCCGAAGTGATTTCGTCGTCAATCAACACCACAAGTTCATTATCCCGCATAAGGGATTCATTGCCTATAAGGCACCTCTGATCAGGCGCATGGCAGTGCTCCTCTGTAAAGTAAATAGTATCGTATGCGCCTTCAACATTTTCCCTTGTTGTATGGAGAAAGCGAATATCTCCTGTAAAGGAACTGAATACAGAATGACCAAGCGCAGTAGCAGTCTCAGCAAAACCTATAAACAAAGATTTCACGGAAAAGTTATACGATGGACTCTGGAAATGATAATCTAAATCCATCGACAATAAATTAGCAGCCTCATTGATCTTTTCCTTACTTACCGGAAGCCCCAGGGTTTCCGCAAGTCTTGAGGCCAAAAGGAATCCGGTAATTAAGGGGACTTGGGGACGTACAGGGATATGTTTGCCAATTAGTTTACTGACAAATAGGTAGCTCCTTTTGGGGTTGTTTCTTGCTGCCATCGAGAAGATGCGCCCGAGGGGCAAAGAATAGGGATTTTCTTCCGCTTTTATACTAACTGAAAGACAATCCAATATACTATAACTTATTTTCTTCGCAGATAATGCTTGTATAGTCATACCTTTCATTTAACACTCCGTATATCCTTGACAGTGTCATAATCTTTCTTGCCCAGTTGGTATGGGGTTTAGATTCATTCATTTTGTTATTATAGATACTCTTTGTGACCCCACCATAACCATCATTATCCAGGATATCTCTGGCATCGCAATATTCTTCGTGGGTTACAGTATAAAGTGCCTGCACCGGCAGGATGTGGCTAGGGTGAATTACTGTCTTGCCAATTAAGCCATTTGCCTTATCAAACATCACTTCACGAATAAGTCCGTCAATATATCTGCAAAGCAAATCCTGACGCAACCTTTTGCCATCTTTACCAAAATGTTCCCGAAAAGGAGTTTGTCTTAATTGAGGCTTTAGAATCCTGAAACCAGAAGAGAAGTATTCCCAGACCGGACCGGAGATAACATATCCATCGCAGGGCCTGCCAAATACATTGACCAGGTCGGCAATAAAGTCCCGGATCACCTCAATATCGTAAACGGTGAGCTCAGGGCTCCTGCGGAGGCCATACAGCCCTGATAAATCAGTGGCCCCCATACGGACATTAAGAACCAGGTCCTTGTATCGATCGAGCAGGTCCTTTATTTTGAGAAGTTGTCCTGCCCTGGACTCCAGGTGAATTACTCCCGGTCCCTCCAATATAGGCATGCCATATAGTGTTTTACCAATTTGCCCGTTTAGCTCTGCAAGGTGTTCAAAATATTCAAAGCCTACAGCAGTATCAAACTTTGGAAATACAAATCCACTCAACACAGAAAGTGTCGGGCCAAGTTTCTCTGTAAGCTTTTTGAACTGTTCTACATTCCTGACCCTAACAAAGATAAAGGGGATACAACCCCCCTTTTCCTTTTGAAAAAGAAGGGTTTTCAATTGGAGAGCAAGGTTCTCTTCGGCAAAGTCAACCTCCCTGTCATCTACCCCATCCTCCAGGCATAACACTGTAGAAACCAGGCCGGGAATTTCGTTATCTATCAGCTTTTGAATAGCCATAGAGTTCGCCGGCATATAAATAATGGCGCCTAGAGCATAGGCCAGTGTTTCCTTACCTGCATCCAATTCCTCCGGAGGAATATAGAATATCCTCTGCTTTTGTTCCCTGCTCAGATAATCAAAATAGATCATGTGGTTTTTTTACCACCTTCACGGATATGATGAAGTATAATTGTCCCCAGCAATACTGCTGCCATCACTGAGAAGAATGCGTAATGCGGCACGTGGAAGTCGAAGGCCTGACCCATAAGCTTACCGCCAATTAAAGCGATTAGAACGTAAGCAGCGGATTCCAAAGTGGGGTATTTCTCCAGTAGCTTAATAAAAACTGTAGCCACTCCCCTCATCATTAGAATACCCAACAAACCGCCAAGGAACAGAACCCAGACCTTGTCACTCATTGCAAAGGCCGCCAGGATGCTGTCAACACTAAAGGAAATATCCATTAATTCAACAGTTACGACCACGCCCCAAAATGTATCCCAGAAGCCACCTTTTCTGACAACAGGCGCCCCATCATCGTCTCCGGCTTCAGCTCTCTTGGAAAGAAAGTATTTTGCAGCCATCCAAAGCAGGTATCCAGCGCCGAAAATCTGTATCCACTTGAATTTAATAAGATAGGTACCCAGGCCAATTGCCAGAAACCGGAATACATACGCACCCCATATACCATACAATAGAGCCTTCTTCTGCTGATGCTTCGGCAGACGATTGACCACTACCGCCAGTACCAGGGCATTATCGCAAGACAGTAAGCCTTCCAATATAACCAACCAGAAAACAATTCCCCAACTAACCGGATCAGTGACTACTGCATATATAGCATCCCAAGAGAAAAACTGACCGTAGTTTGCAAACAGACCTGCAACATATCCCCAAATGCCTTCCACTTAATTGTTTCCTCCTTAGGTTTTAACCTTGGTCTAAGTTAATAGCGGGAAATTGTCTCTTAACCTGACTGGTATCAGAGAACTACTATTAACAATGTAATTTATCAAAGCGCCTTATAAAGGGGTGCCAAAACAGCACCCCTTTATATAAATAATTTTTAATTATTTTAGTTGGCGTTAAGTCCATATGTGGCAGCCAGGGAAGCAAGTCCACCCTGGAAACCGCTGCCCACCGCATTGAACTTCCACTCACCGCTATGACGGTAGATTTCAGCAGCTACGATACCCGTTTCAATTGAGTAATCTTCCCCCAGGTCGTAACGAAGCAGCTCTTCGCCGGTTTCATCGTTGGCCACCCGCACAAAAGCGTTGGAAACCTGACCAAAGTTTTGGTTGCGGCCTGCAGCCTCGTGTATATTAATGCAGACTGCAATTTTATGAACATCAGCAGGTACGCCAGCCAGGTTGATTTTAATGGTTTCATCATCCCCTTCGCCCTCGCCGGATCGGTTATCGCCGGAAAGGACTATGGAGCCGCTGGGATCCTGCTTATTGTTGTAGAATATGAAAGCACCGTCGCCGGTAGCCTTTCCTTCCGCATTAAGCAAAAAAACCACAGCATCCAGATCGAATTCATTGCCGCCATCATATTTGTTGGTATCCCAACCGAGGCCAACCATAATCTTTGTCAGGCCAGGATTAGTTTTGGTTAAATCCACTTTTTGGCCTTTTGCCAGAGAAATCATTTTATTCCCTCCAAATTTATATTTGGGACTTACATATACCGTCTGGTCAGGCTTTCCAGGCCGGGGTCCGTAGTAGCTTCGCCAAGGGCTGCAAACTTCCACTCACCGTTGTGACGGTAAACCTCTCCGGTGATTAGCGAAGTTTTTCCGTCATAGCCTTCAGACAGGTTGAACTTGCACAGCTCTTGACCGTTGGCGCTGCTTACAACACGGATAAATGCATTTCTGATCATTCCGAAGTGCTGCTTACGTTTTACACAGTCATAGATGTTTACCACAAATACCAGGCGGTGAACATCAGCAGGAACTTTACTTAAATCAACATGGATTTGCTCGTCGTCACCATCGCCCTGCCCTGTGAGGTTGTCCCCGGAGTGGCGCACACTCCCGCAGGGGCTACCCAGATTGCCAAAATATATAAGGTTTTTTTTCTGAGCTAACTTCTGGTTGGCGTCCAGCATATAAACCGAAGCATCGCAGTCAATGGTCTGGGCGGAGCCACCGCCAAAGAGGCCTCCCAGTATACCACCACCGCCACCACCGCTCTTGACGGGATCCCAGCCCAGGCCAACCATAATCTTGTTGAGACCGGGATTTGTTTTGGTGAGATCAACCTTCTGACCCTTCTGTAAATTAATCAACAAACTACCTCCCCTTCTAATTTAAACCGTACAGGTTAACAAGCCCTTGCAGTCCATCGTTGAAGCCTTGTCCCACTGCGGCAAATTTCCATTCGGAGCCGTGACGATATAGCTCGGCAAACACCAGGGCAGTTTCAATGCTGTAATCTTCACTCAAATCATAACGTATCAGTTCAGCATTGGTATTTTCATCCACTACCCGAACAAAGGCGTTAGATACAAGACCAAAGTTCTGATTACGCTCCTTAGCCATGTGGATAGTAACGGCAATAGAAATTTTATGGACGTGAGCAGGAACCTTGCTCAGTTCAATCTTGATCTGTTCGTCATCACCATCACCTTCGCCGGTAAGGTTGTCCCCCATATGCTCAACAGAGGCGCTTGAATGCTTCAGGTTATTGTAGAAAACAAAGTCATCAGCGCTGGCGCACTTGCCATTTTCACCCAACAAGAAAACAGAAGCATCCAGGTCAAAATCCGGGCCATCAAATTTATTGGTATCCCATCCCAGACCAACAATAACCTTTGATAGGCCTGCTCTACCTTTTGTTAAATCTACTTTCTGACCTTTTTGTAAGTTAACCGCCAAGAAAAAAACCTCCTTTATAGCATAGTCTGGCTAAACAAATAATATCTTTAGTAAAATTATAAGATATTGTGCAGCATGCTGCAAGAATATTAATATATTTAATATATTAATTAATTATTATGATAATTATTAGTCTAACTAATATTAGTGATTATCAAAAAAGAAAGCTATACTGAAAAAGCGAAATCTTATAAGCCCTGTAGCATCACCTGCTAAAAAAACAAATTTTTGGAACGAGCGGCAAAGATTTTAAAAAAGGCCCCTCAAATAATTCCCCCATCAGCGTAAAACGTCAGGCCGAAAGTTATAGCCGATGATTCTTTTTTTCCCTATATTACTTCCTAAAAATAAAAAACCCTTCCGCCATGCGGAAAGATTTTTATTGGAAAAAGTAGCCTGTCCCCTTTTTCTGATTACTTTAATAAAATACTTGGCAGAAAGGTAGCTGTTTGCGGGAAAGCTATCACAATTGCTATACAGATAATAATAGCAATTAAGAATGGCCAGACTCCTTTAAAAATCACCTCAAGTGGTATTTCCGGGGCAACCCCCTTTATTATGTAGACATTCATGCCTACCGGAGGAGTGATTACACCCATGGCCACAACCAAAACCACAATTACGCCAAACCATATGGGATCGTATCCAAGGGTGGTAACTACTACTGGATAAAATATGGGTATGGTTAATAAAACCATGGCCAGGGCATCAATAAAGCAGCCCAGGATAAAATAAATAAAAAGCACAATAATGAGGACTAAAACAGGTGGCAGGGGCAGGGAGCCTGCCCAGTTGGCAAGTTCGAAGGGGACCCTGCTGATGGCCATAAAGCGGCCGAAAATAATTGCCCCCGCAACCATAAACATGATCATGGCCGTTGTTCTCGTGGAGTCCCAAAGGGATCTTTTAAAACCCTCCCAGCTAAGGCTTCTCCATATTAAAGCCGCTCCCAAAACGCCTGCCGCGCCCACTGCGCCTGCCTCTGTAGGAGTAAACCATCCGGCGAATAAACCACCCATGGAGATGGCAAATACAAACAGCACCTCTCCCAAACCCCCGTGCAGCGACTGAAGCCTTTCCTTCCAGCTGTACCTGGAACCTAAAGGCGCCAGATCAGGGTTTCGCTTTGCCAGAATATAGATAGCCGCCATATACAGCAGCATCAGCAATACTCCCGGAATGATTCCGGCCATGAAGAGCTTTCCTATGGACTGTTCAGTGGCCATGCCATATACAATCATGATCACGCTGGGCGGGATTAAAACCCCCAGCACCCCGCCGGCTGCGATACTGGCGGTGGCCAGCGAATCATCATATTTATACTTCTTCATTTCCGGCAGGGCGATAGCCCCCATAGTGGCCGCCGTGGCCGTATTTGAGCCGCAAATGGCCCCGAAAACAGCACAGGCCGCCTGGGTGGCTATAGCCAGTCCCCCTGGGTAATGCCCCATCATTCTATTTGCAAAAACATAAAGTCTGGACCCAATTCCAGAATAGTAGGCAAGGAACCCCATCCAGACAAACATGGCGATAACGCTCAGTGAATAGGAAGAAAATGTGGAGAAAATCTCCTTTGCCACCATGTTAAAAGCCACCACAGGTGAAGTCAGATAACTGAAGCCCACAAACCCTATCAGGGCCATTGCGGATGCAATGGGCATCCGCAATGCCAGTAGCGCAAAAAAAGCCAATATCCCAACAAAACCAACAAGCTGTGAACTCATCTGTCAAATGCCGCCTTTTTTATAGATTCTATCAAGTTAGCCAGTAAAACCAGGCAAAGCACAAACAGGCCTATGGCAACAAGATAGATAAAGGGAGAAATTGGCGTCTGGGTAGTTGCTGAAACCACTCCGTTAACTGCTATACTTTTGGCGTATGCACATATGTACCAGGCGGAAAAACCCCAAAACAAAAGAGCCGCTGTGTTTATGAAAATATCAACAACCGCCTGTACCCTTTCAGGTAACCGCTCAACCAAAAAGCTTATGGCAATATGTCCTTTTTTTACAGCGCAGTTTGCCAGTGACAGGCCAATCAGTGCCGCAGTTAAAAATCCCACATATTCGTATGCTCCAAGCACGGGATGGTTAAATAGCACCCGCAAAAAAATGTTGGCAACAATCAACAGCATAATGGATACCATAAGCAATCCCGACATTTTGTCCAATACACTGCTCAGCCCGCTAACCAGGCCTGCAAACTGCTTCATGACGCCCACGCCTCCGAACTGGTTATTTATACTGAGTGTTATATTTGTCCGACAGCTGCTTAACTGTGTCTAATGCCTGCTGTCCGTTCAGTCCCTTTGCATTTACACCGGTCAGATACTCATCCTGGATAGGTTTGACTAATTCTATCCAGTGGTCTGCCTCTTCCTTCGGAAGAGTGATAACTTTCATGCCCTTCTCTTCCACCGCATATTTAAGTGCCGATTCGTTCTGCTTGTCCCACAGGCCAATGGCCACTTCCTCAAAATATTTTTCATTAACCTGTTCAATTGCTTTTTGAACATCGGGGGACAGAGAGTTCCACTTTTCAAGGTTCATGGTTATAAAGAACAGAGTGTTATAAAGAAAGGGGGTTCTTGTCAAATACTCTGTAACTTCGGCATGCTTCCAGCCCTGCAGAACTTCAACAGGAGACAGGTTGCCCTTTACCACTCCCTTGGACAGAGCCTCATAGGCATCCGACTGGGGCATGGCGACAGGGTTTGCCCCAAGAGCCATAAGTGTTTTGGCGCTTAGCCCCGTGGCCCTTATACCAAGGCCTTTCATGTCATTCAGGTTTCTTACCGGCACTTTTGTAAACAGGTCCCCAGGGCCGGTAGTAAGAACCATCATCAGCTTTGTATCCTGGACTTCTTTGGGGTTTAACTGCTTGATACCCTCCCAGGCCACTTTGCTGGCCACCTTTGAGTTGTTGTAGGTGACCCCCGGCAGCTCAAAGGCTTCCAGTAGAGGAAAACGCCCCCTGGTATAAGAGAAGCAGGAAAGACCCATATCCGCTATACCATTTACCACACCGTCATATACTGCGTCTGCCGGAAGCAGAGTATTACCGGGATAGCTGGTTATCTTTACCTGGCCGTTGGTGGCCTTTTCAATATCCTTTGCCCACGGTTGTATTAATTCGGTCTCAGCAGGGTGTGTACTTGGGAAAAAATGAGCCAGTTTAAGTTCTACAACTTTCTTTTCAGCTTCCTTGGGCTGAGATGAAGAACAGCCTGCCAATGCAACCAGCACAACTAACATTGATGCCAGCAAGGCCATTTTATTCACCCTTGCCAATACCCTCCAAAAGTTTACTCGCGACAATCCCCTCACCGCTTTCCCTCCTTATATTTTTATAAATAAAAAACTCCCGCAGGAGTCAAAAAGGTCGGTAAAACACAAAAACCGGGCCAACACCCGGGGTTATACCGGACTATCTGCCTACCATCCAACCATACTGCCATTTTTTTCAAACAACTACCCATAAAACCATTCTTCTATTAAATGATACCCTTAATTAATCATTGTTGTAAACAATATTTTGCAAAATAATTTAATTAATCCATTAAAGGAGTAGTCTCTTTGTCCGCCAAACCTCTGCCAATATCCAAAAACAGCGGCTCCAGAGAACGGTCCCAATATCAATTTATATTAAAAACAACTGGCTGCGTCTTTAATCTGAAATTTTGCCAAAAACGTTCTGTAGGTGCATTTTGACAGTATTCAGGAATATACCCAGCTGGGATGCATTTTCCCGGTTGGAGGCGCCACAAGTAACCAACCTTACAATTTCCTGCTCCCGCCTGGTGAGCAGCTCAATATTTTTTATACCCGCACTTCGTCCCTGGCCAGATAGTCCATATGCCGCCCCATTACAACGTCAGGCATATCCAGTGAAGTAGGCAGGCCCTCCGGATGTCCGGTTAGCGGTTCGTACAGCCAGAAAAGCCCCCGGTCAAACCATAGAGGTTCTACTATGAAAAGAGCTTTTCTAGCAATAGAAGAGTCATCTTCGAAAAGTATTGAAGTAAAAAGAATATCCTTTGATAAAGACAGCAAAGAAAATGTTTCCTATAAACAGCATGCAATGGATTTATGGGAAAAAACCAAACCCCTGCTAAGGGAGGATATAGCCAGGGAATACTCTGACGACCAGTATAAAAAAATTGGGGCTGAAATTAATGAGGCCTGGGTAAACCTTCAGATACACTCTTCACTAAACCCTTTAAGATGGCATAGCAAAATGCTGCCTTTCCTGAAAGTGTTGGGCAACAGGAAGGAGCACAGTAAAGCGGAAATAAAAGAAATATTGGCCAGAGAATTGAATTTGTCTGAAGAATATGAACAGGAATTGTTGTCCAGCGGCAGGCAGACCAGGTTGCACTATCGAATACTTTAGTGTGTAGACTTATAGTATTAGCTTTAATATATTCTATACTTATGATAGATAAAAAATTTGGTAAAGTGTTAAAAGCACTAAGAACAGAGCGGGGCTTTAGCCAGGAAGAATTCGCAATGAATGTCGGCCTGCATCGCACCTATATAAGCCAACTGGAAAGAGGGCTAAAAAGCCCCTCCCTGCGGACGATCAAAAAAATTTGAACTGAGCTGGAAGTTAGCATTGCTTATTTTATAGAGCTGATTGAAAAATAGTGAAAGTTTATTGAGCTTATATAAGCTGTGATAAAAGTGATAGTTGACAAGTGTCCACCGAAGGGAGGGGAAAAGGCTATGACTGATTTAAGAAATATTGTTTGTGAAAGAAGGACTTATACACAAATCAGTTACACCCATACGCACCCTTACGCCCAGCTGCTTTTGCCCCTTCAGGGAACACTATTTATAAAAACCCGCCTGCACCGGGTAAGTATTGAACAGCAGCACCTGTTCTTTTTGCCGCCGGGGGATGAGCATACCTTTTATGCAGAGGACAGGAATGAGTTTCTTGTTTTGGACATACCGTTATCCCTATTCCCCAGTCAGTATTTTAAGACCCCCAGTGGCGGCATGTTTTTAACAATGGACCAGCGCTGGCAGGCCCTGCGAAGTTTGTTTCTTTATGAATCAGGGAGAAATGCCGCACATAGCCAATCCCTTAACGATTTATTCAGATATGCCTCCCGGTTGCTAGTTAAAAAGGACCAATCAGTCTCTATAAAGTACCTGCAGGATCACTTTCAGGAAGAATTTAATCTTAATAAACTGGCGGCCCTTGAGCATTATAACCCTACTTATTATTGTCAGTGGTTTCAGAAAAAGACCGGACTGACCCCCGGGGCCTATTTGCAAAAATTACGTTTACAAAGGGCCAAGAGCCTCCTGCTGAATACAGACTTATCCCTGCTTCAGATAGCTCACGAGGTCGGCTATGAGCAGCAATCTTCGTTAACCAGGTTGTTTAAACAAAAGGAGTCTGTATCTCCCACTGATTTCCGGAAGAAGTTCCGAAAATAGGATAAAACTTAACCATAGGAAGGGCAAAGAATGCTCTTCTTTTTGTTTTAGAATAGGGATAGTTCGTAATCAGGAGGATTGTTATGAAAGGAATTTTAGGAGGGGCATTTTATCTGTCTCTGGCCTCAGTTATCTGGGGGGGAATGTATGTGGTGAGTAAGTATGCCCTTGATACTATCCCGCCCTTTACCCTGCTATTTCTCCGTTATCTAATCGCAGCCCTGGCGCTGGGCTTTTTTTGCTGTATGAAAAAGGTGGAATTTGTACCCCGCCGCCAGAGGAATTATGTATTTCAGATTGGTTTTGTGGGTTACTTTCTTTCTATCGCGGCCCAGTTTATGGGTACAAAATATTCCTCCGCTCATATGGGATCGGTCATTACCACATTATCACCGGTCTTCTTATCGGCCTTTGCCATCTTCCTGCTAAAAGAAAAGATTACCGGGAAACAGGCGGTTTCTATCACCATTGCCTTTGCCGGTGTGCTGGTGGTGGTGGGTATACAGGGGGCACAGGGGGATGGCCGGTCACTGCCGGGTAATCTGTTGCTGTTGGCCGCCGCCCTTTTTTGGGGGTATTACTCGGTTATTTCCAGAAAGATATCCTCCCTTTATTCCCCACTGCAAATTACAACCTGGGGAATTGTTATAGCCGCTGGGCTGACATTTCCCTGCACCTTTTTAGAGCGGGGGCTTTGGTCAGTACAGTCTTTAACCCAAATACCCATTATACTGAGTATCCTCTATCTCGGCATTATTTCCACGGCAGTGGCATTTTTTAGCTGGAATAAAGGCTTAGCCCTTTTGCCCTCGCACCAGGCAGGACTGTTCTTCTTCTTTCAGCCAGTGGTGGGAACCCTGCTGGGCTGGTTATTCCTTAATGAACAATTAAGCATTACCTTCTTTGTGGGCAGTTTTTTAATTGTACTGGGGGTTTATTACAATATGCAGCAGAGTGGGGTTTACAAAAACTCTTCTAAAGGGCTGTAACAGAACCAGTGGTGATACTGCACCAACAAAAATCCCTGTCAAGGGGGCGGAGGAAACGACATGTCCTCATGACAGAAAAATTATCTAAGCGTCGTGCTTCCATCACCGTCCATAAGCCGTGTCATTTCTTCAATGCGTTCCAGCGGAAATGGCGGCGAAGCAGTTTCTGGTCTGGTATACGAAGTAGCGGCGTAAACCATTATTATTTTACATCTTTTTCCCAATATAAAATACATATCCATAATACTGTTTGTATTTTGAATACAAGTCTGCCTCACGCCTCATAAATGCAATCATATCCTCAACGGTTTTATTTCCCGCATGTTTTTTCAAGAATTCCTCTTGCCTTGCTTTTTGCGGAATAAAATAATTGTCTATCCAACAATTTTCAGGCAGCGTAAATGCGGCAACAGGAATATAACCTGTTTTTTGCATGATGGAAATATTATACCCTATTGTGCCAATTTCAGGAACTGCGTCCAACCACCACTTCTCAATTTCAGCGGGGCGCTCATCTGTAAACCATGACTCATATGTTACGGCAATATAACCATCTTTTTTGAGGAAGCCCTTCCAGTGATTCAAGCCTTTTTCAAAACCTATATTGGCAATAGCCCCCTCAGACCATATAAGATTAAATTCGTCATTCTGAAACGGCAAATTATCCATTGAACCGACAATACCTTTTACCCTGTTCTGCAAACCAAGTTTTCCGGCTGTTGCGTTAAGTTTATCAATCGAGCCGGCGTAAAGGTCGAGGGCGGTGATGGTTGCTTCTGTATTTTGTGCCAGAACCATTGTTTGAACGCCTGTGCCGCAGCCTAAATCGGCAATTTTTGTTTTGTTTGAAAGATTGCCGATAAAACCTAATGCCCTGATGGTTTCTTCGGGGCTGCCGGGTCCCTGCCGTTCAAGCTCTGTGAAAAATTCATTGATGAGGGCAAAATCAAATTCGTGGATTGTTATTTCTTCCATTGTCATACTCCTTATCTTCTAATTATACCTTTTGTCTAACCCCTCGGCGGCGTTCCATAGTCCAAGTTCACGCATACCAGGCGTGTCGATTACCAAATGCGGTCATGTTAATTTGTGTCACACCAATTACTCCTTTTGTTTCCGTGGGGCGGAGTTCTTTTCTATAAACCGCTCAATGTGCGCCGCTAATAGCTTAGCGGCCTCTTTCTGGTCAGACGTTGTATCTGAAATGCTTAACAACAAATAAAACGGCGCGTAAAACTCAAGCGCAAGCTGTTTCGGGTTGCTTTTGTTCCAAATACCTTGTTCCATCATTTCACGGAATAAATCTTCCATATAGCTGACCGGCCCGCTTACAAGGCATTTTTGATACAGTTCCGTTATTTCCGGGTTTCTGTATTGCTCCAAAGTCAACATTTTTCGGAAATTACTGGCAAATTCGTCCTCCGTCAAAAAATGAAACTGCGCCTCGATGAAAACCTTGATTTTATCCACAGCAGTATTGCGGTAGGCGGACGGTGATTTATCAAATGTTTCCTCCGGCACTTCATACTTTTTCGCTCTTTCAACATCAATCTGATACATACGCTCCACAATGTTGTCGAATATATCCCGCTTATTCTTATAGTGCTTGTATAAAGCCCCTTTTGTCATGCCAAGCTCCCCGGCAATATCGCTGACCGAAGCGGCCTCATATCCATCCCGCGCAAACAAACGAAGCGCAGTATGCAAAATGTTTTCTTTTGTGTCGGCCATCTAAAAATCCTCCCCATGCAGTAAACTGCCGTTCACTATTACTATAGTCAACGTGCGTTTACTTGTCAATAGGTTTCACAAAAAACAGTATTGCAAATTAAACGAGAATTCTGGTGCTCCGCTAACCGGCAAGAAAACTCCCTTATCTCTAATGACTCTTGGCATGTTAACTCTCCAATTTTTGTTTCAAAATTAACATATTTTACCTGACCCAGCCTGCCTTTGGTGGAGTGGTTTTGTGGTGATTCTATTTTACCAAAAGTTAGGGGTGTTTTTCTTTATTTCATAGAGAAAGTTTAGGAATATCAAGGTTTTAAGTCAATTTTTGTCCTGCGAAAGTTGAGATATTAAGTTATTGGGACCATTCAGATATAGTCCCTCGTATAATGACGGCTATAATATAAAAGAAGGCTATTTTTCAGCCTTCTTTTTTAAACTCTTCCAACGTATTTATTATCAAGATGACCTTTTTGACATTGGCCGGGGTTATGGGGTTGGATTTCGGCTACCCTTGCAGATTATGGGGTGCGTGGGTTCTATTTTTCGTGATCAGTTTTTAATGCCCTTATAAATGCAGAGATTGTTCTGGGGGGAATGCCGGTTTTTTCAGAGAGCAATTTGACAACAGGATCTGATATAAGAGCAAAGATTAATATCACTCTTGGGATTATCATTCTTTAAACCTACAACTTCATCCTTAGTAAGGCCATATATGGAGCGCAGTTTTATAAGTATATCTATACTTGGCTTTTTCTCTCCTCTTTCCCAATTGGAAACAGTAGTTCTGTCAACATTTAGAATTAAAGCAAGTTCTTCTTGCTTGAGATTTCGTTATTTGCGTAATTCTTTTAATTTTTCTCCGAGATCAAATGTTTTCCACTGGAAGAGTTGCGCAGAAAAACAATCAAAGAGATTGAGTAAGTGCGAAACGATCTGACCCTCACGCAGGAAGAAAAAAACATACGCAGCATCGAACTGGCGAGAAAATTAGAGAAAGCATTCTTTGTTAAATTGTGCAAAATTCCTCCCACAGAAGAGGAGTAAAAATGGAGGTTATCGATGTACTTGTGTGCAGAGACAAAGGGGTCAGGCCTGAATACTTGAGAATCCTGGTATACTTTTGTAGGAATATACCAGAAACGTGAGTTAGCAGAAGTAATTATCATTACTGAATCCGCAGTATCCAAGATGTTGGCCCGAGGGAAAGAAGGCGTGGAGGAAAATATAAGAAAGTCACACAAAGTGTCAAGGTTTCAGGCCTGCCCCCCCTGGGATCCCTTGTCGAATTTTTCTTTAAGATAGTCGCAGGAATAATCTTCCTTTCTACCGAAATGGCTAAAAACGAAAAACGAATTATGTGTGGAGCATTCCTGAAATCATTGAAAACGACCTTTGAAAAAAGAGACGCCCATCAATACAATGGTAATGTGCTGATCCAGCAAAGAGAGGTACAAAACCAGATCAAGGGAGTGGGGTTGGTTACGGCTGCCACCTTTGTCGGTGAAACTGGTGATATCCGCAGGTTTGAACACCCAAGTCAGATACAAAAACTGGCCGGTTGCAACCTGGTAGAGAACAGCTCCGGCAAGCACAAAGGAAAGACCACTATCAGTCACCGGGGGCGGAAGCGATTGAGACATGGGCTGTTCCATGATTGCCATCATTCAACAGTCGTGAAAGCAGCTGCATAAAGAATTTGGAGACATTCTGACAAACGATGTAAACAACATTGCATATCGTCGTAGGGTGAAAAGCGCCGCAGCCGTCCAGACGAAGATGTGAATACCCCAAACAATTATCCACAGGCTTTGAACGCACTTTGAAAACTGGAGCCGGGACAGTCAGGTTGAATTTTACCATGAGGGCATAGACCCAGTTTAGGAGCATGACTGACGTTCCACCTCTTGGATAGGCAGGACGAAGGGATTTAGGGCGAAGACCCAGGAAGACATGGGAGGTTTGCTGCCGGGAGACGATGTGGAATCCCACTGGCCATAATACAAAAAAGACGCGGTCTTGGGTAAGGTTACACACCGTCATCCATATTACACATTGATGTAAATAACAAGAGATGGGCTATCCGAAAACAAAGTGAAATTCTAAGAAACATGAAGATATCTAAAGGTAATTGAAGAGTATTAAGGGAGGATGTTTTAATGAAAGAGAACCAAGTTAGTAGTATGGCTTTGTGGACCACCTACTTTCGGGCTTACCATGCTACACATGATGAACCGAAAATATTTGATGACTTTTTGGCCTGGGGTTTTTTTAATGAGGAAGAACGTACGTCTTTAGGCCAACAAATGATGAATATTATTAAAGCGTTTAACCCCGCATATACTTCGGTGTTTCCTGACCAAGCGACCGCCTTGGCGTGGTTGATGCAAACCTTAGCGGGCACACCTATCACCCTCAGCCGTGCAAAATATACGGAAGAAATCCTTGAGAAGACTGTAAGACAAGGAGTGCGGCAGTATGTGATTCTCGGGGCAGGGATGGATACCTTTGCGTTTCGGCGTAAGGAATTGGTAGAGCAGCTTCAGATATTTGAGATTGACCATCCGGCGACACAGGATTTCAAGCGTAATAGGATTACCGAGTTGGGCTGGGAGATTCCTGAACAACTGCACTTTGTTCCGGTAGATTTTACTAAAGATAGCTTTTCAGAGGCCTTAAAACGCTCGCCATATGACCCACAGGCGTTGACCTTTTTTAGCTGGCTGGGCGTTTCCTATTACTTGCCCCAAGACGTTGTATTTGCAATGTTGAAGACCATCGCCAAAGTCTCTCCTACGGGCAGCTTGGTTATTTTTGATTATTTGGATAAAGAAGCATTTGTTCCTGAAAAAGCGGCTCCACGCGTGCAAGGAATGCTGGGGTTTGCGCAGCAGAAGGGCGAGATTATGATAGCGGGCTTTGAGCCGTCCACGCTCGCTGCGGAACTGGACCGTCTAGGTTTACGTCTCGAAGAGGATTTAAGCCCGTGGGATATCGAAGTTCGTCACTTTATGGGACGTACTGATTTTTATCATGCATGCGAGCATGCGCACTTTGCGTGTGCAGTGGTAAAATAGAACAATGTACAATAATACTCTCATCTGTTCTATGCACAGGGTTTTGAAAATTGCTAACATCGGAAAGTAATTGAAATCGCATTAGGAAAACCCTAGGTATATCGCGCTGAGGCCTTCCCGCTTTACTAGGGCCAATTGGTACCGGTTAACTAAGTTATTAACTCAACTTTCCCCCACATGTATATTGGGGGCCGTCAATTGACATCATTGGCATTAGAGCACATAAATCAGCTTATTAGGGTCGCTTTGGGGCTGGTGGATGTATTTGCATCGCCGCGTCATGCGTCGGTTAGGGCTGCCGGATGCGTCCATCCGGCCCGGCGGTCCGTACGGCTCTGTCGCTAAGAGTCAGATAATAACCTTCGGAACATCCGCTTCGCTGCAAAAACATCCCCCTCGTGCCTTGTCAACTCTGGGGTCACTGGGATTCTCAGTAATTAAGTTATATGGAATTTAGCCCTTTTTACAGATATTCAATAATAGCAATCACTATTCCGCCCCAAAGCCAATAAGATCGGCCCGGCAGGCAGGCCCTTTCTCCGGCCAGGCACTGGAGCTTTCGACTGGCATAACTATCAAATTGTAAAATTTCCATACAGAACTGATAGTAGTGCCTATTATGTTTTTCTCTGTGATCTCTGTGCCCTCTGTGGCTAAAAAAGACCCGCAAGGATGACATGAACAGTTAACTTTATCCTCTGCGGCCTCCAACCTAGCACCTCAGCCTTCTCAGCCCCTTGCACCTGATCCGCCTCTGGATCATAGTCCCCTTCGACCCAGGCCAGGGCCTCATCTTCCCCAGGTCAATTGGTTAACTAAGCATTAAATATTCGCGGATGTTTGTCACCATTCCCTGGCTATTTGCAGACTTTATCTCCCCACTTGCACGCAAGCCTGAAAAAAATTTTCCATTCCTCCACTTCATTCAATCTTTTGAAGGTGGAAGCACAAGTACACTGCCTGTGATCACTTCAACCCCTTCCTGATTGGTGAAACGAATCTTAAACCTGACAAATTTATTCTTAGCAAGTTTTTCTGACACTTCAGCTTCTGCAGTGATTGTATCCCCTATTCTTACCGGGCATTGAAAACGCGCCTGAATATCCAGCAATATTGAACCCAGGCCGGGAAGAATCATTCCGATAACCGGAGCTATCAGACTAAGGGTTAAAGGTCCATGAGCGATTCTTTCTTTAAATTGAGTTGTTTTAGCGTATTCACTGTTTATATGTACCGGATTAAAGTCCCCGGATATACCGGCAAACATAACCACATCGGCCTCAGTTACAGTTTTTGTAAAAGTGGCTTTATCTCCTAACGAAATTTCCTCATAACTTTTCCCCAACTCCACTTTTGGCCCTCCTTCTGTTTTCGCACCTTAACCAAGCATTAAGCTTTTAGGAATTTAGGCACTTTTTACGGATATTCAATGATACCCGGCTGGGCATTAGGCTTTCGACCGGCATAACTTCCCGAATTATAAAATCACCATACAGACCTGATAGTAGTGCCTATTATGTTTTTCTCTGTGTCCTCTGTGCCCTCTGTGGCTCAAAAAAGACCCTCAAGAATGACATGCACAGTTAATTTATCCTCTGCGGCCTCCACCTAGCACTTCAGCCTTTTCAGCCCCCTGTTCACCTGATCCAGGTCAAAGGCCTCCGGATCATAGTCCTCCCCGACCCACTCCAGCATCTCATCTTCCCCATGTTCAGGGTCATTTATAGCCTCAAGTATTTCTCCATAGCCCCACGGGCCGCCGCAGTCCTCCGGGGGGCAGGCCCTGGCGCCGGCCAGGCACCGGGGGGCTTCCTTTTCCTGGGCGGGCAGCACTTTTTCCACCTGGATGCTGTGATTCCAGCCGTCGCCAAAGTCGTATTCATAGGTAAATGAGTCCCTGGCCCCGGCCAACTGATCCAGCCTTATCTTTTTGGCGTTTTCAATTCCATATCCCGGGTCCGGGTCACTATAAAAAACCTTTTTAATACAAAACTGGTACAGGTGGCTGTTTTCCCAGCCCATAACCACCTGCAGCACCCTGTGCAGCTTGTACAGTGTGCTGCTGCCGGAGATCTGGAACCGACGCCAGATCGGGGGCCGGCAGTCTTTCAGGGTAACTTTTATAATGTACATTGTTTCCTTTTGGTTTTTTTCACTGTCTGCGCTTTTGTTAACGACCAGCCTCAAATGCCTTTCCTTCTTTTCAGCCTTTTCAGTGACAGCAGTCCCGCTTAGGGATTTAAGCAGCGCCTGGGGCACAAAAAGGCCGTTAATATTGATCATATCAGAAAGTGGATTGCTCCGGGCGGTTTGGGCCGTGGAAAACTCCGGGTCAAAGTAGGACAATTTAAACATATCGCGGATTAGCTTTGATTTCTGCACTGTTGAGCTTTTTGAGGTTTTAAAATATCCGCAAATGTCATCCCTGGAAATAGAAGGATATGCGTCCTTTTCAAACAGGAAATTAATGTAGCCCAGGGCATGAACAACCGCCGCCGCCCAGAGTTCCAGCTTTCCGGCAAGAAAAGGGACCTGCCTCTTTCTGGCCATCTTGCTGATAAGCTTTTCGCACAGCTCACGGTATTCGCTATCAAGTTTTTTGTCGCAGAAGCCTGCAGTCATTTCGATAAGTATTTGTTTTCTCTCGTGCACATCATTCTTTACTTTCATTATTACTCCTTGATGAACAAACTTTTTTGACTTTTGATCACTGCTTCTTCCTGAAATACAAAAATCCTCCCCAAAACCTGGAAGGACTTTGCCTGTCTAACCATGGAAATAACCCGGGCCTTTATTGGCCACAGAGGTCACAGAGATCACAGAGAATTTGCTCTAAAGGCAGGCCTGAAACCTATGTGGAAAATTAAGCAAGTTTCTTTCTCCAATCCATTTTATAAAAACCTTTCAAAGCATTCAAGCAGGGCATAAAAACCTCTGTGTCCTCTGTGCCCTCTGTGGTTTATTAAAATGCCTGTCCCCAAAACCACTCTTTGTCCCTGGCTCAAAAGGACCTTTTTTACAAAAGCGATGCGATAATCATTTGCTGCACGTTGTCTGTTCCCCCAACTATGCTGCATACTTTGGCGTCCCTGAAATAGACGTTCAACAGGCTTTCCTCGGTGTAACCAAAGGCCCCCATTATATCTATGGCCCGGGCGGTAACGGACTGCCCGGCCTCGCTGGCAAATAGTTTGGCCATAGAGGACGCCTTGGTGTAATCTCCTTCCTGATCTATCAGCGAGCATGCTCTCCAGACCATCAGGCGCGCGGCATCGATGGAAGTAGCCATGCGCACCAGTGGAAAGGATACACCCTGGTTGGAAAAGATAGGCCTTCCAAACTGTTCCCTCTCCTGGGCATAGGCCAGCACCAGTTCATACGCGGCCCTCGCTATGCCCACCTCAATAGCCCCGATCAGGGGCCGGCCCAGATCCAGTGTATGGTTTAAAAGCAGGTATGCGCCGTCAATATCCCCCACCAGGTTATTATTGGATACGCAGGCATTTTGGAAGTGCAGCTGGGCTGTGTTGGCATATCTGATCCCAAGGGTTTTCCTGTTTTTATTTACCTTAACCTGTTCCCGGGGCACTACAAAAAACTGGCAGGCTGCCCGCCGGTTTTTCCCGCCGTTGGCGCATACCGTGACAAAATTGGAAACGGCTCCGTTAATTACATAATCCTTTATACCCTGTATGTAATAACACCCGTCCCGCAACTGGGCGGTGGTCTCCAGCCGTTCAATATCTGAGCCTCCCTTGGGCTCGGTCAGGGCGAAAGAGGCCAGGGACGCCTCTCTTTCCACAAACAGGGGAAGAAACCTTCTCTTTTGATCTTCACTGCCTGCAAGTATAATAGGCAGGAGGCCGTGTAAAGTCCCCACCATACAGGCTGCCAGCCCGGCACAAACCGCGGCTATTTCCTCGATGATCAGAGAGGTGGTTACAAAATCAAGCCCCCGCCCGCCGTATTCTTTTGGAATCAAAGGGGCTATGAGGTTGTGCCGGGCCAGCACCCGGATATAGCTCCAGTCAAAGATTTCATCGTTTTTCTGATCCGTCTTCAGAACAGTGGGATATATCTCCTCCCGCAATAAAGATCGCACCAACTCCACCAATTCTATTTGTTCTTCAGTCATGGAGAATCCTATCATGCCCTCACTCCCCTTTCCGGGATTTTAACCACCGAATATAGTCCACCACAGATTTGCGGTCTTCTTGGGGCAAATCGCTTAATTCGTTCATAATCTGCAGCAATTCTTTGACCTCACTGTACCCGGCCCCCGGGTGGTGCAAATCAACATCGATGGGCTGGGAAAAGTAATCCAGAGGCTTCCCCAGCGCATCGGCCATTTTTTGAAGCTGAGGCAGGTATACCCGGCGTTTACCCTTTTCATAATTGGAAAGAGTAGCCTGGGATAGACCCAGTATTTCGGCCAGCTCCTTCTGGTTTAAACCCGCTTCTTCTCTTGCTATGGTAATTCTGTAGCCTATTTCCCTGTATTTCATGATGCTCTCCATTAAAAGAAAATTACAGAATTTATTACTCACACATAATAAATATTATACTGAATTCAATACCTTAACAAGTGGGAGGCGGAGGCCTCCTCTTATAATTTTGATCAGGCTATTTATCTGGAATTGTAATATATATTATCAGCAAACGCAAATCCCGCACAGCTGCGTAAATTTTCCAGAAGAGCCTCGAGTCTGTTGTTTAAATGGTTTTTCATCTAAGAAAGCGCAAAATTGACCTTGACCGGGAGAGGTCCGGCTCCTATAATTGAATATAAATGGTGTAATATTTATCACATTTATTACACCAGTGTTCTCAAAAGCGCTAATTACTGAATTTCATTCATTATCAGAAGGAAGGTTGAAGTCATGTCATTTCCGGACCGAAATTATCCCTATAATTTTGACGAATTCCTGCAATGGCGGGAAAGTGTGGATTATTATGCCGATGATCCCTTTATTCAAAAGGTGATCAGGCACTTTGCCGGTGAAGATTGGCAAAGTGTAGACCGGGAGGCCCGGGCTGTTTCCCGAAAAGCCTCTTTTCGCTGGAGGAAAATGGCGGATTCCATTGCCTGCCCTGAGAAGCGCCCCTATATGGTTCACTACGACGGGCATAAGCACAGGATTGACCGCATCGTTCGCCCTGCTGAGACTGAGATTATGGAAAAGGAAATATTCTCCGAGGCCATTTTCTCCAGCAGCACATCTCCGTGGGTTAAGCTGGTAAAAATGTACATCATCTACCAAAACGGTGAGGCCTGCATAGCCTGCCCCATTACCTGTACCGAGGGCATGGTGGAGATACTGAAAAAAAATGCCGGCACCGAAGAAACCCGGCAAATACTCCGCCACTGCCGGGAGGGAATTGATGGTGACTTTGCCATCGGGGCGCAGTACCTCTCGGAAATCCAGGGAGGCTCGGATGTTCCCGCCAATGTTCTGGAGGCCGTACAGGAGGGAGGCCAGTGGAGGTTATACGGGAATAAGTTTTTTTGCTCCGCCACCCATGCCGACTACGCCATCGTTACCGCCAAGCCGGTTGGGTCCGAGAAGGTGGCCCTTTTTGTGGTTCCCTCCTGGCTGCCCGGGAACAAAGAAAAGGAAATCCGCAACGGCTATACCATTGACCGCATTAAGTGGAAAATGGGCACCAGCGAGCTGACCACCGCCGAGATTACCTTCAATGGAGCGCTGGCTTATCCTGTGGGGCCTCTGGACCGGGGAGTGGCCAATGTGGTTGGCATCGTTCTGACTTATTCAAGGCTGACCGTAGGCCTTTCTGCAGCCGGCTTTATGACCCGCGCAGCCAGGGAAGCCAAACAATACGCGGAATTCCGGGAAGCCTTCGACAGAAAAATAGGTCAGTTTCCACTGGTGGCCGGCCAGGTGCAAAAAATTGACCGCCTTACCAAACAAACAGTAGCAGGCGCTTTTAAGGTATACCAGCAGTTTTTGCAAATGGAGAGTGAACAGCCACGCGGCCTGCCAGGAGGTGATGGCCAGGAGAGTAAAAAGAAGCAGTTCGATATCCGGGAGCTGATCATGCTGCAAAAGATTGCCGCCTCCTGGGACAGCACAGATGTCATCCGCCTGTCCATGTCACTGTTCGGCGGCCACGGGGTGATGGAGGATTTTTCGGCCCTGCCCAGGCTTTACCGTGATTCAGCGGTAAACGAACTATGGGAAGGCCCCCGAAATGTTCTGATCATGCAGATCTCCAGGGACCTTCAAAGGGCGGCCGGCTGGTACCCGGCCAGTGACTTTATTGCCAGCATACTGAAGGGGTCCGATCCGGCAGTCATTCAAAAATACCAGCAGGAAATAAGCCAATTGCTGGCCTATCCCGATCTGGAGGTAAATGAACAATCCATAAAAGTCTACCATCACTGGGACAGTTTTTGTCATGATCTATTCCATGAATACCAGTTAAATGCACTAAACGAGGTGGAACATAGTCTATAATCAACACCTATAAGGGGGATTGCTATGAATTCCAATATTAACATCGGTGGCATGATGGCCAACCGGGCGTATTTATCACCAGAACTGGAGTGCTTTGTAGATCAAGGGGACCGCTATACCTTCAGGCAGGCTAATCAGAGGGTCAATCAACTGGCCCACTACCTTAAGGCAAAGTCCATTTATCCGGGAGACAGGGTGGCTATCCTGGGCAAAAACAGAAACCAGTATGTGACCGCACTTTTTGCCATAGCAAAGGCAGACGCCATTACTGTGCCGCTTAACTGGAGACTCCACCCAGCCGAAATTGAGTACATACTGAATAACAGCGGCGCGGCCTGCCTTATCTACGATGAAGAATTTGCGCCGGTGGTGGACCAGATCCGCTCCCAAACCGGGGCCCGTGAATTCATTTGCATCGGCGGTCAGGGTAAAGACATCTCCTTTGAGGAGGCACTGGCTGAAAGTCCCGCTGACGAGCCCTTATTTGTGTCCGGAGGTGATGACACGGCTATTATAATGTATACCTCCGGAACCACCGGCAGGCCGAAGGGGGCTATGCTCACTCACAGCAACCTGTTTTTTGTTACGGCGGGGCATTGCCATACCATCAGCTGGAAATACAAGGACCGGTTTCTTTCCATCGCCCCTCTCTTTCACATCGGGGGCCTTGCTCCCATGATGACCAATATCCACTGCGGCGTTACCACCGTATTTTTAGCCGATTTCGACCCGGTAATGGTATGGGATCTGGTGGAAAAGGAACGCATCACCCTCATGATGACGGTGCCTGTTATGACCGCTGCCATGCTGAGAGTTCCCGGCCTGGACAAAAAAGACCTGTCTTCCTTGGAACACATTGTCTGCGGGGGTTCTATAGTACCGGAGCAAATCTTTATTGAGTACAAAAAAATGGGAATAGAAGTGGAAAATGTCCTGGGCCTAACAGAATATTCCGGCGCACTGACCTTCTGGACTCACGACATGGGCTGGGATAAGCACACCTCGGTGGGAAAACCGGTTTTTCACGGTGATGTAAAAATAGTTGACCCGGAAACCCGCAAGGAGCTACCCAGCGGTGAAATTGGTGAAATCTGCGTCATGGGGCCCCAGGTCTTCAAGGGCTACTGGAACAACCCTGAAGCCACGGCCGCTGTTCTGGCAAATGGCTGCTACTACTCCGGCGACCTGGGAATAAAGGATACCGACGGTTTTATCTACATAGTTGACCGCCTTAAGGATATGGTTATCAGCGGCGGAGAAAATATCTACCCTGCCGAACTGGAGGCTGTGATTATCCAGCATCCCGGTATTGCCGATGTGGCTGTGGTGGGTAAAGCGGATCAAAAGTGGGGAGAGATTCCTGTGGCCTTCGTGGTGAAATCACCAGAGTCAGATCTGAACGAAGATGATGTGATTGGAATTTGCCGGGACAGGCTGGCCAAATTCAAGTCCTTAAAAGAGGTGGTTTTCCTGGACTCCCTCCCCAGGAATGGAGTGGGCAAACTGATGAAACACGTGCTCCGTGAGCGTCTAAATTAATAACTGCCCGTACTAAGCCGGTATTTAGAGGCTCTCAGGTCTTTATCAGCCACAGAGGACACAGAGATCACAGAGAATTGGCTTAGCAAGAAACCGATAATTTGGAAACCGTTATCAGCCGTCTCAATTTATTTATTTTTAAGCATACAAGCAGAGCTAAAAAACTCTGTGTCCTCTGTGTCCTCTGTGGCTTTAAAAATACCTGCAAGGATGACATGCACAGTATATTTTCTATCCTCTGTGGCCAAGAGCGTCTTGTCTCCTTCGGTCTTACGGGATGACCTTATTCAGGGGGTACTCTATTATATCCTGGGCGCCTTTTTTCCTCAGGGAGGGGATCAGGTCCCGGGCGGTTCTTTCGTCCAGCACGGTCTCAATGGCCACCCAGTCGCTGTTGAAAAGCTGGGAGACAGTGGGGTGCTTCATGGCCGGGAGGACCGAGAGGACGTCTTTTATTTTGTCTCCGGGCACATTCATTTTAAGGCCCACCTGGGAGTCGGCCCGCAGTGCTCCCTGCAGGAGGACCGAGAGGTTTTCCAGCTTCTCTTTCTTCCAGGGGTCTGCCCAGGACTTTCTGTTGGCGTGCAGCTTGGTGTTGGATGTCAGTATGGTGGCTATTATCCTCAGGTTGTTGGCCTTTAAAGAGCTGCCTGTTTCGGTAAGGTCGGCGATGGCGTCTACCAGGTCCGGGACCTTGACCTCTGTGGCCCCATAGGAGAATTCAACCATGGCTCCCACATCGTTATCCTCCAGGTATTTCCTGGTCACCCTGACCAGCTCGGTGGCTATCCTCTTGCCCTGGAGATCTTTAACGGTCTTTATATTGCTGTCGTTGGCCACGGCCAGCACCAGCCGGATGGGGTTATTGGTCTGCTTGGAGTAAACCAGGTCGGCCACTTCCACCACGTCGGCGTCATTTTCCAGTATCCAGTCCAGCCCGCTCAGTCCCGCGTCCAGCACTCCCTCATTTACATACCTGGGTATCTCCTGGGCGCGCATAAGCACCACCTCTATCTCCGGGTCATCGATGGCCGGAAAATATGACCGGCTCCTTACCGTTATATTGAACCCGGCCCTCTTAAAAAGCTGGAAGGTGGCCTCCTGCAGGCTCCCCTTCGGTATTCCCAGTCTCAGCTTACTCATATGTACTCCTCCTGAATCTCTTTAATCAATTAATATGTTATCGCTTTACCGTGCTAAAGTTTTATAGATTTAGTATAATCCCGGACAGCCGGAGTGTCAATTCTTTTTTCCTTATGGGATTTACTTCACGATCCAATTTCAATAACATTAAAGCATCAACCGGCATATTAGAAATGCCCGGCCCTCCTGTCTCCTGTATTCTGTCTCCTGTATTCCGACCGGAGAGCATCACCTATAAGCTAGTATTCCAGCACTTCCCCATTCCAGAAAAGATAAATATATTTCTCCTTAACCTTCTTCCCGGTGAGCAGCTCTAAAGCCCGGGTATAATAGCTGATCTGGGGCCGGTACCTTTCCCTGATGGCTTCCACCCTGCCGGCGGGGGCATAGTCGGTCTTGTAGTCCAGCAGCACAAGGCCATCCTCTTCCTCAAAGTAGCAGTCGATTACTCCCTGCAGCAGCAGGGTCTCTCCCTGGAAGGCCTCGTCTAACATATCCCGGTACAGCTCCTGGCAGGGTATCTCCATATTGAAGGGCATTTCCCGGTAGACACTGTCCGAGGCAAGGAGCCTCACCCCCAGGGGTGATTCAAGGAAGCGCCTTATTTTGTCCGGGTCCACGCTCCGGGCCTGCTGCTCTGTGAGAAGGTCCCTGTCCACCATATCCTCTATCTGGGCTTCAATTTCAGCCTGCCTGTAATTTAAGGTCTGCATGACAAAGTGCAGGGCGGTCCCGGCCTCCGCGGGGCTGAGGCCCTTCTTCTCCTCCAGGAAAAGGGGCTTTTTGACCAGAGCCGGAAGGATTGGGGAAAAGGCGCCGGCCTCCTCCATAAGCTGGGCGTCAAAACGCCTTTTCAGCTCGGTTACCGAAACCTTGGCAGGCACCCGGGAGGCCTTTTGGTACTGGTATTCCCAGCTAAGTCTTCTGTGTATTTCTTCCTGTAATGCACCGGTCACCTCTGCCGTCTCCAGTCCTTCCAGCCACTGGATAAACTGGCCCTGGTCCTGCTCTACGGCTGACTGGCCGCCCAATACATCGCTTTTATTCCATATCCGGATGCCCCATTCAGAGGGGTCTTCCATCAGAAGTCCCTGGAACTGGCTGCCCATTCCGGCGCTTTCCCTTAAGCCCCCGCAGTCTTTATGCCTTAGCAGGGCAGGGCCAATCCAGTCAAGATAACGGCCTCCTTTAAGCATTTCATGGGCCGGCAGCCTGTTCTCCGGGACACCGGCACACCTGGCCCATTTTGCCACGGCCCTGGGAACATCACTGACCGCTCCGGTGATGATAAGCTTTTCCCTGGCCCTGGTCAGGGCCACATAGAGTATCCTCATTTCCTCGGAGAGTGTTTCTGCTTTCAGCCTCTCCCGGATAGCCTGCTTGGGAGCGGAGGGGTAGGAAAGCCTCAGCCTGTGGTCAACCACATCAGGGCCCAGGCCAAGCTCCTGGTGAAGCAAAATACTTTTATTCATGTCCTGCAGGTTGAATTTCTTCCCGCAGCCCGAAAGTATCACCACCGGAAATTCCAGTCCCTTGCTTTTATGGATACTCAGGATGCGCACCACATTATCATTCTCTCCCAGTATTTTGGCGCTCCCCAGGTCCCCTCTGCTGCCTTTTAATTTGTCCACAAAGTTTATAAAATTGAACAAACCCTTGTAGCTGGTTTCTTCAAACTGCCTGGCCCTCTCAAATAAAATGCGCAGGTTGGCCTGCCGCTGCTCCCCTGCCGGCATGGCCCCCACCATTCCAAAATAGCCTGTTTCATTATAGAGCCGCCACAGCAGCTGGTCGGTGGACATATACAGCGCCATGTCCCTCCACCTTTGCAGATCACGCAAAAATGAGGCTGCCTTTTTTGACGCCGGGCCTTCACTGCCCTCCGCCAATACCTGAAGGGCATTATAAAGCGCTGCCTTCCTGTCGGCCAGGCGCAGATCAGCCAGCTCATCGGTTGAAAAAGAAAAAATAGGTGAACGAATCACCGACAGCAGTGGGATATCCTGCAGAGGGTTGTCAATTATTTGCAGCAGCGACAGAATTACCTGCACCTCGGAGGTTTTAAAAAAACCTGCGCCTGTATCCGCAAAGGCTGGGATTCCCTGCAGGGCCAGCTCTTCCATAAAGACATCAGACCATCTCCTCATGGTGCGTAAAAGTATAACTATATCCCGGTAGTCTGCCCTCCGGTATTCCTGCCTTCCCTGATCATATACACAGAATTCTCTGCCCTGATCATCCGGCTGCATAAGCTCCATTATCCGCCTGGCGGCAAGCCGGGCCTCACACTGAATGCTGTCCAGCATTTCCTCATCCCCGGGCTGATCCTCACCGGACTCCTGCTCTTCAGAGTCTGACTCCTCCTCAGAGAAGATGTCACCGCTGCCACCGGTCTGAATCAGGTGAAGCTCGGCCTCTCCCCCCACCACCCTGGCCTCACTGTCATTCTCTGCGAAAGACGCCCCCGGATTAAGGGCTTCAATATCGGTATAGTCCAGCTCTCCCACACTGGCCGACATGATCTGCCGGAATATGAAATTGACTGCCTCCACTACCTCTTTACGGCTTCGAAAATTCTTAAACAGCAGTATTTTTCTATGGGAATTTCCTTTCCCGGTGGAATACCTGCTGTACTTATCAAGGAACAGCTCCGGCCTGGCCTGCCTGAACCGGTATATGCTCTGCTTAATATCTCCCACCATAAACACATTGGGCCTGCCGGTGTCCTCCCGGGAAACCATGTTGATCATTATTTCCTGTATAAGGTTGCTGTCCTGGTACTCGTCCACAAGAATTTCCGCATACCGCTCCCGGTAGCCCAGAGCTGCCCCGGAGGGCCTGATGTGGCCATGCTCATCCCGTTCCGACAGAATTTCAAGGCAGAAGTGCTCCAGGTCATTAAAGTCAGCCACCGATTTTTGGCTTTTCCTGGCGGCGTACCTTTTGCTAAAATCCGACACCAGCCCTGCCAGGCACTTTATCACCGGGTACATGGCTTTGAGGTCATTTAATATTTCAGCGGAACCGGCAGTAATATTTTTTTCTTTTATTTTCCTTATTCCGGCCTTAACGTCATCCCTTATTTTTTTAACATAATCCTGCTTTTCACTGTCGGCATCCCTGGCCGCCGAAGGCAGGCGCCTGAATTCCCGGTTTTGGAGGGCGCTATACACTGTATCCCACTTTGTGCCGCTTTCACCTTCGCAGACCTTCAATAGAGCCTCCAGTTCAGACAGGTCCTCCTGGAAGACGCCAACGTATTTTTCAAGGCCCCGGGCATTCCTTAAAATATCTAACGCCCGGGCCAGCATTTCTTTCAGGCCGCCAAGCTCAAACCTGACTGAGCCAATGAGCACCTGCCCCCAGGGGGTTTCTCCAAAATCAAGCCCTTCGGAGACATTAAAGCCCCCGGTCATCTCAGCAAGCCACTTTTCCGGCCACGGGCTGCTCTGTATAAAGCTGTGCAGGCTTAAGACCATGTCCTGCAGCGCCTGGTCATCCCTGTTCCCTCCATAGCACTCCAGCAGATCGAAGAAATATTTATTATCTTCCTGCTCATACTGGTCCTCGAACAGCTCCTGTAAAACCTCCAGCTTCATCAGCGCGGCCTCGGTTTCATCGGTAATCCTAAAGCCCGGGTCTATATTGATGCTCTGGAAATTGCTGCGGATCACCTCCAGGCAAAAGGAGTGAATGGTGGTGATGCTGGCCTTGTTTAATAAGGCCAGCTGTCTTAGAATATTTTTTGAGCCGGGATTTTTCTCCAAAACCGCCGCTATGGCCCCGGCAATTCTCTCTCTCATTTCAGTGGCCGCCGCATTGGTAAAGGTCACTATCAAAAGACTGTCAATATCTACGGGATTATCGGGGTCTGTTATCTTCCGGATAATTCTCTCCACCAGCACGGCGGTTTTGCCCGCTCCTGCAGCCGCAGCCACCAGCAGGCTGCAGTCCCTTTCAGTGATGGCATCCCACTGCTCGGCAGTCCAGTTGGTATTTCCCCTCATCACACTTTCCACCTTTGCACTGTCAGACATCACTGTTTACCCCCAAAAGCCTCCAGACTTCTTCATCCTCACGGTCATATAAAAGCCTGAAGTTGTTCTCTTCTCTGGCGGTATCAAACTGGCACACTGCGGAAAAGCCGCAGTATTTGCAGGAGGTGATCCCTTTTTTCTTATAAGGCTGTATAGAGGTATTCCCTTTCATGATCTCCTCACAAAGGCTCTTTAACAGCTTCCGCACATATTTTCTGAGCAGCCCGAACTGCTCCGGAGAGGCTGCCGAGGATTTGCCCAGCACATCCCCTTTATTGATCCTGGCCGGGATAATCAGTGAAGTCCCTTCCATGGTGTTATCCATTTCCCTGATCAGCTTCACGTCGGCCAGCAGCAGTCCCTTCATCTTAAGCTGCCTCATGATGGATCTCTCTATTTCTTCCTCCGGGAGCCTGCCAGTCCCTTTTATAATAGGGTCGTCAATCTTAAAGTACAGCACTCCTCCCGGAAGAACAGGCGGTGTTATGTCCAGCCCGCTGTTTTCCCCAATGGCATCCAGATAGGTGATTAGCTGAACCTGTAAGCCATAAAATACATCCGACAGCTTAAAAGCCTTATTTCCCGACTTATAGTCCACAATCCTGAGGTAAGTGCCCTCTTCCGCCTTCAGGGCATCCAAACGATCGATTCTTCCGGTAAGGTATATCTTTTCACCTGATTCCAGTTCTATGGCAATGGGAGGAAGTTTTTCTCCATCCCCAAAATCCATCTCATAGCCAACGGGATAAAAGCTGCCTCTCCTGATATGCTCGGCGATGATCCAGACAGCCCTTGTAATTACCCTCTTCAGCCTCAGGGTAAGAGCAGTGAATCTTTTCGATCCGGAAAGGCCTGCGCCCTGCATATTATCCAGCATTTCATCCACAATCAGGGAAACCGTATCCTTACACCATTCCCTGTCAAATTCCCGCCAGTCTATATTTTGATCGGCAACCTTCCTGGAGAAGTTTTCAATAACGGCATGCAGGAAGGTGCCTACGTCCGGAGGGCTCAGCCGGTATATTTTTCGCTCCCTGGCCCCCAATCCATACTGAACATAATAGGCGAAGGGGCAGTCTGCATATTTCTCCAGCCTGGATACGCTGGAATAGGCAGGGCTGCCGTAAAGCAGGGGAATCTTGTCCCTGCTGACCGGCTGGGCTATGTTTTTAATCCAGAAGGCAGAGCGTGCGGACTGCAATTGGGGCTGCCAGTCCTCCCGGGCGGCAAACCAGCGGTAAACTCCCTGCCAAACAGGCCCTATGTCCAGGCCATCCGCTTTCTGCCGCAGGGCAGACACCATATATTTAAAGGCCGGAGTCTTTCCTGTCACCAGATCCATCTCATCCCTGGCCGATTCAGGCTTTAATATATTGCTGGCCTCGGTAATGGACAAAAACAGCTTCCTGATCCTTGAGACAATAATTGACGGACGCATGGATCGCCCCTCATGGTCTGCAATAGGCCAGCTCAGCCTGAGGAAGCTTCCTGCGGTGGTCAGCGCCCTGTATACCAGGTATTGTTCGTCAAAGGCCTTTGTCCTAGTATCACTGGCCAGCTCAATACCGGCACTGCCCAGAGCAGCCCTGTCCAGGTCTGAAAGGATGCCCTCTTCCGCTGCCGCAGAGGGGAACACACCATCATTGACCCCAAGTATATACAGCGCTTTTACCTGATGGCTTCTGGAACGCTCCACGCTGCCCACCAGCACCTGGTCAAGGGCGGCGGGAATCAGCCCCACCTTGTATTCACCAAGACCTATCTTAAGAATATTTGCAAACCTTTCCAGGCCAAAGGTTTCATCTCCCATAACCTCAACCGTCTGGTCAAAGACCTCCATTACAATATTCCATACCTGGGAGTATTCACTGGCCAGGCTTAGCTGCCCGCCTTCTCTGAACTGGTCAATGATGGATTCAATTCTCCCGGGCACCCCGATGGTGATAAGGAAATGGTACAGCGCTCCGCATATTTCGGAGGCCTTTTTTCTGCCCCTGGTTTTCTTGCGAAATTCCAGCAGCGGCCCGCAAATATAAAATCTGGTTTTATTAATTTCCCTTAGCGCCCTGTTCTGTTCTCCAGTGTCTCTCTCGTCCGGAAACAGGCCGGGGCTCATATCCCAGTCCCGCTCACCGGTCCAGCGGCTGCCCCTGATGCCGCAGGCCAGAACATAGTTTTCCAGCCTGTCTATACTGCTCCTGTCAACGCCTGTCAGGCCTGTTTTAAGGTAGCGGAACACTGCCTCATAGGACCAGTTCTCATTGAAAATATCCAGCATGGACAGTATGAGCCGGACCAGCGGATTATTGGTAATATCTATTTTCCTGTCTATAAAACAAGGGATTTGGTACTCTGCGAAGATGACCTCAACAGGCCGCTCATAGGCCGCCAGGTTTCTCACCACCACGGCAATATCACGGTAGCGCAGGCCCCTGTCCCTGCACAGCCGGACAATATCCTGCGCCGCAGACTCAATCTCTGTAAATATATTGACTGAGGAAAACAATGAAATATCCCTGGTTTTTTCCCGGTAGACTTTATAGGGATAGGAGTATATATTCCTCTCCAGGTGGGCCAGCTCCGGGCTGGCCGCAAACCGGAACAGTGGCTCTTTGGCCAAAAGGACCTCTTTTTCAACCTTTATGCCAAATTCCCGGGCAATTTTAATAAACTTCCTACAGGTCCCCTTCACCGCAGAAAAAACATCGGCCCCGTCAGAGCTCCCTTCACCCTTCAGGCTGCCGGTGCACAGGCTGATATTGACCCGCACCGCCTTTTTCATAAGCCCTGCGATCACCCTGTATTCCTGTGGGGTAAAGCCCGCAAAGCCGTCAATCCAGATTTCCGCACCATCATACAGTGTAGTAGAGCTAAGCTTTTCCGAGGCAAGGGTCAGGTCATCATCCGAGTCTCTGTATCTCTCAGCGATAGTCTTTTCAAAAGCGGAATAGATGGAATTTAGCTCCAGCAGCTTGTCCTTTAGCGGGCTGTCTTCAGCAAAGCCCTTGCCTGCAATCTCTAAGGTCTCAGGAGTTATATTGTACCGCTTGAACTCGGTAATCATAGTGGCCAGTGTATTTACAAAACCCTGCCGGTCGGCTGATTTGGAAAACACCCTGAGGCCGTCCCTCATTTTGTCCAGTATTCTATATATAATCATGGACTTGCCGGCAGAATGAATGTGGGGATAGGTGATGCCCCCCACATGGTTGAATATCCTGAAGGCCATCCGCCGAAAGCTTAAGACCTCTGTTTTAAGTATGCCTCCGGTCTCCAATACAGTGATCAGATCTCTTTCCGCCTGAAAGGTAAACTGCTCCGGGACGAGCAGCACCAGGGGGTGGGTGGCTCCACCACTGACTCTTGCCTTAATTTCATTCAGGCAGTATCTGGTTTTGCCGCTTCCGGCCCGGCCAATAATAAATCTCAGGCTCAACAAATCACATCCTGTCTCCCTGCCGCCCGGAGGACGGCCTTTATATGTAATTAATTCAACAACCGGGCCCCCCTTCCTCCATTTCCAACAGCCCTTACGGAAAAACCGCCCGGCTTAACCTCCTTGCAGGCTGAATCGCCTAAAACGGCCACCAGGAAGATGAAAATTGGGGTCCTTTTCAAGCCACAGAGGACACAGAGATTTTTCAGCCCTGCTTGAATGCTTTAAGAGGTTTTTATTAAATTGGATTGGAGAAGACAAACTTCTTTAATTTTCTACATAGGTTTCAGACCTGAGAGTAATGCCTGTGGGCTTATTCTCTGTGATCTCTGTGTCCTCTGTGGCTAATAGTGACCCGAGAGGCTTTCAGGATAGTTGCCCATGCCGCAATTCTGTCTCTTGGCTTCTGTCTCCTGGTCCCTCCGGCAGTATAACCATTTCAGTATAAGCCATTAAAAAAGCCGCCCTTTCGGGCGGAGTCGTCTTGACAGACGGCGGAATCCAGAATCCAGAAGCCAGAATCCAGAATGAGAGCATGCATTTCTTACAGCAATATAGACCTCTTAGCGGCATGCATAGAGGGGGAGGGGGTTTAATCCAGGCGGACGTCCCGGAGGCTGCTACTGACTCTTAGCGACAGAGCCATACGGAATGCCGGGCCGGCTGCAGGACGCAGACGGCAGCCGGAATCGACGCATGGACGCGGCGTTGGAGGCGGCCGGCAGTCCGTAGGCGACGAGCTTAGAGTCAGTTCAGCCGGAGGTCCGGGAGATCGGATTCAATCCCCTCCACCGGCCCTTTAGCGACCAATGAGTGACCCAAAAACTACCCCAAAAACTCTGCTTTTACTTTAGTGCTTTAAAGCAGCATATGCTTTCCTTAACGATAAAAAAAGTTAGCGCCGGTAGAGGCGCTAACCTGAATAGAGTTTTTTATTTTTTCTTTTTCATCACCAGAGGCAGCAGGGCGGTTAGCACCAGCCCGATAGCCAGGGCGCTGGCCCAGTTTACATCCCCATAGGCCAGATACTGGACATAGGCGTTGCCTGATACTGTCACCACAGCCACCAGAATAAGCCTGGGGTCTAATTTCACTAGTATCACCTCAAAGGGATTATAACCTATTATTCCCCTGATCACAATCAGTCAGTCAATCAAAAAAAATTGGGCTTCCGAATACCATGTTGGCTTTGAAGGCTAGGTTGTGTATGGCCTTAATATACCTTACCGTTTTATTCTTGTAGCGCATCACCAGGGAGTGGGTCTCGGCCAGGTCATTACCCAGCATACGAACCCCCTTCAGCAGTTCGCCGTCGGTTACCCCGGTGGCTGCGAATATGGCGTCTCCCTTTACCATATCATCCATGTACAGTATTCTGCTGGTGTCTTCTATGCCCATCCTGGCGCACCGTTCTCTTTCAGCATCGTCCTCGGGCCACAGCCTGGCCTGCATCTCACCGCCCAGGCACTTGAGGGCGGCAGCAGCTATGACTCCCTCGGGGGCCCCCCCTATGCCAATGCAAAGGTCTATTCCGGTATCAGGTATGGCAGTGTAAATGGCCGACCCCACATCGCCATCGCCAATAAGCCTGACCCGTCCGCCGGCATTCCTCACCGCCTCTATTATTTCCTTGTGGCGGGGCCGGTCAAGAACCATTACAGTACAGTCCGATATCCTCTTATTATGAGCTCTGGCCACTATTTCGAGGGTTTTTTCCACCGGGTCGTCTATATGTATTTTACCGGCCGCCCTTGGTCCAACCGCTATCTTCTGCATGTACATGTCCGGAGCGTGCAGAAGATTTCCTCTATCGGCCATAGCCACCACCGACAGAGCATTGGGCAGTCCCTTGGCCAGTATGTTGGTGCCCTCCAGGGGGTCCACCGCCACATCAACCTCGGGAGTCTCGGCGCAGCCCACCTTTTCCCCTATGTAAAGCATGGGCGCCTCGTCCATCTCGCCCTCTCCTATAACCACTGTGCCCTTTATCGAAACGGTATCAAACATAGCCCTCATGGCGTTGACAGCAGCACCGTCCGCCTCGTTTTTCTTTCCGCGCCCCATCCACTGCGCGGACGCCAGCGCCGCCACCTCGGTAACCCTGACCAGTTCCAGAGTAAGCTCCCGATCCATAAGTTCACACTCCCAGTATAAATTTAATATTCAACATAGTTATATTGTAACATATTATGCGCTTGGGGAGGACTATTTCACTATATATTTGATATATGACATAATATTTAAAACATTTCCGTCATATTTAAAATACCTCCTGTATTTCTAATTTTATCTTAACCTTTATTTTCCTCCCGCTGAAACTATACAATTCAGCAAAATTTTACACGGCTGTTTCACGGCGGCCACCAAGGCAGATGAAAATTGGGGTCCTTTTAAAGCCACAGAGGACACAGAGATCACAGAGTTTTATGCCTTGCTTGAATGATTTAAGAGTTTTAATTTAATGGATTGGAGAAAGAAAACTTCTCTATTTTTCTTCATAGGTTTCAGACCTGAGAGTAATGCCTGAGAGCAAATTCTCTGTGATCTCTGTGTCCTCTGTGGCTAATAGAGACCCGAGATGTTCACAGGCATTTCAGTATAAGCAATTAATAAAAGTCCATCCTGTCCACTTCTTTACTCACTTCCCGGTCATTATTGACCTGGCGGTGGAATATCTGCCTCAGGTCGTCGGTGTCGTACTCATCTGTATGTATCTTAAGCTGGCTCACCACTGATTTGACTCCCCTGGCCCTGGAGGCCGCCCTGATGGCCGCCTTCTCTTCCTCCGGGCTGCTTACATTGCCCACCAGGTACACATTTCCTCTTACACTCCTGGCCCCTACATTGCGGAGGTCCACACCGGGGTCGGCGTTGAGCTCCTCGGTGACCTCCTCGATAACATCCTCGTCTATAATGGAGCCATCGGTGCTGATGGTGACACCATTTTCAATTCCCTTAAGCCCCCCGACTCCGGAAAGTATCTGTTGCACCTGCTCCTTCTCCGACAGTGTGTCAACTATTCCGGTAACCTGGGCCAGACCGCCGTTTACTCTTACCTTAAGCTTATAGTTGCTGGTCCTTGTGTCGGAATCAAGCATAGACTGGGCAAGCCTTTCAATATCATTACTGTTGGACATATACCCGCTCCTTTCAAAATGGACAACCTTTTTTTGATATGATTTTTACCAAAAAAAAACGCGCGTATACAAAAAAACACTCATACTGAAATTTTTATTCTGTCAGAATACAGAATACAGGAGTCAAATTCAGAATGTATGAGCCTTCCTTTCAGCACGGATAGCATTAATCTTAGACCTTCTCAAACCTACCTGTCGGCCGTTTTAGACGGCCCGTGTATTCTGAATTCTGAATTCTGAGCTCTGAATTCCGACCGGAAAGCAGTGCCCCAAAGCTCCTAAAATGTGTCATTCCCCCCAATATATATCTCGGTACAAATCACTCTCTCTGTGTAAAATATACTTACTCTCAAAAAAGGGGGGATAAACAGTTGCGTGAAGGATTAATGCCAACGGTCCTCGGTACTGCGGTAACCGCCACCGGACTGGTGCTGAGAGACTCCAACCCTAAACTGGGCTGGGGAATGGCCGGCTTCGGCCTGGCCCACATTTTGCTCGGCGCTATAGATCTCGTGGAGCACGACCACGACTGCCGGTTCTAGAGAGTAAAAAAGTGAGCGGGCTTTTAAGCCGCTCACTTACTTATAATAAGCTATTGGCGCAGCATTAAAGTGCTGCCAGCCTTTCCATCTCTTGCGCCACCAGCCGGGTAATCTCTCCGGGGACGCCGTTTCCTACGGGAGTGTTTTCCAGCCTTGTAAGGGGCATTACTCCCATCAGGGAGTTGGTTAAAAAGATCTCGCCGGCCCCGTACAGCCGGCCTGGCCCCACTACCCTCTCCTCCAGCGGTATTTTTAAAGAGGCGCAGGCATCTATCACCCTGCGTCTGGTTATACCCGGAAGCAGGCCGGACCCGGACTCCGGGGTAATCACCCGGCCATCTCTGACCAGAAACACATTGCTCACCGAGCCCTCGGCCAGGTTCCCGGAGCAATTTAGGAACAGTGCCTCTCCCCACCCCGAGGAGGCCGCCAGCCGCCTGGCCATAATGTTTTCATAATAGTTTAAAGTCTTGTGCCTTACCAGGGGCGACCTTTCATTCCTTACATAGGGGGAGAACCCCGCCCTTATGCCGAGGCTGTACATTTCCTCTCCATAGGTCTGATCCCTGGGCTGCACCAGAAGGCTGGGCCGGCACTGACCGCCCCCCGCGGTCAGGGTGAGGCGCAGACCTCCCTCTGTTATACCGTTTTTTTGGGCCGTCCGGTAAAGCATCTCCTCTATTGCCCCCGGGCTGTACGGCACCTCCAGCCCCAACTCCCCGGCGGATTTCTGCAGGCGGGACAGGTGCAGTCCCACCAGACGGGGAAGTCCCCCGCTGACCCTGATAGTCTCAAATATGCCCATCCCGTAGAGAAGACCCTGGTCGGCGACAGGCACGGCGGCCTCCCCTGCCGGCATGTAGCAATCATTCAAACAGACAATTTTATCTGTTTCCATCAGTCCAGCACCCCTTCCAGCCTCAGTGCCCTGACCAGGGCCCTGGCCTTGTCCAGTGTTTCTGCATACTCTGCGGCGGGGTCTGAGTCTATGGTTATACCCCCTCCCACCTGCAGATATATACTGTCTCCGCTAAACACCAGTGTTCTTATAACAATATTAAGGTCGGCGTCGCCATTAAAGGAAAGGTAGCCGATGGAACCACAGTATAGCCCCCGCCTTACCGGCTCCAGCTCCTCAATAATCTCCATGGCCCTTATTTTTGGCGCGCCGGTAATAGACCCGCCGGGAAAGGAGGCCTTCAGCAGATCCACAGTTCCCCGGCCCTCCTCCAGCCTGCCTGTAACGGTGGATACCAGGTGAAACACCGTGGGGTACTCCTCTATTCTGTAGAGCTCCGGAACGGCTACCGATCCGGGGACGCAAACCCTGCTCAGGTCGTTTCTCTCCAGGTCAACTATCATCACCAGCTCGGCCCTGTCCTTGTCGCTATTCCATAGGGCCTGACGCATAAGCGCATCTTCCCCGGGGCTCCCGCCCCTGGGACGGGTGCCCTTGATGGGCCTTGTTTCCACCATTCTGTCTGTAACCTTTAAAAATCTCTCCATTGACGAACTGACCACGCGCAGGTCCCCGCAGTTTAAGTAGGCCGACATGGGCGCCGGGTTTATCCTCTTAAGGCACTTATATACCTCCCACGGGTCTCCCCTTCTGGGCAGGCGGAAGCGCTGGGAAAGGTTGACCTGGAATATGTCCCCGGCCGCTATATACTCTCTTGCCCTTTCCACCACCCGGCAATAGCTCTCCCGGTTAAAATCGGAGGTCAGCCCTGCCGCCTCATCGCCTTCCCGGGCAGCCAGGGCACTGCTAACTCTCCCGGCTGCAATAATTGAAGAATTGTATGAGCCGGTGACAACATCTTTGAGCCACTCCAGCCTCTCCCGGGCCCTTCTGGCAGCCCGGCCGGGCTCCTCCTCGGGAAATCCCGTGGAAGCTATATACACACAGTCCTCCAGATGATCTGCAACGGCCACCACATCATAAAAACCCAGCCAGCAGTCGGGAGTGCCGGAGTCATCCAGGGCCAATTGGGGTATTTTTTCCAGCTGCCGGCCCAGGTCGTAGGCAAAGAACCCCGCCGCCCCTCCGAAGAACGGCAACTGGCAGATTTCCTTCATCCGGTACCTTTTCATAAGACACCCTATTGTGTCCAGGGGGTTGCCCTTTATAATCTCGGTCTCACAGTCCCCGGGGCCGGATCTTCTTTCCAGCATTATCTCACTGCCCCGGGATGTCACCACCAGAAAGGGGTCGGCCATAATAAAAGAGTATCTGGCCAACCCTTCCACCATCATGCTGCTGTCCAGCAAAATGCTGCCGGGAAGGTCTTTTACGGGGTTGAAAAGAGCAGTTGTATCCGGCTTTATAGCCAGTTTTTCAAGCAGAAATGAGCTCACTCTGGCAAACCTCCCGGGGGTGGAGAAAATTTTTAAGCATTTCTTTGCCGTAACTGGTTAGTATTGACTCGGGGTGAAACTGAACACCCTCGATATAATGTTCCCGGTGACGAAATCCCATAATTTCGCCGGAGCCGGTCAGGGCAGTGACCTCCAGGCAGTCCGGCAGCCCCAGGGGGCTTACCACCAGTGAGTGGTATCTGCCCACCACCAGTTCCTGGGGGAGGTCTCTAAAAACTCCCCGGCCATCATGCCGTATAACCGAGGTCTTGCCGTGCATGGGCCGGTCCGCCCTGACCACCCTGCCCCCGAAGGCCTGTCCAATGGACTGGTGGCCCAGGCATACTCCCAGTATGGGAATTTTCCCGGCAAAATGACTGACCGCCTCCAGGGAAACTCCTGCCTCATCCGGACTACAGGGCCCGGGTGAGATAATTATATGACCCGGACTCATTCTTTCAATGTCTCTTACATCTATACTGTCATTGCGGCAAACCGCCACTTGCTGTCCCATTTCCCTCAGGTACGATACAAGGTTGTACACAAAGGAGTCATAGTTGTCTATCATTAGTATCATCGGCAATCACGCTCCTTTAAAGCTATCAGCTGTCAGCCTTAAGCTTTGAGCTATTAGGAATTGGGGGGAGGACAAAAGCCATCCCGATCGGGGACATTCCTGTCCCCAAAGCCGATACCGAGTCACATATCCGGAAAATTCCTCCCGCTGTCAGCCATACTATCGGGGACATTCCTCCGACCTAGTCAAACTCCATGTACCATTATCATTGTTCGGTGCATCCCCGCCATCCCGATCGGGGACATTCCTGTCCCAAAAGAAATGCCTTGACTTCAGCAGGTGTGTCCCCATTCCTTTCAAATAAAAAAGACCAGCACTAACACGCCGGTCCTCACCCCGCAGCTCCGAGTCGTCTAAAGCATTAACTGTCTCAGCTCATCTATCTCATCTCAGCTTTTGTTTTCATGAAAAGTATAACATCATAAATTAATCAGCTCAACCACGGGGGGTACATTTTAAAAAAAAATTGCGCCGGGGCGATTTTGATATAAAATGAAATATAGCAGCCGCCCTTCCCGGCGGCTGGCTATCAGCATACAGACACTGGGCCGCAAAAAGAGTCCACATATCCTGAAAATAATGACTGTCTTTTTTATAAAACCACAGAGGGCACAGAGATCACAGAGAAAAAGCTAACAGGCACTACTATCAGCTCTATAAGCGGGATTCTACAATTTGAGTAAAAAATATATCAAACCTTCAGACCGGGCTAAAAACCTCTGTGTCCTCTGTGTGCTCTTTGGTTTATTAGGACGTGCATTAACAGTATGCAAAAATATTTTCATTCCTCTGTGGTGGCCGTAATTCTTTTCGGCATGTGTCTACGAGAATGAAAGCAAATATTTCTGCTGATTATTCTAATAAAGAGCTGATGGCAGATGCTGACAGCTATTCTTACAGGAGGTTAATGATGACATTTGGCTGGAATGGAAAGCTCCTCAGGGTGAACCTTAGCAATAAAACCTCCACTGAGGAGAATATAGACATCCCTTTTTTAAAAAAGTGGCTTGGCGGGCGCGGGCTGGGGATGGCCCTCCTGGCCCGGGAGGCACCCCCTTCGGGCAGGCCTCCGGGGAAGGAAAACAAGCTTATTTTCACTGCCGGCCCGGTCACCGGCACAGGCGCCCCCGGGTCGGGCAGATTTTCCCTGACCTCCCGGTCACCCCTCACCGGCACTGCTTTTGACTGTAACGCCGGGGGAATGTGGGGGATAATGCTAAAAAAATGCGGCTATGATGCTGTCATAATAGAGGGCAGCTGCCAGAAGCCCTCATACCTGCTTATTTCCGATACCGGCTGCAGTGTGCTGGAGGCGGACGGCATTTGGGGTCTGGACATACCTTCAGCCTGCTCGGGGCTGAAAAAAAAGCACGGTGAGGACGCCAGCGTGGCTGCCATCGGGCCGGCAGGGGAAAACGGGGTGCTCCTGGCCTCGGTCATCACCGATGACGGCAGGTCCCTGGGAAGGGGCGGACTGGGATCGGTAATGGGCGGCAAGAATCTGAAGGCGGTAGTCTTAAAGGGCCGGCTTAAGGTGGGCATTGCTGACCGCCCCGGGTACAATTATTTTCTTAGCGAGACCAACAAGTGGATTAAGGCCAACCCCATCACCTCCCAGGGACTTCCGGAATTCGGAACCCCGGTGCTGGTTAACCTCTTTAACGAGATGGGAGTGCTGCCGGCCTATAACTTTCAAAAGTCACACTTTGAAACCGCATACAGGATAAGCGGCGAGGCCATAGCAGAAACGGTGGCAATAAAGAGAACAGGCTGCCGGGGCTGCCCGGTGCACTGCACCCGGGTGGTCAGGGGAAGAAGCGGCCCTGAGCAAGGCCCGGAATATGAAACCATCTGGTCCATGGGGCCCCAGTGCGGTATTGATCACCTGGAGACTATCATTGAGGCCAACAGCCTGTGCAACCGGCTGGGCATGGACACCATCTCCACCGGTGTAACCATAGGCTGCGCCATGGAGCTGACTGCCAGGGGTCTCCTGGAAGGAGGACCCCGCTTCGGTGACCGGGAAGGTCTTTTAGACATAATTAATAAAATGGCTCACCGGGAGGGGCTGGGCAGCCTGCTGGCGGAGGGTTCCATGCGCATGGCGGCAAGTCATGGACAGCCCGACCTGGCCATGCAGGTAAAGGGTCTTGAAATACCGGCCTACGACCCCAGAGGTCTGCAGGGGATGGGACTGGCTTTTGCCACCTCCAACAGGGGAGCCTGCCACCTGCGGGCCTATATGGTTGGAACTGAGGTGCTGGGCATACCCAAAAGGGTGGACCGCTTTTCCACCGGCGGAAAGGCGGGGCTCACCATATTCAGCCAGAATGTCAACGCCGCCGTGGACAGCCTTTCCTTTTGCCGCTTTATATCACTGGCGGTGTCGGAGGAATACTACGCCAGGATTCTTACTGCCGTTACCGGAGAGCAGTTCCAGCCCCAGGACCTGCACCTGGCCGGGGAGCGCATATGGAATCTGGAGAGAATATACAACCTCGGGTGCGGCTTCACTGCCGATGATGACAGGCTTCCCCCCAGGCTTACCGGAGAGCCGGTGGAAAGCGGCCCGTCCCGGGGTCATACTGTAAAACTGGATGAAATGCTGGTGGAGTATTACCGTTTTAGAGGATGGGATCAAAAGGGCGTACCCACCGGCAGAAAAATAGCCCAGCTGGGCCTGGAGGAATTTTTATGCTGAGTGTTTTCCAGCAGATAGGCAGTGACCTTTTCCAGTCCGGACTGAACAACTCCCACAGCGGCAATATAAGCGTGCGCTTTGGCGACCGGATAATCATCACCCGCAGGGGCTCAATGCTGGGCCACCTGCAGGAGGGTGACCTCATTGAGACCGGACTGGACAAAAATGACAGCAATATAACCCTGGCTTCAACAGAAATAAGGGTTCACCGGGCTATCTACAAAAGGACCCCGGCCCTGGCCATTGTGCACGCCCACCCTCCCCATGCCATAGCGCTGTCTCTTGTTGAGGATGAAATAATGCCGGTGGACTCCGAGGGTTCTTACCTCCTGCACAAAATACCGGTGGTGTACGCCGAGCACACTATAGGCTCTCAGGAGATTGAGCAGGCGCTGCCGGAGGTGCTGAGTGAATACAGGGCTGTGATGATCAGGGGACACGGCAGCTTTGCGGTGGGCATGCTTCCGGAGGAGGCCTTCCAGCTTACCACCAGCCTGGAACACAGCTGCCGGATACTGGTGCTGACAAGATCACTGGGCTACGGCCACAATGACGCCAGGACCACAGGATGGTGAGTTGCTAATAAGCATTTCCGGTCGGTCGGAGGAGCCAGGGGTGCATTTCCGATTAGTCGGAGGGGACGAGATGCATTCCCGATTGGTCGGAGTAGACGGCGATGCATTCCCGGAGGGTCGGAGACTGGAGAGGACGGTTGAGCAATTCCTGAAGCTCTCCGACCGGAAGTACTACACGTAAGCCCCTCCGACCGGGGGTACTGCCCATTAGCTCCTCCAACCAACAGGTACTACCCCGAGATCCTCCTGACCGGAGGTACTACCCATAAGCCAAAGCCAAAGGAGGAACGGTCGTGCAGTTTAAGGTTAAGAACACTCTTGTAACCCTGGTGCAGGGTGACATCACCGGGCAGGATACAGTGGCTGTGGTAAACGCCGCCAATTCAACGCTTCTGGGCGGAGGTGGGGTGGATGGCGCAATTCACCGGGCCGGAGGCCCGCAAATATTGGAGGAGTGTAAAAAAATAAGGGCTGCCAAGGGAGGGTGCCCCACCGGGGAGGCCGTTATAACCACCGGAGGAAACCTTATTTCCCGTTACGTGATACATACCGTGGGGCCAATATGGTCGGGGGGAGACAGCGGTGAGGACCAGCTGCTGGCCAGTGCCTACCGGAACTCGCTCAGGCTTGCGGCTGTATACGGCATTAAATCAATAGCCTTTCCCTCCATAAGCACCGGAGCCTATGGCTTCCCCACCCAAAGGGCTGCCCGGGTGGCGGTGGACACCGTAAAAAAGCTGCTTGAAGAAAAAAATTCACCGGAAGAGGTAAGATTCGTTCTTTTTAGCCAAAAGGATTTTGATATATACAGCCGGGCCTGGGCGGAAGCTATTGGGGAACCCTCACTACCCTGAAAACTACCGGGTCTCTATTAGCCACAGAGGACACAGAGATCACAGAGAATTTGCTCTATGGATTTACTCTCAGGTCTGAAACCTAATTAAAAAAATCTATAAAAATTTTAATGCATTCAAGCAGGCTAAAAACCTCTGTGTCCTCTGTGTGCTCTGTGGCTTAAAAAGGACAGCAAGGTATTACTCTCAAACTCTGGCCAAAGCCTTATTTCCTCAGGCTCTCCAGCACCTCTGCGAATTTTTCCACCAGGTTGGGGTCAAACTGCGTCCCGGCGCACCTTCTTATTTCCTCCAGGGCATCTTCGTGCGCCATTGCCCTGCGGTACGGCCGGTCACTGGTCATGGCGTCATAGGCGTCGGCTATAGCCAGTATGCGGCACTCCAGGGGGATGATTTCTCCTTTCAGGCCCAGTGGATAGCCCTCTCCATTCCACCATTCGTGGTGCAGCAGTATCCACTCGGCAATGGGAAGCATATCCGGTGCTGACTGGGCAATGCGGTGGCCGATCTCGCTGTGCCTTCTCATCTCCTCGTACTCCAAGGGGGTGAGTCGGCCTTTTTTAAATAGTATTCTATCCGGAATACCTACTTTGCCGATGTCGTGAAACTGGGCCAGCAGGCGCAGGTCCACTATACTCCTCTCAGGCAGTCCAAGCACCGCGGCCATGGCTGCCGCCAGGCCCTGCAGGCGCTCAGCGTGACCCTCGGTGATATGGTCCCTGGCCTCAATGGCCTTCATCAGAGTCTGTACTATGGCGCTCCTGGCGCTCCTGCTGCTGTGCAGCTTTTTACGGTACATACTGTTGTCGGCCTCTCTGAAAAGGTCGTCCATAGTTCTTGAAGAGTCAGCTCTTACCGCAAACCCCACCGATATGCTAAGAGGCAGGTCGTTGTTGTTCCTATTGTACTCAGCCACCGCCTCATATACTTTCCGGCAGGCCTCTTCCACCTCCGGCAGGGCGGTATTGGGAAGTATCACAGCAAATTCGTCTCCACCCACCCTGGCTACTATATCCCCTTCCCGGAAGCTGTTTTTGATAACATTGGCCACTGCAGTAAGCAGACTGTCTCCGGTATCGTGTCCCATGGTGTCATTAACCAGCTTTAGCCCGTCCACGTCGCATATGGCCAGCCCCAGAGGGTCATAGCCGCCCTCTTCCATACGGTGCAGCTGCTCCTCAAAGTAGGCCCTGTTGCACAGGCCGGTAAGGGTATCGTGCATACTTACAAAGCGAAGCTGCTTTTCCTTTTCCAGCAGCAGGATAATCTGGTGCCTCAGCTCATCTTCTGTGGCCTTCAGATGTTCAAGAGCTGCCTCCAGCTCTTCATTGACGGTGGCAATATGCTTTTCGGCCTGCTTGCGGTCGGTTATGTCTATCAGTGAAACCAGGCTCTTTTTTGTCCCCGGAATCATGGCTAGGTTCAGCAGCATATCCTTTATGTCTCCATAGCGGTCAACAAACTTAAACTCATAGGATGAGGGCGCGCCGTCCCTGTCCTTTCTTCTCCAGCTGTGGTATTCAACCATCATTTCCAGGTCTTTGGGATACACAAACTCCGTCCAGCTTTTTTTGTTTTCAACCTCTTCCTTGGAGTATCCGGTCAGCCTCTCCAGCTGTGTATTGCCCAGTGAAATGGTGGTGTCTTCTTCGATGATAAGCATTGCAGTGCCGGTATTTTCAAATATGGTCCTGTAAATCTCCTCGGACTCGGCCAACTTCCTCTCTATGCCCTTTGCTTCGGTGATATCCATCATGGAAACCACGCTTTTTGGGGTTCCCGCGATCATTCCTATGTTAAGAAAAATATCCTTAAAATTGCCAAGTCTGTCCAGCAGGGTAAACTCATAGGCCGAGGGCGCCAAAGACGGGTCCTTCCTTCTGGAAAAATGGTAATCCCTCATCACATAAAGATGATCCCCGGGGACAAATTCAGTCCAGCTTTTTTTGTTCTCTATCTCCTCCCTGGTATACAGAACCAGTTTCTCCACCTGGCTATTGGCCAGCCTTACCGTTGTATCACCGTCAACTATCAGCATAGCGGTGCCGGTATTCTCAAAGATGGTCCGGTAGGTCTCCTCGGACTCTCTTAATTCCTCCTCCATGCGCTTCCGTTCGGTTATATCCTCCCCCAGCACAGATCCCCCGGTTATAATTCCGTTTTCAAAGATAGGGGTGGCGCTTATCCTGATTACCCTCGGCTCCCCGCTGATGTGCATGAGCCTTACTTCATAACAGCCCGCCAGCCCCTGAAGCAGCCTGCAATCCATCTGATTTTCAATTACTTCTTTATCTTCGGAATGAACAAAAGAGATTACAGACTTGCCCAGTATTTCTTCTGCGCTATATCCCAAGAACTCCAGCGACCTCTTGTTGACGAAGGTTACTTTCCCCGAGATGTCGTAGGTTAAGAAAAACTCATTCATATTTTCCAGTAAAGAAGTTATATAATTAACCTGTTTTTCAAGGCCTGCACATTTCTCATAAAGAATATTGACCAAATCTTTTTCTGATAAATTACTCACATTTCCATACAATTGTTTAAGTAGTTCTATTACTTTTTCATCATCTCTCACCTCAAGGCCCTCCAAATAAAGAAATAAACATATTTATCAAGCTGCTGTATGAATTTCTGCCCCGCAGGCAGCAGTAGTCTCAGATTCACAGGCCAATGCAGCTTGTCAATTTTATGACTTATTGTGTATTATTATATATAATTTCGACAGATGGTAAAGAGTTTTAAAGAGTTTTAAAGAATTCTATTTATTGAGTTTGTATTTATTAAGGCTTTAGCTGGTAAGCAGCAAGCATCATTTTTTTTTGTTCTTTTTCTTGGTGCCTATTACTCTCGATTGCCTTATGTTATTTTTGGCTCTAAAATATGTAAAAGGCTGTATTTACGACATACCTTAATAACAGCAGCTTTAATAATTATTATAAATAAAAAGGGGAGGTAGCCATGACGGTTGGATCTGAAAGAGATATGGCTGCCCTTAAAAGAATAGGGAAAATTGTGGCCATGGCCCGGCAAAAGATGCTTGGCGCAGTCAGGCCCGGGATTACCACAGCAGAGCTGGACTTCATAGGGAAAAAGGTGCTGTCCGGCTATGGGGCCAGACCGGCCCCCCAGAGTGACTATAATTTTCCTGGAGCCACCTGTATCAGCGTAAATGACGAGGCCGCCCACGGAATTCCGGGCCCCAGGGTGCTGAGGGAGGGAGACACGGTTAATGTGGATGTGTCAGCAGAGCTGGACGGGTATTATGCCGATACCGGGGCAACGGCATCGGTAGGTCGGGCCGGCGCTGCCTCAGAAAAGCTCCGGGCGGCAGCAGAGTCCGCGCTGTACAGGGCCATAGAAAAGGCAGTGGCAGGAGTCATGATCAATGAGATTGGCCGGGCTATTTTCAACGAGGCCTGCCTAAACGGCTTTACGGTTATAAAGAACCTTACCGGGCACGGAATCGGGAGGAGGCTGCACGAGGAGCCCCACAATATACTAAACTACTATGATCCCCGGGATGTGAGGGTATTGGGCAATGGAACAGTACTGGCCATCGAGACCTTCATCTCGGCCGGTGCGGAGTCTGTATACCGGGACAGGGACGGCTGGACGCTGAAAACCATCGATGGCTGCCGGGTGGCCCAGTTTGAGCACACCATAGTGGTAACCAAAGGATCTCCCATCATCCTTACGATATAAAAAACCGCCCTTGGGCGGTTTCTCTGTGGCGAAAAATGGTTGGACTCCTCAGGTCTGTAAAGTATAATCATTCTGAATTCTGTATTCTGACCCGAGGCAATATATATTAGCTATTAGCTAGATTACCTGCAGTATCACACACTTGAGATAATAGGTCTCCGGTGAGCCCAGCAGCATGGGATGGTCCCTGGCCTGCCTGCGGACTTCGGCCATCCGCACCAGTCTCCCGGCATCCAGGGCGGCGTTGCCCAGCACCTCTATGAAAAGTTCCTCGCTCATGTGATAGGAGCAGGAGCAGGTGAGCAGGAATCCCCCGGGATTCAGTAATTTCATAGCCCTGAGGTTAATTTCCTTATATCCTCTCACCGCCCCCTCCAGCGCTCTTTTGGACTTTGTAAAGGCGGGGGGGTCAAGTATGATCACGTCAAATTTTTCCCCTGCCCTCTCCATGGCCCGGAGTTCATCAAAGCTGTTGCCCTCCCTGAAGGCGCAGACTCCTTCCACGCCGTTGCGCGCCGCGTTTTTTGAGGCCATGGAAAGGGCAGGTCCGGAAATGTCGATACCATGAACCTCCCTGGCCCCAAATCCCGACGCATATACAGAAAAGGTGCCGGTATGGCAGAAGCAGTCCAACACCCTGGCCCCATCGCACAGGTATTCCAGGGCCAGCCTGTTTTCCCTCTGGTCAAGAAAATAGCCGGTCTTTTGCCCCCCGGCCAGATCTACCTCGAAACTTCGTCCGTTTTCCAGTATTTCTACAACGGTGTTGAACTCATCGCCTATAAACCCTGTTTGCAGGGGTAGCCCCTCCAGCCCCCTGACACTGACATCATTTCTTTCGTATATCCCGGCAGGGCTTACCAGCTCACGCAGTACGTCTATTATAGTCTCTTTGTGCCTTTCAATTCCCAGGGTAAGGGTCTGAAGGGCCAGGTAATCGCCAAACCTGTCAACCACCAGGCCGGGGATGAAATCGGCCTCGGTGAACACCACCCGGTAGGAGTTGGTATTCCTGACCACCTTTTTCCTGTAGTCCAGTGCTTCCCTGATGCGCCTTAGAAAAAAGTCCCGGTCTATTGACTCATCCCTGTTCCTGGTCATAATACGCACCATTATCTGGGAAGCAGGGTTTATATAGCCCCTGCCCAAAAAGCGTCCGCGGGAATCAAGGACTTCCACTATATCACCGGGCTCAAATTCCCCTTCGATGCCGGCAACCTCTGTCCGGTAAACCCATGGGTGTCCCCCTGCAGCCCTGGGGCGCCGCCCCCTGACCAATTTTACCGTGGCCGTATTTAGCCACCTCCTAATTCGGTCGTCGGACGTCAGACGTCAGACTTCGGTGTGCTAGCTTTTCACCCGGGTCAAGCACCGTATTTCCTTACGACTGACGACCGACTACTATTTTGTAAGCCTTTCGGCCCGACTTTGTACCTGTTGGTATACCTCATCCTCGTCTATGGTAAGCACCTTCCGGCCTTCCATGACTACATTTCCGTCGATAATAACGGTATCAACATCGGATGACTGGGCGGCGTACACTATATGGGCCATCCAGTCATTTCTGGGGAAGAAGTGGGGCTTTTTGGCATCCAGTAAAATGAGGTCGGCCTTACAGCCCTTCTTTAAGAGGCCCAGTTGGCCTTCCAGTCCCATGGCCCCGGCCCCCCCGGCAGTGGCCATGCCAAGCGCCTGAAAAGAAGGTAAAGCCAAGGGGTCCATGGTGCTCACCTTCTGAAGAAGGGCTGCGCTGCGCATCTCCTCCATCATATCCAGGTTATTGTTGCTGGCCGCCCCGTCGGTGCCCAGGCCCACAGCTACCCCGGCCTTCAGCAGGGCTGTTACCGGGGCTATGCCGCTGGCCAGCTTCATGTTGCTCTCCGGGTTATGGGCTACAATAGCTTTCTTGGCAGCCAGTATTTCCATATCCCGCTCATCCAGGTGAACGCAGTGGGCAGCCAGCACCGGCAGTTCAAATAGCCCCAGGCTTTCCACCAGCTGAATGGGGGTCTTTCCGTAATTTTTAAGCATATCTTCCACCTCGGTGCGGGTCTCCGCCAGGTGGATATGTATGCCCACCCCCAGCTTGCCGGCCATTTCAATTACTTTTTTCAGATAGTCCGGTGGGCAGGTGTAGGGGGCGTGGGGCCCCAGCCTGACCGTTATTCTACCCCCGGCCTGCCCGTGCCACCGGCCGACGAACTCAGGACCATAATCCAGAGCCTGCTGGGCCTCCGGCCCCACCCCAATCATGCCCCTGGAAAGGCTGGCCCTCATGCCTGCCTTTTCCACCGCCAGGGCCACCTGATCCATAAAAAAATACATATCCGCAAAGCTGGTGGTTCCGGAACGAATCATCTCCAGGCAGCAAAGCATGGTGCCCCAGTAAATATCCTCTGCCTCAAGCCTGGCCTCCAGGGGCCATATTTTCTCCTCCAGCCACTTCATCAGGGGCAGATCGTCGGCATAGCTCCGTAAAAGTGTCATGGCGGCGTGGGTGTGAGTGTTCACAAACCCCGGCAGGGCCACCATGCCGGAGGCGTCAATGGTTCTGTCGGGGTCAAATCCCTCCGGGGCCGACCCGGCAGGCCCGGCACTGACTATATTCTGCCCCTCTACGGCTATTTCACCGCCGTCAAAAACACTGTCGTGATTTTCCATGGTGATGACGGTGGCGCCCTTTATCAGCAGTTTACCCATTAAAATGTCCCCCCTGTCCTCTCATAATTCAATTACAGAGTTACTCCCCATGATTCCAGCTGTTTATGTACTCATCCTGCTCAGGTGAAAGGTTGTCAATCTGAATGCCCAGAGACTCTAATTTGAGTTGGGCCACACGCCTGTCCAATTCCCCGGGAACGTCATAAACATGGTTTTCCAGCCTATTTCCATTCTCCAGCACATACCTGGCGGAGAGCGCCTGCAGGGCAAAGGACATATCCATTATTTCCGCCGGGTGCCCGTCCCCGGCCGCCAGATTTACAAGCCTTCCCTCGCCCAGGAGATATATTTTCCTGCCGTCGGACATCAAAAACTCCTCAATATCCTTCCTGACCACCCTCCTGCTTACCGAGGCGGACTCAAGCTCGGGCTTATTTATCTCCACATCGAAATGGCCGGCGTTGGACAGAATGGCCCCGTTTTTCATGCGGGCGAAGTGGCTTCCCCGCAATATGTCCCGGCAGCCGGTGACAGTGATAAATATATCCCCGGCGGCGGCCGCATCCAGGCTGTTCATGACCTGGTAGCCGTCCATATAGGCCTCTATGGCCTTCACCGGGTCCACCTCGCAGACAATCACCCTGGCCCCCAGGCCTTTGGCCTTCATGGCCACTCCCCGGCCGCACCAGCCGTATCCCAGCACCACCACATTTTTGCCCGCCACTATCAGGTTGGTGGTGCGCATTATACCTGACCAGACCGACTCCCCGGTGCCGTACCGGTTGTCGAAGAGGTATTTGCACAGGGCGTCGTTAACAGCCAGCATGGGGAAAAGCAGCTTTCCGGCCTTATCCAGCGCCCTGAGCCTGACAACCCCGGTGGTGGTCTCCTCGGAGCCCCCGATAATATCCGGGGCCAGGTCCCTTCTCTCGTTGTGGAGGGCGTTGACCAGGTCTCCACCATCGTCTATTATTATCCTGGGGCGGGTCTCCAGTGTTTCCAGTATGTGTTCCCGGTATTCCCCGGCAGTGGCGTTATACCAGGCATAAACATTTATGCCCCCGGCCGCCAGGGCCGCCGCCACGTCGTCCTGGGTAGAAAGGGGGTTGGACCCGGTTATGGACACATCAGCCCCACCGGCCTTCATCACCTCGGCCAGATAGGCGGTTTTGGCCTCCAGGTGTATACTTAAGGCCACCCGCACACCCTTAAAGGGCCTATCCTTTTCAAATTCCTTTCTGATGGCGTTGAGCACCGGCATGTGCTCCCTGACCCAGTCTATTTTAAGCCTTCCTCCGGGGGCCAGTCCAATATCCCTGATCACATTCGCTTTCACAATTAATACACTCCTTTTTAATACATTGCCCTGATAGCTTTTTCGTAAGGCGCCCTCAAAATTCCGCGCTCGGTAATAATAGCGCTCACCAGCCTGGCAGGGGTTACATCAAAGGCCGGGTTCCAGACCCTGACCCCTTCAGGGGCCATCCTGACCCCCCCGATGTGGGTCACCTCGTCCGGATTTCTTTCCTCTATGGGAATACCGGATCCTGATCCAAGACTTATATCTATTGTGGAAAAGGGAGCCGCCACATAAAAAGGCAGTCCGTGCTCCCGGGCCAGAACGGCCACCCCGTAAGTCCCTATTTTATTGGCCACATCTCCATTAGCGGCTATCCTGTCCGACCCCACCACCACCAGGTCCACCATTCCACGGGACATCAGGTGGCCGGCCATATTGTCGGTAATGAGGGTTACCGGTATGCCCTCCTGCAGCATTTCCCAGCAGGTAAGCCTGGCCCCCTGCAGCAGCGGCCTGGTCTCGTCGGCGTATACGCTTACCTTTTTCCCTGCCTCATGAGCCGCCCTGATCACTCCCAGGGCGGTGCCGTACCCTGCCGTGGCCAGGGAACCGGCATTGCAGTGAGTCAGTATTCTGGCCCCCTCCGGTATCACCTCAAGGCCGTACTCACCCATTTTCCTGTTGCCCTCCAGGTCCTCCCGGTAAATGGCCCCGGCCTCGCGCAGCATTATATTAATCAAATCCTCAGGCTTTGCGGTAACTGCCGGCCTTATCCTGGCCAGCATTCTTTCCAGCGCCCAATTAAGGTTAACAGCGGTGGGGCGGGTACCCGAAAGAAATACCGCCACCTTCTCCACCCCGTCAATAAATTCCCCGGTATCGCTGCAGTCCAGTTTCATGGCCCCCAGTACCAGACCATAGGCCGCCGCCGCGCCAATGGCGGGAGCACCCCGCACCGACAGCCTCTTTATAGCTTCAGCCACAGTTTCATGGTCCTCACAGCTTATATACTCGGTACAGCCCGGCAGCCTGGTCTGGTCAAGCAGTAAGAGCCGGCCGTCCTCCCATTTCATTGTATCCATAATTCACTCCCCCCGGCTTCAATCTCTTTATCTCTAGCCCCCTACCGGCCCTTCTCCCAGGGCATGCCTGCAGGGGCAGTCCCCGTCCGGGTCCAGCCCGGAAACTGCCTGCATGATCAGCTGCCTCAGGTTGGCGGCATTTTGAGCCATAACGTCCAGTACTTCCTGGTGGGTAAGCTTATTGGGGCTTATCCCGGCCGCAAAATTGGTCACCATGGCAATGGTGGCATAGCAGATTTCAGCCTCCCTGGCCAGGACCACCTCGGGCACGCTGGTCATCCCCACCAGGTCACCACCCAGCTGCCTGAACACCCTTACCTCGGCGGCCGTTTCGAACCTGGGGCCCTCGGTGCAGACATATACCCCTGTGCCGTGGTATTCCAGCGCCAGCTTGCGGGCGGTATCCGCCAGCAGTCCCCTTAGCCTGGAGCAGTATGGGTCAGTCATATCCAGATGAACCACTCCCTTTTCCACAAAGGTGGACGGCCTTCCCTTGGTATAATCCAGGAACTGGTCAACAAAAACAAACTGCCCCGGACCCATATCAGGGTTCAGTGATCCCACAGCAGCGGTGGCAAATATATTTTTAACTCCCAGCTCTTTTAGTGCGTAGATATTGCCCCGGTAGTTCACCAGGTGCGGAGGGGTGGAGTGGTCGGCGCCGTGCCTGGCCATAAACACTATTTCCCTATTCAGGTAGCTGCCTATAACAGCCTTTGCGTCGCCGTAAGGGGTGCCTATTTTTTCCTCCCTTATGCCGGTAAGTATTTCAGGATCATATACCCCGGTGCCTCCGATAATTGCAATTTTGACTGGCATTTTCGGGCCCTCCTGTCTGTCTTTAGATTATCTTGCTTAACATACACACCTAGTATTCGCTTTTTTGGACAGTCTTTCCTTTTCCGGCGGCTAAATTATTATCCAGCCCTTAAATTGTGGTGATTACCGAACAATAAATGATATTAAAATGAAGTAATACATAAAGCCGGGTATTTAGTCCGGCTTTTTATCACATAGTATTATTGTGTTATTACAGGCACTGACCGGGAACGCATAACCAGGCTAGATAATCCCGGGCAGCCACCGCCACCGCACCCGGCGCATGTATTCGGCATACTCCGGGTCTGCGGCCAAATAACCCTCCTCAATGAAGCTTTTAATAACGAACCAGATCACTCCCAGTCCAATAATCACAATATTTCCGGGCGAATAGGACAACAGCGCTATGGAAAGGTAGGTTATGAACATAGACGTGTAAATAGGGTGGCGCACCAGCCCGTACGCGCCCGTAGTCACCAGTTGACGCTGGGCCGGCACCAGGCCTATATTGCGTCCCAGGCTGAGCCGCGCATAAACTGTAATGGCCAGGCCAAACCAGGAAAGCCCCACCGAAAACCAGCGCGGCGCTATGGCGGTACCCGGAGCGGTAACAGTGGCTGTCAAAAACAGCCAGTAAGTCGCTATAAAGGCCAGCAGCCAAAACCAGGGGTTAATAGTCACACGCACCGGCGTGCGCCTGGCCAGCATGGTCACAATCACTATCAGGTTCTGGATGCATATGTTTATGCGCACTATATCCAGGGTGCCCGCCCGCAGCCTCAGATAGATGATGTAGAGAAACGGCAGGCAGGCCAGCACAGCAAAGGTCTTATCCACCAGGGGATTGGCGAGAAAAGCGGAGATCCGGCTGTTTAGCGATGGTCCGGCAGCTTTGGTAAGCGGCGTGTCCATAAGGAGCCTCCTTCAACATTGACTTGGGAGCGTTCCTAACGCATGTTGAGAAGCAGCAAGTATACCTTAGTATTAAGATATGCCCCGAAATCCGTACCCAGTCTTTTTCCTGCATTTACAATATATTGTATAAATTACGCATGTTCGTTATTCCACCACTGCCCACGCAAAGTGCACATGCTCTACAGCATAGTAGCCATCGGTACATCCCCGGAAGTAGCGCTCCTGTATATCTGAGGGACTCAAATTTTCTTTAAGCTGCAGCCCCACACCTGCCAGGTCCCCGGCCAGTGTGACCGGATCAAAGCCGGTAATCAGGGGCTCTCCCCACTCCCGGCACTTCTCCATGGACATCTGCATACGCCTGGCCGCCCTTCCGGGGACAAAGGCGTCGGTATCCATATAATCGAAAATAACAGCGCTTCCCCCGGGGGCAATATCGGCAAAGGCCCGCAGAGCAGCCAACACCGCCTGGCGGGGCAGGTAGTAGGTAACCCCCAGCCAGCTGAAGAAGCTCAGTAACCTGGGGTCATACGATGATCGGGTAAGTGCCGACGCCAGGCTCTCCTTTGTGAAGTCCACCGGAACGAAACGCAGCTGATCCGGCTGTTCCCAGCCTATTTCAGCCATGCGGGTGCGCTTAAAGGCCTGGGTGGCGGGATGGTCCACCTCGAACACCTGAATCTGATCCAGTAAATCCGGCCTCCGAAAGGCAAAGGTATCCATCCCCGCCCCCAGTATCACATACTGCTTTACCCCCTGCCTGACAGCTTCCTCCAGGGCGTCCTCGGTATAACGCGACCGGCTGAGGCTGTGGGATGCGCTGGGGATAACCCGCAACGCCCAGGCCAGGCGGTCTGCCCGGTCACGGCAGGAAGCGGCGCCTGCGGGATCAACAGCCTCAATAAGCTGTATTGGCGGCGTAAACTGCTCTTCAAATATTGCCCGCTCCTCCTCGTTAAGCAACTGCCGGGCCAGATTGTCCTCAAATATTTTAAGAGTGCCCTGTGTGGCATGGTAGCCTCGAACGTAGGCCATTAACAGCGCGGTGCGGCTGACCTGATTCTCTTTCATCGCACAGCCTCCTTTTAAGGTTATATCTAAATAATAACCGGGGCGGAGAATGAAATCTTGAGGTTTTTTACAATAATAGTTTTAGATCACAGGTATGTGTATATAAAAAATTCCAGCCTGGGCATAATCCATTGTAAAGTAATCAAAACCTGCATCAGTGTTAATTTTAAGTTTTGTTACACTTAGCCACTTGTAGTAATCTTTCTCGGTGGTATGAGAAACTAACCCAATGCTCCCCGGGTATCTGAATACAGCATACCTGGATGCGGGAATAATCCTCTCCTCAAGCCCGGACCGGTCTCCCCTATACTCCCCTTCGGCTATACCTTGAAAACCATAAATGTGGGATGGATCGCCCGGGTCACTGCGGACTATTTTGTACGATAGCCTGCCCTGTACGTACTTTTGATAAAAAACCAGATTTAAGCCCATAATGGCTTCCAGCTCACATGAGTTCCACGGGTTAAAACGGACTTCCTCTCCCAATAATTTTATTTCATTAAAATCCAGGCAGGAGTAATCAACGATAATATCATTATTCTCATTTTTGAAATCCCGTTCAACAATATCCATCTCCGCCATCAATGGAACAGAGATATTCTCCTTCCTGTAGCGGCTGGGGGTAACGTGAAACATTTTAAAAAAGTCCCTGGTAAACTGCTCATGGGAATTGAAACCATACTGGAAGGCAATGTCCACCACATTGCGGCCTGTTTTTTTCAGGGCAACAGCGGCTGCGGAAAGCTTTCGTCCCAGAATATAGGATTTAACCGTTTGATTGGTTACTGCCCGGAAGATGCGGTAGAAATAAGCGGGAGATATGTAATAACGGGAGGCCAGTTCCTCCAGGGACAGCTTTTTATGTAAGTTAGACTCGATATATATAATGGCGTCACTTACTATTTCAATATAATTCATTAGATCCCCCACAAGTCCGGCATGCTGGCTCCCAAATAAAACAAAAGCCGTGCTATACCTTATTAGCGCACGGCGAAACTCTTTTGCAAATCTTTATCAGTCAAAACTACCCGGTCCCGCCCGGTACTTTATCAGGCAAACAGCGCCTCCACAAATTCCTCGGAGTCAAAGGGACGCAAGTCCTCCATCCCCTCGCCTATCCCGATAAATTTCACCGGGATGTCCAGGGCCTGCTTTATGCCTATGACAACCCCGCCCTTGGCAGTGCCGTCCAGCTTGGTAAGCACTATTCCGGTAACTCCGGTGGCCTCTCCGAAAATTTTGGCCTGGTTGATGGCATTCTGACCGGTGGTGGCGTCCAGCACCAGCAGCACCTCGTGGGGGGCCCCGGGATTTTCCCTGGAAAGAACACGGCCCACCTTTTTCAGCTCGTCCATCAGGTTGCTCTTGGTATGAAGCCTTCCCGCAGTGTCCACCACCAGAAAGTCTGCATTTCTGGCCCTGGCTGCCTGCACTGCGTCATAAACCACCGCGGCAGGGTCCGATCCTTCACTGTGCTTTATGACATCTACACCGGCCCGGCTGCCCCATATCTCCAACTGATCTATGGCCGCCGCCCGGAAGGTGTCTCCGGCCGCCAGAATAACCTTTTTACCATCCTGCTTCAGGTTATAGGCCAGTTTTCCTATGGTGGTGGTCTTGCCTACCCCGTTCACCCCCACCACCAGTATGGTGGTGGGATTACCTCCGCGGGCCATGGGAGACGGCTCCTGGCCCAGTATATCCCTGGCCAGCTCCTTTAAAAGGGGCCGCAGCTCTGCAGGATCGCCTATTCTTCTCTCCTTTACCAGGCTGCGCAGGCTGTCCACCAAATTCAGCGAAGTATCCGATCCTACATCGGCCTGAATGAGTATCTCCTCCAGTTCTTCGTATAGACCCTCGTCAATATTCTTTCTCCCCGTGATCAGCCCGTCTATCTTTTCCACCAGACCCTGTCTGGTCCTGGTAAGGGACTCCTTAAGCTTGCTGAAAATACCCATTTTGCCGGTAACCTCCTGAACATGCTTATACTGATACTTTTATGCGGTCGGAATACAGAAGTCAGGAGTCAGAATACAGAATTCCGGGCATTCCTTATAGACCGCATTTGCTATCCTTAAGTAAAATTACCTTATTACCTCTTCCAGGCTGGCCTGGCACAGCAGGGCCTGTCTGGCGGCCTGCTGCTCGGCCTCTTTTTTGGAGTGCCCGGCGCCTACTCCCAGCTGCTTGCCCATAAATACCACTCCGGCGGTAAAAACCCTGTTGTGAGCCGGGCCGTCTTCTTTCAGTATAACATAGCTGACAGTGCTGCTGGACCTCTTTTGTAATATCTCCTGCAGCTCGGTCTTGTAATCTCTGTCCACCCTGCCTTCCAGCACATCGGCGATAACTTCCTCCAGATGGCCCAGGGCGAATTGGCCGGCCTTTTCCAGTCCTTGGTCCAGGTAAATGGCCCCCAGCACAGACTCAAAGGAGTCAGCCAGTATTGAGGGGCGGTCCCGGCCGCCTGATTTTTCCTCACCCCTGCTCATATACAGATAATCTCCCAGGCCAAGCTTTCTGGCCACCCTGGACAGGGAAGGCTCACAAACAATAGCAGCTCTCAGCTTGGTAAGATCTCCCTCAGCATATTGGGGAAAGGAATGATACAGATACTCGCTCACCACCAACTCCAGAACGGCGTCACCCAGAAACTCCAGCCGCTGGTTGCTCGCCGTCCTGCCTTTTCCTTCAGCGGAGAAAGAGCTGTGGGTTAGCGCGTTGCAAAGCAGATCAGTATTTTTCCACTTTACTCCCAGCCGCTTACTGACATTTTTAATGGTATCCTCGGTATTCATGATGCCCCCGTTAACCGGCAAATTTTTTAAACACCAGGGTGACATTGTGGCCACCAAACCCGAAAGAATTTGACATGGCTACACTGACACCGGCCTTTCTGGCCTTATTGGGCACATAATCCAGGTCGCACTCAGGATCTGGATTGTCAAGGTTTATAGTTGGTGGAATTACCCCTCTGTCAATGGCCATAATACATACCACCGCCTCAAGGCCACCGGCCGCCCCGAGCAGGTGCCCGGTCATTGATTTTGTGGAGCTTACCGCCAGTTTATAAGCGTGTTGGCCGAAAACATTTTTTAAGGCCATGGTTTCAGAGCTATCTCCAACTGGTGTGGAAGTACCGTGGGCATTTATATAGTCAACCTCTTCGGGGGCCAAACCGGAATCCTTCAGCGCCATAGCCATGGATAGGGCACTCCCTTTTCCCTCAGGGTCCGACGCGACAATATGATAGGCGTCACAGCTCATTCCATAGCCGACCATTTCCCCGTAAATACGGGCGCCTCTTTTAAGGGCGTGGTCAAGTCTCTCCAGTACCAGTAAGCCCGCCCCCTCACCTATGACAAAGCCGTCCCGGCCGGAATCAAAGGGTCTGCTCGCCTTTTCCGGATCATCATTCCGGGTGGACATGGCCTTCATTGAGCAAAAGCCCGCCATAGCCATGGGTGTAATGGGCGCCTCGGCCCCACCGCAAATCATCATGTCGGCCTGCCCTCTCTGCAGCAGCCGGAAGGAGTCTCCAATAGCGTTGTTGCTGGATGCGCAGGCACTGGTAGTCACCAGGTTACAACCCCTCAGCCCGTAAGAAATAGCCACCTGGGCCGCCCCCATATTGGCAATCATCATTGGAATAAAAAATGGGCTTATTCTTCCGGGCCCCCTGTTAAGAAGCACCTTGTGCTGCTCCTCCAGGGTCTCCAGGCCGCCTATTCCGGAACCCAGTATAACACCCATCCGGTCTCTGTCAAGCGTATCCAGGTCAATGCGGGCATCTTCAACGGCCATCCTGGCTCCCGCCACGGCAAACTGGGTAAACCTGTCCATCCGGCGGGCCTCTTTTTTGTCCATGAAATTATCGGGGCTGAAATCCTTTACCTCGGCTCCTATCCTGGTACTGTAACCCTCGGTGTCAAACCTCGTAACAGGGCCCACACCGGATTTCCCCTCCACCAGGTTCGACCAGAACGGCTCAATGCCTATGCCCACAGGCGAAACTGCACTGATTCCGGTAACTACAACTCTGGTCAACAAAACAACACCTCCAACACCAACGAAAGCTTATTATTTAAAAAAGTCCCGCAGCGGGTGCGGGACGAAGAGTTTAACTCTTACTTATGTTCCTTGATATAATTAACTGCCTCTCCGACAGTTCGTATTTTCTCCGCATCCTCATCCGGGATAACAATATCAAATTCTTCCTCCAGGGCCATCACCAGTTCCACTATGTCCAGCGAATCGGCGCCCAGGTCTTCAATAAATGATGATTCCATGGTAACATCCGCCTCATCCACTCCGAGCTGTTCGGATATAATCGCCTTCACCTTTTCAAAATAGGCCACTCCTATTCACCCCCCCTCGAAAAATAATAAAATATTACATGGTCATACCGCCATCCACAGCAATAACCTGGCCGGTTATATAGGCTGCGGACTCTCCGGTTAGAAAGGCCACCAGAGCAGCGATGTCTTCGGGCATACCCGGCCTTCCCAGCGGAATGCCGGCCAGCATTTTATTCCTTGCCTCTTCAGGCATAGATTCTGTCATCTCGGACACTATGTACCCCGGGGCCACCGCATTGACCGTAATGCTCCGGGACCCAAACTCCCTGGCCGCCGACTTGGTAAGACCTATCAGGCCGGCCTTGCTGGCGCAGTAATTGGCCTGCCCGGGATTCCCGGTTATACCCACCACCGAGGTAATATTTATTATCCTTCCCCACTTTGCCTTAAGCATGGGGCGGATAGCGGACTTTATGCAGTTAAAGGCCCCTTTCAGATTGACTGAAAGCACCGCATCCCAATCCTCTTCCTTCATTCTGGGAATTATGTTGTCTCTGGTTATCCCGGCATTATTGACAAGTATATCCAGGCGCCCTAAACTTTTGACCGCCTCCTCCACCAGGCCGGCAGCCTGGGCGGGGTCAGCCACATCAGCTTTGAGGGCCAGGGCCCGCCGGCCCATGGCATTAATGGTTTCGGCCACCACACGGGCGTCAGCCTCCCTGCCGGAGTAATTGACCACCACGTCGGCTCCTTCCCGGGCCAGAGCCAGAGCCACGGCGCGCCCTATACCCCTTGAAGAGCCGGTAACTACGGCCACCCTGCCATTTAGATACATTTTAGCTAACCTCCCTGAAACTAGCAAGGACTTTTTCCAGTGAAGAGCCGTCTTCAACGTTCATAACCTTTACATCCCTGCTTATTTTCCTGACCAGTCCCGAAAGAACCCGGCCCGGTCCCACCTCTACAAACTTTTTGGCCCCTCCCTCAATCAAGGTCTCTACACACTCTTCCCAGCGCACAGGGCTGAACACCTGTTTGACCAGCAGATCCTTTACAGCCTGCCCGGATCCGTGATATCCGGCTGTTACATTGGAAACCACAGGGATGGACGGATCCCGCACGTCAACCCCGGCCAGATCGACTGAAAGCCTTTCTCCGGCAGGTTTCATAAGTGATGAGTGGAAGGGAGCGCTTACCGAAAGAGGTATGCACTTTCTCGCCCCCCTTTGAGACAGTTCCTCCACAGCCCTGCCCAGGGCCAGGTGGTCACCTGCTATGACCACCTGGCCGGGAGAGTTAAGGTTTACAGCCTCCACCACGCCGCCCGGTCCCGAGATGCCCCGGCACACCTCACTGACAGCCCCGGCATCCAGGCCCATTACGGCCACCATTCCCCCCTCTCCAAGGGGGACCGCCTCCTGCATGTACTTCCCCCGGGCCCTCACTATTCTTAAAGCATCTTCAAAACTAATGGCTCCGGCGGCCACCAGGGCGGTGTATTCACCCAGACTGTGTCCCGCCGCAACCTCGGGCTTCAGTCCCATTTCACCAATTACCGCCAGGCAGGCAGCACTGACCGTCAGTATAGCCGGCTGGGCATTAACGGTCTTTTTAAGCTCCTCCTCGGGTCCCTCAAAGCACAGGGACTCCATGTCCATCCCAAGAGTTTCCCCGGCCCTGATAAAAACATCGCGGGCGGCAGGGAATTTTTCATAAAGATCTCTGCCCATGCCCACCTGTTGGGAGCCCTGCCCGGGGAATATGAAAGCAGTTTCAGCCATCAGCGATCACCCGCCAGTTGAGCCAGCCCCAGCATGACATTCCGGGCTCCGGCCACCACATTTTCTATAATCTCCCGGGCCGGCTGAATCTCATTCACCATGGCCGAAACCTGACCGGCCATAACCGACCCCATGTCCACGTCCCCATCCACCATGGCTGCCTTAAGAGCCCCCACTCCCAGCTTAAAAATCTCTTCGGAGGGAAGGCAGTTATCCTCCATTTCAACAAATCTTCTGCTTAATTTATTGCGCAGCACCCTGACCGGATGCCCGGTGCTTCTTCCGGTTACCACGGTATCCCGATCTTTGGATTTAATCACCATATCCTTGACATTTTTGTGTATTATACACTCCGCCGCACACATGAACCTGGTGCCCATCTGGACTCCCACCGCCCCAAGGGCCATAGCTGCGGCCATACCCCGCCCGTCACATATACCTCCGGCGGCTATGACCGGAACCTCCACCGCATCCACTATCTGGGGAACCAGCGCCAATGTTGTTAGCTCCCCTACATGGCCTCCGCTCTCGGTACCTTCGGCTATTAAAGCGTCAACCCCTGATCTGACCAACCTTTTGGCCAGGGCTACCGAAGCCACTACCGGAATAACTCGAATACCTACCTCCTGCAGGGCCGGGACGTATTTCCCAGGATTTCCGGCCCCGGTGGTCACCACCGCCACGCCTTCTTCTTTTATTATTTCCATTATCTCGTCAACATGGGGAGAGAGAAGCATCACATTAACCCCAAAGGGCTTTGCCGTAATTTTTTTTGCCTTCTGCACCTGCTGTCTCAGCCAGTCGGGAGAGGCCTGCCCGGAGCCTATTACCCCCAAACCGCCGGCCTCACTTACCGCTGCGGCCAGCTCAGCAGTGGATACCCAGGCCATTCCCCCCTGTATTACGGGATATTTAATTTTAAGGAGATCGCATAAAATAGTATGAATGATAGCCTAATCCCCCTTCCATGGAGTTGGGAATCAATCCCTAATCCCTAATCCCTAATTATCAACCTTCATCTATTCTTTCTTCTATAATCGTGCCAGCGCATTATGGCCACCGCCCAGGTCAGCCCTGCCCCAAAGGCGGCCATCAGTATATTATCGCCATCCTTAATCCGCCCCTGGCTGTATGCTTCCTCCAATGCCATGGGAATTGAGGCGGTAGAGGTATTACCGAACCTGTCAACATTTACAAGCACTTTTTCCATAGGCAGCTCCAGCCTTTTTGCCGCCGCCTCTATAATGCGAATATTGGCCTGGTGCGGTATGAGAAAATCCACATCCTTAACAGTCAGGCCCGCCGCTGCCAGGGCCTCCAAAGAGCCGTCCCCGCAGGCCCTGACGGCAAATTTAAACACTTCCCTGCCGTTCATACGCGCGTAGTGCAGCCTTTGTTCAACCGTTTCCCTGCTGGCCGGGATTCTCGATCCACCGGCAGGTACACATAGGTGCTGCCCACCGGACCCATCGGCGCCCAGCCTGGTATGAATAAGCCCGTAGCCGCCGGAAACCGGACCCACCACCGCAGCTCCGGCCCCGTCGCCAAAAAGCACACAGGTATTCCTGTCTTCCCAGTCCACAATCCTGGAAAGAGTTTCCGCACCTATTACAAGTACCTTTTTGTACATTCCAGAGACCACAAAGCCCTGGGCCACAGACAGTCCGTATAAAAACCCGGTACAGCCGGCCAGCAGGTCAAAGGCCCCCGCGTTTACTGCCCCCAGGCGGTCCTGCACTATACAGGCAGCCGCCGGGAAAAGGCTGTCCGGAGTATTGGTAGACACTATGATCAAATCAATCTCACCAGGCTCCAGGCCGGCATCAGCAAGGGCCCTCCCGGCTGCCTCCAGGGCCAGATCGGAGGTGGCCTGCCCGGGGCCTGCCAGCCTTCTTTCCCTTATCCCGGTCCTGCTGACAATCCATTGGTCCGATGTATCCACCATTTTTTCCAATTCTTCATTTGTTAAAATCTTTTCCGGAACATATGTACCCAATCCTAATATTCCCGCCCGGATTCCGGCATCAGGCATCACCGCACCCCACTTTTGCAGCCAGGCTGCCTTTGATCTCAATATTTTCTCTTATAGATCCCACCAGGCCGCTGTTCACAGCTCCTGCGGCCACCCTCAAGGCATTTCTTATGGCAAGGGCAGTTGAGCTGCCGTGGCATACTATAACCACACCGTTAACTCCCAGCAGGGGCGCCCCTCCGTACTCGGCATAGTCCACCCTTTTCCTTACCTCCCTCATGGCTGACAGGGTAAGGGCCGCCCCCACCCTGGACACCCAGTTGCGGGATATTTCCTCCTTCATCATGCTCATCAGCGACATGGCCAGCCCCTCGCCGGCCTTTAGCACTATGTTGCCAACGAAGCCGTCGCATACTATAACATTGACGGAGCCGTTGAAAAGATCCCTTCCCTCAACATTGCCCTTAAAATTAATACCGGCCTCTATTAAAAGGGGAAAGGCCTCCCGGGTAAGATCGTTGCCCTTGGACTCCTCCTCGCCTACATTTAAAAGTCCAACGGTGGGCTCTTTAAATCCAAGAATTTTCTGGGCGTAAAGATACCCCATGATACCAAACTGAAGCAGGTTTTTGGGCCTGCTTTCCACATTGGCCCCCACATCCAAAAGAACTGTTCCCCCTCCTAAAGTGGGAAAAACACTGGCTATGGCCGGCCTGTCTATACCTCTTATCCTGCCCAGCCCCAACAGTGAGGCGGCCATCACGGCCCCGGTGCTGCCGGCCGATACAAAGCCGCTGGCCGTCCCTTCCTTTACCATCTGCACCGATTTTACTATAGAAGAGTCTTTTTTTCTGCGTACCGCATTGGCCGGGTGCTCACCCATGGATATTGTTTCAGTGGTGTGAACAATCTCAACCTGACCGTGTTTTTGTCCAGCCATAGCACTGGTTATGCTGTCACGGTCACCTACCAGAATTATTTCGATGCCATCCAGGCTTGCCTGCAGTGCCCCGGTCACTATCTCCCCGGGGGCATGGTCCCCTCCCATGGCATCAACCACTATTTTCAACGCCTCCAGACCTCCTCCGGAATGGCAAACACAAGGAATTTCCCGGTAAAAACAATCTCATCCCTCACCGTGGAAGTAACCCTTACCATATACCTGTTCCCACTTTTCCTGCTTATGTAACCCCTTGCCACAACCCTTTCACCGCTGAACACAGGCCTTTTATAGCTTATTTTGCTTGTTCCCGTCAATACAACTTCTGAGTCCACCAGGGCCACAGCCAGTGAGTTGGCCTGGGCAAAAAGATAGTGTCCTCTGGTTACCTTGGTCTTTTTAAGGGCCATTCTCCCGGTTATGGTCAGCACCGATATGCCTGACCGGCCTATTTCCAGGTCCACCAGCTCACCGATCATCTCATCAACACCAATGGACCGGACCTGTCCGTACACGCCGCTGGCCACGTTTTTAACTCTCAGTCTCATTTCCGGAATACTCATCTCAGATCTGTCCAGGCGTATAGTCTGAATGCTCACGCCCAGTGTTTCGGCAAGATCTTCATCTGTTAAAAAAGGATTACCGGAAATATATTTTTCAATCAGACCCTGTCTGGCTATTCTGTTGGCACTGCTCCTGGACATTATTTATCACCTTAAAATCGACAAATTTAGTACCAGGTACTAAATATAATTATACCATCCTGGGAAAAAAAAGCAACTTGTTTTGGCTTATTCTGATAGGTATTACTGTCGGGAGACAGGAGACTGCTTAAAGGTAATCCCTCTGGTCGGGAGACAGGAGACAGAATAGGCAGGGATTTCAGGCAGCAAAAAGACCTCCTGGTGACATGCATAGAGGGGGAGGGGGTTTAATCCAGGCGGACGTCCCGGAGGCTGCTACTGACTCTTAGCGACAGAGCCATACGGAATGCCGGGCCGGCTGCAGGACGCAGACGGCAGCCGGAATCGACGCATGGACGCGGCGTTGGAGGCGGCCGGCAGTCCGTAGGCGACGAGCTTAGAGTCAGTTCAGCCGGAGGTCCGGGAGATCGGATTCAACCCCCTCCACCGGCTCTTTAGCGACCAATGAGTGACCCAAAAACTACCCCAAAAACTCTGCTTTTACTTTAGTGCTTTAAAGCAGCATATACTTTGCTTAACGACAAAAAACCTGCAGCTTTTGCTGCAGGCCTTTGATTAAAGCTATTTTTTTGCGACAACTTCCCTGTTCTTGTAATAACCGCACTCGGGACAGATACTGTGAGAAACAATCAGCGCGTGACACTGAGGACATTCTACCAGGTTAGGGGCCTCCAGGTTAACATTAGCCGCCCGCCGCTGCCTGCCTCTAGTTTTCGATGATCTCCTCTTTGGTACTCCCATTTATCGCCACCCCCTTCAACCCGGTCTTTATGTTCACTGGTCTTTTTCCAGAAGCTGTTTGAGTTTAACCAGCCGGATATCTACCTCATCTTTATGGCATTCACATTTTGCAGTATTTAAATTTTCTCCGCAGATCTGACACAGCCCCTGGCAATCATCACGGCAGAGGAGCTTCATAGGGAGGGAGGCCACTATTGTCCTGGCTACCTCCGGAGTAACATCAATGGAGTCTCCCCGGTACGGTATCCAGTCCTCTCCGTCTTCCTCCGGCTTTGCATCCATCTTACCGGTGTTGTAGTAGAATTCTTTTATCTCCTCCCGGACAGGAAGGTCAAAAAGATCCAAACAGCGCCCGCAGGCAATTTTTATATTTGCCTCAAAGGTTCCCTCAATGGCGATGAAGCTGCCTCTGTTGGCTACGTTAACATCAAGCCTGACAGGAGTATTGAAAAATACTTCCTCAAGCTCGGTCTGAATTGGCTGCATATCAAATTCTTTTACCAGATGATATTCAGCGCCGGGGCTGTTTTTTATCCTTAAAATATCGAGCTCAATCATTATACTTTTCACCATGCCACAAAAAGAATTATATAAAAGCCGGGTTTATTTTGTCAAGGATTTGCTCTTCTTAATTCCTTTATTTCCCCTGCAGATTCTAAATATACACTTTACATAGTATAAATCATTTTAAAAAAGTTTTCTAGATATATATATAAACGGGGTGTTTTTCATTGTCTTTTCCTTTACTGGTGATCATACTATCTTTATTTACGGCCCTGTTCATACTGCTGTCGGTAAGGGGTTCCGATCCCCAAAAGGCATTTGGAACCGTTTCCGGGCTGTTCTGGACAACCTGTGCCGTGGCCTTTGCCGCCGGCCTGGTGACCAATCCGGCGGAGGTGTTCGCCGGGGCCACCATGGGCTTAAAGACGTGGTGGAACATAGTATTCCCTTCTCTTTTGCCATTCTTTATAGTATCTGAGCTGCTAATGAGCTTCGGCCTGGTCAGTTTTATCGGAGCCCTGATGGAGCCCCTGATGCGGCCCCTTTTTAATGTGCCGGGCTGCGGGTCCTTTGTTATGTGTATTGGCTATACCAGCGGCTACCCCATTGGGGCCATGGTCACCGCACGCCTGCGGACACAAAAACTCTGCACCAGGATAGAGGCCGAGAGGCTGCTCTCATTTACTAATAACTCCAGCCCTCTTTTTATGATGGTGGCGGTATCTGTGGGAATGCTGGGACGTCCGGAGCTGGCGGTAGTCATTGCCGGGTCCCACTACCTTTCCAACCTTACTTTGGGGCTTTTAATGCGCTTTTACGGGCGTCATGACAGTGAAGTTCTGCCGGTCCGGGGATATCCTTACGGAAGTGTGTTCCGGCGGGCATTCAGTGAACTGGAGGCAGCCTGGGAAAAGGAAAAGCGACCCCTGGGCAAAATTGTTAGCGATTCTGTAAAAAATGCCGTAAACAGCCTCCTGTCCATAGGCGGCTTTATAATTCTATTTGCAGTAATCATCAAGCTGATCACTGTGGCCGGCTTTATAGACTGGGCCGCAGCAGCCCTGGGGGCCTTATTGTGCCCGCTGGGCTTTTATCCTGAAGTAATGCCCGCCCTGGCCAGCGGTTTTTTTGAAATGACCATAGGTTCAAAGATGGTCACAGAATCACAGGCCCCACTAATCCAACAGGTTGCCGCGGTAGAGATGCTGCTGGCCTGGAGCGGACTGTCGGTAATAGCCCAGGTGGCCGGAATGATAAGTGAAACGGATATCCGAATGTTTCCATTTGTATTGGCCAGGCTTGCCCATGCAGCCCTGGCAGCCCTGTATGCAGTTTTTCTGTTCGGCCCGTCTATTCCCCACGCGGAAGGGCTTATGGTTCCGGCCACAGCGGCTCTGGAAAAAATGGTAAGCACACCGTCACTTCTGGCCAATTTAGCCGTCTCCGGGCTGCTGCTGCTTCTTTCCATCAGCTTTTTAATTATAATATCCAGCCTTTATCTGGTGTTAAGGAAGGTCAGGATTTACCTCTAGGGAGATTCAATCATCCTGGCCTGCATTCAGCAGGAGATAAACACGGAAAGTGGTTCCCCTGCCCAACTGGCTGTCCACCTCAATTCTTCCTCCCAGGTCCCGCACAATGCTGTAAGTAACAGTCAGTCCCAGACCGGTTCCCTCAGCCTTGGTGGTGTAAAAAGGAGTCCCCAGCTTGTTTATGTCATCGGGACTGATTCCGCAGCCTGTGTCTGTCACACTGATAATAAGGTGTTCACAGCTTTTTTCAGCCCTTATTCTCAGTATCCCTCCCCCGGTCATGGACTGAACGGCATTGTTGCAAAGGTTCAGTAGAACCTGCCTTAATTTAATTGTATCTGTATATATCTCAACATCAGCATCGATCAGATCCTTTATTAATGTTACATTTCTCTGCAACGCGAACGGGGCAATAATATTGCATATTCTTTCCAGTATGCCGGCCATATTCACCGGAATTTTTTCTGTTTTTCTGGGCCTGGCCACCTGAAGAAGATCCACGAGGAGCCTGTTCATATTGCGGCAGTTGTCAACTATTTCCTGTTGGTAATAGGCTATTGACTCCTTCAGCTCATCATGGCCTGACACCCTGGACAATTTGCTTTTTGTGACCTCGGCAAAGCCGGATATAACAGTTAGCGGGTTTTTTATCTCATGGGCTATGCCCAGGGTGAGCTGCCCGATGAGGGCCAGACGCTCATTTTCCACGGCCTGCTCCTGCCTGGCCGGAAGGAAGGAAACTGCACCGCTGTTAGATTTGGAAAAGAGGCTGCTTTCAGCTGCTTCCAGCATCAACACAATTATATGGCTGGTATTGCCTTTTTCGGTAACAGCCGGGGCAATAATTACCTCGTACCTGCCCGCCTCACCCCGGCCATCCATGTAATACCTGGCAACCCTTCTGCTTTTAGCGGACCTGTGCAAAATATCCTCAAAAGCCGACAGCTCCGGCTCCCCGCCCGGCCATGGAAAAACAGTATTACCGTTAGAGGCGGCATTGGACATAATAACATCAAAATCAGGGTAGGTAATTACCGCAAAAGGAAGTTCTATAGAATTAAGAATTTTTATTATTCTACCGGCAGGGTTATCCATGAAAACACCTCTCACAATAACCTATATCTAGGCATCGTCAACATATCTTCTTCGCATAACCCCTTTGTTCCACAATTTTATGGGGTAAAAGCTCCGCTGTCCCGCAGCCTGTCCAGCTCCTCCCCGGGCATCCCTAGCTCACCAAACACCTCATTGTTGTTCTCACCCAACTCAGGACCAACTCCGGCCTGGGGCTGATCCAGGCCGGGACCCTTCACAGGGCAATTTAGCTGCTGCAGCACCTCTTCTTTTACAGAGGCAGAAACCAGCACATTTCTGTGCAGCGCCTGGGGCTCTTCCAGAGATTCCTCAAGCGAAAGCACCGGGGTTACACACAGTCCGGCCGGACCAAGAAGCTCCATCCACTGGGAGGCTGTTCTGGTCATAAAAAGTTTGCTCAATTCCCTTTTGGTCTGCTCTGCCTCCTCGCCGGAAGAAAACTGCCTGTCTATAAGGTGCTCTTTGCCGATTTGCCTGCATATGCCGGCCCAGAAGTGTGGTTCCACTGCCCCTATGCTAAGGTGCCTGCCATCAGCAGTCTCATAGAGATTATAGGACGGGGAGGCCCCGGTGAGCATCCCCTCGCCGGCTCCGTATCCAAAACCTGACAGAAGAAAGGCCGCATTGATGTGCTGCCAGGAAAAACAGCTCTCATACATTGATATATCCAGATACTGCCCCCTGTTTTTTACAGACCTCTGCCAGAGGGCGGATACAATGGCCAGGGCGGCCAGGGTACCGGTGGCTGTGTCGGCAATCAGCACCGGCGGCACAACCGGAGGTCCTCCCTTTTGTCCCATCATATGCTGTATTCCGGTGAGTCCTATAATATTTAAATCATGGCAGGGGGTATCCCTCATCGGCCCATCCTGACCAAACCCGCTTATTGAGCAGTATATGATCCTTTCATTAACCTTTCTGACGGAGTCGTAGTCCACCCCCAGCCTTTTTACAACCCCAGGCCTGAAGCTCTCCAAAACCACATCGGCCTGCCCGGCCAGTTTCAGGAAAGCCTCCCTCCCGGCAGTATTTTTCAGATTGATTTTTACGCTTCTCTTTCCCCTGTTCAGCTGCCTGAAAAATGGAGTGCTTAGCACCCTGGCCTGATCTCCAATCCTGGGCTCCTCTATTTTTACAACATCGGCCCCCATGTCTGACAGTAGCAGCGTGCAGTAAGGACCCGGTAAATTCATACTGAGATCCAGAATCTTTAAGCCTTCCAGCATTTTACTCACGACTTTTACATACCTCCCCGGCATAAAAAATTTTATATATGACTTAAAAATTTAAGTCCCCTGCTCAATCCCCTGGCAGGAAATATTTATCTTCCTGGCAAACAAAAGAAACTCATTTACCAGCGGGCTTTCCTGGCTTTGCTTATTCCCGGTCAGATACAGTGTCCTTTCAGAATCAAAAGGTGTCGGCACGCTTATTATGCTTCCCAGTTCCAGGGCATCCGCGGCAGCCAGGCTGGAAGCCACGGCCACACCCAGCTCTGCCTTGACGGCGGTTATTACCGCCCTGGTGCTGCCCATTTCCATGGAGACTTTTATTCTGTCGGAATCAATACCCCTTTCAGCTAATTTTTTTTCAAAGGACCGCCTTGTTCCGGAGCCAGGCTCCCTCAATACAAAGGGCTCTTCCAACAGATCACTGGCCTCCAGTCCGTCCCGGCCGGCCCAGCGGTGGCCCGGCGGCACTATCAGCACAAGATTGTCCCTGACCCAGGGCTCGCTCCAAATCCCGCTTCCGCTGGAGGGTGTGCCTGTAACCCCTATATCTATTTCATTGTCCTTTACCCACCTGAATACCTGGCCGCTTCCGGCCACCTGAAGGCTGATGGTTATGCCCGGGTATGCCTTCCGGAAATCCCCCACAATAAGGGGCATCAGGTACTCACCCGGAGTGGTGCTGGCCCCCACCACCAGGTGTCCTGTTTTAAGTCCTTTCATATCATCGATACCTGATCTTATTTTCTGATATCTGTTCACCATTTTTTTAGCTTCCGGGTATATCAGCCTCCCGGCCGGCGTAAGGCTGAGTCTTTTATCTCCGCGCTGGAACAGTGTTACCTGCAGGTCCTCCTCCAGGGATTTTATCTGAAAGCTTACCGCCGGCTGACTCATAAAAAGCTTGCGGGCGGCTGCAGTGAAACTCTGCAGGTCGGCCACCAGCAAAAATGTCTCCAAATGTCTCAAATTCATATTATCTGATCCCTCACCATCTAACCTTCTACCACAGTGGACGTATATAAATTATACCCTCAACAAAAAGTCCAGGGGCCCATTTTTACCAATACAAATTTACTCTTTCGGTAATTATTCTCTTTTTCCTCTTGCTAAAGGGACAAAAATTAGTAAAAGCAACAAAATAGTGAGAGTAACCATAAACATGGTAAAAAAGTATTTATTTTATAGTTTGCTATGATTTATACCTTTAGCTGAAGCGATAAAAAGAACCCGGATAAAAACTGTGTGTTAAGTATTATGACAGTATTTTTGGAACCCTTGTCCCTAACATATTTTACTTATTCTGTTTATACCTTCTATGGCATATTTTTTTATAAAAAATAAGAAACTATAAGATACTACAACAAAAAAGGAGGTGAGTCTGTTGGCAAAGGCAACAGGTATAGTGCGGAGAATCGATGACCTGGGCAGGGTGGTAATTCCCAAGGAGCTTCGCAGAACTCTGAAGATCCGTAATGGCGACCCCCTGGAAATATACGTCGACAGAACAGGGCAGATAATGCTGAAAAAATACTCTCCCATCAATGAGCTGGGGCAATTTGCCCAGGAGTATGCCGAATCACTTAATGAGGCTCTTGGCCACATGGCCATCATAACAGACAAAGACAGCGTTGTGGCTCTTGCAGGTAAAAACATAAAGGATTTACTTAACCAGACCATCAGCGCCAACGTGGAAGAGATTCTGGAGAATAAAAAGGTTGAGTTATTTTCTACTCCACTATCAATAACTGAGGATCAAAAGTCAACCTTCGAATCTGCGGTAATAGCTCCAATCATTTCTGAGGGCGTCGCAATAGGCTCGGTGATCATAGCCTCCAAAGAAAAAGTCCAGATGAGCAGCCTGGAGGCCAAACTGGCTGAAACCGCCGCAGGATTCCTGGCCCGGCAAATGGAGCAGTAATTTATGCTTATACTGAAATCCTTTGCGGTCGGAATTCAGAATTCAGAATCCAGAATAGTTGGGGCTAAATGTCCCGGCAAAAGAAAATCCCCTCTAGAGGGGATTTATTTTGTAACAGCCTCTTTATATAAAGACCCAAGCGGAATGCCCAAACCATCCTACCTGAAATCACCCGGGTCTTTTTTTGCCACAGAGGACACAGAGATCACAGAGAATTTACTCTTAAGCACTACTATGAGGTCTGAAGCAAAAGAATTAGAGTATTTTTTATAGTCCTTTCCACTGTATTTAATTAAGAACATTATATAGCAGTCAAGCAGGGCTTAAACTCTGTGTCCTCTGTGGCCTCTGTGGCTTTAAAAGGCCCATTAACATTCTCCTTGGGGGCTGAATTCTGGGTTCTGTATTCCGACCGCAAAGGATTTCAGTATAAGCATTATGCTACTGCAGCCATTTGCCCTCTTCCGGGGTACCTCCGGGCTGGTGGGGACCTGACACCTGCAGTGGCTGTTTTTGGTAAACATCCAGCAGTGGCAGGTACTCCGGGGCCACCAGATTTTCTTGTGCCTGGCTGTTTAGCGGCGGGCCGTAGGCCAGCCGGTACAGGCCTGAAAGTTCTGTAACAAGAGGACTTCTGGGGTTGGTTCCGGTAACCTGATCATCAAAGGCCTCCTCGGCCATTGCGGCAGTCCTCTCCGAATACCTCTCCCAGCTGATTCCCAGGCCGGCAATATTAAGAGGCATATCCACACCGGCAGTAAGCTTCTTTACCGCATCGATCAGCGACGACACCCCCTCTACAGTGGATGCAGCGGGAAGACCTAAGAACGCCGCCACTTCCCGGTATTTTTCAGGAGCCTTGAAGAACTCGTACTGGGGAAAGGGGGCAAATTTAACCGGCAGGCTGGCGTTATAGGCAATTACATAAGGAAGCAGAACAGCATTGGCCCGGCCGTGTGACACCCCGAATTCCGCCCCCAGCTTGTGCGCCAGGCTGTGATTCACTCCCAAAAAGGCGTTGGTAAAGGCCATCCCGGCAATACAGGAGGCATTATGCATTTTTTCACGGGCCTCCCTGTCGTCCGGGTTACGGTATGAGCGGGGGAGATACCGGAATACCAATTCCACAGCCTTTAAGGCCAGGGCATCTGTATAGTCTGAGGCCATCACCGAAACATAGGCCTCCAGGGCATGGGTAAGCACATCCATGCCGGTGTCGGCGGCAACCCGGGGAGGCATGGACATGGCCAGGCTGGGATCAATTATGGCCACATCCGGAGTAAGCTCGTAATCCGCCAGGGGATACTTGATGTGTTTGCCCCGGTCACTAATCACTGTAAAGGCCGTCACCTCGGACCCGGTGCCGCTGGTGGTGGGAATGGCCACAAAAACAGTTTTACGGCCCAGCTTTGGAAACTTGTAGGTTCTCTTCCTTATATCCAAAAACCTCAGCCTGAGGTATTCAAACTCCACCTCCGGGTGTTCATAAAAAAGCCACATGGCCTTGGCTGCATCTATCGGCGATCCGCCGCCCAGCGCTATAATGGTATCCGGCCTGAAGGCCTTCATGGCCTCGCAGCCCTTTTTCACCGTTTCCAGCGAGGGATCCGGCTCCACTTCGCTGAATATGTCCACTGTCACCGGATCGCTGCGCTTTTTCAAGTGGTAAAGAATACGGTCCACCATGCCCAGCTTTAATATGGCCGGGTCGGTCACTATGAAAACTCTCTGGGCGCCGGGAAGCTTACTGAGGTAACTTATTGAGCCGTGCTCAAAATATATCCTTTCCGGCACTCTGAACCACTGTATTTTTTCTCGCCTTTTAGCCACCCTCTTTATGTTTATCAGATTATCCACGCTGACATTGGAAGTGGTGCTGTTGCTTCCCATGGACCCGCACCCCAGGGTAAAGGAAGGGACATTTATATTGTACAGGTCCCCTATGGCCCCGTGGGTGGAGGGAGAGTTCACTATAATTCTACCGGCCCTTATATGGCGGGAAAATTCTCCGATTACCCCGCTATCCTCAGAGTGGATTACCGCTGAGTGGCCCAGACCTCCGTATTCAATCACCCTCTCAGCCATGTCTATACCCTCTCTGCTGCTCCCCACGGTGTACAGGGACAGTATGGGGCTCAGCTTCTCCATAGACAGTGGATAGTCAGGCCCAACTCCCTCCAGGGGCACAATTAGTATCTTAGTGTCCGGCGGCACCGCAAAGCCCGCCATCTCCGCGATCACCCGGGCGGACTGCCCCACCACCTGGGGGTTCAGCGAGCAGCCTCCTCCTTTAAGAGCAATGCCCTCGAGCTTTTTTTTCTCCTCCGGATTTACAAAATAACAGCGGTATTCCTTCATTATTTCAAATACCCGGCCGGATATTTCCCTGTCAACTATAAGGGACTGCTCCGAAGCGCAGATGAGCCCGTTATCAAAGGTCTTGCTCATCACCAGGTCTGTTACCGCCCTTCTTAAGCTGGCTGTTTTTTCAATATAGCAGGGCACATTGCCGGGGCCCACCCCCAAGGCCGGCTTACCTGTGCTATAGGCTGCCCTGACCAGCCCTGCCCCCCCGGTGGCCACAATCATAGATACACCCGGGTGCCTCATGAGATATCCAGTGCCCTCTATGGAAGAGCTGTCCATCCAGGAAATACAGCCGGCCGGCGCACCGGCCGAAAGGGCGGCCTCCAGCATCACCCGGGCAGCCTCCGAGCTCGACCGGACAGCCCCGGGGTGAAAGCTGAATACAACAGGGTTTCTTGTTTTCATGCAGATCAGGGATTTGAACATGGTGGTGGAGGTGGGATTGGTCACCGGCACCACAGCCGCCACAACTCCTACCGGCTCGGCCACCTCCAGGTAGTCTTCCTCTTCACTTTCCCTTATTACGCCAACTGTTTTCTTATATTTTATACTGTGATAAACAGACTCCGTGGCAAAAATATTTTTTGTTATCTTGTCCTCGAAAACACCGCGGCGGGTCTCCTCAACAGCCAGCCTGGCCAGACCCATATGTTTTTCAAGCCCGGCCAGGGCCATGGCATGGACTATTCTATCCACCTTTTCCTGGTCAAAGGACAGAAATTCTTCAGCGGCCCCCCCGGCAGCTGACACCAGTTTATCGATATCGGGAAACAAAGCTTCACCGGAAATTTTAAGCACCTCCATCCAAAATGCATATACATCAATTATTCCGCAGGCTGCCGGCCATTATCCAGCCTGTGCATACACTCCGCCGGTATAAGCAAAAATATCAATGATAATAAAATGCCAACCACGGTATACACCGGGAAAGGAGGCGCCCTTTGAATACCATGTGCCCGGCCTGCAGTGGAATTCTCACCAGGGGGCCGGTATGCGGATGCGGTGAGGAGATGGTGGATTCCGGTCCGGTAACCGATTATTTTGGCCCGTATAGCCCATATTTCAGCCTCCACTTCGAATCTTCCAGCTGCATTCATCTTTTTTCATGTTCTGCCTGTGGATATGACAGGAGAATAGCTATAAATCTCGAAAACATTTAAAAGGAATTTAATTTTATTTGAGTTTTGTAAGCATTGAAAGGTGATGGAACCGTTGTACAGTGAAATAATAATAAAGGTTCTGACCAGTGTCCCCATATTTAAAGATATCTCCCCTGAGTCCATTATAAAACTGGCCCAGCTTGCCAGGCTGAGCCAATACGACCAGGGAGCCACCATTTTCAGGGAGGGAGATCCCGGAGACTGCCTTTACATTATTGCCTCGGGTAAGGTTGATATTCTGGCGGGAAGGCCCGGGGGGGAAGAAATAAAGCTCAGAACAATGAATCCCGGGGAGGTTTTCGGAGAAATGGCGCTGCTGGATGGCCTGCCCAGATCTGCTTCAGTAAAGGTATGCGCAGGCAAAGCCATACTCTTTTGCATAAACAGGACAGATTTCAACCTTTTTCTTATAAGAAATCCCGAGGTTTCCCTAAAGTTGGTGGAAGCCATCAGCCGGAGGCTCCGGGACACCAATATTAGAATGAAAGAATTAATAGATGAAAATGAAAATATTAAGACATTAATGCAGAGTCTGCCCATCTCTGCCAAGGAAGAGGAAAAACCAGACACCAAAAGCAGTTTTACCAGGGAAGAATACCCCTGTCCTAATTGTGACTGGTCAATTAAAACATTAAAATTAAGGGAAGGACTTGCCGAAACAGTAAAGATAGACGGTGATTTCTGCCCGCATTACAAGGACCTGAACCCTATATATTATGATGTCACTGTTTGCCCCGTTTGCGGATACGCCTTCAATGACAGCCTTTATGGAAAGATAGACCCACAGGAAAAAGGAGTTTTGCAGGGGATACTGGAAAAGCTGGGCAAACCCAGAAACCACACCGGCCCCAGAAGCCTTGACCAGGCTATAGAAGCATACCAGCGGGCCTGTTATTTACATGGTGAAAGAGACATCAGCAGTTATGTCCGGGCCGAGCTGCTTATTAGACTGGCCTGGCTTTACCGGTACAAGAAAGACACTGAGAATGAAAAAAAATACCTGGGACTGGCCCTTAACAGGTACAAGGATTTCTTCGAGGATCCGGGAGACTTCCCCAACCCGATGGGGGACATATACATTATGTACATGATAGCGATGATCTACCTCGACCTGGGAATAACCGCAGACGCGCAGAAATGGCTTTTCGCCATCACCCGGCATAACTCTATGGATAAGGATACCCAGTTGGTGGAAAAGGCCAGAAGCCTTTATCAGGAAATAAAGTACCGGGAAAAAATGAGGCGCTAAAGACTGTAGTGACAAAAAAAATATGAAGCACAACCATAATGGTTGTGCTTCATATTTTTTTTACCAGCCCCTAAAGGGCTTTTTTTTGTGCAATATAATCATTAAGACCATTGCTCAGTCAAAGAGACCATATAGACAATTTATGACACATATAAAGAACATATTCCACAACCAAACTCTTTTGTAGTGACATATAGACTCAATATGGGTATTAACATTGCAATAAGCTTGTCTATACTACAACATAGAGATATAATAGCTACAAAGGAAGAATAAGGATAATATCCCAGGGATACAACAGAAGAAGTATTGTTGCTTTAAAAAATAGGTGAATTAAAACCTACATCCTCCCATATTATGATAAAAAGGGGGAGTGATGCAGCATTATAACGGCAGGAAAGAGGTGATAAATGGCAGCATGCCACAGTGTAGTCCAACTTAAACCTTTAATCTGTAAATAGGAGGGGAAAAACAATGTCATCACCGGCAAACGCTGGAGGTTCCAAACTATTGAAGCTTGAAGATTGGTGGGCGGTATGGATTGGTCTCTTTATTTTTATTCTTGGCCTGGGACAGGTCTTCGGCAGCGACCTGCTGGGCTGGGTGGTAAAAACAGGCTCCTTTACTGATATCAGTAAGGCGCTTGCCCCAATATCCAAGACGTACAGCAAAATAATCCCTGGTTACATGTCCTTAATACTAACCTATCTTTTCCTGCTGGCGATCACCACTATAGGAGCAGCTGCTATGGGCTCCAACGTAAAGAAATATATAGCCGGCTTCACCATCATTTTTTGGCTCACCTACGGGTGCATAATGCTGGGTCAAATCGCTCAGATTTCCACACCGCCAAACGCTGCTGCACAGGCCAAGGCAGGTATAACATGGTCTTTGGGCCTGGGTGAAATGGGTCTTGTATTTGCAATGATTGTTGGTCTAATAATAGGAAACTTTTTTACAGGGCTGGCTAAATTCCTTGAGGAGGCCGCCAAGCCTGAATGGTTCATCAAAACCGGCATAGTAATTCTGGGGGCAGCCATTGGCATCAAAACCATCGAGGCGGCGGCGCTTGCCGGTACGGTTATCGTCCGGGGCCTCTGTGCTGTTGTAGAGGCCTACCTCATTTACTGGCCGGTGGTATATTTTATTTCCAGAAGATACTTCAAGTTCACACCGGAATGGTCTGCCCCACTGGCCTCGGGCATATCCATCTGCGGTGTTTCGGCAGCCATAGCCACCGGCGCCGCCATCAGGTCCCGACCGGTTGTACCGGTTGTGCTATCGGCGGTTATCATTGTATTTGTGGCCGTTGAACTGCTATTCCTTCCGTTCCTTGCCGCTGCAACACTTTATGAAGAGCCCATGGTGGCCGGCGCATGGATGGGTTTGGCAGTAAAGAGTGACGGGGGGGCCATCGCCAGCGGCGCATTAACCGAATCTCTTATATACGCCAAGGTCTATGCTGTCAAGGGAATAAATTACGCCAAGGACTGGGTACTTATGGTAACCACCACAACAAAGGTGTTCATAGATATTTTCATCGGTGTATGGGCCTTTATCCTGGCCATAGTATGGTCGGTTTATCGGATTGACAAAAGAGACGGGGCACAGGAAAAGGGGCAGAAGGTTTCGCCCATGGAAATATGGGAGCGCTTCCCCAAGTTCATTATCGGGTTTATTGCTACCTTAGTGATTATGTTCTTAGCAGGCCTATCCAACCCTGACATAGTAAAACCGGCCAAGTCGGGGATGGATCATGCCAATGCCCTCAGAAGCATTTTCTTCGCCCTCTGCTTCTTCTCCATAGGGCTTATCACCAACGTTCGCAAGCTGTGGGCAGAGGGAATGGGCAAAATAGTAGTGGTCTACGCTGTTTGCCTGTTCGGCTTTATACTCTGGGTAGGCCTGTTTATTTCGTGGGTCTTCTATCATGGCATTATGCCGCCGCTTGCCTAAACAGCGGCAATATTAGGAGGTGTAGATATGTCTGAAAGCGTGCCCAAAATAGCAGACCAGAACCTGCAGGTTTCTGAATTGCTGCAAAACGAAGAGTGGTACGATTTGCTTCCCATAGAAAAAAAGCTCATCGGGTGGTCACTGGGCATTGGAGTGTCCCTGCTGGTAGTATTTATAGTGGTATTTGTATTCCTTTTCCCGGCGGCGCATTCCTGAAATAAAATTATATGTTATACTTACCGAAACCGCTTCCCTTAAAAACGGGAGGCGGTTTTTTTACAATATATGGCAGTCCTGAAAATAATGATTATTTTAAAAACCACAGAGGGCACAGAGATCACAGAGAAAATTTAATAGGCACTACTATCAAGTTCATGGCCAAATCATTTTATTAAACAATCAAGCAGGGCTAAGAATCTCTGTGTCCTCTGTGTGCTCTGTGGTTTATTAGGACCTGCAATACAGCATGCAAAAAACATTTTAATACCTCCGGGGTGACGTAATTCTTTTACGGCACGTGTGTATATCAATGTCGCTATCGGTTCGCGAGGGTGTTTTTTTGTGGCTATATCTAGCCAAGAGGAAATTGTGATGGGTATGTTGAAATATAAATAGTCGGCAGCCCGTACCCGTAAGTAGGGCTGCCTTAACTTTGGCAGCAGGGAGAAATGGCACATGAAAAGGATAGGTATAGACATTGACGGCGTTATTGCCGATTCCCAGCCGGTGATTATAAAAAAGCTCAATGATCACTTCGGCAGCCGTTACACCCTTCTCGACTTTGTAAATTTCAACCCCGTAAAAATGTTCGGTATGGACCGCAAACAGCTGGACAGCTTTATTATGGAAAAAGAGCAGGAGATCATTGAAGAGGCCCTGCCCATTCCCGGCGCTGCAGAAACAGTCAGTGACCTTGCGCAGAACTACGGTGTTTACCTTATCTCGGCCCGAACCCCTATTCACACACAGAGAACAGAGGCCTGGCTGGACAGGTTCAAAGTTTCCCGCCATGGACTGGTCCTTTTAGGTCAGCATGATAAGCGGGCCGCCTGCACCGATCAGTGTGTGGACCTGTTTATAGAGGACAGCCTGAAAAACGCCACTCAGGTGAGCTCCTGCGGAATCCCCGTACTTCTCATGGATGCCACATACAACCGGGGCGAACTTCCGGCCCTGGTTACCAGAGTCTTTAACTGGCGGGAGATAAAGGATTATATTATCTATAATCTATAGCACCAGAGTGGAGGAGTTCACAATTGAAAACAGGCGTTCTTGACACCCGGGCCTATATTGCCTATTCCGTAGTCTGTATAGTCTGGGGATCGACTTATCTGGCCATACGTATAGGAGTCAGCGACCTCCCCCCCGCACTTTTTGCCGGGGTGCGCTTTATTATTGCCGGAAGCCTCATGCTGGCCTATGTAAAGCTTAAGGGGCTGGAAATGCCCCGCACACTGAAGGATATACGAATAATAGCAACGGTGGGCCTCTTTCTTCTCTTCGGGGGCAACGGGCTGGTGGTCTGGTCCGAGCAATTCATAGCCTCCGGCCTTACCGCACTTATTATTTCCACCGTTCCTCTCTTCGTCGCCCTGCTGGACCTTATTTTCCCCGGTGGCACCAGGATGAACTGGAAGGGCTGGACCGGTCTGCTTATTGGCTTTGGGGGGGTTGGAGTGCTGGTTTTGCCTGGAACAGGCCTACATGAGGTAGACTTAAAGGGGGTTATTGGAGTACTGGCCGGAGCCTTTTTATGGGCCTCGGGCTCACTTTACTCTTCCAGAAACTCAGTTTCAGGCTCAATGCTTTCCATTTCCGCGCTGGAGATGCTGGCGGCGGGAACTGCCCTTTGCCTCACCGGCCTGGCAGCCGGAGAGGCCCCACTTTTCCATCTTACGGTAAAGGGGGCCGGAGCTCTACTATATCTCATTTTCTTCGGATCAATAATTGGCTTCAGCTGCTTTGTTTACATTATAAAGGCCATGCCCCCGGCAAAGGCATCCACCTACTCCTATATCAACCCGGTGGTGGCCATTTTTCTGGGCTGGCTGGTGCTTAACGAAAGCGTGTCCCTGCGTGATATAGCCGGGGCCTTTATCATACTGACCGGGGTGGTTCTGGTGCAGACAGCCAGATTTGGGCAGTCCGGCGCCGGCCCAATGGATAAGGACGGCCCTGAAAGGACCGCCCTATCCCCTGCTGACAGCGGTAAAACAATCTAGTCAATCATTTCCACCCTATACATTTGATCATCAGTATCCCGGGGCAGCTTTATGGTCTTTATCTCTTTTAGATCGGCCATGCTGCTTAGCTTTACCGCACCTTCCGACACGGTGTAAAAAATTTCGTTTATATAAGCAGATCTCCTTATAGCCTCGGTGGCCTCATAATCGGATTTATACGTGGCGTTATGCTCAATCTTGCCCTTCAGGCTTATTCCTTCTGCCGTGGAGATATTGAACACATACATCCCCTGCCAGTTCCGGTAATATGGCATAAGTCCCCTTTCCAGCCCTGACGGGAAGGTTCTGCTATAAGATACGGGCAGTGCCATGAGGTTTTTGTCACGGCTGAAAAGGAAAGCCTTATGGTCCCGGGAGACCTCCGAGTCTGAGCCCTGCTGTTCCACCTGGTATTTGGCAAGCTCAACAGGCCTTGCCGGGTTGGTAACATCAAAAAGGGCGATCTTGACACCCTGCTGCCTTAGTGGCAGCGAAGGCATTATATCCGGAGCCGTCACCCCCATACCCTCCCTCATGGGCACCGGCTGGGGTTCGTTAATCGGGGCCACCTCTTTGCCGACACCGATCAGGTGATTCTCATCATAGGGGTGCAGGTAGTCAGAATAGCCCGGAATTTTCAGCTCACCGAGGACTTTGGGCTCTTTAGGATTTTTCAAGTCAATCACAAACAGGGGGTCAATATTTCTAAAGGTGACCAGATAGACACGGCTGCCCATAAACCTGGCCGAGTAAATCCTCTCCCGGGGGGCCAGCCCTTCGAGCCTTCCCACCACATTAAGGTCCCCATCCAGAACATAGATATTGTTCCGGCTGACCGGGCTGTCAAAGAATATGCGCCCCTCGGAAGTGGTGGCCACCCTGAAATAACCGCCATACTCATCCATGGAAAATTGATTAAGAAGCCTTCCGTTGACCTCGCCCCGGCACCTGTAATCTATATCACCGTCCTTAACAGCCAGCCTGTGAATAACGGTTTTGTTCCTTTCCCTCTCCATGTCCCGGCTCATTTTCTCCCGCAGGCTGTAAATCCTCTCCTCAAGCACCGCCGCCTCACTGTCTCCAAGCCCACCCAGGTATGCCTCCAGAATACTTTCCACTTCCGCCAGCTTCTGGCCGGGAGGAGTATTTGAGGCAGCCAGGCCCTTTATTTTTACAGAAGTCTCTCCCCCTGCCAGGGAAGCCAGATCGTTGATAAAACGGTTGGTAAACTGCACTGTATCAGGAGACTTGGGCCCGGTGAGATACAGATTCTCCTCTGAGGAGTATATATTCTGCGACCTGCCCGTCAGAAAGGTCCTGCAAAGAGACTCCTTTCCTTCATCCAGTATATCTACCGATACAATAACGGTATACCTGTAGTTATAATCAGGATAGTCGAAGTAGTAAATCTGGTCCGGCGGTATAACCCTGTCCTTACCGTTCTCGGTGATTTTGGGCAAAGTCACGGTTTCCCCGTCTCCCTGCATACCCCCCACCAGATTCACCGGCATATTGATCACCAGGTAGGCATGGTTTCCAATTAACCGTGAGCTGACATAACTGCCCTCCCAGGCCAGTGATCTTACCGATGTTGGTTTGGACCGGTCGGTAATATCGTATACCGCTGCTATCATGCCCTCTTTCATGGCCCTGCGGCTCAAAACCAAAAGTCTGTCACCTTTAAGGTAAATTTCCTGGGGATAGCCGTCACACTTTATGGAGGAAAGTATTTTTGAGCTCCCGGCCGGATAGGCGTCAATTATGTGCACCAGCCCTCCTGAGGCCACGTAAAGGTGCTTGCCGTCACTCTTTAATATATCCCCCTCATCCACACCCTCCACCTGAATATTGGTGGAGGAAAAGGAGTCCGCAGACTTTGCATTTTGCTCCACAGGAGCTTTTAAGGCAGGCAGTGATTCTGCATTATCGGCCGCAGTGGTACGTATGCTCCCGGACGCTGCATCCATCTGCACCGCCATTTCGGACTTAAGCCCGCCCAGGTTATACCGGTATTGGGCCATTTCCTTATTGGACTTTATGTACTCAACAAGCTGCTGCATGCCGGTAAATATATTGAGCTGCTCGGCGTCTGACGGAGCGGGATTAGCCAGCTGCACAGCCGCTATTATAGCGGCAATTACGAAAACAACCGGGAAAAAGCAGTATCTCCTCAATTCTATTTCTCCTTCCGTTTATCATTCTATACATTATTGACGACTAAACCGGGGTTGGGGTTCTGCTAAAAAAACTTTTTTTCATTTCCTGGCATGTGAAACTTTCGCCTTGCTGAAGTGAAGCTAAACCAATTGTGAAACAGTAGACTACTATATTAAACATTTAGAGGTAAATTAATTTATTTTTTTAATAATAAGTAGTACTCTGTGTTTAGAAGATATTTGACCACCTCAAAGGAGATGTTTCATATGATGGAAGCGGTAAGAAACTGGTTTGAAAGATTTCTTGAAGAACCTTTTTACCAGGCAGAGCTGAGCAGGGCTGAAATGTTGGGAGATGACTCCGGCGTCGGTATAATGACCTCGCTGGCGGAAACCCTAAGCCATAATTACTGCACCCTCAGAACCTGGTCAAAATAAATTGACTAATGGTGAAAGCCCCCCCGTATTCGGGTGGGGCTTTTTATTTACGGCATTTTGAGACAATTTTACCACTTTTATACCCCCTGTAAATATAATACGTTGTCGTATAAGGAAGTAAAAGGAGGTTTTCGATATGAAAAAAAAGTTAGTTTCCCTGCTGCTGACCTTAAGTTTGCTTGTTCTGGCGCTGGCCCCGGCTGCCTTTGCCGCCGCTGATAATAAGCAGAATGGTCATGAAAAGATCCAAAAACTTAATCAGGACCAGGTATTGAGTGAAGAATTGGCTAATACTGAAGAAACTGTAGCGGAAGAGGTTTACGAAGGAAACCAGGGCAGGCACAAGGGCATACCCAACGCCCTTACCCATGTGAAGAACCCCCAGGCCCGGGTTGTGCTCCAGGCAATACTGGAAGGGAAAAGTGTTTGCGACGAGGTTTACAAGTACAAGAACAGCCTTGCAGGCCCGGAAGATATAGATGCCGGGGAACTGGAAGCTATAGCGGAGGAGATAGAACAGCTGGCTGGTGATGACACCATGGACAGCGGCACCCGGGCGCTTACATTCAAATACATGGCTCAGATACATGTAAAGGCCGGGAAAATGGATGACGCGCTAAAGTTTATTAACCTGTCGGTAAGGGATAACAGCCTGGACGAAGAGACATTCAAAGAGCTGGACAGCCTTTACGCAAAAAAAATGGATACCAAGGTAAAGGTCTATGTCAACGGCCAAACCCCTATATTTGACGTGGCTCCCCGTATTGTTGAAGGCAGAACGCTGGTCCCGGTGCGGTTTATAGCAGAGGCTCTCAATGCCAACGTTACTTACGACCAGGACACCGAAACCGTGAATATACAGGGTCAGGCCAATATAAGAATGAAAATAAAGAGCCGTATAGCCCTGGTAAACGGGCAGGAGGTTGAGCTGGACGTGCCGGCGGAAATTGAAAACGGCAGGACCATGGTGCCCCTGAGGTTTATTAGTGAAGGCTTCAAGTGTAAGGTAGACTTCTACGGACAGAGCAATCTTGTAAGCATAACCGACTGAGCGCAGTCAAACATAAAAAAGGCAGGGCCCCTTTAAGTAAAGGCGCCCTGCCTTTTTAAAAAACGAGCTGCCTTAAAGGCAGCTCGTTTTTGGAGTATTGAGAAGGGAAGGAAAGTTGTACTATTTTATTGAAAGACCAAAGGACACCATCTTCCTGCGCACGAAGGAGAGCTGCAACTGCAGCGGCAGCTGCATCGGGCAGTTATCGTCACAGGCCATGAGGCCCATGCAGCCAAAAGCTCCCTCGTCCGATCCGATAACATCAAAATATTCCTCTTTGGACCTTTCATCCCTGGGGTCCACCATGAAGCGGGCAACCCTGTTTATCCCGGCCGCACCGAGGAAGTCTTCCCTTATATTGGCCGTAACACAGCCGGCTATACAGCAGCCGCACTCTATGCACCGCTCAGCCTCGTATATCTCCAGGGCTGTTTCGTTATCCATGCGGTCCTCTGGAGCATTGGGGTCGAACTCCTTACTGCTGTGAATCCAGGACTTGGTCTTGACTGAAAGGTGCCTGAACCATGTTCCGGTGTCCACCGAAAGATCTCCGATGAGCTTGAAAACAGGAAGCGGCATCAGGGTTACCGTGCCCTTCAGGTCACTGGTAAGAGTCTTGCAGGCCAGCCTGGGCTTGCCGTTTATGATCATGGCGCAGGAACCGCAGATAGCGGCCCGGCAAACGAAATCAAACATGAGGGTGGGGTCCAGCTCCTCGCGGATTTTGTTCAGCGCCACGAAAATGGTCATCCCCGGCGGCTCTTCTATGGTGTATTCCTGCATGAAGGGCTTGACTTCCGGAGTAATGGGGTTATATCTAAAAATGCTGAACTTTCTGGTGCTCATTTTACCCTCCTTGTCAGTTTTGTTTTTTCCCTTCCGCCGATGAGGCGGAGGATTCACCGTATCCGCGGTCTCCCGGAGGCAGCTCGGTTATCTTGACCGGCTCGTACTGGAGGTCCGGAAGGTCGCTTCCTTCCTTCCAGTAAGCCAATGTGCGCTTAAGCCAGTTGGCGTCGTCACGTTTGGGGAAATCCTCCCTGGCGTGACTGCCCCGGCTTTCGGTCCTGGTCAGCGCCCCGTAAGAGATGCACAGTGCCAGGCGAAGCATTCCGGGCATACGCAGGCAAGTGCTCAGCTCCGGATTGGCCCCTTTGCCGCTGCTCTGAAGACCTATCTTAAGAGATCTATGGTAGATTTCTTTTAAGTTGTCTACCGCCTTTTGCAGGTCGGGCCCGTTTCTGAATATGCCCACATAGTCCATCAGGGTTTGCTCCATCTCTTTTCTCAGGGCATAGACATTCTCTTTTCCCTGTTTCCCTGCGATGAGGTTGTTGATTCTCTCCTGCTGCTCTTTGGCAAAACCCTGCACATTGTTGTACTGATAATTGAGCTCGGCGGCACCCAGGGTGTATTCCGCCATTTTTTTGCCGACTATCCAGCCGCTCACTATGGTTTCAGCCAGGGAGTTGCCCCCCAGGCGGTTGAAGCCGTGCAGGTCCCAGCAGGCAGCCTCGCCCACTGCGAAGAGGCCTTTCAGACCATATACCTGCCCGTCTATATTGGTCCTTACCCCGCCCATGCTGTAGTGCTGGGTAGGCCGCACAGGAATGAGGGCATTTACCGGGTCTATGCCATTAAAGTTTTTGCAGATATTGGCTATTTCCCTTAAGTTTGTATTGATGTGCTTGGCGCCCAGGTGCCTTATATCCAGCCAGAGGTGCGGCCCGTAAGGGCTGTCCACTCCATGGCCCTTGCGAATGTGCTGAATCATGCGGCGGGATACAACGTCCCTGGAGGCAAGCTCCTTTTTCTTGGGCTCATAGTCCGGCATGAAGCGGTGGTGATTCTTGTCAAGCAGGTAGCCTCCGTCACCCCGGGCTCCTTCTGTAATCAGTATCCATACCGGGACCATCCCGGTGGGGTGAAACTGTACGGCCTCCATATTGCCCAGGGGAACAAGGCCGGTATTCAGGGCGATGGACATACCATTGCCCTCGTTTATTATGGCGTTAGTGGAGGCCCCGTAAAGCCTTCCGTAACCGCCGGTGGCAATAACAGTGGATTTGGCCAGATAAATTCTCAGCTCACCGGTTTTCAGGCACCTGGCCACAACACCCAGGCAGGTCTCCCCGTCATGTATTAAGGAAATGGCCTCGGTGCGGTCGTGCACCGTTATCCCCAACTTTATCACTACGCTGTCCACGGCGTACTGAAGGGTGTGCCCGGCGCCGTCGGCGGTGTAGCAGGTACGCCACTTGGCGGTGCCTCCAAAGTCCCTGGCAGTGATAAGTCCTTCTTTTTCTTTGGGGTCTTCAACTTCCCGACCGTCCGGGAGGGTTTTTTTGCCTCCCACCACGCGGTTCCAGGGAACGCCCCACATGGACATCTGCCGAACCGCCTTTGGCGCGGTCTCCACGAAAAGGCGGGCCACCTCCTGGTCGCAGCCCCAGTCAGAACCCTTTACGGTGTCGGCAAAGTGGACATCGGTATTGTCTCCGCTGCCCATGGCGCAGTTGCCCAAAGATGCCTGGCAGCCTCCCTGGGCCGCCGTGCTGTGTGACCGCCGGGGCGGCACAAGGCTAAGAATAATAACATCGAGTCCCCGGGAGGCTGCTTCTATGGCTGCTCTTTCTCCGGCCAGCCCTGCCCCGACGACCAGTACATCGCTAACAATAGTAGTATAGTTGCTCATCTAGGCACCTCCCAGCTGAAGAAATACCCACAGGGCGGCCACGCCCAGTGTCAGTATGATTACGGTGATAAGCTTGGAAACATAGCCCAAAGGCTTTCTGGGGAACCATCCCCACTTAACGAACTGCCGGTAGATTCCGAACCCGGCGTGATATTCCCCAAGCAGCAAAAGTACCAGGTAGAACCACCAGAAGGCCTCCACGCGTCCGGCGCTGGTGGTGGCCGTGATGGGCCAGCCTGTTAGTACCACAAACATGTGAATGCTGGCCAGAGCAAATATGGCTGCCCCGGTGATTGCCTGGAAAACCCAGACCCAGGTGTCCGTCCCCTGGAGCATTTTGGCATGCCGCCAGATTATCTTCTGCTCCTGATAGCGGGTAGGCAGCCGGCGACCGGCGGAGAGAATGTGCATAATAAAAACTAAAACAATAAAAGGAATGCCTACGTAGGACAGATAATAATCGTCCAGGGACTTTGACAGAGTGTTGAACAGGTCCGATCCCAGGAGGATAGTGGAAACAAACAGCATGTGCGTCCACAGGAAACCCACCAGTGTGATCCCGGTAAAAAGTTCCACCAGGTCATAATACAGTTCTGCCTTTGGGTTTCTGGTAAGAATTTTTTGTACCAGCATTTTTAACTCCTTTCATTTTCCTCTTTTGCCGGCATGGCGCCCTGGGTGCTGCCTCCTGCCGGCTGCTGGGGGTTTTTTCCGGCCAGCTACATATATCTACGCAAAAATTATGCCAGGAGGGACAAAGAGGGAAAATTACAGAAAATACAGTGTTTTTTAATTTTTAGTACCTATTTTTATGCCACTATCTGGTAAATTGGCAGACTAATTAATAATTATTAGAATTTCTCTGTTTATAGAGGCTTGAAATTTGACAGCTGTGTTGTGGAAGTCCTTGTCACTCCTGGGGTTGGTACCACCTATTATTTCTAATAATTAAAATATACTGCCCACAGGGTAATTATATCAGAACCAGTCACCGGGAGAAACCCGGAAAGAACTGATAGATATACACTAATAAAGTAAATTGACAAATACAGCAGGCAAGGGTCGCATTCCTTTAAGACAGCCCAGGTGAATAAAAAAAAGCCAAACAGGCAGACAATATAGCAAAGACCACAGAATATGCTGGCAATCATATAAGGGGGGCGTTTGATTTGACTGAAAGGCCCAACCTGGCAACGGCCATAAGGTGTGTGGAGTGCGGAACACTATTTGAGGTGCCGGATATTGAAAAACAGTCGGATGAGACTAAAAAGCTCTATGCCGAGATAATGACCAGAATGCGCTTTCCCTGCCCGGACTGCGGACACTATCAGAATTTAAGGGGCACCGGCCCCCGCATGAGAATACTGTGACAAAGGTCATAAATGGGCCTATTGTCCCACAAATATCTACTCTAAGTCCTATTTGCACTGAGCCTGCTTAGTTTAAAATATAGTCAAGAGAATAATTTGGCAAAACTGCTGAAAAGCAGTGACGCAAAGCTAGAGGGTCTAAAGGCATCCAACCTATGACAGCCAGCTGCCTTGACGGTGGTCAAGTACCAGTGGCCTTTCGATACCATAAGGGAGGTCATTTTTATGCCCAGGAAAACCATTTCAGCAGATCCCCTCAAAAAAGTAATGATCATTGACCACTCCATGTTCATGAGGACAACCATGAAGATTCTTCTTCTGGGCAAGAACTGCGAAATATTCGAGGCTGATGAGGAATCGATGGCAGTAACCATGATAGTAAATAAAAAGCCCAGCTTTATACTGTTGTCTCTAGGATTCGCCAAGCAAAACAAAATGAAATTTGTCAAGACGCTGAAGAATATTCACAAGTGCCCTGTAATTATCTATGCCAACTCCATCACCAAGGAAGATGTTCTGCAGAGCTTTTCCGCCAATGCCGACGACATATTATTAAAGCCCCTGCAGCAGGGGGAAAGACTGGGACGCTACTTCCTGCTGGCCCCCGGTGAAATAAGGAAATATTATATGTCCAACCACCGGAGAAGAGAACTGGAATTCAACAACGGCAAAGGCTGGAACCCCTCTACCGAGGTCCCTGTCAGGGAGGGTGGCAGGATGAGGTGGGGCCGCAAGGCCGGATAGTTAAAAAAATTGACGGCGAGGTATATTTATCCATCCTTTCAAATAGCATTAAATACTTACTCATTGCCTTGAAAGGAGAGACCGTCATTGCCGGAAAAAACAGGAGCCAAAGCCCCGTCCGGAGAAAGGGCCGGACTAAGCCAGTCATTTAAAAGAGAGCTTATTAAATGGTATTACGGGGCTATGTACAGAGGAAGCATTAAAACAGCAAAAAAGAATTCTACCTCCTTCCCTATATCCACAAAGAAATCAAAAAACCTCTAACCGGTTTATAACCGGTATTTTTTTTAAAGAGTACAGATTTTTGGCAAATTTGCCGAATAAAACAATATACATTCTTTAATACGGGGAGGGGTAATTATGATTTTTGTTAGTTGCGGTGATTGTGGAGGAAAATACCAGCTCATTGAGGGAAAAACCGAAAACCCCGTTTGCCCCAGCTGCGGGACCAGGCTGCCGGAAAAGATAAGGTCACCGCTTGCGGAGCTTATAGAAGAGTGCCGGAACAGACCTAACTGGAAGATATTTATTGACATGGGCAACATGTTCAATGTAGATCTGACTCTGGGCAAAGCCACAAACAAATAACTTACCGCTTGCAGATTTAAGAGGCAGTGTCCCTGCCTCTTTTTTGCTGTGTAAATTATTAAGACAGACCGGCTAGCACAGAGCCAGGAATAAAATAATAGCTCCGGTCACCAGCACGGTATGGGGCAGATTGCCGTAGGCCACCTCCATGGGAGACTTTCGGGTAAGGCTTCCCACCACCAGAGAGGTGCCTGACATAGGAGATACGGTGGCCCCCAGAGACCACCCGGCAATAAGCACCAGAGCAAGATATACCGGATTAATGCCCATTGCCGCCGCATCAAGGGATGTGGCAAAGGCTGAAACCAGTACCATGGGATGAATGCCTATCATACTGGTTAAAATTACTGCCAGCATTATGGTCAGAGCCACCGACGCTATGGACTGGCCGGAAAAGTGCATAAGATAGCCGCTTATTCTGGCAGCCCAGCCTGACTGGGCCAGGGCTGCGGAAAAAAAGCCGGCCACGGTAAAAAGCACAACTTCACCATCATACCTGTTTATCCTGTTTCTGAAATAGTCCCCGTACCCTTCCCTGATGGCCCCACCCTTACCTATTAAAAGAAGCCAGACCACCGGAAAAAGAAGAGCTATAACAGGGATAACCGAAATAACCCGGGCATTGGTGGCCACCTCAATATATATCACCAGTGACAAAAAGGCCGTTCCTGCCACAGCCAGCTGAATCATTTTGTTTTTTCCCGTTTTTGGGGCGGTATCCCGGAAATCCAAGTCAGGTTCACCGGCAGCCTCTTGACGGGCAAATATTTCTGCCACATACCCCAAAACCAGTGATACCAGAGCGATTATAAAACCTGCGTATACATACTTTTCCCAGGGAACATTCAGGTAATCCAGCACCAGCGCGGTGGAAATCATGTTCGGGGACCAGAAAAGAGCGCACCCGAACCCCCTGGATATGCTTCTGGCCAGCATCCCGGGACAGTGGGCCACCCTGCCCCGGGCAGTTATCTGGTGAGCCAGGGTTACCGCCCCAATATTCATAAAAATCCCCAGCACATAGCTAAAGAGCGCCGGCACCCAGTACATCTGGTATCTTTTGACCATGTATTTCCGGGCCAGCGAATCCAGGGTGCTTATGTAGCCCCCGTATTTGAGGGGCACGCCCATCAATGGCACCGATATCATAAGCATTAAGAGGCTGGTGTTTTTCCCCATGGCCTCAACCCAGTAAGACACCCCTGCCCCGGACATATACAGCAGATAGGCGCCGGCAATAAAAAGCACCAGACACACCAGCCTGGCGCCCCTACCGATAAAGGGTATACTGATGGACACGGCGATCACGGTGAGGTAGTTAACCAACTGTCCTGTTATTTCACCGGGGAGCCAGACATTTATTATGTAAACCGCCAACAGCGCCACAAACACCAGGCTTTTTACCCGGCCCATAAAGTCGGCCAGCGGTATCTCCTTGAGCTCTGCCTTTTGCAACTGTATACCTCCGGCCCTAAAGCTATTTTGGTCAAAAGCAACCAAACACTATAATTATACTATACCGACAGGCTGCGGGAACATTTTTCTGCAGAATATACAGTATACCGACAGGTTTCAAGTTAATCATGCAAAAACGTATTTATAGCCTCCAGCCTGGAAAGCATAAAAAGAGGTTGACACCGTTTAAAAAGGTGGAGTGGGTATTGGGTGTCCTTAACAGCTTTTTCAGTCCCGGATCGGTGGCAGTCATAGGGGCCTCAAAAACGCCCGGGAAAATAGGCAATGCCATAGTTAAAAACATGGTCGGGAGCGGCTACAAAGGGGACATATATCCGGTTAACCCCAGGGAAAAAGAAATTGAAGGGCTAAAATGCTATCCCGATATAGCTTCCATAGAAAAGAAGGTGGATCTGGCCGTAATATCTGTTCCTGCCGCCGGCGCGGTAAAGGTGGCCGAGCAGTGCGGCAGGGCCGGGGTAAAGAGTCTGGTGGTGGTGAGCGCCGGGTTTAAGGAAGTGGGTAAAGAGGGGCTAGCCCTTGAAAAAGAGATGTTGCGCATATGCCGGGATTACGGTATGCGCCTTTTAGGACCCAACTGCGTGGGCATGATGGACACCCATGTGCCCATTAACGCCTCCTTTAGCGAGGGATCTCCGGCAGCCGGCAATATAGCCTTTATATCTCAGAGCGGAGCCATGCTGGTGGCCATACTGGACTGGAGCAAATCCTCGGGCATAGGCTTCAGCAAAATAATAAGTCTTGGCAATAAGGCCGACTTAACCGAGACAGACTTTATCGGGGATGCTGCCGAAGACCCCAACACCAGGGTTATTCTCTGCTATATAGAGGATATAGCGGACGGAAAGCACTTTCTCAAAACAGCCCGGGAGGCCAGCGCCAAAAAGCCTGTCATAATACTAAAAAGCGGCACCAGTCAGGCCGGGGCCCAGGCTGCCTCATCCCATACCGGGGCGCTGGCCGGAAGCAACCTGGCCTATGACACCGCCTTCAGGCAGTCGGGAATAATAAGGGCCTCCACCATGGCCGAACTTTTTGACCTGGCCGTGGCCTTTTCCAGCCAGCCTGTCCCGGGGGGCAGCCGGGTGGCAGTGGTCACCAATGCCGGGGGGCCCGGCATTGTAACCACCGACAGTATTGAGGAAACCGGTCTGACCATGGCCCGCTTCAGTAAAAACACAATTGAGGCCCTACGGTCAGGGCTCCCCGAGGAGAGCAACATATATAACCCGGTAGACGTGCTGGGAGACGCCAAAACCGACCGGTTCAGCCTGTCCATGAACAGCGTGCTGGCGGATGAAAATGTGGACAGCCTGGTGGTGCTTATCTGCCCCACGGCGGTAACAGAGGCTGAAGAAACGGCCAGGTCAATAGTGGAGGCTCACCGGTCCCGGCCTGACAAGCCTGTATTCGCCGCTCTGATGGGCGGGGAGTCTCTGGCCGGGGGATCAGAGGTCTTATCAGCAGCCGGAGTCCCCTCCTATACATTCCCTGAAACAGCGGTATCGGTGATCAGCGGCATGACCCGGTACTCCAGGCTCAGGCAGACTCAGGAGGCGCCGGCGGCGGAAAAAATATCCGGGATCGATCCCCGGCTGGTCAAAGAGTCCTTCGCAAAGGTAAAGGACGAGGGCAGGCTGGTGCTGCTGGGCAGCGAGTCCTACCAGGTGGCTGAAGCCTACGGAATACCGGCTGCCCCGGTGAGGCTGGCTGTCAGTCCTGATGAGGCGGCCCTTATAGCCGGGGAAATGGGCTACCCTCTGGTGCTGAAGGTGGCCTCGCCCAAAATACTGCACAAAACCGATGTGGGAGGCGTAAAGATAGGCATCAACAACGCTGATGAGGTACGCAGGGGCTTTGTGGAGATAACGGAGAATGTACACCGCCACTTTCCCAGGACGGCCATACACGGTATAGAGATTCAGAAAATGATGCCCAAGGGCACTGAGCTGATTATAGGCATGTCCAGGGACGTTCAGTTCGGCCCGCTGATAGCCTTCGGCCTGGGGGGGATTTATGTAAATCTTTTAAAAGATGTGGCCTTCAGGCTGGCCCAGGGCCTTACCCGCCAGGAAGCGCTGGCCATGATCTCAGAGACCAAGGCCAGCACCCTCTTAAGGGGGTACCGGGGTGAGGAGCCGGCGGACATTGAGGCCGTAATAGACATAATACTGCGCACAGCAGCCCTGGTGACCGATTTCCCGGACATCGCGGAAATGGATATAAATCCTGTTTTCGCCTATACAAAGGGAGCTTCGGCCCTGGATATAAAAATAACGATATCGTGAGGTGCGTCATTTGAAAAGCCTTTTTATAATGGGGACGCCGGCCAGCGGGAAAACCGCCGTCAGCGTGGGCCTTGCCCTTAAGTTTCAGCAGGAGGGCTACAGGGTGGCTTATTTCAAGCCGGTGGGGCATTCCGAAGGAGCCATCCGGAAGGAAGACGAGGACGGTATGCTGATGAAAAGCGTGCTGAAGATGGATCATCCCATTGAGGACATAGTGCCTTTCAAGGTGGGCCCGTCATATCTTTCCGGCAGCCGCCAGCACTTAACCCTGCAGGACATAATGTCGTCCTTCCGAAAGGTTTCCACAGGAGCGGATATTGTTATTGTAGGCGGTTCGGCCTACCCGCACATACTGGGGAGCCCGGGGCTGGACTCGGTAACCCTGGCACGGGAGCTGAAGTCCGCAGCCATTTTCCTTATACATGTGGAGAATGATTTCAGCATGGACTACGCTATATTTATCAATGGCTACCTGGAATGCAGGGGTGTTCCCCTGGCCGGCAGCATATTCAATAACGTGCCCAGGCTTTTCCTGTCCAAAACAGAGGGAGTCTACCAGCCCCTGCTGGAGGAAAATGGGTTCAGATCACTGGGAATTATACCGCACCGGCCGGAGATAGCCTCTCCCACTGTGGCTGAATATTTTGAGGCCCTGGGGGGGGAAATACTGTCCGGAGAAGCAAACATGGACCGCCTGGTGGAGGATGTAATCATCGGGGCGATGACTCTTGAAAGCGCCCTGGGTTACCTGCGCAGGGCACCCAACAAGGCTGTGATAACCGGGGGAGACCGGGCGGATATCGCCCTGGCAGCCCTTGAGACAAGCACTTCCGCCCTTATTCTGACCGGGGGGCTCTACCCCGATGTCAAAATAATAGCCCGGGCTGCTGAAAAAGGTGTACCTATACTGCTGGTGCACTATGACACCTACACTACACTGGAAAAATGCGCCGAGATTTCCAGGCGCATACACCCCACGGACCAGCACAGCATAGAGCTGGCCCTGGAAAATATTGAAAAATATATTGACTGGAATGCTATACTGAAGTCCTTGGATCCGGGACGAAAAGGTTAGACAGGTTTTTTAAGGCCCTTTAGCTCGGCCCTGCCGTCTCTAATTTCCAATACCGCCTTTTCAATACTTTTTTCAAGTTCGTTTAGCAGTTCGTCAGCATAATCCCGGGCACTCTGCTTTATTTCCCGGGCAACATTCTCTGCCTTTTCGACAATTTCCTCGGCCTTATCCCTGGCCTGGCGCGCAATTTCGCTATCTTCCACGCGCCTTTCCATCTGTTTCTGAACATCTTCCATAATGCGCCCGGCCTCTTTTTTGGTTTCGTTCAGAACCTTTTCCCTTTCCTGGATAATCCACTTGGCCTGCCTTATTTCCTCAGGCAGGGAGGTCCTGATTCTGTCCAGCATGTCCAGAAGACGGTCCTCATCCACCAGAACTCTCCTGGTCATGGGAACCTTTATACTGCTCTCTATTATTTCTTCCAGTTCGTTCAGGGCGTTAAACAGCTCCACAGGCTTTTACCTCCCGGCTATATTTTAGGTTGAACTCTATATATCTCTATAAGCCTCTCCTCAACAAGAGGAGGAACCAGTCCCTTGACGCAGCCTCCGAACATAGCCACTTCCTTTACCGCGCTGGAACTTATAAAAGAATACTCCGGCCTGGTCATAAGGAAAATTGTATCCACCGTGGGGGCCAGCTTTTTATTGGTAAGCGCCATCATAAATTCATTTTCGAAATCCGAAATAGCCCTGAGGCCCCTTATAATGGCCTGGGCTCCTTTTTCTTTGGCGAAATTAACTGTCAGGCCCTCAAACGAATCAACTAATACATTATAGTAGGGCCGCAGAACCTCCCTGAGCATCTGCTCCCTCTGCTTCACGGTAAACAGCGGATTCTTTACTGTATTCCTGGAGACAGATACTATTACCTCGTCAAAGAGGTTGGCCGCCCTTTCAATTACGTCAAGGTGCCCGTTGGTTACGGGGTCGAAACTTCCGGGGTATACTCCGATACGCAAAGGGAATATACACATCCTCTCATGTCTTTTATTTGTAAAAAGAGAGCATCGTATCCCCGTATCTTTCCTGTCTGAAGAGCTTAAATCTCTCCACGTCAGGCGGCAGCACCTCTCTCTTGCTGCTTTCGGCTATGATCAGGCCGCCCCCGGACACCACCTGCAATTCTGCCAGGCTCATCATTACCGGGACCTCGAAGCCCATGCCGTAGGGCGGATCCAGAAAAACGATGTCAAAACTATCTCCCTTATCTCTTAACTCAGCCAGTGCCCTGTATACATTCTTCATTATAACCTTTGATATATTTTCAAATCCTGTTGCCTTAAGATTTTTTATTATTGCATCCGCAGCCCTGCTGTCCTTCTCCACAAAAACAGCCCTGTCCGCGCCCCTGCTTAAGGCCTCTATACCTATATTGCCGGTACCGGCAAAAAGGTCCAGGATGCTGCAGCCTATAATTATATCTCCCAGTATATTAAACAGCGATTCCTTTACCCTGTCGGCCGTAGGCCTGCCCGTCCAACCAGAGGGCACTTTTAACAGCCGTTTTTTTGCAGTTCCGGCTATTATACGCAAAATACTCCTGCCCTTCCTTAATCACCCATACAGAAACTATTATAGCATAAACTACATAAAAAAACAAAGTTTGCAAAGTAAGTGGGGTTGTTTGCATATATTTGATTTACCGGGGGAAAAGCTAAATATGCTCATAATGGATTCTTATGAGGTCAGAATCCAGAATTCAGAATTGAAAAACACGGGGTATCAAGGTAGCCACCTAGTAGAATGAAAATTTGGTCCTTTAAATCCACAAGGAACGTAAGAATATCAAGATAGTATTACCATGAAAACGAGGGGGAATTATTATGGACCTGGAATTTTTCAAGAACTTCAGCATTAACGTGGATCTGGCTCTGGAGGCCAGGGAAATAATACAGGGCAAGACCGGGCAGGAAATACCCGGAGTCAGGGTGGACCGGGAAACATACAATTACGCCACGGTAACGGTTGTGGTAATAGAGGAAAAGTCCGCCGAGGCGGTAATGGGTAAGCCTGTGGGAACTTACATAACCATAGAGGCCCCGGCCATAGGGGGCAGAGATCCCCAGGCCCACCACGAGATAGGACTGGTAGTGGCCAACATGCTGGCCAGGCTTATAAATCTTCCGGAAAAAACGAATATACTGGTGGTGGGACTGGGTAACTGGAACGCTACCCCTGACGCGCTGGGCCCCAAGGTGGTAGGTCAGACCATGGTGACCAGGCACCTGTTTAATTATGCTCCCCAGGAGCTGCAGCCGGGCATGAGGTCGGTCAGCGCCCTGGCGCCCGGAGTGCTGGGCATAACCGGGATTGAAACCGCAGAAATAATAAAGGGTGTGGTGGACCGGATAAAGCCGGAGCTGGTTATTGCCATAGACTCCCTGGCTGCAAAGAATGTATCCCGCATCGCCACCACCATCCAGATAGCCAATACCGGGATTAACCCCGGATCCGGAGTGGGCAACCAGAGAATGTCCATAAATATGGAAAGCCTGGGGGTCCCGGTAATAGCCATCGGGGTGCCCACAGTGGTGCACGGCGCGGTAATAGCCCAGGACACCATTGATCAGTTCATGGAGCAGATGAAAAGTAATCCCACCCTGCAAAAGCTTTACTCCATGCTTAATCCCAATATAAGCCAGGAGGTTATTCAGGGTGTTCTGGAGCCCTTTGGCGGAAGGCTGATGGTTACCCCCAAAGAAATAGACGATCTCATTGACAGGGCTGCCCGGATAGTGGCCGGAGGAATCACCCAGGCCCTCCACCCCAATCTCCCCGCAGATAAGTATGAGTATTATCTTCATTAACTTTGAAGAGTGCATCCCGGGTCGGGAGACGGGAGACAGGAGGTCCAGGTATACCTTATAGTTGAAAATTGAGCCACAGAACAGGGAAGAGTAGGCAGGTAAAAAAGAAAATGTAGAGCATTACATGCAAAACTCCCGTCTCCTGTCTCCTGTCTCCCAACCTGAAAGCAGTGCATGTGAGCCCATAAAAAAGCCGGCGCACCCCGTTAAGGGCACGCCGGTTTTTTTATGTTCTTGTTTTTAGTACTGAGGTGTTTCCAGTCCAACGTTGGTGGTGGCTCCTATGGCACCGGGCCCCTGCTGGGCCAGTGCGGCCTCTCCCAGTGCAACCAGCCTCTTGGTTATGTTACCCCCGACATAGCCGTTCTGCCTTGAAGTCAGCTGGCCTTTATCTACCTGATTGTAATTGCTGAGGCCAAGCTCATTGGCAACTTCAAATTTCATCGCATCCAAAGCGTTGCCAGCCTGAGGCACCACATGTTGATTGCTGTTACGAGCCATTTAATAATCCCCTCCTTTTATTTGATGATAGTATTTTGTCCTTTCAATTTTCAAAAATACATAGTATTAAATGGATTACGGCACATAAATTATAATTACTTCCATACCGTTTATCACAGTACTTATCCTGACATATTTATTATAGACAGAATATTTAGAGCATACTTAAACTACAATAACAATATACACTTAACATCATTTTCACAGGTTGGCTGAAGGTGGAATAAGACAAACTGTTCGCTTTTAATAATTTACCAGAGGAACAATCTTATTACATGCAATACAAATAACATGTCTTAACTTGCCTAAAAATGCCATGGCTTAATTAGTCATCATCTATCAACAGTCAGAAATACAATATAATATAATTTTCCGAACAGCTGATACTGACCACCGATATCTGACAGCTAATCATAAAAAAACCACTAAAAGTGGTTTTTGTTTGTGATATCTATACTTACCATTTTTATCCTCTTCAGCTTATATTGAACAGCCAACAAAGGCACAGTCTTCTCATTTATCAAGGTAATCGGCTATATGCTGACAAAATAGCTGAAAATCCGGCAGCATCCTCACTGCTGTAAAATTCTTCAGCCGGCATTTTAGCCAATATACTTAATCTCTTTATGGAATCTCTGATGATATTCAGCCTCTCGGCAGCAAGAGTAAGGTTAAACAAGAGCTCCTTCCTCCTTAATGGCCTCAAACAGCTCCCGCCGGGCTCTGTTCAGGTGATAACTGAAATCCATATACTGACCTGATACCATGTACTCGAAATCGGTGCGCATTTCATCATCGGCGCAATAAATAATCTCTCCGCTGGATACAGCCTCAAAGCGTATAGAAAGGGCTGCCGAGTGTAGAAAAAGGAGGTCCGGCTCCAATGGCGCCAGAACCTTGGCCAAGTCGGCATAAAGGCTTATATATAGTTCCACCTGGTCTTGGCCGGCCGCTTTAGAAGCACTGCCAGATCCACATCCCGGGCATTCTTTTTGTCTTCCAGAAATGATCCGAATAAATATACGGCTGCAATATCCGGGTAAGATTTAAATACTTTTATTAAATTGATCATTTTATAGCTATCCGGCAATTGCCCCACCCCGTCTTTGATTGCAGATAAATGTCAAACAACTCCTGTTTCTTCATGGCAAATCCACGGCATTATCCTTGCTTTTCCATTTTCATTATAACATGGAGCCTTAAAAACTACTCCAAAGTATTTGTAAGGTAAAACGATCAGCCTATAGAAAAGAAGCCCAGCCCGCTGAACCTTTTTTTAATCTCCCAGGCCAGATTGACGTTTTCGGCCTTTTTAAACTCCGGATCGTCGTCCACCAGACGGCGGGCCTCCCTGGCCGCCACCTCCAGCGTCCTCAAATCCCGGACGGGATCGGCAATCCTGTATAATATATCTCCCGACTGCCTGGTGCCGTGCATTTCTCCGGGGCCTCTCAGCTCCAGGTCCTTTTCGGCCAGGACAAAGCCGTCGGATATGGTTCTCATGGCCTCCAGCCTGTAGGCCGACTCCTCTCCCCGGGAGTCAGATATGAGGTAGCACCTGGCCGGGACAGCTCCCCGCCCCACCCTTCCCCGCAATTGATGGAGCTGGGCCAGCCCGAAGCGCTCGGCGTCCACCACCGCCATGATGGCAGCATTGGGCACATCCACCCCCACCTCTATTACCGTGGTGCTTACCAGCACATCCACCTCGCCGTCCCTGAAGCGGCCCATAGCACTTTCCTTTTCTTCAGGCCTCATCCGGCCATGCAGAATATCAACTACACACCCGGCCAGGGGGCCTGAAGACAGGAATTCCCGCAGCTCAACGGCGGCCTGCAGGTCCACCTTTTCAGACTCCTCCACCAGGGGGCAGACTATGTAGCCCTGGCGGCCCAGGGTAACTTCTTTTTTAATCTCCCGGTAAACCATTCCGGACTGGGACTTTGAGCAGACAAAGGTTTTAACAGGCTTTCTCCCCGGAGGAAGGCCCCTTATGGTGCTTACATCCAGGTCTCCATATACGGTCATGGCCAGCGTCCTGGGAATGGGGGTAGCCGTAGTCACCAGCATGTCTGGGTTATGACCTTTATCCCTCAACAGGGCTCTCTGCCTCACCCCAAAGCGGTGCTGCTCATCAATTACCGCCAGGGCCAGCCTGTTAAACTGAACATCCCCCTGGATAAGGGCGTGGGTTCCCACCACCACCCCTGTTTCCCCGGCTGCTATCTTTAAAAGCAGATCCTTCCTGGCCTTTTTTTTCATCCCCCCGGTGATCAGGCCCACCTGCACCCCGAGAGCCTCAAAATATCCCTTTATGTTTAAATAGTGCTGCTCGGCAAGTATCTCCGTGGGCGCCATGAGAGCGGCCTGAAAACCACCGCTAACAGCCCTGATCATAGCCAACACACAAACCACGGTCTTACCTGACCCCACATCACCCTGGAGAAGACGGTTCATGGGGTACGGTCCCCCCATGTCCTTTTTAATCTCTTCCCAGGCCCCGGTCTGTCCCTGTGTCAGAATGAAGGGCAGCATGGAAAGAAAATATTTTTCCATTTGATCAGCCGGTGGGTAGACATGCTTCTTTTTCTCCACCCTGGACCTTTTTCTCATCAGGGCCACCATAAGCTGATGAATAAAAAGCTCTTCATATATGAAGCGCCTTCTGGCCATCCTTATTTCATCAAGGGAATCAGGGAAATGTATGGCATGCAGGGCTGGCCCGGTTTCAGGAAGAACAAACCGGGCCAGCATTTCTGAGGGAATAAACTCGGGCAGCCTGTGGCCCCATTCGTCCAGGGCGGACTTAATGATAAGCCTTAAGAGCCTCTGGTTTATCCCGCCTGTCAGAGGATAAATAGGCACTATCCTGCCGGAGTTGATCATTTCTTTACCGTCTTCTATCTCATAGTCGGCTACCTGGATCTGCAGCTCATTATGAAAGCTGGTTACCTTACCGGTAACCAGTATGCTGACTCCCACAGTAACCTGCTTCCTTATAAAGGGCTGGTTGAACCATACCGCCACCAGCCTTTCCATACCGCTGTGTATGAAAGCCCTGGTAATGGTCAGACCCTTTCGGGGTTTCTTTTCCTCCAGCCCGGCAACCACTCCCCTGACCGTGGCCTTTTCACCGCTGACATATCCTCCCGGCTTATAATCACTCCGGTTGTCATAGTCTCTGGGGAAGTGGTAGAGCATATCACCCACGGTGCTGATGCCCATTTTTTTCAGCAGGTAGCCCCTCCTGGGGCCTACATTTTTCAAATACTGGACATCACTGTCCCACAAGCTGCCGCCTATCAACTTCATTGCCCCCACCCGCGCAGTTCAGACCAGCGCGAAAGGTTATTACTTTTTATTACCTTATTCTCTTTTTAAGGGTAAATTGTATGCCCTGGTCAGGGTCACTCCAGAAGTCCACCATGCGGTAGCCGTCGGCAATTATCTTACGGCACTCCCCGATAGCCGACTCCAGATGTTCCAGGAATACTTCGCCTGTCCTGTCGCTCAAATCAGGAGTATTGTCAAGTATTACCTTCTTCTCGGAGTGGTCGCCTTCATTAATAGGACCCTCAACTTTTATCTTGGACATATATAAACACTTCCCTTCTCAATAATTCTTTATTATATATTTGACTATCAGAACATGTCAATTATACTGACATTAAACGCTGTAAAAAATATGCCTTCACCACCGGATAAAGGTTTTCGTTAATAAAATGGCTTGCACCGCTGATTATTTTTTGGTAAAATGACAAATGTGGTCTTCTAAAGGAGGTGTTTACAGATGGCAAGGAAATGTGCTGTTTGCGGCAAAGGCGTTCGGGTTGGAATGCAGGTAAGTCACTCTCACATTCGCACCAAAAAAACATGGTCCCCCAACCTGCAGCGTGTCAAGGCAATGGTTGAAGGCACACCCAGCAGAATACTGGTATGCACCCGCTGCCTTAGAAGCGGCAAGGTTCAAAGAGCAATATAATAATAAATAAAAAACGGCGCAAAAGCCGTTTTTGTTTTTTTATAAGCATTTGTTATTTGATATTGACCATACTATTCTTTCGCCCGGCCTTACCTCTTACAAAAAAATAGATATGCAGGGCTGGGTGTATGCGCCGGCTTTCCCTCAGAGAAAAGCCGCAGCCGGCAAATTCTGCCTGCAGGTTTAAATCTGCAAACCTTTTATACTTTTCTTTTTCGACAAGATCCACCAGCCTCTTACGGAAGCCGTACTGAATCCTGGAATAGTCTATAATGACAACTTCCCCGGCTATCCGGCAGGCCTCGCTGACCACATCACTGGCACAGGCGGCCTCGTGCAGTGACATAACCATAAAGGCAGCATCAAAATATCCGTCGGCAAACTCTGTCCTGACGGCGTCCATTAAGAAAAAATCAATACCTGGATAGCGTTCTGCAGCCTTTTTTATCCTGGACTGATCAATATCTATACCCACAGCCCGGTCAGCCCCGGATGCCAGAAGGGCAGTGTTCTCCCCGGCGCCGCAACCAATATCGATAATTCTACCCCGGCGCGGGTAACCGGTCAGCTCACGCCTTATAGCCTTAGCCATGGGTAGCAGGCTAACCAGTGACTTAATTAAAATACTCATACTCACTACCCCGCTAAAACTATTCTACAAACACTTTCCGAATAACAGAGTTGGTGAAAAATGAGAGATGCGGTAGCCATATTAATTGAAAACAGCGGACGCTATCTGTTTATACAGAGGCCTCCCGGAGACCTGTACCAGGGATACTGGAGCCCTCCCACAGGAAAGGTGGAGCCCGGCGAAAGCCAGGCCGCAGCCGTAGCCCGTGAGGCCATGGAAGAGCTGGGGCTGCCGGTGGAGCCGGGGAAAAAGGTATGGGAGAGCGTCACCACCACCGGACAGTTCAGGCTGCACTGGTGGACGGCCCGCCCCCTGTCCCTCGAAATAACACCGGACCCTTCTGAAGTAAGCGGCTTTACCTGGGTGTCCCCGGCTGACATACGGTCACTGGGCAGTATCTTTGAAGCCCACTTATACTTTTTTGAAAACATTGGCCTCTTCCTGTGACATGCCGACCCGCCTACATCCTGCTTTTTATTCTTTCCACGGCCCTCAGGGTGTTTTCTCTGCTGCCAAAGGCGGTCAGCCTGAAATATCCTTCCCCGCTGGCTCCGAATCCTGCCCCGGGGGTGCCTATCACATGAACCTCATTCATCAGCCTGTCGAAAAATTCCCAGGACCCCATGTTGTCCGGAGTTTTCATCCATATATATGGGGCGTTTACCCCTCCGTACACCCTGTATCCGGCTGCAGCCAGCCCCTCCCGTATAATCCTGGCGTTTTCCATATAGTAGTCCACCAGCTCTCTGACCTGCCTCTTTCCTTCCTCTGTATAAATACCGGCAGCAGCTGCCTGGACCGGGTAGGACACACCGTTGAACTTGGTGGTCTGCCTCCTCAGCCACAGTGGATTAAGGCTGTGGGCCTTACCTGAAGAGTCATAAACCTTAACCTCTTTTGGCACCACCGTGTAGGCGCACCTTGTCCCGGTGAACCCGGCTGTTTTTGAAAAGCTCCTGAACTCTACCGCCACCTCTCTGGCGCCCTCCACCTCGTATATGCTGTGGGGAACCCCATCTTCCCGGATATAGGCCTCGTAGGCTGCGTCAAACAATATGATTGTTTTATTCTCCCTGGCGTAGTCCACCCATTTTTTCAGATCCTCCCTGGAAAGGGTCATTCCGGTGGGGTTATTGGGAAAACACAGGTACAGCATATCCACCCTTTGATCCGGAAGGGAGGGCTTCATGCCGTTTTCCTCGGTGCAGGGAAGGTATACTATCCCCTCATAGCGGCCACCCTCTATGCTTCCGGTTCTTCCGGACATCACATTGCTGTCCACGTAAACCGGGTATACAGGGTCAGTTACCGCCACCACATTGCCGGTCCCCAGTATCTCCTGAAAATTGGCGGTGTCGCTTTTAGCCCCGTCACTGACAAAAACCTCATCTCCGCCCAGATCCACGCCCCTGGGGCGGAAGTCATTCTCTATTATCTTTTCTATAAGAAAGCTGTAGCCCTGCTCGGGGCCATAGCCCCGAAAGGTATCCTCCCGGGACATTTCCAGAACGCCCTTTTGCATGGCCTCAATGACCGCCGCAGGCAGCGGCCTGGTCACATCACCTATGCCGAGCCGTATAATATCAGCATCAGGATTGTCATTTTTAAACTGGCTGACCCTTCGCCCAATCTCGGCAAAAAGATAATTTCCCGGCAGCTTAAGATAGTTTTCGTTGACCAATGCCATAGATTATTCCCCCTTTAAAAGCCCAGAGGCATTTTTATTATTCTTCCACGCACTACTGCCCATAACCTTCCCCGGCTGCCAATTAAGCCATAACTATAACTTATAACAATTTGACAAGCCTGGGGGCTGGAGTAATGCCGGGTATCCGGCCCCGTTTGGCAACAGGCCGGCCATTAACCTCCTTGATGTCCATGGTCATGTCGATAGCCCTGGCCCCGGATATGTAGCTGCCCACCCCGAAGGCGTCCGCCCCGGCCTCAATCAGCCCCGTCACCCGGTCCGGCGTAACGCCTCCGCTGACCAGTATCTGAACATGGCCGCGGCCGGCCTGGTCCAGCCTGGCCCGCAACTCCCTGACCAGGCCTACGGTAACCCCTCCCCGCTCACTGGCAGTGTCCAGGCGGATGGCAGAAAGGCTCCGGCCCAGCGCCCCGCACACCCGGAGGGCCTCCTCAGCCTCATCCTTGAAGGTATCCACCAGCACCACCACCGGTGTTCCTTCCGGCATAAGCCTTTTATAGGCCAGGGCTACCTCCACGGTATCGCCCACCACCAGAAATACCGCATGCGGCACTGTTCCGGTGGGATTAATCCCGGCCAGCCTGGCTCCCAGTATACAGCTGCAGCCATCGGCGCCGCCTATGACAGCTGCCCTCTCCATTACCGGGGCCACCGCCGGGTGAACATGCCTGGCGCCGAAGCAGATAACCCTCCTGTCACCGGCGGCCTCCTTTATCTCCCTGGCCGCCGTGGCCCACCCGCTGGAGCTGGCCAGAATGCCCAAAAGTGCTGTTTCATATATCCCAAAGGAATCATAGGGACCACAGATGCGCATAATCACTTCCCTGGAGGAAAAGGGCTCACCCTCCGGCAGGGACCACACCTGGGCGCCGGTCTGGGAAAGAAGCTCCCGGACCTCGGCAGTACCGGCAAGTATACCCTCCCTCCCGGTGAAAACCTCGGCCGTCACCGCACTGTCGGCCAGGCCCAGGCCCCGGAGTATTTCCCTGGTTTTAATAAAATAGATGTCGGTGGTCCATCCCTGCATTATTTCCGAATTATCGGCTGAAAAAAGACGGTCGCCCTTAACCTTGAACTCATTCACTTCTTTCATGCTCTCAACAGTCCTTACCCCGGACATAGGGACACACCCCCTGACATATGCTTTTACTGATATCCTTTGCGGTCGGAATACAGGAGTCAGAATTCAGAAGCCAGAATGGCTTTTGCATTTCTAATATGCCGGTTAGCGATTATAATACTGCAGTATATATGGTTATCCGCCTGCAAAGCCCGACATATACCATTCTGACTCCTGTCTTCTGTATTCTGTATTCCGACCGCAAGAAATGCATATAAGCGTTATACTATTCCCTTCACCAGATTGGCCATCTCTATGGCGGTGGCCGCCGAGTCCCAGCCCTTGTTGCCGGCCTTGGTCCCGGCCCTTTCAATGGCCTGCTCTATGGTGTCAGCCGTAATAACCCCGAAGATAGTGGGAACACCGGAATCAAGACCCACCTTGGCCACCCCCTTGGACACCTCTGCCGCCACGTAGTCAAAGTGCGGTGTGGCCCCTCTGATCACTGCCCCCAGGCAAATGACCGCATCAAAGCGATTAAGAGAAGCCATTCGGGCAGCTATCATAGGCAGCTCAAAGGCCCCGGGCACCCAGGCCACCTCCACATCCTGATCCTCCACCCCGTGACGTTTAAGTGCGTCCAGCGCCCCGGAAAGAAGTTTGTTGGTAATGAACTCGTTAAAACGGCCTACCACCAGGCCGAAGCGAAGCCCCCTGCCAAGAAGATTTCCTTCAAATACTTTTGTCATTATGTTTTCCTCCTTCTCTCCCTGTTATCTATCCCCCATGCTTAGCATGTGGCCCAGCTTTTTTTTCTTGGTGGTCAGGTAAAAGCGGTTGTCATTGCAAGGATTTATCTCTATGGGAACCCTGCCCGCCACTACCAGCCCGTGGCCTTCCAGCCCGGCAATCTTCCTCGGGTTATTGGTAATCAGCCTTATTCTGGTAAGGTTCAGATCGGCCAGTATCTGGGCTCCCAGCCCATAGTCCCTGAGATCTGCCGGAAAGCCCAGCTCTTCATTGGCCTCCACAGTGTCCTTGCCCATATCCTGCAGCTTATAGGCTCTTATTTTATTGAGCAGACCTATTCCTCTTCCCTCCTGGCGCATGTAAAGGAGCACTCCCACTCCCTCCCGGTCTATCATTCTCATTGCCGCCGCCAGCTGGTCCCCGCAGTCGCACCGCTGGGACCCGAAAACATCACCGGTCAGGCACTCCGAGTGAACCCTCACCAGGGGGGCATCGACGCTCTTAAGGTCGCCCCTCACCAGTGCTATATGCCCCTTATTGTCCAGCAGGCTCTCGTAAGCCACCGCCGTAAATTCTCCATACTTGGTAGGAAGCTTGGCAGAGTCCACTCTCCTGATGAGCTTCTCAGTTTTTCTGCGGTACTGTATCAGGCTGGCGATGGTTGCTATTTTAAGGCTGTGCTTTTTACAGAACTCCACCAGCTCGGGAACCCTGGCCATGGTACCATCTTCCTTCATAATTTCACAGATTACCCCGGCCGGATACATCCCGGCCAGCCGGGCCAGGTCCACCGAGGCCTCGGTGTGGCCGGCCCGGCGCAACACCCCGCCGTCCTTGGCCCGCAGCGGGAAAATGTGCCCAGGCCTTCTCAGGTCATCGGGTCTGGTCTGCGTATCGAGAATGGCCTTAACGGTAGACGCTCTTTCATGGGCGGATATGCCGGTGGTGGTGTCCTTGTGATCCACAGAAACGGTAAAGGCGGTGCCATGGGGGTCGGTATTGTTGTTCACCATGGCCGGCAGCTCCAGTTGGTCCAGCCTGTCCCCTATTATAGGAAGGCAAATAAGCCCCTTGCCGTGGGAGGCCATAAAGTTTATGGCCTCGGGGGTGGCGGCCTCGGCCGCCATAATCAGATCGCCCTCGTTCTCCCGGTCCTCATCGTCCACCATTACAACCATTCTGCCCTGGCGTATATCCCCCAGTATCTCTTCAATAGTATTAAACTTAAAATCCATTAAATTTACCCCCTAAAATGTTTACCGATCGTGAACATTGCTCCTTCACCCAGTCATCCCGATCGGGGACATTCCTCCGACCCCCAAAGCCAAGCGTAAAAGGGAGGTGTGTCCCCATTCCTTATTCCAACCAAGTCACCGATCAACAACTTTGCTCCTTTTCCCAGCCATCCCGATCGGGGACATTCCTCCGACCCCCAAAGCCAAGCTTAAAAGGGAGGTTTGTCCCCATTCCTTACTCGGTGTGTCCCCATTCTCCCAATCGGGGACATTCCTGTCCACAAAGGAATACCAAATCTTCCGCAGGTGTGTCCCCATTCATTAAGTGAAGCCTTTCTCCGCCAGAAAATCAAAAGTCAGCCCCCTTCCGGCCCTTTCCTCTCCTACGCCCTGCCGGGCAGCAAGCAGCCTTTCAATATACTTTCCCACCAAATCACCCTCCAGATTTACCGTGTCTCCGGTTTTTTTAAAGCCCAAAGTGGTCATATGGGCAGTATGCGGAATCAGTGAAACCTGGAAAAAGTCAGGACCAAAATCCACCACCGTGAGACTTGTGCCGTCAATAGCCACAGACCCCTTTTTAATGATGTATTTCATAACCCCCGCAGGGGCGGTGATGGTTATCAGCGTGGCAATATCATGTTTTTCCTGCCTGGTGATGGACCCCACCCCGTCTATGTGGCCGCTTACCAGGTGTCCCCCCAGCCGATCGCCCAGCCGCAGGGCCCTCTCAAGGTTTACCCTGTCCCCGGGCCTTAAGCCTACCAGATTGGTCTTGGACAGGGTCTCCGCCATAACGTCGGCCACAAAACGGCCTCTGTCAAATTCCACTGCTGTCAGGCAGACCCCATTGACGGCTATGCTATCCCCAATTTTTATATCCTCAAGCACCTTTTGGGCCTGCAGGTGTATCTTGGCCGAATCGGCCCCTCTGGACACTCCCCTGACCGTGCCCAGTTCCTCTACAAGTCCGGTAAACATAAGCTACCCTCTCTGTCTTGAAATATATCCCTCAACAAGTATATCCCCACCTATCCTTGAAACATTGACCCTGTCCAGGGCCGTGGCCCCGGCAAGTTTTTCCGGACCCTCACCACCCAGAGGCCCGGGGGCCTCCAGTCCTCCAATGAGCAGAGGTGCTATAAACCACACCACCTTGTCCACCATTCCCGAGTCCAGTGCCGAGGCATGAACCACTCCGCCTCCCTCAATAAGTATGCTGGTTATCCCCCTGCGGGCCAGCCCGGCAAAGGCTGCCTTTATATCCACCCGGCCGCTCACCGCTGGCGCAATCTCCACCCTGGCCCCGGCTTCCTCAAGTGCCGCCAGCCTCCCTGCAGGCGCCCCGGGTGTGGTTATTATTATTACCGGCGCCCCGGGTGAGCTATTTATAATTTTGGCCTCCGGGGGCGTCCTGGCCTGGCTGTCCAGCACTACCCTCACGGGATCCCTTCCACCGCCGGGAACCCTTGTATTGAGAGAGGGATTATCTGCCAGAACAGTGTTTATTCCCACCAAAACGGCGTCATACCTGTCCCTCAGACTGTGCCCGTATTCCCTGGCCCCGGGCCCGGTAATCCACTGGGAATCCCCGGTCCGGGTAGCAATTTTCCCGTCCAGGCTTACGGCGGCCTTCATAACCACAAAAGGAAGACCGGTGGTTATGTATTTTATAAATACCTCATTTAAACTCCGGGCATCCTCTTCCATTATCCCGGCCTCAACCTCCAGCCCCGCCTCCCTTAGTCTGTCAAAACCCTTTCCGGCCACCATGGGGTTGGGGTCGGTCATGGCGGCAACCACCTTTTTTACTCCTGCCTCTATAACAGCCTCAGTGCAGGGCCCTGTCCTGCCATGATGACAGCAGGGCTCCAGGGTAACATAAAGGGTTGATCCCCGGGCCGCCTCACCGGCGTCCCTTAGCGCCACAACCTCGGCATGGGGGGTGCCGGCCCTGGCATGGTACCCTTTCCCCACAACCTTTCCATCCTTTACCAGCACCGCCCCCACCATGGGGTTGGGACTGGTGCGGCCCATAGCCGAGGCCGCCAGATCCAGGGCCATTTTCATGTAATAGCTGTTGTCCAATGGCACCACCTGCTGAAAAATATTTTTAAAAAAACAATCCCCGGGGTCTATACCCCCGGGGATAATATGCGCACAAAAAGAAATCCGCACGTCTGATCTAAAAACAAACGTGTTGCAAAAATTAACCTTCTCCCATCCAGACTTTACTGTCGGCCCCGGCCTCTCACCGGATCAGCCCCCTTATGAGGAGGCTCGCGGGCTCGGTCCCGTTGCCGGGACCATACCGCCGGTAGGGAATTTCACCCATCCCCGAAGGCATATATTCAGTTATTTCAGGACTATTAAATATTATAGGACTATTACCCCGGGGTGTCAAACACAAGTTTTATTTAAACCAGGTTAATTCAGCCTGCGCCTGTATCTCTGCAGCTCGGTTATTATATCCGGCAGCCTGTCGATGGTGGCCCTGCGCCTTTGGTAGTCACCGGTGGCCCCGCAATCCATCAGACAGCTATACAGTACCGAAAGTTTCAGGTGCAGTATGCGGGGCAGCATGGCCACATCAGCCCCCAGCCTCTGCCAGGCCCTGGTGTGAAAGACCATCAGCTCATCAGTGCCATCGGGGAACAGTTCCCCGGAGGTCTCGCAGAGAAACCTCCTATCTGCCGCCAGGGCATCCAGCATTTTTTTATTTTTCTTAAGCTCCTCCAGCAGTTCGTCGATGACAAAGAGCCTTTTCTCCACCACCTCCTGCTGCCTTACTGAATGATAATACCATACAGTTACTATGACCCCGTACAGTGTAAGCAATCCCCCCAGGGCGGCCTCATTAAAGCCGGAGACAAACCACCTGCTATTAACGTCCTCCCTCATTGTTCTCAGAGCGTCCGGAGCGATAAATCCAGCCCAGCGGGCATTGACTATATAGTGTATAAGCTCTCTGTTCACAGCCAGTATCAGCCAGACTATGAGAGGGCTGAAAAACACCACAAATCCGGTTATCAAAAAGCGCATCAGCCTTAATGTCTGTCGTGCCGGGCGGCCAGCCACCAGGCAGACCCTGTTCCAGCCCTGCCTAAGCCTGTGCCCCGCCCCTGAACGGGATACTGCCATAACAATCCACCTCCCGGCAGCACTATCCCGGGTAATATGTCTTACCCCGGGCGGCTAAAATTTAGAATGCCATTTTTTTTGTAGCAATATAAAACTAATTTCATGCACGCCAAAGACAATAATAAAGTTGCTTTGTCCCTTAACCGGAGCAATTTCACAGAATATTCAGCATTTTTATGATAATCATTGGAGACAACTTTCTAGATTCAAGAATTTTCTATCGTTTACTTATTTGTATATTGCCAATATAATTATATTTTAGAATATTCAAAATCTACTGAAGGAGGTTGCTAGCACCTATGTCAAATGAAAGAATGGGAACAGGACTTATTCCTCCACACGTAAAGAGCTTTATGGACTGGGCAGCAGAAGACACCGAAGGCTTCTGGGAAGATGCAGCTATAAAAGCATCTTCCGAAATTCATTGGTTTAAAAAGTGGGACAAGGTCTTTAACTGGGATTATCCCAATTTCCAATGGTATATTGGCGGACTGACTAATATATGTTATAACGCAGTTGACTACAACATAAAAAGAGGCCGGTCAGGCAGAACAGCCATTATAGCCGAATCCGGGGAGACCGGAGAAATAAAATCAGTTACTTATGCCCAGCTGCATTCAATAGTAAAGCAGTACGCTGCCGCCCTCAGGGGTATGGGAGTGAAGAGGGGCGACCGGGTGGCCATATACATGCCCAACGGAATTGAATCCGCTTCCGCCATGCTGGCCTGCGCCCGGATCGGGGCCATCCACGTGGTTATATTCGCCGGATTCTCCGCCAATGCGGTGGCCGACAGGGTGAATATCTCCGGCGCCGAATACGTGCTTACCCAGGACGAGGGACTGAGAAGAGGCAAGCCTGTTGCGTTAAAGCCCATCATTGACGATGGACTGGCCCTGGCCCCGGCAGGTCAGATTAAGAAGGTTGTAGTACTGAAAAAGAGCGAGGAGAGGGTGCCTCCCATGCAGGAGGGCCGGGACATATACTGGGATGAATTCCTGGCCGGAGCAGAGGGACAGAGCTCTGATTACGAGCTTATGGAATCAAACGACCCCCTCTTCATGCTGCCCACTTCCGGGACAACCGCCAAGCCCAAGGTTACCGTGCAAAAACATGGCGGCTACCAGATGTACGTCTACTGCATGGGCAAGTGGATCTATGGGATGAAGGAAGAAGACGTCTGGTTTGCCACCTCCGACATAGGCTGGATTGTGGGTCACAGCTTTAACGTATACGGCCCCCTCCTGCACGGCTGCACCACCATACTCTATGAAGGGACCCCCGACTTCCCCCGCAAAGACATGTGGTGGGAACTGGCGTCCCGCAACAAGGCCACCGCGCTGTGGCTCTCCCCCACCGGTGTCAGGGGGCTGATGCGACTTGGCATCGAGCATACAGAAAAGCATGATTTGAGCTCGATTGAAAGAATATTCTGCGCCGGCGAGGTGTTGAACCCTCCGGCCTGGAGCTGGCTCCAGGAGGAAGTCTTCAAAAACAAGATACCGGTTATGGACCATATGTGGCAGACCGAAACATCAGGCCCCATTTTCGCCAACCCTTACGGCCTGGGAATTATACCCATCAAGCCCGGCTCAGCTCATATTCCGGTGCCCGGCGTGGTGGCCGAGGTGGTGGACGAAAAGACCGGCGCTCCCATGGAGGCAGGGCAAAAGGGCGTTATCGTTATCAAGCGGCCCTTCCCCGGACTTGTTTCCACCCTGTGGGGCGACCCTGACGGACTGAAAACCAACTATTGGGAAAAATTGGAGTCTACCAAGGGATCCTATTATTGCGGTGACGCTGCTGCCAGAGATGAAGATGGCTACATCTGGTTTGCCGGCCGCTCCGATGAGGTTATCAAAATCGCCGCCCACCGTATCGGCACCGTTGAAGTGGAAAGCTCCCTCATCGGCCACCCGGCGGTTGTTGAGGCCGGTGTTTCAGGTGTTCCCGACGAGTTAAGAGGTGAGGTGGCCTGCGCCTTTGTGGTTCTAAAAGCAGGATACGAGGCCAGTGATGATCTTAAGAAGGAACTTATCGCCCATATCCGCAAAACCATGGGCGCCATCGTGGTCATGAAGGACATACAGTTTGTAAGCATGCTTCCCAAGACCCGCAGCGGAAAGATTATGCGCAGGGTTATGAAGACTCTGATGATGGGCAACGACCTGGGCGACCTCTCCACCATCGAAGAAGAGGCCTCGGTTTCTGAAATCAGGGAAGCTATTGGCAAGATGCAGTAAAAGGTTTAAATCAAAAAAGGAAGGCCTGCTCTTAAGCGGGCCTTCCTTTTTTGCAATTACATGGAGTCAGAAACGGTGTCATTCTCTTCTGTCTTCAAATTTTTACTCTGTTCTACGGCTTCCCTGTGTTCTTCGTCCAGTTTCACCCGGACATCCTTGACTTTACTCTCAAAGTCTTTGAATCCCACACCGGTTCCCCCCTGATTATGGCGGATTTACCGATTATTATGCCCAGGGGCGCTAATTTTATACCTTTTCAATCAGGGTCCACCATACGATGCAGCTCTTCCTTCATCTCAGGCTGGCTTACCATAATAAGGACATCGTCCACCTCTATAATGGTGTCTGCCCTGGGAGACACTATCTCCTCACCATTCCTGTAAATAGCCAGCACCGTGGCCCCGGTCTTACCCCTGAATTCGGCCTCCACAAGGGATCTGCCCACCAGGGGCGAGAACCTGTTAACCTTTATTTCCTCAATCTTCTGTAATCTTCCGGCCATTTTGAAGGTATAGTCCAAAAGGTCGTTGGTCAGCTTTTCAATTTCCTGATTTAGATTGTCTCTCTGCCTTAAAAGGGTGTGCAGCCTTTCCTGCAGGTCACGAAGAATCTGTCTCTGACCACTCTGGGCCAGAAAGGTCTCGGCTGCCCTCTTTGATCTTACCACCACTCCCACCCCAGGGGAAACGTCAACTATCCCGGTGTCCTGAAGCAGCGTCAAAGCCCTTCGTATGGTTTCGGGAGAAACATTGTACTTACCCGCCAGGGTGGAGCGTCCAAAGACCTTTTGCCCCTCCCTGTACTCACCTCTTACTATCCTTGAGGCAATATCTATGGCAATGGTGACATAACGGGCCATTGCACCTGAACTTTGACTGTCCATGCAAACCGGCGCTCCTTTAGAGGACACTGCAGTCCTTTTAGCTTATTTGGGGGTGTGTAGAAAACTAGCTGATACTGGTTACCGTAAAACCCTTTTCCTTAATGTTTTTTACCAGCGGGCCAGGGTCAGCTGTGCTTATTCTAAGCATTATCTGAACCTTCCGGTCCGACTTATCAGCTATGGCGACCCCTACCAGGTTGAGCCCCAAATTCCTGACCTCGTCAACTATATCAGCCAGTGCCCCTACCCTGTCATCAGTCTCGATGACAAGACGGGTACCTGCCTTGCGGAGTCCGAACATGCTGATCAGCTTGTCAAAAACATCGGTCTGGGTTATTATGCCTACCAGTTTGCCATTCTCTGTCACCAGAAGACTGCCAAGTTTTTTATCCCTCATAATCAGCGCGGCATCTTCTATGTTTGAGGAGGGTTCCACTGTAACAGGATTCTTCACCATTACTTCTTTCACAACCATTTTGGCCAGAAGGTAATTCATTTCATAAATACTGAGAGTTGTTGCCGGAGAAGGTGTTACAGTAAGAAGCTCCCTCTCAGTAACCAGGCCAACCAGCCTGTTGTTCTCCACCACCGGAAGCTGCCTTATTTTATTTTTTTTCATAGTATTGAGGGCTTCCAGTATAGGTGTCGTGGGGGTGATGGAAATAGGGGTAGTCGACATGCAATCCTTTACAAACATTATAACGCCTCCTCCTTTATGATCTCTTTCAGTCAATTTTAATGCATACAATCTGGTCATGCAAGGCCCGGGTAATATTTTGTTACCTATATCACAAGGTCACTTTTTACCCGGTGCGCATACCCTTAAGCTGCGCAGCCGGTTGAAGGCGGCAGCAATCTCCTGTCCCCTGGGCAGGGCATAATCGCCGGGATGGGAACCCCTGGCATAGGGGGAGACCACATCCAGACCCTCCCTGATATCCTGAAGAACCCTTTCCACTATCTCCGGCAGCGATCTCCTGCCGTCCACGTAACAGTCATATGCGTAGCGGATTATTTGGGCCAACGCCCTTGTCTGGCTGGGGTCCACCAACTGGTCCACATAAGCAAGATTTATCTCATCTCCCCCGAAGCTTATCTGTTCAAGACCCCTGGCTTTTATCCTGACCCTGTCCTCCCTCCCACCCCGGACGGGAATGGGAACTCTGGGAGACGGTCTCCCCATCGCGCCGGTAGATTCCACAACCCGGAAATCAGGCGTGCTGTCTATTATAGCCCTGGCCTCTGAGGTAGCATCAGAGGCCCTGTACTCCTGCATCTTGATAACTAAATCAGCTACTTTCAGATAGTCCCCGGAGCCACCTACCACCAGTATGGAGGATATCTTCAGGTCACTGTACAGGTCCCTCACCCTGTCTATGAAAGGAGTAATGGGCTCATACTCCTTGGCCACCAGCCTCTGCATGCGGCCGTCTCTGATCATGAAGTTGGTGGCGCTGGTATCCTCGTCCAGTAAGAGAAGTGATGTGCCGCACTCAATTGCCTCCATTATGTTGGCAGCCTGGGAAGTGCTGCCACTGGCGTTTTCGGTGCAAAATGAGCTGGTGTCCTGCCCAAAGGGGAGATTGTTTATGAAAGGCCCTATGTCCACACTTTCAACCCTTCTCCCGTCCTCAGAGCGTATCTTGACCGCACTGCCGTCAGTGATCACCATTTCTCTTCCATCTCCGGCTATATGGTTATATATGCCCCTTTCAATGGCCCTTAAAAGAGTGGACTTGCCATGGTAACCTCCCCCCACTATGAGCGTTACTCCCCGGGGCACTCCCATTCCGGCAATCCTGCCCCTCACGGGCAGGGTGAATTCAATCTCCAGGTCAGGGGGTGACAGAAAGGGTACTACTGTCTTTCCCTTCAGGGGCCGGTCACTTATCCCACTTTCTCTTGGCAGTATGGAGCCGTTAGCTACAAAGGCCACCAGGCCCCTTTCCTCCAGAGACCCTCTTAAGAATTCCTGGTCCCGGACCAAATCCACGTGGGCTTTAAGGTCATCTTTACTTATATTCTTATAGAGCAGGCATTTTTCCAACGAGCCGGGAATTGTACCGGTAATAAGGCCGGCAGCCTCTTTTCCCTGCACTGTCCGTCCACGGGCGGGAAGTCCCAGGGAAAACCTGGCCTCAATGAAATCAGCGGTAACCAGTATAGCTGTCCTTTCCAGTATTTCCTGACCGCAGCGGTCTATGGACAGCACTCCGCTCTTTCCGGTCCCGGCCCTTTCCGCCGGCTGCTGTGATTTCAGCTGCCTGTACAGCTCCCTGGCCACAAAATCCTGAAGGGCCACCCTGCCCGCCCGATCAACGAATAATTCCCGGGGGAAACCGGAGAACCGGTGTTCAACCCTGGCCCTCAGCCTGCTGGGAGGGGCGAAGGGGTCGGCCTGAACGTGGTCGATAAATATCTGAAACCAGCCGGAGTTGTACCCCCCCTGGACCCCCTTATAAGCTCCGTAGCCCTTCCCGTCAATGGAAAGAAGTTTTTGTCTGAGAGCCTGGACAGTTTCCATGGAACACCTCTTAAAAAATCAGTCTATATTAATTGTCCCCTCAATACGTACAAATAATTAAGGCCGGCGGGCCGGCCTTAATTATTTTACAATACACCAAGGGCTGCAATTATACTATCTCTCCAAGATTTATCAGGAGCCAGAGGTTATCCTCCTTTTTTACCACTCCTTTAAGGTAGTCAACATTGTCACCGGCCACCGAGGGGGGCTCTATTTCATTTTCACTGAAGCGGCCCACTTCAAGAACAATGTCCACTATCATGCCCACCTTCTGGCCTCCGTGCTCTACAACTATAATCCGGGTATCTTCTCCGTATTCGGTAACATTCAGGTTAAGCCTCTTGTTCAGGTTGATGACAGGCACAATACTGCCCCTCAGGTTAATTATCCCCTCCACGTAATGCTTGGTATTAGGAACCCTGGTAATGTTGCTCATTCTGATTATTTCCTGGGTTTCCTGGATCGGCAGGGCATATTTCTGGTCATTTAGCTGAAAAATTACCAGCTGCTCTTCTGAATTCACAGGGCTGCACCCCCTTCTTAATAAGTTGTTAAAAATATGATCAATTCAATAAATAAAGTTTTACATAATTCTGCAAAATCCTCCTATGTAACCATAAAATACTTAAAAAAAGTGCAAATAAACCATTTAATTCTCAATGCGGCAGCAAGCTATTGTTTTCCCAGCAGTATCATGCCCACCCCGGCAGTAACCAAAATTACAGCCCCGGCGGTATAAACATTGATTTTTTCCCTGTTTCCCAGTAAAAGGTAGCCCATTACGGCAGTGAATACTGCGTCAGTATTTAAAAGGGTATTGGCTATTCCTATGCCGATATAATTAAGGGATAGCAGTATCAGAAACTGTGCAGTCCCGGTAAATATCCCGGAGTAAAAGTAATTAATGTCCACATTTCCCTTTATGGCCCCAAAGAGTTTTTCCGGTCCGTATAGCCTGTACATATAGGAAAAGTACAGAATAAGTGAGGTGATAAAGGCCAGCCAGGTGCCCAGAAAGGCATTGGGGACCGCCTGCATGCCCAGCCTTCTGAAAATAGTGGCCGTGCCGTAAGAGGCTCCGGCCAGTATACCAAGGGCCACTCCCTTTATATTGCGCCCGCTTAAGAGACTACTCCGACCGCCCTGCCGGGCTGTTTCACTTTCCGGCAATTTAGTGTCCCCGTCCCCGCCATCTGTTTTTTCCCTCTGTATCGTTTCCCAGGCCACCACAAAAAGGCCTCCCAGGACTACCAGCAGCCCGCCCCATGTTAAGAGGCTTAATTCTTCCCCTAAGAATATAACTCCAACAAATATAGTAAATACCGGGCCAAAAAGTTTTATAGCGCTTGATCTGGCCGGACCAATATAGGTAATTCCCTCAAAAAAAAGCGCCCTGCCCAGAAATGAGCTGAAAACTCCCACCAGCATAAAAAACAACACGGCCCAGCAGCTAACCTGGGCCAATCCCCTGGTCAACGCATATATGGCCAGGGCAATTGATGAAATCACTACATTTACGAATATTGTAATAAGGAGCCCCACGTCACGGTCGGCCTTACCGTTTTTTAAAGCCGACCGCCCTATAAAAATGCTGCTTGCCCCAAAGCTCAGGGCGCTTCCCAGAGCCAGCAATTCCCCCATATTCTCAACCCCATTTTTAGTCTCATGGTAAGGAGCGTTATCAAGAGAACGCCCACAGCCCGAATGGTTCCTTTAATGGAACTTTTGGGCCAGCTGGGGCGTCTATATTTAATAATACCATGTTCACCCGGGAAAGGATATTGTGCCGTATATTGTTTTATAGTGGTAATAAATAGGCTTACCTAAAGGAAGAAGCTTGTTAAATGCGAAAGGTGTGATTAGTTGAATTACCCAAACGTCACAGGTGACCGGCCACCACAGCCAGGTCAAAGGCCGGACAGAAGCAGAGGTTTTATTGCCCTTGCTGCTGTGCTTGCCTGGTTTTTTTTGGTATGCGGAGGCTTTTATATTGCCAAGTTATATGTAGACCAATCCCTGCAGGATATTCAACAGGCCAACGCTATTAATGTAAAGGAGCTGGAAGGCCGCCTTGACGCAATTTCAGGCGATGTTTCAGCCATCCAGGATGCCCTCGGGCAGGCAGGCACCACCCTTTCCAGTTCAGGCACCACTCAGAAAGAACTGGTGAGCAGAATAGAGAAACTGGATAGCCAGCTGCAGGACCTTGAAAAAAGTCTTACCATTCTGAAAGAGGCCCCTAATGCGGCTCGTTAACATAATTATGGCTTATGCGGCGGCGCCCCTGGCCGGTCTGCTACTGTCCCTGTCAGTATTGAGCGGCAATTCTCAGGCCCTTAACCTTCCCCTAAACAATATGGTGGCCGCCACAGTATCGCTGGAGACAGATTTGACCCTGGCAAGAGAAAATGTGGGGGGAATTTACCACTCAGCCAGGGCTCAGGAAGAAATTTTCAGGGAGCAGGAAGCTGTTTTAAGGGAACTGGCCCAAAAGAGCAGTGATCAAACGCAGCTTTCCGACCAGATTTACGAGGAAAGAATACTGGCCATGTTGGGTCCGCCCATCAGGGTATACTCATCCAGCCGTGTGGAAATAAAGATTTTCAAGCTGGATGAGCTGGGGTACAGGGGTTACATAGCCAAAATAAAATTATTTGACCCCTCGGTATTCAGGGTAGAACTGGCTGGGGGCACTCTGGGGCAAAGGGAAACCACCGCAGAGGCTGTCAGGAGAACCGGGGCTGTGCTGGGCATCAACGGGGGAGGTTTTTACACCTCGTTCAAAAACGGCCGCCAGGTGGAATATCCCCTGGGCAACACTGTCATCGACGGAGAATACATGGGTGGGTTTAACCCCTCCGACGACCTTTTCTTCACCGGCATTCAAAAGAACGGAAATCTTGTGGGAGGAATATTCCCGGATAAGAACTCATTTTCGGAAATTAAACCCTGGCAGGGGGTAAGCTTTCTTCCCATCCTGATACAGGATGGAAGGCCCCTCTCTATTCCGAAGGAATGGAGCACCACCAGGCACCCCCGCACCATAATAGGTGAATATGCCAACGGGGACCTGATCATGATTGTGGTGGACGGAAGGCAGTCAGACTATAGCAGCGGGGTAACCCTAGAGAGATTGCAGTACAAGCTGGCCGAGCTCGGTGTCAAGGAGGGCTACAACCTCGACGGGGGAGGATCAACCACTCTGGTTTATAAGGGAGAAGTGCTGAACCGCCCCTCCGACGGGCGGCTAAGACCGGTGGTAACCAATATAGTGATTCTTCCATAATTAACCTGACAGTTTACTGACAGACATGGAAAGGGGCTACAAAAAATGAAAAAGATTTTCACTTTACTGGTCATTATACTTGCCGCCGTCTCACTGGGGGTTGATATAACCCCTTCCAGCTCGGCAGAAACTACCGGGCTGAAGCTGGGCAATGAGCTTCTTATGGGCAGCTACCATTATCTGATAGAGGGCAAAAAGGTGGGCCTGATTACCAACCAGAGCGGAGTGGACAGCAGCGGCAGAAGTCTTATTGACATTCTTTCCGCTGACAAAACGATAACACTGGCCGCCCTGTACGGGCCAGAGCACGGCATTGACGGAACTGCCGTAGCCGGGGCCTATGTGGAGTCTTATATTCATCCAGGGCTGGGCATCCCGGTATATAGCCTGTATGGACAGACCAGAATGCCCACCTCCGGCATGCTGCAGGGCATAGATGTGCTTTTGTTCGACATACAGGATATTGGAGCCAGATCGTATACTTATATGTCAACCCTTAATTACTGCATGGTGGCGGCGCAACAAAACGGCAAGCCCATATTGGTGCTGGACCGGCCCAATCCCCTGGGTGGAGAGATAGTTGACGGACCGGTGCTGGAAGACCCCTATAAGACCTTTGTGGGTGTGGATAACCTGCCCATGGCCCATGGTATGACCGCGGGAGAGCTGGCGCAGTTTTTCAACCGCAAAATAGGAGCAAACCTAACTGTTGTCCCAATGGAAGGGTATACCAGGAACATGATTTACCAGGAAACCGGGCTGCAGTGGGTGCAAACATCCCCCAATATTCCCGACCTGGACTCTTTATTCGGCTATATGGCCACCGGGCTGGGTGAAGGCACCGGTATCTTCCAGGCCGACAAATTCAAGTGGATCGGCGGAAAGGGCATAAATGCGGGCAGTTTTGCCGGCCTTTTAAACAGCGCCGGGCTGCCCGGGGTGACATTTGTGCCTGAATACAGGGGAGACGCCGGGGGTGTGAGACTTAAAATAACCGACTACCATACCTTCAACCCTGCCAGAACGGGCATTTACGCCCTGGCCTACGCCCACTCCCTGAATAACTTTAAAGTTCCCAAAAGCGGCCAGACTGTGGTGATGTTCGACAAGATAATGGGCACTGACAGCATTGGCCGCAACCTGGAGGAAGGGCTTACGCCCCAGCAGATTGAGGCCCAATATGCACCGGGTCTTGCCAGCTTCAAAGAGGAAAGAAAGAACTATCTTATTTACGGAAGTACCCCCCACCAGGAGCCCGTGGCAAACAGCCAGGTAGTGGTCCTGGTGGACCGCATACCTGTAAAATTTGACTCCGCCCCTTATATAGATGCAAACAGCCGGCTGATGGTTCCCTTAAGGGCCATTTCTGAGGCCCTTGGCGCAGATGTCCGGTGGGATGAGAAAAGCCGCACGGTAACCATCTCAAGGTCGGGCCGAACGGCTGTATTCAGAATAGACAGCGTTTACGCCACAATAAACGGGCAGCATAAAACAATGGACACCTGCCCCGTGATAAGAAAAGAACGGACCATGGTACCGGTCCGCTATGTGGGTGAGTACCTGGGGGCCGAGGTGGACTGGGACCACGACACCCGGACGGTGAGTATTTATTAGCTTACGGGTCGCAGCTTTCCGGTCAGGAGACTGGCTTAAAAGAATGGGCTCCGGGTCGGGAGACAGGAGACTGCCCGGAAGTATTGCCTATGGTCTGGAGACAGGAGGATAAGTAATCCTTACATGATATTTAAAGCCCGCCACCGGCGGGCCTTTTAATTCAGACTACCAATTAAACGCACGAGCTATGGGGTGCACCAAGTCTAAATATCAGGAATGCCTGAGCAACTCCTTTCTCCTGTCTCCCGACCAGAGGTATTACCTTTAAGCAGTCTCCTGTCTCCCCGCCGCCCGTAGGGTGGCTTTTTTATAGCACTGCCTCGGCCCAGATAGTTTTCATCACATACTTTGAAATAAAGTCAAATTTGTTTTTCTTCATATTTAAAAACTCCACTCCTATATGAAACATGTCTTTCTCTCCGGCCGGAATAACCCTGGTAACCCTGGTAATCTCCTTTAAGCTGCTGTACTTATTGTCCTGGGATATTATAAAATTCAGCACCAGCTGCTCTCCCTGCCCTATATACTCGGATACGGTCAGATGCATGCCCCCGGCGCTTATGTTTACAGACTCAGCGTATTTATATACAGGTTCCTCACCATCGGGCAGCACTGCGTACTGTACCCGGAGCATCTTTTTTGCCCTGATAAACCTTCTCATTTCCACCCTTTCAACCCTGCCCGGGACAGAAATACCAGTCAGGTCCGGGTGGCTGCCGGACTGCAGCACACTGCCCATAAACTGATATAGGCTCCCCAGCACCGGCAGCTGCACCCGCACAGAAGTGCCGGCGGACAGGAACAGCTTCCCAGAGCCCGGCCCCCCCTCTTTCTTTTCAGGCAAATCCACAAAAATGGCTCTATTTATTATTTCTCTTACATAGGAGACATACCTTGTGATATCTCCTTCACGGCATAAGAATATCTTTTGCCCGGGCTTAATAATTGACAGGTCGATAAACATATAAACCTCTCCGGTTTCGGGAAGGAATAATAATATATACTAGAACTATCGTTGGAAACAATAAAAAATTAACCACCGGTGAGTAAAAATAAAACTTCAAATTACACTATATAGCTTTACATTTCGACAATAAGCTGCCGGTTGCATAAACTCCTCACCTGCCAAGGGCATAGCTGTTGCCCCCGGCTTCCTTTGCCCGGTAAAGGGCATCATCAGCAGCCCCAATCAGATCCTCAGGCGATTTACCAATACAGGGTTTTATGCAAACTAACCCAAGACTTATAGTAAGTCTGCCTGTATAATTTATATTTAACTCCTCTACTGCTTGCCGCATACAGTCCGCTACCCCGCATGCTCCGTCCAGGTCGGTATCCGTCAGAACTGCTACAAATTCCTCACCGCCATAACGGGCTACCAGGTCGCCGGGACGCTTGACAACTTTATGTAAAGACGCTGCCACCTGAACCATGGCATGATCACCTGCCTGATGTCCAAAGGTATCGTTGTATAATTTAAATTTATCAATATCTATCATGATTAGGGAGATGCATTTTTTGTCACGTACAGCCCTTTTCCATTCCCTCAACAGATATTCGTCAAAAAAACGCCTGTTTGGAATGCCAGTCAGAGCATCAATATAGGTCAGTTCTTTTAAAATAGCGTTTGACGCAACCAATTCTTCTTTCTGCTGCTCAATTAGCTGCCTGTTTAAAAAATCCTGAATCCGATTGATATATATAACCCTTGATATTACAAGCGCGAGAACAGTGGCAAAGGTGCCATTGAGAAATGCCGAGAAAGCCACAATCCAATCCGGCTGGAGAAGCCAGACGCTAATACCCATGGTAAGCCAGGCCAGGCCGTAAATAATAATGCAATCCAGCCACTTTAAATGGATAAAAGTGGCTAAAACCAATGCTGCCATTATGTAGGCTGATGCTATGCCGGGACCTGTAGAATTGATAAGACCAGATAAAACGGCAAAGCCAATCAGGTTAAATAGTATAAACCCTGACATCATAAAATGATTAAACCGCTTATCTGCATCTGATGGCAATGGCCGGCCGGACAATACTATGAAGATTACTGAAACGCCAATTAAAATAAGCCTTAGCACCATAACATGCGGGGCTACTGCTATAATCTCCGGCTGCTGAATTTTACCAGTATAGAATAGCTGGATGCATAGCAGAATCAGCATAAAAGCTATTATCAGCAATGCTATTATTCTCAACCGAAGCATATTATCATGTTTTAATTTTAGTTCAAGTTCCACCTTGTTTTTCTCGGGCATGGCGGAAAGCAAATAGGCAAACCCTTTTTCCGAAGTTATCAATACATGCGCCCTCCCCAAGTATTTACTATTTTAAAGAGCGCTTAGATTCGATGAATATCTAACATATTTAGGCCCGGGAAAACCCGGGCCTAAATATAGGTCTTCGGGATGTTCTACTTTTTAGGCTGTTCCTGCTTTATAAGCTTGTCCTTCACCGCCCCGCAATTCTTGCACTTGCCTGGCCTGCACCTGCTTTCAACAGTGCTGCCGCACTGGGCGCAAATATATACTGCCACATGCATCACCTCCATGTTATTATGTTTATGACTGATGTCCAGCCACTAGCGGCTGGACTGCCGCCTCTCTTATATCCCGTACAGCCTCAGCAGGATTCTTTGCCCCAAAAATTGCCGATCCGGCCACCAGCACCGTGGCTCCCGCCCCGGTCACCAAAGGGGCTGTCTTTACAGTAACTCCACCGTCCACCTGTATCTCGGCCCCGGAGCCCGCCCGGGCAAGCATATCCTTTACGGCCTTTATTTTGGGCACCATTTCCGCTATAAAACCCTGGCCCCCGAAGCCAGGGTTTACCGTCATCACCAGCACCAGATCCGCCATATCCAGCACGTACTCTATAGCTGACGGGTGGGTGGAGGGGTTGATGGCCACCCCGGCCCTGATCCCCCTCTTTTTAATCATCTGCAGGCTGCGGTGCAGGTGAGGGGCGGCCTCCACATGCACGGTGACCAGGTCGGCACCGGCGTCGATAAAGCTGTCTATGTAGCTGTCAGGATTCTGGATCATCAGGTGCACATCGAAAACCATACGGCAATTTTTTCTCAGTGCCGCCACCACAGGCGGCCCAATAGTAAGGTTGGGAACAAAATGCCCATCCATTATATCAAGGTGCAGGTACTGGGCGCCAGCCTCCTCCACCCTGCGCACATCCTCCCCCAGTTTTGAAAAATCCGCTGCCAGTATTGATGGCGCAAGCTTAATCATCGCCTAGCTCCTTCCCTCTCTATAAGCTCCTTTAATATCTCCAGGTACCGGCCGTACCGGCCTGGATCTATTTTCCCCCCGCTCACGGCCTCTTTAACGGCACAGTTGGGCTCAGACCTGTGCAGGCAGCCGGTAAACCTGCACCCGCTGATAAAACTTTCCATCTCCGGGTAGTAAAAGCAAAGATTTTCTTTTTCTATTTCCGGCAGGTGGAGAGTTGAAAAGCCCGGGGTGTCAGCCACCAGTCCCCCGTTCTCCAAAGGAATGAGCTCCACATGCCTGGTGGTGTGCTTACCTCTTTTTATTTTTTGCCCTATCTCCCCTGTCTTAAGGGAAAGACCGGGCTGAACAGCGTTTAACAGACTGCTCTTGCCCACCCCCGACGGACCGGCAAAAACCGTTATCCCCTCCAGCAGTAGTTCACTCAGAGTCTGAATCCCCAGACCATTTCTGGTGCTGGTGAGCAGTACTTTATAACCGGCAGAGATATAGGCATTAATAAAATTCATTTCTTTTTCCTGTAGAAGGTCTGTTTTATTAAAGCATATTACCGGCTCAACCTCCTCGTGCCAGGACTGTATGAGAAACCTGTCCAGCAGTATCAGGGAGGGGTCCGGATCTTTTACGGCAAATACCATGATCATCCTGTCAACATTGGCCACAGGAGGTCTTACCAGGGTATTTTTACGTGGAAAAACCTCCTCTACCACAGCCCCCCCGGAGCTTCTCAAAACGGTCACCCGGTCTCCCACCCGCACGTCCACCTTCCTGTGCTTCAGCACTCCCCTCAGGGTGCACTGCAGTGTTTCACCGCCGCCGCCTACATAATAGAAGCCTCCATATGCTTTTGTGACAACCCCTTTTATACTGGACGCCATTTAATCCAACTCTTGCCCCTTCGCCAGTTTATTATCCACATAAACATTTATTGTTGCCCGCCCCCAATATCTCACTGTCTCCACCACTCTCTCGCCGGGACTGTGCTCCTTGATATAAACATCATTGGCGCCCCTGGCATCCACCACACTTATTCTCACCACGTGCTTACGGCCGTCATCGGGAATTTCAACTTCAACATCGGCATCCCTGTATGATGGCCCCGGGCCGTTGCTGACATACACCTTCACAGCAGTCCCATCAATCACGTTCTCACCGGCCCCGGGATACTGGGATACTATTCGGCCGCTTAAGAACTGGGTGCTGGTCTGATATATTATGTCCTGGTCAAGCTGAAGACCAAGCCCCGTCAGCTCTGTCCTGGCCTGATCCAGGGTCTTGCCCCTTAAGTCCGGAACATTCCTGTTGGCAGGCTCAGGCCCCTTGGAAACAACCACCTTTACACTTGTATCCCTGGGCGCCTTCTGGAGGGCGGCCGGCTGCTGGCTCATGATCAGGCCCTTGGCCACCTCGCTGCTGTACTCCTCGGCCGGCGGCTCCTCCATTTGCAGGCTGGCCTCGGTTAGCTTAATCCTGGCATTTACAACGTCCAGGGTGACCAGGTTGGGAACAGTCCTCAAATCAGATCCCTTGCTGACCACCAGTGCAATAACCCGGTTTATCTTGACCCTGGGCCCATCCGGCCCGGGATCCTGGGAAATAACGTAACCTTCCGGAACATCGCTGCTATACTGCTCCTTCACGGTGCTCTTTAGCCTGTTTTCCTTTAAAATGGACTCAGCCTGCTCAAGGGGCTTATTCACCACCGACGGCACCCCGACCTCGGGAACATTGACAAAAATATAAAATCCGTAGACTCCCACTGCCGCCGCCAGCACAATAAGGGCTATTATGACCGCCCAGCCCGTGGGCTTTAGTCTCCTGCTGAAAGTCTGCCCGGTGGCCTGGCCCCCTGATGATTTCAGCGCCTTCATGTCCTCACTGTCCACGGCAATGACCCGGGTTATCCCGGTATCATCGTCCAGCAGGGATTCCTCCAGCCTTAAAGACATCTCCCGGGCGCTCTGGTATCTCTTGTCCGGCTCTTTATTAAGGGCTTTCATTGCCGCCGACTCCAGGGACTCCGGAATAGCGGGGTTTCTCTTAGAAATAGGGTCAGGGAAGCTTTGCACATGTTTCAAGGCAATGGAAATGGGGGTGTCTCCGGTGAAAGGAAGGCCTCCGGCCAGCATCTCGTAAAGTACTACTCCCAGGGAATATATGTCCGACCTGAAGCCGGGCACCTCTCCCCTGGCCTGCTCCGGTGAAAGGTAGTGCACCGATCCCACTATGGTGTCCGATGTGGTCATGGTGGCGGCACTGGCCTCCCTGGCTATGCCAAAGTCGGTCAGCTTGGCCCTCCCGGACCTTGTAATAAGTATGTTGTGGGGCTTTACATCCCTGTGTACTATGTTGTTTTCATGGGCATGGTCCAGGGCATCGCATATCTGCCTGGCAATCCTTACCGCCTTTGGCGGCTCCAGGGGGCCTTCCCTTTTGATAATGCTCCGGAGATCCTCTCCGTCAACATACTCCATGACCAGGTAGTCCATATCCTTTTCCCTGCCAACGTCATAGATGCTGACTATATTCGGGTGGGAAAGACTGGCCACCGCCTGGGCCTCTCTCCTGAAGCGCCTTACAAAGTCCTCATCCGAGGTATAATCGGGCCTTAAAAGCTTGATTGTCACCAGACGGTTCAGTATAGTGTCACGGCCCTTGTACACTATGGCCATGCCTCCACCGCCCAACTGCTCCAGAATCTCATACCTGTTGCCAAGCATTTTGCCAATCATCCTAGCCCCTCACCCCCTGCAAAAGCATGTATTTTTAAAAGCCTGTATGCCGCCTTAACGGCTGCATTTCCTGCAGACCGGTTATTCTTAAAATTATTGTTTTAAATATTGCCTGATCAATTCCCTGGCCACCGGGGCTGCCACGTTACCCCCTCCACCGGCGTTTTCCACCACCACGGCCACCGCTATGGCCGGGTTTTCAACCGGGGCAAAACCTATAAACCAGGCGTGGGTCTGACCGTGAGGGTTCTGGGCTGATCCGGTCTTGCCGGCCACCCGCACCCCCTGAACCGAGGCCTGAGCTCCGGTGCCACTTTTTACGCACTGCTCCATGGCCTCGGCCAATAGACCGGCTGTCCGGGGAGAGATGGCACTGGCAAAAACCTCCGGGCCCGGTTTTTTATATATGGTCCGGCCGTTTTTACTGGTCACCGTTTCCAGTGTGTAGGGCTTCATTATATTACCCCCGTTGGCCACTCCCGCCGCCACCATGGCCATCTGGAAGGGGCTCACCAGCGTCCTTCCCTGCCCAATGGCGGTGGAGGCCAGCTCGGCGCCTCCCATTCCACTGGAAGGCATTGTCCCGGGATTGAAGGCTATTTCCCCTCCTGTCACCGGGTAGTCTCCCCTTATCCTGCCGCTGGAGTCATAGCCGATAAGGTTTAAGCCAAAGGATGCGGCTGCCTTTTTAAGATTTGCCTCCCCCAGGTCCAGGGCCTGCTCTGCAAAATAGGTATTGCACGATACCGCCATGGCGGTGTTGAAATCCACATTCCCGTGTACACCGGTGTCCTTTAGAACAAACCCGTCCACCGTGGTGCTGCCCTGGCATTCCTTATTACTCAATAACTGAGGCTTTGATTCCAGTAAGGCTGCCCCGGTGATGACCTTGAAGATGGACCCCGGGGGATAAATGCCCCGGGCTGCCCTGTTTAAAAGAGGGGCGGCATCGGCCTGCCTTTGCAGCATATCATAGCTGGTTACATTAACATCTGCCAGCTTGCCATTTTTATTAACCTTATCTGTTTTCACTACATCTTCAATAGTTTCGGGGTCAAAGGACGGCCAGCTGGACATGGCCAGCACCGCCCCTGTGCGGGGGTCCAGGGCCACCACCGCCCCCCTTTTTCCGCCCAGCAGGGTGGCTGCTTTTCTCTGCAGCCGGCTGTCCACACTTAAGGTTATGTCATAGCCATACCTTTGCCTGCCCAGCACTCTGTCCACCAGTGCCTGTATTTTTCCGGCATCATCCAGAGCCAGCAGGTGGCTGTCAAAGGTGGACTCCAGCCCGGTCCTGCCGTAGCGCTGTGAAACAAAGCCAAGCAGGTGGGCGGTAGCCTGGCCAAAGGGATAAACCCTTTTCTTTACTCCCTTGTCCACCCTGTCCTCGGCCAGCACAACATCCTGCCGGTCGTATATAGTCCCCCTGATCATCCCCTTTTCGGCGGCGGCCAGACGCCTGTTATGGGGGTCGGTGAAAAGCTTGGGCCCCACCACCACATTGAGGTAGCCCAGGTAAACCACCAGCACTGCGAATATTGATATTAAAAAATAGGCCAGCCTTTTTATATTGTCATTCATGGGCATTGGCCTCATGGGAAATGTTCAAAAGCATCCCCAATATAATAAAATTGGCCAAAAGAGAGCTTCCCCCGTAGCTTATAAAGGGCAGCGTCACCCCGGTAAGGGGTAGAAGCTTGGTCACTCCCGCTATTATGGTAAAGGACTGCAAGGCCATCAGGGCTGTAAGCCCGGCGGCCATTAGTTTGGAAAAGTCATCCCTGGACTCCAGGGCTATTTTAAAGCCCCTGAATATGAAGAACACATACAGTACAATTATCCCCACCCCGCCCAAAAGACCCATCTCTTCCGTTATGGCCGAGAATATGAAATCGGTGTGCACCGCGGGTATAAACAGTGGATAGCCCCCGCCCAGCCCGGTTCCGGTAAGACCCCCGGCGCCGATGGCAAAAAGGGACTGCACTATCTGGTAGGCCTGATTATAGGCCCGGTCACCCAGCTCTATAAAATTATACGGGTTTAAAAGCCATATATCCACCCTCTGCCTGACATGGCTGAAAAGAAAGTAGCTCAGTGTGCCTCCCCCCATAAAGAGGATCAGTCCCACACCAATATACAGCATCCTGGCGGTGGCCACATAAACCATAGCCAGAAAGGTGCCAAAATATATAAGGGCGGTCCCCAGGTCTCTCTGGAAAACAAGAAGCAGCAGTGATATTCCCCACATACCCAAAAGAGGTCCCCAGGACCTGGGACCGGGAAAGGATATCCCACGAATGGTCACAGTGTCCCTGGTCAGCACCATCCTGTTTTCAGACATGAAGGAGGCCAGGAATAGCACTACCAGTATTTTAACAAACTCAGAGGGCTGCAGGTGGAATGCTCCAAAATTCAGCCAGCTTTTAGCCCCACCCTCCTCGATTCCAAAAAAGATGGGTATTATAAGTGCAACCGCTCCCATAAGCCCATATATATATTTATAGTCGGACAAACGCCGGTAATTGGTAAAAAGCCTGGTAGTGAGAAACATAAATGCAAGTCCGGCAAGCACCCAGACAAACTGCCTTACCGCATAAAACTGGTTGATCCGGTAGAGCATTACCAGGCTGGTATAGGATAGCACCGCCACCACAGGCAGCAGAAATGGGTCAGCCTTGAACTTAAGGGCCTGGAAAATAACTGCCACCAGTAAAAAGGCCAGGGCCGGGGCCGCCACCCCTATAACATAGGTGCGGGGATCTCCTCCCGCCCAGAGATAGGCGGCAGCAGCTCCGGCGGCCAGATACAGCCCGGCCAGCACAAGAAGCTTGATCTCATATCCCCTGCCGCTTTCCCGAAAAGCCATATTATTCATCTATTTCTACCACTATCACAGAAATATTATCATTTCCTCCCTGCCTGAGGGCCTCCTTAATAAGGTCCCTCACCGCCTGTTCCGGATTTGGGGCAGACTTAACCAGATCCATTATTTGGCAGTCCTCCACCAGTCCGGTGAGCCCGTCGGAACAGATCAGCACATAATCGCCCACCTCAAGGGATGTTTTAATTATGTCCACTTCAACAGAGGGATCTGTTCCCAGTGCCCGGGTCAGAACATTCCTGTGCGGATGCTCACGGGCCTGCTCCCTGGTAATACCCCCCTGCTTAAGCATTTCCTGGACCAGCGAGTGGTCCTCGGTAATTGAAAAAATTTTTTCTCCCCTAATTATATATGCCCTGCTGTCCCCCACATGGGCAAGGGTCATATCCCTGCCTTTAATTACGGCGGCAGTCAGGGTGGTTCCCATTCCCCGGCAGGAGCTGTCTTTTTGAGAAGCCTCGTAAACCTTACTGTTGGCAGCCCGGACTCCCTTTAAGAGCCTTTTTTCCAGCCCGCTGTTCCTGGCAGTGTGAAGCTCCGCGGCCACTGACTCTATGGCCATGCGGCTGGCCACTTCACCGGCCAGATGCCCTCCCATGCCATCTGCCACAGCAAAAAAGGCCATATCCGGAATAACACAGATACTATCCTCGTTTCGCTTCCTTATATGGCCCACTTCTGTTCCCTGACTCCACTTCATATGACCACCTCACAAACTGCATGGTGACGTCGCCAATTTTTATCCTGTCGCCGTCCGCAAGAACAGTTGGTTTATCAATCCTGATGTCGTTTAGATAGGTTCCGTTTTTACTGCCCCGGTCCTCAAGCCAGAACTGGCCGTCTTTCCCGAAAAAAGCTGCGTGTTCCACCGAGGAGTAGGGGCCTGTCAGAAAAATGTCATTTCTGCCCCCACGGCCAAGGGTCAGCTCCTCCCCACTCTTTAAGGGATACACATTTCCGGACGGCAGACCGGGGTCCGATGATACCAGCACCGCCAGTCCGGCCGCTGCCCCGGGCAGGGGGGCAAGGTCCTGGACAGCGATTTCCGCCGGCCCGGCCCGCAAAGACGCTCCACCGGGCTGTACATGCTTTATGTCCCTAAAAACCATCTTTATCAACTGAAATATAAATACAAACAAAATCAGTAAGAATATATAGCGGAAGACTGTCAGGAGTAAATCAATCAATTCTAATCCACCTTAAATACGCACACAGTGGCGCCAAATTTTACAGTATCACCGGTCTCCATGATCCTGTTCCTGATTCTTTCGCCGTTTACAAAGGTTCCGTTGGTGCTGTTCAGATCGGTAAGCTGCCATTTCCCCTGCCGGGGCTCAAGCATGGCGTGCCTCCGGGAAACACTTTCATCCTGAAAAACCAGGTCGCAGGAATCTCTCCTGCCCATCACCAGCGGGTAGTCATACAGCCTGATAATCCTGCCGGCCAGGGGACCCTCCACCATCTCAAGGTAGCAGCTGGACTTCTGGCCAATCACCGGCAGTGGTGAAGTATCCTTGGTAATTCGGTAATTCAGGGTGTTCTCAAAATCCATGCCCTTGGGCTCACCGTCCCCGCCAAAACCACCGCTGACCCGGATACTCCCGGGCTTTAACTCCTCATCCTCGATAAACTTGACCCGGGGGTCGGAGACCAGTGTAAATTCCTTTTCCCCGGCCTTTTGGCGCAAATAATCCTGCAGCTCACCGGAAAGTGCCCCGGAGAGATAGGAAATGGACGCAAAGTCTTCTGTGCTTAAATATACCTCATACTCATTGGGGGCGTAGACAAGGTTTACGCTTACCCTTTTACGCTCGCGCATCTCACGGGCCAGTTTTTTGGCTATATCCAGGGGCTGCACCCGGCCTTTGAACTTATCCCTGAAAAAACCTTCTATGTATTTTTCAAGGCTTCCCTCCAGTCCTGAAAAAAAGCCCACGGCTCCACACCCCCTTTTATAATCTAATACTGAAGTTCTTTGCGGTCGGAATCCAGAAGTCAGGAGTCAGAAGTCAGAATTTTATGTTGGGCTTTGCCGGCAAAGCCCAGGAATAACCCTGTATAATACAGTATTTACAGTATTTACAGCATTTACAACATTTATCGATCTATCAGGAATGCCCAAACCATTCTGGCTCCTGACTTCTGTATTCTGGATTCTGACCGGTAAAAAAATCAGAATAAGCTTTTTCTTAGGGCGGCCTGCCTTCTCAGCTGGCCGCAGGCAGCATCAATGTCAGTCCCCAGTTCCCTCCTGACAGTGGTCTCTATCCCATGCTGCTCCAGTACAGACCTGAACCTTTTGACCTTTTCAGGAGAAGACCTTTTATACTGCCTCTCCCCAACGGGGTTATAGGGTATAAGATTCACATGGCAGGGTATTTTCCGCACCAGTCCGGCCAGCCTGGCGGCCTGTTCCGGGCTGTCGTTGACCCCGGACAGGAGCGCGTACTCAAAGGATATTCTCCTGCCGGTCTTGCCGTTATAGTAGGAGCAGGCCTGCATGAGAATGTCCAGCGGGTATTTCCTGTTCATGGGGACCAGTTTGTCCCTCAGCCCGTTTTCGGCGGCGTGCAGCGAAACCGCCAGGGTCAGGGGAAATCCCTCCCCGGCCAGTTGATTCATGCGGGGGACTACCCCGCAGGTGGAAAGGGTTATGTGCCTGAAACCTATATTAAGCCCGTAGGCGGCATTTACATTTCGCAAAAATTTCACGGTGCTGTCGTAATTATCAAGAGGCTCCCCGGTCCCCATCAGCACTATATGGCTTACCCTTGTTCCCGAGTCCTTCTGCACCGCCAGCACCTGGTCGTACATTTCCCCCGGCGACAGGTTTCTGACCACGCCGCCCAGGGTGGAGGCACAAAGACTGCAGCCCATCCGGCAGCCCACCTGGGTGGAAATACATACCGACCGGCCATAGGAATGGCTCATGAGCACACTTTCCACAGCCTGCCCGTCATGAAGGCCGAAAAGGTACTTAACGGTGTCTCCCCGGGAGGAAACTTGCTTTTTCAATATAGAGAGACTGCCCGGGGAGGCCAGATGTTCCATTCGCTCCCTTAACACTGAGGGAAGATTGGTCATTTCAGAAAAGGACCCGGCCCCTTTTTGAAAAATCCAGCCGGCCACCTGCCTGGCCCTGTATGGGGGTTCCCCCAGTTCGCCCAGATAGCTCTCCAGCTCTTCCAGACTAAAATCCTTAAGGTTAATAACCTGTTCAGTCATACCCTCATCCTTTGAAAAATATTTCTACAAGTATCTTTTAATACCTCTTTGGCTTATACTGTAATTCTTATTTACGTAACCCTCCTCATTCTGGCCATAAAAAACCCGTCGGTGCCGTGCCGGTGGGGATAAAGCTGAATATACCCCTTATCTAGCGACTCTTCTCCGTCCAGGCTTCCTGGTAAAAGGCCCGCCAGGCTTTCCAGTCCAAACTGGCCTGAAGTTTTAAGGAAGTTATTCACCTGCCCCAGATTCTCCTCTTCCAGCACCGAGCAGGTGCTGTACACTAAAACTCCCCCGGGCTTTATACAGCGGGCGATACTCTCCAGCATCTCCCTCTGAAGGCCCAGTATACCGGGAATCATTTCTGGTGTTTTTTTCCAGCGAGAGTCCGGCCTTCTCCTTATAACTCCGGTTCCTGTGCAGGGAGCGTCCAGCAGAGCAAAATCCGCACGGCCGGCATAGTCCCGGGGCAGTTCTCTGGCATCGGCCACCACAGGGCTGACGCAGGTTATGCCCAGCCTTCTGCAGTTATCCTCGATGAGTCTTATTTTGTGGGGGTGAATGTCAAAGGCCACTACCGATCCCCGGTCTCCCATCAACTGGGCCAGATGGGTGGCCTTTCCCCCCGGCGCGCTGGCGGCGTCCAGCACCAGCGCGCCGGGCGCCGGTGAAAGGGCATGCCCCACCAGCATGGAACTCTCGTCCTGCACCTGGAAAAGTCCCTTTTCAAAGGGAGCAAAGCCCCTCAGCCCGGCTATACCTATAACAAGCCCCTCCGGGGCATAGGCCGTTTCCCTGACCTCCTGACCCTCTTCCTTCAGCAACTCCATCAGCCGGTCCCTGGTGTTCTTCAGGGTGTTGGTCCGGACGGTGACGGGGGCGGGCCTGTTATTGGCCTCGCACAGTTCAATTGTTTCCCCTGCCCCAAGGTCGTCGAGCCACCTTTTCACCAGCCATTCAGGGTGTGAGTACCTGAGGGCTATATGGGCAATGGGGTCTTCCTCCAGGGAAGGAAATCTTATTTCTCCGCGCCCTCTAAGCACACTGCGCAGCACCCCGTTTACAAAACTTACCGCACCGGGATGCCCGAAGCGCCTGGCCTGGTTGGCTGCCTCGTTAACAGCCGCCGACGGGGGGACCCTGTCCATATACATGATCTGATAAACCCCCAGGCGAAGAATATTCCTTATCCAGGAGGTTTGTTTTTCCAGGGGCTGCCTTATATGCTTATTTAGTATCCAGTCCAGGGTGTTCAGGGCGCGGAGTGTACCATACACCGCCTCAGTGGCAAAAGCCCGGTCCAGGGCGCCGGGCTTAAATTTCTCCAGGGCGCTGCTTAGAGCCAGGTTGGCATATGCGTCCCCGGTGTCCACTTCTTTTAAAACCATGAGGGCTATATCCCTGGCGCTGTTTTTTGGGGAACCTATGATTATCTACCGCCTTCCCTTTCCAAAAAGAAATTAAGGGCCTCTTCAACCTTGCAGGTATCTATAAAGGTATTCTGGCACGGCCCGAAGGGCCTCTCATTGGTAACTCCCAGCACCGGCAGGGGATTGGAATCCTGAATGCCGCTAGTGAGGTCCCTTTCGCAGGCCACAGCCACCACGGCTCTGGGTCGATAGTCCCTGATGAGCTTCCTGGCCAGTGTCCCGCCGGTGGCCACACCCATCCTGACCCCCCAGCGATCCCTCAGGGCAAGAAGGTTTCCTATGCAGCACTTGCCACAGCGGCGGCAATTGTCAATCTCCACCGTTATCTTGTGGGGGCACTGGGTATTCTGAAGGCAGTGGGGCACCAGCACCAGCAGCTGCTCGGGGGCCAGCCTGAATAATGACGCCCTCACCATCTGGTTGTTCACTTCTATAAAGGACCTCTTTATACGGTCCACATCTATCTTCAGGAGCTTTCCCAGCCCTATAATAATGGGAAAAAAGATATTGACACCCACCCTCATCGGCCCCTGCAGAAAGGATAGCCTCCTTGAAGCCAGGAGGGTAAGCAGCATGCCGGCCATACCCAGAGCGGCCAGCACCACCGTAACGCTTAAAAAAATAACCAGGGCCAGCACCAGTGACTGATTCATCAGTGACTGCCCCGGGTAAAAAATTATGTACCAGAGGGCAAAGGCAAATAGACCTACCAGGAGGAGGCTGCCCCCTAATAGTCCGAGAAAAAGTCTTTTACGCACATAGTTTTGAATATAAGGTATACTGACCTTCATTTACGGCACCCTCCCGCCGTCAATATCCGCTCTTTTTGCTGTTGCAGGCTGCTACTCCCGGCCCAGCACAGTCCCGGGTTCTATCCGGCAGCCCCTTAAAAACTCCCCGGCCCCCAGCTTTCGTGAGCCCTGCAGCTGCAGTTCGGTAACCACCCCCGGCCCATCACCGCACATCACCACCAGCCCTTCTCCGAAACAGCCCAATACCTGCCCCGGAAAGGCTCCATTGGGAACATGGCGCTCGCCCCCGGCCGGTTCCCTGACTTCCCATATCTTGAGAATTCTCCCGTTCAGCAAGGTTCTGGCCCCGGGCCACGGGTTTAGTGCCCTTACCCTGTTCTTAATATTTTTTACAGCCTTTTCCCAGTCTATTATTTCATCCTCCCGGGTAATTATGGGTGCGTAGGTGGCCCTGTCGTGGTCCTGGGGGGTCCCTTTAAGCTCTCCCTCACCCAGCAGCTCCAGAACCTCGGCCAGCATTTTAGCCCCCAGGGCCGCCAGGCGGTCATGTACCGTTCCAAAGCTGTCGTCACCGGATATTTTTATGCCGGCCTGCAGGAGAATATCACCGCTGTCCAGTCCCTGGTCCATTTTCATTATGGTTATACCGGTTCTATCTTCCCCATCCATAATAGCCCTCTGTATGGGAGCAGCTCCCCTGTATCTGGGGAGCAGTGATGAGTGCACGTTAACACAACCCAGAGGGGGTATATTTAAAATGCCCGCGGGCAGTATCTGGCCAAAGGCGGCCACCGCAATTACATCAGGGCTGATGGACTTAAGAAGACTTACAAACCCTTCCTCTCTGACCTTCTGGGGCTGGTGCACCGTCAGCCCCAGGGCCAGGGCCTCCTCCTTGACCGGTGAGGGTTTTAGCTTTTTGCCCCTTCCCCTGGGCCGATCGGGCTGGGTAACCACTTCGATATCATAACCTGCGCCAGCCAGAGATTTCAGAGAGGGCACCGCAAAATCAGGGGTGCCCATGAAAACCACTTTCACGGTTCTTCCTCCATTTTTTTGCTAAATAGTATTACCCCGGGTCGGGAGACAGTAGCCGGGAGACGGGAGTTTTGCATGCTGTGACATGAAGCTAGAATACCGCACTAAGCATCAGTAGTAATCTTCTTATCAGGAATGCCTAATCCTCCTGTCTCCCGACCTAAGGTATTACCTCTGGGCAGTCTCCTGTCTCCTGACCAGAAAGCAATGCCTGTTAGCATGTCTCCCGACCCACTAATTCGGCCTCCTGGGGTCATTTCACCTTTCGAATATTTTCGGCTTTATCGATAAATAAAATACCCTCCAGGTGATCTATCTCATGCTGGAAGGCCCTGGCCTCATAGCCGCCGGCCTTGATTTCAATCTCCGCCCCGTCCCGGTTAAGTCCCTTTACCCTGATTTCGGCGGACCTGATCACATCCCCCACCATATCGGGCAGGCTTAAGCACCCCTCGGTGTCCTTTAACTGACCGGAGGCTTCAATTATCCTGGGGTTTATAAGCTCTGTCAGTCCCTCGCCCACATCCACCACAATCACTCTTTTAGATACGCCTATCTGGGGGGCGGCAAGCCCCACTCCTTTATTGGCGTACATAGTGTCCCGCATGTTATTCAGGAGCTTAATTATATTGGGAGTGACCGCTTTTACCTCTTTTGCCTTCTCCCTAAGCACCTCATCGCCATCTTCAATTATTCTGTATACCGCCAAAGATCTCACCCTTCCATTTTGGCTTTTATGAAAATCTTACACTGACTGAAAGTCTCTATGGTCTTTATTGGCCACAGAGGACACAGAGATCACAGAGAATTTACTCTCAGGCATTACTCTCAGGTCTAAGACAGAGTAGAAAAGTAGAGAATTTTCTATTTAATAATAACTTCATAATAGCATTCAAGCAGGTCTAAAAACTCTGTGTCCTCTGTGTTCTCTGTGGCTTAAAGAGGACCCTATTTTCATTCTCCCTGGTGGGTTCCGGGTTACTTACTTTTGGTATTCCGGCAGAAGAGAATTTCAGTATATATTTGTTGTATTCCAATGCCGGTTAACAATATCACATCAAATTCTGCGGGTCAATATCCACACTGATGTTGACCCCGTCTCTGCCCTTTAATTCTACTCTATTCATCATGTTTTTCAAAAGACTGCGGAGTATTTTACCGCTTTTTGACTTGACCACCAGGTGGTGGCGGTACCTGTCCTTTATCCTGGGCAGGGGGGCTGCGGCCGGCCCCAATATCTCAATGCCCCCAAATTGATCCATCCCGGCCATCCCGGTCAGAACAGCAGCCAGCCCTTCCGCAGCCTTTTTCACTGTGTCCTCATCCTTTCCGGTAAAAAGCACCCTGGCCAGCCTAGTGTAAGGTGGGTATTGAAGGGCCTTGCGTATTTCCATTTCATGCTTATAAAAGCTTATGTAATCATGCCTTGAGGCGTACATGATCGAATAGTGGTCCGGAGAATAAGTCTGCACCAGCACCTCACCGGGCACATCACCCCGACCGGCCCGGCCGGCAACCTGGGCTACCAGTTGAAAGGTCCTCTCAGCTGAGCGAAAGTCCGGCATGTGCAGTGTCAGATCAGCGCCCACCACACCAACCAGAGTGACTCCGGGTATATCCAGTCCCTTGGCCACCATCTGTGTGCCTACCAGTATATCGGCCCCGCCCTCCCTGAATTCTTTCAATATCCTGCCGTGGGACCCCTTTCTGGAGGTGGTGTCGCTGTCCATGCGGATAACCCTGGCCTCCGGGAAAACCCTGGTCACCTCTTCCTCAATCTTCTGGGTGCCGGTGCCGAAATAGCCCAGGTGGCTGCTGCCGCAGTCCGGACAACTGCCCGGGGCGGCTGCCACATGGTTGCAGTAGTGGCAGCGCAGTGACCCTCCTGCATGGTAGGTCAGGGAAATATCGCAGTGGGGACACTTAAGCACCAGCCCGCAGTCCCTGCAGACCACAAAGGTGGAGTACCCCCTCCTGTTCAGGAACAGTATAACCTGCTCCCGCCGCTTCAGCTTCTCTTTCACCGCCGCAACCAGGGCACGGCTGAATAGACCGGCATTCCCCTCTTTTATTTCCTCCCGCATATCTATAACCCGCACACCGGGCAAAGGACGCCTCTCCACCCTCCCGGGAAGGGTCAACAGACTGTATGGCCCGCCGGGCTGGGCCCTGTAATAGGACTCCAAAGCCGGGGTGGCGCTGCCCAAAACAGCCACTGCCTTAAACCTTCCAGCCAGCCAGAGAGCCACGTCCCGGGCATGATAGCGGGGGTTCTCCTCCTGCTTGTACGAGTTCTCATGCTCCTCATCCAGTATAATTAGGCCGGGGTTTTCCAGCGGGGCAAAGGAGGCTGACCTGGCCCCCAGCACCACCGGGGCCTCTCCGGAGGCTATACGCCTCCACTCATCATATCTCTCCCCATGGGAAAGCCTGCTGTGCAGCACGGCCACGCGATCTCCGAACTGTCCTTTAAAGGCCGAAACCATCTGTGGCGTAAGAGAAATTTCTGGAACCATGACCACCGACTGCCTGCCCCGGGCCAGGGTATGCTCAATAGACCTCAGGTATACCTCGGTCTTACCGCTGCTGGTGACCCCGAACAGCAAAAAAACCTCCCTGGCGGACCTGTCAATGGCTCTGCTAATCTCCTGCAGGGCCATTGACTGGTTCGAAGTAAGCAAAAAGCCTCTCCCTGCGGCAGGGCCTTCCTCCGGGTATGGGTCCCGGCGCGTCTCAATGCTGCCGTAATAAAGCAGCCCACCGGAAACCAGACTGTCTATAACGCTGACAGATACCCCGGCTGCTCTTGCCAAATCCTTCCTGGTCAGGCCCGGACGCTCCCCTGCGACCTCCCAGGCCTGCCGCCTTTTTGGAGTCAGCCTGTCCAAATATCCCTGGTCACCGGTAATATCCGCCGGATAAATTCCTCTTACTGTTTTTACAGCCATCCCCTGTATCCTGGGCCATATTATTGAATTGAGTGCAGTAACCAGGGGACAAAGGTAAAAGTCGGCCATCCATATGGCCAGGTCCATCTGGGCAGGGGTATATACAGGCCCCTCATCCAGTAACTCCAGAATTTCCTTTATTTGTGTCCTTCCGGCCAGCCCCTCGGGCAGAGGACTAAAGCCGGTAACAAAGCCCCCGGCCCTCCTTCCACCGAAGGGGACCATAACCATGCAGCCGGCCTTTAACCTTCCTGCCAGGCCGGAGGGAACTGAGTAGTGAAACACCTGGTTAATTTTCCGGGCGCCGACGTCAACCAGCACCTCTGCATACATCCGGTTTTCCATATAAACCTCTACTACCTACTTATACTGAAATTAATATACGGTCGGAATTCAGAATACAGGAGTCAGAATTCAGAATGAGTGAAAGCATTTCTTATATGCCAATTACAGGTCAATCTCTGGCTCCGGGCTCTGCCCGCAGAGCCCGGCATGGAATTCTGAATTCTGTATTCTGACTGCTGTATTCTGACCGGGAAGCAGTGCCCGTTAGCAATACACGTACCTTGTTCCTGCGGAATACAGAGTGAATTGGGCGGGCATCCGCTCCGAGAACAGCTTAAGAGCATCAAAACCTGTGCAGTGCATGGGAACAATCTGGTCCAGCCCCATCCCGGCCAGAGCGTCAACGGTCTTTTCAATTTTCTCCGCCGGGGTGCCGGAAAGGTGGAACCCGCCCAGAATGGCGTGAATCTTATCCACCCCGGTTAGCTCCACCGCCCTGCGGACAATGTTTACTATCCCATTATGGGCGCAGGCGGTAAGGATAACCAGCCCACTGCCGGTATTGAAAGCAAGATTGATTTCCCCGGGGAAATCATCCTGGACTATGCCTCCGTCCCTCTCCACCGCCAGGATGGGTGATCCCTGCTCAAAATCAGTGACCCTGGGAATTGGCCCCAAGGCCAGCACACCCGGCAGTATTTCCTCCGAAATGTTTATTTCCCTTATTTCACAGCCGGCCGCCTCAACTCTCTGCGGGTCCAGTCGGCCCAGGTCCACCCTCATGCCGGGGAGGGTTATGCACCTGCCGGAAAAAGTTTCACTGCCTACATAAAGAGGAAGCTTTTTTCCAGCAAGCCTCATTACATTCTCCAGACCTCCAAAATGGTCGTAGTGGCCGTGACTGAGCACTGCCGCCCCCACCACGGAAAGATCCAGCCCCAGAGCCTTTATGTTGTTGGCCGCGCCGTTTTCAGAAACCCCGAAGTCCATCAGCAGGGCACTTTTTTGGCCGCCGGCGGCAACCTCTATGTGACAGCCAAAGCCGTGTTCGGCGGAAATATGTGGAGCCAGCCGGGCTATTTCCCCCCCGGAGGGCTTAAGGAACCTGTGCCTGTTAAAGTTTGCCCCGGGCATTAAAAGGCCATCGTAATAATTGTCAATAATAACGGTAATTTTTATTTCTTCGGCTACTGTCAGCACTATACAATAACCTCCTTATGGCATCTGATTAATTATAACATAGAATAAAAAAGTAAAAGTCTATATAAAAAGCCTTATATTTGCTTACAAAAAGACCCGGGTAAAACCCGGGCCGGACTATATTGATCAAATATATACATTTACAAATGCCCTATTGTCTTTTTTAAGGGAGTCGAACGAAAACATCATTATACACATTGGTATCCTCGGGCAGCAAATTGGTGGAGGCCGAGTAGAAGGCCACCCTGCCGTCGTTGGACACACAGGGCCAGCGGCCTGTATAAGCGCTTGCCCTTTCGGTGGTATTAAGCTGCAGGTCCCGGATATATATCCTGTCTATGGAAGTAGTTGCTCCGGCCGCCAGGTTTGTAGCCTGCGACACAAAGGCCACATAGCGGCCGCTGGGACTGATTGACGGCTTTTCGCTGTAGCTGTTGGCCTGGTCCCCAGCGCTGGATACGCTGACCATGGCTGTGGATACCGCCCCGGGCTCGTCATATATCCCGTCCTCATCCGTGTCACGGTCATGTACAAATATGTCCGTGGCGCCATTGGTGTCTCCGGGAGCAAGGTTGTTAGCCAGAGAGTCAAAGACCACATACCGGCCGTCGGCGCTGATGGATACATTGCCCTCGTGATCTGAGGGATAGAAAATTGCGCCGCTAAAATAGTTTCCCTGAGTGCCGTCACCGGCCACACTCACCCTCACTGTCTCACCAGAAAACAGGTCCCGCACGAACACATCAGGATTGTTGTTAGTATCCCCGGCCACCAGGTTGCTGGCGTTCGATATAAAGGCTACATAACGCCCATCGGCGCTGATGGATGGCTTCATGCTCCAGTCGTTGCCCCCGGTGCCGCTGCCGTATACGCTGGCACTGACAGTTTCGCCGGTCTGCCGGTCATGTACGAAAACGTCGGTTGTGGCGTTGGTATCCCCCAGCACAAGGTTGCTGGCCTGGGAGGCAAAGGCAATGTAGCGCCCATCGCTGCTTACAGACGGGCAAAACATAGTAAAATAGCTGGCATAGGAGTCATTATTGGCCTCACTTCCCAGCGTCCCCTGGGAGGAAAGGTCGGGAACGCTTACCCGGTATGTGCTTCCCAACTGCCTGTCCCGGACAAAAACATCCCATTTATTGTTGCTGTCCCCGGCCACCAGGTTGCTGGCAGCCGAAATGAAGGACACGTAACGCCCATCCGCGCTGAGCGAAGGCAGGTAGCTGTTGCTGTTTGAGTCCGTCCCCCCTGCAGAAACGCTTATCCTTTCGGTGCTATTGTTCTGCAAATCCCTGACGAATATATCATCGGTGGAATTGCCATCACCCGCCACCAGGTCGGACGCATCGGAGTAAAAGGCCACATAACGCCCGTCGGAGCTTATAGAAGGATACTCACTGTACCCGTCTCCCCCAAAACCATCGGCCGCCACACTGGCCATAACAATTGTCAGCGGGCTCGCCGCCACCGCCCCGTCCAGGCTGTGCAGCAAGATCGGAGAGACTACTCTGGTGCTTGTTGTCCCATTCCCCAGCTGACCGCTGGAATTGGTGCCCCAGCCCCACACATCACCGGCATCATTACTTGCAAAGACATGCTGGTACCCTGCATATATGCCGGTTATCCCTGAAAGCGTCGGCACCTGAACGGGAATAGGGTGAGCGTCATAATCATAGGAGCCGATCCCCAGTTCACCGTATTCATTCTCACCCCAGGTCAAGACAGTTCCATCCCCCTTTAAGGCCACTGTGAAATAGTTCCCCGCGGCAATAGCCGATACTCCGGTCAGGGGACCTACGCCTCCCACATCCACCACCTGCACGGGTGAAGACCTGTAGTACGCCAGTGTTCCGTCGCCCAGACCGCCCAGGCCGCCTGAAGGGCCAACTCCGTTATCCCCCCATGTCCAGATCTTGCCCCCTTCATCGCTGCTCAGGGCCATGGATAAGAACTCTCCCGCTGAGATGGCCGATATGTTGTAACTGTCTAATCCCGTAACCTGCACCGGGTAAGGGTGGCTGGCAAAATCAACGGCCCCTATTCCCAATTCACCCAGGCCATTGGACCCCCATACCCATACCTTCCCGCTCCTCTGCAGGGCAAGGGTGTGCTGATTACCGGCGGCTATGGCAATAATATCGGTAAGGTAGCCCGCTCCGTCAGGGGACAGCACCTGCACCGGTAAACTGCTTTCATTTTCTGTGCCGTTGCCAAGCTCACCACTGTTATTACTCCCCCAGGCAAAAACAGCCCCGTCACTCCTGAGGGCAGCGACATGCTGATAGCCGGAGGCAATGGCCACTATACCCGTAAGGAAGCCTGTTCCCGAGGGGCCTTTTACCTGCACCGGAGTATAGCTGTTTATAGTAGTGCCGTTGCCCAGCTGCCCGATGTTATTTCTTCCCCAGGCCCATACTGTTCCGTCTGTCTTCAGCGCCACCGAGTGATATCTCCCTGCGTCAAGGGCGGTAACATTGTCAAGATAGCCCGCCCCGCCGGCGCCAAGGACCTGCATCGGACTATAGCGATCGCTGGCTGTTCCGTCGCCAATCTGGCCGTAACCGTTATCTCCCCAGGCCCATACAGTCCCATCATCCTTTGACATCAGGCTGTGAGTATACCAGCCCGCCACCGGCACCGCAGGCAGTGAAACGGTTACCGCGAAACTGACTTGAGCACTGTCATAGCCGGCCATACTGGCTGTAACAGTTATATTTGCCGTACCGCTGGACACTCCGTCCACATATATAGTTTTGCCTGTCACAGATACTTCAGCTATTCCTGTATCACTGGAAAAAGCCGTGATAACTGCTTCAGTCGGGTCAACAGCAGCCACTACCCACTCCTGTTTACCCATCTCTACGATAAGGCTGCCTATGGGGTTCAGTGAAATAGTGTTATTTATGTTAATTACATAGTTAAAAGAAACCACATCGCTGTCAGAAAGGCCTGCTTTAACCGCATAGGCTTTGACGGTTTTAGTGTCCCCCACAGTAAAGGCGGTGCTATAGTGCTGCCTGGCGCCGCTGGTGGTGGGGTCACTGCCGTCAGTGGTATACCATATGTCGGCCCCGTCAGTCAGGGTGGAGAGCGATACTGACTGGACGCCGCTATACGTTCCGGCCGGAGGAATGGCAGTAGGGCTGGACACCTGGCCGGCGTTGTTTACGGTTACCGGGAAAGTAATCTCGGCGGTGTCATAGCCGGATTTGCTGGCTGTAACCGTGATATTGGCCGTACCATTGGCCACTCCGTCCACATATATTGTTTTGTCCGTCACAGAAACCACGGCAATTCCGGTATCACTGGAGATAGCCGTAAGAACGGCATCAGCTGGGGAAACAGCTGCCGTTACTGACATCTGCTGACCCACCGTTACGGTAAGGCTTCCCATGGAGCCCAGTAAAACAGTGTCATTATCCTGACTGCCGGAATCCTGACTGCCAGACTGGTTGGTATTTGTTACCTCCGTGGTAGTCTGGTCCGTAGTCTGGTCCATTGATTCCAACAGCCCGCTTAAATCCGGCAGCGGGGGCAGCGGGGGCAGGATCGACTGCTGGGGCTGTAAGGGCTGAAGGGTATTAAACACAGGTGCTGCCGGGCTCACCACCGGAGCAGCGTTTTGTATAGCGCTGGCCCTTTCCTGCACCCATGCGCTTACCTCGGCCCAGGCCCTTTGCTGGCCGGCTGTCATTCCTGCCGGCTGGGACGGAGCGGATGATGGAGAATTGATTATACTTTCCTGACCGGAGGACACCCCCACTGTAACACCGTTGGAAGTCAGGCTGGCGGCGCCGTCAATTACACTGGTGGACTGCTGCTGGCTGCTTACAGTGTTCATCCAGAAGGTGCCCCTTATGCCGGCCACTCCCCAGGGCATATCCACCTGTACACGCACATGCTTATCGTAGCCCTCTTCCCACCAGGGCAGTTCTACGTTGTCCTCCACGGCCAGACTGGGCCAGACGCCAGGTGGCAGCAGAGAGGTCGAGGCCAGCAACTTACCCCCCGGCTCCGCTGCCCTTGCCGCCGGCAGCCCACTGTCCTTAAGGCCGGACTGCTCCTGCCCGTATATGTATCCTGCCGCCAGTCCCCCGAAAATCCTTCCCTGGGGCAGTTCCAGTTCCAAATAGTCAATAACAGCGCCCGGTGACCCGTCCCTCAGTATGGTAGACTGGCCCCTGGCCTCTTTTATAGTGAGGAGTGTATTTTCCTCCAGCAGCAGTCCGGATCCATCGGGGAACCGTATCTCGGCTCTCCCTCCGGGGCCGGTCTTGACCGTCACACCCGCCGTGCATTGGGCCTTATCTTTAACCCTGGTGTAATCCATTGAGTATTTTACAAAAACTTCACCCTCAATTGGCGACAGGACACCTGTCAGCGGCACGGCTCTATGCTCTGGGGCCAGATTGATCATCATAGCCAGACCCCTGGCCACCTCGGCGCGGGTGGCCGGGCGATCCGGCAAAAAGCTGTATCCATCAGCCCCGGTAAGCAGTCCGGCCCTTAAAGAGGCTGCAATTGATTGGCCCGCCCAATGAGCAGGTCCCACATCGGCAACATATTGGGGCAGTTCAACTGAGGGAAGGGGCTCCTGGGTCAGCTTAAGCAACAGAACAGCAACCTCTGCCCGGCTGACGGGATCTTCCGGCCTGAAGAGCCCATCAGGATCACCCCTGATAATACCGGCAGCAGCAGCAGACTCGATAATACCGCAGGCCCAGTGTTCCGGCCTTACATCAATAAAAGCAGCGCCCGGGGTTCTTTCCGGGGAAAGCCCTGCGGCCTTAACCAGAAGGGCAGCCGCCTCGGCCCTGGTGATTTGCCCCTCCGGCAAGAAATTGCCGTCCGGGTATCCTTTTATCAAATCTTTTTCAATCAGAAATTTTATATAGGGATATTCCGGGCTGGTCATGGTAAGATCTTTGAAGTCCGTCAGGCCGGCATATGAATTGCCGGGAGGCAACACCACAGAAATTATTATGAAACAGATGAGTATAAGGAAGGCTTTTGATCTTAACAAATAAATCTCTCCCTGCTGACATTTTTAGTTATTAAATTATCATCGAGATTTCGACAATAACACTTATAACTACTTTAATGCCAAAAGGGATTGAATGTGTTTCCTACATTGCTGATTTTTATCCTAAAATTGCTTATTTTATAGAATTACCCTCTTTCATTCATTAATGCAGCAGGTGCAGGCTCCATGCCATCACTCCCCTGCTGCTGGCAAAGCCGAACAGGGTTACCGCCCCAGCCAGCACCAAGAGACTGGGTGCTATAAGGGATCTGTACGACCTAAAAAAATCCGCCTGGAAATAGTCATTGGTCAGAATAAAGCACAGGTGCACCGGGGACATCATAACCCCCACCACTGCGGATACATAGGCCAGCATCACATAGGCCGCCGTTGGCTCTACAACTCCCAGCACCAGGGGGAAGGACACCCCGATGCAGGCCTGCACCAGCCCGGTGAGAATACCCGCCATGAGCGGCAGTACAATGGCCACCGCATAGGGGGGCACTCCCGAGGAAATAAATATGCCGCTCACCTGGGATACGGCGCCGGACACCTGAAGTATATCCTTAAAGGCCATGGTTCCCCAGATAAGGAATACTATCCCGGCAGTCATAGGCTCTCTTAATGTATCCCACACCTGTATAAGCGGGTATTTCTTCTGCGCCATAAGCGCCGCCAGTACCGCCAAAAGGGCCAGGACTATGGGAACATGGGCTATCACCAGCCCCACCGTGGCCAGTATGGGCCATATGCTGGAGATCAGCAGCACAATGGGCCTCTTATCTAAAGGCTGCTGGACAGGGGTAGAACTGCAGATTTCCATTTTTTTACCTCTAAACACCAGCCAGTAGCCCAGGAGAGCCCATACAACAGTAAAGGGCCACTGCCAGAGTATTATTCTGCCCAGTGGCACTCCCGACAGCTGGGCCGCCAGTATAATGCCCGGATATAGAGGGAGGGAGTACTCCCATACATGCCTGAACCAGTAGTTAATAAAAACCTTTTCCTCGGCCCGGTATGACGATCCCGTCATGGCCTGCTCCACGAGGGGGGCAGAAAATCTGGCCCCCCCGGCAGAGGGAAGAAAGCCGATAATGGCTGGTATGGCGGCCGTAAGCACCTTGGGGTTCCAGTGAAGAAGGAATATGGAGCCGGTCATGTCCCCCAGCATACCGGACCGCCGCATTACCGATTCCAGCACCATTATAAGAATAAGGGCCAGCATAAGTGTTAAAGTTCCGCTATCAGCAAAAGTCAGCCCGGCCTGTTTTATTATGGAAACCAGGCCCATCCCGAAAAGAAGCCCCAGTGCCAGGGCGGCTGCCATCATGGTGACGCCAAGGTTTATTTTCCTTTGCAGCATTAATACAACCAGAGCAAATACTGCAGCCATTTTTATTACAGGCAGCATTTAGTAGTACCTCGCCTTAGGTTTTTTTATTTCCGGGGCCGGGCAGGGACTTCAGCCTGGCAAGCCTTTCCCTGGCGTACTCCCTGGCCTGGTGCGGGTCCCAGTAAGAGGTGGTTTTCGAGGCTATCAGGCAGACCTCCCGGAAGCTTATTGATTCCACATTACCTTTTATGGCGGGAATCATTTCAGGCGGCGCAACTAAATGATTAAAGCCCATCCCCACCAGTATAGGCACAGCCACCGGGTCCCTCACAGCCGGGGCGCTTATCCTGGCCCCTCCCTTTCGCCCTTTAAGGCTCTCCACCATAGCCAGCGACTGCAGCATAAAGGCCTGGCTGAAGTAGGCCTCCTGCTCCCTCTCTCCACTTATGGACTGGTCCGCCATCAGGTATTTGACATAGTTTTGACCTATTAAAAAAAAGATGGACTCAAACATCAAAGTCTTTATAGCCGGTATTACAGAGGGGGCCTCCACCACCACGCCGGCCGACGGAGTTGAACAGCCGATACCCTCACTTTCCAGCCTGGCCCGGACCTCTCCCATAATCTCCTTAAAGGCCAATACCTCAGCCACCTGGCTGACCATAGGCAGGGCCAGCTCATAGCAGCCATGGGTCCCTGCACGTAAAACTGCCCTCAGAAAGGGGGTGTACATACCGGGGCTGGACAGTAAATGCCTTATACCCCGGACCTTCGGAACCGGCCCGTTAATTTCTGCCCCTAAATCAGGCAGTAAAAGGGTTACCGGCACCTGGCCCGGTGTTTGGGCCGCTTCCCTAAAGAAAGCAAAATATTGATCCTCTGCCTCCACCGGAGAAAGATTATGGGGACACTCCGCCTCCAGAAGGCCAATGCCGTCTGCCCCGGACCCGGCTATTTTGGAAAGCTTTTCCTCCGGGCCAACCTGTGCTGTAATAAAAACTTTTCTATCATCCAAAGTTTTGGTAGTCATTTTTTCCTTCCCGAACAGCTGTTTTTTGGCTAACCTCAGGATAATCCCGCAGGTCCCTCAAGTCAATGCCTCTCTACCCGGTTTTCTCCCGGAAATGCGAACCTGTACTGGAGGCCCCGCCCATAAACCCTCCAATTCCCCGCCACAGCTGGAGGAGCGCTACCCAGGCTGCCCGCAGGTCAGACCGCACTCTGCCTGCGGGCCAGTGCGCTGCTTCCCGGCAGGAAAAAAGCAATGATCAGCCCCAGGACAGGGAAAATTATCATTACTTCGAAAACCATTGGCAGTCCCCAGCGGTCTGCCACCCAGCCCAGCAGGGTGGTGCCCACCCCTCCCATGCCTATACCGAAGCCCAGCATAAGGCCCGAAGCCAGCCCCACATTGTTGGGGAGCATCTCCTGCCCCAGCACCACGGTAACTGAAAAGGTGGAAATGACCGCAAAGCCCGCCAGGAACACCGCAACAGTTACCCATACGCCGCTTAGGCGGCTGAAAAGTAATAATAGAGGTATGGTCATGGCCATGGAGCCAATAATGACCGTTTTAAGCCCCCAGCGATCTGCCGCCGGCCCCCCTGCCAGGGTGCCAAATACACCGGCCAGGAGGAATATGGAGGTTATGGCAGCAGCATAGGCCCCGCCCTGATGCAGATAGTGGACATAATACTGGGGCAGAAAGGTGACCAGCCCCATATGTACCCAGGATCTCATAATAACCACCATTACCAGCAGCACAACCGGTATCATTGCCCTTGCATCCAGCCGCACTCCACCGGAGGATGACCGGCGGGCAGAGGAGCCGGCTCCGTAGTCCCCCACTGCCGCAATGGTGGGGATGCCTGCCCATAAAAAAAGCGCCATTATACCGTTTAGCACAAGGAATCCCACTGATCCGTGCAGTCCCGCCAGCCCGTAAAAAAGGCTGGCCAGCACCGGCCCGGCCGCGAAGCCTATATTCCCCCCCACTGAAAACAGGGACATACCCGTTCCTTTAAGAGAGCCGCTGGCAAAGCGGGCGAATTTGGACCCCTCCGGATGGTAGGCGGCAACACCCAGGCCGCTTAAAAGGGCCGCCCCCAGAAGAGTGCCGTAATTAAAGGAGAGCCCTGTGAGGGCCATGCCCAGACCGGCCAGCAGGCAGCCCAGAGGTATCAGCCAAATGGCCCGGACGCGGTCACTGATCACCCCGAAGATAGGCTGGATTATTGAAGAGCTGAGGTTAAAGGCCAGCATGGCCAGTCCCACCTGGGTCTGGCTCAGGGCAAAAACAGGCTGCAGAAAGGCCAGGAACATGGCTATAGCCCCCTGGTTAATATCTGTAATGGCATGGCCCGTGCCTAAAAGCCCCAATACCTTCTTGTTCATTTTCATTTTAAGATCTTTCCCTTCGACATAAAAAGATTTCAGGCTATCAATCAATTATGCCCCAACAGAAAAACCGATACAATAGTGTTTTGGGGAAAAACCGGTATATCATATAGAAAAATATCCCCGGCAAGGCACCGCTTTCATGGGAGGATTTCACAAAATTTTTACAGCCGGAGTACTTTCGCCAGGGCTCCTTAATGGATATAATCTAATATGAGGTGTTTAAAAATGAACGATAATGACAATACTCAATATCTCCTGGCCGCACTGATTGAGATTTACCGGGGACAGGCGGTTCCTCTGCCGGAAAGTGACCCGGTGCTGGAGAAAAATCTTCTCTGCGACGTTTATTCGTCGGCCATAAGCTTTGCCCGGTTCGATGAGTCCCGCCAGACGCTGGGTGAGGATATATTCAGGTGCAGCAGGGAGGGTGCCACCGTCAGAGAAGAGATGGAGCGGGTGCAGGGACAGACCCCCGATGTGCTTAACGCTAAAATGATTGCCGCCGCCCACATGATGAAGGTATTAAATCCCGGCAGGTATACTCTTTCCTGACCGCCTGCCGGCCATTTTAATAACGTAGGCGCTGATGATTAATTGCAGGCATAACAAAAAAACAGTGGCACTATGCTGTCCCGGGCATTTTACATACGCCGGGGCAGCTTTTTTCATTTCCCCAATAAAGGGAACCAGAGCAGGCCCACCAGCGTCATTTAATTAAAATAGCAAAAACACCGGAGGTAAGCATTATTATGACTATCAGGCACAAACTTCTTTCATCTCTTTTGTCAATTACCCTACTGACCTCGGCCGCACCGGCCATGGCGCTGGATGCAAATTCCCAGGCCGCACCGGCGGCGGCCGGAGTTCCCTCAATTTCAGCCTCACTTATCAGCAGCCCCACAGTAGAGGCGCAGGTTACCAGAGGGCAATTTATCTCTTCCATTATTCGTGCATCCGGGCTTAACCTTGACAATATACGCTTCATTAAGGCCCCCGATGTCCGGGATGTGGCGCCGGATGTGAGTCCGGAGGATTCTTACGCCAGTGACCTGGTTATTGCCGGCCACTACGGTGTGGTCAAAAGTGGAGAGCCATTCCGTCCGGAGGATCCAGTCACCAGGTCGGAGGCCGCCCTTATGGCTGTGAATGCCCTCAACGCCCGAGTCGGGAGCCTGCCGATAACACTCGAGTATCTTATTTTTGACGACGAGGAAGAAATAGGAAAAGAAAACCTGGACTCGGTACAGTATGCCTGCAAGCTTGGGCTTTTTAAGGCTCAAAAGCTTTTTCGCCCCGGAGAACCCCTTACATCCACCGATCAGGCCACACTGTTGCTGGCCTTTAATAAAGCAATAGACAGCGCCACCGATAAAGACGGCGTTACATGGAATTTATCCGGTGACGGTAAAAGCATAACCCTCAACTGGGGTGAGAAGCCTACCGGGGGCTATTCCATCAAAATAGTTTCCATAAAAAAAGACGGTGAAAAACTTAATGTAACGTACAGCCTTAAATCGCCAGGGCCGGGAGATATAGTTACCCAGGCCATTACTTACCCCCGGGACACTGCGGCTGTTCCTTCCGATAATGTCCCTGTAAATGAAATTATCCTCACAAAAGCAGGCGAAAACCCGGGAACTGCCTTTCATATCGGACTCGGCACATACACAGAAGGAGGCATTGAATACCGTATGGACGCCTCCCCCTTCATTGAAAACGGCCGCGCCCTGGTGCCGGTCCGCTACCTGGCCCTGGCTCTGGGAGTGCCGGAGGACGGAATAGCCTGGAGCTCCTCCAGCAGCACCGTCACCATGGTAAAGGAAGGCGCCACCATTGTGCTGGCCACCGGAGGCAGCATTATGTATGTTAATGACAAGCCTGTACAGATGGAAACTGCTCCGGTGCTGCTCCAGGGCAGGGTCTACCTGCCGGCCAGATATATGTGCCGAGGCATTGGGCTATACTGTAGAGTGGAATGAAGGAGACCAGACAGTTCTAATCCATCTCCCGACCAGAACAGAATAATAGAACCACTATAAAAGTTGGCTTTTTACAACAGCAAAGAGGCATTCCAGATATGTCCAGGGACCTGTCAGGAATGCCTCTTATTTTCTGAATTCTGTCTTCTGACTCCTGTATTCCGACCGCAAAAACCCGCCTATTAGCCTAAATCATTGTACCAGCCTTTTTTTCACCATCACCAGCGGTATTCTGACGGTCAATAAAACGAAAACAGCCAGCCAAACCAGATGCGTCACAGCTGACCGGTCCACCAGGCCAAGGGTCAGGGGGCGAATTATTTCCACAGCGTGATACAGGGGAGTCAGCCAGGGAAGGAAGGCCGCTCCGGCAGGAAGACTTTCCACCGGAAAAAACACCCCGGAGAAAAGAAACATGGGAGTTATTATCAGTGTAAAAAAATACCCGAAAGAATCATAATTGGGGGCTATGCTGGTCCATATAAGGGACAGTATGGAAATAATCATTACCATAAGGGCCAGGGGGAACGGTATCAAAAGAGCCCAGGGAGATTTGACCACCCCGAACAGGGCCACCACAATCAAGAAAACCATACCGTAAAGCACTCCCTTGAAAGTACCGTAGATTATCTCCCCCATCACCACATCGTCCATGCTTACCGGGGTGGACACCATCCCGTGGAAGGTCTTCTGGTAAGTCATCCGGGTGAAGCTTCCGTAAGTCATCTCGTAGGCGGTGGAAAACATGGCCGAGGATCCGATCAGTGCCGGGGCCAGAAAATCTATGTAGGTTAGCCCTCCTATACTGGCAACATACGCCCCCAGGCCCAGGCCAATGGCCCAGAGGTAGAGCAGCGGCTCCACAAAATTAAACATAATGTTGGCCACCCAGGTCTTCTTAAATACCAGCAGGTTTCTGTAAAAGACCCTCCAGATCAGGGGCCAGGAAAGGTCGGGCCTGGTAAATATCTCTCTGATTAGTTCCTTTGTCTTCGGCATCAGCGGTCACCTCCCGGCTCTTCCTCATGGTCCCCGGTCAGTGTTTCTCCGGTAAGCTTTAAGAAAACATCCTCCAGGTTGGACTGCCTGAGCATTTGCCGGCTTATTGCTATATCCATTTCATCCGCTCTTGCAGAAATCTTTGCGGCCAGATCCCTCCCCTGGTCGGTAAACAGCACCATCTCATCCCCCAGCAGCTGACGTGACTTAATCAACCTTTCCAGGCCTTCGGCCAGCATGCCCATTTGCCCCGGGTCCAGACCCAGCTCCAGTGCATGACTTCCCACATGACGATGGACCAGCTCTGCCGGGGCCCCTTCCTCCAGTATACTGCCCCGGTGCAAAACTAACAGCCGGTCACAGAGCTGGCTGGCCTCCTCCAGATAGTGAGTGGTCAAAATCATGGTGGTGCCGGCCTCCTTAAGTCTCCTTAGGCGCTGCCACACTATGCGCCGGGCGTGGGGGTCCAGACCGGTGGTGGGCTCATCCAGTATTAGCAGGTCCGGCTGGTTAATCAGTGCCCTCCCAATAGTAAGCCGCCTCTTCTGCCCCCCCGAGAGATGCTCCACAACATGGCCGGACTTCTCAGAAAGGTCCATAAAAGCTAGTATCTCCTCAGCTCTACTTTCAGCCCTATCTTTTTGCATCCTGAAATAACCGGCGTAAACCACCAGATTCTGCCACACCGTAAGCTCCGGGTCCAGGTTGTCATCCTGGGGCACCACACCTATCCTGGCCTTTATCTCCCTTGAACCTGCCGATATATCCTTCCCGAACACAGCCAAACTGCCTCCGGTAACCGGTGAAAAGCCGTGAATCATCCTGACCACCGACGATTTCCCGGCCCCGTTGGGGCCTAACAGGCCAAAGCACTCGCCCCCGGCCACGGTAAAGTCTATCCCCTTCACCGCCGTAAAATCTCCAAATTTTTTAACCAGCCCCCTGGCCGTAACAATTTGTTCAGACTTTTTAATAACCATTCTTCCCTCTCAATTGATATTAACGGTTTTATTATATCTGCTTTTACCAAAAAAACCTTGCCTATTAACAAAAAATTGCCCATCGGGCAATTAGCTAGCAGTCAAACCGTAATAATAATTTTTTAAATGCTGATACTACAAAAAAGATTAACCCCGCAAAATAATTGCGAGGTTAATCTTTTACTGGTTGCGGGAGCAGGATTTGAACCTGCGACCTTCGGGTTATGAGCCCGACGAGCTGCCAGCTGCTCCATCCCGCGATATAATTCTGGCGACGACCTACTCTCCCAGGGAAAACCCAAGTACCATCGGCCCTGGAGGACTTAACTACCGTGTTCGGGATGGGAACGGGTGTGGCCCCTCCGGTATGGTCACCAGAAAACTCTATGCGTTTTTTAGTGCAACGCACCTTCAAAACTTCACAGTTCATCAAGAGAACAAAAGCGTTAGGTTTTTCGAGCTTGAAGTCCTGCCCAAGATTTAATTCTTCCGGAATCTGCAGAGCAAATTCCTTTTTAATCGAATCTCGAACCTCGAACTTCGAACCTCGAGAATTAAGGTCAAGCCCTCGACCTATTAGTACCGGTCAGCTTAATCCATCACTGAACTTACACCTCCGGCCTATCTACCACGTAGTCTACATGGGGTCTTACTCCCTTAAGGGATGGGAAACTTAATCTTGAGGCGGGCTTCGCGCTTAGATGCTTTCAGCGCTTATCCCTTCCGGATATAGGTACCCAGCGCTACCGCTGGCGCGATAACTGGTACGCCAGAGATCCGTCCATCCCGGTCCTCTCGTACTAGGGACAGCTCCTCTCATGTTTCCTGCGCCTGCGACGGATAGGGACCGAACTGTCTCACGACGTTCTGAACCCAGCTCACGTACCGCTTTAATGGGCGAACAGCCCAACCCTTGGGACCTACTCCAGCCCCAGGATGCGATGAGCCGACATCGAGGTGCCAA
>JUEB01000023.1 GCA_000802095.1 Peptococcaceae bacterium BICA1-7 | reverse complement strand
AGCATCACGCTGGACACAACGGCTCCCACCGGAGGCAGCATCAGCATCAACGGCGGAAACACCTACACCAACAGCACTTCCGTAACGCTTACCCTGTCCGCAACAGGGGCGAGCGAGATGATGGTGAGCGAGGACAGCAGCTTCAGCGGTGCAAGCTATGAGGCCTACTCAGCCAGCAAGAGCTTCACGCTGAGCAGCGGAGACGGGACGAAGACTGTCTATGTGAAATACAGGAACGCAGCCGGAAACGAGACCAGCGGAACCATCAGTGACAGCATCACGCTGGACACAACGGCGCCCACCGGAGGCAGCATCAGCATAAACGGCGGAGACACATACACCACCAGCACTTTAGCGACTCTTACTCTGTCCGCCACAGGGGCGAGCGAGATGATGGTGAGCGAGGACAGCGGCTTCAGCGGTGCAAGCTATGAGGCATATGCAGCCAGCAAGAGCTTCACTCTGAGCAGCGGAGACGGGACAAAGACGATCTATGTGAAATACAGGGACGCAGCCGGAAACGAGACCAGCGGATCCATCAGCGACAGCATCACGCTGGATACAACAGCCCCCACCGGAGGCAGCATCAGCATCAATGGCGGGGCTACATATGCCAACAGCACTTCCGTAACGCTTACCCTGTCTGCCGCAGGCGCAAGCGAGATGATGGTGAGCGAGGACAGCGGCTTCAGCGGCGCAAGCTATGATGCATATGCAACCAGCAAGAGCTTCACGCTGAGCAGCGGAGACGGAATAAAGACGGTCTATGTGAAATACAGGGACGCAGCGGGCAATGAGGCCAGCGGAACCATAAGCGACAGCATCACGCTGGACACAACGGCTCCCACCGGAGGCAGCATCAGCATAAACGGCGGAGATACCTACACCACCAGCACCACGGTGACGCTTACCCTGTCCGCAACAGGGGCGAGCGAGATGATGGTGAGCGAGGACAGCGGCTTCAGCGGTGCAAGCTATGAGGCATATGCAACCAGCAAGAGCTTCACGCTGAGCAGCGGAGACGGGACAAAGACTGTCTATGTGAAATACAGGAACGCAGCCGGAAACGAGACCAGCGGAACCATCAGTGACAGCATCACGCTGGACACAACGGCTCCAACAATCTCCATTTCGGCTCCCTCTGAGTTACTTACGGCAAGCAGCAGCGTAACATATGCGGTTTACTACACGGGAGCACATGCAGTAACTCTTGCGAGCGGAGATATAACCCTGAATAAGGCAGGTACGGCAGACGGTACGGTAGCAGTGACCGGAACGGGGAATAGCACAAGGACAGTGACAATAAGCGGCATAACGGGCGATGGAACGCTAGGCATAAGCATAGCAGCAGCTACAGCCTCCGACAATGCCGGAAACACGGCACTTTCGGCAGGACCGTCAGAAACTTTCACGGTGGACAAAACAGCGCCCACAGGCGGCAGCATCAGCATAAACGGCGGGGCGGACTCCACAAACAGCACCTCCGTGACCCTCACCCTGTCGGCAACAGAAGCAAGCCAGATGATGGTGAGTGAGGACAGCGGCTTCAGCGGCGCAAGCTATGAGGCCTACTCAACCGGCAAGAGCTTTACTCTGAGCAGCGGGGACGGGATAAAAGAGGTATACGTAAAATACAAAGACGCAGCCGGTAACGAAACAAGCGCCATAAGCGACACAATAACCCTTGTCACTACAGCGGTGACCTATACCGTGACCTATAACGGCAACGGCAGCAGCGCCGGCAGCGTGCCGACAGACAGTACCAGCTACAATAGCGGCGACACGGTGACGGTAGCGGGCAACAGCGGCGGCCTGACGAGAACAGGCTACACCTTCGCGGGCTGGAACACTGCGGCCGACGGCAGCGGCGTCAACTACACCGCAGGCAGCGGCGCCTTTACCATCAGTGCCGACACTGTGCTATACGCTAAGTGGGTTCTTAACACTGCTTCCGCAGTAGCGGACCTTTCGTCCCTGTCCGTTTATCCCGGAGCCCTGAGCCCTGGCTTTTCAGCAAGCGAAACCCAATATACCGTGAGCGTGGGCAACTCGGAGGACAGCATGACAGTAACAGCCTGCGTATACGACATAAATGCCACTCTAAATATAAATGGAGATACTCCCTCGGTAACCGGTGCGGTATACGGAGAATATGCAGCAACAATAGACCTGGGAGTAGGATCAAACCCAATATACGTCACAGTTACAGCACGAGACGGCGCCACCACGAAAACCTACACCATAACAGCTACGAGGGCGGCGGCAAGCCACCACTCATCAGGCGGGAATAACAGCAGCAGTACAGCCACAGATAATGCAACAACAAAAGTGGTGATAAACGGCGAAGAACATAGCGCCGGGACAACCACCACCACCACCGAAGGCGGCCGGACAGTCACCACAATAACACTGGACGGCGACAAAATAGAAGCACTGCTGGAAGCCAAAGGAAATAACACGACAGTAGAAATACCCATAAGCAGCACAACAGACATAGCAGAGGGAGTCTTAAGCGGGCAGACCATAAAAAACATGGAAGCAAAAGAAGCCGTACTGGTAGTAAAAACGGACACAATAAGCTTTACCCTGCCTGCGTCTGAAATAGACATAGACAGCGTGACGGAGCAGATAGGTCAGGTAGCGCTTAAAGACGTGGCAGTACACGTGACTATAGCCACACCGCCGGCAGACACGGTAAAAATAGTGACAGACACGGCAGACAAAAATAGCTACCAGATAGTAGTAAGCCCGGTAGAATTTGAAATAACCTGCACTAACGGTGACAAGACGGTAGAAGTATCCAAATTCAAAGCCTACGTAGAAAGGACCATAGCAATACCCGAAGACGTAGATCCGTCCAAAATAACCTCGGCAGTAGTACTGAACGCCGACGGCACCTTCACACACGTACCGACGCAAATAATAATCATAGACGGCAAGTACTACGCAAAAATAAACAGCCTTACCAACAGCACCTACACGGTCATATACAACCACAAAGAATTCAAGGACGTAGAAAGCCACTGGGCAAAAGAAGTCGTCAATGACATGGGCTCAAGGCTGGTAATAAGCGGGATAGACCAAGAAAACTTTGCACCGGACAGGTACATTACCAGGGCGGAATTCGCGGCCACCATGATCAGAGCCCTGGGGCTGAAAGCCGGCAGCGGGGCAAGCGGCTTTGACGACGTAAAAAGCAGTGATTGGTACAACGGTTACATAAAAACAGCAGCAGAATACGGTATAATATCCGGGTACGGGAACGGCAGCTTCGGTCCGGCAGACAGGATAACCCGTGAGCAGGCCATGACCATGATAGCAAGAGCCATGAAGATAACGGGCTTAAAAGCAGAGCTTGAGTCAGGAGAAGAAGAAAAGCTGCTGTCGGTCTATGAAGATGGGGAAGTTGCAGCGGAATATGCCAGGAGCAGCATTGCGAAGTGCATAAAGACAGGTGTGGTATCAGGCAAGAGCAGCACCGAGATAGCGCCTAAGGAAAGCATATCCAGGGCGGAGGTGGCTGTGATGGTAAAGAGGCTTCTCCAGAAGTCGGGGCTCATATAAAAAATCCGGCTATGACAACGGCAATTCTGAAATGAAGTGAAAGAGCTTCCGGCGGGATTTGCGGATCCATACAAATCTGGATTATGCCAAAATAGTATTGCAGCCTGCAGAAATAACGCCAATCTGCTTCAAATTTTATATGACCCATGTACAAATAGAGAATAGCCGATATATACAGGGAAAGCAGCTGCACAACAGCTGCTTTCCCTTGTTTGAACAACAAATTCAGCACAAGGGTGTCACAGTTTGCGGATTTGATTTTTAAGGTCCGGAGGTTGTAAAATGTACCAGAAGACGGGAGAGGTAGGTTTTCTTTTAATTTATGGAGAGGGAATCGGGTGACTGCTGTGGCAAAGAGTAAGCTGCCGGTAGAAAAAGGAGAGGTAATCAGCCTGGAAATAGGCGGGCTTACCCATGAAGGCAATGGGGTGGGGCGCTGCCGGGGGCTGGCGGTTTTTGTGCCGGGGGCGGTGCCCGGAGATACAGTGCAGGCTGAAATTACTGCACTTAAAAAGAATTATGCCCTGGGGAGGTTGCTGGAGGTCAGTAAGCCTTCGTCTTCCCGGAGGGAGCCTGAGTGCGCCCGCTTCGGAAAATGCGGGGGGTGCCGCCTCCAGCAGGTGAACTACCGGGAGCAGCTTGATATCAAGACCTCCCTGGTGCGGGACAGTCTGTCCCGCATTGCCGGGCTGGGGGAGGTTGTGGTCAGGGAGATGATCGGCATGGAAAACCCCTGGCACTATCGCAATAAGGCACACTTCCAGGTGGAGGAGCGGTCGGGGGAATTTAGGCTGGGATTTTATGAGGAAGGCTCCCACAGCCTGTCTTCCATATTCGAAGGAGAGGGACCCACCGGCTGTCTGCTGGTGGATGAGGATATAAACCGGGCGGCAGCAGCCATAGAAGCACTGCTCAACAGGCATGGCCGGGGTGCCCCCGGGGGCTTTTTCCGCCACGTTATGCTGAGGAAAGGTTTTTATACCGGTGAAATAATGGCCGTGCTGGTTACTGGCAGCGGTGACTGGCCAGGCCAGAAAGGCTTTGCCGGAGATCTTACTCAGAGGGTGGGACAGCTGGTGTCCCTGGCCCGGAATATAAACGACGGCCCACAGGGAGTAGTGCTGGGAAGAGAAAATATTATTTTGGCCGGACGGGGGTATATCACCGACCGGCTGGGGGATCTTTCCTTGATCATTTCACCGGCCTCCTTCTACCAGGTCAACCCGGTCCAGACCCTTGTGCTGTACAATAAGGCCCTGGAATATGCCGGTCTGAACCACCCTGGGGATTTAACGGTGGTGGACGCTTACAGTGGGGTGGGAACCATAGCCCTTTTTATGGCCCGGCACGCCCGCCGGGTGGTGGCCCTGGAGGTTGTGCCCCAGGCGGTGGAGGATGCCCGCAGCAATGCGGAAAATAACGGTGTGCAAAATATTGAGTGGCACACCGGCGAGGTGGAAAAGCTGCTGCCCTCACTGGCCCGCCGCGGCCTGCGCCCGGATGTGGCCGTGCTGGACCCGCCCCGCAAGGGCTGCGGCCCGGAGGCGCTGGAGGCGGTGGCTCACATGGATGTTCCCAGGATAGTATATGTCTCCTGCGACCCCGGCACCCTGGCCCGGGATCTGGGCCGCCTGACGGCGCTGGGCTACCGGGTGGAGGAGGTTCAGCCGGTGGACATGTTTCCGTGGAGTCATCATGTGGAGACCATAATCCTGTGCAACGGCAGAAGCCTTATAAATAAGGAGTTTGGGGGATTATGAATAAAAACATGCTTTGACGTGAGAGGACGCTTTCACGTCTTTTCTTTTGGTAGAATATTAATGGGCTTGCCCATTTTATATACATGATGAAGGATCGCAGATGAAAAATGTCAGGATTATTCCGGCTGTCCCTAAAGAAAATAAAAACCATCCCAACTGGATTTTTGCTGGTGTGTTCTTTGATGTTGAAAGCGGATTGCGTCGGAACGGTAGGGCCGAGCTGGATAAAATGCTCAGGAAAGCGGCGAAAGGTAAAATCGATTACATCATCACCAAGTCAATCAACAGGGTATCAAGAGATACCCTGGAGGTTAAATTAAAGAATTAAAGAAGTATAGAATAAACTGCCTCGCTAAGGGGATTGGCATAGGAGGGATTATATGAAGTTTATATATACAGACGCCCATAATGGTGATTTTGTGCTGTTATGTTATGAGCTAGACGATTTCTTAAACAAATTAGTGGGTGGCGAAGAAAATCGCTCACAATTTATTCCTCTAAATAATCTGCAGGATATTCATGATGTAATCATTGCCTATGATGACGACTTTCCTGTCGGGTGCGCCTCTTTTAAGCGGTTTGAAGAGGACACGGTCGAGGTAAAGCGTGTCTTTGTGAAGGAGAACTACCGGGGGCAAGGCATTTCAAAAGAACTGATGAGGCTTCTTGAAAAAAGAGCGAAGGAGAAGGGTTACTCCAAATTAATACTCGAATCGGGAGAACCGCTCACGGCGGCTATGGGATTGTATCGCTCCATCGGTTATGCGGTGATACCGAATTACGGTGAATATAAGTGCATGAAGGAAAGTATTTGTATGGGAAAGAACTTGAGCGATTAGAAAGGAGATTATATGGCACAACTGATAAAATTGACACATTGCACGGACAATGGAGAAAATAGTCCGGATACAGAGGACAAAGTTTTTTTGCTTGGCGCATCTGAAGTGAGAGAACTCACCGATAAATTTGTTGAAAATCCTTTCAGTGTAAAACGTCGTGCAATCGGTACAGAGTTTTCTAAAACGAAGAAAAGTGATGGGTGCAACTTGTATGTGTACGATAAAACCGACAAACGTAATTATTTAATTGAAAACGACAAGGAATGCGGCTGTTCCTGGTGGTGGTTGAGAACCCAAGGAAATCAACCCTCCCGGGCATTTTTTGTTGGTCCTCGTAGCTCAGGCGAGCCGACAATTTCACTTAACGAAGCTCATAGGCGACTGAAGGAGAAAATTAATGGAAAGGTATAACGTTGAGTTATTACCTTCCGCCTATTCAGACTTAGACGAAATATTCGACTTTATAATGGCAGAAAATCCCCAAGCTGCTGACGGAATACTTGAAAGTATTTCGCAGTCTCTACAGCGTCTTGAGAGTTATCCGCATTCCGGCACACCACTGTTCGAGCGTTCTCTTACAAAATTCAATTTTAGAATGGTAATCGTTGACCCTTATATAGCCTTTTATCGGTTTATAAGCGACAAGGTGATTATCTACCGCATTTTACACTGTGCCAGGAACTACTCCCATCATGGTAGTGCTGGTGAACGGGAAGCGGTGACTGGCCCGGGCCGGGGGATAACTGGTGTCCCTGGTCCGGGACCACTGGTCAAAAGAAAGTGTAAATGACATGGCACCATGGATAAGTTAACTTATGCAGTTTTGAAAGGACACAAAGCCGAACCAATGTAACAGTCATTTAGGGGAAGCAGTGAACAGGGCAAACCGGTAATCCAATATCAATTACATTGGGACAGAGTACCCGCCTGCGGGAATTTTTGACTAAAAAATACAAAAACTATCTTTTTGGACGGGGCGGTAAATTGAAATCTGCTTTATTATCATAAGCAGATTTTTTTTTGTCCAAAACGAAAAAGGGAGGCGCCTTAATGGGATATGTTCGTTCGGTCTTTCCTCTGGAAGGCTATCGCCTGCTTATAGAGCTTAACACCGGCAGCAGCATCACGGTGGATTTATCACCCAAACTGAAGACCGCCCGCTTTGCCGAGCTTTCCGATCAAGCGGTATTTAACAATGTTAAAACCGACAGCGAAACAGTCATATGGGGAGACGGTGTTTTGAAAATTCCGGTGTTCGAGCTGATTGACGTTGCTGTCGGCGGTATGTAGGAGGAATAGCGCTGTAGTTAGGAATGCAAAAGAAATGGAAGAGGGAACTTTGTGTATTCACAAGGGAATGCTAAATACAAAGCTAAAAAAAGCAGGTTTAATTTTAATTGTAATTTCCTGGATTATATACAGCCTTATTTTAATCATTCCATTTTTGCCTCTTTATTTATCAATGAAATTATTCTTAGGCGCTGTGTTATATCTGTCAAGTCATGCGGTTTTCTGGCTGGGGGTGTTGATTCTGGGCAGGGAAGTTCTCAATAAATACAAAGACTTTAACCTGCTGCGCCGGCTGAGAAGAATAAAGTACCGGGGAGAATAGACAAAATGAGCAAGGGTCCTCTTGAAAGGCTGATTTCAAGGAAAGGTTTTAAAGCTTTTATTGCCGATACCGAAGGTTTGATTCAGTCGCCACTATGTATAAAAGATGCCGCCGGTAAAGCTTTATTAGGCAGCGCTGAAAAAAAACCTTACGAATATCCGGTAAGGCATGATGATCATATAGCCGGTTGGGTTGGCGGGGAAAAGGATGTTTTGGCTGTTGCCGACCTCCTTTCCTTTTGGCTTGTTATGGAGCATGAGAAGAAGGCCCTGGGCCGGGAGTTATTGGAGAAATATCGTGAGATTACTTTTTATTTCAATATAACTGAGCAGCTGGCCGGAAATCTTGAGCTTAAAGATACCGCCCGGTTTTTGTTGGAAGAGGCCAAGAGGCTTATAAAAGCCGGTGATGTGACAATAGTGCTGTTGGAGAATGAAGGCATGGAAGTTCTGGCCTCCTCGGCGCCTGCAGGTTATGCCGGTGATGTGCTTAAGGTTTGCCGGCCGGTCATTGACAGTGTGGTGGCCGGTGTTAAGTCGGAAGTAATCAATAATCTTCCGGCGGACCACAGATATGTTGAAGGAAAAGTAAGGGCCAGTTCTTTGATATGCGCCCCTCTGGCCATAAAAAATAAAGTTCTGGGTGTAATGCTGGTAAGCAGCGAGCAGCCGGCCGATTTTACCGCGGGCGACCTGAAGCTTTTATCTGCGGTGGCCTGTCAGACTGCCGCCTCTATCGAAAACGCCAGGTTATTTGCCCGGCTGAAAGAGACTGTTGATGATTTAAAGCAGAAAAAAGAGGAGCTGACAGCTTCAATAAAAGTCAGGATGGAGTTCAGCAATATTTTTATCAGCATAGTGCTGATGGTTTGTATTTATACCTTCGTGATTGTTTTGCTGAATAAAACCAGGGCCGGACATGGGGAACTTTATATAATCAGCCGGCTGGTTGAGATTACCTTTGTGCTGGCCAATGTGTGGCTGGTTTTCCGGAGCAGGCTGCCGCTGTCCAGTTTCGGCCTGACCCTGGAAAACACCAAAAAGTCGGTTATTGAGTCACTGGCGGTCAGCGCTTTTTTGATGCTTGCCCTCGTTATAGTAAAAATACAGCTGGTCAAGACCCTGCCGGCCTTCCACGGAGAGCCTGTCCTGGACTGGAAGTACGTCGACTGGGATTACGCCACCTATATACTGGTGGCGCCGCTGCAGGAATTTCTGTGCCGGGGAGTGCTGCAGGGCTCCATTCAAAGATTCCTGGTGGGCCGGCTGAGCTGGCTGTGGGCGGTTATTCTCACTTCTTCTCTGTTTGGCGTTTTTCATATACACGAGTCCATGGAACTTGGGATCATGGCCATTATTGGCGGTATTCTCTGGGGGTGGATGTATGTCAGGCATAAAAACCTGATCGGGGTCAGCATAAATCACTTTTTAATAGGCAACTGGCTCGGGGTTCTGGGCCTTTGGGATGTTATAACACACAGCAGCATAGGGGGTTGATTTAATGTACACTTTTGGTCAAAAAATAAAATGGTCTTCCATCCGCATCTGGTATTATCTGAGCATTGCCCTGACGGCTTTAACCGGAGGGCTGTACGCATATATTACAATCCCGTATTTTTCCTATATCTTTTTTAACGACCTGGCCTTCTGGAAACACGGAAAGCACTATCCCAAATTAATCGGTCAGCTATATCGCATAATCTATTTTTGCATAGTTGATCCCCGGTACCGGGCAATGTACTCCCAGCCGCTGGCGGCTCCGCCCTCCTCCGGCCCCGACCAGGCCAGGGTAAAGCTGTCGGTCGGGTGGACAAGCAGCAAGAATGACTGTGCCAGGTGTGTAAACTGCTGCATCAAGATTAAGTGCCCCTTAATGGATGATGAGGGTAAGAAGTGTCTTGTTTACAACTCTGTTTACTGGAGATATTTTTCCTGCGGCAGGTTCCCGGTGTCACGGAAGCAGATTGACTACTATGAGTGTCCCAAGTGGGAAATGAGAGAAAATATGCCGGGGCAAAGCCCGGTGGGCCGGAAAGAGGACATGCTGTATACCTAAAACCATCGGCCGGCCTGGAAGGAGTGCAATATGGCCAAAATACTGATTGTTGATGATGAGCCGCATATTAGAATTCTTTTGGAGCAAACCCTGGAGGAGCTTGAGGATGAGGGTGTCGAGCTGGACACCGCCGATAACGGGCAGGACGCCCTGGACAGCATAAAGGCGGAAAAGCCCGACCTGGTCTTTTTGGATGTAATGATGCCCAGGATGAACGGCTTTGAAGTCTGCAGCGCCGTCAAGAATGACCTGGGCCTGAAGGATGTCTATATTGTCATGCTCACGGCCAAGGGCCAGGAGTTTGACAGGCAGAAAGGCCTGGAGGCCGGGGCCGATATTTATATGACCAAGCCCTTTGATCCCGATGAGGTGGTGGAGAAAGCCAGGGAAGTGCTGGGGCTGTCTGAGGCTTAAGGGCAATGTCTACCTTCAGCCCCGTTAAAGGAATGGGGACACACCTCCCCGATATGACTGGCTCTGGATGTCGGAGGAATGTCCCCGATCGATGCAGAAAAAGGACCGGAATTTCGGCTCAGAAAATTTCGCCTTGTTCGATAATTTTCTGCACAGGGGGGTTAAGAAGGGGGGGATCTCCCCCTGATTGCGGGGTGAGGGACGCTGTAGTCCCGAGGGGCGGCAGCCCCTTTCCCAATAAGAAAGGAGCAGATCCGGGTGCTAAACGGAATTGTGTATACCGATAAAGATAAGTGCGAGGCCTGTTCGGCCTGTCTCAGGATGTGCAGGACCAAGTCCATAAAAATAAAGGACGGAAAGTCGGAAATAATCAGGGAAAGCTGTCTCAATTGCGGGGCCTGCATTAAGGCCTGCAGCAAGGGCGCCAAAAGGTACATAAGCAGCATTGAAAATACCTGGCGACTGCTAGAAACCGGGGCAGCCGCACTGGTGCTGGCCCCCTCCTATGTAATTGTGGCCGCTAAAAAATACCGCTGCTCTACCGGGCAGTTTTGCGCCGCTCTGAAGGAACTGGGCTTCGCCTACATCTACGAGTCCAGCTTTGGGGCCGATGTGGTCACCAGGGTATACACCGATTATCTAAATGACCATATAGAACAAAAGGGCCGGGAGGATACCCATGTGATCACCAGCCCGTGCGCGGCGCTGATGAATTACGTGGAAAAACACGTTCCGGCGCTGCTGGAGCAATTTGCCCCCGTTTTAAGCCCCATGGCCGCTCAGGCCCTGCTGGTAAAGCGCTGGAACGACTGCAACACTGCCGTTGTGGGCGCCAGCCCCTGCATAGCCAAAAAATCTGAATTGCTGGATAAGAATCTCGGCCTTTTTGATGAGGCGCTCACCTTTGAAGAGCTGATTCAAATGCTGGACAGCCGAAAAATAGATCCCCCGGTCCTGGAGGAGTCGGAATTCGACGGCATTCAGGCCTTCTACGGCGCAGCCTTTCCCATATCAGGCGGGCTGACCAAGACCATGGAGATGTTTACCGGGGAGTCCGGCTTTAACCCTGTCGGCAGCGACTATCTCATTCTGGAGGGAGAGGGCCGCGCGGTTAAATATCTGGGAAAAATGGCCCGGGACAAGCTAAAGGACGGAGATCTGGCAGGGTATCCCCTGCTTGTCGATATTCTTTACTGCGAGGGCTGCATAATGGGCAAGGCCATGGGAGTTGAGAGCGACTTCCGGGAAAACCGGCGCATTATCGCCCAGTATGCCCAAAGTAGATTCCAAATGTCTTCCTCAAAAGAACTGGCGGGCAAATACAAAGGCTATTCGGTAGTGGTCAAAAATACCGTCCAGGCTCCGGAGTTTGCGGCCTGGCTGGACACCGTGGAGCAGCTGCTGCGGGAAAACAGCTTTGCCAGGAGGTGGAACAACCGGCACTATGACAAGAAGGTGCCGGATGAAGACCAAATAAAAGCCATACTGGAACATGACGGCAAGTATTCGGCCTCGGATGAGCTCAACTGCGGCGCCTGCGGCTACGAAACCTGCCGGGACAGGGCCGTGGCGGTATTTAACGGTGAAAACGAGGCCGGCGGCTGCATAGTGCACATAAAGTATGAGGCCAAGATAAACCTGGAGGAGAACAAGAGGCTGCAGGAACTGGACCGTATGAAGTCGGACTTCTTGTCCACCGTGTCGCACGAGCTGAGAACACCGCTGACCTCGGTGCTGGGCTTTTCCAAGATTATCAAAAACAGGCTGGAAGATTTGATATTTCCCCTGGTAAAAAGTGATGAGAAGAAGGTCAACAGGGCTGTCGGGCAGGTAAGCGACAATTTGAATATCATCATATCGGAGAGCCAGAGGCTGACCTCCATGATCAATGATGTGCTGGACCTTTCCAAGCTGGAGGCCGGAAGAATTGAGTGGAAAATGGAGCCTCTTTCCCCGGCGGAGGTTATCGGCAGGGCCGCCTCGGCCACAGCCGCTCTTTTTGATCAAAAGGGAATTGAATTGGTGCTGGACATTGAAGACGGCCTGCCCCTGGTGGAGGGGGACCTGGACCGGCTGATACAAACGGCAATAAACCTTTTTTCCAATGCGGTGAAGTTTACCGGGCAGGGGGGAACGGTGACCTGTGGGGCCAGGGCGGACCGGGGCAGCGTCATTATAAGCGTCACGGACACCGGCATCGGGATTGCCGGCCAGGATTTGGAAAAGGTTTTTGAAAAATTCAGGCAGGTGGGGGACACCCTTACCGACAAGCCCAAGGGGACCGGCCTGGGGCTGCCCATATGCAGGCAGATTGTGGAGCAGCACGGCGGCAGTATATGGGTGGAAAGCCAATTGGGCCGGGGCAGCACCTTTTCCTTTTCCCTTCCCGTATTCGGCGCCGTTGACAGCTCCCCGGAAGGCAGGGTCGCCCTGCCCGTTAAAAGGGCGGAGCAGGTGTCAACAGAGCCTGAGCGCGCCAAAGGGCAGAAGAGCATTCTGGTGGTGGATGACGACACAAATATAAGGATGCTGCTGAGGCAGGAACTGGAGGAGGCGGGCTATTCAGTAAGGGAGGCGGCCGGCGGCATGGAGGCCATCGGCATGGTCAAGCAGGAAAAGGCGGACCTGATTATACTGGACGTTATGATGCCCGGTATCAATGGCTTCGACGTGGCCGCAGTGCTTAAAAACGACCCGGCCACCCTGCAAATACCCATTATAATTCTTTCCATAGTTGAGGATAAGGAGAGGGGCTGCCGCATAGGCGTGGACAGCTATTTTACAAAGCCACTCAATGCCGTGGAGCTGCTAAATGAGATAGCGGTGCTCATAGCACGGGGAGGCGCCAGGGAAAAGGTGCTGGTGGTGGATGATGAGATATTCAGCTCAAGGGGGCCAGGCAAAAAAAGAGGGTAAAGCAACAAAAACATTCTTTTTTTTCGCAACATTGTTTAATGCTGAAAAATAATTAAATTAAGGAGTGAGTTCAGGTGCAAAGCAGGCGAGACAAAAGGAAGAGGTATTTCAGCCGTTTGATCATGGGGACGATAATGGCGGCGCTGGCATTGCTGCCCCTGGTCCTGCCGGGACCGGCCTGTGCCGAAGGGGTTACACCGGATGTTGAGGCCGGAGAGTATCACACGGTGGTTCTGGACAGCCATGGCCGGGTATGGGTATGGGGAGATGGTAGCTCTGGCCAGCTGGGAATCGGGTCTACCAGCGACAGTGCTGTTCCGGTTCAGGTTACCGCCCTTGGCGGCAAGACCATAACCGCCATAGCCGCGGGATGCAAACATACACTGGCTCTGGACAGTGATGGTACGGTATGGGCCTGGGGTGATAATATTTCTGGAGAGCTTGGAGACGGTAGTTCTAACAACAATAGAACGTCTCCGGTACAGGTAAGTATACCGGCAGGGGTTGAAATAGTTGCCCTGGCGGCAGGGGGTATGCATTCAGCAGCCCTGGACAGCAGCGGCGGGGTATGGACCTGGGGAGCTAATGACGACGGTGAGTTGGGGCTGGGGTATAATAATTCAGTTCTGGTTACAGTTCCGACTCAGGTTACCGTCCCTGGCGGCAAGACCATAACAGCCATAGCCGCGGGATACGAACATACACTGGCCCTGGCCAGTGATGGTACGGTATGGGCCTGGGGCAATAATTTGCTTGGTCAGTTGGGTCTTAATGACACAGCCGATCGTACCTCCCCGGTGCAGGTAACCATGCCGGGAGATAGAAGCATAGCCGTAATAGCCGCAGGAAGGCAACATTCCCTGGCCGCGGCGACTGACGGAACAGTATGGGCCTGGGGGGCGGACAGCAAGGGCCAGTTGGGGGATGGCGGAACTGCCGATCAACACAGCCCGGTACAGGTTAACGGGCTAAGCGGGGTAACCGGATTAAAGGTAGGATCTTTGGCCTCCATGGCCATGCGGGCCGATGGGACCGTATATAACTGGGGATCACTGAGAACAAGTGATGGTGTATCTGTAACTCAAACTGAACCTGTTCAGGTAGGCGGTATTGATAATGCAGCCGACATAGGCATAGGGGGGGGGGGTTTTAGGGCTCGGTTTTTTGTATATAAGAATGACGGCACCATATGGTTCTGGGGGGATAACATCTATATTGGCCGTGACGGAAACCCTTATACGCCGGGGCAGGTTATCGGAGCTGTGGTCTTAAGTGCCGGCAATCTCACCGAAACCAGCCTGGATGGGGCCCAGTTAACCCTGGAGGCAGTTCTGGATTCCTTCGCCGGCAGTGTGGATGCTTCTCAATTTACCTTAAATAACGCCCCGGCCGGAACCTCCATAGCCGGTGCGGCTTTGTCGGAAGGCAAGTGCATACTGACATTGGCCTATGACGGCACCGATTTTGATACCGATATTAACAATTTAAGCGTTACCGTTGCCGGGGCGGCGGTAAACGGCTCGCAAGGGATGACTTCCAACAGCCTGGCCATAAGCGCCGTTGTCGAGCCCCATGTCACCCCGGACCAGGCGCTTACCGAGAAAGATCTGGACGGGCGCACCCTGACAGTGGATTTGCAGACCGGAACTTTCTCAGACGTTACTCTGGACGCAGGCAGTTTTACTTTAAACAATGCGCCTCCCGGATTGAGCGTAGCAGGGGTTAACTATACCGGCGCGACCCAATGCAATATTATTTTAGCCTCCGACGGGTCGGATTTTGACAGCGATATTACCGATTGCAGCATCACCATTGCCGGAGGCGAGCTAAACGACGGGAATCCACAGACAACCGATAAATTCACCCTCACCGCGGTTCAGGAATCGGCTGCCGTAACGCCCAGCCGGCCGCTGGAGGAAAACAGCCTGAACGGAAGCCTTTTATCGGTAATATTGCAAAATGATACTTTCAGGGACAATTTGCTGGATAAAGCCAATTTTATCCTAAACAATGCCCCGGCAGGCCTGGGCGTCGGCAGTGTGTTCTACAATGATTCCACCCACTGCGTGGTAACCCTGTCCTATGACGGCGCCCCCTTCAGCAACGATATAAACGATTTCAGCGTTACCATAGGAGGCGCCGAATTAGTCAGCGGCGGGGATATAACCGGCAGCAGCCTGACCATCACCGCCCAGCCCCAGGCCCTTTCAATCACCACCGCCAGCCTTCCGGCGGCCACCGTGGGAGCGGCATACAGCCAGACAGTCCAGGCCGGCGGCGGCACAGCGCCTTATGCCTGGAGCGCTGCCGGCCTGCCTGCGGGGCTAAGCCAGAACACGGTAACCGGCGAGGTATACGGCACTCCCGCCGCAGCGGGCAGCAGCCAGGTCACTTTTACCGTAACGGACGGCAATGGTGACAGTGTCAATAAAATGCTGACCCTGGTGGTTAATTCGCCCTCCGGGTCCGGCAATTACACCGTCACCCCGGCAGCCGACGGCAGCTATACCGCCGTAACGTCTCCGGACGGCACCGCCACCATGACGGTGAACAGCGGGGTAGCGGGCTTTAAATACTTTACCGTCGATATCGCCCCCACGGAAACCCATAACGGAAACGAGGCGGCGGTCTTCGTCCATTTGCGCAACGGCGCCCAGCTGGACATTAACGCCACCAGAGCTGATTTTGACAGCGCCGGCGGGGCCAGTGCGGGTTTTAATGTACAGCCCGGCGATGTGATTAATGTCTATGTGGTTGATAATTTAACCGGTGATCAAAACTCCAATCCCAACCCTCTATGAGGCGGCAAAAATACGCACAGTGATGAGGTGAAGCCATGTATAGAAAAATTGTTACTATAGCGGCAGCACTGCTTTTTGTCCTTTGCCCGTCCTGGTTGGCCATGGCCGCCGGAGCTGACTTATCCCTCAGCGCCGGCAGCGCGGCTGCGGGAGACGCCGTCACCGTGTCCGGCACTGCCGCCCCGGGGGCGTTGGTGCCGGTAAAGGTGGTGGACGGGGACGGCCACATAGTTTTTTACGCCGAGGCGGCCGCCGATGCCGGCGGCGGCTACAGCTGCAGCTTTGCTATGCCGGAGGTTAACCCGGGCGCTTTGACCGTGGTGGCCGGCAGCGGCAGCGACGTGGCCAGCGGCACCTTGACGGCTACCCAGTCTGGCGGAGGAGGACATAGCAGCGGGGGCAGTGGCGGCTCATCGTCTCCCGGTGCTGTTCACGACACCACCGGGAAGGCCTATGTGTACCCCTCGGCCGGCGGCACGGTCAGCCTGGGCGGTAGGGCCGGAGTAGTCATACCGGCCGGGGCGCTGCAGGGCAGTTCCGCCGTACGGGTGGCTGTTCAGGAGGTGGATTCGCCCCCGGCGGCCCCTGCCGGATTCATGGTGCAGGGAACGGCCTACCGGCTTACCGTGGACGGGCAGGACCACTATAATTTCAACAGGCCGGTAACCCTGACCTTCACCTTTGACCCGTCGTCCCTGGCCCCCGGTGAAGAGCCGGCGGTGTTCTATTACGACGAAGGGTCTGGGCAGTGGGTGAACATAGGCGGTGCGGTGTCCGGCAACACCATCACGGTGACGGTGGACCACTTCACCCAATATGCCGTAATGACTGCGCAAGAGTCGCTTCCCGCCCCGGAAGAGAAGCTGTCGGTGACACTTAAAGACATATCCGGTCACTGGGCCGAGGCCAACATTAAAAAACTGGTGGCCCTGGGAGCCATAAGCGGTTACCCCGACGGCACCTTCATTCCCGACAGCACCATCACCCGGGCCGAGTTCGCCGCCGTGCTGGTGAAAGCCTTCCACCTGGAGGCCAAAGGCGGCAAGGTGTTTTCCGACACCGCCAATCACTGGGCTAAAGACTTCATCGCTGCCGTTGCCTCCCTGGGGATAGTTAGCGGCTATCCGGATGGTAATTTCGGACCCGATGAATTTATTACCCGGGAGCAGATGGCGGTAATGACGGTTAAGGCCGCAGGGCTTGCCGGAACAGCCCCTGAGTTGACCTTTACGGATACCAGGGACATTTCCGACTGGGCCTTGGAGGCGGTGGCCGTCTCCACCGACAGTGGAATAATGAAGGGCTATCCCGACAATACGGTAAGACCCGGGGGCAGCGCCACCAGGGCCGAGGCCGTAACGGTAATATTGAACGCCCTGAGTAGTAAATAGCTGCTTTTGTGGCAGGCAGAAGAACCTCCAGTTAATCCGGGAGGTTCTTTTCTGCGAGCGCCTAGGGGCTCGCAGAGACAGAAGGCTAGAGGAAACTATTGGCCGCTTAATTTTATTTAGCTAATTATGGTATAATAAGTCGTTGTGTTTTTACTGCGTAAAGCCCAAAAACCGGGGGATGACGCTATGGCTGAAAATAAGGTTTTTAAATCCAATATACATTATTATTCTCCACGGCTGCTCAAAAAGCTGGGAGATATTCTGAGCGCGCCGGTGACGGTGATAGAAGCCCCCTCGGGCTACGGCAAGACCACGGCGGTGCGGGATTATCTAATGGACAACCTTCCCAAAGGCACGCCTGTGTACTGGTGGAGCGCGGCAGAGGACGCTCCGGGAATCTCCTGGACGAGGCTGTGCCGGGAGCTTGAACATATCGACCCGGCGGCGGGGAAGCAGTTGCTCTCCGCCGGTTTCCCCAGGCTGATGTCGGCCTGGGAGATCGGGGAGGCAATCAGCGGCCTTCGCTGCGATACACAATCGTTGCTGGTACTGGACGATTTTCATCTTTTGCAAAAGGAGCTGCCCCGGACCGTCATGTCGGCGCTGCTCTCCTACTCCGGAACGAAGCTGCGCCTGGTCATCATCACCCAGACAGCGCGCCCTTTTGCCCTCTCCTTTTTTGAACAGTCGGGCGCCCACTATATACATATAGAAGACCTCCGTTTGAGCGCCGAAGATGTGCGGCGCTATTGCCGCCTTTGCGGTGTTGCCCTTTCAGAGGCCGAGGCCGGCCGGCTTTACGACTATACCGAGGGCTGGATCGTGGCGCTCTATCTCACCGTGCTGCAGATGCAAAGAGGGGAAGGGCTTTCTCCGGGCCTGAGCCTCCTCCAGCTCATGGAAAGTATCGTATGGGAAAACATTAGCAGCCAGGGGAAAAATCTGTTTTTTCACATCGCTCTTTTTCCCGGCGTGACTATCGATCAGATCTGTTTTTTGCTCCAGGCCGATTCCCTGCCGGAAAACGTGTTTGCCCTGCTGGAAGAAACGCCCTTTGTCCGCTACGAGGCCGAGGAACGGCGCTATGTGCCCCATGCCATCCTGCGGGAAATGCTGCTTAGAAGGCTCAAGGCGGCGGATGCCCGGACGAGAATCAGCTGCTACAGCCGGGCCGGCCAGTGGTACGCCCGGGCGGGTGATACTGTGCAAGCTCTTTCCTGTTTTTTCAAGGTGCAGGACTATGAGGCCATCCTCTCCCTGCCTCTAAAAGGGCTGACCCTGGCGCGGATCGACGCTGTGCCCTTTACTGAGCTGGCCGCCGGATTATTGGCCAATTGTCCCATTGAAATCAAGCGCCAATACCCCATCTCGCTGCTGCGCATCGCCTATGCCTTCATTGGCGCGGACAAGCGGGAACGGGCGGGGGCGCTGCTGGAGGAGATCAAGACTATCATCGGGGAAGTGGCGGACAAAAAAGAACGAAAGGCTTTAATGGGTGAGTGGACACTGGTTTCCGCATACATGGAATTCCCCGACATAGTAAAAATGGAGCCAATCCTTCGGGAGGCGGCCGGGATGATCGGCGGCAGGTGCCTGACATTGACCTCTGATGAGCCCTTCGCCTTCGGGCTGCCCCTGATGATCTTCTTCCACCGGACGCCAGGGGGACTGGAGAAGGAAATACAGGCGCTTTCCGGTGTGGTGCGCCTGCTTTCCGTGCTCACCGGAGTGAAAAGCGGCGCCGATGTGCTGTTTAAGGCCGAAGCGGCCCTCTATCGCGGGTATCTTTCGGAGGCCGGGCCACTTTCCTATCAGGCAGCCTACCTGGCTGAAGGAAGCGGTCAGTGGACGGTGCGGACGGGAACTGTCAATCTTATGGCGCAACTGGCCGTCAAGAGGGGCAGCAACAACGACCTGTCGCAATACATCAAGGAATTGGAGGAAACGGTCGGCACGGACGCCATGTGTCCTTTTGTAACACAGATGCTGCAGACTGATTTTTACATGTGGCTGGGACTGACCCAAATGATACCCAGAGAGGTTCGGGAGGGCAGGACAACCTTCCCCGAAGCACCCTCCTGGGTTAAGATTTATTTCGGGTACTACCGGCTGGGCATCCTTTTGCAGGAGGAAGAGTATATCCGGCTGCTGGGGGCGGCGGAGGCTGCTATCGTGGAATGCCGTGAGCTGGGCTATCTGATGGTGGAAATATACATGTACATCATAGCGGCAATGGGCTATTTAAATACCGGACGGCGCCAGGAGGCCTTTTCTTATGTTCGGGAAGCTCTTGCCAGAGCCTTACCGGACGGTATCTATCTTCCTTTCATAGAATTCAAATGTATGCTGGGCGGTTTGGTGGAGAATGCTTTCTCCGAGCTGGGTGAGAGGATGCCGGAGGAAATTGCCGCCAGTGGACAGTTAATCGGTGATAACTGGAAGCTTCTGATACGGCTCAGCTCGGAAAGCGGGACGCTGCCTTACGGCCTGACCGAGCGGGAAATGGAGGTGGCCACCCTTGCCGCAAAGGGCTTGAGCAACAGGGAAATCGCCTCGGCGCTGTTTATCTCGGAGGCCACCGTCAGATTCCACCTGCGCTCCGTGTTTTCCAAGCTGGGCATCGACCGCAGGAGCAAGCTGGCGGGGATTCTTGAATAAAGAATCCGGACCTTGGGAGACAGCTAAAGTTTCGCAAATAGGAAAAATAGAAAATAGAATAGCAAATTAAAGCAGATAGCGTTTTATATACACTAAAACCCGCCTATCTGCTTTTTATTGTCGATATATGCGGAATTGTTGACATAGTTGACGGCTTTAAAGGATTTTACATGGAGCTAAGTATGGCTCGGGCCATGAAGCGCCGAGGGTGAAAAACGGGGTGCTGGATTTAACCGGGTGGGACGTGGGGAAGGACGGCAGCGCCTGATATGGCCCGGCGCTGAAAAGGACTCCGTGCATGGCCGCCTGTGTCAGGGCCGGTATCGTTTCCGGGAAAAGCGGCCACCTGCTGGCGCCGGAAGACAATATCACCAGGGCGGAGGTAGTGGTGATTATCAAAAAGCTGCTGCAGAAATCAAATTTGATATAATTCAGATTTTCAGGTACCGGACTTAACTAAATGGAATTTAGCGACACCTCCTGGTAAAATAAAACAGCAGGTGTCTTTTTTTCCATTGCCCTAACAACTTAAATATTTCTTTTTGGGAAAAAAGACCCAAAAAATAACTATATAAACCGATATATAATGGATAGAGAAAGCAAGGTGTGAGGTAGATCTTCAAAAATGGCGGAAATAACATTCAAAACCGGGTTAATAGGGACCAAATACAGCAGGCCGGGAATAAATCAATACCTGATTTCCCGCCGGCGCCTTCATCATAAATTGGATAAAGCCCTGCAGAGCAAGCTTACCATGGTTACAGCTCCCGCCGGCTATGGCAAGACCACCGCGGTGCTTGATTGGCTGGGGAACTGCGGTTTTTCTGCAGCCTGGCTGTCGGTGGATGCCCACGATAATAACCCTGTGTCGTTCTGGCGTTATGTCTGCGCCGCCCTGGACGGTGTTGCCGAGGGCATCAGCAGAGAGGCGGAATATGTTTTTTCCTCCCGTGAGCTTCTGCAGGCCAACATACATATCAACATCCTCATCGACCGGCTGTCGGAGGCTCCATCAGACTTCCTGCTGGTGCTGGACGACCTTCATTTAATCAGTGAACCATCTGTTCTGGAGGGATTATCCTACCTGATCGACTATCTGCCAGCCAAAATGCACCTGGTTATCATCAGCCGGACGGAGCCTGAAATAGAACTGGCCAGGCACAGGATCAAATGGCAGGTACAACGGCTGAAGGAAAAAGACCTGCGCTTTGGTGAGGAAGAAATTTTCCGGTTTTACCAGGCAAGGGGCTGTATACTGGAAAACCATGATCTGAAGAGGGTGGAGACTTATACCGAAGGCTGGGCTGCGGCGCTGGTGGCGGTGGCCTTGTCCATAGAGGATGCCGGCGGCAGCAATGACGCCATTGCTGCTCTGGCCTGGTCCAGCCGGGATATTGATCAGTATCTAAAGGATGAGGTAATCACCTCCTGGCGCCCGGAAAAACAGGCCTTCGCCATGAAAACCTCCATTCTGGATACCCTTTCGGAAGACCTGTGTGATGCAGTCACAGGAGACAACAACGGACTGCAGATGCTTAAGGAAATCAGTGAAGGTAACGGCTTCCTGGCGGCCCTGGACGGGCAGAAGCGGGAGTACAGGTACCACTACCTGTTTAAGAACTCTCTATACAAGCTCCTTTCGGAAATTGCGCCGGCGGAAATTCCGGGCCTGCATGCAAGAGCCGCCCAATGGTTCCGAGGGCTCGGCCGCATACCGGAGGCCGTTGAGCACCTGCTGTGCGGGGGCTCATACCGGGAAGCCCTTGAAATGATAGAACACCAGATTGATCATATAATTCACAAAAACAATTTTGGCACACTGCTGTCGTGGATAGAGCGTTTACCTGGAGAGTACAGGGATAATAGCTTTAAGATAGCTGTAATTTATGCCCTGTATTATGCGGAAACAGGCCGGCATGACCTGTCACGGCAGTGGATTGGCAGGATGAAAGCACTGAAGGATAACTGTCAAAATGCCTCCAGCCCTGAGTGGAACAGCTATAGCCGCACGACATGCACCCTGGTGGAGGCCAACCTGCTTATCAGAGAAGGCGATATTGAATACCTGTCACTACTTTTCTCAGCGGCTGAGACAAATGACAGCAGGTATTATAAAATGCCTGAGTACAATGATTTCAACACGGCAGATATCTACTTCCACCGCTGTCCCATCAACATGCTGGCAGTATTGTTCAGAGAAGCTCCCGAAAAGTATGGAAAGATGGCTGAAAGCTACAGGGGGCTGATATCCAAAAATCCTGGTTACGCGCCCTTGGGAATCGGTGAATGCTTATATGAAAGCAACCGGCTGGAGGAAGCCCTGCCCTATCTGCTGAAGGCCCAGGAAGAGGCGCGGGATGCCAATTGTCCGGGCGCCCTGGTTCCGGCCATGGTGGACATGTCACGGATAAAAAGGGCCCGGGGAGATATGTCCGGTGCTTTTGAAATTATGGAGGAATGTGATAAAAGGCTTCAGAGCTGCGGCAAGGCTCACTGGATGTCTTTGCTTCAGGCCTTCCGGTGCCGGTTGTATATGGATATTGGAGAGGAAGACAAGGTCGAGGAATGGCTGGTCTCCCGCAAACTTGATATCTTCACGGAAATTAACCGAATAAGGGAGTTTGAGCTGCTGGTGTATGCAAGGGCGCTGATGGCCAGGGGCCGCCTGCAGGATGCGGAGCTGCTGCTGCAAAGACTCCTTTCCTTTGCAGTGGATAACGGAAGGCTCCACAGCCAGGTGGAGGTTTTAAACCTTTTGGCGTTGCTGTCCTGCCGGAACAATGACATGCGCGGCGCCGTGAGCTTTATGAAAAAATCCCTTGTTATCGGGATGGAAGAGGGCTACGTCAGGAGCTATATGGATGAATTCACCCCCATGGCCCACCTGTTAAAATATTACACCACATTAAGAAGAAAGAGTGCAAATCAACCTGCTGCCAGGTTATTGACATACTATGCAAAAAGCCTGTTAAGGCAGATGCACGAAAATCTTCCGGCAGCCCTGGAGGCATATGGCGAGGCCGCCGCCGGAATGAAAGAGCTCCTGACGGAACAGGAGAAAAAAGTACTGGAGCTGTTGGTCAGGGCCAATACCAACGAGGAAATCAGTGCAAAACTTGGTATTGCTTTACGAACCGTCAAGACTCATACAGGCAATATATACAGCAAGCTGGGAGTGAAAAACCGCGCCCAGTGTGTGGAGTTAGCCCGGGAAGCAGGTCTGCTGCAATGATCTGACAGGCATTCCAGCCGACCACCACGGTGAAGACACGTGTACAACCTACACGTGTCTTTTTTTGACGTACTTTGGTACGATGTGTGGTTTCCTGTTCTATGCTACCATAAATATATTTAGGATCTAATGAATATGCCGTTAACATTGAAGACTGAATAATATGGGAGGTAATAAACAATGAGGTTAAAAAACCAAGTAATCGCAATTATATCAGCTATCCTGCTGCTGTTGAATGTGATGCCCGCAACCACGGCATGGGCTTACGAAGGGGAAATTTTTACGGCCTTCACAACGGAGGGGCACACACTGACCTACTTAGTGCTGACCGAGGACAGTGAAACAAACACTGGCACCGTGCAGGTGGGCATAGGTGAGTGGAATAATCCGGCCATCAGCGGCACAGGTTCGGGCAGCCTCACCATTCCCCAAGTGGTGTATAATGCGGATATTGCATACACCGTCACATCCATCGGCCACTATGCCTTTAATGAATGCAGCGGCTTTACGGGCGGCCTGTCCATCCCGGATACTGTTACCTCCATCGGCGGCTGTGCCTTTTATGACTGCAGCTTTATAGGCGGCCTGACTATCCCGGACGGCGTTGTAACCATTGGCGACGCTGCGTTTATGGGCTGCAGCGGCTTTACAGGCGGCCTGACTATCCCGGACGGCGTCACATCCATAGGCTTGGCTGCATTTAGTTACTGCACGGGCTTTACAGGCTCTCTGAACATTCCGGACAGCGTCACATCCATAGGCGATTCTGCATTTAGTTACTGCAGCGGCTTTAATGGCGGCCTGACCATAGGAAACAGCGTCCAAACCATAGGTGATGCGGCCTTTACCAACTGCGGCGGCTTTACAGGCGACCTGATTATCCCGGACAGCGTCACATCCATTGGCGACTATGCGTTTGGTGAATGCAGCAACTTTCTGGGTGGCCTGACCATCGGAGACAGCGTCGAAACCATAGGTAATAATGCCTTTTATATGTGTGGCTTCACAGGCGGCCTGGCTATCCCGAACGGCGTTCAAACCATAGGATACGGAGCCTTTTGCGGCTGCAGCGGCTTTACAGGGGACCTGACAATCCCGAACAGCGTCACATCCATAGGCAACTCGGCCTTTGCCTTGTGCAACCACTTCAATGGCCGCCTGACCCTTGGAGACAGCGTCCAAACCATCGGCGCCAATGCCTTTAGTGCCTGTTCCCTGCTTTCCGGAGAACTGATTATCCCCGGCAATGTTACCTTTATCGGCGAAAATGCGTTTTATGAATGTTCTGGTTTTACAGGCAGCCTTACCATCCCCGACAGCGTTCAAACCATCGGCAGCAGTGCGTTTTGCTGGTGCTCCGGCCTTACAGGCAGACTAATACTTGGAAACAATGTGCAAACTATTGGAGACAGTGCGTTCTCTTATTGTTATAGGGATAGCGCATTGTTTTTAGGTGACAAACCTGGTACCTTTGGGAGCAACGTTTTTGATATTAACGGTCCAGGCTTCACTCTCTATTATCCTCAAGGCAACTCAACCTGGAATGCGTATACATATAGCGGTGACGATACCATAAATATTGTAGCCTATAGCTCACCCGCCATTACCACAACCACCCTGCCGGACGGTACGGTTAATACGGAGTATATCCAGACGATCCATGCTGATGGCGACACCCCCATCACATGGATTCTTTCCGGCGGCAGCCTGCCGGACGGTATTGACCTCGAGAGCGACGGCGACCTTTCCGGCACGCCCTCTGTGTCGGGAACGTTCAACTTCAGTGTCACGGCGACAAACGCCTCAGGTAACGACACCCAAGCTCTGAGTATCGTCATCAACCCGGCAGCGCCTGTGACCACCTATATCGTCACCTTTAACAATAATGGCACAGTATATACAACCAAAACCGTTAATGCGGGAGCAAGCATCGGAAGCGCCAATTGGCCGGCTGATCCTGCGAGAAGCAGCTATACCTTCGGCGGCTGGTATACAGGTGCAAACGGCGCAGGTACACAGTTTACCTCCGCGACGCCTGTAAACGCCGCAATGACCATCTACGCTAAATGGACGTATAGCGGCGGTGGAGGTGGCGGCGGTCCCCAAAATACTGCCCAGCCGGTCAGCAGCAATAACGGATCGGCTGCGGTTGCCCCGGCGGCGGGAGGCTCGGTGAGCCTTGGCAGCGATGTGACCCTGAATATACCGGCCAACGCCCTGCAGGGAAATAACAGTGTACAGGTGGCAGTGCAAAAGGTGGACACTCCCCCGTCCGCTCCTTCGGGCTTCATGGTAGTGGGGAGTGCCTACCAGTTTACCGTCAACGGCCAGGACCATTACAGCTTCGATAAACCGGTGACCCTGACCTTCACCTTCGACCCATCCACGCTGGCCCCGGGTGAAACACCGGCGGTCCACTACTACGACGAGGAAGAGGGACGTTGGGTGAACCTGGGCGGCACGGTTTCCGGCAGCACCATCACCGTCACCGTGGACCACTTCACTCATTTTGCAGTGCTGGCGGCAAAGGCGGCCGGCCAGCCGGCGCAGCCGCCGGAACAGAAAACTGCGGTTGTGCTCACCGACCTGTCCGGCCACTGGGCGGAGAAGAACATAGAAAAACTGATTGAAATGGGAGCCGTCAGCGGTTATCCGGACGGCACCTTCAGGCCGGACGGCAGCATCACCAGGGCCGAGTTCACCGCCATGCTGGTAAAGGCCTTCAAGCTGCAGGGGAAGGGTGACAGGGTATTTGCCGACACTGCCGGCCACTGGGCCCGGGAGGTCATTGTCACGGCGGCGTCCAATGGAATAATCGGCGGCTATGACCAGAACACCTTCGGTCCCGCCGACCCGGTGACCAGGGAGCAGATGGCCGTGATGACAGTGAAGGCGGCAAAGCTCAGCCCGGCCTCCGGAGAGCTTGCCTTCACCGACAGGGAAAAAATATCGTCATGGGCCCGGGAGTCTGTGAATACAGCGGTAAAGGCAGGGATTATAACGGGTTATTCCGATAATACCTTCCGGCCCGGAGGTGAGGCCGCCAGGGCCGAGGCCGTTACCATGATAGCAAAGGCCCTTAACTAAATCTGGTTTATAATAAGAACCCCTCATAAGTTATTGTTGAGGGGTTCTTATTTATCGTACGCCCAGCATGGCGTAATAAAAGCGCAAGGGATGAATTAGTGCGGTATTTAAAGGATAATTCAGCTCTTTCAACAAGGGAAATAGCCGCTGTTTTGCTTTTTTGTCGTACTTTGGTACGATGCGCAAAAATCCCATTTATGCTACTATTTTATGCAAAAATGGATTGCTTATCGACAGTTAAATGTGTGATAAGCGGGCAAAGCTGTACGGCAAAACGCTATTTTACGCAGAATAGAGGAGGAATGGACATGAAAAAAAAGCCGGCGCATAGACTTTTATCCCTGGTGCTCGCCGTGGCGCTGACCTTCGCTGGCATGCCAATGCAGGCACAGGGAGCGGTAAATATCAAGTCAGGGCTTGGGACGGTAAAGAGCGGACTGAGCAGCAGCGCTCCCCCTTTTACCGCCATTGGCTTTGGCGGCAAGCAGTGGGACGTGATCGGGTATAACGGAACCGGCGTGTACAGCGCCGCAAACACCATGACCCTGCTGTTAAAAAACGGGCAGAGCGTGGGCGCTGACGGGCAGTTTCACAAAAATACAGTCAACAACCAATACAACGGCTCCACACTGCAAGAAAAGATGAACGACGCCTTTACCGCCATCTCCGATGCAAGGGAAAAGGGATTGGTCCTGCCGCGCAGCTTGGGGTGGACCCCCAACTATGGCCAGACCGGCTATAATGCCGACGGCATCGGCGGTCCGAGCTTAAGCGACGTAAATTTCTGGCCGCTGAGCGTGGCTGAAGCCAATCAGCTGAACAACGAGGTTCTCAAATTCAGCAGTACCTACTGGTGGCTGCGGACGCCGGGCAGCATGGATACCTGCGAGGCGTATGCCGCCGGGGCGGGCAGCGTTTGGCCCGAGGGCTTCTATGTGGGAACCGAAGCGGCCTGTCGCCCTGCTTTCCGGCTCAATGCGGCGGACGTACTCTTTACCTCCGACGCCGCAGGCGGTAAAGCCGGTGCCACAGGCACCCTGTCGTCCGCGGCAGCGCCGACAGGCGTGATCAAGCTGACGGTAAAGGATGCCAATACCGCCAACCTCAACCTGACCGTGACGGACAAAAGCGCCCGCGCCGCCAAATCGGGAGACACGCTTTCCGTGTCCTATGCCGGCGCGGTAACGGGTGCGGGCAAATACGTCTCCTGCGTGATCGCGGGAGCGGACGGCAGTATTAAATACTACGGCAAGCTTGTGGATTTGACCGGCGGCTCGGCAGCGCCTGACGGCACCGCCGGCATAACGCTTCCCGCGGACATGCCGCAAGGGACCTATACCCTGCGGCTGTTCAACGAGGAAATAAAAGGGAATAACCAAACCGACTTCGCCAGCCAGCCGGAGAATATATCTCTAACGGTGGACGCGCCGCCCGCCGTTTCTGCCATTACACCAGCGAACGGCGCGGCGGGTAAGGATATCAACGGCCAAATAGTGATCACCTTCAGCGAGCCAATAAATACGGCAGTGGTGGGCTCCGTGTCGCTAAGCGGCGGGGGCGACACGAAAGTCCTTACCGGCGGCGTCTGGAGCAACAGCGATAAAACCTATACCGTCAATTATTCCGGCCTTGACACTGATACGCAATATACCGTCAGTGTCTCCGGTTTCAAGGACCTGACAGGCAACATGATGACGGCAAACAGCGCTAACACATTCACCACGGGCGGCTCCACAGCTTCCATACCTCTCGCCGCGACTGTCGGCTTTGGGGGCAAGCAATGGGTGGTCATCGGGAACCACGGGCAAGGAGTGTACAGTGCTCCAAACACGATGACTTTGCTGCTGAAAAGCGGGCAGAGTATTGGCGATAAAACTGTGTTTGATGCGTTTGATCCATTGAGCAACATTTACGGCGCGTCCGATCTGAAAGCCGCGATGGACAACGCCTTTAGCAGCGGCTGGTCGCCTATGGGCAGGGAAAAGGATCTGATTCAGGGGCGTACCCTGGAGGGCGGCAGCGGCAACCAGGGCACAGGCAGCTACGACCCGAACAAAATTGCCGGAGACCCGGCTGAAGAAGCTAAATTTTGGCCGCTGAGCGTCTATGAGTACAATCAGCTTCCGTCAGACGCCCGCGCGTTCGGAGACTCCGACGGCTGGTGGCTGCGTTCTCCGGGCTATGCTGATTCTGCCGAGGCTATGGTCAAAAATTCCATCCTCTATGACCTAGGCACTGACGTGTCCCCCGCCTCCCCAAGTCGCGGCCTACGTCCCGCTTTTCGTTTGAATACGGGGACCTTTTTCTTTATATCTCCCGCCGTAGGCGGCAAATCAGGCGCCGCCGGCAGCACCCTGTCGGCGGCCACCCAGCCGGCAGTCGCGATGAAATTTTCCCTGAAATATACAAATCCCGCCGTCCTCAATCTGGACGTCAGCGACAAAACCCCCCGCACCGTCTCGGCGGGCGAAACATTTTCCGTGGCCTATACCGGCGCGGTGACAGGAACGGACAAATATGTCTCCTGTGTGCTCGCGGGAGCGGACGGCAGTGTAAAATACTACGGCAAGCTGAAGGATCTGACCGGCGGATCGGCGTCACCGGCCGGCGTCGCGGACATAACGCTTCCCGCCGACCTGCCGGCGGGAGCCTATACCCTGCGGCTGTTCAACGAGGAAATCAATGGTGATAACTTCACCGACTTCGCCGGTACGCCGGAGGATATAGCCCTGACGGTGGATGCGCTGCCTGCCGTGGCCGCCATAACGCCCGCCAATGGCGCGGTTGATGTGTCCACCAGCTGCCAAATGGTGATCATCTTCAGCGACCCGATGAATACCTCGGCGGGCGTCGGCGCAGTGTCGCTAAGCGGCGGGGGCGACACCATAGCCCTTAGCGGCGGCGTCTGGAGCAATGGCGATAAAACCTATACTGTCGACTATACCGGCCTTGACAACGATACGGAGTACACCGTCAGCATCTCGGGCTTCAAGGACCAGGCGAACAATGTGATGAGGACAGTCAACAATCATAAATTCACCACGGGCGGCACGACATCTTCCATACCTCTCAACGCTATCATCGGCTTTGGGGGCAAGCAATGGGCGGTTATCGGGAGTAACGGGCAGGGTGTCTACAGCGCCGCCAACACCATGACGCTGCTGTTACAAAATGGTCAGAGCTTTGGCGGTAGTTTGAGATTTGACGCAAGCGCCCCGCACAGCAACTTTTACAGCATATCTGATCTGAAAACCGCGATGGAATCCGCGTTTAACGGACTTCCCGAAGCGAGGGAAAAGGATTTGGTTCAGGGACGTACCCTGGCGGGCGGCAGCGGCAACGTTGTTGACGAAAACCTCCCCTACGATCCCGACAAGATTGCCGGAGATCAGGTTGACGACGCCAAATTTTGGCCGCTGAGTGAATATGAGTACGGGCAGCTTCCGTCAAACCTACGTGTATTCAGCGGAACGGACGGCTGGTGGCTGCGTTCTCCGGCCAATATCGACTATGCAGCGTTTTCTGTCGACTCAACTGGCAATATTGATTGGGATAGCCCGTCCAACCGCGTCTTTAACTACCACGCCCTTCGTCCCGCTTTTAGGATGAATCTGCAACCCGTCTTCTTCACATCTCCCGCCGCAGGCGGCAAGCCCGGTGTAGCAGGCTCCGCCCTGTCGGTGTTTTCACAGCCCACCGGCGCGATGAAATTTACCATGAAGGATACGGACACCGGCAACCTCAACCTGAGCGTAAGCAACAAAAACCCCAAAACCGTCAGGCCTGGGGCCGCGCTTTCAATAGGCTATACAGGCGCGGTGACGGGAACGGACAAATATGTTTCCTGCGTTATTACGGGTGCCAACAACACCATAAAATACTATGGCAAACTTGTGGATTTGACCGGCGGATCGGCAACGCCGGACGGCGCCGCCAGCATCACGCTTCCGGCGGATATGCCGGAAGGAACCTATACCCTGCGGCTGTTCAACGAGGAAATAAAGGGAGATAACCAAACCGATTTTGCCAGTACGCCGGAGAATATATCCCTGACGGTGGATGCGGCAGCTCCTACAGGTAAAATCCTGGTAAGTGTAACTGCTCCCACGGACATCGCTGGCGTGGCCAACGGTAAGGCAAAAACTGCCGTTGCGCTCGGCCTGCCCTCCACGGTAACACTGGTTACCGATGACGGAAGTGTACAGTCAAGCGTGACATGGGATGTGTATGGCTGCTCTTACGATCCGTCCTTCACTACCGAGCAGACCTTCACAGTGGACGGAACAGCGGCCCTGCCAGGCGGTGTGATTAACCCGGACAGTGTTTCATTGGAGGTGGCTATCAGCGTGACAGTCCTCGCGGCCACCACTACAGATAAAACCCTGGTGAGTATTACCGCACCGAATGATATCACCGGCGTAGCGAACGGCACGGCGAAAACAGCCATTGCACTGGGCCTGCCCTATAACGTAACGCTGGTCACCGACGTCGGAAACGTCAGCGCAAGCGTGACATGGGCTGTATATGGTTGCTCCTACGATCCGTCCGTCACCACCGAGCAGACCTTCACGGTGGACGGAACAATAACCTTGCCAAACGGTGTGGTAAACACGAATGATGTCGACCTGACAGTCACTCTCAGCGTAACAGTGAACGCCGCTTCTGCGGTGCCGACATACACCATTACTGCGTCGGCCGGCAGCGGCGGCAGTATCAGTCCCAGTGGAGCGGTATCCGTTACTGAGGGAGGAAGCAAGACCTTTACCATAACACCTGCCGACGGCTACCGTATTGCGTCGGTCACTGTTGACGGGGTCAACCAGGGAGACATATCCTCCTTCACCTTCAACAATGTGACCGCCAGCCATATCATAAGCGCGACCTTTAGTGCTACAGGCGTCAACGGCGGCGGTTCCTCCGGCGGCGGGGGCGGCGGCCCAACGCATACTAACCAGCCGGTCAGCAGCACCAGCGGAGCGGCCTCAGTTAATCCGGCGGCGGGTGGCTCGGTGAGCCTTGGCAGCGATGTGACTCTGAATATACCTGCCAACGCCCTGCAGGGCAATAACCGTGTACAGGTGGCGGTGCAGAAGGTGGACACGCCCCCGTCCGCGCCTTCAGGCCTCATGGTAGTGGGGACTGCCTACCAGTTTACCGTCAACGGGCAGGACCACTACAGCTTCGATAAACCGGTGACCCTGACCTTCACCTTCGACCCCGCCAAACTGGCCCCGGGTGAAACCCCTGCGGTGTATTACTACGATGAGAACGAAGGACGGTGGGTGGACATAGGCGGCACTGTTTCCGGCAACACCGTCACCGTCATCGTGGACCACTTCACCCGGTTTGCCGTACTGGCCAAAGAAGACGCCCCTCTTCCGGAGCCAAAGCCGGCCACTTCCCTTACAGACATTGCTGGCCACTGGGCGGAAAAGAATATTGAAAAACTGATTGAAATGGGAGCGGTCAGCGGCTACCCCGACGGTACCTTCAAACCCGATGCCGGCATCACCAGGGCCGAGTTCACCGCCATGCTGGTCAAGGCCTTCAAGCTGCAGGGAAAGGGTGAAAAAACGTTTGCCGACATCGCCGGCCACTGGGCCCGGGAGGTCATTGCCACGGCGGCGTCCAGCGGCATAATCGGCGGCTATGACCAAAACAGCTTCGGCCCCGACGACCCGGTGACCAGGGAGCAGATGGCCGTGATGACAGTGAAGGCGGCAAAGATAAGCCGAGCAACAGGAGAGCTTGCCTTTGACGATAATAAGGAAATATCAGCCTGGGCCTATGATTCAATAGTTATGGCGGTGAAAGACGGGATCATCAAAGGATACCAGGACAACACCTTCCGGCCCGGGGGTAAGGCCACCAGGGCTGAAGCCGTTACTATGATAGTCAACGCGCTTGAATAGATTTAAATTTATAATAAGAACCCCCCGGAAAATTGAATTGCCGGGGGGTTCTTATTAAGGTCGACTCTTTTAAGAATCGACTCTTTTAAAAGAATTATTTATATTACAATTTATTTCCATATAGGTAAGAAAGTCTGCAATTGAAAAGGCTTTCTTCATTTTTACCCTGAGAATCCGTTAAGTCATGGTTAAGTGAAAATCTATAAAATATTACCAGGGGGAACAGAATTGTGTTGTTACATAGCACAACTGGATGAATTGATGCGGAGGATGGAAGAGATGTTGGGAGGAACCGGCTTAAGGGGGTTAATGGCGTGAAAAAAATAAGATTTTTGGGCTTTTTTATGGCCTTTTTCCTGGCGGTGTCGGCGCTGGTTTTGGCGGGGCCGGCGCAGGCCGACCCTGCCGACTACTGGACTGGCCATGCCACTGTACCGGCAACCGTTATTGGTAATGTCTACAGCATCCAAAATGCTTCGGAACTGGCCTGGATAGCGGAGCAGGTGAACAGCGGCGCAGACCTTTCCGGTGCTGTAATCGAACTGGGCCAGAACATAGACCTTTCCGGCTATTACTGGGTTCCCATAGGGGATGCGGCGCACCACTTTTTTGGAAGATTTAACGGCAACGGCTGGGAGATATCAAATATGACCATCGGCAGCCCCGGCACCCCCGAAACAAGCCTGGATTACGCCGGCCTTTTCGGATATGTTGTTAATTCAACCATCCGGGATGTCATAATACAGGATACTGAAATGTATTTATCCCCGGTATCATATGCGGGCTGCCTGGCGGGTAAAGTTGCGGGCGCCACTATTACAGGCTGCCATACACAGGGAGTTACGGGAGTAAGTGACGGCTATCTGGGCGGCTTGATAGGGTCAATGTCAGGTTGTAATATTTCCGACTGCAGCGCGGAAGTAGATGTATCAGGCGGGGGTTCTTCATATATCGGCGGACTGATTGGCTATAATGAATTATCCCAGATATTGGACGGCCATGCAGGAGGGGACGTTACAGGCGGGGATAATTCAAGTATCGGCGGGCTGATTGGGTGGAATAATTCCGGCAATGTTTCAGGAAGCTATGCGGAAGGAGATGTGGAAGGCGGGGATGGCTCAGATACCGGCGGACTGATTGGACGGAATAATTCCGGCCTGATATCTGAAAGCTATGCAGACGGCGCTGTAACAGGCGGTGCCGGTCCACTTTCATATATCGGAGGACTTATCGGAGACAATGATGCTGACAGCATTGTCTCCGAAAGCTATGCCAAAGGAATTACAACAGGCGGGGATGGTTCCTATTCCGGCGGTTTGATCGGAAACAATGCGGGAGAGGTAAACCAAAGCCACGCGGAAGGAGACGTGACAGGCGGAGCCGGTGCAGATGCATATACAGGGGGACTGATAGGCAGCAGTTCCGGCGAGGTATACGAAAGCTACGCCCAAGGAAAGGTGACAGGCGGGGATTTTTCATCCGCCGGCGGGCTCATTGGATACATAAGCGGTGTCAACAGCTATGTTAATAACAGCTATGCCAGGGGCGACGTGGAAGGCGGGGACGGTTCAAATGCCGGAGGTATCGCAGGATATAATCACTACTCTCTGACTGCAAACTGTTATTCCACAGGCGGGGTGACGGGAGGAACCGGGGCTTTAGTTGGAGGTTTCGCGGGTAAGGAAGAGGGAGACGTCAGTCATTACATATCCTATGGCTATTGGAACAGTGACGCCAACCTGACTGGTATAGGCGGCACTGCCATTCCCCTGGCGGCGGAACGGGCTCCGGCAAAAACCTCCGTTCAGATGAAAAGCCAGGAGTTTGGCGATCTGCTTGAAGCAAACAAGCAGGGTATATTTTCAGTATGGAGCATAGTTGCCGGTTCCAACGACGGTTATCCTGTTCTTATTCCTGCAGATTTGGTGTGGGTAACCTTTGATGAAAATGGCGGGGATACCGGGGCAAATCCCGGCCAGAAGGCAATAGTAAGAGGCAATAGGGCAGGAAGTCTGCCGGTATCTCCCACCTGTCCGGGTAAAACATTTACCGGATGGAACAAGGCGGGTGACGGCAGCGGTGACCAATTCACGGAAGATACCATCGTCAACGCCGACATAACAGTCTATGCCCAGTGGTTAACGCCCCATAGCCACCATAGCGGCGGCGGAACCCGAGCCGCTTCGCCAACTTACACTGCGGTTTTTACCGGAACAGATGCAAACGAAACAACCCTGGCGGTCAAGGTCAATGCTGAAGCGGGCAGCGCAACGGTGGACCTGGGAAGTGTAGCCGGGAGTATTTTTAACGGCCAAGGATCTGCTGTCTTAAACGTTCCCGCCATCCCGGGAGTGAAGGCCTATACCATGGAAATTCCTGCGTCCACCCTGTCAGGCTCCCGGGGGGAAGGCACACTGACTTTTTCCACTGAAATGGGCAGCATTGCCATACCGGGCAACATGTTTTCGGGATTCAATGGAGAAAAAGCCGGCATCACCATTGGTCAGGGCGACAAAACGGGTCTGACTGACCAAGTGAAGGCAGCCATAGGCGACAGGCCACTGGTGCAGCTTACTCTTATGGTGGACGGAGAACGGACGGAGTGGAACAACCCCGATGCACCGGTGACAGTATCCATCCCATATACTCCGATAGCGGAAGAACAGGCCGACCCCGATCATATTGTAGTGTGGTATATCGACGGCAGCAGCAGCCCGGTCCCGGTGCCCAGCGGCCGCTACGGCCCTGTCACCGGCGCCGTGACTTTTATCTGCACCCATTTCAGCCATTATGCCGTAGCCTATGTGCATAAAACCTTCGTCGACCTGGGCGGTGCGGAATGGGCGAGGGAGCAAATCGAGGCGCTTACGTCCAAAGGGATATTGAAGGGCACATCGGAAAAAGAATTCGCCCCTCAAAGTAACATCACAAGGGCAGATTTCCTTTACTTTCTGTTCAGAACCCTTGGTGTCAATGCAAGGTTCGATGGTAACTTTGATGATATAAGTAGTGATGCCTATTACTATAAGGAGATAGCCATAGCGAAAAAACTTGGTATCTCCGGTGGTATCGGAGACAACAAATTTAACCCTGACGCAGGCATTACCAGACAGGACATGATGGTACTGACCGAGAGGGCACTAAGGCTGCTGGGTAAAGTGGAACAGCAGGGCACGGTTTCCGATCTGGATAAATTTGCCGACAAATCCCTTATAGCATCCTATGCATTGAACAGCGTCGCCTCTTTAGTAAAGGAAGGTTTGATAGCCGGCAGTGGTGGTCAGGTTGATCCCATGGGCAATACCACCAGAGCGGAAGCATCTGTGCTCCTGTATAGAATATATAATAGAAGAGGTGAATTCCAAACGTGGGCCAGGCAAGAATAAGGCAAGTAAGATATGGAAAAAGAATAACTAAAGCAGATAGCAGGTTAAGAAGAAATAAAAAAAACTGTTTGTCTGCTTTTTATTTATAATTTTGCTGAGCATATAACTAACCAAAAAGTCTGTGCTTGTCCAATACTTTAAAATTGTATATACTTAATCATGGTATGGGCAAAATTAAATACAACCGGCATGAGGAGGTTAATAAAATGAAAGTCGTAGCTTTTAACGGAAGTCCTAATAAAGAGGGTAATACTTATCATGCAATAAAAATAGTGCTGGATGAACTGGAGAAAGAAGGAATAAATACAGAAGTTATTCATGTGGGAAATAAATCAATTAGAGGATGTATTGCATGCAATAAATGCGCCAAAAACAGAGACGAAAAGTGCATGTATCCGGGTGATGAGGTTAATGAATGGATTCAAAAAATGAAAGAAGCAGATGGAATAATTATAGGATCACCGGTTCATTATTCATCAATAGGGGCAACTTTGAAAGCTTTTTTAGATAGAGCTTTCTATGTGACCAGTAATAATAATGGAATGTTAAGACACAAGGTTGGTGCTGCTGTTGTTGCCGTAAGACGTTCTGGTGGAGTCCCAACCTTGGACCAGCTAAACCACTATATCAGTTATTCAGAAATGTTGATACCAACTTCAAATTATTGGAATGTTATTCATGGCACCAGGCCGGGTGAAGCGCTGCAGGACGAAGAAGGGGTACAAATCATGAGAGTCCTGGGTAAAAACATGGCATGGCTTATGAAACTGGTCGAAAACGGAAAAGGATCGGTTAAAGAACCTGAAAGAGAAAGAAAAATGTATACCAATTTTATTCGTTAAATTTATTCACAGGGGGAGCCCAGGTTGGATAATCCTACCCCCGGTTCCTGTGGCTTTTCGCTATGGACACACGCGTGGGTGTGCCGTGTGGGTAAAGGTTATGGAATAAAATGATAATACTATTGCCTTGATGGCCATTTAATGTTAGTTAACAGGATATTGTAAATAATAAATATGTATGATATCATTTTGTTGACTTGGATGGGAGGGTTGTTTTAGGATGGTAGGCATCTTTAGATTCCGATTCAATACTTTATGCAACTAATTTAATAGTGCTTAAAGGCTCTACCTATGTGTAGAGTAATCGGGATTGGTCTGCCTATTTTTAAGACAACCTAATTAACGATAATATATCTATGTATATGAAAACGTTAAAGAGGGTGGTGGGACAAATCTACCCTCTTTTTTGTGTCTTAAAATAGAATCACAATACTCTTCTTCCACATGACCATGCGTTTGTTATACAACTCCCGTTTACTCAAAGCACAGGTAGCCAGCCTGTGCTTTTTGTTTTAACGAAATGGAGGAATTGTTTCATTTGGCTACAATGCAGGATAATAGACCGGACAGCGTAAAATAATCATGATGACAATGATTGGAGAGGTTATAAATATATGAATAAAGAATGGAAGAAGAACGTAATACTCTTTTTGTCCAGCCAGACCATATCTCTTTTTGGATCGTTGCTGGTCCAGTATGCAATCGGGTGGCATATTACTTTAAAGACACAATCTGGTGTAATGATGACAATAGCAATTATTTGCGGGTTTTTACCCACCTTTTTCCTTTCTCCTTTCGCAGGAGTGTGGGCTGACCGCTATAATCGAAAGATACTCATTGTTTTGTCGGATTCTATGATAGCCTTATCAACTTTTATTTTAGCCATACTTTTTTTGTTAGGATACGATGCTATATGGTTGTTATTCGTCGTTTCTGCTGTGCGGGCTCTTGGAACAGCAATTCAAATACCGACGGTAGGTGCTTTCCTTCCACAGCTTGTGCCGGAGGATAAGCTTACCAAGGTGAACGCAACTTACGGGAGTGTACAATCACTGATTATGCTTGTAGCCCCGATGCTAAGCGGCTTGCTTCTGACTGTGACTAACATAGAAAAGATATTCTTTATTGATGTTATTACGGCAGTTATAGCGGTTTTGATTTTACTTTTGTTTTTGCATGTGCCTGTCCATGCAAAAGCTTTGAAAAACCAATCTATCAGCTATTTAAGTGATATGCGTGAAGGCATCACCTATATCAAAAACCATGAGTTTGTCAAGAAGCTCTTCTTATTCTGTGCAATATTCTTTATATTAGTTGCACCCGTTGCATTTCTAACACCCCTACAGGTCACACGCAGTTTTGGCAGCGATGTTTGGCGACTAACGGCTATTGAAATCACCTTTTCTGCCGGAATGATGGTGGGGGGGATAATAATGGCTGCCTGGGGTGGTTTCAATAACAAGATTCACACAATGGTGCTGTCAAACCTTGTTATTGGCTGCTGTACCTTTGCGCTTGGAATTGTCCCTGTTTTTTGGATATATCTTTTTTTCATGGGGCTAATAGGAATTGTGATGCCGGTCTTTAATACACCGTTTACTGTTTTATTACAGCAGAAAATAGAGGGAGATTTTCTTGGCAGAGTATTTGGTGTTTTCGGGATGATATCCAGCAGTATGATGCCGCTGGGAATGCTTGTGTTTGGGCCGGTATCAGACTTCGTGAAAATTGAATGGTTACTAATAGGAACCGGTTTTCTGCTGTTTGCTCAGAGCTTTTTCATGTTGGGAAGCAGTGTGCTGCTTGAGGCAGGAAAGCCAGGCTCAAAAAATTAAACAGTAGCTTATACATGCAGTGTAAGAACGCAGGAAAAGTTAGGTAGACGTTGAAAAGTTATAACAATACAAGCACTAATATTCCATCTACGGTATAATTGGCAAATAAAGGATATTATGCCAACAAGAAAGGGTCAGGCCTGAAATATTCCCTTTTGTGGCATGTGTTTAAAAGGTGGGAAGCAGTAAGTGAAAAATTCAAGCCTGACCCCTTACGCCTTTCTAATATTGATAATTTTATTCCTGGCAGGCTGTTACCATGTTTCAGCTGCCGATAATACCAGAATACATAATGGAGTATTAGATCTAGCACAGTGGGACTTTAATACAGATGGAAACATAAAGCTTGATGGTGAGTGGGAGTTTTATTGGAACAGGCTTTTAACCCATGGGGATTTACAGGAAGAAAAGCCGGACTTGATTGCCTATGTGCCCGGTGTATGGAATGAATATTCACTAACTGGCGAAAAGCTTCCCGGGGAAGGCTTTGCCACCTACAGACTTCGTGTTGATACAGGCCTTCCGGCAGGAACCATGCTGGGGCTCAATATTTATACCTTTTCCAGTGCTTATAACATATTTATCGACGAAAAGCTGGTGGCCTCAAATGGCAGAGTAGCCTCAGCAGCCGCAGAGGAAGTGGGTGAATACAGGCCACAGGCAGTAATATTTAGTACTCCCGCCAGCCAGTTTGACATCATCATTCAGGTGTCTAATTTTCACTATGCCAGGGGAGGCGGCTTCTGGTACAGTATGTCAATGGGGAGCGCCGGGGAAATTCTGGACCTTCATGACAGCGCCATGGGAAAAGAAACTGTTCTTATAGGAGCACTGCTAATTATTGCACTTTTTTACTTTGCTCTTTTCATTTTGAATAGAGAGCAAAAATATTCTCTGTACTTTGCCGGGCTTTGTATATTTACAATACTTATGGTGGATATGGTGGGGCAGTATATCATTCCAAGGCTTCTTCCTTTTTTAAGCCTCAGTTCCGTTATTTTTTTATGGTATTCATCAACAACCTGGGTTCTGTTTTTTCTCGTGCTGTATGTACATGAGCTTTTCCCCTCAAAAGTTTCGGGCATTGTATTAAAGGTCTTACTCATACTTTCTGTTATTGGCCAGTCACTGTATATTTTTACGCCTCCGGCCTTCTATACAAGGCTCGGCAGTATAAGCAATCTTCTTGCTGTTCTTGGCGTTTTTTGTACGGTTATGATTGTTTCCATAGGAATAAAAAAAGGGAATAAAGATGGCTGGCTGAATGTAATCGGCATGATTATTCTACTGATTACAGATGTACATGATATCCTATACCGGACTAATATTATACAAAGTGATTTTGGCGAGATTTTTTATGGAGGGCTGTTTCTTTTTATGCTCCTCCAGATGGTCATACAGGCTCATCGGGTAAAGCTGTTCCATGACCGTAAAACCGCTGCCGAGCTGGCTTTTTTGCAGGCCCAGATAAAGCCTCATTTCTTATATAATGCCCTGAATACCTTCATTTCCATCTCACATTACGATATGGAGAAAGCAAGAAGCCTCCTGACGGATTTTAGTCATTATCTCAGAAGAACCTTCGATTTTAAAGACTTAAGCCAGTTTGTGCCTCTTAAAAATGAAATAGAGCTTGCCAAGGCATATGTTGAGATAGAAAAGGCACGCTTTGAGGAGCGCCTTGAAGTAACCTTTGAGGTTCCGGAGGATCTGGAGATAAGGGTCCCCGTGATCATGCTCCAGCCATTGATTGAAAATGCTGTAATACACGGTATATTGGCCAGGCCCGAAGGGGGCAGAATTGATATTTCTGTCAAAAAAGAATTAAGACTGCTAATTTTTAAGGTAAAAGACAACGGCATCGGCATGGATGAAAAAAAGCTGCTCAGTGTTCTTAAGTCTGAAAATGGAAAAGGTGTAGGGCTTGCAAATATTGACACAAGACTTAGAAAGCTCTATGGCAAAGGTCTTCAAATAATAAGCAGTCCTGAAACGGGAACCGAGATAACCTGGTATATTACAATAAACAGCAGGGGAGACTGATTATTCATGCTCAGGGCGGTGCTGATTGATGATGAAAGGCCGGCATTAAGAGGGCTTGAACACCTTCTTAAAGATTACCCAATGATTGAAATAGCCGGCATGTTTACAAATCCCCTGGAGGCTATTAAAAAAATTGCGGGCATCAACCCGCAAATGGTTTTCCTTGATATTAATATGCCGCAGTTACAGGGAATTGACGCAGCATCGAAAATACTTGACCTTTGTCCCGACACAGACATTATTTTTATCACGGCCCATGATCAATATGCCATAGAGGCTTTTGAGCTGCATGCGCTGGACTATGTATTAAAGCCCATCTCAAAAGATCGGTTTGAAAAAACCCTTCAGAGAGTGACCAAAAAGAACGGCATTATCCGGCAGAGCTTGGAAAAAAATCTTGCCATAAAGTGCTTTGGAAGGTTTCAGGTGGGCTGGGCAGGGGAGGAGCCTATAAAGTGGCGCACTGAAAAAACAAAGGAGCTTTTCGCCTTTTTACTCCATCATCAGGGACAGGAGGTTTCCAGGGATGAAATACTTGATCATATCTGGCCTGAAATAGAGGTAGAAAAAGCGGTGCACCAGCTTCACAACGGTATTTACTATATCCGTAAGACCCTTGAAGAATACGGTATCGAAAGGTCACTGGCCGGTATCAGCGGTAACTATTGCCTGAGACTGGGTGCGGTGGCTTTGGATATATGGCTTTTCCGGGAGCATATTACAGTGGTTAAAAATAATCCCCAAATAAAAGGTTTTGAGGCTGTAGCTGAGCTGTACACAGGCGAATACCTTGAAGGAAGCGACTGGCCATGGGCAGACCTTGAGCGGGAGCAACTTTCAAAACAACACAGTGAAGCTATATTAAGCCTTGCCAAAGCATATATTGAGAAGAAACAATTTGACAGGGCAGAGGAGCACTTGCTCAAGGCCTTTAAAAGAGATCCTTATGAAGAAAGTATTACCGAATTACTGTTGAATATATACAGAACTACAGGCGATAAGAATAAAGCAGTGAGGCATTTCATGGAATACGAAAAAGTATTGAAAGAAGAGCTTGGAATAAAACCTCAGGAAAAAATACAAAGAATCTGCAGTGCCATAAAATAGAATAGAAATCTTTCAGAACTTATAAACCGTACATCTGTCGATTGCTGGATGGACGGTTTTTTGTTTGCCGGTATGGGAGAATTCTGGGAGAAGTGATGTGTAAGATAATAATAACGCAAAAGGCTTGTATAGATTTACTTTACTGGAGGTGAGGTCATAAAGGTTTACATACTTGATACAGGAGGCCCGGAGCTTGACAAAATGCTGACATGGCTGTCCGAAAACACCAGTATCAAGGAAGTGTCGGTCATCAAAAATCCGGACAGCTTTCTGGAAAGGGTTGAAAGAGAAAGGCCGGAGATTATGTTTATCCGTCTTGGGAACAGCGATATTCCAGGACTTAATATTGGGCGGATGGTAAAAGCAATGGATCAGGATGTCAGTATTGTATTTGTCTCCAGTGAGCGGGATTTAGCACTGGATGCTTACGAGGTCGGAGCTTATGGGTATCTTCTCTGCCCGTTGGATAGAAATAAGTTCAATAGTCTTATTAACAGAATAATAGCTTAGATCTTATCTTCAAAGATATTAAAAAAACTAAGGTGCCGGGCGCCTGGATATTATTAGAAGGGTGATGAAAATATTTATGAGTCTTGATGTGGGCATAGCAGCAACTGATAACCAGGATTTTACCCAGGATATTCTTTGGCGGGATATGGATTCTTTTATCCAGCAAGAATTCAAAGTTTCTCCAAAGATAACATATGGTAAACACTTCGCCAAACCCGGTTGGAATGTGAAATACCAGAAATCCGGCCAGGTGATTTGCACAATGTACCCTGAGGCCGAAGGTTTTAGTATTATGGTGGTAATTCCACTGAGCATGGTCCCCCTGCTTGAAGCTATGTCTGATGAAATAGAGACAGGAATACTTAACATGATAAAGACTGCAATACCGTTAAAAGATACATTGTGGCTGATGATTAGAGTAAATAGTGATATAGCTTTAAAAAATGTGAAACAACTTATGCAATTGAAGGAAATAGTCTTCGGATCATAGTGCCAGATGGGGAGCATGATAATTGCGCTGTCCATCAATATTCATTTACATAGCCACTGCAAAATGATAGAATTTAGCTGTAAAATTTAATAGAAAAAGCTGGGGGGGCTGTAACGGCTGAGAGGGATTTTATCCCGACCCTTTGAACCTGAAGCGGTTAGCACCGCCGTAGGGAAGCTATGTGCATATACAAGCTTACTGGTCAGGTGGGCTTTTTTATTTTATGAGGGGGAGTATTATTTGATCAGGGCACTGACTATTGCGGGGTCTGATTCCGGGGCGGGGGCGGGTATACAGGCCGACTTAAAGACTTTCTCGGCGCTGGGGGTGTATGCCTCTACTGTTATAACGGCTGTAACAGCCCAGAATTCACTGGGGGTTTTTGGGGTGCAGGACATAAACCCGGAAATGGTAAAAGGCCAGCTTGAGGCTGTGCTGTCTGATATTGGCGCCGATGCTGTAAAAATAGGCATGCTGTCATCGGCTGAGAGCATCGGCTTTGTTGCGGAGATACTGCGGCGGTACAGGGTGGAAAAGGTTGTGCTGGACCCGGTGATCACCACCTCCACCGGCTTTATGCTGATCAGCAGCGGGGCTATAGGCGCGCTGACCCAAAAACTCCTACCCCTGGCCGGTATTGTGACGCCCAATATACCCGAGGCAGAGATTCTTACTAAAACTACTATTAAGGATATTGAGGCTATGAAAAGGGCGGCCCGGGCTCTTTTTGAAATGGGAGTAAAAAATGTGCTGGTTAAGGGAGGCCACCTTTCCGGCAGGGCTGTGGATGTCTTTTATGACGGCAGCTATCATCTGCTGGAGGCTGAAAGAATTGATACCGACAATACCCACGGCACCGGCTGTACCCTTTCCTCGGCCATAGCGGCGTACCTGGCCAGGGGTTTGGGCATGCTGCCGGCGGTAACCAAAGCCAAGGAGTATATCACCGGGGCCATCAGGCACTCCTTTAAGGTGGGGCAGGGGCCCGGCCCGGTAAACCACTTTTTTGATACCTGGGACAAAACAATATAGGTATTGCGATAATCATTTAATGTAAAGGATGCTGATAAATCATGAAGGCGGCTATATTTGACCTGGATGGCACTTTAATAGACTCCATGGGGGTCTGGGACAGGCTGGGCAGTGACTTTCTGGCCGCCAGGGGAATACACTGCCCGGAAATAAGCCTTGAAATAAAGAACATGAGCTTTATGGAGGCGGCCGGGTATTACATTGAAAGGTTTTCTTTCAAGGACACCCGGGAGCAACTGGTGGCCATGTGGAATGAAATGGCCCTTAAAGAGTACTCTGAGAATATAGATTTAAAAAAAGGCGCCCGGGAATATATATTAAACCTTAGCGGCAGGGGCATAAAGCTGGGGCTGGCCACGGCAACCTACCGCCGGCTGGCCCTGGCGGTATTGGAGAGGCACAGGCTGCTCTCACTGTTTCAGTCTGTTGAAACCGTGGAAGAGGTTGGCCGGGGCAAGCAATATCCTGACATTTTTTTGCTGACAGCCCATAAGATGAAGGTCCGCCCAGAAGACTGTGTGGTGTTTGAGGACTGCCTGCATGCGGTAAAGGGGGCCAAGAGGGCGGGCATGAGGGTGTGTGCGGTATATGATTACTTTTCAGCCCATGAAAAGAAGGATATAGAATGTATAGCAGATAAATATATACATTGTTTTGACGAGCTGTCAGGAACTATATAAGAAGCATTATTTTTAAGATTTGGCGTCCGGTGGAAAGTAAAAGCTTTTCAAGGTATACTTGAATATTATAAAAAGTTTTTAGGCGGGTGATCATACGATGAATGAACTGGCGCGCCGGGTGAAGGAGGCCTCAATAAAGCTGGCCGGGGCCGGGGGAGAGCTGAAGAATAAGGCCCTGGCCGAAATTGCCGAAGCTTTAATGAAAAGAAAAGAACAGATCATAGAGGCTAACCGGGAGGATTTAATTAGGAGTGAAAAGGAGAACCTTCCTGCTCCCCTCTTAAAAAGGCTTAAATTTGACGAGGCCAGGATAGCCGATGTGGTTGACGGCATAAAGAGCCTTATGGGGCTTCCCGAGCCGGTGGGGAAAACGCTGCTGGCCACTGAGCTGGATGAGGGACTGGAATTATACAGGGTAACCTGCCCTATTGGGGTAATAGGTGTTATTTTTGAGTCCCGCCCCGATGCCCTGGTGCAGATTTCCACCCTCTGCCTTAAAAGCGGCAACGGGGTATTGCTCAAAGGCGGGTCCGAGGCCAGGCAGACCAACCGCATACTGGCCGAGATCATCATCAGGGCGGCGGAGGAGGCGGGTATTCCCCCCAATTGGGCAGCATTGCTGGAAACCCGGTCGGATGTCAGCGAGATGCTAAAGATGGACCAGTATATAGACCTGGTTATCCCCCGGGGGTCCAATGATTTTGTGCGCTATATAATGGACAATTCCAGGATCCCGGTGATGGGCCATGCCGACGGGATATGCCACTGCTATGTGGAGGAGGATGCCGACATCCCCATGGCTGTGAAGATTGCTGTGGACTCCAAAACGCAGTACGTGGCGGTGTGCAACGCCACCGAGACTCTTTTGGTAAATGAAAAGGCAGCCCCTAAATTTCTGCCGGAGCTGAAAAAGGCGCTGGATACAAAGCAGGTGGAAATTATAGGCTGTTCCAAAACAAGGGAGGTCATACCTTCCTCTCCGGCCTCGGAGGAAGACTGGAAGACCGAGTACCTGGACTATAAGCTGTCTGTGAAGGTGGTTTCCGGCGTTGATGAGGCCATTGACCATATCAATAAGTACGGCTCAGGCCATACCGACAGCATTGTCACCGCCAGCAGGGAAAAGGCGGCCCGCTTTATGGAGTATGTGGACTCGGGCAATGTCTTCTGGAACTGCTCCACCCGCTTCAGTGACGGCTTTCGCTACGGCTTCGGGGCAGAGGTGGGGGTAAGCACCGGCAAACTACACGCCAGAGGCCCGGTGGGTCTGGAGGGGCTTTTAATCTATAAATACAAGCTGATCGGCAGCGGCCAGGTGGTGGAGGACTATGCCAGCCGCTCACGGACCTTCAGGCATAAAAAATTAGACAGTGACTTTCCTCTATAATACGATAAATGAACAGAAGACATCCGTGCTTTATAGTAAACGCCACAGAGGAGATCAAATAACTCTTGGCAAGTCATCCTTGCACGTCATATTTAAACCACAGAGCACACAGAGGACACAGAGGTGTTAGCCCTGCTTAAATGCATACTAAGGGCTATTAAGTAAAGAGAGAATGGCTGGCAGAAATCTGGATTGCCGAACCTAACTTTAACCTTTAGACCTGTGTGTAGTGCCTGTGAGCAATTTCTCTGTGATCTCTGTGGCCTCTGTGGTTTATAAAAAAGGCATGCATCACTTTCAGGGCAGTCTTCAGTGGAAAGTGTGATTTCATGAGGTTGGACAGACTCTTGTCAATAGTTATGCTGCTGGTTAACCGCAAGAGAATTCAGGCCGGGGAGCTGGCTAAAATATTTGATGTGTCTGCAAGGACCATTTACAGGGATATTGATGCCATCAACCAGGCGGGCATTCCTGTTGTCTCTTACCAGGGGGCCAATGGGGGACTGGGCATTGCCGAGAATTACAGGATCGATAAAAATGTGCTCTGCCAGCATGACATAGTATCCATACTGAGCGCCTTAAAGGGCCTCAGTACCACCCTGGACGACCATAGGCTGTCAGCCACCATTGAAAAGATAAAGGGACTGATACCCGACATTAAAATAAATGAATACAGGGAGAAAAGCAGTCAAATAATTATAGACCTGACACCCTGGGGAGGCAGTGAGGAACAAAAGCAAAAAGTAACCCTTTTAAAGGGTGCCATAGAGAACAGTATATTGGTCTCTTTTGAATACACCTGCTCAAAGGGCCTGGAATCAACACGGGAAGTTGAGCCTGTTTCGCTGGTGCTGAAGATGCAGACCTGGTATCTTTACGGCTTTTGCCGGATAAGGAACGGATACAGGCTTTTCAGGCTTTCGCGCATGAAGGGCCTGTCTGTTACAGAAATAAGCTTTGTCAGGCGGGATACCGGTGTTGAAGATTTCCCGTGGGAAGGCGACTGGATGGGCAACAGCAGTGTTGTCCGGGTGACATTACGGTTCCCTCCGGAGTTGAAGGCTGTTGTGGAAGAAAGATTTGACACCGGAAAAATATTTACGGATAGTGGCGGGAATCTGCTGGTAAGCTTCAGCTGCCCGGAAGATCAGTGGCTTTACGGTATTATTTTAAGCTACGGCGAATATGTTGAGGTGCTTGAGCCGCAACACTTGAGAGAGATAATAAGGGAAAAGGTAAGATATATGAATGAAATATATAATAAGTAGCCCTATAAACATGACATACAGGTGTCATGTTTTTTGTTTATAATTAGTTAAAATAGTTTTTGAAGGAGGATTCAATAATGGAAAAAATGATGGCCTATTGCGGCCTGGTGTGCAGTGACTGCAACGCCTACAAGGCTACTGTCAACAATGACGAGGCACTAAGGAAAGAGACCGCCGGAGAGTGGAGCAAGATGTTTGGGGCGGATATAGAAGTTAATCAAATAAACTGTCTCGGCTGTAAGTCGGAAGTAAGATTCGGGTATTGCGGTATGTGTCAGATAAGGGCCTGCAGCACCGAGAGGAAATATGACAGCTGCGCGCAGTGCGATTCTTTCGTCTGTGATAAATTGGAGGAAATTTTAAAGCATGTCCCGGAGGCCAGGGAAAGGCTTGAAAAGATGAGGAAATGATCAGGGAGATCAGCGCCAAGACATTGCTGACCAGGATGAAAAGCCCAGCCAGCTGGTTTGGGGTGACATATAACATGAATATATACAGAGGCTGTCAGCATGGCTGCATTTATTGCGACTCCAGGAGTCAGTGCTACGGAATAGAGAATTTTGAAGATGTATTGGTCAAGGTCAACTCCATAGCTCTGCTGAAAAAAGAGCTTTCCGGAAAAAGGAAGGTGGCCACCATAGGTACCGGGTCCATGAGCGACCCGTACACTCCAGTGGAAAAGCATCTCAATTTTACCGGCAGAGCCCTGGAGGTTATAGAAAACTACGGCTTCCCGGCCCATATAGTTACCAAGAGCGACCTTATTTTAAGGGATGCTGAGTTAATAAGGTCAATCAGCAGGGTATTTGCATCGGTGGCCTTTACTTTGACCACAGCCGATGACAGCCTTGCGGCCATAATAGAGCCGGGTGCGCCCCGGCCTTCCGCAAGGCTTGACGCTCTAAGGCAGCTGGCCGATGCGGGAGTATATACCGGCATTTTAATGATGCCGGTACTGCCGTATATAGAGGACACAAAGGAAAATATCGAGGCAGTTGTCAGGCAGTCTCACAGTTCAGGGGCCAGTTTTATTATCCCATGGCTGGGCATGTCGCTGCGTGATAGGCAGAGGGAATACTATTTCAGCAAGCTGGACCTGCATTTTCCCGGCCTGCGCCGAAAATATGAAAAGGAATACTCTTCACTGTACAGCTGTGCTGTGAAAAGCGCCGGGGAATTATACTCCTTTTTCGGGAAGCTCTGTGAGGACAGAGGAATGACCTGCGACATGAAAAATGTGAGAAAATACAATGGCAATGGCGGGGGAGACTGTTTTCAGCCAAGCCTATTTCACGGGTAATTAATCTTTACCTGTTAGTCCTTCATAGAAAGCAGCAAAGCCCGGGTGACCCGGGCTTAAATGTATAGAGCCATGCTGTCTTTATGCCATTCAGGGGAGCTTTTTACCAGTTCCAGGCCCCGTCTTTGTTCCATCTTACCGGCAGGGGCTTGGCCAGTCCTAGCTTTTCCAGCAGGTAGGTGCTCAGGGGCCGGTACTCCTGTCTGAAGTACCCCTTTTCCACGCTGGCCTCATCAGCGGTAAGACCCTTTTCCCGGGCTTCCTGGAGGGTCATTTTCTCCAGTTTTTTGACGTCGACGTCAGGGGGCTTGGCTATGTCTACATAAGAGGGGGCGTAATAGGTATTCTTTTCCGCGTCCACGTAAACAAATACATAGTCAGGGGCGGTAAGCGGCACTGTGTAGTTCGATCCCAAAAGCGCCACTAAAAGTATAAGGCCTATTAACATTGCCAGTATGTTACTAAGCTTCAAAGAGGACTACTCCTTTGCCGGTTATGTGGATATTTGGCTTTTCAGCCAGGGAAATAAGCCGGGCCAATTTGGAACTGCAGGAGACAGAGGTCAGGATAGGCAGGTATCTCCTGGTTTATGGGGCCTGCCCAGGCAGGCTTGGAATAATACCATTTATAAATGCCGCTTTACGGTCATGAAAAAACAGGGCGGCTCCCTTTATATTTCTTTCTTTAGGGTGTAATTCCTTCAAATTATTGAAAATGATCTCTGTCCTGTAACTCTTATATTAATCTTATGACGTCGGAGGGGCCAGGAATGTTCCGTTTGGCCGTAGAAGTCGAAGATGTATTCCCGATTGGTGTGAGTAGCCCGGGAGTATTCCTTGATGGCTAAAGAAAGAAGGTTTCAGGCATTACATACAGGATGGGGTTCTTTAACTGTCCGCTGCCATATGATGAACTTTTTCCCATTGTTCTTCAGTCACCGGCATGACTGAGAGGCGGGGCAGACGGACCAGTTCCCAGGCGGCAAAGTAGGGGTCTTTTTTTATTTCAGAGAGGGAAACACTGCGGCCCAGCCTGTATTGGGGGGAGACATCCACCGCCGAAAACTTTTCTTCGCCGGGGTCGGGGTAAGGGGTGGACACTATTTCCGCCACGCCCACAATTGCCCTTTCCTTTCCGGTGTGATAAACGAAGGCCAGGTCTTTAGGGAGCATCTTTCTGATATTCCTCTGGGCGGTGAAGTTTCTTACCCCGTCCCAAACATCATGGCCGCTATTTTCCAGGTCAAAGTAGCTGTATTCCCCGGGCTCGGTTTTTAAAAGCCAGTACGCCATGTCATTCCCTCCCCATATTCCTGCTTAGGATGCCAGTCACGGCGGCCCTTTATTCCAGGGTAGCACATTCATTTTACTAATTATAAATCATGTTATAATATGGTAGGCGGCTCTGCCGCATAAAATTCCCGTAAAGGAATGTTTTAGCATGACAGTGGAAAAGCCAGGGGGAATAGATTTAAACTGTGATACCGGGGAAGCCTTCAGCTTTCAGAAAAATTACAGGCCTGAGCGGCTTTTCGAAAGTATAACCTCGGCCAATATAGCCTGCGGGTTCCATGCCGGGGACCCTGTCCAGATGATCAGAACACTTAGGCTGTGCAGTGAGTCCGGTGTTCAGGCCGGGGCCCACCCAGGGCTTCCGGACCCCCTGGGCTTTGGCAGGCGCCGCCTGGATATTTCGCCGGAAGAGCTGGACAGCTACCTTCTATACCAACTGGGGGCGCTTAAGTATATGGCCGGATCTCTGGGGGTTCAGCTGAAACATGTAAAGCTGCACGGGTACCTCTACAACATGACCTCTTCGGATCAGGAGCTTTCCAGAAGGATTATCGGCCTTCTGGAAAGGGTGGACAAGAATATTATACTGGTGGCCCCCTGCGGATCTGTAATGCACCGGACGGCTCTAGACCTGGGGGCCAGGGTGGCGGCCGAGGCCTTTGCCGACAGGGCTTATGACAGGAAGGGGAACATTGTGCCCAGGAGTGAGCCCGGGGCTGTTATCACCGACCCAGCTGAGGTTATTGACAGGGTTGTCGGTATAGCCCGGGGAGAGATAGTCTCGGTGGACGGATCGGTATTAAAGCTGAAGGCCGATACCGTATGTCTGCACGGGGACACCCCGGGGGCAGTGGAACTGGCCCAGGGGATCAGAAGGGCGCTGCAGGAATCAGCTATCCCGGTCAGGAGCATGGAAAACCTGGTTAGCGCGCCGAAGGAGGGGTAATCGATGAAGCTGCCCCTATTCAGGCCCGCCGGGGATTCGGCGGTGGTGCTGGAGTGGGACTGGCCGGTAAGCCCCCGGCTAAACAGCCATATCATCAGTCTGAAAGAGCAGCTGGAGCAGGCGGACTTGCCAGGTGTGGCCGAGGCTGTGCCCGCCTATGACACTCTTTTAATCTACTATGACCCGCTGGTTATTGAATACCCCCACCTGGTATGTGAAATTAAAAGGCTGCTGCCCGGTGTGGAGAATGCCAGGGCCCGCCGGGGCAGGACTGTCCGAATACCTGTTTTTTACGGGGGCCATTATGGCCCTGATCTGGGCTATATAGCCTCGGCCCGGGGTATTTCCGAGGAGCTGGCGGTAAAAAAGCACAGCGGGGCGGTATACCGGGTATACGCCCTGGGCTTTTTACCGGGGTTTCCTTATATGGGCTTTGTTGATGAAAGTATAGCGGTCCCCAGGAGGTCCGGGCCGAGGCTGTCGGTTCCGGCGGGGTCGGTGGGCATAGCCGGCAGGCAGACCGGCATATACAGCCTGACCAGCCCCGGGGGCTGGCAGATCATCGGCAGGACTCCCGTCAGGCTGGTGAGGCCTGAGAGCGGACAGTTTCTCTTTGCCGCCGGTGACAGAGTTATATTCCTGCCGGTGGGAGAAGAAGCTGCATTTAATGACTTTGATCCTGATAACTGGAGTGATCTTTATGGGCCTGGTGAGAGTGATTGAGGGTGGGGCGCTAACTACCGTACAGGACCTGGGCAGGTTCGGGTACCAGGGAAGCGGGATTCCGGTTTCCGGTCCCATGGACAGATCTGCCCTTTATCTGGCAAATGCGGCCCTGGGCAGCCCCGAAGGGTCCCCGGGCCTGGAGTGCACCTTGAGCGGGCCGGTGCTTCAGCTGGATAGTGATGAGCTTTTGTGCATCACCGGTGGTGAGCTGGGGGTGACCCTGGATGGATATCCCTGCCCCATGTGGCGGCCTGTGCCCGTCCGGAAGAATTCTGTGCTGAGCTTTTCAGGTCCAAAAAAGGGACTGCGCTCCTATATCTGCTTTAAAGGGGGAATACGCTGCCCTGCAGTACTGGGAAGCTCTTCAACATTGCTGGTGGCCTCGCTGGGGGGAATAGAAGGCCGGGAGCTGAGGGCCGGGGATGTGTTCTTGACCGGAGGCCAGTCCGGGAGTCTGCCCCGGGAGGCTGACCGGGAGATTCCCGCCCACCTGCGGACCTCTGTTATTGAGGGCTGCACAGAGGTAAGGGTGCTGCCGGGACCCCAGGATAATATTTTTGGCCCTGGGGCCAGGGAGACCTTTCTGGCGTCGGAATACACCGTTACCAGCCGGGCGGACAGGATGGGTTATCTCCTTTCAGGCCCGCCGGTGCCGGCTGAAGGCCTTCAGGCGGGCTACTCCAGGGGTATCCCCTTGGGGGGTATCCAAATAGATGGGCAGGGCCTTCCCATTGTAGCCCTCAGTGACAGGCAGACTGTGGGGGGCTACCCCCAGATTGCCGTAGTGATAAGCGCCGATATGGATCTGTTCGCCCAGCTGAAGCCTGGAGACAGGATCCGCTTTAACGCTGTCACCCTTGACGCAGCGCAGGAAATGTGGCGGCAAAAGATTTTAGCCATGAGGCAGTTTAAAGAAAAAGCCCTCCATTTCTGGAAGGCTTCATTCTAAAGGAGGTACTGGTAATGGTAACCTGCTATTTAAGGTATGTGGTGGACCCATACAAGCTTGACTATTTCGAAGAGTACGGAAGGATGTGGATAAGGCTGGTAAACCGGCTGGGCGGGACCCACCACGGGTACTTCATGCCCCACGAGGGGGCCAGCAACATAGCCCTGGCCCTTTTCAGCTTTCCCAGCCTGGCCGCCTACGAAGAATACCGCAAAAAAATACTCATCGACCCGGAGTGCCGGGAGGCCTTTGCCCTGGCCGAAAAATCCAGGTGTATAATAAGCTACGAAAGAAGCTTCATGAGACCTGTGTTTGAGTGAAAACAGCTATTATGCATGTCTTGTTTAGTAGAGCACACTTAAGGACACAGAGTTTAGCTTATACTTTAAGAATACAATCTAATTTTAACTACAAAAGAACGCCCCCTGGCAGAGGGCGTTCTTTTATAGACTAAATGGGTTTTTATTATCTCTGTGCTCTCTGTGTCCTCTGTGGCTAAAAAGGACAAAAGGTTCAGGCTTTCAGGTAATGCCACAGGGCGGTTTTTATGAGAACTTTTTAAAAATGCTCATAAATTCCTCCAGGGACTCCCTGACGTCCCTTTCCTCCTGCAGCGCCCCCTCTATCTGGTCGGCCAGGTGGCAGGCCAGCACCGTGGTGCCCACCCTGTTTACGGCGGCTTTTATGGCGGCCAGTTGGATGACTATATCCCCGCAGCTGCGCCCTTCCTGGATCATTTTGTGAACCCCGCGAACCTGTCCCTCTATTTTTTTCAGCCTGTTGAGCATCTCGCCCTGAAAATGCTTCTTGTTGGCGGAAACATCCCCGGAGCCGGAATCGTCGCTGTTTAAGGCGGAGCAGCCGCTGCTCTGCTCCTTTTCGCCTTTCTTGGGCTTCATTTGGATCACTCCTTTTTAAGGATACCCCCCCGGTACAATACCAGGCACGGTATGATCATATTATAATCCACGTTGCCCAGGTGTCAACAGCTTGTCCCTAAAATTAAAGGTTGACAACACTGCCGGGGGCGTGATAATTTAATTACAAATAAACCTATACGGGTAAGGGTATAAATACGAAAACAAATTATACCATTAAATATAGTTGCAAAATCAGAGGTAGTTATACCCATACTCGGTATCCGTCAGCTAAACAGTCAACTGGAATAATATGAGATTATAAGGGGGAAGGTTAATGTCACCGGAAGAGCTTAAAAACATCAAGGCCAACAAAGTGGTGGATGCCAGGGGGACTTCCTGTCCCGGACCCATTCTGGCGGCAAAAAGGGCTATTGCCGAGATTGCCAGGGGGGAAATAATGGAGGTGCTTTCATCTGACTCCGGCACCAACAGGGATATTCCGGTTTGGGCCAAAAAGATGGGACATGACTTCCTGGGGCTGGTGGAGGATGCCGGTTACTGGAAATTATTTGTAAAAAGGATGAAGTAGCATGGATGGGGCAGCAAAAGGAGGCAAGGATTTTATACCCAAAATCCTTGCCTTTTCTACAAACAACATTTCGGACCCGGGCATAGACCTGGCGGGCAGCTCCCATATGCACTATCCTCCGTCGGTGGTGGTTATAAGTGTTCCCTGCTCCAGCGGAATAAGGCCCGGGTGGGTGCTGCACGCTCTGGAAAAGGGTTTTGACGGGGTATTCATTGCCGCTGACGGGACTGACTGCGCCTACCTTAACGACTGTGTGGAGAGAACCTCCAGTATATCGGGCCAGGCCCAGGAGCTGATTAAGGAGAAGGGCTATGAGCCCCAGAGACTGAAGATGGGCGCCATCTGCTCGGTGTGCTCGGAGCCCTTTACCAGCCAGATGAAGGAGTTCTTTGAGGTATTGAAAAAACTTGGACCTGCCAGGAAGGGAAACTGATAGCATGAATTACGATGTATTAGTTGTAGGCAGCGGCATAGGGGGCATGGAGTCCTCCCTCAAGCTGGGGGACATGGGCTATAAGGTGCTGCTGGTGGAGAAGGAGGCCAGTATCGGTGGGAAGATGATACTTCTCAGCAAGGTTTTTCCCACCCTGGACTGCGCCAGCTGTATTTCCACGCCCAAAATGGCTGCCGCTGCCCACCATCCCAATGTTGACTTAATGGTTTACTCCGAGGTTGAGGAGATTGAAAGGAGCAGCAGGGGGACCTTCAATGTAAGGGTGCGCAAAAAGCCCACCTATGTAAATCCCTCTCTGTGCACAGGCTGCCGCCAGTGTGAGACCGCCTGCAATGTGGCCGTTCCCGACCAGTTCAACGCCAGCCTGGCCGCAAGGAGAGCGGCTTATATAGCCTTTCCCCAGGCAGTTCCAAAAAAGGCAGTGATTGAGAAGGAGGGGTCCTCCCCCTGCACCTTTACCTGCCCGGCGGGAATAAAGGCCCACGGCTATGTGGCCCTGACAAGGTCTGGTAAATACGACGAGGCTTTTAACCTGGTATTGGGGGAGACACCACTGGTGGGCAGCCTGGGAAGGGCCTGCTACGCCCCCTGTGAGGGTGAGTGCACCAGGGGGCTGGCCGAGGGGGCGGTGCCGGTAAGAAGGATCAAGCGCTTCATTGCCGACAGGTACTACCAGGGACACCGGCAGCCGGTATACTCCTCTGTGGAGAAAACAAGGGGCCATAAGGTGGCGGTGGTGGGATCGGGGCCGGCGGGGCTTACAGCTGCCTATCAGCTGGCCTTAAAGGGCTATGAGGTAAAAGTTTTCGAGGCTGAACCGCTTCCCGGGGGGATGCTGAGGACTGCCCTGCCCTCCTTCAGGCTTCCCAAGGCTGTTGTGGACAGGGATATAGAAAATGTCACCGCCCTGGGGGTTGTCATTGAGACCGGGGTAAGGGTGGAGAAAATAGGCCGTCTGAAGGAAGAGGGCTTTGACGCGGTGTTTATGGCCACCGGCACCAATAAAGACGCCACCCTGGGAGTAAAGGGAGAAAAACTTGAGGGAGTGAGAGGGGCGCTGGACTTTCTCGGTTCGGTTAATCTTGGCGCAGAGCCCTCCCTTGAGGGGAAAACAGTGCTGGTGGCCGGTGGCGGGAATGTGGCGGTGGACTCGGCCAGGGCTGCCGTAAGACTGGGGGCTAAAAAGGTCATTATCCAGTACCGGAGGGGACGGGAGGATATGCCTGCCCACCGGTGGGAAGTGGAGGCAGCCCTGTCTGAGGGAGTGGATCTCCAGGCCTTCTGCTCCCCGGTGGAGTTCAACGGAGAAAATGGCCGGCTGGCCGGTGTGCAAAGTGTCCGGATGCAGCCCGGGGAGCCTGACTCCAGCGGGAGAAAGAAGCCTGTGCCGGTAAAAGGGTCGGAGTTCACCACCCCGGCGGACCTGGTTATTACCGCCGTGGGTCTGTCTCCCTCCACCGGGGACTTTGAGAAAGATCTGAAGCTAAACGGCAATGGAACCTTTAAGGTGAATCCCGAAACACTTCAGACTTCTGTACCCTATGTTTTTGCCGGGGGAGACGCAGTTACCGGGCCCTCCATGATAGTAAAGGCGGTGGGCCAGGGTAAGAGAGCGGCCTACTTCATTGATCAGTTTTTATCCGGTGAGAGCCTGGAGGGGGCTGATTATGACCGCAGGCTTGGCCCGGTGGACCAAAAGGCGGTGCTGGGCAGGCAGGAGAGTCTTAGCAGGCTGGAGCCGGTGGCTGAAAAGGAAATTCCACTGGCCGGGAGTAAGGGAGGCTTTAATGAGGTGGAGATGTCCCTCACCGAAGAGGAGGCCAGGTACAGCTCTGGCAGGTGCCTTGACTGCGGAGTGTGCTCCGAATGCAGCCAGTGTGCCGCCTCCTGCCCGGCCATTGCTGTGGACCTGGGCATGAGGGAAGAGAAAAGAGATCTGGAGGTGGGGTCGGTTATAGTATCCACGGGATTCAAGCTTTTCCCGGCCGACGCCAAGCCCCAGTATGGTTATGGCAAATATAAAAATGTGATCACAGGCATGCAGATGGATAGACTTTTGGCGCCCACCAGACCCTTCAATGCCATATTACGGCCCGGGGACGGCAAGGTGCCCGACAGCATAGCGTATATACTCTGCACCGGGTCCAGGGATAAAACGGTGGGGAACCCGCTCTGCTCAAGGGTATGCTGCATGTACTCGATCAAGCAGAACCAGCTTATCATGGGGTCGCTGCCCCTGGCCGACGTTACTGTTTATTATATAGATATAAGGGCCTTCAGCAAGGGCTACGAAGAGTTTTACAACCAGGCCGGGGGTATGGGGGCCAACTTTGTAAAGGGAAGAGTGGCCGGTATAGATGAGCAGGAAAACGGCAATCTGGTGCTGACCTACGAGGATATAGACGGGGGCGGGGTTATACAGAAGGCCGAGCACGACCTGGTGGTGCTTTCTGTGGGCATTCTCCCCAATACCGACCCCTTCGGACTCTTCACCGGAGTAGAGCTGGAGCAGGATGACTTTGCCTACGTAAAGGAAGCCGATGAGGACGTAAATCCAGGAAAGACCAGCATTGACGGAGTGTTTGTGGCCGGAACGGCCTCCGGGGCAAAGGATATACCGGATACCATTTTACACGCGGGGGCTGCCGTGGCTCAGGCTGCCGCCTATGTGGAAAGGATAAGGAGAGGCAAATGAGCGACAGGAGAATTGGTGTATATATCTGCCACTGCGGCGGAAATATTTCGGACTACGTGGATGTAGAGGCTGTCAGGGAGGCCGCTGGCCGGGAGGCCGGGGTAGTGGTGGCTAAAACCGCCATGTTCACCTGCTCCGACGCCACCCAGCAGGAGATGGTGGAAGACATCAGGGAGAACTCCTTAGACGGCCTGGTGGTGGCCTCCTGCTCCCCCAAGCTGCACCTCTACACCTTCCGTGACGTGGCTAAAAGGGCCGGGCTCAACCCCTACCGCTATACCCAGGTCAATGTCAGGGAGCAGTGCTCCTGGGCCCACACCGATGATAAAAAGGGCGCTACCGAAAAGGCGGTCAGGCTTGTCAGGGCCGGCATAGCCAGGACCTCATTAACTGACTCACTGGAGCCGGTGATTATTGACACCGTTCCCCGGGCCCTGGTGGTAGGGGCCGGCATTGCAGGTCTTCGGGCGGCGCTGGGCCTGTCCGACATAGGCATTTCTGTTTACCTGGTGGAGAGGGAGAATGCAGTGGGCGGCCGGGTGGCCGGCCTGGGCAGCATGTACCCCCATGGCAGGAATGGAAACAGTATAATCAGCCAGCTGGTGTCCGAGATAGGCAAAAGGGAGAATATTGTGGCCTATACCGGGGCCGAGGTGGTTGAAAAATCAGGTAGTGTGGGGAATTTCAATGTAAAGGTCAGAGTGGGGGGCGATAAACCTCAGTTTGTGGACCTCAATGTGGGCTCCATTGTAGTGGCCACCGGCTTTGATACCTTCCAGCCCGGGAATAGTGAATATGGCTTTGGAACCGGTGGGGTGGTCACTCTGGACCAGTTTAGAGAGCTGCTGGACCGATCGGGGGGTGTGCCCGCCTACAATGGTAAGGAAATAAAGAGTGTAGCCTACATCTACTGTGTGGGCAGCAGGCGGGACCCCGGGGTGGAGGAGGCAAAGGCATACTGCTCCAGGTACTGCTGCAATGCTGCGGTGCACGCCTCGCTGCTGGCAGTGGAAAAGAATTCCCGGATACACCAGTACCACCTTTACCGGGACATGAGGACCTACGGCAGGTATGAGCTGATGTTCGACCAGGCCAGGGAGGCCGGGTCCATCTTCCTGAGATTTGGGGAAGATGCTCCCCCGGTGGTCTCCCAGTCTGCCGGCGGAGGGCTCAGGGTTTCGGTAAAGGACCTGCTCACCTTTGGTGAGGAGGTGGAGATGGAGGTTGACCTGGTGGTGCTGGTAACTCCCATGAAGCCCCGGCAGAACGGGGGCCTGGTGGATGTGCTGAAACTTCCCCTGGGCAAAGACGGTTTTTTCAATGAAATACACCCCAAGCTGCGCCCGGTGGAGACAGTGGTGGACGGGGTCTTTATCTGCGGCTCCTGCCAGGGGCCCAAAAATTCCTCGGAAAGTGTGGCCTCGGCCCTGGCCGCCGTTACCCAGGCGGCATCCCTCTTAAAAAAAGGCTATGTGGAGTTGGAGCCGCTGATGGCGGTAGTGGACAGGGACATCTGCCGGTGGTGCGGGGAGTGTGCCAGGGCCTGCCCCTACGGGGCCATATCCAGTGAAGAGATCCAGGGTACAGAGGTTGCCTCGGTAAATGAGGCTGTCTGCAAGGGCTGCAGCGGGTGCACCCCGGTCTGCCCAAAAAATGCAATTGACCTCAAGGGCTACACCGATGCTCAGGTTAAGGCCATGATTGAGGCGCTGGCGGAATGATCGGAAATTTCTTATGGGCCGGGGAATATCCCCATTGTAAAGGAGACTGTTGAAGATGAACGGTGGGACAAGGGACCTGAGGGAAATTATCAGGGAAGAGTTGCTTATGAAGGATGTTATTCTGGGCGCTGTAAAGGATGGCCCCAGGACTGTTCCGGAAATAGCCGGGGCTATCGGACGCCCTGCTCACGAGGTGCTGATCTGGGTGATGGGGCTGCGCAGGTACGGACACCTGGCCGAAACCGAAGAAGTCGATGAGGGGTACTACAGGTACGGCGTGTCGGCGGGGGAGGGAAGCTAGGTGGGACTGGTCAACCCGGAATTTAAAGACAGGGTGAAAAAAACCGAGGGATTTAACGCAGAGGCCTGTATGAACTGCGGGGTCTGCAGCGCGGTTTGCCCCATGGGCATCGACCTTCTGCCCAGGAAGCTTTTCAGGTATGTATTGCTGGGCTTTGAAGACAGGGTGCTGGCCAACTCCGAAACTATATACTCCTGCCTGCTGTGCAGGATGTGCGAGGCCAATTGCCCTGCCGAAGTTCATATAGCGGAAAATGTAAGGACTCTCAGGAACTATATTAATAAAAATGTATTCAGTATTTAAGGGGTAGAGAATTATGCCAATGCCTACCGGCGCCACAATCGGCATTCTTGCCGACAATTTGAAAAAGAGAAATTCAGTCCTGCCCATTTCCACCGGCGGGGCCACCAGGTGGGCCAGGGGGCTCAACCTGCCCCGGGGTGGGGAAACGGTAATTTACACGGGGCTGATGTACCAGCTGATCCCCTATATAGCCGCCATGAGCAAGGCCCAGGGAAAGGTGGAGGACTCGTGGCTGGCCGATTTGGTCGGTATAGGGCGGTACGTCAACAAGGTGGTTAACATATCGGCCTTCATGGCGCTGCCCTCGGGGAGCATGAAGGAGACCTTCAACACCATGCTGGCCAATATAGCCCGGCTGCTTAAAAAGGCCGGGGTGGAGATGGGGTATCTTTACGGGGAAGAGCTCTATTCAGGAGCGCTTATCTACGACCTGGGGGCCGACCATATCTTTGAGGATCACGCCCGGAAAGTGTACCGGTCCTTCAAAAAGAATGGAGTTAAAAATGTTATCACGGTGGACCCGCACACCACCAACATGCTGCGGTCGGTATACCCCAAAATAATAAAGGGCTATGACCTAAATGTAAAAAGCTACCTGGAAGTGCTTTTTGAAAAAAATATCCAGCCGTTAAGGGATATAGGCGGAGAGGCTGTAATCCATGACTCCTGCGTCTACGCCAGGTATGAAAACATGCTGAATGAGCAGAGGGCACTCCTTGCCGGGGCCGGGGTAACGGTAAGGGAACCCCGGGACAGCGGCAGGTTTACCCTGTGCTGCGGAGGCCCGGCCGAGTCTCTTTTCCCCAAAAAGGCCGTCCAGCAGGCGTCCAAAAGGGTGGAGCAGCTAAAGGAGGCCTGCGGCAATGTGGTGACCATGTGCCCCATCTGCTATGTAAACCTTGGTAAGGCGGCCGGGGGAAAAATTAAATTTGACGACATATCCAGCTATCTGGTAAGGGCGTATTTACCGTAGCAGCAGCTTTTCATGTTGTCGGAATCCAGAATTCAGAAGTTTTTGAGCTGGCTTTGAGGGCCAGGCCAAAGAATAGACACGTACTTCATGTATTAGCAGATAAAGCAACATTTCGGGTATGCCTTGTCTCTTATGTCTACAAAGGCGGACAATAATTATTACTACATCATATGAATGCCCAAACCATTCTGGATTCTGGGTTCTGGGTTCTGAATTCCGACCATGTTTTCTTTCAGAATTAGTTTTTTGAGGGAGTGAATATTGTGAAAAAGACTATTATAGTGTTTAGCGGCGACCTCGACAAGGTGCTGGCCGCCTTTGTGATAGCCAACGGCGCTGCCGCCATGGGGGACGATGTGGTGCTGTTCTTCACCTTCTGGGGGCTTAATTCCATACGCAGGCCGGAAAAGGTCAGCGCCAAGAAGACCTTTCTGCAGGCCATGTTTGGCTGGATGATGCCCAGGGGGGCAGGTAAGCTGGGGCTTTCCAAAATGAATTTCGGCGGCATGGGCGCCTCCATGATGAAGATAGTGATGAAGCACGCCAGGGTGGACCCGCTGCCGGATATGATCAAAACAGCCCAGGAGCAGGGGATAAAAATGATAGCCTGCACCATGTCCATGGATGTCATGGGCATAACCAGGGAAGAGCTCATCGACGGGGTGGACTTCGCCGGTGTGGCCACCTACCTGGGCGAGGCCGATGAGGCCAATGTGAACCTCTTTATATAACCCAATCCCCACTACAAAACACCTGCGCCGGATGTCGTGCGCAGGTGTTTTTTCTTCCCTTTTATAGCCTGGCCGTACTGTGCCAATGAAGTAAATTTACAGCAATGGGAAAATAGCCCTATACCAAATAGTTGCAAAGTATGATAAAAATATAGGAAATTTTACACAAAATACCGAAAAAGGCAAACCCGACCTAAAGGCGGGTACGCAAAGCCACAGGTCTAAGGTCACAGGTACTTTCCGACTCCAGAGTTCTAAATTCGGGTACCGGTATGACTATGACAGCTGGGTTGCCGGGTTGGTTTTCCTGCAGCGTAAATATATCATAATTGTTAAAAAAACCTGACCGGTTATCTGGGACAGGTTTTTTATTTTTTGAAAAGGGGAGACAGCGGGATGAAAAAATTATTCTTTCTGTTAAGTGTCGCTTTGCTGATCAATGTATCTTTTGCCGGCATATCAGCGGCGGGTGCCGATTACCCCCAGCCGGGGGACGGTGCCGGGATGGACGGCGGCAGGCTGGTCTACATGGGCTGGTATCAGGGTAACTGGGATGTATTCATGAAGGACGCCGGATCCGGCACTGTTACCAGAATAACTGATAATCCCGGTGTTCAGGGTTTTCCTGACATACAGGGAAAATATATTGTCTGGCAGGACAGCCGGGAAAACCCGGCTACCGGCAGCTTTGACATTTATCTGTACAATACCGAAGACCAGACTGAAAAAAAAATATCACAAACACCAGGTGATCACCGGGAGCCGTTGATCAGGGACGGCAGGGTGATCTGGACCGACCATGACTGGGGTAAAAAGGATGTATACCAGTACGATATAACCTCCGGAACTCAAAAAAAGATCTCTTCAGACGGCTCCCAGGCCTTCGGACTTGTCTTTGACGGGGAGGCGGCGGCCTGGGTGGACTTCAGAAACGGAGGCAACGACTTATACGCATACAACGTGAGCACACAAACAGAAACCCGGGTTACCTCGGGAAAAGCTGTGAACCTGTATCTGGTGGCGGATAACGGCAGGGTAGCCTGGGCGGAAAACGACCAGGGGAGCTATCAGGTGAAGCTGCTGGACACCGCCACCAACAGCGCCAGCACAATTGCCACGGGAAGCGGCAGCGCCATGCCGGTGGCCTTATCCGGCGGGTACATCATTATCAGTGAGAATGGCGGATTTTCAGCTCTTAATATAAATACCGGGGTGGAAACCCCTTTGCAAATTGGTGCAGCCGACCCCCGCAGCGTGCAATTGCAGGGAAATGAAGTGGTATGGCTGGAGGGGGGCAAAATGAACTCCCAGGTGATTCCGGCGGCAGACTCCGCTGCCGGTGCAGTCCCGGATAAAACAGCTGTAAATGCGGAACCCGTACTGATAAAGTCGGACCAGCAGTGTACCGTAAGCTCCCCGGACGGACTGGCTGTATTTACCTTTGAGCCGGGTACTTTCGGAAAGGATGTAAATATTATTCCCTGGCAAGACGCATATGAAATACCCGGGTTTACTCGGGTTTCACCGGTGTACTGGCTGGATGGGGGAGATTCCACTTTACAAAAGCCCTTGAGTATAGCCATAACCTGCAGGCTGGCAGGCGATGATCCCAAAAAAGCGGCTGTTTTTCAGAACAGGAATGGAAAATGGATGTGCCTGCCCCTGGTCAGGAAGGGTGAAGTAATCCTTTCGGTAGTGGATAGTATGTCGCCTGTGGCTGTGCTGATAAAGCAGGCGGCTTTTACCGATACGTTAAATCACTGGGGTAAACGGTACCTGGAGGTAATGGCCTCTCACGGAATAATCAACGGCTACACCGACAATACCTTCCGGCCCGACCGGCAGATAACCAGGGCGGAGTTTACGGCCATACTGGCGAGCTGCAGCGGTCCGAGCTTGGAGAAGAAGGGCGGCGAAAGCTTCCTGGACGTGCCGGAGGGCCACTGGGCCTGCAGTGCCATTCAAGCAGCCAGGCAGCACGGCTGGGTGGGCGGCTACCCGGGCAACCTCTTTTATCCTGACCAGCCCATCACCAGGGAGGAAATGGCCGCGATGATTATAAGGTATGGCGGTATTGAAACGGTGAGGCGGGACTGCCTGGGGAATTTTGAAGACAGCGGCAGCATCAGCGGCTGGGCCCGGGAGGCCCTGAACACGGCCGTGGCCGGAGGAGTAATAAAGGGCGACGGGAAGAACCTGCGGCCCCAGGACAACACCACCAGGGCAGAAGCCGCGGTAATGCTTTATCAGTTCCTGGATCAGCGTAACAGCCTGTAAAGAATGAGAGGGGGAGTACCGGCATGGTAAAAATCAAATCCAAATTAACTATACTGGCGTCTGTACTGGTAGTGCTTGTCACTGCTACCTTTATTGCCGCAAGTGTCTGGGCGCAGGATCAGGCGGGCGGCAGCCCCCCGGTAAAATATATAAAATTAGACCCGTCTGTTTACAACCCCACTGAAGGCGGAACCATCGAGATAATGTGGAATTTTGAACACCAGCAGACCGCCTGGGTAAAAATATTTAACCAGAAGAATGAGCTAATCAGGACCCTGGTAGCAGCCAAAACATATCCCGGCGGCTTTGTGGAAAACAGCGAGACGTGGGACGGAAAGGACGACGGCGGGAACATGGTGGAGGACGGCCTCTATAAAATAGAAGCCAGGCCCCTGCCCCCTTCCACCCCCGGCGAGCCGGACTGGTCAGTATATCCCTCCAGCATCACTGTAATAGTCAGCAGCCACCCCACCAGCGATATCAACATAGCCCCCAACCTGGAGGCTGAGGGGCCAAACGGTGATGAAACCCGGGATACCTTTGTGGTGTACGGGCCCCTGGACTCTGATGAGGACGTAGACAGGGTTGAGGTTACCGTAAATGGAGAAACAAGCCGGGCAAGCATAAGCGGCACCACTTGGACCCTGGATGTGCAGATACCGGAATTAACCTATTATGAAATAACCGCTGTCAGGTTTATCTGGGTAGAAAAAACAGTTACAGGCTCGGATGGCAAGCCTAAAAAAATAAAGGTTTTAGTTGAAAAGAGAATATCAGGCAGGCTGGACTTCCTAAAATATATCGTCCAACCAGGGGATACCCTGGGGACAATTGCCGAGCAGTTTTGCGGTGATTACGACAGGCTGCATGACATAGCCGGGGATAACGGCATTCAGCCCGGGGTCAACAGCAAAACCGACGAATATGCTCTGACGGAATACTGGCGGCTGCTGATTCACGATCCACAAACCAATGTGTTAAGGGAAATACCCCAGTGGCTGATCTCGCTGATAGAGGCGTTTTTCCTGGGATCAGAACATATCAGCTGCAACGGTGCTGGCGCAGACCCGGTAAACCTTGCCACCGGCAACTACATCCACAAACACACCGACCTGGAAGTGGCCGGAGTCTTTCCCATAAAATTCGCCCGCTTCTATAACAGCAGGGACAGTTACCTGGGCCGGCTGGGAATGAACTGGCACCACAATTTCGAGCACCGGCTGCTTATACACCGCAGCGGTGAAATTGAAGCAATCTTTGCCGATGGCCACCGGGAGAATTATACCCGTGAAGGGGGCACCACCAACTATCAGGCGCCCGCAGGCGTTTATAACAGGCTGGAGAGCCACGCCAATGATACATACACCCTGACCATGCCTGATAATACCGTTTACACCTTCAACCGGGCTGGTTTTCTGGTTGAAATCACCGACCCCAACGGCAACAGTACCGGGCTTACTTACGACAGGCTGAAGCTGGTAGAAATAAAAACAGCAAGCGGAAGCCTGACGCTTGACTATAACCAGGCGGGTAACATTACCGGTATTTCCGATCAGAGCGGCCGTTCTGTTCAGTATGGCTATGACAGCAGTTTAAACCTGACATCCTTCATCGGGCCCGAGGGGGAAACAATAACCTACGAATATGACGATAAATTCCACCTGACCCGTATCCGCAGTCCCAGGGGAGACGGCAGCTATATAAATAAATATGACGAAAAGGGCAGAGTGGTTGAGCAAACGGACCCCCGGGGCGGAGTGACCCTGTTTGACTACGACGACAGAGGCAAAACAACCACCCTGACCGACCAGTTGGGGAGGGCCACTGTTTACCATTACGACGATAAATTCCGGATGGTAAAGAGTATTGACGCCCTGGGACAGGAAGAGAGCTTTACCTATGACGACGATGATAACGTGACGTCCCGCACGGATAAGAAGGGGTACACCTACAATTATCAGTACGACGGGCGCGGAAATGTCACTCTGGCTACCGACCCGGCGGGCAGGGCCACCGCATTTGCCTATAATGATTTGAATAAGCCTGTTTCCATGACACTTCCGGACGGCAAACAGCACCTTTACGAATATGACCAGGCCGGCAACCTGCTGAAAACCACCGACCCCCTGGGCAGGGCTACGGAAATTTCCTACGACGAAAGGGGAATGGTTAAATCCATCACCGTGCCCGACGGCGCCGTAACCTCCTTTGAATATGATACGGCCGGCAACCTCAGGGAAATGGTGGATGCCCTGAACAGCGCCACCAACTTCGACTACGACGCCGCCAACCGGGTAAGGCGGGTAACCGATCCGGAGGGCAGCGTCACAGCAGTGGGGTACGATGGCAACAATATGGCCACCCGGGTGACCGATGCGGAGAATAATAGTAAAACCTACACCTACGATGACAATGGCAAGATAGAAACGGTCACCGACGAGGAGGGGTATGTCACCACCTATCATTACAACGGGGCGGACCAGATAGTAAAAGTAGTGGACCCGAATAATAATGTATCCCGCTATGAGTATGATAAATGCGGTAATGTTACCGCCTTTGTCGACGCCAACGGCAGCCGGACGGTTTACGGCTACGATGAGCTGAACCGTCTCACCACCGTCACCGACCCCGAGGGCAATGATACAAGTTATGAGTACGACCCCAACAACAACCTGCTAAGGGAGACAAACCCCCGGGGCGCGGTTACAGAATACGGCTATGATGAGCTAAACCGGCTGGTTTCGGTTAAAGAGCCTTTGGGGAACACAACCGCCTATACTTACGACATCCTGGGCAGGATTACCGAGATAGCCGACCCGCTGGGCTTTGGTAAAAAATTCAGCTACGATGACGCCGGCAGGGTGGTTAGCGTCACCGACGAACTGGGTAACACCGAGGAGTATTCCTACGACCTGATGGACAGGGTTGTGGCACACACCCGGGCCAACGGGGCGGTCTGGCAGATGGAGTATGACCCGGTGGGCAACCTTACCGGCCGGGAGGACCCCGAGGGGAACCGCTATGGCTGGAGCTACGATAGCAACCGCAGGGTGACCGAAGCAGTTGATCCCCTGGGCAGCAGAACCTCGTATAACTATAGCCCTCTGGGCCAAATAGATAGAATAACCGACGCCCTGGGCCAAAGCCGCAGCTTTGAGTACACTCCCCGGGGACAGGTGGCATCCGTAACCGACTTCAACGGCAATACCACCTCTTACCACTACGACCCTCTGAAGCGGCTGACGGAAGTAATAGACGCCTTGGGCAACAATACTGAATACCAATACGATGCGGTAGGCAATCTTTCCGCCGTGAGCCGGTACCGTTCCATCACCCCGGAAGTCCTTGCAGCCATTGAGGTCGACACGGCCAGTGTCACCGGAGCAGTTTACGGCCTGCCCGGGGAGGAAGAAGGGGAAACCGTCACGGATGACGTTTATGGACCTGAAAGCGGGCAGGACAGCGGTGATACGGAAGAGAGAGACGTGCCGGAGGAAGCGGAAAATGCCGGCGAGAGCGTGAGTGAAGGCGTTTACGGCCCGGGAGATTTTCTGGACGGGGGCACTATCCTCCAGCCCACCTACTACCGCTACGACAGGCGCAACCTGCTGGTGGCGGTGGAGGACGCAGCAGGACACGTTACCGGATACGGCTATGACCCCGCCGGCAACCTGGTAGAGATAAAAGACAGGGACGGCTACTCAACAGCCCTTAATTATGATTTAAACAACCAGCTGACCGGCATACAATATGGCGATGGCAGGCAGGTCAGCCTGGATTACAACGCCCAGGGCTATGTCACCGGCATGACCGACTGGCTGGGCACAAACAGCTTTGAGCTGGACCCCCTGGGAAGAATAAAGAAGGTCACCGACTTTGCCGGGCGGGTGCAGCAGTTCACCTGGACCGCCACTGGGCAGAAAGAGAGCATAACCTACCCGGACGACAGTAGGGTAACCTATCAATTTGACCAGCTGGACCGTTTGACCGGTGTTACAGATGCTTTTAACAGGACAACGTCTTACCTCTACAACCCCGCCGGCAGACTGGTGGAAACGCAGCTGCCCAACGGGTCCAAAACGGTGCGTGACTATGATGATATTTACCGCATTATCTCCCTCACCCAAAGGGACCCCGGGGGAAATACAACCGATTCTTTCCGGTATGAATACGATCCGGCAGGAAATAAAACCGCTGTACAGAAATGTAAGACCGATGAGTACGAACTGGAGGAAAACGAGGAAAAAACATTTGCCTACGACGCCCTGAATCAGCTTGTCAGTGTCAGCGAGGCTAACGGCGGCGGCAGGAGCTATTACTACGACACCCTGGGCAACCGGGTGGCCATGGTTGAGCGTGAGCAGGATAAAACCGGGGCAAAGTATTACAGGTATGACTCGCTGAACAGGCTCACCGGAATAAAGGACCACGACGGGGACGTAAAAGACCTCAGCTACGACAACAGGGGCAACCTTACCGAAATAAGAAGCGGTGACAGGGTATTCAACACCTATTCCTTTGATGCCGCCAACCGGCTGATTGAGGCCATAAACAAATTCGGGGACAAAACATCCTACACCTATGACGGCCTGGGCAGGAGGATACAGGTAATTACCGACCTCAACCACGGGGCCGAAAACAACAACCGTCCGGAGTTCCCGCCGGGACCCGGCGGCCCGCCGGAGTTCGTGCAGGAATTGAAGAACAAAAATCCCGGGCCGCCGTCACACGCAGGCAACCCGAAGCCCGGCTGGGGCCAGCAGTTCAACCGGCACTATATGGCCCAGCACAACGTGGTGGACTACACAAAAGCTTACGACAACCTGCTCATGAGCTACGGAGAGCACAGCCAGATCCAGCGCTACACCTACGGCCTGGAACTGATTAGCACGGACTTCATAGCCCTGGATGACCACGACAACGGCTGGATACCCTCCGGGACCGAAACGGCCTACGTGGATCAGTGGGACACCCTGTACTACCAGCACGACGACCTGGGTACAGTAAACAAGGTCATCGGCAGCAGCGGCAAGACCTCGGCCCACTACAACTACGACGAATTCGGCCGTCCTCTGGGAGCGGTAAAGCTGGACCCCAACTGGTCCGGCCCCGACAACGCCATAGCTTACACCGGCTACACCTACGACCACTTCGCCGAGCTGTACTACGCCCAGGCCAGGTACTACCAGCCTGAGGTAGGCAGGTTCATCTCCCAGGACCCCTGGGCCGGAAACCTGACTCAGCCGGGAACGCTGAACCCGTATCCGTATGTGCTGAATAACCCGTTGAGGTATGTGGATCCGCTGGGGCTACGTTGGGTAGAGGATTGTCCTAAGTCTGAGAGACCTCCCGGAGTATTGGTAGCAATCAATTTCTGGGATGGTCTTAATGAAGGTGTCGACAGTGCTCGTAGAGGTTTGAACAATATCGACTGGAATCAAGCGGTGAATGAAGCTAAGTACGGTGTTGTAATTTTTATTAATGAAGCGCCGGGTGCAACAAAGAACTTCGTGGAAGAAGCGAAAAATGCACCAGTAATTGGGCCAGTAATAAACTTTGTATCGCCAAATGAATTAGATGCTCAAATATACATATCTGCAGGACCGCCAGCAGGAGTCAGTGGTTATTTGGGCCAGCGAATATTAGGTAAAAAAGTAACTTTAGATGCTCTTGAATTTATTGTGGGTAAAGAGGGGGCGGGTAAAGCTGATTTCATTGTAACTCCACATGGAGAGGTCTTGCCAGCAACAAAGGGCGCATTGCAAGAGAATTTAAAGAAAATGACGCAGCAAGGTGGAAAATACTATGGAAATGACAGTAAAGGTCCTCTAAGGGTAAGAATGGAAAAAGCTCATCCTGAAGATCCTAATTATATTGGACCCAAAAATCCTGATCATTCGGTTGACCACATTCATATTGAAAGAAGAAAAAATGTTACCTCAGGACCATGGGGTAGTGACAAAACAACTATACCTCAGTCATTCTTCGATGACGAATTGTGGTTGCCATAATAAACAAGGAGGGAATATATGAGATTTGTTGAGAAAATTAACAATAGTAGTTGGGCAGATTGGCAACTAGAAAAAATTGAAATGGATTTTGGTAAGGTTTGCATTAAGATTATCGACAGTGAGGATAAAAATTCTCTTTATATATGCTGTAAAGATTATATTGGTCTAAATATTATTGGTCATTGGGATGAGGCTACTATTGAAAGTATTAAGATAGATGAAAAAGGAGATTTAATAAATGAATCTCTTCAAACTGTAAAAACATTGTACGGAAAACAGCCTCTGCCTGGAGGAGGACGAAAAAATATTGATGATGAATGGCGTCAGGTTAATCTAAAATTAATTGATGGGGTATTCATTAGAGTAGCATGTAAGATGATAGAGGTCAATGTTGCAGATTAGTAAAACTTACTTCAAAACTAAATTAAACTGACTGCAAAACTACCGAGGGAGGTGGCAGATGCGCAAGAATTCTTCAGCTGTCTAACTCGGAACTTCAAAACTGACAGCATAATGACAATTCTGCAGCAAGCAATAACCAGGGCCAACGGAAACCAAACCGTTGGCCTTTTTCCATGCCCGGAAAGGAGGAAACCACAGTGCAAAAAATTTGCCCGCAGGGGCACCGGAGCGGGGCTGTCCATACCCTCGTAATCCCCCCTCCAAAAAGACTGCCCACAGGAACAACAGCGGAGACTCCGGCAGCCCCGGAGGAATACGTGGAGAGCTTCCGCCGCCGCCTTGCCGAGGACGGCAAAAGCCCAAAGACCATCGAAAGCTACGCCGGAGACGTTGCCGGATTTCTGGCCCACCTCAGTGACGTGGGCGAGGGATTCACCGGACAGATCAAAAGGTCCCACATCACCGGCTTCAGGAACCACCTGCTGGAGAGGGGCTACGAGGCCGCCACAGTCAACAAGAAGGTCAACAGCCTGGCCAGCTTCAACAGGCACCTCGTAGCCACTGGCCTCATGGAGGAGACCGTGGTGGACCCCCGCAGGGACAGGGTCAGGGTGGCCTCGGGGAGCGAAAGGCAGGTGGAGGTGTACACCGAGGGGCAGATCGAGAGGCTGCTCCACTTCGTCCGGGGCGGCGGGGTCAGCCCCAGGGACAGGGCCATCGTCATGGCGCTGCTGTACACCGGCGTCCGGGTCAGCGAGCTTTGCGGCATACGCCTGAGGAACCTCGACCTCCTCACCGGAAGCCTGACGGTAACCGGCAAGGGCGGCAAGGTCAGGGAGGTTCCCCTGAGGCCCGAGGTAACCGACGCCGCCCTGGTGAAGGCCGTCACCGCCCTGGTTAACCAACTGCACAACCAACTGGCCCACCACTACCCCAGCTACCGCAAGTTCTTCTCCGACGTGGACGGCAACACCGCCCTGGCCTTCTGGGAGGAGTACCCCTCCCCCCACCTGCTGTCCGACACATTGGTTGAGGATCTGGCGGTGCTACTCAGAAGCCACAGCCACAACGCCTGCTCCACCAACAAGGCCAAAAAGATACTGGCCCTCGTTGAAAAGGACGGAGAGACGAAAAGGGAGTACCAGGAGGCCAGGGACTTCATCGTCAGGAGCATCGTCAGGGACGTCAGGTTCAAGAAAAAGGAAATCGGAGAGGTGGAAAAAGAGCTGAAGAGGACCGTGGACCTGCTGGGGTACAGGCTCGACACAATGCCGGGGATTGACACCGTCACGGCCTGCGCCCTGGTCTCCCAGATTGGCGACATATCGAGATTCTCCAGTGCCGACAAGCTGGCCAGGTTCGCGGGCATCGCTCCCATAAAGTTCAGCTCCGCAGGCAAGGGGAAGGATCAGAAAAGCAAGCAGGGCAACAGGGAGCTCCACGGCATCTTCTACTTCCTGGCCATCCAGCAGGTGCAGGTGTCCAAGGGGTCGGGGATACCCCGCAACCCGGTGTTTCTCGACTACTACCAGCGGAAAATCAGGGAGGGCAAGACCAAGGTCCAGGCCCTGGTGTGCGTCATGAGAAGGCTGGTCAACATCATCTACGGGATGATGAAGCACAAGACGGCGTACGTCATGCCCACCCTACCAGAACAGAAGGCGGTGTGATAAAATGGTGGTGGCAACTGGAAACGGTTGCCACCCCAAAAGGTGACGACAGTTTCTCACCTAAGGGGGCGAGTAAAGCTGAGACAGCGGTAATAGGAAAAATGAGTGACCTAAATAAACCGGGAGCCATAAGTTCAGGGGAATTTAGAGTTGCAGACTTATTACCAGATCTAGGAAGCCCAAAGGCCAATTGGAAGCAGAATTCAGGTGTGCTGCGTGAGATTATCAAAAGAGGAAACCCAATTAAAGATGTTTCACCATATCCCATGGATAATGTTGGTTTTTTGGGGGCAGAACGAAATCTACTAAAAAATCATGGCTGGAAATACTCAGATGGTTATTGGTATCCACCTGGTAGATAAGGAGAGAGATAATGGGTACTATTGATGTTACAGAAAGGAATTTACTTGGCTTTCAAGAAGAAGTAAAGAGGCACTTTGAATATCTCATAAGTGACTACGGATATCGTTGCGTCTTTTCAGACCCATATTGTGTAAAATTCCAAACCGATAAAGTTTATTTAAATATCTATCATGAGAAAATCTCTTATGAGGTTTATGTGGAAATTGGGCTAATACCGGAGGATTACCAAAACAAACTGAGAATTGGGATCAAAGACATCATAGAGAATTCTGCAAGTAGTGAGAAGGTTTTGCCCTTTTATCAAGCAAGTAACCCAAGAAGTATATCTAAGGCTGTTGGGGAGCTAGCCAAACTATTAAGGATACACGGAAAAGAAGCGCTCGCGGGACAATACCAGTATTACAAAAAAATTTCAGAAATGAAATTGCAGAGACAACAGACTGCTTATACAGAAGAAATGTTAAAGATAACGGAGAATAGAGCAAATGATGCTTGGAAAAGAAAGGATTTCAGTAAAGTCATAGAGCTTTACGAGCCTATTAAACAGCATTTAAACACAACACAGATAAAAAAATTAGAATATGCCAAAAGCTTTAGCAAGAAAAGATAAGATAAAGAATATCACTGAAATCACTGCAAAAATACATATTAATGGCTGCAAAATTACTACGGTTGTTGATGGAACCGTAAGATTCCAAGAATCACAATATTTCTAAAACACGAAACTGACCGCATAATTTCAATAATGCAGCAAGCCAAAAACCAAGGCCAACGGAAACCAAACCGTTGGCCTTTTTCCATGCCCGGAAAGGAGGAAACCACAGTGCAAAAAATTTGCCCGCAGGGGCACCGGAGCGGGACTGTCCATACCCTCGTAATCCCCCCTCCCAAAAGATTGCCCACAGGGACTACAGCGGAGAATCCGTTAACACCGGAGGAATACGTCGACGCCTTCCGCCGCCACCTGGCCGAGGACGGCAAAAGCCCAAAGACCATCGAAAGCTACGCCGGAGACGTTGCCGGATTTCTGGCCCACCTCAGTGACGTGGGCGAGGGATTCACCGGACAGATCAAAAGGTCCCACATCACCGGCTTCAGGAACCACCTGCTGGAGAGGGGCTACGAGGCCGCCACAGTCAACAAGAAGGTCAACAGCCTGGCCAGCTTCAACAGGCACCTCGTAGCCACTGGCCTCATGGAGGAGACCGTGGTGGACCCCCGCAGGGACAGGGTCAGGGTGGCCTCGGGGAGCGAAAGGCAGGTGGAGGTGTACACCGAGGGGCAGATCGAGAGGCTGCTCCACTTCGTCCGGGGCGGCGGGGTCAGCCCCAGGGACAGGGCCATCGTCATGGCGCTGCTGTACACCGGCGTCCGGGTCAGCGAGCTTTGCGGCATACGCCTGAGGAACCTCGACCTCCTCACCGGAAGCCTGACGGTAACCGGCAAGGGCGGCAAGGTCAGGGAGGTTCCCCTGAGGCCCGAGGTAACCGACGCCGCCCTGGTGAAGGCCGTCACCGCCCTG
>JUEB01000022.1 GCA_000802095.1 Peptococcaceae bacterium BICA1-7 | reverse complement strand
TTACCGCGGCTGCTGGCACGTAGTTAGCCGGGGCTTCCTCCTCAGGTACCGTCATTTTTTTCTTCCCTGAAGACAGAGTTTTACGACCCAAGGGCCTTCGTCACTCACGCGGCGTTGCTCCGTCAGGCTTTCGCCCATTGCGGAAGATTCCCCACTGCTGCCTCCCGTAGGAGTCTGGGCCGTGTCTCAGTCCCAGTGTGGCCGGCCACCCTCTCAGGCCGGCTACCCATCGTCGCCTTGGTAGGCCTTTACCCCACCAACTAGCTAATGGGACGCGGATCCATCCATAAGCGGGTTTCCCCTTTCCTCTACAGGGCATGCACCCCATAGAGCTTATCCGGTATTAGCACCAGTTTCCCGGCGTTATCCCAGTCTTGTGGGCAGGTTATCCACGCGTTACTCACCCGTCCGCCACTAAAACTTAGATTCAGTAAACTTCCTCTAAGTCTCCGTTCGACTTGCATGTGTTAAGCACGCCGCCAGCGTTCGTCCTGAGCCAGGATCAAACTCTCCATAAAATCTTTTATGAAAAAGCTTGTTAGCTCTCATTTCTTTGACGTTTCCGTCTCCTCCCGGTCTCCCGGGTGAAGACTTCTCATCTGGCTTAATTGTTTTTCCCGGATTCGAATTTCGAACTTCGAACCTCGAACCTCGAGAATGTCCATCATTACTCTTCTGTTTAGTTTTCAAGGACCGTTTTGTGTGTTTTGTGACACTTCTTTATAGTACCACAGCACATCTTCATTGTCAACATATTTTGTCTAAAAAACTATTTTGTAATCGCCTGCAGTTTACGGATTGTCCCCGTCACCCACCGGCTTTTTTTGCCACCTCACCGGGCGACAAGAATAACTATACCATCCCCTGACTACATTATCAAGAGGTAAGTTTTGGCAGTATTTAATATACCCCGTCAAATTACCTCAGTTATACTTATTCCCCGGATAATGCCTTTTAATCCCTTCAGATTTATTTTACCTTTAAATTTACCTGTTTATACTTTTTTCTATAAATCCATCCGAAAGCGTAACGAAAGTAGAGGGAACATCCCCTACTATTATACTTTCTGCCACGGGTACCTGTGTAGCCACACTGGCCTGGCCGCTTTTAAGAGGCACTACCACCCGGATGTCGGTATTAAATACAAGGTAAATGGAGTGCCGGGTCTGGTTAATTCCCGACTGCTCAAACCTATCATCCACATTCACCCTTACGGTCCCTATGGGAACTATATCAACCCTTATCTTAGGGCCACGGCTGGCCAAGTAATATGACCCTGTAATCTGCCCCAGCGGAATATACAGGCTTTCCTCACCCAGTCTGAGAATGGCAGACTGAACCGCCAGGGTGGTGTCAGAGGCTATTTTGTTTATCTTTGCTGTATCCGCCTGCATGAGAACTATATTGCCGGCACTGTCCTTATGTACTATTATAAGGTCCTCATAAAGCATACCCTCCCCGGCCACCTTTTGCAGGACAGCATTATATACAGCCTCTGTGGCCAATTGGACCGCTCTCACTTCGGCCATTTCATAAAGTGTCTTTCTTATCTGCATATCCAATGACCAGAGGGCCACCAGGAAAACTACCGTAACTACAAAAAGAAAAGCTTTCTTAAAAGGCCTTCTGCGTTTAAACACTTTTCACACCTGCCTGCCCAGTTTTATTAATAGGTCCTATCATTATATGCCGTGTTAATAAAAAAAAGATTTCTATATAATCGCAAACAACATCAGAAACTATCCTCCGGCAGGCCTGCGCCGGGGAAAGGGTAAATCCGTATAAATAATTGCTGCAGTTGTGGTATAATGACCTGTAACTACAACTGGAGGGGGTATAGTTTTTGTCCAGGAATTCCAAGCAAAAGAGAAGAGTGAAAACCACAAGGCTCCTACTTTTCCTTGGGCTTCTGTCTATCATGTTACTGGGCGTAACAGCTATTGGCCTATTGGCTGTCAGCATAAAAGACATTCCTGCCTGGAACACTGAGGCCCTTTTCTCATCGAATTCTACACTTATTTATGATAAGGACAATAGGCTGGTGGCCAAAATAGGGGTGGAAAACCGTGTCCCTGTTTCTCTTAATGATATTCCGCTTACTGTTCAGCAGGCTTTTCTGGCAGCTGAGGACCACCGTTTCAACCAGCACCATGGGGTAGACTTTTTGGGGATTTTTAGAGCAGCTATTGCTGATATCACCGGTGGGGGAAAACACCAGGGGGCCAGTACCATAACACAGCAACTTGTTAAGCTGTCCTTCCTTTCCCCTGAAAAAACATTCAAAAGAAAGATACAGGAAGTTATTCTGGCAGTCCGGGTAGAACACAACTTTTCAAAAGAAGAAATACTTGAAATGTACCTTAACAAAATATACTTCGGTGAGGGCGCCTATGGGATACAGGCCGCCGCGCAGACCTATTTCAAAAAAGACACCGGGGATCTGACCCTTGCCGAGGCCTCTCTTCTGGCAGGGATCCCCAAGAGTCCAAATTATTACACACCCCTTGCCGCCAAGGCCACCCCGGATAATCAGCCCCACCAGGGCAAGCAGCGCCAGGAGATAGTACTGCAGCTGATGGTGGACTATGGCTACATTTCAGCTTCCGATCGGGAGAAGGCTATAAAAGAAGAAATAAAAATAACCAAATCTCCTTCAAAGTACCCCTACCCTTACTTTGTAGATTATGTTACTGAAGATCTTATAAAAAAATATGGTGATGAGCAGGTATATAACTCGGGGCTGAAGGTTTATACCACCCTGGACCCCAAAATACAGACCATAGCCGAAAATATAATGTCAGATAATGGTAATTTCCCGCCTCCCAAGAAGAATGAAAAGCCCCAGGGGGCCGTGGTTGTACTGGACCCCTCCAATGGCCAGGTGAGGGCAATCGTGGGAGGCAGGGAGCACACCAGCAGGCTTGGCTGGAATAGGGCCACCAGGAAGCCCGGACGCCAGCCGGGATCTTCATTTAAGCCTATTATCGCTTACGGACCGGCCATTGAGTATGCAGGAATGGGGCCGGCCTCGGTGGTTGACGACTCTCCGGTACAGTACGGCAACTACCAGCCAACTAACAGCAACAAGAAATACATGGGTCTGGTTACCCTGCGCAGGGCTCTGACCAGTTCCATAAATGTTGTGGCAGTAAAGCTTCTGGTGGACCATGTGACCATTCCCAAGGCCATAGAGTTCGCCTCAGGATTGGGCTTCCAGATAGACAGCAGGTCGGTGGGAGCCAGTATGGCCCTTGGAACCGAAGAGGTCACACCGCTGCAGATGGCCGCAGCATACGGGGCAATAGCCAATAACGGGGTATTTAACGAACCTGTTACTATTCTTAAGGTCGAGGGAGCAGACGGCACTGTGCTTGAAGAATACAATCCCAGGCCCAGGCAGGTCATGAAGGCCACCACCGCCTACCTCCTTACAGATATGCTTAAGTCGGTGATCCAGGGAGGAACAGGTACAAACGCCGGCATCGGGCGCCCTGCCGCTGGAAAAACAGGAACTACAGATGAGGGCAAGGATATCTGGTTTGCCGGGGTCACCCCACAGCTGGCCGGTGTGGTTTGGATGGGCTACGACAACCCTACACCAATGTTTGACGCCTATGGCGGAGACTTCCCTGCAAAAATGTGGCGCAAAATAATGAGCGAGTCATTAAAGAATGTCCCGGCCAGTGATTTTCGCAGTCCCTCAGGAATTACATCGTACACCGTGGACAGTAAATCCGGCCTCCAACCGGGACCCAACACCCCTGCAGACCATCAGGTTTCCGACCTGTTCGCCGTGGGAACCATCCCCACAGAGGTTGATACTAGTCATGTACTGGTGGAAATATGCGCCACTTCCGGCCTTTTACCCAGCAGTAACTGCCCGGACAGGGTTATAAGGAACCTGGTCAAGGTTCCCTATGAGGTTCCTGATTACGTTGCCGACTACCAGCTTCGGGCACCCACCCGGATATGCGACATCCACGGGCCTGGAGGCATAATAAATAACCCACCGCCAGGAAATGGCAATCCTGCAAACAGTCCGCCGGAAACAAACTATACCGGTATTGTACCACCCGAAAACAGGTGGAACAGGCGCTAAATAAGCTATCAGCTATCAGCGCTCAGCCATCAGTAAACAGAAAAAGGGCCGCAAATAGCGGCCTCAAGATAACTGACGACTGATGACTGATAGCTGACAGCTAAAAAATAAACCTCGCTTTTTTAGCGAGGTTATTTTTTTATTACACACCTTGTTGTAAGCACGGCTGTAAGCGAGATTCTGTTTTTTCAAGCAATCATCTATCTAGGGATACTTATCCCTTCCCCTTTTGGGGATGCCCCTACCCGCAGTTAGAAACTGCCTATTTGGGTTGCACGCTGGCGGAGTTTACCCTTGCACTCACCGGTCACCCGGTGACATAGTTTCTGTGGCACTTTACAGCTACTCAAAACTGCGTACAGTTCCTTTTGCCGTCGTCAGGTCGCCCTGCCCCGGCTTACACCGGGCACCTTTTTATACCCAAAGGGTATGCGTGTCTCGACTTTCCTCTACCTCCAAAAGGAGGCAGCGATTGCTCACCGTACTTATAACCACTGGTGTGTGGAACTACATTATACCTTTTGCACTTCGGAAAGGCAAGAGTAATAATATGTATCTAATGGGATTAATGTGTCATAAATAAGGCTTTTTTCTCATGTCCAATAGGCCCCTCAGCTGATGCCGTTTTACCAGTAGTAATTTAACATAATATATATATCAAAGTCAGGAGTGAGCTTATGGGGGACAAACACATCAATGACCTCATTGGGCTGCATTTGCCCGATCACCTTGAAAGCTGCACGGAAAGCCTTACTAACCGGCGGACCAATAATACAATTACTGTGGATGCACTGGAGCGGTGTTTTAAGGACCTGGGGTTAAATGGCTCAGCAGCTGTTTTTCCAGATAAAAGGCAGCTTTTGGAGAAAGAGGGCCTTCACTGCCAGTTCCGCAAAGTAAGGCTATGAAAAAACCACCCCTTTTAGGGGTGGTTTTAGACCGTTAACCCTGGGACGCTGTAAACTCTTTGTTCACAACCTTTCCCCGTTCACCAAGAACACCCAGCTTCTGCCCGTTGTACTCCACATCCACCACACCAGCGTTGCCCAGCCTGATGTATACTCTTTCCGCACCTTTAAACTCTTTTACCTGCCCGGAAAGCACAGTGCCCTGATAGGCGGGGCTACCGTCAATTTCCACGTACATCCAGCAGGTGTCGTCGGTTATATTAAGGGTAAGGTTTACACCCTTTTGCACCGGGGACTCTGTCCCCTGCCCGGTATTCCTTTCCCCCTGCCCTGGGGTAGGAGTGTTTTCTACAGGGGATTTGTTTCCCGATATATTCTTATTATCAATACTACCAGGACCAGGCTTTCCGGCTCCTTCGTAAAGCCCTGTCAGGGCCGGAACCGCTATATAGATTGCCGCCACTACCGCAGTCAGTCCCAATGCTATTTTAAAATAGCTTGTTTTAGGCGTCTTTTCAATCTTTGTAAGCTTGTCACCGGCTCTATCGTCCTCTCTTTCCGGCGCAGAAGAACTATCGGCGTATTGGGAAACCAGTTCATCCGCATCAAGCCCGAGGAAACCAGCATAGTTCTTCAGAAACCCTTTTACATATACCTTCCCGGGAAGCAAATGATAGTTTTCCTGTTCCAGGGCATCAAGGTACTTACGGCGTATTTTGGTGTTTTCTTCAGCAGTTTCCAGGGACATCCCCTTTGATTCCCTTGCTTCCTTTAGAGCCTTCCCAATTTCCAATGGGCACACCTCCACTCACCGGGACATTGTACTCATTAAGAGCGCTGACAAATTTATATATTTGATCAGCGGCAGACTTTATATCAGTGGTATCCACTGATATATGGTATTCCGGGGCAGGCCTGTCAGGGTATTTATAAAGAGGGTCATAATACTCCACCAGTAGAAGTTCCACAGCCTTGTCTATCTGCCCCTGGGTAATATATGAGTTGATCTCTTCCACTTTTTTATTACCCAGGTACCTCACCAGTGCACTGGTAGCTTCCAGCAACTGGGGCACAACGTCCTTATCCCTGGCCCCGGCCGTATATTCCTCTATAGAACGCCTTATCCTTACTTCCAGGGAAGTGTATAGAAGTATTCGATACCCATTTTTCATGGCATTCATAAGCGGAATGGGAACCAGAAGCCTGCCCAGTCTCCTGCTTTCACATTCCACCAGGAAAACTCCCTTTTCTTCAGCCCTTCTAAGCTCTTCAAATAAAAGAGCCTCAAATTGTTTTTGGCCGGGGGAGGGAGGAAGACCTATTTTCCCATATACAGATCCCCTGTGAACAGCCAGGCCCTCGAGATCAAGAACTGGCATACCCATTTTAAGCAATTCTCTTAATACCAGTGTTTTGCCCACACCTGTAAGTCCATGTGTAACAACAGCCCGGTGCTGCAGCACAGACTCGTTGAGATAAGCATTAACATACCTGCGGTAGGCCTTATAGCCCCCGTTTATCCTGTATACGTCAAAGCCCATCAAATCCAGCACATATGAAACAAACTGGCTGCGCAAACCTCCGCGCCAGCAAAAAAGTATGACCTTTTTACCCGGGGCGGCCTTTGCTTCTATAGTATTGACCAATTCCACCAGCTTGGGGGCAATCAGTTCCATCCCAAGCTTTCTTGCGTCTACGGGGCTGACTTGCTTGTATACAGTCCCCACTCTGGCCCTCTCTTCGTTATTAAGCAGCGGAACATTTATCGCACCTGGTATAGTAGTATCCCCGTATTCCTCTTCGGACCTGACGTCTACAATAACAGCACTGCCAATGCCAAGGGCCTCTTCCACAGTGATATTCTTTATCATCAAAAACCACCAGGATTTCAAAAGAAATCAATCAACCCCGCCAAACGGAAAAAACCGCTTCCGGGGCAATATAATCACTCCTTATGATATCCTTTTTTTTTGTCAAAATACTTACTTTTATTAACTGCGCCCGCACAATTTAAAATGGATGGTATTTTTACACTTTTTATCTATATTCTGTTGCATGTTTCGACAACATTTCCGAATTTCCTCTATATTTTAAAAAATTTTTTTATTTCCCTTCTCCTTGAAGGATGTCTCATACTGTTCCAGCGTCATTAATACCGCCCTTGGCCTACTTCCCTCAAATCCACCTACAATTCCTCTCCTCTCCATAATATCCACCAGCCTGGCAGCCCTGGCATATCCTATATGCAATCTTCTCTGCAGCAAAGAAATGGAAGCATGACCAGACTCTATAAAAAGTTCCACTGCCCGGGGAAGCAGCTCATCATCATGATTATCCTCCTGATTCATTTTCTGCATCTCACCTATAACAGTTTCGTTATACACAGGCTCGGCCTGCTTTTTCCAAAAACTTACCAGGGTCTCTACCTCCCTGTCCGAAAGGTATGCTCCCTGAACCCTGATGGGCTTGGGGGCGCCTACCGGGAAAAAAAGCATATCGCCCTTGCCCAAAAGCTTTTCAGCCCCTCCCATATCCAGAATGGTTCTGGAGTCAACCTGTGATGAAACCGCAAAGGATGTCCGGGAAGGAATATTGGCCTTTATCAGCCCGGTTATTACATCCACCGAGGGCCTCTGGGTGGCTATAACCAGGTGCATCCCGGCAGCTCTGGCCATTTGGGCAAGGCGGCAAATAGAATCTTCCACATCAGCGGGAGCCACCATCATAAGGTCGGCCAGTTCATCTATTATTACAACTATAAATGGAAGGGGGTTTACAATGTTATCCTTTTTTCCCCTGGCAGTATTGTACCTGGTTATATCCCTCACCCCGGCGGCAGCAAAAAGCTCATACCTGTATTCCATCTCCTTGACCGCCCAGCGAAGCGCGTTGGCTGCCTTCTTGGGGTCGGTCACCACCGGGGAAATAAGATGAGGTATGCCGTTATATGTGGTAAGCTCCACCATTTTAGGGTCTATTATGAGAAATTTGACCTCTTCGGGGGTAGCTTTAAAAAGAATGCCTGAAATTATAGTATTAAGGCAGACGCTTTTACCCGCCCCGGTGGCCCCGGCTATAAGAAGGTGAGGCATTCTGGTGAGGTCTGCCATAATAGGATTTCCAGCGATATCCTTTCCCAGCACCACAGTAAGCTTTGAGGCCGCCTCCCTGAATTGTTCAGTCTCTAAAAGCTCTCGCAGGTGCACCATGGTTATTTCAATATTGGGGACCTCTATACCCACTGCAGCCTTACCGGGAATTGGCGCCTCGATCCTTACATCCGGCGATGCCATGCTGAGGGCAATGTCGTCAGCCAGACCAACTATCCTGCTGACCTTAATGCCGGGAGGAGGCTGAATTTCATACCTGGTAATGGCCGGGCCCCGTGAAACCTGTGTGACTCTGGCCCTCACCCCAAAATTATCCAGGGTCTCCTCAAGTATTCTTATATTTTCTGATATATCTTTATTATTCCGGACATTTTTACTCCTGGCGGGCCTTGATAGCATGGAAAAGGGGGGGAGCTTATAATACCCCTGCTGACCTGTCCCATCCGGACCTGATTGCTTTTCCCCCGGTGACAGGCTATCCAGACCGTATTCTCCCGGCCTGACCAACCTCAAAACTGTTCCCCGCGGCTCACTGTCCTCTACCTCCCTGGCTGCGGCATCCCCAAGAATTTCAGCAGGCAGGCTCGCCGGGCCCTCTTCAGTGCCCTCAGAACGAGTGTTATCAATTATTACAGGAATATTATCCTCTTCTTCAACCTCTTCAAAAATAAAATCACTTAGCCACCCCTTTATGCTGCTGTAAAAATTGACCAGCCGGCTACCCAGTGATGATCCCAAAGAGCGAAGAGGAGCGTTGGCACACAGAAGCAGCCCTACCAAAAAAAGTGCCCCCAGTATAATAAAGGTACCGACCAGGCCAAAAGACCTGTAGAATACAAAATAAAACACAGCCCCCAAAAGCCCTCCGCCTAATCCTCCGGACGCTTCCCTCCACCCGGCTTGCGGTGATAAGGCGTGCAGGGCGGTAAGGGCAACCAAAAAAAGTATCGCCCCCCCCCAGGCCCTGTTTATTGCCCCCAGGCCCGTTCCCATTAAAAGCTTAATACCCCAGAAAAGCATGAGAAAGGGCAATAAAAACCTTCCCTCTCCGGCCAGGGCCCTTATAGCCTTCTCAATAAAAAAGGCCACAGTGCCTGCCGATGGGGTTAACAGGCAGATCATACCCAGGAATGCACCAGCCAGTAAGGAGATTCCCAGTATTTCCCGTTTAATGTTTATTTCTCCCTGCCTCTGACTCTTTGCCACCACAAAATACCTCCCATGGTAAATTATACCATGGGAGGTATTTATTTTATGCCGCTATTTGACGCTAAAGTTTAACAATCATCAGCCCCTGGAAAGCGCCAGCATAATTATGGCTGTCCCCAGTACAAAGCGGTATATCACAAACACGGTAAAATTGTTATTGACAAGGAATTTAAGCAGAAACTTGATGGCGACAAATCCTATAACTGCCGAAACCAGCACTCCCGTAATAAAAGGCAGTGTAAGATCGGCAGGGGTAATATTCCTTAAATTCAAAATTCCAGCGCCCATTATTATGGGAGTTGACAGCAGAAATGAAAATCTGGCAGAAGTTTCCCTGTCCAGTCCCAGCATCCTCCCTGCCGTCATGGTTATACCGGACCTGGACACCCCGGGGATAAGGGCGAAGGCCTGGGATAGCCCTATTATCAGGCTGTCCTTCAGCCTCATCTGGTACAGTCCTTTCCAGGCCGGGGAAAGCCTGTCGGCCAGGTATAGAATTATACCCATTATAATAAGCAATATCCCGATAAGCAGGGGGTTTCTAAATATAGTGGCAATGTAGTCTTCCAGTAAAAAACCAAAGGCTGCTCCTGGTATAGTGGCCGCTACCAGATACCAGAACATTCTCCCCTCGCGGCTCCGCTTCCCTGTTAAGCCCTCCACGGTAAGCTGCAGCCAGTCTTTCCAGAAAAATGCCAGAACGGCCACCAATGTCCCCAGATGAAGGGCCACATCAAAGGAAAGGCCTGGGTCCTTCCAGTTAAAAACCCATGGTGTAAGCACAAGGTGCGCCGAACTGGAAATGGGCAAAAACTCGCCAAGTCCCTGGACTATGCCCAATATTACTGCCACAAAAAGAGTCACACAATCACTCCTCATTCTATTTTAAAGGACATTGATATTATAACATAACCCTTCCCTCCTTTTAATTGTATTCATCTTTATTTAAGTAAATACTTGTATTGTTATGAACATATAACAAATATAATCAGTTAAAAACAATACCCCAACTCATGTAGAAAAGTCCTTTCAGCATAGAGTTGTTCTGCACTCAAAACATATCTCATTAGGAAAAATAATCCAGACCTAGTGATTATTTTAAATGATTAATAAAAATTTTTAGGTTAAGGGTTTACCTCCCTTCTATAATTGGTTATAATACATTAAAAACCCAAAGGAGTTGTATTATAGTTGGCTTTTGAAGTATACAGACCCAGAGGAGAGAAACAGGAGAAAGCTCCCATAGTTTCCCTATCAAAAACCTCTATTGTGCTAAATAATGTGGCAAGAGAAAAATTAGCAACCAATCGAATAGAACTGGCCTTTGATCCAGATAATCAAACTATTCGGATAAGGGCTGTTGAAAGCGGAGGTATGGAGGTACGGAAAACAAAGGTGTTTGGAAAAGGATTTTTTAACCAATTCAACATCATTAAAAAAGGAAAATTTGAAGCACAATACCGTCCTGACGAGAGATCATTATATGTACAGATTAAATAGCCCGCCTCCGGCGGGCTATTTTTTATAAGACTGTCCGACTGGTCTGCGGTTATAAATGATATCATAAATGAATATCCTTTTAAAAAACTTAATAATATAATCCTATCTCCATAAAACAATTTCTTTTCACCCTTTTTGGTATATTTACGACCTTTACTTTTTTATGAAACCATGATAATTTATCATTCAAAGGAGGGAGATAATACTCCGTGGAATCTGAGATAGGTTTATTGATATTGAGTGCAGTTCCTCTAATTATTGTCATATCTGTATTCTCTATGGTTTTTAGGAAAAAAGACAACATCTGGCCTAACGAAAATTAGAAGCCGTGATAAGCACGGCTTTTTATTTTTATTATAAAAAAGGTTTTTAACAACCCCCGTAGAATGGTAATATATTCCATTTTAAGGGGGTTTTATTTTTGAACTTCGTTGAGTACAGAGATGCTATTAAAGAATTACAGTATCTGGCCTCAAACTATACCAGGCTTAGCAAATCGGACCTGCAGCGAATGACCCTGCTAAATGAAAAATGTCTTTCCCTGAAAGAGAATGCTGTCCGTTCTTTTTCTCAAATGGTGAAAAAAGTTGAAGACGGCCTTACCGGGCTCATTGATCGTTTTGATCAGCTAAAAAATGAACTGGATACAATTACCGGACCGGAGGGGACACTGGAAGACGCCCTTAAGCTGGAACAGGCCTGGCTTCAGACCAATGACCTGTATAACAGCATACAGCTCCTGACCGAATCCAAAACCCTGCCCGAGAAGAATGATACTTCTACTGAAGTGCCCGGTCAGGTAGATAGTCCTGAAAATACGAAGCCTGAAGGTATACAGGATATAGTGGTGGCTCGTAAGGAAGTAGCTGCAGCAATTGAGAAAATAGCGCCTACCCTAAAATCAACTCCGCCCGGCGGCAAATCCACTCCCGTAAACACAGTGAAAACACATGACATCAAACAGGGAACCAAGAAGTCAGCCCAATCCAAAAAAGGAATAAAGCCTGTTTCCGGAGTGTATTCAGCAAAGCCTCTACCGGTGTCCAAGGTCTGTGGAGAAGCTGAACAGAGGCTTATGGAGGAGATTAACAAAAATATTGAATTGATTAAAAGCAAGAAAAAATAATAACTCACATCCTGCAAAAACCAGCCTTCACCTGCCGCCAAACCAGTAGCCTTTATTCTGGAAAAAAATCAATTTTTTTGTCCCAATAGGAGGATTTCCAGACTAATTACAGAATTTTAATTACTTACACTGCTTATCCGGTGGCAGGCAGCGTCAAGGGAGAGTTTTTCTATGTTTAAGGATCACATTAAGACCATGAGATTACGGCTGGGGATATCCCAGAGCGAACTGGCCAGACGGGCTGGGTACAGCCATGAATTCATCAGTCAGGTGGAGAGAGGTTTAAAAACACCCAGTATAAAGGCTCTGCAAAAGATAGCCCTTGGCCTGGGAGTTTCACCTTCCATACTGATGGAGTCCAAAAGTATACCCGGGGAGTCCGAGGAAAAGCTTAAAAACGAGGTCCAGCTGCTGATCAATAACCTGCCCGTGGACAAGCTTAAAGTGCTGCGCGACCTGCTGACTGTTTTTCCCGGCCAACAGGAGCTATTGTTGAATGATAAGCTTAAGGCCTTAAAGTAAATTATTGTAACTAAGCACAGAAATCATGACGGTGCCCTATTAGGCACCGATTTATTTTACCCAACGGGGAGACCACCATGAGCGAACGGTTTTTTCCGGCCCTTTTAATTGCCCTGCTGGGGCTTTTCTCCGGCAGCTTCATAAATATATGCATACACCGCATACCTTCCGGAAAGCCTCTTCTAACACCTCTGCCCCAATGCCCCTCATGTAGGACAAGACTCATGCCCATAGACCTTATCCCTATAGCCAGTTACATTATTCTCAGGGGAAATTGCCATTATTGCGGGGCCTCTATCAGTCCTCGCTATCCATTTATAGAGTTCTTAACAGCATTGCTTTTTTTATTGGTCTATTTTAAAATTGGGGCCGGTACTGTCCTCATAAAATATATTTTGGTTACGGCACTGCTTTTGCTGGTAACCTTCATAGACCTTGATTATTATATAATCCCCAACAGCCTGGTTCTGGCCGGCCTTATAGCAGGCGCAATTTTTCTGCCCCTTACCCGGGAGCACACCCTGATAAGCGCACTTTCCGGCATTATCTTCACTGCCGGGTTCCTCCTTCTCCTAAACATAGTCAGCAGGGGGGGGATGGGCATGGGAGATGTAAAGTACGGGGCCTTTATAGGCATTATTCTGGGCTGGCCACTTTCCCTCCTGGCGGTCTTTCTGGCCTGCCTGACGGCGGGCCTGACCGGGGCAATATTATTAATAACCCGCTGCAAAAGAGGAAAGGACCCGATTCCCTTCGGTCCTTTCCTCTCCATGGGCACTTTTATATCCTTTATGTGGGGGGAGAATATTAAAAAACTATACATCTATTTACTGTCTGGTCTTTAATTACTTTCCCGCCATTATTACTTCCCTGGCCTCCGCCACCATGTAAAAAGACCCTGTAATTACCACCAGGTCTTCCGGACCGGCCATGCCAATTCCGGCCCAAACTGCGTCTGGTATATTTTGGATCACTTCTACCCGGCTCACATGCTTTTCGGCTTCTTCTGCCAGCATCTGCCAGTCACCTGCCCGGGGGCTGTTGGGCTTTGTGACAATCACTGCGTCTGTTCCGGGGGCCAGCCTGGCCATTACCTTAGCCCTCTCCTTGTCTCCCAGCATGCCCATGACAAGTATGGTTCTTTTGCCCGGGAAATAATCATCCAGTGCTTTCCTCAGTGAAACCGCACCGTCATAATTATGGGCAGCATCTATGATCACGATGGGGCTCTCCTTTACTATTTCCAGTCTGGCCGGCCAGTCTGTTGAGAATACCCCTTTTCTCACCGTAAAATCAGGCCCGATAGAGCCTAAATCAGCCAGCACTTCGACAGCCGCCACCGCTGTGGCCGCGTTAACCTGCTGGTGGCTTCCCATCAGAGGCAGAAAAAGATTCTTATACTCTCCCCTTTTTCCTGAAATATCAAGATACTGACCGCCTGTTTGGTGTCCCAGACCCTGCCACCGTATATCCCTGCCCACAATGGTAACAGCAGATCCCATCTCTTCAGCTTTTCGCATTATTACCCCCAGGGCCTCACCTGCGGCTGCCGTAACCAGAGGAACTCCTTTTTTTATTATGCCGGACTTTACAGCTGCTATCTCCTCTACGGTGCTGCCCAGGTATTCCATGTGGTCCATGGCCACATTGGTAATGACTGACACCATTGGCACCACAACATTTGTGGAATCGATGGCTCCTCCCAGCCCCACCTCCAGCACCAGAAAATCTACTTTTTCCCTGGAAAAATAAATAAAAGCAAGGGCAGTGCCCACCTCGAATTCAGTTGGGTGCTCAAAGCCATTAGCAACCATATCCTCCAGGTGCGGCTTAAGCTCGGAAATAATATCCGCCAGGGCCTCCTCCGGAATTTGCCGCCCGTTGATGCAGTATCTTTCGGTATAAGCATGGAGGTGCGGCGAGGTATATGTCCCCACGCGATACCCGGACTCCCTTAGTATGGAATGAATAATGGCTGTGGTGGACCCCTTTCCGTTGGTGCCCCCCACATGAATTATTCTCAGATTGAGGTGAGGACTGCCAAATCTTCTTAATAGTTCAGTTATCCTGCCCAGTCCGAAATTAAAACCGAATTTGGTTAGGTTTTGCATATAGAGAATAGCGTCGCTGTATTTCATCTGTTCCCTCCCGAAAAATGCTTAGGCTGCTTTATATATTTTAAACGGAAGTGGCCTGTAAAAAAAGACAAAAAGACATAAGTTGCCTAAATAATATCTATAGAACCTACATATATAACAAACATAAATTTTTCGACTATTTTTTATCCAAAATTACAAATATGGAACCACCCGTATGTTATAGAATTCCAAGATCATTCCTATGCCAACAAAAATGGGAAAAAATTTAGCGGAAATTTCAACCGGCAGTTCCTTCTATTTTTCTGAAAAATGTGTTAATTTATTAAAGTGTTTTGAGATAACGGTTTACAAAAGGATGGTTGGGTTTTCTACATGATCAAAAAATGTTGTTCCAAATGCAATAATACAAGCTTTAGCGCCTGCAGGGAAGTATGGATTTGCCCGTATTGCAGTGAGGATATAAGCAATCAGCCCAGTTGCAGCATAAACGAAGACATTATCCTAAACAGCGGGGATGGAGATATAGAAGTTAAGAAGGCCACGCCGAATAAGCTACGGCTGGTCTCAGGATCTTCACATAATTGAATACCACTAGCTGAAAACCGGGAGAATCTCCCGGTTTTGGTGTTTTTTATAACGCTTAGGAAAGTATAGTTCTCATTAAGTTACCCACTTTCCGTTAAGAGCGTTTCAAAAAAGCTTCCTCTGACAGCATTTGAAAGGGGCAAGCACCATTAGTGCTTTTTTATTTCCCCAGAATTTTAAGCCTTCCGGTAATGGAATCACGCTTTCCAGACAGCTCACTTTCCTTGGCCTTTTCTTTTTCAATCACATCAGCCGGGGCCTTGGCAAGAAACCCATCATTGGAAAGCTTTCCCTTTATCTTGGCCAGATCCTTTTCTATAACTCCCAACTCCTTTGTCAGGCGGGCGGTTTCCTGGTTTATATCAATAAGCCCCTTTAAGGGAACATAAATCTCCACCCCCCTGGCAGCGGCATGGGCAGCCTGATCAGGCTTGTCGGCCAGGGTCTCCACTGTCTGCACCCTTCCTGCCGCCAGAGTCTCTATATAGCCGGACCATTTTTGAATAAGCTCCCTTGTCTTCTTTTCCGGGGCCTCAATAAGAATGTCGGCCTTTTTACCGGGCGGAACATTTACCTCGCTCCTTATGTGTCTCACCGACCTGATTATTTCCATAAGGGCTTCCATTTCCACCTCGGCCTCAGGATCATTGTACTCTTTACCCGGGGCCGGCCACGCCGCCTTCATTATGGTCCTGCCTCTGTGCACCGGCAGGCGCTGCCATATATCCTCGGTGATAAAAGGCATAAAGGGGTGTAATAGCTCCAAAGTGCCTTTTAGCACCTCGGCCAGAACATGCTGAGCGGTGGCCCGTTCCAGCGGGTCTGCCCCATAAAGTCTTTGCTTGGCCAGTTCGATGTACCAGTCACAGAATTCATTCCAGATAAACTCGTAAAGGAGTCGGGCCGCCTCTCCCAGCTCATATTTTTCCAGGTTGGCGGTAACCCCGGCGGCTGCCGCCCGAAAGCGGCTGTATATCCACCTGTCCGCCAGGGTCAGCCTTTTGGGGTCTGCCTTCTGTTCGTGGTCATAGTCATAAAGGTTCATCAGCACAAACCTAGAGGCGTTCCATATCTTGTTGTTAAAATTCCTGGCCCCTTCCAGCCTTTCATAGTGGAAGCGGAGGTCATTGCCCGGGGTATTCCCGGTAACCAGCATAAACCGAAGGCTGTCAGCCCCGTGATTCTCTATGACGTCAATGGGATCAACACCGTTGCCCAGTGATTTGCTCATTTTCCTGCCCAGGGCGTCCAGCACCAGCCCGTGAATGAAAACATCCTTAAAAGGCACCTCGCCCATAAACTCCAGTCCGCTGAATATCATGCGGGCCACCCAGAAGAATATGATGTCCCTGCCTGTAACCAGCACTGAAGTGGGATAGAAGTATGCCAGGTCCACAGTTTTTTTGGGCCAGCCCAGAGTGGAAAAAGGCCACAGAGCCGAGGAAAACCATGTATCCAGAACGTCGGGGTCCTGTTCAAGCTTTGTGCCTTTACACTTGGAGCACTCTTTCGGGGTATCTCTGGAGGCTGTCATTTCCCCACAGTCCTCACAATACCAAACCGGTATCCTATGCCCCCACCACAGCTGCCGGGAAATGCACCAGTCCCTTATATTTTCCATCCAGTTCAGGTATACTTTTGTAAACCTTTCCGGTAAAAAGCGTATCCTGCCATCCTTCGCCGCCTGTATGGCCGGCTCGGCCAGGGGTTTCATGCGCACAAACCACTGTTTGGAAAGCATGGGCTCAATTACCGTGGTACACCGGTAGCAGTGGCCCACAGCATGGGTATGGTCATCCACCTTAATAAGATAGCCCAGTGAGTCCAGCTCCTTAACCAGCTGCTTCCTGCATTCCCAACGGTCCAGGCCTTTGTACTTGCCGGCCTCCCCGGTCATTAACGCGTCTTTGTCAATAACCTGAACCTGGGGCAAATTATGGCGGACACCTACCTCAAAGTCGTTAGGGTCATGGGCGGGAGTAATCTTTACAGCCCCGGTGCCGAATTCCGGGTCCACATAATCATCGGCTATAACCGGTATTTCCCTTCCAGCTACCGGCAGTATCAGAGTTTTCCCCACCAGGCCGCTGTACCGCTCATCCTCAGGGTGAACAGCCACGGCCACATCTCCCAGCATTGTCTCGGGCCGGGTGGTGGCAATAGCTATAAACTGGTCACTGTCTTTCACAGGGTATTTTATATAATAAAAGTGCCCCGGTTTGTCCAGGTGCTCCACCTCTATGTCGGAAATGGTGGTATTGCATTTGGGGCACCAGTTTGTAATATAATGGCCCCTGTATATCAGCCCTTTTTCGAAAAGCCTTAAGAATACCTCCCGCACCGCCTCGGAACAGCCCTCATCCATGGTAAACCTTTCCCTGTCCCAGTCGCACGAGGCCCCCAGCTTTCTAAGCTGGTGAGTGATGCGTCCCCCGTACTGATACTTCCACTCCCAGACCCGCTCCAGAAATTTATCCCGGCCCAGTTGGTGTCTGGAGGCGCCTTCCCTGACCAGCTGCTCCTCAACCTTGGCCTGGGTGGCAATACCGGCGTGGTCTGTTCCCGGAAGCCACAGGGCATTAAATCCCTGCATCCTTCTCCAGCGGGTAAGTATATCCTGCAGTGTATTATCCAGTGCATGTCCCATGTGCAGCTGTCCGGTGACATTGGGCGGCGGCATCACAATACAAAAGGGCTCCCGGTCCGGCTTTACCTCGGCGCGGAAGAATTTGTTCTCCTCCCAGAACCCGTACCACCTGGCCTCCACCGCGCCAGGATCATAAGCCTTGGGCATGTCTGTTCCGGGCTGGTTTTTTACTGCTGTCATAAAAGTACCTCCTTTACGCGTCGGCTATGCATAGCAGGAATTATGGGTCCTAATCCCTGATCCCTAAGGTAAAAAATAAAAAATCCTTCCGCTCTAAGGACGAAAGGATATCCGTGGTACCACCTTATTTCCAGGCGCAATGCGCCCGGCACTCCAACGCTGTAACGGGCTTCCCGGCCCGGCCTACTTTTTTCAGCCGGACGGCTCCGGGGCGACAGCAAAGAACTCCAGTCCAGGGCAGGGATCTTTCAGCCCACCGGATCTCCGGTACGGATCCCCTCTCTAAAAGCCCGGGAGATTCCTGCCCTCCCCATCAATGCCTTTATCTTATAATATTAACTCTTCCAGCCCTCCGGTGTCAACTTAAGTGAAGAAGAAGTTTTATCTGGCCTATTTTTCCCACATAATCCACAATTTACCTTCATATATTTTTTATAAAGAAGATTAAAAAAACGGAGGAGCAACCTGTATGAAACGATCATCACTTCTTCTAATATTCCTTGCCTCTTTAAGCCTAATAATAGGAGCGGGTTCTTTTTTTGTTTACCGCTGGAGCCAGCATGACAAGAGCTATACCGTCATACGCATTGCCCAGTGCGGCCCTTCTTTATACAAGATTCCCCACTATATAGCCAGAGAAAAGTCATTATACCGGGAACAAAATATAAAGATAAGGGAACTAACCTTTGACAGTGACCGGGAAGCCCTTGACGCGCTTGAAAATGGGAAGGCCGACATCGCCCTGGTAAGCCCGGCCAGCCTGATCATCAAAAGCGCCTCTAATCTAAAGGAGGAGCCTCTGGCGGCAGCTTTTGCCACCCTTGACCGGGGGGCCACCTATCATTTGGTTTCCACCAAAAATAACCCCCTGGGGGATTTCAGCTCACTTAAGAACAAAACAATTATAACCGCGCCTCCGGAGTCGGAGGAGACTGTTTTTATAGAACAGGCCTTAAGGGAAAAAGGCCTTAAACCTTATGAAGACATGACCTTAATAACCAGCATCCCTGAGGATGTTAGAATAGGGGCCTTAAAATCAGGCACCGGCAACTATCTTTTAGTTGAGGACAAAGATCTCCCGGAAGCCTTGAACAGAGGGCTTTTCAGGGTAGAGTCACTCAAGTCGGGATTCCCTGCCTATGTTTGTGTGGCTTTAAAGGATTACATAAAACAAAACCCCGTAGCACTGCAGGGCTTTACCAACGCCGTGTACATGGCCCAGATCTGGACCACGTACCATACTCCCGGGGAAACCACAGCAGCCCTTGACAAAACAAGCGAGGTGAAGGGCCCCTCACTGCCGGGACTGGTGGAAAGCTATTACAGGAATGAGAACCTGGCGGCCTCTCCTCAACTGGAAAAGAAAGACATGGAAACACTGATTAAAATGTTGGACCGCTCCAGGGAAATCCCTATGCCACTGAATGCCTCGCAACTTATCAGCGGTGATTTTGCCGGCACCGCTCTGATCACCGTAAAATATGTACCTGAAGATAAAGAGGAAAGGACAGGTTTAAGAAGGCTCAAGTTCTGGTAATTCTTCAGTGAGAAATGTATTTGAAATCATATTCCATAGTTCATCTCGCCCCTGGCCGGTTTTTGCGGAAAAGAGCACCAGGGGCGTTTTATCGCCCAGTTCCAGGGACTTCCTGATAACATCAAGCTGCTTTCTGGCCTGGCTTTTGGAAAGCTTGTCTGCCTTGGTGGCCACCAGTATAACCGGTATTCCGGCCTGTTCCAGCCAGCCGTAAAGACTGGCATCCATCTCGGTGGGCCTGTGCCTTATGTCCAGCAGCTGCACCACACCCTCGAGATTTTCCCGGTTTTCAAGGTAGTCGCTAATATTCTTTCCCCATTCCAGCTTCATTTTTTCCGGCACCCTGGCATAGCCGTAGCCGGGGAGATCCACCAGGTAGAAGGATCCGTTCACCATGAAATAGTTAATAAGCCTTGTCCGGCCGGGAGTATTGCTTGTCCTGGCCAGTGACTTCCTGTTCACCATCCTGTTAAAAAAGGATGACTTGCCCACATTGGAACGCCCGGCCAGAGCAATTTCAGGAAATTCCCCGGCCGGGCAGTCTTTTAATCCAGTAGCGCTTTTTATAAAATCAGCGGTAACAATTTTCATGAATGGATCTGAGGTCCCCCTTCAGTCTGTATCACGGTATGGAAGTCGGTTACCTCCGGTAAAACCGCAGGTCCTGCCCCCAGTACGGACTCGGACTCATAGTCCCTGATCAGGGCAATGTCCAGAACCTCATCCATATGGTCAACCAGTTTAAATTCCAGGTTCTTCTTTACATTGGCCGGAACTTCATCCAGGTCCTTTTTATTATCTTTGGGTAAAACTATTGTTTTTATACCCGCCCTGTGTGCGGCCAGAACTTTTTCTTTTACGCCGCCCACCGGCAGCACTCTGCCCCGCAGTGTTATCTCACCGGTCATGGACACATCATGCCGCACCTTTAGGCCGGTAAGCGCTGAAGCAAGGGCACAGGCCATGGTTATACCGGCCGAGGGGCCGTCCTTGGGAATTGCTCCCTCAGGAATGTGCACGTGTATATCGTTCTTTTCAAAAATCTCCTCTTCGATATACAGATCTGCCGCCCGGCTGCGCACGTAGCTATACCCCGCCTGGGCAGATTCCTTCATAACATCGCCCAGTTTGCCGGTTAGCATAATCTTGCCGCTTCCCTTGTATTTGGAAATCTCAATAGACAGTGTGTCACCGCCAACCTCGGTCCAGGCCATACCGGTGGCCACGCCCACCTGATCATCACGCTCGGCCATACCGATGCGGTAGCGGGGTGTCCCCAGCATACCCTCTACGGTCTGGGTGGTAATGTTTATTTTCTTGGCCTTGCCTGCCACTATCTGCTTGGCGGTCTTGCGGCACAGGGAGGCTATATTCCTTTCCAGGTTCCGCACTCCGCTTTCCCTGGTGTACTCTCTGATAATCTTCCTGATGGCGTTTTCTGATACATTAATCATTCTTTTAGTTAGTCCGTGTTCTTTAACCTGCTTGGCAGCCAGGTGCCTTAAGGCTATCTGAACCTTTTCCTCCTCGGTATACCCGGATATATAAATCACTTCCATACGGTCCAGAAGAGGCCTCGGTATATTGTGCTGCACATTGGCTGTGGTTATGAACATAACATTGGAAAGGTCAAAGGGCGCCTCAATGTAGTGGTCGCTGAATGCATTATTCTGCTCGGGGTCCAGCACCTCCAGCAAAGCCGAGGACGGGTCCCCCCGAAAGTCCATGCTCATTTTGTCTATTTCATCCAGCAGGAATACCGGGTTTTTTGAACCGGCGGTTCTCATACCCTGTATTATTCTGCCGGGCAGAGCTCCCACATAGGTTCTCCTGTGACCCCTTATTTCTGCCTCGTCCCTTACCCCACCCAGTGAAATACGGACGAACTTACGCTCCAGTGCCCTGGCGATAGACCGCCCCAGGGATGTTTTACCCACACCGGGAGGTCCTACAAAACAAATGATGGGCCCCTTCATTTTCTTGGCCAGCTTCCTGATAGCCAGGTATTCCAGTATGCGCTCCTTGGGGTCCTTCAGGCCGTAGTGGTCCTCTTCCAGTATTTTTTCAGCCTCGTTGATATCAAGCCTGTCTCTGGTTCCCTTGCTCCAGGGCAGGGCTAAAAGCCAGTCCAGGTAATTTCTCACCACAGCGGACTCGGCAGCCATGGGAGGCATTTTTTCAAGCCTATCCACCTCTTTGAGGGCTTTTTCCTCAACTTCTTTGGGAAGCTTGGCTTCTGCAATCTTCTCCCTGTATTCCTCGCCCTCAGCGGCCTTCTCATCCTTTTCGCCCAGTTCCCTCTGGATAGCCTTGATCTGCTCGCGAAGGTAATACTCTTTTTGAGTCTTTTCCATCTGCTTGCGGACCCGGATATTGATCTTGCGCTCCAGTTCCACTATCTCCAATTCCTTGGCCACGATTGCACAGAGACGCTCCAGGCGCTTTACTATATCCACTGCCTCCAGTATGCTCTGCTTATCCTCAATCCTGAGGGCCAGATGAGAGGCAATTATATCACCCAGGCGCCCGGGCTCTTCAAGGTTAACCACCGAGACAACGGTTTCAGGGGGAATACGCTTGGACAGCTTCACGTACTGCTCGAACTGATAGACCAGATTCCTCATCAGGGCTTCAACTTCGGGGGTCTTTTTAAATACCTCGTTATACTGGTCGATCTCAACCTTGAAAAACGGCTCGTGGGCCGTGTAGCTCTTTATTCTCGCCCTGGCAATACCCTCCACCAGCACCCTGATGGTGCCGCCGGGAAGCTTTAAGAGCTGCTTAACCTCGGCCACTGTACCTATCTGGTAAATGTCTTCCTCCCCGGGGTCATCTGTCTGTGCTTCTTTCTGAGTTGCCAAAAAGATGACCCGTTCCTGAAGCATAGCCTCTTCAATGGCCTGAACGGATTTCTCCCTGCCAACATCCAGGTGAATAACCATATTGGGAAACACGAGAATGCCCCGGAGTGGTAGCAATGGTAACGTTCGAACAATGGTATCCAAAGCTACACCTCCTTTTAGGTATATACGATATTATTTGCGGCATGTATAATACATTCTACCACACGATGTTGCGGCCTGCTATAGTAATAACTGTCAGTCATAAAGGAAACCCGGGATTAGCCGGGTTTTTGGAAGATATATAACCATAATTCAATTTTTTTTCAGCCTTACCTGCTTTCACTGTACTGTCTGGTATAATACCATATCTGATATTCATTTCCTGGCTTAGTTTTTATCCAGGGCTACTCCCCGGTTTTTGCCGCCCCCAGGGAAGATCCAAAACCTCTGGCCGCAAGAATTCCGGCCTGGGGTGAAAAGCCCTTGGCGCAGTCCTGGAGAGAACCCTTGACCAAAGCCAAATCCAGTATCTCCTCCAGCCTTTTTACCGCAATAACCTCTATACCATCCATATGGGCTAATATATCCTGAAAATTTTCCGCAGGAATCAGCACTTTTTTGGCTCCAGCCTGCCGGGCAGCCTCTGCTTTGGCCACTACCCCGCCCACCGGCATCACCATACCCCTTATAGATATTTCACCGGTCATGGCCACTGTATTATCCACAGGTATCCCCTTTATAGCTGAGTACACCGCAGTAGCCACGGCTACACCGGCCGAAGGGCCATCTATGGGCACACCGCCCGGAAAGTTTATATGAATGTCGTAATCCCTGGGATCAACATCGGAAATCAACCGCAGCACCGTCAGAACATTATCCACGGACCCCCTGGCCATGCTTTTGCGGCGTATGGTCCTTCCCCGCCCACCCAACTCCTCTTCCTCCACAACACCGGTAACAATCATTTTGCCCTGTCCCTTGGCTGCCGGCACAGCGCCCACTTCCAGCTCAACAAGGGTCCCCATATTGGGCCCGTATACCGCCAGGCCGTTTACAAGACCCACCTGCGGGCTCGCCGCCACCTTCCTGTCCGGCCTGGGGGAATACTGTCCACTGTGCACCACCCATTCCACATCCGAGGCCTGCACCTTTTCCCTGCCCTCGGTTATAGATATTCCAGAGGCTATCTGAATTATATTGACAGCCTCACGGCCATTGGTGGCATATTTTTTAATTACCGTTAGGCCCCTCTCCTCGATGGGAAGGCCTATTTTCTCAGCTGCCCTGCGGGCAATAACCTCAATTTCTCCAGGTAAAAGCGGCCGGAAAAATATTTCCAGACAGCGGGACCTTATAGCCGGTGGTATATCCTCTGAAGTCCTGGTGGTGGCGCCCACCAGCCTGAAATCAGCGGGCAGTCCATTTTGGAATATATCATGAATATGTGACGGTATATTGGACCCCTCGGGGCTGTAATAGGCGCTCTCCAGCAAAACCTTGCGATCCTCCAGCACCTTTAACAGCTTGTTAATCTGTATGGAGTGCAGCTCACCTATTTCATCAATAAACAGCACGCCTCCGTGGGCCTTGGTCACAGCGCCGGGCTTTGGCTGGGGTATGCCGGCCATGCCCAGCGGGCCGGCCCCCTGGTATATGGGATCGTGTACCGATCCTATCAAAGGGTCGGCAATGCCTCTCTCATCAAACCTGGCAGTGGTGGCATCTACTTCCACAAACCTGGCATCTTCTCTGAAGGGTGAGCAGCCGCTTTTTTTAGCCTCCTCCAGCACCAGCCGTGCGGCGGCGGTTTTGCCAACCCCCGGGGGGCCGTATACAATCACATGCTGCGGATTTGGACCGCAAAGGGCTGCCCTCAGAGCTTTAAGACCCTCATCCTGGCCTACTATGTCTTCGAACCTGTCCGGACGGGTTTTTTCAGAAAGGGGCTCAGTCAGTGAAATTGATCTCATTTTACTAAGCTTTTCAAGCTCTTTAGAGGACTCCCTTTCCACAGCGCTCTTGCTCCCCTGCTGCGCTTTCAGCAGATTCCAAAAGTAAAGGCCTATTATTACCGCAAAAAACACCTGTATAAAGGTTAATAAACTCCCTATTCCGAAACCGTATTCCCCCATCAAAAGGAGCCTCCTGATTCTATACATTTTTAATAAATATTATTACAGAGATTGACATTTTTTATCCCCCCGTCCATAAATCCCAAAATAAGAAGAGAGGAGTAAAAAAGGACAGGCTTTTTCACAGTGAAAAAGCCTGTCCTTTTTTTTGCCCAGCAAATTAAAACGCCGCCTCTTGCTGAGGCGGCGTATGTTTTTATGCAGTTTCTTCCTTTTTCTTTTTCCTCTCTACGGCCGCTACCACCAAAGGCTTTTCCTTTTTCATAATGGTGTCTTTGGTGATTATGCACTTGGCAATATCCTGGCGGGATGGAATTTCATACATCATATCCATCATAATCTCTTCCAGTATTGCTCTAAGGCCCCTGGCCCCTGTTTTTCTCTTGAGAGCTTCCTGGGACACGGCCTTTAAAGCCTCCTGCTGAAACTCGAGATTTACCCCATCCAGGTCAAAAAGCTTTTCGTACTGCTTTACCAGGGCGTTCCTGGGTTCGGTAAGTATCCTTACCAGCGCTTCCTCATCCAGCGCCTCCAGGGTGACTATAATAGGAAGGCGGCCCACGAATTCGGGAATGAGACCGTATTTGAGAAGATCTTCAGGAAGTATATGTTTTAATATTTCCCCTATTTTCTTCTCCTTTTGAGTCTGTATTTCAGCCCCAAAGCCCATTGTTTTCTTGCCTATTCTATTTTGTATAAGTTTATCTATACCGTCAAAGGCACCCCCGCATATAAATAATATGTTGGTGGTGTCCAGTTGGATAAATTCCTGGTGGGGGTGCTTTCTGCCGCCCTGGGGAGGAACACTGGCCACCGTTCCCTCCAGTATCTTAAGAAGAGCCTGCTGGACCCCCTCCCCGGACACATCCCTGGTTATGGAGGGATTCTCGGACTTGCGGGCTATTTTATCAATTTCGTCAATATATACAATGCCCTTTTCAGCCTTCTCCACATCATAGTCGGCAGCCTGGATAAGCTTCAGGAGAATATTTTCAACGTCTTCACCCACATACCCGGCCTCAGTAAGAGAAGTGGCATCAGCTATGGCAAAGGGAACGTTTAAAAGACGGGCCAGAGTCTGCGCCAGCAAAGTTTTACCGCTTCCGGTAGGCCCCAGCATGACGATATTGCTCTTTTGCAGCTCAACCTCATCAATTTTGCCGCCCAGGTTTATTCTCTTGTAGTGGTTATAAACGGCTACGGACAGAGACTTTTTGGCCTCTTCCTGGCCAATCACGTACTGGTCCAGAATAGCCTTTATTTCCTTGGGCTTGGGGATATCGCTAAGATCGAGCCCCAAATCCTCGTTCAGTTCTTCTTCTATAATCTCGTTACAAAGCTCGATGCATTCATCGCAGATATATACCCCGGGGCCCGCTACCAGTTTTTTTACCTGGTCCTGTAACTTACCGCAAAAAGAGCACTTTAGCTGACCCTTCTCGTTAAACATCATTTCACCTCATTTATCTTTGCTTCTTTAGCTGGAACACCTCGTCTATCAGCCCGTATTCCTTGGCCTCCTCTGCAGACATAAAGAAGTCTCGCTCGGTATCCTGTGCAATCCTGTCCAGGGGCTGACCGGTATGCTCAGACAATAGCCTGTTAAGAACATCCTTTGTGCGCAGTATTTCCCTGGCATGAATGTCTATATCGGTGGCCTGACCCTGAACTCCGCCCATGACCTGATGGATCATTATTCTTGCATAGGGAAGGGCATACCTCTTTCCCTTGGCTCCTGCACTGAGCAGGAAAGATCCCATGCTGGCCGCCTGGCCAACACATATTGTAGACACCGGGCACTTTACGTACTGCATGGTGTCATACATAGCCATCCCCGCGGTGACAACACCTCCCGGGGAATTGATATATATATGAATGTCCTTTTCGGGATCCTCGGCCTCTAAAAACAGCAGTTGGGCTATAACGAGATTGGCCACGTAATCATCAATGGGGCCTCCTATAAAAATAATTCTGTCCTTTAAAAGCCTGGAATAGATATCATAGGCCCGCTCCCCGCGGTTGGTCTGCTCAACAACAATCGGTACCAAAGTAGACAATTACCTGATCCCTCCCTGTTTGCTTTCTCACCTTATTTTATTTATTTTTAAGAGATTATTCTTTTACAGACTTATTTGTTCCTTCTTTTAACACGGCCTGGTCCACAAGAAACTGCACCGTTTTTTCCCTTAAAATACTTTCCTTGATAAAATCCAGCTGGTTCTGACCTTCCAGTATCTTTCTTATTACATCCGGATCCTGTTTCATTTCTTCACTCATGCGGCCTATTTCTTCGGTAATCTCATCTTCGGTAACCTCAAGTTTTTCGGCCTTGGCCACCGAATCTATGATCAGTGACTGCCGCACACTTATTTCGGCATCCGGGCGGACCCTTTCCTTAAGCTCATCCATATTGGAATTGGTATAGGTTAAATACTTATCCAGGGTGAGCCCCTGACCGGATAGACGCTGCTCCATGCTGGAGACCATTTCTTCCATCCGGGCTTCAATCATTTCAGGAGGAATGTCAACCTCGGCGTTTTCTACCGCCAGACTGACGGCATCTTTTTGCATCTGTCTTTTGGCCATTGCCTCAGCAGTCTGCTTTAATTTATTCGCCAGGTCGGCACGTAATTCCTCCAGGGTGTCAAACTCGCTGACGTCCTTGGCAAACTCATCATCCAGAGGCGCCAGTTCCTTCCTTTTGATAAGCTTCACAGTAACGGTGAATACCGCATCCTTCCCGGCCAGATCCTCTTTGCCGTAATCCTGCGGAAAGGTTACGCTTATATCCCTGGTCTCGTTTATATTCATGCCCACAATCTGATCTTCAAAACCTGCAATGAAAGAACCGGAACCAATTTCCAGACTGTAGTCATCAGCCTTGCCGCCCTCGAAGGGAACACCGTCAATTTTACCCTCAAAGTCGATGGTCACCAGGTCTTTGCTCTCCACCGCGCCCTCTTCCAGGGTAATCAGCTTGGCGTGGCGGTTCTGAAGTTTCTCCAGCTCCTTTTGGACATCCTCGTCTCCCACTTCACTGCGGGGATCTTCTATTTCCAGCCCTTTGTACTGTCCCAGCTTCACCTCGGGCTTGACTACAACCTTGGCCTTAAATATTACAGGCTTTCCTTCCTCCACCTGCACCAGCTCCAGCTCGGGCTGTGAAACCGGCTCTATACCGGTATCTTCAACTGCGCTCAGATAAGCGTCCGGAATAATTATCTCAACGGCCTCGTCGTAAAGATATTTTTTTCCCATATACCGCTCAATAATAACTTTTGGGGCCTTGCCTTTCCTGAAACCGGGTATATTGACCTTTTTGACGACTTTTTTATAAGCCTGATCCAATGCCCTGTCAAACTTTTCCGTCTCAACCTCGACCTCCAGAACAACAGTGTTCTTTTCCATTTTTTCTGCAGTAGCCTTCATTAACCGTGCTCCCCCTTGATTCTAACATTTAAGAAATATGTATATCTAATAATTGCCACCATTTTACCATACATAGGGCAATTTACCATATAAAATATTGTGTCCATTTTTTGTTCCCGGCTATTCACAGCACCTTTCCCAGCGCAAATAAAATAGTATCTTAATATTATACTTCTCCAGCATCCTTAAAACAATATTTATATCCGGCAAATATGATTTTCCGTAAGTAATTGAAGCATAACAAGCCCGGCAAAAACTATTTTGAATTTTGTACATAATGTTCTTAATAAATCTAATTAGTTGAATATTGTTTATTGCAAAATTATTGTATACTATATTGTATACAGTATTCATGGCTCCGAGTTTCCCAAATTAAAACAGTTATACAGTATTCATATGTTTCCGGAGTATTACGAATCAAAGCAGAGTGTTACACTATACATAAGAAATTCAGTGTTTTTTTGCACTGAATGTTATTGTATTATAATAAAATAGTATTTTTACTTTTTTGGCAGGGAGGTGTTTATAGAAGGTGGACTGGGACAAGGCTTCTGTAGTGGCAATAACAGGAATACTATCTGTTTTCCTCGCTCTGGGCATACTAAGTGCTGCGGTGAGTCTTTCCGGGTACCTGTTCAATCTGGCGGCAAAAAAACAGGCAGAAAAACAAAAAGCAAGCGCATAGAATTAAAAGGAGGATATGAATAATGGCAAACGTAAACGCCCCCATGGTGGGTAAACTTGTTTCAGTGGATGTAAAAGTGGGCGACAAGGTAAAGCAAAATGACGTGGTGGCCACTATTGAGGCCATGAAAATGTTTGTAAAGATATACTCTCCCGCTGATGGAGAGGTAAAGGAAATAAAGGTTGCCCCCGGCGAGGTAATAAATCCTGATATCGTCATAATGGTCCTCGAGTAAAAACATAGCATAAAGTTAGGAGGGAAAGTTGTTGCCGGAAATACTCTCGCACAGCCTGGCCGGGCTCGGCATATGGGACCTGTCCTGGAAAAATGTCATAATGTGGGCTATTGCCTTCACCCTTATGTACCTGGCAATAAAAAAAGGGATTGAGCCCCTTCTGCTTTTACCCATCAGCTTTGGTATATTTGCCGCCAATTTCCCCCTGACCGGCCTTACTAATGAAGGCGGTCTTTTCTATATCTTTTATCACTTTGGCATAGAAACCGAGCTGATCCCCCCCCTGATCTTCCTTGGCCTGGGAGCCATGACTGATTTCGGGCCGGTGATAGCCAATCCCAAAACACTGCTGCTGGGCGCAGCCGCTCAACTGGGGGTATATGCCGCCTTCTTTTCCTCACTACTGTTAGGCTTTACCATTGAGGAAGCAGCCACCATAGGAATTATAGGAGGGGCTGACGGCCCCACCACCATATACCTTGCAGCCAATCTGGCCCCTCACCTGATGGGCCCGACCTCGGTGGCGGCCTACTCGTATATGGCGCTGGTACCCATTATAATACCGCCCATAGCCCGGCTGCTCACCACCAGCAAGGAAAGAGCCATGGTTATGACCCAGATGAGAGTTGTAAGCAAGGGTGAAAAAATAGTATTCCCTCTGCTGGCCTCTATCATCATAATACTTCTGGTTCCCCCCTCTGCACCCCTTATAGCCATGTTCATGCTGGGCAACCTGTTTATGGAGTCCGGGGTGGTGGACAGGCTCACCAACGTTTCCCGCAACGAGCTGATGAACATAATCACCATACTGCTGGGAGTTGGTGTGGGTTCCACCATGTCGGCCGAGAACTTTCTCAATCAGAAGACTATCTATATATTTGTACTGGGTGTTGTGGCCTTTGCCTTCGCCACAGCGGGCGGGGTAATTATTGCCAAATTAATGAATCTGGTGACCAAAAACAAGGTCAACCCTCTTATCGGGGCAGCCGGAGTCTCGGCAGTGCCCATGGCCGCCCGGGTGGTACATGTTATGGGAACAGAGTCCAACCCCCAGAACTACCTGCTCATGCACGCCATGGGCCCCAACGTGGCCGGAGTTATTGGAACGGCAGTGGCGGCCGGGGCTTTTATACTGTCAATCAAGTAGTTATACGTTATTATGCATGACTGAACCGCCCTTTATAAAGGGCGGTTTTTGTTTTTACGGAATAACCGGGGGCCACAGCCGGGGAAAATAGGCCTGGAGGTGATTTTAGTGGAAGCGGAAACAACCTGGCACCAATGGAAAAACCTGCTGGGCAACTTCGTGCACGGAGGCAAGGCCCTGGGTATTTCCGACCGGAATATGGACAGCATGGCCTACCGGCTGGGAGAATTCTTTTCCGATCATTTCGACCCGGGCAACCGTGAGCAGCGGCTTTTAAAGGAACTCTGGGAACAGGGGGACGAAGAGGAAAAGAAGGTGCTGTCCAGACTGATAACACGAATGGTAGGCAGTGGAAAAACCCACTAGAGCCGCCTTCCCAGGCGGCAGGGAGACAGGATACAGGAGACTGCTTGAGGGTAGCACCTCTGGTCGGGAGACAGGAGTTTTGTATAATGGATTAGAAAAAAGGGGCAGGTACTATTTGCAAAAATACCTTGTCCCTTTTTACTTTTCTGGCACTATTAGACCATAAGCCCACTTAAAATTAAAGCAGGGCAAAAACTTCTGTCTTCTGTCTCCTGTCTCCTGTCTCCTGTCTCCTGTATTCCGACCGCAAAAGTATTCAGTATAAGCTATGCTTATTCCGCCACCCCCGTCCCCTCATTAAGCAGCTCAGACACGGTAACCAGCTCATACCCCCGGGCCTTTAGCCCCTCCAGCACCCTTGGCAGGGCCTCGGGGGTCTGCAGGCAGGTATCGCTGGCGTGCATTAGAATTATGGCCCCGGGGTGAACCCTGTCCAGCACCCTGTTTACTATGGCGTCCACTCCAGGCTTTTTCCAGTCCAGGGAGTCATCACTCCACTGTATTACTTTATAGCCCAGCTCATCCGCCACTCCCAGCACCATGTCATCCCATGCCCCGTTGGGGGTTCTGATAAGGCGGGGCTCAACCCCGGTTACCTCCATGATGGACTGGTGGGCGGCTGTTATTTCGTCCTTCACCACTGCCGGTGATTCCCTGTCAAGGTCTATGTGTCTGTTACCGTGGGAGGCGATTTCATGTCCCTCGGCGACAATTCGACGGGGAAATTCGGGGTACTTTTTCACCCATGGCCCCGAGAGAAAGAATGTGGATTTTACATTATTTTTTTTGAGGGTGTCCAGCACCGGTCCCGGCACTTTGGTGCCCCAGCTTATATCAAAGGTAAGAGCAGCTACCTTTTTATCTGTTTTCACTTTAAATATGGCATAGGGCTTGGTTTTCGAGGATACCGCCGGAATATCGGACAGCAGCATCCCGGTAAACAGCGCCGCCATAACCAGAAGCGCAGGCAACAAAAATAGATAACGCCGCACCCTGGAAAAATTGAAAAAATAAATCTTCATCATAAACCCCTCCTGAAGGATGGTAATATTTCCCTGTACTATACATATGGGCCTGTCCCCTTTAATATGCGGGTAAATATTCATTTGCAGCAAAAAGTTACCGCTAATATTAAAGGGCAGCCGAGGCAGAATAACTTGCGAATTCAATTTCTGGGGTGATGGATGTGCTGTTCAGGAAAAAGAAAATAATATTTATATATATTGCTGCAATTCTGTTTTTATATACCACTCCGGCCCCGGCCGCCGAAGCCCTTAGAATATCCGCCGCATCGGCCCTGCTTATGGATGCCGGCACCGGACAGGTGCTATACGAGCACCAAGGCTATAAAAGAAGGGAGCCAGCCAGCCTGACCAAAATAATGACCGCCATAATAGCCCTGGAGTACGGTCACCGGGAAGAAATTGTAGTCATAGGGAAGGAGCCGGCCAGCATTTCGGTGGGCCAGGAGCTGAGGCTGGAAAGGGGAGACAGGTTATCCCTGGAAAACCTTATCAAGGCAGCTTTGTTGTACTCCGCCAACGACAGCACCGTGGCCATAGCCCAGCACGTGGCCGGCAGCCAGGAAAGATTCATAGAGCTGATGAACAACAGGGCGCTTATACTGGGGGCACTGGATACCAGGTTTGCCAATACCAACGGCTATCACCACCCCAACCACTACACCACCGCCCACGATCTTGCCGTTATAACCCGCTACGCCCTGTCCAATAGTGATTTTGCCGGAATTGTCCGCCTGCCCCGGGCTACCATTTACTGGGCCGACGGAAAAAAAGAAAAGCCGGTGGCAAACACCAACAGCCTTGTCCGTGAGAACAGCTACGAGGGCATAATGGGTGTAAAAACAGGCACAACAATCAGGGCAGGCAACTGCCTGGTGGCTGCCGCCGAAAGAAACGGACGCACTCTTATCGCAGTAATACTGCACAGCCGGAATAGATTCCGTGACGCGGTGGAACTCCTGGACTACGGATTTAATGACCTGCCGCAGGTAGCTGTGACCGGCAGTGGAGAAGTAGTTGGCCGGGTGCCGGTAACCGGGGGACTAAAAGACCAGGTGGAGGCGCTCTGTCCAAAAGAGGTTAATCTGCACCTCTCCGACCAGGATCTGAAAGAGCTGACCAGAAAGATAATTGCTGCGGGACCCCTGGAGGCGCCGGTGAAGGAGGGCCAGGAAATAGGCACAGTTGTTTTTATGCTTAAGGGGAGGGAACTGACCAGATCAGTGCTGGTTGCCGCCGGGAGGGTGGAAAAGCCCGGACTGCTTCACAGGATTAGTTCAATGCTATAAACAATCCAGCATTTACTTCACCTGTTAAGACAAATCTCCTTGACTTGAGGCCTTCAATAATGCATAATAATATATGCGTCAAACGGGCAGCAGCCCGGTGGGTAAAACATATGGGTGCATAGCTCAGGGGGAGAGCACTACCTTGACACGGTAGGGGTCGTAGGTTCAAATCCTACTGCACCCACCAACATTATAAAGGTCCAGTACAGGCTACGCCTGCACTGGACCTTTAACTTTGGTAAAACTATCATGTTGGTTTAAAGTAAAGAGACGGCCCTCATTTATGACTTTCTTATTTCTTCAAGGTTTGTTTTAGCTTTTGGTATGGCCTTAAAAATAAAATCCAGCTCCTGGCAAATAAATTCATGGCAATAAGCACAGTTATCTATTTTTTTCTCCTGACAGCATTTTCTTATATTACATACTTTGCAATGATTAAAAAGCCGTCCACTCTTAGTCAGGCAGCCGTCACAGTTAATGTCCTCAGCTTTAAGCTCCATTTTAAATACTACTGACCACAACTCTGCAACTTTCATTCTTTTTTGATCATCATCCTTTTGAGCGGCCCTGAATGTGGGGCACTCAAAACAATCTACTCCACAATAGGCAATCATTCTTTCCATAACCTATATCCTTTCGATTCCCATAGCATTCCGTGCAATAAAATGGATTATTACGGTGTGATTAACGGCTGATTCTTTATTTCAGCAATAATATTATGTTAACAATTAAAAAGCTGGCGTAACATGCTAACCCTATTGGTGCTCTCCCAGGGCAGGGAGATGTCCCTCCGCCCAAAGTGACCATAAGCAGCGGTGTTCTTAAATATTGGCCGACGTAAATCAAGGTCACGGATAATGGCTGCGGGCCGCAGATCGAATACTTCCATTACCGCCCGCACCAGCTTTTCTTCGTCCACCCGGCCAGTATTAAAGGTATCCACCCTGATGGATACCGGTCTGGCCACACCTATGGCATATGCCGCCTGCACCTCACATCGTTCTGCCAGACCGGCGGCTACAATGTTCTTAGCCACATAGCGCAATGCATAGCTGGCCGAGCGGTCTACCTTGGTGGGATCCTTGCCTGAAAAGGCGCCGCCGCCATGACGGGCCATGCCTCCGTAGGTGTCCACAATGATCTTCCGTCCGGTTAGGCCAGTATCGCCCTGGGGGCCACCCACTGCAAACCGGCCGGTAGGATTGACCAGGAAGCGGGTGCCGGAGTCGATCATTTCTTCAGGAACACTGGGCCTGATTACTTTGTTTATAATGTCCTCCCGGATTGCCTCCTGCCCCATCCGCGGGTGGTGCTGAGCCGAGACAATGATGGTATCCACCCGGACCGGTCTGCTTTCTTCGTATTCAACTGTGACCTGCACCTTGCCGTCAGGACGCAGGTAAGGCAATTCCCTGGTCTTGCGCACATTAGCCAGACGCCAAGCCATATGGTGGGCCAGCGAGATGGGCATGGGCATCAATTCGGGGGTTTCGCTACAGGCATAGCCGAACATCATACCCTGATCACCTGCCCCCATGGCTTCTAATCCACTGTTGGCTTCCTGGCCCTCCTTGGCCTCAAGGCACTCATCCACTCCCAGGGCGATGTCCGGAGACTGCTCGTTAATAGAGGTGATCACTGCGCAGGTGTCGCAATCAAAGCCATATTTAGCTCTGGTGTAACCGATCTCCCTGACTGTCTCCCGTGCTACCCGTGGAATGTCTACATAACATCTGGTGGTTATCTCGCCGCCCACCAGCACAAGACCGGTGGTGACAAAGGTCTCGCAGGCCACCCGGGCAGCAGGATCCAGACCGATAATCTGATCCAGAATGGCATCGGATATCTGGTCAGCCACCTTGTCGGGGTGTCCCTCGGTTACAGATTCGGATGTAAACCAGTGTCTGGGCAATATACAGGCCTCCTTTACAGTGAGTCAAGATTTTGCTGTTCACCAAAAACAGCTTCAAATTTATTACGCAAATAATTCTCCCTGCATGCACTTCTTCTTATCTTACCACTTGATGTTTTAGGTATGGAATTCTGTCTAATCAACACTATCTCGTTAACATATAGCTGGTGGTTCAAAGCAATTAAATCCCGTATACTACTTACAACTTCTCTAAGATCTATATCCTCATAACCATTTTTTATTTCTTGCATTAAAATAATTCTCATATCATCAGCTTCACCCACCGAAAACAAGGCATTGCACCCCTTTCTCAGACAGGGGTGACTTATCTCAGCAGATTTTTCAATATCATAGGGATAGTAGTTTTTACCCCGGATTATTATATCGTTGATCCGTCCTATTACAAATAACTCCCCATCATATATAAACCCAAGATCACCTGTTCTGAGAAAAGGGCCTTCATTTGTATCAGACAGATAAGCATTAAAAATTCTCTCTGTCTCATCATTATTGTTCCAGTATCCAAAAGCAACACTGGGATTTTTTACCCATATTTCTCCTACACAGCCCTGTTCCAATTTTACACATGTTTCCTGATCCACTATTGCAACTTCACCCACATGCAGGGGATAACCACAGCCCACATATCGTTTATGCAATCCTCCATCATGTGAATTTTTAGGCAGAGCAATATTATCAAGTATACTTTCTTTATCAAATTGCGCTATTTTAGGCAGTTCCCCCTTTAATCCTCCGGTTACTATTAATGTTGATTCAGCTAGCCCATAGCATGGATAAAATGCCCGGGGATTAAAACCGCAATCCTCAAATGTTTTGGCAAATTCTTCGATTGTATCGGCCTGTACCAGCTCAGCACCATTAAAGGCCAAATCCCAGCTTCTTAAATCCAGACTCTGCCTTTGTTCCGGTGTAACCTTCCTTATGCACAATTCATAAGCAAAATTAGGACCGCCACTGGTATTCGCCCTGTAGCTGGTTATTGCCCGCAGCCACCTTATCGGTTTTTTTAGGAAATCCAGTGGTGACATCAAAACCACCGGAAAGCCTGCATACAATGGTTGTAATATACCTCCAATAAGGCCCATGTCATGATAGGGAGGAAGCCATATTACTCCACAGCTATGTGATTCATGCTGAAAACTATCACGTATTAAAAATAGGTTATGCAGTAAATTATCATGAGTAACCATAACCCCTCTTGGCTGAGAGGTTGAGCCGGAGGTATACTGGAGAAATGCAATTTTATTGGGTGTTGGCTTATATTCATGCAATTCTTCATCATCGAGACCATCGGTTTCGATCCATATTATATCCGGGAAATCAGGGCTCTCTCCTAACTGAGATTTAAGCACTTCGGCCATAAGTTTATTAGTAATAACGAATTTTGGCAGAGCATCCTTAACAATAGAAATAAATTGAGAAAAAATCTTTGTGGAATATGGGGGGTAGGAGGGCACTGCCAAAACACCGGCCCGTAAACAGGCAAAAAATGCGACAATATAGTCTATCCCAGGTGGATAAAGTAATATGGCTCTTTCTCCAAAACACTGGTGCTGCTGAAGAAAGAAGGATACAATGCTGGCCTTTTTCTCTAACTGGCGATATGTAATTTTATTTTCAACGTAGTCATCATCTAGAGTGTAATCTAAAAAAGTATACACTATTTTATCTGCTTTGACTTCTGACTGATACTGTAATACATCAATCATATTATTAAAAACACTGTAATTGTTCATGGTCATCCATCCCTCAAATATCATATACACAGCCATTTAATCCAAGGGCATATTTATCTGATCAATTTAAGAACAATGGTCTGCCAGGTAAAATCTTTTTTATTCCCAATTTATTTTGTAGGTTATGGTGCACCTTCCATTACAATCCTGGGCTGTTTTATCAGCAATGGATTCTCCTTTAACGCCGCAGGCCTCCAGCCAGGAATCACACCTTAACTTGCCGGGGCACTTATAGATACTGGTGGTTCCGGCCTTTTCCAGGTGACTATGAATAAAGCATTTAATTACTTTACCGAGAACTGTATGTTCATCATAAACCTCAAATTCATATTGATGCTCATCAGGTAAATACAGTTCAACAGCTGTATCAAATATTTCCTTCAGTTCTTTAGCACTGCCTATCTTTTCACGTTTAAGCTCTTTAATTAACCGTTTCATCTCAGTTCTTCCGATAGACTTATTTATCTCCTGATTGAGCTTATTTGCAGCATCGAAACCAAATTCTCCAATTACTTTTATGAACCATCTACTATCATGCAGCAACCACATATCTTTTAGCATTTTTTCCCGGGTAACATTCTCCAATAATTGTTTTCCCATTAAAACCACACCTTTCTGTTATTTATTTGGTTACACATTAGATCATATTAAACTATCAAACATACCGTTACCTATCATACAGCAATGTGACGCAATATTGAAATTCAATCCCAGTTCCTTGCACTTTTTTATGGTCAAGTCAGATGATATGCCTGCAATCCTGTTGCAACCCAACTGGATAGCCATTAACTCCGCTTCTTCTCCAAATACTCCTATTGGCCTGGTACATCCCAGAGAGTGTATGACCTTTGGCAATTTAAATCTTCCGTAAGCCATAACACGGGCTACGCTGGTAATATCCGGAGGATCCAGGGATGCCATGGGAGTTCCCGGGGTTGGCACCAATATTATAAAAGTTATATATTTCAATGGGTATTTGGAAAGCATTTTAATTGCGTCATATTCACCCTTAATTTCTCCATAATGAAGGCCAATACATATATGTGGAATTACATCTATATTTTCTTCAATAGTATAACTTATGACCTCCTCAACAACGCTTAGCGGGCGTTCGATGTGGTATACTTTACTTAATGTTTCCTGATGGCCAATAACGTCAATTAAAATACTATCCGCACCAAGCTCCTTTATTTCTTTAACCCGCTGACGGGATACATAACCGGCATGCACCCCTATATACATGGAAAAATCCTCTTTAATACGTTTAATCGTATCATTATACTCTTGCCCTATCAGGGTGCTTCCGTCCTTCCTTGAACCGGCGGACAAAAGAATTCCTTTTGAGCCATTCAAATAAAATGATTTTGCTGACTGATACAATTTTTCCGGACTTTCCGCATCATACATGGCTCTTAGTGTAATTGTTTTACAGTGATCGCATCTAAGCTCACATCTCTGACCTGATAAACTTATGATGGGTGTAACATTGACAAGTGATTTTTTTATCTTACTAATATAATCAACTTTATACCTCTCCCTGGCGTCCTTAGTAAATTGCGTTTCATTAGATTTATCCTGGTAGTAAGAGTAGTAAAGTTCAATGTTTTTTCCAAAATGTTTCCAGGAAATATTTCGTGCCTCCTCCATGAGCCAGTCAACAGGACTGCTGCTGCATTTAATGCGCAGATAATCTGAAGCACCCACTTTATTATCACCCCTCTTTTTCAGGCTTTAAACAGTTGGTAGTAACAGTTTATGGAATACCCTGGATCAATTTCACAAGAATGTATTGAGGAAGAGACCCCATAAACAGGTAACTTTTACTTGCTGTTACCAAAATGGTCAGTAAAAACATCGGGATATAATTCACAGGACTGCGCCTTTGTAAGAGGCACATACTTACCGAAAGCCTTTACATACCTGTTGTGTTCATGATCAATAATCTCTCCGTAAGCTTCACACAGCAGTTTCCTGTCCTTGACCATCCTCCCGCGCACAGTATAACTCCCATTTATATGAAGAGGCTTTAAGTACCGAATTGTAATTTCAGCCGTAACACACAGTATTTTTTTAGAATATGTGACTCCAAGACCCATTGCCTCGTCCAGCAGGGCTGCAGGGACACCGCCGTGAATTGGGCCATGGCCCTTATAGTCAATACTCCCTTCAAAAAAAGCCACAACAAAATCTCCATCAACATAAAATGGGTTATTGAATCCCTTTTTATTCATAACGCCACAAACATAACATCCATTGTCACTTGGTAAAAGTATCATTCCTTTGTACCTTTCAAATTTCTCATCCTTGTATTATTGAACTTTTAATTTTTTGCATTCTTTGCAACACTCTTCGTTTATTGTAATTATAGGGGCTATAAATATTACACACAGCATATTCAAAAATATCTCTTACATCTTCAACACTCATGTTCGGGTGGCGAAATACCAAATTCATGCCGTCATATGAGCGCCAGTCGTCGTTAATAATAAGACCTTTATTTTTCCAGGACAAGTATTGAGGAAGCTCGGGATATGGTGTCAAAACCAAAAATATCAGCACAAATAGGGATAAATCCTGTAGCTTTTCCAGATCTGACTTTATGGATTCAGATGTATCATTTAATAAGCCAAGAATATATGTCCCAGATATTGAAATTTCATTCCTGGTTAATTCCATAATTGCTTCTTTTATTCTTTCAACTGACTCTCCTTTTTTTTGATCCTTGAGATTACCATCGTTCATTGATTCAATGCCCATATAAACCCCGTCCAGACCCTTTTCTTTCAGTTCACTCACATGACCTATCAGTAAATCTGCCCTTGTTGTGCAAAACCATTTCATTTCCTTTTTATGCAGTAAATTTATAGTTTCCCTGGCATGATTTTTATCCTGCAAAAATGTTTCATCAAATAAAATGATATAATTGACTCCCATATCTTTATATATATCAAGCACACGCTCAATCTCTTCTGTGCTGATTTTTTCAACCAAGGGCGCAAAATGTGATGTGGAACAAAAATCACAATTGTATTTGCACCCTCTGTTAGATATAAGAAATCCGGCTTTTTCCTCATTGGCTAATATCCTAAAGGGGGTTGTAAGTACCGGATGCTTTATGCTTTGCAATACTTCATTATCAAGGGCCATTTTTAATTCTTTTTCAGGAAATCCAATTATCCGGCGGTCAAAATAATCGGTTACCCCCGGGGTCATAGCTCCATAATTACCCGCCCACACCTCTTTAACACCATATTCCTTTGCCATATTAGCCATTCTTATGGCATCATAAAAATTCATAGTATAGAACCCTATGGCTACAATGTCATAATTGTTCTTAAGGGTATTTTCATATTCTTCCCAGGTAGGATACTCCAATATATCGATGCAGGATATATTTTCTTTTAGGAAATGGAGTCCAATAGCGGGTTGTATCTTTCCGCTCTGAAAGGACTCGTTATTGGCCAGAAGAATACAATCCTCCACAGTATTAAGAGAGTTTATATCTATTCTTTGTCCAGGAACCTGATTAACGATAGATATTGAAGTGACTGGGACGGTTGTAAATAACGCTTTTGTGCCGAAGCGCTTAAAAAAATTACTCATTATATATCTCCGCCAAATAAATTCCACCGGCGGCCTATTTCTCTTTTTATATCAGACAGTTCGTCGGGAGACGGCACTCTCGGGTAAGTATAGTGACGTTCACCAGGATCTACGGTATAGTTTGGCCTGTTACACCAGGGACATCCGCTGGTCATAAAACATTTTCCTCCATAGATAGCATTTCTGATAATTTCTTCCTCTACCCCGGGATCAATCAGGTTCCCTGCTTGGTCGAATTTCATATTTTTAAGGTCCGTCAGATCATTTTTAATAAGAAAGGCGGCCATTTGTATACAGTGAAACCTTTCATGGGAAACACGTGAATAATTCTCAAGATCTGTCCCTTTAAGCGGTCGAAAAGCAAATAAAGAGGGGATTATTTTTTTCCTGTGCAAATTTTCTATAAGTTTCAAAGCATCAAGGTCTGTTTCGCCAATTCCTATGATCAGGTGCGATAAAACCCTGGGATATCCGAATATTTCCATAGCGTAATCCAATGCCCGGGTTGTCTGTTCCCAACTATATGGACTATTACGTTCTCTTCCCCTTATCCTATCGAAGAGTTCAGGTGTTACCAGTTCATAATTGATTATTATCCTGTCAAGTCCAATGTCATTTAATTTACTTATACTTTCCCTGCTCATCGGAGTGCAATTAGCGCTTATTGGCAAATCAGTGGCTTTTTTTAACTCCTCTACAAGATTAACTAAATCATCAAAAGCCTCATCATGCAGTATGGTTTGAATGCAAACTCTCTTAAATGGCAGCTCTTTATCCTTTAAGAACTGAGTAATAGTATCCAATGGAAATCTTAGCAGCTGATTGGCTACCAGATAGGATGATTTTCTTTCCCTGGTACTGGATAGCCCCTGAACACAAAAGGCGCAATTGGCCTGGCAGCCCTCTGATAAATATTGCATTAAATAGAGTGTTGTAGGCTTAGCCTCAAGTTCTCTGGTTATTATAATATTATTCGATGTATCAAATTTTTTTTCCACTGATTTCAACAGATCTTCTTTTAGCAGGCCAAAGTCCCAGGCTATTTTAGAAAATATATTTACATATTTATTCTTATACATGTCACTCCTCCATTATAGAAGAAATCAGGCATATGGTCTTATCCTTTCCATAAGCACATTTCTTTTCTTAAGAAACATCTTCAATTTATTTTGAATCTCATTTTTATAATGTTTTTCTTCTTCGATATCAACATCATAACAATTTCTATAACTATAGGCACAGGCCCTGAAGTTCTCATTAAGTAATATTACATCTATTTTTTCCTTAACAAGTATGTGTTCTTCTCTTTGAGCATGCTTATCCCATAGATCCCATAACCCAGTTAACCTTTTTAAAATATTTTTATACGAATATACATTTTGAATTGTACGATAGTAACCTTCCTCTAATTCTCCAACTGACATTAGTTTTGGTACAAATTGAACTGTCGAGCCGGTGTAATACTTCCAGTCCCTCGATAATATTCTGTTTTCCTCCTCCAGCCTTTTAGTTAAGGCTGTTCCCGGAAAAGGCGTCAAAGCAAAAAGCTGAGGAAGTCCAATGCTGTTTTCAATAATAAAATTGGCGGTATTATCAAAACAAGTAGTATCATCTCCATCAAAGCCAAAGACAAATGCTCCAATTATGGCAACTCCGTATGACTGTATTTTACGGATATTGTCAGTAAATTCGTTCAATTTATTGGCTGGGTTTTTCCTCATATTTTTGAGGTTATCTGCTGATATTGACTCAAACCCCATTATCATTCTGGTTCCACCGGATTTCACCATCAGGTCAAGATATTCGTCATCCTTGGCCATAGCCATCGATCCCTGGCTCATCCACTGTATTTTTAGCGGTATTAATGCTTTAAACAACTCTTTTGAACGTGTGGTATTAGCAGCAACATCATCATCAACTATCATTATGAAAGTATTTCTTCCAAATTGTTTTTTTAACAGCTCAATCTCACTAATCACTTTTTCAATAGGCTTATAACGATATTTTGCTCCCCAATGAACTCGCACTGTGCAGAACTCGCAACCCATGGGACAGCCTCTCATGGTTTGTATAGTGGGGTTAAAGTAATTCTCTAATTTCAAGGCATTAAACCGCGGTACCGGTTGATTATCCAGGTTGGGCCTCTCTGCTTCGGCAACCCTATAAAAGGGAGCCAGTACACCACTTTCGAAGTCATTTAGTATTCTGGGCAATAGTACCTCTGCTTCTCCTATGGAAACAGCATCGGCATGTTTACTGGTCTCATCCGGTTCCATTGAGGCATGACAGCCACCTATAACCACTTTTACATTTTTACTTCTATATATATCCCCTATCTCATATCCCCTGGTGGCAGCAGTAGTAAAGAATGTTAAGAGTACTAGATCCGTTGGTCTGTTAAAATCAATTTCATCGATATTTTCGTCAATTACTTCGATATCGTATTTATCCGGTATCAGTGAGGCAAGGATGGGTATTGCCAAAGGTGTGCCACTATATTTTCTGGTTCCGAGACCTGCCGTACTAGCCATAAATCCAAATTCCCAAAATTCCATTCTGTTTTGTTCAAATCTTTCCCGCTTTGGTGATATTAAGGTTATTTTCATGCGATATCTCCTTATTAAAAATTTCCCAGGTAGGGTTCAAGCTAGCAAAGCTGCTGGAATTATAACTGGCCTGCACTAAAGAAGCTCATACTTAATAAACTCGATTATTTGCTATAGATACTCCTTATTGATTTTGAACTTTCTCCAGGCCATTTTCAATAAAACTATAAATATCTCCAACAGTGACTATACTGCCAATGTCCTTTTCATTTATAGAAATATTAAAGTTTTCTTCGAATGCCAGCATCAATTCAATTATGTCAAGTGAATCAGCCTGTAATTCACTTATAATAGATTTCTCCTCGGTAATCGTTTCTAAAGCAATACCATATTTCTTGACAGTGTCATGGATAATCTGGTTGATTAGCTCATGTGTATTCATTTTTTATTCACCTCTCATAAAATAGTATTTGAAACAAGATACGGAGCATAAACTGACATAGATTCAATGGGAATAATTTTTATTTAATGCAATAAATATTACTTCTTCCTTTATTTGAAATATCCTTCCATTTTTAGGTATTGTTTTGGCTTTTTTAGACATCAATTTACCCCTTATAGACAAGTAAGTCCCTCTGTATCAAAAAATGTACTATCTCAAAAGAGAAACCGGCCGGAAGTGGATATAAAAAGATCAACCGTTAAGCATAACAATTTCAACTTACGGTTATAAAAAAAGCAGAAGCCGGAATAATATCCGGCTCCCGCCCGCTTAAACCAACACGCCTATTAATTACCACCGTTTATTTCTTCCAACAGTTTTTGGGCAAAGGGGCCTATATCTCCCTCGGCATAGGATTTAATAGAACCAGCAGCCACCACACCAAGGGCTGATTTAATAAGGGCAGGGCCAACACCCTCCTTACGGAGAATCTTTTCTATGGTGGCTGCGGCCCTGAAGGCCTCCCGGGTGGCCACTGTATTGATGATCCCAACCAGCCTCTCATCACCCCGCTCCACCTGCCCCAGGCCTGAAAAAAGCTCCCCGGCCACCTCCCCGCCTTTTTCTGTTTCTGCATCCACCAGTATAGCCGGCCTGCCGCCCATTTCCCGGTAATGGCCAACAATTTTGGCTCCCACCAGGTGCCCCCTGCCCTCCAGGGCAGGCCGCAGGTCATCCTTGAAAACAGTGGTGGCTATATTTATCACCACCGTCTCCGGGTGAATGTAGCTGCTTATAGCTTCCAGCGCGCTTACCGTCACCGCAGGGGGGAGGGCCAGTATTACCGCCCCCGCACCCTTAAGGGCCTCCTGGGGAGGGGAAAAGCCGCAGCCCGCCCTCTCCGCTGCCTGACTTCCCTTCTCCCCGTCATGGTCATAGAGAATCACCCGGTGCCTTTTGACCATTGAGGCGGCCAGAATCTCTCCCATCCTGCCGGCTCCCATTATAAAAACAGATATACCAGTCAAAACATATGACCCTCTTTCTCTAAAAGATTAGGTCCATTATTGTGCTGCAGTCTTACTCCATTGTTAAATACAGCTGTACTTAATAAATGCCGCACTTTCAAGCTTTACATTGCCTATTTGTCAGTTACTCTTCCTTTTTCCAATTCTTCCATAAGCTCCAGCACTCGATGTTTCTTTTCACTTCCGGTTTCATCGCTCAAAAAGCCCTCCCCCAGGAGTTTTTCCACGGCCTGATGCTCAGCATACAGTAATTTCTTACGGGTGGTTAACTCCTGTTCACATAGAAGCTCCGGGTATTGGTCATAAAGGCGCCCCAATTTCTGGTTTATCCCGGTAACCCGCAAGGAAATCTCTTTTCTGAGGCTGTCATAAATTACAGGAGACACCTTTCCCCCGGAATGTACCCGTTCAAGCTCCTCACCTGCTGCCAGCGCCTGCTGGAGGTCAAAGGAAAGGTTCTCGTATTCCTTCAGCCCCTGTACTGTTTTTTGCAGCCCTAAGATCCTGATCAACGGCCCTATAGTCATTCCCTGAACTACCAGTGAAAAGAAAACAACTCCGAAGGTGAGAACAATAATCATCTCTCTCCCTTCAAAAGAAGGGGGCAAACTGAGCGCAAGGGCAAGAGAAAGTGAGCCCTTAAGCCCTCCCCAATTAAGAACGTGCTTCCAGGGCAGAGGAATTCCTGTTCCCATAGTAGAGATTAAAACAGCCCCGCTCCTGCCCAGCAAAACAAGTAGAACTGCAATAGCCACCTGGGCGAGGTGATGTGCCATGTTTATCCTGGAGATTTCAAGGCCTACCAGTATGAACACAAGTGAGTTGGCCACCAGCACTATTGAATCCCAAAACACAGAAATGCTCAGCCTGGTGGCAGGGGTCATACCAATTTCCTTTCCATAGCTGCCCAGCACCAGACCTGCAGCCACCACCGCGATGACACCGGAGACATGAAAATATTCCGCTATAAAGTAAGCACCGTAAAAAAGTACCAATGAGAATGAGTTTTCCAGCGGGTAGTCATCGAAATAGCGAAGCATCCAGGATACCACAAACCCAAGCGAAACACCCGCCAGCACTCCCCCGGCCACCACTTTAAAAAAGGTGGTCAATCCCTCAAGGACCCCCCAGTATCCCAGAGACATTATTGCAGCCAGGGAAAAAACCGAAATATTGAATATTACTACTGCAACCCCATCGTTGATAAGGCTTTCACCCTCTATTACAACGGCCAGCCTCCTGTTTACCCCAAGGCTTTTAAATACCGATATTACACTTACCGGGTCGGTTGCGGCCATAAGGGCTCCAAATACCAGGGCATTCTGAAGCGGCAGCCCCAGCACCCAATATACAAGACCTCCGGTTATTAAAAATGCCAGCAGTGTGCCCGGAAAGGCCAGCAGAACTATTGGCCGGAGATTCTTTTTAAGATCCTGCACCGACAGCTTCAATGAGGCTTCACCTAGCAAGGCCGGAAGAAATACTGAAATAACCGCTACCCGAAAGACCTCATCCGAGGCAAAGAATTGCTTAAGGTCCTCAAAAAGCTCCCACACCGGAACCAGCCCTATCAGAGCACCGATTAGGACCAGGGCAATGGGATAAGGTTTACCAAACTTTTTAGCCAGGGCGGTGACACCAATAGAGAGTGCCAGAAGAATTAAAATTAGTTCAATGCTGTGTATCGCTGATGACATATAAACACCCTCCCGCCCCTTTTATCTTTGGTGGTATTATTTTACCATAAAAAAGCTGCCCACTCTAAAAGCAGGCAGCCCGTTTTCTTAGAACATCTTTTTAACTACCTCTCATTGTGTCCCGGCCGGCCAACCGCCCCTTTGGCATTTAAAAGTCCATGCCCGTACAGACTGTCCCGCCCGGGATCCCCCAGGTCGGTAGCGCTCTCCCTCAGCGCCTCCCGCACCTCGCTGTTAATCCGACCGTCTTTGTTTTTATCCTTTATGCCCGAGGAGATAATCAGGGCTGCAGTCCCGGAAACATGAGGGGCTGCCATGGAGGTGCCGTATCCTGCAATATATTCCCCGTCAAGGAAGGTGGACAGTATGTCTGCCCCGGGGGCGGCAATCTCCACCTCTGGCCCGCTGCTGCTCCACTCGGTCACCGTATCGGTACTGTCGGTGGCCGACACTGCTATCACCTCGGTATATCTGGCCGGGTACTCCACCGTGTCATTCCCGGGGCCGTCATTTCCCACAGCCGCAACCAGTACTATACCGCTGTCATAGGCCTCAGCTATAGCGTCATGAAGTGACTGTACGTCTTCATAAGTGCCAAAGCTCATATTTACAACCTGCATCCTGTTCTCTATACACCACTCCAGCGCTTCAATAACTCCGGAAACGGTTCCGTAACCCTCATCATCCATTACCTTCACCGGGTAAATAAGAGCTTTAGGGGCTGTTCCCAGGACTCCTGCCCTGTTGTCCACGGCAGCCAGGGTTCCGGCCACGTGAGTGCCGTGCCCCAGGGCGTCATAGGGAGGTTTTTTGGGATCCACCACATTATAGCCCTTTTTTATGTTTTTTCTAAGATCAGGATGATTCATTTCCACGCCGGTGTCCAGCAGGGCTACCTTTACCCCGCTTCCGGCCCAGCGTTGGCCGTCGACATCCAGGTCATGGTTTCTGTCCCAAACATCATTGGCGTCTATACGGTCCACTCCCCAGGGCAGCACCTCATCAGATTCCTTTTGGGGATGTCCCTTAAGCTTTCCCTGTAGATGGATTACAGCGTCATTCTCCATCCTTAAGACACCGTTTAGCCCCTCTGTCAGGGCGCTTGCCCCACCCTCACGCTCAACCACCACTGCATTGATTATATTCAGATTTTTTATTTTCTTCATTCCGGCCTTTTTAATTATGCTGTCCTTTTGGTCCTGATCAACAAAGCCCTTCTGAAAGACCACTATGCTCCTCGCCCCTGCCTGTTGCGCAGTGCTTGCAAAAGCTGTCCCGGCAAATGCCAGCAGAATGACAGCCACCGCCAGGGCAGTGAAAGGTCTGCCATTAAATACCATAGTTCACCCTCCTTTATTATTTAACTGGTTATTATAAATCTATTTGCCCATCGCATCCCCCCTGAGAAGGTTTTACACCAATTTTAGGGAGCTGAGCTGGAATAAGTTGCCACTGTTAAATTAAATCATATTTTCCACATTATTTTGCATATTCCTTCTTTTGGTTTTTATTTACGTACTTACCATTATTGGTTATTTTCCCCCGGGCCAAGAAAAAGCTTTCTCTATATTGACATTTTTGGTATATTAATTAATGAATTCGAGCCTCATCCATAATGGGAGGAGCCCATGACTAAAAGGCTATTATTTATAATCTCCGCCGCTTTCGTTACTATGGCTGTCGGAGCTGTAATCATCGACCATATTAGTCCGGAAAACATACTAAAGGTGGGTCTTTTTAAGAACAGCCAGGATATCGCCGAATGGCTTCTGTCCTTTGGCGCCTGGGCAGTTATTATAAGCATTGCGGTGATGATCATCCAGACCATTGCCACCCCAGTGCCGCTGTTTATAGTGGCCGGAGCTAACGGATATATTTTCGGTATTGCCTGGGGAATAGTCATAACCATGGTGGGAGCGCTGCTGGGCTCAACGGGGGCCTTTTTCACAGCCCGGTTCTTGGCCCGGGACTTTTTTTCCAGACGTCTGGCCAAATACATGCCCAGGGTGGAGGAGATGAGCAAAACCTCCGGGGCCAGGGTGGTATTTCTGGCCCGGCTGGTCCCCATACTGCCCTCCAGCATTATCAGTTACGCCGCCGGTTTAAGCAAGGTGAGCTTTAAGGGGTTTTTTGTGGCCAGTGTATTTGGAAAGCTTCCTGAAATAGTAATTTACACCGCTTTAGGACACAGCCTGGAGAGGGCTGAGGGGCTTATGACCAGAGTTACGGTGTTGATAATTGTCTTAAGCCTGCTGATTTTCTCACTGCACTCAAAAAAAGCCGCATCGTTTAACGGTAACACGCACAAATAAAAAAGGGGACAGGCTACTTTTGCTAAAAGTAGCCTGTCCCCTTTTTTAACCTTTTTTAAATGATAGGCTAATACTTTCTTTTTTTACTCCTGTAAAGCAAATACAGCGCTCCCACGATAATAAGCGCGGCCACCAGAAGGTCCATTCTATGAAACCACACCTTCAGGTCTTCCCAGTGCTCTCCCAGCTTGAGGCCAAGGTAAGTAAGAAAGAAGCACCACGGAATCGATCCCAGAAAGGTGTATATGACAAAGCGGGGAAAATTCATACCGGATATCCCTGCAGGGAGGGAAATAAATGTCCTGATTATAGGCATAAGCCTGGTGAAAAAAACAGTGGCCTCCCCGTACCTGTAAAACCAGCTATCGGCCATGGCCAGTCTCTTGTGGTTTATACCCACGTACCTGCCATACTTTAGCAGAAAAGGCCTTCCCCCCCACAGGCCCAGCCAGTAGGAAAGCACTGACCCAACCGTCCCTCCTATGGCTCCGGCCATGCCCGTCCAGAAAAAATTCAGCTGCCCGGTGTAAACCAGATAGCCTCCGAAGGGCATTATAATCTCACTGGGAAGGGGTATATTGGCGCTCTCGATGGCCATTCCCAAACCAACTCCCCAATAACCCAGGGCTGCAATCTTTTCTGTAACCACTGTAAATAGCGGCTCCAACAGCGCAAAAATATACTCCAACTGGTAACCTCCTTAAAAGATGAAGCTGGCACTTATAGCTTAAGATCATAGAAAATACCAGCCAGGACAGGGTCGTAAAGCTCAAGCCCATCAATGGCTGTTTTACCCGAGAAATACCTGCTGTCAAAAACTGTCAGATTAAGTGAGCTGCACAGCAGGCGAAATTTCTCCGAAAGGCTGGAGGAGTTTATGGAAAACTCTTCTGCCAGCTTCCTCTGGCTGACGGCATGGTCACACTCTATCCTGGCCATGGCATACTCCACCGCAGCCACCCAGAGATGTTCCTTTCGTATAATGGGCTTAACCTTAACGCAGTAATCGAACCACAGCTTTATAGCCCCGTTCACTCTCTCAACGGCATATTCTTTTATCTTCAGCCTGTCATTAAGCAGCAGGGCAATCCTTGCACACTTACGGTCAGGCCAGCTAAAGTCCTCCACTATACCCTGGCCGCCCTTTACCTGCACCCTGTCCGGATCAGACGTGGTGGCGCTCTCTCTGTTCAACAGGCCCAGCCGGGACCTCACCTTTTCTATATCGTAGTGGGGCTCCCCTTTTCTGGCCCTTTTTTTCTCCATCTTTTCAAGCTCTTTGAGGAGTTCTTCCAGCTTGGCCCGGCCATGAACAGTCCTTACTGACTCTTTGGGGGTATTCCCGTCAAGAGCCTGCTGGGGCTGGTTGATCCACCTTTCATAATAATCATCAAGAAATGCGTCGGTAATCTGCTGCGCTATTTTCCGGGACATCTTATCCCTTAAATCTGAAAAACCGTCTGATAATACTTCTTCATCATGGTCAAATCCTGTACTGTATGATCTGTGAGCAAGATCCAGCACCCAGGAGTTAATTAAATGGGCCCGCTCTCTTAAATATTTTTCCAGAAAGAATCGACCGGTCCCCCTCCTGGAAGCGTATTTCCCGGCATCCACCCTTATCCTTTCCAGAAGGGGCTCAGCACAGGCCGGTGGAAGACCAAATCCTCCGGTAGAAAACTCGTACTCGTCTCCCACTCTTAAAATCCGCATGTATACTATTGATCCCTTTTCAATATTCCCGGCCACATCGAAATTATTGACCATAACCTGGCGGCTTAACAATACGTCCTCTATGCTAAGGCCACTGCCCGGGTCAACTTCCTTAACCTCGAAAACCGACAGTCTTGAGCCGGTCCAGTCGTCAAGTAGTTTTTTCTCCATACCCGATAGGGTGTTCTGAGCGGCATAAATCTCTATGGGTGTGACCCCACCGTCAACCACATAATCAAATATAAACCACTCAAAACATCTCTCCATGATCATATCTTCATTTTCATCCACTATATCAGGATCAACACCATCAAGATACATCTGCTGGGCTCTGGATATTTCCTTCGAGAAAACCGGGTCGCCTGCAAAATCACCCAGTTTGCGGCGCAGTACCTGCCCCACTTTTCTCCAGCGATACTGGTCCAGAGATATAATACCGGCCAGGCCGCCCTTTTTACTCCCCTTTCGGGAGGGGAATAGACTATCCATTTTGTCTGCCATCCCCCATCACCTCCCTGGCAAAATAGCGCAAAGTAACTCAGGTTATAATTTAACAGGCCCGGGCTTGGGCTATTTATTTAACCTCCACAACAGCCTTCTGGCCGTCAAAGGAGCAGGAAAAGCCCAGTGCCCGCAACATTTCTTCCGGCACGTAGGAGACGTCGTTTTGAACCAGCATGCTCATACCGGACTCTATTCTATTTCCGTTTAAAAGTGTCTGTCCCCCTGCGGAAATCAAAATTTCTTTTCCCTCTTTTTTGACGGCAATGCTCTCTGACGCAGCGTCCCAGTGTACTTCACAGCCCAGTGCCTCAAAAATGAAGCGCAGTGGAAGGTACAAAGCGCCCTCCCTGACAAAGGCCTCATCCTTTAGCGGTATTTTCTCCCCATCAACAAAAGCCTCCCTGCTTCCGGGGGAAATACTCACCACCCTGTGCTGCCCGGGCTGTAAAACAAGCATGGCAAAGGGAAGCTGCAGTTCCCCGGTGATAACAGTATAGTCGGGCTTAATACCAATTTCGTTGAGGTGCCTGCCGCTGGGGGTGGTATACTCGGCCATGGTCAGCTTCAGGGCGCCCCCTTTCTCCAGGGGAATCACTTTCTGCACAACTCCCTTGCCATAGGTGTTATCCCCCACCAGAGTAGCCACGCCGTGATCCAAAAGAGCGCCGGCAAAAACTTCCGAGGCGCTGGCGCTGAAAGAGTTAACCAGTACTACCACCGGAAATTTAATCTTTTCGTCACTATTTTCACTCACATAGTCTTCGCCGGTTCCGTCATTGTATATCGTTCTGACTATCAAATCACCAGGCTTTAAAAACAGCTCGGCCATTTTGGCGGCCGAGTCCAGGTACCCTCCCGGGTTATCCCTTAAGTCCACCACCAGCCCGGTAATGTTTTGCCCGGCCAGTCCGTCCAGAGCCTCTTTAAATTCTTCAGCGGTTTTTTCCCCGAAAGTCTTTACAGCTATATATCCGGTGTTTTTCCCTATTACCCTGGAATCTATTGAGGAAACGGTTACTGCTGTCCTTTTCAGCGTAAGAACAATCTCCTTGCCGTCCCTTTCCATGGCAAGATCCACCAGGGTTCCCTCTTTACCCTTAATGGAATCCACTATTTCATTTAAAGGCAGCCCCTTTATGTTTTTCCCATTCACTCCTGTTATGATATCGCCGGGCAGTACTCCCCCCTCACTGGCCGGCGAATATGGGAAAACCTCCAGCACCCTGGGATAGTCGGACTGGGCCTCCAGGTATATGCCCACACCCTGGTAGTTGCCATTTATGGAGTCGACAAACTGGTCTACCTCATCCGCGGCAAGATAAACGGTATAGGGGTCCTCCAGGGTGTCTATCATACCCCAGATGGCGCCCTCCACCAGTTGCTGAACCTCTGGATTATCTTTGTGGTACTTAAGAATATATTCATAAACCTCATCAACTGTCTTACGGCTCTGATCTGAATCAGCTGCCAGGGCCCACCCGTTTCCGGCCAGGGAAAACAAAATAATAAGCAGTGCTACAAATATTTTTCTGGACAAATAATCAACTCCCATTAATACTTATATCTTGATTCGCCCCCGCTCTCTATTTTCCTGCCTGCGCCTTAAGGCCGGAAGCAGGAGGTATTTAATGCCATAGCGGTGAAAATAATAGCTATTAAGAAGTAAAGAGGTGTATAGACTTGGCACCGGAAATTTTTATGATTATTGACGGAAACAGCCTGACCCACAGGGCTTTTCACGCCATCCCACTGCTTACCACCAGTGAGGGGGCCTTTACCAATGCGGTATACGGCTTTACCACCATGCTTTTGAGGATACTGTCCGAAAAAAAGCCTCGCATGGTTGCCGTTTGCTTCGACAAGGGCAGAGTCACCTTCAGGCATAGCCAGCTGGAAACCTACAAGGGCACCCGCAAGGCCACTCCGGATGAATTGAGGCCCCAGTTCCCCCTTCTTAAAGAGGTGCTGGCAGCCATGGATATTAGGGTATTGGAAATGGAAGGCTACGAGGCCGATGACCTGATCGGCACCCTGACCACCCTGGCCGAAAAAGAAGGCATCCAGAATTTAATAGTTACCGGGGACAGGGACGCTCTCCAGCTGGTTTCTCCTTTGACCACCGTTCTCCTTACCAAAAAGGGGATCAGTGAGCTTGAGGAATATGATGAGGGCAGGGTGTGGGAAAGGTACGGGCTGAGTCCCGGACAGCTGCTGGACTTAAAGGGTCTGGCCGGAGACACCTCTGATAACATTCCGGGAGTTCCCGGGATAGGTGAAAAAACCGGCATAAAGCTTATCAAGGAATATAACAGCCTGGAAAACCTGCTGGACAACTCCTCCGGGGCCGGGCCCAGGCTGGCGGCGAAGCTAAGCCAGTTTGCCGACCAGGCCAGGCTTTCTAAAAGGATCGGCACCATTGTAAGGAATATTACACTGGAAATAGGGCCGGAAAAGTGCCGCTGGGAAGGGCCTGACTACAACACACTGCTACCCCTGTTCAGCAGGCTGGAATTCCGCAGCCTCATAAAAAGCATCACCAGGCAAATGAACCAGGCTACCGATCCTGGGAAAAGAGAGGCTTCAGGCGAGGAAACTCCTGCCGGGCTTAATACATACAGAATTGAGTATGTCGAGGCAGCAAGTCCTAAAGATTTCGAAGCTCTTCTGGAGGATGTCGAGGGCTCCCGGGTGGGGCTGGCCCTTTCCGGAGACCCCGGCGAAGGCCTTACAGCCGCAGCCTTAAGCATACCCGGAGGAAAAAATTATTACATTCCGGCAGCTTCCCGGGAGGCACTGGACTTTATAATACAACTGGCCGAAAACCCGGGGCTGGGTAAAATATGTTTTGACGCCAAGTCTGACATGTGGCTTATGTCCAGGCACGGGGCCAGGCTTTCCGGGGTATCCTTTGACGTGCAGATAGCCGCTTACCTGATTAACCCCGGCACCGCCGTCAGGGATTTGCACGAATTGGCCCTTAAGCACCTGGATGTGGTGCTTCCCCCCTGGGGGGAGGTCTCTCTCTGCGCCCGTGCAGATGCCGCGGCAAGGCTGGCCGGACTGCTGGAGGATCAGCTTAGAGAAGCCCAGATGGAAAGGCTGTACTATGAGGTGGAGCTACCCCTGGTGGAAATACTGGCGGATATGGAAATGGCGGGAGTGAAGGTGGACTCTCCTATTCTTGAAGAGATGTCGGCGGACCTGGGTGGCCGCATAGAGGAGCTGGACGGGCTTATATACGGCCTGGCCGGGGAAAAATTCAATATAAATTCAACCCGCCAGCTGGGACATATACTTTTCGAAAAACTGCAGCTGCCGGTAATAAAGAAAACAAAGACCGGTTACTCTACTGATGCGGAAGTGCTTGAGGAACTGGCAGGGGCCCATGATATCGTTAATTACATAATAATGCGGCGGCAGCTGGTAAAGTTGAAGTCCACCTACATAGACGGGCTGATACCCCTTATTAAGCCGTCAACCGGCCTTGTACACACAACCTTCCACCAGAATGTCACGGCCACCGGAAGGCTTTCCAGCGCCGAGCCCAATCTTCAGAACATACCCATCAGGCTGGAAGAGGGCAGGAAAATAAGAAAGGTGTTCCGGGCCAGGAAAGAAAACAACATCATACTGACCGCCGACTACTCCCAGATCGAGTTGCGCATACTGGCCCACATGGCCGGGGACCCTGTACTGCTGGAGGCCTTCAGGGAAGAGCAGGATATACACACAAGAACGGCCTCAGAGGTCTTCGGGGTATCACTCAAGGAGGTAACCTCCGACATGAGGGGGCGGGCAAAGGCTGTAAATTTCGGAATAGTATACGGGATAAGCGACTTTGGGCTGGCCAGGGACATAAAGGTCTCCCGCAAAGAGGCGTCCCTGTACATTAAAAACTATTTTGAAAGGTACAGCGGCACCAGGTCCTTTATTGACAGAACCATAAGCGAGGCCAGGGACAGGGGCTATGTAACCACAATACTGAACCGCCGCCGCTACCTTCCAGACCTCTTCAGCCCCAATAAAACCATACGGGGCTTCGGGGAGCGCACAGCCATAAACACTCCCATCCAGGGCAGCGCGGCTGATATAATAAAGCTGGCCATGGTAAGAGTATGGAACCAGCTGAAAAAGCGCGGGCTTAAAACACTGATGATACTGCAGGTGCATGACGAGCTTATATTTGACGTTCCTCCGGATGAGGTTCTTGAGGTCAGGGCACTGGTTAAGGATTGCATGGAAAACGCCATAAAGCTGGATGTTCCGCTAAAGGTGGATATGAAATCAGGCCCCAACTGGTATGACGTTAAAAAATGCTAATACTGAAATAAACTGCGGTCGGAATACAGAATTCAGAAGTCAGGAGTCAGAATGGTTTCAGGCATTTCTGAAAGGTCCAATTTTGCTGCTATTATTCTGTCTCCTGTATTCTGTCTACCGTCTCCCGACCGGAGGTATTACCTTTAAGCAAGGAGAGTTGTCGCTGATGCCGGAGCTCCCGGAAGTGGAAACAGTTAAAAAAAGTCTTGAAGGCTTGATCACAGGACTTGTTATTACAGAAGTCCGCCTCTTTATGCCTAAAATTGTAAAAACGCCTTCACCTACATTATTTTCCGATACTCTGGCCGGCAAGACAATAAAACGGCTGGGCCGAAGGGGGAAATATCTCCTTTTTCACCTGAGCGACAAGCATACTCTGGTGATTCACTTCAGAATGACCGGGCGTCTGGTATACTCACCACCGCAGACAGAACCCGCCAAGCATACCCATGCTGTATTCAGGCTCAGCAACGGTGATGAGCTGCACTATACGGACATGCGCCAGTTCGGGACAATGGCCCTTATGGAAACAGACCGGCTAGACACCCTGTCGGGCCTTAAAGATCTGGGAGTAGAGCCTTTAAGCGAGGAGTTCAGCAGAGATTATCTTAAAAAACAGATAAAAAGAAGGCGCATTAAAATAAAGCCCCTCCTGCTGGACCAGACCTTTATAGCCGGGCTGGGGAATATATATGCGGATGAGGCTCTGCACAGGGCCAGGATAAACCCGGAAAAAACAGCAGCTAACCTTACTGCCAGGGAAATAGCCCTTCTTTACCGGGCTATCCGGGAAGTTCTGGAAGAGGGTATTGCCAACAGAGGCACTACCTTCAGGGATTATGTGGACGGCATGGGCCAGGCCGGGTCGAACAAGGAGGCCCTACGGGTCTATGACCGGGAGGGGAAGCCCTGTCTTAACTGTGGAAAGCCCATTGCCCGGATAAGGCTGGGGGGACGCAGCTCGTACTACTGCCCCAAATGCCAAAAGTAGGGCCGCCAATTTTTAAGCGGTCATTTTTCGGGCAGCCTTTTCCAACAGCCCGGCCACATCTTCCCGGTTATTCTCCTTCAGCATGGATACCGCCTGCATGGCAATCTCATATGTCTTTTCAGTGCCCAGGGCCATTAAAAGACAGGTCAGAAGGAGTTGCTGCTCATCCATATCAAGTATCTCAAGCACCGTCAGGGGCTCATGGTAATTCATAATAAAATTCTCTCCCATCTTATTAATAACTAGTCGGCAGCCGCTCATCGGCTGCTTTTTAATTCCAAACAAGGGGCTCACCGTCTCCCTAGAAAAGCCAATATGTATATTGGTCAGCCAAAAAACCAATAATAGGGAATAATGCTTTCTTAAGTTATTATAGTATTCCCTTTAAAAAACTACTAAAAAAGGAGGTGAAAAAAATGGTTTGGCTGTTTAGAACAGCTCTCGCCCTGACTATTATAGGGGCGATCAACTGGCTGCTGGTGGGACTGTTCCAATGGGATCTGGTTCAGGCTCTGTCGGGAGCGTCTGCATTCAGGCCCTCCACCCTTTTCAGCAGAATTATCTACTCCCTGGTTGGGTTAGGCGGACTTTATATGATCCCATACTTATTCCGAGAGAAAATTGAACTGACACGCTAAAAAGCCTGAGCCCCGGTAATTACTGCCGGGGCTTCGGTTTTAAAGGCTTTAAGGCAATAAGAAAATGCCTGGCAACTCCTGTCTCCTGTCTCCCGACCGGAGTTATTACCCAGGAGCAGTCTCCCGACCTGTAATTGTATCCTCCGGGGTATTTAGAATTGTTTCCCCCAGCCATTTAAGAAAGCTATTTCCTGAATGGACTTTCTGGGACGGGGCTTGGGCTGATAGGAGGGATAGCCTATGGGGGAAATGGCCACCACCCTTATATTGTCCGGTATGCCATAGGTCTTTTTGACAAACCCCTCATTCAGATCCCCGGCCACCCAGCATGTCCCCAGACCTTTCTCTATGGCCGCCAGCATAAGGTTTTCCATGGCGCAGGCGGCGTCCACCAGGTAATATGCCTTTCCCTCGCAGTTACCGGACTGCTCAGGGTCTGCACAGAGTATTATGATGACAGGCGCCTGGGTCAGAGCGTTCTTGCAGGGGTTGGTGTCATCAAGTGCACCTGTCATGAGCTTTCGGCTCTCATCAGTGAGCACGATAAAAAACCAGCCCTGCTTATTGTGCCAGGAGGGAGCCAGTCTCGCGGCGTCAAGCACGTATTCCAGAAGGTCTCTGGAAACCGGATCTTCCTTGTAGCGCCGGATGCTTTTTCTGGCGCTGATAGCTTCAAAAACTTCCATACTGTTCACTACTCCTTTACTGTATATATTTTTGTATTTTTTAGTCATACTTCCATATTTAGTCCACCAGGCCTCAGGACAGCTTGCCGGAGGCGGGCCGGCTTAATCCTTTAATAATTTTTTCAGCATTACAGTAAAGCACATCTTGAATAATACTATCCGGAAGCAGGTTCACAAGCTTTTCTATCCCCATCCCGGGGTCCTCTGGAATGATGGGAAAATCAGATCCGTACAGCACCCTGCCCGGAAAGGCTTTAATAAGATCGCAGACTGCCCTCTGGTCCACCTTCATATAGCTGTTGCCCAGCGCCCAGGCAGTGTCCAGGAATAGGCGGGGGTAATTCTCCAGCAGCCTGGCGGCTTTTTCTATTTCAAAATGCCCCAGGTGGGCTACCTGCACCACCATGTCGGGGTGGGCATAGAGTATTCTCTCAATGTTGTCCAGGCCCAGCCATGGCGCCGGCATTGGCGCGGTGCCTGCGTGCACCACCAGCATCCTGCCCCTTCTCTCAATTTCTCTGTATACCGGGGTAAGTGAGGGGTCGTCTGCCTTCATTTGAGAAACCATGCAGTGTATCTTAAACCCGCAAAAGCCAAACACATCCAGGGCCTCTTCAATAACGCCGTTAAGCATCCGATCGCCTGGATGTATACACCCAAAAGGGAGGAACATGGGGTTATTCAGGCAAAAATTGTACAGCCACCTGTTTATTCCCGCAGAAACATCCGGACGGTGGGCATACACAAGCAGGAAAGCCTTATCCACACCCATTCCTCTGAGGTGTCCGGCGGCTTCAGCGCTGCTTATGCCCCGATAGGGCAGGCTTATGGAATATCTCTCGAACCACTGCCAGATAGCCCCGAACAGCCTGGGCGGAAAAATATGAACATGAGCGTCCCAGATCCTGAGTTTTTTTTCAGCCAATTCAGTCAACATCTCCCACAACTTATTATAACAATAATTTGCCGGCCCCGGCCAATTTCCTTCAATTCCTCCGTCCGGCAAGAAAAAAACCGCCCGCAGGCGGCAAAGATTTTATACTATAGAGGAATGCTGTTCCATTCTGGGTTCTGAATTCTGACTTCTGTATTCCGACCGCAAAAACTATCCCCAAAGCCAATGAAATTATCCCACACACTGGGCCATGGTAGGTCTCTTGTTGCACTTTCTCCATATATTCATCTTTTCGGCCTCCCGGATCAGATCCTCCCTGAACTTGGGATGGGCCAGCTCGATAAGGGCCTCGGCCCTCTCCCAGGTGCTCTTGGCCTTCATGCAGGCAATGCCGAACTCGGTGGCAATATACATGACGGTAGACCGGGTGGTAGTCACTATGGTGCCCGGGCTCAGGGTGGGGCTTATGCGGCTCTGCAGGCGGCCCTCCTTGTCGGTATAGGTTGAGCTTAGGGCTATGAAGGACTTTCCTCCCTTGGACATGTAGGCGCCCTCCACGAAGTCCACCTGTCCCCCGGTCCCGCTTATATGACGGGGGCCTGAAGACTCAGCGGCCACCTGTCCGAAAAGGTCCACCTCCAGGGCGTTGTTAATTGAAACCACTTTATCGTTAGCCGCTATCATGTGCGGGTAGTTTACATAGTCCACCGGGTATGAGGCAACGCCGGGATTTTGATCGAGGAAATCATACAGCCTGAGGCTGCCCAGAGCAAAGGTAAAGACCATCTTGCCCTGGTCTATGTTCTTTTTCATGCCGGTAATCCTTCCGGCCTCCCACATCTCCAGAAAGGCATCGCACATCATTTCACTGTGCACTCCCAGGTCCTTTAGGTCCGATTTGGCAATAAGCCTCCCCAGTGCATTGGGAAGGGCGCCTATACCCAGCTGTATACAGCTGCCATCCTCTATCTCTTTCAGAATCAGGCCGGCAATTTTTTCATCCTCATACTTGACAGGTATCTCCGGAAGCTGCATCAGCGGCCAGTCGGCCTCAACAATATAGTCAACCTCGGATATATGGATGCTCTCCTGGTTTCCACCCATAACCCAGGGAATATTGGGATTGACCTCCAGAATAACATGCTTGGCCAGGTCACAGGTCTTCTTGCTGTAAACATTAGTGGGCCCGAAATTAAAATACCCGTGCCTGTTCATGGGAGTAACCGCCACCATAGCCACATCAACGGTGGCATACTGGTAATAGCTGGGAACCTCCCTGAAAAGCAGGGGATAGTAATAGCACATCCCGAAATCGCCCACCTTGCGGTCGATAGGGCTGTAATGACCGCTGTTGAAGGTGAAGCTCTCATTGGTAGGGTCGGCCATGGCGGCCGCCGGCGGCCCTGAAACCCTGCAGGCCGACCTTATTTTAACGTCCCTCAGATCGTCCTTTCTTCCCGCCAGGGCCATGTCCAGCATAACCACCTGGTTCTGAAAGGTGCCGTAGTCAACCCAGTCCCCTGACTGGATAACCTTTACAGCCTCCTCCGCCTTGACAAGCTTTTTCTGATACTCCCCGGTGTAATTCATTTTGTCCCTCCTCCAAAAAATAACATACAAGTCTGAAATTTATATATTTACTCAATTACGCAAGAACAGTGCCAAAAGTAAAAATTTCCTCAAAAAGAAAAAAGCCATGAATAACATGGCTTTTTAACCTTACTATAAATGGCAGCCCATAGCTGTTTTAACAGCCTGTCCTATTTTTCAGACATAAACCTCTATATTTCATATATCCCCGACTGTCCTGTTTCAGCAACAAGTTGTCCTTTTGAGACAGGCCGGGACACCAGCTTATAACATTAATTCATCTTATTTTATGTTTTTCCAGCTTTCTGTATAAAACAGACCTGTGGATATTAAGAAGTTTTGCAGCCTCGGTCCTGTTGTTTCCTGCCTTTTCCAGAGCCGCCGACAGTATCTCTCTTTCTGCCTCCTCCATGGCCCGGGCCAGGAACTTCACCCTGGCCCGGGCGCTTTGCCTGTTCAGCCTTTTGAGCAGTATGGGAAAATCTTCCGGGGTAAGGTACTGGGCATCACTCAAATTTATAGCCTGCTCCAGAAGGTTTTTCAGCTCCCTTATGTTTCCCGGCCAGTCGTACTTTTCAAAAAGCTGAAAAGTCTCGGCAGCAACCCCCCTGGTGATGGTACCCAGGTTTTGATTCAAATTGCCGATAAGGTAGTCGGTCAAAAGGGGAATGTCTTCCTTCCTGCTGCGCAGCGGGGGTGTATAGAGCAGCACGACATTGAGCCGGTAATACAGGTCCAGGCGGAACAGGCCCGCCCCGGTCATTTCCTCCAAATTCCTGTTGGTGGAGGCTATCACCCGTACATCCACCGGTATAGGCTTGCTGCCTCCTATACGCTCTATCTCCCTTTCCTGTAAAACCCGAAGCAGCTTGGCCTGCATGGACTGGTTCATGTCGGCGATCTCGTCCAGAAGTATGGTGCCCCCCTGGGCCAGTTCGAACTTCCCTATCTTGCCACCCTTTTTAGCCCCGGTGAAGGACCCCTCCTCGTAGCCGAAAAGCTCGGACTCCAGCAGGTCCTCCGGTATAGAAGTGCAGTTTATCCTTACCAGGGGGCGGTTTTTCCTCGGTGACACACTGTGAATGGCATGAGCCAGCAGCTCCTTTCCTGTGCCGCTCTCCCCGGTTATAAGCACAGTAGAGTTTGTTTTAGCCACCCTGGCCACCTTTTCCTTCAGCTTAACCACCACATCCGATTTGCCTACAATATGGTCCAGGCTGTATTTAGCCCTGCGCTCCTTTTCCAGCTCATCCCGGTAATAGGCCAGCTCATCCTCCAGCCATTTAACCTTGCGGATAAACTCCCTGGCCAGAGAAAGCTCATCCTTAAAAAGGCTTTTCCCCAGGCAGCCCACCACCCTGCCATCTTTGAATATTGGCCAGCGGTGCACCATCACATGCTGCCCGTTTACCTCCCAAACGTCACCATACTGGGGCTTGCCGCTATTCATTACTTCCATCAGCCTGGACTGGGGCACCACGTCGTTAATATAGCAGCCCAGCATGGCCTCCCTGTTGATATTCAAAAAATCAGCGTATCCCTGGCTTATAAAGCGAACTATACCTTCTCCGTCAATATAAATTACACCCTCATACTCATTATCGGCAATGGTATGGAATATATCCCACAGGTCGGCGTTTCCTTCAGTATCCGTTTTTGCCACCTCCCCGGCCTGCTGACCTATAAACCTATTCTATACAGCCCTCTCATGTCCTCTAAATGAGACACAAAAAAGCCGCATTGAGCGGCCTTTTTACCCTATTTTGAAAAGTTGGCAAATTGTTTTAGACCCCCGAATTTTCCCCCCTCCTTCTCGGTATAGCCCTCACAGACAAAATCACACCTGTCACAGTCCCTGCCCTCGCAGTTCTTTTCCTCCATGGAAAGGCACAGGGGGTCCCTGATTGTCTTCAATTCCCTGTAGACCGCGCATTTATAACAGACACACGGAAGAGCCACCGGCTTATCCTCCTTTTAGTCATTTTTCACCTCATAAAATATTTCTTCAAACTTGATTCCCTTATGAGCGGCAAGAATGCCATCGATAAATTTCCTGCCGGGCTCCCGCCTTCCGGCCAGCACCTTGGACAGGTAGGAATGGCTGATGCCCATGGCCGCCGCCGCCTTTCTCAGGCTTTTATAGTTGGCATAAATTAGCCTCTCTACCTTTTTGTTATCCATGGCATACCTGGGCACCCCGGCACCTCCCTGCGGATAAATTATTATACATAATATTAACATCGATGTTTCCTTTTGTCTACACTTATGTTAAATTTAAACATCTTATTGTATATTATGTTGCCAATAGTCACCACCGGGAGTATAATCTCCTTCAAGGGGGCTGGCGCACATGGATTTTTCATTATATTTGAAAAACCTTATCAAAAAAAGCGGGTATTCATACAGGAAGCTGGGCTCTTTGTCGGGAGTCAACCATACCTACCTATCCAAAATATGCAGCGGCTCCTCGGGGGTGCCCTCCCCGGAAATACTGAGAAAAATTGCAGTGCCGCTCTTCATACCATACGAGGATCTGTTACGGGCGGCCGGTTACCTTCTTTCCGAGAGCAATGCCCACTATTCTTCCGATCCCGCCGAAGATATACTGCTGCGGGCGGCCAGGCTGACCCCGGAAGGAAAGGAGAAGCTTTCTGAGTACCTGGATTTTTTGGAAGACTGGGAAAGAAAAGAAAAGAGAAGAAAAAGAAAACAAAGCGATAAGCCCTGACTGCCAGTATTGAGCAGTCAGTATAGAGACAACCTGGTCGCAAATAAGCAGCCACCATGGAAGATGAAAATCGGCCCCTTTTTAAACCACAGAGAACACAGAGGACACAGAGGTAGTTTAGCCTTGCTTGAATGATTTAAAAGGTTTTTATTAAAATAGGTTAGGAAAAAAATTTATTATTAATTACATAGGTTTCAGACCTAAGAGTAATGCCTGAGAGCAAATTCTCTGTGATCTCTGTGTCCTCTGTGGTTCATAAAAAAGACATTCATCACTTTCAGATTAGAACAATCTTACTGATGGCTGATGGCTGACATAATGCACAGAAAGGCTGCCGATTCTTGTGAGCCGGCAGCCTTTTTTCTTACGTATAAATAAATGACTAAAGCCCCAGACCCCTGGCTATGAGAATCCGCTGCACCTCTGAAGTACCCTCGCCTATCTCCAGAAGCTTGGCGTCCCGCAGATATCTTTCCACAGGGAATTCCTTGATGTAGCCGTACCCCCCGTGAATCTGTATGGCTTCGAGGGCTGCCCTGGTGGCCATCTCAGAGCAGAAGAGCTTGGCGATGGCCGCCTCCTGTGTATAGGGCCTGGCGCTGTCCTTAAGCCAGCCGCCCTTTAAGTACATGTTCCTGCCCACCTCTATGTTCATTTTCATATCGGCCAGCTTGAACTGAATAGCCTGGAACTTTGATATTGACTGGCCAAACTGGACTCTTTCCCTGGCATATTTTACCGAGGCGTCCAGACAGGCCTGGGCGATGCCCACACAGATGGCCGCCACTGCCAGCCGGCCCCCGTCCAGTACCTTCATCAACTGCCTGAACCCGTTGTTGAGGGGTCCCAGAAGGTTTTCCCCGGGCACTCTGACATTGTCAAAGATAAGCTCATTGGTGTTGGAGGAGTTCATGCCAAGTTTTTCGTACCCGCTTATAATATCAAACCCCGGTGCGCTAACGGGCACCAAAAAGGTGCTGATCCCTCTTGTCCCCTTACCCTTATCGGTAATGGCAGTTACCGTGACCACCCTTGAGTACCTGGAATTGGTTATAAAGCATTTGGACCCGTTTATAACCCAGCCGTCCCCATCCGGAACAGCCGTTGTTTTAGTGTTGCCGGAGTCTGTTCCGGCCTCCGGCTCGGTAAGCCCCATGGACCCAAGGTACTGCCCGCTGCACAATTCCGGCAGGTACCTGTTTTTCTGCTCCTCGGTGCCAAAATAGTATATAGGGGCCATCCCCAGCGCTATATGGGCATCGTAGGTCAGCCCCAGGGAGGCGCAGGCCCTGGAAATCTCCTCGGTGGCCAGCAGGTAGCTTATGCTGTCGGCCCCCGCCCCGCCGTATTGCTCAGCAATGGGAAGGCCCATGAGCCCCATTTCTCCCATTTTACTGATTATATCCAGGGGGATTTCCCCTGTTTTATCCCTTTCGGTGGCTCCCGGGGCAATCTCGTTTTGAGCAAAATCGTACACATTATCCCTTATCAATTTTTGTTCATCAGTCAGTTCAAAATTCATTTCCGTGTCCCCCTTTCTTTAAAAACAAAGGTTAAAACCCGGTTGGGCCCTTGGGTATGCGCCCTGTTCTGATGCACTCGCTTCTGAGCCGGCGACCCAATATCTTCTCCATCATCCTGCCTATCTCCAATACCCTCTCCACATCGACTCCGGTCTCAATGCCCATCTCGTCCATCATCACCACCATGTCCTCGGTGGAGACCAGCCCCACAATGTTGGGGTCCTGATAATAATAAGCCCCTGTTCCCGATACGGGATATCCGTCTATAAAATTGGTGGGCTGCCCGCCTGTTCCCCCCATGGTGCTCTCAAAATGAGTGATTCCAGCCTGCAGGGAGGCCAGCACATTAGCCAGACCCCATCCCCTGGTGACATGAAAATGGGCTATATGGAGCTCCGGATTGGGGAGGGCGTCCAGTATCATGGAAAAGTATTCATACACCTTGTTGGGTGGCGCTGACCCGTCGTGGTCGGCGTGCTCTATGTCGTCTGCCCCCAGCTCCAGATAGCGCCTGGTAAACTCAACAGCCTTCTTAAGCTCGGTGGGGCCCTCAATGGGGCAGCCCCAGATGGTGCTAACCGTGCCGTTTACCTTAATGCCGGCATCATGGGCCTTTTTTATGGACTCCTCAGTCATTTTCCAGTAGCCCTTGTGGTCCAGGCCTGAATTCTTATACATATGCGAGGGGGAGGTAGACACCATCTGAAGTATCCTGTCGGGACCGCACCCCTGTTTTTTCAATTCAATAGCCCTGTCCACCGCCTTTTCCCTTATTGTAATGGCGGTAAGCTCCACACCGGACAGCATATCCTTTACCCTCTTGCTGCTGCGGATAAGCCTGAACAGCTCATCCCCATCGGAAAACTGCGGCATCCCCCTGGGGTTGCCCAGATTGGTTACCTCCAGGCGCTTAAAGCCGGCCAGTATCATTTCTTCCAGGCACCACAGCTTGGCCTGGGTGGGAATGGTCATTTCCTCGTGCTGAAAACCGTCCCGCACAGTTATATCACCCAGGACAACCTTTTTAGGGTATTTCATATACATCTCCCCCTGTAGCAAACTTTTTTTGACTTTGGGATTGGGGATTGGGAATCCCCAATCCCTGCTTCTTATAGGCCTTTATAAACCGGCCTGCGCTTTTCATTGAAGGCCTTTAAGCCCTCATCACGGTCTTCGGTAGCCAGGCAGACGTTATAGCACTCGGCCTCCAGGGCGAAGGCGGTGTGCAAATCCAGCTCTATACCAAGGTTTATGGCCTTCTTGGCCTGCTGCAGGGCCACCGGGCCGTTCCTGGTTATTTCCTTCATTATCTCCATTGCTTTTTCCATCAGCTTTTCAGGCGGAACCACATGGTTCACCAGCCCCAGGTCATAGGCCTCCCGGGCTGAAATGCGGCGGCCGGTATAAATAAGCTCCCTGGCCTTATTCCTGCCCAGCACCCTGGGCAGAAGCTGGGTCCCTCCCCCACCGGGTATAATGGCCAGCCCCACCTCGGGTAGCCCGAAGGCAGCCTTTTCCGAGGCAATGATAAAGTCGCAGCCCAGGGCAAATTCGCAGCCGCCCCCCAGGGCATACCCGTTCACGGCGGCCACCAGCGGCTTTGGAAACTCGGCTACCGCTGTAAAGGCCTTAACGAAAAGGGCCCTTTGCTTCTTCATGTCTTCCCGGCTCATGTCTTTTCTTTCTTTTAGGTCTGCTCCCACACAAAAGGCCCTGTCACCTTCGGCAGTAAAGACCGCGGCAAATATATCCCTGTCCTGCTCCATTTCCTCCAGTGCCTCCAGCAGCTCCCTGGCGGTCCGGGTGCTTATGGCGTTCATGGCCTCAGGACGGTTGAAGGCCAGAACAGCGATATGGCCGTCCCGGGTAAGTTTTATGCACTCATAGCCCATAATTAAACACCTCCACTAACATCAAACCGGATAAACAGGGTGCTTTCTCCTGGTAAAGGGCTGGTCCTTGGAGCTGTATAGCTCAAAGCGCCTGATCAGTTCATCACGCAGCTCCTTCCCGCTGACTATCTGGTCTATGACCAGCTCCGAGGCCAGGAGGTATATGTCTATGTCCTTCTTGTACTCCTCCCTCTTTTGCTCCACAAAGGCAGGCCTCTCCTCCGGGGGAAGGGCCTTTATCTTATTCTCATAAACCGCATTGACGGCGGCCTCGGGTCCCATCACAGCTATCTGGGCAGTAGGCAGGGCCATGCAGCAGTCCGGCTCAAAAGCCGGGCCGCACATTGCGTAAAGGCCGGCCCCGTATGCCTTTCTCACTACCACTGATATCTTGGGCACCGTAGCCTCGGACATGGCCGAGATCATCTTGGCGCCGTGCCGTATAATTCCCTGGCGCTCAACGCTCTTGCCAATCATAAAGCCCGGTACGTCCATTAGAAATAGCAGCGGAATATTATAGGCGTCACAAAGGTTTATAAAGCGGGCGGCCTTATCCGCCGAGTCCACAAAAAGCACCCCGCCCTTCTCCGCTGACTGGTTGGCCAGAATACCCACTGTTCTTCCCCCCATCCGGGCTAATCCTGTAATTAGCTCGGGGGCAAACAGCTTTTTCAGCTCAAACCAGCTTCCACCGTCAATTAGACCAAAGATCAGCTCCTTCATATCAAAGGGAAGATTTTCATTAAGGGGAACTATTTCCTCTATTTCCCTGCCCGCCGCCGGTAAAACGGTATCTACATACACAGGCTTTTCAGTGTAATTCTGGGGGAAATAGGACATATACTGCCGGCAGGCCTCAATGGCCTCCTCTTCACCCGAGGCCAGCAGGTCGCCGCAGCCGCTTACCGAGCAGTGCATCCGGGCCCCACCCAGTTCCTCAAGGGTTACCTTTTCGAATATAACCATCTCGGCCATGCGGGGTGATCCCAGATACATGCTGGCGTTGCCCTCCACCATGAACACCACGTCGCAAAAGGCAGGTATATAGGCGCCGCCTGCGGCCGAGGGTCCGAACAGCAGGCAGACCTGGGGTATCATGCCGGACATCTTTACCTCGTTATGGAATATCTTACCGGCGCCCCTGCGGCCCGGGAACATTTCAATCTGGTCGGTGATGCGGGCCCCGGCGGAATCAACCAGGTACACCATGGGAACCATCATATCAATGGCGGTTTCCTGGATGCGAATTATTTTTTCCACTGTGCGCCAGCCCCATGAGCCGGCCTTTATGGTGGAGTCATTGGCCATCACGCAGACTGTCCTGCCGTGCATCCTGCCAATCCCGGTGACCACCCCGTCCGCCGGCAGGTCCCCGGCCATGTTATTGGCCCAGAGCCCGTCCTCCACAAAGCTGCCGGGGTCCAGCAGAAGGTTTATCCTGTCCCTGGCAAACAGCTTTCCTTTTTTGGCGTTACTCTCATGGTACTTTTGCTGCCCACCCCTTTTTACCTCCGCTTCCTTTTGCTCCAGCTGGTCATACAGTGCTTTGAAATCCTTCATTACCATTTTTGGCTGTCCCTCCTTGCTGAATATTGTCATATAATAGTGAATGTTTTTGCATTTCATACTTTTCCTACTTCAATATCCATGCCAGACAGAAAACATTGAAAACATTAGTGAAAAATACAATTCTCCAACTCCGCCGTCATAATACAAAAATCAAATGTGTTTTTATTTCATTACAATTGTTCTTTTTAAACGACACCTGTAATAATCCGCCAATCATTGATCTCCATACTAGCTTTTTAATAGTGATCTATAATGGCGGGCATTCCTGTTTAAATGGCAAATAAAGGCCGCAGTGCCAGAATTAATAAGCCTGCCGCCTGAAACTTTTCAAACCGTTTCACCATAGATTAGTTAGCAAACTAAAACACGGAGGAACGGTTTATGTCTGTTTTTTTTACCATGGCTGCTTTTGCCCTGGCTCTCAACATCGACGCGGTAGCGGCCGGAGTAGCCTACGGTGTCAGGGGGATAAGAGTGCCCCTGTCATCGATACTTATAATAAGCGGAATGTCTGTGGCTGCCATAGCACTTTCCATGTCGGCGGGGGGTATGCTGGCAGGATTTATATCTACTGATGCGGCCCACCGAATCGGTGGATTGGTGCTGCTGGCTATCGGGCTGTGGATACTGTACCAGTCCCTATCAAATAAGAAAGACCGGCACGAGTCCGGGGGTAAGGAAGAACTCCTGCCCCAAACCGTTTTCCAGGTCCGCATAAAAAATATGGGCATAGTGATTAAAATTCTTAGAGAGCCCCACCGGGCCGACCTTGACAGCTCGGGCATGATCTCCTCCGGGGAGGCCATCCTCCTGGGGGCCGCTCTGGCCATGGACTCCCTCGGCGCCGGCTTTGCAGTGTCCCTGCTGGGCTTTAATATTCTGACAACAGCCGTGGTGGTAGGCCTTGGTCATATCATAATGACCTACCTGGGTCTATATCTGGGCAGGATGGCCGGCGCCACCAGCTTTTGCCGGCATGTGGTCACCCTCCCCGGCTGTATACTAATTGCCCTGGGCCTTTATAAAATATATTAAGCCCTTACCCGGAGCCGCTTAAAAAAGGCGGCGTCCGAAATATCCGCACCCCCACCTGTAAAAGGCTATAAAAACCCTGCTGAGCAGAAAGAGAATGGTTATACTGAATAATGTGAAGTACCAGGTCCAGCCGGTATACTCAATTAAATCAGTGTACAGCTCTATGGGGTACTCTAAAAATGTAATGCCGACGCCGAACAGCAGCCCGTAAAAAACTGCCGCACCAGCCCCGCGGGCCCTGGCCACCTGATTATAAAGCACGCACAGGGTAGGAAAGACCAATGCCTCAAATAATATACTGGTATCAAAGTAGCGCGAAAAATACCTTACCGGGTAGGACATGAGCCCTGATTCCACAGCAACGGAGGCCAGCACCAGGTCAATAGACATCTTGAAAAGGTAAACAACTATCCAGTCCCTGAAATAGCGCCAGTCTACGGCAAAAAGCAGAAGGCCGAGACTCACCGCCACCGACCCCAGCATTATGACTTGTTCAGGGCTGTTAAAAAAGCCTGCAGCCATGACATCATACTCCCTGTATACATTAATCTGTACTGCTAGAATAACCGGTAAAACAGGTGGTTATCCTTAAAAATATACTAAAGTGAAGTGACTCCTCTCCCCAAAGAGCTAAATAAAATTTGCAGAATAGTTTTTTTTCCCGTATACTGTCCTGCAGAGAGTATTGCAATTTTTACTCCAATCAATGAGTTTTTGCAAGGAAGGAATACTTATTATGGTACGGGAAAAAATAAGAAATCTTGGTATAATAGCCCATGTTGACCACGGCAAAACCACACTGGTGGACGGGATGCTTAAGCAGAGCGGCATATTCCACGAAAAGCAGGTAGTGGAGGAAAGGGTTATGGACCGCAACGACCTGGAAAAGGAGCGGGGCATAACTATAATGTCAAAAAATACCTCGGTTTTTTATAACAGCTTTAAGCTCAACATAGTGGACACCCCTGGTCACGCCGACTTTGGCGGCGAGGTGGAGCGCATAGTCCAGATGGTGGACGGGGTGCTACTCCTGGTAGACGCGCTGGAAGGCCCCATGCCTCAGACCCGCTTTGTGCTGAGGAAGGCGCTGGAGGCCGGCCTGGCCCCAATAGTGGTAGTTAATAAAATAGACCGGCTGAACGCCAGGCCCAAAGAGGTGCTGGATGAAGTTCTGGAGCTTTTCATGGACCTGGAGGCCAACGATGATCAGCTTGATTTTCCGGTGGTCTACACCAATGCCCGGACCGGTACAGCTTCGCTGGACCCGGAAATTCCCGGCACAGACCTGATTCCACTTTTTGAAACAATCATAGAAAAGATACCCGCCCCCGGCGGTGACCCGGACAGCCCCCTGCAGATGGGCGTGATCATGATAGACTATGACAACTACCTGGGCCGGCAGGCCGTGGGCCGTATTCATAACGGCATCATCAGGGCCAAGCAGGATGTTGTGGTTATAGCCGACGGGAATACATCCCCCCGTCAGCGCCTGGCCGGGCTATTCGCTTTCCACGGGCTGAAAAAAATTCCGGCCGAAGAGGCTGCCGCCGGTGATATTGTGGTGGTGGCCGGCCTGGAGAAGATAAATGTAGGAAACACCATAGCCGACCCGGACAATGCTGTGCCTTTGAGCTTTGTCCTTATAGACGAGCCCACCGTCGCCGTAACCTTCCACGTCAATAAAAGCCCCTTTGCAGGGCAGGAGGGCGGCTACGTCACCTCCCGCAAGCTGGGTGAAAGGCTCTGGAAAGAGCTGGAGTCAAATGTCAGCCTCCGGGTGGAGGCCACCGATACACCTGATGCCTTCCTGGTTTCAGGCCGCGGAGAGCTGCACCTTTCTATCCTTATTGAAACAATGCGCCGGGAAGGGTATGAATTTGAGGTTTCCCGCCCCCGGGTGATCGAAAAGGAAGTAAATGGCGTGAAGTGCGAGCCTGTTGAGGAATTGATCATTGAAATTCCTGAAGAGTTCGTGGGCATTGTAATGGAGCGCCTGGGACCCCGCAAGAGCGAGCTTATAAATATGACCCACAAGGGAGACGGCACCGTAAAGCTGGAATTCCACATACCCACCAGAGGACTTTTCGGCTTTCGGTCGGAATTTCTGACCGACACCAAGGGCATGGGGATAATGCACCACTCCTTCCACCATTATGCCCCCGGCCGGGGTGAGATACTGACCAGACTTAGAGGCTCACTGATGGCCTTTGAAACAGGAGAAACCACCACCTACGGACTGGAGAATGCCCAGGAGCGCGGCGATCTGTTCGTGAGCCCGGGGGTTAAGGTCTACAAGGGCATGGTGGTGGGGGAACACTCGCGGCCCGGGGATCTGGCGGTGAATGTCTGCAAGAAAAAGCAGCTGACCAACATAAGGAGCTCAACCTCTGATTTTTCCGCCAAGCTCACACCTCCGCGCCAGATGTCACTGGAACAGTGCCTTGAATTCATCACCGACGATGAGCTGGTGGAGGTAACCCCTCATTCCCTGAGGATGCGAAAGCATTGAAATTTTCATCTTCCGGACAACAGCCTTAATACCGCAGCCAGCAGCAGTCCCACCAGCAATGTTGCCCCAAGCACCATAACGGTGGAATAGCTGTACCATGCCCACAGGTATGCCGTGGAAATTATGATGGACAATACCATCAGGGGAAAACCTATTTTCAAAAATTCAGTAAAACTGATAATGGTTCCCCTTTTCTCCGCCATACCTATAACCACCAGATTGGCCGAGGCCCCTATTATTGTGCCGTTACCCCCAAGGCAGGCGCCCAGAGAAAGGGACCACCATAAGAAATTCAGGTTTTCAATGGCACCCAGTCTGCCCATATCCTGTATAAGTGGAATCATGGTGGCCACAAAGGGGATATTGTCCACGAAGGATGACGCCACGGCGGCCAGCCAGAGTATCAGGAGGCCCGAGGTCAATACCTCTCCCCCTGTCAGCCGGAGAGAGTATTCCGCCAATTTTTCAATTATGCCTACATGCTCTATCCCGCCCACTATAATAAAAAGCCCTATGAAAAAGAAAATTACCGGCCACTCCACAAAGCGCAGGACATGCTCCGGGTCATCGCGGGTCAGCAGCATCAGAAGACTGGCGCCGCTAAGTGCAATAACGGAGGACTCCAGGTGAACATACTGGTGCAGGGCAAAGCCAACTATTGTCATAAGCAGCACTGTCAGTGATTTTTTTAACAGTGCAGAGTCTTTTATTTCACTGTTCTCATCAATTCCCATCAGGCTTTCCCGCAACTCCGGCGTGGTGGTCAGCTGCTCCCGGTAAATAAGCCTCAGTATGAATATGGTGATAACATAAACAACCACTACAACCGGGGTCAGATTGATAATAAAGTCAATAAAGCCCAGTGATGTAGCGCTGCCAATCATAATATTTGGAGGATCACCTATAAGTGTTGCCGTACCTCCTATATTTGACGTCAGTATCTCTACTATAAGATACGGAAGCGGGTTAACACGAAGCTTTTCGGCTATGGCAAAGGTTACCGGAACAATGAGGAGGACAGTGGTGACATTGTCCAGCAGCGCCGACAGAACCGCAGTTACCAGGGCAAGGGCCGAAAGTATACTGATGGGCTGCCCCCTGGACATTTTGGCAGCCTTAATGGCCAGGTACTCAAAAACCCCTGTCTGCCTGGTGATGCCCACAATTATCATCATGCCCACCAAGAGGCCTATGGTATTAAAGTCAACAGCCTCCACACCCTGCTCCGGTGTTAACAACCCTGTCAGGCCCAAAACAGCCGCGCCTGCCAGCGCAACCACTGTTCTGTGCACCTTTTCAGACACTATAACGGCATAGGTTGTCAAGAATACTGCGGCAGCCAGTATAACCTGTATATTCCCTGTCATTTTATCCCCCGCATTATCCCAATTTTTAAAGCCGTCAGTCAGCACTGCCTGTATGGGTCATCCTGCTCTTACTTAAGGGTTCCCAACGCATTAAATCATATACTTTCAGCATTACCAGTATCTATTTCCGCAATCCCCTGAAAGGATAAAACAAAACTGTATTTTATGTGTCACTCAAATCTTATTTAGTAACACAAAATCTCCTCTTAGAATATGCTGGTAATAAAATGAAGAGGAGGTTTAATATGGGGTACGGATTCGGTCCTTCCACCGACACTAAGCCCACTCATGATAAGCCCGGGAAGCCTATTATGAATCAGCCCGGCAGTATTACCTGCCCATACTGCGGTAGAAGATTAACTTTAAAAGGCAATGTTCCAGTAAGCCCCGGCTTTGGCCCATGGTTTGGCCCGGGAGGGCACAAACAGAAATAACTGAGCGCAGGACCCGTTAAAATCAGCCCTTTGGGCTTTCAAAACCCCGGTTCTCAACCGGGGTTTTGATATTACTGAACTGAGAGCGCTTTTAGAATACCACTGGATATACTCTGGGAGATCAGTTCCTGGTATTCTCCCCTCAGCAGATTTTTTCTCTCCCCCGGGCTGCTGAGGTAGCCCACCTCCACCAGCACAGCAGGCATACTGGCATTGCGCAGTATATAACAATTACTGGTCTTGATAATCCTTTTTCTCATGCCGGGAACTGATCGGAGCTCACTCTGTATGCTGTCGGCAATAAGCCTTCCCTTTTCCGAGGGTTGGTAGTAGAATACCTCCGCGCCCTGCTGACTTACCCCATAAGTGCAATTTGCATGAATACTGATCAGCAAAGAGGCCCCCGACTGCTTTGCCATATCAAGCCTTTTCCTGAGATCGTAACGGTGAGCCTCTTTTTTATGCAAACCGACTACAGCAAGATTATAGTCGCCGTTTCTGGTCATAAAAACCCTGGCGCCCTTTTCCTCTAAATATCCTTTTAATTTCAGGCTGATCTGCAGGTTGATATTTTTCTCCTCAACTCCTGCCCTTACCGCCCCGGGATCGTAGCCCCCGTGACCCGGGTCCACCACTATTACCTTGCCCTCCAGCGGTAAAACCGCCTCCACCTCAGTTGGCCCGGCAAGTATTAAAAGCAGGCCGTACAATAACAAAAAAAGTGTTTTCTTCACTCTTTTCCTCCAAATGTTGGTTTTAAGCCACCCTGATGGTAAAACCCTATACGGTATATTTTGATTCCCTGACATACAAAATAACCGTGTAAAACACCTGGGGAGTGGAAGCCTTGTCTGGAAAGTATATAGCCGCTCTACTTATAGCCGCTCTCTGATCAGCACAATTTTGCCTCAGCTGTTGGGGAACGGATCTCCTGCGGAAACACTGGCGGGACATATGGATATAAGCTCTCCTATTACCCGTCAAAACCCTGTCTGCTCCCAAATACCCCTGGGCGCCAAAGAGGGCAAGAAAGCCCTGGTCGCCATTGTAATTGATGATTTCGGTGTTTATCTCTCCGAGATGGCCTACTAGCCCCCACCTGTAACTAACACCTCTTAAGCCGGAGGTGTTTTTTTATATTTCTATAGACTTCATTAGATATTAAGTATAAGTTATTATTAACCAACACCTGCAGCAAAAATTGGAATTAAGCGGGGAGGCGTAATAATGACCGGGCCTTTGGGTGTACTAAAATATGCTGAGCTTACAATGTCCGACCTTCAGAAAATCAATCCCCGCCGGGCTATATGTCTAATAACCGTAAGCCCCCTGGAAGTCCACGGGCCGCACCTGCCTGTGGGCGCCGATGTTTTCGTGGGGGAAAAGCTTCAGGAAGAGTACTGCCGCACTCTTGCCGGGCGATATCCCGGCTACCGGCTTGTGCTGCTTCCACCCCTTTACGCAGGGTGCGACCCCCTGCCGTTTAAAGGGTCCATCCCGGTAAGGGCCAGAACTCTGGAGAGCCTCCTGTGGGATTATGTGCAGGGCCTTGCCGGCCAGGGATTCCGGCTCCTCATGGTCTGTGATAATCACGGCGGACCCAGTCACCAGATAGCCATGGAGATTGTGGCCCGCAGGGCGTGGCGGCGCTATGGCTTTGCACTTATAAACCCTTTCAATGTGATTTTTAGAAAAATGGTCCTAAATGACCCTTACTTCCTGAAGCTGGTGTCACTTTCACCGGGAGAGTGCGGCGACGACCCCGATGCCCATGCCGGAACCAACGAAACATCATTGATGCTGGCCTCCAGGGAAGAACTGGTACGGGGCTGGAAAGAGGTTGCCCCCAGTCTTCAGCCTGAATGGTCCGGAATTTCGGCGCTGGCAGGAAGGCTTGGGCATATACTGGGCAGAATTGGCCTAACAGGCATCAGTGCAGACCTTGTTCACCTGGCCAACCTTCTGGCCTGGGTAAACTCACCTGACAAAAAGCCCTACCTGGGCTCTCCCGGGCTGGCCGACCCGGAGTCCGGCCATAGAATGATTAAGGGCCATGTGTCGGTGGCCATGGATCTGCTGGAGGAGGCCATGGCAGGCAAAAAGCCCTCAACCCGCCCAATGCTCTGGTGGATTAGGGCTTTTAGAAGATAATTGGTTAACTGCTGATAGACTATAAATGGAATATAAGCATAACAGCCAGCAGGCCTGCCAGCCAGCAATGAGTACGGGGAAATGGTCTCTTTTTAACCGCCCGAAGGGCAAGTATCACTATAGCCAGCAACACCAGCCAGCTTATTATGCCGGTCAGAGTATCGCCCCTCAACAAAAAGTCCCACTGGCCAGAAGCCCCGTATCCCCTCCTGTGTCCTCTGCCGGTCAAGGCCAGCAGTCCGTGCAGGGTCAGTGTCAATACTGCAGAAATGGCCAGCCACTGGTGACAGCGGGCAAAAAAAGAAGCCCCTTTCTCCCATAGTTTTAAGCGCCGCAATATGAAAGGAAGCAGTGCGCCAATCATAAGCAGCAGACCAATCCAGCCAAGTAATTCGGTCAAAATATCACCTCACCCATATTAAATATAATTTCTTTTCTTTTAAAAGCCCTGCAAGGCTTTACTGTTAATATTATACAATGAATATGTCAAGAATAAGTCCGGCTGAATACAAATTATCACCACCACTACGAATCTTTTGGAGGAGGTTTTTCATATGACAGACGAAAGGGTAAAAGCACTGGCAAAAAATCTGGCGGGCTATTCCTGCGGCATAAAAAAGGGGGAAAAGGTTCTCATTGAGGTCATCGGGCTGGAGCTGCCGGTGATCATAGAACTGCTCAAGGAAGTTTACCGCCTTGGGGGTATTCCTTTTGTCACCATAAAAAACAGCGCGGTGGAAAGGTCTTTGCTGCTGGGGGCCGAAGAAAAGCAAATGGAGCTGAGGGCACGGTACGAATCCTCCAGAATGAGCGATATGGATGCATACATAGGCATCAGATCCGGTGATAATTCGGCGGAGCTTTCCGATGTGCCGCCGGATAAAATGGAGCTTTACAATAAGCTATTCTGGAACGAAGTACATGGGAAGATAAGAGTTTCCCAAACAAAATGGGTAGTTTTAAGATACCCCTCACCTTCAATGGCCCAGCTGGCCGGAATGAGCACAGAAGCTTTTGAGGACTACTATTTTAAGGTATGCAACCTTGACTATAGCGCCATGTCCAGGGCCATGGACCCCCTTGTTGAAATAATGGGCAGCACAGACAGGGTGAGGATAACCGGAAAGGGCACAGACCTGTCCTTTTCAATAAAAGGCCTTCCGGCAATAAAGTGCGCCGGTAAAAGAAATATTCCTGACGGGGAGGTATATACCGCCCCGGTCAGAGAATCAGTAAACGGCCATATAACATACAATACACCCGCCCTTTACCAGGGGTTTACCTATGAAAGCATAAGGTTTGAATTCAGGGACGGCAGAATAGTAAAGGCAACCGCCAACGATACTGATAGGTTAAACAGAATACTGGACACCGACGGGGGCGCCAGATACATTGGAGAGTTTGCACTGGGGGTGAACCCCTATATAACCAGTCCCATGAAGGATACACTTTTTGACGAAAAAATAGCCGGGTCCTTTCACTTTACCCCCGGAAGCGCCTATGAGAAGTGTAATAACGGAAATAAATCAGCCATACACTGGGATCTTGTCTGCATACAAACCCCTGAGTATGGAGGAGGGGAAATATACTTTGACAACCTTCTCATAAGAAAAGACGGCAGGTTCGTTCTGCCCGGCCTGGAAGGCCTCAATACTGAAAGACTGGCCAAATAGCAGGGAAGGTGAGAAAGAAGTGTGTTTTGTTGTCTTTGCCTATGACTGCCATCCTGAATACCTGCTGATACTTGCAGCCAACAGGGACGAGTACCATGCCAGGCCTGCGGCCCCCGCCCATTTCTGGGAGGAGGCCCCGGACCTGCTGGCGGGAAAGGACCTTCTACAGTCCGGCACATGGATGGGGATCAGCCGCCCGGGCCGTTTTGCAGCCCTCACCAACTACCGGGACCCCGCTTCAGTAAAGCCCGAAGCCCCTTCCAGGGGTAAGCTGGTAAAGGATTATCTCTTATCATCGGCAGACCCTCTGCTTTATATTAACTCCTTAGATGCCTCACGAGAAGTATACAACGGCTACAACCTGCTTATCATGGACCAGACAGGGATGTGGCATTATTCCAACAAAACAGGCCAATCTTTAAAAATCATCCCCGGAATTCACGGGCTAAGCAATCATCTGATGGATACTCCATGGCCAAAGGTGGTCAGGGGCAAAGACCACCTGAGCCTAATATTAAAAAAACATTCAGAAACTGTCCCGGTGGACAGCTTGTTTGAACTGCTTTCCGACAACCAGCAGGCCCAGGATCAAGACCTTCCCAAAACAGGAGTCAGCCTCCGGTGGGAGAGGCTGCTGTCATCAATCTTTATTCAAAATGAGGCCTACGGCACACGTTCCTCCACGGTACTGCTGGTTGATCGGGGAGGAATAGTTCACTTTTATGAGCGCACCTTTGGGAAAGAGGGGCAAATGATCGGCAGTGATATTGTATACCGGCTTCCAGCCCATTTTATCAGCCCCGTCCTGCCTAAGAGTTTTTAAAAAAAGTAATTAATAAAAGAGGCTGCGGTCTTAAAATCTACCGCAGCCTCTTCTATATCACATTTTGTGACTCCGGTGGTTTTACCGGCCTTTTTACTGGGACTGGCCGGGCTATTCCCTTTTTATCTGCACCGCATCCCGCTGCCTGTCCATTATATAGTTGATAATTCTATCACGCTCCCCCTCCAGAAGCTCCCCAAACTGGACCGAAACCCTATTCACAGTTTTTTCCTGGTCTGTAACCTCATCTACCCTCACCACATGGCCGTCCAGGTACATGGGCTTGCCCGTACCGGTATCCAAAAGCAGTTTTATTTCATCACCGGAATTCAGTTTCTCAGAGGTTGTAAAGCAAAGACCTCCCCCGCTAATATCCACCAGCTGGTCTTTTTTGTAATTGATTCTCCGGGCTTTTTCAGCCTCTTCCGCAGTAACCCACTCGAATTCGGAGCTAGTCTGCAGCCTGAACCAATAGCGCTTTTGCAGCGGCGACAGAGGTCGTAGATTAACCCTGTGACTGCGCCTTTCAGAGGATCTCTTTTCTTCCCTTTTCCAGGAAAATTTAAAAAGCTGATAAGCCAGAAAAAAGACCAGTATCAGCATAAATAAGGCCAGCATATTTTTTGTGCTGAATACATTATTGCCGCTCATAGAATTTGTTATGCTGCCGGATACCTCATTCCAGCGGGTCTCAGCCCCGGCCGGCAAGGCACCCCAAAGCATTAGCGGCAGAAGCGCCGCTATTAGCAGTATACTCTTTTTGCCATTTCCTTCTCTTTTCAAACCATGCACCCCCGCCACCTGTTTACCACAATTATCAGTGAGGAGAATTCCTGTCCTCTTAAAATAATTATATCATCTATTCAACTGGACAGAAAAGAACTCTGCCGGATATTTCATAAGCTCCATCATTAGGTCTAAAAACCTGCTATCAGCAACAAAAGGGCGAAGTGAATAGTTTTTCTTTTAAAGTTAAATATCTTTCCAAAACTTTTTTTAAAATTCAAAGCAATTTTAAAAAAGTTGCAACATTATTCTATTCATGGTTTAATTAGATGAGACATTTTAAATGTATTCCAAGTTGCGGCGGTTGCCGCGTTTTATTTTTTCTCCGCTCAAGGTATTACAAAAACATTTCTAAGGGTTTGCACCCGTTGCTTACCGAAAACCTAAAATACGAGGAGGTTATTCTGTGACCAAAAATCAGTTTTACACAAAAAACAACTTAACCCTGGCTGACTGCAGCAAGACAAATTTCATGGTCATCATGGAGATGACTCTTATGAAGCACCTGATAAGCCAGAACGATGTTTCTGTACGCGACTATGTCATCGCCATCCGGGTCCTTTGGCCCAAAAAAAGTGACTTTCCTATCAGCAAGAAGCTCTTTAAAAATGCAACCAGCTTTCTGGAAAGCCGGGGCTGGCATATGCACCTCGGTGAAGACCATTCCAGGAGAATCAACAGGTACGTCACACGCACCCGTTAATACTGCAAATAATAAAAACAGGCCTTTTTAAGTGCCTGTTTTCGCTTTAAGCGGTCAGTCTCTTTCAGGAGGTTCTATCGAATAGGTGTGCGGCATGGGGTCTGCTTTTTTACCGCTCAGGTACTGAATGGTAGGTTCCACAACCAGGAGAGAAGGGTCCGCAGTGCTGTTTTTTTCTTTTTTCTTCTTTTTGGCCATGTAAAAACACCTCCAACAATAGCATGGCTTGATATAAAATTGTTATACATCCTTTTAATACTCTATCCCCCGTGAACAACCGCCTGCTGAAAATGGAACCACTTTTGTTTCCACTGACTTGACGGACCCTGCAGATTCGCTTATAATAGTATTTGTCATTTTATTTGGCCTGTAAAGGTTCCCTTGCGATGGGGCGTCGCCAAGCGGTAAGGCACCGGACTCTGACTCCGGCATCGTTGGTTCGAATCCAGCCGCCCCAGCCATTTATTTATACTCATACGGGCCATTGGCTCAATTGGTAGAGCAGGCGACTCTTAATCGTCAGGTTGTAGGTTCGAGTCCTACATGGCCCACCAGTGAAGAGTTCCTTTGAGGGACTCTTTTTTTATCTGTCAATGATAATTGCCTTTAGCTTTGCAATTTTGCCTAATTGCAAAGCTTAAACCTGACAAAAAACTCTGTCCCGGAAGGACCTGTTTCCATAGTAATTGTGGCGTTATGCCTGTCTGCGATACCGTAGCACACAGCCAGCCCCAGGCCTGTCCCTTCCTCTTTGGTGGTAAAAAAAGGAGTGCCTACCTTGTCCAGCAGATCAGCTTTAATGCCCTGCCCCTGATCCTGCACAGCAAGCACCACCTCACCATTTTCCAGATATGTTTTTATAGTCAGTTTTCCGCCGTCATTCATGGCTTCCAGACCATTGCGAACCAGGTTAAGTATAAGCTGGCGGATTTCTTTTTCATTTAATGAAACATCCGGAATATCCCCCAGCTCAAGCGCCACATCAACATTTGAATTTATTCCGTTGGCAGCCATGAGCAGCGACAGGGACCTCAGTATAGTATTGAGGCTGATAATCTTCAAATCTACAGGCTTATTCCTGGCCAGGGAAAGGAACTCAGTGATTATGTTGTTTGCCCTGTCCAGCTCTTCGATCATTATATTAAAGTACTCCCTGTAGATGCCCCAGTCCCTTTTCTCCCCCAGCATCTGGAGGAAACCGCGCACCGTGGTCATCGGGTTTCTTACCTCGTGTCCGATGGAGGCGGCCATTTCCCCAATCAGGTTGAGTCTCTCAAGCCTGGCCATTTCTTTTTCCACCTTAACCCGGTCGGTTATGTTTCTGGAGTAGACTATAATTCCTCTTATCTCGCCGGTTTTCTGATCTATGAAAGGGTAGCTGTAATGCTCTTCCCATATTTTTTTATCTTCCCCGGCCCAGGCCAGCTGCAGGACGGCATGAGCCGACCTGCCTGTCTTCAGGGCCTTTAAGCTGGGGCAGCCTTCACATATATGATCATTGCCATGGAACACCTTGTGGCATTTTTCCCCTTCCAGGGGCAGGTGTGAGAATAACTGCTTTACCTTTGAGTTTATGCGGATTATATTGAACTCAGTATCTATTACCGAAAGGTGATCCTGTATGCTGTCGAAAACACTGTTCATTAACCGGCTGCTTTCACGAAGGGCATCCTCGGCCTCTTTTCTCCTGGTCAGGTCGTGAAATATACCTATTAAATACCTTTCCCTATCAACGCTTATTATATCGGTGGAAAAAAGCCCAAACCTCTGTTTTCCGGTTTTTGTGCGGATATATATTTCATGGTTATGTACAAATCCCTGCTCTATTGTTTTTTTATAGGCCTGCATAAAGGTATCAGGGTACACACATAGATTAAGCTCCTGTGATGTTTTACCAATTACCTCTTCACGGCTGAAGCCTGTAACATACAAAAAGCTGTTGTTTATTTCAATAATGGTCCCATCATCAAAGGTAGAGATGACAGTGGGGTCGGGGCTGGCGTTAAAGGCTTTCAAAAACCGCTCCTCCGACAGCCGAAGGGCATGTTCAATGCTTTTTCTCTCAGTGATATCCTGGGCTATAAGCTGTATCGCCGGCTTATTCTTAAATATAAAAGGTGCTGCCGCAACCTCTACATCCTTAACAGTCCCATCAGCCAGTATAAGCCTTTCTTCAACCGGTGGCAGCACATTTTTACCCTCTTCAAGCATAAGCCTTACATGCTCATACACTAAAGGCCGGTAATCGGGATGGACAAAATCCATCAGCGGCTTTCCTATGAGTTCATCGGGGTTTTCCAGGCCATAAAGCTTCGCCCCCAGTCTGTTTATGAAGACAATTCTGCCCTCGCTGTGCACCGCGATGACGCAGGGTGAAAGCTCAACCAGCCTTCTGTAGCGCTCTTCGCTATCCTTCAATTCCCCCTCTGCCAATTTTAGATCGGTGATATCAGAGAAAGTAAACAAATACCCTAAAAATTTATTGTTATGCCCCAGAAAGGGCACTGCCTGTCCCAGCACCCAGGCCACATTTTGGCCACTGGTTAAAAATCGAAATTTCATTTTAAAGTTGTTTCTTCTATCGGCACATCTTAAAAGTTCGGCAGTGACCTGTACCCGGTCATCCGGATGTAATGCCTTCATCCAGCTGCAGTTGGACAGATCATCCTGAGAAAGTCCGAGCAGCCTGCTGCTGAGGTCATTGACATATACGCACCTGCCGTCGGAATCAGCCTGATACAGGCCTACCGGCAGAATCTCCAACAGAGTTTCATAACGCCGCTGGTTTTCCCACAAGGCTTCCTCTATAAGTTTGCGCTTTTTAATTTCCCTGTTAAGCCGCACATTGGCTTTCCTCAGTTTTTCTGTTCTTTTTTTTACATTTTCCTCCAGTTGCTCCCTGTTTTCCTCAAGTTTTTTTTCCAGTCTTTTCTTATCAGTTATGTCACGGATTATACTACAGAACATAAATCCTTTGTCTGCCTTGACAGGACATGATATATCCTGTATATACCTTACACTTCCATCAGGCTGCCTTATTTCACCCTCAATGTACTTCCCTGACCAGGAAGTTTTCCCTTTAGACAGCATTTCCATTGTTGATGCTCTAAGTCTATTATACAAAGAATAGTTTTTCTTTTCTTCAGGCATAACCATGAACACAACATCCCAATTGGCGCAGCCTATAACTTTTTCCCGATCAAGTCCTGTAATCATCCTCATGCCGTTATTCCACTCGATTATAGTACCATTCTCATCGGTTAATACAATTCCATCAATAGAATTCTCTATTATACTGTAATATCTATGCTCTCTCTCCATCGATATTTCCTGAGCTGCTTTTTGCATATATTCATTCCTGTGGCGCAACTCAATTAATTCACTAATCAGCTGTTCCCTAGTTTTATCTTGGTCCTTCATTCTTATGCCTCCCGGGTTAGACAGCATATATTATTTTTTGATTTAGATTGGATATTGACATCTGAAGATCCTTCAGAAAATATGTCGTATTCTGTCTTATATTGAAAAATATCGACATTTTGCAAAAATCTCACCCATTATTCTATTTAAACAATAAACTCTTACATTACACTGGGAAAATAGAGAAAAGATATACCTGACTGTTCAAACAGACGCATAATAAAAGAATATAGGGTAGTGGGTAATAATAAAATTAAGGCCCCGCAGAGGGCAGAGCCTTTGATCATAAACAGAGTAAATAGAATAAACAGCAGGTATCCGCTCCGGCCTATGGTGGTAGCGGCTATCTGGGCCACCGGCCGGCCCTTTTCCCGCATGGAGACAAATAGAGTGGTATAGTCGTGGACTGCTCCGAAAAAGATGGTGCCCAGGAAAACCCAGAAAAGTGTGGGCATGAATCCAAAGGCCATGGTCTAAACATTATTAAAGGTTTAGCTAAATACAAACCCTCTATGGAAAAAGACCTTCAGACATATTGCCTGAAGGTCTTCGACTCCCCGGGAAACCAAAGCCGGTACTTTATTATATAAGTTTTAAAATAACAATACCCGCGAATAAAACCAAAATCCCCGCCAGCTTTAAGCCCCCTATTCTTTCCTTCAAAAACAAAGCGCCGAAAAGGCAGGCAAATCCTATTCCGCTTTCCCGCCCCACCGTCACGTAACCGAGGTTTGAGTATTTCATGGCCAGCACCACCAGAAAATATGCTGTCAGAATAAAGAGGCCGGCCATTGCTGACAATTTTATGTTGGACTTTATATTTACCCAAAGACATTGCTCCCTTAAATGAACCGCCAGAAGTATAATTCCGGCCACAAGGAATTTCCAGGACAGCAGGCTGTAAACAGAGGTGTACTCAATGGCCAGCCTGTCCAGTGATGAGTAGGAACCTATAAAAAAACCTATCAGCAAGGATAATCCCAGGGCGCTTAATGATCCTTTTTCCTTTTTTAGGCTGATTATCAGTATCCCGCCTATAATCACCGCTATACCCAGCACTCCCATAGCCGGCAGCCTTTCACCAAAAAAAAGCACACCCGAGGCAGTGGCCCATAAAGGCCCGCTGCCTCGGGCAACTGGATATACAAAGGAAAGATCATACCTGGCATATGCCTTTGCCAGCGCCAGCACGTACATTGTCTCGGCAACAGCGCTTAGTAAAACAGGTAAAACAGCCTTTGCCGGAATAAGAAAGCCGTCTAAAACAACCGCCAGGGGAAACATAAACACCCCGGCGGAAATATAGGCAACGGCAAGAAACAGCGAGCGGTTGTTCACCTGCTTTACTTTTAAGTTCCATAAGGCATGAATTATTCCTGACAGAAGGACCAGTGACCAGGGCAGCATATCCATGGGAGTGCTCCTCATTTAGCCATATAACTAGTTGCTCTTGGGCAGACGGCAGTTTTCTGCGGCGGAAGAGCGTTCCTTTCTCTTTAAGGCTATGATCAGCCCGCCGCCGATAATTAAAACAGCTCCGGCAAGAAATACAGGCGTTATCCTCTCGTGTAAAAAAAGTGCGGCAAACAGCATTGCAAACAGAGCCTCAAAATAGCATAGAATAGCGCCATGCTGCGCCTTTACTTTTCTAAGGCCAATCATGTAAATTGTTGTGCCCACGGCCTGAATCATAATGCCCATAAAAGCAAGCTCCAGCAGGTCGGGCAGTGTAACGGAGAATACCGATGGGGCCGCCAGAGGTAAAGTAACCAGAGCTATGATAAAGCTCATGTAAGTATTGGTAACCAGGCCCAGCAGGCCTGAAGGCAGTTTTTTCAGGGCTACTAAATAAAGGGCGAACAAAATCCCGCTGGAAAGTCCCAGCAGGCTGCCCCAAAGATTGTATTCTTTTAACCCCCCTGCGCCACTGCCTGCGATCAGTATAATTCCGGCAAAGGATACTGCCAGGGCAAGGAGAGATTTCTTTTCAAAGGGCTCTCTCAGAATAAAGGGCGCCAGTAATATAACAAAGCAGGGGGCCGTGTATAAGAGTATGAAGCCGTTGGCAACGCTGGTATACATTATTGACCGGGTCATCATGAGCCAGGAGGCTGCGTTTATACACCCAATCACAAAAAGAAAGCCGGTATGTGAAGAAGGCCTCAGCTGACTTATTCTCCCTGTAAAGTAAGACAGTATAACAAGAAAAAGCGCCCCGAAAAAAAAGCGGAAAAATACTATAACCTCTGGCGGGTAGGCCATCTTCTGCACGAACACCCCATAGGTGCCCCAGATCAGGCAGGCAGCAAGAATCTGAAAATATGCCTTCAAAATATTCAACCCCTGCTCCCTTACTAAACTGGGTAAGGGGGTTGTCCCCTTACCCAATCAATAATTAATCCTCGAACCACCTTCTGTAGTCAAGGTGCTCATATTTAGGCAGATGGCGGGTGGGCAGGGCTAGGGCGTCCTTCCTGAAGGGGGGAGCCAGCTGGGTGCCGTCCACCACGAACTCCAGCACGGTGGGCTTTTTGCTCTTAATGGCCTCGGTAACGGCGTCGGCCACATCCCCGGCCCTGTCGATCCTTACTCCCTGGGCCCCCATGGCCCTGGCCACCGGCACAAAGCTCTCGGGGTTGGGAATGTCCACACCGATAAAGCGGTTGTTGTAGAAGTCCACCTGGTTCTTCTTCTCGGCGCACCAGGCCATGTTCCTGAACACGCAGGCGATTACCGGAAGGTTCTGCTCCACGGCTGTGCTCACCTCGTGCAGGCTCATTCCCCAGGCCCCGTCTCCAATGATGGCCAGCACCGGGGCCTCCGGGCGGGCAATCTGGGCGCCCAGGGCGGCGGGATAGGCAAAGCCTGTGTTCCCGAAGGTCAGGGCGGCGATGTGGGTTCTTGGCCTGTTGAATTTAAGGTAGCTGTTGGCTGTGGAGGAGACGTTGCCGATGTCTGTTGATACTATGGCATTGTCAGGCAGCACTTTGGACAGCTCCAGCAGTACCCGGCGGGGATTGATGGGATTGCCGTCCTCCATGGCCAGTGATACTATTTCGTCTTCCCACTGCTGCTTTTTGGCCGAAACTTCAGCCAGGCGGGCATGGTCTTTTTTAGGGGCGGGGTCCTTGGCCTTTAAGCGCTTTAATATTTCCACGCTGGCCTCTTTGCCGTCCCCTATTATGCCCACCTCCACAGGGTGTGTCCTGGCGATGTGCTTGGGATTGATGTCTATCTGAATGATCTTGGCATTTTCCGGGAAATAGTTGATGTCATACTGGGGCAGGGTGCCGAATACTGAAAGCCTGGTGCCAATGGCCAGTATTACGTCTGCTTCGGCCAGGCTGTGCATGGCGGCCTTGGAGCCCATGTAGCCGATTGGCCCCACCCACAGGGGATGGTCGGCGTAGAAGGCGTCGTTGTGCAGGTAGGTTACGGCCACCGGGGCGGTGAGGTGGTCGGCTATTTCTTTGACTACGTCCAGTGCGTCTGAGTCAACCGCGCCACGGCCTGAGATGATTACCGGCTTTTTGGCGCCGGCCAGTAGCTCTGCGGCCCTGTCCAGGTCTTCGAGGCAGCCGCAGCCACGCTTGTCTACACGGTACTGGTGGGGCTTTAAGAGCTTTTCTTCCAGCTCGCCGTAAAAGTAGTCCCGGGGTATGTCAAATAGCACCGGGCC
>JUEB01000021.1 GCA_000802095.1 Peptococcaceae bacterium BICA1-7 | reverse complement strand
GTTTTACACCAGCTCAGGGAAGCAGATCGTTCCTCCTTAGTGGTAAGAGGGTTAATAATAGATACATTGTAGCCATGTTCTTGGAGCTGCCGGACAACATCCTCATAATAATGACCGGTAGACTCAATCCCTAGGAACACCTTGACCGCATTAGTACGTTCCTTAGCTTCATTGATTTTTTGCACCAACAAGTGGTTGCTCTCAAGATTAGTGGCAAAGAAAAAGGAATCTTCAATAACGTCACCGAAATAATTACATATAAGGGCCTTCTGGTGGTGCTTGGCGGCATCTATAGCGACCACAAGAACTTGCTCCAGGTTGATTCCACGGATCTGTTCGCTAAAGTACTCACCTTTACGACCACGAATATGTTTTTTAGATTTCCCCATGTGACGTGGACCTCCTTTCAAAGGGTGGTTATTGAAGTTCCCGGCAAGGTACTTCACTATTTCCATAGTCACTGGGGAAACTACTTTTTTATCCACAATTTAATTTTAATACACCAGGAAACTATATGACGCTTTAAAGCGCTAAAGTGAAAGCAGTGTTTTTGGGGTATTTGGGGGTCATTCATTGGTCGCTATAGGGCCGGTGGAGGGGGTTGATATCTGGAAGCTTTTGCTCATTATTTTGTAATAATTATTAGGGATAATAACCTCAAATATATTTTGGAGGTTATTTTTATATGTCCAACAGGCTCGCTGATGAAAAAAGCCCGTACCTCCTCCAGCACGCCAACAATCCGGTGGACTGGTATCCCTGGGGAGAAGAGGCCTTTGATAAAGCAAAGAGTGAAGATAAACCGGTTTTTTTAAGCATCGGATATAGCACCTGCCACTGGTGCCATGTTATGGAGAGGGAGTCCTTTGAGGATGAAGAGGTTGCTGCGGCTCTTGGCGGGGACTATGTGGCCATAAAGGTGGACCGGGAGGAGCGTCCGGACATAGACCATATATACATGGCTGTGTGCCAGGCCCTTACCGGTCATGGGGGATGGCCCCTGACGGTTATTATGACCCCGGATAAAAAGCCCTTTTTTGCGGGGACATATTTTCCCAAGCTTTCCAAATGGGGCAGGCCCGGGCTGCTGGAGATACTGGAGCAGATAAGCCGGAAGTGGAAGACCGGTCGGGAGGAAATAGCCGGTATAGGGGAAAGGATTACCGGCGCCGTGGCCGGGCAGTATTCCGGAGGCGGCGGGGAGCCGGAAATGGAGATGGTGGAAAGGGCGTACCGTGAGCTGGAAAAGACCTTTGACAACCGCTGGGGAGGGTTTGGGTCAGCCCCTAAATTCCCCACTCCGCACAACCTCATGTTTCTGCTGCGCTACTGGAAAAGGACCGGACGGCAAAAGGCCCTTCAGATGGTGGAAAAAACACTGCGATCCATGTATGCCGGGGGTATATATGATCATATAGGATTTGGCTTTTCCAGGTATTCCACCGACGAAAAATGGCTGGTGCCCCACTTTGAAAAGATGCTTTACGACAATGCCCTGCTTTCCCTGGTTTATACCGAAGCTTACCAGTCTACGGGTAATAGCTTTTACAGGGAGGTGGCAGGTGGAATATACAAATATGTATTGAGGGATATGACTTCCCCGGAAGGGGGTTTCTATTCGGCTGAAGATGCCGACTCCGAGGGGGTGGAGGGGAAGTTTTATGTCTGGGGTCCCCGGGAGATTGCCCGGGTACTGGGACAGGAGGAGGGACATTATTTCTGTCAAATTTATGATATTACCGGTGAGGGCAATTTTGAAGGCCGGAGCATACCCAACCTGATTGCCTCCGGGGGATTGGATGGGAAGGATCATAAAAGGATCGAGGCCTCCCGGCAAAAGCTTTTTGACTACAGGGAGGAGAGAGTCCACCCCTATCTGGATGATAAGGTGCTTACCTCCTGGAATGGCCTCATGGTGTCCTCCCTTGCCAGGAGCGCTGCCGCCACCGGGAGCCGGGAGCATCTGGGGGCTGCCGAAAGGGCGGTGGAATTTATCTGGGACACCCTGAGGAGGGGAGACGGCAGGCTTCTGGCCCGGTACAGGGATGGGGAAGCAGCCATACCCGGCTATATAGACGACTATGCCTTTTTGCAGTGGGGCCTCTTGGAGCTTTACGAGGTGACTTTTAAGCCACTGTATCTGAAAAGGGCGCTGCTTCTGCTGGACCATATGACAGAACTATTCTGGGACGGACAAAACGGGGGATTTTTCTTCTATGGAAAAGACTCCGAGAATCTTATAACCCGCCCCAGAGAGGTGTATGACGGGGCTGTTCCGTCGGGCAACTCGGTGGCTGCTCTGAATATACTGAGGCTGGCCCGCATAACCGGGCGGGATGACCTCTCTGACATGGCCGCCCGACAGTTAAGCGCATTTTCCGGGGTGGTTTCCCAGTATCCAAGGGCACACGCATTCTTTATCAGTGCGGTGCAGACTGCCCTCACTCCCCCCAGGGAAATAGTAATTGCCGGCAAGGAGGGCAGTGAGGGGGTAAGAAGAATGGTAGAGGCGGTGCACAGGGAATTCCTGCCCGATGCCGTGGTGGCGTTCCGGCCGGAAAACGGGGAAGCTGAGGAAATTGAGGATCTGGCCCCTTTCACCAGGGGGCGCAGGCCGGTCAACGGGCTGCCGGCGGCATACATATGCGAAAACTTCAGCTGCCATGAGCCCACAACCGATGTGGATAGAATGATTTCCCTATTAAAGGGCTAATAATTTACCATGATGGAAAGCTCAGGGGACGATTCAGATTTAAGAATCGTCCCCAATGGCAAACTGAGGAATTGAAGGTGGTATAACCTTAAGGAGCGGGAGGAAAGTGAAATACTATGGCCTCCCCGGTGGTAGACGGATCCCCAAAGCTTTTTATTATTTCCTCATCTTCCGGAATGCTTAGTATCTGTATTTCCCTGCTTATTTCAAAGGTTTGCCCGCCCTTTGTCCCCCTCACGTTATACCATAAAAAAACATCGTCTTTTTTATTGAAGGAGATTTGAAAAGCAATGTTGCCATAATTGTACCCCAGGAGGTTGGCTGCGGCTCCGCTTTTATGGTGGATCAGGGCACTGCTATCCGCATAGATGGCTTCATCTTGACCGGCAGCCTCTTCGCTGTACTGTAAAACCTCCATTTCATTGGCAAAGTGGACTATATCTCTTATCCTGTCAGAGGCCATACGCACGTTGAACTGAAGTTCCGACTGCTGGGAAGCAATTGTAATGGACCGGTATACATAAAAATAAAAAGTATAACTGGCGGCCAGCACTACGCTAAAAATGGCCAGGGCAATCACCAGTTCAATTAGTGTCAAACCTTTTTTTTCTTTAAGTGATGAGAGTATTATTTATGTACCCCCTTTTATAAAATCAGTCATGGATACATAGCGCTCCCCGTTATCATAAAAAACCACTACCGTAACTTTATAGCCAGCTACATCAAGATAGGTTGCCTCTTCCACGCAGAAATTTAATTCCCGGCCCTTATAGGTAAGTACACTCCCGGGACTAACATACTCGGAGTCGCTTTCATAATCATCCATGGAATAGTACAGCTGTTGCAGCTTCGTATCCGCCTTGGCAACGGCGTCTTTTGTTTTTTGACCGGACTCGAAAATGCTTGTGATGCTCCACCCGAAAAAATTTACAAAGGCAACCACAAGTATGGCCAGCACCGCCATGGATACCAATAATTCCACCAGTGTAAAGCCTTTGTTTTGGGAAAGTCCCGCTTTCAGCCTTTTCACAAATTCGTTTCCGAATAGGCTCATGGTGTTGTCCAACTGCCTATTCTTCGCCAGTCCGGCGTCCGCTCCTGACCCTGGGGATTCAGCAGTAATGAGGGCGGGCCGTTTTCACCCCAGTCAAGTGAATCGAAAAAATCTGTGTCCAGTGAACTGCCGGCTGCTATGGCATCCCTACTGCCGCCGCTTACAGTGCAGTTATTCACTACTACAACACCTTGAACCTCGCCGCTTCCTGTAACTGCCAAATCAGCATTCGGCGCATATAAAATCCTGGGGAAGGCATCGGCCGCCCCGGTTATGGAAACATCATCGCCGCCTGTAATAATATTTCCGGTTAAATTATTGCTGCCGGTCATGTTAACATCTGCGCCCTGTGCAAAAATATTGCCGGAAAAACGTGTATTCCCACTGAAATTCAAAGCATCAGCACCCTGATAAAACATTACCAAAGAATTAGGATCACCGTTATAATTAACACGGCTGCTTCCACTGAGGTTAAATGTATTTTCAACATACAGGTACAGTTTTCCGTCTCCTTCTAATACAATATTTGAATTTCCTGTAATTGACAGATTTCCTGCGCGGATTATTCTGTCTTCTCCGTCCAACTTAATTACAACAGTACTACTGCCGCCTATATTTATTGAGTCGTAATATCCAAAATTATAGTCATTTCCACCTGTACCCTGTTCGCCTATTACATAATTCCCGTGATGTGTTTGTATATTGCCCCTGTTCTCAAGATCACCGGGAAAAGAGTTAAACTCAGGCATTGGAAAATTAAGGGCAGATGGAAGGTTTAAAATATCACCGTCCGGTATGTTTGTATCCGGTCCACGGTGCCAACCATTAAATGTTACAACTTCATCAGCATTGGCTCCAGGTCCGATATACAGATCGCCGTTGATTAAATAGCAGCTATATTGAAATTCCACACTTCCAGGAGCTTCAGCATTGGTCGCCACATTCCCGCTTATCCTGGGGCTGCCGCTAAGACTCAGGGATTCATCGGCAAAAAGGGTTAAGGGAATATTTCCCTCGCCACCCCCACCATCGGCAATGGCTGCTATAGCCTGTCTGTTAATCCTAAACCCCAGGCCGCTGCTCTGCGCCTGGGCGGCCTCACCGGACACACCAGTCCTTACTATGCCGGTGGAGTTGATAATGTAGTCGTTTTCATCTATTCCAATTATAAATTTGATGGTATAGTTATCGGTTTCATCTTCGCCGAATGCACCGCCAAGATCGCCATAATAAGTCTTTTCATCACCTTCAGACATGCTGTCACACTCGCCATTCATAATAAGACCTATGGCTATTTCCACGCCTGACCTCGCAAAGTAATAGGCCTGGATTTTATTTTCATCCTTCTGGGCGTTTAAAAGCTCCTGCCCGCTGGCGGCATATACCGTGACGCCCAGCACGGAAGCAACAAAGATAATAACTAATACAGGAATCATGGCCATTCCCTTTTGGCTTTTAAAATTCATCCTATTTCACCCCCAGATCTCATACATTTTAATTTTACAGTATAAAATATGACTTCACCACCATATTTTATAAATTATTTCCCATTCCAAAATCGATAGTGAGCATTGTCGAAGAAGTTCGTAATAAGATGAAAATAAAACCCTGTCAGTAAAATTTCATTTTTCTGAGATAATGAAGATTGCACTAGTGAATTTAAGGCTCAACATGCAGCAAATAAGCGATGTTGAGCCTTTTTAAGAATTGCAATTTGCTCCTTCGTGAGACTATTATTCTCTATTAATCAATTAACTTAATAAGGTGTCTGGTGCCTAATTAGCTCATTATTGATTAAGGAAGAGTTGATAGCGTATAAGTACCATCCGCTATGCCATTCACACTTGAAGTTGCTACTTGTGCCCGGTATGGAGCTGCTGAAGTGCCACTTCCAGTTACTGAATATGTTGCACCAGTTGGAGTGGTGGGCCATGCCTGTAAATAACCTCCAGTCAAATTAGTAGAAGTAGGAGCTGTTCCTGAGTTTACGGTTTGGTGCTGACTAATTGCGCCATCAATAGTTCTTAGATTTGCCGCTACTGCATTTCTATTCGCGTTTCCTGTTACATTATTATAGACCGGCACAGCAATCGCCACCAAAACACCAATAATAACTACAACCACCATCAGCTCCACCAGGGTAAAGCCTTTTTGGTTCTTCATGGCCCGGCTTATTCTGTTAAACATATTGTCACCTCCTTCCCATACTTTATAAAGTTTTTACCGCCAATCATACCCTTTTGGGATACTCTACGGCAAAATTTATCAGACCCCCACACCGTAAGAATTAAGGCGCCTCAGAGGGTTAAAACATAAGGAATGCCCAAACATTCTGTGTTCTGACTCCTGAATTATGAATTCCGACCTTATAAGTATTTCAGCATAAGTGCATTTAAACAATTACCCTCATAACTTCCTCCAGAGAGGTAAGTCCCTGTTTAACCTTAATCATGCCGTCCCGCCGCATGGTGACCATTCCTGCTGCCACGGCGGCGTCATTGATTTCCCGGGTGGAGCGGTGCTCCAGGGTCAGGCGTTGAATTGTCTCGCAGTTTACCAGCAGCTCGTACACTCCCAGGCGGCCCTTGTAACCGGTCTTGTTGCAGCGCACGCAGCCCCTGGGCCGGAAAAGGGCCACCTTTTCCTCATTATCCTCAAGAGGAAAGCCGTCCACTGCTTCAAGCTCCCTTCTTGTGTATTCATAGGGCTCCCTGCAGTGGGGGCAGAGCTTGCGCACCAGACGCTGGGCTACTACTCCGGCCAGTGAGGAGGCGGTCATGAAGGGCTCTATGCCCATGTCCCCCAGGCGGGTAATGGCCCCGGCGGCGTCGTTGGTGTGCAGGGTAGAAAGCACCAGGTGGCCTGTTAGGGCCGATTCCACCGCGATGCGGGCGGTTTCCCGGTCCCTTATCTCACCAACCATGATTATGTCCGGATCATTTCTCAGAATGGAGCGCAGTCCTGTGGCAAAGGTCAGGCCTGCCTTGGGGTTAACCTGTATCTGGTTCAGACCGTCCAGACGGTACTCTATGGGATCCTCCACCGTGATAATATTTCTGTCCACGGAATTCAGCAGCGACAGGGTAGCGTACAGGGTAGTGGTCTTGCCGCTTCCGGTGGGGCCTGTAATCAGTATAAAGCCATAGGGCAGCCGCATCAGCTCTCTATACTTCTCCATGACCTCCGGGGAAAAGCCTGACTCCTCCAGGGCGATGAACCTGGAGGTGCGGTCCAATAGCCTCAGTGTAACCTTCTCACCGTGGGCGGCCGGCAGTGTGGCCACCCGGATGTCTACGGTGTTGTTGTCCACCCGCAGGGTTGTTCGGCCGTCCTGTGGTATACGGCGCTCAGCTATATTCATGTTGGCCATTACCTTGATCCGTGAGACCAGCGATGGGTGCAGCTGCCAGGGGGGGTGCATCACATCGTGCAGCACCCCGTCTATGCGAAAGCGCACCCGCAGACTTTTCTCCCGGGGCTCTATGTGAACATCACTGGCGCCGGCCCGGACCGACTGGTTGAGTATCTGGTTGGCCAGCTGCACAGCGGGTTTTTCGTTGGTTTCCTCCAGGACCGGCATCGTCTCCTCAGACCTTTCCTCCTCCTCCGACTGCTCCACGTCGGCGCTGCTTCGGGCGGCCCTCTCGATGGCGGCGTCCAGCTCACTGTCGGGTACCATCACCGGCAGGATGTCGTAACCGGTAAGTATCCGCAGATCGTCGACGGCAATGATGTCGGAGGGGTTTTTCATGGCCACCAGCAGACGGCTGCCACTGAAACCCAGGGGTAGCGCACCGTACCGCCGGGCGGTTGCGGTGCCGATAAGGCTGGCGGCGGAGTCGTCCAGCCGGAAACTATCCAGGGTCAGGTACTGAACCCCGTCCCGATGGGCCAGAGCCCTGGCCACATCCTCATCGGTGCAGTAGCCCAGTTTGACCAGAGCGTCTCCCAGAAGCATATTCCCGTTGATTTCCGAATCCTGATACTGCAGGGCATCCTCCAGCTGTTCCGGGGTAATGGCCCCGCTTTCCACCAGCCGGTCTCCCAGAAGATTTCTCCCCTGTTTAAGGTCCAAAGCTATCAACCTGCCTTTTGTCTTATTCTCCGCTTTCCCCGGACCCGGGGGACAGACTGGCTGCCAGGTCCTGCAGTTCCTTTATTTTGTCCGGCGACTCCTCGGCCCAGAGGACATAGGAGGGAGCAGATTTATCAACGGACAGGTTGCCGGAGATGTACATGTTGGCCATGGAAACACCGCTTAGCTCGCTGAGCAGGCTGCGGGTGTTGGCAAGGCTGGTGTGAGCAGTTTCACCCTTGGCCGAGGTCACCGGGGCCCTTATTTTATTCCGTGTAAGATCGATGCTGGTCAGCGCTTCCCTTACAGTGCTTTCCAGGTGGGGGGGACAGATAACCAGCAGCTCATGGCCCAGGTTGTCGTTGTTGTAGGTAATTGTTTTAACCTCATTGCCGCTGCCAAAATCAAACCTCTGCAGACGTGCTGCGGCGTCCCTGGCAGAGATGTTTCTCAGCTGGTAAACGAAGGAGTTTTCCTTTCTGGCACTAATGGTGTCCAGTTGGGCTATAAGTTTTTCAATTTCTTCCCAGCGGGGAAAGAGCTTCTTTTCAAACACCAGCAGCTGATTGCCATAGATTATGTAGTGTTCCAGCATTACCCCCGCGCTGCCCAGTAATTCCACCACCCTTGGGGGTGGAATCTGGGTGACGGTGACCGTTCTGTACTCCAGTTGGGCCAGCTGGTGGTTTTCCATAAGGTCGACGGCGTTGACCAGTTCCCTGACTTTTTGCAGGGACTGCGCGGTGCCCTGGACCCAGAGGGCCCCAGGATTGGCTTCCAGCGAAAGCACACTGATCTCAAGTTCCAGGCCCGAGAGAAGTTCCTTTATCTGATCCGTTGTAACGTAGTAGGTATCGAACCTGGTCAGCAGCATTTCGCTGAAATAGCTTTCCCGGAGCTTGCCGGGCTCTCCCACCACAATTATATTGTCCTTCTGGACCGAGGCCAGTCCCTGGCCCTGTATGATCAGGTTCAGGGCCTCACCGGGGTCAAGGTTTTCCCCCTTGAAGGTTATTTCCACCGGCTCGGAGTCCAGTATCACGGTCACACCCATTTCCACAGCCAGGACAGAAAGCGCGTCCCTGATGTCAGCCCCCCTGAAGTCCAGGGATAGCTTCCCGCTTTCGGCCCAGGCCTTACCGGGGCACCAGGACAGGGCGGCCAGTGTGAAAAGCAGGGCCAGGGCTGCTGTCAAGGCTGTTATACCCGACTTGCCGCGAACTTTACTGGCCAATCTTGGCACTATTCTCATCACCCTGTAGCACCATCCCTTCTGCCCGGTTTTCTGTTTCGCTGTTTTCAGACTTTTGGACCCCTTGCGTACTCTCGGATTTTACAGTTTCAGATTTCGACCTGCCGCCGAATTCCAGTTTCATTTTCTTTTCTCCAGCAGTCAGGGTTACACTGGTGCTGTCAATCTCCGTTACTGTCCATATATCTGCCACCAGTGAGCCCTTTTCGGCCACAAAGGCGGAGTCTCCCACCACTATTATGGCCATATCCTCAGCCCCTCCCCGCATAATCCCCTTAAGGGCCATGGGCCCCGCGAAGGGGTCCCTGAACTGGTCTATGGCAGTCTCCGGGGGCTGGCCGGCAGTGTCGGACCTCCTGATTTCAGGTAGCACCGAGGGTGTTTTTTCAGAGGCGCCGGGGCTGACCGGGACTGTGGGCTGATTGTTTTCCCTGGACTTATAGAATATGAAAAAAACTGCCAATCCTACCGCCAGGGCTAGCATCAAACCAACCAAAATAATGCGGGATCTTCCCCTGAAAAGCTGTTTCAGTTTTTCAAGATCAATTTTTATAGGCTTGTTTAAGTCAATCTTCAATAGTCAGCACCCCTCTTGTCATATCCCGGCTTTCCTGAACAGACCCTTAGTCCCCAGCGGTGTAAAACGCGCTGGCGTAGATTTCCGCCTCAATATCCGGCCCATTCTCCTGGTCTTTCGATATATTTACCTCATCTATGCGAATCGCCCGGGGGCTGTTTTCCATCTCTACCAGCAAATTGAGCAGGCTCTGGTACCTCCCCTTCAGTGTGAACTTAAAGGGCATTTCAACATAATCCTGGCCATTTATCCTTTCCTCCAGCTGGATTTGGGCCAGTTGAAGGCCGCAGTAGCTGGCCGCAACCTTAATGTCATTAAGCAGGGAGCTCTCCTCAGGCGACTGCGGCACAAGGTGATCATACCTGGCCATGCGCTCCTGCTGCTCACCGACCCGGTCTTTCAGCAGGACAAGCTGATTCAGCCTGTCCTGGTCCCTGGAAAGGGCTGCCTGCTCCTCAGCGACGTTGTCGTATACCTGGCGGGCAGTGATCAGCTGGTTGTAGATTAGAAAAAGCATTATAGTCAGTACCAGCGAAATTAACAAAAATATCAGCAGATCAATGACATCGGTTTTTTTCCGCAAGGTCACTGCCCACCCCCTCCCTCAGCCTTTGCAGGGGGAGGCTGTGACTGAATACCAGCCGTTATTTCAAAGTTTATCAGGGGTGTTTCTCCTCCGGTTTCCCTGCCGGCGGACTGCAGTCTCGCGTCGGAGAGCCCGGATTTGTTTATTTTATCCAGCCATTCGGCCAGTGCCGAATGATCAGAGGTCAGCCCCCGGATGACCACTTCGCCTTGAACTCCGGAGGGTTTGGCAGTTTGCCCGGAAGTTTCCTTGGAGTCGGAGGTTTTGGCAGATGCCGCCGATCCTCTCTTCCCCGGTTCATTTTTCTTTGATCCTGATCCTGAAACCCCCCTAAAGTCAGTAAGCCAGACTCCAGGTGGGATGTTCCGGTTTATGGACACCAGCATGGAGACCCAGTCCGGGCTGTTGTCAGTAGCCTTTTTAACCAGCCCTTCCAATTTATTTATGCGGTTCTCCATGGCAATGTACTCTCTGAACCCGGCCATTTCCATTTCCAGGAGGGCCCGCTGGTTATGAAGGCTGACAACCCTGGACCGGGCGTATAGCGTGCTCAGGCCCACTCCGGTGTATATAATGAGCAGTGCCAGGAATAACATTCCGCCGAGTTTTATATTTTTTGCCCTTCGAACCCGGGCCTGTCTCTGTAATCTGATCTCCGGCGGGAGCAGGCTGATGCTTTTCAATGTTTCATACCTCCAGTCCGCGCCGGGCTAAGCCCAGGCTTACTGAAAAATCCTGCTCCGCCGGAAACCTGGCCGTGTCTTCCCGGTATTTTACCCCCCACATGGGTTGCATTACGTTGACGGGTATATTCAGCCTTTCTTGCAGGTGGATGGCCAGTCCCTCCAGCCTGGCCCCGCGGCCGCTAAGCAAAAGGCAGTCCACCGGGGCGGATCCGGGCTGGTTAAGGTAGTACCCTATGGAGGAACGTATCTCCCCCTCCAGGCTCCCGGCCCAGTCCGCCAGAACACCGTCCCGCCACCCTTGGTTCCGGTTTACAGGAGTCTCTTCAGTCAGTGTATGGTCCTGCGTTGCCGCCACCTCTGAAAGGAAATCCGGGAGGATCTGCAGGTCTTGGGGCCAGAGAACCGGCGTCAGTTCGTCCGGAGAGCAGTCCAGTAAGTCCGCCACACTCTGCAGTCCCATAGGCAGGAGCCGGACCAGGCGGGGAGCGTTCCCGGATATTATAAGCAAATTACTGAGGCCCAGAGCCAGATCAAGTATTACCACAGTGCCTCTGGCTGTCTGGGAAGAAAGGTTTCTGACCAGTGCCAGAGGAGATACGTCTATGTCCAGTGGCTTTATTCTGGCGGCCTGAAGGGCGTCAAGAAACGACTGCAGCATGTCCCTGCGGGCAGCCACCAGGAGTACTTTAAGGGTGTTCCCCGACTCCCCGGACGATCTTCCTATCACCGCATGGTCCAGTACAACAGTATTGATCGGCACGGGAATGTGCTCCTGGGCCTGGAAGCGCACCATCTGGGCCACTTTGTCGGCCGGAACTTCGGGGAAATTGGCGATGCGCACCAGTACTGACTGGTTGAAAACTCCCAGTATTACCTCCCGGGTAACTATGCCGGCCCGGTGCCACAGCTTTTCCAGGGCTTCGGCCACTGCTCCGGGCTGCAGCACCATACCTTCGGATACTGCCCCGGGGGGCAGCGGCACCCGTCCCATGGCTGCCAGAGAAGGGGCCGATGGAGATCCGTTAAGTTCCAAGGCTCTGGCCTCTCCGCTGTCCAGCTCAAGGCCCACGGCGCCTCTTTTTTTAAAAAGACCCTTAAGCAGTTTAAATACACCTCGCAAGTCAGACTATACCCGTCAGGCGGCGGTTATCTCCCCTGGGTTACCACTGTAAAAATGGGCAAATATATGGAAATAACCATTCCCCCCACCAATGTGCCCACAAAAATAACCATCAGGGGCTCAATGAGGGAGGTGAGGTTCTTGGTTATGGAAGCCACCTCAGCCTCGTAAAAATCCGCCACCCGGCCCAGTAAGAAGGCCAGTGTTCCTGATTCCTCCCCTACAGCCACCATCTGTATGACCATGGGGGGGAACATGCCGCTGCTTTCCAGGGGTCCGGCGATGCTTCTCCCTTCCTGGATCCTTTCAATGGTGGATTCCACGGCATCCTCCACCTGTTTGCTGCCCGCTGCCGGCCCTGCAGAATCCAGCGCCTGCAGGATAGGGATGCCTCCCGAAAGAAGGGTGGAAAGTATACGGCAGAACCTGGCCACCACCGCTTTATGGAAAAGAGGCCCGAAAACCGGTATGCGAAATCTTGCCATCTCCCATGCCCTACTGCCGGCCGGGCTGCGCAGGTATTGTCGGGAGCCCAGAGCGGTCCCGGCAGCGGCCAGCACGTATAGAAACCACCACTCCCGTATTGAAGCCGAGGCCCCGAAAACAATTCTGGTGGGCAGCGGCAGTTTAACTGTGCCTGGCAGCATTTTTTCAAATGCGGGCACGACAAAAATCAACATCATTAATATAACTAAAAAGGCAAAAACAAGTATCGTAAGAGGGTAAACCGAGGCTGTCCTGATCTGGTCCCTCAGGTTTTTTTCCTTCTCCAGCTGTTCTGAAAGCTGCTTTAGAATCTCCTCCAGGGTACCCCCAACCTCCCCGGCCTGGATCATATTGATATAAAGATCGTTAAATATGCCCGGGTAACCCTTCAGTGCGTCGGAAAAGCCCATTCCCCCTTCTATACTGCGGGCCACGTTATCCAGCGCATCCCTCAGGGTGGGGTTGTCGGACTGCCGGCTCAGGGTAAAGAGCGCCCTGGTCAGGGGTATTCCGGCATCAAGCATGGAGGCCAGCTGTCTGCTGAATAGGCAAAGCTCACCCAGCTTTACCCCCCGGCGCAGGCGAAGCAGGTTTTTCAGAGGCGAGGACCTGACCTCGCCTATCTCCAGAAGCGTAAGCCCCTGGCCGCGCAATTTGCCGATGGCGGCGGGCTCATTATCAGCCTCCAGCTGCCCGGAGGTCAAAGCTCCTGATTTTTCTATGGCCTGGTAAGAATAAACCGGCATAAGCGGTAGGTTCCCCTTATAATTAAATACTTGGCTAAAATAAACTGTACCTTACTGGTTCATTTGTTGGGGCCGGGGCTAAAAAAATCTTCTCCTCCGCCGGAGTAACTGAACATTTCCTTCTGCAGCAGCCGCTCCAGCTCCACCTTATCCACGCAGCGCAGCAGGGCTGTTTCGCGGCTTATTTTCCCCCCGGAGCACAGGCTGGCCAGGGACTGGTCCATGGTCTGCATGCCGGCGGACTTGCCGGTCTGCATAGCGGTATAGATCATGTGATCCTTTCCCTCCCGGATCATGTTGCGCACCGCCGTGGAGGCCAGCATAATCTCCACGGCCACCACCCGCCCCTTACGGTCTTTGGTGGGCAGCAGCTGCTGTGAGATGACCGCCTGTATCGAGTCTGAAAGCTGCTGGCGGATCTGGCTGCGCTGATGCTCACTGAATATATCCACTATCCGGTGGATGGTGAGCGGCGCTGTCTGGGTATGCAGGGTGGAGAACACCAGGTGTCCTGTTTCTGCTGCGGCCAGGGCTATGGAGACACTCTCCAGGTCCCTCATTTCTCCTATCAGTATGACGTCGGGATCGTGGCGGAGCACACGGCGCAGAGCCTCGGTGAAGGACTGGGTGTCGGTGCCCACCTCCCGCTGCTTGATGATGGATTTTTTATGCCGGTAAAGGAACTCTATAGGCTCCTCGACGGTAACAATGTTAACATTCCGCTCCTGGTTGATCAGATCTATTATGCCGGCCAGGGTGCTTGATTTCCCGCTTCCGGTGGGACCGGTGACCAGTACCAGTCCCCGGGGTAAATAGCAGAGCTCCCTTATGACCGGGGGAAGGTTGAGTGATTCAATCTTCGGTGGAGTGTACGGGATGACCCTTAGGGCTGCAGCCAAACTGCCCCGCTGACGCATTATGTTGCCGCGGAACCGGCTTACGCCGGGAAGCGAGTATGAAAAGTCCAGTTCCCAGTGCTCGTCCAGCATATTCCGGAGACGTTGATCCAGAATGGGCAGCAGCATGTTTTCCACATCATCGGGACGAAGTTTAGGATACTCTAATGGCACCAGTTCACCGCTTATTCTGACCACCGGGGGCGCCCCTGCGGTCAGGTGAAGGTCTGATCCGTTCATTTCCACGGTATCATTCAGAAGGCGGTCCAGGCTTACAGGGTAGGCCTGGGGTGAAATGTAGTTAGTGGCGGCCTGGGAACCATCGCTATCGGATTGTTGGCTCATTAAGGAACGCTCCTTTACAGGATAAATGAGAAAATAGTCCTAATAATGAGAAAAAAGGCTTATGTAATTTTTCTACAAAAGTACTAATTATTCCTCTTGTTATAGGGCTGTATATAAAAATTATTTATTTTTAAAATGTTTATATCGATATGTAAATACGCAAAAAGAACACCATTATTTAAGCATTTTTGCGGTTTTCCATTATAGCAGGATAATGATGCTATATGCCGAAGATGATTTAATATAATTTGACGAAATGCGCTATCAGCAAAAACAGGAGGGTGAAATATGTGCCACATAACTGGATATATTCAGATAAGGCAGGGTATTCACCGCAGGCAGGCCGGTTTGTTACTTTGCTTTATACTAATGTGCCTGTTTTTTACCGGCAGTAGCAGCAGTGCAGCGGCGGCCGAAAGCAAAGTTATAGCAGAGTGGGAAAGAACCTGGGGAGGAAGCATGCAGGAGCGGGGCTTATCCTCCTCTCAGACCTTAGACGGCGGATTTATAGTGACCGGAGAAATAATAATACAGAACACCGTTCAAAGAGACCGATCCCATATACTGCTGGTTAGATTTGACGGGGGCGGCACCGAAATCTGGCGTAAAAATCTAAGCTACAGCGGGTACGACAGGGGAACCTCGGTTTTGCAAACCGGTGACGGCGGCTTTATCGTTGCGGGAACCATAAAAAATTTCCCCCGGGACGACAGGCAGGTGTGCCTGGTTAAGGTCAACTCCTCCGGTCAGGTAATGTGGAAAAATAGTTACGGGAATGGCAGTGACGATTCAGGGGTTTGCGTGCGCCAAACCGGCGATGGGGGATACATAATAGCTGCTGACAGCAGCAGTGCAGAAGAAGAAAACAGCCAAATTTTGCTGATCAAAACCAATGCGTCAGGCAAAAAAGAATGGATGAAGCTCTTTGGGAGCAAAGAGGACGAAAATGCGGCCTGTATACACCTGACCTCCAACGGGGGATTCATCGTGGCCGGACGCACATATTCCACTAAAACCGGCGGATACGACGTCTACCTGTTTAAAGTCAATCAGGGGGGGGACCTGGAGTGGGAAAGAACCTTCGGCGGCAATGGGTGGGACATGCCCTTTTCCCTGAAACAGACTGCTGATGGAGGTTACATTGTGGCGGGACAGACATACTCCCCGGATGGCGAATCTGATGTTTATCTGGTGAAAACCGGCCCGCTGGGACATCCGGAATGGGAAAGAACCTTCGGCGGCAGAGAACTTGATATGGGCAGGTCTGTGCGGCAGAACAGCGACGGGGGCTTCATGGTGGCCGGATGGTCTAAATCTTATGAGCCCGGAAAAACATGCTTCTACCTGGTAAAAACAAATGCAAACGGTGAAAGAATACAGGAATTCACCCTGGAGGGAGACCGCTTCGACGAAAATTTCTACATAGTGGAGACCAGCGACGGGGGATATATCCTCGTTGGCTGTCTGGCAAATGCCCTGCGCAACAATGAGGTCCGCAACGACGGGCTGCAGCTTGATTTAGTCAGGCTGAGGCTAATGCCTTATATAGTCTGCCCAGTAGCCCCGCAGACAGGCTGTGCGCAGGAATCAGGCGCACTAAATGATTAAGCCGCCACAGTGCTGGCACTGACCGTTTTTATTTTATGCAACCCTTAAAGCCCCAAAGTCTGTGATGAAAATCACATTTCTACGTTACGGCTGTCACTGATATTTTGACGGTATAAGGCCATAATGTTATCAATAGCAAAAATGGGAGGGGTAAGCATGAAAAAGAGGCGCAAGATTGTACGTATTGATGAGAAAAGGTGTACCGGGTGCGGGCAGTGTGTTTCCCCCTGTGCCGAGGGTGCGATAGAAATAAGGGATGGGAAGGCCAGGGTGATAAGGGAAGAGTTATGCGACGGGGCAGGTTTCTGCCTGGGTGTCTGCCCGGAGGGGGCGCTGTCCATAGAGGAAAGGGAGGCTGAGGACTTTTCAGATGAGGCCGTTCACAGGCATATCAGTGAACATCCAAGGACATACATCCCCCAGCAGTGCCACAGGTGTGGAAGGAACGAGGATGAGATAGCTTTGCTTCCCTGCCGTAAAGAGGGAGATAGCCTGTGGGTTTGCACCCAATGCCTCCCGGCCCTTATACACGGGTAAAATTGAGGGGCTGTAAGAAGTGAGGGGGCCAGGCACTTCTAAAAGGCGCCTGATAACGGCAGCGTGTTTTATTAACGGCACCAGGCTATCAGGGATATCCCTGTGTATCCTTTTTGATAGCTAGTTGTAAACTATAATTGTAATTAATATAATGACAATGAATGGAGCCCAGCCATCTTAAAAGAAAGGTAGCCTATGGCTAAGGATATATTTGTTTTAATCTGGGGGGCCTGTGTGGGAAGCTTTCTTAATGTCTGTATCTACCGTATTCCCAGGAGAATGTCTGTGGTTTTCGGGCCGTCCCACTGCACCCACTGTACAAAAGAACTGAAGGTACAGGACCTGCTGCCGGTGTTAAGCTATGTCTTATTGAAGGGCAGGTGCCGCCACTGCGGGACTGTCTTCAGTATCAGATATCCTGCGGTGGAATTGCTCACCGCCGCTTTTTTCTTTGCCGTTTACCGACACTGGGGCCTTGGCTGGCAGACAATATCTATGTGGGTGTTTTTCTCGGCACTGGTGGTAGTGTCCTTTGTGGATTTTGACACTCTCCTGATTCCCGATAGGGTGCTGATTACGGCCGTTGCCCTGGGAGCGCCGGCGTTATGGCTAACCTCAAAGGAAAGGCTGCTGGACGGTGTGGCCGGGTTTTTTGGCGCAGGTCTGATTATGCTGGCCATCTCCCTGGCAGCCAGGGGAGGGATGGGGGGCGGGGACGTGAAGCTGAGCGCTGCTATTGGGTTCTTTATTGGCTGGCCCGATGTGCTGGTTGTGCTTTTCCTTTCTTTTATGATAGGCGCCCTGGCTGGTGCAGTCCTTTTAGCCCTTGGTAAAAAGAAGAGAAAAGATGCTGTGCCCTTCGGACCCTTCCTGGCCATGGGGGGAGTCGCCGGAGCCTTTTGGGGCGATAGGCTGGTCCAGTGGTACCTGTCGCTGCTCTGACCGGGAATTTTATTGCTTATAGGGGGCTGCGCCAGGTTAATGGTTGGTGCAGCGGCACTTTATGCAATTCCCCCGGGAGGCTTTGAAAAGGTCTTTAAAAAGCTGGTCCAGGTCTTGGTGCTTCAGGCGGATTAGCCCTTCGGGGTTAACCAGCGCATTGTTTATGAACATGCGGATGTAAGAGTGCTCTTTTGTTTCCACAACTACCACCAGCCTGTACTCGTTCATAAACTTTCACCTGCCCGGTTAAAAAGTTTTGTTTAGAATATTATACTGCATATCTTCATGCAGGCGCCTGTTTTTCTATAATATTCCGAGAGGTTTTTTAATGAATATTTATGCCATAAGTGATTTGCACCTGTCCTTTTGCACAAACCCGGACCCGCCCCTGTGGAGTGCCCGGGAGTATAAGCCCATGTCAGATATTGATGTTATTTGGGCCGGCCACGCCCGCAGGATTTATGAAAACTGGTCGGCATTGGTGAGGGATGGGGACCTTGTGCTTATGCCCGGTGATATTTCGTGGGCCATGAAGCTTGAGGAGGCAGGCCCGGATATAAACTATCTGGGCTTGCTGCCAGGCAATATCGTAGCGGTTCAGGGCAATCATGATTACTGGTGGCAGAGTGTATCAAAAACCAGGGCAGAGATGCCTCCCGGGGTCAGTCTCATACAAAACGACTGTGTGGTAATAGACGGGCTGGCCCTATGCGGCACCAGGGGATGGCTTAGCCCCAACGGATCATATTTTGAGGATAAGGATGAAAAGATATACAAAAGAGAGCTGATCAGGCTGGAGAACTCGCTTAAGAGCGTTGGTGGCAGGGCAGAGAGAATAATAGGCATGATGCACTTTATGCCCACCAATGAAAAAAAAGAATACAGCGGCTTTATCGAGCTGTTTGGTGATTACGGGGTGGACACCGTGGTATACGGGCACCTTCACTCACGGGCCTGCCGTTACCGCCTCCCTGGCAACCTCTGGGGTATTGACTTTCATCTGGTAAGTGCTGACTACCTTAATTTCTCCCCGGCCTATATAGGTTTCTGGCCGGGGCAGGAAGGATAATTATTTGTTAAAAATATTTCCTCCAGAAGGATATTTTTTAGGTGCGTCGAAATTACTATGAACAATAAAATATTTATATCCTAAAACACATTCCGCATCAGAGGCGGATAACAATGAGGAGGTAATATTAAATGGCTACTATGAAAGAAGTTGTGACAGGTCTCGGCACAGTTCTACAAAACAATGTGTCTAAGAACAAAGGAGTAAACGGGGTATTTCAGTTTGATATTAGCGGAGATGACCCGATGGAATTCTTTTTCAAGCTAGATGACGGGGCTCCTACTGTAGGCGAAGGCACCGCAGACAGCCCGAGCATCACCATTTCGATGGCCGCCGCCGACTTCAAAGACATGGTGGACGGCAAGCTTAACGGGACTATGGCCTTTATGAGCGGTAAGCTTAAAATAAAAGGGGATATGTCCCTGGCTATGAAGCTGGAAAGTATTATAAAGTAGCTGTTAATAAAATCACCCGGAGGCTGGCTTTCCGGGTGATTTTGTTATAAAGGAAAGAAAGAGGGCCGGGCTATGTCTTCTATATCACACCTTGAGGCTTTAATATGCGAGGCTTTTATAAAATTCCAGAGGGAGCTGACCGGTAAGGGTCCCGATGAGACAAAAACCTATATTGTGAGGGATATGATTATCATACGGTCGAAGGGTGTGCTGACAAAACAGGAGATGCATGTGGCCGCCACACGGAGGGGAAGGAGCCTGGTCAAGCAAATGAGGCAGGAGCTCCGGGAGACTTATCTGGAAAGAATAGAGGAGGTCATTACAGGCCTGGTGGGCTGCAGCGTGACCAGCAGTCACGGCGACATAAGTATCAGGACCGGTGATGTCCTGGAGGTCTTTATAGTGGACTGCGATGTGCAAAAAAAATACAGGTAAGCACCTGTTGGTTGCTATAATGGCCGATCGGTTGTATAATTGATTAAAAAGGTAGACATGAAGCGGAGGCCGTGGTTTTAAAGACGGCTTCGGCGTCAGGTAAACCAGCACATACAGGCTTCTTTATACAGATGCCTTCCGTGGTGGTTTTTTGTTTGCCGTTTTTTAATTACAAATGGGCCAGGAGGAGTGATATAAAAATAACAGTCGGAAGGAATTTTAATGATAGTGTCATAATTATAAATCTAAAGAATATATGATTTTGGTGTCTCTCATTATCCGAATAGATCCGGCCATGCTGGAAAGTTAGGGAGGGAATTAGGAGTGAGTCATTTTATATGCGATACCTGCAAGAAGGAAATACTTCCTGTTGACGGTATTCTGTCCTGGACAAGGGAAGATCACCAGCTGGGTAATTTCAAGCTCACCCATAAGAATTCGGTTGGAACAAACTGCGAGCCTGCAGACAGCAACAGGTACAGGGAGCTGTATACCCTAACTCTGGCCACTGGTTTCATGGAGTTTATTTCTTACCTTCTGGAACGCTGGGAGGACGGCTTCACCCTGACAAATCCCAAATCCCTGCGGAATGTGATGAGGCAGCTGAACCTGCACATTCATGAAAAGCTGCTGGTGATGGTTGAAGATTAATTTTTAAAAAAGCCTGTATAAATAAACCGGGCACGGTCCATACTACTTTATGTAGGGTTCGTAATGGCCGAGCCCAGACTGTTACAGGGTTTTAACAGGCTCTGTGATAGTCGGCCAAAGGTTGGTATCGGGTCAAACGGCTCGGTATTAGCCGGCGGGCAGATCGGTGAGTGTTCCGGCAGGCTTTGTAATAGTCCTAAAGATTATTACAGGGTCGCAAGGGATGTTCATCGGTCGAGCTAAGACTATTATGGGTTCCGGATAATCAAACTCGTTTGGTGCTTGAGGTTTGCAGCAGTCGAGAGATTGTTGCAGGCTTCCTAGGTATCCATAATAGTCGAGCAAAGGTCATTATGGGTGCCGTAATGGTCTATAGCGGCCGAAAGGTCGTTGTGGGCTATGCAGGTACGCATGGTGGCTGTAGCGTAGGTCATTACGGGCTCGAAACAGTGAAGCCCATCCTTTACGGATGGGCTTCCTTGCATTTAATGACAAAAAAACTTATTTAAGGATTCCAGTAAAAATAACTTGATTCATGTTCTACTATGTTGTAATTTTAATTAGAACTTTTTTAATATGGTGTTTAGCCTGGAGTGATATAAATTGAAAATTACCATAATCGGGGCAGGCAAGGTGGGCATTGAGATAGCCCACAGGCTTGCCGAGGAAGGCCATGATATAGTAGTTATAGATCGCAATGAAGCCCAGTTGACTAAAATACATGAAACATTGGATGTTCTGACTGTCAAGGGAAACGGATCAAGCTCCCAGCTACTGAGGGACACCGGTCTGGATGACAGTGATCTCCTGGTGTCGGTGACCGATAGTGATGAAATAAATATGATCTCCTGCATGACCGCCAAAAGGGTGGGCATTACCAGGGCTATTGCCAGGATAAGGGACCCTGACTATGCCAGGGACCTTATTATATCGAAGGAAGACCTGGGCATCGACCTGGTGATTAACCCTGATTACGCGGCCTCACAGGAAATTTCCAGGCTCCTTACCCTAAACCTCCCGGTCCACACCGAACACTTTGCCAATGGAAGGGTCCAGATGGCCGAGCTTATGGTGGAGGAGTCCAACACACACTTTGCCAACAAGAGAATAATGGATATAGATCTGCCCAAGTCCTGTCTGATTGTAGGGATATCCCACAGGGGAGAAATGAACGTTCCCGGCGGTAAGGATTTCGTTCATGCCAATGACACCATCTATGTACTGGGCAACTCAGAGTCAATAAAGAAAATCTGCGCCAGGTTTAAAATACGCCGCCAGAGAGTGCAGAATGTAATTTTAATGGGAGGCGGCAGGATAGGGCTTTACCTGGCCGAAAAGCTGTCCAAAACCGGCATGAAGGTAAAAATAATCGAGCAGAACATGGACAGGTGCCAGGAGCTTGCCAACCGGCTGGATGATGTGCTGGTGCTGAGGGGCGACGGAACTGATGTTGACCTTCTCAGGAGAGAGGGCATTCACGAAACCGACGCCTTTGTGGCGGTTACCGGGTTTGACGAGGAAAACCTGCTGATGGCGCTTTTGGCCAAGCAGTTGGGGGCCAAAAGGGTTATTGCCAAGGTCAGCCGCCCCAGTTATGCCCCTCTGGTGGAAAGACTTGGCGTTGACTCGGCCATAAGCCCCAGGCTGATCACCATTGGGGAAATATTGCGCTTTATCAGGGGGGGCAGGCTGCTGTCACTGGTGCTGCTGCTAAACGAGCAGGCCGAGGTGCTGGAGGTAATAGCCCAGCCCGGAAGCCGTATTGTGGGAAGGCCCCTTTACCAGTCCGGGCTGCCCAGGGGAGTCATTATAGGCGCCATCAGCAGGGGCGATAAGGCCATTATTCCCAAGGGCAATGACATTATTCAGGAGGGCGACCGCCTGGTGGTTTTTGCCCTGGGTCACGTTGTGCATACTGTAGAGGCCCTTTGCGGCCAGGGAGATGTCGTTGATTGAACATCAGATTGATTCTGCGCGCCCTGGGACTGGTGCTGCTGTGCGAGGCTGCAGCCATGGTCCCTTCGCTTTTGATGCCTTTTTATTACGGTGAAAGTGACTGGCTGGCCTTTTTGGCAAGCCTGGCGGTTACCGCTCTGGCCGGGGGACTGCTGTCTTTGCTGGGCAACCGCAAGGGGAGTGTGGGTTACCGGGAAGGCTTTGCTGTGGCCGCCTTCGGGTGGATGCTGCTGGCCGTGTTCGGGTCTCTGCCGTACCTTTTTTCCGGAGTGCTGACAAGCCCTGTGGACGCTTTTTTTGAAACCATGTCAGGCTTCACCACCACCGGGGCCTCGGTTATTGCTGATGTTGAAATACTGCCCCACGGTATACTGTTATGGCGCAGTTTGACCCACTGGCTGGGAGGTATGGGTATAATAGTGCTTACCGTTGCCCTGATACCCTCACTGAAGATAGCCGGGCTGCAGATGTTCAAGGCCGAGGTTCCAGGCCCCACCAAGAGCAAGGTGCTGCCCAGGATTGCCCAGACCTCCAGGGAGCTTTACAAAATATACGTGCTTTTAACGGTCTCCATGGTGATACTCTTAAAGCTGGCCGGTATGAACTGGTTTGACTCCCTCATCCACACCTTCGGCACGGTGGCCACCGGGGGCTTTTCCAGCAGGAATGCCAGTATAGCTGCCTATGACAGCCTGCTTGTAGAGGGAATTATAATATTTTTTATGATTTTGAGCGGTATTAACTTCGCACTGCACTATTTTAGCCTGAGGGGCAACTTCAGGCCCACCCTGAAGGATCCTGAGGTCAGGCTGTACCTTGGGATTATAGGTGTTTCGGTCTGCCTTATAACTGTAAACCTTGTTTTCAGCAGTGGCTACGGGGCCGGTGCGGCGGTGAGGCAGTCATTTTTTCAGGTGGCCTCCATAATGACCACCACCGGGTATGCCACCGCAGATTTTGACCAGTGGCCCTCCATGAGCAAGATGGTACTGCTTGTATTAATGTTTGTGGGAGGCTGTGCCGGGTCCACCGGCGGCGGCATCAAGGTTTCCAGAATACTTATACTTATAAAGGGGATTTCCCGCCAGATTATGAAGCTTTTGCACCCCCAGGCGGTTTTACCGCTCAGGGTGGGAAAAAATATTGTTTCCAATGATGTGCTGGACAACGTGCAGACCTTCTTCTTTCTTTACATTCTTATACTGGGGACGGCGGTTTTGTTTGTGACCTCTCAGGGGATAGATTTGATGACTTCCATATCCGCAGTTGCGGCCACCCTGGGCAATGTGGGTCCCGGTTTCGGGGCAGTGGGGCCAATGACCAATTTTTTTGCCCTGCCTGCCTCCGTCAAGGTGGTGCTTTCACTGTGCATGCTAATAGGTAGGCTTGAAATCTATACCATACTGGTAATACTGAGCACAAGATTCTGGCGCAGCTGATCTTTTCGGAATAGGTATCTTTGAGCTTTTGGCTCTTTATGTTAAAATATTTCGGGTGACTTAAAGGAGGAATATACAATGTCAGGGCACTCCAAGTGGGCAACCATAAAAAGAAAAAAGGCCAAGGTGGATGCGGCCAGGGGCAGGGTCTTCACCCAGCTGGCCAAGGAGATATTGCTGGCGGCCAAGCAGGGCGGCGGTGACCCGGACGGCAATCTGAGACTTAAAAACGCCATAGCCAAGGCCAAAGAGGCCAACATCCCCAACGATAACATCCAGAGGGCCATTATGAAGGGCACCGGTGAGCTGGGCGGCGGCAGCTACGAGGAGATTCTGTATGAGGGCTACGGGCCCGGAGGGGTGGCCGTGATGGTGGAGGCCACCACCAATAACCGCAACCGCACGGCCGGGGAAGTAAGACACCTTTTTTCCAAAAATGGCGGTAATCTGGGTGAGTCAGGCTGTGTAGCCTGGATGTTTGAAAAGAAGGGCATGATTGTTATCGAGAAGGACACCGGCGCTGACGAGGACGAGCTGATGATGGCGGCGCTGGACTCAGGGGCCGAGGACGTCAGGGTGGAGGACGATGTCTTTGAGATAATAACAGATCCGGGGGTATTTGACAGCGTGAGGGACGGGCTGGAGGAAAAGGGTTATCAGCTGGCCGAGGCCCAGGTTTCCATGCTTCCCACCAATACCGTTAAAATTGAAGGGGCCCAGGCGGATCAGATGCTTAGGCTTTTAGACTCTCTGGAAGAGCTGGATGATGTGGATGGGGTATACACCAATTTTGATATGGACTAAGGTAGCTAATACTGAAATTCTATGCGGTCGGAATACAGAATACAGAATTCAGAATCCAGAATGGTTTGGGCATTTTTTATAAGTTGAATAATGTTGATTAGTTGGGCACGCTTCAGATCGTCATAAAAACAGGCCTGAGCTAGTTTTTTAAGCTATGTTTTCACCAGAAAAATATATGACGTATTAAGGGACTACAAAGGAATGCTATTACTATTCTGAATTCCGCCATCGGGGACATTCCTGTCTCAAATCTAATGCTCTTACTTCAGCAGGTGTGTCCCCATTCCTTTTAAGACGGCACCGCCACAATTCGGCGGTTTTATATTTTATGCTTACAGATTACCGCCCTGATGGTAAAATAGTCAATTTCTTTGGGAAGGGCCTCCTTGACAGGGCTGAGCTTTTCCGGCCCCAGCCGCCTGACCGCCTCCAGGATTAGCTCCTCCTGAGAGCGGGGTATCAGGCTTTCCCAGTCAATCTCACAGCCAGCCTGCGCGCACCGTATTATGTGGTTCTGCACGGTTTGCAGGGTCAGCTTTCTTGATGCCGCGATATCTTTAAAGGACTTTCCCTCCCGATACATTTGATAGGTAACCAGATGACTGGCAGTATCCGCGGATGAAGGCGTGGCAGACTGCTTTTCAGATAAGGGAGCAGTTTGAGTGCCGGCAGTGTGTTTAACGATAACATCTATGAATTGACTGCCGTACCTGGCAAATTTGTTTTCACCCACACCTCCGATGGCCAGCATGGATGCCCGGTCAACCGGATACAGCCTGCTCATTTCCTGCAGGGTGCTGTCGTGAAAAATAACATAGGGAGGCACATTCTGCTTTTCTGAAATCTCTTTTCTGAGGCCCCTAAGCTTATCAAAGAGGGCTGTATCTGCAGTGCCGGCAGCGGGAGCTTTTTTTCTTCTTATCTTACGCAGCACTTTTTCTTTTCCGGTGAGCACCGGCACAGCCCTGTTTCCCAGGCGCAGCACAGGATACTTGCCTTCAGTGGTAATGAGGTAGCCTTCCGCCACCAGAAGGTTAATCATATTGGCCAGCTCGCCGGCTGTATATTCTTTCATTATGCCGTAGGTAGTAAGCTGGTCGAAGCCGAGAAGGCTAATTTTTTTTATCCGGGACCCTTTTAAAACATTGGCCACCAGATTAACCCCGTAATTCTCCCCCACCCGGCGGACGCAGGAGAGAATTTTTTGCACCTCTACAGTAATGTCCGACAGCTTGCCATCATCACTGCAGTTTTCGCAATTCCCGCAGTTTTCCGGTACGTCTTTGTCTCCGAAATATTCAAGTATGTATTGTCTGAGGCAGGCGGAAGTGTGACAGTAGTCCGCCATTTTCTGAAGGTTGCTGTATTCAGCGGCCTTTCTTTCAGGAGACAAAGGGTTTTGCTCGATTAAAAATTTCTGTATATGTATGTCTTGCGGGCTGTACAGCAATATACACCGGGCGGGGTCGCCGTCTCTTCCGGCGCGCCCGGCCTCCTGGTAATAGGACTCTATGTTCCTGGGCATGTTCATATGGATTACGAAACGTATGTTGGACTTGTCTATGCCCATCCCAAAAGCATTGGTGGCCACCATAACGGGCAGGTCGTCGTATGAAAAGTGCTCCTGGGTCCGGCTTCTCTCGGTGTCACTGAGTCCGGCATGGTATTTGCCGGCCTGAAAACCACTCCGCATGAGGGTTTTATGGAGCCTTTCAACCTCCTTTCGGGTGGCGGCATATATAATGCCCGACTGCCCTTTATGGTCATTTAAATAATCAATCACAAAATTAGTCTTGTCAATTCCCTTTAGCACTGAAAAGTACAGGTTCTCCCGGTTAAAGCCTGTAGAATAGACATTGGGGCTATTAAGGCATAAGAGGCGGATTATGTCCTGCTTTACCTTTTCAGTTGCAGTGGCCGTAAATGCGGCAATTACAGGTCTGGTGGGAAGGCTCCCGGCCAGGGGGGCAATGGAAAGGAAACTGGGCCTAAAGTCATGTCCCCACTGGGAAACACAGTGAGCCTCGTCAACAGCCAGCAAAGAAACCGGCATATCTTTCAAAATGCCGAGGAACTTTTCAGACTGAAGCCTTTCAGGAGCTATGTAGACAAGTCTGAATTGTCCCCGGGACGCCAGGCGCAGCCTGTGCTCCAGTTCCTCCCAGGCCAGTGAGCTGTTAATATATGTTGAGGGTATGCCTATTTGGCTTAAAGAGTCCACCTGGTCCTTCATAAGGGAGATGAGGGGTGAAATCACCAGTGTAACTCCAGGCAGAGAAAGAGCGGGTATTTGGTAGCAGAGTGATTTGCCTCCCCCGGTAGGCATGATGCCCAGTGTGTCCTTTGAGCGGAGTATGCTGGCGATTAGTTTTTCCTGGCCCGGCCTGAAGGAAGAATACCCAAAATACCTGTTTAAAGCTTCCAGTGAACTATTCAGCATCGCTTTGTCCTTTTCAATGTTATTAACCATAATCATAATTGTACCACGGCCACAGCAAATTATATATATTATTTGTATAAATAGTAACATATATGGAAAAATTTATCACAACATAGATAATTAATCAATCAATATCCCCAACCCCCTCCTGTCAATGTTTAATATTTACGTACAGGGCAATAATACTGGTAAAAAGTTCCGGGGTGTAGTTATGAGAGTGGTGCGAACTTTGCTGGTCGGCATAATCATTACTGCGGCTGTTGCCTCAGCCGTATTTGTAGGGACCGGATTACTGGCCGGGAAGCTGGGCAATCCGGTGCTTCCGGTATTTGGGCAGGGCCGGGCCGGGGCTGTAGCTCCAGGAGCCGTGCTGAAGGAAGAAAACAGCTATCTGTGCGGGGATGTTGAGCTGGTTTTTCAGGGGCCGGCGCCGGGAGACATGATAGGTAAAGACGCCGGGCAGATAAGTCAGGGGTATCCGGAAAAAGAGGGCTGGTCTTTAGGTGTGGAGGATGGCCGGCTGATAGTGCTGAGGAAGAGAGTGGACGGCTTCTGTGGAGAGCACACCCGCTATAGGCACCTGGGAGTGCACAGAGACAGGCTGGCCGTTTACCAGGGTCCCCTGGGCTATGACCAGAGGCTCTTACGGGTGGAAGAAAGCAAAAGGCTTGAGCAGCTCCCTCAGCCGCTGCGGGATAAGCTAATCAGGGCAGGGGAATACGCTGGCCTTTCACCTGAAGAGAGGGAGGCACTGCGGGTGGACCTGGAATTTGCCGATGAAAACTTCCTCAACAGCATGCTGGAAAACCTGGACGAGGCGGTGGAGTAACCCAAATGCCTTATACTGAGTGAGTAGTCTGTCGGAATCCAGAAGCCAGGAGTCAGAATCCAGAATGGGAATGTTTGAATTGAGGGTCATAGACCAATCTTTCTTACTCTGATGGTGCAGCCAGCGATACCATCAGATTATAAAAAATAAGGAATGCCCGGAATTCTGGCTTCTGGCTTCTGAATTCTGAATTCCGACCGGTAAGAATTTCAGTATAAGGTATTTTTAGAAGGATATTTCGGGAAGGCTCAAGAATTTTTTATTCAAATGATTAACGAAGTGGGTATGTGACTTTGATTATTCTGGGCATTGATCCCGGCACGGCCATCACCGGCTATGGGGTGATCGGCTTTAAGGGCAACAGCTTTACAGCATATGAATACGGGTGTGTGAGGACAGACTCAAAGATGGAGCTGGCCGGCCGCCTGGGTATTCTGCACGGCAGGCTGACGGAAATTATAAAAAAATACAGCCCGGACCATTTTGCCATAGAGGAGCTTTTTTTCAATAAAAATGTAAAAACAGCCCTGGCGGTGGGGCATGCCAGGGGGGTGGCCATGCTGGCCGCCGTGCAGGCGGGGATAAAGGTGTACGAATACACCCCGCTGCAGGTAAAGCAGGCTGTGGCCGGGAACGGCAGGGCGGCCAAGGAGCAGGTGCAGTTTATGGTCCGGGCCTTGTTTAGCCTAAAGGAAGTACCCAGCCCCGATGATGTGGCGGACGCCCTGGCGGTGGGGGCCTGCCATGCCTTCAGGTGGACAGGAGAGGAGGCTTTGCGAAGATGATTGCTTTTCTCAGGGGAAGACTTCATTCGATAAGGGGAGACGCTGCCATAGTGGAAGTGAGCGGGGTGGGGTATTCCGTCCAGGTTCCTCTGTCCCTTCTGTCCCTGCTGCCCTCTCCGGGCGAGGAGGTGCTTCTGCACACCTTTATGTCGGTGCGGGAGGACGGTATAAGCCTTTATGGATTTGACACGGTGGAGGCTCTGGATATTTTCAGCCTCCTGCTTAATGTAAGCGGCATAGGCCCCCGGGGCGCACTGAGCCTTCTTTCGGTGATCACCCCCAAAAACCTTGTGCTGGCTGTAAAGGAGGAAAATGTGGGGCTCTTAACCAGGGCTCCCGGAATAGGTAAAAAAAGCGCCCAGAGGATTATACTGGAGCTTAAGGATAAATTTAAGATAGAGGAATATCCCGCCACTGTGTCACCTTCCCCGGAAAGGGGCGGGCTGGCGTCGTCAGATGCAGTTGAGGCCCTGGTTGCGCTGGGATATGGAATGGCCCAGGCTGCCGCGGCCGTTGAAAGATCGGGCAGGGATGCCGGGCCCGGTGCTCCCGTTGAGGAATTGGTCAGGCTTGCCCTCAGGCAATTGGCTGAGGGGCGACTGAACAGGTAATTATTTTTAGCCGCCCCGGGGCGGCATATAAGGGACGGTTGTGTTATGGAAATGAATCCCGATCAGAGGATAGTATCCCCGGGGGCCGGGTCTGAGGACACTGAGATAGAGGGAAGCCTGAGACCCCGCAGGCTTTCTGAATACATAGGGCAGAAAAAGGTCCGGGAAACTATTGATATTTTTATAAAGGCTGCCCGGAACAGGGGCGAGACCCTGGACCATGTTCTTTTATTTGGCCCTCCGGGACTGGGCAAGACTACCCTGGCCAATATAATAGCCAATGAGATGGGTGTCAGCATAAGGGTTACTTCCGGTCCCGCCATTGAAAGGCCCGGCGACCTGGCGGCCATACTTACCAACCTGGCAGCCGGTGATGTTCTCTTTATAGATGAGGTGCACAGGCTGAGCAGGCCGGTGGAGGAGATACTCTACCCCGCCATGGAAGATTCGGTTATTGACATAATTATCGGCAAGGGGCCAGGGGCCAGGTCTATAAGGCTTGAGCTGCCAAGGTTCACTATCATAGGGGCCACCACCAGGGCCGGAATGATTACCTCCCCCCTGCGGGACCGCTTTGGGGTGATCAGCAGGCTGGACTATTACGGGGTGGATGACCTGGTGTCCATAATAACCAGGGCCGCCAGTATACTAAATGTGGGTATCGACAGGGAGGGGGCTGTCGAGATAGGCAAAAGGGCCAGGGGTACCCCCAGAGTGGCCAACAGGCTTTTAAAAAGGGTAAGGGACTATGCCCAGGTGAGGCACGGGGGACTGATAGACCATAATGTGGCCGTTGAGGCCCTGGAATTTTTCGAGGTGGACCCCCTTGGGCTGGATGAGATAGACCGGCGCATACTGCGTATAATAATAGAGAAATTCGGCGGGGGACCGGTGGGGCTGGATACTGTGGCAGCTGCGGTGGGCGAGGAGTCCGACACGGTGGAGGACGTATATGAGCCCTACCTGATGCAGAAGGGGCTTTTGGCACGGACACCCCGTGGTAGGATAGTAACCCCGGTGACTTACCAGCACCTGGGGATAGCCTGTGAGGATAAAAAGGCCGGGGATCAGGGAACCCTTCCGCTGGAATAGCATACTTGCTTTTGGGTAATACCTCCGGTCGGGAGACAGGAGTCAGAATACAGTATAAGCTATTTACTGCGAGGTGATGACCGGCCGCACGGCCGTAGGAAATGAAACTTCTTCTTCATGCCTGCTGCGGCCCCTGCTCAATATATCCGGTGGATGTATTGAGGAAGGAGGCCGATGTAACGGGATATTTTTTTAACCCCAATATTCATCCCTACACCGAGTGGAGGGCCAGGAGGGAAACACTGGCCTCATACGCCCGCAGCATAGATCTGCCGGTGATGTTTGATGAGGACTACCTGCTGGAGGAATTTATCAGGGGTGTGGTCAACAGGGAGTCGGACAGATGCTCCTTTTGCTATGCCATGAGGCTTGGGCGCACCGCTGAGATTGCCGCCCGGGAGGGCTATGACTGTTTTTCCAGCACCCTTTTGGTAAGCCCCTATCAGAAGCATGACCTGATCCGGGAAATAGGGGAGGCGATAGCCGGGAAAGCCGGTGTAAGCTTTTATTACCAGGATTTCCGCCCCGGTTACCGGGAGGCGGTGGATCGTTCCAGGGAACTGGAGATGTACAGGCAAAAATACTGCGGCTGTATATACAGTGAGAAGGATAGATATTACCGGAAAAAGAACAGGGGGAGTTGATATTGGCGGGCCCCTTCTATTCACTGGGAAAGATGGTACTGCTGGGGGGACTTTTCCTGGTGCTGCTTGGGCTTATTATGCTGGCGGCGGGAAAATTTTTCAGCCTTGGCCGCCTGCCCGGAGACATATTCTTTCAGAAAGGAAATTTCAGCTTTTACTTTCCCCTGGTCACCTCCATTATTCTTAGCATTGTACTGACGGTAGTGCTGAACATAATATTCAGGAGATAGGCAACAGCCGCCGCAGGGTGGCTGTTAGACTGTTAAATGGGACTTTTAACCCGGCAGGAAAAAGCTCTCATATTGTCGAAGTTTACAAGAAAGTATAATTATTACAATGGAGGCTGACATGGGCAGATTTTCCGGCTTAAGTTCCTACAAGGCAGCTGGCTTTATGCTGGCGGTGTTTCTTTTGCTGGTTTTACCACCGACTGCTGAGGGCAGGGTGGTTGTGTCACCCAAGGGGATAAGGGTGGGAATGGCCCAGGATATTATTAGCCAGGAGTTTTTTGTGCAGGGGGCCTACCATGCGGTGGACAGGCAGTCGGGGGAGGTATTGGCCGAGGTGCTCCCCGGTGACCCTTGGGAGGTCAGATGCCCGGGAGGAGAGCTGCAGCTATACAGAAACGGTGAGCTAATTGCAGGCTCCGGCCGCGCTCTGGGGCTGGAGCAGGTAAGCAGATCGGTGTCGGTTCTGGGGGGAGATGGCTCTATTAAGAACATAGAGCAGTCTGACAAAGTATCGGTGATTATTGGCGGAGGCAGTGTGTCTTCCGTAAGTATAGATTCCGGTGTAAGCCTTTTAAGCGGGTCAGGAAGGTCTTCCATCCAGGGGGGCGGGGGCCTGAATCTGGTCTCTCTGCTATTATCAGGGCGGACGCAGAGGTTCCGGGGTGATATGGAGTTCAGGGCCCAGGGTCAGGGCATCACTATAATAAACGAGCTGCCCCTGGAAGAGTATCTGTACGGGGTTCTGCCCCGGGAAATGCCGGCGGCCTGGCCCCAGGAGGCGCAAAAGGCCCAGGCTGTAGCCTCCCGCACCTTTGCCCTGGCCCACCTGGGCACGTATAGCGCTTACGGCTTTGATATACTGGCCACCCAGATGAGCCAGGTGTACGGGGGGTATGACGCCGAAAATCCCAATTCCACCAGGGCCGTAAATGACACCGCCGGTCAGGCCCTGTTAAACAGGGGGAAACCCATAAGCGCCTTTTTCCACAGCAGCAGCGGGGGCTTTACCGAAAACGTCCAGGATGTCTGGCAGGAGAGCCTGGAATATATCGTGTCAAGGCCAGACCCCCATGACAGTAACGATGAGCATTACGACTGGGTGGTTTCTTATAACTCCAGTCAGCTGGCTGACCAGTTGAACAGTAAAAAAGGCCTCTTCAACACAGCAAACTCCCCGGAAAGAGTGTTTTCTGCGGTAGACGATATTGCAGTGCTGGATAAGACCTCGTCCGGGGCCAGGGCCAAAAGAATAAAGATTACCGGAGTGGACGGTGACGGACAGCAGCTGACGGTGGAAATTGGCAACGCTGATTCGGTCCGGATGGCCCTGGGGCTGAAAAGCTCACTTTTTGAAATAAAAACAGACCGGGATATCTCGGGCAGGCTGGTCTCGGTAACACTTACCGGGTCGGGATACGGGCACGGCCTGGGGATGTCCCAGTACGGCGCCTGTGGAATGGCCAACCAGGGTTATAACTACCAGGAAATATTGGAATACTATTATAATAATTGCGGGATAGGTCCGTTAAGCGGGGTAGAATGAGTATTTTAAAGACTACTGACTTTGACTATTACCTTCCCGAGGACTTGATAGCCCAGGACCCTCTGCCCTGCCGCGACCAGTCCAGGCTCATGGTGGTGCCCAAAAATGGCGATCAGATTGAGCACAAAAGATTTAAGGATATTGCGGACTACCTAAGGCCTGGTGATGTGCTGGTTTTAAACGATACCAGGGTAATCCCGGCCAGGCTCTGGGGTATAAAGGAGGGCTCGGGGGGTCAGGTGGAGGTACTCCTTTTGACCAGAAGGGAAGAGAATCTGTGGGAGGTGCTGGTAAGGCCTGGGCGCCGGGCCAGGGCGGGGACCTCCCTTCTATTCGGAGACGGTCTCCTGAAAGGGATGGTGCTGGAGAACACGGATGCCGGGGGAAGGATCATCCGCTTTGAAAGTACCGTTCCCTTTGATGAGGCATTAAGCAGAATAGGGAAAATGCCCCTGCCGCCCTATATAAAAAAATATCCCGAAGACCCAGGCCGCTACCAGACGGTATATGCCCGTAAGGAGGGTTCGGTGGCCGCACCCACCGCCGGGCTGCATTTTACCGGGGAACTGCTGGACAGAATAAGGGCTTTGGGCGTCAGGGTAGTGACGGTTGTGCTGCATGTAGGTCTGGGCACCTTCAGGCCTGTGCAGGTGGAGGATGTCCACCACCACCACATGCACGGGGAATACTATGAAATATCTGAGGATGCGGCCGGTGTAATAAACGGGGCGGCGCTGGACCCCGGCAGCAGGGTTATAGCCGTGGGGACCACCACTGTGCGCTGCCTGGAGTCCGGGGCTGACGGGGAAGGCCGGGTCAGGGCCGGGTCGGGGCTGACGGATATCTTTATTTATCCGGGATACAGCTTTAAAGTGGTCCAGGGCCTGGTAACCAACTTTCACCTGCCCAGATCCACCCTGATTATGATGGTCAGCGCCATGGCCGGACGGGAGAGGGTTTTAGGCGCATACCGGCAGGCGGTGGAAAAAGGTTATCGCTTTTTCAGCTTCGGGGATGCAATGCTTATTCTATAGGGTATTCCTTATCGGTCAGAATACAGGAGACAGAATTCAGAATTCAGAAGCTTTGCAAGCCCTTCTCCAGGCTTTTAAGTAATGCCGGGGCTATTCTGTATTCTGAATTCTGGGTTCTGAATTCCGACCGGAGAGTTTGTGCAGTATGAGGTATTGAAATGAGTGTTTTTTTCAGAGAGATAAAAAAGGATGCCGGTTCGGAGGCCAGGAGGGGGGAGCTGGTCACACCCCATGGTGTTGTGGAAACCCCTATTTTTATGCCGGTAGGCACCCAGGCCACCGTTAAGGCCATGACCCCCGAGGAAGTGCGGGATATTGGCGGGAGGCTCATACTGAGTAATACCTACCACCTGTACATGAGGCCGGGGCACGGGCTGGTGGAAGAGGCCGGGGGGCTGCACAGGTTTATGAACTGGCCCGGGCCAATACTGACTGACAGCGGGGGATTTCAGGTGTTCAGCCTGGGCCCTCTAAGGAAGATTGAGGAGGAGGGGGTATGGTTCAGGTCCCATATTGACGGGTCAGAGCACTATTTCAGCCCCGAAAGGGTGGTGGAGATCCAGGAAGCCCTGGGGTCCGACATTGCCATGGCCTTTGATGAGTGCGCTCCCTATCCCAGCACACATGAGTATGCCCTCAGAGCGGTGGAGAGAACCACCCGCTGGGCCAGGCGCTGCAAGGAGGCCCACCGGAGGGAGGACCAGGCCCTGTTTGGAATAATACAGGGGGGGGTTTTTAAGGACCTGAGGGAGAAAAGCGCCAAGGAGCTTATAGAGATTGATTTTCCCGGGTACGGTATCGGGGGCCTAAGCGTGGGGGAGCCCAAGGACCTGATGTACGAGTCCCTGGAAAATACCATTCCACTAATACCGCCCGGTAAGCCCCGCTACCTTATGGGGGTGGGGTCGCCGGACTGCCTGCTGGAGGGTGTGGCCCGGGGAGTGGACATGTTCGACTGTGTGCTGCCTACCAGGATAGCCCGCAATGGCACGGTATTTACCCACGACGGGAAGCTGGTGGTAAGAAATGCGGAGTACGCCAGGGACTTTCGCCCCCTTGACCCTGACTGTGACTGCTATACTTGCAGGAACTATACCAGGGCCTACGTGAGGCACCTGATCAAGGCCAACGAAATACTGGGAGTAAGGCTGACCACCATACATAATCTTTACTTTACACTCAGATTGATGCATAATATCAGGGTGGCCATTGAGCAGGACAGTTTTTCGTCATACAAAAAGGAATTTATGGAAAGATTTCAGTACTGCTGATTTTTGTGATATAAAAATAAAGGAAAACAGTAAAGCCTCGAAGAATTATTCACCTTGTGGAAAGGAGGATGATTAACGGTATGCCAAGCAGTCAGTACAGCCAGTTAATATTTATTGTAGCAATTTTTGCTATACTTTATTTCCTTATGATCAGGCCGCAGCAGCAAAGGCAGAAGAAGCACCAGGAGATGATCAGGGGACTGAAGGCGAATGACAGAATTGTTACAGCAGGCGGAATAATGGGCGCTGTGGTTAAGGTAAAGGAAGACACCTTAATTATCCGGGTTGCCGACGGTGTGCGTATTCAAGTTCTTAAAAACGCCATCGCACAGGTCCGTGAGTCTGCAGAGGAAGAAGAAGAAGAAGAAAAGAAAGAATAACAGTGCCGGCACCCGGATGGACGTCGGCCTTCATATAGACGTTCCTAAAGAACCGGTACCTGAAAGGGCGTTCGGAGAGTAGGCAGGGGTCTACTCTCTTTCTCCGTAAGGAGCAGCTTACCAAATTCACCACAATGAGGCTATTTGTGCCAGGAGGATTCGATGCCAACGCTGCAGGAGATCATGTTAAACCCGGTGGTGAACAGCTTTATCAGGAAGGGAAACGAATTTCTGGGGGCTATGGGATTTACCGAGCACAGCGACCGGCACCTGGAACTGGTCAGCGGTATAGCCAGCAATATAATAGAAAGGCTTGGATACTCCCAAAGAGAGTCCGAGCTGGCGGCCATAGCCGGCTACCTGCATGATATAGGCAATGTGGTCAGCCGTAATGATCACGGTATATCAGGAGCTATGATAGTATATCCTATACTTTCCGGTATGGGAATGCTGCCTGATGAGATAGCAGTTGTACTGTCGGCCATAGCCAATCATGAGGAGCAGTACGGGCAGCCGGTAAATGTGGTGGCTGCGGCCCTTATCCTGGCGGACAAGTCCGATGTGCACCGCTCAAGGGTCAGGAATACTGATTTTGCCACCTTTGATATTCATGACAGGGTCAATTACGCCGCCGAGAACGCTTCGGTACTGGTGGACACAGCCCGAAGGACAATAACCATGGATCTGACCATAGATATTGAAATATGCCCGGTAATGGAGTATTTTGAAATATTTCTCACCCGAATGATGCTATGCCGCAGGGCGGCTGCTTTCCTTGAGTGCAATTTTGAGTTGATTATAAACGGTTCCAAGCTGCTGTAACCAAAATGCATTATAGTATAGTAGTAAAGGAGAGAGAATTACATGAGGTGGAGTAAGGTGGGTGCCATGGTGGTGGTCGCCGCGCTGGTGGCGCTGGCGGTTTTCCTTTCAGTGGCGCCTGGACTGGCGGAGAACCAGTACACTAAAAATTATCTGCCCCTGACCAAGTGGATTAACCTGGGGCTCGACCTCCAGGGAGGAGTTCACGTTGTCATAGAGGCAAAGGATACCGAAGAGGCAAAAGTTACTCCCGAGTCAATGAAACAGCTGAAGGCTGTGCTGGAAAACAGGGTTAACCAGTTTGGGGTTTCCGAGCCGGTAATTCAGCAGCAGGGCGAGCGCAGAATGATCATTGAGCTGGCCGGCATTAAGGACCCCGAGGATGCTGTAAACACCATGGTTAAAACAGCCTTCCTGGAGTTTAAAGACTCCCAGGGAAATGTGGTGGTCACCGGAAAGGATCTTGAGGATGCCCAGGAGGCTAAAAACCCCAATGGGTCCAACGTGGTAAATTTAAGCTTCAAGCCCGAGGGAACCCAAAAATTTGCCCAGGCCACTACAGCCAACGTGGGTAGGCCCATATCCATCGTACTGGATGGAAAGACACTGCAGACCCCTACCGTGACAGAGCCTATTACCGGGGGCAAGGCTGAAATAACCGGGTACTCCACCCTTGAGGAGGCCCACACCATAGCCATTCTCCTACGTTCCGGCGCACTGCCCGTCAAGGTGGAGGTTATGGAGAAGAGGACGGTGGGACCGGCCCTGGGCGCCGACTCACTGGCCAAGTCAAAGCATGCCGGAGTGGTGGGGATTACCGCCATACTGGTGTTTATGCTGATGTACTACAGGCTGCCCGGACTGGTGGCCAGCTTCGCTCTGGTTATATACTCGCTGATTGTGCTATGGGTATATGCCGGGTTCCATGTCACCATGACTCTGCCTGGGATTGCGGGCTTCCTGCTCTCTCTTGGCATTGCGGTGGATACCAACGTTATTATATTTGAGCGGATAAGGGAGGAGCTGCGTACCGGCAAGAGCCTGCGGGCGGCCATAGACGCCGGCTTCAAGAGGGGGTTTGTGGCTGTCTTTGACGCCAACACCACCACTGTTTTGGCTGCAGCTGTGCTTATGTTCCTGGGCACAGGCCCCATCAAGGGATTTGCGGTCACCCTTATAATAGGTATAGCGGCCAGCATGTTCACTGCTATTACAATAACCAGATGGCTCCTGCACCTGGTGGCGGCCGCCAATTTTGTCAAGAGTCCCAAATATTTCGGGGCATAGGGAGGGGAAAAGAGTGTTTCACTTTGTAAAGCATAGAAAAATATTTTATGTTCTGTCTCTTTTGTTGATACTCCCGGGAATAGTTTCCCTTGCCGTGCGGGGTATGAACTGGGGCATTGACTTCAGTAGCGGCAGCATAATGGAGGTCCGGTTTGCCGGCCAGGTTCAGGTGGAACAGGTAAGAAACGTGGTGGATCAGCAGGGCTTTGGGTCCGGTCACATACAGCAGAGCGGAGATAGCGACTTTCTGATACGCACCTCCAAGCTGACCCAGGAGGACAGCGCCAAGATAATGGAGGCCTTCAACAGCAGTATAGGAAGCGCCACCCTTCTAAGGAACGAGTACGTGGACCCCATCATAAGCACCGAGCTCTTCTGGAACGCCTTCTGGGCTCTTTTGGTCGCCTCGGCGCTGATGGTGGTATACATTACCTTCAGGTTTGAGTTAAGGCAGGGCATTGCGGCCATTGTGGCCCTTTTGCATGATGTGCTGATAGTTATAGGGCTGTTCTCAATCTTTCAGATTGAGGTGGACAGCGCCTTTATAGCTGCCATATTGACTATAATCGGTTATTCCATAAACGATACCATTGTAATTTTTGACCGGATCAGGGAAAATCTAAATATGAAGAAGAAAGGCCAGTCCCTGGAGGACCTGGTTAATCTCAGCATCTGGCAGACCCTGGCCCGATCCATAAACACGGTGCTCACGGTTATGTTTGTGCTGCTGGCCCTTTACTTCCTGGGCGGCGCTACCGTGAAGAACTTTGTACTGGCAATGATCATCGGGGTGGGCATTGGGTGCTACTCCTCAATATTTAACGCCAGCGCCATCTGGGTGGACTTGAGGCTCATGGAAAAGAAGAGCAAGCTAAAGACCGCCAAAGCTTAGTATAGCTGTCAGCCATCAGCCATCAGTTATCAGCTTTCAGAAAAAGCAGATAGATGCCGCCGGAGTACCGGCGGCATCTTTTTTAGCTGTCAGCCATGAGCCGTGGGTAATGTGATTACTGACTGCTGACGGCTGATAGCTGATAGCTGTCCCTAAAAGTCGTCAGTCATGAATAAGTTTTACGTTTTTTTTGCTGTAATTGTGGAAAAATAGGTTTCAGGAGGTCTGGTTTTGGATAACCGTGAGGAAGAATTGATGGATGCGCTGCGCAGAAAAGTTGCCGAGCTTTCCATGAACATGGAAAAAATGAAGCTGGCGGAGTACGTAAATCTATTAAACAGCCCCTGGCGTCTCCTGTGGATTAATCTTATATCAGGTATAGCCCGGGGACTGGGAATAGCTATAGGCTTCGCCATACTGGGCGCCCTGGCCTTAATTTTTATGCAAAAGCTGGTGGCCTTAAACATTCCCGTGATAGGCGGCATAATAGCCGACATTGTAGAAATTGTCCAGCAGCAGCTAAAAGCAAAAACATATTGATCAAAATATGCTCCCCGGAGGTAGCAGATGCTGTCAGAAGATAAGAAACAGGAATTAAAGCAAAGGCTTTTGGATGAAAAAGAACATATTATGGACAGAATTAAAGGAATAGACCAGGGAGGGCTGCACGAGCCCTTAAGAGACTCCATAGGCGAGCTTTCTCTTTATGACAATCACCCGGGGGATGTGGGCAGTGAGGTATTTGAGCGCAGCAAGGACTTTTGCCTCCGGGAGGACTCGCTGCACATGGTCAGCGCCATCGACGATGCCCTGGAAAAGATGGAGAGGGGTGATTATGGCCGGTGCGATGTGTGCGGGAAGGAAATTTCTCTAAAAAGGCTGGAGGCTGTGCCTTACACCACCCTTTGCCTGGACTGCAAAAAGGGTGATGAAATGGTGCCCAGGACAGAAAACAGGCCGGTGGAGGAAGAGGTGCTGGAGGATATATGGGCCAGACCTTTTATAGATGAATTAAATAATGTGGAATTCGATTGGGAGGATTCCTTTCAGGAGGTTTCCCGCTGGAATGAGCACGCGGTAAGGTCCCAGGCCGGATCGTACTACGGCGGGGGTGAGCTTGAGGAAGAAGACCGGAGGGGGTCGGTGGAAAGGATTGATAATATACCTTACGAGGTGGGAGAGGATGGAGTCATCTACCAGAATTTCCGGAGCACTGACGATGAGGATTCACCCCGGGAGGCTATAGACGTTGGCTTTCAGCAAAATCCTGAATAATGCTCATACTGAAAAACCTCTGCGGTCGGGAGACAGAAGTCAGGAGACAGGAGCCAGAATGGTTTGGGCATTCCTTATAAGGTAAAAAGGCTCTATTAGGGGCTATAAAAACTTCTGTACCGTCTGTGAAACTCCTGTCTCCTGTATTCTGTCTCCTGACCGGAGGTATTACCCAAAAGCCTATCTGTTATATATAGCTTATAATTCTTTTCTTGATCAGGACAGATTCTACATGTTATAAAGTATTAAGCGCAGAAAATGTGTGCTGCTCTGGCCGTATTAAAACGGCGAAAGAGGTGGGGTCATGGATCAGAAGATAAATATTGCCGGCATTTCAGTCATTACCAGCGCCGCCCTGGCGCTGGGCAAAATTGTAGCCGGCACAGCCATGGGGTCGGCCAGTGTATTTGCCAGCGGCATACACTCGGGACTTGATCTACTGGCCTCTGTGCTGGCCTACTCATCAGTCAGCCAATCAAGCAAGCCTGCCGATGAAGACCACCATTACGGCCATGGAAAATATGAAAATCTGGCAGCCCTTATTGAGGCGGCCCTTATTCTAATTGCGGCCGGTGTAATAATAAATTTCGGGGTGCGGGGAATTCTATCACCCGGTCTGGCTGTACTGCGTACTGATCTGGGCATAGCAGTGATGGGAGTGTCCGCCCTGGTAAGCTTTCCGGTATCAGCCATGCTGGCCGGGGCTTACCGGAGGAGTGCCTCGCCAGCTTTGCGGGAGGACTGCAGGCACCTGCTGGTCAACGCCAGCTCCTCCCTGGTCATCTGCCTGGGACTGGCCGCCATGAGGCTCACCGGGCTGGCTGTTATCGATGCGGTATTGACTCTGCTGGTGGCTGTGGTACTTCTGTATGAGGGATACGGTCACCTTAAGAAGTCGGCAGGGGGAATAGTGGATGTGAAGCTTTCCGGCGCGGAGGAGGAAATTATAAAGGAAGTGCTTGCCCGGTACGGGGAGGAGTACGTGCAGTATCACGCTTTGAGGAGCCGCAGGTCAGGCCGGGACTGTCATGTTGACCTGCACCTGGTTGTACCCAGGGACCAGGTTATAGCACGGACCCATCAGCTCTGCGACGCCATTGAAAAGGACATATCCAGCAGGCTTCCCGGGGTGAGCGTATTAATCCACCCAGAGCCCTGCCGGCCTATAAGCGGGGAATGCTGTACCTGCGGCATAGAACAATCCCTGCAAGGAGGAGATTCCGGTGTATGCAGCGCCAAACCTCCATACGACAGACAAAAGTTTTGATGGTATTTTCCAAAAAAGGAGGATGACTGGAATATTTGTCGAAAAAACAGGGATATAGCCCCTGTTTTTATATTTTTGTAAGTCCCCATAAAACACAGTGCGCTTCCGTATAAGAATTTAAGGCGGGGGCACCTAAGGGGCAGGCGGGGCCGAAGGGAAGTGAAAAGGTGCTTCCGGAAAACATTTTAGAAAATATGCTGGCTTCAATTCGGAGCGGGAACTGCCAGTCCAGGGAGGACCTTATTGCCGAATTCAGTCCATTTATAGCCCGTGCGGCCAGTAAATATTGCGGCCGGGGCCTGGAGTGGGGCCGGGATGACGAGTTGAGCATAGGCCTGTTAGCCTTTAATGAGGCCATTGACCGATATGATGAGCAAAGGGGAGTTCCCTTTCCTGCTTTTGCCAGGCTCATTATAAAGAGCAGGCTGATGGATTATACCAGAAAACAGTCCCGGCACACAGCCGCCGGCGGGGGATCCCTGGACGATACCGAGGGTCGTGACCTGTCAGCCCTTGAGCTGTCCAGGGCCTGGGAAATTTATATTGACCAGGAGTCGGCCAGGGAAAGGGAAGAAGAAATTTCTGAATATAAAAAGGTTATCGGCCAGTTTGGAATAACTTTTGATGACCTGGTAAGGTGCTCTCCCAGGCACAGGGATGCCCGGGCAACACTGCTGAGAGTGGCCCGTGTGCTGGCCGTCGATGAGCAGCTTTTCGCACAGCTGATGAATACCGGAAAGGTGCCTGTTCTGGCCCTCACACGCCAGGCGGAGGTAAATATAAAGATTATTGAGAGGGGCAGGAAATATATAATTGCCACCTCTATTATATGGCGGTATTGTGAAGAATTCCTGTATCTGTGCTCATTCATCAGGCTGCCGGGAAAGGAGTCCTAACAGGTGAGTCAAAAAGCCATTATTCTGGAAGTGAATAAGAAATACTGCACCGTGATTACTTCCGGAGGGGACTTCCGGAAACTAAGGATGAGTGGAAATTTCAGGGCCGGGCAGGAGATAATGCTGCCGGAAAGCAGACCGGGATTATACAGGTATGCCCTGGCGGCGGCCTGTCTGGCGTTTATTATCTTTACCGCGGGTCTGTGGAAATTCTGGACGCTGCCGGCGGTGGCCGCTTATGTTTGCCTGGATATAAACCCCTCGGTGGAGATGGCTCTGGACAAAAACAGCGTAGTGCGGGGGGTGAATCCCTTAAATGATGACGGAAAAAATCTTGTAGACGGAATGGACTTGGAGGGTAAGGATATCCGGGAGGCGGTGGAGGACCTTGTCTTGGCGGCCCTGGATAAAAAATATATACTGCCCGGGGAAGAAAATGTGGTTATGTCTTCGGTGGTTCCTGAAAGCAAAACAGATGCCCCGGTAATTGAGGCAATGGTAAGGGAGTCTATTGACGCTTCTTTGCAAGGTAAAAATATACAGGCCGAGGTGGCCGTTCTGGAAGCGCCGCCGGAGGTCAGGGAAGAGGCCGGAAAGGCAGGGATGTCCACCGGGAGGTATATGCTGTACCTTAGTGCCCGGGAGAAGGGCGCTGACGTCAGTCCTGGTGACTTTAAAAATAAAAGTATACGCCTGATAGAAAAGGAACAGAGGATAAAGGTAAGTGAGATAGAAAAGAGTCCACCGGGCCATTGGAAAGATAGAATCAGGGATCAATACCAGCTCCCGGGGGCAGCTGAAAATATGGGTGAATACGGAAAAAGCAAAAAGCCGGACAGCAGGCCGGACGGAAGTGCAGAGAAGCCCGGCGGCGGGGTCAAACCGGTGGGAGGGAATAATAAAACCAGCCTGCCGGACCGGGATAAAGGAAAAGACAATAACTCCGGCGGGTATAGTCGGGAAGCAGGAGAGGATAGGCAGGACTCCCGGTATGGCAGCGGAGGCGGTTCCCGGAAGGGAAATTCAGGAGATAAACAGGATAAGGGAAAGGATATGTCCGGAGGGAATAAGAACGGGCAGGGAGATAAAGATACCGGAGGAAACCGGGGGAGCAGTGACAAAGGTCATGACTCCTCCGGCAGCGCCGTTTCCGGGGGTAATGGCGGAGCTGACGGAAAGGGAGGCTCTGACAGGGGTGGAAGCGATAAAGGTGGTAGTGGCAAGGATAAGTCAAAGGATTAGGCAGATGGCCTAATCCTTTTCAATAGACTGGATTAAATGATTTTTAAATAATAACTTTGCCACCATCACCGTCTACGGTAATTTCACTCCCGTCGGGCACTGCCCTCAAAACACCCGGTATATTGACCACCGCCGGTATGCCATACTCCCGGGCCACGATGGCCCCGTGGGAAAGGAAACCTCCGGTTTCCATCACTATGCCTGCTGCCTTTAAAAATAGAGGAGTCCAGCCGGGGTCGGTGGAGGGGGCAACAAGTATCTCCCCATGCCCCAGTTTCTGTCCTTCACTGGGGTGCATGATTATTCTTGACTTTCCGGAGGCCTTTCCGGCGGCTACACCCAGCCCATTCAGTGAGTTTCTTGAAGTTTTGTTTAAGACAGGGGCTGTGTGATGTATTACCTCGTCTACAATTAGGTCCGGCGGAGAGAGGGACTCCAGTTCCTTTCTTCTATCTTTCCTGTCAGACACCAAATTTTTAAGCCCCTGGCCGCTCCAGTGCCCGGCCAAAATTAGTGTCATATCCGATAGGGCAATGTGGAATACATCCTCCCGGCAGTCAATAATTCCTCTTTGGGTAAACTTTCTGCCCACCTCCAGGCAGACTGCCCTAAATAAAGTTAGAAACCGTACTACTTCCGACCTTGCCATTTCTTTTTTTCCACTTTTAATAACTGTCTGTCGTACCCACCACTTGACGGCAAGCCGCCGGAGGGCGGGACATCTATTATTTATCAACTGCCAGGCATTTTCTCTTGTTTCCTTCTGCCTGGCTCTAAAGTCAGCTGTGCTTATCCTTCCCATCATTTCCTTAACGTTACTTAGCAGGTAGACGGGGTCTTCATTCCAGCGGGGATTTATTACATCTGACTCGTAAATACCCCGATGCCCAAATTCCTCTAAAAAGCTTTTGAACTTTTTCTTAAAAAGTGAGCTATCGCTTAATATTGAATTCATTAACGAAAAGTTACTTTCTAAGAATAGCCGGGCCTCCTGGTCGTTTTCCGCAGCCTCGGCCATTTCAATCAGCCGGTATCCCTGGTCGGCACTGGTGATTGCGCCCCTTCCCGCCAGCAGGGCATTGGCCAGAGCGTTGCCCTCCCCGGGGAAATACTTATCAATAAGCTTTGTCAGCACAGACAAAGAAATTCCTGCCACCAGATTAAATACAGACATTAGAGGAGCGTATTTAAGAAATTCGATGCATACATCATTTATGATGCCGATAATTTCATCATCAGTTAAAGAGTTCAAAAATTTACGGTTATAAAACTCGTATACTTCTCTCATTTCTGAAAAAAAAACCTCTGCTTTTCTGTCAGTATGCAATGTCAATAAAAATTGGTATATTTTTCTGGTGAATATCTTCCACTTTTCTCTTGGCCCGTACTTTCTTTCTTTTATGGTTATTTCCGGCTGGTGTCCACCGAGATGATTGTTAGTTTCCCCTGGCGTCATGTTGAGCATATCGTATAACTCCCACTGTAGCGCGGAGATGTTCAGATAGAGCCTTCCCCTGAAAGATTTGGTATACTGCAGTCCCGGTAGAACCGGGTAGTTGATGTTCCTGCCGGGAGCTGAAATCATTGCATTTATGATATCACAGTTGATCCTGTTAAGTATTGTGGAAAGCACCATGGGTACTGCGTCTCTTAAATTGGAATTGGACCAAATCTCCGGCTGGTCCCTTATTTCCGGGTAGGTATATCTGGGAAGTGACGTGACCGGCCTGGCCTGGACAATAAAAAACTTTTCATTATCAAAGGCCCACTCAACATCCTGGTGCCTTTCATATTCTCCGAGGGAATCATATACTCTTAATATGATCATTCCCAGCCTGACAATATCATCGTCCGGCAGTACCTGGCCCGAGCATTTTTCAGGATTAAGCTCACCTTCGGTTAATATCAGGGTCCCTCCGCTAGGGGCCGGTACGGTTACCACTTTTTTGCTGCCTATGGATTTCTCCAATATTTTCGGCAGCACAGAGGTTCTGTCCAGTATGTACTGATCAGGGTTTGCCTGTCCCCCAACCACCGATTCCCCCAGTCCGTAGTTGGCGTTTATAACAATATGGTCCTCCCTGCCGGACCCAGGGTTACAGCTAAAACCAATGCCTGCTGCCCGGGCATTTACCATTTCCATTATAACCACAGCCGGGAGGACTTCTTTATCTTCTATATTCATTTTTCTCCGGTAGGCTACCGCCCTGGTTGACCACAAGGAGGCGAAGCAGCCCTTAACCGCCTCCAGTATGTTGACCAGGCCAATGACATTGAGGAAGGAGTCGTGAATGCCGGCGAAGGATGCCTTTTCCGAGTCTTCAGACGAGGCCGAGGAACGCACTGCCACCGGACATTCAGTGAGGCCCAGTTCCGACAGGCCCCGGGTCAGATCCTCCTCCACAGAGGAAGGGATGAACCCATTTTTTATCCTTTCCCTTAAGTTTTCCAGCATCAGGGAAGTATCAGGGCCTATCTCCTGATCGGCAGTTATCGCCCGGGATAAAGCCTCCAATTCCCCCTGCAGCCTGTTGGTCTCAATAAATTCACCAAAAGCGCCGGAGGTCAGGACACCTCCCACCGGGACGTTAAACCCGTAGCGATCCAGTCTCCCCAGGTTCCAACCCTTGCCCCCGGCCACACCGGGTCCAGCCAGGAAGGCGTCTTCCCAGCTTAAAAAAAAACTTCTTTCACGGTTTACCATATTTTCCCCTCCCAGGATTTGATATGGCTATCTTTTTAAAGACCCGCTGAGAAAAAGATCTATGGTGTTAGTCAGGGCAAGCCGGATAGGGAATGATTCTCCCTGCATTAGCCAGCCCATAATTACTGCAGCCATGTTGGAATGAAACAGTGCTGCCATTGCTTCTGCGGTAATGTCTTTCCGTATTTCACCCTCTTCCTGCCCCCGGCGGATAATACTTTCGTATACTCCCTGTATCCCGCTTCTCTGATCCTCGGGGTCTGACCATAAACTGACCTTATCATGAAGGCGGCTGATCAGGTATATTTTGAATGAATTCTTGTTATGCAGGAGCCACTCATAGCAGAATTCCAAAAGTGCCTCAAACCTGGAGCGGGTATCCGGATTACTGTCGATTATTTTCTGCCACACCGGCTCGTAGTTATGGACGGTTCTTTGGGCATAGGCTGCTAAAACCGCACCTTTATTGGGGAAATAGTTATAAAGGGTTCCCTTGGCCAAATCGGCCTCCTCGGCAATTTGCTCCATGGACGTTTGTTCGAACCCCTGCTTTTCAATTAAACTAATGGTGATATCTATAATTTTTGTCCTGGTCAGCTCTTTTTTTCTGTCCCATCTGGTCTGGCTGCGATCACCGCCGGAGGTCATTGTCATCATCCTTTACATGGTCTAAAATTATACGATGTATAAAATTGTACATAGTTAATTATAAATCTTATTTTTGGTGCAGTCAATATATGTAAATAAAACAGCAAAAAATTTTTTATTGCCTGGCCCCGTTGAAAAAGATATAATATTATACAACGGGGCCAGGAAGGCTCCACTTGCCTGGAAAAGGCGCTTACATAAAAAAATAATAATGATTATAAAGATGGCCATGAAGGTCTGTGCCGCTGAAGCGGTTTAATATCAGATCTTAATGGCTATTATTATTTTATAGGGCGTAACGCCGGATGGGAGAATTAATATGTGCACGGCAGCTCACCACGAGGCCCCCATGCAAACTGAAAAATCGCTGTTCAAGGTTGATCCCAGGGTGAAGCTGGTGGCTATATTCGGCTTTGTGGCCGTGGTATCGTCTTTGACCTCGGTACCGTTCCTGGCCGCGGCGGCCGGCATGATGGCGGCCCTGGCGCTGGCCACCGGCATAGCCCCTGGCCGGCTGCTGGGAAGAATAGCGCTGGTGCTGCCCTTCACAGGATTTATACTGGTCCTTCTACCCTTTGTGGTGCCTGGCCAGGCGGTGTTTAGCCTTAATCTGGGGCTTTTGAGCCTCAGCGCCACCGACCAGGGCCTGGACCGGGCTGCCATACTATCCCTGAGGGTGCTGGGAGCGGTGCTGGCCATAAATGTGCTTACCGCCTCCACCTCCTTTTCAGATCTGATGAGGGCGCTAAAAGAGCTCAGGGTTCCCGGTGTTTTTGTACAGGTGCTGGAGTTTACCTTTAGGTACATTTATGTTCTGGGTGACGAGGTAAAGAGGATGAAGGTTGCCCGAAAAGCCAGGTGTTTCAGCGAGGGAAGGACTTTACTTGATATGAATACCTTCAGGACACTGGGAAATTTGGTGGGAGTTCTTTTTATCCGCTCCTGGGATAGGGGAGAGAGGATATACAGCGCTATGCTGTCCAGGGGCTATTCGTCTGAGGAGAGACCTTCTACAGCCGTCAGGCCAGGCTGGGCTGACATTTGCTGGGGCATGGGTGTTCTGGCGGTGGCGGCAGGACTGAGGCTTTTCGAAAGCGGGACCCTGACCGGGAAGTTTTAGCCCGGGGCTGACAAATACAGTGACGGGGATGGATAAAAATTGGCCATAATAGAGCTGGAAGACATCTGTTTTACTTATAGAGACGGCACAGAGGCCCTTAGGGGCCTTTCCCTTTCCTTGTCGAAGGGTGAAAGGGTGGCCCTTTTAGGACCCAACGGGGCGGGAAAATCTACACTGCTGCTGCACCTTAACGGCATTAACCTTGCCGGCAGCGGAAGGGTTTCAGTGCTGGGCCGCGAAATAAACAAAAAATCTCAAAAATGGGTCAGGTCAAAGGTGGGAATGGTTTTCCAGGACCCCGACGACCAGGTTTTTTCGTCCACGGTGTGGGAGGATGTATCCTTTGGCCCCAAGAATATGGGGCTTGACCGTCAGGAAATAGAAAGCCGGGTAAATGGCGCCCTGGAGGCTGTAGGCATGTCGGGCTATGGGGGTAAAACCCCTTATCACCTGAGCTACGGGCAGAAAAAGAGAGTGGCCATTGCAGGGGTTCTGGCCATGCTGCCGGAAATAGTTGTGCTGGACGAGCCCATGGCCTTTCTTGACCCCCGGGGTAAAGACACCCTGGAGGAAATACTGAATCAAATGCACCACCGTGGGCAGACCATTATAATAGCCACCCATGATGTTGATTTTGCGGTGGAGTGGGCCGATCAGGTGGTTATAATAAAGGATGGGAAGACACTGGCCCAGGGAGGCCGGGATCTATTGAGGGACCCTGAACTGGTGGACCAGGCGCAGCTTCGACTGCCGGTGGTAAGCAGAGTTTTTTTAAGGGTCCCGCAGCTGGGTGTAAGCCCTCTGCCCCTGACCATAGCCGAGGCCGCGGAGATCATTGCCGGGCTTGGCGGTGGAGGCGCGGGGGGACCGGAGAAAGGACGGGAGGAAGACATGGAGGATACAGCCGGTAGTGCTCAAAAGCAAATAATCTGGCTTGAGCCCGATCATCTGCACTATCACCAGGGGGTGGTGCAGGCCAAGGCACTGTGGGGACGGATGATGCGCCGGGAAAGCGGGGCCGATGCCCGGACCTGGACGGGGTACGCTGTTGACCCCTCGGGCAGTGCACTTGATGCCGACATAGGTCCGGGAGGGGACGATTATAACAGGATAGCCTTCTTCGCCAACAGCGAGGGCTTCTATGACCTGGTGCTGGAGAGCCAAACGGTGGCAGGGGGAGAAAGGCTTCTGCAGAAGGCAAGGCTGCCGGTGCCGGTGGGGCACGATGTGCCGGGCAGACCTGGCGCTGCCGGGCCGGAAGGACTTGAGGTATATTGTGAAGAATATGGTGACTATGGCCTGGGAAAATCCGTGACCATAAGGGTATCACTGGACGGCCGCCCCCTTCCCGGAGCGGTGGTAAAGGCCACCTATCATTTTTTCGAGGGGGATGGCTACCCGTGGCAGGGTGAGACCGGGGAGGACGGAAGGTTAAACTTTACATTTTTTGAAAAGGGCCACTGGCTGTTTACCTGCACCTTCTCAGATCCCTCCCTCCAAAAGCCTGGAGAGTATGAAAGGACGGTATATACCTCGTCTGTTACAGTACCCGGGGTAAGATAACGTCTAACCGCCTCCTTTTTCAGGATATAATACGTGAGAATGCTTATACTGAATTACTATGCGGTCGGAATACAGAAGTCAGAATTCAGGAGTCAGAATAGTTGGGGCATTCCTTATAATTTCAAGGACTTAAAAATAAAGCCTGGAGGTACAATTTGAGAAAGGCAAGGCTTTTTATGGCCCTTTTTGCCGCCAAGATACTGGTTTTTATAATAAAGATCCTGGGCAGGGGAAAGGGAACTGCACTGCCCGGCAGGGTTGCCTTAAAGATTTATCCGGGGCTGATCAGCGACCTGTCTTCACGGATCGGTAAGGGGGTTATTGTGGTCACCGGCACTAACGGCAAGACCACCACCAACAATATGATTGCCAGGATACTTGAGGCGGGCGGCTGCAGGGTTTTGATAAACAGGGAAGGGGCCAACCTGATAACCGGTATAGCAACTGCCTTTGCCAGGGAGATGGACTTTTTAAATAGCCGGGCCTTTGATTATGCCTGTCTTGAAGTGGATGAGGCGGCTTTTCCGGGTGTTGCCTCCCGGGTAAGGCCACGGTGTGTAGTAATAACAAACTTTTTCAGGGATCAGCTGGACCGGTACGGTGAACTGGACAGGACCATAGCTCTTGTGCGCAACGCCCTTAAGGAGATGGAGGGAATCAGGCTGGTATTAAACGCCGATGATCCCCTGGTGGCACAGATGGGCAGGAGCACAGGGCTGCAGTCTGTTTTTTACGGGGTGGCCGAGCACGGGGGAGTCACCAGCCAGGGTGCTGCTGCCAGGGAGGCCAAATTCTGCCCGTTTTGCGGCCACGAGCTGGCCTACCGCTATTATCAGTACAGCCAGCTGGGAGCATATGGCTGCCCGGGCTGCGGCTTCTCCAGGCCCGATCCCGACGTGGAGGGCACCTCTCCCCGCCGGGGAGGATCCTTTACCCAGTGCAGGGTGAGATTCAGGCAGGGTTCGTCGGTATCACTGGAAGTTCCTGTTTACGGTATGTACAACCTTTATAATGCTCTGGCTGCCTATTCCACAGCCCTTCTGCTGGATATGGACCCGCAAAGGGCCGCTGTTTTTCTCAAGGGCTACCGCCCGGCCACCGGCAGGATGGAGAGGTTTGACTATCGTGGAAAGCAGGTTTACCTGAACCTGGTTAAAAATCCCACGGGATTTAACGAGGGTATCGGCGCCCTGGTGGAAATGTCCGACGGCGGCCTGGATGTAATGATCGCCATAAACGACAACGATGCCGACGGACGGGATATATCCTGGCTCTGGGATGTGGACTTCGAGATACTGGCGGACTGCCAGGATAGGATCAATTTTGTCTGCTCCGGCCTCAGGGCCGAGGAAATGGCCCTGAGGCTCAAATATGCAGGTATACAGGAGTTCAGGCTGATGGTGGAGAGCGATTTTAATGAGGCGGTCAGCAGGGTGCTTAATGGTGGCGCGGGGAAAGCCTGCATTCTGTCTACCTATACAGCACTGTGGCCGGTGGAAAGGATTTTGAGCGGCTATGCCAATAGGGATCAGACCCCGGCTGAATATCTGCCACATGTATCCTGACCTCTTAAACCTGTACGGTGACAGGGGAAATATAATGGCTTACCGAATGAGGTGCCTGTGGCGGGAAATAGAGGTAACTATTCATCAGGTCAATATTGGAGACAGTGTTGACTTTGAACGGATGGACTTTATTTTTTTGGGCGGGGGATCAGACAGGGAGCAAAACCTGATGGCCGCCGACCTGGTGGAAAAATCCGGCGCCCTTCAGGCCGCCATAGAGGACGGGGTGCCCCTGCTGGCCATTTGCGGGGGCTACCAGCTGCTGGGGAAGTATTATAAGACACTGGCCGGGGATGTAATACCAGGACTGGGCCTGCTTGACCTATACACCGAGGGAGGAGAAACCAGACTGATAGGTAATGTGGCCGTGGAAGTGGACCTGGGGGGAGTAACTCAGAGGATCACCGGCTTTGAAAATCATTCCGGGCGCACCCACCTGGGCAGGCTGGACCCTCTGGGAAAGGTCCTGGCCGGGCACGGCAACAACGGACGGGACGGTATGGAAGGGGCCCGCTATAAAAATGTAATCTGCTCATATCTGCATGGTCCAATGCTGCCCAAAAATCCCTTTATAACAGACTACCTGATTGCCTGCGCAGTAAAGAGGAAGTGGTCAATTCCCTTAAAGCCCCTTAACGACAGCATTGAAATGTCGGCCACTAATGTAATGCTGAAAAGACTGCTGGGAAATTAGCTGAAGGGCCTATCTATAAAGTCAGGAGACAGGAGACAGGAGACAGGAGACAAAAGAATAAAACAAGTTTTGGTCCTTTTTTTAAGAAAGGATGCAGTGATAAACACTGGGTGAAGATATGATTAAAAGGATGGCATATAACTCCTGTCTACTGTCTCCCGACCGTAGGTATTACCTTTAAGCAGTCTCCTGTCTCCACGCCGTCTGTAAGACGGCACCGCCGGAAGGCGGTTTTTCACTTCCCGGCCTTCTTTTTTTGTGGTATACGGAGGTTGCTGTAGACTATCTCACCGCACACCATGGTAAGTCTGACATTAAAACTGCTGTCCAGTAGGACGATGTCGGCGTCCATGCCCGGCGCCAGGGCGCCTTTGTAATTCTCCCTGCCCAGCAGCCGGGCCGGGTTCAGGCTAGCCATGCGGACAGCCTCGTGAAGGGGTATCCCGGCCATGCCCACCATGTTCTTAACTGCCTTCACCATGGTAAGAGAACTCCCTGCCATGGGCCCTTCAGGCAGGGTTACCTGACCCTTCTCCATGATTATTCTCCTGCCGTTGAAAAGATAGTCACCGTCCGGTCGGCCGGCAGCGGAGACGGCATCGGTGGCCAGCGTAAGGCCTCTGTTCCCCTTAATGGAATACAGCATTTTGAGCATAGCCGGGTGAAGGTGACGCCCGTCGGCTATTATTTCGGCCGTTATATCCCTTTCCGCCAGCACTGCCCCCACCAGTCCGGGCTCCCGGTGGTGAAGGGGGGCCGAGGCGTTGAACAGATGAATGGCGTGAGTGACCCCGTTCTTAAAGGATGCCACCGCAGTTTCGTAGTCCGCCTCTGAGTGACCGGCAGAGACTATTATGCCCTCTCCGACCAGCATTTTTATCAGCTCGCTGCTGCCCGGCAACTCCGGGGCAACGGTAACCATCTTCAGAGTTCCCTCACCGGCTAAAATAAAGTCTGCCATTTCAGAGGTGCTTACTTTCCTCAGGTGGGCCGGGTTGATGGCTCCGGCCCTGAGGGGATTGATATAAGGTCCCTCCATGTGTATTCCCAGCAGCTGGGCGCCGCCGGTAAACTTCATAGACAGCCCGCTTAGCGCAGTCAGCAATTTTTGCAGCCTGTCTTTGGGAGCCGGGGCCGCCGTGGCCAGAAAGGAGGTTGTCCCTCCCATGGCGTGGTAGGAGGCAATTTCCTTAATAGCTGCCGCAGTGCCGTCCATTATGTCGCAGCCATTGCCGCCGTGCACATGTAGATCTATAAAGCCCGGGCTGATCATTAGCCCGCTGGCGTCTATTTCCACACACTCCCTGGAGCACTGGTCCCCAACACAGCAGTTTTTGGAGGTCCCGCTGCTGCCCGGGTCCGGGGAGACCGGCCGCCGCCCGGGCCGTCCCATGGAGCAGCAAAATCCAGGGTACAGTCCCCCGGGGCCCGGGGCCCCCGGAGCCGCAATTTTTCCCCTGGTAACCAGTATGCCTGCGTTGGGCACCGTGCCCCCCGAGGTCACCAGCAGTCCCCCGCAGATAAGGTAGTCAGTCATAGCAATCATACCTTTATAAAACAGTTTTTTTGTAAGCATTTATCTAATTATATATTAATAAGGCAAAATCCTTTAAATGACTGTTCCTCCTCCTCCGGGACAGGTTTTGCGGCAACTGTTTTTATAAGGGATAAAAATAATTGACACAGGGTAAAATTATAATGCTGCATTAGGCAGTGAACCAGCCTCCTAAATCTCTCTCATGTCCCGCCTGTCCGGCGGGGCTTTTTTTTATCCGGGAGTCTTTGCTTCCCGGTCGTCCTGGTATACCCGGAATATGCCGGTTACACCGGCTCCTGTACGTGACAGAAGATTACGCATGGGGCCGTTTCCCTCGTGAATCATGGATATGTCCACCTGACGGTAGCCCTTTTTGCGGACTATTTGTTCCAGATATCCAATCATGTACGACCCCAGCCCGGTGCGGCGAAAGGGGGGCAGCACTCCCATCACTGCCGCCCTCACTGATTTGGGGGGGGCTTTGGGGGAAAGGGCGGTGGGGAGAAATATGAACATGCCGGCCGGAAGCCCCCTATACCATACTGTAACCATCAAGTCCGGGTCTGCATGGGACGAGCAGTACTTAAGCATGGCCGAGGACTCGGCGGCGGTCAGGGGAACAAAGCCCCAACTGCCCTGCATTGACCCATTATAGATTTTCCGCACCAGGCCGGCTTCCTGCAGTCCGGAAGTATTTATAGGTCTTAGGGCTACTCCCGGCATTTGGCCGGCCTGGGCCCCCCTTTCCCTTAAGGAGTCCTCAAGGCGTTGGTCAATCAGCCAGCTGTATGTGTACAGGTCGGTGTGCTTGGTAAGGCCGGATTCTCTCATCAGGTCATTATAGTAAGAGGGGTTGCCGGGGATCATGGGCTGGGGGGCGGGGGCGCCCTGCAGCTTAAAGCCCACCTTCTGGTTGGTGTTGAAGGTGACCGGCCCGATCATTTTACGGCACCCCTTTTCCCATAGCCATTTTTTTGCTGCATCCAGCAGCAGGGCAGCGGCCCCGGATAGGTTGGCGCATTCGAAGCACCCGAAAAATCCAGTGTCCCTGTTGGGATAAAGCATATCTTTAATGGCGGCTATTCTTCCCACCGGAGCTTTACCCCGGCAGACCATAAAAAAGGCTGCTTTAATGTGCCGGTGCACCGGGTTGAGAGAGGGATTAAAGCTGCCGGCGGTTTCCAGTATCAGGCCGAGGTCCTTACCCTTGTGGCGGTAGGCTGGTAAATTAAGGGGAAGGTCTATGAAGGAGTCCATATCCCCGGCGCTCCGGACTCTTACCAGATTAAGGGACAAAAAAATCACCTTTTTGATTTACCATATGAAAGATACCTTTGTATTGTTAAAAGGAAGGATTTTATTGTCCTGGGGAGGAAAGTAATAACCGGGGAGAGTGATATAATGGACAGCAAACAAAGGGGTCCGGCCCTGATAGCCGCGGCAATACTGGCCTGGGCCGGGCTGCTGTGGTTTTTTACCATTAATAATCCCGGTTTTGTACCTGCAGCCAGAGCCATTTTCATTGTAGTTGTGGTTCCCCTGGCGGCTGCCGAGTGGGTTAAACTGAAGGGCATAATCAGTGAAGGTAAAATTATTCCACTAAAGATAGGACTCATCGCTGCCGGAATGGCCGGCTGGTATTACTGGCTGAGGTAAAGGAATAAAAAAAAGGCTCCCTTTGGGGGGCCTTTTTTATGCCTTATTTAAAATTTGAAGAAGTTGCCTACTGCAAGCCCTGTGGCTACAGCCACCGCCACGCTTACGGCAACCCATAATATGTCTTTTTTCACCCTGGCCGCAACGGTCTCGACATTGTTTATTTCCAGTACGTCCGCTGCAACAACAGCTTTTTGTCTTGCCAATGATCCTGCCTCCTTATATTCATACTTGGTATCAGCTATGCCCGGCTACGGCCATAGTATCGGTATTTTTACAATATCCTGTGGTGACCCGCCCTTTCCGGCGGGGAATATTTCCAGGGTGCCCTTTCCCTTGCCGGGCGGATTAAAGGTTAGCCCTATTTCAAATTCTCCCCTGTCCGGGGCCTTCTGCAATCCATCCACCGTGCCTTCCGCTATCATACTGCCGTTTTCATCCAGCAGGCGGGCAGTTACACTGCCGCCGGGGGTAAGGGCACTGCCCTTTACCAGCAGGGGAACTCCGGCAGTTTGGTTTTCAACCGGGTGGGTTACCCATATGGCCGGCTCATTGACCTTTTCAAGGTTTCTTTTGAAGGGCTGATCGTATAGGCCCATATGACCCCACCAGTCCTTTGTGCGGCTGTCCAACTGGCCGTTTACCTGGAAGGATACGCTCTTTATCTGGGGGAATTCGGTCAGGGTGTTTACTATGCTCTGTATTCCCAGTATTTCGCCAGAGGCTCCAACATTGGCGCTGAGAACCTCTTCGGAAAAATTAACTACAGCCTGTCCGTCGGTGTTAATGCTGATGTTAAGCAACTTTGTGCCGGCCGGAAGAACTTTAGCGGCCCCGTTTGTCTGCGGGCTTCCGCTGATCAGCTCATTTACCGCTGCCTGCGGTCCGTCATTGGTAAAGGGAACATGGTGAACTTCTCTTACCAGGTAGGAGTCCCTGTCCGTGAACTTGACATAATAAAGAGAGATGTCCATGAATTCCCTGCCGGGCTCAGACTTAAGAGCTCCTGGCAAATTTGCCGGGCTGTTCTCTGCTTCCCCGGAAATGAGCCAGTAACTGGACAGGGCTGCAAATAACAGGGCGATAACGGGTATAATCCACTTCTGCAGGCAATTCACCCCCTGTGCTATAGCTTTCCTGGAAGCAGCAGCTTATTATGCAGAATAATAATATAACTTTTCCGGATGTTATCAGTTTTTACATAAATAAGCATCACAAATAAAGTAGGCATTTAACCAGCCTGCCTGTTTTAGTGATTAACTACACGTCCGTTGGCCTTTTCGTCTGTATCCGTCATTATTTTTTCAATGGGCTTTTTATAGATGGCCGCAAAAACACCTATGATTCCGCATAACACCAGTGTGTAGTAAAAATAGCTATAGTCGGAAATGATTTGATCTACCATTATAAACAACCTCCCTCAGCTTTGTCTCTCACCGGGATATAGGCACTTACCTGCGCTGCGCGCCGAGGCCTATAATCCAGCTTATTAGACAGCATTTCTATATATTATTATTACATATTTTAATTGGTTAGGGAAGAGGGCAATAGTGCCATCCGGGTTTTATAAAGGTTCCCTGAAGGTCTGCTCAAACTGCTCAAGGGTCATTCTTATGCTCCTGGGCTTGCTCCCTTCAAAACCGCCTACTATGCCGCGCCTTTCCATTATATCCACCAGCCTGGCGGCCCTGGCGTAACCAATATGCAGCCTGCGCTGAAGAAGAGATATAGAGGCTGTTCCGCTTTCTATAAATAACTTCACGGCCTGGACCAGCAGGTCATCGTGGTCATCGTCGGCATCTCCGCTGCCCTCGCTGGCCGGTGGAGCAGTAAGCACCTGCTCGTCGTAAACCGGCTGGGCCTGTTCCTTCAGGTAATCGACCAGTCCCTCCACCTCCTGGTCTGAAAGGAAGGCACCCTGCAGACGTATGGGCTTTGCCGCCCCCACCGGCAAAAACAGCATGTCGCCCCTTCCCAGCAGCTTTTCGGCCCCCCCCATGTCCAGTATAGTCCTGGAGTCCACCAGGGAGGAAACAGCGAAGGAAATTCTGGAGGGTATATTGGCCTTGATAAGCCCGGTAATAACATCCACCGACGGCCTCTGGGTAGCTATAACCAGGTGTATGCCCGCCGCCCGGGCCATCTGGGCCAGCCTGCAGATGGAGTCCTCCACGTCGGCCGGGGCCACCATCATCAGATCAGCCAGCTCGTCTATTATAATCACTACAAAGGGCATGGGCTGGTTTTCTCCCCCGGGCTCAGCGGGGTGAGTTTTGTTATATCTCGATATATCCCGGACTCCTGCCGTGGCGAAGGCCTCGTAGCGCCGCTCCATTTCCTTTACTGCCCAGCGCAGTGTGCCGGCAGCCTTTTTGGCGTCGGTCACCACCGGGGAGATAAGGTGCGGAATACCGTTGTAATTGGTGAGCTCCACCATTTTGGGATCTACCATTAATAGTTTTACCTCGTCAGGGGTGGCCTTGAAAAGTATGCTGGCTATAATGGTGTTTATACATACACTTTTGCCCGCGCCGGTAGCCCCGGCCACCAGCAGGTGGGGCATTTTACCCAGGTCGCCCACTATGGGGGCGCCAGCCAGGTCTTTGCCCAGGGCTACAGAGAGCCTGGAGGGTGAGTTCTTAAACTCACGGCTTTCCATCAGCTCTCTAAGAGTAACTGGCGACACTTCCCGGTTGGGAACCTCTATGCCTACCGCAGCCTTTCCGGGAATGGGGGCCTCAATCCTGACTCCGGGGACCGCCAGGTTCAGGGCTATGTCATCTGCCAGGCCGACAATCCGGCTCACCTTTATGCCGGGTGGGGGCTGTATTTCATAGCGGGTAATGGCGGGCCCCACCGAAACCCCCACTACCTTAGCCTGTATGCTGAAGCTTTCCAATGTGGATTCCAGTGTTTTGGCCCGGTCTGCCATCTCCTTGTCGGAAACCTCATTTTTGGTATTCTCCGGAAGCTTTAGTAAATTACCGGGAGGCAGGCGGTATATCCGACCATCCGCCAGAGGAAGCGGTGGGATATCGGCTATCTCCACCCGGTCCCTGGAAACCTTCTTTTTATTCTTATCTACCCCGTTCCCGTTTTCCTTTGCCGCCGCGGAGTGAGAAGGCAGGGCCTCTTCCTGCGCCGGGGTTGTTCCGGTTATAACCGCAGTCCTGCGGCTGCTTTCATCTTCCCCATCTTCATCATCAGCGTTTACTTCTTCGGTAAGAAAGTTAAACACCCACCTCCATGCCCCGCTGCCGGCCTTCCTGGCTCTGAGCGCAGCGAAAAAGCCCAGCTGTCCCAGGGTGTACCCGGTAATAAGCAGCAGTGACACCAGGGAGAGGGAGGCCAGTACTATGTATGTCCCCACTGTTCCAAAGCAGCCTGTGGCTGCATAAACCGAGGCAGCCCCTATTATTCCGCCTCCAGCCCCCCCGTATCCCAGTCTCATTAGCTGTTCCCGGGGAATGTCCAAAGATGCCAGGGTGAGGAATACCAGCAACAGAATAATAAACCCCGCTGTTCTTGGTGTGATCTTAAAGCTGCTTTTCTCTCTGATTAGTTTGATACCCAGCAGAACCAGGGAAATTATTACCAGGTACCTTGCTTCCCCCGCTATTATTTCCATAATCCTGCCCAGGAGGGCACCCACGGCACCCAGGGCAGTGGTAAAAAGGCTGGCGGTTCCCAGAGAGGCCAGGGTGATTATTCCTATGCCCAATATTTCATATTTAAGGTTGTTATCCGTTCTTTCAGCAGCAGGGCTGCTTTGTTTTACAGGCGCTTTTCTTTTATTCCGGGCTGCCATTGCTTTCTCCCCGACTTTTTGATTTAAGGTGCACAGCCTATTAAAAAGGCCGCACTTTAATGTGACAGAATAAACTGATTATATACATAGTCATCCTTAATGAGCTTACCATAAAATGGCCCTGGTAGCAAGTGACGGCAGGCCTGGCGGGCCTTGACAGAAATTTTGGGGAGCGAGGCAAATAAAAAAAATGATGTTTTTCAGGTAAAAAGGAAGCGAGAGTTGTCGAAAAAAGGAGGCCTTTTTAGAAATTCTCCAAAAAGGCCTCCTTCGAAGGCTGGTATTGGAATAGATAAAAATTCAGGCTTTTCTTTTTCTTCTTATATGAAAAAGGAGTGAGCCGGCTATTATGAGAGCAAGGCTTACCAACTGGGCCACTCTAACCGGTCCCAGCATCAGGCTGTCTGTTCTGAGACCCTCAACTACCAGGCGGCCTGTGGAATAAAGTATAAGGTAAAGAAGGGCCACTTCTCCGGGAACCTTGCGTCTGCCCCAGTAATAGGTGAGAAAAAGGAAGACAGCGAAATCCCAGACCGACTCGTATAGAAAAGTGGGCTGGTAGTACTGCCCATCTATAAACATCTGATTCTTTATGAAGCCGGGGAACATGTTTATAAAACTCTCAGAAACAGGTCCGCCGTGGGCCTCCTGGTTGATAAAATTGCCCCACCTTCCTATGGCCTGGCCGATGATCAGGCTGGGCGCAAGAATATCGGCAGTATTCCACAAAGGAAGCCGGTGTCTTCTGGTATACCAGAGGCCCACCAGCACGCCTCCTATAATTCCGCCGTGAATGGCCAGTCCCCCGTGCCATATAGCCAGGGCGCTTAAAGGATCGTCCCTGTAGTCTGACCAGCTGAAGATAACGTAATAAAGCCTTGCACCAATTATTGCGGCAGGTATGATCAGGGTAATCAGGTTGATGATGTGCTCAGGATCGGCTCCTGATCGGTGGGCACGGCGGTATGCCAGTATGGTTCCGGTCAAAAAGGCTGCTGCCAGAATGATTCCGTACCACCTGACCTGCAGGTACCCTATCTCAAAGGCCACAGGATTAATCAACTTAGTATCACTCCCCAAAATAGCTTATCCCGTCTCATACCTATTATTCTAATGGTGAAACGGCCGCCTTGCCAGCATTTTCTTATAGCCTGCCGGGAGTGATGCTGAAAAACTTATACTTAAAAATTCTATGCGGTCGGAATACAGGAGTCAGAATTCAGAATTCAGAATGGCTTGAGCAGTCCTTATAAGGTTAATAAGGCTGATTAGCTCTAAGCATGTTTTGCTGTCAGAAATGCCTGTCTATTCTGTCTCCCGACCTAAGGTGTTACCTTTAAGCAGTCTCCTGTCTCCCCGCCGTCTGTGAAGACGGCACCGCCCGGAGGGCGGTTTTTTCAGGATACCTTCTGGACGCTGCTTTCCACCTTGGCCTTTTTGTTTTGTACTTCCTCGGAGTAGTCTGTAGAAATCATATACAGGTTTACCCACAGTTCGTGCTCATTGGGCTTGCCTTCAAGTTCCCTGGCTACGTCCCTGAATTTTTTCTCAACCCTGTCCTTGAATGAGGAAAAGTCAATAAGAAGCTCCATTATGTCCCTCTGGCTGTATGAAAGCCCTTCCTTTATCGGCTTGGCCATTCCGGCACCTCCCCTGATATTACATATTATGGTAATGTGTATTGTGTTAATTATAGTAAGGGGGAGGGCAAAAGTTAAGAGGTGAAGATTGTCTTTTTCGGTCAATTTTATTACAAATGAGAAGGGGAAGAATAAAGAGGGTCTGCTTTTTGGCAGACCCTTACGTTTATGTTCATTTATTCACCGGACTCTTTTGTTATCTAAAGCCGAATTGGTTTGACTGGTAGGGAGAATAGCCGGCGGATAATGTGCCCTGGTTGCTTTGTGTGTACATACCAGGTGAAGTCATGCCTACACTGCTGGCGCCCAGGCCGAATTGGTTTTGCGCAGTGTTTGAAAAGGCCTGACTGCCCATGCCCAACTGGCTGGTTGTCCCCAGCTGGTTGCCTGATCCGAAAAGGTTGGCGCTGTACCCCTGGGTATAGAGAGGAAGTTGGGTTACTGCCGGGCTCATGTTGATGTTGGGGAAATTGCCCTGCCCAAAGGCTCCCTGAGTCTGCCCGAAAGCGCCTAACTGGTTCTGGCTGCTGAAAACACCTGTCCCGGGAATCTGGCTGGTAGCACTGCCATAGGTGGAGTATGCTCCGGGGAATACACCGGTGGTCTGTAAGGTTCTTTGCATGGGCGCCTGGGTAGCTATTTGCTGGGTGATGTTAGAGATCTGGTTGATATCCTGGCTGAGCTGACCGGCCACCTGTTGAATCCTTCTTAGTCCCTGAGAGGCTATCAGCTCTTTTTGCGTCAGCTGCTGGAGCTGAATGGCATTGGATTGCTCGGACTGCTGCAGTTGGTTGCACACCTGGCTAATGTCGTTAATTTCCTGCTGCAGTCTTTGAACTTGCTGTTGAAGCTGAATTACCTGATCCATACACTAATCCCCCTTAAGAATTATATTGCCCTAAGGCTTTCCGGATTTTAGTATTTGTGGATGGATTCTCTTATATACAGGTAATAACAGGAAAATCATATAAAGGTAGAGCTTAATCCTTCTGTATAGTATTAAGCTCTATCAGTCCAAATCCAGAAAGGTTTATCCCCTTGACGCCAGGGGCGGCAGCAATCCTGGTCAAACTGTGGTTTAGAGGGATTAACGGGGCCTCCTGCAAAATTATGCTTTCGGCCTCCTCATACAGCGTCTTTCTGGCTTTGCCGTCGGCAACCCTGCGGGCGGTAAGCAGATATACATCCAGCTTCTGGCTGGTAAATCCGGAGACATTAAGGCCGCTGCTCAACTGAGTAGAATGGAAAAGGGTATGCATGAAATTGTCGGGGTCACCATTGTCACAGGTCCACCCGTACAAAAAAAAGTCTCCGTCCCTGTTGAGAATCGATTCCTTGTGCCGGTCCCAGGGACTGGCTGCTATTTTAACCCTAATCCCCAAAGACTCCAGCTGGCGCTTTATTTCCTCCGCCAGAGCGCTTCCCCCCTGGGGGCAGTATCTCCTGGAGTCCTGGTAGGTTACCAGGGTGATGTCCATGCCGCCAGGATACCCTTTCCGGGAGAGTATTTCCCGCACCTGTCCGGTGGTGTAGGAAGGACCTTTGCTCATTCCCGGCCCGGCCATGGGTGGAGGAAGTATGCCGTCAGCCGGTACTCCCTCTCCCTCCATCGCTGCAGCAACTATTTTTCCCCTGTCCAGGGACCCGGCTATAGCCCTTCGGAGATCTCTGTCAGAAAAGGGGGCTCTGTCGGTGTAGAAGCCTATAAAACTTAAGTCCAGCCCGGGCAGAGAAATAACTTTCATGTTCTTTGACCTCAGTGCATCAAGGCTCCTGGAGGCCGGGAAGAATATTATATCGGCTTTCCCGCTCAGCAGCTGATCGGACCTGTCTATAGGGTCGGGCACCGCCTTGAATATAATGTTACTGGAAGCGGGCCCTGCCCGGTAATAAGGGTTGGGGCGCAGCTCAATTTTATTCCTGCCCAGGCTGTCAACCATGTACGGCCCGGTGCCCGAGGGGTATTTCCAAAAATTGTCCCCATACTTTAACAGGGCGGCGGGGCTTACCACCGGGGCTGCGAAGGGTAGGGCCAGGTTCTTTATAAAAGGGGTGAAGGGGTCCTTTAAGGTGAAAGACACAGTGTACTCACCGCTGGTATCTATGGAGGCCACCGGTGCAAAAACGAGGGCGGGATAGGGATCTGTGTCCTTTAAAGACAATGACCTGGCCATGCTGGCCCTGACTGCCTCTGCGGTGCAGGGAGTGCCGTCACTAAACTTTATCCCCGGAAATAGATTAAATGTCCAGCGCAGCCCGTCCCCGGAGACTTCCCAGTTCCTGGCCAGGCAGGGTTCGGGGGTCAGCGTGGCAGTATTTAGCTTAACAAGTCCCTCATAAATCCCTGTCAGGGGAAGGACATTTTCATATGATGAATTTTTTAGCGGGTCCAGGGTGTCCGGCAAACTTTCCTGAAGAATAACCAATTTCCTGCCATCATCGGAATTCCAGCCGGCTGTGTTGATGCAACCCCCGGTCAGAAAAATAAGCGCCAGGGTAACAATGATATAGAGCTTGGACTTCAATGGACGACCTCCTTTAATTATGGCTAAATATGTAATTAAAGTTAAAATATGAAAAATCCTTCCTTTTGCAAAAATATACCTCTCGTTTACAATGGAGGCGTTTAAGATTAATATTCTAAATGAGAACACTTTATTTTGAGGAAAATTATTAACTGGGGGGATGTTTTTTGCATACCAGGTTTGGCCCGGCGGGGAATTCCAATTCCTTTTATGGGGAAGGTCATAAAAGCTCGCTGGACATGCCCCGCTGGCTGAGGGAAAAAGGGCTCAACGCTTACGAATATCAGTGCAGCCGGGGGGTCAATATAGGGGAGGAGACAGCCCGGGAACTGGGCCGGAAGGCTGCGGAGAACGGTATTTATCTAAGCATTCACGCCCCCTATTATATAAACCTGGCCACCCCTGACCCTGAGGGCCGGGTGAAAACAAGGCAGCACCTTATGAAAACCCTTCTGGCGGCAAGGTGGATGGGTGCGCGGGTGGTGGTGTTTCACCCGGGATCGGGCAAGGATGACCGGTCGGGGGCCATGAAAAGGGCCACGGCTTTTTTAAGGGAAATTTCTTTACAGGCACGGGAGGAAGGGCTGGATGATATAATGCTAGCCCCGGAAACAATGGGTAAGAAAAACCTTCTGGGAAGTCTGGAAGAGGTGATGGAACTCTGCGGAGCAGGTCCTAATATAATCCCCGCCATTGACTTTGGCCACCTGCACGCGGTCACCCAGGGAGGCTTCGGGGTGGAGGAGGCCTTTGCCGGAGTATTTGATAAGATAGTCGCAGTGCTTGGAAAGGAAGCCTTAAAAAGGCTGCACATACACTTTAGCCCGGTGGAGTATACCAGCGCCGGGGAGAAAAAGCATATGACCACCAGGGATGAAGGGTACGGTCCGGATTTTTCCTTCCTGGCCGCGCTGCTGGCCAGCCACTCGGCTGAGTTTACTGTTATCTGCGAGTCTGACGGGTGTCAGGCTGAGGATGCCCTTATCTTCAAGTCAATCTATGAAGAAGCACTGAAAGCTAATTCTTTGGGAATTGGGGATTAGGGATTTATTCAAAGTGAACAGTAATAAGCTGCTCAAGGGCCGGCCTGGAATACCAACCCCATGCCAACTGGTGCTATATAAGGAAAGGGGACACACCTGCTGAAGATTGGGATTTCTTAGTGGGCAGGAATGTCCCCATAAGGGGAACCGGCTTTAAGACTTGCAGCCAACGGACTGCCGACCACCTCGAATACCGCATCCGTGCGGCTCTCGGTTTCCGTCTGCATCCGGCAGACGGACCGGCATTCCGTAAGCCTCCTGCTTCAAAACCCGGTAACAGCCTCCGCAATGTTAGCAAGTGGCTGGTACTTCCCTGCCTCTATGAATGTCACTTTCGAGCAGATATTATAATCAAAGGTTTTGTCAGCAGTCTGAAATAACCGCCCCGGAGGGCGGTTACTTAGTGTATTTCTACATTTTGGCCGCCATACTGGGTAAGGACTCCCGAGGCCTCCTGGGCCTTGTTGTCGTCGCACTTTACCGTCACCAGCATGCTTCCCTGCTTTATTTTATCCTCATAAAAGCGCCCTCTTTCAGCGGGGATTCCATAGTCAGCCAGCCCTCCGGCTATACCTCCTGTGGCTGCCCCGGAAAGAAGTCCGGCAATTGGCCCTACCGCCAGCAGTGGGCCTATGCCGGGGATGGCCAGTGCCCCGGCTCCCGCAGCCAGGCCTATCAGTCCTCCCGCTACGCCCCCGGTGCTGACCCCGTTGGCAACGGAATCTCCTCCCGAGTAAGGGGCGTCTGTGCCCTTGGCATTTTCGCGGCTGTGGTCATCCTTGGCCAGAATGGAGATATCCTTCTCAAAGCCCTTACCTCTAAGGTCATTTACTGCCTTTTCGGCGCCTTCCCGGCTGTCAAAAGCGCTTATTACTGTCCTGGACATAATATTCCTCCTTTAGAATAAAACTACTTTTACTACTTTCATATACTGTCTCCGCAGGGGTGAAACTATGCACCTTATCAGTGGCCCTCTTTGGCAATGCCAAAATAACAAAAAAATGTTGTCTTTCCATTCATTCTGTATATAATAAAAGCTGTATGTTTTTTAATAATGGGAGGAATGGAAAAAATGTTGCCCACTCCGAAAAAGTTTTTCCTTACAGCAGCCAGCTCCGAGGGACACAGTGAACTGACCGCTTTTGACAATGCCCTGCTGGCAGGCCGTATAGGAAATATAAATCTTATCCGGGTCAGCAGCATACTGCCCCCCGGGGCTGAACTGGATGAGGCGCTGGTAATCCCTCCGGGATCCCTTGTTCCAACTGCCTATGGTTATATTATAAGCCGTGAGCCCGGGCAGCTTATAGCTGCCGCAGTGGGAGTAGGCTTTTCAAAGGATGCCTTTGGGGTAATTATGGAGCACTCCTGTATAGGTTCCAGGGAAGATGCCGGGCAGAAAATAGAAAAAATGCTGAAGGAAGCCTTTACAACACGGGGGATGGAGCTGGTGGATATCAAAATAGCCACCACCGATCACCGGGTGCAGAAGATAGGCTGCGCGCTGGCGGCCGTTCCCATGTGGTATTAAGGAATGGGGACACACCTGCTTAAGTTGGGGTATTCCTTTGGGGACAGGAATGTCCCCGATCGGTATAATGTCCCCGATCGGGGTGGCTTTTGTCCTCCCCCCAATCCCTAATTCCCAATCCCCCCGAATGGGATGGCCTTGGGGGAAGTAATATCTACATAGAAATTTGTTGGAGGGAATACAATTGGATTTATGGATTACCGAGTACCAGACTAAGAACCTCAGCATAGGCTGCCGCGTGGTCAAGACTCTTTATCGGGAGAAAACACCGTATCAGGAAGTCATGGTGGTGGAAACCCAGCAGTTCGGAAGGATGCTCTTGCTGGACGGCATTATTCAAACCACGGTGGAGGACGAGTTTGTATACCACGAAATGATTACTCATGTGGGTCTGAATACCCTGAAAAAACCCCGCCGCGTGCTGGTTATCGGGGGAGGGGACGGCGGTACGGTCAGGGAGGTGCTCAAGCACAAATCGGTGGAAAAGGTTACCCTGGTTGAGATAGATGGTAAGGTAATCGAGGCGGCCAAACTATTTCTGCCTGAAATAAGCTGCGGTCTGGATGATCCCAGGGCCGAGGTGCTGGTTGATGACGGGATAAAGCATGTAAAGGAAAATAAAAACACCTACGATATGATCATAGTGGACTCCACTGACCCCATAGGCCCGGCTGTGGGGCTTTTCGGGGCCGATTTCTATAAAGACGTTTACAATGCCCTTACAGAAAACGGGCTGTTTGTTGCCCAGACCGAGTCGCCCTTTTTCAACAGGGATCTTATTCCCCGCGTTTTTGCCGATATAAGGTCCATTTTTCCGGTGGCCAGGCTCTTTACCGCCAATGTTCCCACCTACCCCGGGGGGTTGTGGACCTTTAGCATGGGCTCCAAAAAGTTGGACCCCCTGGAAGTGGACATAAAGAGCATTCCGGCCATGAGCACCAGGTACTACAGCCCTGATTTACATGGCGCCTGCCTAGTGCTTCAGCCTTTTGTAAAGGAACTGTTAAAATAAAGCGCTGGTAAAGAGGCGGGCAGTAACCGCCTCTTTATTTTTAACTGAAATAATATCTTTGGGGATGGGATAAATGTATACTGAGGTATTCAGCGGCTATATGGGCAGCTGTGATGATTACGGCTCTTCCAGGGCAGTTATACTGGGGGCGCCCATGGACCAGACGGTAAGCTTCAGAAGCGGGGCCAGGCACGGGCCCAGGCAGATAAGAAGTGTCAGCGAGGTGCTGGAGGAGTACAGCCCCCGCCTGGACCGTGATCTGGCCGACATAAGGTATTACGACGCAGGGGATGTTCTGGTAGTGCCCGGGATGGTGGATGAAAATCTTGAGAGGATTGCCAACACCGCCGGGAGAATACTGGGTGATGGCAAACTTATGATTCTGCTGGGGGGAGAGCATCTGGTCACCCTCCCTGCTATAAAGAGCGCTGCAAGTTGTTATCCCGGTCTTGCGGTAATACATTTTGACGCCCATGCCGACCTGAGGGACAGGTACATGGGCCAGAGTCTTTCTCATGCCACAGTGATGAGGCGGGCTACAGAAATTGTAGGACCGGAAAACCTTTTTCAGTTTGGAATCAGGTCAGGCACCAGGGAAGAGTTTGCTTTCGCCAGGTCTTCAGTTAACTTTCATTCTACTGTGGATGCCGGGGATGTGGCCAGGGCCGCCGAAAGGCTGAAGGGAAAGCCTGTGTACGTGTCCCTGGACATAGACGTTCTTGACCCTGCCTATGCGCCCGGCACCGGTACTCCGGAATCAGGCGGGTGCTCCCCCGGCCAGCTGTTTGAAGCCCTTGAGGCGCTATCCGGACTGAAGGTGGTGGGCTTTGACCTGGTAGAGGTGTGTCCCCCTTACGACCAGAGCGAGCGTACCGCTATACTGGCCGCCAAGCTGGTCAGGGAGTCCCTGCTTATCTTCTCCGGTGAGGAAGTAAAGTAAATAATAAGCCCGCCCCTGAGGGCGGGTTTCACTAAAAAAGAATTGATAAAAAGGGCCTGATCCCTGAGGTGGGGATGGGCCCTTCATATTCGTCCGGAAAATACCTTTTTCGGGTGGACCGGCATATTAATGATGCCCACCCATATCCTCATGTTTGGTGGTGGCAAGAGTTATGTTTTTGGCGGTTCCGCTTACCAGCATGGCCGTTACAGCCGCAGCCAGAGCAATACCCAGGACAATAAGCATTGAAGTGCCCATTTTTTCGCTCCTCTCCTTTTAATTCATTAAATGCCCAGTTTTTTATTCTAAGAATATAACATCACATGAAAAAAGGCAAGTCATTGTAATATTATTACAGACCTTCCACTAATATTACATAGCTATATTCAATAATACATGCCCATCCCAAGCAGAATAAAAACATGAAGCTTGTCAGATTTGCCCTTTACGGGCTTATGGGATGGGGACTTGAAATTTTTTGGACCGGAATGGGGTCGGCTATCAGGGGCGACGTGAGGCTTGCTGGAACCACCTATCTGTGGATGTTTCCCATATACGGCCTGGCTCTATTTCTGGAACCTCTCCACGAGAGGCTAAGATCATGGCCGTGGTATCTTCGCGGAATGGCCTGGGTCATGGCCATATGGGCCATTGAATACTCCACCGGGGGAGTTATAAGGCTTTTTGCCGGAGTAAGTCCCTGGGACTATACGGGAAGCACCAGGTGGCAGTTGGACGGTCTGATAAGACTGGATATGGCTCCGGTATGGTTTGTTACCGGGCTGCTGTTCGAGCATACTCACGACCTGCTTATAAAAAGAATTAGACTTTAGGGTAAGGGGTGAGGACTTTTGTACTCTTTTGGCGCCCTTGGAAACTTTTTACGTTTGGCCGCAATTTCAGCAATTATTCCGATAGATTCAGCGTTCTTTTGGCAGGATACGTAAAAAAATTAGAAGGAATAAAATTACACAATATTGAAGTAATAAGTTGTACACACCCGTAAACCCTGTGGATAACCTGTTGATAATAGTATGCATAGGACCTGAGACCCACGAAAACATGTACGTGTGACAGTTCTTTGGTTGTGGATAATTTCTCAATGTTGAAGGGGTATACTGCCAGGGAATTGGGAAAATTAGGTTTATAAAAATTGTTCCAATAGGCTTTTTTCGACAGGAGCGCATAATAAAGACCTTATTCGGGTGGGGCTACCTTAAAGGGATGGAGGAAGAATAAATGGACCTGAAAACTCTTATTTATGAAAAAGAGGGACATGTGGCTGTTGTTACACTAAACAGGCCCGGGGCGCTGAACTGCCTTAATGAGGAAATGTGGTCGGAAATGTCTATGGTGCAGGATGATATAGAAAATGACGATCAGGTCCGGGTGGTTGTCATAAAGGCGGCCGGGGACAAGTTTAGCGCCGGGATAGATATATCTTTACTGGGAAAAATAGACTCACAGTTTATACTTAAAAACCTTCTTAAGATGCAAAATCTGTATACCCGCTGGGAAACCATGGCCCCGCCGGTAATCTGCGCGGTCAACGGACTGTGCTTTGGGGCTGGCACCGAACTGGCCCTGGCCTGTGATATAAGGATTGCCTCCAGGGATGCGGTATTTGCCCTGCAGGAGGTTAATTTTGGTCTTTCTCCGGATATGGGGGGCAGCCAGAGGCTGACCAGGGTGGTGGGACCCAGTCAGGCCAAGAGGATCATGCTGGCCTGTGAAAAACTGGATGCTCAGGAGTCTTTGCGTATCGGATTGATTGATAAGCTGTGTGAAAATGCTGACCTGGAAGGCGAGGCCATGAATATGGCCGGAAAGATTGCCCAAAAGCCTCCAGTGGCTGTAAGATTTGGCAAAAAGGCTATCAATGTGGCTATGGAAAGCTCTCTGCAGGCAGGGCTGCTGTATGAGCAGGCCCAGTCGGCCTTCTGCTTCAGCACCGAGGATATGAAGGAGGCGGTATCCGCCTTTTTTGCCAAAAGAAAGCCTGAGTTTAAGGGGAAATAAATGCTGATACTGAGTGTCTTATAGGTCAGGAGACAGAATACAGGAGACAGGAGTTTTTTTATGCTCTGCTTGGGGTTAAAACTCTGTGATCTGTAGCTTAGAAAAAAGATTTACCTGCCGTCAAGACGGCGCCGCCGGAAACGGCGGTTTTTTAATAGCTGTCAGCCATCAAGAAAAACATGATATTATGAAGGTATTATTCTATATATTCATCTTCTTTGTAGCTGCTTATTTGCGACCAGGATAATTACTGACTGACTGCTGATGCTGATAGCTGGTGGCTAGTCGCCCGTAGGGCGCTTTTTATGCAGGAGAAATTATAATACTGGTCGAATGCTACCATATTATGGGCATAAGGGGGGAGAAAAACTTGAATATATCCACCTTTTTGGAAGTGATGTCCGTACAGAGGCACGATTTCCTCAACCATCTGCAGGTTATATCGGGTCTGGTCCAGCTTAACAAAACAGAACGGGTGCGGGAATACATAAACCAGGTAAGCCTTGAGGTTGAAAGAATGAGCAGGGTTGGGCACCTGACTGTGCCGGAAGTGGCGGCAGTCCTGCTTATAGGACATTATATGGCAGATAAGCACCAGGTGGAGGTTATATATGAAATAAACACCGATCTTAAAAAATGCGGGGTGCCCGGACAGATACTGGGTGAAGTCATTCAAGAGGTCTTTGTACAGTCCCTGGAAACCCTGGTTCCCCCGGATGTGTCCAACCGCAAGCTTAAGATTTCTTGCACAGAGTCAGACAAAAAATATCTCATAAAGCTATTCTGTCCCCAGCCGGATAAAAGGGCCGGGACAGCCCAGGCCAGGCTGGCGGAAATAGGAAAGAGCCTTGCTCCGTACGGGGGCAAAGTGGGTATAGTGGTTTCCGCCAGCGGCGGAGAAATTTTTATTATTTTCCCCCGCCAGCATGCCTTATAAGGATAATTTTGGAGCATAATAGGCTTAAGGGTATTGACTTTGGTCATCTCCGAAAGACATTACCCCCCTGCCGGAATTGGAGACACCCCGGGCAGCTTAAAGGGCGCCAAGGAAGATGAATTGGGGCTCTTTTTAAACCACAGAGCACACAGAGGACACAGAGGTTTTTGAAGTCCTGCTTGAATGTTTTAATCTGTGGTTTATAAAAAACAGCCATCACTTTCATGGTAGAATACAAATAAGTATGCATTACTTGGAACGGTGTTAAGGAGAGTTACGTCATGTTTTATGATAAGTCTAAAATATATGTCAAGGGTGGGGATGGAGGCAACGGGTGCATGGCTTTCCGAAGGGAAAAATACGTGCCCGAAGGCGGCCCCTGGGGAGGAGACGGCGGTAGGGGCGGCGATGTCATTTTTACGGCCGACGAGGGTCTGCGCACCCTGGTGGATTTCAGATACCAGAGGCACTACAAGGCTGGCCGGGGGCAGCACGGGATGGGCAAGAACATGCACGGGCGCACCGGGGAGGACCTGGTGCTAAGGGTTCCTGTTGGCACAGTGGTCAGGGAGGCTGAAACAGGTAGGTTTATTGGGGATCTCACCGCCAACGGCCAGGAGTTGGTTGTGGCCAGGGGCGGAAGGGGCGGACGGGGGAACGCCAGGTTCGCCACAATGATCAACAAGGCCCCCAAGATGTGTGAAAACGGGGAGCCCGGCGAGGAGCTATGGCTTTCCCTGGAATTGAAGCTGCTGGCTGATGTGGGTCTGGTGGGCCTGCCCAATGCGGGCAAGTCAAGCTTAATTACCAGCATTTCGGCGGCCAGGCCAAAGATTGCCGACTATCCCTTTACCACTATAGTGCCCAACCTGGGTATGGTAAGGGTTGATGAGGGTGTCAGCTTCGTTGTGGCCGATATACCAGGGCTGATAGAGGGAGCTCATACAGGCACCGGACTGGGTCATGAGTTTCTGCGGCATGTGGAGCGCACCAGGGTATTGGTTCATGTGGTGGATATCTCGGGCGGCAGCGGTAACCCTGCCCAGGACTTTGAGGTGATTAACCGGGAGCTGTCCCTATACAACCCCAGACTGGCCGAAAAGCCCATGATTGTGGCTGCCAATAAAATAGACATGCCTGATTCCCAGGAAAACCTGGATCTGTTTGCCGGGCAGCTGGGAAATAAATATGAAATATATCCAATCTCAGCTCTTACCGGGGAGGGAGTTGGCAGTCTGGTGAACGGAATTTCCCGCCTGCTGGCCAGTATTCCGGCCGAGGACGGCACAATTTTGGAGCAGGAAGAGGAAGTGGCTGTCCACGAGGTGATGCCTCGCTTTACCGTAGAAAAGAAAGATGGAGTATTCACAGTGTCAGGCAGGGAGATAGAGCGCCACCTGGCCATGACTAACCTGGATAATGAGGAGGCCCTGGCCAGGCTGCAGAGGATTATGTCCATAATGGGGATAGACCGTGCGCTTAGCCGGGCCGGGGCACAAAATGGGGATACGGTGGTTATAAAAAATTTTGAGTTTGAGTACACGGAATAGCTCAAGAAAATTTGCCACGCGCCGAAATATATTATAAGAAACAGGGTTGGGGAGTGAGGACTGTGGTTAGAAAGCGGTGCGAGGTATGTGAGGGTGAAAGCTTCAGCTCGGCGGACAGGGGAATATGGATCTGTCCGTACTGCGGTTGTGACCTCAGCCAAAGGCCTGCTGAAGGATAACCTGTAAACCGAATAGCACATTATTCAGTGGGATACCTCAGGGCATCCCACTTTTTATCTTCATTTGCAGCCTGTTGAACTCCGTCATTGAAGGCCGGGGTTCAACAGGCTCCTAAATTTGGAACAAAGTTCGCTCCAGGGTTTCGAAAAGGGGAACAATCCTTTGAACTCAAGGCTCACTTATATTTTCTTTTGGGATTGTTTGGTTTATAATATAGTTTACGGAAAAAGCATTGATGTGAGGCGCTATGAAAAAGAGACAGGATCTGGAGAATACCGCTAGAATGGTGGTTAAAGTCGGTTCAAGCTCGATTATCTATAAAAACGGCAAACCCAATATAAGCCGCATGGAATATCTGGCCCGGGAGCTTTCCGACCTGCGCAACAGGGGTATGGAAGTAATACTGGTGACATCCGGCGCCCAGGGAGTGGGTCTGAACAGGCTGGGCTTCTCGGTGCGTCCCAGAAACATGCCCCAAAAACAGGCGGTTGCAGCTGTGGGACAGGGCATGCTGATGCATATGTACGAAAAGCTGTTTGCCGAGTACGGGGTTACAGTGGGCCAGGTCCTTCTTACCAAGGAAGATTTTGCCGACCGCAGCCGCTTTTTAAATGCCAGGAACACACTTTATGCCTTGCTGGAACTGGGAGTAATACCTGTTATAAATGAAAATGACACCGTGACGGTGGATGAAATAAGGCTTGGTGATAACGACAACCTGGCCGCTCTGGTAGGGGGGCTTGTGGATGCCGATCTGCTTATACTCCTCTCAGATGTGGACGGGCTTTTTTCCGGAGATCCCCGCACTGTTAAAAATGCCTGTCTGATTACCGATGTTACGGAAATAACCGGGGAAATGGAAGGGGTTGCCGGTGGTTCCGGCAGCAGCGTAGGCACCGGGGGAATGGTGACCAAGCTTCAGGCTGCCAGAATAGCCATGCACTCCGGTGTGGTCACTGTGCTGGCCAATGCCTCTGAAAAGGATGTGGTGAGGAGGATAGTGGCCGGAGAGGAGTTAGGCACCGTTTTCTGGCCCCAGGTCAAGCTGGTCAATAAGAAAAGATGGATTGCCTATGGGTCTTCTGTCCAGGGAAGGATTTATATTGACGGAGGGGCGGCCGGGGCACTGCTAAAAAACGGTAAGAGCCTGCTTCCCTCGGGGGTTACCGGGGTGGAGGGGGATTTTGGGATAGGAAATACCGTAAGTGTTTTGGACCCTGAAGGCCGGGAGATTGCCAGGGGGATTGTAAACTATTCCGCCCGGGACATAGAAAAAATTAAGGGAATTCATTCCCGTGACATTAAAAAAGTGTTGGGACATCAGGATTTTGAAGAGGTAATACATAGAAACAACCTGGTTTCAACGCTTTAGTCTGCTTATACTGAGATTCTTACCGGTCGGAATTCAGAATACAGGAGTCAGAATCCAGAATTATTTAACCTGGCTCTGAGGTTTTTTATAGACATGCATAACCTTACCCAAATTCTGAATTCTGTATTCTGAGTTCTTGATTCTGAAAGAATGAGTCCAATCAGTATTAGCATTTATACGGGGGTATTTTAATGCCTGATGTGTGGACCCACCTGATCTGTGGCCACGAAGTCCTTAAACTGGCCAGGGAGGATTTCAGGGAAATGGCCCGTAGGGAAAGGAAGCTCTTTAACTTTGGCTGCCAGGGGCCAGATTTTCTTTTTTATTATAACTTTCTGCCCTGGGCCGGAGATAAGCGGGCGGTTGCCCTGGGGAATAGGATCCACCATGAAAGCTGCGGCCTTTTCTTCAGGGAGTGCTTAAAACATGCCAGGCACAACCCCGGGGAAAAGTCCCTGGTGTATATAATGGGCCTTATGTGTCACTGGTGTCTTGACAGGGCTGCCCACCCGTATATAAACTACATTTCCGGGACTTGCCGGGGAGATGGGCCGGGAGAGGAAAAGCTGGTCAATAACCACAAGAGGGTGGAGGCCTCCATCGACTCACTGCTGGCCAAAAGGTTCCTTGGCATAGATGTTCAAAAAGTCCCCGTGCACAGGGAAATATATCTGGGGGGCAGTCTTCCCCCGGAGGTGCAGGCGCTATACAGCCGCGTGCTGCCCCTGGTATTCGGTGATGGCTGCCTGGCTGGAGCTGATATTTTAAACAAATCTTACTCGGATATGATAGCAGCCCTGAAGGTACTGCACGACCCCAGAGGGGCAAAAAGACTGGTGGCCTCGCTCTATGACCTGATCAGCCCCAGGGTGGACAATATGAGGTATTATTTCTACGGGGCAACAGTGGGTGATCCCGAGGCTTACCTGAATGAAGACCACAGACCCTGGTGTCACCCTATGGACCAGGCGGAGGTGCATTACGAGAGCTTCTCTGACCTTTTTTTAAGGGCTGTTGGGGATACCGTTGAAATGATTGACCTTTCCATGAGGTTTGTTCTGGGTGAGGCCGGGGAGGCTGAAATAAGGGATAAAATAACCGATATTTCCCACTCCACCGGTAAAATACACTCAGATGAAAGGGAAATGGTTTATTTTCTGCCGGTGTTGCCGTGACAGTGCTTATGCTGAGGGAATCATTCTGTTGGAATACAGAATTCAGGCACCCTGGCTCAAAAAAAGCGGCCACCAGGAAGAATGAAAATTGGGTCCTTTTTTAAAAAGCCACAGAGGACACAGAGGTTTTTAGTCCTGCTTATATGTTTGAAAAATTTTTATTAAATAAATTGGAGAGGATGACAGAGACTTTACGAATTATCGGCTTCTAGCTTCAGAGTAGCGCCTATAAGTTAATTCTCTGTGATCTCTGTGGCCTCTGTGGCTAATAGAGCCCGAGACGGTACCGCCAAGATAAGGCGTTTTTTTATTGACCATAAAAGGAAAATTATGGTAAGTGGTCGAAGCTTTTATTATTCAAAGGGGGTGTTGGGCCTGAAGGAAAGATTTGAACAGATACTTGAGCGACTGGATAGTATAGACCAGCGGCTCAACCATCAGGGAAGCCTGCTGGCCGCCCTGCAGCACAGCGCGGAAGTGGCCAGGGCGGAAAGGGAGTCTATAATAATTGCCCTGGCCAGGTCCGGCGGGCAGATTGCAGAAATAAGCAGATTAAGTGAAGACATTATAAACAGGATGGAGATTTTAGGCTCGGTTCAGGAGTTGATCAAGGAAAACCTCAGGGACCAGGCTCTGGATATAAACCTTCTCAAAAAGATTATCTCATTTTAAATGTTCCGGCCTATTTTTACCTGAACGGGCAAACTGATTGTTTTTTTGCAAAATTGGCATTTTATGCGGCCCAAAAGGATTTTTGACAAGACTCATGGAAAGTGAATTAATAAGAGGGGGCTGCCTCTGTTGGAGGATCATCATGCTGATAAAATTGACCCGTAAAATGAAGGAGCCGGTGAATACCTGGACACACTTTGTTACATTTATTGCCGCCATAGTAGGACTGATTTTTTTGATCACGGAAACCAGGAACAGCACATCAAAGCTCATCACCATGGTTATTTACGGAATAAGCCTGATATTGCTTTATGGGGGAAGTTCCCTGTACCACTGGTGGAAAACAACCCCCCGGAGGACCATGGCCCTTAAAAAAATAGACCATGTGGCCATATACCTTTTAATAGCCGGCTCCTACACACCTGTTTTCTACTACGGGCTGGGCGGGGCGTGGAAGTGGGCTATGCTTGTGGCAGTCTGGGCACTGGCGCTCACCGGTATATTTCTAAAGATCTGGTTTATAGACGCTCCCCGGTATGTATCCACTGTTTTTTACCTGACACTGGGCTGGATTGCTCTGGTTCCCTTTGTTCAGCTTTTTCAAAATCTACCCCTGGGAGCCGTCATATACATGATTATGGGAGGGGTGGCCTATACGGTGGGGGCGGTGATTTACGCCACTAAAATTTTTAACTTTCGCCCGGGCAGCTTCGGCTTTCATGAGGTTTTTCACCTTTTCGTGGTAGCCGGCAGTGTTCTCCACTATATAATGATGGTGCGTTATATAGTGCCCCTTTAAAAAATATATTAATAAAACTAGTAGTTTGTTAACACTAAATCTATAATAATATTTGTTTCCATGGTATACTCTTCCCAGAGGGGAGGGGTATGACTTGCCAAGAGCCAAATACCATGTCCGTCTTTCTGAGAGCGAACGCAAAACACTGTTAAAGATTATCTCCAAAGGTACGGCTTCAGCCAAATCTATCATGCACGCCAATGTGTTGCTGGCCGCTGACGAGAACGCTGAAGGTGCCAAAAAAAGCGAAGTTGAAATTGCAGAACTCTTTCATGTTCACCCACAGACCGTTCATGCCATACGGCAGCAGTATTCAGAGCACGGGCTTCAGGCTGCACTCGACAGAAAGAAGCGCATGACACCACCGGTTGAGCCCAAAATCACCGGAGAAGTGGAAGCGAAGATTATTGCACTCAGTTGCAGTACTCCACCGATTGGGCGAGCCAAATGGACATTGAGATTATTGGCCGATAAGGCGGTCGAACTGCAATTCATTGACAGCATCTCTTATGTAGCCGTGGGCCGGCTTTTAAAAAAACGAACTAAAACCACATCTCCGTAAATGTTGGTGCATTCCGCCTAAACAGAACGCCGCCTTCGTTGCTTGCATGGAAGATGTTTTGGAGCTTTACCAGCAGAAATATTGTAGACTATATCCGGTCATCTGCATGGATGAAAAGCCGTACCAACTCCTTGGCGAAACCAGAACCCCGATCCCGATGAAGGCGGGGAGACCGGAATGCCAGGACGGTGAATATGTTCGCAACGGAACCTGCAGCATCTTCGTCTTCACAGAACCTTTGGCAGGTTGGAGACATGTAACGGTCTGCGAAAGAAGAACTCGTATTGACTGGGCAAATCAGGTTCGGGAACTGCTTGAGGTTTATTACCCAAAAGCAAAAAAGCTCCGGTTAGTGATGGATAATCTGAACACTCATAACATAGCATCACTTTATGAAGCGTTTCCGCCGGATATAGCCAGGAGCCTTGCTAAACGCCTTGAGATCCATTACACGCCAAAGCATGGAAGTTGGCTCAATATAGCTGAAATCGAACTGAGCGTAATGTCCAAACAGTGTCTAGAACGCCGAATTTCTTCAATTGATTCACTCCGCCTTGAACTGTCGGAGTGGGAAACTGCAAGGAACAGAAATCAAAAAGGTGTTGACTGGCAATTCACGACCACTGATGCAAGAACCAAATTAAAGCGTCTTTATCCACAGTTTAAGAGTTAACAGTCTACTAGAGACCTTCTCCAGTGATATTGGAGAAGGTCTCTATGTCATGAGCCCGCAATGACCTTCGCTACAACCATTACGCGTATCTGCATAGCCCCAGACAACCTTTCGGCTGCCGGGGACCATTACGACACCCGCAATGATCTTTGCTTGACCATCATAGATATTTAGGAAACCTTTAATAATCTCTCGACTATTAAAGACCTCTGCAAACCAAAAGATTTTCAACACCTATGATGATCTTAGCTCGACCACTGAACATTCCTTGCGACCATACTGCAATCGTTCGGACTGCAGTACAGCCTGCCGGAACATCCAGAGATCTTCCCGCCGACTAATACCGAGCCGGTTTGACCCGATATTAATCTTTGGCCGACTGCTATAGAGCCTTTTTAAAGACCCTATAGCAATCTTGGCTCGGCCATTACAAACCCGTGATACTATTATGACCTGTTTTTCTTAAAGTATTCACCCCAATTAATTTTTTCAGTGGTGATTGCCCAGATAATCACCATGCGGGTCAATCCTCCAATCTGAGAAAATATGGCCTTTGCCCGGGCTTTGTATGCAGCTGCGGTGATTTTGCAGCAGCTCGTGGGTCATCAGTATATGGTTGGTGATTTCGTCCAGCAGGCGCCGGTCATTGTTGTCCAGAAAGTTTATCTTTTCTTCAAGTGGGAGAAGGGTGGCCTGCAGATAGTCGATCATTTGACTGTTTCCTCCTGTTTTTTGTACTAAAAATATTCTAGCCCAATTACCATTCATTTATCACTGATCCTACGGGGGAGGGTACTAGATTTACATTATTAAAGAATATAGCTCACTAATAATGGCCAGGAAGGATTGACACAGTCTGGCGGCGGTGATATCATTTATTAAAGGTACCCCGAGGGGTATAGCTAATCCTGGGGTGCGCTGCCGGTCTGGCCCGGGCTGCTGTGGTCTTTTATAAAGGCCGTAAGAGAAATATAAAGCATAGGGGATAAAGAGATAAGTGATGGGCAGTGCAGCAAATCATACCTAATAGAGGTGGTGAAATATGGCCAAGATAGATTACAAATGCAGTGACTGCGGTGAAAAATATAATCAGCAGTACCTGTTTATCAAGCCTAATAAGGTAAAGTGTCCTGCATGCAATAGCGTTAATGTTAAAGAAGAGACCGGCAAGGGAGGAAGCTGCGGCTGCCAGGGCGGTAATGCCGGCAGATTTACCTGAGGCTAGTATTATGGAAACAGTTGTTTCCATGATCATATTTTAATATTCTGATTTGACTTGATGATCCGCAAAACGGGTTATTTTTTTTTGATCTTTACCGTAATTAGGTATATATTATATTTTATGTAGATTTTTGTTGTAATTTTTGTTAATATTATTTTAAGTCAAACCGTTGTTTGTTTTGTGCCAGTAATCAAAATAAAAAAAAAGAGGTACCGCCATGTCCAATTCATTAAAAATAGACCTTTCCAGGGACAAATTGACGGCTACCATCAAGGTTACCGGTATGGACCCAATCACCCGGGATGACATACTGGGCGCCCTTAAAAACAGTGGGATTGTCTATGGTGTTTTTGAGGACGTGGTGGATATAGCCACCTCAGGTAGTATTGATGACTATTTAATTATTGCCAAGGGAGATCCTCCTGTTGGGGGAAAGAACGGCTGGGTTGAGATACTGTGGAAGGCAACAAACCCGGAAGACCAACTGGATGCTGAAAAAACGGTAGACTTTAGAGAAACCAGCAATCTTATTTCAGTAAATGAAGGGGTGCTCCTGGCACAGGTACACCCACCCCAGGAGGGCAAACCGGGAAAAATGGTCACCGGCGAGGAAATCAGTCCTCCCCAGCCAAAGGTTGCCACCATAATGGCGGGTAAGGGCGTAAGACTGGACAATAACGGTGCAAAGGCCTATTCAGCCAACCAGGGACGTCCGGTGGCCAAGGTTGTAGGTCCCAATGTGGTTATTTCGGTGGAGCCGTCCTTTACGGTGACCGGAGATGTTTGTCTGAAAACTGGCAATATAAGGTTCAAGGGTGATGTCGCGGTTACCGGAAGCGTCAGTGAGACCATGAAGCTGGAGGCATCCGGAAACGTAACCATAAACGGGATAGTAACCGGAGCCCATGTGTACTCCGGCAAAGACCTGATTATACAAAAGAATATTATTAGCTGTGAGGTGGCAGCAGGCATAGGGGCCATGGAGAGCGGGAAGATCAGATACATGGTTCAGGATTTGCACGATGATATTTCCAAGCTGCTTCAGGCCATAGAACAGCTGAAAAGTCAGTCTCCTGAGCTGAGTAAACTGCCATATACCCAGCTTGTCAACAGCCTGTTGGAAAACAGGTTCCGTAACATAAAGGGCAACACCAAGCAGTTCCTTCTTTCCAAAAGCTTTAACCTGCCCTTCGAGGTAGAGGAAGCCGCGGAAGCCATTAAAATAATAACTACCATGCACTTTACTCCGGAGGATTTGAAAAGGGTAACTGAGATTCTGTTAAAGGCCCTGGTGGTAATGGACTCCCATGTGGTTGAAAAGGCAAAAATACGGGTAGGATCGGCCTCTGCCTCTACCATAAAATGTTCGGGGGATGTGTTGGTCCTTAAGGGGTGCGTCAATACAACCATATATGCCGGCGGAAATGTAATAATAAAAGGTCATTTTAAGGGCGGTGAAATATACTCCGAGGGAAGTGCAGAGCTGGATGAGCTGGGCAGCACACTGGGTGCTCCGCCGCTGGTCAGGATAAAGCCCAAGGGCTTTGTAAGGATTAGATCAACCCACCCCGGGTCTGTTATACAAATAGGGTCAACCCGGCTTAATGTCACCCAGGAGTTGGCCAGGAGCACCTTCAGGCTTAACAGCAACGATGAGATAGACATAATTCCTTCATGATTTTACGGGAACGCAGGACAAGTATAAGACCAGCTGAATAGCTGGTCTTTTGTATTTCTGGAGTGAAGAAATCATCCACAGGGATTCTTCGGGTCTCCACCGCCGGCTTAGAGCTTCTTTAAAGTGTGCCAGAGCATAACAAGGCATAGCTGGGCAGCCCTTCGGCGAAATTCGAGAGCATCGGCCCCGGGTAGCTGTATTGTTTTTAAAAGTGTCTTTTCCTTAAAGGCTGTGGCTATAGTTAAATCGCTGCCCGGAGGACAGAGAGAGTTTCCGCCTCCGGCCAGGGCAATTCCTATATCGGTCCCGGCCTTTCGCCTTATTGCCCCGGCCAGTATCCTGGCAGCTCCTTCAGGGCCGTCCACCCTGACGCCCAGCAGTTTCTCCAGTTCCTCTATTCCGGCTACCAGGGCAAATTTAAAATAGCCGGGGCAGCCCGGATAGGAGGTTACCAGGTGGGACAGATAACCCCCGGAGCTGATCTCCGCCAGGGCAAGGGTTAAATTTCTGGTCTCCAGAAGCCTGCCCACGGCTTCGGGCAGTGTTTCCTCATCAATGCCGTAGATATAGTCTCCCAGTATGGCACTAACCTTACTTTCCATGGCGCTGTTCATTTGGTCGGCCTTTTCAATGTCGGGGGCCTTGGAGGTTATGCGCAGGTGTATTTCCGAAAACTTGGCCGTGGGGGCCAGGGTGGGGTTGCTGCTTTGCAGCAGTGGGCCAACCATCTCGTCAACTCTGCTTTCACCTATTCCGCACAGTTTTAAAACCCTTGACTTTATAACCGTGGACCTTCCTGTTTTTTCACGGAGAAGAGGCAGTACTTTATTTTTAACCATCTCCCTGAATTCATTGGGGGGGCCGGGAACCAGAACATACAGCACCGCCTCTTTTTCCATAGCCAGCCCCGGCGCAGTTCCCACCGGGTTGTCCAGTATAATGCTTCCCACAGGGGCCTGGGCCTGCCTGAGATTATTGGTGGGCATGGCTATCCCCCTGGTTTTAAAGAATCGCTCGGTGATATCCCTGGCCGTAATGTTTTCCTCCAGGGGAACGCCAATTGCCCCGGAAAGTGCCTCCCGGCTGAGATCGTCCTCGGTGGGACCCAGGCCGCCCCCTATTATTACCAGGTCAGCCCTTTTGGCTGCCTGGGAAATGGCTTCTTTAAGCCTTTCCAGATTGTCACCTGCCGTGACCTGGAAATAAAGATCTATTCCCAGGGCTGCCAGGGACTGCTGGAGATACTGGGCGTTGGTGTTCAGTATCTGCCCCAGCAGAAGCTCGGTACCGGTGAATATTATCTCTGCTTTCATGTAATACACTCCTTTATACACATACGCCTTTATAGATTATACTATAACACCGATACTGCCGTACTTGATGGAGAAGAAAAGAAAATGCTGCTGGTGATCAAAAAAAGGGTTGTGGTAGCCTGAATAACAATGTATAATAAGTCACAAGCAGTCATGCCCATGGTGACTAAAATGTCTGAGCTACAAGGTGAACGGTAGAAAAATGGTGGTCATCAGTACCCTAAAGAAGATGTCGGGAAAGTCTGATCAAAGGCGGGCCGTTTTTTACAATGATAGTGTGATAGATATCACATGATAGGGCGGCCGCATAACAGCTCAGAAAGAGAAATTGGAAAGACACCGGGGGAGAGTGAGTTATATGTTTTTGGAAAGTTCACCGGTAACCACCTGGAGTGAAGAGGTCAGCAGACCTCAGGTCCACCCTACGGCATACATACATCACACTGCAGTAATTATAGGTGACGTCCACATAGAAAAAAATGTGATCATTTGCCCGGGAGTAGTGCTGAGGGCTGATGAGGGCTCTCCCATTATCATCAGAGAGGGGTCAAATATACAGGACGGGGTTATAATGCACTGCCTGCAGGGCAGTTCCATTGAAATAGGTCCCCGCTGCAGCATTGCTCACGGGGCTGTAGTGCACGGACCCTGCGTGATAGGCGATGAAACCTTTGTTGGTTTCAATGCGGTGGTCCACGCGGCCAGTCTGGGTGAAAAATGTTTTGTTTCTCACTGCGCCCTGGTTACCGGCGTTCAACTGCCGGGCCGGGTTATGGTAACTGCCGGAAAGATGCTGCAGTCCCAGGAAGAGGTGGCCTTACTTCCGGAAGCTGGCGAGGAGGAAAAAAAATTCCACAATAAGGTGCTGAGCATCAATGAGGAGCTCCGCCGGGGCTATAAGAATATAAATCACCTGCAGGTGCACCACCTGGATCACCAGGCCAGAATAAAGAGGGCGGTTTGGGATGGCATAGAGGGAAAAGAAGCGCTAACGGTAGGATAATAAGCATTAACATCTGTATAAAAAAGGAAGCCAGACAAAGCCTGGCTTCCTTTTTTATCATTTAATTGTCGCCCGCCGCACCCCCGCAGCAGGAGCCGGGTGTACAGCCCTTGTCGTCGGGCTTGCTGCCGCAGCAAGACTTTGAGGCTATTTCATCATTGGCGGGCTTTCCCACCGAGCTCGGAAGGAAGGGCGCAGAAATCATTTTTTTAAGGTCACCGCCCTTGCACTGGGGACAGGTTATTTCTTCTTCTCTCTTGCCCCCTATAATAAGAGCCTCAAAACTGTGACCGCATGAATTGCACTTATACTCAAAAATAGGCAATTTTTTCACCTCCTAAATAATACTATAGCTTATCCCCGGGTGACCAGCATGGCGTCGGCGGCCTTTGCCCCCCTGGGATATACAATAAGTGGGTTAATATCAAGCTCCTCTATACTGTCCCGGTAGTCTGTAACCATATCGGAAACTTTCAGTATCACATCCACGATGGCCTCTGTGTCGGCGGGAGGCTTTCCCCGGACTCCTTTCAGCACCGCGCTGCCCTTTATCTCCATGATCATATCCTCGGCGTCTCCGCGGCTTACCGGGGCTACCCTGAAGGACACGTCCTTGAGCACTTCCACAAATATACCCCCCAGGCCAAACATTATGGTGGGGCCGAATACCGGGTCCCTGGTAACACCAATGATCACCTCGGTGCCCTCCGGGAGCATTTCCTGCACTGTCACCCCGCTTATAAAGGCTGTGGGCAGGTAGTTTTTGACGTTATTTATAATTTCATCAAAGGCTTTGGCCACCTCTTCATCACTTTTGAGGCCCAGCTTTATTCCGCCGGCCTCGGTCTTGTGGGGGATGTCCGGGGAGTCCACCTTCATGGCCACCGGATAGCCTATTCTCCGGGCGCTTATGACAGCCTCTTCCCTGGTGGAAGCCACCTCCTGGCGGGCAATGGGTATGCCGTATCTCTCCAGAACAGCCTTGGCGCTGCTTTCACCAAGTGTCTCTCCCGGCCTGATCAGGTCTGAAATAATGGGCGTCGGCCCGCTCCTGGGCACTATTCTGTATTTCTCCTGCTTTCTTCGTTCCAGTGCCTCTTTGAACTGGGTGAGCTGCTCCAACGCGTTAATAGCATCCATGGTGTTGTAATTAACAGGCAGGGAGGCCTTTCTAAACTCAAGTACCGCCGGCTCTACAGGTGCGCCAGGGAATTTAAACGGAGCGATCAAAATAAATTTATCTGTATTTCTGTATATCTCTATTATTTCTCCTACCACCGGGTGGTCGTCAGGGATTGTGAAGTTAAGGCTGGCTATCACTATGTCCACATCGGGGTCCTCACAGACAGCCCTTAAGGTTACGGCCATTATTTCCGGCTCGGTCATCACGGCGGCGGTAAGGTCTATAGGGTTTCGGGACGAGGCAAAGGAAGGGAGCACGCTGTCTATTTTCTTTCTGGTTTCCTCTCTCAGGGGAATAACATTTAGCCCCAGTGACTCGCAGTAGTCTGTAATGGTCACCCCGGCCCCCCCGGAGGTGGCTATTATAGCGGTATTCCTTCCCCTGGGAAGCCTTCCGGACTGGAAGAGGGGGGTAAAGGCGATCAGGTCTGTGTAGTTACCGATTCTTAAAATGCCCACCTGTTTAAAAAAGGCGCTGTATACTCTGTCTGAGCCGGCCAGCGATCCGGTGTGGGAGGCTGCCGCCTTGCTGCCGGCCGAGGTGCGGCCCACCTTCATGATTAAAAGGGGTTTCTTGTTGTCCAGGGCCTCTTCGGCTACTTTGCGGAGCTTGTCACCGTCTCTTGAGCCCTCCAGGTATCCCCCTATCAGCATGGTTTGGGGGTCGTGCACCATATATTCAATGAAGTCCGCAAATTCCAGGTCGGCCTCGTTGCCCACGCTTATGAAATAATTGAAGCCCACCCCCTCGGCCAGGGCGGCGGCATATATCACCGAGCCGAAGGCCCCGCTCTGGCTTACGAAGCCCAGCACCTTGGGGTCCACCGGCGGCAGGTCCACAATAAAGGCGAAGGAGGCCATAACATTGTTGTTGGCGTTGATCAGTCCCAGGCAGTTGGGTCCCAGTATACGCATGCCGGTGCGGGCCGCCAGTTCGGTCAGCCTTTTCTGCTGTGACACGCCCTCCGGTCCCACCTCGGCAAACCCTGAGCTGAAAACTATGGCAGCCTTTACTCCCTTGGCCGCGCACTGCTCCAGGGCACTAAAAACATGGTCGGCCGCGATGGCGATTATGGCCAGGTCTATAGTGTCGGGTATGTCCATTATGGAAGGATAGCACTTCAATCCGCCAATATTGTCGCGGGCGGGGTTAACCGGATATATTTTACCCTGCCAGCCCCTTCCCAGGAGGGCGTTGATAGGTCTTCCCCCCGGCTTCATGGGGTGATTGGAAGCCCCTATTATAGCTATAGACTGTGGATTAAAAAAGGGATCCAGAGAAATAATGGGGTCGTAATTTTCAGTCATTTATAATCACCTCTTTAAACCTTCTAAAAAGCAATATGTTCTTCGTAGGTTAGTATAATCCAATGGTAATACCCAGTCAATTGTGGAGGGCCACCTAGGTTTAATAATTATCCTAAAAATAATATAAAATGTAAATAATGTTTTAATAATTAAAGCATATTTGCAGCGGCTGGACACCCGGCGGCTTGCATTGGCCACTAATCCGTTATATGGTAATAAAAAAGGTACAGGGAGATGTTTTGTTTGATCAGGGTTTCCGATATAAAGCTGCCTGTCGGCTCCGGGGAGGGGGACAGCCTCAGAAAGGCTCTGTCCAGGAAACTTTCGGTGCCGGAGAGAGATATACTGGATTTTAAAATATTCAGGAAATCTGTGGATGCCCGCAAGAGCAGAGTCTACTTTGTGTATACCGTTGATGTGAGTCTGAAAAATGAAAAGAGGGTGCTGGCAGGGCCAGAGGAAAAGGGTGTTACCGAAACTCCCGAAATGAGCTACCATTTTGTGGGCAGAGGAGATATAAAAATAAACAGCCGCCCGGTGGTGATTGGTACAGGCCCGTCCGGCCTTTTTGCGGCACTCACTCTCTCCGAGCTGGGATTTGGCCCGCTGGTGTTTGAGCGGGGCGGAGATGTAGACAGCCGCACCGGTACGGTCAATCTTTTTTGGAAAGCCGGGGAGCTTGATAATGAATCAAATGTGCAGTTTGGGGAGGGAGGGGCCGGTACCTTTTCCGATGGTAAACTGACTACTCTCATAAGGGACAAAAGGTGCAGAAAGGTGCTGGAGGAGCTGGTGTCGGCCGGCGCCCCGGAGGAAATACTCTATATCAATAAGCCTCACGTAGGGACCGATATACTTAAAAAGGTAGTTAAAACCATTAGGGAAAGGATCATAAGGCTGGGGGGAGAGGTTAGATTTTTCAGCCGGGTTAGTGATATAAAAGTACACAAAGACCGGATTTTGGGAGTGGAGATTAACGGCGGTGAGAAAATTGATGCCGGTATTGTGGTGCTGGCCATAGGGCACAGTGCCCGGGACACCTTCCGGATGCTGTACGACAGGGGCGTTAATATGACCCCCAAGGCCTTTTCGCTGGGGGTCAGGGTGGAACACCCCCAGGCATGGATAGACGCCGCCCAGTATAAAAATTCGGTGGGCAGAGAAAGCCTGGGACCTGCCGACTATAAGCTGGTCTACCATAATAGCGGGGGCCGGTCCTGCTACACCTTCTGTATGTGCCCTGGAGGCATAGTTGTGGCTGCTGCCAGTGAAAGCGGAGGAGTGGTCACAAACGGCATGAGCTATTACGCCCGGGATGCGCAAAACGCCAACAGCGCACTGCTGGTGGGGGTAACGCCCGGCGATTTCGGGGGGGACCATCCCCTGTCCGGTATAGAATTTCAGAGGGTTTGGGAGAAAAAGGCCTTCCAGTTGGGGGGAGGAGACTACAGGGCGCCTGCCCAGCTTGTGGGCGACTTCCTGGAGGGCCGTCCCTCTGCGGCGGCAGGCTCGATAATTCCTTCCTATTCCCGGGGGGTGACCCCCTCAGATATTGGCCTGTGCCTGCCGGAATATGTGGTAGGGACTATAAGGGAGGCCATACCACAATTTGATAAAAAGATAAAGGGATTTGCCCACCCGGAGGCGGTGCTTACCGGGGTGGAAACCAGGAGCTCATCACCGGTGCGCATAGTGAGGGATGAGGGCTATGAGTCTTCGGTTGCAGGTCTGTACCCGGCAGGAGAGGGCGCCGGCTATGCTGGCGGCATAATATCCTCAGCGGTGGACGGTATTAAGGTGGCTGAGGCCATCGCCAATAAATACAGACCCTGACCTATTGAGACAGCCTTATTCAAATATCATGCATTATATATATTAATTTACAAAAAAATATCAATAAACTATAATATTCGAAAACAATTGTTTTTCAGAGAAGGATAAAAATAACAAAATGTAATTGAACGGAGTATAGTAAATGAACAATATGAATCGGATATACCAAAAGCTCGAGAGTATATTTCCCAAGTATTATCAGTACGTCAACAACCCGACATGCTATGGTCTTACACCGGCGGAGGTGTATCTAATGCATATACTGCATAAAAGAGGAGGCCGGTCGGTTACCTCGCTTGCCCCCATGCTTGGGGTCACCCCCGGCACAGTTACCAATCTTACCGACCGCTTGTATAGCAAGGGCTATGTGGTAAGGGAAAGAGGAGAGGAAGACCGCCGGGTGGTACATATAAATCCCACCGAGGAAGGTATAAAGCTGGTGGACAAAATTAATTCCGACCGGGAAAACCTTCTGTATAAGGTTTTCGGAGGGCAGGACCATGATTTCATAAATAATCTGGTGGCCATGCTGGAAAGTGTTGACCAGTGTTTTGACACCTTTATCAAGGAGGTCAAGGCAGACCGCCAGTCCAGGGCCGGCCAGAAATAAAGAGAGCCTGCGAAGGCAGGCCAGGCGCAAACCCGGGGAGGCCCGGGTTATACTTTTTTAAAAGCTCCTGTCAGATCACTCTTTTAAAAAGATCTATTATAAAATAGGCAGCCAGGGCTAGTATAAAGGTAATTGGCAGGGTAATCAACCAGGCGGTTACAATTTTCTGGGCAGTGCCCCATTTAACCTCATGGAACCTTTTGGCGGTGCCCACACCCATTATAGCCGAGGAAATAACATGTGTGGTGCTCACCGGCATTTTTAGGAGTGTCGCCCCCAGTATCACCATGGCTGATGTTAAGTCCGCAGCAAATCCGTTGGAGGGCTCTATTTTTATTATCCTGGTGCCCACAGTTTTAATTATTCTCCACCCGCCCACCGATGTTCCCAGGGCCATGGCCAGTGCGCAGGAATATTTTACCCAGACGGGTATTTCCATACTCTGGTTAAAGCCCCCGGCGATAAGGGCGAAGGTGATTATGCCCATTGACTTCTGGGCGTCGTTGGTGCCGTGGCTGAAGGCCTGCCAGGCGGCGGTGAATACCTGCAGGGTCCTAAAGCGCCGGTTTATTTTGGAAGGGTGGGCATTCCGGAATAGTATCTTGATCAGGCTCATTATAATATAACCCACTGCAAAGGCCAGTATGGGCGATATTATAAGGGCTTGCAGTATACTTATAAAACCCTTCATATTTACCGCGCTAAAGCCTGCCGAGGCCACCACCGCGCCGGCCAGGGAGCCTATCAGGGCATGGGATGAGCTGCTGGGAATACCATAGAACCAGGTCAGCAGGTTCCAGATGATGGCTGCTATAAGGGCAGCTATAACAATATACAGCCCGTTTTCCAGGCTGAAGGGGTCGGCAATCTTGCCCCCTATGGTTTTGGCCACCCCTGTAAAGGTAAGCGCCCCCAGCAGGTTCATGACTGAAGCCAGCACTATGGCTGTTTTCGGCGGCAGGGCCTTGGTGGATATGGCGGTGGCGATGGCGTTGGCGGTGTCGTGAAAACCATTTATAAAATCAAAGGACAGGGCCAGCACTACCACAATAATGGTCAAAAAAACCGCGGTTTCTATCATTGGTAATACTCCTATGAATTCCTCATTATTATCCCTTCAAGTATGTCGGCCACATCTTCACAAAAGTCCGAAAATGACTCCATCATGGTGTATATCTCTTTTTTCTTCATTATTTCAATAGGATCCGTGCAGGTATTGAAGAGGGTCTTAAGACCGTCCCTTAGCAGATCGTCGGCGGCATTTTCCAGGTCGTTTATCTTGTGGGTATGCTTGGCTATCTCCTTCAGCTTGTTTTGTGACAGCAGCTCCAGTGCGGCATACAGCTCATTTACACATATTTCTATGTTGCGGGTGAATATGCGCATATAGTCATCTGCTTCCCTTATGTTGTACAGCACCAGGTGAGAGGCGCATACTTCAAGGCAGTCCAGCACATCATCCAGCTGCAGGGTGAGCTCCATTATGTCTTCTCTTTCCAGGGGTGTAATAAAGGACTTGTTCAGCTCTATGATTACTTCATGTGTGTACTGGTCGCCCATTTGCTCTACAGTTTTTATCTGCAGGGAAATGTTCTCAGCCTTGGTGGGGTTGTCCAGGTTTTGTATCTCCTCCTGGAATGAATTGCTGGCAAGTACAATATTCTTGGCGATGAGCAGGAAATACTCGTAAAAAATATTGGGCTTTTTCTTGAACAGGCTTTTCAAATCAAACATATTGCTTTCCCCTTAGATTTTAATTTTCAAGGCGGCCTTCTATCACCTGCCGGCCTTCCTTTCCGGTGCAGAAGGATATAAAGTCCTGGGCCAGCTGGCCGGCGTTATCCGGAAGAACATACAGCAGCGGCCTGCTGAGAGCGGATAAGCTGTTTTCACCTGTATCTATTTTTACCGCCTTAACACCTTCTTCACTGTAGTCCGAAGAAATGTACCCGATGGCGTCAGCATCCCCGGCCACAGTGCTTATAACCGACCCGGTGGAGGTCATTACCAGGGCCTTTGGGTCAATTGAGGCCTTGCCCCTCATGATCACTTCGTCAAAAACGCTGTATGTTCCCGATCCTTGCTCTCTGGTTATAAGGGTGATCGGCCTGTCCAGGCCTCCCACCTGACTCCAGTTTCTAATCTCCCCGCCGAATACCTCCTTTACCTGATTTATTGTCATTTCCTTTATAGTATTATTACCGTTCACTATTATGCAGAGCTGGTCCTCCGCTATCCGGTACGAAGTCAGGTTGCTTCTCTCCTCCTGTGTCAGGGACCTTGAGACCGACCCCACATCCACAATCCCGCTGGCCGCCCCCCTGATACCCAGGCTGGAGTCTCCACCCTCTATGTGTATAACCACTCCCGGGTGTTTTTTTTCAAAAGCTCCGGCAAGCTCTTGAGATACGGGAATCATAGAGGTTGAGCCGGCAATTCTCAGCACTGCTTTATTTTCTTTTTCGACAGTGGTCCGATCGCAGCCGGTGAGAGTAATAAAGGCTGTAAGTACTGCTATTAAATAAAGGAGTAATCTTTTCATTTTGTAAAAAACCTCTCACGAACCCCAAAGCGTTGGGGGGGGTTTTAAATCTTTTTATTCTTTAACATAGTTAAAAAACCTTTTTAAAGTATGTTAAGGTAAGGTTAAGGAATTGTTATGTTATGCTAAAATTTATAACAGGTCCTGAGCGGTTCTGTGGAATTACTTGCCATAGAATAAAAGGGCAAATATAATATGCTCATAACAAGGATTGGAGCAGCAAAATGAAAAGCATCCTTATTTTTTCTCTGATCACCTACCTGACAGGCAGCCCCCTGCTTGCCCTGGCAGTAATAATAATTATTTACTTATTTATTGACCGGCGCTATATAGGACTTTTGCCGGACTTTGGAGCCCGCTGGCGTAGAAAAAGAAGAACGTCGGAGCTGGAGAAGGTGGTCAGGGCAAATCCTCACAATGGTGACGCCCTATTGGAGCTGGGCATAAATTATTTTAACAGGGGGCGCTACCGCCAGGCTTATGAATTTCTGGAGAGGGCCTACCCGAGGATGAAGGACTGGCCTGAGGTGCACTTCTACCTGGGAGCGGCCTGCTATGAAACAGGCGAGGCCGGGCGGGGAATAGAGGAAATAGCCAGGGCGGTGGAAATGAACCCCAAGATAAGCCATGGCTTTCCCTACATATACATGATGAGATCCCTGCTGGACCAAAAAGATGGAGGGGATAAAAAACTATCAGACCTGGAGGTCAGCCTTTTGAGACACGGATCGGTGCAGGCCTTTTTTGAGGCAGGAAAGCTCCTCAGGAAGCACGGCAGGAAGTCCGTGGCTGAAAAGTTTTTCAGGGAGGTGCTGGAAAACTACAGCTTTGCATCAGCTACCTTCCGCCGTAACTACAGGAAAATGGCCATCATGTCCAGATACTATTTGAAAAGCTGATAATAGTAAGCAGCCCGGAATTTTTAAGAAAGTATTATAATCAATGGGCTTGTAAACAGTTTGACCCGGAATGTTGTTGTTCCGGGTTTTTTTACTTTTACGGGGAGTATATTGCTTTTGTAAAATAACATGTAAGCACTGCTAAAATATAACGATTGATAAAGAAGTAATAGCTAAAGGATAATATCATTAACTAGTTTAAAAACTGTACTGAATAAAAATGTAAACATCTATCCCGGAGGAAGATTGATGAATATAAGTAAATTTGTGGCCCCTGAGATTATTTTCGGGGTGGGGGCACTGAGCCAGGTTGGAGAAAGCGTACTGAGGCTGGGGGCCAACAAAGTTTTTGTAGTGACCGACCCCGGCGTTCTTAACTGCGGCTGGGTGGAGCAGTCGGTATCTTATCTGAGGGAAGCAGGCCTGGAGTACCATGTCTGGAGCAATATTACCAGCAATCCCAAGGACAGGGAGGTTGCCGAGGGGGTAAAAGAATACACCGGGTCCGGTTGTGATGCGCTTCTGGCGGTGGGCGGGGGCAGTCCCATTGATGTGGCCAAGGCTATTGCCATACTGGCCTCCAACGGGGGAGCCATCAGAGACTATGAGGGGGTAAACAGGATCAGGCGCCCCCTTCCACCCATGGTGATGGTGCCTACCACTGCCGGCTCCGGCTCCGAGGTTTCCCAATTTGCCATAGTGGTGGATAAGGGGCGAAAGGTTAAGATGGCTATTATATCAAAGTCCCTGGTGCCGGACATAGCCATAATAGACCCCGTTTTGCTGCAAACCAAGGACTCCTGGCTTACCGCAGCCACCGGCATGGATGCGCTGAGCCACGCCATAGAGTCCTTTGTATCCCTTGCGGCCACACCTCTTACCGATGTGCAGGCCATAAGCGCCATCAGGCTGATAGCCAGCAATCTCAGAGAGTCCGTGGCCTGCCGCACCAACCTGGAGGCCAAAACAGCCATGTTTATGGCCAGCCTGCAGGCCGGACTGGCCTTCTCCAACGGTATTCTGGGCGCTACCCACGCTATGACCCACCAGATTGACGGGCTCCTCGACCTTCACCACGGTGAAACAAATGCCGTGCTGCTGCCCCATGTAATGGAATTTAACATGATCGCCTGTGCGGAAAAATACAGGCTGGTGGCCGAGGCCTTCGGGGAGGATACTGCCGGGCTGAGCAGGTGGGGTGCGGCGGAAAAGGCGGTAGGGGCGGTGCGCCGCCTGGCCCGTGATATAGGTTTGCGGGACAGGCTGTCCGTTCCGGAGCTGAAGGAGGAGCTTATCCTCGAGCTAAGCGCCAGTGCTTTAAAAGACGCCTGTATAATAACCAATCCCAGGGATGCCGGAGTGCAGGACATAGCCGGCATCTACCGGGTGGCTATAGGAGGGACTCCCTGTGGAAACTGATAAGTATAAGCTGATAGAGAACCTGACCGGGGTTAATTCCTCCAAGCTTAATTATTACGTTGAGCTAAAGCAGCGCAATGCTGAAATAATCAAGCAAAATAACCGGCTTGAGATTATCCACCAGATCATCCGGGACATAAACATAGATATGACTTTGGAGGATATAATCGGCAGGGTGCACGGCAAGCTGCCCCTGGTTATTCCCTGTGATTTTCTGGGGATTGCGCTTTTCATGGGGAGGAGCCTTGTCTATACGGCCATGGTGCCGGCCTGCGACTGCACCGGGCAGAACGTGCCCCGGTCTTCTTTGATATGGAAGGTCTTCAGGATCGGCGAGAGTCGGATTTACCATTTTAAGGGGCCCGATGATGGCGTCGCCAAATTTTGCAGCCCGGTAAGGCAATTGGGGCTTACCTCCCTGGTGCTTGACCCTCTGCTGGTTAAGGGTGAGGCTATAGGAGTGCTTATCACAGGCAGTGTTCAGGAGTCAGCCTACTGCCAGCAGGACCTGAAATTTACCCGGCAGCTGGCCGACCAGCTGGCTATCTGCATAGAGAACGCCAGGCTTTACGAAAAGGTGGTGCAGGGTCAGAGAGAGTGGGAGGAAACCTTCCGCGCCCTTACCGATCCTATATTTCTAATCGACCTGAATTTTAACATTATAAGGTTTAATGACAGGATGGACGGGCATGAGAACTCTTCCTGTAAAAAAGGCTTTAAGGGGAAGTGTCACCAGCTATTGTGGGGAAGGGAAAAAAAGTGTGCCAACTGCCTTCTGGAAGAGGTCTATAAAACCGGGTCACCGGCGTACCGGCGGGTGCAGCGCCCATCGGGAAGGGTTTTGGATGTTTTTTATTACCCGGTGTTAAACCAGAATAATGAAATCTACGCTGTTATCCACCATATAAAAGATATCACCGAACAGGTTAAAATGGAGGCGCAGCTGGTCCAGTCCGCCAAGCTTGCAGCTATTGGGGAGATGGCCGCAGGGGTCGCCCACGAGCTGAACAGCCCCATGACGGTTGTTATTGGCAATGCCCAGATGCTTCTGCGTGAAGGCGGACTGACCGGCTCACCGGAGGGACTGCTTAACGATGTGGTTAGCTGCGGGCTAAGGTGCAGGAAAATAATACAGAATCTGCTGACCTTTTCCCGCCAGGACCACCAGCCCCTGGAGCCCACCAGCTTAAATGCTGTGGTAGAAAGGGTCTTAAGCCTTATACAGTACCAGATAAACAGAAATAATATCGGGATAAGGCTCAGCCTCGACCCGGATCTGCCTTGTGTCAGCGCCAACGGGCACCAGCTGGATCAGGTTCTCCTTAATTTCCTTCTCAATGCCAGGGATGCTCTGGAGGGGCTGGACAGGGACAGGCTGATAGTTATCTCCACCTCGGTTAGCACAGGGGAAGATGGGCAGAGGTGGGTGACCACCTCGGTGGAGGATAATGGAGCCGGCATACCCCCGGAGTACATGAGTAGAATCTTTAATCCTTTTTTTACCAGCAAGGATGCCTCCAGGGGCACCGGGCTGGGGCTGAGCGTGAGCCTGGGAATAGCCCAGGCCCATGGTGGAACCATTGATGTCAGCAGCAGCCAGGGTGAGGGCAGCGTTTTCTCACTGGCGCTGCCCCTGGACCCGGAAGGTGAGGAGGAGGTGTGAGCCTGTGGCTGCAGCCGGTGGAATAAATCCCACTATTCTGATCGTGGACGATGAGGTGGAGGTAGGTAATTTTTTCCGGTACCTTCTGGAAAGGAAGGGTTACAGGGTAATAATGGCCAACTGCGGGGCCGACGCCAGGGCTGCCATAGAGTCAGAAGATTTCAGCGTGGCCCTGGTGGACCTGAAGCTGCCTGACTCTGACGGGCTTACCCTGCTAAAAGACATAAAGAACCGGCGTCCCCACAGCGAGGTCATCATAATGACCGGGTACAGCACAACCCGCTCGGCAGTCAAGGCCATTCAGCTGGGAGCCTTTGACTATATCGAAAAGCCCTTTGAAGACATAGCCGAGGTGGAGTCTCTGGTCAGAAGGGCGGCTGAGTACGGCACCGGGGCCGGATCTGAGGGCGGGAGCAGCCCTGAGTGGCTGGAGACCAGCCTCAGAGTCGGCTTTCAGGTGGGGAAAACCACCCAGATGATCAGGCTGGCCTCCATAGCCCACAAGATTGCCGGTAAAAGTATAAATGTTCTTATTCAGGGTGAAACCGGAACCGGCAAAGAGGTGCTGGCCCGCTTCATCCACGCCGCCAGCGGCCGCTCGGACAGAATATTTATTCCGGTAAACTGCGGGGCTCTTCCTGACAATCTTCTGGACAGCGAGCTGTTCGGACATGAAAAAGGGGCTTTTACCGGAGCTTCGGGACAGCGCAGGGGCATCTTCGAGCTGGCCAATCAGGGCACCCTCTTCCTGGACGAAATAGGGGAGTCCAGCCCGTCTATTCAGGTAAAGCTCTTAAGGGTGTTGGAGACCGGCGAATTCCTGAGGATTGGCGGGGAAAAGCCCATAAGAACAGATGTCCGTATAATAGCGGCCACCAATGTTGACCTGGAGGAGGCTGTCAGGGGAAGGCTTTTTCGGGAGGACCTGTTTTACCGCCTGGATGTTGTGCGGCTGACTGTACCTCCGCTTAGGGACCGCAGGGATGATATCCCGCAGCTGATCAGCCACTTTATAAAAAGGAGCGCCGATAAAAGGGAGCAGCAGTCACTGGATGTTTCATCCGGCGCCATGGAGCTTTTTATGGGCTACGGATGGCCCGGGAATGTCCGGGAGCTGTCCAATACGGTGGAGCAGGCTGTGGCGCTTTGTGACGGCCCGGTGATACTGCCGGGACATATCCCCGAGAGGATTGGATCCTGCCATCTCTCCCGGACGGTTTCCCTACCGGGCCCTCCTGGGGGCGGTGAAGTTTGGGACCAGCCACCGGGCCAGTGGCCGGATATTTTTTCCTCCCGGTTGGATAACCTTGGCGCGCTAACTCCTGAGGAGCTTTACCGGGTATATGGGATGATCGAGTCACTGGAGGACAGGGTGGGCCGGGAAATGGCCTCCAGGGGGCTGCCCCTCCCGGCCCCGCCCCCCCTGAGGGAACTGGAGTCCAGGGCGCTGGCCGGGGCGCTGGCCTTTCATAACGGCAATGTCACCCTGGCTGCCAGGACTCTTGGCATAGGCAGAAATACTCTGTACAGAAAATTGAAGGAGTACAAAATACCGTGCCGTTGAAGGCACGGTATTGTTTATGGTGTGCGGGGGTTTTGCGTCAGTAACCCTGGTTCAGCTTTCAGCCTTCAGGTTTTCATATAGTTTGATAAAGCTTTTAAGAATTTCCGTGGAGGCTTGCATAAGTTCCTCCACATTCTCTGAGGAGAAGGAATTGGATAGTCTTCCGCCGGCCTCATGCACCCTTTTATGAGGCTCGTCTATATCTTTAAAGGCCTTAATATTCCCATATATGTTTTTATTTTCATTGTACCATCTGCCAAAGGCGCACTCATGGTGGGCTGTAACTTTCATGCCCTTGCCGGCCTCCGCCATTGTTTTCTTAAGAAAATTGGCATGGTCTATTAGTCTCGCCGCCAGATTGTTTACCACTGAGCCGCTGCCGGAAATTATTAAACTTGGCGCTACTGCCGTAATAAGATTATTGGCCTCCCCCTTCAATACCTGGCCTATGTATGCACTGTTTCTGGTCAGCTCATCGGAGGTGGTGGACAGTTCCCCGGCGGTGGCGCTTTGCTCCTCCATGGCGCTGGTTATATTTTCAATCATTCCGGCGCACTCTTCTATTTTTTCAGTGCTTTGCTTTATTGTTTCACCCACCGAGTTGGAATTGTCCAGGTACTGGGTAAAGGTGTCCTGCACCTGCAATATATAGCCGTTGGTTGAATTAGATTTTACATGCATCTGATCGGATATCTGCGTAACATTGCCGACGGCTTCTTTTGTCTGGCCCGCCAGCTTTCTCCCCTCTTCCGCCACAACATTAAAGCCCCTGCCGGCCTCCCCTGCCCGGGCGGCCTCAATGGCAGCGTTTAAGGCCAGCAGATTAGTCTGGTCGGCTATGTCCGAAACATTTTGACTTATCTCGTCTATGTGCTTTACCTGGGAGCCCAATTCATCAACATTACCGATCATATCCTTCAGGAGAGCCTCGGTTTTATGGCCAAGCTGGGAAAGCTCATTTATTTTATCTACACTTTCCTGGGCGCCGGAGGTGACCTGCTGTATGGAGGTGTTTATAGTCATGACCGAGGCCGACACCTCCTCTGTCATGGCCGCCATGCTCTGACCTATAGTGTTAAGCTCATTGGCGCTCCCTGATATTTCCTGCACCTTCAGCATGGCCAGAAAGGAAATAAGCTCGGTGTGAGCTAATGAAAAGGTTGCCACTGCCGCGGTAAAGTCAGCCCTGTCATGATTAACGGGATTGGCTTTCTGCTTTCTGAAAAACACAATTACACTCCTCTTCCCTTGCAAACATTCATTTGCTTTTTCTTCTTTTACAAAAGACATAATTGTTATATGATCCTAACCTTCCATCCCATTCCTCCCTCTGTACTTTAATATTTAAAAACAAAGGATGTAACTCTGCTATTAACAATTTGGTGGTTTTTGCTAAGGCTATAAAATGTAAATTAGACAAAACATGCCAAAATCCTGCAAATATTGCCTTTTTTAAAGTAATAATATTGTTCCATTCCGGGGCATATATGCCCCATTCCAGTCTGAGGGCGCTCCACTTTGGGACACTGGCCAAAACTATTCAGCGGCAAAACTGGCCTGGATCAGTCAGCCAGTAATTTCCTTGTATTCTATAATGGCCTCGGGGTGCGGTTTTGACGGACCGGTGCTTAGGTATGTACTATAGATCCTCCGGTCAGGCACAGCGGTTGCAATATTACAGGGTGCACTTGAATTCTACGGGGAATTTGCAGAACTTTTGGAGGGTTTGTTTTATTTCAAAAGCTATTAAGCAAAGTCTCCGGCAGGTTTCCATCAAATATAAGGGGAGGTATTTATCAATGGCTTTAGGAGAACAGGTATACGGCTACTTTATACCCACGGTAAACCTGATGGGGGTGGGAGCCTCCAGGGAAGTGGGGAACCAGGTTAAGGTTATGGGCGGCACCAACGCGCTGATAGTTACCGATGCATTTCTGGCGAAATCGGGAATGGCCGGCCAGATCAAAGAGCAGGTGGAGGCGGCCGGCTGCAGGGCTGTAATTTTTGACGGCGCAGAGCCAAACCCCACTGATAAAAATGTGCATGACGGGCTGAAGGTATACCAGGACAATTGCTGTGACATGATTATTTCCCTGGGGGGCGGCAGCTCCCACGACTGCGGCAAGGGCATAGGCATTGTGGCCACCAACGGCGGCAATATACGTGATTACGAGGGAGTGGACAAGTCCCGGAAGGCCATGCCCCCTTTCATTGCCATAAACACCACGGCCGGAACGGCCTCGGAAATGACCCGCTTCTGCATCATCACCGACACCGACCGCTATGTAAAGATGGCCATAGTGGACTGGAGGGTAACCCCCAATGTAGCCATCAACGACCCTGTGCTAATGGCCGGTATGCCCCCGGCGCTGACTGCGGCCACCGGCATGGACGCACTGACCCACGCGGTGGAGGCCTATGTTTCCATAGCAGCCACCCCGGTTACCGACTCGGCGGCCCTTATGGCCATAAAGCTTATATCTGAGAATCTGCGCAACGCGGTGGCCAACGGCGGCAACATGGAGGCCAGGGATAAGATGGCCTATGCCGAGTTCCTGGCGGGAATGGCCTTTAACAACGCCAGCCTGGGCTACGTGCACGCCATGGCCCACCAGCTGGGAGGCTTCTACAACCTTCCGCACGGTGTGTGCAACGCCATACTGCTGCCTCATGTCTGCCAGTTCAATCTGATTGCCTGCCCCGGGCGGTTTGCCGGGATAGCCGCCGCCATGGGAGAGAATACCGGTGGACTTTCAGTACGTGACGCCGCTGATGTGGCCATAGCCGCCATCCGCAGGCTGTCCGCCGACGTGGGCATTCCCACCGGGCTGAAGGGCCTGGGAGTAAAGGACAAGGATCTCTATATAATGGCCGAAAACGCCATGAAGGACGCTTGCGGCGCTACCAATCCCAGGACCGCCACCATGGCCGACATTATCGATATATATCGCGGCGCCATGGGGGAGTCTGAGGAGGGCGGAGGCTCTCCCGGCGGGGAAAAAAAGGAGTGCTGCGGTGATAAGCCTGAGGATAAAGCGCAGTGTGTAGCTAAGGAGAAAGAAAATATGTACGGTGTGCTAAGAGTCAATATGTCAGCAAAAGAGCTTAAATATGAAGAGGTTCCCCAAAAGTATGCCCTGCTGGGGGGCAGGGCGCTGACCTCACAGCTGGTGCTGGACGAGGTGCCGGCAGGCTGCGATCCGCTGGGAGAGGACAACAAGATAGTTATTGCTCCCGGGCTGCTTTCCGGAACCAGCGCACCATCTTCCGGAAGGCTTTCGGTGGGCGGCAAGAGCCCCCTTACCGGAGGCATCAAGGAGGCCAACGCCGGAGGGATAACCTCCCAGAAGCTGGCCAGCCTTGGCATAAAGGCCGTGGTGCTGGAGGGAATGCCCCAGGGCAGCGACTGGCACGGCATAAAAATAACCAAAGACGGCGCCGGGCTCTTTAACGCCAATGACCTGGCCGGCAAGGGGACCTATGAGGTCACCGCCCTGTGCAGGGAGCGCTACGGGAAAAAAGTGGCCGTAATAACCATAGGGCCGGCCGGAGAGATGCTCATGCAGTCCGCCGGGATAACCAACAATGACACCGAGGGCAACAGCAGCCGCTACGCCGGAAGGGGCGGGCTGGGTGCTGTAATGGGATCAAAGAAGATAAAGGTAATAGTGGTGGACAGCCCCGGCACCTTTGACGCCCCGGTAAAGGACCAGGAGAAATTCAAGGCCTCGGCCAAGAAATTCGCCAAAATACTGCTGGACCACCCGGTGTGCGGCCAGGGCCTGCCCTCCTACGGCACCAACGTGCTCATGAACATCATCAACGAGGCAGGCACACTGCCCACCCGTAACTTCCGCTTCGGGCGCTTTGACAGGGCCAACGAGGTTTCCGGCGAAAAGCTGGCCGAAGTGGCCGTGGCCCGCGGGGGCAAGGCCACCCATGCCTGCCACCCCGGCTGTGTGATGAGGTGCTCCAACGTAT
>JUEB01000020.1 GCA_000802095.1 Peptococcaceae bacterium BICA1-7 | reverse complement strand
GAATCCAGAATTCAGAAGCCAGACCCCCATGCCGCTAAGAGCGGCACCATCAGAGGAACGAAAATGGGGTCTGACGAATTAATCCTTTAGCGGCTGGCGAAGCGAGGTCGATTTTTCATTGGTGCTTTATAAGCCCGTAAGCCAGACAGACCTCAGCGATCTGGTGCACCACAGAATGTTGCTCCCATAAGGGAAGCACGCAGGGCAGAATGCCTCTTTTAGGTCACTGCACCAGCCCAATAAAAACCGCTAAAGGAGTGCAAACACAAATGGAAGTCCTCTATTCACACTGTTGTGGACTGGATGTTCACAAGAATACCATCACAGCCTGTATCATTACTCCCAAAGGAAAGGAGTTAAGAACGTTTGGTACCATGACTGCCGATCTGCTCAACCTGGCTGACTGGATCAAAGCTGAGGGCTGCACGCACGTGGCCATGGAATCAACCGGTGTCTTCTGGAAGCCAATCTACAACATCCTGGAGCATTACGACCTGAAGGAAGTCCTAGTGGTAAACGCTCAACACATAAAGGCTGTTCCTGGGCGTAAGACCGATGTCAAGGATGCCGAGTGGATCGCTAATCTGCTCCGTCACGGCCTCCTTAAAGGCAGCTTCATCCAGAACCGTAAACAGAGAGAACTGAAAGAGTTGGTCGGCTACCGCAAGAGCCTGGTCGAGGAACGCGCCCGCGAAGTAAACCGGATTCAAAAAGTGCTTGAGGGCGCCGGCATCAAACTTGCCTCGGTAGTGACCGACATCACTGGAGTCTCCGGACGCTCTATGCTCAATGCCATCGTCTCAGGCGTCGATGATCCGGCGTTCCTGGCGAATATGGCCAGGAGGAGACTAAAAAGCAAAAAAGAGCAATTGGAGCAGGCCCTCGTGGGGATGGTGGGCAGACACCAGCGGATGATGATTTCCATGCAACTAGTGCATATCGACTGTCTCGATCAGCAGATCGCCAAGCTAGATCAAGAAATCGAGGAACAGATGCGCCCTTTTGAGCAGGAGATCGCGCTTCTTGATGAAATCCCCGGTATCGGGGTGAGGAGCGCTCAGACCGTCCTGGCCTGTATCGGCACGGATATGTCCCGCTTTCTCACTACGTCACACATCTCCTCATGGTCAGGGCTCTGTCCAGGAAACAACGAGAGCGCCGGCAAACGCAAGAAAGCTAAAACTACCAAGGGGAATCCGCTCTTGCGCACTACGTTGATCCAGGCCGCCAAAGCAGCTTCACGCACCAAGGATACGTATCTTTCTGCTCAGTACCACCGGATCGCTGCCCGGCGCGGCGCTAACAAAGCCGCAGTTGCTGTTGCTCACTCCATGCTGGTTATCATCTATTCTATTTTGAAGAATCACCTGCCTTACCAGGAAATGGGTGCAGATTACTTTGCTAAAGTTAACGCCAAGGCTATTAAAAACCGTGCTATCAAACAGCTTGAGATGTTAGGATACCAGGTCAAGATCGAGGCTGCTTAAGGTTTTCGTTGTTTGTTTTGTCTTAAAAAGCAATGTTGTTAAAACCCTTTTATTGAGGTTTAGTTAGGTGTTGCCTTTTTGTAGCCGTTATTTTCAGGGCAGAATACAGAATTCAGAATGGTTTGGGCATTACTTGTTTGAATACAACAGCACAGGCTTTAACAGTATGATTCTTGCTTTCGCCGCCCGTTGGGCGGCGTTTTATGCTTCTAAATCATTGGGCGAAAAGGAATGCTTTCTCATTCTGAATTCTGACTTCTGAATTCTGTATTCCGACCGGGTTGATTAGCAGTATGAGCATGTTTTTAGAGCAAGAAAAAGCCAACTGATATAAGGAGGTAGGTCACAAAGAGGATAAGCCCCTCCAGGTAGTCTGTCTCGTTGTCCCGGACCATGTTGTTGACCACCACTATGGCCAGTATAATGCATAATATCTCCAGTGGGGTGAAGAGAAGGTTCATCGGGTGTCCGAAGAAATAGCCCAGGAAAACCAGCACCGGCGCCACGAAAAGGGCAATTTGCACCGACGATCCCACCGCTATTTCGAGGGCAATGTTCATCTTGTTTTTTAGGGCCATCAGCACGGCCGCGCTGTGCTCAGCGGCATTGCCCACTATGGGCACCAGTATAAGTCCCACGAATATTTCCGAAAGACCCAGTATTGCAGTGGCCGGACGCAGGGAAGTAACCAGAATTTCACTCATAACCACGATGGCCACCACGGATAGTATCATTATGCCCAGGCTCTTGCCCAGGCTCCATTCAGACTCGTGGGCCGCGTGCTCTATATGAAAAAGGTACCTGTGAGTTTTGAAAGAAAAGACCATGCTGGTTAAGTATATAAAAACAAGTCCTACCGCGGTCCATAGGCTCAGGGTCTGAAGATGATCAGGGCTTATATGCCCGGAAAAGGAAAAAATGGCCGGCACCGACAGGGCGGTAACGATCATCAGCAGAAGCGAGGTGTTCAGGTTGGCCACGCACTCACTGAAGCAGAGCTTCTTATGCTTCAGCCCCCCTATGAAGGCTGAGAGGCCCAGCACCAGAAGTATGTTGCCCAATATGCTGCCGGCCAGGCTGGCCTTGACTACTGCAATAAGCCCCTCTCTTAGGGCCAGTATGGTTATTATAAGCTCGGCGGCATTTCCCAGGGTGGCGTTAATCAGTCCCCCCACCCGGGGCCCGGTGTGCACCGCCAGTTCCTCGGTGGCCTTGCCCAGAACTGCGGCCAGGGGCACTATAGCCAGTAGGGTCATCAGAAAAATGGCGGCCTCGTTAGCATGTGTAAATTCCATGTAAATAGCCAGGGGTACTGCCAGCAGCAGTAAATTAAGGTATCTCATTATTTCCTCCAAATCCATTTACATTATTTACGTCACAATAATGTGAATTTATTATAAGTATTTTTTTATAATTTTTAAACAGGGGAATCCTAAAAAAAGATTGGGGGTGACGCGAGATGCGTCCTTTATGGAAAGGAGCGGTAAGCTTCGGACTTATTTATGTGCCTGTTAAAATGTATGCGGCCACCGAAAAAAAGGACGTGAAATTTAATTACCTGCATGAGAAGTGCAAAACGCCCGTTCAGTACCGTAAATACTGCCCGTACTGCGAGACCGAGGTTGCCCAGGAGGAGGTTGTGCGGGGCTACGAATACGAAAAGGGCAAGTTTGTGGTCATGAAAGAGGAGGATTTTGAACGTCTCCCGGGGGAAAAGACCCGCAGTGTGGAGATATTGGACTTTGTGGACCTGGGTGAGATAGATCCGGTGTTTTATGATAAAGCCTATTACCTGGCTCCGGGGGAAGGCGGGCAGAAGGTGTACGAACTATTAAAAAGGGCCATGGGGGAAACCAAAAAGGTGGCTGTGGCCCGGGTGGTCATAAGGAGCAAGGAGGCCCTGGCCATTTTAAGGACAGCCCAAAATACCCTTGTGATGAGCACCATGTTCTACCCGGAAGAGGTCAGAAGCCCGGCTATGATAGATGAGCTGGGCTACCGGGTGGAGCTTCATGACAACGAGGTTAAAATGGCTGTTAACCTGGTGGAAAACCTTTCTTCCCGCTTTGAGCCGGAAAAATACACCAATCGCTACCGGGAGGCGCTGATGGAGTCCATTCACGCCAAAATTACCGGCCAGGAGGTAGAGGCGCCGGCCGCTCCCGGGGCTGATAACGTGGTGGACCTGATGTCGGCCCTCAAGGCCAGCATAGACCTGGCCAAAAAGGCCAGGACAGGGGGGGCCGAAACAGAGAAAGCCCCGCCCGCCCCTGCCCGCAGGAGGAGATCTAAGGCTCAATAGAATGATTTAGGGTCAGGAGACTGCTAACAGGCATTGCTTTCAGGTCAGGAGACAGGAGACAGGAGACAGGAGATTTTTGGGGTAGTACCTCCTGTCACCCCGCATTCCTCAATTTACTGCTGCAAAATACCTGTTAGGAATACCCTGACTACTGTCTCCTGTCTCCCGACCCAAGGTATTACCCCTGAGCAGTCTACTGTCTCCTGACCGGGATTCCAGTCCCTTAAGCTAAAAGAGACTGTATACCTCCAGCAGTATGGCGGTAACGGCTGCCGCCATAACCGGGCCGCAGGGAATTCCTTTAAAAAAGACTGTTCCCAGTATAGTGCCTACCGTCATTCCAAAAATTATCTCAGGCATCACCTTCATGAGCTTTAAGCCCTCATTGTTCAGGTGGGTAGCCAGGGCGCCGCCGAAAAGGGCAATAACTCCGGGCACCGTTGAAAAGCTGTATTTTAACTCTTTTGTACTGACCTGCCCCTTGGCCAGGGGCAGCAATATATAGACCATCAGCACCAAAAGCCCCAATTTGAGGCCTCTTTTTTCCAGCACCGGCAGCACAAATTGCTCCATGCCGGAAAATTTAACAGCCATCAGGATGCAGCTGGCCATGGCCACCAGGTTTGATTTTCCTATTATGGCGATGATGAGAAGAAACAGTAATACAAGCATAGGAGTGTTGTCCATGTATGCAACCCACCCGGAGATAAAATAAATGGAGCATTTAACTGGCCGTTATCTTTAATCTATTGGAAGAACATCCACAATATGACAACTGACCGGGAGGTGCCGCTCGTGGCAGGCAAAACGCCAATTCCGCTGACCAGGCCGATGCTGGCGGTTAAGTCCGATCCCTTCGACAGCAGTGATTATTTTTTCGAGGTTAAGTGGGACGGCTACCGCGCCATGGCTTATTTGGACAGCGGGGTGACCGAGATACGTTCACGCAACCTGCTTGATATTTCCGGTCTTTTTCCGGAACTGAGCTGTATGCACTTAAATGTCAGGGGGCTGCCGGCCCTGCTTGACGGGGAACTGGTGGTTTTTTCCGAAGGCCGGCCCTCTTTTCGTGAGCTTCAGAGCAGGGGAAGGCTTTTGGACCCGGGCAGAATAAAGAGGGCAGCTGAAAGCTCACCCGCCAGGTTTCTGGCTTTTGATATTCTTTATGTTTCCGGGAGGGCAGTGCTGGAGGAGACCCTGGAGAGGAGAAAGGATCTTTTGGCCGGAGCTGTAAAAGGTGATTCTGTTCTGGCTGTACCCGAATTCGTCCGGGGGGAGGGACTGCTGCTGGCCGGGGCCGCCCGTCAAAAAGGACTTGAGGGAGTTGTGGCCAAGGCACTTAAAAGCCCCTATCTGCCCGGAAAGAGATCTCCCTACTGGAAAAAAATAAGACATACAAATGAGGCTGACCTGGTAATCTGCGGCTACAGGGCGGGAAAGGGGGGGAGAAAGCTGGGGTCTCTCCTGCTTTGCTCCTTTGAGGGCGGTAAACTTTCCTTTGCCGGGAAGGTGGGAACCGGGTTTGGCAGGGAAGCCGAGGAAGAGCTGCTGCCTAAGCTGGACTCATTGAAAATAGAAAGCCCCCCCCTCCCCGTACCCCGGGGGGAAAAGACCGGAGCGACCTGGGTAAGGCCGGTGCTGGTCTGTGCGGTGCAATACCTGGAAATAACCGGCGATGGTTATCTGAGGCACCCCTCCTTTAAAGGGCTGAGGCCTGACAAGGAACCACGGGAGTGTTCGTTGCCTTAAGTATTGACCTGCAAATATACATAAAATGGTATGGTACTCCTTATTGTAAAAGAACATAGAATGGAGGAAAGGCTTCACCAGAGCGTGATTTGTTATAAAGAGGGGGGAACAGCCTTATGGGCACCAGTACCAACCCGTATATTCTATTTCTGATACTAATACTGCTTATTATGGGGTTTGACCAGGATGCCGGCAAAAAACTGGAGGTTATGAGGAATGTAATGGACAGGATGGCCAGCGCCATGAACAACTTCAAGTCCGGCATGAACTCTCTGGCGGTGGATTTTGAAGAGATTCATCTTTTGATGAAGGATATCGGATAGGCTTTACGGTAAAATAATAGCCTATTGTTTTGCCTTTATAAAGAAGGAGTCCCGGAAACCCGGAACTCCTTCTTTATAGCCCGGCAGCTTCAATGTCTGGCGGTTATTCCAAGGTAGTAGCCACCCAGGAATATGGTGACTATTACTATAAAGTGAAAGACTGCAAATACACTTTTCCCATAGCTGAAAAGACTAATGTTAAGCGGCTTTCTCCGGTCGGCAGGGATTATAAGGCCCCCTACCCACTCAAAAAGCAGTAAAAAAATCCACCACCAGGTATAAGAGTCCCAGAAATCCCACGGTGAGTGGTACACTATCAGCTTGGTGTTAAGCATGGCCAGTGTTTCGGCAGTCATGCCCAGGTGGACCACGGCCCAGTAAAAAGGAATTTTCCAGGCCCAGGCGGCAGGGCTGTATCTCACCCCCGCGATAACAATAAAGGGGAAAACCGTCAGAACGGTGAAAAAGGGCATTTGCACAATGTGGGGAAAAAGAACCCTGGGGAAGGAATAAAAGCCAAGCTTCACAAACATATAGCAAAGTATATTCCCAATCACCCCGGTCATTATAAAAAGAAGTCCGTACCTTTTCCAGTCCACCTTAAGAATTGGGTACGCCACCGCAATACTTACTATAATCGAAGACAGTAAAATTATCCTGTCCCTGTCCCATTGAAACTCCATCTTAGCGGAAGCTCCTTCGCCACTCTTATTTTTTCTCTTTGGTTAGGACATTGATATATTATCGTCAATAAATACCTTTTTTAGAATACAACTTTATATCGCTATTGAGGGAAAATAACCAAAAACACGGAGGGCTATTCATGGGCGGCACTGTTGTCCGGGTGGAGGGGCGCGAGGTCAGGCTTACCAACCTGGAAAAGCTTTTCTGGCCCGGGGGCATCACCAAGGCGCAACTGGTGGGGTATTACTCGGACATTGCCCCGGTGCTCATACCCCACCTGCGGAATCGGCCCCTAGTCATGAAAAGATATCCAGACGGGATTGCCGGAGAGTCATTCTATCAAAAGGAGTGCCCCGACTATGCCCCGGACTGGATAGAGACCTATCCGGTTAGACACTCGGAAAAGAATATAAACTATATTGTCTGCAATGACGCGGCCACCCTTGTCTGGCTGGCCAACCAGGCCTGCATAGAGATTCATGCCTGGCTTTCGGTACTGGATAATGTTGAGTGCCCGGACATAGCGGTAATGGATCTGGACCCGGCGGAGGGAACCTCCTTTGAGGATGTTATGGATATCGCCCTTCTCTGCAGAAGGGTACTGGAGGAATACGGACTGAAACCCTTTGCCAAGACTTCGGGGGCCAGCGGGCTGCATATTTTTGTCCCCATTGAGAGTGTCTATCCCTTCCGCACAGTGACAGCGGCCATGCAGTACGTGGCCGATCTGATTGTCGGGGTGTACCCTGCCAGGGCTACGGTGGAGAGGGCGGTGGCCAAAAGAGCCGGTAAGATATATCTGGATTACCTGCAAAACGCCAGGGGAAGGACTATGGCCTTTCAGTACAGCCTGAGGCCACTGCCCGGGGCACCGGTTTCCACTCCCCTGCTGTGGGAGGAGATAGAAGAAAGGAAGGTAAATCCGGCCCACTTCAACATTAAAACTATTTTTCAGCGAATTGAAAAATATGGTGACCTGCTGGGTGATATGAGAGGCCGCAGGCAGTCCCTGGCCGGGCTTCTGGAGGCGGCGCAAAGCCCGGCCAGGACAGGGGTGTCAACTGCCTTAGAATATGCCGGGGTTAATCCCTAGAAAAGGGCTGAAAACAAAAATTTTCGGCAAGGTGCAGGAAATCAGGCGGTTCCCCCCGAAGTCCCTTCTGATAAATATGGAAGAAGTTACCGGGAAGTGATTTTGGTGGAACAAAGGGAGTGCTATTTAGGCTGGCAGATTCTTTTGCCCGGGGCAGCCAAAAGGGCATGGCACCTTTTCGAACGATTCGGCTCCCCTGCTGATGCCTGGAGGTCCACTGAAAAGCAGCTGGTAACAATAGGAGGCTTTACCCCGGATGGGGCCAGGGAGCTTGTATTACGGAGAAGGTCAATTCATCCCGAGGCTGAAATGGCTTTCCTGGAAAAGAAAGGGGTATCCTTTCTTTCATATATTGACCCGGGCTACCCGGATTTGCTTAAGAAAATATTTGACCCTCCTCCGGGCCTTTTTGTTAAAGGAGAATTTAATGACAGCGGGATTCAGTCGGTGGCAGTTGTGGGGTCCCGCAGGGCTACCCGCTATGGTCTGGCCGTGGCTGAAAAACTGGCCGGGGATCTGGCCGGCTCCGGGGTCACGGTGGTCAGTGGACTGGCCAGGGGCATAGACACTGCTGCCCATCAGGGGGCATTGGCCGCAGGTGGGCGGACGGTGGCAGTGCTGGGCTGCGGGGTGGATGTGGGCTATCCGGCCCAAAACCGGAAGCTGAAGGACCAGATAGCTTTGACAGGGGCGGTGATCAGTGAGTTTCCCCTGCAGACCACTCCCCAGCCCTGGCATTTTCCCATCAGGAATCGTATAGTCAGCGGCCTTTCCAGTGGAGTTGTGATAGTGGAGTGCGCCGAAAAGAGCGGCGCTTTGATAACAGCGGATTTTGCCCTGGAGCAAGGCCGGGAGGTAATGGCCGTGCCGGGAAATATAACCTCTGCTCTTAGCCGTGGCCCCAATCTGCTGGTAAGGCAGGGGGCCAGGCCGGTGGAGAATGCCGGGGATGTGCTGGAGGAACTGGGGCTGGACCGGCTGTTCAGGGTGGATAAGCCTGAAACCCCGGCGGTCAGTTTGAGTCCCGAGGAAAAGGCCGTCAGCGATGTGCTTTCCACGGATCCGGTTACCCTTGACCAAATTGTGGAGCGGTCCGGGCTTCCCGCCCAAAAAGCCCTGGCTACCCTTACTTTTCTTGAGATGAAAGGCTTTGCCCACCAGCTAACCGGAAGGCTTTATGTATCTTCAGGCAATATAAGATGAGATCATTTTGCATAGAACGGCATATTCGATCATATTTTAAAATCAAGTTTTTCAGACTATAATACCAGTTACAGTGATAGAAAATTGAGGTGTCTTGTTTGGAAAAAACACTGGTGATTGTTGAATCCCCGGCCAAGGCCAAGAGCATTGGCAAGTTTTTAGGCAGCAAGTACTCTGTCAAGGCCTCCATGGGCCACATCAGGGACTTGCCCAAAAGCCAGTTCGGGGTTGACCCCGATAAGGGCTTTGAGCCTAAATACATTGCCATCAGGGGAAAAGGAGACATAATAAAGGAACTGAGGACCGCGGTAAAGAAGGCTGACCGTGTGCTGCTGGCCTCCGACCCCGACCGGGAGGGAGAGGCCATAGCCTGGCACCTTCAGCACCTGCTGGGGCTTGATCCCGGCCAGAAATGCCGCATAGAGTTTAATGAGATTACCAAAAATGCAGTCTTAAGCGCTGTAAAAAACCCCAGGCCCATAGATGATAACAGGGTCAACGCCCAGCAGGCCAGACGGATTCTGGACAGGCTGGTGGGGTATAACTTAAGCCCCCTGCTCTGGAAAAAGGTGAAAAAGGGCCTAAGCGCCGGGCGGGTTCAGTCTGTGGCGGTACGCCTTATCTGTGACCGGGAGGAAGAAATAGATTCCTTTATCCAGGAGGAATACTGGACTCTTACAGCCTTGCTGGCCAAGGGAAAGGAATCCTTTGAGGCCAGGCTGCACAGGATAGGTGGCCAGAAGGCTGAAATTCCCAGCGAGGCCAGGGTAAATGAGATACAGGAGGACTTAAAGGGCAAGAGCTTTGTGGTGGCCAAGGTTGCCCGCAGGGAAAAGCTTCGCCAGCCTCCGGCGCCGTTTATCACCAGCAGCCTTCAGCAGGAGGCGTACAGGAAACTTAATTTTGCCGCCAGGAAGACCATGTCGGTGGCCCAGCAGCTTTACGAGGGGATAGACCTTGGTAAAGAGGGTCCTTCAGGGCTTATAACCTATATAAGGACAGACTCCACCAGGGTTTCCGATACCGCCCGGCAGGAGGCAGCGGATTTTATCAGCAAGCGATATGGCAAGGAATATGTAGGGAGCGGGGTGAGACCGGCTGCCGCTACCAAGGGAAAGATACAGGATGCCCACGAGGCCGTCAGGCCAACCTCTGTGGACAGAGAGCCGGAATCGGTAAAGACATTTCTTACCAGTGACCAGTACAGGCTTTACAGGCTTGTCTGGGACAGGTTTATGGCCAGTCAGATGAGCCCGGCGGTTATCGACACCACCAGCGTGGACATAAAGGCCGGCAATTACACATTCCGGGTAACCGGATCAATAATAAAATTCAACGGCTACATGAGGGTATATACCGAGGCACGGGAAGAGGGGACGGAGGAGGAAGACAACCGGACCCTGCCCCAGCTTGCCGAGGGAGACCGGCTGGATAGGAAGGCCCTTGTTCCGAAGCAGCACTTTACCCAGCCTCCCCCCCGGTATAGCGATGCCACCCTGATCAAGGCTCTGGAGGAAAAGGGCATTGGCCGGCCCAGCACCTATGCCCCCATTGTGGAAACAATACAGAAGCGGGGCTACGTGGTCAAGGAGAAAAAGCAGTTTTATCCCACCGAGCTTGGCATTGTGGTGGTTAATTTGCTCAAGGAATACTTCAAGGACATTATTGATGTTGAGTTTACCGCCGCCATGGAAGATAAGCTGGACAACATAGAAGAGGGTGACACCCAGTGGGTGGGGGTGCTGAAAGACTTTTACGTGCCCTTTAGGGAAATACTGACCAGGGCCGAAAAGGAAATAGGACATGTGGACCTGGCCGATGAGGTTACTGACGAGCTATGTGAAAACTGCTCCCGGAACCTGGTCATTAAAATGGGCCGCTATGGCAAGTTCCTGGCCTGCCCCGGCTTTCCCGAGTGCAGGTACACCAGGCCCTTATTGGAGCCTACCGGAGTCAAGTGCCCACAGTGCGCCGGGGAGCTGGTACTGAGGAGAAGCAAGAAGGGGAGGACCTTTTACGGGTGCAGCTCATATCCTGACTGCCAGTTCACCGTGTGGGACCGCCCTTCCCAGGAAAAGTGCCCGGAATGCGGCGGGATGATGGTTATCAAAAAAAACAGAGGCAAGGAAACTCTAAAGTGCTCCTCTCCCGACTGCGGGATTCAGGATAAAAAGGATGGAGAAGAAAAGGAAACAGCCCGCAAGGCCCCAGCCAGTGCAGCTGGAAAAACCGGGACCGGCACTAAAAAGACAGCCTCCAAAGCAGCAGCCGGAAAGGGCGGGGCTGACTCCAAAAAAACCGCCTCCAAGGCGGCCGGGAAGGGCGGGGCGGTAAAGAAGACCAAAAAAGTTACCGGTTCCTCCGGCGGTGAAGGCCCGGCCCAGAAAAAGACCGGCAAGATTGCGTCGGGAAGAGGCTAGAGGGTAATACCTCCGGTCGGAGGGGCTAAGGGGTATTTCCAATTGGTCGGAGGTACTCAAGGGCATTACCGAACGGTCGGAGGAGCTAAAGGGTAATACCTCCTGTCGGAGACAGGAGAGGGCAGGTAATACCTCTTGTCTCCGACCAACAGGGAATACATCTTCGGCCCCTCCGACCAGTCGGGAATACATCCCTGGCCCCTCCGACAGCATAGGATTTCAGTATAAGTATTTAGGAGGTTTGTCTTGGATTATATAACGGTTGTGGGCGCGGGCCTGGCCGGGTCTGAGGCTGCCTGGCAGGCGGCCCGGCTTGGAGTAAGGGTAAGGCTGTATGAAATGAGGCCTAAGCGAACCACCCCTGCCCACCAGACAGGGAGTTTTGCCGAGCTGGTCTGCAGCAATTCTCTTCGTGCAGCCTCACTGGAGAACGCGGTAGGCCTTTTGAAGGAAGAAATGCGCAGGCTGGACTCGATTATAATAGCGGCGGCAGACCGTCACAGGGTACCAGCCGGAGGCGCTCTGGCCGTCGATCGGGAACTTTTTTCCTCGGCAGTGACCGGGGCACTGGAAGAAAACCCTCTGGTGGAGGTTGTCCGGGAGGAGATTCCTTCCATCCCGGAGGGAGGTATAGTGGTGCTGGCCACCGGGCCGCTTACCCCGGAGGACATGGTTCGGTCCATAAAGGAGCTGACCGGCCAGGAGCACCTTTATTTTTATGATGCTGTAGCACCCATAATAACACTGGAGTCTATTAACATGGAAAAGGCCTTCCTCTCCTCCAGGTACGGAAAGGGAGAGGCGGATTACATAAATTGTCCCCTGAACAAGGAGGAATATATAAGGTTTAGGGAGGAACTGGCCGGGGCAGAAAGAGCCCCCCGGAAGGAATTTGAAAAAGAAGTAAATTTTGAGGGGTGTATGCCCATCGAGGTGCTTGCCTCCAGGGGAGAGGACACCATGCGCTACGGTCCTTTAAAACCGGTGGGCCTTACCGACCCGCACACAGATCAAAGGCCTTATGCCGTGGTTCAGCTTAGGCAGGATAATGCCGCCGGCACCCTATACAATATGGTGGGTTTCCAGACCCACCTGAAATGGCCTGAGCAACAGAGGGTCTTAAGAATGATACCCGGCCTGGAGCAGGCTGAATTTGTCCGCTACGGTGTTATGCACCGGAATACCTACATAAACTCTCCGGTGGTGCTGGAGGCCACCTACCAGTGCAAGCTAAGGCCGGGTCTTTTTTTCGCCGGTCAGATTACAGGGGTGGAAGGCTACGTGGAGTCGGCCTCTGCGGGACTGGTGGCCGGTATTAACGCCGCCCGCCTGCATATGGGCAAAGATCTGCTGGTTTTTCCCCAGGTGACCGCCCACGGCTCACTGGCCCGCTATATAACAAGCGCCGACCCGCGCAAATTTCAGCCTATGAATGTTACCTTCGGCCTCTTCCCCGAGTTGGAAAGCCGCATAAGGGACCGTAAGGTCAGGAATTCCATGTATTCTGAAAGAGCGCTGGGCAGCTTGGAAGATTTCAGGAAAAACTTTTCTAATTAGAAAAGTGAGGAGCCATGATTTATCATTTTATTGACAACTATATAAATTACCTGGAGACTGAGAAAAACAGCTCCGGGCACACTGTGTCAGGATATCGCCGGGATTTGTTTCACGGTGTTGATTTTTTTGCGGGGTCCCTGGGTAAAAAGGATTCTGAGCTGCTGCCCGGGGATATTAATGTAAGGCTGATGAGGTCTTACCTGGGTGACCTTTTCAATAGCGGGCTGGCCAAGACTACTGTTTCCAGGCGGCTTTCCGCCTGGAGGTCTTTTTTCCGCTATCTTGGCCGGGAGGGCCTTATAGAACGGAATCCTCTTAGGGGACTATCCTCCTTAAAGGCCGACCGGAGACTTCCCCACTTTCTCTTTCGGGAGGAGTGCGGAGCGCTCATTGAGTCGCCGGGGGGCGGAAGTCCCCTGCCTCTGAGAGACAGGGCTATAATGGAGGTCTTGTACTCCTCCGGCATAAGGGTGGGGGAACTGGTGGGACTTGAACTGGAAAATGTGAGCCTGGGGTCCGGGGATATTACCGTGATGGGCAAAGGATCCCGGGAGAGGATTGCCCCTCTGGGCTCATATGCCTCCGAAGCACTGGCGCTGTATCTGGAGGAAGGCAGGCCCAGGCTGGTCAAGGACCCCGGAGAGAAAGCGGTGTTTGTAAATTTCCGGGGAGGCCGCCTCACTGACCGGGGGGTAAGGAAAATAATTAAAAAATATGTGCACCGGCTGGGCCTGCAGAGCACTGTCAGCCCCCACACAATGCGTCACACCTTTGCCACCCACATGCTGGACAACGGCGCCGACCTGAGGGTGGTCCAGGAAATATTGGGGCACAGGAACCTGTCTACCACCCAGATATACACTCACCTGACCAGGGAGCGCCTAAGGCAGGTCTATTTAAATGCCCATCCCAGGGTTAAAATGAAGGAAGAATAGACCGGCTTTCGGGTAACACCTCCGGTCGGAATACAGAATTCAGAATTCAGGAGTTATGCAGGGCTTTGAGAGTGGGATTAAAGTATTAATCCTGTATCCTATAGTTGGTAATTTTTAGTGTATCTCCTGTCTGCCAAGGCAGACAAAAATCATGACTTCAAAGGAATGCTGCCGCCATTCTGAATTCTGAATTCCGACAGAATAACCCTTCAGTATTAGTAATATATAATAGTTAGTGTGAAAGGAAGATACTGATGTTTCACGCCACAACCATAGTAGCGGTAAAAAAAGACGGGGCGGTGGCTATGGCCGGCGACGGCCAGGTAACCTTCGGACAGAATACCATATTAAAGCACAGGGCCAAAAAGCTCCGCAGGCTGCACAACAACTCGGTGCTGGCCGGCTTTGCCGGATCTGTGGCCGATGCCTTTACCCTTTTCGAAAAATTCGAGGGAAAGCTGGAGGCATACCGGGGCAACCTCCAGAGGGCGGCTGTGGAATTGGCCAAGGACTGGAGAATGGACAGGGTCTTAAGAAAGCTGGAAGCCCTCTTGATTGTTGCCGACAAGGACAAATTGCTGGTTATTTCCGGAGGTGGTGAGGTCATAGAGCCCGATGACGATATTGTGGCCATCGGCTCCGGGGGCCCCTATGCCCTGGCAGCAGCCCGGGCCCTGGCCAGGCATACCGGCCTGCCTGCTTCCGAAATTGCCGGAAAGGCCCTGGGAATAGCAGCTGAAATATGTATATACACCAACAGTGAAATTATTATTGAAGAACTTTAAAAAGGCTTATACTGAAGAATCCCCGGTCGGAATACAAAAACCCAGAATTCAGAAGTCAGAATGTATCGGCATTCCATACAGGTTTCATGTTAAAAGGTACGGGTTCATCCGGTCAGTCCTATAGAGTACAGCATGCAAAAGTATTCTGTATTCTGACTCCTGACTTCTGTATTCCGACCGGAGGTATTACCCATAAGCTATTTTAGGAGGAAAGAAAATGGAATCTCTTACACCCCGGGCGATAGTGGAAGAGCTTGATAAATACATAGTGGGTCAGGGCAAGGCAAAAAAAGCTGTGGCCATAGCTTTAAGGAATCGCTACAGGAGATCCCTGCTTCCCCAGGATCTCAAGGATGAGGTGGTGCCCAAGAATATTTTAATGATCGGGCCCACCGGGGTTGGAAAGACTGAGATAGCCAGGCGGCTGGCCAGGCTGGTGAAGGCTCCCTTTGTAAAGGTGGAGGCCACCAAGTTTACTGAAGTGGGCTACGTGGGACGGGATGTTGAGAGCATGGTAAGAGACCTGGTGGAAACCTCCATCAGGATGGTTAGGTCTGAAAGAATGGCCAGGGTTGAGGAAAAGGCCAAAAAAATGGCCGATGAAAGGATTATTGAGCTCCTGGCGCCACTTCCCAGGCATGACTCATCTATAAAGAATCCTCTGGAACTCATTTTCGGTGGGACCAAGCAGCCGGATACACAGGTCTCCCGGGAGGGTGACCAGCTTGCCCGGCGCATTGAGTTTGAGAGAGAGAGCCTCCGTGAAAAGCTGGCCCGGGGCGAGCTGGAAAACGAGCATGTGGAAATTGAGGTGGAGGAAAGCGCCACCCCCATGCTGGAGGTTTTTACCGGGGCCGGTGTAGAGGAAATGGGCATAAACATTCAGGATATGCTGGGCGGTCTTTTCCCCAAGAAAAAGAAAAAAAGAAGGGTTACCATCGCAGACGCCCGTAAAATACTGGTTCAGCAGGAGGCCCAGAAGCTTATAGACATGGATGAGGTTACCTCCGAGGCCGTGAAAAGGGCCGAGGAAAGCGGAATCATTTTCCTGGATGAGATAGACAAGATAGCCGTAAGAGATGGCGCAGCAGGACCTGATGTTTCCAGGGGCGGGGTTCAGAGGGATATACTGCCCATAGTGGAGGGCTCAACGGTGGTAACCAAGTACGGGCCGGTGAAGACCGACCACATACTGTTTATAGCCGCCGGCGCCTTTCACATGTCTAAACCCTCCGACCTCATACCGGAGCTGCAGGGGCGCTTCCCGATAAGAGTGGAATTGGACAGCCTCAGTGAGGGGGATTTTCTACAAATTTTGACAGAGCCTCAAAATTCTCTAATCAAACAATACACCGCATTGCTTGCTACAGAAGGGCTGAATGTGGAATTTTCGCAAAATTCACTTGTCGAAATTGCTAAAATCGCTTATACTGTTAATGGGCAAACGGAGAATATAGGCGCCAGAAGGCTTCATACAATTATGGAAAAATTACTGGAGGATTTATCCTTCGATGCGCCCTTAATGAAAAACACAGAGTTTAACATCGACCAGGCCTATGTTATGGAGAAACTTAACGATGTTGCTAAGAACGAGGATTTGAGTCGATATATATTATGAGGAGGGAGCTGTAGTATAAATTGAGGGACTTGTTGGAAAAGACCCGATCTATTAACAAGTTGCTCCAGAAGTCTGCGGGCTACCCGGTGGACTATAAGGAAATAGCAGCCATACTTAGCGATAATATAGGTTGTAGCGTATATATTATCGACAGGCGGGGAAAAACCCTGGGCCATACCTATCTTAAGGGTTTCACCTGTGAGATAATGAGGGATATTGTGGAGTCTCCGGAAGGTTTTCCGGAGGACTACACCGATCAACTTCTACGCATGAATGAAACCAACGCAAACTTCTGTCAGACTGTTAATATTTGTGTCTTCAGTCACGATAAGAAATGTAAGTTCAGCAATAAAATAACCACAGTGGTTCCCATTGTGGGGGCAGGGTCCAGGCTGGGCACGCTGGTGCTGGCCAAATTTGACCAGACCTTTACCGATGAGGACCTGATACTGGCTGAATACGGCGCTACTGTAGTGGGTATGGAAATATTAAGGGCCAGGGCCGGTCGCATGGAGGAAGAGGCCCGTAAGAGGGCGGCTGTTCAGATAGCCCTGGGGACCCTTTCCTACTCGGAACTGGATGCGGTGCATCATATATTCAAGCAGCTGGAGGGAGACGAGGGCCTCCTGGTGGCCAGTAAGATAGCGGACCGGGTGGGTATTACCAGGAGTGTTATTGTAAACGCCCTGAGGAAATTCGAAAGCGCCGGTGTTATCGAGTCCAAGTCACTGGGAATGAAGGGCACCTATATAAGGGTGCTGAACGACAGGCTTCTGGAAGAGCTGGAAAGAATGAAGCAGCACTGAATTAGCTTACAGGAACCACACAGCCACGGCGAAAGCCGTGGCTGTGTTTATGACTGTCAGGGATTAGGGATTGGGGGACCCGTGAAAAATGCTTCATGGCAGGCGCAAATGGGCCTTGCATTGGAATGGTTTTTTGTGTTAGAATACATCTTGGCGTTAAATACACACGTTGCTGGATTCCGGGCAAGGGTGCCCTGTGGGGCTTTGGCCGGAAATGAAGGCGGCGGAGGCTAAAACCAGTTGGGAAGGAGGTGTACATATGGCTGTAATTTCTATGAAGCAACTCCTGGAGGCAGGGGTTCACTTTGGGCACCAGACGAGAAGATGGAATCCCAAAATGGAACCTTACATTTATATAGCCCGTAACGGCATCTACATTATTGATCTGCAGAAAACAGTGCGTAAGGTGGACGAGGCCTATGATTTCGTAAAGTCTTTGTCTGCTGCGGGCGAGACCATATTATTTGTGGGAACCAAGAAGCAGGCTCAGGAAGCGGTTAGAGAAGAGGCCGAAAAGTGCGGAATGTTTTTTGTGAACCAGCGCTGGCTCGGCGGAATGCTCACCAACTTCCAGACCATTCGCCGCCGCATTGACAGGCTTCACGAGCTTGAGAAGATGGAAGCCGACGGCAGGATGAATCTTCTTCCCAAAAAAGAAGTGGCCGAGCTTATGCATGAAAAGGAACGTCTGACCAAATTCCTGGGCGGCATTAAAGATATGCGCCGTTTGCCCGGAGCAGTTTTTATAATTGACCCCCGTAAGGAAAGGATTGCTGTGGCGGAAGCACGCAAATTGGGTATTCCCATCGTGGCAATCGTGGATACCAACTGCGACCCTGACGAGATTGACTATATCATACCGGGTAATGACGATGCCATCAGGGCAGTCAGGCTTTTGACCGGCAAGATGGCTGAAGCGGTCCTGGAAGGAAAGCAGGGAGAGCAGTTAGCTGCTGAAGAGTAATAGCTTTTTTTGCCTGGTGGGGGCCCCCGTTTGCTAGTGGCATACGGGTTGCCCCTGCTTTTTAATGTACCCCCGTAACTTTCGCAATTATTTAAAGTCGTTTGCCGGGGGCTGATTTGGGAGATAATACATAGCACTGGCAATTTATAAGGACAATTAGTGATTTTTTATATCGGAGGAGGAATGGATATGGCTGAAATTAGCGCGTCGCTGGTTAAGGAACTGCGTGAAAGAACAGGAGCAGGGATGATGGACTGCAAAAGGGCCCTGGGTGAGGTAGGGGGCGATCTTGAAAAGGCCATCGACTTTCTGAGGGAAAAGGGTCTGGCTGCCGCTGCTAAAAAATCGGGCAGAGTCACGGCTGAGGGCCTGGTGGAGTCTTACATACACGGCGGAGGACGGATTGGTGTTCTGGTAGAGGTAAACTGTGAGACCGATTTTGTGGCCAAAACCGATGAATTCAAGGCTCTGGTCAAAGATATCGCCATGCAGATAGCCGCCTCCAAGCCTGAGTGTATTCGCCGGGAGGAAGTGCCGCAGGAAACCATCACCAGAGAGAAAGAAGTTCTGGCCGCCCAGGCTGCCAACGAAGGCAAGCCGGAGAAAATAATTCAAAAAATGGTGGAGGGCCGGATAGAGAAGTATTACAAGGAAGTGTGCCTTCTGGAGCAGCCTTTCATCAAGGACCCGGATAAAACCGTGAGCCAGTTGCTGACCGAAAGTATCTCCAAGATAGGAGAGAATATATCGGTGCGCAGGTTTGCCAGGTTTGAGCTGGGCGAGGGGCTGCAAAAGAGGTCCGATGACTTCGCAGCCGAAGTGGCGGCCGCCACAAAATCTTAGTAAGAGGTATGTCCGGGTTGAAGGGATTATTTTTCAGTTTGTAGAATATGACATGTCGGGAGGTATTTGGATGGGGACTCCCAAATATTCACGGGTGGTTTTAAAGCTGAGCGGCGAGGCCCTGGCGGGGAACCAGGGCTATGGCATAAACCCCGAAGTTGTAAATTCCATTGCCACACAAATAGAGGATATCGCCAGGCTGAAGGTACAGGTAGCCATAGTAGTAGGCGGGGGCAATATATGGCGTGGGGTGGCCGGCAGCGCCAAGGGCATGGACAGAGCCACAGCGGACTATATGGGCATGCTTGCCACTGTAATAAACGCCCTGGCCCTGCAGGACGGCCTTGAGAAGATAGGTGTGGACAGCAGGGTTCAGACAGCCATTGAGATGAGGTCGGTGGCCGAGCCCTATATAAGACGCCGGGCCATGAGGCACATGGAAAAGGGAAGGGTTGTAATATTTGCCGCCGGGACAGGAAATCCTTATTTTTCCACCGACACTACGGCAGCCCTTCGGGCCGCTGAGCTGGAGGCCGAAGTGATACTTATGGCCAAGCAGGTTAATGGGGTTTATGACAGCGACCCCCGTAAAAATCCCTACGCCCGGAAGTTTGAAAGTATGACGTATATAGATATGCTCAACAGAGGGCTGGCAGTGATGGACGCTACAGCTACCTCTCTTTGCATGGACAACAAGATTCCCCTCATGGTGTTCAATATCAATGAGCGGGGAAACATTATGAAGGCTGTTCTTGGTGAGACAGTAGGTACATATGTTGGGGGTGAATTGATTGGCTAAAGAGATTATTTCTGAAGCGGAAGAAAACATGAAGAAAACTCTTGAGGTTGTCAAAAAGGAATATGCCTCCATGAGAGCCGGGAGGGCCACCCCGGCCCTGCTTGACAAGGTAAATGTAAACTATTACGGCACACCTACACCTGTAAGCCAGATGGCCAATATTACTGCGCCCGAGGCCAGACTCCTCTTAATACAGCCCTGGGATAAATCATCGCTGCCGGAGATTGAAAAGGCTATACTGAAGTCAGACCTTGGCATAAACCCCGCCAGTGACGGGACTGTTATAAGGCTGGCAATTCCCCAGCTTACCCAGGAAAGAAGACAGGAACTGGTCAAGGTAATCAGGAAAAAGGCCGAGGAGGGCCGGGTAGCCGTGCGCAATGTGCGAAGGGACGCCAATGACTCCCTCAAGGCAAAGGAGAAGAAGGGCGATATCTCCGAGGACGACCTGCGCCGCACCCAGGATGAGGTTCAGAAAATGACCGATAAATACATAAAAGAAATCGATCAGATAACTGTAAAAAAAGAGCAGGAGATAACACAGGTTTGATGGAGCGTCTGGTGGCAGATCTCCTTGCCGTTACCAGGGAAGAGGCGGTGGCCGCTCTGGAGAGAGCGGGCCTTCGCGTTGAGGTGGTCCATACCGGAGTGCCCGGAGGGATCTCCGACCGCTGCGCGGTGGAAAGGGTAGTCCGCTTTTATCTTCGGGAAAATACCGGTGTTATAACAGTTGCCTGTGAATTGACCCGCCTTTCAGGAGATAGAAAACCTTTTTCTTAAGGCCGGCGGACTGGAAAAGTGATACTGTTCTGCCGTGGTTTCCGGGCGCGTATAATAAAGACGTGCGGGATTCGAGGCAGGACAGTGCCCGTTTGGGGAGAAGATCCTTTTCCGGAAAGGAGGTGTAGGGATGGGTTACCGTATAACCGAGGAGTGCCTGGCGTGTGGGACCTGTATGGAATCATGCCCCAATGAGGCTATAATCGAGGGGGAAAGCTACAACATAGACCCGGATAAATGTGAAAACTGCGGTATATGTATTGATTCCTGTCCCACCGGAGCAATTGTTGAAGAATAAAAGAAAAAACCCCCTCTTACCCTGAGGGGGTTGTCTTTATTCAGTATAAGCAAATTGATGTACTCCCGGCAAGCTTTTTGATAATATAATGTTTATGAATCAATTTGTGGGGGGTGACCCGGTGTTTAAAAATATAGTTAACCTGGTGCGCAGGACTTCGGACAAGGATATAGACCAGGAGAATTTGCTTAAAGATGCCCTGGACTCCTCCCGCATGCCGCGCCATGTAGCTATAATAATGGACGGAAATGGCAGGTGGGCGCGCCGCAGGGGCATGCCCCGCTCTTTAGGGCACCGGGCCGGGGTGGAGTCCCTCCGCGAGGTGGTCAAGGCAAGCTCAGAAATAGGGTTGGAAGTTCTTACTGTATACGCTTTCTCCACCGAAAACTGGAAGCGCCCCCGGGAGGAAGTAGACAGTCTGATGGACCTGCTGGTTGAATATCTCTATAAGGAAATTGACGATCTGGTCAAAAACAATGTCCGGGTAAGGGCTATAGGCAAGCTGGATGAGCTTCCCCCCAGGGCCCAGGAGGCTGTGGTCAGGGCTCATGAAATGTCGGAAAAATGCACCGGGCTCAATTTTAATATTGCCCTCAATTACGGGGGGAGGGCCGAGCTGGAAGACGCTGTCAGGAGGATAGGCGCCAAGGTGGCCGCGGGGGAACTATCTCCCGGTGATATCAACCAGGGTGTTATTTCAGACCACCTATATACGGCGGGACAGCCTGATCCCGACATACTTATACGGCCGGCCGGAGATTTGCGGGTCAGTAATTTCCTATTGTGGCAGCTGGCGTATACTGAATTCTGGCTTACCGATGTAATGTGGCCTGATTTTAAAAAAGTTCACCTGATTAGGGCAGTGGTTGATTTCCAGAGGAGAAACCGCCGGTTCGGGGGACTAAATGAGTAGGCTGGTGATTATTTGCTGTATCAGAGGATTTTAAGCGCTGCCGTGGGGGTCCCGGTTTTGCTGGTGGCCGTCTGGCGGGGGGGCTGGCTGCTTTTTGGAGTAACAGTGCTGATTATGCTTTTTTCTCTTTACGAGTTTAATAAATTAACTGTGGGAGTGGCCAATAAAACATCCTTTTTTATAATGGCGGCAGGCATTCTGGTTTTATCTGCCGGGGCCCAGTGGGGAGGCGCCGGGGCCTATGGGCTGGCGGTAGTCCCGGTGGTTATGATAATACTTATTAGCGGGTTGCTGGCCTACCCCGGGGTAACACCGGTGGATGTGGCTGTAAGGCTGACCGGAACACTATATGTAAGTCTTTTTATTTATTTTTACCTGATCAGGACTATGGAAGGCGGCCAGCTGTGGATACTGACCCTCCTGGCGGCCATTTGGGCAGGAGATACCCTTGCCTATTTTACCGGGAAAAAATTTGGCAAAAAAAAGCTGGCTCCGGATATAAGCCCAGGCAAAACCGTTGAGGGTGCCGTGGGCGGGCTGGCCGGAGGCATCCTGGGGGCCTTTTTGGTATATTTTATTTTTCCCTCGCTGCCTTCAGGACAGGTTCTGGCAGTAGGCACGGTGGCCGGTGTTTTCGGTATCATAGGCGACCTGTTTGAGTCAAGTCTGAAGAGGCAGGGGGGAATAAAGGATAGCGGAAAAATTATACCTGGCCATGGAGGGGTGCTGGACAGGTTTGACAGCCTGATTTTCGCAGCTCCCGCGGTCTATTATCTTTTATTCTTTTGTTCATAGGATGAGGAGTCGGTGATATGTCAAAGTATATCCAGGGAGTTATTCTGGCAGGGGCGGCCCTGGCCCTTATGTATTTCTCCGCGCTTTACTTTGTGCCGGAGCTGTTTGTTATTCTAAGCAGGGCTTTGTCACTGCTGGTGCCATTTATTATAGCCGCTCTGGTGGCCCTATTGATGGAGCCGGCCATTAGCCTTCTTACCGCCAGGACCCGTATGAGCCGGTCTGCGGCAGTGGGCCTGTCAATGCTGGTCTTCTTCGGGAGCTTTGGCCTTTTGGTTACCCTGGCCATTGCCAGGCTGGTCAGGGAGCTCAGTGAGCTATCCCTGCACCTTCCCCGGTATGTGAAGCCTGTTCAGGAGTTTACCACCTACACCTTTGAGCAAAGTAAGCTTTTGTATTTTAGCCTGCCACCTGATGTTACTTTAAAATTAAGAGAGGGCCTGGGAAATATGACCGGCAACCTTTCAGACATGGCCGGCTCCCTGGCCCAGTTTCTTATAGGACTGGCCGCGGCCCTGCCAGGTGCGGTGCTGGGCATAATAGTGGCGCTCATTGCCGTTTATTTTTTCAGCAAGGACCGGGAGCTTATAGTAAAACTGTGGTTGAACCTTATACCTTCCCCCTGGAGTGAAAGGAGCCTCCAGGTGATGAGGGAGGTGTCCCGGGCTTTCCTTAGCTATATCAGGGCCCAGGCCTTTCTGGTGTCTCTTTCCACCGTACAGGCTATCGTGGGGCTCTATATAATTGGAGCCCAATATGCACTGACCATGGGGCTCCTGATAGGATTTTTCGATGTTCTGCCGGTGATGGGGCCTGCCGCCATTATTCTGCCCTGGGCCATATGGAGCTTTATAAGCGGCAATGTGGCTTTTGGTATAAAGCTGGTGGTGCTTTATCTTCTGATATGGCTGGTCAGGCAAACCCTTGAGGCCAGGGTGGTGGCCTCTAACCTGGGGCTGCATCCCCTGGCGGTGCTGGCTGTCATGTATCTTGGCCTAAAATTAATAGGGGTGGCCGGACTTTTTCTGGGCCCCATACTGCTGATCACTTTCCAGTCCGTTTACAAGGCGGTAAAAAGAGTTTAATTTATTTAACTAATTCCGGGGGTGTGTATTATTAAAGGAGTATCCATACTGGGCAGCACTGGCTCCATAGGCCGCCAGGCGCTGGAGGTGCTGGATGGGCGATCTGATTTTCGCATCGTGGGGCTGGCAGCCGGGAAGAACACAAAGCTTTTGCGGGAGCAGATAAAAAGTTACCGGCCTCTGCTGGTCTCGGTGGGAAAAGAGGATGACGCGCTGGAGCTGTCCAGGGAGTTTGCCGGAAAGGGCCCCGAAATACTCTGGGGGTCTGAGGGGCTGCTGGCTGTGGCCTCCCACTCTGATGCCTCAGTGGTGATCACTGCGGTGACCGGCACAGCCGGGCTGTTGCCGACGGTGGAGGCCATCAGGGCCGGTAAGGATATTGCCCTGGCCAACAAGGAGACCCTGGTTGCCGCAGGCTCTCTGGTGACCGGCCTGGCAGCTGAAAAAGGTGTTAGCATTCTTCCGGTGGACAGCGAGCACTCGGCTATATGGCAGTGCCTGAGGGGCTCCCGGCCCGGTGAGGTGGAAAGTATAATTCTAACCGCGTCAGGAGGTCCTTTCCGGGAAGAGCGGGACCTGGAAAGGGTTACAGTGTCAATGGCCCTGGCCCACCCCAACTGGAGCATGGGAAAGAAAATAACTGTTGACTCAGCCACCCTCATGAACAAGGGCCTGGAAGTTATTGAAGCCAGGTGGCTGTTTGGACTTGATTACGATAAAATAAGAGTGGTTGTCCACCCCCAGAGCATAATACACTCCATGGTGGAGTTCAGGGACGGGTCAGTGATGGCCCAACTGGGGCTGCCGGACATGAAGCTTCCCATACAGTATGCGCTCACCTATCCGGACAGGCTGCCCGGGAATGTTCCCAGGCTGGATCCGGCCAAAATAAGCGCGCTTACCTTCGAGCCCCCGGACACTGGCCGGTTTCCTCTTCTTGACCTGGCGTACCGGGTGGGCAGGCGGGGCGGAACCCTTCCGGCGGTTATGAACGCTGCCAATGAGGTGGCCGTGGAATTGTTTCTGGACGGGAGAATAAAGTTTACAGCTATTTACCGGGTGGTTGAGGAAGTGGTGGGCCGCCATGACATAAAAGACCGGCCCGGCCTCGGGGAAATACTGGAGGCAGACCGCTGGGCCAGGGAATCGGCCCTGGTGGCGACACTAAATAACATCGGTCCCGGCGGAATGAAATAGAAGGGTAATACGGCAGAATATAATAGGGTGGTTAATTCGGGCTGTTTAGACCTTAACAATAAAGGGTGATAATTTATGGGTACATTTTTGGCATCAATAATTGTTTTCGGGCTGCTTATCTTTTTTCACGAGCTGGGCCATTTCGCGGTGGCCAAAATGGTGGGCATAAAGGTTCACGAATTCAGCCTGGGCTTCGGGCCTAAAATTATATCCCTCCCCCGGGGGGAGACAGCGTACAACCTGCGGCTTCTCCCTCTGGGGGGCTTTGTCCGCATGGCCGGCATGGACCCCTCCGAGGAAGAGGAAGATGCTGATGAGGAAAGGGGCTTTAACAAAAAAACCGTTCTTCAGAGAACAGGTGTGATTATAGCCGGTCCACTGATGAATTTTGTGCTGGCCATCTTTTTGATAGCGGCTATTTTCATGTTTTACGGGCTGCCTGACTCTCCCACCACCAGGGTCCGTGATGTGCTGCAGGGAAAGCCGGCGGCAGAGGCGGGCATTCGTCCCGGTGATGTGATTACAGGCATTGGCGGGGCCAGGATAGAAAGCTGGGATATGCTGAGCCAATCCGTGGCCAAAAGCTCCGGAAAGCCTCTCGATATAACGGTGAGCCGGGCCGGACAGGAAATAACCATTAAAAATGTAATTCCATACAACGATCAGGGGCACTACAGGATAGGCGTTCAGCCCACTCTTAAAAAGGCCAATCCTATTACCGCCGTGGTCCTGGGCACCAAGCACACCATTTATACCACGGCCCAGATACTAAACATTCTGGGCAAGGGGATCATGGGACAGACTCCCATACAGCTGGGTGGGCCGGTGCAGATAGTGGCCACTATTGACGAGGCGGTTAAAAGCACCAGCTGGCTTTTAAACCTGGTCAGCGTGGCCACGCTGCTATCCATAAGCCTGGGGCTGTTCAACCTTTTCCCCATACCGGCTCTGGACGGAAGCCGCATTCTCTTTTTGCTGTTTGAAAAGTTACGGGGCAGGCCTGTGGAGCCGCAGAGGGAAAACTTTATACATATGATTGGCTTTGGCCTGCTGCTGCTTTTGATAGTGGTTATAACCTATAATGATATTCTAAGGATAGTTTTTAAGGCGGGCATATAGCGCGCCAGGGAGGATTTCATGCACAGAGACAGTACCAGGGCCATTATGGTGGGTACCGTCAAGGTGGGGGGCGGGGCGCCGGTTTCGGTGCAGTCCATGACCAATACCGACACCAGGGACGCCTCCTCCACCTCGGCCCAGATTAATGAGCTGGCCGCGGCAGGGTGTGAGATAGTCCGGGTGGCCGTTCCCGACCGGCAGGCGGCCGAGGCCCTTGGCCTGATTAAAAAAAGTATTACACTTCCCCTTATTGCCGATATACATTTTGATTACCGGCTGGCCCTTATCGCCCTGGAGTCCGGTATTGACGGGCTGAGAATAAACCCCGGCAACATAGGCGGCAGCGAAAAGGTTAAGGCTGTGGTGGAGGCCTGCAGGGACAGGAAAATTCCCATCAGGATAGGGGTTAATGCCGGCTCCCTGGAAAAGGACCTTTTGGAAAGGCACGGAGGGCCCTCGGCCGGGGCCATGGTGGAAAGCGCCCTGCGGCATGTGCGGCTCTTAGAGGAGCTGAACTACAGGGAGATCAAAATTTCACTGAAGGCCTCCCAGGTGCCTATGATGATAGAGGCATACCGCTCACTGTCTGAAAAGGTTGACTATCCTATGCACGTAGGTGTTACCGAGTCCGGCACGGTGAGGTCCGGGACGGTAAAGTCGGCGGTGGGCATAGGAGCACTGCTGGCCATGGGTATAGGAGACACTATAAGGGTGTCCCTCACCGCCCACCCCTCCCACGAGGTCAGGGTTGGCTATGAGATATTGAAAACACTGGGACTGAGGCAGCGGGGGGTGGAGCTTATATCCTGTCCCACCTGCGGAAGAACCGGGATAGATATAATTTCCATCGCCAACCGGGTGGAGGACCTTTTATCAGATGTAAAGGCTCCTCTTAAAGTAGCGGTGATGGGCTGCGTTGTAAACGGTCCGGGAGAGGCCCGCCACGCCGATGTAGGCATTGCCGGCGGAAGGGGAGAGGGACTTGTTTTCAGAAAGGGCCAGGTAATCCGGAAGGTCCCGGAGGACCAGCTGGTGGATGAGCTGATCAAAGAGGTGCAGGCCATAATTGATGGGACAAGCCATTAATGTGCTTATACTGAAAATCTATGCGGTCGGAATACAAAAACCCAGAATTCAGAATTCAGAATAATTAAGGCATTTCTTATAGGTTATCAGGAGAGCTGCCCTCAGAGTATAACATGCAAAATTATTCTGGATTCTGACTCCTGTATTCTGTATTCCGACCGGAAAGTAGTACCCTTAAGCAATATACATCAAGGAGGAATATAGTTGAAGGTTTCGGAAATGCTGCTGCCTACGCTGAGGGAGACCCCGGCCGAGGCCGAGATAGTAAGTCACCAGCTAATGGTGCGGGCCGGCTACATAAGAAAGGCCGCAGCGGGTGTTTACACCTTTCTTCCCCTGGCCTGGAGGGTTGTAAAAAAGATAGAGGCCATTGTCAGGGAGGAGATGGACAGAGAGGGCGGGCAGGAAATTATGATGCCCATCATCCAGCCGGCCGAGCTCTGGCAGGAGTCAGGGCGCTGGAATGTATACGGACCCGAGCTGTTCAGGCTGAAGGACAGACATGGCAGAGACTTCTGCCTGGGGCCCACCCATGAGGAGATTATCACCGACCTGGTGAGGGGAGAGGTCTCCTCGTACAAGCAGCTGCCCCTTCTTTTGTACCAGGTGCAGAACAAGTACCGGGACGAGAGAAGGCCCCGCTTCGGACTGATGAGGGGCCGGGAGTTCATTATGAAGGACCTTTATTCCTTTGACAGGGATGAGGAGGGCCTGGAGGTAAGCTACCGGAAGATGTATAATGCCTATTCCCGGATATTCAAGCGCTGCGGCCTCAAATTCAGGCCGGTGGAGGCTGATTCCGGCGCCATAGGCGGAAACGACACCCATGAGTTCATGGTGCTGGCCGACTCTGGAGAGGCCCTGGTGGTATACTGCCCCAAGGATTCCTGCGGGTATGCCGCCAATGTGGAAAGGGCGGACAGCCCCCCGGACATAAACGGCAGGGAAGAGGCGAGGCCGGTTGAATCCATGGATACTCCGGGTATGCGCACGGTGGATGAGGTAACCTCGTTCCTTAAGATTTCACCAAAAAAACTTATCAAAACACTTATATACAGCACCGACAGGGGTATGGTGGCGGCCCTGGTCAGGGGTGACCGGGATGTTAACGAGATAAAGCTCATGAAGGTGGTGAGCGCCATCAATATTGAGCTGGCCTCGCCCGAAGAGGTGCTTGAGATTACCGGTGTTCAGCCGGGCTTTGCCGGCCCGGTGGGCCTATCCGGGGTTATGGTGGTGGCCGACCCCGAGGTGGAGGCCATTTCCAATGCAGTGTCGGGATCAAACAAAAAGGATACACACCTTGTCAATGTAAACCCGGGCCGGGACTTTAGATTTGACAGGGTAGCCGACATAAGAATGGTCAGGGCGGGGGACCACTGTCCCCAGTGCGGCGCGGCCCTGGTAGAGGCCAAGGGCATTGAGGTGGGCCAGGTATTCAAGCTGGGCACCAAGTACAGCAAGGTGCTTGAGGCCACTTACCTGGACGAAAAAGGCCAGAGCAGGCCCATAGTGATGGGGTGCTACGGCATAGGAGTAACTAGAACCATGGCTGCGGCCATAGAGCAAAACCACGATGAGAATGGTATAATCTGGCCTGCCTCCATAGCCCCCTTCCAGGTGGTGGTGGTGCTGGTCAGCGTAAAGGACAGTGACCAGGCCGGTATGGCGGAGAAGGTCTACCGGATGCTTAACGGCGCCGGGATAGAGACAGTTATAGATGACCGCAACGAAAGGCCGGGGGTGAAATTTAAAGACGCCGACCTTGTGGGGTACCCGGTGCGGGTAACGGTGGGCTCAAAGGCGGTGGCCTCGGGTGAGGTGGAGCTGCGGCTGAGAACCGGCGGGGATACTGAAATGGTTCCGGTAAGCGAACTGGTGAGCAGGATTTCCCGGATACTGGACGATGAGCGGGTGGCTTTTGAATGACGGCAGCCCGCCGTAATATACTAATACTGTCTGTCAGCGCCGGGGCGGGCCATAAAAGGGCCGCCGAGGCGCTTAAGTCAGCTCTTCTGACCATTAGTCCCGGCAGTGAGGTCACTATTTTAGACACCTTCAGGCATACCAGCCCTTTTATGGAGAAAATAATACTGGGCGCCTACATGGAGATGCTCAAAAGGGCCCCGCAGCTGTATGGATTCCTGTATAGACAGTCTGAAAAGGGGCGTACCCTGTCAGGCTTTGCCAAGGAGGAATTCAACCGCCTGCTAAGCAGATTTTCCGCGGCCAGGCTGCTGGAATACATAAGGCAAGAGCGTCCCGACGCGGTGATCTGCACCCACCCCTTCCCCCTGGGGGTTATCTCAACAGTAAAAAAATCAGGAGAATTACGCTGTTTGTCCGTGGGGGCCATAACTGATCTGACTATTCACCCCTACTGGGTTTTTCCGGAGACAGACCTTTATTTTGTGGGGGCGGAAAAGCTGGCCGGGGACCTGACCGGCTTCGGCATTTCCCCGGAAAGGGTACATGCCACCGGCATACCCATAGACCCCTCTTTCGCCTCCCCGGTGGACAGGAGCTCTGTTCTGGAAGGTTTGGGCCTTCCGGGGAACCTCCCCACCTTGCTGGTAATGGGCGGTGGACTGGGCATGGGTCCTCTGGCGGAGTCGGTAAGTGCCCTGGGAAACCTGAAGAATAGCTGTCAGATTATAGTTGTAGCCGGAAAAAATATCCAGCTAAGAGAAAAGGTCGAGAGCATCGCCCCGGGGCTTCCCAATTCCGTCCGGGCTCTGGGTTTTGTTAATAATGTGCGCCAGCTTATGGCTTCTTCAGACCTGATGGTCAGCAAGGCCGGGGGGCTTTCCTGCAGCGAGGCCCTGGCGTGCGGCCTGCCCCTTTTTCTGGTGGACCCCCTTCCCGGGCAGGAGGAGAGGAACAGCTCCTTTTTAACGGCCGAGGGCGCCGCCATCAGTGTTGCCGGAGTTGAGGACTTGGCTGAAAAGCTCTCGGCCTGCCTTGCCCAGCCCCACAGACTGAAAAGAATGGCAGCAGAATCTGCCCGGCTGGGCAGACCCCGCTCGGCGGTTTTGGCGGCAGAACTTATAAATAGCCGGCTGGAATTCTCCGGCAGGGATTATTTAGCCGGGGGGGCGCAATAAAAAGATAAAACTGGTATAAAATTTGGTCCATTATGGCTATTATAATACAAGAAGACCATCCGGAACTAAGATTTTACAGCTTTTACTTGTCAAGGTTTTTCCGTTGTGATATACTAATTGTGCTTGGTGCAAGGAAACTGTTTTTTTTCGAAGGAGTGGGTATTTCCCACTCTTTCGTCTTATAATACCCGGCTTCCGGACAAATCGGGAGTACAGGTGCCTCCCGTCAGGGAGGCGGTATTTTTGAGCCAGGGAGGATTGTAATGGCTGTTAAAAACAGCGTGGCCGCCACTGTCAGCGAATTAGCCGCTCCTGCCGCCGAAGAGCTGGGCCTGGAACTGGTTGATGTGGAGTTTCTGAAAGAGGGCGGCAGGTGGATTTTGAGGGTTTTTATAGACAGGGACATACCCGGGGGGGTCACCCACAATGACTGCGAGGCGCTTTCCCAAAGGCTGGATGTGCTCCTGGACGAGGCTGACCCCATAGCTCAAACATATTATCTGGAAGTATCATCACCCGGGATAGAGAGGCCGCTGAAGAAGCAGGAAGACTTCCTTAAATTTACCGGGCAAATGGTCAACGTGACCACCTACGCGCCGCTGGCGGGCCGGAAAAAATTTACCGGAAAGCTTGAGGGAACAGGTGAAGGAGTGCTTTTGATCGAGGAAGAGGGCAAAAGCATTACTATTCCCATGGACCTTATTTCTTCGGCAAAGCTGCATGTTAAGTTATAATTTGGGAGGCACTAGGTATGAATACCGAATTTTTGGAAGCCCTTAATGATTTGGAGAAAGAAAAGGGGATAGCTGTCGGCGTTTTGCTGGAAGCCATTGAGGCGGCGCTGCTTTCTGCCTATAAAAGGAATTTTGGATCGCTGCAAAACGCCAGGGTCAGTATAGACAGGGACACCGGTGAATTTAAAGTATATTCCCAGCGCACGGTGGTGGAAGAGGTTAGCGACCCCAGACTGGAAATAGCCCTTGCCGGCGCCAGGGAAATTGACCCCCGCTATGAGCTGGGGGAAATAGTGGAGGATGAGGTGACACCCCGGAATTTCGGCCGTATTGCCGCCCAGACAGCCAAGCAGGTGGTTGTTCAGAGGATCCGGGAGGCCGAGAGGAATATAATTTACGAGGAGTTTGCCAACCGGGAAGGGGATATTATCACCGGAGTTATCCAGCGGGTGGAGCAGAAAAATGTTTATATTGAGCTGGGTAAAACAGAGGCCATTCTGACACCCTCCGAGCAGATGCCCGGAGAGGATTACCGCCAGGGAAGCAGGGTTAAGGCCTATATAGTGGAGGTCAAAAAGACCAACAAGGCCCCCCAGATTATAGTGTCCAGGACTCACCCCGGACTTCTTAAAAGGCTTTTTGAGCTGGAGGTGCCGGAGCTTTACGAGGGGGTTGTGGAGCTAAAGGCGGTGGCCAGGGAGGCCGGCTACAGGTCAAAAATAGCTGTTTACTCCAGGGATGAAAATGTAGACCCGGTGGGAGCCTGCGTGGGTCCCAAGGGGATGAGGGTGCAGTCCATTGTTAACGAGTTGAACGGGGAAAAAATAGATATTATCAAGTGGAATTCCGACCCTTCCAAGTTTGTGGCCGCGTCATTGAGTCCTGCCAAGGTGGTGGCTGTGGAAATATGGGATGAGGAAAAGGTGGCCCGGGTAATAGTGCCGGACTATCAGCTTTCCCTGGCCATCGGCAAGGAGGGGCAGAATGCCCGCCTGGCCGCAAAGCTTACAAACTGGAAGATAGATATAAAGAGTGAGTCCCAGATGGAGGAAATATACCGGCAGGATGGCTACGAGGGATACTACGAGGAGGACGGGGAGCCGTATTCCGAGGAGGATTACCAGGAACAGGATTTTGTTGGTGAAGAGGACTTTGTCAAATAGGAGGGGGAAAGTTGCCCAAGGTAAGAAAAATTCCTCAGCGGATGTGCGTTGGCTGTCAGGAAATGAAGCCCAAGAAGGAATTGATCAGAATTGTGCGCACCCCCCAGGAAACAGTTGAAATAGACAGCACCGGAAAAAAATCCGGCCGGGGGGCGTATATTTGCCCCCGTGTTGAGTGCCTGCAGCGGGCCAGCAAGGAAAAGAGACTGGAAAAGGCCCTTCAGAGACAGATATCAAAGGAAATATACCAGATTCTGTCGGAGAGGTTGGAGATACAGTGACAGGTTCTGTTCTTAATATAATCAGCCTGGCCCGCCGGGCCAGGTGCGTGGAGAGCGGCGATGCCGCCGTGCGGGGCGCCGTAGGCCGGGGAAAGGTCAGACTGATCATACTGGCCGGCGATGCAGCGCAAAGAACTAAAAAAAACTTTGAACTGTTGGCGGGGGATGCCGGGATACCCCTGATAGTATATGGAAGCAAGGACAGCCTGGGCAGGATACTGGGAAAACCTTCCCGGTCAGTGGTAGCGGTTACCGACCAGAATCTTGCCAAAGGTATAGCCGGGGCTGTGGAAAAGGGGGGCATGGATTGAATATCAGAGGAAGCGGCTGTTGTAAAGCTTTAAAGATTAATCCGGTTAAACATGGGAGGTGAATATATGGTAAAAAAACGGGTGCACGAACTGGCCAAAGAACTTGATATAGAGAGCAAAGATATTATTAAAGGAATGACACAATTGGGTATCAGTGTGAAATCTCACATGAGTACCCTTGAGGATGGGGAGATAGAGCGCTTTTTGAATAAATTCCATAATAAGGGACAGAGTCCCGCAGTAACCTCAAAGGAAAATAATACCCCCCCCGCCGCCCAGCCTGCCGAAATAACCTCGCCGGCTGCCGAAAAACAGCCGCCGAAAGATATGACCCGCCGTGAGACGGCCCAGGAAGAAAAAGATGACAAAAAGCCGCCGGTGGATAAAAGACGGCAGGACAGCAGAAGGGATCCCAGGTATGACCGGGGACCGGGGCTGGTGGACCGGGTACCTTCACGCCCTCCCGACAGGAGGTTTGATGACCGTGCCGCCCGTACCCCCTCACCGCCCAATAGGCCGCAGCCTTCCGCCCCTCCCTACAGGCAGGATCCTGTGAGGGGCCATCAGCAATCTGAACAGGCCAGGGCTGTCCCCCCTGTACGGACTGAGGGGCAGGTTCCGACTCAGGCTCCGGGTCCGGCGGACAGGGCTGATCCCAGGTTTCAGCCGAGACCGCCCCAAACGGACCAGCAGCAGGGCATGGACAGACCCAAATATCCTGACCGCCAGAGGCCGGCCACAGCCCAGGGAATCCAGGAACAGCGGCCGGCGCCAGGAAGAGATAGGCCGGCCGGTGAAGTAAAAAGGGATCAGGACAACAGGCCCGTCGGGAGACCCGGGGGTGATAACCGGGGCTTTCAGCAGCGAGGCCCGGCAGGAGGCTTCGACAGGCCCCGGCCTGATGCCAATCGCCCCGGTGCTATGGGTGACAGGCCAAGAAATGATGGGAGGCCTGACTTTAACCGTCCCGGGCAGCCCAGGCCTATAGGTGACCGCCCCGGACCAAACCGTCCTATGGGCGACCGTCCTGGACCGAACCGTCCTATGGGGGACCGCCCCGGACCTAACCGTCCCATGGGCGACCGCCCTGGTCAGGCAAGGCCTGTCGGCGACCGCCCGGCCAGACCTCCCGGAGCAGGAATGGGCAGGAGTGCCCCCGGCAGCAGGCCCGGAGGCGGCGCCCCTGCTCTAAAGGTTCCCAAGGTGCCCGAGCAGGCCAAGGGCGTTGACAAAATAAAGGCCTCGGAAAAATCCAGAACCAGGCTTCAGCAGACCCAGAACAAGGGCGGCTTTGCCAAGGGCCGGGATAAAAGGACAGAAACTGATAATGACCGCGCCAGAAACTCAGCCAGAAGGAGAGGTCAGCAAAAGCCGAGGCAGGAGCAGAGGCCTTTGCCTCCCCAGGAGAAGAAGCCTGTTATAATTGGTGAGTCGGTAACTGTTCAGGAACTGGCCGAGAAGATGAAAAAAAGCCCGGCCGAGCTCATTAAAAAACTTATGGTGCTTGGTACCCTGGCCACTATAAACCAGGAGATAGATGCGGACACTGCCACCATTCTGGCCGGTGATTTCGGCTTTGAGGTAGAGATCAAGATCGAGCTGGATGCCGAGGGCAGGCTGGAGGTTGAGCAGGAGGACAAACCGGAAGATCTTCTGCCAAGGCCCTGCGTGGTAACCGTTATGGGCCATGTAGACCACGGTAAAACTTCGCTTCTGGACGCTATCAGGGAAAGCAACGTTATTGCCACCGAGGCCGGGGGAATAACCCAGCATATAGGCGCCTACCAGGCTGAGCATAACAATAAAAAGATTACCTTTGTGGATACACCGGGCCACGAGGCCTTTACCGCCATGAGGGCCAGAGGCGCCAACGTCACCGATATAGTGGTGCTGGTGGTGGCCGCCGATGACGGGGTTATGCCCCAGACCATAGAGGCCATTAACCACGCCAAGGCCGCAGAGGTTCCCATTATTGTGGCGGTGAATAAAATGGATAAGCCTGATGCCAGCCCGGACAGGGTGAAGCAACAGCTCACCGAATACAATCTGGTGCCGGAGGAGTGGGGCGGAGATACTATTTCTGTCCCGGTAAGCGCCAAGGCCAGGGAAGGTATTGATGACCTTCTGGAAAGCATACTGCTGGTGTCCGAGGTAAGTGAATTCAAGGCCAACCCCAACCGGGCGGCCCGGGGAACAGTGATTGAGGCCGAGCTTGACAAGGGGAGGGGCCCGGTGGCCAGCGTGCTGGTGCAGAACGGCACCCTGCAGATAGGCGACAATATAGTGGCCGGCACAGCCTTCGGCAAGGTCAGAGCCATGATGGACGATAAGGGCAGGCGTATTAAAAAGGCTGCTCCTTCCACCCCGGTGGAGGTGCTGGGCTTCCATGATGTGCCCCAGGCCGGAGACGCTTTCTACGTGGTCAGGGACGATAAGACCATGAGGCAGATCATTGAGAAAAGGGTCGTCAAGAAGAGGCAGGAAGATATAAAGACGGTCAGCAGGGTTACCCTTGAAGACCTGTTTAAAAATATTCAGGAAGGCCAGATAAAAGAGCTCAACCTGATTGTGAAGGCTGATGTCCAGGGCTCGGTGGAGGCAATTAAGCAGTCCCTGGAAAGACTCTCCACCGATGAGGTGAAGGTCAATATAATCCACGGCGGTGTGGGGGCCATAAGAGAAAGCGATATTATGTTTGCCTCGACGTCCAATGCCATAATCATCGGCTTTAACGTCCGGCCCGATGTCAATGCCCGTAAGGCCGCCGAGAATGAAAAAGTGGATATTAGGCTCTACCGGGTAATATATGATGCCATCAACGAGGTAAAGGCGGCCATGAGCGGCCTGCTGGAGCCGGAGCTGAAAGAGGTGGTCATCGGTCGTGTCGAGGTCCGCAAGATGTTTAAGGCCTCCAAGCTGGGCAACATTGCCGGCTGCTATGTGACCGAGGGTAAAATATCAAGAGACGCCGGTATCAGGCTAATCAGAGACGGCATAGTTATATATGAAGGCAAGGTGGACTCCTTAAAGAGGTTCAAGGACGATGCCAAGGACGTGGCCCAGGGCTATGAGTGCGGCCTGACCCTGGATAATTACCAGGATATCCGTGAGGGAGACATGTTGGAGGCGTACACCACCGAGGAGATCAAGCGGGAACTGGCTTAAAAGTGCTTATCCTGAATTCTTCTTCCGTCAGGAGACAGGAGTCAGAAGACAGGAGAAAACAACTAAGGAAATATCAAAAAGGGAAATTGATTTACTGTACATTAAAAGTAACTTTAGTTGAAAGTATAACCTTAGGGTTGCTTTAAACAGCTCAAAGTTATAAGGAGCCGGAATTGGGTTGCAGTATATTTGATCCAGGAAGCGGAGAAGGATAGCAAAAGGTATTTAATCTCCTGTCTTTTTGTATTCTGTCTCCTAACCTAAAATGTACAGGCAGAGGTGATACTATTGTCTCACAGGCCGGGCAGATTGGCAGAGGCCTTAAAAAAAGAAATTTCCGAAATACTGATCAATGAGATAAAGGATCCTCGTATAGGCTTTGTCACCATTACACTGGTGGAAGTGACCCCGGATCTTCGTTATGCCCGTGTATATGCAAGCGTTTTGGGCAATGAGGAGCAGAGAAAATTAACCTCTGAGGCTCTAATAAAGGCCACGGGCTATATCAGGTCGGAGATAGGCAAGAGAATAAGGCTTAAGTTTACCCCGGAAATTACCTTTAAACTGGACAGCTCCATCGAGAGAGGCACCAGGATAATAAAGCTCATCGAAGAGGTAAATAACGAGGGAGATTCCAGACAATGAACAATAGCCTGAAGGAAATAGCGGCCGCAATCAATAATTCGTCCCGGGTACTGTTGTGCGGACATGTAGTTCCAGACGGGGACTGCCTGGGATCGGTGGCCGCCCTGGGTCTGGTGCTGGAAGGTATGGGTAAGAAGGTTGTTATGGCCAGCCCCGACCAGCTGCCTGAGAACCTTCTTTTCCTGCCCGGAGCCGACAGGTTTTATACCGGCGGCAACGGGGCAGGTCTGGACTTTGATACCTTCATAGTTTTAGACTGCTCTGTGTCGGACAGGCTGGGCACTTTCAAAAAGTATCTGGACAGGCAGCTGGTGGTTATTAACATTGATCATCATATAAACTCTTCTGATTTCGCGCACTATAATTACCTGGATCCCGGAGCGGCAGCCACAGGGGAAATAATAACCGATCTCATCGGTGTTATGGGGGCCCGTATAGACCGGGAGGTGGCCACCTGCCTGTATACCGCCATAGTAACCGACACCGGGTCCTTTCAGTATGAGAATACCTCTCCGGAAACCCTCAGGAAGGCTGCCATGCTTATGGAAACTGGGATTTCTGCCTCCAGGATAAATGTGCTGCTTTACGAGGAAAAGCCTCTTCAGAATATAAAGGTTTTGGGTGCTGTACTGGACAGAATGAGAACAAGCGCCTGCGGAAAAGTTGCCTGGTCAGTGGTGGAAAAGGCTATGCTGGACAGCTTTTCGGCCGGCGTGGAACATACTGACGGACTGATTAATTTTTTGCGAACATTAAAGGGTGTTGAGGTGGCTATTCTTATAAGAGAGATGGATGCCGGGAAATTCAAGGTAGGCTTTCGCTCCAAGGGAGAGGTTGACGTTCACCGCCTGGCCTCAAGGTTTGGCGGCGGGGGCCATATGCGGGCCTCGGGCTGTGTACTCTCCGGAAAGCTTGATCAGATAACCGAGATGGTGGTGGGAGAGGCCGTTAAAGAGGTTTCCCCAAATGGTAGTGGCGGATGAACGGCCTGATCAATGTTCTGAAGCCCCCGGGCATGTCTTCCCACGATGTGGTCAACAGGCTCCGCCATCTTACAGGAACAAAGAAGGTGGGGCATACCGGCACCCTGGATCCAGGGGCGGCAGGTGTTCTTTTGACCTGCTGCGGAAAGGCCACCCGCCTTATCGAATATTTAAATCATAACAAGAAATACCGGGCAGAAATAACCTTCGGGATGTCCTCATCCACCGGAGACTCCTTTGGGGAGCTGATTCCGGGGGATATTCCGGAGGACTTTTCAATGGCCAGGCTGATAGGCGCAATCCCCGGCTTTACCGGTGATATCAGCCAGGTGCCGCCCATGACCTCGGCGGTGCGCCATCAGGGGAAAAAACTTTACCAATTGGCCCGGGCTGGCAAAATAGTGGAACGGCAGGCCCGCACTGTTAAAATATACAGCCTGGAACTGGCCAGGTGGTATCAGGAACCAGTAAGGCCCAGGGCCTTGCTGGATATTAGCTGCTCCGCCGGAACCTACATAAGGACCCTGTGTCAGGATATAGGTGAGCAAATTGGCTGCGGGGCCTACATGAGCTTTCTTTTACGAACAGCGGTGGGTGACTATGCCCTAAGCTCCGCATACACACTGGAGGAACTGGACGGTATGAGCCGGGAGGGCAGGCTGCAGGAGGCGTTAATAAGTGTGGAAAAGGCGCTTTCCTTTATGCCTGCGGTGCAGCTAAAAGAGGGAGCCTGTAAGCCCGTTTGCTCCGGCGCTACCCTTTTCCCTCCCGGTATAAAGCATGCCCCGGAGGGCATAGGGGAGGGCGGCCTGGCGGCTCTTGAGTGGGAAGGCAGGTATGTGGCGGTGGCCAGAGCGTCCTTTGATGAGAGGGAAAGGCTTTGTTTTAAGCCGGAAAAAGTAATTGTATAAGCATTTCAGGGGGTAAGCGGTACTTTGGATATATACAGCACATGGGAAGGTGTCGGGGAAAAACATAAGGACATAGTGGTGGGACTGGGCAACTTTGACGGAATTCATGTTGGGCACCAGAGACTAATTGCCGGTCTGGTGGGCGAGGCTGAAAAGATTGGCGGGACACCTGCGGTTTTCACATTTTATCCGCATCCACTGGAGGTGCTTGTGGGCAAGGCCCCCCCGAGGCTGCTCTCCCAGAAGGCCAAGCAGGAAACCTTCAGACATATGGGGGTCAGGCTGCTTTTACAGGCGCCCTTCACCCTGGAGTTTGCCTCCCGGACCCCGGAAGCTTTTATAGAAAAGGTGCTGGTAAAGGATTTAAAGATAAGATCTGTCTATGTGGGGTATAACTACACCTTCGGGCAGGGAGGCAGGGGCAATCCAGAGACACTTATCGACGGAGGCCGGCGGTACGGATTCAATGTCTATATTATCCCTCCTGTGACTGTTGACGGGGTGCCTGTAAGCAGCACCCTGATCAGAGGCCTACTGGCCGACGGCGAGGTATATGAGGCTAGGAAATACCTGGGCTATTATACCTTTATAGAGGGGGACGTGGTGGCCGGGGACAGCCGGGGAAGATCCCTGGGCTTCCCCACTGCCAATCTAAACCTGGAGGAGGGACTGACTGTCCCCGCCAACGGAGTCTACGCTGTAAAGGTGCAGGTAGATGGCGAGCATTACCTGGGAGTCGCAAATATAGGGATTAAGCCCACCTTTAAGGGGTTTGGGGCTGTGCCCAACCTGGAGGTTCACCTGCTGGACTTTCACTCAGACCTTTACGGGAAGAGGCTGAAAGTGTTTTTTACCAGGCGCATAAGGGAGGAAAAAAGATTTTCTTCCCCCGGAGAGCTGGTTGAGCAGATACGCATGGACATAAGCAGGGCCAGGGATGCCCAGACTGACTAGAATAATATTGAGAACTGTAAATATAATGAATATAAAGCCCGCATTTGCCTGTTGTTGCTTGTGCTGCGTCTGGCAGTTGTGGTAAAATAAACTGCCACGGGAGTTAATAGGAAGGGGATGTCGCCGTGGGAGTCCCCAAATTGGATTCTCCTGAAGAGGAAATAAAGAGGTGGGTTAACCATATAGCTCTGATATGCCTCAGTGAGGAATTTCAGACATTAAAAAAGGAACTTGAGACTATATATAGCAAGTCCAATATTGAGGATTTCAGAACCATGGCATTTCAGGACGCCCTTTACGCATTTCTCGCCCAGGAAGAAGAAAATATATCTATAAGTTCCGGCAGGGGCTGAGAAGGTTTAGGGTATGAAAGTGATAATAACTGAGCACGCGCGCAAACGGCTAAAGGATATGCGCCAGGAAAGAATAACCATACAGGATATCAATAGCGCTGCCGGGGGTATACCTGGAAAGGTGCCCACGGCCACCCGCTTCAGAGGTTTTTTTGCCAAGTCGGGGCGCATGTTTGATATAGTGGCCAAGGACATACCGGGAGGTCGCTTGGTAATAACAATTATTGGAAAATAATATGAACTGCTGGCTAGGGGATTCGTTCTCCGGCGGTTTGCTTGGCCTGCAGCGATTATTCCGGGGTTAGGAGGTGAATAAAATGGCACTGAGTCAGGAAGTAAAGAATGCCGTTATTGAGCAGCACAAGCTGCACGAAAATGACACCGGTTCGCCGGAAGTGCAGATAGCTATACTGACCAACAGGATTAAGTCGCTTACAGAGCACCTTAAGTTTCACAAGAAGGATCACCATTCCAGGAGGGGCCTTCTTAAAATGGTAGGACAGAGAAGGGCTCTCTTAAATTACCTTAAAGACAATAATTTCGAGCGCTACCGTGCCATCCTTGAAAAGCTCCAGTTGCGCAAATAATAAGGTTTGAAAAAAAGCGGAGATTATTCCGCTTTTTTTTATAGGCAAATTTAGGGATTTAGAGTACTGTACAGGTATTTTTGTATTCTCTGGCAGGAAATACTATAAAATATGTAGAATTACCATCGATTGTTAAAAAATGATGAGATAATTGGGAGGATTTAACTGAATGTCAGAGGGAAACATTCTGAGGAAAGAGATTGAAATCTCCGGCCGTAAAATGATACTGGAGACAGGTAAGGTCGCCAAGCAGGCCAGCGGGGCCGTGCTGGTGAGATATGGCGACACGGTGGTGCTGGTTACCGCCACCATGGCCAAGAATAAAAGAGAGGGTATTGATTTTTTTCCTCTTACCGTAGATTATGAGGAAAGGCTCTATGCTGTAGGCAAAATTCCCGGGGGATTTATAAAAAGAGAAAGCAGGCCAAGCGAGAAGGCTGTTTTATCAGGAAGGCTTATTGACCGCCCGATTAGGCCTCTTTTCCCAAAAGGATTCCGCAATGAAGTCCAGGTGGTGGCCACCGTTATGTCGGTGGATCAGGACAATGCCCCTGAAATGGCGGCCATGATAGGCGCCTCGGCAGCCCTGCACATTAGCCACATTCCCTTTGGCGGACCTATCGCCGGAGTTATTGTGGGGCGGGTGGACGGCAGGCTTATTTACAACCCCGGCATAGCCGAGGCTGAGAAAAGCGATTTGCACCTGGTGGTGGCCGGTACCGGGGAAGCCGTTATGATGGTGGAGGCCGGGGCCCAGGAGGTTCCTGAAAGCGCTGTGCTGGAAGCCATTAATTTCGGGCATGCCAAGGTGAAGGAAATTGTGGGGATCATTGAGGAATTCAGGGCCGAGGCCCTGTCCATGGGACTGGCCAGGGAAAAGATTGTGCCCGATGTCAACGCGGTGGCCCCGGAAGTGGAAGAGGCAGTTTACCCGGTGGCCATGGAGAAGATAAACGTGGCCATCAGGCGCTGTGTTACAGATAAGATGGACAAGAAGACCAGGGAGAATTTCCTGGATGATATCACGGGCGAAATAGCCGCACAGTTTGCGGAGCAGTTCCCCGATCAGATGGGATCGGTCAAAAGTGTTATTGAAGCCGCCGAGAAAAAGGCCATGCGCCAGATGATACTAAAGGATAAAATACGCATAGACGGCCGCAGCACCACCGAGGTAAGGCCCATCACTGTGGAAGTGGGCATACTGCCCAGGACCCATGGATCAGGACTTTTTACCAGGGGACAGACTCAGATACTATCAGTGGTAACCCTGGGCGCCATTTCCGAGGAGCAGCGGCTGGACGGCCTGGGGGTAGAGGAAACCAAGAGATTTATGCACCACTACAACTTTCCTCCCTTCAGCACCGGAGAAACCAAGCCCATGCGCTCCCCCGGCAGGCGTGAGATAGGGCACGGGGCACTGGCCGAAAGAGCGGTGGGAGCAATCATTCCGTCGGAGGATAAGTTCCCATATACCATAAGGATAGTGTCCGAGGCTTTAGAGTCCAACGGCTCTACCTCCATGGGCAGCGTCTGCGGCAGCTGCCTGGCGCTGATGGATGCCGGTGTACCCATCAAGTTTCCGGTGGCCGGGGCGGCTATGGGACTGATCAAGGATGGTGACGAGGTGGCTGTTCTTACCGATATACAGGGTATAGAGGACCACCTGGGAGATATGGACTTCAAGGTGGCCGGCACCGTCAACGGGGTTACCGCCATGCAGATGGATATAAAGGTGGCCGGGGTTACTCCCGAAGTGCTGGAAAGGGCGGTGGCCCAGGCCACAGACGCCAGGATGCACATACTTGGAAAGATGCTGGAGGTTATATCAACACCCAGGGAGGATCTTTCCCGCTACGCTCCCAGGATCATACACTTCAATATCGATCCGGACAAGATCAGGGATGTTATTGGACCCGGCGGCAAGATCATCAAGAAGATTGTCGAGGAGACCGGGGTGGATATCGATATAGAGGATGACGGAAAGGTTTACATAGCAGCTATTGACCCCGAGGCCGGCAAGAAGGCGCTGGGGATAATAGAGGGTATAACCAAAGAAGTGCAGGTGGGAGAAATATACAACGGCAAGGTGACCAGGGTGACCGACTTTGGCTGCTTTGTGGAGATAATTCCCGGGGTAATGGGGCTTCCCGGCAAGGAGGGTCTGGTACACATATCACAGCTGGCCCACCACAGGGTGGCCAAGACAGAGGATATTGCCAGGGAAGGGGAGTCAATACTGGTTAAGGCCATCGGCTACGACAACCAGGGCCGGCTGAAGCTTTCCCGCAAGGAGGCGGTTCCCCCGGAGCCGGGTGAGCTGGAAATGGCTCAGGACAACGGCGGCCCTCCTCCCCCCAGAAGAGATTTCAGAGATAACCGCCAGCCGCCCAGGGGAAGAAGGAACGACTGATAAATAATACAACACATATAAAACAGAGATCAGCTCAATGCGTCTCTGTTTTTTAATTTTTTGGTAACATAAACTTAACACAGCCATACAACATTTCTAACCGGTTGTATGATAAAATTTTAGATGTACCCGTTTAAGGCAGGTTTTGACTGACCCAAAAAAAGATCCGGGGGTTATGTTTTTTGTTTAAGATGTTTGGTAAATCTTCCAGAAGCATAAGCTGGCGGCCACTGGCCGGATATTTTATAATGCTTTTTGTTTTTTACGCGGCCATGGAGTTTTTTGCCGGGGACAGGGTTAATGCCTGGGCAGTGGTTCTGGTGGCCCTTCCTTTTGCCATAGCCCTTTCCTGGGTACTGCTGAAAAGAATACTGGAGCCCCTGGCGGAGATATCGGAGGCGGCCAGGGAAATGGCCCTGGGCTACCTGGACCGTGAGATAAGAATTCATCACGATGATGAATTAGGGGTGCTGGCCAGGAATATAAATCTTCTGGGCAGGAAGCTGAGGCAGACAATTTATGAGATAACCGAGGAAAAAGACAGGATGGGGGCGGTGTTAAACAGTATGGCCGACGGTGTCATCGCAGTGGATGGCGACGGCCGGGTGCTGCTGGTCAATCCCGTGGTGGAAAAGGCCCTGAATATATCCGGTGAGCAGTGCAGAGGCAAGGACATAGTGGGTGTGATAAGACATCTGGATTTTGAAAAAAGCTTTCAGACAGCCCTAAAAACGCAGGAGGATCTCACCCGGGAGATTCAGGTGCTTACCCCGGACCCCAGGTACTACCGGGTTAACTTCACTCCCCTTAAGGGCACAGGCAGGGGAGGGGTGGTGGCTATCTTCAGGGATATTACCGAGAGGCGGCAGCTTGACCAGATCAGGGCCGAGTTTATAGCAAATGTCTCCCATGAGCTCAGGACACCGCTGACATCAATACGGGGGTTTTTGGAAACATTGCTGGACGGGGCAGTTGAGGACAGAGAAACCTCCCTTCGCTTCTTAAAGATAATCGATGCCGAGACCGGGCGCATGACCGGGCTTATAGGAGATCTCTTCTCCCTTTCCAATATAGAAAGCGGAAAGGTGGCGCCGGTCATGGAAGAAATAAAAATGGCCGGTATTATTGATAAGGTATTTTCCATATTCAGCCATGCCGCCGGGGAAAGGGATATAAAGCTGGTTTCCGGCATAACGGCGGACTTTCCTGTGATAGCCGGTGACACCGACATGATTACAAGGGTATTCATAAACCTGGTGGATAATGCTATAAAATACAGCCAGGGCGGGGGCGAAGTGACTATTACCGGGGGGCCCGCCGTAAAAGGAGAAGTATTCATAAGGGTGGCCGACAGGGGCATTGGAATACCGGATGAAAGCCTTTCCAGAATTTTTGAGCGGCTGTACCGGGTAGATAAAGCCAGATCCAGGGAGTACGGCGGCTCCGGTCTTGGTCTGGCCATTGTAAAGCATATACTGGAGGCCCACCACGGAAGGATCGAGGTTTCCAGCAGGCCAGGGCTGGGCAGTACCTTTACTGTGTATCTTCCTCAAAAACAAATATAAAAAATGTTACCTTTTAGTATTTTGAGTGTAAAAATGTTTTTATTACTATCTTATTGAAATCCCGATAGAAAATATATTACGGGAGGTAGTCCGGTATGGGCAGGTACCTGTTTGACAAATCACTGAGAGAGATACAGAATGATATTTTGCGCATGGGCGGGCTGGTGGAGAAGGCTATCTTTGACTCGGTGGACGCCTTTATGAACCAGGATGTTACCGCCGCCGCCGGAGTGATCATGGGAGACGAGCGGATTGACGAGCTGTTCACCGAAATAGAGGATAAGTGCATAAAGCTTATAGCCACCCAGCAGCCCATAGCCAGTGACTTACGGGTGGCGGTGACCGGAATAAAAATATTGACCAGCCTGGAAAGAATGGCCGATCACTCGGTGGACATAGCCAGATCCACCATGTGCCTGTCCGGTCACCCCATGGCCTTGCGGCCCCTGCAGGATATCCCCCGCATGGCCAGGCTGGCCAGGCAGATGGCCAAGGATGGGCTGGATGCCTATGTGCACCGTGATGTCAACAAGGCCAGGGAGATGTGCGCCATGGACGACCAGGTTGACTTTATTTTCTCCCATGTTTTCAGGGATACCATCTGCTGCATGGCCGAGGACCCCGGGGTGGTTACCCAGGGAGCCTACCTGCTGTACGTTTCCCGCTACCTGGAGCGTATTGCCGACCACGCCACCAATATAGGGGAGGCCGTCATATACCTGGCCACCGGCGAGAGAAGGGAGCTTAATTAAAACTTAAGGGCATTACACCCCGGTCGGGAGTCAGGAGACAGAATACAGGAGTCAGAAGGAGCAGGCATTCCTTATTCCGCCTCCGGGGGTGTTTTGGATAGTGTCTATTGTTGTTAAGGCTGCGCCACCCTAAGGGGTGGCTTTTATTTTTCACCAATCAGCCCCCTGCCTCATATTCTATAGGGCGAACTAAACAAGGGGGGTGAAAGATTTGAAAGTGGCGGTTGAGCTGTATACTGAAAAGTCGCTCTCGGTAAAGGAGGAGGCTTACTTCAAAACAGCTCTTTTAACGGGCGGCAATGTTTTTCCCGGTTCGGAGGGCAATGACAGGTACGGATTTTCCTTTATTGCCACCGGCGCAAAGAGGGTGGCCGGTTTGGGAAGGGATTTTTTTTATACCCTCACATCTTTTCCGGCTGGTTTGGGGCCCATTGAGGCCAGGCCCGGTAAGTATATAGATCTCCCGGAAATACCGGAGGAGTTTTCCCTGATACTGGAAACCAACCTAATACTTGACCCGGGAGTTTTAAGCGATACCCTGGGGGTACGTTTGGTTAACGAGCGGGGCAAGGGTTACGATATCCCTCTGGGCAGGCCGGACGTGCCTGTATACTGGGAGGGAAGGGGAAAGTTTATCATCCTTCTGGCCGGGGCAGTGCACGACAAATTTTTAAAAGCGCTTTAGCAAAAAAAAGAACGGCTGAAAGCCGTTAAAAAGTATATCTTGTCCATGGCGCCAAAAGCAGAGGGCGCCGTTCTTTTTCTGCTGTTAGATAAAAAAGCGGAATAGCAGCCCGGCTACAACTCCTGCGGACAAAAGCTTTAATAATGCTCCCAGGACTGCGGCCCCCATGGCCTCTTTTTCGTTTAAGTCGGTGCATCCGGCCCAGACTGCCGGTATTTGCCCGAAAATAACCGAGAAGGGGAAGCCGGAACAGGCCAGCACAAAGGAGCCTATAACCAGCTGAGGGCTTATGGCGGCAGGGTTGGCGGCCACAGTGGACTTCAATATGCCCATGGCCAGGGTGGGTGATACCAGTATAGACAGTATCCCGGTTTCGGGGTGGATGGAGAGGGCGGTGAGCATAGCGGTAAGCGCCCCTTTCACCGGAGCCCAGTAGCCCAGGAAGTCAAGGCCCCCTATAATGGCGTAAATAACAACTCCGGCGGGAATGATGAGCAGGAATAGCAGCTCTGCGCCTTCCCTGGCCGCACCGAAAATAGTCGGCAGGGCGGCTGTTTTCGGTGTGAAGTGAGGGAGTTCATCCAGCTTCACAGCTTTGGTTTGCCTATATATTGTAAAGCGCAGAAGGGGCGGCATAATGATCAGAGGCAGGAACATGGCCAGGAATATAACGGGAAAGACCTTGATCCCCACCGTGGTCATGGCCAGCAGTCCCAGCATAAATGTGGAAAAGGACTGCTGGGACTGCACCATGGTGGCAATGGCTATTTTCTGTTCATCTTTGGTTGCTCCGGCCTTTATCAGTATGGGGCCGGCAATTCTTCCGGCGGCATTGATATCTCCGAGAATATTATAGACGGCTGGAATCACAACGGCGGAATTTACGCCGAAGAGCCTGGTGAAGGGCACAAAAATCCTTATTAGTGCATCGGTGAAGCCGAGGCGCTCCAGTATTCTACCTACCATGACACTAACAATTATGGCCACGCCCACAGTGGAGGGGGACCAGACGCCGTTGTTCCAGTTACCGAAGAGAAAGGTCTTGAATATTATATAGGCGTTAGTCACCATGGCGTCAAACACTCCGGCGATTAATGCGGGCTTGAAAAAGAGCCCCACCAAAGACAGAACCACAAGGGTGATGCCGACATATTCAATTTTAGTTATTTCTCTCTTTTTTTCTTCCGGATTTGTCATGGTGTACTACCCCCTTTTTTTTAATAAGTAGTCCTCTGCAATCATATTAGCGTATGCCTGGATGTGGGTGGATCCGAAGTCCTTTAGCGGGGTTGATGTGTACCTTTCCCGGTAGATGACCACTTCTACTTCCGGAAGTAGTTTCTGAAGGGCCAGCGCCAGCGGCAGCCCGTTTTCGGATATTTCCATGGCGTGGGAATTGCCTACCACAAAATTCAGGCCCAGTTCCTCAGCTTTTGCAGAAAGAGGGTGTCCATCCGGAACCCGGCTGATGGAGGCAATCACTGTGTCTATTTCCGGGTGTTCCCGGAGAGCCTGCTCCATCTGGTCGGGTGTAAAGCCGGTATGGGGGAATATGTGCAGAACAGTTTCCACCGTGCTGTCCGGGAGCCCGCACAGTATTTTCCCCCCCGTGGCCACGTTTGTTTCTTCCATGGCCCGGCAGTTGCGCACCTCACGCTCCATATTGAGCATGCTTCGCTCCTCATCCATACACATAAGGGTGTTAAGCCGGCACAGCATGTCTCCCAGCGTTTTTACCTCGGGCAGGGCCTTGCCCACATACATTATATTGCCTGGTATTCCCCCGTAGGCGATTTCTACCCTGAAGGCCCGGTGGCCGTGCAGTAAGGATAGCCCGGGATGAAGTCCGTGGAAGGCCTCATGCAGCTCAAAGGCGGCAATATTGTATAATCCCAGGTAATTTTTAAGTGTAACTCCACCGCAGCTGGCGGCATCGGCTATGGGGTGGTGGGCCACGATGGCATCCACCCCGGTGGCTCCGGCCAGCTCAATGGCCGTTTCTGTGAGAGTCATCAGCACAGCCAGCTTTTTCACCGGCTGCCCCGGGTCCCCGAAAACAAGGCCAGGTATTTCAATAACCTCCTTGCCCGGGATATTTGATGATTTGATTACCACAAAGGGGTTTTTCCCTGAAAAAAGGTCCGCTAGATTTAACGGGAGCCGTCCCCCGGTAATGGTGTTAAGCGCTTTGGATACATCGCTGGCTGTGGTGATATGTCTTTCCATTTCATTCCTCCCCTGTTTATTTGATAAGGGTATCATATTTTACACCTCCTTTCTTTTGCATACTTAAGCATCTTTGCCACAGAAAAATAAAAAACGCCGGTTTAAGAGCAGGCGAATCTATCTCGCTACCCTTAAACCGGCGGTTTGTGGGTTCCCTTTGGGGCTCCCGCCACCTGGCCGGCCTTCGGCCGCCGCCCGGTTCCTTTCCGGTTTTGCCGGAAAAAAGCCTGAAACGAAGACCACTTATTTTATTATGGTTTTATTTACTTCCCAATGACGCCCCTCAATGCAGTATAGAGGATACATTGCCACAGGGGACACATTCCCCCTGAAGGCTGTTTATATCAGGTCTCATTGATGGGCTCGTAAAGAACCACCACTGTGGCAGCTACTTCCTGGACAGGGTCGTAGTCTTTCAAAACAGTTCTTATTTTTATTCCCAGCCCGGCCTCAAAACTTTCTTTAAGCCTCTGCTTGTTTTCATCCAGCAGGGCTACGTCGGTCATGCGGGTAACCTGGCGGTTGATCATATCCAGGGCCTTCAAGCCGGGAATCCGGCGATGTTCGGCCAATATGACTATCTTTGTGCCCACTATGTCCACACGCAGGCGCTTTACACCAATTTCAAACATTTCCTGGTTTACATTGTTGTAAATACGCATTATTGACTGTTTTAAATCAGCAGGAGACTGGGTCATGCCACCACCCCATCTAATTGTTAGAACTTTCGATATTTATCTTCAAAATCCTTCTGAGCTTCTAATTTTTTTTAAAATATCTGTATATAGACTGCTTAGCCATATTAAATGTTTTAAATATGTCGATAATAGTTTAAAATAGGGTAGTAATATGTTTCGGAGGTGCCGGTTTGTCTAAGGAAAACAGTTTTGATATAGTATCCAAGGTTGATTTGCAGGAGATTGACAACACCATCAACCAGGTTGTGAAGGAAATAAGAAGCAGGTTTGATTTCAAGGGCAGCAAGTGCAGCGTGGAATTTAGCGACGGCGGTATTATAATGCACGCTGACAATGATTTTAAGCTGAAAAGCGTGATGGACATACTTGAGGCCAAGGCCGTTAAAAGGGGAATTAATCTAAAGTCTTTTCGGTACGGCAAAATAGAGAAGGCTGCCGGGGACACCGTCCGTCAGAAGGCTGAGGTTGTCCAGGGGGTGGACAAGGAGCTGGGCAAGGAAATAGTAAAGCTGGTAAAAGAAGCCAAACTTAAGGTGCAGGCCAGCATCCAGGAGGATCAGGTGCGGGTGACCGGGAAAAACAGGGATGACCTGCAGCAAGTGATCCAGCTTATAAAGGACAGGGACTGGGAGATACCCCTTCAGTTTGTCAATATGAGAACTTTTTAATTGAGAAATGCAAAGTGAGATGTGGGATGTGTGATGTGTGATTGATCATAGGGCTCCCAGGGTTGGTATAATCAGCCTGGGGTGCTCCAAAAACCTGGTGGATACTGAAATAATGCTGGGCCTGCTGTCCGATTCCGGGTATGAAATAGTAGCCTCGGCCGGTGAGGCCGATGTTGTTATTATAAATACCTGCGGGTTTATTACCCCGGCCAAGGAAGAGGCTCTGGAAACAATTTTTAAAACCGCCGGGCTGAAAAAAGAGGGCCGCCTTAAAGGGCTGCTGGTGGCCGGGTGTCTGGCCCAGCGCCACGGTCAGGAACTCCTGGCGGAAATGCCCGAAATAGACGGGATACTGGGTACCGGGGAAATAGAGAGGGTGGCCTCTCTGGTGGAGGCGGTAATGAACGGAGAGCGCCCCTGCGCCCTGGGCAGCCCCGGATTTGACTACGGCCGGGTAATGAACCGGAAGCTGGCCACTCCCGCTCACTGGGCCTACGTCAAGATAGCCGACGGCTGCAGCAACCGCTGCACATACTGTGCCATCCCGGGAATCCGGGGCAATTACCGGAGCAGGCCGATGGAGGTGCTGGAGGACGAGGTCTCGGGCCTGGTGGCCGGAGGGGTTAAAGAAATAATACTGGTGGCCCAGGACACCACCGCTTACGGTACAGACCTTTACAGACGCCCAATGCTGGCTGAGCTGCTGGAGCGCCTGGCCGCCCTGGGGGTTCCCTGGATAAGGGTTATGTACTGCTATCCCACCGGATTCACCCCGGAGCTATTGAGAGTTATGGGCCGGGAGGAGAATATCTGCAAGTATGTGGACCTTCCCCTGCAGCATATAAACGAAGCAATTCTCAGGCAAATGAACCGCAGAGGCGGCTCAGACCAGATAAAGAGGCTTATTCACCAGCTCCGGGAAGCCATACCGGGACTTACTCTGCGCACCACGTTTATTGTGGGCTTTCCCGGTGAGGATGAGGCCCGGTTTGAAGAGCTGTACAGTTTTGTGGAGGAGACACGCTTTGAAAGGCTGGGGGTTTTCAAATTCTGCCCCGAAGAGGGGACTCCGGCCGCGCTGATGGGGGATACGGTTTCAGAAGAGGTTAAGGAATACAGGTACCACAGGCTTATGTCTCTTCAGAAGGGCATATCGCTCAGCCTGAACCGGTCCAGTGTTGGATCCGTGGTCCAGGTCATGGTGGATGCTAAAAGGCCGGGCCGGGCCAGGCTGTATTACGGCAGAACTGAAGGGGACGCCCCCGAGGTGGACGGGTCGGTCATTTTTACACCGTCCGGCAGGGGCGGTATACAGCCGGGGCAGTTTGTCAATGTTAGAGTCACCAGGGGCTTTGATTACGGATTAAGGGGGGTGCTGACGCCGTGAACCTTCCAAACAGGGTTACACTGGTAAGGATATTTCTTATACCTGTATTTGTGGCTGTGGTGGCACTTAGAATACCATACGGAGAATATATAGCGGCTGCTATATTCATACTGGCGGCCAGTACCGACGGGCTGGACGGCTATATTGCCAGGAAGAAAAAAATGGTTACCAACCTGGGCAAGCTGATGGACCCGCTGGCGGACAAGCTGCTTGTTTCCGCCGCCCTCCTGGTGCTGGTGGAGCTGCAGCGCCTGCCCGCCTGGGTGGCCCTTATAATAATAGGCCGGGAGTTTGCAATAACCGGCTTAAGGGCGCTGGCTGCCGCCGACGGAAATATAATCGCCGCCAGGTGGATAGGCAAGGTGAAAACAGTTACCCAGATAGTGGCCATAGTGGCTCTTTTTATAAGGGATTTGCCCCTATTATTGGGCTATGTAGCCATGGGGGTGGCGGTATTTTTCACCATCTGGTCGGGCTGGGAATACTTCTACCGCAGTTGGTCGGTTATAAAGAACGACGGATACTGACAATGCTTACGGGTACTGCTTTGCGGTCGGGAGACAGAAGTCAGAATACAGGAGTCAGAATAGATTGGGCATTCCATGTTTGCCTTTTAAGGAAATAGTCTTGACGGAGGTTATTGGTTAATCTCCGTTTTTTTGTTGTCTTACCGAATTATATAACAAAATTTCAAAAAATCACCGGGGTGCCTGGCCCTTAATTTTTTACTTGTTGATAGTAAAACACACTTACACAATAAACTACCACAGGCCTTTTAGTGCAATCGCTAGTCCGGTAAAACTTGGGTGTTCAACAATGTCTTCGTCCATTCCGGCTGCAACCAGGGCGTACACGCCATTCCGGAGGGAGAAGCATTCGAGTGTTTTTTCCTCCGGATTGACAAGCCAATAGTGCTGGACTTGGACTCCCTGGTAAATACGCAATTTTTGTAGCCGGTCCTTGCGACTGCTGGAAGGAGACAGGACTTCAACCACCAATGTGGGCGGACCATCAATGCGAGCATCTTTCACGATCTGTTTTTGTTCCCCCGACACGTAGAACACGTCCGGCTGGACTACGGTAACGTCATGGAAGGTCACATCCAAGGGCGCATTAAATATTTCACCCTGGGGATCGACTTCCCAAAAATAATCTTCCAGGATCCGTTGGAGACGACGGGAAACTCGTTGGTGTATCACATTAGGTGATGGGTCTTTAATTAACATGCCATCGAGGATCTCGAAACGATAGCCTGGTTCCTCCGGTAGTTCCAGATAATCCTGATAAGTAAGCTTTTTAGTGGGCTTAGTTTTGTATTCAACTGCCTTTTCCTGAACAGTTGAATCAGTTAGCGCCCTGATTGCATCATCAAGTTTATAGCGGTATTGCTTGTTCCTTAATTCAACGTAGGGAATTTTTTTCTCTCTTGTGTATCTCCAAATTGTTTCCACAGACAGATCCAGGGCTTCGGCAAGAAATTGGGCGGTTATCAGTTTCTTATCTCCTGTCATAATATCACCTCCATCTCCATTATATATAATCTGATAAACCAGAAGCAACCGGAAGCAACTATTATTAATTAAAAGAATGTCATGTGTAACAATTAGCTCTGACACTCAGGCCGCTAATTTGATTTTATTGACACGCATTCATAATGCGCATTATAATATTGGCAGGAAGGCCGTCAGATGAGACACTATTCGGCAAAGGAAATTAAAAAATTGCCAAAGGAAGTTTATATAAAATGATTAAAAGCAAAAATTATTATGTATACCCCGCAGTTTTCCATTTTTGGATTGACGAGGACGGTCAGGAACAATGCAGCGTTAGCTTTCCCGACCTCCCCGGCCTTATCTCCGGCCCCGGCCCCGGAGCCACTTTTGAGGAAGCCCTGGACGCTGCCAGGGAAGGACTTGCTCTCCACCTGGAAGGCCTGATTGAGGATGGCGACCAGATTCCCGGGCCGGCCTCAATTAATAAGCTGGAATATGACCGAACCCCCCCCGAGGGAGGGGCGGTCACTGTGGCCATGGTTGACGTTGTCCTGTCCTTATACCGGAACCGTAAAACTGATTATTCGAGGGTCAACGTCACTCTCCCGAAGTGGCTGAAAGAGCTGGGAGAAGAAAAGAACGTAAATTTTTCCAAGGTTCTCCGGGAGGGACTTATCGACGTTTTGGACCTCCAGAGGGTCGAGAGGGAATAACCTTTCGTTTATGGGGCTTAATTTGAGGTGCGAAATCTTGTAAAAAAAGAGGTTATCAGACTTATCGGCAGATTGCCGGAAAATGCCACGTTGGAAGAGATTATGTATGGTCCAGCCACCGGCCACCCACTTTCGATGGGATAGCTTTCCATATAAGAAAAAGCAGGTAGGGCATACAGCTATTACCTGCTTATTATTTTTCCGGCCTGTGCTATAATTGTACGTTGTCGGGCCTTTTGCCGGTAGAGATCAATTTTCATCCGGGCGCCCGGTTTTTTATCTGCCACCAAATCAGTCTTAAAAAGACTTAACAATACATCACATAAACGGGGGGAAGGTCAGCATGCAGTGGAACGGTATTAAGCTTCATATAGTGGCCCTGGCCCTGTTGGTGGGCTTGGGAGCCCTCTGGGGCGGGCAGTGGGCCTTTAAAAGATTAAATTATGAGCGACCCCTGGCCGGAGCCCTGAGTGAGAACAAGTATATTGCTTCGTATAGAATTGTCAGCGAGGGGCCGGAACCGGAGGTTGAGGTGACACTAAAGCAGGTGGATAATCTCCAGGAGGCTTACCAGAATATTGAGCAGTCAGTTGACAGTGCGGTTGGATCTCAAACAGTAAAAATATCCGTGAAGGATAATCGTGACCAGGTGCTTGACAGTGTGTACCGGGACGCCCGGCTGGCGGCTTACGAGGCGTTGGACCGGGGCAACTACCTGGAGATGGGAGACTATATCCAGAAGAGGGCCTCTGGCGAGGGAGCCCAGGCCCGGGTTTCACTGGATGATCAGAGGCTGTACATCCAGATAGATCATGGAGACAGGTACCTTTACGAAATACTGTCCCGTGCCGGGACCGGGGATTCATCTAATTATAACGGAGGGGGGCGGCCAATCTGATTAAGGAAGTTGGTATAGGATTCGGCCTGGCGGCGCTGACTTTTTTCGCTGTGGCGGGCTATGATATTTTACCGCTGCTATTCCTTGCCGGAGCGGGCATTGTCCTTTTCTTTATAGCCCGGTCCAGGGGTCTGGTGGCAAATAATTTCGGTTCAGTGCCGGCGGTAAAAATTGAAACCTCCTTTTCTGATATAGGAGGACAGGCAGCCGCCATTAAGGAATTGCAGGAAGCGCTAAGCTTTATTAAAAACCACAGCGATATACAGAAACTTGGCATCAGGCCCCTCAAGGGGATTTTGCTGACCGGGCCTCCCGGCACCGGGAAAACACTGCTGGCCAAAGCCGCTGCCAGCTTTACCGATGCCTCCTTTTTAGCCGCCAGCGGCAGTGAGTTTATCGAAATGTATGCCGGTGTGGGAGCTCAGAGGGTTAGAAAGCTGTTTCAGTCGGCCAGGGAAATGTCCAGGCGAATAGGTAAGAACAATTCCATAATATTTATTGACGAGATTGAGATACTGGGTGGAAAGAGGGGTCAGACAACAGGTCACCTTGAGTACGACCAGACCCTGAACGAGCTGCTGGTCCAGATGGACGGGCTCAAGGTGGATGACTCGGTGAGGGTGCTGGTGGTGGCCGCCACCAACCGGGTGGATATGCTGGACCCGGCCCTTTTGAGGCCCGGGCGCTTTGACCGTCAGGTAAAGGTGGAGCTGCCGGACAGGGAGGGCAGGCTGGACATCTTAAAGATTCATACCAGGAATAAGCCCCTGGCCGATGATGTCAAGTTGGAGTCCCTGTCCAGGGAGACCTTCGGGTTTAGCGGCGCTCACCTGGAGAGCCTGGCCAATGAGGCGGCCATCCTGGCTATGCGTGAAAGCCTTGATCAAGTATACTACAGGCACTTTCACGAGGCTGTGGACAAGGTTATGATGGGGGAGCGGCTGGACCGCCGGCCCTCTCTGCAGGATTTGAAAAGAGTAGCCATCCACGAGACCGGGCATGCCTTTGTAAGCGAGCATATAAGGGGAGGGTCGGTCTCCACCCTGACCATTACCCCCAGGGGCCAGGCCCTGGGCTATATGAGGCAGACTCCCGAAGATGACACCTACCTCTATACCAGGGACTATCTGGAGAACCAGATAGCTGTCATGCTGGCCGGGGCGGTGGCCGAGGAACTGGAGCTGGGCGGCCGCAGCACCGGCGCCGGCAACGACTATCTGCAGGCCACCAGCACCGCTGATAGGATTATAAACTCAGGTATGTCGGAGTTGGGCGTGGTGGACCCCGAGACCCTTCCCAGGAGCTTCCGCTACCGGGTTCAGAAAAAGATACTGCAGGCCCAGGAGGAAAGGGTGAGGCAGTTTCTATTAAAGAAGAAAAGAGAGCTGGCCGAGGTGGTGGAAATACTGCTGGAGCAGGAGAGGATATCGGGGCAGGAACTGAGAAAGATTCTTGAAACTGCCGCTGCATAGTGTATAAAATTTTATGCCGTGGTAAAAATATAATATAAGGCTGTAAAGACCATCCCTGTGGGATAGGGCGCTGTTTAACGTTGCCACTGCGCCCGGGGGTTGTTCTTACAGCCTTTTTGTATATTAAAAGGATATTCTACAACCACTGGCGAATAAATACAGTTGGGCATTTTACTGTGTGGTGATTTTATACTATGAACTGCTGGCAAGGGTCACAGATCATTGAAGAAGAGGTTGGCCGCCTGCTGGAGGAGAGGGGACTCAGCCTGGGGCTGGCCGAGTCCTGCACCGGAGGAATGATTGCCGCCCGGATAACCGATGTTCCGGGAAGTTCGGCATATTTCGCCGGGGGCGTGGTGGCCTATGACAACAGTATAAAAGAGGTTGTATTGGGAGTTCCGGCCGGTGAATTAAATCAGTATGGGGCGGTAAGCGGCCAGGTGGCCAGATCCATGGCCGAAGGCGCCAGGAAGCTTATGAAAACTGATTTTGGCCTGGCTGTAACCGGAGTGGCCGGTCCTGGGGGCGGGACTCCCGGCAAGCCGGTGGGCTTGGTGTATATAGCCCTGACAGGACCCCGGGGTACAACGGCCAGAGAGCTTCGCCTGGCAGGCAGCAGGGCCCAAATAAGGACGGCCACCGTACAGGAAGCCCTTACAATGCTCCTTTTGGAGCTTTTGAATAACCGTGAATAAAGGAGAATGCTAGTGCCAATTGAATATGTTAACTTTGGAGAATTACAGGTAACCAGAAAGATAGCCCAGGCCCTGGCCGACATGGGCTTTGAGGAGCCCACCCCCATCCAGGTAAGGGCGGTGCCCCTGCTGAATGATGGAAAGGATGTTATCGGGCAGGCCCAGACAGGTACCGGTAAAACCGCCGCCTTCGGAATACCCATTGTGGAGATGGTAAACCTCAAGGCAGGTATTCAGGCCCTGGTGGTAACCCCCACCAGAGAGCTGGCCATACAGGTGGCCGAGGAGATATCCCGCATAGGCCGGCACCGCAGGGTAAGGACTCTGCCCATATATGGGGGGCAGTCCATTGACAGGCAGATACGGGTGCTTAAGCAGGGTGTGCATGTGGTCATCGGTACCCCTGGAAGGCTTTTAGACCACCTAAGGAGAAGAACTCTTATACTGGACAGGGTCAAGATGGTGGTGCTTGATGAGGCGGATGAAATGCTGGACATGGGCTTCATCGAGGATATTGAGGCCATATTGAGGTCGACCCCGGAGGAAAGGCAGACCCTGCTCTTTTCTGCAACAATGCCCCGGGAGATAATGGACCTGTCCAACCGCTACCTTAATAACCCCGAGTACATCACTGTCAGCAAGGAAAGCATCACCGTGCCCCTTATTGACCAGGTCTATTACGAGACCCGTGAGAGGACCAAGGTGGAGACCATGACCAGACTGCTGGATTTTCTGGATATGACCAAGGCCATTGTTTTCTGCCGCACCAAGAGAGGCGTTGATGATCTGACAGAGAGGCTGGAGGCCAGGGCCTACCCGGTGGCCGGTCTGCACGGGGACTTAAGCCAGTACCAGAGAAACCAGGTGATGAGACGCTTTAAAAATAACCAGGTGGATGTGCTGGTGGCCACCGATGTGGCCGCCCGGGGGCTGGATATAGAGAATGTATCCCATGTTATAAACTATGATTTGCCCCAGGATGTTGAGTTTTATGTTCACCGCATAGGCCGGACCGGCAGGGCCGGCAAGTCGGGCACCGCTGTGACCCTGGTAACTCCCAGGGAGTATGCCCAGCTCAAGCTCATAGAGAGGATGACCAGGACCAGAATTCGCCGGGAGATACTGCCCGAGCCCGCCGACATTGCTGAAAGGCAGAAGGAGGGGCTTAAGGAGAGGCTGCGCATGATTATTGAGGAGGGCAAGCTTGGCTATTACAGGAACATGGTCAACCCCCTGCTGGATGATTACGACCCGGTGGATATAGCTGCGGCCGCGCTTAAGATGGCCTACGGCCCCGCGGAGGAGGAGCAGCAGCAGCAGCAGCCGATAAGCCCCCGCTCCGATGATCGCTCTTATGAAAATACCGGGGCCAAGCCTGGTATGGTACGGCTTTTTATGAGTGTAGGCCGCTCCGACAATATCAGGCCCCCGGAGCTTATCCGTATAATATGCGACGAGTCTGGAATACCGGCCAATCTAATTGGAGATATAAGGATATACGATAAATTCACCTTTGTGGAGGTTCCCGAGGAGTGGGCCAGCTGCGTCATAGGCTACCTGCACCGCCAGGCCCTGGTGAAGGGGAGGAAGATATCGGTGGAGCCTGCCAGAGGCAGGTAATGATTAAGGTGACAGATTCATAAGCATAATATTAAATAAACCCCTGGTGATAAGGGGTTTATTTTTTCATTTAGGACAAAGCAGCGGCTGATGACTATTCACTACCTATTTTTTTTGAGCTGAAACTTTTTACCTCTGACGGGTGTATAGATTAGTGGAACCCTTAAAGGGGGGGCAACGGTGGAATCCAACACAGACCATAAATTGATCATCCGCTGCCGTGAAGGTGAAGAAGAGGCCTGCCGGCTTTTATTATCCCGTTATGAAGCGTATGTCTACCGGCTGTGTTATAAGATCAGCGGATCACGGGAGGACGCCCTGGATTTTACCCAGGAAGCACTGGTGAAAATACTGACCGGGCTGGATAATTTTCAGCTTGGCCGCCCTTTAAAGCCCTGGCTGCGGCAGGTGACCGTAAATGTATGCCTGAACTGCCTGAAGCGGCGTGCACCACAGACAGTTTCACTGGATCAGCCGGTGGCCGATGGTGTGGTGCTTGGAGATACCCTCAGTGGAAGTGCGGACGATCCTGCGGATGCGGCGGAATGGCAGGATACCCGGGAAGTAATCCAGCAGGCGGTAAGCCGGCTTCCTCCCCAACAGAGGTTAGTGCTGGTAATGAGGCACCAGGAGGGGCTCAGCTATGAAGAAATTGCTGCCACCACCGAATTGCCGCTGGGAACAGTGAAGACTTACCTTTTTCGCGCCAGACAGCAATTGCGAAGCCAGTTGGCAGGAGCTTACGGATGGGAGAGATAGTATTGAAGTGCAGTGTGGAAGCCCTGCAGTCCTTTCTGGACGGCGAACTGAACCCGTTGGAGTTAAATCAAATTCGACAGCACCTTGGCGGCTGCCAGGCCTGCCGTCAGGAAATGTCGCGGCTGAGATTGCTTTGGCTGGAACTTGAACAGTATGAGGAGATGGAGGTCCCGCCGGAACTTCCTTATATTCGCCAGCAGGCAGTGGCCAGGGCCGTCGCAGCCAGACGTCAAAAAGAGGGAGGGTTAAGCCTGTGGGACGCCCAGAAGCTGGCCTGGCAGCCCGCCCTCGCCGGGATTGCTCAAATTCCTGGCCCATCACAGCTGGGGATTCTGGCCAGGACAACAATACGCAGCCTGCCTGCCGTCATCCGTGGAGTTTCCTCCGTGGCAGGACTGATTAACGGTAAAAGGCGTGATAAGCGTTGAGTGGCTGGGCGTTTTTTATTCTAATACTGGCCTTGCTGCCTGTGGTAATTTTAAGCGTTCCGCTGACCTTTAAAGCCGGGGGCCGCCTGGGCACCAGGGAACAGCAGCGGCTGGAGGCCAGGCTGGCCTGGGGCCTGCTGGCCGCCTCCGTGGGCATTAACGGGAGCCAAAAGTCCTTCGGGGTACGGCTGGCCGGAATAGCGCTGCCTGTATTCCGCAATAAGCAGGGAACTGCCAGGGCAAAGAAGCCCCGGAAGAAAACAAAGGCGCGGGGGAAAAAACACGGTTTAAGCTTTTCGAAAGTCTTTACCGTGCTTAACAGACAGCTTTTGGCCCTGGTTCTGGAATACTTAAAAAGTATCTTCAGGTCCTGCCGGCTGAGGCTGCGATTAAACGGTGTCTATGGCGCCGGCGACCCGGCCCTGACCGGCCTGCTGGCCGGACTATTGGCTGCGTTGCGCTCCGAGCATTTCAAGCCTGCACTGGAGGCTGATTTTAACGGGCCAATTCTGGATGTTGACCTGGAAACCTCCGGCCGGATCGTTCCGATTACAATCATTGGGCTCACCCTTCGCCTTCTCCTGACCGGGCCGGTCAGGAAGCTATGGTGGGGCCAATTAAAAAACAAATTTATCATCAGAAGAAAACATAAGGAGGGTGCCCAATATGTTTAAAGAAGACATTGATGCCCTTGTTTCCCGCCTTGAGAATCTTGTATCCACCAAGACCGTTGTAGGCGAGCCCATTATTAACGGCGACACGACCATTATCCCCATACTGACTGCTTCCCTGGGCTTTGGCATGGGCAGCGGCGAGGGGCAGGACGAAAAAAGCGGGGGGGGGAAAGGCAGCGGCGGGGGAGCGGGCATGAAGCTTTCCCCTACTGCGCTGATCATAATGCAGGGGGGCAGTGTGCAGGTATACTCACTGAGTCAAAAGGGCAGTCTGGCCCAATTGGCTGAAGTAATTCCTGATGTGATTAATAAGCTAAAGCCCCAGGAAAAGGTTGAGCAGTAACCCTTCCATGGAAGTCCGGCCCAAAAGAATGAAAAAAGTAAGGGCTGTCTTTTGTAAATTTATGACAGCCCTTACTTTTTTATATTCTGCTGTCTGAAATGTTTGGGAGACTAAGCACTCACTTCAAAGATGTTCAATTGCCGGAGTTTTATCATTGAATATTTTTTAAATCATGGTAATATTAGGAATAAATATTGCAGTGCTGCATTAGTAGGGGTCTGAAAAAACTGTGTGCTTTGTCATGAGCAGCAGTGTGAAAAGATTATAGGTTTTCACAAATTTTCGCCGGAAGCAAAGGCCAGCTTTGAGTCGCTGAAAAATGGTATTTGTCAAAAAGGTATATTAGATGTATAAAAGTCAAAAGCGTGCTCGAAAAAGAGTGGACGGGCTGTGAGCCATACGATAAAATAGCCTTAGATTAGTTGGTAACAGAGTTAGGAGGTACGCCTTTAATATGGCTGCAATGGATAAGTTTAAGGCGCTGGACGCCGCCCTTTCACAAATTGAGCGTCAGTTTGGCAAGGGGGCGGTAATGAAGCTGGGTGACTCACCCGCCAAGCTCAATATAGACACCATACCCACCGGGGCCATTTCACTGGATGTAGCCCTCGGGCTGGGCGGCATCCCCAGGGGCAGGGTGGTGGAGGTGTTCGGGCCGGAGTCTTCCGGTAAAACCACGGTGGCCCTTCACATTATAGCCGAGGCCCAGAAACTTGGTGGTATAGCGGCTTTCATAGATGCCGAGCACGCCCTGGACCCTACCTATGCCAAGAGCATAGGGGTGGATATAGACAATATACTGGTTTCACAGCCTGATACCGGGGAGCAGGCGCTGGAAATATGTGAGCACCTGGTCCGGAGCGGGGCGGTGGACGTGGTGGTGATTGACTCGGTGGCCGCTCTGGTGCCCAAGGCTGAAATAGACGGCGAAATGGGTGACGCCCACGTGGGCCTGCAGGCCCGACTTATGTCCCAGGCCCTGCGGAAGCTCACCGGGATTACCAGCAAGTCCCGCACAGTGGTGGTGTTTATAAACCAGCTGAGGGAGAAGGTGGGGGTTATGTTCGGAAGTCCCGAGACCACTCCCGGCGGCCGGGCGCTTAAGTTTTACGCCTCGGTGAGACTGGAGGTCCGCAAAATAGAGTCCCTTAAGCAGGGTGGGGATGTGATCGGCAACAGGACCAGGGTCAAGGTGGTCAAGAATAAGGTGGCGCCGCCCTTTAAGCAGGCTGAGTTCGACATCATGTACGGAACGGGTATCTCCAGGGAGGGCACCATACTGGACATGGCCGCCGACCTGAATATAATCAATAAGAGCGGGGCCTGGTACTCCTACGGGGATGACCGTCTTGGCCAGGGCCGGGAAAACGTCAAGGAACTGTTAAAGGATCGCTCTGACCTGCTAAATGAGGTGGAGCAAAAGCTCCGGGCGCACTTCAACCTTCGCTCCGCCGGCCCGGAGAGCAGGGAAGAGGCAGGAGAGAGCTAGCCGGAGCAGCCGGCTATAGCCGGGGCCGGCCATTATAATGGGGTGGCGGGCCTTTTATCGGTGGTTTTTATGTTAAAAGATGACCAGTATGAAAAAGCCAGGCAGACAGCCTATAAGTATCTTTCCTCCAGAGCGCGCACCGGGCGCCAGGTAACTGAAATGCTGTTCAAGAAAGGCTTTGGCAGTGAAACGGTTACCCTGGTAATGGGCAATCTGCTGGAATACGGCCTTTTGAATGATGAGGCCTTTGCTGAGCAGTACGTTCAGAAAAAGTCCCTTCGCCCCAGGTCGGTGATGGCCCATGACCTTAAACAACTGGGTGTGGATGAATACGTTGTTGACAGGGTGCTGGCCGGTATTGATTCCGGGGCCGAGATGAGGGTGGCCATGTCACTGGCCATGGGTATGAAAAAACGCCGGGGGAACGATTATCCCCTGGTTAAAATAGCGGCCTTTCTCAGTAGAAGGGGCTTTAGTCAGGACATTGTGGAAAGAGTCTGTAGCTGCCTGGAAAATATGCACCAACCGTGAGATCTTGACAGGTATAACTTAAATATGTACAATAAAGCGTGGGAGAAAATAGAATTGGATGCTGCTACTTCAGTATTAAGATATATTCAACATAATATTTTACTTCCCGGCCTTGCTTTGCCGGGGAGATCTTGTTTGCTGGAGTCGATCTCTAATAGGTATGGCTGTTATCACCCATTGGAGACAAACTGAGTAGGTCCGATATATTTTCTGCCGAGTTTACTCGGTCTTTTTTTTGTGTTTATTCAAGACAACTATGAAGGGAATTAAAGTAAGGGAGGTGGATCAGTGCAAACAATTTATTTTGTTATTATTACTATATTGGCAATAATTATATCTTTTGCCATAGGGTATTTGGTCAGAAAATCACTTGCCGAGGCCAAGATAGCCTCAGCCGAAGTTCAGGCCAAGAGATTGCTGGATGAGGCGGAAAAGGCAGCTGAAGCAAAGAAAAGAGAATCTCTTTTGGAAGCCAAGGAAGAGGTTTTAAAGCTTCGCAACGAGGTGGAGAGAGAAAATAAGGAAAGACGTTCCGAGCTCCAGCGGATGGAGCGCCGCCTGATGCAGAAGGAAGAGGCTCTGGATCGTAAAACAGATGCCATTGAGAAAAAAGAAGATTTGCTGAATAAAAAAGAAGCCGAGGCAGACAAGATTAAAAACGACCTGAACCAGTTATACAGCAAGCAGGTGGCTGAGCTGGAGAGGGTTTCGGGAATGACCTCCGAAGAGGCCAGGCAGATATTGCTGGCCGACATTGAAAAGGAAATCCAGTATGAGGCCGCCAAGATGATCAAGGACATCGAGGATAAGGCCAAGGAGGAAGGGGAAAAGAGGGCGAGGGAGGTAATATCCCTGGCTATCCAGAGGTGTGCTGCCGACCATGTGGCCGAGACTACGGTGGCGGTAATTCCCCTTCCCAGTGACGAGATGAAGGGCCGCATAATAGGCCGGGAGGGCCGGAATATAAGGGCTTTTGAGACCCTTACCGGGATTGACCTGATTATTGATGACACACCCGAGGCCGTGATACTGTCCGGCTTCGATCCCATCCGCCGGGAAGTGGCCCGGATAAGCCTTGAAAAGCTCATAGTGGACGGAAGGATACACCCTGCCCGGATTGAGGAAATGGTTGAAAAGGCCAAAAAAGAGGTGGATGTCCAGATAAGAGAGGCCGGAGAGCAAGCCACCTTTGAAACAGGGGTGCACGGCCTGCACCCCGAGCTGGTACACCTGCTGGGGAGGCTGAAATACAGGACAAGCTACGGGCAGAATGTGCTTAAGCACTCTATCGAGGTTTCTCACCTGGCCGGACTGATGGCTGCGGAACTGGGGGCTGATGTGCAGCTGGCCAAGAGGGCCGGGCTGCTCCATGATATAGGAAAGGCCGTTGATCATGAGGTGGAAGGACCCCACGTTACCATTGGTGTGGATCTGGCCAAAAAGTACCGTGAGAATGCTGATGTAACTCATGCCATAGCCGCCCACCATGGAGACGAGGAACCCAAAACAATTGTGGCGGTGCTGGTGCAGGCGGCCGACGCTATATCGGCGGCCAGGCCGGGGGCCCGCCGTGAAACACTGGAGAATTACATCAGAAGGCTGCAAAAGCTGGAAGAAATAGCCGGCACCTTCGAAGGAGTGGAAAAATCCTACGCCATTCAGGCGGGACGTGAAATACGGATAATGGTCAAGCCTGAGCGGGTAGACGACCTGGCGGCCATAAGGCTGGTGCGGGAAATAGCCAAGAGAATAGAAGGGGAGCTTGACTATCCAGGGCAGATAAAGGTTACAGTTATCAGAGAAACCAGAGTGGTGGATTACGCAAAGTAATTAAGGCGGCCCTTTTAAAAAGGGCCGTTTTCAATAAAAATAAGCCTCATAAAACCATGACAAATATTACAGAGAGCTTTGAAAATTTTTCTGGCAGGAATAGATCGGATAGAAAAGAACAATAACATTATCAGCAGGTGCAAGGAGTGTGACACGTGGGATTATTGTACAGGGGAAAAGAGGATGTTACCGATAGCATTGGCCTTTTAATATCAATTCTGGTCCGGTACCCGGAAGTGGCCACCATTAATTATGACCCGGGGCAGAGAGTATTAAAATTTACCTTCATCACCTCACGGTCACTTGAGCCTGCGGATAGGGACATTATAAACGACAGGCTTTTAGAGAGCATAGAGGTATTCAGCGTCCTCCAGGGAAAGGTCATAAGGCTCTCTGCTGTTGATTACCAGGAGTGCGAGAGCTTTACCATGGTTGAGATACAAAGAGATGTTGAGACTCTAAAGCAGGAGGAAATAGCACTTATCGTGGAGCTGTTCAGGCAGTCCCTGGAAAACAGCCTCATCACTGATGAAGGCCACTCCCTTTACGAGGAGGACCTTCTCATGCAGGAAGAGATTATTGAGCATATGCTGGAGAGCGTCAGGGGCTCTGCCGATGACAAGAAGCTGTTCGCCTTCAGGGAAGAGGGCAGAGTACTGGTTTTTAACAAGTAGCGGGAGGCTTTTTCATTGCACCTGTTGATGATTGGGGATATTGTAGGAAGACCCGGGAGGCGCGCCGTCAAACAAAACCTTCCTGAGATACTGAGCACCATGAAGGTGGACATGGTTATAGCCAACGGGGAAAATGCCGCCGGAGGCAACGGGATTACCAGGGAGATAGCCAGGGAGCTTTTTTCTTATGGTGTTGATGTTATTACCATGGGAAACCACGTGTGGAACCAGAAAGAAATATATACATACATAGACAGGGAGGCCAGGATAATTAGGCCTGCCAACTACCCCCCGGGGACACCGGGCAGCGGGTGTGGCATCTTTACCGCCCAAAATGGTGTCCGGTTAGGTGTTATTAACCTGTCGGGCAGGGTGTTCATGCAGGACCTTGACTGCCCTTTCAGGAAGGCCGATGAGCTGGTGGACCGGCTGAAGGAAGAGGTGGGTGTAGTTTTTATGGACTTCCATGCCGAGGCCTCCTCGGAAAAGGTGGCCATGGGCTGGCACCTGGATGGGAGGGCCAGCGCTGTGTGCGGTACCCATACCCATGTGCAGACCGCTGATGAAAAGGTGTTGCCCGGAGGAACTGCCTACATCTCCGATGTGGGTATGACCGGCCCGTCTGATTCGGTGATAGGAGTTAAAAAGGATATTGTCATAGAAAAGTTTATTACCCAGATGCCCAGGCGCTTTGAGGTGGCCGAGGGGCTTTACCAGTTTAATGCCGTTATTGTGGAAATAGATGAGGTCTCCTCCAGGGCACTGAGCATCCGGCGCATACAGAATTTTGAGTAGGGCCTGCCAGGGCCGTGGCCCCTTCTGATAAATGCCTTAAAGCCGGATAAAAAGAGGAATTTACCCAAAGCTATAGAATATAATTTTATTACAGGCCGTTATTTTATATGTAATACGAAAAGGGCAGGAGGAGGTTATCTAAAAATGGATGTATTAAAAGTTTCAGCAAAATCTAATCCAAATTCTGTAGCAGGGGCCCTGGCCGGTGTAATTAGAGAGCGTGGTAACGCTGAAGTACAGGCGATTGGAGCGGGAGCCCTTAACCAGGCTGTAAAGGCCGTGGCCATAGCCCGGGGTTTTGTGGCGCCAAGTGGAGTTGACCTTATCTGTATACCCGCCTTTACAGATATATTGATTGACGGGGAAGAGAGAACAGCCATAAAGCTTATAGTAGAGCCAAGGTAGAGGGAAAGTCAAGCCCGTGAGAGCGGGCTTTTTTTATGGCTGGCGGCAGGCCGGTGATCCTATTGATGCCTTTCGGTCGGAGTTCATATAAGACGAGTCAAAAATTACGGATTCCGCCGCCTTTAGGGCGGTTTTTAAATATAAGGCCCTCTTCTGCAGGGCTGTAAAGGGTGTGTGGCAGTTTTGAATGAAGATATTCATTTTTCTTCACCGGTGGTGGATGCCCACTGTGATTCACTTACACAGGCCATGGAACAGAACAGAAGACTGGGTCAGGAAAGTGAAAGCGGGCAGGTTGATTTTCCTCGTCTGATCAGGGGAGGGGTCAACCTCCAGTTTTTTGCCGCCTTTATAAGCCCGCGCTTCAGGGATAACCCCCTGGCCAGGGCCATGGAGATATTTGATTTTTACCACCGTGAGGTGGCTGACAATGCCAGTGTGGCGGAGGCTGTATATTCATTTGAGGATATAAAAAGAGCCCTGGCAGAAAAAAAGCTGGCGGCCTTACTGGCTGTTGAGGGCGGGGAGGCCCTGGCCGGGAGGATTGAGGTGCTGCGTATGTTTTACAGGCTGGGGGTACGCAGCATCACCCTAACCTGGAACGGAAGGAATGAGCTGGGGGACGGCTCGTGGGAGTCAGGTTCCGGTGGCGGGCTGAGCCGATTCGGACATCAGGTGGTCAGGGAAATGAACAGGCTGGGTATGCTGGTGGATGTGTCCCACCTTTCCGAAAGGGGCTTCTGGGATGTGCTGGGCCAGGCCCAGAAACCTCCGGCTGCCTCTCACTCCAACTGCAGGGCTTTGTGCGATCATAAAAGAAATCTCAGTGATGACCAGATAAAGGCGCTGGCCTCGGCAGGGGGGGTGATGGGTCTATGCTTTTATCCTGACTTTGTCCGTGAAAAAGAGGCAGACATAGAAGCCCTGCTGGATCATGCGGAGCATGTGGCCAGCCTGGCCGGGGTAGAGTGTATAGGCCTTGGATCAGATTTTGACGGGATAGATGCCCCTGTTGCAGGGCTAAAGGATGTGACATCACTCCCTCTGATAACAGAGGGGCTTATCAGGAGAGGTTTTTCTGATGAAGAGGTCAGGAAAATTATAGGGGGTAATTTTTTAAGGGTTCTGGAGGAGGTGCTTTAGCTGAATGGGGACACACCTGCTGAAGATGAGGTATTCCTTTGGGGACAGGAATGTCCCCGATTGGAAAAAGACCCCGCAGTGTGCGGAGTCTTATTTACGGTACTGGTGAAACGCCATCGCCTATTCAGGCTTGTTTTGTGATATATGGAAATGGTTGTGCTCTATCCTTAGATTATGCACCGTCCCGCACTGGGGACAAATCTTGGACTGGCCGTCTTTAAACCTTATTTCTCCTATGTGCTGGCCACAACATTTGATTTCAATGCTTATATTGTTGTTGTCCTTGGTATTTACCCGGTAGTCGGTTTGGGCGGTGTTTTCGTTCAACGGCCATCTCCTCCTTTTATATATATCCGGGGCTGTTTATTCTATTATATAACCTAAAAATGTTTTTCCAAATCACCTACAGAACACTTATATGCTTTTTTTTTGGGTTAAGGTTGTTTATGCTGGGTTATGCTTGTCTAAAGCTGACTTTAATAAATATTGATTTATTTCGAAAAAAATAGTATATAATCATAATGTGTAAAAAATAACCTTGTATAATAAAGGAATTGAAGGGAGCATAATTTTTGTCATATAAGCAAAAGCGGCGTCCCCGCAGGACCGAGGCTGCCAAGGCCGAACAACGGGCGCCCTTCAGGCTCGATCCCTTTCAGGAAGAGGCCTTTAAGGAAATTGAGGAAGGTCACAATGTTCTGGTGGCGGCGCCCACCGGAACCGGAAAAACACTTATTGCTGAAATGCTTATAAAAAAAGTGCTGGCCACAGGGCAGGGGGTAGTCTACACCTCGCCCATAAAAGCCCTTTCCAACCAGAAGTACCGGGATTTTTCAGGGGAATTGGGAAAGGAAAAAGTGGGCCTGATCACCGGGGATGTGTCAGTGAACGAGAGGGCGCCCCTTTTGGTGATGACCACGGAAATATTTAGAAACTGGTGCTTTGCCAATCCGGAAATGCTTGATCATACAACACATGTTATTTTTGATGAGCTTCATTACCTTGACGATATAGAAAGGGGTACCGCCTGGGAGGAGAGCATTATATTCGCCCCCACCCATATGCGGATAGTGGGCCTTTCAGCCACAGTTCCCAATTCCCGTGAGCTGGCCAGCTGGATTGCCGATGTTAGGGATCAGGCTGTCAAGGTTATTGAGGAGAGGCGCCGGGCCGTTCCACTGGAATTGCACTGGATATCGCCTGAGGGCGGAGTGCACGACGGGGAGAGCGCCAGGGAGCACATCAAGCAGCTTGGAGAAAGGCGCAGGGGCCGCTGGCCCTCACCTCCCCGGGAGGAAAGCGCGGAGACAGGCCTGTGATTGGATATATGAAAAAAAATATGGCGGTGGCAGCATTGTTTTTGTTTTATAGTCTGGTGGTGATTGTATAATGAGTCCGGTAACCGGCGGAAACCCTTCCGGCACAGTAGTAGTAGAAGGCATACAGGATCATCTCCCGGCCCTTTACTTTACCTTCAGCCGGGGAAAAACCGAGCTTCTGGCTGATGAATTGGGCAGGGAGTGGGATTTTCTGCTGAATTCTGAAAAAGACAGGGTTAAAGAGATGATTGCCGAGGCTGAAAAGAACCAGCCCGGGCTATTCGGAGACAGAAGGGCCAAGCTCAGGCAGATTCTTACACAGGGGATTGGCTATCATCACGCCGGCCTGTCGCCGGCCATTAAGGATCTGGTGGAGAGGCTCTATGAGTCCAGGCTTATTTATGTTCTTTTTTGCACCGAGACATTTGCGGTAGGGGTCAATTTCCCGGCCGCCAGCACTGTTTTCGACTCCTGCAGAAAATGGGACGGCCGTGAATTCAGGGGACTTATGAACAGAGAGTTCTTCCAGATGGCGGGCAGGGCCGGCAGGAGGGGCTACGACCCGGTGGGGATGGTCTATGTCCGGATAGATGAAAGATTTCCCGAGCAGACAGGGTTTTACAGCGAGGATGATATAGAGCCTGTCAGGGGACGCCTGACTATTTCCCCAAATACTGTGCTAAGCCTGCTATACTGGAAAACCGATGAAGAGATAACCCGCTTTTTGGAAAAAAACCTGGCGGTCTATCAGAACGGCAGGGAAAGCAGGAGGATAAAGCAGGAGCTGGAGGGACTGGGAGGAAAGCTGGGGGAAGTGAGTAAAGCCTTCTGCGGGGAGGTGGACACCCCTACCTGCTATATGTTGCGCTCACAGCTTAAAAAAGAACTCAGAGCCCTGGCCAGGAAGAATAAAAGAAGCCGTCCCGGCACCAGGGAGCGCAGGGAGGAAATAAGAGACCTTTTGAAGGTGGCTCAGAAAAAATGCCACCACAGGGCCTGCTCAGAGGCCAGAAGAAGACAGGCGGACATGCTGGAGAAAAAGTCCAGGCTGGAGCGCAGGGCCAGGATTCTGGGCAACCACTCCAGGGATTACGAGAGGGACTTCAATAATATGTGGGATCTTCTGGAGGACATGTCCTATATTGAGGGAAGAAACCTGCTGCCCAGGGGTATTTTTGCCATCCACCTGCATGTTCAGGAGCTATTGGTCACCGAGCTTGTTTTCAACGGCTTTATAAGAGATATGCCCCCTGCAATGGTGGCTGCCATTCTGGCCGGGGTGGACTACATTCCAGGGCGGGACGACAGCGTTGAACCGGGTTCATATAACCTGAAGGAGGTGGAGGCCTTACGGAAAACCATTTTGAGAAACGGTGTTCCGGAACACCTTTGCGCCTGGTCTCCCCTGCCGGGAGCACTGGCCTCGGCCTGGTACGAGGGGGCCTCCTTTGAAACTCTGCAATCCATGACCAATTTACAGGAAGGTGACATATTTTCCATAATAAGAAGGGAAATTGACCTGCTGAGACAGATTGAGCGTGCTGCCGGGGAGGACACCGAGCTGCGCAGGCAGATGGAGCATATAAGAAGAACCCTGGACAAGGACGAGGTGGCCGTGCCGGGGATCTAGGTCGTCGGTCGTCAGACGTCGGAAAGAAAAAGCCATTTGACCCTGTCAAATGGCTTTAATTATTTACCCTGACGACTGACGCCTGACGACCGACTACTTATCAGGGCTGGGGCCCTTTCCCAGTACAAACTGTGCCCTTTGCATATACCTTTCGGCCATAACCCTGAAATTTGCCGCCTCTTCATCTCCCAGTGGCCTTATTATTTTGGCCGGAAGTCCCATGACCAGGTGTCCAGGGGGGATCTCCATGCCCTGAACCACCAGCGACCCGGCCCCTATAACAGCCCCGGCCCCTATAGTGGCGCCGTTTAGTATTATCGCCCCCATGCCTACCAGCACATTGTCTTCTATGCGGCACCCGTGGAGTATGCAGTTGTGTCCTACTGAAATACCATCCCCCAGCACCAGCGGGAAACCGGGGTCCTGGTGGAGAGTGCAGCCGTCCTGTATGTTGGTGCGGCAGCCTATGGTTACGATGTCCGCATCTCCCCGCACTACAGTGTTATACCATATACTGGACCCGGGACCTATCTTGACCCTGCCCACTATTTTTGATCCCGGCGCCAGGAAAACTGACGGGTCAATTTCAGGAAAAAACTCACCGTAGCCAAATACTCTTTTTGCTCTTTTTGCCTCCTCCATCTCATTCCTCCTCTTACCATAAAAGCATTATTTCCATCAGTATCCCAAAAAAAACCGTAAAAGTCACCAAAAAAAAACCCCATTATGGGGGAAAGGAGAGGTGGGTATATTGTTAAATGTGAAATATATAACAATCCTTGGTTAGATATTAACAGTATGTAATAAATTTCTCAAACGTTGTTTTAGTTCATTAATGATTATCTGATTAAATTAACCATGAAATTCGTGAAAAAACTAGCCAGCAAGGCGGATAGCTCCGCTTTTTACCCGGCGTAACCCAAATCCGCAATAAGCTCATCATGGATGAGGCTGTTGCTGGCCGCAATAGATATATAATTATCGAGACTGAGAGGGCCTCCGGTCAGGTCGCTGACCCTGCCTCCGGCCTCTTCTACCAGGATAATCCCTGCAGCCACATCCCAGGGCCTCAGCTTGGACTCCCAGTAGCCGGTAAGCCTCCCGCAGGCTATGTAGGCAAGCTCCAGTGCTGCTGACCCGAAAGCTCTTAAATCTATGGCCTTGTACAGTATTTTTTTAAAGTCCGCCCGCCACATCTCTTCCTTGAAGGTGTGAGAGGAAGGGTAGCCTGTGGTGATAAGACTCTCAGCCACCTTATTCCGGGTGCTGTCTACAGTTATCCTCCGGCCATTCAGGAAGGACCCGCTTCCCCTGACTGCGGAATAAACCTCTTCCCTGAAAGGGTCATAGGTGACTCCCAGAACAGGAATTGCTCCCACCGTCAAGGCTGCGGTAACAGTGCAAAGGGGTATTCCGAAAACAAAGTTGGTGGTGCCGTCCAGGGGGTCAATAAACCAGGACGGCCTGTCATCCAGCTCCAGATCATCACCGCTGAAATCCTCTTCAGCCACCAGCCGGTGGCCCGGGAAGGAACTGCCCAGGCGTTCAATAATAAAGGACTGGGAACGGCGGTCCACCTCGGTAACCAGGTCTGCCGGGCAGGATTTAAAGCCTGTTTTAAACTGGCCTCCCAGGCTTGACCTGACTATTTGCCCGGCCCCGGTAACGGCTTCTATGGCGCTCTTTAGCGCCCGCTCAAGGTCTTCCATTGGACTATACCTCCTTTAGGTGTTTATACCTCTCTTGCAGGGGTTATTATAATAACTGTTGCTGCTAATATCTATAAATATAACGCTCTTACAGGAGGTGCCCGGTGTGGAAAAAAAGCCCGGCAAAAAAGAAATAATAACCAAAATGAGGCCCGATCCCGATTTCAGGTATCTGGCCAGAAGGGCTGAGCAACTTATGGAGGGAAGCCCGCCACTGGCCTCTGACATAAGGCGTGATCCAGGTGAGATACCGGGATTCTATGCGGAGGAACACCGCGAATAAAAAGGTCACTCAATGCTTTTTTCGGTCCATTTTGACCTGGCTCCCTGCGAAACACCGCAGGGGGCCTTTAAATTCCACACCAGTAAATAATGTTTGTGGAGAGCTTAAAGGTAACTGCTGGCCAGTCTGGAAATGCTTATTTGCCTAATTGAAAAAAAATGCGGATATTCTCCATGTTATAGGAAATACAATAATTATTTCAAGGCATCTGTGAGCTTTTATTTGTTTATACTTTTACAAACAAATAAAATTGTATACCTCCATACGGCTGTTCATATAATATAGCACATTGCAGGAAGAGAAAGGAGTGAGGATTTTGCAGTGCATTTCCATAGGGGCCTCCACTCATATTGAGCTGGTCAGGGGCAGGCTGGCCAGTGATTTAAAAAAGCTTGAGGGCTGTGGGATGAAGCTGAGAATAGAGGAAAATCCGGCCGGCAAATACACTTTTCTTTCCTGCAGCGTATCCGGGGACAATGGCTTTCAGGAGAGTGATGAGGAAGCCCTGTCTCTTTTTAAAGCATATATTGCCGACGTACTGGCGGACCTGATTATATTAAAATGGCAGAAGGCCTTTCTGCTGGATATAATAAGGGAAAATTACTACTATTTTGGTGAGGCTGAGCGCAGCACTATTTTTGATAACGCCCTTCGCTACCTGGAGGACTTCACCGGTCAGGGAATGCTGGGCATGAGAAAAAAGAGAAGGATACTGGCCAGAATCAGGGATTTTTTAAACAGCGGCAATCTTATTGTGGTGGACGGGTTTATAAGATTCAGGATGAAGGACTACATAAGGGAGCTGCAGGAGGCTGCGGATAAGGCCGTGGATGATTTCCTCATGGATAAGGAGTACCAGGAGTTCATCCAGCTTCTGAAATATTTCGTTGATATACAGGACTCCCGAACCGACTTGATCAATGTTGTGATGAAGCCAAACGGAAGCTTTATGCTGTACGACGGGCAGAACAGGGCAGTAAACAGCACTTACCTGGAAGGCTTTATTGTGGACCTTATTGAGAGCGAGATAAACTATGAGGATTTGCTGATCAGCGCCCTTATAACTATAGCCCCCCGGGAGATAGTTTTCCATTCAGGCAAATCCGAGGGACCCCAGAGTACCCTGGAAACCATAAAAAGCATATTCTCCAACAGGGTCACCCTGTGCCGGGGCTGCGACCTCTGCACTGTGCAAAACTAGCCATCAGCCATCATTTATCAGCCATCAGCCCACGACTGCTGACTGCTGATAGCTAATCCGCCCGCCAGGGCGTTTTTTAATAACGCTCAGGAAAGTATAGTTCTCCTGAAGTTTCCCACTTTCCGTTATGAGCGTTTCAAAAAAGCTTCCTCTGACAGCATTCGAGAAGGGCTTGCACCATTTGTTGCTTTTTTATTACCAAACTGTTTAATTTGCCGCCAATTCCTGATAGAATACCGTGGGGGCGAGTAAATTGGACATTTTATTCTATATAAGCCTGCCGCTTATCGGGGCGGCCATCGGCTGGATTACCAACTGGGTGGCAGTGAAGATGCTGTTCAGGCCGCAGCGGCCTGTAGATATTCTTGGCTGGAAACTTCAGGGAGTGGTGCCCCGGAGAAGGGCTGAGCTGGCTAGGAGCATAGGCGAAATAGTGGAGAATGAGCTCCTGTCGGTGGATGACCTTATTGAGGCGGTAAAGTGCGGGGACACCATGGACAGGATGGCTGAGGCGGTTGCCAGGGCCATAAGGTCCAGGATAATGGACAGGATGCCCGTGTTTGTTCCGCTGTCGGCCAAGAGGGCCATTTCCGATATAATTACCGACCAGCTGCGCAGGGATATTCCGGCTGTGCTGGAGGAGTCCCTGGCCCGTTTAAGCGTTACCGTCAGGGAGTCCGTAAGCCTGAAAGCCATTGTGGAGGAAAAGGTGAACAACTTTTCACTGGACAGGCTGGAGCAGGTGCTGCTTTCGGTTTCGGCCAGGGAGCTAAAACACATAGAAATACTTGGAGGAGTGCTGGGTTTTCTGATCGGGCTAATCCAGGTGGGCATACTGTATCTTTCCAGTATGTGAGGGTTCTGGCACGGTTGACATTGTAAACTTTCTAAAATATAATCAACAAAGATCGATATTAAATAGCCATGAACGGGAGAGTAGGCCCTTCATCCGTGACAGAGAGAGTGCGTCTTAAGGCTGTAAGCGCGCTCCCCGGACAGTAAGCCGAAGACCACCCGGGAGCCGCCGCCGGAAAGGTTTGTAACCTTAAGGCAGGCCGTGAGGCGGGCGTTAGCCGCACTTAAAGAGGAGCCCTTAAGTGGCTCAAGCCGGGTGGAACCGCGGGTTAATAAGCCCGTCCCAGCGGAGGATATTAAATATTTTCTGCAGGGGCGGGCCTGCTGTTTTTTATGCTTTTTATATCAAAGGGGGAAATACAGTGGTAAAAGTTACTTTAAAGGATGGAAGCGTAAGGGAGTACAGTGAGGGAGTAACCCTGGCCGAGGTGGCCTCCAGCATTAGCGGGAGGCTGGGGAAAGAGGCTCTGGTGGGGAGGCTGGACGGAAAGCTGGTAGACCTTACCACACCTATTAAAAAGGATGCTGCCGTCGAGTTTTATACCTTTGATTCTGAAGAGGGCAGGCAGACCTTCCGCCACAGCACCTCTCACGTACTGGCCCAGGCGGTCCAAAAACTTTTCCCGGGGACAAAACTGGCTATTGGTCCGGCTATTGCCGACGGCTTCTATTATGATTTTGATGCTTCGGAAAAGTTTACCCCCGAGATGCTGGGGAAGATAGAGGCTGAGATGGAGGCCATTATAAAGGCTGACCTTCCCTTTGAGAGGATGGACATGGAAAGGGAAAGCTCACTTGAGTTTTTTGACAGGGCAGGTGAGAGCTACAAGGTTGAGCTGATCAACGATCTGCCTGTGGACGCGGCCATTTCCTGCTACCGGCAGGGGGACTTCACCGACCTGTGCGCCGGCCCCCATGTTCCTTCCACCGGGAGGCTCAAGTCGGTCAAGCTGACCAGCCTGGCCGGGGCCTACTGGCGGGGCAGTGAGAAGAACAAGATGCTGCAGAGGGTATACGGAACCTCTTTCCCCAAGAAGAGTTTGCTGGAGGAGCACCTGACCAGGATAGAGGAGGCCAAAAAGAGGGATCACCGCCGGCTGGGGGCCGAGCTTGAATTATTCACCATACAGGAGGAGGGGCCTGGATTTCCCTTCTTCCACCCCAAGGGCATGGTGCTCCGCAATGAGCTGGAAAAGTTTTGGAAAGAGGTGCACCGCAAAAGGGGCTATCATGAAATTCGCACCCCCATTATACTTAACCGGGCTCTTTGGGAAAGGTCCGGGCACTGGGACCACTACAGGGATAACATGTATTTTACAAAAATAGACGAACTGGACTATGCCGTAAAGCCCATGAACTGTCCGGGAGGCATACTGGTATACAAGAGCAGGCTGCACAGCTACCGTGACCTTCCCATACGGATGGCCGAGCTTGGCCTTGTTCACAGGCACGAGCTTTCAGGGGCGCTGCACGGGCTTATGAGGGTGCGCTGCTTTACCCAGGATGACGCCCACATATACATGCTGCCAGGCCAGATAAAGGAAGAGATAATGGGTGTAATAGACCTGGTGGACTATATCTACAAGGTATTTGGGTTTAAATACAAGGTGGAGCTCTCCACCAAGCCGGAAAAGGCCATGGGGTCCGACGAAATCTGGGAGATGGCCACCTCGGCCCTGGAGGACGCCCTCAACACTATGGGGATGGAATACAAGGTTAACGAGGGGGACGGTGCTTTCTACGGGCCCAAAATTGACTTCCACCTGGAGGACTGCCTGGGGAGGACCTGGCAGTGCGGCACCATCCAGCTGGACCTTCAGATGCCGGAGTTGTTTGAACTAACCTATGTGGGGGAGGACGGCCAGAAACACCGGCCGGTTATGATTCACCGCACGGTTTTCGGGAGCATGGAGAGATTTATAGGTATACTGACCGAGCACTTTGCCGGGGCCTTCCCGGTGTGGCTGGCCCCCGTACAGGCCAGGGTGCTGCCTATCACCGGCCGGCACGTGGAATATGCCCAAAAAGTAATGGATAGGCTTGATGCTGAGGACATTAGAGTGGAGCTTGATGACAGGAATGAAAAGGTAAACTATAAAATCCGTGAGGCCCAGGGACAGAAAATCCCCTATATGCTGGTGCTAGGGGACCGTGAGGCCGAAAACGGAGCGGTGGCGGTTCGCCATCGCTCGGCGGGTGACATTGGCTCCATGGGTCTGGAGGAGTTTATTGCCCGTATTAAGGATGAAATAAAGACCAGGAAAATATAAAATTTATATATCAGCCCCCGCCATAAAAGGCCGGGGCTGATATAATGTGATCATTAATTCTTGACGGAACAAGAAAGATATGCTAAAATTCATATGCTTAAACCAAAAGTAGAAGCCATCCGCTTCTCACCCGGCAACGCTCTGCAGGGCTGTTCGCCAGGTAAGATGATAAGCAAAAGAAAAATCTTTGCAAAATTTCTTTTGGCTTTTCCAGCGGGTGGTATGACCCGCTTTTTTATATTTGGGAGGTGATATATATTTCCAAAGATTTTCGAATCAATGAAGAAATTCGGGTCCGGGAAATAAGGGTGGTGGATGCCGACGGCAACCAACTGGGTATAATGCCCACCAGGGATGCCATGAAAATGGCTGAGGAAAGACAGCTAGACCTGGTTGAAATAGCTCCCCAGGCCAAGCCCCCGGTTTGCCGGATTATGGATTTTGGAAAATATAAGTATGAGCAGAGCAAGAGAGAGAAAGAGGCCAGGAAAAAGCAGCGCATAATAGAGCTTAAGGAAATAAAAATGAGGCCCAACATAGAGGACCATGACTTTTACGTGAAGGTGAAAAACGCCGTCCGCTTCCTTAAGGATGGGGATAAGGTGAAGGCCACCATGGTTTTTCGCGGCCGTGAGATTGTCCACACCCAACTGGGCAGGCAGCTTCTGGTCAGGATGGCCGAAGAGCTGAAGGACCTCTGCAATATCGAGAGGCAGCCCAAGCTGGAGGGAAAGAATATGATTATGATACTATCATCAAAGCAGGATATTAAACAACAGGACTAGAGAGGAGAATTCGCACTATGCCTAAAATTAAGACGCACCGGGGCGCCGCAAAAAGATTTAAGAAAACGGGCACTGGTAAATTCAAGGGTTCTCATGCTTTCCACAGTCACATACTGGGCAGTAAAAGCCCCAAGCGCAAGAGGAACCTTAGAAAATCAACAATAGTTCACGAAACTGATCAGCGTAAGCTGGAAAGAATACTGCCTTATTAAACAACAGTCTTTTTGCTTAAAGGATATGAGGAGGGATTATTATGCCACGGGCCAAGAGCAGTGTGGTTTCACGTAATAGGCACAGAAAAGTACTTAAGTTGGCCAAGGGTTACCGGGGTTCCAAAAGCAAACTCTTCAGGGTGGCCGATACACAGCTTCTTAAATCACTGGCTTACTCATACAGAGACAGGAGAAATAAGAAAAGGGATTTCCGGAGGCTGTGGATTGCCCGCATCAACGCCGCCGCCAGGATGAACGGAATATCATACAGCAGGTTTATGAACGGGCTGAAGCAGGCCGGAGTGGCCATAAACCGCAAGATGCTGGCGGATATGGCCGTTAACGATGCCAGCGCCTTTGGACAGCTGGTGAAAATGGCCAAAACAAAAATATAGTAAAAAGCATGGCGGGAAGCCATGCTTTTTTTGTTGCCAGGGAGACTGACTCTACGGTAGGAAAGGGGACACACCTGCTAAAGTTTGGGTATTTTTTGGGGGACAGGAATGTCCCCGATTGGGAGTCAGAATTTATTATGTCCAGGGCAGGCTAAAGAAGGTTCCTCAGCCGAAAGGAAATGATCATGATGGATACTTTAACGAGCAGTCAAAACCCTTTTGTCAAATATATGGCGAAGCTTAAGAATAGAAGATTCAGGGAGCGTGAGGGAAAGTTCCTTATTGAGGGGGCCAGGTTTGTGGAGGAGGCCCTTAAGTCAGAATGGCCGGTGGAGATCCTGGTTTACTCCGGTGATTTTCCGGAGTCAGGGCGCTGGTCCGGTATTGCCGACGCTGCCCGGAGGCTTTCCATAAGGATAATGGCTGTTACCGGCAAAGTGATGAAGGAGCTGGCCTCCACCGAGACCCCCCAGGGAGTTATGGCGCTGTGCAGTATGAAAGGCCGGCGGGTGGAGGATATTCTGGCCGGCCCTCCGGGGCGGGGAGAGGGTAAGCAAACTCTCCTGGTGGTGGCCGACGGTGTAAGTGACCCGGGAAACCTGGGCACCATTATAAGAAGTGCTGACGCCTTTGGTGCGGATGGGGCTATTCTTACCAGGGGGACAGTAGATCCATACAACAGCAAGGTCTTAAGGTCAACAATGGGGTCAATTTTTCATGTCCCGGTAGCCGGGGGCGCAGACCCGGCAGACCTTTACAGAAGGCTCACCGATATAGGTGTGGGGCTTTTGGTGGCAGTTCCGGAGGGTGGCGCGCCGGTGAGCAGGCTGGACCTTTGTGCTCCCCTGGCCCTGGTAGTGGGGAGCGAGGCCCAGGGGCCCTCCCGGGAGCTTCTCTCTCTGCCTCATAAAAAGGCAACCATTCCCATGTCCGGCGGGGCCGAGTCACTGAATGCCGCTGTGGCCGCCTCAATAATGCTGTACGAGGCAGCCCGGCAAAGGGGAAACAAATAGCTTTCAGCAATCAGCCGTCAGCTTTCAGCCAACTACCTGAAAATATCCCGGGTCTTGATTGGCCACAGAGGACACAGAGATCACAGAGAATTAGCTCACAGGCACTACTCTTAGGTCCTGAGGCATAATATTAAACATTTAAAACATTCGAAAGTACTTTTTTACTTTTTTTTAGAAATCTACAATGAGCTTTCAGGAAGGCTAAAAACCTCTGTGTACTCTGTGTGCTCTGTGGTTTAAATAGACATGTAAGGACTACCCGAAGGTTTTTTCTTAGTGTACTATGACCATGCACTTTTCCGGAACATTTTGCAGTATCCAGTCCATGTCGTCACTGTTCAGCAGTATGCAGCCGTAGCTGGGGGGCAGCCCCGTTAGCTCATGGCTGTGGTCTTTTCCCGGGCGCATGGGGTGAAGCATTATATCGGCATTTAGCCTCAGATACCCCATAGGAGAGGGATCGTCCGGGAGGTATTCCCTGGAGCTCCCTCTTTTGGTTTCATACATGGTGACCCTGGGTATTCTGTCAGAGGCGATGGAAAGCCACCCGCTGAAAGACTTAAGGGGCTTATTGCCTTCGTAGACCTCAAGGGAGCAGGGGTTGCCCACCTTAACCCCCACCCAGCGCTGGCTGCCCAGATTGGTGGTGCTGAAGCTGAACTCCCTGTGCAGACGCTCACCGCACGAAGACACCAGGCTTATCCGGACCTTATATTTGCTGTTGGGCAGTAAAATTTGATCCGGGTCGAAAAGGGCGGTATTTTCCTTTATCAGGGTTGATCCCTTTATACCTTCCACTTCTATGACGGCTTCCCTTAAGGGATGGCTGGCGGTCACCGATATGCTCCGGCTCAGCCATACGCTGGGTGAGTCGGGAATGGGGTATAGGTCGGTTACGGTCAGGGCCGGGGCAGTGATAAAGAGTGATTCAGAACCCTCTCCGGACACCCCCCCGCCTGTCCCCTTAAGGCCGGGGGCAATGGCAATACTGTAGCGGCAGCTGTTTTTAAATCTTTCCCGGGGAGTCAGCACCCAGCGGCTGAAGTCCGGGGCGCTACCTACTCCGTTGGCTTCCCCCAGGGGTGAAAAATCACCCGGAGCGGTGGTTGAAACATGCCCGTAAAAGCTCTCTGGGTCCACCGGGGTATTGAAGACTACTTCCAGCGGGCCAGCCGTGGGAACGTCCGTGGAAGGTTCCAGTGTCAGCAGTTTGGGTGAAAGGCTAAGTCTTACCTCTTTTTGTGCCGACACCGTAAAAGGGGGCACCAATGCCCGTGCTTTCCGGAAAGCTATTCTATACTGAAGGCCCCGGGGGTATTCCGACTCGTCTATTGTCACCTGTACTGTATTTCTGGAAATCCAGCGGGCGCTGTATACAACTTCTCTGCCGGGAACCTCTCCTGTGACGGTCAGCCGCTCCACCGCCTTTTCTCTGTTCATAGGGGCCAGAAATGATATATTTACCACTACCTGTCCCTCTGATCCGCCCTCCACTGCAAACCTGGCGTAGTGGCCCATAAAAAGCCAGGCTGTGATCAGTGTCAGGGATGCAATAAAAAAGGTCTTCAGCTGGGTGTAGGTTATTTTAAACAGCATAAACATACCCCCGCAATGGGAAATCAATACTATATATTACCAGGCTGACCAGGTTATTACAGAAATTGGGTAAGTTATCAATCCGGTGGGAGCAGCGGGACATCAACGAAATTGGGGGTTTGAGTAGAAATTTCTACTGGCAGTAATATTGCTAGTGAAAAGCTTTTTTTGAGGAAAGTTCCTTGTTTTAAGGTTTTTCTTATGATATAATCAGACGCGAAGGGTCCCAAAAAAAGATTGAAAGGTTGTGGTTAAATGTTTTTAACCGCCGAATTTTTTTGGAGGCTGTTCGAAGCGACAGGTTCTGTCAGTGCCTATATACTGTACAGAAAAATGGCCTTACATTGATATATAACCGAAAAAGGTGATGACGGGGAATAGTAAGGAATCTGCTCCCTCAGGGAGGAAGGGCCTTGACTGGAAGCCTTTCCGGGAATAGCGATTTTGTGAATTCACCCCCGAACCGCAGCTGAAAGTGATGCTTTTTTATTTCACCGGTAGGTGTCGCCGGGTCTCCCACCGTTATCCGGGAGCGGGTAAATAGTATATATTTTGCCCGGGTAAGAGGTTTTGCAAAAAGGCAAACTATTAGGGTGGTACCGCGAAAATTCGTCCCTTTGGGGACGATTTTTTATTTTTCTTTTATTAACCATTATTTGCCACAAGGCCGGCAGTTTGAAAATAAGCAGTTTAACAAATTTTATATGTCAATACCAGTGGGGGAGTGAATGGGATTGGAAGAGAAATTACAGCAGATTCAGGCCAGGGCTCTGGAGGATATGTCCAGTGCAGGCAGCCTGGAGGATTTGAATGAGGTCAGGATACGATACCTGGGCAAGAAAGGGGAGCTGACCGGGGTGCTGCGGGGTATGGCGGCCCTTAGTTCCGAGGAAAGGCCCAGGATAGGCCAGATTGCCAACAGGGTGCGGGAAGAGATTGAGGCCAGGCTGGAGGGAAGGTTGTCCCAGCTAAAAGACAGCCTCAGAGAGAAGAGGCTTTCTGCAGAAACTATTGACATAACACTGCCGGGCACAGTGTTTGGCACCGGTAATTTGCACCCCCTGACCACTGTTACCCGCCAGATAGAGGATATTTTCCTGGGGCTGGGCTTTTCCATAGCCGAAGGGCCCGAGGTGGAGATGGACTACTATAATTTTGAAGCCCTTAACCTGCCCAAGGAACACCCTGCCAGGGATATGCAGGACACATTTTTCATTACTCCGGAGACACTTTTAAGAACTCAGACCTCACCGGTTCAGGTGAGGACCATGGAGAAAACAGCCCCATCCCTGCCGGTAAAAATTATAGCGCCGGGCAGGGTGTACCGGAGGGATGATGACGCCACCCACTCACCCATGTTTCATCAGATAGAGGGGCTGATGGTGGATAAAAGGATAACCTTCGCCGACTTGAGGGGAGTGCTGCAGGTGTTTGCCGAAAAGATGTTCGGCCCCGAGACCAAAAGCAGGTTCAGGCCCAGCTACTTCCCCTTCACCGAGCCCAGCGCCGAGGTGGATATCTCCTGCGGCATGTGCGGCGGGGAGGGCTGCAGGGTATGTTCCCACACCGGGTGGCTGGAGATACTTGGCTGCGGCATGGTGCACCCCAGGGTGTTGGAAATGTCCGGGTACAATTCCTCCGACGTGACCGGATTCGCCTTTGGCATGGGAGTGGAGAGAATCACCATGCTTAAGTACAATCTTGACGACATGAGGCTTTTATTTGATAATGATGTGCGCTTCCTGGCGCAATTCTAACCTTACGGGTAGGAATTGATTGTCAGGAGACTGCCCGGAGGTAATACCTCGGGTCGGGAGACGGGAGACGGGAGACAGGAGACGGGAGTTGGCCGGGGCATTCCTTATCGGCCTGTTTTAAGGGTTGGCTGATAGGATTAATAATAAGTTTTTTCTGTGCTCTGTGGAGGTTTTAATTAATATTAAGGTCTGGCATGCAAACCTCCCGTCTACCGTCTACCGTCTCCCGACAGAAGGTAATACCTGCAAGCAGTCTCCCGACCCTTAAGTTATAGCAGTAGGAGGAATGAATGATGCGCGTTTCTTTGAAGTGGCTGCGCGATTATGTGGATATAACCATTCCAGTCCGGGAGCTGGCCGATAGGCTGACCATGGCCGGGCTGGCTGTGGAGGGCGTGGAGAGCCCCGGGGAGGGCATCGAAAAGGTATATAGCGGCAAGATACTGCAAATTAGCCCTCATCCCAATGCCGACAGGCTTACCATTTGCCGGGTGACCCTGGGCCAGGGAGAGGACCTGAACATAGTAACCGGGGCCACCAACGTCCGGGAGGGCCATGTGGTGCCTGTGGCGGTGGAGGGTGCCCGGCTGGCCGGAGGGCTGGTGATCAAGAAATCAAAATTAAGGGGCGTGGAGTCCAGGGGAATGCTCTGCTCGGGACAGGAGCTGGGCCTGGACACCAGTGTAATGCCCTCAGACCAGGCCCACGGCATAATGCTGCTGGACCCCTCCACCCCACTGGGGCTGGACATAAAGGGAGTTATTGGGCTGGATGACACTATTTTGGATCTGGAGCTTACCCCCAACAGGGGAGACTGCCTGTCCATGGTGGGGGTTGCCCGGGAGGTGGCCGCCCTGCTGGGAGAGCGCTTAAGCCTGCCGGATACCTCGGCGGTGGGGTCAGGCCTGGAGATTGAGGGGATGGCCAGGGTGGATATTATTGACCCGGGCCTGTGCAGCCGCTATGTGGCCAGGCTTTTCAGAAATATTAAAATAGGCCCTTCACCGGCTTGGATGCAGGACCGGCTCCGGGCAGCCGGCATTCGTCCCATCAGCAATCTGGTGGACATAACCAACTATGTGATGATAGAGCTGGGTCAGCCTCTGCATGCCTTTGACTACGACACTCTTAAAGACGGCCATATTATTGTGAGGCGGGCCGAAAAGGGTGAAAAGATGGTTACCCTGGACGGCAGTGAGAGAAATCTCAGCGAGGATATGCTGGTTATAGCAGATCCCGGGGGCCCGGTGGCCGTTGCCGGGGTGATGGGGGGCCTGGCCACCGAGGTTACTGAAAAGACAGTCAATGTACTGCTGGAGTCAGCCCACTTTAACCCGGTGAGCATAAGGCGAACTGCCAGGTCACTGGGGATGAGATCCGAGGCTTCTTCGAGATTTGAAAAGGGGGTTGATCCGGTGGCCTGCCTCAGGGCAGCCGACAGGGCCGCCAGGCTTTTGCTTGAGCTGGGGGCCGGCGAGGTGGCCCCCGGGGCAGTGGACAGCTATCCTGTCAGGTCTGTTCCCAAAACAGTGGTGCTAAAGCCCGGCAGGGTGGAGCACGTGCTGGGTGTGGAAGTGCCCGGACAGGAAATAGTGAGTATTCTTAGAAGCCTGGAGTTTACTGTAAATGACAGCGGAGGGGAACTGCTGGTAACAGTCCCCAGCCACAGGCAGGATGTTTTCCTGGAGGAGGACCTTATTGAAGAAATAGCCAGGATGCACGGATATAACAGGATTCCCTACACACTGCCCGCAGGTTCCGGCACTATTGGGGCCAGGACACCGCGCCAGTCCCTTGAGGTTGGGGTAAAGGATACCATGACCTCTCTGGGCTTTTACGAGACCGTTACCTACAGCTTTACTGCCCCATCCACCCTTGACAGGGCAGGGCTGCCCCCGGACAGTCCCTTAAGGAACGTTTTGAGGCTTCAGAACCCATTAAGCGAGGAGCAGTCCATAATGAGGACACTGCTTCTGCCCGGTCTCCTGGAAGTGCTTCAGCGCAATGCCAGCCGCCGCACCACCGACCTGGCGCTGTTTGAGACAGGCAGGATATTTTTACCCTCCGGCGATGGCCAGCTGCCGTTGGAAAAACAGGTTCTGGCCGCCGCCGCCATGGGAAGCGCCCCCTCAGGCTGGAACAGGGCCGGGCAGCCCCACGACTTCTACTACATGAAAGGAGTGCTGGAGGCGCTGCTGGACAGGTTGGGCCTAAGGGGCTACAGCTTTGCCAAAGAGTCCGGGCACAGCCTCTTCCATCCCGGAAAGGCGGCCAGGGTTACAGTGGGAGAGGCTGTTATAGGTGTGCTGGGGGAAATTCACCCGGATGTTCTGGAGAATTATAGCCTTCCCCAGAGTGTTTCCGCCATGGAAGTGGATTTCGAGGTTCTGGCCGAGCTCTCGGGCAGGCCCAGGAAATACAGGCCTCTGCCCAAATTCCCAGGCATTGAAAGGGACCTGTCCCTGGTGGTGAAAAAGGAAATACCGGCCCAGGATATAACCAGGACCATCAGAAAGAGCGGCGGCCAGTACCTGCAGGAAGTGAGGCTTTTTGACATTTATCATGGCGGACAGGTGCCCGCAGGCTGTCAGAGCATGGCTTTTTCCCTTAAATTCCAGGCCGAGGACAGGACGCTTACAGACCAGGAGGTCAACGGCTGGATGACCACTGTATCAGAGGCCCTGGCCGGTCAGTTCGGAGCAGGGCTGAGAAGCTGACAATAATTTGACTGTAAAGGGAGGATTTTGTTAAATAGATGACGAATTTACCCTCACCGGGGGTGAGTTCTATGTCTGAAGCAAAAAAGGTAGAGGTTACCATACTTGATGAGAGGTATGTGCTTAAGGGCAAGGAGTCCGAAGAATACCTGGAGATGCTCGCCTTTCAGATAAATAAGAAGCTGCAGCAGGTGCAGAATATGAATCCCAGGCTCAGTGTAGTACAGACTGCCATACTTACCGCGGTAAACATAATGGATGAGTACACCAAGCTGCAGCAGGAACACCAGGGGCTGCTGGAGCTGATAGACGACAACAGGGAAAAGAGCAATAAAAAATAACCATAACACCCTCTTCGCAAGGAGAGGGTGTATATCATTAAGCAGCCCGCTTTCAATTTAGGCATTGGTACTACCGGGGGCTGCGGGGTACAATAAAGAATACAAATATTCCTTGGGGAGATCCTTATGCACAATGTGGAAATAGCCCGGGCCTTTTATGAGCTGGCCGACCTGCTTGAATTTAAGGGGGACCAGTTTTTCAAGATAAGGGCCTACCGCCAGGCAGCCAGGGTAATAGCCGGCCTGGAAGATCCGGTGGAGGAGCTGTACCGGGAGAAAACACTTATAAGAATACCGGGTATAGGTAAAAATATAGTTTCCAAAATCGGGGAGCTTGTCGAAAAGGGAAGTATGGAAAAGCTGGAGAACCTCCGGACTGAAATACCTTCAGGCCTACTGGAGATAATGGCACTGCCCGGGATAGGTCCCAAGAGGGCGGCCTTTTTATACCAGGAGTTGGGGGTAAAATCACTGGATGACCTGGAGAGTGCGGCCCGGGACAGGAAGGTGCGCTTTCTTAAGGGAATGGGCGCCAAGACCGAACTGGATATAATCAACAATATTAATATGATAAAAAGAAGGTCCGGCAGTTTTTTGCTTTCTGTGGCCCGGGATTTGGCCCTGGATTTATGCCGGTATATCAAGGGTATGCCTGGTGTTGTCAGGGTAGAAGTGGCCGGCAGCGTTCGCCGCTGGCGGGAGACCGTTGAGGATGTGGACCTCCTGGCAGGCTGCAGCCATTTTGGACCTGTGCTGGACGCACTGGCCCACCATCCCCGGACAAGAGAGATTACTGAGCGTGGGGATAATTACATAAGAGTCATGACCTGGTGGGGCATACCGGTGGAAATGGTGGCGGTGGACCCCGATAATTTTGAGCATGCCCTCTTATGGGAGACGGGAAGCGAGGGTCATTTAAAGGCGCTGTCCCGCCATGCGCTGGCCAATGACTGGGAATTTACCAGGCAGGGAATGAGTCTAAAGGGCGGGGAGGCTCCGGCAGGGGGACCCTGGTCCGAGGAAGAGATATATTCCCGCCTGAGCCTTAACTACATCCCCCCCGAATTGAGGGAGGGGGCCGAAGAGGTTGATAACGCCCTGTCCGGAAAACTCCCCCGGCTTGTAACCACCGATGACATACAGGGAGACCTGCATATTCACTCCAGGTGGAGCGACGGGGCGGCTGATATAGAGGAAATAGCGGCCAGGGCCAGGGAGAAGGGCTATAGCTATGCTGCCGTCACTGACCACTCCCGGTCTCTTAAGATTGCCGGGGGCCTGACGGCTGAGCGCCTGGCGGAGCAGTATGAGTGGATAGACCGCCTCAATGAGCAGTACGAGGGCTTTAAAGTTTTAAAGGGAATTGAGGTCGATATTCTGGCCGGCGGGGGGCTGGACTTTGAGGATGAAATACTGTCCAGGGCCGATGTGGTGGTGGCCTCGGTGCACAGCGGGTTCAGGCAGGACAGGGAGACAATAACCGGAAGGATCATGGAGGCGGTTAAAAACCCCCATGTGGATATAGTGGGCCATCTCACCGGAAGGCTGCTGGGACACCGGGAAGGGTATGCGGTGGATGTGGAAAGTGTGCTGGAGGAGGCCGGCAAACGGGGAAAGATAATGGAAATAAACTCCTCCCCGGACAGGCTGGACCTCAACGAGAAGCACGCCAGGATGGCCGTGGAGTGCGGCGCCCGCATAGCCATCAATACAGACGCCCACGATCTGAAAAGGATGGACCAGATGGAGTACGGGGTGGCAGTGGCCAGGAGGGCCGGCCTGGAGCCCCGCCATATTGTCAATACCCTGGATTTGGAAAGCTTATTGGAAGTTCTGAAAGGGTAATCCCCGGCCCACAAGCTAAAATACCAAGAAGATGAAAATTAAGGTCCTTTTAAAGCCACAGAGGACACAGAGTTTTTCAGCTCTGCTTGAATGCATTATGAGGCTTTTATTAAATAAATTGAAGAAGCTGATAAAAAATATTTAATTTTCTATTTGGGCTTTAGACCTTAGAGTAATGCCTAATATTAAATTCATTTCTCTGTGATCTCTGTGTCCTCTGTGGCTAATAAAGATTCCGACCGGAAAGCAGTGCCTGTGAGGTGTTTCGTTGAGCGGTTTTGTTTATGACAGTGGATCTATACTGCCCTCTGAATTTTACGGCAGGGATACTGCCTTGGTGGCCAGGGATCTGCTGGGGAAAATAATTGTCAGGCTGTCCGGTGAAGGGATAGCCGCAGGAAGAATAGTGGAGACCGAGGCCTACCTCCGGGATGACCCCTCCTGCCATGCCTTTCGGGGCATGACTCCCAGGAACCGGGCCATGTTCGGGCCGCCGGGCCATGCCTATATATACTTTACCTACGGCATGCATTACTGCTTTAACGTGGTCACGGCGGAGGAAGGAGCGGGGGAGGCTGTGCTGATAAGGGCGCTGGAGCCCCTGGAGGGAATATCTGTAATGGCTAAGAGGAGGGGCAGGGAAGGGATTAAGGATCTCTGCTCGGGGCCCGGCAAGCTAGCGCAGGCCATGGGCATCAGCCCGGAGCTCTATGGCCACGACCTTGCCAGGGAGCCTCTGTTGATACTGGAGGGGAAGAACAGGCCGGGGGAGGATGTGGTGATCACCACCAGGGTGGGCATAAGCTCAGCCAAAGACCTTCCCCTGCGCTTTTATTATAAGAACAACAGGTATGTGTCAAAAAAATAATAGGGAAGGGGATAGTTATTATGAAGATAAGGGATATCTATGAACTGGCAGTGACCATGGGCATTGAGGCGGACCCCAGGGGTAAGGACAGGGTTCAGGCCCTCCTCGCCAGAGAAAAGAAAAAATATGAAGATATGAAGGAAGAGGAAAAAAAAGAATTTGACGCCGAGGCGCTTACCAATCCTTATGGGGACACCCGGATACTTGCCGGAGACCCGGATAAGGAAGTAAAAAGGGTCTTAGTGGGCATAGATATGGAGGTAGGGGAGGTTCTTCTGGCCGACCGGCTTATGGAGAAGGGCAGTCCCATTGACCTTATACTCTCCCACCATCCCGAGGGAAAGGCCCTGGCCAACCTATACCGGGTGATGCACATACAGGAAGATGTGCTGGTCCAGGCAGGGGTTCCGGTAAATGTTGCCGAGGGAATCCTTGCAGCCCGCATCGGTGAGGTTAAAAGAACATTGATGCCCATAAATCACAACCGGGCGGTGGACGCCGCCGTCATTTTAGGCCATGCCCTGATGTCGGTGCACACCCCGGCGGACAATCTGGTTAACTCGGCCCTGCAGAAAAAATTTGATGAACTAAAGCCTGAGACCGTGGGAGACGTTGTCAGGCTGCTCAAAGGGGAGCCTGAATACGCCGGGGCCGCCAAATTGGGCGCTGGGCCCACCATAATAGTTGGCAATAAGGAACGCCGGGCTGGCAAAGTGCTGTTGGACATGACCGGGGGCACCAGCGGTTCGGAGGATGCCTATTCAAAGCTTTCCCAGGCCGGGGTGGGCACCCTGGTGGTCATGCACATGGGTGAAAAGCACCGCAAGGAGGCCGAAAAGAGCCATATCAACGTTATCATAGCCGGGCACATGGCCTCGGACTCCATGGGGATGAACCTCCTGCTGGACAGGCTGGAGGCCTCCGGGGTGGAAGTGGTGCCCTGCGCCGGTCTTATAAGGCATAAAAGAGGCTAAGGGGATAGCAATACTGTCGGAACAGGATTCAGACACCGCCGAAAAAAGAGGCCACCAAGAAGAATGAAAATCCGGGTCCTTTTTTAAAGCCACAGAGCACACAGAGTACACAGAGGTTTTTAGTCCTGCTTGTATGCTTTAAAAATATTATTAAATAAATTGAAGACGGCGGACAAAGGCTTTACGAATTACCGGCTTCTGGCTTAAGAGTAGTGCCTTTGTGAGCTTATTCTCTGTGATCTCTGTGCCCTCTGTGGCTAATAGAGACCTCAAGGTTTCACGGTAGCAGTCAAAATCCAGAATGTATAGGCATTCTTTTTTAAAATAAAATCTTATCCGGGGGATAACATGAATAAACCTGAACTGCTGGCCCCTGCTGGGGGCTGGGAAGCCCTGGTGGCAGCCGTGGAAAACGGCGCCGACGCTGTGTACCTGGGGGGGCGGCTATTTAACGCCAGGCAGTCGGCAGACAATTTTGACGACAAAGACCTTTCCCGGGCGGTGGAGTACGCCCACCTCCGGGGGGCCAGGATATACGTTACGGTAAATACTCTTATTGCCGACACCGAAATGGAGGAGGCCCTTGAGTTTTTGTTCACCCTGCAGAGCCTTGGGGCCGACGCCGCCATTTTACAGGACATGGGGCTGGCCTCACTGGCCCGCAGGGCAGTTCCAGACCTTCCCCTGCACGCCAGCACCCAGATGACCGCCCATAATTCCCCCGGAGTGCTGGAACTAACCGGGGCCGGGTTTGACAGGGTGGTGCTGGCCAGGGAAATGAGCCTGGAAGAAATAAAGGAGATAAAAAAGAAAACAGGGGCTGATCTGGAGGTGTTTATTCACGGGGCACTGTGCATATCCTATTCGGGCCAGTGCCTGCTTTCCAGCATGATCGGGGGCAGAAGCGGCAACCGGGGCCGCTGCGCCCAGCCCTGCAGAATGCAGTACTCACTGGTGAACGGATCCGGCAGGGCTGCGGCCGGCCAGGACCAGCCCGGTGAATACCTGCTCAGCCCCCGTGATCTTAATATGAGCGCCCACCTTCCCCAACTGGTAAGGGCAGGGATCAGCTCCTTTAAAATAGAGGGGCGGATGAAAAGGCCCGAGTATGTGGCCACTGTGGTGCGTGTATACAGAAATCTTATAGACAGGGCTCTTTCCGGTGAGCCTTACCTGATGGACAGGCAGCAGGAGGAAGACCTGGCTCAGATATTTAACCGTGATTTTACCACCGGGTACTTTTTCGGAAACCAGGGTAAAGACATGATGAGCCATAAGAGACCCAACAACAGAGGGGTAAGGCTGGGCAGGGTCAAGGGGTATGACAGGAATACCGGCCTGGTGGAGGTCACCCTGGAAAGACCTCTTAAGACCGGTGACGGCCTGGAGGTATGGGTAACCGAGGGGGGCCGGGTAGGCTTCACTGTGGATAATATATTTCTCGGCGGGGAAAGGGCTGACAGCGCTGTCCAGGGAGATAGCGTGGGACTTAAGATTCCCGGCCGGGTAAGGCCCGGGGACAGGGTTTTTAAAACCCATGACGCTGATTTAATGGAACAGGCCAGAGAAACCTATACCTCACCAAGGGGGGCCCGCAGGAAAGTGAACCTAGAGTTTACTGTTGAGGGCGGCCCCGGGGAGCCTCTGGTGATCACGGCCACCGACCCGGAGGGGCGCACAGCCTCAGCAGCCACGGGAACTTCCGGCCAGGAGGCTGAAAGGAGGCCCCTTGACCGGGAGTATCTGAAAGAAATGCTGGGAAGGCTCGGTAATACACCCTTTACGGTAAGCCACCTTACCTGCGACATAAAGGGGAGGGTTATTTATCCGGCCAGTGAAATAAACCAGGCCCGTCGGCAGGTTACCTCCCTTCTGGAAAAAATGATCCTGAAGGACCGGGGCAGGCAGCGCCAGGGCGGGGAGTCGTTCAGGTCAGGGCTTGGATTGCTGCTTAAAGGGGAAAACCGTAACAAAGCAGTATACCGCGGCACTCCCCTGCTGTCGGTTTCGGTGGGGGACCTGCCCTCCCTCAGGGCAGCGGTTGAGGCGGGGGCTGATATTGTATACCTGGGCCCGGCGGGCTTTCAGTCAAAGCCCCCGGTAGGCAGGGAAGCTCTTCTGGAGGCGTCGGCAGTGTGCCGTGAAGAAGGGAAAAGCCTGGTTCTGTCCACCCCCAGGATTATTAAGGACAGTGAGATGGATAATATACTGCAATTGCTGGCAGAGGTGCCTGCAGACGGGGCTCAGGCCGGCAACCCGGGAATTCTGAGGGAACTGGCCAAAAGGCTGCCGGATCTGCCCCTGTTCACCGACTTCGGCTTTAATGCCTATAATATGCATACCGTGAATTACCTTTTAGGCAGGGGGGCACTGCGGGTCACCCTCTCACCCGAGCTGACCATGGCCCAGGTGAAGCGGCTGGCCGGCCTGTACCCGGTGGAGGTTTTTGTTCAGGGGGCACTGGAGCTGATGGTGTCGGACCACTGCCTTACAGGGACAGTCCTAAGCGGCGGCTCTCCAGGCAGCGCCTGCCCGGGGGAGTGCCGAAAAGGCGGCTATAGTCTGAAAGACAGGACTGGTGCGCAGTTTCCGGTGGAAACAGATCGTTACTGCCGAATGCACCTGTTTAATTCCAGGGATCTCTGCCTGGTGGAGGACCTGCCCGAGCTTGCCGGGGCGGGGGTCGGCTGTGTGCGGATAGAGGCCCGGCGTGAAAATCACCGGTATGTCTCCCAGGTAACAGGGATATACAGGAAGGTGCTGGACCGGCAGGCCTCCGGGGGAGGAAAAAAGATCCCCGGGCTGGAGGCGGCCAGGGAAAGGCTGGAGGGCTTAAGCCCCGCCGGAATTACCAAGGGGCATTACTACCGGGGAGTGTGAACCCAAATTGGCTTATACTGATAATAATATCCGGTCGGAATACAGAATTCAGAATTCAGGAGCCAGAATAGACGGGGCATTTCTTTAATGTCATAATAGTTATAGCTAATTTTGTTAGCTGAGAGTAGCGGGTTTTTTTGATATACTGACTAATAGAGGTGTTGCTCTGGATTATTTTAACTTCATCAAAGCCTGACTTAAACTTCTGAATTCTGACTCCTGAATTCCGACCGCAGAGTAGTACCTGTGAGAAATACAATTATCGGGGAGAAAGTGCTTAAAATGTTTGTTGACGAGCGGACACTGAAAAGACTTGAATATGACAAGGTGCTGGAGAGGCTGGCCGGTTTTGCGGGATCGCCGCTGGGGAGAGACCGGGCGCTGGATCTGTTTCCTGATGACAACCCGGTCACAGTCCGCAGGAGTCAGTCTGAAACCTCCGAGGGGCGAAACCTCATGAGGCTGGACCCGGCCGCCGAAATGGGCGGCTGGTACGATGTCAGGGCCCAGGTGGTGCAGGCGTCCCGGGGTATAGTGCTGGACCCTGAGGATCTGCTGGCGGTAGGCAGGACTCTTTCTGCTGTCAGGCGCCTGAAAAAGTTTTTCCTGGAGAGGGCCGATCGCTATCCCCTGATGGCCGAGATATCCGAGGCGCTGGGTACTTTTGCCGACCTGGAGAGACGTATACTTTCAGCCATTTTGCCCGGGGGCCTGGTGGCCGACAGCGCCTCCCCGGCCCTGGGACAGATAAGAAGGCATCTGGCCTCCCACCAGGGACAGGTTAAGTCCAGGCTGGAGTCTTTTATACGTTCGGCCACCTACCAGAAATACCTCCAGGACCCTATAGTGACCATTAGGGAAAACCGCTACGTAATACCGGTTAAGCAGGAGTACCGGGCTCAGGTGCCGGGCATAGTGCATGACCAGTCCTCCAGCGGGGCTACCCTTTTTATTGAGCCCATGGCGGTGGTGGAGGCCAACAACGAGGTCCGCAGACTGCAGGCGGCGGAAAAGCAGGAAGTGGCCAGGATACTTCACGAGCTTTCAGAGGGTGTGTCCCGGGCTTCCGGGGATCTGACGGTATCCCTGGATGCCCTGGGGAGGATTGATTTTATTATGGCCAGGGCCAGGTACAGCCTGAGCCTTGATGCCTGGGAGCCGGAAATAAGGTCAGGGCCTGAGCTGGATATAATTAAGGGCCGCCACCCCCTCCTGGGAGGTGAGGTGGTGCCCACCTCCATAGCCCTGGGCCGGGAGTTTAATACCCTGGTCATTACCGGCCCCAACACCGGCGGCAAGACTGTTACCCTAAAGACCGCCGGCCTTCTGGTGCTCATGGCCCAGTCGGGACTGCATGTCCCCGCCGGGGAGGGGACGGTTATAGGGGTATTTGGGCGGGTATTCGCCGATATAGGGGATGAGCAGAGCATCGAGCAGTCCCTGAGCACCTTTTCCTCGCACATGAGAAATATTGTCGATATACTTAAAAATGCCGGCCAGGACAGCCTGGTGCTTCTGGATGAGCTGGGTGCGGGCACTGACCCGGCGGAGGGTTCGGCCCTGGCCCAGGCGGTGCTGGAAAGACTACACTGTGAGGGCGCCAAGACTGTGGCCACCACCCACTACAGTGAGCTAAAAAATTTTGCCTTTGCCAATCCCGGGGTGGAAAACGCCAGTGTGGAATTTGACCCGGTATCCCTTCGACCCACCTACCGGCTGATCATAGGCCGGCCGGGGAGGAGCAATGCCTTTGAAATTGCTGCCAGGCTGGGACTGGAGCCTGCCCTGGTGGAGCGGTCCCGGGAATTTATATCTGCGGACCAGCTTAGAGCAGCCCAGCTAATGGACCACCTGGAGAGGGAAAGCCAGGAGGCCGGACGGGATCGGGAGGAGGCCTCAAGGCTTTTAAATGAGGCCCGCCTGCTGGAGGAAAGAAACCGGAGCATGAACCGGGAGCTGGCCGAGAAAAGTGAGGCGGTGGTTTTAAAGGCCAGGGAAGAGGCAGCTGTGATGGTCCGGGAGGTCCGCAGGGAAGCGGAGGAATTGATCAAAGAGCTGAGGGGGAAGCTGTCCAGCGAGGCCGCCAGGGAAAGAGAGACCGGCATAAGGACTGCCAGGGAGAGGCTGGTTGGGCTGGAGTCAAAGGCAGCCCATAAAGCACGCCGGGCGAAACCATCTCCGGGAGACATTCCCAGCAACCTTAGCCCCGGCGAGGAGGTCTTTATTCCCCGCTTCAACCAGAAGGGCTTTGTGCTTGGCCCCCCGGAGGACGGGCAGGTCACCGTTCAGGTGGGCATAATAAAGGTGACCGTGCCGCTGTCCGACCTGCGCAGGGCGGAGAGGTCCGGGCCCGGGGAGGGTAAGGTGGAGGTGGCCCGCATAATGGCCTCCAAGGCCAGGGAGATATCCACCAGCCTGGACCTAAGGGGGATGACCGCCGACGAGGCCCTGGACGAAATGGATAAATACCTTGATGATGCCGGGCTGGCCGGGCTGCCTAAAGTGTATATAGTGCACGGCAAGGGCACCGGGGCGCTGCGGGCTGCCGTCCAGCGTGAGCTCAAGACACACCGGAGGGTAAAATCTTTCCGCCTGGGAGAGACCGGTGAAGGCGGCATGGGCTGCACCGTGGTGGAGATGCAGTAGTTGCTTATGGGTAGTACCTCGGGTCAGGAGACTGCTTAAGGGTAATACCTCCGGTCGGGAGACAGGGGACAGGAGTTTTGCAAGCAAGGCTCTTAGGTCCTTTTTAAAACCAGAGAGGATTCAGAGCACATAAAGATTTTTAGCCCTGATAATTGCCTGTAAGTAATGCTTGAAACCTTCTGTCTCCGACCAAAATCCCCAATTCCCAATCCCTAATCCCCAATCCAATCCCCACGGAAATACATCTCCGTCTCCTCCGCCCTAAGGGCGGTTATTTTTTTTGTTTGGAGGTATTTTGAACAGGATTTCGGAAAAAATGGGCGAAATATTAATTAAAAGTCGAAATTGGTAAAATAAGGGTAAAATAATTTATAAATCAAATATAGTATTTTAACCAAAGGGAGAGATTGTTAAATGAAAAAAAGTTTAAGCAGGGTATTGCCTTTATTTATTGTGGCAATGTGCCTTCTGGGGGCGTCAGCCGCCCAGGCGGCAGTTACCCCGGCCTTTACCGACGTGGCGCCGGGGAATTCAAACATTTTATTTATCAACTACCTGAGCAGCAGGGGAATAATAGGGGGCTTTCCCGACGGGACTTACCGGCCCGGAGAGGGGCTCACCAGGGCAGAGGCTGCGGTGGTGCTGGCAAAGGCTGCCGGCCTTACCCAGAGCGAAGGAACCTCCGTTTTTAATGATGTAGGAGGGCACTGGGCCGCAGGGGCCATAAACGCCGTCTCGTCCGCAGGAATGCTCATGGGCGACCCGGATGGGAACTTCAGGCCCGATGACATGATTTCCAGGGCCGAGGGAATAACACTTTTTCTGCGCCTTTCCAAACAGCCTGATTCCGGGGTGGCCCTTCCCCGGCTGGAGGATATAAGCGGGGGGCACTGGGCGGCAAGGCCTGTGGCCATAGGGCTGGCCGCCGGTATGGTGACACAGGGCGGGAATAACTTTTTCCCGGACAGCAGTCTCTCCAGGGGAGACATGGCCAGGATGTTGGGGGTGCTTTTAACAAAAGACCCTGACTTAAGCCGCACTGCCCTGAAGATTACTTTAAAAGTCACTGCCGGAACGGCCGGTGTGACCAGAGTGGGCAGCGGTGAAACTGAGGAGATCGTGCCCGGGGACGGTGTTCAGGTAACTCCCGGGGACATAATTAAAACAGGACCCGGCAGCATAGCCCAGCTTGTTTTGCCCGACGGTTCCGGAATGCTTCTGGAAGAAGGAGCCGAGCTGACCGTAAAAGAGGCCCGGGGCCGGTCATACATTACTGCCGGCGGAAAGCCCGGTGTAGCGGTGGACTGGCTAAACATTGATATGGATAAAGGCGGTATGTTCGGCACGCTGGCCAAAAATTACCATAAAAGCACAGCCGCGGGTGATAGTACAGCAGCTTCTGGAATAAGGAATCTGCCTTCGGTGGCAGGACTTAGCGCATGGAATATAGGGGAGTTGCTGGCCGTAGGGGAGACAGGCACAGAGGTGCCCTGGTGGGAGTCCTCCTCCCAGCAGGCGGTCCGGGTGCAGGTGGACATGCCCTGGGGCGTGGCCGGTGTCAGGGGGACCACCTGGAGAATTGCCCTTGATGATGAAGGTGACGCCAGCTTCTCCATACTGGAGGGAGAGGGTGAATTAACCGCCGGGGGAGCCACTCAGAATGTAGGCCAGCTGCAGGTTGTAAATGTTCCTTACGGGGTGGCCCCGGGACAGGCCACGGCCATGAGCCCCGAGGAAATAAAGACCTTTGTGCAGGAGGCCGTGAAGCAGTGGCTGCAGGAGAGGGCTGAGGATATGCAGGCCAACAGCCAGCTTCAGGTGCAGTTGGATGAGTCCGCCCCTCCCAGCATTGTTGAAATAATCAACCAGGCCATTGAGGAGGCCGTCAGGGAATCTCAGCCTGCAACAACAACTACAAATAACAGCAGCAGCAATAACGATGACGATGATGATAGTACCGGTGCCGGGTCGCCCTACATTACAAGCAAGTACCCGGGCGTCGGGGCTGTGGATGTGCCGGTGGACACTACCATAAAGGTTTATTTTGACGGCACGGTGACCCAGGGCGGCAACTTTGGGTTAATCAAGCTGTATGTTAACAGTGTGGGGGAAACTGAAAGTAAAAAAGTGATTGCCTCTATAAAAGATAATTGTCTGTTAGTTGATCCCGAGGGTTATCTGCTCTGTGAAACCCAATATACCCTGACCATACCTGCGGGGGCGGTGCAGAAGCTTTCTGGGAACGGAGTGAACACCGCATATGAGTACAGCTTTACTACCAGCCCCTGGCAAATGTCCGACGCCCCCTGGACCATGTACGGTCACGATCCGCAGCGTTCAGGGCAGAGCCGGTACAGCGGCCCTGATTGCCCCGGTATTAAGTGGGAAGAATGTATGGAAGGCCGTTATGTATACGGTACTCCGCTGGTTGGTCCCGGTGGTTTAATCTACATGGTGGACGACAGCGGAGAGCTGTCGGTTTCGGAGGAAGTGTACGAAGAGGGTGAATATTATTTAAGTCTGGCGCAAAGCTTTTCCGGCGAGGGAAGCAGTTATTCCACCCCGGCCATCGGCAAGGACGGCACAGTTTACTATTGTGCGGGCGAAACTCTTTACGCGGTGAATGCTGATATGGAAGAAGCGTGGTCGCTGGATGTAGGAGGGAATGTTTCAGAATCGTCCCCGGTCATTGGGCCTGACGGAACAATATATATTGTTGCGGAAATTTATGATGATAGTGAAAATCAGTATGGCTATCTTTTAGCTGTAGATCCTGATAATCCTGAAGATCCGGAGAATCCTGGGAACTGGAGAATAAAGCTGGGGCAGGGAGACATTTTCTCCCCGGCAGTGGGACCCGACGGGACAGTATATGTAGCAATGGCAGTATGGGATAGCCAGTCAGTGCCGGGACAGCTTTTTGCCGTTAACAACGACGGATCGTCAATATGGCAAGACATAGATGGAAATCCGGTCAGTGTAATGCTGGGGAATGACGAGTATTTTGACACGCCGGTGGTAGGCCCGGACGGCACCATTTACGTGGTGTGCGACGGTATTCTTAAAGCGGTGAGCCCCCAGGGAGAGATTGAGTGGACCTGGGATTCTGAGGAGTACGGAGAGATAACGGGATTACCGGCAGTAGACGGGGACGGAGCGGTCTATCTGAGCGTTACAAATTATGAGGGCATGCAATTTGGGTATATTTGCAAAATTGTTCCTGGTAGTGAAGACGATGAGGTTATTATCGCCGCAAAAGATTATACGTCATTCTCAACTCCTGCCATCGGCTCGGATGGGACTGTTTACGCGGCATCTGAAGGTAATCTGTGGGCATTTGACGGACAAGGTGCAGATGAACAAAAATGGGTTATAGAAACCATCAGCCATAACGTGCTTCAACCTGTTATTGGGGATAATGACACCATCTACCTTTGCTCTGCTGAAGATGGGGGAACAGTAATGACAGCCATCTGGGAGACTCCCCTGAGCTTTGAAGTTTATCCGGACCCACAATATGGTCTTTATGGAGACGGCTCGGAGCCGGCAGTTGTGACTTTGACCTTCAACAAAGATATAAAGGAAAATACTGTTATTGATGATGAAATAACCTTTAATACGCTTGATGGCAGTGTATATGATGTGGTAGGGGCTATATACGGTGATGAACTTGTGATCAGCATCTACGGAAATTTTTATGAGGGTAGCCTTAGCATCCCCGTAGGCTTTGTTACCAACATGAGCGGGACACAAATATTCGAAGGATGTACTATTCCATTTATTCCAGAATGCTAAAGGGAGCACAGCCATAAAGTATATAGCAGCGGCGCGGGTTGTCCCGCGTCCTTTTCTTTGTAATGAAAGGACAGGAAAGGAAAGGGCGGGGGTTTATCCCCGCCCTTATTTTTCAATATAATCAGTCCTCACCAATCGCCTTAATATCTTCCCAGCCGCTCGTTCAGACGGGAGGGAAGCTTCATAATTACCGCCGCCAGCTCCTCCCAGGTGACACTGTCAAGTGGTCTGAAATTGCCGCTGCCGTCCCCGGACAAAAGGCCCAGCCCGCAGGCCAGCCCGATGTTGTTCCTGTCTTTAAGGGGCAGTCCGGAGATGTCCTTAAAGGGTGACTCAATGAGGCTGGGGATTGAGGCAACCTCCCGGTAGCCCAGCCCGCTGACCAGCCAGGCAGCCAGTGTTTTCCTGTCCAGAGGCTCACCGGGCAGTAATTGCCCCCCCTTCTCTACAAAGCCCAGCTGGGCAGCCCTTTGTATGGCAGTAAAGTCCGGGTCTTCGGCGCTGACATCACTGAAGGCGGGGCCGGACCTGCGATCATCATTGTAGTTGAGCCCCGCGGCAGCTATGATCAGCCTGAGGCCATCCCTCCTGGAGGCCGGTGATCCGGGGCTGAAGCTTTCCGATGGAGGGAGCAGCCCGCTTTCGGCCATCAGCTTGAGCTGCTGAGCCGCCCAACTTCCGGTGAAGTCATACCCCCCGGACTTTAGCCCATCTAAGGGTATGCCGTCCCATTTCAGTGGCTCTCCGGTCAGTGCGTCGATGGATTCTGCACCGCCGTATTCGGGCCGGTAGACCAGCCTTGCCGGCAGTGTTTTTCCCTGCTGGTCCCTGGGGAAGAAGTACGCCAGCTTAAGGGGAGCTTTCTCCAGCCATATGGCGGCGGCATCGTCAGCCGTAATGGAGGCCTTTGCCGGGGGGAATATAACCCGGTGCCAGTCGCAGCTGTAGCTGACTATCTTCCCGTCCTGTCCAACGGTTACTGAAATCCCGTCCTGGGGGAAAACAATTCCGTTTACTACCCTGGAAAACCGTAATTGGTAGGTGGTGGCGCTATCATCCCAGGGATAACTCTCACCCGGGACCAGGTGCCGGGACAGTTGGGGCTCCACTCTACCTATAAAATTACGGGCTATAACCATGGCCTCATCCCGGGTGATTGTTTTTGAGCCCTCCTGGGCAGGCCTTTCATAATATGCTTCCATTCCGTGAAAACTAGCCACCCGGCCGGTAAACACCTCTATCATCACACTGGGAGAGGGGCCTCTGCTGCTGCCCCTGGGGCTGTAGCTCCAGTATTCCTCTCGACCCAGGGGGCCGCTGCCGGACCCGCCTCCGGACTGCTCCAACTCTTCAGTGTACCCTAGCTCCCGGAAGAAGCTTTTAGCCTTTTCCAGGGCTGAGCCCGGGCTGATTCTTTCAGTGGCCGGAGCGGGGGGGTTCATATCCCCGGGGGCCTCCGGTATGCTGTCGAACTGCCGGGCACTTTCCACGGGCCGTCCCAGGTAGTCGATTAACTGGCTGTTTTCAGCGTCAACCATGGAGCTGGTGGTGTTTAACCGGTATACCAGCCTGGCCCGGGGGGTTCCTTCAGAATTTCCCTGGTTATCCGGCACATAGTAGGACAGGTACATGCCCGTTTGGTCCATAAGCTCCCCGGAGGCCTCTTTTGCCGATATGTTTGCCTTGGCTGCAGGCAGTTTCAAATCAGCCTGCCAGTTATAGCTGTATTCTACTACCCTTCCGGACAGGGCGTTGACAGATATGTTTATGCCGTTGCCGTCTACCGGCATCCCGCCGGCAGTTCTTTTCCAGTTGAAGCTATAGGCCAGGTTGAGTGAATTGGCCGCCCTGTAATAATTCTGTGCGGCTGATTGGCTGCTGTCCAGAAGCATTGAGCCTATCCGTTCGGGCTGCAGTTTGCGGGCGAGGCTTTCTGCGATAGCTCTGGCCTTTTCCCTGGAAATAATTTCACTTCCTGCCCCTATGATATTACCTCTGAGTGAAAAATTAAGTATCTCTCCTGTAACAGCGTCTACCCTGGCATGAAAGCCGCTGGCGGGACCCCCGTACATACTGGGACGCCGCATGCTTATAGTCCAGGCCGGGTTATCGGGACCCTGCCCCGGAGACAGGGAGATATCCTGCTCCCCGCTCCAGTCAGGATCCGGGAAAGCATTTTTTAAAATCTCCAGCGCTTTTTTGTCGCTTATGGCGGGCTCAACAGCAGCCACCGAAGGGGCGGAAGCCACCTGCCCGGTGGTATAAACCACAGCAGAAGGCGCCCTCACCACGGAGGAAATCTCTGCGGCCCCGGCCTGCCCCGCTCCCGGGGCAAGCGCCGCCATGCCAATGCAAAAAACTGACAGTCCTCTTAATAGTTTAATCTTTGGCTCACCTCTCCCTTTAAAAAATCCCCTAATATCAAGACGTTGTGAAATGGTACTTTGTTACACGTCAAATGGTAATTATTTTGCATTATTAAGCGTTGGTTTAATTTTATTGAGCTGTTGCTTAAAGGAGTGGTATAATGCCTTTGGCAGCCTTAGAAAGGCATAGCCAGGGCATGAAGTGAGGAAATGCAACTTATGGTGACAGGCAGCTTTTATCCTATAGCCGCAGCCGCTGCGGTGTCGGTTATCTTCGGGCTATCTTTCATATTTACCAAGGATATTTTGGGCTACTTAAGCCCCTTTCAGCTGCTGGGGATGCGCTTTGCCCTGGCTGCCTTAAGTCTTACGGCGCTTTGGGCTTTAAGGCTGATCAGGCTTAACATAAAGGCCAGGCACCTTCCCGCCCTGCTGAAAATAGCGGTGTGGCAGCCGGGGCTGTATTTTATATTTGAAACATACGGTGTAAAGCTTACCTCGGCCTCGGAGTCCGGTGTAGTGATAGCCCTGGCGCCCATGGCGGTTATGTTGCTCTCAATATTTATGCTGGGGGAAAGAATAACCGGCGGGCAGGTGGTCTGCGTGGCAGCGGCGGTATCCGGGGTTGTCCTGATGGCCCTGGATGGGGCAGGGGCCTCCGGCGGTGGGGGAGGGCACCTTCTGGGGCTGCTGATGCTTTTTGGGGCGGTGATAGCCGCGGCCTTTTACAGCATATACTCCCGGCAGGCGGCGTCCAGTTTCGCTCCCCTGGAGATAACCTTTGTGATGATGTGGCTGGGCGCCCTGGTGTTTAATGCCGTGGGCATATCTCAAAGCATACTGGATGGGCAGCTGGCCGGCTACTACAATGCCCTTCAGCATATTCCGGTGCTGGCTGGCCTGGCTTACCTGGGCCTCCTCTCCTCGGTGGGCGCATTCTTTCTGCTGAACTTTTCACTTTCCCGCCTGCCTGCTTCCAGGGTGGCGGTATTCTTAAACCTTATTCCGGTTGTATCTTTACTGGCCGGAGTAACCTTTTATGGTGAGCGGCTGGGTATAAGTCAGCTTGCCGGGTGCGGGCTTATTCTGCTGGGAGTGTGGGGGACAAACTTTTTTACCGTAAAGACTGCCGCTAAAGCCCCGGCGGGAAAAAGTTTTTCATAGCCTGGTTGAACCGGCTTAAGGCCCGGACCTGAAATTTCAGGCCCGGGCTTTCCTGGTATAGTGGGTTAGTTTTTTTAAATAATAACGGAGAAATTTGGGTATTATTTAATCCAACTATCGCATTTTTTACTTTTTTGGGAGGGCTTATGGGCAATAAAAAATTCAGCCGGCTGCCCGGGCATATAGGTGTTATTCCCGACGGCAACAGGAGATGGGCCTTAAATAATGGCATGCAGAAGCAGGACGGCTACAATAAAGGCCTTGATCCGGGGCTTATGCTATACGAGATGTGCCTCGAGCTGGGGATACCGGAGCTTACTTTTTATGGCTTTACCCAGGATAACACCAAAAGGCCTGCTATCCAGGTTAAGGCCTTTCAAAAGGCCTGCACCGACGCCGTCAGCCTGCTTTCCAACCGTGACGCCTCGCTGCTGGTGGTGGGAGATCACTCCTCTCCCTTCTTTCCACCGGAGCTGGTGGAATATACCAGTAGAAAAAACTTCGGCAGGGGGCTCATGAAGATAAATTTTCTGGTTAATTACGGGTGGAGGTGGGACTTGAGACGCATACTGGATCAGGGTGGCAGTCTGCCGGGTAAGCGGGGCGATGTTTCAAAGCATGTAGCCTCCTCCGATGTGTCAAGAATTGACCTGATCATCCGGTGGGGGGGCAGAAGAAGGCTCAGCGGCTTCCTGCCGGTGCAAACCATATATTCTGACATCTACGTGGTGGATGAGCTGTGGCCGGACTTCCGGCCGGAACATTTTTACGAGGCCCTGGAATGGTACCAGGTTCAGGATGTGACACTGGGAGGCTGAAATAGAGGTTGGAGGCCGGAGGTTGGAAGTTGGAAAATTAGGCGTGTCTTTTATGAAAAATTAAGGGACCGGTTTCTCCGGTCCCTTAATCATTGGTCTATTTTATTCAATGATTACCAGGTGGTAGTTTTTCTTGCCTTTCCTCAGCACCACGTATTTCCGGTGCAGCCTGGCCAGGTCGGATACCTTCCTGCCCTGGTCGGCTTCCCTTATGTCGTTTACATATATGGCGCCGCTTTCTATATCGGTTCTTCCCCGGGACCTGGAGGGGCTTAAGCCTGCCTCCACCACCAGGTCAAGGAGGTTTATTTCCCCGGCCCTGCCCTCCTTGAGGGAGGTGGTGGGCATGCCGGACAGGGCGTCTTTCAGCTGCCCTTCCGTAAGGGAGGAAAGCTCACCCCTGAAAAGGGCTGCGGCAGTCTGGCGGGCCATATCGGCCTCGCCCCGGCCGTGTATCATGGAGGTCACCTCATGGGCCAGCCTCTGCTGGGCCTCCCTTTTTTCAGGGTGGTCCCTGACAGCCGACTCCAGCTGTGAAATGGTGTCCCGGTCCAGGAAGGTGAAGTATTTGATAAATTTGATAACGTCCTGGTCGGTTATGTTTATCCAGAACTGATAGAACTGGTATGGTGAGGTCTTTGAGGCGTCCAGCCAGACAGCCCCGGCCTCAGTTTTACCAAATTTTTTGCCCTCCGAGGTGGTTATAAGCGGTACGGTAAGGGCGTAGGCCGGTGACTGCAGGGTGCGCCGTATAAGGTCAATTCCGGTGGTTATGTTGCCCCACTGGTCACTGCCCCCTATCTGGAGCTTGCAGCCGTGATGCTTGGCCAGCCAGTAAAAGTCATAAGACTGCAGTATCATGTAGCTGAACTCTGTATAGGAAATGCCCACATCCCTGTTTTCCAGGCGTGATTTCACCGAGTCCTTGGCCAGCATGGCGTTTACTGAAAAGTACTTGCCTATGTCTCTTAAATAATCTATCACGTTGAGTCGGGATATCCAGTCATAGTTATTGAGAAGCTGGGCCGGGTTGGTTTTGGAATTGAAGTCAAGGAATATGGAGAGCTGCTTCTTTATTTTTTCCACATAGGACTCCACTACCTCCCTGGGGTTAAGGGTGCGCTCCACAGTCTTGCCGCTGGGGTCCCCTATAAGGCCGGTGCCTCCCCCCGCCAGGGCTATGGGCTTGTGCCCCGCTATCTGAAAGCGCTGCAGCGTCATCATTGGTAGTAGATGGCCTATGTGCAGGCTGTCAGCGGTGGGGTCAAAGCCGCAGTAAAGCACCACCGGCTCGGTTACCAGGAGCTTCTCAAATTCCTCGGGATCTGAATAGTCGTTAACGAGGCCCCTGTATTTCAGCTCATCTAAAAAATCTGCTTGCAAAGTCATAAAAATCTCCCCAAAAAGCTAATATTTCCAATCCTTAAGGACGCATACAATTAATATATATTCCTTTTCAGAGGCTGTCAAGCAGACCGGTTTTCAATGCAATATGTATGAGTGAGCCTGGTGGGGCTGTGACCAAACTCGAAAATATATAGTATATTGTATACATTTTTAGGAAGGAGAAAAGGCATCAATGTAGAAATTTCTGTTAGTTAGGCTGTTATTTAAATGGATATACCAGGAAAGGGGTTAGCTTAAGATGGGGATGCTGCGTAGGCCGGAGCCTTTATCGTCCGGCAGGGTCATAATTAATCCCTCATATGAAGAACTGAGGAGTCTTTCCAGGCATGAGGAGAAAACAACTGTTTACGGCAGCCCGGGGTATATTTCCAGGGTGAGAAACAGAAGCGCCAAGTTTACGTACATTGTTGAGGACGGGGTGCCTCTGGGGGTTGACCAGCAGGGCATGCCGGCCGAAAAGGCGCTTTCCATAGCCAACCGTGTGTATGAGTATTTAAAGGGTGTGGAGCTGATCAGGATGGACCGGCAGATGGGGCTGAATCCCAACTTTAAGCTGAACTGCAGGCTTTACATAACCTCGCCCTATGCCCGTATCCCGCTAAAGTGGCAGCAGATGCTTTTCGATCCCGGGGAATACTCAGGGGAGCCGGATCTCATAAGCATTTACGTCCCGGAGTGGCCGGAGAAGGTTATTTTTTGCCACCCGGAGGAAAGGATTACATTTATACTGGGCACCGATTATTTTGGTGAAGCCAAAAAATCTTTTCTCAGGATGGCCATGTACGGTTTTAAAAGGGTCGGTGGGCTTGGCTTTCACGCCGGCAGCAAGGTGCTGAGGACAAAAGACGGGTCCGGGGCGCTAAAGGACACCGGCTTTATACTTTTCGGGCTCAGCGGTACCGGGAAAACAACACTGACCATGCATGATCATGGATTAATCAGCCCCGAAACAGTTTTTATCAGGCAGGACGACGTGGTGATGATGAGCCCCGATGGATACTGCTATGGCACTGAAAATGGCTTTTACATAAAAACCGAGGGACTGGATGAGAGTCAGGCCGTCCTATACCAGGCGGCCATATCGCCAACAGCCATCTTTGAAAATGTTATGATTGACGAAGGCGGGGAGGTAAGGTTTGACAATGCTGATCTAACCTCCAACGGCAGGGGTGTCATACTGAGGAAGGAAGTCAAAAACACCGACAGCAGCATTGACCTTAAAAAAGCGGATAAAATAATATTTATAACCCGGCGGAACGATATTGTGCCCCCGGTGGCCAGGCTTTCTCCCGAGCAGGGCGCCGCCTTTTTTATGCTGGGTGAATCAATTGAAACCTCTGCCGGTGATCCCACCAAGGCCGGGCAGTCAAAAAGAGAGGTGGGGACCAACCCGTTTATAGTTGGCCCAGAGGCCGAGGAGGGCAACAGACTCCTGGAAATACTGCGTAATAATCCGGACATGGAGTGCTACCTGCTGAACACTGGATCTGTGGGGGCAGGGGTCCAGTCCCCCGGAACCAAGATTACCATAGGGCTCTCCACCGATATATTAAGGGAGATAGCCCGGGGAACAATAAAATGGAAGGCCGACCCGGACTGGGGGTATCTGGTGCCTGAGGAGATACAGGGCATCGACCTTGGGCGGTACAGGCCGGAGAGCTATTATGACGGAGATGAGTACAGACGTCTGGTGAACAGCCTGAGGCAGGAAAGAGTGCAGTGGCTGGGTAAATACAAAGACCTTAAGAAGGAAATAGTCGAAACAATATAAAGTGTGCCCCGGGCGCCCCAGGCTGCCTGGGGCATTTTTAATTGATCAGGAAACTATATGACGCTTTAAAGCGCTAAAGTAGATCATTTGTTGACTACAAATACCGTAGAAGCTTTGGGGAGTATCGGAGAAGACATCGCACTCGCGATTTAGACCTGCGTCAGTACTGCCTTTAAACTCCTCGCCGAGGCTGACGACCGCCCTCGAAAGTCGCGTCCCGCTCCTCTCAGGCTTTTGGCGGCGTGTGTACGCCAAATCGTCATCCTTGACGGCTCCTTCGTTAAAAGGCAGTAACTGACTCCGGTATATCGCTCGATTGATGCCTTCTCCTTTTCGATACAATAATTCAATGTACTGTACTCCCAACAGGAAGATATCCTGAGATGAATGCTTTAAAATATTCTGGATTCTGACTCCTGGATTCTGGATTCCGCCGCCTGCAAGGCGGTTTTTTTATAAGGGTAAATGGATTGGTTGGAGACACATTCCTTTGTGAAAATATCGACTTCGGTTTAATGCGCTTTAAAGCTTAATATCGACGATAAAAGGTGGAAATGTTGCGTGGCAGCCGGGAAATAATATACTTATACTAACTTAAAAAGCGGGAGGTGCTGGCTGTGCAGGGTAAAGTTGACAAGGTAGGCCATTTTATGATTCCTCTTTCCCACTATTCCACTTTAAAGAAAAATGCAACATTTGAAGAAGCTGTCAACATGATGAACCAATCGGCAAAAGAAAAGGGTTACCGCTGGGTGCTGGTGCTGGACGACGAAGGCAGAATAGTGGGCATTCTTACCCTCCGCAATGTGTACGATGCATTGGGATCTCTGGCCTCAAAGGCCGGAGGCTGGCTGGGCATATCCTTCAACAATGCCGACCTATTCTTCTGGGACGGGCTGAAGCTTATGAAAGACACCCCGGTGACCAAATACATCCGGCCGGTGGTGGATGCCTTTGTACTTGAGAACGACCCTCCGTCCAGGGCAGTGGAGATAATCGTAAAGAAAAAGATTACCATTGTTCCGGTGCTGGACAGCAATCTGAAGGTTGTTGGCATAGTCCGCCCGGTGGACCTGCTGCCGTTTATCATCAAGCTTTTTGAAACCAATATCTCTTGATAAAGTTTTTTTCCAAATAAATCCCTACTCCTTTTTAAGTCCGCCCAGGCGGACTTATTTTTTGCGTTACCGGCCGGTGTATAGGCGTTGTTTCGGATATTATATGAAAATTACTAGCCTTTTCGATTAGGGTAAATAATATCTTCATATTAGTTTAAAACCATTGAGGGGGTATGTGACAGTGTTTTGCCACCAGTGCGAGCAGACTCCCAGGGGAGGCTGCACCAAGGTAGGTGTGTGCGGTAAAAATGAAGATATTGCCAGCCTTCAGGACACCATTATTCTGGGTCTTAAAGGAGTGGCGGCCTATGCGGTACATGCCAGGGAACTGGGCCAGAGCGATGAGGAGGTTGATGCAATAACCCACGAGGGCCTGTTTATGACCCTGACAAACTCCAATTTCAACCTCCAGGATCATATAGATATGGCTCTCAAAGTTGGATCGGCCACTGTAAAGGTAATGGATTTGCTGGACAGGGCCCACCTGGCTGAGCTGGGTGTCCCGGTGCCGGTCCGGGTAAGCCAGGATAAGGTGGAGGGGCACTGCATTCTGGTAACAGGCCATGACCTGCGGGCCATGAAGGAACTGCTGAGGCAGGCTGATGGAAGGGGCGTCAATGTTTATACCCACTCGGAAATGCTGCCGGCCCATGGCTATCCGGAACTGAAAAAATATATGCACCTGAAGGGAAATTTTGGCAAGGCATGGCACGACCAGAGGGAGTCCTTTGAAAGATTCCCCGGCGCCATACTGGCCACCACCAACTGCGTAATGCCCATAAGGAAAGGAACCTACGGAGATAGAATGTTTACCTACCTGGTGGCAGGGCTGGAGGGTGTGCAAAAAATAAAGGATATGGACTTTGGCCCGGTTATTGAAAAGGCCCTTTCCCTGCCCCCGGCTGACATACAGTCGGACAGTACCCTTATTACTGGCTTTCACCACCAGAATGTGATTCCCCTGGCGCCTCTAATAATTGAAGCAGTAAAGGCTGGAAAGCTGAGGAGGTTCTTTGTGGTGGCCGGGTGCGATGCCCCCACAAAGGGAAGGGACTACTACAGGGATCTGGCCCAGGCTATACCCAAAGACTGTGTAATACTGACCACCTCCTGCGGGAAATACCGCTTCAATGATCTGGATTACGGCAATGTTGAGGGCACTGATATCCCCCGCTATCTGGATCTGGGACAGTGCAACAATTCAGGATCGGCCGTCAAGATAGCCCTGGCCCTGGCCGACGCCTTGGGCTGCGGGGTGAATGACCTGCCGCTGAGCATTGTGCTGAGCTGGTTTGAGCAGAAGGCCGTGGCCATACTGCTGGGGCTGTTTAGCCTGGGGATAAAGAATATATATATTGGTCCCAAGGCCCCGGAGTTTCTTACCCCGGGGGTGGCCGAGGTGATCATAAAGACCTTCGGCCTCAGGGTTATCAGCGGGGATGCCAGGGCCGACCTGGCGGTAATGATGGGGAATAATAATGCTTAAAGGCACTGCATTTCCGGTCGGAATACAGGAGACAGAATTCAGAATTCAGAATGAGTGAGCATTGGCCGCCGCAAAGGGCGGCTTTCATTTTTAACACAGGCTACAGGGTTTTGAAGGAAGGGGGAGGATTTTGGGGGCTTTGGGGTTAATTATAAACTGGAATACATAGCAAGTCATGGCAGGTGGGGATCTGATATGCCCGGATGGAAAGAAAAAATGGCCCATTTTTGGGAAACTATAAGGCCCCACACTTTCGGGGCGGGATTTATCAGGGGGGGGGTAAGCGTGGTGGGTCACCCAAATCTGGTGACCTTTGACGGGGTCAGCGCTTACTTTTTCGGCCTTACCGAAAAGGAGGCCGCCAGGTTTCTGGACGGGGTGACCATGCTGAGCGGCTATACCGGCTGGCTGGCTTATATGCTGCAGGAGCTTTTTTTCGATGAGGCTGTGGGGGATGACCTGTACGGTGAAATTTTCGACGGACTTCATAACGGTATTATAAAGGGTCCCCCGGAGCTTTCAGTGGAGGCAGTCTACCTGTGGGTGGAAGATGTAGCTCCCCAGGTGGAGGGCATGCTGGCAAAGCTTACCGGCTCCGGGGAGGGTTAATGTTTTAATTCAACGGCAGGTGAGAGCGTACAATATGAATTCTGACATCAGAATAGATATGAATACTGTTCCCCTACAGGTGAGAGAAGTGATGGAAAGGCTGGGCCGGAGGGGGTTTAGCGTTTACCTGGTGGGTGGGGTGGTAAGGGATTTTTTACAGGGCAGGGAGCCCCGGGACTATGATGTAGCCACCGGGGCCACCCCGGACCAGGTCTGCGGCCTCTTCGAGAAAGTTGTTCTCACAGGAGAAAAGCACGGCACAGTGACAGTTATTTCCGGGGACTTAAGTATAGAGGTGACCACTCTGAGGAGGGACGGCTGCTATTCGGACAGCCGGAGGCCGGATACCGTACTGTTTACCGGTAACCTGAAAGAAGATCTCTCCAGGAGGGACTTTACCATCAATTCTCTGGCTGCAGACCTGGACGGAAATGTATATGATTTTTTCGGCGGTCTGAAGGATATTTCCGGTAGAATCATCCGGGCGGTGGGTGATCCTGAAAAAAGGTTTAAAGAGGACGCCCTCCGTATGATGAGGGCTTTGAGGATTGCCTGTCAGACAGGCTTTAGCATAGAGGAAAGGACACTGGAAAGTATCCGGGCAAGCCGCAGACGGATAGCCAGGGTTTCCCCGGAAAGGATTAGGGAGGAACTGAATGACATACTTGTGAGCTCTCTGCCCCACAGGGGAGTTGAGCTCATGAAATACTGCGGGCTGATGGGATTTATTGTGCCTGAGCTGGACAGCTTACAGGACTTGCGGTATACCCTGGAGATGCTGAAAAATACCCCGGCCGGGCTTAATGTAAGGCTGGCAGCCCTGCTTTATGTAATGGGCGCGGACTGCCCGCCCCCGGAAGATAGAGGTGAGTGCCGCTACAGGCGCACTGATAATAACTATAATCCGGTGGAGGAAATACTGGACAGGCTTAAATATGACCGCAGGACTGTGCAGTCGGTCACCGCTATAGTCAGGGAGAGGATTGCCTGGGTTGATATAGGCCTGGAAAAAAGCATAAAAAAATTCATGGCCAGGGTGAGGCCTGAAAACCTGGAGGATATTTTCAGCCTGTGGCGGGCTTCGGCGGCAGCCGCCGGGGAAAAGGGAAGCACTGCCGCAGTGGTGGCACTGGAAGAAAGGGCCAGAGGGATACTGGAGAATAATCTTCCCCTGAGGGTAAGGGATCTGGCCATTAACGGCAATGACCTCAAGGCAATGGGGATAAGGCCGGGTAAAGAAATGGGGCGTATACTGCGCAGTCTTTTGGACATTGTGCTGGATGATCCCCAAAAGAATCAGAAAGTTTTTTTAATTGACCTGGTCAAAGGGTGGAAGAGCCTGTGATTTGCCGGGGTCTTTATTGTGCCGGCTATAAATAATGATAACGGTGGCGGATAATATTTTTAAAAAGGAAGGAATAAAGCCATGAGCGGAGATATGGGCAGGGGAAAATTTGAGGTAAGCGATGCTATTATGGAAAAGCTGCAGAACGATCCTTTCCCCAGGCATCTGGGTGTAGAGCTGCTTGAGCTAAGGCCCGGCTATGCCAGGGTGGGTATGCGGGTGGCCGAATATATGACCAATATTCACGGGCTTACCCATGGAGGGGCTGTATTTACCCTGGCCGATGTGGCCCTGGGTAATGCCTGCAATGCCTGGGGAGATGACCAGGTGGCCATGAATGCCACCATCTACTATCTAAAGCCCAGCAGGCCGGGGGAATACCTTACGGCTACCGCCACCGCCGAGAATATGACCAGAAAAACAGGTCTCTACCGGATTGCGGTGGTAAATGAAAGCGGCCAGCAGGTAGCCCTTTTTGACGGCCTGGTTTACCGCAAGTCTCCGCCATCCCCGGGAGCATAGACGGTATCCGGTGGCACCTGGAACCACAATATGGGGGGAATGCTGTGCAGGCTCATTTCCCTTTCCCTGGAATCCTCATCCACCAGCCTGAATATCCTGGGATCTGATAGCAGAGTTCGCCAGGCCAGGGCCACCACCTCTACGAAATCTTTCCTTAAGGGCAGCTTTTTGTATATAAGGGGACACCTGTAAGGGAGCGGCACCGTCTCATAGGTGAGCATAAGCTCGCCGCTGGTAAGTATATGGGGGGCCAGGGGAAAGAAGCGGCAGGAAAGAGGCCTCTTTTCCCTGGGGCAGGGGGAGGTGCACTTTATGAAATGCACAGGCTCCTTCCAGTTGTCTGGAAAGTCATAGTCAGCCGGGCTGTGCAGCTCTCTTTCGACCCAGTTTTCGCCTGGCGGGATCATGATCTCCTCGCCGGGGAAAAGGTATATCCCAAGGTTGTTTTTACGGTCCCGCCTGCAGCAGATACTGCTGCAGAGCAGGCCGCAGTCAGTTTCCAGGGGGGTAACGGCACTGGTCAGGTCATACAGGTATTTATAGTCCATATACTTCAGCCCTTTTAGGGAATAACGTCGCCAATTATTTTTTTCACTCTTCCGGCCACCGATAAGAAAAAGTCATCAATGTCTTCTTCCACCATTTCCGAGGCCATTGAAATTAGCTTGGCTACTTCCTTTATATTTATGCTTATGCTGTGCTTGCACTGCATCTGAAAGTCATATTTCTGGGCAAGGCTCTCGGCAGTCGGGGCGGAAAGGTCTATGTAGGAAGGAAATCTGGACATCCGCCTGGCAAAGGGCTGTGAGCCCACCCTGTAGAATTCCCCAAGCTTATCGCTGACGCTGGCGATCAGCTCCCTGTTTTGAAAGGCTCTGTACAGGTATCCCCCGTATTCCCCGGAGGAGCTTACCTGCATCTCGATGCCCATTTCCACAATATTGTGGGCTTTCCACCAGCCCATTTCCGGAGGTATGTTGCAGGCCCTGATGGTGCCCTCCACAAGGGCGCGGCCCTTTTCAAAACAATAGCCCTTCTCATACGGGGGATTTTTTTCGTCTCCGTAATAATCAAGCCCTCCAGGGGTTACCCCGTGGGTGATATTGGCCAGCGCAAAATCCCGGAGGTTACCTTCCTGCATGAGGAAGTCCAGCATTTCCATGCCGCTGTTATGGGAAACATCCCTGTTTACCCCCGCCCCTATAGCCATATCCGGGAAGATACTGCCCAGGGCCACCTCATCGCTCATTTTATCCAGGACTACTCCTGCAAAGTAAACATGGGCCTGTGGGAACATAGTCCACCCCTCCCCTTTACTTTTAGCTGTAATTCGACGGGAATGGTCTGCCTCCCTTCCCACTCTCTTACTTGTTATAAATATTAAGCAGGTCAGTTAATAAATCTTCCAAGAAATTATTGACAGTTTAATTTTTGGCTATTATAATGAAACAAAGGTTCGGGGGAACAAATGTTCTCGTTGTTGATTAACTGAATGATGGGAGATGTTTTTACAATGACCACAGCACAACTGACCGGAGAATTAAAAATGGGGCCATGTGCGGGGAGCCCCTGGAGATATGAAAAAAGGGACAGGCCGGCCTTCAGGTCTCTTACCGGAGCTTTGCTGGAGGCACTGGAGAGAGAAGACACTCTTTTGGACAGGGCGATGGGGTACGGCATCTGCGGCCTGACCTTTTTCTACCTGGCGGGCCAGGTGGCCAGATCTATATGGTAGATGCTATAGTTAACGGAATATTTTGGCCTGAGGCGGCTGCCTTGTCCCTCTGTCATGATGAAAGAAGGTTTTCTTTAGATAATGAATAAACTGTTTGTGTCCATTGCGGCAGGAGCCGCAGCCGGAGTGACTGACATTATCCCGATGTTATTTCAAAGACTTGACTGGTATTCGGTTGCCTCGGCTTTTTTTCACTGGGTGATCACGGGCTTTATAATATTCCATTTGCAAATACTGAGGGGATGGCTTTTAGGGTTAATTATAGGGGAGATTACAGCGGTGCCGATAATGATTTTGGTTTTCCAGAAAGATCCTTCTTCAATTATACCCATAATTATTTTTTCGGCGGTGCTGGGAAGTATCCTGGGACTCTGGGCTGAAAGATACAGTTATAATTATTGATAGTATAAAGGGCTGCTGCAGTTCAGATTGCAGCAGCCTGTTGTTTACTTGCCATACTGTTATCTGAAAAAACCATTCAGCTTGGCCGGTAAGGAGTATCCTTGCTTTGCCGGCCTTAGTACTCCCACTGGAAGGGGGAAACCTGGGGATACTTTTCCATGGCCCCTTTCATTGTATCTGCTATTTCCTGCAGTCTTTCCGGGGTCCTGGCCTCACACCGGGCTACCAGCACCGGCTGGGTATTTGAGGCCCTCACCAGGCCCCAGCCGTCACCAAACAGCACCCTCACCCCGTCCACATCTATGACCTCGTATTTGCCCCTGAAATAGTCCTGCAGCTTTTCCACCACCCTGAATTTTTCCTCGTCCGGGCAGGGCACCCGTGTTTCCGCAGTGGAATAGTAGAGGGGAAGCCTTTCCACAAGGGCGGAAAGGGGCTCGTCAGTATGGGACAAGAGCCTGAGCAGCCTGCCGGCGGCATAAAAGGCATCGTCATACCCGTAATACTCGTCAGCGAAGAATATATGGCCTGACATCTCTCCGGTGAAGGGGGCCTCCAGTTCCTTCATCTTTGCTTTTATTAAGGAGTGGCCGGTTCTGTAAAAGACAGGCCTGCCTCCCAGGCGGGTGACCTCGTCCACCAGGGACTGGGAGCACTTTACCTCTATAATGGCCGGGGCTCCTGGATGCTTTTCCAAAATCTCCTTCCAGAAGATGGCCATCAGCTGGTCTCCCCAGATTACCGTGCCCTTGTCGTCAACCACACCAATGCGGTCGGCATCGCCATCGAAGGCCACGCCCAGGTCTGCCCCCTCTTTTTGGACCAGGCTGATGATATCGGTGAGATTCTTTCTCTTTACCGGGTCAGGGTGGTGGTTGGGGAAGGATGGGTCCGGCTGGCAGTAAAGATCCAGCACCTTGCAGCCAAAGGAGGAAATAATGTCGGCGGCAAAGTACGAGGCCGTTCCGTTGCCGCAGTCTACGGCCACCTTCAGCTTTTTAGGGCCAAGGCTTATTTTTTCGCGGAGCATGGAAAGATATTCCGGCACCGGGTCGGAGGAGCTTTTGCCACCCTGGCCGGCTTCAAAGTCTCCAGCCTCGATGAGCCGGCGCAGCTCCTGGATTTGGTCTCCGTATATGGTGGAATTTCCCAGAGCCATTTTAAAACCGTTATCTTCCGATGGGTTGTGGCTGCCTGTTATCATAACGGCTGCCTCATTATCATAAAGTACACGGGAGTAATAGAGTATGGGGGTTACCACTGTGCCCAGTTCTCTGACACTGCACCCGGAGGCAGTTAGCCCTTCGGTCAGGGCCTGATTAAGTCTTGGGGAGCTGTACCTGTTGTCCATCCCCACCAGGACGTCCTTAAGCCCCTTTCTGCGAGCCATTGTTCCGAAGGCCCTGCCCAGCAGGGTCACGGTTTCGTCCGTTAAATCCCGGTCGGCTACTCCCCTCACATCATACTCCCGGAATATATTTGGATTGACCTTCATAATCACCCTCCTGTCTATTCAGATATTAACTATTATCCAAATTATGGCCGTAATATACTTTACGTTACGGAATTGACAATTCCTTCTAAAGGACATATGAAAAGGAAATAAAGTGGGCAGCCTTCTCACAGGCTAACCCGGGTAAAATATGAAGGAATAGCGATATGGTCGTCGAAAAGGTATTTAAAGGGAAGGTGCGTAAAAATGCTGGCTGATTTGCATGTTCACACGACAGCCTCCGACGGGGCTGAAAGCCCGGCAGAAGTTGTGTCCAGGGCCGCTTCCATTGGCCTGGCGGCCCTGGCTATAGCCGACCACGACACTGTGGAGGGCATTATGCCGGCGGTGGAGGAAGGCCGGCTGAAGAAAGTGGAGGTTATTCCTGCCATTGAGCTGGGTACCGAGTATAAAGGTCAGGAGATACACATGCTGGGCTACCTTATTGATATTGATGATACAATTTTGCAGGAAGAGCTGGCTTTTTTCCGGAACAACCGGCGGGACCGGGTGGGAAGAATTATAAAAAGGCTGAATAGGCTAGGTTTCCCTGTTACCAGGGAGAGGGTCATGGAGATTGCCGGGTCCGGGTCGGTGGGAAGGCCCCATATAGCCAGGGCCATGGTGGAAACCGGGCGGGTGGCAACGGTGGAGGAAGCCTTTGATAGGTTCATAAGTGAGGGGAAGCCCGGCTTTGAGCCCAGGGTCAAGTGCTCACCGGCCCAGGGGGTAGGCATTATAAGGCGGGCCGGGGGTGTTCCGGTGCTGGCGCACCCGGGGCTGGCCGACGCGGATCAGCTGATTGAAGAGCTTATACCCGAAGGGCTGGCCGGGATAGAGGTTTACCACCCTGGGCATACACCTAAACTTGTAAACCATTACCTGGAGGTTTGCGAAAGATTCGGGCTGGTAGCCACCGGGGGTTCTGACTACCACGGCCCGGAAAACAGGAAGAACAACTTCCTCGGGGCATGTACAGTACAGTACCGGGTGGTGGAGCTGATCAAGGAACTGGGAAAAAAGGAAAGGGGACACACCTGCTGAAGTTGGGGTATTCCTAATAAGGAAAGGGGACACACCTGCTGAAGTTGGAGTATTCCTTTGGGGACAGGAATGTCCCCGATCGGTATAATGTCCCCGATCGGTATGGCTTTGGAGTGGCTCAGTAATATAAATTAGGGGGGGATTGGCCGTGCGGCTGTCAGGCCGTCTTAAAGGACTGGAATCGGGTATTTTTAACGATATGGAGGAAAGAAAAAAGAAGGTTGAGGCCGGGGGATTAAAGGTGATTAACCTGGGAGTGGGCACCCCGGACAGGCCTCCGGCCCCCCATGTGATAGAGGCTCTGCACAGGGCGCTGGATAATAGGGAGAACTACCGCTATCCCCTGAACGGAAAGCCTGACCTGTACAGGGCTGTAGCCGGGTGGTACCGCCGCAGGTTCGGTGTAGATCTGGACCCGGAAAGCGAGATACTGGTGCTTATGGGCTCCCAGGACGGGCTGGCCCATATAGCTATGGCCTACCTGGATCAGGGGGATATAGCCCTGGTGCCGGACCCTGGCTATCCCATCTATGCCTTCGGTATAACCCTGGCAGGGGGGGAGATATATCCCCTGCCACTATTAAAAGAAAATAATTTCCTGCCTTTGCTGGATTCTATTCCGGAGGAAGTGGCCCAAAAGGCCAGAATGATGTGGGTAAACTATCCCAACAATCCTGTGGCAGCGGTGGCTGACAGGGAATTCTACCATAAGGTGGTGGAGTTCGCCAGAAAGAATGACATACTGGTGTGTCACGATGTGGCCTATTCAGAGCTTTGCTATGACGGCTTCAAGCCTATGAGCTTTCTGGAGGTGGAAGGGGCCAGGGAGGTGGGCATTGAATTTTATTCACTTTCCAAGACATACAACCTGGCCGGCTGCCGCATAGGATTTGCGGTGGGCAACAGAGAGGTAATCGGGACTCTCAGGCGTCTCAAGTCCAATGTGGACTTCGGGGTGTTCTTCGCTGTGCAGGAGGCGGGCATAGCCGCCCTGGAGGGACCCCAGGAGTGTGTGGAGGAAAATGCCAGGGCCTACCAGAGGCGCCGGGACATACTGGTGGAAGGACTTGCCGCCGCAGGGTGGCACATGCCCAAGCCCAAGGCCTCTATGTTTGTCTGGGCGCCTATTCCCGGCGGCTATAAAACATCAATGGATTTTTGCACCGACATGCTGGAGAGGGCCGGGGTGCTGTTTATTCCCGGCAACGCCTTTGGGGCCATGGGTGAGGGCTATGTGCGCATCGGACTGGTACAGGAGGAGGACATTATGAGGGAGGCCGTGGAGCGGGTGGCAAAGGCGTTAAAGCAACGCAGCGGCTTGTAATACCCTGACATACTATGGGATGGGCGGAAAAGGCCGCCATGTCTAAATCCACCCCCGGGGGCATATACTTAGACCATAAGTTCTGGCAGGCCGCCAGGACGCCCAAACAGTCTCAGGCGGGGTGAGTTTTTTCGGTGAACTGCTACAATGATGTTCAGCAGCTGCAAAAAAGGGTCAGGGAACTGGAGGAAAAGGTTGATCAGCTGAGGCTCAGCCGAAGAGTTCTGATGAACCTTATAGAAAAACTGGAGAAAGAAAAGAATAACTTTCTCAACCAGCTGGAAAAAGAGAATAAAAAGCTCCATCTGGCTAATTATCGGTATGCTCGTTCCCTACTGTGTAAAAACCGCCAAATAGTGGAGCTGGAGTCAGAATTGCAATCCGTAAGGCCACGTAATTCTGCAAATTAGTTACTTATCCACATCTTATGCACACTTTGGGGATAATGGTAAAATATGACATTTTAGTACAGGAGCTGTGTTGTTTCGTTTTTTTTAGGAGTGGCTTTTATTTATTATCCGGTCCCCGCCTGGCTGACAGACTGGCAGGGCTATGCCGGGCCTGGCAGTAATAGATTAAAAATGCCAATTTTGTTTAAAGGGGCGGGTCAAAACTGATTCGCCCTAATATTTTCATTTGTGGTATAATATATAACTGGGGCGATAAATGTGAGGATTGCGGTTGTTGACGGCCAGGGAGGCGGAATTGGCAGGCATATCGTGGAAAAGATAAGGCGGGAGTTTCCGGAGGATGTAGAAATTCTTGCCCTGGGAACAAACGCTCTGGCCACTTCAGTCATGCTTAAGGCCGGGGCTAATGAAGGGGCCACCGGTGAAAACGCTGTGACCTTCAACGCCGGGAAGGTGGACATTATTCTGGGTCCTATAAGCATAGCCTTTCCCAATTCCATGCTGGGAGAGATGACTCCCGCCATGGCCTCGGCAGTAACCTCCAGCGGGGCAAAAAAAATATTGATCCCTTTGAATCGCAGCGGGGTTGATATAGTAGGCTTAAGAAGTGAGCCGCTGCCTCATATGATAGAGGAAGTAGTGTCCAGGGTCAGGGATATAATAAGCAGGAGATAAAATTTGTGCCGGGGTGGTCACTTGTCAAGCATAATTACAGGTATGGTAAGGCATTTCGGTGTCGGCCTTTTACTTTACGAAGATGTTATTGACTGGGATAATTATGAGTCCAGGGTTGACCCTGTTATGAAGGAGGAGTATGCCTTCGACGGGGTGGCTAAAAAGGTTTACGAGGTAATTATTGTTCCGGAGGATAGGCCTTACGTGGGGATAATACTTCCCAGCCTCTGGAGCCGGATAAGGTCGGCGGGAAGGGGCGGCCACGAGATTGACCTTGACGAAATAGACCCCAGGGAAATAGGGGTCAGTGTTTATGCATTGGAAACTGCCGCCAAAATACTGAATAAAGTGTCAAAGAGAAGAATTCATCTTAAGGATTTAAAGCTCAGGTTCTATGAATACTGGACGTAACAAGACCTAATACTGCAGGCAACCCCGGTCGGAATCCAGAATTCAGAATACCGAAGTCAGAATAGATGGGGCATTTCTTATTGAAGAGCATTACTGTTAATACTTCGGAATTAGTGCCATTTTGGGGCTCCGACTTCAGAGTCCGGCATAAAAAAATTCTGAATTCTGAATTCTGGGTTCTGTATTCCGACCGAATTGATTAGCAGTATTAGCTATAAAGTGTTGTCGCGATAATACGCGCCTGTAAGGTGCCCTCCGGGCAGTGCCCGGGCCAAAGGGATAATAGGGAATCAGGTTGAAATCCTGAGCGGTCTCCGCCACTGTAACCGGTGAGCCACCTTCACTATGCCACCCGTAATAAGGGGAAGGCGAAGCCAGGCTGTGAACCGGGAGCCAGGAAACCTTGCCTTTCAGGGGCAAAAGCCTCTTCGCGAGTAAAGAGGGCTTTTGGATAGGGATTTTTCCCCGGCCTGGGCCGGGGATTATTATTTTGCTAAAAAAAATTCTACAATAATTTTTCAGATAATGTACCTGTTATTTAAATCTGGTTTTAAGGTGTACTTTTCAAGCAGAATAAATATTGCTATAAAAATTTCATAGATAAGTAACGTGTAAACCAATTTCCACTGATCATCTAAAACCAATATGTTCATTTTTGTAAATATGCTTTGAACCACAAGAGGAAGAATAAATGGTATGACTTTCCAATACCATTTATTAAAAACGCATGCAAATAGCACTAAAAGGAAAGATTCGGCCAAATGATAAAAAAATATAATTATGATACTGGATAGATAAAAATCACCGGCCCAACTATCTATGATTCCTATCTCATAATGTTGTTTCCCTAAGAGCAAAAGTATAGGAGCGGGAGTGTGTATGATGAGCAATGCTGCAAAGTAGAATGTTAAAGCTCTTGTTAGCCCGTAGGGTTTTTGATTCATTCTTGCAAACCAGTACCTGGAAACCAACAAAAATATAACAATTGCAGTAGCGGTCATATAGTATTTCCACCAATGATGCTCATATAATCCCATTGTTACAAATAAATACTCAGTAAGCAAGAATAAAGCTGTAACTAAGATAACCCCGGCATAACGCAGCTTATAAGCTACCATCACGATTGCTATTGCCGGGTAAAGTGTTGTATTTAGTATCAGATGCCCTAATAAATTTTCTGCCCAAGGATTTGTGAACAAACCAGTTTTATAGGCGTAAGAATTAAAAAGACCAAGTACAATAAATTCACCAATCCAGGTAGTACCTGCTGCAAATAAATAAAACACCATAAGTGTGGAAACTTTATAGATGTGCTTTTTCGTATATATAGTGTAGGCAGTAATTCCCACACCGATGATAGCCAGGCAAATATACCAGAATAAATTTGACACAATGCGCCTCTAAAATGATTAATTTACAATACTTGAAAAAAAACAAATTTAATATTAATTATAAATATGCCATATAAGATTATTTTTACCTTTGGCATTATCAAATATTCCTTTATTGAGCCATTAAAAATTTTACCTTTTATCCAATGCCAGGTGAACATTATAAATGGTGTGACAGTCGGTTTGAATGACCGGTAAATCTATACAGGTCTTAAACCGAAAATTGGAAGACATCAGTTTTCTTTGAACTTTATAGAAAAATGTGTGGAGGGGAATGTGTCATGGGGGGGAAAAAGATTATTCTGGTAACCGGGGGGACCCGGAGCGGCAAGAGCGAGTTTGCCGAGGATCTGGCTTTGCGTATGGGGGGGCCGGTAACCTACCTGGCCACCCTGGCCCCCGGGGATGAGGAAATGCAGCGGCGGGTGGCTCTGCACAGAGAGCGCAGGCCGGCCCGGTGGACGACTATTGAGGAGGCCCTGGAGATTCCCTCAAGGCTGGACGAGGCCGGGAGTAAACCTGGTGTTTTATTGATTGACTGCCTGACCGGATGGCTGTCCAACCTTCTCTTAAGCCAAACACTCCCCCAGCCGGGTGCAACCGAGGCCCAAAAAGAGGAATACATTGATCAAATGGTTGAAGCACTGGCTGCGTCGGCGGGCAGATCGTCGGCCAGTGTAATTATTGTTACCGATGAGGTGGGCATGGGCCTGGTGCCTCCCTATCCGCTGGGGAGACTTTTCCGGGACATGGCCGGGAAGGCCGGCAGGCGGATGGCCTCGGCAGCCGATGAGGTCTACCTGGTGGTGGCGGGCCTGGCCGTGGAGATCAAATCCCGGGCGGTGAACCTTAAAAACAGCTAATTCTGAAATAAGTGCTGTCGGAATACAGAATTCAGAATCCAGAATCCAGAATGGTTTTAGCATCTCTCAGCAGGACATTCTTAAGACGAGTTTAATCGGCCTGAAAGACAAAAACTTTCTGCATCCTTTGACTCCAAATGTAGAGGCAGGCATAAAAATTCTGAATTCCGACCACAAATTTATGCTTATAAGTTATTGGAGGTACATATGGCTAAGACAATTATGGTGCAGGGAACAGCTTCTCATGTGGGCAAAAGCGTACTGGTGGCGGCGCTGTGCCGTATTTTCCACAGGGATGGCTACCGGGTGGCCCCTTTTAAATCCCAGAACATGGCCCTCAATTCCTTTGTTACCGGAGACGGCGGCGAGATGGGCAGGGCCCAGGTGGTTCAGGCCGAGGCCGCAGGCCGGGCCCCGGTTGTGGATATGAATCCTGTCCTATTAAAGCCCACCGGACAGGCCTCCTCCCAGGTTATAGTGCTGGGTAAGCCCGTAGGCAACCTGTCAGCCCAGGAATACCACAGGGTTTATGCTTCGAAGGCCTGGGCGGCCATATGCGGAGCCCTGGAAAGGCTTCACCGGGAGAATGACATTATAGTTATAGAGGGGGCGGGAAGTCCCGCCGAGGTCAATCTCCAATCCACCGAGATAGTCAATATGAGGGTGGCCAGGGAGGCCGGGGCGCCGGTTCTGCTGGCCTGTGATATAGATAAGGGGGGGGCCCTGGCGGCTGTAGTGGGAACACTGGAGCTTATTTCGCAGGAAGACAGGGAGAGGGTCGCCGGGATAATAATAAATAAGTTCAGGGGAGACCTGTCCCTCTTTCAGCCCGCCATAGACTTTTTGGAGAAAAAGATTGCCAAGCCTGTGCTGGGGGTGGTGCCCTACTTCCAGGGCTTCAGGATACAGGAGGAAGATACCGTTCACGAGGAAACACTAAAGAGTTCCTGTGAGACCGTTAATAGAGAGGTGGAGGTGGCGGTTATCCACCTGCCGCACATATCAAATTTTACCGATTTTGACCCCTTTGAAAGTGACTCTGATGTTAATCTGAGGTATGTGGGCAGGGGTACTCCCCTGGGTAACCCCGATCTCATACTGATACCGGGCAGCAAAAATACCATTGAAGACCTGGCCTACCTGAAAAGGGCCGGCATAGCCGGCGAAATAAAAAGGCTGAACAGCTCCGGGGTGCCGGTGGTGGGTATCTGCGGAGGGTTCCAGATAATGGGCAGGGAGCTGCACGATCCCTTGCATACTGAATCCAGCATACCTTCAATAGAGGGGCTGGGCCTTTTGGATATTACCACCACCTTTGCCAGGGAAAAGATAACTACCCAGGTGAAGGCCGGGGTGTGCGGCCCGGGGCCACTGCTGGAGGAAGCCCGGGGAACAGAAGTGGTGGGCTATGAAATACATATGGGGAGAACAGACCTGGGCAGCGGAATGTCTCCGGTCTTTTCCATAAGCTACCGCTTCGGAGAGGCTCAAAGCATGCTGGACGGGGCCTCCTCCATGGACGGGAAGACATGGGGAACATACATACACGGAATATTTGACAATGCTGTCTTCAGGAGAAAGATTATCAACTGTCTGAGAAAGTCCAAAGGGCTTGCCCCACTGGAGGACTCGGTGTCACTTTCGGCCTGGGAGCAAAGGCAGAGGGATTATGACAGGCTGGCCGAGGTGGTGCGTGGAAGCCTGGACATGGCCAGGGTATACGGCATGATGGGTCTCTCCGGGGAGGGGAGAGGGCTTGACTGAGATGATAGTGGCGCTGGCCTTTCTGGTGGACCTGGTGGTGGGTGACCCGCCCCGCCTTCCCCACCCGGTGGTGGCCCTGGGTAAGCTGATAGATATGCTGGAAAGGCTCTTGTACCGGCCCAGGGGTGTATGGTCACTGGCGGGGGGAGCACTAATGGCCATGGTGGTGGTGGGATCTGCCTACGGGGTCACAGCACTGCTGGTTTGGAGCCTGGGGATGATCAGCCCGTGGCTGGCCGCCGCAGCCCAAATATGGCTCATTTCCACCACGTTGTCCTCCAGGGGCCTGGCCGGGGCGGCAAAAGACGTATTGAGGCCTCTTATTGACGGTGATCTTAGTTCCGCCAGAAATATGGTGGCCCGGATAGTGGGCAGGGAAACCTCTACCATGGACTCTGCGGCAGTGACCAGGGCCTCGGTGGAAACAGTGGCTGAAAATACGGTGGATGGGGTTGTCGCTCCTCTTTTTTACGCTTTGCTGGGGGGGGCGCCCCTGGCCATGGCGTACAGGGCGGTCAATACACTGGACTCCATGGTGGGGTACAGGAATGAAAGATACCAGTTTTTTGGAAGATTCTCCGCCAGGCTGGACGATGCCGCCAATTACATCCCGGCCAGGATATGCGGACTTACCATGCTTGCCGCTGCCTGGATAACCGGCAGAAGGGCGGGCCTGGCCCTGCGTGTGGTATTGAGGGATGCCCGTAAGCATCCAAGCCCCAACAGCGGTATTCCTGAGGCCGCCATGGCCGGCGCCCTGGGGGTGCGCCTGGGGGGGCTGAATGTGTACGGGGGGAGAGAGTCCTTCAGGGAATACATGGGGGATGCTGTGCTTCCCCTACATCCCGGCCATATCCGTCAGGCCGTTGACCTGATGTACATGAGCTCCTTCCTGGCCCTGGCCGCCCTTGAGGCTTTGGCTATAATGCTCAGCTAAGCAGATGAAGTTTGCTGATCCCTGAAAATCACCCGGGTCTTTATTAGCCACAGAGGACACAGAGATCACAGAGAGTTTACTCTTGGATATTACTCTCAGGTCTGAAGCAGTGTAGAAAATTAGATAATTTTTGTCAGCCCTTATCAAAATCATTAATAAAAACCTCAAATAGCTTTTAAGCATGTCTTAAACTCTGGGTCCTCTGTGGCTTAATAAGGACCGCATTTTCATTCTCCTTGGTGGCCGTATTAGGCGGCCCGGGGGCCTGAATTCTGACTTCTGAATTCTGTATTCAGACAGAAAATAATTTCAGTATAAGGAAGATTTGTTATGTTGCCCAGAATAGTTATTGCCGGTGTGCACAGCGGTGTGGGCAAAACCACCGTGGCCACCTCTCTGATGAAGGCCCTGACACTTTCGGGGCTTAAGGTCCAGCCCTTCAAGGTGGGACCGGACTATATTGATCCCGGTTACCATACCGAGGCTGCGGGGCGCTGGTCCCGGAACCTTGATGCCTGGTTTTTGGACGGGGATGGGGTCCGGGAAATGTTTTACCGTTCGGCGGCCGGCGCCGATGTATCAATTATTGAGGGCGTCATGGGGCTGTATGATGGCCGGGGCGCCGGGGATGAAGGGTCCACCGCTCATGTGGCCAGGCTTTTGGACGCCCCGGTGGTGCTGGTGCTTGACGCCCGGTCCATGGCCAGGAGCGCAGCGGCCATGGTGCTGGGCTACACAAGCTTTGATCCGGGAATAAGGCTTTGCGGAGTTATTCTAAACAGGGTGGGATCCGAAAGGCACTATCGCCTGCTCAAGGAGTCTATTGAAGAGGGGACAGGTGTTCCGGTGCTGGGCCGGATTAGCTACAGCCCCGGGGTGGAGCTGCCTGAAAGACACCTGGGGCTCCTGCCCGCTGCCGAAAGAAAAAATGTCAGGCTGCTCCTGGAGGAGATGGCCCATAAGATAAAAGAGGGGCTGGATCTGAATATGCTGGTCAAGCTGGCCCGGTCAGCCCCCCGTCTGGGACCACCGGAGAAGAGAGTCTTCCCGGAGGTGCCCGCCAGGCCGGAGGCAAGGCTGGGGGTGGTCCTTGACAGCGCCTTTAATTTTTATTACCGGGACGGGCTGGAGCTTCTTTCCAGCCTGGGCGCCGAGCTGGTAACCTGCTCCGCTCTGGAGGGGGGACTTCCTACTGATCTTGACGGGCTTTATATTGGCGGGGGATTTCCGGAGATGTTTGCCGGGGATATAGCCCGGAACAGGGAATTTATAGAAGGGGTCAGGAGGGAGCACAGCAGTGGGATGCCTATTTACGCCGAGTGCGGGGGGATGATGTTTCTTTCCCGGGGTATGACTGATTTTAGCGGGCACAGGCACCCCATGGCCGGGCTTATACCGGGGGAGACTGTTATGCTTGGCAAAAGGGCCGCCCTGGGATATGTAACCGCCAGGGCGCTGGGGGACAGCATACTGGCCCCTGCCGGAAGCATTATCAAAGGACATGAGTTCCACTACTCGGAGCTTAGGGGGGGCGACACTTCCCGCCAGGCCTACCTGCTTAAAAAGGAGGGTGAGGAAAGGTCAAGGCCCGACGGCTACGCTGCCGGCAGCCTGCTGGCCTCATACCTGCACATACACTTTGCCGGCTGTCCGGAGGAGGCCGGTTCTTTTGTAAAGGCCTGCCGGAATTATAGTATTAAGCGGGGTGCCCGGTAATGAAAAGCTTTGTGTTTGCTCTGCAGCATCTTACACGCCTGCATATCTCAAACCCGGCCTTTGATGAAAGGACCCTGGGGCGGTCAGGAATGTTTTTCCCCCTGGTGGGGCTGATACTGGGGGCCTTGCTGGCCGGCGCAGACCTGCTGGCCGGGACTGTTTTCCCTCCCCTGGCCGCATCTGCCGCAGTGCTGGTGGCAATGGTTATTCTTACCGGGGGTATGCATCTGGATGGCTTTATGGACACGGTGGATGGTGTTTTTAGCGGCCGTCCCAGGGAAAAAAAGCTGGAGATAATGAGAGACAGCAGGGTGGGCGCCTTTGGAGCCCTGGGACTGTTTTGCCTTTTGCTGTTCAAATTCGGCCTGGTGGCGGGTCTGACCGGAGGAAGGCCCGGGGCCTTTATCGTTATGGCCGTTACAGGAAGGTGGGCCATGACCTACGCTATTGCCAGGTTCCCCTATGTTAGGAAGGAGGGCCTGGGCAAGCTGTATTCCCAATATACAGGTAACTTCGAGCTGGCCGTGGCCACACTGACAGCCCTGGCGGTAAATTTAGCCGCCGGGGGGGCAGGGGGGCTAATAATATTTATATCCGCACTGGCCTGCACTCACATGTTATGCTGCTATCTGCATAAAGTATTAGGCGGGCTGACCGGGGATACCTACGGCTTTCTTAATGAGCTGCTGGAGGTTTTTGTGCTGGCCCTGTACCTTCCACTGCACAGCCATGCCCCGCTTCTATTTTCCCTATGGCAGGGCAGTCTCCTTTTTCGGTAAAGGGAGGAAAAAAGCAGTTATATATCAAAGTAATACAGGTAAGTCACTTTTCAGGGCAGGGACTACATTATTCATTCCGGCAAACACCGCCTGCGGGGCGGTGCTGCCGTGAATAAAGCAGTATTATGGCGAGGTGAAAGTATTGAGCTGCCGGGTATATCTTATCAGGCACGGTGAGACCGTCTGGAACAGCCAGATGAAGCTGCAGGGCCATGCCGACATACCTCTTTCGGAAAGGGGCATGCAGCAGGCCGCTGCCCTTGGTGAGCGGCTGTCTTCCCAAAAGATTTCAGCCATATACTGCAGCGATCTGGGCAGGGCGGTGGAAACGGCCCGGCAGGTGGCCGCTCCCCACAACCTGGAGGTAATTCCCATAAGGGACCTGAGGGAAATGAACTTTGGGGAGTGGGAAGGGCTCACCTTCAGGGAGATAACAGAAAAATACGGGGACATGGCTATGAAGTGGTGGTCCGCGCCTTTAAGCATGAGGGCTCCCGGGGGTGAGGGGCTTGCCGAGCTTACGGCCAGGGTTGTTCCGGCGGTAAGGGATATTGTGGAAAGGCACAGCGGAGAGCCTGTGGCCGTGGTGTGTCACGGGGGTCCGGTAAGGTGCCTGGTGGGATCTGTTTTAAAAATGGACCTTAACAACCACTGGAGAATCAGGCAGGACAATGCGGCACTTAACATAATTGATTTTTCCGACTGGGAAAGTGGTATAGTGGCTCTTCTCAATGACCGCAGCCACCTGGCGGAGGAGTTCAGCGCGCCTTTTATGGTCAGGGACAAGGTCAGGTAAACTGTTCCGTGCGGGGGTGGTAGAGTGGCTTCAGAATGGTCTGGCAGAAAAAGGATGGCCATCATATTTATGATACTGGCGGTTTGCTTTGCAGGGCTGCTGTTCAGGCTGTCCTGGCTACAGTTGGTTAAGGGCGCTGATTTAAGCAGTATGGCTGAAAAGAGAAGGGCCAAGGATCAAATCGTAGAGGCCAAAAGAGGGAACATTTACGACCGCAACCATATTGAGCTGGTAGGCAGCTCACCTGTCAAATCAATATATGTAAACCCCGATATATTTTCCTTCAAGGTTACGGTGGAGCCCGGTGAGGATAAAAAGGAAAAGGAGAAAGTCCTCCGGGAGAGAATAATAGGCCAAATTGCAGCCGCACTGGGACTGGACGAGGCCGCAGTAAAGGTTTTCGATTCCGGCCAGCGCTACGCCAGGCTTAGGAGAAATGTTGACTATGATACCTGCAAAAAGGTTGAAGATATTATAAAGGAATACAAAATAAGCGGAATCGGCTTTGAAGAGGGGGTTACCCGTTCTTATCCCCAGGGGAGCATGGCTTCCCATGTGCTGGGCTTTATGGGATTGGATCCCTCGGCCAGAGGTGGGCTGGAAAGAACCTACGACAAGGATCTTGCCGGTATTCCCGGTCGCCTGGTCACCGAGGCCGACGCCCAGGGAAGAGAGCTTCCTCTCACAAAAAGCGGATTTATACCCCCGGTTCCGGGTAAAAACCTTATACTGACCATTGACCAGACCATTCAGTATTACGTCGAGAGGGAGCTGGACAAGGCTGTTGAGCTGTACCAGCCCGCCAAGGCCGTAATAATTGTAATGGACCCCGCAAGCGGGGAGATACTGGCCATGGGGTCCAGGCCCGGGTATGAGCCGGCCAGCTATAGCTCTTTCCCGCAGCAGGTATGGGATTTCAACCCGGCCCTGCGCTATAATTATGAGCCCGGGTCGACCCTTAAGATGTTAGTGGCGGCCATGGCGCTGGAAGAGGGGAAGGTTAACGAGGGAGACACCTTTTATGACCCGGGCTACATAATGGTGAGCAAAAGGAAGATTAACTGCTGGGACCAGGCGGGCCACGGGGCCGAAACCTTTGCCGAGGGTGTCCAAAACTCCTGCAACCCTGTTTTTATCACCACCGGGCTAAAAACAGGCAAAGAATTAATGTATAAATACCTGAGGGGATTTGGCTTCGGCCAGGAGACCGGTGTGGACCTGCCCGGAGAGGATGTGGGACTTGTTATACCGGAAGAAAGGGTCACCGAGCTGGATCTGGCCACCATGTCCATAGGGCAGTCTATAGCGGTAACCCCGATACAGCTTATAACAGCAATTTCCTCTCTGGCCAACGGAGGCACTCTGATCAAGCCTCACCTGGTACAGGGCCTGGAGGACCCTGTCACAGGTGAGGTTACCAGTATTGAGCCCCAGACGGTAAGACAGGTGATATCCAAAGGCACATCCCAGAGGATGGCAGGCCTTTTGCAGAAGGTTATACTGGAGGGGTCCGGTAAGAAGGCCCATGTAGAGGGATACACTGTGGCCGGGAAGACTGGAACCGCAGAAATCCCGGGGCAGGGGGGCTATGCGGAGGGCAAATATGTAGCCTCCTTTGCCGGATTTGCTCCGGCTGAAAGCCCCCGTATAGCTGTGCTGGTGATGATAGCCGAGCCAAAGGGAGGTCATTATTACGGAAGTGAGGTGGCTGCCCCCATATTTCAGGCGGTGGCCCGTGAAACGCTGCATTACCTGAACGTGCCTGAGAATCCCGATTTGCCCGGACCCAAAGATGAGTCTATTGAGGAAGTAAAGCCCGCCTTGCCGGAGGCTGACAGAAAAGTCCATGTTCCTAACGTGGTAGGCTATCCGGTGGAAGACGCCAGAAGTTTTCTTGCCGAGAGGGGCCTTAGCCCGTCTTTATCCGGCAAGGCCGGGCTGGTTGTGGAGCAGAAGCCTGGCGGGGGAAGCCTTGAGCCCAGAGGGGCGGTTGTATCATTAAAAATTTCCTCTCCCGGTGCACAGGGTCCGGCCCAGGAGGTTATTGTGCCCGACCTGACGGGGCTGACCATAAGGAGGGCCGGCTCAATACTGCAGCGGCTGGGCCTTGATTTCTCCTCGTCAGGAAGCGGGTATGCTGTAAATCAGAAACCTCTTCCGGGCCAGAGGGCGGCCAGTGGTAGCCTGGTTACCGTGGAGTTCGGCCCCACAAAGAATTATTAGCCGCCGCCAGCCTGTTATAAAAATAAACATTGCTGAATGAATGAATATAATGATATAATCTAAAAAAGAATTATGGTACAAACGCGTTGGCCTTATTTAAGGTTTCAAGGTTCGGCTTACCGGGGGGGGTGGTCATATGCCACCCTTTGGGAAAAAACAAGGCCTTACTATGGGGGTGGTATATTACCACCCTTTTTCTATTTGTAAACGGGCCACAGTAAATTATTTTCACAGGGGTAAAAAATGTTGAGCAGGGGGATGTTTTTATGTTTGAAAATTTTCAGGTAGTATTTACGGTTACCGTATTTCTGGTTACCTATGCCATCATAGTGTCCGAAAAAATTCACCGGGCGGTGGCCGCCCTTGTCGGCGCGGCGGTGATTGCCCTGGGTGGGATACTTAGCGCGGAAGATGCGGTGCATGCCATTGACTTCAATACCATTGGCCTTTTGGTGGGAATGATGATTATTGTGGGCATAACCAGGCAGACCGGGGTTTTTGAGTACCTGGCCATAAAGGCGGCCAGGAGGTCCGGAGGACATCCACTTAGAATTATGGCCGCTCTGGCCCTGGTTACCGCCGTCCTTTCAGCCCTTCTGGACAATGTCACCACTGTCCTTCTGGTGGTTCCGGTGACCTTTGCTATTGCCCAGAGGCTGGAAATAAACCCCCTGCCTTTCCTTATCGTGGAGATACTGGCCTCAAACATTGGAGGTACGGCCACACTCATAGGCGACCCGCCCAACATTATGATAGGCAGCGCTACCGGGCTGGGCTTCATGGACTTTGTAGTAAACCTTGTCCCGGTAATAGTAGTTATCTACGCAATAACAATATTCATACTCCGGCTGATATACAGGAAGCAGCTGGTAACCAGGCCGGAGCTGCAAAGAAGTATAATGGAGCTGAATGAAAATGATGAAATAAGGGACCCGGTCCTTCTAAAAAAATGTCTAGTGGTGCTTTTCCTTACCATTGCCGGCTTTGTTCTACATCAGTTTGTTCACCTGGAGTCGTCGGTCATTGCCTTAAGCGGGGCCAGCCTTCTGCTGCTGCTTTCACGTGAAGACCCGGAGCATGCTCTTCATGCGGTGGAGTGGCCGGTGATATTTTTCTTCGTGGGACTGTTTGTAATAGTAGGTGGACTGGAGCATGTTGGAGTTATCGAGGCCATTGCCAAAATCTCACTGGAAGTAACCGGGGGCGAGGTGCTTTCTTCTGGCCTCCTGATATTATGGATATCGGCCATAGCCTCGGCCTTCGTGGACAACATCCCCTTTGTGGCCACCATGATCCCCCTCATACAGGATATGGGCAGGCTGGGAGGCATTGAAAACATCAATTTTCTGTGGTGGTCACTGTCCCTGGGCGCCTGCCTGGGGGGCAACGGCACCATTATAGGCGCGTCGGCCAATGTTGTGGTTATCGGTATGGCTGAAAAAAGAGGAACCAATATAAGCTTTCTGGGCTTCATGAAGGTGGCCTTTCCCCTTATGATCATGTCGGTATTTCTGTCAATGCTGTATCTTATGCTTTGGTACTACTTTCCGGGGCTGCCGTCCAAACTGGGCGTTCTGGCGGCAGGGGTGGCCATCACACTGGCCCTTATACCCTTCAACAGGAGGCTGGAGAGACAGCCCCAGGCGGAGGGTGAGGGCAGCAGTCTGGATGCCTGATAATGGCTAATTCAGAAAAGATGCTGCTGTCTGGAGACAGTAGACAGTAGACGGAATGGTTTTGGACATTCATTATTGGATTTCGCCGTCTATAAGACGGTACCGCCGTAATACGGCGGTTTTTTATTGGAGAATATATGACACAGGAATTTGAGGGGGCTTGTCCAGCCGATTATTTCGGCCAGGTAGTCTATATGCTGACTGCGGATAGCTGATAGCTGACAGTTGCCGTTTACAGGGCAAAAACCCCCTATATATGCCAATTGTTGCCAGGTTTATTTAATTTTGGCGGACTGCTTGTCATAATAAGCCCGAAAATGATAAACTAAAAAAGGTATATGGGGCAGTATATTCCATACTCAATATGTTGTGCAGGTGATTATTGATGGCATCCTTTAAGGGTTCAAAAAGCATTGGTGTTTTGATTCTTTTGCTCCTGATCGGGGGCCTTGCAGGAAGCGCTGCAGCAGATGCGGCCAGCCCGTATCTGCCTTTTGTGAAGTCTACTGCCAGTATAGGTTTTAATCCTACCACCCTTGATCTTCACTTCATGACTTTCACCGTGGGCTTTAAAATGACCCTCAGCCCGCTGACGGCTCTGGGCCTTATAATTGGATACTGGGTGTACAGAAAGTTATAATAGCTAAAACAGGAGTTGATACGTTGATTCCCATATACCTGGCCTCGGCCTCTCCGAGGCGCAGAGAGCTGCTGCAGCAGCTTGGGCTGGACTTTACCGTGGTGGTAAGCAATGTGGACGAGAGCGCCGGGATCGGTGATAACCCGGACCCTGCCTGGCTGGTGGAAACACTGTCACTGAAAAAGGCCGGTGAGGTGGCCGGGGATATGGACCGGGGACTTGTAATAGGTTCAGATACAGTGGTAGTCTGGCGGGACAGGATAATGGGAAAGCCCACGGATAGGGAAGATGCCCTGGAGATGCTTCATTGCCTGCAGGGAGATGAGCACCAGGTATACTCCGGACTGGCTGTGATAAACTGCGTTACAGGCGCGGCCCATGTTTCACACGGGCGGACCAGGGTTGTTTTCAGACCTGCCGGGAAGGAAGAGCTGGAAAAATATATAGACACCGGTGAACCTATGGGTAAGGCCGGAGCCTATGCCATCCAGGGACTGGGTTCTGTTTTTGTGGAAGGTATCGAAGGGTGCTACTCAACTGTTGTTGGACTTCCCCTGGCAAAGCTGGCCAGGGCACTGAAGGAATTCGGGGTGGATGTGCTGGACCGCCCGCCGGCGGGCCTGCAGCAAGCCACGCCAAAGGGATACTAATCCCGGAGGTTTAAAAAGACTGATGCTTTACCATGCCAGGATGAAGGACATGCCCTTATACCAGCGCCCCAGGGAGAGGCTTATACGTGAGGGGGCCAGGTTCTTAAGCGAGGCCGAGCTCCTGGCCATAATCCTCCGCACCGGGCATGCAGAAAAAAGTGCGGTGGAGCTGGCCACAGATGTGCTGGGCTTTTTTTCCGGAATAAAAAATCTTGTTCAGGCCAATGTTGAGGAATTAAGCAAAATAAAGGGGATAGGACCGGCCAAGGCAGCCCAGCTGAAGGCTGCCCTGGAGATTGGCAGCAGGCTGGCCTCGGCCACCAACGGCGCCCGGCCCTATATCAAAGGCCCTGAAGACGCGGCCCAAATGGTCATGGAAGAGATGAGACACCTGGACAGGGAGCATTTTTGCGCCCTGCTGCTGAACACCAAGCACCAGGTGGTGGCAAGAGAAACTATATCGGTGGGGACTCTTAATTCTTCACTGGTTCACCCCCGGGAGCTGTTCAGGGCGGCAATAAAAAGGAGCGCCGCAGCGCTGATACTGGTTCATAATCACCCCAGCGGCGATCCCTCCCCCAGCAGGGAAGACAGGGAAATAACCGCAAGGCTAAAAGAGGCCGGGACAATAATAGGTATTGACGTGCTTGATCATATAATTATAGGGGACAATAATTTTATAAGCTTAAAGTCCATGGGTATGTTATAATTTTTTGCGTAAAAAAGTGATAACCAGCAAAAAATTTATATATGCGAATTACGAAAGGGGCAAAAAGATGAGATTAGGGTTCGGTCTGTTCTCCAAGGACATGGGCATAGATTTGGGCACCGCCAACTCACTGGTATACTTCAAGGGAAAGGGCATAGTATTGAGAGAGCCCTCGGTGGTGGCCATCCAGAAGGATACCGGCCAGGTAATGGCCGTGGGTGAGGAAGCAAAGCAGATGATCGGTCGGACCCCAGGCAACATTGTGGCTATACGCCCCATGAAGGACGGGGTTATTGCAGATTTTGACGTAACCCAGAGCATGATTAAACATTTTATAAGCAAGGCTTTAAGGGGGAAAACATTTCTTGTTCACCCCAGGGTTGTGGTGTCTGTTCCATCAGGAGTAACCGCCGTAGAGGAAAGGGCTGTCCGGGAGGCGGCCATGCAGGCCGGGGCCAGGGAGGCCTACCTTATTGAAGAGCCCATGGCGGCAGCCATTGGGGCCGGGCTTCCGGTGCATGAGCCCACCGGAAACATGGTGGTGGACATAGGCGGTGGAACCACCGAGGTGGCGGTTATTTCTCTGGGGGGGATAGTCACCAGCAGGTCTATAAGGATAGCCGGTGACGAGATGGATGAGGCTATCGCCCAGCATGTCAAAAAGACCTATAACCTGATGATCGGCGAGAGGACCTCTGAAGAGATAAAAATAGAAATTGGTACGGCCTACAAGCCTGAAATCAATGAGAATTTTGACATTCGGGGCCGGGATCTGCTCACCGGCCTTCCCAAAACGGTGGAAATTACTGCGGAAGAGATTTACAAGGCTCTCTCCGAGCCGGTGTCGGCCATACTGGAGGCCATTAAGGCCACATTGGAGGCCACTCCTCCGGAGCTGGCGGCGGACCTTATGGACAGGGGTATTTTTATGGCCGGGGGAGGTTCGCTGCTGAGGGGCCTGGACCGTCTGGTCAGCGAGAGGACAGGCATGCCGGTGCACCTGGCCGAGGAGCCCCTGCTGGCGGTGGCCTATGGGACGGGCCGGGTACTGGAGAATATTGATATGCTCAGGAGGGTTCTGATCAACCCCCGGAAAATAAAATAGCGCAGGAAGCAGCTTTCGCTCTGTTATTGGTACTGGCGGTTATTTTCCCCGGCATTGCCTTTATGGCGGCCAATAAGATAAACTTTCCTGGTGATCTGATTAGGCCGGGGATATAGAATAATGGTATGCTTTTTTAATTTGGAGGCCCGCCCTTGGCATTTTCGAAAAGGGATCTGCGGGCGGCAAATGATATTACCGGGGTGATGGTGTGTTTCGTAAGGGAAACACTAAAAAGGTTATACTTTTGGGTCTTTTAGTCGTTCTCATGCTGGTGTTGATGAATTATACCGAATCCGGCAGGGTTCGGGTTTCTCCCATGGAAACTGTCTTAAGAGACATCCTGGCTCCCGTACAGGGACTGACCATGAGCCTGGGGCACCGCTTAAGAGGGCTGGTGTCCTTTCCTTTTACGCTTTATAATGCCGCTGAAGAGAATCAGTTGATGAAAAAGAAATTGGCTGAGCTGGAGAATACAGCCAGGCAGAACAATGAAATAAGCAGTGAGAATGAGAGGCTTAAAAGGCTTCTGGACTTTAAAACCACAGTTGCCCCGGCGGTGGGCTTTGAGGTTACAGGGGCGGCTATAATAGGAAAAGATCCGGGAAACTGGTTTGGCATCATTACCATTAACAAGGGAGCCAGCCAGGGCCTTCGGCCCAATATGACCGTTATCAACGGCCAGGGCCTGGTGGGCAGGATTACCTCTGTTTCCAGCACAACCTCGGAGGTGCTTCTGATTACAGATCCCCGCAGCGGCGTCAGCGCCCTTATCCAGGAAACAAGGGCTCCCGGTATGGTTGAGGGAGTGGCCAGCTTTCCCGGACAGGTCAGAATGGTGCACATTCCGGTGGAAGCAGAGCCTTCCAAAGGTCAGGTGGTGGTTACCTCGGGTTTTGGGAGCATGTATCCCAAAGGTATTCCCATAGGGTGGGTGCAGGATTCCCGCAGGGAGCCCTCAGGACTTTTTAACAGCGCTATAGTTGTGCCCTTTGTTGATTTTAACCGGATTGAAGAGGTGCTGGTGATAACAGGGTCAGCCGCCCTCCAGGAAGAGCCCAATATAGCCCTGCTGCCGTACCCGTGGGGTGAGGGCAGGGCTGATAACAGGGGGCGCTCCCCCGGTATAGTGAACGCCGGTGAGGAAGCGGGGTTGGTTGTCCAGTGAGACTTTTATTCCTTATGTTGTTAATGGGGCTGGCAATATTTTTACAGGTTACCCTGCTGAACTTTTTTCCGCTGTTTGGTGTTAAGCCTGATCTTATTCTTATGTTGGTGGTGTTTAACTCCTTTCTTAAGGGAAGCAGAGAGGGGGCGCTGGTAGGGCTCCTGGGGGGAGTTTTTATAGATCTGGCCAACGGCAGCTATATAGGCATGAACTCCCTGGCCCTGATGATTGTGGGCTACCTGGTGGGCTTCACCGAGTCCAAGATATACAAGGACAGCTCTATAATAATAATCTTTCTGGTATGGGTGGCATCCTTACTGGACCAGCTTTTAACCTATATTCTGCTTTATTCCATGCAGGTTCAAATCTCCCCGGGGGTTGCCCTATTCAGGGTTATGCTGCCAACAGCAACCTATACGGCGGTACTGGTTCCCTTTTTCTACCACAGGTTCTACAGTTCCAGCCAGGCCGGCCTTCTGCGGGGAAAAAATATCTAAAGAGACCAACAGCACCTGGTTTCGGCCCGGATTCATTACAATACACGGTGATGGAAGGGTGCAGCTGTGGAAAAGAAAGTAATTGAAAAAAGAATGAAGATATATACCGGCATATTGGCGGTATTTTTTGTGGCGCTTATTTTAAGGATGGGGTATATGCAGATTGCCCAGGCCAATAAGTACCGTACCCTGGCCACCCAGAATCACCAGAGGCTGATCACGGTGGAGGCTCCCCGGGGAGAAATAATCGACCGGAACGGGGTCCGTATAGTCAGCAACAAGCCGGTATATACTGTGTCCCTGGTTTATCTCGGGCTTAAGGACTCAACTGTGGTGATAAAACAGCTGGCTGCCCTTCTGGAGGGAGAGGCCACCTTCCAGGGAATGACCGCCCAGCAGATAGAGAGCCACATCCAGGAAAAGATAAATGACCACAAAAGGCTGTATGAGCCTGTCCGGGTGGCGGCGGACGTATCCCAGGAAACCATCAACAGGATTGACGAGCACCGCCTGGAGCTGCCGGGCGTAAACATCGATATTGAGCCGGTAAGATCCTATCCCTTCGGTGACCTGATGGGCGAGGTGCTGGGCTATGTCCGGGAGATAACCGGGGAGCAGCTGGAGGCCCGCAGGGACGAAGGCTATAATATGGGGGACTCCTTTGGGCAGGTGGGGCTGGAAAACATCTATGAGAGCTATCTGCGGGGAGTTAACGGCGCCAGGCAGGTGGAGGTGGACGCCCAGGGGCATCCCGTGCGGGACCTTGGTTTGAAGCAGCCTGTTCCGGGCAACAACCTTATACTCACCATAGACCAGCGCCTGCAGAGGGTGGCCCAGGACGCCATTATGGGGCAGATTGAGGAGGCCAGAAGACTTGGCTATGCCAAGCTGCCCCCGGGCAAGGCTGCGGCCGGTGCAGCCGTGGTTACCGATGTGAAAACCGGCGAGGTGCTGGCGATGGCCACCGTTCCTTCCTATGACCTGAATGTTTTTTCAGGGCCGCTGCCGGCCAGCAAATACGGTGAGCTGCTGAACAACCGGTCACTCAGAAACCACGCCATACAGACCACCTTCACCCCGGGATCCACTTTCAAGATGGTTACCGCCTCGGCGCTTCTGGAAGAAAAAATATTGAATATACATGACTCCATTTCCGACCCCGGCTATTACAAGTATAAAAAGGACTGGAAGCCCGGAGGCCACGGGGTGGTCAATATAGTAAAAGCCCTTAGGGACTCGTGCGATACATTTTTTTACCAGTTCGGCATTCAGGCCGGGCCTGACCTGATGAACAATTATGCTGCCAGATACGGACTGGGCCAGCCTACCGGCATAGACTTGCCCGGGGAAGAGGTTGGCCGGGTGGCCTCCAAGGAATTGAAGAAAAAAGTATGGGCCGGCAACGAGTGGGAGTCCCAGTGGCGGGAGTATGACAGCATGGATATGGCTATCGGGCAGCAGGAGACCAAGGTAACGGCCCTCCAACTGGCTAATTATGTTGAGGCCATTGCCAACGGCGGTACCATATACCGGCCACATTTGGCCAAAAGGGTAATCAGCAACGACGGTAACGAGCTGTTCAGCTTTCAGCCTGAGGTACTGAAAAAGGTGGATGTTTCAGTAGAGACCCTGGATATTGTCAGGCAGGGAATGCACGAGGTGACAATAGGCGGCGGGACTGCCTCGGGTGTCTTCTGGGGGGCCCCTTACACTGCCGCCGCCAAGACAGGCACAGCAGAAGTGGGGGATGCGGCCCAGAACAACCATGCCCTGTTTGTGGCCTACGCTCCCTATGAGAATCCGGAAATAGCCGTTTCGGTTATAATTGAGTATGGCGGAAAGGGAAGCGGGATTGCAGGTCCTGCCGCCAGAAAAATACTGGATGCATACTTCCAGTTTAAGAAGGAAGACGCCCAAGGCAAGTCTCCGGCTCAGGCGGCCCAGCAGTCTGAGCAGCCCCAAACGGGTCAGACCACCCTGCCCGGGTCCACAACCCCGCCCGCAGCACAGGAGGTCCAGCCGGGCAGCCAGGGTCAGGGGGCACCCTCCACTCCCGGGACTACTCCCCAGGACGGGGGAGCTACTTCTGGTGCTCCATCCCAGGACGAAGGGATTCCCGATACTCCTGCCACCGGTACAGAAAGTGGCGCCGGCAGCGGGTCTTCCCCGCCTCCCGGCGGTGTTCTTCCTCCACAGTCAGGGGGAGAAACCGGCGGCACAGCCGATAATACCGGCCGGCAGCAGGGCGGAGGCCAGGGTGAGCCCCCGGCGCCAGGGGCAAATGGAAACCAGGTAGGTCTCCCAGATCCAGGGACAAATGGAGGGCAGGTTAACACAACGGGGCAGACCGGGACACAATAGCCGGGAAAGAGGTCTAAATTAGCGGAAATTGCAAATTTTTACCGGGGCAGAGACCCCGGTTTTTCTTTATTTGATGATTTTTGTTAGCAGGATTTGGTTGTCCGCTGTAGAATTCATAAACCAGCCGTTATTGAGGGGAGATAGTTGTGGATACAGGGAGAAAGACCCCAGTCAGCTATTCGCAGGAGGATGTTGAAGGGGAGGAAAATACAATTCTGATAAGGCGGACCCTCAGGTCCGGGCAGAAGTTTTATTACGAAGGCAATGTGATAGTGATGGGTGATGTGAACCCGGGGGCCGAAGTGGTGGCCACAGGTCACGTCATTGTCATGGGGCAGATGAGAGGGATGGTTCATGCCGGGGCTGAGGGAGATGAATCGGCCATGGTCATGGCCTTCCGCCTGCTTCCCACCCAGCTGAGAATAGCCAACCACATTACCCGCCCGCCGGATGATGAGGAACCAGGCACATTTCCGGAGGTAGCAAAGATTAGAAACGGCGTGGTTACTATTGAGAGCTATCAGACCGGGAGAGCTGCCGTTTGAGTTGTTTAAAAAGGCGTCAGACGGGTGAAATCCTCATATTTGGTTAGTATAAAGCGTTAAAGGTGCGAGGGAGGACACACAATGGGTGAGGTAATTGTTGTAACTTCAGGAAAGGGCGGGGTCGGTAAAACCACTACCACTGCGAACCTGGGAACAGGTCTGGCACAGTTGGGGAACAAGGTTGCCCTGGTTGATGCTGACATAGGACTGAGAAATCTGGATGTGGTTCTTGGACTTGAAAACAGAATAGTTTACGATATAACCGACGTTACCGGAGGTCATTGCCGGCTGCGCCAGGCTCTTATAAAGGACAAGCGTTACGAGGGGCTGTTTCTTCTGCCGGCCGCCCAGACAAAGGACAAGACCTCAGTCAATCCAGGCCAGATGAAGGAGCTGTGCGAAGATTTAAGGCAGGAATTTGACTATGTAATCATAGACTGCCCGGCGGGCATAGAGCAGGGCTTTAAAAATGCCATTGCCGGAGCGGACAGGGCTGTGGTGGTAACCACCCCGGAGGTCTCCGCGGTAAGGGACGCAGATCGCATAGTAGGGCTTTTGGAGGCTGCTGAGCTGAGGGAACCCAAGCTTATTGTAAACAGAGTCCGGTACAAGATGGTCAAGGCCGGGGATATGATGAGCATAGAGGATATTATTGACATACTGGCCATTGACCTGCTGGGAGTTGTCCCGGAGGACGAAATGGTTGTTATTACCACAAATCGCGGCGAGGCGGTCATCTGCAACGACCATTCCCGTTCCGGACAGGCCTATCGAAATATAGTCCGACGCATAACCGGCGAGCAGGTCCCCCTTCTTTCACTGGAGGAAGGCGGTCTGATGAATAGGATTCGCCGTATGATCGGGTTTAAATAGAACGGAAGGGGTGAATAAAGGTGCTGGATTTTATTACCCGCATATTCGGCAGGGACAGTGGCGCCAGCAAGAATGTAGCCAAGGAAAGATTAAGGCTGGTTCTGGTGCATGACAGGTCCAGTGTATCTCCCCAGATACTCCAGGACCTCAAGGCCGACCTGATTAAAGTAATATCGAATTACATGGAAATAGACCAGGACGCCCTGGAGGTCAATTTTGAAAACTCGGAAAACCAGGTGGCGCTGATCGCCAACATACCCATCAAAAATGTAAAAAGGCCCGCTAACGTTGTGTAAAATATTAACGCTGTAAGGCAGGGTATTCCCTGCCTTATTTAGTTTAATACTTAAAATAGCTCCCGGGATTACCGTAAAATTTTGTTGGCGGGAGTCCTCCTTAAAGGCCGTATATATATATTGCCATAAAAAACATATCGAAAGAAATGCAAAAAAGTAATATAATTTATAATTGTCAGTAAGGCCTCAACTGGAAAGGGGTATATACTTGATCAGGAGAATTCTAAAGAATATAGATTATCCACTGGTGGCAGTGACGGCAGCCTTGCTGGTGTTCAGTCTCATCAACATAGGCAGCGCCACCCTTGAGTTCAACGATGCCTCCATGGAAAAGGTGCAGAGCCTTAATATACTGCTCAGACTTTTACATCTGGATTACCAGTATGTTATCAAACAGTTTGCCTGGATAATAATGGGACTTGTTGCGGCTATGGTGCTTATGTACATCGACTACGAGGACATGTCCAAATATACAAGGCAGCTATACGTCATAAATCTGGCCATGCTGATGGCCGTGGTGTTTATAGGGCAAACAGCGCTGGGGGCGCAGAGGTGGATTCATATCGGCCCCTTTCAATTTCAGCCCTCTGAGTTTTCAAAGCTTATTATAATAATTACCTTTGCCGATTTCCTGGCCAAGCGGCAGGGCAGGCTCAACTCCTTACGGGAGCTGATACCGTGCTTTATATACATCGCGGTGCCCATGCTGCTTATATTAAAGCAGCCCGACCTGGGCACATCCCTGGTCTTTGTGGCTATAATGTTCGGTATGCTATTCGTGGCCGGGGCCAGGCCCTCCATACTGGTGGGCATTATCGCGCTGGGGGTGGTTATGGGCCTTTCTCTTTATGGCCTTCACCACTACCTGCATACTCCCGACGTGGAGCTGCAAAAGAAAATTACCTATGTTAACAAGGCCCTGTCGGGCAGCGACTGGTATCTGAGAAATGAGCCGGATATAATGGCCGAGCTTAAGGAAAGAGGCTACAATACTTCTCCCCAAAGCCTTAATAAATATCTGGAAGAGCTGAAAGTAGAAGATGGCCCCATTAAAGAAAGACATGAGAAATTCCATAGTCTGACCCTCAAGGAATACCAGATGTCCAGGCTGACCACCTTTGTGAACCCGGAAAGCGATTTGCTGGGCTCGGGGTACCACGTGTGGCAGTCCAGAATTGCCATAGGGTCCGGGGGTCTGACCGGGAAGGGACTATTAGGGGGAACCCAGAGCCACTACACCTTCCTGCCTATCCGGCACACCGACTTTATCTTCTCAGTGGTGGGAGAGGAGTACGGCTTTATTGGGAGCGCACTGGTGCTGATTATGTACTTTGTGCTGCTTTACAGGGGAGTGCGCATAATCACCCTGGCCAGGGATGTTTACGGCACCCTGCTGGCTTCCGGAATTGTTTCACTATTCGCCTTCCACGTGATCATAAATATTGCCATGACTGCCGGTGTGGCCCCGGTGACCGGTATACCGCTGCCTCTTTTCAGCTATGGGGGGAGCAATATGCTGATGAACCTGGCTGCCCTGGGAGTGCTAATGAATGTGTATATCAGGAGGCAAAAGCTTATTTTTTAGCTTATGGGCATTTCTCAGGGGTCGGAATACAGAATTCAGAATTCAGAAGTCAGAATAAATAAAAGGCATCCGCTTTGTTGGCGGATGCCTTTTGTCATCGAGTTTTACATGAGATAAAGTTTTATCATAGTGATGGCTGCTATTACCGACAGCAGTGCGGCTGCGCCGATATAAAAATTCCTTTTGTCTATATGGGCCTTCTTTCTATCCCGCAAAAGCTGCTTTTTTTCAGGGGATATGTAATTAACGGCCTTGAGCTTTCTTTTTTTCTGCGGGTCAAACTGATATACTTTTGCATCCCGCTGATCCATAGCATTGTTCCCCCGTTTTTATTTGGCTGTTCCTGCCTTATACTATATTCTACTATGCGGGCGGCTTCTGCCGCAACAATAGCTTTAATACTCCACAGGTCAGTTATAAGGGAGAGGTATTAGCGCAGGATTTTTAGAATAAATAAAGAATCAAGGGGTATAGAGGGGCAGGTGAGGTTAGCCGGTGAAAGACATTAAAGTATACAGCTGGGTTGAGCTGAACGAGCTGGTATTTGAGGGATCGTGGCAGGAGCCTCTGAAGAGGTTCAGGTCAAACTACGTATACCGCGGCCTGTCGGATACGTCTTACCAGCTGAAGACAAGCCTGATGAGACTGGAAGGGCTTTACGGCACCCTGGAAAACCACATTCTCCGGAATTTCAGAAAGTATGCCCACATGGACGCAGTCAGCGGGGACTCCATCTGGAACTGGCTGGCCGTGGCACAGCACCACGGGCTTCCCACCAGGCTGCTGGACTGGACCTTTTCTCCCTATGTGGCCATGCACTTTGCCACCGCAAACCTGGAGAAGTTTGATATAGACGGGGTAATCTGGAGCGTGGACTATGTGGCTGCCCACAAGTACCTGCCGGCGTCTCTCAGAGAAATACTGGAGTGGGAGGGGGCCAACGGATTTACCGTGGAGATGCTGTCCCGGGCGGCGGCGAGCCTCCCGGAGTTTGACGGGCTTTCCAACGATGACTTCGTGGTTTTTTTTGAGCCGCCCTCACTGGATGACCGGATAATTAACCAGTACGCCCTTTTTTCAATGATCAGCAGTAATGGGGCACTGCTGGATAACTGGCTGGTCGATCACCCGGACATCTTTTACAAGATAATAATACCACCGGATCTTAAGTGGGAGATTCGTGATAAGCTGGACCAGGCCAATATTACTGAAAGGGTTATGTTCCCGGGCCTTGACGGGCTTTCACGGTGGCTTAAAAGGCACTACAGCCCTTCGAGGAAGTGATTGGCTTAAGGGTAATACCTCTGGTCAGTAGGTTGCTAACAGGCATTGCTTTATGGTCGGGAGACAGGAGACAGGAGACAGGAGACGGGAGACGGGAGACGGGAGTTTTGCAGCTAATTAATTCTGGATTTCCGCCATCGGGGACATTCCTCTGACCTGCAAGGGCAGTCACATTAGAGAGGTGTGTCCCCTTTCCTCTGAAGACAGCACCGCCGCAATACCGGCGGTTTTTTTATAGCTTGTCATATTTGTCCCACCCCCAAAATATATATTCAGTATCCAAAAATGGAAAAAACGGGGGTGAATGTATTGTTATGGAAGAAGAAAGATAAAAGTTCCCTTCTGCAGGATTTTTACCAGGATAAAAAATACACCCAGGATTATGACTGGATAGATTATTACAGGCCTAAAAGAAAAAAGGCATCCTTCGGCTGGGGACAGCCTCCGGAGAGGAGTTCTCCCGGCAGGCGCAACCTGTTTAGGGTGGCGGCGGTGCTGTCCATACTGGCCCTGCTTTTTGTGGTCAGGCAGACAGATCACCCGATGGGCGAGGGCATGAGGTCAGGCTTAAGGTATGTGCTGACTACAGACTGGGACGTCAGGCCAGCCATGGAGAAGGCCGTAAAGTTCGGCCTGCAGATGGCCGGAGTGGATAGCCAGCTGGACAGCGGGATGCCCCAGGAAGGGGCACTGAAAGAGGCCGTAGGCGCCAGCGAACCCCAGGGCCCCATGACCATACCGGTATCCGGCAGGGTGGTGAGGGAATACGGGTGGAATCAGGACCCCCTTGACGATTTGGAGAGATTTCACCCGGGGATTGATATAGCAGCCAAAGCAGGTGACCCTGTAAAGGCCGCCCTGCCCGGAAAAGTCAAAAAAGTGGGGTCCGACCAGAAATACGGCCGCTATGTGGTTCTTGATCATGGTGAAGGAGTTTATACCCTTTATGCCGGCATAGAAAATGTTAAGGTGGCTGAGGGGCAGACCGTCGAGGCAGGACAGGCTGTCGGGGATACAGCCCGGGCCGGTGATGTCAGCGGCGGGGGACTTCACTTTGAGCTAAGAGAAAAGGGAGTACTGACCGACCCTTTGGACAGGCTTGATTTTCCACCGGTTAAATAGGGGGGACAGCTTCTTGAAAATAGGCCGGATAATGGGTGTTAATATTTATTTGAATCCTTTTTTTCTGGCCCTTTTGGGCCTGTTTTTTGTGGCCGGAATTATGGATAAAGGGCTAATCGCCTTTGGAGTGGTGCTGGCCCACGAGTTTGCCCACGCCGCCATGGCAAAAAAGCTGGGCGTTCCTGTGTCTGACGTGGAGCTGCTTCCCTTTGGGGGAGTTACCAGGATGGGTGGGGACATGCCGGTGAGGCCGGACAGGGAGATACTCATAGCGGCTGCCGGGCCCGCCGGTAATCTGATTCTTTTTATGGCCGGGCTGGCCTGTAAAAACTACGGGGTGTGGAATGACAGCCTGGGCCCCTTTTTTCTGCAGAGCAATATGATCATTGCCGCCTTTAACATACTGCCTGCCCTTCCCCTGGACGGGGGAAGAGTATACCGGGCCTTCCTGGCCGGCAAGGTGGGCATCAAAAACGCCACCTACAGGGCGGCAGGATTGGGTCAGGTGTGGGCGGTAGTGATTATGCTGTCCGGGTCTGCCGGGCTGGCAATGGGCAAAACCGGACTGGATGTGCTGATCACCGGCCTTTTTCTTTTTTATGCGGCCACCAGGGAAAGATTATCCGCCCCCTTTCTTTTTATGAGGCAGATGATGCAGAAAAAAGAGGAGCTATTAAAGTCAGGAGTACTCCACGCCGAGGGTCTGGTGGCCCGGGAGGAGGCAACTCTGGGGGAGGTTGTACGCTTTTTTCTTCCGCAAAAGTTTTATTTTGTGGCTGTTTATTCCGCTGATCTGAAGCTTAAGGGGGTTCTTTCAGAAAACAGTATTATTGATGCTCTTTTTGAGCACGGCTTTGATTACCCCATAGGACAGATCAATTCACAGTAGCCTTCAACTGGCCCGGGCATGGATTTAGCGCATTGGGGCAATACTTAAAATACCGGGCTAAAAGGGGGTGAAGGTGATATGGATAATAGAGAGACCGGCAAGGTGGCTATTTTTGTTGACTATGAAAACCTGTTTTACAGTATGCACAACAAGTACCGGGCCCAGCCCGACCCCATGGACTTTATCAGCATTGCCCGGGAGTACGGGCAGATAATGACAGCCAGGGCCTACGGGGACTTTGAAAAAAACCCCTATATTAAAAACGAGGTGCCCAAGCTTAGGGCCGCCAGCTTCGAGGTGGTGCACACCAGGACCGAGGTGGTGGGCGGGAAGGAAAAGTCCTATACCGATTTCAAGATTGTTGAGGACCTGTTTGTATTCAAGGAAGAAAACAGGGATGTGGCCATTATAATACTGGCCACCGGTGATGGTCATTTTTCAAATATTGTAGCCAGGCTTAAGATAAGGGATGGCAGAAGGGTAATTGTGGTGGGGGTAAAGGGATCGATAAGCCGGGAGCTTCAGATGGCTGCCGGAAAGGACGATGTAATAGAAATAACCGGCATTAGCTACGAGGTTGACCTGGAGGATTTGAAGCGTTTTATTGCCGCACAGGAAGAGCGCTACCGCTATCTGACCTTTATCAGGACGGCCCAGGCCTATCTGGAAAAAACCGGGCTGCCTACTGAATACAGAGATTTCTGTTTTAAAAAAATAGTCATCGCCATGAACAGGCTGATCGATGATGGCTACCTGGAACAGGTCAGGATCATGAGAAATGATGTGCCTCTAAACATAATAAAGGTTTCCGGCGGCAAGGATCTCCAGATATACGGCTGAAATATGCCGGATAATGTCTAAGATGGTTTATGGAATACTTTTGGAAAGTCGCAGGTAAATTATAAAGCCTTGTAGAAGAAATATACTCCGGCAGGTATATTTTGTTAATACCCGGGAACACGCATTCCCGGCGTAGGTTGTGGCCTGAATTATTAACTGGAGGGAAATTTTTGACTTTAGCAGCAGATCAGGGCTATGGAGTGCAGTTGGAAAGGCTATTGGCCAGGGTGCAGAAGCCTGCCCGCTATGCCGGTGGCGAGCTTAACTCGGTGGTTAAGGACTGGGAGCAGACCGCGGTAAAAATGGCCTTTTCCTTCCCCGATGTTTACGAGGTAGGCATGTCGCACCTGGGCCTGCAGATACTTTACCACACTGTTAACAGCCGTGATGACGCCCTTATGGAAAGGTGCTTTGCGCCCTGGGGGGACATGGAGATCCAGTTAAGGGGAAGTGGCCTGCCTCTTTTAAGCATTGAGTCGAAGAGGCCGCTGGGCCAGTTTGACATAGTGGCCTTTACCCTGCAGTATGAAATGAGCTTTACAAATATATTGAACATGCTGGACCTGGCGGGCATACCCTTAAGGTCGGCAGACCGGGGCGACGGCTTTCCCCTGATCATTGCCGGGGGGCCATGCGCCTTCAATCCCGAACCCCTGGCGGAATTTATCGATCTTTTTGCCATCGGTGAGGGGGAAGAGCTCGTTCACGACATAATAGACGCCTATAAGGCGGGCAGGGGACGGGGCCGGGAAGGACTATTAAAAGAGCTGGCCGGTATTCAGGGGGTTTACATCCCCGAGTTTTACCGGGTACTCTACAATGAGGACGGAACCATACAGTCCGTCAGCCCCTGTGTTGAGGGAGCTCCTGAAAAGGTAAGGAAAAGGGCGGTGGCCAACTTTGACCAGTCCCCCTTTCCCGAAAGGCCCATTGTTCCCAACACCGGGGTGGTGCACGACAGGATAATGCTGGAGGTGCTCAGGGGCTGCACCAGAGGCTGCCGGTTTTGCCAGGCCGGGGCCATCTACCGTCCGGTTCGTGAAAAATCTCCCGAGACACTGATCGATCAGGCTGAAAGGCTGGTTAAAAACACCGGCTATGATGAGATATCCCTTACCTCACTCAGCTCGGCCGACTACACCGGAATAGACCGGGTAGCCCGGGAGCTGCTGGACAGGATGGGAGGCAGCGGGGTGGGGGTTTCTCTCCCCTCGCTCAGGGTTGACGCCTTCTCAGTGGACCTGGCCAGGGAAATACAGAGGGTACGCCGATCAAGCCTTACCTTTGCGCCCGAGGCAGGCACCCAGCGACTCAGGGATGTGATCAACAAGGGAGTTACCGGTGAAAATCTGCTGGAAGCGGTTTCAGCCGCTTTTTCCTCAGGATGGCATGCTGTAAAGCTGTATTTCATGATTGGACTGCCCACCGAAACAATGGAAGATATACGGGGAATAGCCGGCCTGGCGGAGGAGGTTCTCAAAAAAGGACTGGAGGCCGGCGCTAAAAAGGGAAGGCTTAAGGTTACCGTCAGCGCCTCTTCCTTTGTTCCAAAATCCCATACCCCCTTTCAGTGGGAACCCCAGAATACCATCGGGGAGCTAAGAGAAAAGCAGATTTTTCTCAAGTCACTGATCAGGGACAAAAGGATATCCTATAAATGGCATGAGCCCGAGGTAAGTATCCTGGAAGGTGTATTCGCCAGGGGAGACCGGAGGCTGTCCACCGTGCTGGAGAGGGCCTTTAAGCTGGGGTGCCGCTTTGACGGCTGGTCAGAGTGCTTTGACTATCGAAAATGGCTTGAGGCCTTTTCAGACACCGGTATTGACCCCGGCTGGTATGCCCACCGCAGATACGGCTATGACGATATACTGCCCTGGGACCACATAGAGGCGGGAATTGAAAGAAAGTTTCTGGTCAGAGAACATAAAAGGGCCATGGAGGCCCGGCCAACGCCGGACTGCAGGGGAGGCAAGTGCCCTGCCTGCGGTGTATGCGACGGCCTGGGAATAAATCCGGAAATAAGTGGGGGTGCTGTTATTGCCCCGATACAGGATAAGGTACTCTAAAGAGGGGGCCGCCAAATTCATTTCACATCTGGATATGCTGAGAACCTTCGAGCGGGTTGTTCGCAGGGCTGGAATCCCGGTGTCCTTCAGCCAGGGATTTAATCCCCATCCCAGGTTCAGCTTCGGCTTTCCGCTATCGGTTGGAGTATCCGGGCTGGAGGAGTATGTGGATATAGACCTTGATACTGCCGTTTCACCGGAAGAGGTTGCCCAGGCGCTGGACCGGGCCATGCCCCCCGGCATGAAGGTTACCGGGGCCAGGCCGGTGGAGGAGGGATCTCCTTCCCTGATGGCCTCCACAGAGCGGTCCGCCTACGTTATAAGGGCATACAGCAGGTGTTCCCCGGCCACTGGGGCGGGAAGCCTTAAAGGCTGCCTGGAGGGACTGCTGGAGTCTCAGGAGATTAATGTAATGCGCCGCAAGAAGGATGGCCGGGATATCCCCTTTAACATTCGCCCGGGACTTTTGCACCTTTCCGCCCGGGAGGAAGAGGGCGCAGTGGTGCTGGAAATGGATCTGATCACCTCCAGCAGCTTTAATGTCCGCCCCCAGGAGGTGGTAGCGGCCATAACCGGGCGGTGCGGTGATTTTGGCCAGGACAGCCACCTTGATATTACCCGCTCCAGGGTTTTGGGGCATGGAGGCAAAGACCTATTTTAACCACTATGAGCCAAAAATTGATTTTAATTGAATCAGTAACTGTCAGGAAAAAATGTGCTTGCCTGACTGTAAGGATGGTTTTGCATGCTTAGAGAGATTGTGATAAACGTAAGCGAGGAGGAGACCAGGGTGGCCGTCCTGGAGGACAAAACCCCGGTCGAGCTGTATATAGAGAGGTCGGTTACCCAGAGGCTGGTGGGCAATATTTTCAAGGGCCGGGTGGAAAACGTGCTGCCCGGCATGCAGGCCGCCTTTGTGGACATAGGGCTTGATAAAAACGCCTTCTTATATGTGGAGGATGCCCTTCCGGCCAGGTCTCCAGAGGTCCACGGACAGGGGTCGGCGCTGGGCACAAATATCTGCGACATACTAAAGCAGGGGCAGGAGCTGATCGTGCAGATAGTCAAGGAGCCCATCGGCACCAAGGGCCCCCGGGTGACCACCCACATCACCCTGCCCGGCCGTTACCTGGTGATCATGCCCACCATGGACTATATAGGCATTTCCCGCCGCATCGAAAATGAGAAGGAGCGCGAGCGCCTAAAGGAGCTGGCCGCCAGGGTCAAGCCGGGAGACATGGGGGTTATTGTAAGAACGGTGGCCGAGGGAGTGGAGGAGGAGGACCTCAGGCAGGACGTGGCCATGCTGTCCAAGCTCTGGAAAAAGATCTCCCAGAGGGCCTCCCACGGTCCGGTTCCCAACCTGCTGCACCGGGACCTGGAGCTAATCCAGAGAATTATGAGGGACATATTTACCGAGGATGTGGACCGGCTCACCATAGACTCCCGCTACGAGTACGAGAAAATGCTGGACCTGCTGGACATTATCGGCCCCAGGCTCAAATTCAAGGTTTACCACGATGAGAGAGACAATATATTTAGGGACTACGGCATTGAGCAGGAGCTGGAAAAGGCCCTTAAAAGGAAAGTCTGGCTCAAGTGCGGGGGCTATATAGTTATCGACCAGGCCGAGGCCCTTACCGCCATTGACGTAAATACAGGCAAATATGTCGGCACCACCAACCTGGAAGACACCGTGCTGCGGACAAATCTTGATGCCGCCGTGGAAATAGCCCGCCAGCTGAGGCTGAGAAACCTGGGCGGGATCATCATAGTGGACTTTATAGACATGCACATGGAGGAGCACCAGCAGAAAGTGCTGCAGCTCCTTGAGGACGAGATAAGAAAAGACAAGACCAAGACCAACATACTGGGCATCACCCAGCTGGGGCTGGTGGAGATGACCCGCAAAAAGGTGCGCCCCAGCCTCAGCGAGGTAATGCAAAGGCCCTGTCCTTACTGCGAGGGAAGGGGCAAGGTGCTCTCCGAGGAAACCGTGGGCATACACTTCAAAAACCACATCTGCCAGATGGCCCGCCAGACCTCAGCCGATACCATACTGGTGGAGGCCAACCCCCTGGTGGCCGCCAGGCTCATAGGCAGCGGCGGGGCCAACCTAAGGGAGCTGGAGCAGCGCACCAGCAAAAGCCTCTATATAAGGGGCTCCCAGGGCCAGCACATAGAATCGGTAGAAGTCCGCCCCCTGTACAACCAGGCCGAGATCCAGGCCAACACCCTCCCGGTCCGCCAGGGCCAGCTGCTGGAGGTAAAGGTGGAAGAGCCTCACGTCACCAATGTAAACGACGGCATAGCCAGGGTGGATGGGTTTATACTGGATATTGAGGGGGCCGGGGCGATGGTGGGAGAGACGGTGACTGTGGAGGTGGCGAAGGTGTACCGCACATACGCTAAAGCCCGCCTCCTTAAATAGGTGGAAGTGTGGTCGGCCAAATGGACCTGCCGCGTTGCTCCTCAGCTTCCGCGCTCCAACGGAGTGGGGTCGGCCAAATGCCCCCCTGCGGCGTTGCTCCTCGGCTTCCGCGCTACAACGTAATTACCATTACGCCTCCGCTAAAAGCCTCCGGTGCGCCTTGCAGGAGAACATTTGGCCAGCCAGGGTGGCCGGCCGGGGGCGGATTGCCCCGGATTGTAAGCGTTTTAGAGGCAGAAATTAAGTAGAGCCGCTCAATTGTGAGCGGCTCTTAAATGCTATGGTTGCTTGTGAAGGCCTTCTGGATATTTGTCGACTTGCGAGGGCGCAAGTCAATAACCGTCCCGGCTTGCCCCCAGACAGGGGCAGCCAATAAGAGTTAATAAGTTAAGAGCCTGGCACCATTTGTCCCCAATATCAAAAACCTATAAAAAAAGATTGAAAACCCATAGCCTGCGTCCGGTCGCAACTTCATTCTTCTGGGCAATCAAAAATTTTGCGTTTAGTGGTAGCAAAAGTTGTTAAGGCTCAAAATGTAGTAAATATGCAGTGTTTGAGCCCTTTTTACGCGCAAAAATTCCGATTGTCCCCTTAAAGAACCGTCCCGGCTTGCCTGCGATTATCGCTGACTGTGTTTTTGATTTTGGAAGGCCATTTATGATGCGGTCAGCGCTTGGTATATAAGGGTCGATTAAATCTACATATTCTTTGGAGCAGTTGTAAAAGTATTGTTCATTCGTCATTGAAGTTTCTCTATTTAAGTAATATTAAATAGGGTAAAACACAATATATGTGCTTATATGTAAAATAATTCTGCAACAAAGTATGTTTAAAACTTAAATTAAACACCATATCTTCTTAAGCCATCTTGTATAAAAGCTTTAGCAATATTGTCAAGATTAAAATGCCTCATGCCCTTCGACTCCTCAACATTTTTTAGTGATTGCTTCAAATAAATATTTTTGATAAAGTAATATGATATATATGAAATAAAGTCCAATAGAAACTTTTTGGATTGATTAGATAGATTAGTATCACTTAACTTTTTTGTAATATTTTTGGGAAAATATCCCTCATAAGGCATTTTATCGTGGGATATTGAAAGTGTGTATATATCTACTAACCCATTAAGTCGCTGTAATGGTACGCTGCCTATACCGTCTATAAAATTGATAGGAATGTGTATTGCCTCGTATAATTCATTGATTAGTTGCTTAATGAGTTTGGCTTTCTCAAATGGTAGGATATTGTCAATTATTTTAATGGATTTTAATAAGATTGGGCTAAAAAGGTTTAAATTACGAATAATAACAGAGGGAATGTCATATGGTGTTTTAAAAATTAAACTATCACTATCGGGATTAATTGCCTCTTCGTAGAACTTAAAGTTGTATTTTACTCTGTTTTTATCAAATGTAATAAATAAAGAATAAAAATGATTTTCTGTTTCTGACAAACCATTAAGTTTTAGGAAATGCAATAGTCTATATATTGTTATAATTTGGGTATCAGATTTATATAATATTTCATTTTTAATCCAATCATTTATTTTATAATATAAACAATTGACGATGTCATTTTTAAACTGTTTAAAAGCAACATTGTGGAAATCAATAATTTTTTCCCTTGTAACATCTAATTCTATTATGCCAGGGGGATAGTTGAAATAAATCTTGGTAAAATAATTTTTAAGTCTATTTTTATCTAATGTGCCGTCATTTAAAAGAATACCTCCATTCATTTCGATATAAAACACATCATCAGGAAAATAAAATGGCTCAAATTTTTCTGTATATTGAACTGTAATTCCATAAGGCTCGTGTGCATTGCTTTGGTCTGAAACTATTTTTCCAATGTTGTTTATTGGTACAAAAAATGAGGGTTGATTTGATTTGGCTAAATTATTTCTTAGTGAAAACGATTTATGAAAAACGTTAATTTGGTTATTGTTTTCATCCACGCCGACAATTTCAAGATTTAGAGGTATATCTAATAAGCAAGTAGTTATATATTTTAAAATATTATCAATGGTAATGTTTGATTTACTGCTCTTAAACAAGGTGATTTTGGTGCCTGTGCTTTTTTTATAGTTGTTAATTTTTGAAAAAAAACATCCCTCGTGGTTTGGTATGTGTATATATATACTGTTTTCGGTGTCAATATAGCTTTTGGTCTCTACATTAATTTCATTTGCATATAAAAATGAAGATAAAAAACCTATGCCAAACTTGCTAATTGGTTTGTAGTTTAACTCCATTTTTTTTGCTAATTCCCTGTACTCGTTTGAATCATAGTAACTGCGAGCAATATGTATTAAATATCTTTCAACTTGGGAAGGTGTCATTCCAGTTCCATTATCTTCTATAGATATGAAAAACTTTTCCTCTCTTTGCTCATTATTTAAATTAAACGTATTTCCTTTTCCGAATGTAATTTTAATTGTTTTGTCAAATTGCTGCTCTTTCTCTATACCTTTATATGAAAGTGCTGTGCGAAGAAGAACAGCGTCAATAGAGTTTTGAATTAATTCTCTAATAAAGACCTCTTTTTGTTTATATAAATTTTCTCCTATTAATAAAGGTAAAAGATTCGGAATATATGCCTCAAAATTATGATCTTCCAAATCATAGTTATTACTTTTTTCAACATTAGGACGTATATAATATATTTTTAATGATAATTCATCAAAATCATCTCCATATTTTGATAGTGAGTTTTCAAAAATCTTAATAAATAATGCGGCAATTTTGTGACATGTGGGGTCTTTAGCGATAAAGTTAATGATGACTGTTCTTCTGTCAGGAAAGCAATCAAATGCAATACTTCTTCTAGGTATTTGTTGGTGAAAAACGTCCGAGTGTAGAGTGATATTTACCAGATGAGAGAATTTTTGATAATAAAAATCTGCGTAAGTTAATAAGGTTAAATTCAGCTCAGTAAATAAACTGCAAATTACTGCAATAGATTTTATACGTTTTTGTTTTAAAGTAGAGCATGATTTACTCAATAGTTCATAATATGCTTGTGAGTCTATTAAATTATCGAGGTAATTAAACACTAAATCTATGAACTTTTGTTCGTGAATTACTTTTTTTGCTGCTAATCTTATAGCGCTTCTTATATTAAGATCATTGCCTTTATTAATTAAAACATTCATACTGTTTACTTTATAATGCACAAAAAGCAATATTAAAAAAAGCTCATCATTATTATTTGTCAATTTTTCTTTGACTTCTGCAAAGGATGTAAATACCTTGCTTATATTTATTATAACATTGTTAATACTGGTATTGTTAGATATAATATCTCTGTCTGAGATTTCGTTAATATAATAGTTATATAATTCAATGTTCTCCATTTTTAATATCTCAGTAATTTTCTTCGATAATGTTTCCTCCTCTCTTGGAGATGGAGGTATTGCGAATGTTTCTAATGGTCCAAGCTTATCTCCTATAAATGTATACTTTGATAAATTACATATTGAAGGTGTGTTATCATTAAATGCCTCTATAAGCTGAAAATGTCTAGAACTATTTTTATTGCCTATATCGCCACCAGCTATTGCAAAAATTGGTTGTTTGCCCCAAGAATCATCAGTCACTATAGGTCTAATCAAAGGTATATGCTTGTGACCATGTAAAATTAATTTTGTATTAAATTTAATTAGGCGATCAATTACTCTTTCATAATCTCTTAACAGAGATGTGTCGCCTTGTTTTGATAAAATCTCTGGAAATGGATAAAAGTGATGATGAAATGCTGCTATTGTGATATAAGATTTATAGTCAATATGTGAATCACTTAATTTGTCATAAACTGAGGTTAATTGTTCTCTGCTTATAAATCCGTAATCATAATATTTTGAAGACAATAATACTTTATAGTGTTTTTCAATGTTTTCTTTTATTGCGTCATTATGAGGTGAAGATATGCTATCAAAACTCAATTCTTTTACCCAATCAAAATCGCTATCAATAGGGGAGTAGTGTTCAAATCGACACGAATTCAAGCCTAAAACAATAAATTTTTCTGTCTCAAAAATTTTAATTCTGTATAGGAAATCTTTATCATACAAAGAGTACGCTGAGTTGGCACTTCCATAAAATCTTAATAGGAAATTTCTATAAGTATTAAAGGGATTATCTATATTTTTTCTGTCTATGTCGTGGTTACCCGGTATAAAAAGGAAATCCTCCTTTGTAAAGTGGGGGTTTGATAGTTTATTTATTCTTTCTAGGAGATATTCAAAGAATAAACAAGCATCATTACTTAATTCTGGTCCTTTTTTGCTAATCTTTTTTCCCGTAAAGATGTCTCCCGTAATTACTATTAAATCAATTTTTTTTGGTTTATCTTCTAAAAATTCACATATGCTAAGAGCAAATTCCTTAACTGTATCGTAAGGAAAATTGTCATTCCCTATGTGAATATCAGTCAGATGCAGTATATTGATACTCATTAAAAAAGCACTCCTTAAATTCCTATTCATTCAAAATTTTATTTCGACGGTATATAATAAAATCCTGTTTAATTTGCCAATAACCCTAAAATATACCATGGGCCAAATGGTGCCAGGCCCTTAACTTGTTAACTTATTTGGCGTTTTACACAGGCTTCCGGTATAATTTACGCGTGGCAGGGGGGTGCTGTGGATCATTGCTAATTACGGGCAAAGACTATATCCGGCACTATCTTTTAGCTTGTCTTTCAACCCTCTCGAATAACTCCGTTAAGCTCATGGCAAAAGCCTCTGCGAGTTTTTGTATGTTAACCACGGAAATGTTCCTGATGCCTCTTTCAACTCCGCTTATGTATGTCCTGTCCAGGTTGCTGTCAAAAGCAAGCTGTTCCTGGGATTTTCCCTGGGAGATCCTTATTTCCCGGACGGCTTCCCCAAAGGCTTTTTTTATTTCCAAATTATTCACCTCGTCAATTTGATAGTTTATTATTACCAATATTGATGCTTATAAGTCTACGGATTATGAGTCACAATATTTGTCTGTCAGGTATTGACGAGGGCAAATTATTTCTATAAAATACATGTAGACTATGAGTCACATTGAATTATTAAAGATAAGATTGCGAAGCGGAATGTTTTGGATGTCCGTTAAGTGGGTTCTTCGTCCCGCCCGACCTTCAGGCGGGATTTTTTCCGGCTTGTAGACGCGCGGGTGGAGGTGGCGGGGAGGGTTATGCCAGGCTGTGACAGGAGGGAATATGAGGCTTTTAGCGTTAAACACTCAAGGCTGTTCGAGGAAATATGCGGCAGGCTGGGGGAGGGAGATAGGGTGCTCCTGGCGGAGTTTGATTTTACCAGCGAGGCCATGGCTGCTATTGATGCTGATAATGCTTATATACAGGGCTTTGCCGACGGGAGCATTTCAATAAAAGCTGAATAAAAAAAAGAGGCTTTGTTTTGCTCAGCCTTTTTTTCTTGTCTTCCATTGATTTTATTATCCTGATGGCCTTTTGACATTGGCAGGGGTTATGGGGTTGGCTTTCGGTTAGCATTGCAATGGGGTGCAGGGGTTTTATTTCTCCTGATCGGTTTTTAATGCCGTTATAAATGCAGATATTGTTCTGGGGGGAATGCCGGTTTTTTCGGAGAGCAATTTAACGACAGGGTCTGATATCAAAGTGTCCAGATTAATATCGCTCCTGGGATTATCATTTTTTAACCCGGCAATTTCATCCAAAGTAACGCCATATATTGAGCGCAGTTTTATAAGTATATCTATGCTTGGCTGCTTTTCTCCTCTTTCCCAATTGGAAACAGTAGTTCTGTCCACATTTAACATTAAAGCAAGTTCTTCTTGCTTGAGATTTCTTTCTTTCCTTAATTCTTTTAATTTTTCTCCGAGATTCAAATAGTTTTCCTCCATGCGTTTTACACAACAATAGAAGATGGATGAGGTATTGACAAGTTTCTAGATGGCACATAAAATGTTGCCTATGGGGAACATGTATATGATTGCCATTTTACCAATTTTTATGTATCTAATGGAAAGAGGAGATTAAATGGATGCATTGAATGACAACGAATTGGAAGAGTTGCGTAGAAAAACAATCGAAGAGATTGAGGAAGTGCGAAACGATTTGACCCTCACGCAGGAAGAAAAAAACATGCGCAGCATCGAACTGGCGAGAAAATTAGGGAAAGCATTCTTCGTTAAATTGGGCAAAATTCCTTCAACAGAAGAGGAGTAAAAATGGAGGATATCTGTCCGTTAAGTGGGGTTCTTCGTCCCGCCCGACCTTCAGGCAGGACTTTTTCCGGCTTGTAGATGCACGGGTGGAGGTGGCGGG
>JUEB01000019.1 GCA_000802095.1 Peptococcaceae bacterium BICA1-7 | reverse complement strand
ATCAGGAAGGCACTGAGGATCTGTATCGGGGGCAAATCAATCGCAATAAAGACACATTTGCTGCTCTGACCTCAGATGAAGATATGACAAAAACAATTGAAGCCTGGATAGCCAAAGGAAAGTACTCAAAACTTCTTGACCTATGGGTCAAGGGCCTGGCATTTGACTGGAACAGGCTGTATGGAGAAACCAAACCCCGGCGCATAAGTCTGCCCACCTACCCCTTTGCCAGGAAACGTTATTGGGCGCCAAAGTTTGATGCCAATGACAACTTCAGTTGCCTCCCAACCTCGAATGCTGCTGCCTTCATTCATCCACTTTTACAGCAAAACACCTCTGACTTCTCCGGGCAGAGATTCAGCTCAACCTTTACCGGCAGGGAGTTTTTCCTGGCGGATCATATAGTGAAGGGCCAGAGAGTCTTGCCGGCAGTGGCCTGTCTTGAGATGGCCCGGACGGCAGTTGAGCAGGCTGCAGGAGACCTGATGGATGGACAGGCCGGGATAAAGCTAAAAAATGTGGTTTGGGTTCGGCCAATAATAGTAGGGGAGCAGCCGGTCCGGGTACATATTGGACTTTTACGTGAAGATACAGGTGAGATTGCCTATGAAATATATAGCAAAAGGGAAAATGGCAGTGTTGAGCCGGTAATACACAGCCAGGGCAGCGCGGCCATCAGTGTGACGGGAAAAGCTCCCACTCTGGAAATCAGTGCCATAAAGCACCGGTGCAACCAGGAAAGCCTCTCGTCTGAGCAGTGCTACGAGGCGTTTAGGGCCATGGGGCTAGACTATGGCCCGGCGCACCGGGGGATTGAGGAAGTATATGCGGGGCCGGGGCAAGTGCTGGCAAAGTTGTCCCTGCCTTCCTCCGTGTCGGCTACCAGTGACCAATTTGTCCTGCACCCCAGCATCATGGATTCGGCGCTACAGGCCACAGTGGGCTTAATGAGCGGGTCCGGATCGTCCCGCCAGCCAATACTGCCCTTTGCAATTAACGAGCTGGAAATTCTGGGTGGCTGCGCCAGCGCAATGTGGGCCGTAATCCGGTACAGCAGCGGCAGCGGGCCGGAGGATAAGGCGCCCAAAATGGATATTGATTTGTGTAATGAACAGGGAGTAATTTGTATCCGGATAAAAGGACTGGCGTCCCGGGTGCTGGGAGGCGAAATACAAACCGGGACCACCATGCATACCCCTGTGTGGGATACAGTTTCAATAAACAGGGGAGAAGCCTTCCCGGCCCTTACGGACCAAATTTTAATTGTGGGAGGAACAACAGAAAGCAGAAGCGCCATTCTACAATACTACCCCAGGGCGCATGTATTGGAAATGCAGCCCACAGATACCATCGATACAATAGCGCAAAAAATTGAAATACATAAAGGCATCGGCCATATAGTGTGGCTTGCCCCCCATAAACCACTGGAGTCTCTGGCGGAGGACACTCTGATTGAAGAGCAAAACCCTGGAGTTATCCAGTGTTTCAAAATGATCAAAGCCCTAATCAGTTTGGGCTATGACACAAGGGATTTGGGTTGGAGCCTGATCACCGTACAGACTCAGCCAATCCATGGAAGTGATAGGGTAAACCCGGCTCATACAAGCCTTTACGGTTTGATTGGCGCCATGGCCAGAGAATATCCCTACTGGAAGGTACGGATTGTTGACCTGGAAGCAGGTTTTGACTGGAAGGCCGCCGATATTTTCACACTGCCCGCAGATACACAGGGGAGTCCTCTGGTTTACCGGGGCCGGGAGTGGCACCGGCAGCAGCTGATACCATTCCAACGCCCTTCAATAAATAAGACATTGTACAGTACAGGAGGAGTGTATGTAGTAATCGGGGGCGCGGGCGGCATAGGAGAAGCCTGGAGCGAATACATGATCCGGACCTATAAGGCACAGATTATATGGATTGGCCGGCGGCAAAAGGATTCGGCTATCCAGGCCAGGCTGGACAGGCTTGCGGGATTGGGGCCCGCGCCCATTTACATCGCAGCTGACGCAACCGACCGGAATTCCCTGCAGAACGCCTATGAAGAAATTAAAGGGCAGTATTCAAGGATCAACGGGGTGATTCACTCCGCCATAGTGCTGTTGGATAAAAGCCTGGCCAACATGGAAGAAGAATGGTTTAAGGCCTCACTGGCGGCCAAGGTTAATGTAAGTGTGCGTATGGCCCAGGTTTTTCAAAAAGAGACACTGGACTTTGTGCTGTTTTTCTCTTCAATGCAGTCATTTGTAAAAGCTCCCGGACAGAGCAACTATGCGGCGGGCTGTATCTTTAAGGACGCTTTTGCCCATCAGCTGAATCAGCAGTGGCCCTGTGCGGTGAAGGTAATTAATTGGGGATATTGGGGAAGTGTGGGTGTGGCTTCCTCCAAAGACTATCGGGACCGGATGGCACGGCTGGGAATAGGTTCCATTGAGCCCCCGGAGGCCATGGAGGCACTGGAAACACTTCTTGCCGGGCCGGTGGATCAAATTTCCCTTATGAAAACAACAGAGCCTCTGGAAATAGGGTATAAGGCCAAGGCCGTAGAGAAGAGAGTAAAGGCCGGGGCAGTGGCAGTGCAGTCAGGCATAAGCGGTGATCTGTTGCGAGATAAAAGTATTGATTATATGAAAAAGCTGGTTGGTGAAACGCTTAAAATTCCGGCACAGGAGATTGATTCTTCCAAAGCATTGGTAGAATATGGCCTTGACTCACTTTTTGTGGTCCAGCTGACCAATATTCTGAGGAAGGAATTAAAAAATATAACCAATACAGTAATTTTTGAGTACCAAACTATTGATGCGCTGGTGGACCATTTTATGAAAACCCAAAAAGAAGCTTTAATCAGGCTGGTAAATCTATATTCAAACAAAAATTCATCTGACGCAGCCCAAAGAAAAGAGCCAATTAATGCTGCTAATACTGATAATACCGTAATAAATTCAGATCAATTGGAATTGTCAATAGCTGATGTTCAAAGGGCTTTAGATGAGAGCCAAGAGATACAGCCGGAACTGGCAGCGGACTTGCTGGTAAATATAGTTGATATGTCAGACGCGGAGGTTAATATTCTGCTAGGCAAACTGTAAAAAAGGAGATTAATAAAAATGAACTCTACCGTATTAACAAATAGAGATGTGTTAATACAGCGTCTTAAACAGCGGGCAGCTGAGTCTTCAGTCACATATCCTCTTTCCTATGGACAGAAAGCGCTGTGGTTTTTATACAAATCTGCGCCGGAAAGTATTGCTTATAATACAGCATTTTCGGTTCGAATTACCACGAATATAGATGTTCAATCACTTAAAAAAGCTTTTCAAAGATTAATTAATAGACATTATTCCCTGCGAACCACGTTTACGGACAGAGACGGCGAACCTTTGCAGGTAGTGAGCGGATATCAGGAGGTGTCTTTTGAAGAAATAGACGCTTCATCTTTCGATGAAAAAGAACTGTATCAAAATGTCATCAACGCATACAGGAAGCCATTTAATCTGGAAGATGGTCCATTAATGAGAGTAAATGTGTTTAATATTTCATTGAACAATATTGTTTTATTAATAACCACGCATCATATTGTCACCGATTTTATTTCATTGATGGTGCTGAATGCCGAATTATGGCAATTGTATTTAAATGAGACGGGTAATAAGCCAAAATACATTATGCAAACCAGCACTCAATATATTGATTATGTTAATTGGCAAAAAAGTATAGTGGAAAGCAATGAAAGTGACTGGCATTGGAATTATTGGAAGGACCAGCTTGGTGGTGAATTGCCGGTACTAAGTATGCCATTAGACTACCCCAGGCCATTAATCCAGACTTTTGCGGGAGCGTCCCGGTCATTTTCGATAAGCAGTGAATTAACCAAAGCAATAAAAAAATGCGCCTCTGGAGAAGGAGTAACATTGTTTGTATTTTTACTGGCGGTGTTTCAGTTATTCCTTCACCGCTATTCCGGGCAAGATGACATAATAGTGGGCACACCCACAAGTGGCCGGGATAAACCTGAATTTCAGAGTATGATAGGGTATTTGGTTAATATGCTCTCTATAAGAACCAGTTTTAAAGAGAGGCAGGCCTTCAGGGAATTGCTTCAAAAGGTGCGCAATAATGTTTTTAAAGCATTAGAGCATCAGGATTACCCATTTTTATTGTTGGTAGAGCGATTGCAGCCAAAACGGGATCCCAGTTATTCACCTGTCTTTCAGGCAACCTTTGAATTGCTTAGTAGCTATTATAGAGAAACTACTGCAAGAAATTATGAACAATATGATATGCCTCAGCAGGAAGGCCAGTTCGACATAATGATGACAATGAAAGATGTGGATGACTCGCTGTCCGGAACAATTAGTTTCAACACAGACCTTTTTAAGACTGAGACTATTGAAAAAATGACAGAGCACTTTCAGATATTGATGGAGGGCATTGCCAATAATATGGATAGTCCGGTGGCTGATCTGCCTCTTCTGTCATCCCGGGAAAACAAATTAATGCTGATTGACTATAACCAGACAAAAAGCAGTTATCCTGATATGTGCGTTCATCAATTGTTCGAAAACCAGGCTAATCAAACACCAAATAGCATTGCTGTATCCTTTGATGCAATTGATGTTACATATGCTGAATTGAATAAGAAGGCTAATAAACTTGCCCGCCTATTACAAAAAAATGGTGTATCAGCTGACGTTAGTGTTGGAATAATGGCCAACCGGTCTATTGAATGCATAATCGGCATGATTGCTGTTTTAAAAGCTGGTGGGGCATATTTACCAATTGACCCGGCCTATCCTGATGAGAGAATAAAATTTATTCTGGAAGATAGTCAAACTAAAATTATGCTTACTCAGAAATCCATAAAGAATATTGACAGTTTTACCGGGCTAAAAATATATCTTGATAATGAAGAAAGCTATCTTGAGGATTCATCAAATGTCCAGTGTATTAACAGATCAACAGATCTTGCCTATATAATTTACACCTCAGGATCTACCGGCATGCCAAAAGGCGCCATGATAGACCATAAAGGTGTAGTCAATTACATTACCTGGGCTATTAAACAATACGGCAGAAAGGATAAGACCGGTTTATGCTTTCCCTTCTTCTCTTCAATAGCTTTTGATTTAACGGTCACGTCAATATTTGTGCCTCTGCTTTCAGGTAATCATATTGAGGTTTATGGGGACGATGATACAGTTCTGGATAGAATACTAAGAGAAGATAAGGTAGATATTGTCAAACTGACCCCCTCCCACCTTAAAACGCTGGTATATGAGGATTTCTATTCAAAAAGGCTGAGGTCTTTTATTGTAGGAGGAGAAGAATTTGAAAGATCGCTGGCAGAGGAGATAAGTAACAAATTTAATCACAGGGTTATTCTATATAATGAATACGGCCCTACCGAAACAGTTGTGGGCTGCATGATACACGCATACGACAGAGAGAGGGACAAAGGCCGTACTGTGCCTATCGGCGTTCCTTCGGATAACGTTCAGCTATATGTTTTTGATCAAAATCAAAGGCTTGTTCCGGATAATGTTATAGGTGAAATGTATATTGGCGGAGACGGAGTATGTAGAGGCTATCTTAATCGTAAAGAGCTTACAATGGAGAGATTTATCGAGAATCCATACAAGAAGGGCGACAGAATTTACCGGACGGGGGATCTTGTTCGGAGAAAAGGTAAAATACTTGAGTTTATAGGAAGAGCGGACCAGCAGGTAAAAATCCGTGGCTATCGCATCGAGTGCGGGGAAATAGAGGATAGAATTTTAGAAATTGAAGGCATTAAGGAAACAGCAGTAATTATAAAAGAAGATACAAAAAAAGAAAAATACCTCTGTTGTTATTATGTTTCCCCGGCTGAATTAACCGGAGAAAGAATACAAGATATGCTGGTAGAAAGAATTCCTCACTATATGATACCATCAAAATTTGTCCGGCTGGAAAAGATGCCTTTAAACCAAAACAAGAAGGTTGACAGAAGGTATCTGCAAAAGCTGGAAACCGACTTAAATAAACATATTAGTTTTGCAACTGCAAGAAATCAGACTGAGAGAGATCTCTCATTAATTTGGACAAAAGTGCTTAAAACAGATCAAATAGGTATCCATGATAATTTCTTCAATTTAGGCGGGAATTCACTGCTGGCCATACAGGTAACCCAGCAAATAAGAAAGATTGGCATGGATTGCAGGACACATACAATATTAAGATACCCTACAATTGCTGAATTGGCTGAGGTGCTTGGCAAATCAAACAGAGAAAATAGTATTGATAAATATGAGAGTGTTTCTGGTAAGGTAGAGCTTACACCGGCTCAATGCTGGTTTTTTGATAAAATAAAAGTGCCGTCACGATATAATCAATATGTTTCTCTTAACATAAAGGAGGAGGTGAATGAAGAAAACCTCGAAAAGGCACTTTATATGATAATTGATCATCATGATATTCTCAGAGCGCATTTTAAAAAGGGCAACTCAGAATATATTCAAGTCATTGATGGACAAAATAAAAGCTCTATTTTGAACATATATAATTTAATTGGGTTAGAAAAAACAGAGCAGAAAAAAGTAATACAGGATGTGATTGCTGAAAAACAGGATAAATTTGACATATCTAATGCTCCTATATTATGGGCCGGGTGTTTTAAGCTGGACCATAATAAAATCGATTTAATTGTAGCCATTCACTATCTCGTTGCGGATTATCTGTCATTTAAAATAATATTTGAGGATTTGCTAAATGCTTATTATCAGCTGCAACAGAAAAAACAAGTTCATTTACCAGAAAAAACAACGTCGTTTAAATCTTGGGCAGATCTATTAGTTGATTATGGAGAAAAAAATTCTTTTTCGGACGAACTAAGTTATTGGGATTCAGGCCAAATGAATATTACACCCTTGCCCACAGAAGGTTCTGCTTCACTATCTCTTCATAATGAGTTAAGCCAAGAATATGCAATGATACTGAACAAAGACCTGAGTGAAAAAATTATATCCGATATTACCAGCAAATATCCCTTCAAAGCACATGAGATAATTATTACATGTGTTGTTGAGGCCTTAACTGAATATATCGGAAATAATAATGTATTGATTGATTTCGAAGGGCATGGACGCCATGAGTTTAACTATGATATTGATTTGACACGAACAGTTGGGAGATTTACTTCTATATACCCTATACTATTTAATTTAGATGTAAAATGTCATAACCCAGTTGAACGGATATACAGTATACAAAAACAGATAAATAGAGTGCCCAATAACGGATTTAATTATGGCATATTAAGGTATCTGAAAAATCATAAATTTATCCAAAACGCAAGTGAACCTGAGATAGCAATAAATTATTTGGGGAGAATCGATGGTGATATACCGGCAAATGCAATATATCAATTTAAATACATTGATTTATCAAAGACGGAGAAGGAGTTGCCTTATTTATTGCAGTTCGATATCTTCATCGCAGATAACCAGTTAAATATTGTGCTCAAATATAGAAAAACCCTCTTTCAAAAAGAAACCATACAGCGACTGGCAGACTCTATTAAGGGATTCATAGGGGAAAAAATTAAATTTATGTTAGAAAGCGGTAAAAATGAAATTATTATATGTAACAAATGTGTTTTACCAAGTGTTTTCCCCGGGACTGAAATCGATGAAAAAGGTCAGTGCAGTTATTGTAGGGATGGCAAATATGTAGATATTGTTAAAGAAAATGATTTTATGGATGAAAATCATTTAAAGGAATGCCTCCAAAAGTACATAAAATCAGGTGCAAGATATCATGCTTTGGTTCCCCTTAGCGGCGGGGTTGACAGCAGCTCAGTCTTAATAGATTTGGTTACAAAATATAAGTTAAAAGTTTTAGGATTTCATAATGACCATGGTTATGAGGATGAGATAGCAAAAAGAAATGTGACCAATTTATGTAAGGCCTTGGATGTAGATCTGATAATTAACCAGCATGACATTTCATTCATGAAAAAACTTTGGAGATATACAAATGCATCAAAGGTGAAGGGACTGAGCAGCTGCTTCGTCTGTGGCGGAGTACTATATGCTAACGCAGTGGATATGGCTGACAAATTCCATATACCTTTGATCATTAATGGCTACTCAAAAGGACAGGCATTAATGATGGCAAACAAGGACAATGCTATTGATTTTTGGGAAGAGATGATAGAGGAATTTCAGCAGGATGAAGTTTTTTTTAATGAATTTATGGAACGGCAAAGACCAATGAGTAAACAAAAGGTGTACTTGTCCAGGGAGGATCTTGAGGCCCCTGTCAAACCCAATGTTATATTAGTAATTCCATATTATATTTTTAAATTTAATAAAACTGATAAGGAAGTGTTAAAAAATAAGTGTATGGAGGTGTTTGAATGGAGGCAAATGAATACATCATACCCGGGAAGAACAACTAACTGTGAAATGGTCTGGTTAAACACCTATATGGACTTGAAAAGAATGAATTATACAATGTATCACGAAGAGTATGCCAGTCTTGTAAGGAAGGGGGAATTAACAAGATCACAGGCGCTGGCAGATCTTCAATTCAATCCGCCGGAAGGTACTGTCCAACGCTTGGCAAAGGAAATAGAACTGGATATTGATGTATTCAAATAAGTAATTAATTCTGCATGACAAGGCTATATGAGTTAACTGCTTAAAATGCTTATAAATTTATAATGAAAAACTAACAGGAGGTAATATGTAATGATAAATGAAGAGCCAAATTGCGTTGAAAAATCCAGGGTTGAGCTTGTTTATCCCGAAAAGTACCAACTGCTGGTGGATAAGAAAGAAACTGAAATTGCTATTAAGGAAATAAAGACTGTATTTGAGAAAGAATTGTCAAAGACATTAAATTTAATGAGGGTAACCTCCCCAAGGTTTGTCAGGGCTGGGACAGGCGTAAACGATGATCTGAACGGGATAGAAAGACCTGTTAGTTTTACCGTTGAGGACGCCGGGGGGATTAAGGCCGAAATAGTGCACTCCCTGGCAAAGTGGAAAAGGATGACCCTGGCGGATTACAGGTTTAAGCTGGGAGAGGGTTTATACGCCAACATGGACGCTATAAGGGCACAGGAAGTGCTCGACAATTTGCATTCAGTGTACGTGGACCAGTGGGACTGGGAGCTAATTATAGGAGAAAAGGACAGGAGTCTGGACTTTTTAAAAGGTGTGGTAAGGAAAATATATGAGGCAATGAGAGAAACCGAGCGTCAGATATGCCGCCAGATCCCGTCAATTAGCCCAGCTTTGGCTGAAGAAATAACCTTTGTTCACACTGAGGATCTGGTGGAAGAGTACCCTGGATTAAGTCCGAGAGAAAGAGAAGATGAAATATGCAAAAAGCATGGATCGGTATTTATAATCGGAATCGGTGGAAATTTGAAAGATGGGAAACCCCATGACGGAAGAGCTCCGGACTATGACGATTGGTCTACGGAAACAGAGAGTGGATACAGGGGGCTTAACGGGGATATTCTGGTCTGGTACCCCCTATTAAACCGGGCGTTGGAGATATCTTCGATGGGTATCCGGGTTGATCCGGAGGCACTGAAAAAACAATTGGAAATAGCCGGCAATACTGACAGGATAAATTTACCCTGGCACAGGAAGTTGCTGAACGGGGAACTTCCGCTGACAGTGGGGGGAGGAATAGGCCAGTCAAGGCTTTGCATGCTTATCCTCAAAAAGGCGCATATCGGCGAGGTGCAGTCCAGCATATGGCCTGACGAGATGATAGAACAATTCAGGCTGTTCGGCATACAACTTTTGTAATCAAATATACCACTTTATTTGTTTGGGACATCCTTTAGATCGGATAACAATAGCAATGAGGCGTTGTTATCCGATAATAGCGAAGGAAAGATGTTGCTCATTCTGACCAGGAAACTGTACTTATAGACTTTCTATTATTATTTGCCTAAATATTTTTAAAAACATGCAATACAGCCGGTCCGGGGGAAACTTTACGGACAGGATGCCGGAAGCCCAATGATGTGCCGTATTGCCAAGCTGTATTACAGGTATGCCGGGAAGGCTAGAAGTAAGGGAGATTTATTTTATGAAGGAAAAAAATGTTAAATCAGAACAAATCAGAAGTTCTATTGCCGGAGATATATTAAATGGACCTATTATTCCTTTAACCATTAAAATAGCTATGCCTTTCCTGGTTGGTCAACTGCTTATACTGTTATATTCGGTGGTGGACACATTATTCATTTCGATGATAGATAATAGTTCAACTGCCCTAATAAGTGGAGTTGGACTTGTTTTACCAATTTTTATGCTGTTTGTTGCCCTGGGTACCGGTATATTTTCCGGGGTGAGCTCTCTGGTGGCAAGAGGTATTGGTGAAAAAAACAACACTGTTTTAAATAAAGCCGCCGACTCGGGGTTGCTTATATCGTTGATTATTGCTGCTGTCAGCATGGGGGTGCTTTTCCTGCTGGGAAAAGATATTTTACATGCCCTGGCCGGAAAAGAAATGAGTGAAGAGGCCATAAATAATGCAATTAGATATTTATACAGCCTGATTCCGGGGTTTGGCCTTTTGATGTTCTTATACAGCCTGTTAGGTGTATTACAGGGGGAAGGGCTAACCAGGTACTATGCGCAATCTATGCTGCTGTCCACATTAGCTAATATAATTTTAGATCCAATATTTATTTTTGTTTTTGGGTTAGGAACGGCGGGGGCGGCACTGGCCACCAGTATATCATTGGCAATAGCCCTGTTTTATATTGCAGCCGTCTTTTTGACTAAAAAATCTTCACTAAATATAAAATGGAATATATTTAATTCAGAAAGAAGTATGATATCAGAAATTATTAAAATTGGCATACCCCAGGTGTTTACTGTATTAATAATAAGTGTTGCAATAATGTTTTTGAATAATCTCATGGGGTCGATAAGTCAAGATGCTATGAATTCATGGGTTTTAGTTGGGCGCATGGATGAATTCATTATTATGGTTGGTTATTCCTTTGGTGCGGCAACAATGACACTGGTGGGCCAAAACTATGGAAACCGTAATTATAAAAGGGTTCTCAGTGTATATAAAACAAATTTGTTAATGGGTATAATATTGGCAGCTTTTTTCGTTATAATTTATAATCTGTCAGCCAGAAGCATATTCTCACTGTTTACCTCACTACCTCATATTATTGACTGGAGTGTAGCCCAGGTAAGAATTGTTGCTGTAACACAAATAGGTGTGGTGGGCACAATAATAATAACCTCTGCTTTTCAGGCTACCGGGCGGGCTCTTCCGGGGCTAATAGTTAATATTATAAGAATGGGGCTATTGATTATACCAATTTCCTATTGTATGGTTATGGTTTTTAGTAAAGGAACATATGAAGTATTTCTGGTTATAGGCGTGGCCAACATAACTGGTTTTATAATAGCTCATGCCTGGTGCTATAGCTATCTGAAAAAATTGGAACACCGATTTGATTTAAAGACATCTGATGATGTATGTCAATCCATATTGCATGGGTAGGATTAAATCTATAAACATTATAAATTGGACATTGTTCATAACTTATTAAGATAAAACATAAGACCTTTTGGATAAAGCTAAGTTGCTATGATCGCGGAGGTTTATTATGGTTAAAAGCTATAGCAAAACAGAAATCCTTAAAATGGTTCAGGAAATGCGTATAACACCGGAAGAAGGGTTTGACCTTATTAAAGAACTTGAAAAGGGTAATGGAAAAAGAAAACAACAAGTTTATCTTCAAGATAATACATCTTTACCTAAAGCCAAAGCTAATGCCAGGGAGGTACAGCCTCAAATTTATGACATTGCCATAATTGGTATGTCAGGGAGATTTTCCGGGGCAGAAAACCTCGATGTGTTTTGGGATAACTTAAAAAAGGGAGTAAGCAGCATCGGGGAAGTCCCCAGAGAACGTTGGGATATCAATGAATACTATCATCCCAACCCCAAAACTCCAAATAAAACCTATTGCAAATGGCTTGGTTTGGTTCCTGATGCAGATAAATTTGACCCGCTGTTTTTCAATATTTCACCCAGAGAAGCCGAATTAATGGACCCGCAGCACCGGCTCATTCTGGAAGAAACATGGAGGGCACTGGAGGACGCCGGTTATTCTCCCGGGTTTTTTTCCGGTACAAAGTGCGGTGTGTTTATTGGAGTAATGCAGGGAGACTACGACCAGAGACTGTCCGGCAGCGGCCTGGACATTCAATCCGTAACAGGAAACCTCAACTCCTTCATACCGGCCAGAGTTTCATACTTTCTAAATTTACTGGGCCCCAATATGGCCATAGATACCGCCTGCTCCTCCTCCTTAGTGGCGGTGCACCAGGCCTGTAAAAGCATACAAAGCGGAGAAAGTGAGCTGGCGCTGGCCGGGGGAGTATGTATCATAACTACACCGGCTACACATATCTCAACCTCAAATGGAGAGATGTTATCAAGAGACGGGAAGTGTAAAACCTTTGACAACAGTGCCGACGGTTTTGTTCCGGGCGAGGGTGTAGGTGTTGTGGCCCTCAAGGCACTGGCAAAAGCAATAGAAGATGGCGATCATATATACGGGATAATAAAGGGGTCCCGTGTAAACCAGGACGGGAAGACCAATGGTATAACCGCTCCCAGCAGCAACTCCCAGGCTCAGCTGGAGGCGGAAGTATACGAGACCTTCGGGATTAACCCCGAAAGCATCAGCTAC